>CAXXFA010000001.1:0-41091 GCA_963663505.2 Chloroflexota bacterium
TGTCGGAATGAGTGCAAATCGTGGGCCGTGCGGTGGCTTCGGCAGAACAGCGATCGGGTGCCGTCCGTCGTGGCGTACGGCCTCTGGTATCTCGTGCAGAAACTTCTAACATTTTTCGTCATTCATGCGGGGATGCCGCCAGGGCCCGGGCAATTCGGACGACGGCGACTCGGCAGTGCCGAGATCTATGGAGCAGAGAGGAGCTTCACTCCCAGACTTCCGCCTTAGCTCCAATATTTCCAGCTTCGGACCGAGCTATTCGTTGTCGGTGGGGTCACCCGAGCCGGTAGTCGAGAATAAACGACGCTTTTGGGCCAAGTGGCGCCTCGAATCGGCCCTCTCCCCTCAGGTCTGCCAGTTCCTGGTTGCCGGAGCCCGGAAGCACTGACCATGTCCCGATTGCCCGGCCGCCGTCGAAATCGCCGCTCGACTCGACGACGAAGCTTCCGTTCCGCCCCTCAACGGCGCCCTCTATCCGCTGAAGTCCAACGAAACGCGCTGATCCGTCAGCCTGATGACACATGAGCCATTCCACATCACCGCTGCCAGTAATATCGCCTGAGAACGTCTGGTTGCCGCTGGCGCGGGTCAGCTAACCTCCGCACGAGCGTTCGCCCCGCAGTGCGGCCAAGTGCTCTTCAACGCCGCTCCGCACTGGTCGCAAAACGCCGCACCAGCCCGATTCTCATGTCCGCGGGGCTCACACTCCACCCGGCTCCCCCATGTATTCGGTTCGGCCCGCGTCCGATTCTCTTCCGGTCCGCCGCGTCCTGCAACTTATGCGGACTTGACTTCGCTGCGTGCCGCGAGCCACCCGATCTCCACCATTAGCGAAATGCCGCATCGATCGGGGTCCACCTGCACCCAGTCCACCCCGTCTTCGACGATGTACCGCTCAAACCCCGCATACGTCGCCTCCCGCTCACCACCCGCGATCTCGACGGGACTGGCGGCGGTGAGCCTTGCGTATCCGTCCAAATCTTCATGATGCAGGGGTTCCTCGATCCAGTACGGATTGAATTCGGCGAAGTCCCGCGCTCGCTGAAGCGCCGTGCGCCAGTCCCCGGGGCTGGCCTGCGTCGATCATCAGGTCGACATCCGCCCCAGCGCCGCGTCGCCCTTCGCAAACCGGGGCGATGTCGCGGTCGCGGCTCCGGCCCAGAGGCCCCCAGCCAAGCTTTATCGCCGTGAATCCCATGCCGGCTAAGCCGGCCGCGCGGTCATACGTCTCCGCGGCTACGCGTCCAATCCCCTTTTCCGTCCCGTCAACCACCCGGGTTATTTTCGCAAGCGCTGTCAGCGGAACCTTACCGAACGGGACGCCGCAATCCTCTTCGTACTCACTCTGCAACGCACGGGCGAAATCCTCGTAGCTCTCGTTGGCCATCACGCAGAGCTTGTTCACGGACTCGTCAAATACGCGCCGACCGCTCTGGTGCACCGGCAATCGCAGACCGCGGCCAATTTCTTGCCGTTTCTTGACGGCGCTCTGAGTCTGGCTGAGCGTGCAGATCTGGAAGACATTGGGATTGTCCCAACCCTCGCGCCAAGCGGAGTGGTTGAAAATGAACCTCAGCGGCTCGTCCATCGAGAGCAGTTGCTCTTTCTCCTTCATGATCGGGTTGTAGACCTCGTAGTCCGCCTGGGTATTGCCACGCGTCGGAAGTCTTCAACTGGAAAGATCAGTGGTGGATTACGCATTCCTCGGGGGATCCCGCGGACTTTCGATATCGAGAGACAAACCGAACACGTGGATTGTTCGTCGGCAAACTCAACTGGCCGGAGGGAGCGCAGCCGCAGCTTGTGGGAAAGTAGAGCCGCAAGCAGTCGGGTCGCGATTTGCAGCGTTTCAGCAAACGGGGCAGAATCCTGACCGCATACGCGGCGAACGGGCAAGCGCCGGGCCGCGGCTAACCATTTCTAGGAAAGGCGTGCGAATTCCATGGTCGAGACGTACGGGAGTGCAAGAATGAACCCGTCCTCCGGACCGGAACCGCATGACTGGCATTCCGATCCGTTTCGAGTGTTGGTGACGTTCGGCGAGAGCACGACCGCCGGGGGCTGGAGTTCGACGCCGGAGCGGTGCTGGGCTCCTCTTCTCGCTGCGTTGATAAGCGACTTTCAGGATGAACCCGTCAAACTCATAAACAGCGGCATCGGGGCGAACCTCATATCCACCGGATCGCCGAACTACGAATTTTCCGGGAAACCTGCGGCAAACGAGCGCCTTGACAAGCACGTCATTGCGCACGATCCGGATCTGCTTATTATCTCCTACGGGCTGAACGATGCCCGGGGTGGCACTCCAGTCGAGATGTTCCGTGACGAGCTGACGAGTCTGATCGCCTCGATACGAACAGCCTGTGATCCGCTCATAGTCCTGCCCGGCCCGTACTTCATGACTGATTACGAAAGCTACGAGCGCTTCGACAAGGCCAGCCCCGATGTTTTCGAAAGTTTCAACCTTATTACCGAGCAGGTCGCTCTCGCCACTGGAAGTCTCTTTTGCGACGTTTATCACGCGTATGGCGGTGCGCCCTGGATGGTCCATTACGACGGCGTCCACGCCAACGACCTTGGCCATATGCTGATCGCCAACGCGCTCTTTCAA
The DNA here is from genome assembly GCA_963663505.2 of Chloroflexota bacterium. Classification (GTDB taxonomy): domain Bacteria; phylum Chloroflexota; class UBA11872; order UBA11872; family VXNJ01; genus JAPOVO01. The sequence continues at coordinate 2,612 of CAXXFA010000001.1, forward strand.
ACTCTTGCGCAGCACTGTTCGGGTCTGGCCGTTCGCACCAGGCGAATCGAGCAAACCAGCGAACGCTGGCGTGACGAATCCGTCCTCAGAGCTGACTACAGCTTCTAGGACCTTCAACGGGGGAAGGCACCTGACACCGGCACGCCCGAATCACGCGTAGCCGATTTTTACTCCCACGCAAATCCGTAGAGTCGCGCACGCTGTATGTAAAACCGCGCCGCCACGCCATCGCTCGGGCACGTATCGCCGCCCTACCGGCGCCTGCGGTTCACGTTAAGGGGGGCTGAACTCTTTTCATTTCAAGTAGGTCAATCGAACGCCGATTGACGAAAGCGAGCAAGATCGGTTCTGTCCGGTCCGACACTCCACTGACGCAGGATTTCATCTTGCCTGACACGCCGAGGAGGACCTCGCGAAGTGTCCGCACAGCACATCGACTGCGGCGTCAAAGTCCAGGCAGCCTGCCTCGCTCGGCTATGGGAGGTTTAATCGCCAGTCATCCGGACATCGCTTCAACGAGCGTGCCGCAACTCCATTCAACGACCTGAATTAACCATCTGACATCGTGCTCCTTACGTTGCTGTGAAGGTTTCGCCACGAGCTCGGCCTCCGCGATGTCATCGGCTGGACTGCAACCCCCATTGGCCGAGATGATAGTCGTCAGCGAAGAGGACTTCGAGTCTTAACCGGCGGCGATATTCGTCGCCCTGCCAGCGGCGGAGCAGCATGAGCAAAGGACAACGCCAGCGCGAGTACGGGGAGGTTGAGGCGCGGCTCACCGCGGCTACCCAGCCTCCGCTCGAGTTGCGACAGATTGGCCAGCAAGTCGGCTCGTACGCTCTGTGGGATGTCCAGACGCCCGCTTCGGAGTCGGAGACGTGCCGGATGCTCCTCACGGCTGGCGTTCACGGCGATGAGCCGGACCGGCGTGAATCTCTACGACCGCAGCGCGTCTAACGTTCGGGGTTCGCTTGGGCTGATGCTCGTGTTCGCGGGACTGGCGTTCGCCGTCGGCTGGGCGGTCGGCGTGTACCTCCAGGCCGGCTGGGGGCCGTCCGTGGTCATGCTGGTCGTCGCGCTGGTGATGGTCTGGGGTTCGTACTTCGCTTCCGACGGAATAGCGCTCGGGATGGCGCGCGCCAGGGAGGCGCAGGAGAACGACTTCACCCAATTGCACAACGTCGTGGAAGGGATAAGTCTGGCCGCTGGAATTCCAAAGCCAGGGATTTACGTCATCGAAGATCCCGCGCCCAACGCCTTCGCCACCGGACGCAATCCCAAGCGCGGCGCGGTCGCCGTGACCACGGGCCTCCTGGAGAAGATGAACCGCGACGAGCTGGAAGGGGTCATCGCCCACGAACTCTCGCACATCAAGAACCGCGACACGCTGGTGATGACGATCTCCGTCACGCTAATCGGTCTGGTGGTGCTGGTCGGCGACCTGATGTTGCGCGCGGTCTGGCTCGGCGGCAGCCATTCCGGTGATTCTGGCCGTGGTCTTGCTGATACTGGCCCCTATCTTCGCGCGGCTGTTGCACTTCGCAATCTCGCGGCGGCGGGAGTTTCTGGCCGACTCCGATGCCGCGCTATTGACCCGTCATCCCAGCGGACTCATCTCCGCGCTCCGCAAGCTAGGGGCCGACCGAACGGTCGTTCGCACGGCCAGCCGGGCCGCGGCGCACCTGTGGATCGAGTCGGCCATAGACAACGAAGGCGGCCGGCGAACCGAAAAAGCCGGCGCCTGGCTAAACCGCCTCTTTCTCACCCATCCTCCCATCGGCGACCGCATCAAGGCGCTTGGAGGGGAGGCGTGAGACCGCTCCGTCAGATTTCCGGACGCCAACTGCAAATCGCGTTCCCACAATCAACCAACCTCATGTCATCGATGTCGTAACCCAGGTGGCTAACAGCCCGGGATTCGCTTGCTGCGAGAACCGGGACGAGCGTAAATCCGCAGGTGCCCTTCGCCTCAGACGCGAGAATTGACGTTGGCTTCTGGCGAGCCGGACCGGCCGATCCGCAAGATCCCCGCGTATCTCAGGATGAGAATCCCCACTGCCAGGACCCAAACTCGAAAGAGTCCCACGCGAACGTCAACGACGAATGACTATGTATCTCCACCGGTGTCGAGCATTTTCACTACGAGCTCCAACCAGGCGGCGATCGCGACAACAAACGACACCCACCCAAACCATTTCGGGAATGCGCCTGCTCGAATTATCGCAACGCAAACCAGAAGGGCGCCGATGCCCGATCGCAGCGCGAGGGAAAGATCACTGGCGAGATTCTGAACGGGCACAATGGACTCATGGGAATCGATCAGCCCGGTCCGGTTCGCGTCCTCGGCGGTTCTGATGAATTCGGGAACGATTGCATACAGAACCCCCAGGTCAATCGCGCGAACCGCGACCGAGAGCACGGCCCCCGCCGATATCGCAGCAAGAGTAAGTGAGGCGATCGTCCCCGACGGTTTGATCATCAAGTAGGCGCCAAGCGTCGCCAGGATCAGCATTACCATTCCCGCTATCTGAAGCCAGTTGAATAGCGCGAGCCTTTTCTGAATTGGCGCCAGCGCGGCGATCTCTTGCCATACTGCATCGACTTCCAAATCGGCTCTCGAATTGGCGTCGAACGCTTCAGCGCGGATTCGTGTGCTCATTAACCAAACGATTGGAGCGAGAATCCCGCACGATCCGGACACGACGTAAAAATCCGTGCTGTGCGAGCGCGGGCGTTAGGGGCCTCCCTCGTTTATCCCGGCACCGGATCGTACCCTTTTTAGCGGAGTTGCCGATTCTTAACGATGTGTATACGGACGGAGCCAGCGGCTCATCGAAAACCTTTAGGCTCTCCCTCTGGAAGTCGCGTACCGTGATGGCGGATTTGATTCTCGTTACGTCGATCTGGTATCTAAAGTGCAGCTGGGAGGCAACGACCATGACGAAAATCGATATTGCGATCCGCAGAGAGAAGTGCCTCAAAGTCGGTGTCGACGACTTGATCGAGGGTTTGAGACGTGTGGGCGTCCAGGCCGGAGACACGATCTTCTGTCACTCTTCGCTGAGCAAGTTTGGATACGTCGAGGGTGGTGCGGAGACGGTCGTAGACGCGCTCGTCGCGGCGGTAGGTCGCGCCGGGACCGTTGCGGCGCCTGCCGGTCGACCTTCAGCGGGCCTGGGTCCAGACCCATTATTCGACGTTAACAACACCCCGTCCGATCGCGGGGTAATTTCGGAAGCCATCCGGAATCGGAGCGCCGGTCGAAGTCACCATATGATCGATTCAATTTCCGCTTTCGGCCCCGAGGCCGAGTTCTTGACAAGTACGCACTCTGTCACTAACTGCGGGGCCGAAAGCCCGTATCAGAAGCTAATGGCTACTGACGCCCAGATTCTTCTGCTCGGCGTTTCTCACAGCTCGAATACGACCTTTGAAGCGGTTGAAGAGGAGCTGGCGCCCGCGTATGTAAGGTTCAAAGACCTGCCCGGTGCTCGAATCATTGACGAAGAGGGTCATGAACGGCTTCTTCCATCGAAGCGACAGGACTTCACATACTCGTCCGACTTCAACAAGCTGAACGGCGATTTGATCCGTGCCGGGGCTCAAAGCGAAATTGTGATCGGCGAAGCCGTCGTGCGACGAGTCTCCGCGGCGAGGTTGCATCAAGTTGCAAAAAAGGCGATTGAGGCCGACCCCTTCGCCGTCAGATTGCGGGAAGGTGAGCAACCCCAGCCGGAAATTCCGACAAGTATTCGCGACCTACCGCGGTAGTGTATTGTCGCCTGCTGCTACGAATTGCCCGTGTTGCCAGATCCGTTGCTTCACCGGGGAATGAACGGGGTCGCCTGCCCTCGCCGTTCGCCTCAGACCCGATAATTGACGTCGGCTTCCGGCGAGGACGGTGGGCCAATATCCATCGCCAGCACGGTTGAATCAAGGCTTACCCTCATGAGGCGTAGCTTTGCGCCCTACGAATCGGGATCGTCCCACAGGTTCCCTGTACTTATCCAGCGCCCCGGACCGAACGTAGCTAGAGTGTCAGACGATGCAACTCCGAAGATTTCTGGTTCGCAATACTGACGCTCCGCAATTGGTCGAGCTGTTTCTCATCGCCAGCGTCTTCTCTGTTCTTGCAATTCGCGCCTTCCTGGCGGCGGCAGGCTATCCCCAGCCAGGGGGAGACGGTTTGCATATCGCCCACATGCTCTGGGGCGGTGTGTTCATGGTGCTAGCCCTTTTGATGCTATTCAGCTTCCTGGGTCGGGCCGCGCAGAAAGTATCGGCCATCCTTGCTGGAATTGGATTTGGCACCTTCATCGACGAGTTGGGTAAGTTCATCACCAGCGACAACGATTACTTCTTCCAACCGACTATTGGCATTATCTACATCATTTTCATTGGGGTCGTCCTGCTAATTCGCGTACTCCACCAGAACAGAAAGTCCACCCTAGAAGAGGCTGTGGCCAACATTCTTAACCAGCTTGGAGCTGCAGCAGGCGGAAGATTGGACAGCAGATCCAAACGCGAAGCGATGGATCTCATGGCAACGATGGAACCCGCGAATCCATCCGTTCGAGCACTCAGGGAGTACATCGGCGGCCTGGATACCGAGGAAGGGGCCGACCGGAGACTCTATTCGAGACTTTCCACCGTGTTAATCAGGTATTACAGCCGTGTGGTGTTGAACCGTTTGTTCGCTGCAGGACTCACGGGATTGTTTGTCCTGTTCTCGATTTTGTAGCTGATTGGCGCCATAGTTCTCCTCGCCGTCGCCCTGGCTGACGTACCGGAGGAAGAAGCCACGTTCGTCAGCGCGGCCCAGGTCGTGTCTTCATCGGTCGCTGCTGCGATGATCCTCATTGGGGCGTCGAGGCTTCGTCGTTCTCGCGTCGACGCCTATCGCTGGTTCATGCGCGGGATCCTTGTGAACATCTTCGTTACTCAGGTGTTCGTATTCTTCGAGTCAGAACTTCGGTCGATGGGAGGACTTGTCATCAGCATTCTCAACTACGTCAAAGAGGGAAGGGCTTTGACGTTCATGATCGAAAGGGAGAAAGCTCTCGCCATGAGTTTTGACGATCAACAATCAAAGAGGGAAGGGATCACATGATATGTGCGGAATTCCCACGCCTCCATCGATGACCTCACCTATAAGAATTGGATCCCGCGTCTGACCTGGAAGTCATAACAGCGGGGGCGTGAGCGGAGGGCCAATATCCATCGCCAGCACGGTTGAATCAAGGCTTTCCTTCATGAGGCGTAGCTTTACGTCCTGCGAATCGGGATCGTCCCACAGGTTGGTGAACTCGCCTGGATCGTTATCCATGTCATATAACTCACCGAATGGGTGCCCATGGTAAACAACGAGTTTCCAGCGCAGATCTCTATACATCGTGCCAAACATCGATTCGCCTCCCTGACCATCGTAATACTCTGAGCGGACATGCTCGCGGTGATGGTCAGGAGCAGATTGTCCCGTGAGGATCGGAAGCAGTGAGCGGCCGTGCATTTGCCGCGGAATATCCAGGCCGACGATTTCGAGCACCGTCGGCGCGATGTCAGTCAGCTCTACCAGCGCATCGCTCACTAATCCCTCCGCCAGCGAAGAAGGCCACGACCAGAGAAGCGGAACTCGCACCAATCCCTCGTAAAACCGGCAGCCTTTGCGGGTCAATCCATGATCTCCAAGCATCTCACCGTGATCGCTGTTGAAGATAATTAACGTCTGCTCTAGCTCGCCGGAATCCGCCAGAACCTCGAGAAGTCGTCCGATTTGCTCGTCCACGAGTTCGATCATCGCGTAGTACGCGGCCCGCACCAATTGGATGTCGCGCTCGTCCGGTCTTCGCGCGTCCGTCTGGAACGTAATCCCGCTGAGCTTTGCCTGGTTTTCCAGGTCCGACTCTAGATAGTGAGGACGAGGCAGTGACGAGGGCTCAAAACGACGGTAGAACTCCCACGGTGGATCGAAGGGAGGATGCGGATAGTAGAAATTAAGGCAAAGCAACCAGGGATCTTCCCGGGGCGTTGTGATGAACTCCGTCGCCTTCTCGGCGCACCAGGTTGCCTGGTGCAACGGTGCGAGCGTGCCGTCGTCATCGGATGAAGGCGGAAAGAATCGTTCGTGTCCGTGTCTTTCCTTCGCTTTGCGACCCAGGACGTTCGCCGGCTCCTGGCCTTTAGCTATTAGCCAAAGGTGATAATCCTCGTGTAGAAACGTCGGGTCATCCGGCCGGGTGCTGTACTGGTAATACCGGAAGCCGTCGTCCGAACGCTCTTCACGGCGTCCCCTATTTGAGGCCAGGTGAAGCTTCCCCACCAAACCGCAGTCGTACCCCGCGTTTGCCAACAGTTTTGAGACAAGCAGCGGCTCCTCACGATACCCCGGCGGGAAATAGGCTGCGCCGTTGCGGTTCTGATGGACCGCGCTGGGGTATTTGCCAGTCATGAAGCTGGCTCTGCTGGGCGTGCAAATGGGGCTCTGGCAATATGCGCGACTGAATCCCACGCCGCTGTCGACTATCCGGTCGAGATTTGGAGTGTGCATATGGGGATAGCCGAGAGCGCCAATCGTGTCGAAACGCTGCTGGTCCGTCGTGATCCAGAGTACGTTCGGCCGACCGTCAGGGCTCGGGGTTCTCATGTGACCTCAATCGATTTCAGAAGGCTCTTGCAAGTTCATACGCCTGACGACGTCGATCTGCGTGCGAATGCCACCGAGGCTCTTCACGACTTCGTCGCCGGAACGTGGCGCCCGGAGTTTGACGGCTTCTAATCACGCTTCGGACTCTGGATGACTTGTATCCGGGGCCTGGTCCGAGATTAGCCGCGGGTCGCAATCAGGATCAACACGCCTATTCCAACCGCAGTCCGATACAGGGCAAATGCCGCAAACCCCCTTTCGTTCAAGTATCGCAACAGCCACCGCGCTGCGAAATAGCCCGAAACGGCCGACAAAACGACTCCGACACCGAGAATCGCCAACTCGTCCTGCGTAGCGCCGGCTTGCGCCAGACGGAATCCCCTCAGGACCGCCGCCCCAAGAATCACCGGCGCCATTAATAGAAACGAGAACCTGGCCGACTCTACCCTTCCCAATCCCAGCGCCCTCCCGACCGTTATGGTCAATCCCGATCGGGAAACGCCGGGAATGAGCGCGCCTGCCTGCGCGACTGCTATGGCAAGCAAGACGGCAAACGATCGACCGTTGCCACTTTCGGCTTCGCCGATTCTATCGGCAAGGTAGAGCGCGACCCCGCCACCGGCCAGCGCCAGCCCCACGATCCACGGCTCCCGGAGCGTCGTTTCAACGACGGATTCCAGCAATAAACCTACGGCGGCCACTACTCCCGTGCCGGCAATGACGGCTGCAAGCTTCCGGCGCGCGTCGGAGCGAAGTTGCGGTTGCGATGACACTGCCGAAACCAGCAGGTGACGCCATTCAAGCCGCATCGTCGAAACCGCTGCCAATCCAGTGCCGGCATGCACCGCGACCCCGAATGTGAGACCGGTGAAAACCGGTGACTCCACACCCACCAGCCACGGGACGACGATCAGATGGCCCGAACTGCTTATAGGAAGGAACTCTGTAATTCCTTGAACGATCCCCAGGAGGGCCGCCGCCACCCAGTCAGTCGCGGCCAGCTTGCCATCCCATCGCCGCGCCGGGCACGGACGTTAGATTGGCGATTTCATATTCGCCCATTTGCGAACGTCCTCCGGTCCTAAATGAAAACCGGGGCCAGGACCAATGTGATCGTACTCAACAGCTTGACCAGAACGTGCAACGACGGCCCCGCCGTATCCTTGAACGGGTCGCCCACTGTGTCGCCGACGACTGCGGCTTCGTGGATGGCGGAGCCTTTTTGGACAACATTTCCGTCCGAATCCAGCATCGCTCCGGATTCGATGTATTTCTTTGCGTTGTCCCACGCTCCGCCGCCGTTGTTCAACGCGGTTCCGAGGATCACTCCCGCGATTGTGCCGACCATAAGCAGGGCAGCCTCCGCCTCGGCTCGCAAGACGATTCCCACAACGACGGGTGCCAGGATCACCAGGAGTCCCGGTGCAATCATATTTTTCAGAGCGGATTTCGTGGCGATATCGACAGCCGCCTGGTAATCAGGCTGTTCGGAGCCGTCCATGATTCCCGGATGTTCGCGGAACTGCCGTCGCACTTCCTCGATGATCGCGCTCGACGCGGTTCCCACGGCCTTGATGGCCATCGAGCTGAACAGAAATACGAGCATCGCACCGAGCATCGCGCCAATGAAGACCTCAACTTTTGCGATGTTTACGGAGTCGAGATGCGCCTTCTCAAGGTAGGCGCTGAACAGCAGGAACGCGGCAAGCGCAGCCGATCCGACGGCGTATCCCTTGGTGAGAGCTTTTGTGGTGTTACCGACGGCATCGAGACCATCCGTGATCGCTCGCGCCTCTTCGTCGGCGCCGGAGAATTGGGTGATTCCGCCCGCGTTATCGGTGATCGGTCCAAACGTATCCATGGCCAGAATGTATGCCGCACTCATGAGCATTCCCATGGTTGCAACCGCGGTTCCGAAAATGCCGCCGGCCATCGGGTTGTCCGTCACGATGTTTAGAGCTTCCGCACCTTCACGACCTAATACGAACGAGGCCCCCAGAGCAGCGGAAATCACGAGAATTGGGGCGGCGGTCGTCTCAAACCCGACGGCGACTCCGGCAATGATGTTGGTTGCGGGGCCCGTTCTGGAAGCTTCGGCGATGTCGCGCACCGGTCGCCAGGAACCAGCGGTGTAGTACTGCGTGATGTAAACGAACGCAACACTTGTAAGAATTCCAACCACGCCGGCGAAGAAAAACCAAATACTGTTCAGCATCACAATGCTTGCAATCAGCATCCCGACCGTCGACAAACCGGCGGTAACCCAGAAGCCGAAATCGAGGGCGCGCTGCGGATCCTTAACCATCGAAGGTCGGATGGAAGCCAGTCCCACCAGCGACGCGATCAGACCGAGTGCGCGAACGACGAGCGGAAACAGAATCCAGGCCTCGTCGTTGCTTCCGGTGGCGATATAAAGCGCAACGCCGAGAATCATGGCGCCGATGTTTTCCGCGGCAGTGGATTCGAAAAGATCGGCTCCGCGTCCGGCACAGTCACCGACGTTGTCGCCAACGAGATCCGCGATCACGGCAGCGTTGCGAGGATCGTCCTCAGGAATCCCAGCCTCGATCTTGCCAACGAGGTCGGCTCCAACATCGGCCGCCTTGGTGTAGATTCCGCCGCCAAGCTGGGCGAATAGCGCAACAAAACTGGCGCCGAATCCGTAGCCCACGATGAGGAATGGAGCGAGAGCCGGATTTTCAAGACCGCCGAAAAGGAGGAAGAGCACATACACGCCCAGCAAGCTGAGGGAAACAACCAGAATTCCGGAAATAGCTCCGCCGCGCAGCGCGACGGTAAGCGCCTCACCGAGCGACGATTCAGCGGCCCTTGCGGTTCTAACGTTGGCTTTTACGGCGGCAAGCATGCCGATTACTCCGGCCAGTCCCGAGCTGAACGCCCCGATCAGAAAAGCCACGCCGGTGTGCCAGGCAAGATCGAATCCATCTATCGTTACGGCCCCTTCGCCCGGCGGGGTTTCCTCGCCTAAAAACCCAACGATCGCTGACAGAGCAAGCGCCGCGAGAATGGCAAGGACCGCAATTGTCCGATACTGACGCTTCAGAAACGCCACAGCGCCTTCGTAAATAAAGCCGCTGACCTCGCGCATGCGCTCGTTGCCCTGGTCACGTCGAAGCATGTCCCACGTCAAGTACGCGGCGAATAGCAGGGCGATCACAATCGAGACGGGAACTATCCGGATCATGTTTTCCTCTTGCAAAAGTGGGCGGCGAGCAGCCGGACCTGACGGCCCGGCAAATTAACGCAATAGTCTACTTGACGGTTCGATCTCAAGCAGGCTGTGTGATCGATCGCAACCGCTTACCGGTCCTCAAGTGCCGCGCGAAGCGCATCAAACAACGCATCCAAATCATCCTGACTACCGATCGAGATTCGGAGCGAGTTACTTACCTGAGGATTATCCGAAAAATGGCGGACGAGAATCCTTCGGTCGCGGAGATAGTCCAATACGTTCACAGCCGAATTATCCCCGAAGTCGACAAGAACGAAATTTGCCCTCGACGGATGGACCGTCAGGCCCAATTCACTCGTTAGCTTCTCGGACAGCCAGTCCCTGCGCCGGGCCGCGTCCGACCACGATGCCCGGGCCCACTCATCGTCGCGAAGCGCGGCAACGGCAGCGATCTGGGCCGCGCTGCTTACGTTATACGAGTCCTTTACCTTTACAACATTGGTCGCAAGCTCGATCGAGCCCAGCATGTAACCCACTCGGAGGCCTGCCAGACCGTAGGCTTTGGAAAGCGAGCGCACGACGCAAACGTTCGAATACTGCTGTACGAGCCGAGAGCAATCTTCGCCGGAGAAATCCGCATACGCCTCGTCCACGACCACCAGATTCTGACCGGATTCGCAAATCTCGGCGATCTGTTCAGGCGGGTACCACGTACCGGCGGGATTGTTGGGATTTGTGATGAAAAGGATTGAGCCGCGGGTCGAGGAGAGCTTACGAACGGGCAACGTGAAATCGGCTCCGAGCGGAACTTCTACACTCCTCGCTCCCTGGATCTGCGCCATTACCGGGTAAAGCGAATAACTGGGCATCGTGAATACCGCGCTGTCGCCGGCTTCGCAGGTCGCTCGTATCAGCAGATTGAGAATGTCATCAGACCCGTTCCCGACCACGAACTGCTCAGGCTCGGCGTCAAATCGCCGGGCAAGCTCGGCGCGCAATTCGTTCGACATGGCGTCGGGATACAAACGAAGATCGTCAGGTTCGATCGACCGAATCGCCCTTAGCGCCGCCGGTGAACACTCGACGCTCTCGTTGGTGTTGAGCTTTATCCAGCCACTCTCTCGTGGCTGCTCACCCGGAATGTAGCCGAGCATTGCATCGATGTTTTTGCGGATTGTTACCAATTTCGGTCAGCCGAGAGAATTAAGGATGAAGCGACGCCTGATGGCATGATTCGAGCCGCTGCAGGCGCTCGCCGAGTCAAAGTACCACAGTTGTTCAGATGCGGACGCATGCCCGGGCCAGTTTGTTGTCTCGCCGATAAACCATTGATAACATTCTTGAACACGCGTGAACGCTGGGAGGCTTCGTGAAAGCTGTGGCTTCCCGGCATGAAGACTCTCGGCGCTGACGGCCACCGCGCCAGAATCGTTTTCACCGCCGACAATCATCTGGGCCGGAAATCGGGCAGCGGGTCGGACACCGATTCGACGAATGCGAGTCTGATCGATCGCGATGCCTTCAGAAAAGTCGCCCAGTACTGCTCCAAAGAATCGGCGCATGCGCTGCTCATCGTCGGAGACCTGTTTGATTCTCCGGCGCCGAATCCCGACGACCTTGCGTTTACGGCGGGGATCCTTCGCGACTTACGACAGGCCGAGGTTTTTGTCGGGGCGATCTGCGGAGATGCCGACCTACCGCCGACGGGCGCCGCGTCGGCAATAGAACTGCTCGCGCAGCTCGGGCTCCTCGTGAACCTGGATCGCGCGGCGGCGAGCGCCCCCTTCCCACTGCAATTGGGTCAACGCGACATCGCAATTTCAAGTCTTCCGCGGCACCCCGAAAGCGCTCATGATCACGGCAGTTTGGGTTTGCTCGACCGGCGCTGCGATGCTGACTTCCACATCCTGCTCGCGCACGTCGCGGTTGAAGGGATGAATGGAGCACGTACCCCTGAGCCGGCCATAAACGCCGATGCGGTCCGAGCGCTGGTAGGCGTTGATGTGTTAGTGAGCGGACACGCCCATGTCGCGGAACACCGGGTATTCGGCGATACCACCGTAATCGTGCCGGGCAGTCCCGTGGGCGACCCATCTGAATGCGGATTTGTAAGACTGGACATCTCCGCCAGGGGGATCGAAGACGTAGTCGTAATTGACGGAATTCAACGACCAATCACCGAAATGCGCATAGCTGCGAGCAGATTGGCGGGCGACGGGGCGATGGCCGCGCTAATGCAGGAGATAGAGCCGAATTTGCTGCCGGGGTCCGCAGTCCGCGTTTCGATCGTCGGTCGGTTGGACGCTGATTCATTCCGGCGCGCCGGACTCGCCGAGCTCTCACAATGGGCATCACGACGCTGCGCGGACTTCGTGATCGACGTAAGTGGGCTGCGCGTAGAGCGGGAACATAACGGCACGCACGCGCGCGCGAGCGCCTCTCCGTATGACGAGGTTCGGCGCACCGTAGACGCGCTCAAAACCACCAACGGTTCCCACAGCGGGACGGTCGACGCCGCCGATTTGCTCCTCAGGTGCCTGCGAGCCGAATTTGGTTCGTAACGTGATCTACGATCAGCTTTGCTAGTCATACGTTCGATTCGCTGCAGCAACTTCAAGGGCCTGGACGCGATTGACATTCATGCTCCGGATTCCGGCTGCGTTCTGATCGAAGGCCCTAACGAGGCCGGGAAAACGAGTCTTCTGGATGCGGTTCGATTCGCAATTACCGGGCTGCCACCGTCCGGCGCCACGGCCGAATCTCTAATACAAACCGGGGCTTCGCAGGCGACCGTATTCGTCCGGCTCGCGGGCGATCTCCATTCGATTGAAGTCGAGCGGGTTATCTCCCGATCGAATCCGAGCCGTATCCGCATGGTCACCGTCGACGGATTCGTCCGATCGACGACCGAATCCGAAACCGAGGCCATGGATTGCATGGATCGACTGCTCGGGTTCAGCGCGGAAGATCTGAGTCGGGCGTGCTTTATCAGCACCTGCGACCTATCAGCACCGCGACCGAGCAGGCAGTCGCCCGGTACCAATGGTCTCGATCCCCCGCGACGTCACGAATTGCGCCGCGTCGCGGAGAATTTGGGTCGCAGATCAGAAATCGAGGACAAACTTCGTGCCGCGCGCCAGCGGCTGGAATTGGTCGAGGCCGGCGCGCGCCTCGCGGCGGCCGAAGGCGAATTTGACACGTTAAACGCACAGCTCGCCACAGCCCGAATCCACCGGGCGCAGATGGAATTCCGTTCCGCCGCGGCGGATCTATCTTCAGTAATCCAGTTAGCGGCCGAATTGGAAGACGGTCGAACCGCCTTGCGCGAAGAGCTGCGAACAGCTGAAACGCGATCTGCAACTCAATCCCTCCTGGCCGCGCTGCGCGGCTCGATCGAAGCTGATTTCGCCGCGGGCGACAGCATCGACTCAATCAATACGGAAATCGCGCCGGAACGCGATGCCGAAGTCGAAGCAGGTGAAGCGAGCCGGAGGCTGCCTGTGCTGACTGAGGCGCGTCAATGCCTTGTGGACGCAAGTCGACTCGAATCCGAGGCGAACGAAATGGCCGACCGGACGGCAATTTACGAAAGCCTTGAGGAGGCGCTCAATGACCTGGTCTCGCGCCGGTCGCGAATTCTGGAGATGCGCGGCGCACGCGAGGTGAACGTAGAGCGGTCCGCTGTCAACGCGGGATCAAGCGATATCGATTCCCACTCGATAACCGATCGGTCGATCCTGAAGCGCATGGCGGCGGAGATCGGAATTCCCGTCGGAAAGGAGCGGTTCTGGCTCGGATGGCCTTTCGGGTCGGTCGCGACGGCCGGAGCGGCAGGCATCGCGTTGCTCGGCGGGACGGCTTTGCTCGCACTCGGAAATATGTCGAATCTATCGACACTCGTCCCCTCGGCCGCGCTGGCGCTGCTGGCCCTCGGGTTGCTGGCGTCTGCCGCAATTGCGACTTCACGGCAACGCGCCGCGCACACCGCCGCCGAAGATGCACCCTCAAATGCGGTCGCCGACGAACTCCTGCTCACCGGAATCGACGATGAAATCGTAAACACCGAAGATCAGCTATCGCGGTCGGATCTTGACGTCCTGCGAGCCAATCACGCGTTGGCAATGGAGGAATTCCGTAAACACCGTCGTCGGGCCAGCGATTTAATCGATCAAAACAGACTGGCCGCGACCGTCGAGGAAATTGATCTCGAGATTGCGCGGATCGATGAGCGACTGCGGAATTTGGATGGCTACGCGGCACGGCTGCGGCGACTCGAGACTGAGCTTGATTCGATACAAACGCGCCGTTCCGAAATCCGTAGCAATGCAGCGCAGCGAGTAGACCGTCTTAACGAGCTATGGACCGAAACTTCCCTTAGCGAATTTCCGGACGGGCAGGAATTGGACATGCTCGCGGACATCGTCGACGCCGCCGGGGTCGCGCCGGATCCGGTCGAAATCTCCGGCCGTTTGGCGGAAATATCGGCTCGCATTGCAGATCTGGAGCCGCTGCTGGAAGACCGCAACGCCACGCACGACAAGACGCTCAATGCGCTCACTCTGATGGCAGCCGACGCCGGAGTCAGGCCAGACCCTGATGACGTAGAAGGGTCGCTCTCTTCGGCGCTCCCCGATCTCGCGCAGGGCTCAGCCCGTGATGAGTACCGTATTGAGACGGAGATCGCCTCACTTCAAATGAAAATCAGTGGGGCGAGGGTGGAGGTCCAATCGCGAGAATCAGCGATCGGCCTGAGCTGGCGAGACCTTGACGCCGACTCGTCGGCGACTGAGGTGGAGCGCCTTGAGCGCGAAACCACCATTCGACAACAGGCCGCTCAAATTGCCGCGAAGGCCGATGCCGGAGTTGTCCGCCAAACGGCTGCTCGGGCCGAATATGTGGGCCGGGAGCTGCTGCCAGAATTCGTCGGAGGCAGATATTTCGACCTTCGCCGACAGCCGTCGGGAGCCGCTGAGGTGTGGGACGAGCGCGGCGGCTGCTGGTTACCCGTTGCAGCCGCATCGGCAGGGCTGCGTCAGCAGGTGGAGCTGGTTCTTCGACTCGCTGGTTCTTCGGCGGCTCTCGTGCCGGCCGCGGCGGGCACTCCGGGATTCCTGTTCATCGATGATCCGGTGTCATTAACAGATCGGCCTCGCCGGCATCGAATTGTCCAGGCATTGACCAGCGGTGCGATCAGGGATGTTTTCCGCCAGGTTTTCGTATTTTCAATTTCCGGCACAGTTGACCCGCGTCAGTTCGACTATCAAATTTCCCTGGAAAACGGGACGGTCAAGTCATCGACTCTGCCGAACTTCAAGCATCAGCCCGCTGAGACGGCGATGGCCGAAGTGTAGCCGCGCGCTTGGCATCGTCAACGTTTTCAAACTCCAAATCGACCGAGTATCGGGGGGAAACGCGGGGTGCCCGAAAAGCCTTCTACATCTGGCGGCGATGCCTTCTTCTGGCCGTGATGTCGGCATTCTTCATCTGCCTCGCCGCTATCATTTACCTGCTGCTTTTTACCGATCCGAATTCGGGCCCTAATATCGCGGCGTTCTATGCGCTTGCCGGATTCGGCAGTTTTTTTGGAATCTGGTCGGGCGGATATCTGCTGCGCCGGCTGGCCGAACCGGATCGGGAGCACCCGGCGGATAGCTGGCCTTGCACCCGACAAGCTCTCCTTGGAGCCACCGGTATCATGATGGCCATGCTGCTAGCACGGACTGGATTGTTGGGTGTGCCGACCATTCTGCTGATAGCAGTCTGCGTCCTCGGCGCGGAAGCCGCACTGACCTGGCTCGCGATAAGGGGAACCGAATGACCGCCGGTGACGACCCTCTGCCGCGGCGCGATCCATATACCGTCCTCGCGCACTATTACGACGCCGAGCACGAAGGCCTGATTTCGGATGTCGAGTTTTACAAGGACCTTGCCGGCGCCACCGGACCGTACGTTCTGGATCTTGGCTGCGGAACCGGCAGGGTCGGACTGAAGCTGGCAGCGGACGGGCTGTTCGTAATCGGCGTCGACACCTCGGACACTATGCTGACCATCGCAAACGGCAAGCTCCGGCGGAACCGGGTTCCAATGGAACTCCGCCGACTCGACATGCGAAACCTGGACTTTTCCAATCAGTTCGATCTTGTTATCTGCGCCCTCGATTCATTTGGCCACATGCTGACGATCGAGGACCAGGAGGCCTGTCTTTCGGGCATTTTCAGGGCGCTCAAGCCAGGCGGCGTCGTTGCAATCGATGTCATGAATGCCAATCCCGAAATGTTGTCCGCCAGAGACGGGGCCGTCCTCCTACAGTCGGATTTTGAGGGAGTAAACCGGGCGCGAATCAAGCATTTCGTATCATGGCTGTCGGACTACGAAGCCCAACAAATCGCCGTCGAGCACATGTACGACACCGTAGCATCCGACGATTCAGTCAAGCGCCGCCAATCCGGATACGATCTGCGCTATTTCTTCCGTTTCGAGATGGAACTGCTACTGCGCAGCGCCGGCTTCACGGTCCAGAGCGTTTACTCCGATTACCATCGCTCGGAATTCAGCATCGCCGGTGACCGGATGCTGGTAATCGCCTCGCGAGACTAACGGTGTTTTAGCGTCCGAAAACGCTACGTGGCCCAGCGTCCGATATTGAACACGGGCCGGTCCTCGACTCCCCTGTAGTGGCTTTGACTGTCAACGAACCTGAGCAACTGGTTCGCGGCGGTAAATCCGGAGTCGAGCAACAGCCTGAGAGTCTTGGGATAGTCGCTCGATACATCGATATTCAGACGCGTTCGCCCAGCCCTACGCCCGTAATCAGCCGCCCTGCCGACGAGAGCCATGAAGTCCTCGGCGTCCGTGTCGGCTGGATCGAGAATCGCGATCCACATATCGCTGTGAGTCGCTGTACCGTCGAAGTCGGGGGTCAAGTCGACGAGACCAACGCCCTTTATCGCGTCGTCCTTGACAAGCCAGAGGCTCGATTTGTCCGTCGATCCAATCGCACGGGCGATTTCGGGAGCGATCGACATGCCAGGAACGAGCTTGTCGCAAATGGAATCGGCGGCGACGTCGACTTCCAATCGAAGTCGGGCCGGAAGCTCGTCAATTTCCTGAATTTGACTGTGGCGCGCCGTGGGCCACGTTACGTCTGTGTTTGACACAAGCTGCGAAGTTATGGCGACCGGACTGAATCCAAGCCGAACGTACATCGCCGTGTATCCCGGCGAGTTCGCCCAGGTTTCGAGGCCAACCGTGTGACAGCCGGCTCGCCGAAGGGACTCAGTGGACGCAATCGCAAGGGCCTTGCCGGTTCCGCGCCCTTGCAGATGGGGTTCAACTCCGAGCGATGAGAACCAGCCGAGTTGCCCCCATTTCCGCGCGAAAATCGCGCCAATAATATTGGGTCCGTCGGTAGCGACGAGACAACCCTCGGGAAACTCACGCCGCATGGCCTCCAGCTGAGTCGCGTTTCGAGGCCTGTAAAGCCGCTCGGCCGATTCACCGAAAAACCGCCTGACCGCGTCTCGGTACGCGCTGGCAACCGTCCGGCTGACGACCTCCATGTCTGTGACCCGCATCTGCTGTATTTGCAAGTCCAAATCCTGTGTGACATCGTTCAGTTCGGCCGGAATGCGATTCTATCCCGAGCGTCTGCTCCGGATTCCGTGAACGTTCTTCACATCACTGAAAAATTACCGGGAGGCGGATTGGCGACCATTATTAAGCGCGAGCTGGCAACCGCGATGTCTCGACTGGGAACGGAGACGGCATTTGTAGTCCTGGCTCGCGCGAAGGAACTTGAGGCAAAAGGGAAATCGGTCATTCACCTCGAAATCGGTGAACCAGATTTCGACACACCACCGAACATCGTCGAGGCCGGTATTCGAGCTCTCCGCGAGGGCTGGACGCATTACGGACCTTCCCACGGACTGCCGGAGCTTCGAGAAACGATAGCCGCCGAGGTGTCGCGGTCGCGAGCCGTGGAAGTGTCGGCGGCGGACGTGCTGGTGACCCCGGGCGCCAAGCCGATTCTGTTCTTCTCGATTCTCGCCCTCTGCAATCCGGGCGACGAAGTATTGATCCCCGATCCCGGATTTCCGATTTATGAGTCCATGGTCAATTACGTCGGGGCGGTGCCAGTCTCGATCCCCCTGCTGCCCGAAAACGAGTTTCGGATCGATTTGGATCACTTTGAGTCGCTGCTTTCTGACAAGACCAAGCTTCTCATTCTAAATTCCCCCAACAATCCGACGGGAGGAACGGTTCCCCGCAAAGACATCGAGCGCATTGCCGAACTGGTTCGAGAGCGCGGGATTTTCGTCCTCACTGACGAGGTTTACCAGAGGATCATCTATGACGACGAGCACTTCAGCATACTTTCGGTCGATGGGATGGCCGACCAGACGATACTCCTCGACGGTTTTTCCAAGACATACGCGATGACCGGTTGGCGAATGGGTTATTCGGTGGCTCCAAGGTGGCTCACCGACGCCATGGCGCAACTGCAAACGAACAGCACGAGTTGCACAGCTTCGTTCATCCAACGAGCCGGGATCGAGGCTCTGACCGGTCCTCAGGACTCGGTTAAAGCCATGGGCGAGGAATTTCGACAGCGCCGCGACCAACTCGTCGGCGAGTTGAACGCTATCGACGGCGTATCTTGCAAAGTCCCGGGGGGAGCGTTCTACGTTTTTCCGCAGGTCGAAGGGTTTCGTCAGTCCGCGGAGGAGCTTGCAACTGGTTTGCTCGACGAAGCCGGGGTCGCCGTGCTTGCCGGCACGGCCTTTGGCCCGCACGGCAAAGGTTCATTCCGGCTGAGCTTCGCGAACTCAAGGGAGAATTTGCATGAGGCCGCCCGGCGAATCAACGATTATTTGCAGGGTTCTAAGTAGGCACATTTCCTGGCCAGATTTCGCATGCGCGCCCCCAGTGGCCCTGGCCAAGAATATTCGCGTCGCCCGGCGTTAGGGGCCTAGTCTGAGGCGGGCGCCGCATCCCTGCGGCCCGTAAGTCCCCGAATGTCCGGCCGCTGGACCGATCTAGGGAGAGCAGGCGGTCGAATCGTTGTAAGTCTCGCCCGTTACAACGTCAACCAGGCCGAGCTTTAAGCACTCTTGAGCCGTCAGAAAGCGATCGTGGCCGGAGTAGATGTAGCGGATCCACCAGCGGGCATCGTGACTCCCCGTCCGGTCGGCAAACAGGCCCCCGACCAGTGCTTTGTAGTGATCCGAGAGCTTCTTGTAATCCTCAAACACACGCGCATCTTCTCCCGCGAGCATCCAGCTGCCGGAATGGAGCATGAGGGTCGAAAATTTGCCCATCACTCGACAGTCTCCGGCCTGAACGAGAATGGCACCCATCGAATAGGCGTAGCCGGTAATTACGGTGCGAATCCTGATGCCGAAATCGCGTTTCACTCGGTGCATCATTTCCGTCATCGCGAGACCCGCCCCCACGGAACCTCCGCCGGAATTTATGTACACGTTTAACTGCTTTTCATCGGACCTGGAGGCGGCGCGCATTCCGGCCATCACGATCAGAGCCTTGGAAAAGCGCTCGGCTTCATCGTCATCAATTCGACCGAGGAAATATGTCCCAAATCGGTCCAATTCGAGTCTGCGGGCGGTATGTTCGCGAATCTGTCGAGGGTGGGCCGCTCTAAAGGCGCTCGAAGCGCTCGACGTCGAATACGAAGACCGTGGCGCCGCCGACCTGGACTTCCACGGGATACGGCATGTAGAACTCGCCCGGCTCCATTATCGGGGGAAGCGGATTGACATACTGCGTTCGAGTGACGCAGTTCCGACGGATGATCGATAGCAACTGCCCGAGTCGATCTTCTTCCAGTCCCAACAAAAAAGAAACATTCCCCTGCCGCAAAAGCCCACCGGCTGAATTGATGCGGGTGAGTCCGAAATTCTCCGCGATGAGGGAGTCCGCAAGCGAGTCGGCATCTTCGTCCTGGACGATCGCCACCACCAGCCGCATCGTCAAGCGCTGATCGCTCGCCGTGCTCAAGATGCCGTCCGGGGGATGATGCGGATCACGACGGGTTAAATGGGCCTTCCCGAGCCTACGCTCGCGGGCAAGATGGACCTCGACTCCAATTCTGCCAGAACGCGGCTGGAGATCTCCTCAGCGATTTCGTCGGGTCCGGCCGCGCCGTCGATTACCATCCATCGATCCGGAGCTGCGTTCGCCATCTCGCGAAACTGCACTCGAACGCGTTCGTGATAATCGATGCCGCGCAGCTCCATCTTGTTCGATCCGGACGCCGGGTCATCCCCAAGTCGAAACTTACGACGGAGTCCCTCTTTGGAATCGATGTCGAGGAGGATCACACGATCCGCATCGAGACCGTCAGTCGAAAACTTGTTAAGCGCTTCGAGATCGGCGATGTTCAGGCGGGAGCCTCCGCCCTGATAGGCAATGGTCGAGTACTTGTATCGATCGCACACAACCACGCGGCCGGCTTCGAGGTTCGGCCGGATCACCTCCTCGATGTGCTGACTGCGCGCCGCCGAAAGCAAAAGAGCTTCGACGCTCGGAGAAATGTGGCCGTAAGACATATCTTTAAGAACTACGTCCCTGATCAACTCGGCCAGCGCTGTTCCGCCCGGTTCACGTGTCCACTTTACGTCGTGGTTGAGTTCCTGAAGGCGGGTGGCCAACCCCTGACTCTGCATTGTCTTGCCGCCGCCGTCCGGGCCTTCGAATACGATGAAATACCCGGCAGCCGATCTGGACTCCGACATCACTATCGTCCGCTCGAGGATCGACGCTTGGAGACATTTACCCTGCGTCCCGGTCCGCTCCCAAGGCTGTATGACTTCAAGTTATAGCGTTCCGCGATTTGATGTTGCAAACGGCGCGTGAATGAATCCGCGGGTGTAAGTTCCACGGGGTCCAACGTGTTGAGCACCTGGCGAGCCGCCGCCTCGGCCTCGGCTATCGGATCGCTCGGTGGAGCCGCGATATGCATTTCGAAAACGTTGGCCAGACAGGCCTGTAACTGAGCGACCGAATTGTTGCGCAAAACATAAACGGGAACGTTAAGCTCCTCGGCCACGCGAAGCTGCGCGGGGCGCTTACGGTAGTAGCTGCGAAGCGTGAGCAGCACGTCCACATTGTCGATCGCGTCCACGATTTCGGCGTCGAGGTGAAGCGATTTCAGCGCATGACCTAATCGTTTGCGATTGACTCCAAACGGATAGATTCGCATCGGTCCGGGATATCTTTCCGGAAGGACCGGCGGGCTAAGCGAAGTGAGCATCTCCGAACCCTCAACGTCCGAGTACTCCAAATCAGTTTCAATTTCTCCGTCTCTTTCAATCCTTACTTCGGTCATAAAGCTCTCTTGCCGCAGCAGCGAATCGACCGACGCCGCCACGTCCCTATGCACCACGATCCGGTCACGATCCTTGATCTCGACGAGGACATCGAAACTTGGCGCGGCCCGGCGTTCGAGAATCGACTTTTGCGTGCCCCGGCGCCGGGCTTCATCGTCGCCGAGAGTGACGGATTCAACGCCGCCTACAAGATCGCACAGCGTTGGATTTGAAAGCAGATTGTCGAGCGTGTTCCCGTGGGCGGTGCCCACCAGCTGCACACCGCGTTCGGCGATCGTGCGGGCAGCTGCGGCCTCGAGTTCCGTTCCGATCTCGTCAATGATGACGATCTCCGGCATGTGGTTTTCGACGGCCTCAATCATCACCCGGTGCTGGAGGTGAGGCGAAGCGACCTGCATCCTGCGAGACCGGCCAATCCCCTGGTGCGGAATGTCGCCATCACCGGCGATTTCGTTTGACGTATCCACAACGATCACCCGCTTGCCCAGGTCTTCAGCGACCACCCGTGCGACCTCTCGGAGCATGGTCGTCTTGCCGATGCCGGGCTTTCCCAGCAGAAGAATGCTTTTCGAGGACTCAACGAGGTCGCGGATAATCTCTACGCGGCCGTAGATTGCCCTGCCCCGCCGACAGGTTAGGCCGACGATCTTGCCGGACCGGTTGCGAATCGCGGAGATTCGATGCAATGCTCGAGCGATTCCGGCACGATTGTCGTCGCTGAATTCGCCGACGGCTTCGACCACCATATCGATTGTTGTATCGTCTACTTCCCACATTCCCAGTTCGATCTCACCTGGCGGGAATCGAGCCAGGGGGCGTCGGCCCAGATCGAGCACAATCTCGATCAAATCGGTGCAGTCCGGCTGCGCTCGGATAGACTCGGCGATCGCATCCGGAAAAATCCTAAGGAGATCATCGAGCTCGGCCGCGTCGGTCTCGGCGACGTGGTGAGTTCCCTGGATATCAACGGTTCTCAGGACGGACCTACCTGACTCTCAATTCGGCACGCGCCCCAACGACGGGGCCTTTACCCTAACCTTAAATCGAATTCCGAGGTTTCTAACCATAAGAATCCTCGCGTAAGTCTCCTCGAAACCGCTCTCCTCCAACGTCGCTATCGTGCCGTTCTCATAATCTCGCACAGTCGTGATGACAGACTCAGGAGCGTAGTTGCTCAACCAGTCGAGAGCGAAATCAACCGCTGATGGGACGACTTCGCGACTTCCCGGCCGGGCCATCAGCGCGAACCGGCAAGGCCGGTTCGAAACCCGATCGATTCGCAACCAGGCGACAATTCCGTTTTGGTCCTCAATCACAAAACTGTCGGAGTCCGGCACCCCACCGAGTCCTGCAAACGTTCGACGGGGAGGCTCCCAGGTCCTGCTGGTGAGATTCTCCGCGATCTGGACCGCCGCCGGAGTACACGCTCGATACAGCTGCTGTACGCTCCAGGCGTCAGGCTTCTCCTGGCTGCGGAAGTTCAAGAGTTCAACGGTCTCCGGGATTGCGGTCGATCTTCTCAAGTACGTGCGTTCACGCACCACAACGGTGAATCCTAATTTTTGAAATACCTCGAGATGCGCGCATTCTTCAGGAATTCGAGCGAACACGCTAACCATTCCAGTCTCCACCGCGTTCAGGCAAACAGCCTCGACCAAATTGGATACGACCCGCGTTTCGTCGTCAGGACGCGAGGCCTCGTCGTTAACGCCAACGCCGTTTTCGGATCGAACGAGAAGCCAGGAAAGATCGAGCTGGTCCGATACTCGACGAGGCGTAGCCAGAGCAAGCCCAAATCTACCGCCGTCCCTGGAAATGTAGGGGTGACACCGCCTGGAAACGATCGGCAGAGCCGAAACCGCGGCGATCAATCCGGGCGTGAGTTTCCCGGACGGGGGCACAACTCCGATCACTCCGCTGGGTGACAGAACGAACGATCGAATTATGCGCGGAATATCCCAGATTCGTGATTTTCTAACCACTTGACCGATTCTGAACGCAAACCGACATCAGCCGATCATGGCGACAAAGTATTCATGAAATCGCAGGTCCTTCGTTAGCTCGGGGTGAAATGCGGTTCCGAGCATATTTTTCTGTTCGGCCGCCACAATCCGCCCGTCAGCCAAAGTTGCGATGACATCGACGCCGTCTCCGACTCGGTCTATGACAGGCGCCCGAATGAACACGGCGTGAAACGGCTCCTCCCCCAGGGCGCCGACCAATAAATCGGACTCAAAACTGTCAAGCTGAGAGCCGAATGCATTGCGTTCAACAGATACGTCCATTAGATTCAGCCCGAGTTGATCGTGCGCGCCCAGGTTCTTCGCCATGAAAATCAGGCCCGCGCAAGTACCCCAGAGCGGCATTCCCTTCATTGCCCGCTCCCGAATCAAGTCGGTAAGCCCGAATCGATTGGCGAGCTTGCCGATCGTAGTGCTCTCACCGCCCGGAATAATCAGCCCGTCTACGTTGCCCAGGTCCTCTGGTAGCCGCACCTCGCGGGACGGACGGCCGAGCCGCTGCAGCATGTGAACGTGTTCGATAAAGTCCCCCTGTACGGCGAGAACGCCCACCGAACTCATTGGCCCTACCATCGAACCTCGCGGACCGGCCGGTCTACCAGCCTCGCTTGGCCAGCAGCTCCTCCGCCGCCATTTGCTCCACCGCGATTCCCCGCATCGGCTCCCCGAGCCCGCGCGAAACCTGTGCCAGCATGTCGTCGTTTTGATAGTGGGTAACGGCCTCGACGATCGCCTTGGCCCGTATTTCCGGATCGTCAGCCTTGAATATCCCAGACCCCACGAACACCCCCTCGGCGCCCAGATGCATCATCAGAGCGGCATCGGCGGGGGTCGCCACGCCTCCGGCGGCGAAGTTGACCACGGGCAGCCTACCGAGTCGGTGCACTTCCTTTAGCAACTCATAGGGAGCTTGCAGCCGTTTTGCCTCCGCCATGATCTCGTCGTCGGCCAGGGTCGTGACCCTGCGGATTTGCGACATGATCTTGCGCATGTGTCTGACCGCTTCCACGATGTCGCCCGTGCCGGCCTCGCCTTTAGTGCGGATCATGGCGGCGCCTTCGCCTATTCTGCGCAGCGCCTCGCCCAGATCGCGCGCCCCGCAAACAAATGGGATCTTAAAATCAACCTTGGCAACGTGGTTTTCAGTGTCGGCGGGCGTCAGCACTTCGGACTCGTCTATGTAGTCGAGACCCAGCGCCTGAATGATGCGCGCCTCCGCGAAGTGGCCAATCCGGCACTTGGCCATGACGGGGATCGTTACAACTTCCTTGATTTCGATCAGCTTTTCGACCACCGACATTCGCGCCACGCCTCCGTCTCGACGGATGTCGGCGGGCACGCGTTCCAGGGCCATTACAGATACGGCCCCGGCGTCCTCGGCGATCTTCGCTTGTTCGGCGGTGACAACGTCCATGATGACGCCGCCCTTGAGCATCTGTGCGAGGCCCGCTTTGTGCGTGAAAGAATACGTGCCGTTTTGCATACCAGTTATGACCCTGCTCAAACTCCCGAACTAGGCATCCTCATTCTACTTCAGGCGGAGCCTTATAGCAGACCTATACGCCCCCGGAGTTTTTGGCGTTGGCACGTCTCTTTGCTTCAATGACTCGGATGACCCGTCCGACAAGATCGTCCATGTCGAACGGCTTGGTCAAGAACTCATCCACTCCATCGCGGATTACGTCGGCGACTTCGTCGAAGTTATACGCCGTGGCCACTACAACGGGCGTATCCTCCCAGCCGGCCGTATTGCGGAGCACGCGCATGACGCGGTATCCCGACACTTCCGGGAGGCCCAGATCGAGAACGACCGCATCCGGCGGGGGGTTATCAAGCCGGGTCAACGCCGATATGCCATCGCGCAATATTTCGACTTCGAGTCCCGCCGACTGCAAATTGAGACTCAAAACTTCGGCCATGCCTTCCTCATCCTCGATAACCAGGACGGCATCTTTTTTCGGAACAGACCTCGACTCGGTCACCGTTCTTCGCGCTGGCGTTGTTCCAGAATCCGTTTCCGCCGCTCGATCATTTTTGACCGGTGTTCGTCGCGCAACTCCGCATCATAGGCGCCGAGAATTATCTTTACGCTGGCGATCAGATTCTCCGGGAAGAATGGCTTGGTGATGTATTCAACCGCGCCATGCTCCAGACCTTCAAGAACGTCGACATCGTCAACCTTGGCAGTCAACATTATGACCGGCAGACCCGCCGTTAGCGGATCCTTTTCCAGGCGCCGCAGGACTTCCCAGCCATCCATTTCAGGCATCATGATGTCAAGGATTATCAGTTCCGGCGATTCGCTGGTTGCGAGCTCCAGGCCGCCCGCTCCATTGGCGAAAGTCAATACTTCGTATCCCGCCGCCTCAAGATTTGTTGCAACGATATCGAGAATGCCCGTTTCGTCGTCGATAACAAGTATCTTTGCCCGGCGCACGACTCGTTCAGCTTTCCGTAACCGGTTCGAGGCCAGATTTCTCGTCTAAAACGTTGCGGCCGCCGTTGCGAGGGAGCACGAACGAGATCTGCGTACCTACTTCCGGATCACGGTCCAGCTCGATGGTTCCGCCGTGAGCCTCAACCACCTTTTGGCAGATATACAGTCCGAGTCCTGAGCCCGGAGCGCTCATGCTCTCCGGGCCTCTGTAAAACTTTTCAAAAATACGTCCCCGAAGTCCGCTGGGAATTCCGATTCCGCGATCCCGAACTGCGACCACGATGTCGTTCTCGCGGCCGTCTACGCTTATCTGAATCGCCAATTGCTCGTCGCCCCCGGCGTATTTGATGGCATTGCCAATGAGATTGCTTAGAACCAGCGAGATCTGCTCAGCGTCTGCGACGATATTGAAGTCTTTTCCGCTCCAGTGCAGTTCCAGCCGTCCGTGACCGCCTTCCGGAAAATCGGAAACCACGCGCTCGACTACCGCTTCTAAATCGATGTCCTGCAGATGCGGTCTAAAAAGGCCCGATTCGATCCGCGACGCGCTCAGCAGGTTATTAACGATCAGCACAAGGCGATCAGCGGCCTCGTTGATTCCTTCGCGGAATCGAAGGTCCGTGCCTGAATCTAGATTTACGTCGGGATTCAACATCGTGGCAATGTAGCCCTTAATGAGCGCCAGCGGTGTTCGCAACTCGTGTGACACCAGGGACACGAAATCGGACTTCATGCCTTCAATTTCCTTGATTCGGCTTATGTCACTCACTATCGCGACCGCGAGCGGCGACTCGTCCCACGGGGATGGCACAAACGAATAGCTGGCGCGCACGTCTACTCTGCGGCCATCGCGATGCAGCAACACGGTTTCGGAATACGGCACCGATTGCTGCGACTGTAGTACCTGCTTGAGAGGAAACGCCGCCTGGGGTTCGTCGTCGGGACGGGACGCTGGAGCATGGATCAGATCTTCGCAATCCCTTCCGATCGCCTCTTCGCGCGACCACCCGGTGATCGCTTCGATAGCTCCGTTGAACGTAATAATCCGGCCGAGAGCATCAACGATAACGATGCCGTCGCTGGCTGCACTGATAATGGCTTCGAGCTGCTGGGCCTCACGCGTGACTTGCCTGAAAAACGTCGCGTTCTGAACGATTACGGCAGCCTGCGTAGCAAAAATGTTCAATAGACGCGCGTCGCTGTCGGTGAAACCAGCGCCCCGTTTGTTCGACGCGCGGATGACTCCGACCGGTGTTTCGCCGACGCGCATGGGAACGATCAGCAGACTTTCATCGCCAAGTTTTTCGACGTACGTCTGCGTAATCCGCTTGTCCGACAAAGTGTCGTTGGAAACGAATGCTTCGCCGGTCTCCAGAACGTCCCACGATGCGTTGGCAATGTCTTTGCTCAGCGTAATTGAAGCGGCGCGTTCGGCTTCGAGTCCATACGCATGCGGATGACCTACGAGTCTCCTTCCGTCGTCGTCAAGCAATAGGATCACGCAGCGTTCAACATCGAGAACCGCCGCAATCTGGTCAACAATATGGGCGAGGGTTTCATTGAAATCACCGAGAGTCGATATGGCCTGAGACAGGGAGTAAAGGCCCGAAAGGTGATCGAGCCGCGCCTTGACTTCGACGGCAAGCTGGGACCGCTGAATCGCAACCGCGGCACCGCCTGCGAATCCGGAAAGCAATTCATGGTCGACCCTGGCAAACGGCCTGGACGAACGTCCAGCCACGGTCAGCGATCCGATCTTGGTCTCGTCCACGGACAGGGGCACCGCGACAAGAGGATATGTGGGACTTTTCGCTTTGCGGCTGCGAGGTTTGCCGTCGGGTACCCGTTGGGCCAGGATGGCGGCCAGTCGCTCCGACACCGGACCGTTTGGAGACCCGTTGTCGCCCGCCAACGCCAACCGATCGACCGCGCTCTCATCCAATCCGGCCGAGGCTCTAAGCGTTGCTTCGCCGGTATTCGGATCATCAAGTTCGAGCACACAGGCGTCGGCGTTCATGATCTCGGCGGCAATGCTAACGACCAGCTGAAGTGTCTCATCCAGGGTGGGTCCGCTTCCCAGCGCGTCGCCCAGGCGGCGAAATGACGCCCGGAGTCGATCCCGCTGATCTTCGGATTCTCTGTACAGACGGGCATTCTCGATTGCCGAGGTGGCCTGGCTGGCGATTGCCAGCGCAATTTCAATATCGGCCGGCGTGTACTCGTGGGGGATGCCAACATCGTTAAGGTACAGCGTCCCGATCGCGCGCGTGCCCAGCGTTAGCGGAACGATCAGAAGCGACTTGTCACCGAAAAACTCAACAGCGGTCTTATCCGTCCGCGGATCGCTTCCGGCATCCAGCACCGCGACGGGCTTTCCAGATTCGAGAGCCTCGCGGGAGAGAGGCTGATCGGTCAATAGCTGGTCACCCGTTTTCCACGCCATCAGAAATTTGTCGTCCACGCCATACATGGCTGAGGGAAGGAGACGGTCGCCATCATCAGACAAAAGCCAGATACTCGCGCGATCGGCGCCCGTCAATCTCGCGGCCGCGGAAACGAGGCGTTCAAGCATCTCATCAAGCTGAAGGGTGGACGTGGAAACTCTGGCTATTTCCAGGAGGACTCGTGATTGCTCAACGAGGCCCTTCAGGTCCTCGACCTCGGTCAAGCCGGCCACAGCCATTGCGGTTTGCCGCGCAAGTGCCGTCAACGCGGCGCCGGCGCTTGCCGCGCCCGGACCGCCATCTTCAAGAGCGACATACAGCTTTCCGAGCCGCTCATTGTGGATCTCGAGGTCCAGTTCGGCACCCGGCATTGATCTTCCGTCGAGAAGGCTCGTAAGCGGCTCGCCGGCCACCGAACCGATATCGTCCGACCATCGCACCGCGTCATGCGGCGAAACGCTATTTTGAGATGAATCCAACGGCTCTGCGCTGGCCGTGTATCGGTACGTGACCCCATCGTCGGCCACCCGCACGGCGTGGGCGGAGCGCGGGCCTCCGGGCGTTCGGCCGTCCAGCAAAACCTGGACCGCGAAAGCCCCGGCGATGATGGCCGTCTGCTCAAGCAGTTCGCGAACTACGGCGGCGGCGTTCTCAAACGAAGCGGGTGTATCACCAATGTCCGGATTCAATATCCGCTGTCGCCATAATTCGCCTCGACTACCGGACCGAGATTCAAGTCTCCTGTCCCGTAAGATCGGTCCAGCCGACCGATGCGCAAGTCTTCTAACGGCTCTCGTAACGAGACTGCGCTGTTATTTTACTTTCACAGGTCCCTTCGTGCGGGCCGATTCGTACGCTGCCTCGGCCATCGCCACGGATTGGCGACCGTCCCAGCCGGTCACCTCAGGCTCCGTTCCGTGCAACACCCACCGTGCAAAGCTCTCGGCCTGGATTCGCAATCCATATCCGGAATCGTCGGGAACTGAGATTGGCGTCGGCTCATCATCACCGAATTTCTGGAAGTGAAGCCCTGAAGATTTATCAACCAGGCCCCGTTGATACGACACGCTCCCCTTCGTGCAGAAGAAAATCCCGTCAGTCCGCGAGAAGCCGCTGGCGCTGGATCCGTAAAGAGTCGCCAATTTGTCCCCTTCAAACTCGGCCAGCACCAGGTTGGTGTCCTCATAATCGTGGCCGCCGCTTACGACATTGAGGCTTTGAGCGTACATCCGGGTCGGCTCGCCCAGGACGGATCGAAGCAGATCGAGTTCGTGCGCGTTGATCTCGTAAAGGAGGCCGCCGGTCTTTTGTCTGCTCATCCTCCATTGATCGGTCTTGGCCAGGTTGAAAACCCACGACCCGCTGATCCGCTGGATGTTAGCCGAGCGGGGCTCGCCGATTTCACCCGACGCGATGAATTCGCGCATCTCAACAAACGGATGCATAAGGCGCATCACCTGACCGGTCATTAGCTTTTGCCCAAGTCGCTGAGCCGTGGTCCACATCGCGTCGCAGTCATCAACGGACAGCGCCATCGGCTTTTCACATAGAACGTCTTTGCCTGCCTCAAGAGCCGCTATCGTCACTTCCCGGTGCAAATAATTGGGAGTCGCTACAACCACTGCCTGAATATCTGAACTGGCCAACAGCGCGTTGTAGTCGCCAAATTCAGCCGCGTCGTTGACCATCGCGCCAGCTTCGGCGACGTTTTCGGGTACCGGGTCGGAAACCGCGGCGATTGATATTGAAGCGAGGGCCTTCATTGTCGAAATGTGGCTCTGACCCATGTTTCCGCAGCCGATGATCCCGATCTTCAATGTTTCCAACTCATCGCCCTCCGCGACCGCGAACGTGCGGTAGCAGGGATCTGGTCCGCGGCCGCAAACCCGGTCGGCATCCCGCGAAATCGGGGCGCTGCCGCACCCTTGTCCAGCCAGGCGCCCATTCTGGCCGGAAAGTCTATCGCGAAGGGCTGCGTAGCGACGCCGTCCTCAAATGTTGCGATCAGCCGGGTGATAGCATGATTGCCGTTTGTAGCCGGTTCGGGCCCCACGGCTTGTTTCCAAACGGAGCGGGGGAGGCGCGTGCGTGAAAGAAGACCTCAAAAAGATTCTTATCCATCTGGCGGCGGTGCCTGGCGTGTCGGGTTCGGAAGGGCCGATCGCCCGGGCGCTGAAGTCCCTATTTGAGCCACGCGTCGATGACGTGAAGATCGACCCCATGGGGAATGTGATCGCGCGAAAAAACGGTTCCGGCCCGGGGCCCAAACTCATGCTGGCGTGCCATTCCGACACGATCGGCTGCATAGTGCGCAGCATCGATAAGAATGGCTTCATGCGCCTGTTTCGGATGGGTGGGGCGGTCGATCTGCTGTTGGTGGGGCGCAAGGTTTGGGTCAATGATGTCCCCGGAGTGGTGGGGGTTCGACCGGGGCACATTCAAAGACCCGAAGAAATGCGGACAGTGCCGAATTTGACCGATCTTTACGTCGATGTGGGCGCCGCCTCGTCCGACGACGTGGCAAAGTTGGGAATCGAGATCGGCAGCCCGGTTCGCTATCACAGCCCGATCGAAGAAATGTCGAATCCGGACCTTCTATGCGGGGCCTACGTCGATAATCGAATCGGCTGCGCGGTGCTCGTGTATCTGATGAGCGTCCTGGGAAATGACTTCGCGGGATCGATCCACGCCGTGGCCACCACAAACGAGGAGACGGGCTGGCGCGGCGGCCAGATGTCGGCGTTTACGGTCGACCCCGACCTGGCCGTCGCGATTGATACAACTCCGGCAGGTGGTACGCCCGACGTCGACTTTGAGAGGGAGCTACCCATCGAGATTGGACTCGGACCGGTCATGCAAGTGGCGTCACAGGGTCACGGAGCGGGCTTCACCGCGCATCCGGCAGTGATGGGCTGGCTGCGGTCGGCGGCGGACGATGCGGAATTACCGTATCAACTTGCCGCCCTGCAAAACGCGAATACCGACGCCGCGTTGATTCATATGACCCGCGGCGGCATTCCGACGGCGGCACTGACTATCCCGCGACGTTACTCACATTCGCCGGTTGAGCTGTTCAACATCAACGATGCGGTGACGACCGTACAGATACTTCAGAACGCGATCCCGCGGCTCGCAACGCTGAAAATACAGTTTTCAGCGGAGAGGTAGTTCGACGGGGGGCGGTCGACAAGTTAACCCCCACCCGTTACTCCAACCGCCGCTGAGGGATCTTAGCCGGCGCTGTCGATGCCGAGATTGTTCACGCCGCCCAGGTCCGGGTCCCTCGCGTCGCTCGGGATTGCAATCACGCGCACTGAACGATCGGCAAGCGCCATATCGAACACCCCGACCGATTGCCGACTGAGAAAAAATCCAGACCGGGCGTTATTCCCCGCCGAGATCGTCCAGGTCAAGCTGATTGATGAAATCTCGGAATGGCTTGAGCTCTTCCTCGGTAACGACTTCGGATTCGCCCGAATCGTCGGATTCGACTTCATCGTCCGGCACGATACCGGCTGCTTCAAGAACTTCCTCTGAGACGAGGATCGGGACTCCAGTCCTTACAGCCAGCGCGATCGCATCGCTCGGCCGCGAGTCGATATCCAGCTCGCTTCCGTTGCTCTTGATAACGATGCTCGCGTAGTAAACCTGGTCAACAAGGCTGCTGACCGTAATCCGCACGACCTGCGCGCCAACATTTTCTATGATGTTCTTGATTAGGTCGTGCGTTAGGGGCCGCGGAGCGTCCCGATCCTGAAGCTTGATCGCTATGGCATCGGCCTCGGGTCCGCCGATCACGATCGCCAGATAGCGGTCGCGCTCTTTTTCTTTGAGAACCACGACGCGGTTCGGGTTGATAAGGTTTACCCTCACGCTCTCAACCACCATCTCAACCATCATAGCCGTTTCCTCTGGTGGCCTACGCCCGCAGACGGCATGCACTTCGCCACCGGTAGCGAATGCACTAACCGCTGACGAAGCCGCAACAGCACCGCTACGGATGCCCTAGACCGAACGATTCGTGGAGGACCTGGACTGCATCTTCCAGGCGATTTTCGTCTATCAAACAGGTTATACGAATTTCGCTCGTCGTGATACTCGTAATGTTGATTTCGGCTGACGCGAGCGCACCAAACATTTGCGCGGCCACACCTGGGGCGCTCTGCATGCCCAATCCAACAATGCTGACGGTCCCCAGGTCACTCGACCAAGTTACATCGCCGGCGTCAACATCTTTGGCAACCGAGCTAACCAATCGCAGAGCTTCTTCGAGGTCGGTGCGCTCGACCGAGAAGGAAATGTCGGTGTTTCCCCCCTGGGCGAGGTTTTGCACGATTATGTCGACGTTCACGGCCGAATCCGCTAGCGGTTGGAAGATCGCTTTCGCAAGGCCCGGTCTGTCCGGGACGCCCTGGACCGTGATTCTCGCCACGTTCGCGTTGTGAACGACCGCGCGAACTCTGTCCCCCGTTTCGATATCAATTTCAGATCTGGACAAAATCTCAGTCCCCGGATTTCTATTGAAACTCGATCGTACAACGATCCGAATTTTATGCCTTTGAGCTACCTCGATGGAACGAGGATGCATCACCTTTGCCCCCAGGCTCGCCATCTCCAGAATCTCCTCATATGAAACGCGGTCAAGCTTGCGAGCTTCTGGCTCGATCCGGGGGTCGGTGCTGAATATCCCGTCCACGTCTGTGTTTATCTCACAATGGTCGGCGCCGAGCGCCACGGCAAGCGCGACGGCCGTGGTATCCGAGGCGCCCCGTCCGAGCGTGGTTACGTCTCCAGATTCGGAGACTCCCTGAAACCCGGCCACAACTGGAATCACACCTGCATTGAGCAAGCCGCGGAGGTGTGTTGGATCGATCGACTTGATCCGAGCCTTTCCGTGGCGTCCGTCAGTGACAATTCCGGCAGCCGGTCCCGTAACCGCCGCTGCCGGAGCGCCCATTGAGTTCAACAGTATGGAAAGCAGCGCCGACGAAACGACCTCGCCGGTCGACAGTAAAAGATCAAGATCTCGCTCCCCGGGACCGCCCGTGAGATCGTACGCCAGCTTGAGAAGGTCATCCGTGGTGCTACCCATGGCCGACGCGGCTACGACAGGGCAGTGGCCGTCTTGCTTTGCCGAAATGACCAGCTCGGCGGCGTTCCGAATGCGGTCGTTGGTCGCCAGCGACGTACCGCCGAACTTTTGGACCAGGACGGGCATGTTTTCAGGCATTCATTGACTTCACTTGATGCGCTACGGCTACTTCGATTAAGAGATTTAAGGATGGTACCAGCGGCGGTCCGAACCCGCTCAGAGTCCCGTATCGACCGGGATCCACCGCCGTTCGCTGTTCGATCGTCCAACCGCATCGATCACGCACTGGGCCTTGTGACCGTCCTCAAAAGTCGCAAAATCCGCAGCCCCCGACAGAGCGCGCACGACTTGCCGCATGTGATGGGCCGGAAAATCGGAAAATGCCACCTGCCGTTCAGGCGGGATTTCAACTTCGCTGAATTCGTATTCGTCCGGCCTGGCTACGGCGACTGTGGCTTCATGACCCCGCTCATGGAACAGGCGTAACGAACCCCTGGTTCCCACGAGCGTAATGCTGATCTGGTTGCCGTGCCCCCACGCCAGCTTGGTGAGATGGAAGGCAAAAAGGCGCCCCCCGCCCAGATCGCAAATAAAGGCGGAACTGTCGCTGGCGGTTGGCACCGCGGTCGATTCACCATCGACCGGACGCGGCCCGGAAGCGATTGAATCCGCGCCGGCGACCGACTCCACGTCGCCCCCGTACCAGAGCAAGAGATCAATTACATGCGAACCCAGGTCGGCCAACGCTCCGCGACCCGAGTGTATTGCGCTCATGCGCCAGTCCAGCGGCCGGAACGGGTCGGCCCAATTTGCCTGACAGTAGTTAATACTTCCCGATATCAACTCGCCGATCTCCCCGGCGCGAATCATCTCTCCGGCGAGAACGAAAGGAGGCATCGACCTGTACGTGAAATTGACGGCGTTACCGATTCCAAGCGCCGCTGCCCGCCTGGCCAGGCGCAGGGTCTCGACGGAATCCAGGCCAAGCGGCTTTTCACTCAGCACTGCCTTGCCGGCCGAAAGCGCGGCGGCGGCCATCGGCACGTGCAGGAAGTTGGGCGTGCACACCGCCACCGCATCCAAATCCTCGAGTTCGAGCATCTTTTCGAAGCTATCGAACTCGTTCGGTATCCGATGGTCCTCGGCCATCTTCGCGACGCGCTCCGGCGTCCGCCCAAATAGCGCCACAACGCTGGCAAGCCCGCTCGCATTGATTCCCGGAATGACGACGCGGTCCGTGAACGAACCGGTACCGGCAACGCCGAATTTCAATTTGAAATCCACGTCCTCGAGGCAGAACTCAACCAGCGCAATTCTAAAGGCGCTTCAGATCTGATTGCGGCGCTCGCTTCCCGGCAGCGGAAGAGCCGTTGTTTTCAAAAAAGCCTTTTGAAAAAACCGTACTGGCGTGTATCGGCGGCTTGCGGGCAGGTCTGCCCCGGTTGGCGCTGATACTGGAAGATCGATCCTCCGCGATCAAGGCTACGCCGAGTACCGGCCCAGGCAAGATTCGGCTTCCATATCCCCGCGAATAGATTGTCCAGTTCGTGGTATATCGGTCCGGCTCTCCCAGGGGGCAATTGTCTGAAAGCGGTTCCTAGAAAAGAGTTGTTATGGGAACGTGTCGGCGGGTGTCGGCTGGCCGTATCCGTCCTCACCCGCCGCCGCTCAAGGACAGCGTAGTGGCCGTCAGATGCAACGACTTCTTAAGCGGCGCTCCGCAATTCTTTCAGGAGCTCTGCCGAAAATTGTCGAACACGTTCGACCCGGTCTGGTGCGTACTGACCGATGGGAGTCTCGTCCACTTGAGGTGGTACCGCATGCAAGAAGGACGGTGAGCCATTCAAGCTTTCGACTCGAATCTCGAACATCAACTGTTGCGTCCCTCGACCAGGGTGGACGAGGGCGTCCCGGTACCTGATCGCGGCGTCGATCCAGAGGGCCTTGTGCCTCATCACCACAGCCTCGATGGCGGTAGCGATGGCCTCCTTGGGTTTCGGGACGTTATTTTCGAGAGCATTTATGACCGATCCTCCGTAGACGCCCTTCACCCGGTGAAATCCGTGAAGTCATGAGTGTCCCAAAACTTCGCCTCTTCCTCATGGCTCCTAAAGGCTGGGATGCGGCTCTTTTTTACTGCTTCCGTGCTGGTCTCTTTCATTCACCACCTTCCTCTTGTTGATAGCGTTGTCGCTCTTTTCGGCTAGCGGGTCGGGCGGGCCGGACCCGCCGAAGTCGCAGGGCACGATGCTCCGCGACCGCAGCGGTATCCGGACCGCCTTCCCTCAAATACCGGGAAGGTGGATTACAACCCCAAATTCAGACCGCAATCGACCCTAGCTCGCGCCGTTGCCGGCCGAGCTCGCGTACGCGGATCCCGCCACGGATTCGGGATAACCCCACATGCCGTGCTCGGAAATATCGAGTCCATCGACTTCGTGCGATCGGTCGACCCTCAAGCCGACGCTGAACTTGATTGCGTAGAAGACTATCAGGCATGTGATCGCCACCCACGCGACCGTGCTAAGCGAGCCGAGCGCCTGCACGCCGAGCTGGTTAAAGCCGCCGCCGTAGAAAAGCCCGGGGTCGCCCAGGCCCGCCGTTAGCTCGGCGGTGCCAAACAGACCTACAGCAAGGGTGCCCCAGATGCCGCACACGGCGTGAACCGACACGGCCCCAACAGGGTCGTCCACTCTCAGGCGGTCGATGCCCAATACCGAAAGGACAACGATGATCCCCGCGACCAATCCAATTACCAGAGCCGCCCATGAATCCACAAATGCGCAGCCAGCGGTGATGGCTACGAGTCCGGCCAGGGCGCCATTACCGAGCATCCCAACATCCGGCTTTCGAGCGACGAGCCATGAGACCGAAAGCGCCCCGACGACACCCGCCGCCGCGGCCAGGTTGGTGGTGAGCACAATCGACGCAAAATCGACGCCGGCAGCCTTTAGTGTGCTTCCGGCGTTGAATCCGAACCATCCGAACCAGAGCACGAGCACACCGGCGATCGCCAGCGGCATGCTGTGACCCGGGATCACGTTGACCCTGCCGTTCGCATATTTTCCGATTCTGGGGCCGACGACGGCAGCGCCGACGAACGCGGCGACCCCGCCCACGGTATGCACGACCGTAGATCCCGCGAAGTCGAGAAAGCCGCGATCCGCAAGCCAGCCGCCGCCCCATACCCAATGGCCGACCACGGGGTAAATGAAGCCGGTTAGAGCGATGGTGTAGATAAGGTAGCCAACGAATCTGGTTCTCTCGGCGACGGCCCCGGCGACTATCGTCGCGGCTGTCGCGGCGAAAACCACCTGAAAGAACCACTTGGCCGAGATGGAAACGTCCGCCCAGGCAAGGGACGGAAACGAACTCGCGGCATCTGGATCGGTCACCGAAAGAAACCATCCGCTGTATCCGATAAAGGAGTTTCCGTCTCCGAACATGAACGGAAATCCGATCGCCCAGTAAGCGATAAGACCGATCGCGATGTTCATTACATTTTTCGCGCAAATGTTGGCCGCATTTTTCATCCGAGTGAACCCGGCCTCGAGCATTGTGAAGCCAAGATGCATCAGAAAAACGAGCGCTCCGGCGACCACGACCCAGAGGGTGTCCACGGCCCGTTCGATGTCTGTAAGCGTCAGCTCCTGAGCGTCTGCCATGGCCGGAAGTAATAAAGCCCCCAAAAGCGCGCCCACGGCGGCGGCGAGCCAGCGACCGCGTAGAAGCCCCAGCTTTAGCGGGAACTTCAACTGCGGACTCGGTATGAATCCGGTTGCCTTCAAAGTGCGTCCTCTCCTGTTTGCTGAGTCCGAATTCGTATCGCGTCATCCACCGGGATAATGAAAATCTTTCCGTCGCCGACCTCGCCCGTGGCGGCGTTTCCGGAGATCACAGAGATCACTTCCGGAACGCTCTCGTCGCCGACGACGATCTCCATCTTGATCTTGGGGCGAAATACGATTGCCGCCTTCGCGCCTCTGTAGTTCTCTGTGTACCCGCGCTGCGTACCGGCTCCTCGCACCTCGCTAATCGTCAATCCGTGGTACCCCGCTTTGTCGAGCGCGTCGCGAACCCGCTCGAGCATTTCGTGCCGAATAATGGCCTCGACCTTCGTCATCTATCCAGGCGGTTCCTTTCTCAATTTGGCGCGTCATCAGGCTCATGCAAAGCAACGATGGACGCGCCGACTTTGGGTAGTTGCGTCGCTGCGAATGGTTGCATCGGGTCGGCGGCGCTCGAAGTTTCCCGGTCTACGGGAGGCGGGCCTTCATCGGCCGATTCGGCTGCGCGAGAACGCAGATTGCACCAGATTTTGCGCGCGGCCCGGATGCCCCACAATGATGGAAACTACGCAGTTCCTATCCCAACCGCGCCACAACGAGGCTGCATAGCTCTCCAGTGACACGGAAGTCTAGTTGGACCGCATCGGCAGCGTCAAAATTCATCGACTCTCAAACCGATCTGGGCGCAAACCAGGAGCAGATAATCGGCACTATCGCCAGGACGGGGCGCCGGATCCACCATCCGCGGCCAGCATTCCAGAATGACCGACAAGTCACCGCAGACGGACGGCCTACCGAAACAACAGCTATTCTTGACGGCTTCCTGATTTCTCCGGCTTCGCGAAACCTGGTGGACCGAAGCGATCGACCAATGGATACAGCCGCAAATGCCTGACCGACGACCAAACATCATCCTGATAATCACCGACCAGCAGCGCTACGACACTATCAATGCGCTCGGCTACCCGCACGTCCACACGCCCACGCTCGATCGGTTGGTGCGGGAGGGAGTGAGCTTCAGCCAGTGCTTCATAAACGCCCCATCGTGCGGACCGTCGCGCGCAAGCCTGTTCACGGGTTACTCGCCGCATAACCACGGCGCACAGCGCAACAACGATCCGTGGCCTCGCACGTGGGTCGAATCGCTGCAAGAGTCGGGATATCACTGCGTAAACATTGGCAAAATGCACGCGGACCCCTACGGCGGCCGGCACGGATTTCACGAGCGCCAGGTCGTCGAAAACAAGCAGCGCAGAGCAGCCGAAGTTCAGTGGGCAGGCACGCGCCACGTCTTCAACGATGAGCTCGACAAAGCTCTTCAGGCACGGGGACTCCGGCGACTGGAGAAAGACTACTTTCGCGGGTTGCCCGATTTCGACAAACGCCTCGGGGCCTTTGAGTGGCACCTCGAGGATGAATTGCACCCAGACTTTTTCGTCGGCGACCTGGCGCTACGCTGGCTCGAGCAGGCCCCGGCCATGGACGACGAACCGCTTTTCCTCCAGATCGGATTTCCC
>CAXXFA010000002.1:0-2999341 GCA_963663505.2 Chloroflexota bacterium
GAGGAGACCCGAGTGATCAACCTTCGCGTGCAGCCCGCGAAGCAGGGGGAGCGCGGGCCGGCGCCCGCAGGCGACGGAGTGGTCGTTCTGGCGGACTCGTGAATCTGAGTTTCTGGTACGGCACCAAGCCGGCACTCGTCGGAATATCGCTCGATATCGCGGAGCGCGAGGTCACCGCCATCATCGGACCGTCCGGCTGCGGCAAGAGCACCTATCTGCGCTGCTTCAACCGAATGAACGAGTTGATTCCAAGCGTACGCTTGGAAGGCCTGGTTCGGTTCGGAGACCAGGATATTTATGCCTCCGGGGTGGATCCGGTGGAGATCCGCCGCCGGATCGGCATGGTGTTCCAAAAGCCCAACCCGTTTCCCAAGTCGATCTACGACAACGTCGCCTACGGACCGCGTGTCAACGGCTTCGACGGATCGTTGGACGAGCTCGTCGAGACCTCACTGCGCCGGGCTGCCTTGTGGGATGAGGTAAGCGACGACCTGAAGAGGAGCGGCCTCGCCCTGTCGGGCGGACAGCAACAGCGGCTCTGCATCGCACGCGCCCTGGCGGTGCAACCCGAGGTCATACTGATGGACGAGCCATGCTCCGCGCTCGATCCGATCGCCACCACCCACATCGAGGACCTCATCCGCGAGCTGCGCGAGGACTACACCATCGTCATCGTCACGCACAACATGCAGCAGGCCGCGCGTGTGTCCGACCGCACCGCCTTCTTCACCGTTGGCGAAGCCGGCGGCGGGGAGCTGGTCGAATTTGACGAGACCCAGCGGCTCTTCACGACCCCCTCCGATCCACGCACCGAGGCCTATATCACCGGCCGCTTCGGCTGACGAGGAGGCCCCGCCATGGCGCGCACCGAATACGGCCAGCAGCTTCAACAGGTTGAGGACGAGCTCATGGCGATCGGGGCGATGGTCGAGCGGGCCGTGCAGCGTTCGATCGAAGCCCTGCGCAACCGCGATCCGGAGCTCTCCCAGCAGATCATCGACGAGGACGATGCGATCGACGATCGGCAGGTCGCGCTTGAGGAACGCTGCATCGACGTGATCGCCACCCAGCAGCCCATGGCCAGCGATCTGCGCTCGCTCGTCACCGCCCTGATCGTCGCGCAGGAACTCGAACGCATGGGCGACTATGCCGAGGGGATCGCCAAGATAAGCCTCAGCATGGGCGACCAGCCGCCACTCAAGCGATTGATCGACATCCCGCGAATGGCCGATATCGGCATCGGCATGCTGCGCAAGAGCCTCGACGCCCTCGTCAACCGGGACGTTGACGCGGCCGAGCAGGTCCGCCGCGACGACGATCAGGTCGATGCCCTCTACGACCAGATCCATCGTGAGCTTCTGACTTTCATGCTCGAAGATCCGCGCAACATCCAGCGTGCGACCTACTTGCAATGGGTCGCTCACAACCTGGAGCGCATCGCCGACCGCGCCACCAACATCGCCGAGCGGGTGGTCTTCGTCAGCACCGGCGTGCTGCCGGTAGCCGAGGAGTGGCGTGACGACGCCCGCGGCGGCGACCGGCGGCGGGTCTGACCTCGCGCGGTGATATGACGTCGCGCCGTCGCCCGGCCCCGAGACTCACACCGCGCCACCCCAACATCCGCCTGATCGTCTGCGATGCCGGCGTCCCTCTCCCTGGAGGGAGAGGGCTAGGGTGAGGGGGTTCCCCTCGCAACCGCGGCAAGGCGGCGATGTCCCGCGAGATCGAAGCCCCTAACCCAATGCCACCCGACCCGCACCATCCCAACATCCGCCTGATCGTCCGTGATGCCGGCGTCCCTCTCTCTCGAGGGAGAGGGCTAGGGTGAGGGGGTTCCCCTCGCAACCGGGGCAAGGCGGCGATGTCCCCGCGAGATCGAAGCCCGTAAGCCAATGCCACCCGACCCGCACCATCCCAACATCCTCCTGATCGTCACCGATCAGCAGCGCGGCGACTGTTTGGGGCTCGATGGCCATCCCGTCGTGCAGACGCCCAATATGGATTGGATCGGCGCTTCGGGCACGCGCTTCCGCCGTGGCTACGCCGAATGCCCCTCCTGTATCCCGGCGCGTCGCACCCTGATGTCAGGACAAGCGCCCGCCACCAACGGCATGGTCGGTTTTCTGGGCGGCGTGCCGTTCGATCCGCCGGCCACGCTGGCGGGCGAGCTGGGCCGGGCGGGGCTATGAGACCCGCATGATCGGCAAGCTCCACCTCCATCCGCGGCGCAAGCGCTTTGGGTTCGATGCGCTGGAGCTGGCCGACAGCACCCGCGGCGCCGGCAACGATTACGTGGATTGGCTGCATGGCGAGGTTCCGCTGGACCGCTGGGCCATGGCTCACGGCGCCACTCCCAACGGCTGGATCGGCCGCCCCAACCACCTGCCGGAAGAAAGACCCACACGTTTTGGTGCGTCTCCCGGGCCATCGAGTTTCTCCGGAAGCGCGACCCCACCGCCCCGTTCTTCCTCAACGTGTCGTTCATTGACCCGCACCCGCCGTTCACGCCGCCCGCGTGGCTCTTCGATCGCTACCACCGCATGGAATTGCCTGAGCCGGTGATCGGCGATTGGGTCGAGCCCTTTACCGGGCCTCGGCGCGGCCTGGATCCTGAGGGCCGCGAGTACGCCCAGCACCTGGATCTCGATCCGGCCGTGATGCACGCGTGTCGCGCCGCCTATTTCGGGCTTATCAATCATGTGGACCTGCAGATGGGGCGGCTGATTCAGTACCTGCGGGACTCGGGATTGCTCGAAACCACCTTCCTGCTATTCGTTTCCGACCACGGCGAGATGCTGGGCGACCACCACATGTTCGAAAAGACGCGTGGGCTTCGATGCTTCGGCCCGGGTGCCATTTCTGGCCCGCGCCCCGCACGCGCTCGGTTTCCCCGCGAGGTGATCTGCAATTCGCCGGTCGGATTGCAAGACGTGATGCCCACGCTGCTCGAGATCGCGGGTGCCGACGTCCCCTCGTCGGTCACCGGCCGCAGCCTGCTACCGCTCATGCGCAACGAGCACGCTGCCTGGCGCGCGGTGCTGCACGGCGAACATTCTGGCTTTAACGATTACCGGCGGGACTCCAACCACTTTCTCGTGGACGAACGACACAAATACATCTGGTTCAGCCAGACCGGCCGCGAGCTGCTCTTCGATTTGGAGGCCGATCCGCTGGAGACCAACGACGTTTCGGCCGAGCGCGATTTGGAGCCCTGGCGCGGGCGGCTGGTGCAGGCGCTGCGCGATCGTCCGAGGGCTTCACCGACGGCCGGCGCTTGATCCCGGGGCGCCCACACGACCACATGGTGCCCGGCCTCGCGCCGCCGGGCCTCGTAATGACACGACGTATCCGGCCGCCCCTCCCGCTCCGCGGATGACGTGGCCCCTACCGCCGCCCACCCGCCAGCTTCGCGGCCTCCGGCAGCGCGCGCAGGCGTAGCATCGCGGCCACACCGAACACCGGTCCCAGCGCCAGCACGACGAACGCCACCGGCCAGCCGCCCGCGTGCTCCACGAACAACGGCACGAGCTGGATCGTGAACAGCGTCAGCAGGAATCCCATCGCGGTCTGCAGCGTGAGCGCCGTTCCGAGGTAGGCCGGTGGGCTCAGCTCGGTGACCGCCGTGGAAAACTGGGCCGAGTCGGCCACGACCGTGAATCCCCAGAACAGCAGCAGCGGCACCAGAATCCACAGGGGGGCGTTCAAGAGCGCCGCCGCCAACAGCGCCGACACACCGCTGGCGGACCATCGCCGCGGAGGTTACCGCCGTGCGACCCAGCCGGTCGGCCACGACCCCGGCCACCACCGACCCGACGCCGCCCACCGCCACCACCGCGAAGGCCACGCCGCTGGCGGTGGCCGCCGGAACGCCGCGCGCAGCGAACGACTGAACCAGGAGATCGGCACCCAGGTCCACATCGCATATAGCTCCCATTGGTGGCCGAAGTACCCGAGGTTGGCCAGGCGCATGCCGCGCGAACGCATGATCTGCACAATGAAGCGGGGCTCGAACTTCGCCCCTGCGACCGCGAACGGGCCTTCGCGCACCGCCAGCCACACCACCGCGCCGCCCAGCGCGGCCAGCCCCGAGCTCACCGCCACGACGTATTCCCAGGGCCCGTCAAACAGCGAGCGCACCAGGTGTGGGCTGGCCGAGCCAACGGTCAACGCGCCCACGATCAGCCCGATCGCCACCCCGCGATGACGCCGGGTCCAGGTGGCGGCCAGCTTCATCCCCGTGGGTAGACGCCGGCCAGAAACACGCCGGTCAGCAGGCGCAGCAGGATTCCGATCGCCAGGCCGTCGGCCGCGAAGGCAAACAGCGCATTGGCCAGCGCGCCCAGCGCCGCGCTGACCGCGAACAGCCAGCGTGAGCTGATCAGGTCGGGAAGGTTCGTGAACCCGCTCGCGAACGTGCCGACCACGAATCCGATCTGAACCGACATGGTCAGCCAGGCCGCGCCGGCCGCTGTGAGATTCCAGTCGCTCTGCAGCGAGGGCACTACGGCCGTGGCGCTGAACCACAGCGAGAGTGCCAGCAGTTCGGCCGCGGCCAGCAGCACCAGCTGCCTTCGCTGCAGCCAGGATCCCTCGAGATCGCCCGCGTCGACCGCGGCCAAGGCGCCCGTTGGTGCGTGCATGATCTCGGCGCGGGTGCCGCGCAGGCTGTCCATGCGGCGAATTGTGGCAGGCGCACGCGCGGCGCCGTGTGGCAATGCGCACGCTGGCGTGGTAACTGGCCGAAGTGTTGTGGGAGCTCGCTCGAAGACTACGCGGCCGGCGCACGCGGATCGTCCGGGGTCGCGAAGTAGCGCTGCAGCGCCAGCATGAGGGTCGTGCGCTGACCGCTTGTGCCGGGATCGTATTCCTCCTCGGGGGACCGGGAGCGGTAGGGCTGGCTGAGCGCCGAGGCCGACGCGTACGCGCGCAGGGTGTCGCTCAAACTCCGCACGTGGGCGCGGGCCTCCGGTGGCGATTCCAGCGCGGCAAGGTCCTCCGCCGCACGACGCGCCACCTCGGGGAGCAGCCGTGCCACCAACGCCAGGCGGTCCCGACTGGCGAGCCCGGCGATCCCGTCCGCCTGCAGCATCCGCGCCTGGTCCAGCACCGATTCGAAACGCTCCCGAATCCGCCGCACCGCGAGGATGTAGCGCTGCAGCGCCGGCGTGGCGTCCGACGTCCCGCCGCTTACAGCCGCTTCCGCCGGACGTATCGGGCGCAGCGTGATCGAGCCGGCGCCAGCGCCCCGTTACCAACGGGCCGACGGCCACGGCGCCGTCTGCCGGCGCGGGTTCGGCGTAACTTGATCCTGGATCTCGATCTGCTTCCGACCTGGCCTGCCCGGGGGCCACCTCTCCCGAAGTCGCGAAGGTGGGCCGCGTCTGGCCGGGCGGTCTGGCTGCGAATATGGATAGGGCGATCGCCAGCGCTGCCAGCGCTGCCAGCGCGGCGACGGCCGCGAGCGGCACAAATCGCAGGCTCAGCCCCGGTACGCGCACCTTGCCGATCGACCTTCCTCCCGCTCGCGCGGTCGGTTCACGGCCTCAGTCTAGTGTCGCAATCAGGTGCCGGTGGGCCGTCTCTGTCCCTGCCGGCCGCCCGGTCACGCTCGCCGTCCGCGTCGACCGGGCCTGCGCGTCCCTAGGTCCGGCCGAGGAGTGCGACCGCGAGCCGCCCCGCTTGTCTGGGCGAAGGCCAGCTTGCGTCGGCCAAAGCGACGGCCGACCTTCGCACGCCGCAGCACGCGAGGCGCGGCGGCCCAACCACGCCGTCGGGTGCCGTGCGGGATTCGCTGCTCTCGTCAGCCGCGGAACGGAGAACCCCGTCGCGCCCCAGCCGCGGGAGGAAGGGTCGTGACCTGCGATCCGAGGGCACAATCAGAATTCGTGTTCAGCCCGCTTCATTAAGCCAGCGCGCGGTCTCGACGTGCCGGCCCAACGGATCCTCGCCTTCGAATGCCACCGCGAGTGTCTGCCCAAACGCCCAACCGCGCGCTCGCTCGGGATCGAGATCGAGGCCTGCACACAGCCGATCGAGGCGATCCAGAACGTGCTCGCGACTGTGGCCGAGCGTGTAGTCCCGCACGATCGGCGCGACGCCGAATTCGCGTTCCCCAACGAGGGGTTTTGGATCGATCGCGAGCCAAGGCTCGCGTTCGGCCGCGAGCACATTGTCGGCGTGCAAGTCTTGATGCAGAAGC
This sequence comes from Chloroflexota bacterium, assembly GCA_963663505.2. Classification (GTDB taxonomy): domain Bacteria; phylum Chloroflexota; class UBA11872; order UBA11872; family VXNJ01; genus JAPOVO01. The sequence goes on from CAXXFA010000002.1 coordinate 6,200, forward strand.
ACGGATTCCTCCTGCGAAGTCGACAGCGACACGAGGACGTCGACGGCCGCAACCAGCAGCGATTGCTCGAACGGACGTTCGGCGCGCTCCACTTTGGGGGCAGCGCATGAACCCACCCACGGGTTTCAGCGCTTAGCGGCTCGAACGGCTCGGCGGCTGGGACCCAGAGACGCGGCAACAGCGCAATGAAGACGTCGAGCGGGGCATCCGCGCCCGCTTCACGGAGGTGCGAGCCCGGATGGCAATGCTCGATGAGCAGCGCGTGGCGCGCCGGATCCGCATCGAGAATCCGAACCGCGCCGTCGCCACCCCAAGCCTTGAGTGCGGCCGCTTCGTGCGTGCTCTCCCGGTGTGGCCACTGCACTTTGAGCACCACCCAGGTGTCGTCCGACAACCGCGCGGGCACGACGAGCGACACGTAGGAGTCTTCGAATGGAGTACCCAAGCGCAGGGACCAGGTCTCCGCACACGCAGCGACGATCCCGGGCACGGACTCAAGCCACGAACTTCCCGAATCAACGCCCCGCAGCCACTCCAACCGCGAGGGGATAGTCGCCGTCACGCCTGCAATCGTCCGGCCATTGCGCGGGGATTTCGTGGCTGACGTGTGCTCGCTGGCCCGGATAGAAGGCTGCTCCCATGACCGGCCAGCGTTCCGAGGTCGATATTCGACCGCTCCGAATGTGACTTCCCAGGCCGCGGAGCCAGCTCTCACGCTGCCAAGATGTGTCAGCACCGAAAATCCGTACAGCCCCACTCCACTCGATGCACTCGGGGTCCATCCGCCGCCGCCCGACTCCTCGCTGATCGATTCCGAGTCGCCACGGTCCGGTAACGGCCATTCTCATAACGGGTTCATCCCCCAAATCGTCCAGTCGAGGCTGGCCAGGCCGGTCTGGTCGCCTCGGCAATGACGCGCTATTGGAGTCTGAGCCTCTGCAGCGTGAGGAATCGGGCTTGATGAGAACAGAAGAAAAGCACGATGTCGGCCACTTCCTTCGGCAGGCCGACGTGGCCAAGACGACTTCGCGAACGGATTTGCTCGGCCATCTCGTCCGTGATCCAGCCCGTGTCTGTCGCCATCGGCTCGACGACGTTGGCCGTAACACCAACATCAGCGAGTTCGGCGGCTGCTGAGAACGTATAGCTCTCAAGCGCTGCCTTGCTGGCGCCGTAGCTAACCTCACCCCTGAATCCGTGCCGCCCTGCCGAGGAAATGCTGACGATCCTTCCCCAGTCAGCCCGCCTGGCCATGTGACGTCGAGCGAATTCGTCAATAAGCAATCCGACCGCTCGGCTGTTGACCGCAAAGTGGTTGTCGTGCGACGCGGCGTCCATGTGAATCTGCCGGCGGCCAAACGGGTCACCGGATCTGGAAAACGAATCTTGGTCGCTGTACGCCGCGTTGTTTAAAAGAATTTCGACTCCACCGTAGGCGGCCTCTGCTTGGTCAAACAACGTCGGGATGATTTCTGGGTCGGTTAGATCGGCCCTCCAAGAAGTCGCGATGCCGCCCGCAGCGCTTATCTCGTCCACGAGCCGGTCCGCGCTTCGGGCACGATGCTGGTCGAATGCGATGGGCCTGCTCGGATCGTCGCCAGGAGGCTGTTTCAGGTATGTAGCGAAAACACGAACTCCCTGCTCAGCCAAGAGCCTGGCAATCGCCCCACCTATGCCGCAATTTGCTCCAGTGACGAGCGCAATGCGGCCATCCAATTGCAAATCGATCATGACTTCCTCCTGTCCGAATAATTCCGGACGGGTCGCAAACGGGAAGAGCTTCGGAGGAAGTTAGATGCGCATTTGAAGAAACCGACAACTATCGGAATTTGATAGGGGCAAACCGTATCACCCTGCCGCCTCTGGATGAACAGGTCCAATGGGTCGGCACGCATTGTTGGGAACGGGTCTGCCACTGGACTCATTGGTTCCGATGATGATCTGCGAAGGCACGGTCGCGGAACTTGAGAATGCGACCTTCATCACGCTGAGTAGACGAGCGCGCGCCATTCTCAACAACACCGTGGACTTTGACGTGCTGCGCGGAGGCGTAAGCTCGACTGAGGCCCCGCGACCGGTGGTCACCGAACTCGGAGGTCCGAGGTCGGAGTGAAGAAGGACACCAGCGCCTCGACGGTTTCCCGGCGGGGCGTTTCTGGGCGCCGCCGGCCTGACATCCGCTTCCGCGCTCCTCGCCGCCTGCGGAGAATCGAGCCCCCGAGCCGGAACGTCGTGTCCTCGGGTACAGCCGGCCCAGAACTGGAGGCAGCCATCGAGCCCGCTCGCGAGGCCGCCGCCCAGGTGACCGCTCTCGCTCCCAGCGCGGCCGCTGCAGTCCCGAAGGCCGGCGACCAGCGCCAGGTCCCGGTGGCGATTCTGCCGACCGAGTTTGCCGGAGGCAGACTGTTTGCCCTGTTTGCCAATGCGTTCCTGGAGGCCGGGCGCAGGTCGGATGGCCGCTACCAGTTCACGAGGGAGTCCATCGACGTATCCGATATCAGCTCGCGCTGGAGCATGAGCGAGGCCGTCGATGCGGTCAGCGGCGCAGCGCCCGATCTGGTGGTCTACTTCGGCACCGATCTGCAGGACCTGCTGGCGCACGAAAAACTCCTCCCCCTGGACGATTTCCTGGCCGCCGACCCGGACTTCGATCCCGCCGCCTACTGGCCCGGGGCGCTGGGGGCCGGTCGGTTCGAGGGTAGCCAATACGGCCTGCCCTTCGCCGTATCGCCTTTCCATACGCTGATCAACAGGGAACTGGCCGCCGAGCTGGGCATCGAGCTGCCCGAGCCGACCCTCGATGCGTTCACCGCCGATGCGTTCCTGCAAATCGCGCTCGCGTTCCACGTCCCGGATCCGCCGGGCGGCGGGCGGGGCACGCAAGGAATCCTGGGGAACGTGAGCGCCGATCCACATTCCCGGGGCGACTTCGGGGCTTCGCCGTCGCCGAATGCAGTGCTCCTCTCGGCCCTGGGCGCCCTCCGGGACGACCGCGGCGGCTTCACTCCGCTCGAGGGGGACCGCGCGCGTGATGCGGTGGCCTTCATCCGAGATCTGGTCAAGCGTGATCAGCTCATCCCTGTCGGCTCGCTCAACTACTTCGCCTACATCGAGCCTGGCAAGTGGGGCATGGGCTTTGGCACGATCGCGTTCTCCGACATCGGGGAGCTTCGCGCCGACAATCGGATCTATCCATTCCCCAACTTTGGCTCGGGCCGCAATCCCACTTTCACATTTCTGGCCGGAGTCCTTTCGTCAACCAATGATCCGGAGGTCGCCTACGACGCGCTCCGCCACTTTTACGCGGCAACTGCCGCCGACTCCGTCCTGCCGCCGTTCCGGGTCGACGCGCCGGCCGTGCGGGATCTCGTGCCCGAGCTGCGCCCCGGCGATGAGGACGTGGTGGTGCACCTGCTCGAGAACGCGGGGTCCTACAACCTCTCCCGTCGTGAGATGGGCGTCATCCTCAACACGATCGCCCGCGACGTATTGGTCGGCGATCTGAGCCCTGAGCAGGGCCTGCGAAATGTGGTGCAGGAGCTCGAGGCGCTGCCGGCCGGCGAGTAGCGCGCGGCCGGTAGGATCTTGAAGGGCGAGGTGCGCGAGGCCGTCGTGACGTTGCACGGAAATCGGAGTGCCAGGATGTCATCAGTGAGAGCGACGTGACGAGGTTGGGGGCTCGACGGCACGGCGACGGTTCCGGCCGGGCTCGAATCGGACGCGATGCGCCGCGCCCTTTGACGCGCCGGTCGCTCATCCGCTCGGCTTCAGCTGCTGCGGTCGCCGGACTTCTCGCCGCCTGCGGGGGCGCGTCTGAGTCGTCACCGCAAGCGACGACGAACGAGGTGCAGTTCATGACGTCGTTGCCGCAGGGGCGACCTCAACTCTTCCTGGAGCGTGCGTTGAGGTCCTTTGCGGGATCGCCACCCCGAGATTGACGTCATCCGGCGTGGCGGGGATGCAGGTCAGTGGCAGAGCTTTCTGCGGCTGGACGCGAGCACGGGTCCCGACCTCGTACTCGGCCACCCTCGAATGCTTCGTGTTGCGGCGCAGTCCGGGTTCCTCAGCGACATTTCCGTGCTCGTCGAGCGCAACCTGCCGGAGCTGTCCTCGGACTACTGGATGGTGCCTGGCAGCCTGGACGTTGCCGACGCGACCTATGGCTTGCCGTTTGGCCTTTCGCAGGGCGCCTGGGCGTTCAACCCGGCCCTCCTCGAGAACGCGGACATCGAAGTTCCCGCCGACGGATTCACGATTCCTGCGTTGATCGAGGCGGCGAAGCGGTTGACCGACCCCCGACGAGCTGCGATTTGGGCTGTGGATCGGGCCGCAAATCCGCTATTGGGCGTCGCTGGTCGTGCCCGCCGGCGGTGAGGCGCGCTCACTGCTGACACCGGACGAGGCTGACTCATACGCGCACCAGGACGAGCGACGCGCGGACTACGAGCGCATGCTGGCGATCACGTTGCGCCACCATGCCGCGCCGATGGTTGAGGAGCTGAGCCTCATTTCGGGAGGCGCCATCGGCGGCTTCTTGGGCGGTCAAATCGCGATGTTGTGCCGCGACGGTTCCTTGGCCAGTCGGGATGGCGGCGACGCAGCCTGGGATTTCATGCCGAGCCCGCGCCACGAGGTCACCGACGCCGCCTGGCACTGGATCGACAACCGTGGGCACTGGATCACCGCCAACGCCGAGGACCGGGGGAGGTCAGACGCCTCCTTTGCACTCGCGGCGCATTTGGCGGGACCCGAGACCGGTGCGCTGCACGCGGAGTTTCGTGAATTCACCCCCGATCACAGGCCGACATCCCAAGGCGATAGATACATGCGCACGCCGCCCGACTCGATGCAGGTGCTGCTCGACAACACCGACACGGGTTCAAGCCTGGGCTATGGCCCGTCCACCTGGGACCAATGGTCACTTGAGGTGACCGCGACGACGGCGCGCCGGCTGCAGGCGGAACGGCCATTCGAGACGGCCTTTGACGAGCTTCAAACCGTTGGCAGATCGATTCTCGCGGGCGGTCCGCCGACTTCTTGATCGTCCGGCTCTGGTGGCTTCGGTCGATCGAATGCACCGCCGAGCACACGCGAGTGACATCATCGACGATCGCGATGTTCCGCCGATCTATCCATCAATTACATCACGTCGCTGTCGACGTGATTCGGAAACGTGAGAGCCGCGAACATTCCCGAAGTGGGCGCCGATGCTCGCGCTCCTCGGCGCAGGCAGAGCAGCACAGATTTGACCTCACCACGCCGAGCCCCTCGGCCAATCCGCGCCACTGCAGGAGTAAGCTGCAGGTGGTAAAGCATCGCGAGGTTGAATAGCTCGTGGGCGTACGAGCCGCACTCCGGAGCGCCCTGAAAGCCGCCTGGGCCGCTATCGGTAACGCGGGAACCGGCGACTATCCCGGCGACGTGCGGACGCGCCCGCCGCAGGACGCGGGCGGCGCCAATCCTGACGTCCTGCCCTCCCGCCAGAAGGGCGGCCTGCGGCGGCGCCGTCAATACCGCGGCGACACCTTCTAAGGCTTCGCGTCGGCCGAGGGCATGCGATCGATCGTCGCCGATCCTCAAGGCCTGGCATGGAACCTTCCCTCTGCCTGTGCGAGAGGGAACCTTGGCGGGGCTGTTTTCCAGGCCGGGCGCAAACCCCCGACGACTCACGCGGGGCTTGGCCGGTTGCGGAAGCCGCGCACCTGGGCGTAGGGGCACCGCCTGCCCGGGCCATATCTGTGGCGGCTCACTTTGGACAGGCCCGACCTTAGTACGGTCGCCGTCCCCATGGCCGCGGGTTCGGACGACCCCAACGCATTGTCGCCGGATCGTAGTCGCGGCCGACCAGATCGTCGCCGTCCAGCCCGTCGACATAGCCGCGCTCTCCGAGATACTCGGCCAGCCACCCGCGCATGCGTTCCTTCACGGCGGTCAGTGATGGGTCGTCGGCCCGGTTGGTGAGTTCGCCGGGATCGCTCTGCCGGTCAAAGAGCTGCTCAAACCGCCCGTTGGCCCACCAGATGTACTTGAAACGCTCCTCGATCAGCGCGAGCTGCAGATTGTCCCGGTCGCCGAACACACCGTGGACCGGCTCGCCGGATGCCCGGCGGCCCATCACATCCGTCAGCCACGGGCCTTCGACGTCCGCGGCAGATCCGCGCCGGCCGCCTGCAGCATCGCGGGCATAACCTGGCGCTGCCCCACCAGCGCGTCGATTCGGCCAGGCGGTCCCAGATCGAGTTCGGCGCGCACCGCACCGGGCGCCCACACGATCAGCGGGACGTGCGTGGATTCCTCGTAGTAGTTGGACTTGAAGAACAAATTGTGATCGCCCAGCAGATCGCCGTGGTCCGAATTGAAACACTATGAAGGTGTCGTCCCGGATCCCCAGGCTGTCCAGCGTTCCTAGCAGACGGCCGATGCAGTGGTCCAGGTGCGTCACATTGCCGAAATAGAAGGCCCGCGCCAGCGCGATCTGCTCGGGTCCCAAGGCGTCCCAGGTGTAGACCCGGTTGGCCTCGCGCAGTTGCGGCGGGCTCTCTGACATGTCGCTGCCGTTGCGCGCGGGCGCCGGCACCTGGCCCGGGTCATACAGCTGGTCGTACGGCCGCGGCGGGTCGTAGGCCGAGTGCGGCTTGGTGAAGCTGCACCAGAGGAAGAATGGCCGCTCGTCCGCGCTTGCCGTGTGCTCGTGCAGAAACCGGATCGACTGGTTGGCGATCCAGGTCGAGACGTAGTGCGACTCCGGCAATGGCGACGGCGCCGCGAAGATGTCGTTGTTGCCCACGCCGTGGGCGCGCTCCAGGCCGGCCCAGGGCGTCGCTTGCAGCCAGTGGTGGTAGTCATCGCCGTCGCGCATACGGCCCTCTTCGCACAGCACCATCGACTCGAACCCGTTGAGGTTGCGCTGGTCCGGCGAGAAGTGCATCTTGCCGGCGGCGTGCGTGCGGTAGCCGTGCGCGGTCAGCACACCTGGCAGTGTCTTGGCCGGGTCCATCGCCTGCCGGGTGTTGCCGCGAACGCGATGTTCCCACGGATGCGTACCGGTCATCCAGGTGGTGCGCGCCGCCACGCACACCGGGGCCTCGCTGTACGCGCGCGTGAAGTGGTAGCCATCACGCGCCAACGCATCCAACGCCGGCGTCTGCAACCAGTCCTGTCCGGCCACCCCCAGCGCGTCACCACGCTGCTGATCGGTCGTGATGAACAGGATGTTCGGTCGCGCCATGGCGCCCTCGCGGTCGCGGTGAGATGACGTCCGGCAATTATTCCCGGTGCGCCGTCCGCGGGCGAACGACCAGCCTCCCGGCGGGAAGCGGTAGTCGATGACGACGCGGACCTGCTTGCGGCCGCGGCCGGGGAGGGTGGTGTGGACGGTGATCCGGCGCACGAGCAGCTGAACGATCTCCCGGCGCTCAGAGTCTGAGAGGTCCCCCGTGAGGCGTTGACGGATCTCCGCGAGCACATGCTCGGAGAGGCCGTCGTCAGCAACGTCATCGTCGGGTTCGAGGACAGCCAGCCGGTCGTCGAGAGTCTTGAGCTCCCGTTCCACGTCTGCGGCTATGGCGTCGAACTCGACCTCCGAGAGCTTGCCGCGGGTGTAGAGGTCGATGGCGCGGGTGCGGCGATCCTGGACTGCGGAGCGATTGCGTCGAGCAGCGAGTCGCGTTCGGCTTCTGCGATGGCGTGGGACTCGATGTCATTGGACTCCGCGAGGAGCTCGTCCGTGAGTTCGTCGGGGTCGGTAAGGAAGCGGGAGACATCGGACCAGACGACATCCTCCAAATGCTCGCCCTTGATGGAGGCGCCGATGCACTTGCCAGCGAACGGGCCGCGGTGGGCCATGGAGCCGTTGCAGCGGTAGCGAGGCCCCCTGGTCCAGGTACCGCAGAAGGAGAGGCCGCAGACGGCGCAGCGGATGAGGGAGCGGAGCAGGTAGGAATGGCAGGAGTTGCGGGGCAAGGCGCGGTTGCGCTTGAGGGTAGCGATGGCGGCGTTCCAGACGTCCTCCGAGACTAGCGGGGGAACGGAAGCGGAAATCACCTCACGACCGTTGGGCTTCGTGGACCTGCGTCCGTACTGGAGGACGCCCCTGTAGACGGGGTTGACGACGAGGTTGCGGATGCGGCCCGAGCGCCAGAGGCCCTGGGTGCGTTTGCCCCTGACGCCGCGGCCGTCGCGCCTGTAGGACGTGGGTACACCCAGCGAGTTGAACTCGGTTGCGATGCGCACGCAGCTCCAGCCGTCTACGGCGAGATGGTCATAGATGCGCCTGACAACGTCGGCGGCGGAGAGGCCGGCCCACATGGGCGAGTCGTCCGGGACGAGGCGGCGGAAACCTCGATCACCAGAGACCGAGTAGCCGAGCGGGACGATGCCGCCGGTATAGCGGCCTTCTTTGGCGGCGCGGTTCATGCCCTCGGCGGAACGTTCGAGGAACTTGCGGCGCTCATTGGCGGCGATGACGGCGTGGATATCGAAGTAGAAGGGATCGTCGATGTTCTCGTCGGTGGCGCGGAGCGCGATGCCGATGGACTCGAACACCCTCCAGATGCGGAGCAGCTCGAAGGCGTCGCGACCGAGACGATCGGCGCGGACGACCCAGATCTGGGAGAAACGACCGGCGCGAGCGTCACGGACGAGCGCACAACCACCCGGTCGCTCTTCGAGAGGGATGGTTCCCGAGACACCATCGTCCTCGTAATGCTTGAAGACCAAAACACCCGGCTCGGAACCCAGACGGCGCGACAGGGCGGCGCGTTGATTGCGGACGGTATGGCGGTCACGCTGTTCATCGGAGGAGACGCGGGCGTAGGTGGCGATGTGGCGAATGGGATCGGGCAAGACGACCTCCAGCGGAAGGGGAGTTGAAGCGGGATGTATGAACGCTCCGAAGGCGCGTAGAGGTCAAGGCGCGGTTCGGGAGGGTCGATCGATGCGGCCCCGGAAGGCGGGCTAGCTCACGCCGATGACGCTGGCGACGCCATGCCAGGCGGCATCGCGCTGACCCTCGAGTCTGCGGAGATAGGTGGTGGTGACGGCGAGCGAGCTGTGGTCGAGGAACTGGCTTACGGACTCGACCGACTCGCCGACGTCGCGGCGGAGCTTGGCGGCGGTGTGGCGCAGGACATGGACGCCGGAGGGCGGGAGACCGGCCAAGCGGAGGTAGCCCCGGAAGCGGTTGTAGAAGGTGGCGCTGGAGACGCCTGGGGACCTGCGCCCGCCTGCCAGAGCGACTCGGTGGGATGCATGGAGGCGAGGTCCTTGCCGACGTCACCAAGAGATCGCCGGATGGCCGAGGGCGGGACTGGGGAGTTCACGGCGGCCGCGCACACCGCCCTTGCCGACGTAGCGGTAGAAGGCGGCGGAGTCGTCGAAGGCGATATCGCCGGCGGTTAGGTTGATGATCTCCGACCTGCGTCTGCCGGTTAGGACGAGAGTGAGGACGATGGCCAGGTCACGTCTGCCCTTGAGGGTATCGGGGATGACCTGGAGGAGCTGCTGCATCTGGGAAGCGGAGAGGCCGCTTGGTGCGCTGGGGCGAGGCTTGGGGCGCTCGACGGGATCGCAGGGATTGGCCTTGAGCAGATCGAGTCTGATGAGGAACTTGAAGAAGGAAGAGATGCAGGAGAGGCGAGCGCCGACGGTTACGGGGGAAGGTTCACGGCCCGAGAGGCCGATGCCATGGGCGAAGGAGAAGACGTCCTGAGGGGAGACCTGATCGGGAGCCTTCTGCAGACTGCCGAAGAAGTGGCGGAGGGTGCGGTAGTAGGAGTCCGGGGTGCGGTTGGAGCCGGAGCGGCGTTGTTTCTCGGCGAGGAAGGCGTAGAGGGAGCCTTCCCAGTGGAGCTAGAACCAGAGAAGACGGTAGGCAGGGTCTGAGCGGAAGACATGGCGGACTCCTTGGTTAGGAATGTCCGCATGACCTTTGCTCTGGTTTGCAGATATATCAAGCACTATGTGTGAATGGTGTTATTTCGCGGTGGTGGAGTGCTGCCCGTGCCGCAGCCGATTTCGGTAGAGAATCGACGCCGGTTTCCAGTCTCTTAAGCTCTCTGAGAGAGGGTGGCCTACTGCTGTGGACGAGAGTGGCGTAGCAGTCTGCAGGTCAAGTGGGTGGACGATCTACATCTGAAGCACGGAGACAGGAAACCTGCGATAGTCTGGCGTCGGCAGCGACGTTGACAGTCCGCTGTGATTCTCGCCGGGCATTGATCGGGAAGGGCGCATGAGCAGCCTCAACGTCAGCAACTTCATATGGGGCATTGCGGACGACGTGCTACGCGACGTTTACGTGCGGGGCAAGTACCGCGACGTCATCCTGCCGATGACCGTTATCCGCCGGTTGGACGCCGTCCTGGAGCCGACAAAAGACGCGGTCCTTCGCATGAAGGCTCAGCTAGACCGGGTCGACATAGCAAATCAGGACGCCGCCTTGCGGTGGTGGACGAATACACCCGGCAGTGCCTGGCCATCAAGGGGGCTCGCCACATCCGGGCCCCCGACGTACTCCAGTGTCTGACGGACATGTTCGTTACGCACGGCGTCCCCGCGCGCCTCCGCGCCGACCATGGGCCCGAGTTCACCAACCGAGCCGTGCGGACCTGGCTCGGCCGCGTCGGTGCACGACCGCTTTTTTTCGAGCTCGGGAGCCCTTGGGAGAACGGCTAGGTTGAGAGCCGATTTGAAACACACCCTCGTCACCCCCCAGCAAACCGCCCCTGCGCTACTCGTCGCGGCGCACGCTCGGCGGCCGTCAGCCGGTCGCCGATTTTTTATGGATCGGGAGCGCGAACCGGGGACGCAGTGAAGAACAAAGTGCTGCTCGGACTGGCCGCGAAGTTCCCGTCGGGATCCGAGAGCGACATGGTTTACCACCCGTTGCTCTACCACATGCTCGACGTGGCTGCCGTCGCACAGCGCATGTGGGACGGCGTCGTGTTTGCCTCGCTCCGGAACCGGATTGCAGGCGGAACTGGCCTCGACGACCAGTCGACTGGACGCTGGGTGGCCCTGCTTGCCGGGGCACATGACCTCGGCAAGGCTTCTCCGGCGTTCCAGGCGAAGGACATCGATAAGGACGACTACAAAGGTGCCCGAGCCAGGCTCGCGGGAACGGAATTGGATTTTCAACCCGGGCCCTACTTCAGCGACCCCGGGCACGGAACCGTGACTGCCAGCCAACTCGGCCGGATTCTGGAGAAGCAATTCGGCATCCCGAAACGCGGTGCGAGCAGGTACGCGGCCATCACTGGTGCTCACCACGGCACCGTCCCAACCAGTGCATCTGTCCGGCGTGCTCAGGGACGTCGGATAGGCGAGGACCAAAGAGGGGATGGCCCGTGGGATGACGCCCGGAGCTCGCTATTTAAAGTGACTGCTGAGGTACTCAGTGCCGAACCACCGGGCCCATCCCGAGAGCCTTCGAACGCGATGTCACTGGCGCTGGCCGGTCTGATTTCAGTTGCCGATTGGATCGGATCCAATTCCGAGTACTTCCCGGCGACACCAGCCGGGCCGAGCCCTGTCGACTACTTCACGAAGACGGCTATCCCGAACGCGGGAAGGGCGCTGGAGGTTCTCGGTTGGACTGGGTGGCGGCCGTGCGGCGAACCGCGCCCATTCACCGATCTATTCCCGGATCTTGGTCCGGCCCGACCGCTACAGGAAGAGATCGACAAGATTCTCCCAGACATCGATGAGCAGGCCCTGGTCGTCGTTGAGGCGCCGACGGGTGAGGGCAAAACCGAGGTGGCGCTTCAACTGGCCGACCACTGGATTCATCGGCACGGAATGCGGGGCGTGTACATCGCACTGCCCACACAGGCAACCAGCAACCAAATGTTCGGGCGCCTCAAGAAGTATCTGGGCGAGCGATACCCGTCTTCCCACGTGAACCTGCAGCTGCTGCACGGTCACGCCGCGCTGTCCGCCGACGTTGAGATTCTGGAGAAGTGGGGACGGGAGTTCGGGCTCCATGAGGTTGATGCAGGGCAAGGGACGGTCGCGGCTGCCGAATGGTTCACGCAGCGTAAGAGGGGACTCCTCGCACCCTTCGGCGCGGGCACGATCGACCAGGCCTTGATGTCCGTGCTGCGCGTGCGACACCTCTTCGTTCGCCTTTTCGGTCTCGCCGGGAAGGTCGTGATCCTGGATGAGGTGCATGCGTACGACACCTACATGACGACGCTTGCGGAACGATTCTTGGAATGGCTTGCGGCGCTGGGATCGCCGGTTGTATTGCTCTCGGCGACGCTTCCGGCGGCCAGGCGCAGGGCACTGCAAGTCGCCTATCTCCGTGGCCTCGATCGAGGTGTGCCGGAAGACGATGCCGAGAATGACCTCTCCTACCCGCTCATTTCGTGGACTTGCACCCGGGAGGGACGCACCGAATTCCGCACAGCCACGACCGGTGTCTCCGATCTCAACCGGCGACGAATCGCCATCACGCATGTCGAGGACGATCCCGACGAACTCGCCGACCGGCTGGTCCGGGCACTTCGGGATGGAGGTTGCGCCGCGGTTATCTGCAACACCGTCCGGCGGGCGCAGGAAACCTATCGGGCGCTGGAAGGACACTTCGCGGGTGCGGCCATCGACGGGGAGCCGGAACTTGATCTGCTGCACTCACGCTTCCTCCTGAAGAACCGACAGGAGAGGGAGCGTCGATGCTTGGGGCGATTCGGTAGGGAAACAGGAGAGGAAGCGCGGCCTCGACGGTCGGTGTTGGTGGGAACCCAGATCCTCGAGCAGAGCCTGGATTTGGACTTTGACCTGATGGTGACCGACCTCGCGCCGGTAGACCTGGTCTTGCAGCGCGCAGGCCGTCTCCATCGACACCAGCGGCCGGCGCGGCCAGAACCGCTCCAGAAACCCGAATTGTGGATCAGGTGGCCTGAGGATCGCGACGAGGGGCCGGAGTTTGAGGGAGGGGCGGCTTACATCTACGGCGATCACCTCCTTCTACGCACCTGGAACGCGCTGCGGAACAGGCAGGAGATAGAGGTCCCGGAGGATATTCCCGGGCTCGTCGAGGAAGTCTATGACGACGACGGAGCCTGCCCTTTTGATGAAGACACCCCGCTGGCCTCACGTTTTGAATCCGGTCGCGAGTCTCTGGCCGTTGCGAGAGCGGCCGAAGCGGAAGAGGCAAAGGAACGCTGGCTGCGGCCCCCCGGATTTGTCGGCCCGCTCTACAGGCTGGCAACAGACGCTCTCGCCGAGGACCGGCCCGATTTCCACGAGAAGCACCAGGCGCTAACTCGACTGATCGGCCCTTCGGTCACTGCGGTCGTCCTCTTTCGCGACGGCGGTACGTTGAGGTTCGAGCCGAGCGGTGATGGGGCTCTTGATGTCGAGCAACGCCCGGATCACGATCAAACGAGACGATTGCTCCTGAACTCCGTAAGCATCTCCTCGCGCAAGGTAGTATTCCAAACTGCTCGCATCCGAGACACCGAAGGGGTGGCGCCGGTCCGCGTATTTGCGGCACTCTCGGCTGATAGCGATCGATGTGAAGACCGGCCTAGCTGAGACGGAAGGGATCAGGCTCGACGGAAAACTGGGTGTTGTGATCGACTGAAACCGGGGAGGGAACATGGCGACATCATTCAGCCTTGTCGACGAGCGCTGGATACCGTGCCTGTTGAAGGGGGAGGGGACCACCAGTGAACTCAGCCTCATCGAGGTGTTCCGCCGGTCGGGCGAAGTCGAAGCGGTCGTGGATCCATCGCCCCTGGTTACCGCGAGCCTCATCCGACTGCTGCTCGCCATCCTCCACCGGAACTTCGGCCCGGCTGACGAAGCCGAGTGGCAGCGTCTCCGGGAAGCGGGTGGCTGGGATGACAGCGTGCTGGACTCGTATTTGTCTGCCTGGCGACATCGGTTCGATTTGTTCGATGTTGATAGGCCGTTCTACCAGGTGCCTGGGCTTCCCCAGGACTCCGCGTCGAGTGTTGCAAAGGTTGCCCACGAACTGAACGTGGCCAACAACCCGACCGTGTTCGACCACTCGATCTACAGCGCGCCACCTTCGTTCAGTCCGGGTCAGGCGGCCAGGTACCTGGTTGCCACTCAGGCGTTTGCCGTCGGGAGCCTGGTTTCATTCCGCAAGGGCGAGTCGCGTCACCGATCGGCGCGAGGGGCACCGCTTGCAAAGAGTGTGGTGTTGATATCCACTGGCTCGAGCCTCTTCGAGACACTTCTTCTGAACCTGCACCGGTACGATGGGCTCAACGAGGAGCCCTTCCCCTTCAATCCGGAGACGGATCTTCCGGCCTGGGAACGCGAAGAACCGGCCACTCCGGTCGATCGCATTCCCGACGGGTACCTGGATCTGCTCACCTGGCAGAGTCGGCAAGCTCTCTTCCTTCCCGACGAGATCGACGGCGAAATCATCGTGCAGAATGCCGTGATCATGAAGGGATGTCAGTTGCCGACGGACTACCAGTTGCACGGGAGGGAGACGATGGTGGCATTCGCCCATAATCCCAGGGCCCAGCGCGGCCAGAATCCCTGGCCGCCCCTCGGCTTCCGGGAGGAGAGGGCGCTCTGGCGCGACAGCTTGCCGTTGTTCCGGAGCCTCCAACAGGTACGGTCTCGACCAAAAATGGTTGACTGGCTGTCCGACCTGCGGGAGTCGGGCGCTATCGGAGCGGGAGAGACCTTGGGACTGGAGGCCTACGGCCTGCGTACTGACCGGGCAAAGCTCTTCGCCTGGCGCCACGAGCGTCTGACTCTGCCGCTGGATTCCCTCGCCGACGAAGATTTCGTCATCGACCTGGAAGAGGCCCTCGCGATTGCGGAAACAGGGGGGCGCCTGCTCGGAAGTGGCTGGGTCACAATCCCGGGCGAAGACAGCAACGTGCCGTCGCCGATCAGGGATCTTGCGAGTCTGCTCCTTGCTCCGGCCAGCGACGACCGGGAACAGCGGCAGCCTCACCGCGGTGACATTGACAACCTTGTCAGGGCACTTGCCCCCGAACGGCGCTACTGGGGCCGGCTCGACATCCCGTTCCGCGAGTTTCTGACTGATCTCACCGGCGGTTCTGCCGGAGCACTGGAAGCTTGGATCGCGACGGTGCGGGAGGCCATCGAGTCGACGTTCGCGGAGACGGTGGATGGCCTGGAATCGTCCGCAACCGAGCTGAAGGCAGCCGCATTGGCCGAACGGCGGCTGCGCTGGCTGCTGCGGGTGACTATCGATCTGTATTTGCAGAAGGAAGGAGTGGCATAGCCTATGAGCGACTCAGCCAAGCAAGGTCCGGCGATCATCCAGCACCTGCTCCAGCTGGCGGCGCCAGGAAACGTAGATCGTGCGGCGCTCGCCGCACTGAGGCGTGGGCTGGGCAGGCCCACCGGCACGGTCGCCGAGATGTACCCGCACGTACAGCCATACGTAGGCACCGACGCCCGCCCGGGCTACGAAGACGCCTGTTACATCGTGGCGGCGCTGTTTGCGTCCCACCCCTTGAGCTGGTCGCCTTCCGGCGACCTTCCACGCATCACGAACTTGGGTGCCTCATTCGCCCAGATCAGGGGCAGGAGTGGCAGCGTTGAGAGTCGATTCACCGCACTCTTGAGTTGCGATCGGCGTGAACTGCCAGATCATCTGCGGCACGGAGTATCGCTGTTGAAGGCTGACGGCATCCCGATCGATTGGCAGCGCCTCCTACGCGACATCGTCAACTGGAGGGACGAGCGACGGTGGGTACAGCGGGACTGGGCCCGTGGATTCTGGGGACAGCAAGCCTCGCAACAGAAGGCTCCGGAGTCTGAAGATTCGGCCGCCGAAGAAGCGACCCGTGAATAGGCCGGGTGATCCCGGCAGGAGAAGCTCATGAACATAGAACTGCACCTCATCCAGAACTTCGCGCCGAGCAATTTGAACCGGGACGATACCGGGAGCCCGAAGACATGCGAGTTCGGTGGATATCGCCGGGCCCGCATCTCCAGTCAATGCATCAAGCGGGCGATCCGGACAGAGTTTCAGGCCGGCAACTTGTTGCCGGAGCAGAACCTGGCGACCCGAACCAAGCGGATTTCTGGGGAAGTGGCGGACCGGCTCGCCAAGCTCGGCCGGGATCGTGAGCAGGCCCTGAAAATCACCGAGACCGCCCTCGCTGGACTCAAGATAACGGTGGTGGACGGCCGATCACAGTATCTCCTCTACCTGGGGGAAGACGAGATCTCCAACATCGTCGGCATCTGCGAAGAGCACTGGGATGCGCTGACGTCTGCCGCGGGCGACGGTGAGTCGGGAAAGAAGGCCAGCAAGGCAGCTGTGCCGGCCGATGTGCAGAAGAGTCTTGCGGCGGCCCTCGACGGGGGAAAGGCCAGTGATCTCGCCCTGTTCGGCCGGATGCTGGCAGACATTCCGGAAAAGAATGTCGACGCTGCGAGCCAGGTTGCGCATGCCATCTCAACCCATCAAGCGGCCATCGAGTTTGACTTCTACACCGCTGTCGATGACCTGCGGCCGGAGGATACCTCCGGCGCGGATATGTTGGGAACGATCGAGTTCAATTCCGCTTGCTTTTACCGGTACGCAAACATCAATGTCCCCCAGTTAAGGGAGAACCTGGGTGGAGATGATGATCTGGCCGTTGCCACCGCGAGGGCATTCCTGTCGGCATCCTTCGAGGCCGTGCCGACCGGAAAGCAGAACTCGTTTGCCGCGCAGAGTCGGCCGGATTTCGCCCTCGCGGTCGTCAGGAAGCGCGGCCTCTATTCACTGGCCAACGCCTTCGTCAACCCAGTTCGGCCTTCCAATGGGAATGACCTGATCCACAATTCGGTGGCATCTCTCGATCGCCACTGGGCCTCCGTGACCGGTATGTACGGAGATGGCGAAATACTGGCGGTGGCCGCAGCCACCACGTACCCGGATGCGCTCAACTCCCTGTCCGAGAGCCTCGTCGGGAACGTGGGTGAGTTGATCGCTCGCACGGTGGACAAGGTGGCCGGCGGCATGGTGGAGGCCTAGGATGGCTTCGACACTTCTGTTGCGGCTCGCCGGGCCGATGCAGTCCTGGGGGACCAGAAGCCGGTTCAGCGAGCGCGACACCGACATGGAGCCCTCCAAGAGTGGGGTCATCGGGCTGCTGTGCGCGGCGCTCGGCCGTCCGCGGAGTGAATCCGTCGATGACCTTGCCGCCCTCCGCATGGGTGTCAGGGTAGATTTTGAGGGAAGCCGCTCTGTGGATCACCAGACCGCCGGAGCCGGCCTCGGGGTAATGAGATCAAGCGGTACGCTTTCGAAGAATCCGGTGGTATCCACGCGTCACTACCTGGCTGGCGCGGACTTCCTGGTCGGGCTGGAGACGGAGGATGTCTCTGTGCTCGAAGAGCTGGATGCAGCCCTCCAGGCGCCGGTGTGGCAATTGTTCCTCGGCCGGAAGGCCTATGTGCCGGCTGTACCGGTGCATCTTCCCGGTGGAGGTTTGCGGCGCGGAACCGGTCTGGTGTCAGCGTTGAAGACGGAGCCGCGCCCAGGGGCTGGGTCGGAGCTGCCTGGGGGCGGTTCTCATCCGTCGAGATTACGGCTGGTTCTCGATGTCCGTCCCGGGATGTCGGCGGATGTTCGGATGGATCAGCCGCTCGGCGCAGCATTCGAAACTCGTCAATTTGGACCGCGTCACGTCGCCACGGAGTTCATCGAGCTCAATGGTGCGGGCAAGATCGCGGCGCCGGGGGGGGCTTGAAATGTACCTGTCTCGATTGGTTCTGAATCCCAGGGACAGCGAGGTTCGCAGGGGAGCCGGCGACTGCGGGCGTATGCACCGTACGTTAATGGGAGCCTTTCCCGAGGTCGACGGTGGGCAGTCGACGCGGGCTCAACTCGGAGTCCTGTACCGAGTGGAGGAACTGCCTGGATCTGGCAACCTCCTTCTGCTGGTGCAATCCCGGCAAGAGCCGGACTGGTCGTGTCTTCCTCCAGGCTACCTGCTGGCCACCGGGGTCAGCCCGGAGAACCCGGCGTGCAAGGAGGTATCGTCCCTCTACGCTGGCCTGCAGGTGGGGCAATCGCTCGTATTCCGCCTGAGAGCGAATCCCACGAAGAAGGTCGACACGACCAGCGGGAAGGATGGCAGCAGGCGAAACGGGCGTCGGGTCGCGCTCTTGGGTGAAGCGGAGCAAATCGCATGGCTGGAGCGCAAGGCCAACCAGCACGGTTTCCAGATTGTTGAATCGGTCGCGAAGCCCGGGCTATTGGACGTCCACCCGGGGGCAACTCAGGGGGTGAGAGGTCTAGGCTCCGGAGGACGCAACCTGACCTTCAGCTCCGTTCAATATGACGGCCGCCTGCGAGTAGCCGACCGGGATCTATTCGTTCGGGCCCTGGAAGACGGTATAGGCCCGGCCAAGGCCTTCGGCTTCGGTCTGCTCTCAGTAGCGCCGGCGGGACCCGGATCATGAGTTTGCGGGATCTGCACACGCTCCCGCGGATACGCGACCGCTGGAGTTACCTGTACGTAGACCATGCGAGGATAGATCAGGACGCCAAGTCGATAGTGGTACACGACGCCAACGGATCAACCCCGATTCCGGTGGCGGCTTTGAGCACGCTAATGCTCGGGCCGGGCACGACCGTTACTCATGCGGCGATCAAGTCCCTGGCTGACAATGGTTGCCTAGCGATTTGGTCCGGCGAGGCCGGAGTACGCTTCTACGCTCAAGGACTGGGCGTCACGCGTTCGGCCAAGAACCTGCTCCGCCAGGCCCGGCTGTGGGCAAACTCCAAGACCCGCATGGAGATAGTCAGGCGGATGTACGCGTATCGCTTTGGCGAGGACTTGTCTCCAGGTCTTTCGCTGCGTCAGATCCGAGGCATGGAAGGTGTGAGAGTTCGCGACACGTACAAGCGCCTCAGCAAGAAGACTGGGGTGGTGTGGACAGGAAGATCGTACCGGCGGGGAAGCTGGGGGGCTACCGACCCCGTGAACCGGGCCTTGTCCTGTGCGAATGCGTGTCTCTACGGCATCTGTCACGCAGCGATCGTAGCAGCCGGGTACTCCCCCGCACTGGGCTTCATCCACAGCGGAAAGCTCCTGTCATTCGTCTATGACATCGCCGACCTCTACAAAACTGACACCGCCTTCGCGGCAGCCTTCCAAGCGACTGCGGAGGGAACGCAAGACTTGCAACGACGTGTTCGCCGTGAATGCCGCGACCTCTTCCACCGCGAACGCTTGCTCGGCCGGATTGTGGCGGACATCGAGGCCCTGCTGGCAGTGGCGCCAGCAGAGGCTGACTTCGACGAAGATGCGGCTGCGCCGGGGAGCCTGTGGGATCCGGACGAAGGCGATGTGCTCGGCGGGCGCAACCAGGCCGATGACGAGGAGGCTTAAACGATGGTGGTGATGGTATTGGAGCGGGTTCCGGCGAGCCTGCGGGGCGACATCACGCGCTGGCTGATCGAACTGCGGGCCGGGGTGTTTGTCGGAGATGTGTCGGCAGCAGTGCGAGACCGATTGTGGGAGTACACATGCAGCAAAATGAAGGGGGGCGCGGGTCTACTGGTGCATAGCGCTGATAACGAGCAAGGGTTTGCGATGCGGTTCTGGAATGACACTAGCCGCCGGGTAGTTGACTTCGATGGCCTACAGCTGGCGCAACGGCCGAGCTGACAGAGAAGATCATCTCCCTGAGGCGGTGTTGTCCCCACGCATGTGGGGGTGGACCGTCCACGCTTGAGAATCGGGCGGCGGCCATGCGTTGTCCCCACGCATGTGGGGGTGGACCCGTCGTGCAGTTACGTTCGTTGTCCCCACGCATGTGGGGGTGGACCCCTTCCGCTAGCCGCCGTTGTCCCCACGCATGTGGGGGTGGACCGCACATAGGTGGCCTGCAAACCATCGTCGAGCAGGGTTGTCCCCACGCATGTGGGGGTGGACCGTGTACGATTTAATCGTCAAGCCGTGTGCCACTTCGTTGGCCGTTGTCCCCACGCATGTGGGGGTGGACCGCGCACGGGCCTAAAGCCCTGAATCCGCGCCGCCGTTGTCCCCACGCATGTGGGGGTGGACCGGTCATTCCCATTATCAAACAGGTCTCGAAGTGGCGTTGTCCCCACGCATGTGGGGGTGGACCGACCCCACGCCATTATCGGAAGCGCCTACGCCCGTTGTCCCCACGCATGTGGGGGTGGACCGTGGGCTTCCCCGTTCGATATCAACGTGCTGGTGTTGTCCCCACGCATGTGGGGGTGGACCGTCGAGATCAGCTCGGCATGTGTCCTGGTAATACTGGTTGTCCCCACGCATGTGGGGGTGGACCGGTCTACGCCTACGACGCTGCCACGTGTATCAGTTGTCCCCACGCATGTGGGGGTGGACCAGCAACGTCGCAGTCAGCCCCGGATATCACTCGGTTGTCCCCACGCATGTGGGGGTGGACCGGCAAAGATCGCAACCTTTTCGGCGCTGGGCAAGTTGTCCCCACGCATGTGGGGGTGGACCGGCGCAGGACGTGACCCTGCCCCCAACTTACCCTCACTCATAAGTAGAATCTTTTCAGGTTATGGCCCCAATTGGGGCGGGCTGCAAACTCGTTGGGTGTGAGCCCATCCAGGCTCGTGTGCGGGCGTGTTGTGTTGTAGTCGTACCTCCATTCCGCGATGATCCGCCGCGCTTCGGCCAGGCCGGCGAAGAGATGTTCGTTGAGGCACTCGTCGCGCAGGCGGCCGTTGAAGCTCTCGACAAAGCCGTTTTGCATGGGCTTGCCCGGTGCGATGTAGTGCCAGCCAACGCCGCGTTCCTGCTGCCAGCGCAGGATAGCGTTTGAGGTGAGCTCGGTGCCGTTGTCGCTGACCAGCATGCGGGGGCGCCCCGCAGCTCGACGATGCGGTCCAGCTCCCGAGCCACGCGGACGCCAGACAGCGATGTGTCGACGACGAGGGCGAGGCACTCGCGGCTGAAGTCGTCCACCACCGCCAGGATGCGGAACCGCCTGCCGTCGGCCAATGCATCCGCTAAGAAATCGAGCGACCAGCGCTGGTTGCGGTTCCAGGGGAGCAGCAGCGGGGCACGCGTGCCGAGCGCCCGCTTGCGCCCGCCTCGCTTGCGCACCGTGAGCCGTTCCTCGCGATAGATGCGATAGAGCTTTTTATGATTGAGCCGGATGCCTTCCCTGGCCAGCAGGATGTGCAGACGGCGGTAGCCGAACCGTCGGCGCTGCTCGGCCAATTCCCGCAACCGCTTGCGGATGCCGGCGTCGTCCGGCCGCCTCGATTCATAGCGGTAAGTCTTCGGATCCATCCCGACAAGAGCGCAGGCACGGCGCTGCGAGTGACTAGTCTCCGTCATCGCCCAGGCCGCGGCCTTCCTCCGCAATCTGGGCGTTAGAAGTTTTTTGCAAGTAGCTCGCGCAGCGTCGCCACATCCAGCATCGATTCCGCCAGCAGCTTCTTCAGGCGCCGGTTCTCATCCTCCAGCCCCTTCAGCTTCCTGGCGTCTGATACCTCCATGCCGCCGTACTTGGACCGCCACTTGTAAAACGTCGCGCCGCTGACCCCGTACTTGCCGCAGAGCTCTGCGGCTGGCAACCCCGCCTGGTGCTCTTTGAGGATGCCGATGATCTGTTCCTCGCGATACCTGCTCCGTCTCATGTCCGTCTCCTCCCATTGAACGGACTCTACTCAAAATCGAGGGCTTTTTCGGGGGCAAGGTCACTCCTTCTAGACATCCTCTCCGGGGCAACGCCCCACATTTTGGATGTCCGCCAAAACGGGTCAAGTCCAAAACACGGAAGCGGGCGGTCGGGCATGAGCGGTCTGGTCTTGCTTCCAGATCCTGAGAAAGTCTTGGCGTCTCAGAACCAACAGATGCACGAAGCCCTTGAGTCGGTGCTGGCATGGGTGGAGGGCGAGGGTCTCGATGCTCCCTGTCTAAAGGCGGCTGGCGAGCTGCTGGAGGAGCTCAGCTCGGACCGTCTTGAGCGCGGTGATTGCCCGTTGATCAGCACTAGGCAGACATAGTCTGCGTTTTCGGGAAGCTGACTCTGCAGTTCAGACCGAGCTCGAACGGCATCCGGCCGCATTGAATTGGCGCCAGCGGCGATTCTGTCTGCTGAGCCTCCCCACGACGCAGTAGGGAACCTCGCCCCGAAGACCTTGGCTCTGAAGACCCCGGCGGTTGATCGATGAACCGCGAAACTAACGTTGCGACTGGCACCAAGATGGGGGCAAGTCCAATTGGCCCAGTTTCTGACATTCATCCCGGACCCGACTTCGGGGGGCAGGTCAGCCGCAAGCTCCGTCCCGGTCTAGCCTCCCGGGCCGCCCCCAATCTGCACCCCGCACCCGGCTGCTGCCCCGAACAGGGCGTCAAGTGAGGCTTGGTCGCCTGCACTCAGCGTTTCGACGAAGCCTTCAGGCCCACCCAGTGTATTCACAATACACTGCAGGTTTTGTCTATCTTCTGGAGCGAAGCCCAGGCTGGCGGCGGCCCCCTCCCATTCGTCCTCATTCAGACACGTAGCTGCCAGGATGAAGGCAGACATGCTGCCAACCATGGCCGCTTCTTCGCCGCCCGCCGCGCCGGTGATCATCAATTTGGGCAGGTCAACCGCTTCCATCGCCATGCGTATGCATTCGGAGGACTCCACGCTCAGCGGACCCGTCCTAGCCAGGAACGGGGCGAGGAAAATGCGCACCAGGTTTTGGTCCTCCAGACAGCCAATTAACCCGATCCGCTCTTCGGTTGACGCCGTTTCCAGCGCGGTGAAGATCTGCATCAGGCCCCCTAGGTCCGCCACTCCCGCGAGACAGGTCAGCTCGGATTCTGAAAACTCGGACGCAATCGCCAGTGGGTCATTCAGGAGCAGAGGCTTGATTGCCCCCTCTCCGGTGACTTGCTCAGCGGCCTGTGCAGTGGCAGTGGGCTCCGGAGTCGCTGTAGGTTCCGGCGTCTCGGTCGGCTCGGGCGGGTGTGGCGGTTGGCTCAGGCATGGCCGTGGGCGAGGGTGTGGCAGTCGGCTCGGGCATGGCCGTCGGTTCCGGCATGGCCGTTGCTGTCGAGGCTACGGCCGCCGGTGAGCTCTCCGGGGCTCGGTCGGTGACCTCGGCGCCGTTACATGCCAGTAGTGCCACTAGTGCGATCAACGCTGCGCCACAGATCAGTTTCGATCTCATTCGCTCTCTTCCCCGTTGGTATAGCTGCATATTCCCATACAACGCCTATTGCTCACTGTGTCTGGCACGTTGACTGCTCGAATAATCGTGGTCTGGAGTGAACGGCCCTCTCCAGGCCGGACACGATCGGGTGACGGCCACGCAGAGAGATTCTCCGGCTCCGGCCGTTATCTTGCCACACAGTTGGTGGCCGTCGAGATGCAGCGACGCCAAGACGGCTGACGCCGTTAGAGTCGGGTCTGCCCTCTCCGACAAATACGACCTCAGATAAAGACATTCGCTTCTTCGACATGTTCCGCTTTCATCAGCAGGGCGGGCAGGATGGCAATCAGGGACAGGAATCCCGAGATCATAAAGAGGTTCTAGAACACGGTGACGCCGGCTCCTATCAACGTGGCCTCGGTCTCCTCGAAATTCGATCCAAGATCCACGTCGGCGGTCAGGCTGTAGAACGCTCTATACCCCAGGCGGACAAGGCTGCCAGCCCCAGAGCCATCCCCACCATTCGCGATGCTGTGACCAATGCGGCCGCGGCTCCCCACTAGTGACTAGGCGCCGCGCTCAAAGCGCTAACGCTTATCGGAGGGATGACCAGCCCAAATCCCAACCTGTCAAGGGCGGCGAGAAATCAGGACACATGGCGGAGTAAAAATGTACCACCCTGGCATAGCTGTCCAGCGAAGATGGCACCCGGAGATAACCGGGACATGGGGTCCACGACGGGAGCAGTGGGAAGTGGTGTCGGGTGTGGGCGAGGAGTGAGCTAGGAGTCGGCAGGGCTGCCGACAGACTGCAGTGTTGTGGCCTGCCGGCTCTGCCTTAGGCGGTAGCTCTGGCCGTTCATCTCGAAGGATGTGCACGTGGTGGGTCAGGCGGTCCAGGAGAGCGCCGGTGAGCCGCTCGGAGCCGAGGACCTCTGTCCACTCGTCGAAGGGCAGGTTGGTGGTGACGAGGACCGAGCCTGTCTCGTAGCGCTGGCTGAAGACCTCGAACAGCAGCTCTGCGCCGGTCTTGGACAGCGGGACGAAGCCGAGTTCGTCGATGCTGAGGAGCTTTAGGCGTGAGAGCTTTTTCTGGAGGACAAGCAGGCGTCGCTCGTCTCCGGCCTCTATCAACTCATAGAGTTGACGTGGGGCTCGATGAGGCCTCCGGTCGTTTCCTTTACTCCCTACCCAATTGCCGTTTTGCTACTCACCGGCCGGACATCTATTCCGGACCAGTTTTCGGAGGCGAGGTCTGGACTTGACCCGTTTTGGCGGACATCCAAAATGTGGGGCGGTGCCCCGGAGAGGATGTCTAGATGGAGAAGCGAGAGCAGCGAAAAAGGCGTTCGTTCACACTGGAGTTCAAGGCTGAAGTCGTAGAGCTATGCCAGGCAGGCGATCGGTCCATCGGCCAAGTCTGCCGAGACTTGGGCCTGACTGAGACGGCGGTCCGCAGATGGGTGATGCAGGCCGAGATCGACGTCGGTGAGCGCGAAGGGCTCAGCACCGAAGAGCGTGTGGAACAGGCCCGGCTGCGCAAGGGGAACCGCATTCTGCGGCAAGAGCGCGACATCCTGAAGCGCGCAACGGCTTTCTTCGCCAAGGAGACCCGGTCAACGTGTACCCGTTCACCGAGGCGGAGAGGGTTGAGCGTAGCAATGCCCGCCGGGCGTGCGTGATGCTCGAGGTCTCCCGTGCCGCCTACTACGGCTGGGCCAGGCAGATCCCTTCGGCGCGCCAGTCCTCTGATGAAGCCCTACTCGCCAAGATCAAAGACATCCACACCGCTAGCCGCGGCACCTATGGATCCCCGCGGGTTCATGCTCAACTGCGTAACGATGGCCAGGCGTGCGGGCGCAAGCGGGTGGCGCGGCTCATGCGTCATAACAGCATCGTGGGTCGGTGCAAGCGACGGTTTAGGCGCACCACCATCGCCGATCCCGATGCGGCCACGACCGCCGTGGATCTGGTCAAGCGCAGCTTCGTCCCCAATGCCAACGAGATCGATCGGCTGTGGTGCTCCGACGTTACCTACATCCGCACCTGGGAAGGCTGGCTCTACCTGGCCACAGTGATCGGCGTCGCCTCGCGGCGCGTCGTCGGCTGGGCCATGGCCGACCACATGCGTACAGAACTCGTCTGCGACGCTCTACGCATGGCCATCCACCATCGCCGGCCCGCTCCCGGGCTGATATTGCATTCAGACCGCGGCTCGCAATACACCTCGGAAGTCGCGGAAGCCCATCTTGCGGTAGAGCGGTTCTCCAGCGTCGGATGGCCCGAGCACGGCTGGCAATGTCGGACCGCTGCGCAGCGCGACCCAGGTCATGGCCCCGCCATAACCACGGCGCCAATGCGCCGGTTTGGTCGCTAACCCCAAAAGGCCTACAACGCCGTCACTGATAACGCCGATCGAGGCGCTCACAGCCTGACCATCGCCGCGCCCCCCTTACTTGCAGCAGACCCGCATGTATGATCTGGACGTGCCCTCGGGGGCACGTCACGTTGATTGCGGCCGTGTAGAGGTGCCGATTGAATGTGCGGGGAGGCAGAAACGTGTCCTTTCGTGATCCACTATTCCTTCGCAGACACATAACAAGCATCATCTCGTTCTACCATCCCAGGTGCATCGATTGGGATTACGGCGGATACATCAATCAGTTTCGTGACGACGGCGCTGTTTTCGACCGGACCACTAAACATCTCGTTGGAACGTGCCGGTTCATCTACAACTACTCCATCGCTTCTGTGGTCCTCGACGAGCCCGAATACCGGGAGGCCGCTCAACATGGACTCACCTTTCTCAAGGAAGTACACCGTCAGAGCGACGGCAGCTTTGCCTGGGTCCTTAGGGGTCGCGAGGTCGACGATGCTACCCGCTACTGCTATGGGCATGCCTTTGTGCTTCTCGCGGCGGCCGCCGCCTGCAAATCGGGCGTCGAAGGCGCGAGTGAGTTTCTCGCTGAAATCTCCGACCTTCTCGAGGCGCGGTTCTGGCAGGTGGGAGACGGACTCTACGTCGATGTGATCGCGAGCGGCGACTGGAGGACAATCGATCCCTACCGTGGCCAGAACGCCAATATGCACATGTGCGAGGCGATGCTGTCCGCTTTCGAGGCAACCGGCCAGGAGGAGTACCTGGATCGCGCCCACCTGCTGGCCAAGCGTATTTGTGTCGATCTTGCTGCCAAAGCTGGTGGATTGATTTGGGAGCACTACAAGACCGATTGGAGCCACGACTGGGAGTACAACGCGGATGATCCCAAGGACCTCTTCCGGCCATACGGCTACCTCCCCGGCCACTTTGTGGAATGGGCCAAGCTTCTACTCATACTGGAGCGCTATCGCCCGGAAGCTTGGATGGTGGAGCGAGCCCGCGGTCTGTTCGACGTGGCTTTGGCGAAGAGCTGGGACCACGAGCGTGGCGGTATGCATTACACCTTCGCCCCCGATGGGCGCATCCTGGACACCGATCGCTACTACTGGGTCCTTTCCGAGACGTTCGCCGCCGCCGCCCTCCTGGCCCTCAGAACGGATGAACCCGTTTACTGGAGCTGGTATGACAAAGCCTGGGAGTTCTCCGACCGCTGTTTCGTCGATCACGAATACGGTGGCTGGTACCGCATCCTGAACGAGGACAATCGCAAGTACGACGATGTGAAGAGCCCAGCTTCCAAAACGGACTACCATCCGTTGGCGGCCTGCTACGAGACCCTGGAGGCCCTGCGGCGCGCAGGCGATTGACGCCGACGTGGCCCGGGTCCGGGCACGACGACCCCTGTTGACAACTCGTTGAGCGCGCCTGGCTTCGCGGTCGGGGCACCGACATGCGGAAGCAGATGTGGTTCGTGCCCTTCGACAACCCGACGAGCGTACCGCACCCTTGCACAGCGGCTGATCCGCCGGTCAAGCCAAGTCGCCGGCACGAGCCCCGAATCGTCCTCTGAGCGTCATGGCATGTTGACCAGGTTGCTACACGTTTGCCAGAGCGAGCACCTGGTTTGGGGCGCCGAGTTTGGCCGTCCGGGTGAGACGAAGGGCGCGAAGGCGCCGCGGGCCAACGATTGGAAGGAGCTGTGGGATGTCGAATGAGTTGCCGGCGGGCCTCGAGGACGCGCTGATAGCGTTGCAGGCCGCCACGAAGAGTGTGGGGGCGGCGGAGAAGGCGCGAATGGAGCGCGTCATGCCCATCCAGGCTGAAATCGAATCACACCAACAGGCGATCAAGGATCTCTCGGCAGAAGCCGCCTCTCGGCGCGAGGTCGGCCTGGTCGAGGACCTGCGCTTCCTGCGCCGCGAGTGGGCGCGGGCCTGAAGCCTGTCTCTCACCCCCGACGCGGTGGCCCGTCCGCGATTGCGCGCGATGGCCGCCCTGGGCAGCCGGACCTTATCGCCTAGACGCCCACCGCCTCCACTCCGGCCACCCGAGCGCGATCCTGTACCCTTCCCGCCCTGGCGTGGAAGTCGTTAAACGATTCCAGTCGAAATTCCTCCTTGAGTTTCGCCAACGGAAGCGACGGATTATTGGATTGAAGCGTGAACACGTGTTCCTCGTCCAGGGTCGTAAGCGTGATTTCTCGACCGTGCTTCGCTTGCAATTCTAGGAGCCGGCTGGCGTTGTCGTCTGTACGGTACAGCTCCTTCTCCAGATCGATTTCTTGGACGACCATCCCGGAAAACCGGGTAGTCTGTGCCAGGATCTGACCGGTGATGTCGATGACCTTTGCATGCTGTGACCAAATCGAGCTGATGACGTAGTACTGATTCCTCCAGGCATACGTCTGAAGTGGATAGCCGCCGTCATACGCCGACGGCCAGAAAACGAGCTCGGCTCCATCATCTCCAAGCTGATCCCAGTGATCCGGCCAACCGATGTCATAACAGATTGCGAATCCCAAACCCCCAAAATCGGCGTCGTAAACCGCAGTGCAGACTTCACCCGGTACCACTCCCATCTCGATTTCACCCACGGTGGGATGGATCTTCTCGTATCGCCAGACTTCCTCGCCTCGCCGGTCGAGAAGAAGAGCCGTGTTTCGTGTCTCACCGTCATCGGTAGTTGTAGAGGCCGGCGACCACGTACATCTCATGCTTTCGGGCGATCTCGGAAAAACGTTCCGAGGTGGGCCCGGGTATACCGGGCTCCACGTGGGCGAGCTGATCGTCTTGCGACAGGCCTATGAAATTGAGGCCCTCGGGCAGAACGCATACGTCGACGCCGCTTCCGCCCCCCGCCTCCAGCAGCTCGCACGCGTAGTCAACGTTGTCCGCGGCTGGCGTGGGTGGTTGATGGCTCCAGGCCGTCGTTGCCACTTTGATCTTTCTTGGCATGCCGTTTCCTCCTTCTTGACCAGCTTCGGCCGCTAGCGTCCGCCCAGACCGGTCAGCGCGATTCCCTGCAGGAAATAGCGCTGCGCAATGAAAAATACAATTAGCATCGGCGCGGTCATCAATACCGAACCAGTCATTATTAAGCTGGCCCCGCCTCCCCGCTGGTATTCGTTCTGCAGGCTATGGAGTCCGACTGCCAGTGTCAGATTCTGGTCCGAGTGCAAATAGATCAACGGGTGCAAGAATTCGTTCCAGGACCAGACGAAGGCAAAGATGACGATAGTTCCAACGACTGGCCGCGCCATGGGCAGCATGATCTGCCACCAGATCCGCCAGCTGCCTGCGCCGTCCACTCTGGCCGCCTCCTCGTACTCGTACGGGATGGTGCGGAAGTACTGCCGGGCCAGGAAAATGAAGAAGGGCGAGCCGAACCACGCCGGGACGATGAGAGGCGCGAAGGTGTCAATCCAACCCAGGTAGCGGAAAATGATAAAGGAGGGGATAAGCGTGACGATGGTCGGCAGCATCATTGTGGACAGGCAGACGATGAAAAGCTGTTCCCGCGCCGGAAACCGCAATCGGGCGAACGCATAGCCGATCACAGTTGAGCTCACAACTGAGCCGATTATGGTCATCAGAGAAATAAAGGCTGAATTGCGCATCCACAACGCGTATGTAGTCAGCTGGAAAAGCTCAGTGTAGTTCGCCCAGCGCGGCTCGGACGGCAGGAACGTCGGCGGCCAGGTGAATATCTCGCCGCTGGGCTTGAGCGATGTCGCGATCAACCACAGCAGCGGCCCTATTGATAACAGCCCAACAACGATGATGGCCGCGTGCGCCGCAGCCCGATAGACAATGCGGGCCCTACCTTCCCGCGTCTCCCTTCGAATCGAGGTCGCCGTCGTTACGTTTTGAGTGGTCACTGGCGCTTGGCTCCCATCGACCCTACTCGCTGGGTTCCTCGTAATAGACCAACCGCCGGGCCACAGCGAACTGAATGACAGTGAAGGTCAGGATAATCAGGAAAAGTACCCAGGCAAGCGCTGAGGCGTAGCCCATCTTAAAGAACTCGAACGCGTTGTTGTAAAGGTACAGGGCAAAGAAAAGAGTGCTGTTTTTCGGCCCGCCTTGCGTCGCGATGAAAGCCTGAGTAAAGATCTGGAATCCGCCGATGAACCCTGTGACGCTCACGAAGAATATGGTCGGCGACAGCAGTGGCAGCGTGATATAGCGGAAGGATTTCCACCAGCCAGCGCCGTCTATGGATGCGGCCTTATACAGCTCGTTCGGAATCGCTTTCAGCCCCGCCAGGTAGATTGGCAGCGCACCGCCTATGGCCCACAGGTGGATGAAGATCAGCACCGGCTTTGACTGCTGCGGATCCGTAAGGAATCCCTGTTTAGGGATACCTATCCGCTGGAAAATGAAGTGCATCACTCCAAATTCCGGGGCGAACAAGATCACCCAGAGGAGCATTGACGCGACGATAGGGGTCACCGACGGCACGAAGAACATGGTCCGGTAGAACCGCATGCCCCTTATCTCCGGGCTCAGTGCGAGGCTGAGGAATAGCGCGAATATGGTGTAGAGAGCGACGCTTACGAACGCGTAAGTAAACGTGTTGAGCAGAGCAATGGTCACAAGCCGGTCGCGGATTAGGTTCTCCGTGCCGGCGAACATGACCTGGTAGTTGCGTATTCCCACCCATTTGGGGTCGAGCAGGATCTGCCATTCGGTAAACGAAAGCACCAGCGACGCGACCATCGGCCCGAGGAAAAACGCCACGAATCCGATGATCCACGGCGCAATCATCACATAGCCGTCACGACGCTCGACGCGTGCGAGAGCCGAGCGACTTCGCGGGCGGGCTTCTGCAGTCACGGCGTCTGCTGTAGCCACAAGCGCTCCGAATGCCTAGGACATGCACACCGACGGCCGCAATATCCGGCCGTCGGTCATGCGATCAGTATGACGATCGATCTAGTTGAAGGTCGTTGGCCGCTGCTTGATTAACGGGTCGCCGACCTTTTGCACTTGCTCGGCAACTTCCGCAGCGTCACTTTCCCCGCTCCATAGCGGATCAATTTCAGCCTGAATCGCGTTGCGTATCTCAGCCCAACCAGGTTTTGACCAATAAGGCGCAAAACCATGCTCAACCGCCTGGTCGAAAAACGCCGTAACGAAATTCTTTGGTATGCCATCTTTGGGCGCGGCAAACGAGGCGACAGACATGCGGATCGGCGTCCATCGCCCATTTAGGGCCATAAACTTCTGATTCTCCGCCTCGGCAATGAATCTCGTCCATTCCCACGCGGCTTCTTTTGCCTTCCCAGCTTTAGTGATGACAAACCCCTGACCACCGGTTGTGACGGTAGTGGTCGGCGTGGTGGGCACGTTGATTACTTCGTAATCCGTGAGCTGGCTGTTCTCCCGGTGAAGGACCCCGTTTAGCCCGGTCCCAAAATGACCGAACCCGATTCTTCCGGTCGTAAACGGTGAAACACCGCCGGCTTTCAGAACGTCAAAAGCTGCGGGCGAAAGGGCTACGTGCTCTTTGTGGATCATGTCCGCGAAGAACTGCAGCGCCGCGATGCTATCCGGCTCGGTGAAGCGCGTCTTCGTGAATTCGAAATCGAAGTACTCCATGCCGTTGTAGCCGTGCGTCATGTCATACAACCCGTACAAGTTCTTTTGGAAATAGAAACCGAACGTGTCGATGTTATCCGGATCGAATCCTGATGCCGCGACGTTGTTGCCCGTTTTGTCGAACGTTAGTTTCTTAGCCGTCTCGACTATGTCCTCGTATGACCAAGACCCGTCGGGCAGTTCAACGCCCTTTTCCGCGAACAGCGGCTTGTTGAGGAAAATGGCTGGGCTCCCGAGGTCTTCGGGCAGGGCATATAGACCGCCGTCCGGCCCCCGCTGCTGTTCCACGCGAGCCGGAATGAGGTCGTCCATGAAGTCGATGTTGCTCTGCTCGATCCATGGATCGAGATTCTCAAGCAGACCGCGCGCGATCATTTCTTGAATTGAGTTATTGTCGATCGATGAGCCGTCCGGTGGCTGACCGCCGGCGGCCATCGTCACGAACTTGGCGGGCAATTGCCCGTATGACGAATGGACCCCGAACCACTGGATCCACGGGAATTTGGCCGTGAAGTCCTTCGTCAGCGGCTCGAACATGAGCTTCCAAAGCTCCCCGGTGAAGAAATGCAGGAAAACCATCCGCTGGGTCTCACGCTGGGCCTTTTCCACCTCTACTATTTTGGTTACGATCTTCTCCTGAACGACCGCAACTTCCTTGATGACTTCCTTTACTTTTTCTACCGGAACTTCCTTGATGACCTCCACCACCTGAGTCTCCCCGCATCCGGCCAGTGCCGCCACTCCTACCGCGCCGGCGCCTCCTATAATTCCGATTTTCAGCAGATTTCGCCTTCTAAGGCTTTTTTTCTCCTCCAACATCGTCCCTCCTACGGGCAATCGCGGCGGGCCGACCCGACCTGACCCCCACGTAACCCAATACGTCAGCCAGCCGACAGACCTTCTGACATTCCGACTTGATAGAAGTATAGAGAGCGGCAGCCTGAGGTCAAACAAAGCGCGCTCCCTCAAATCCCGACGTGTGTTCGCGGCGTCGCCGCAAGGCTCAAGGACATCAGTCGTCTTCGGCGAGACGGCTCCCTAAAATGCGCACATGCCGGATTACGTTCGACGTGCGCGTTCTCAATGTGGGCTACGAGGAGACTCGTGTCGAATCCCTTGAGAAGGTGTATCAACCCCGCGCAGTTCGAGCCCAGGCAGTTGCCGCTTTGGGACTGATAGATCGTCTTGCGCTCGTGCCCGAGTTGCTACCTGCTTCACCGCGCTTGCAGGCGCCTTCTAGCTTTGCCAGAATCCGGTCGCATATTTCGCCCGAATCTCCGTGGAGGCGTCCACTGCCATGCCGGTGCAAACCGACGTCTCGAACGACGCCAGCGCCCGACGGCTGGTTGAAACGGCGGTAACACACCTTGGTCCGCCCGACGTTCTGGTCAACAATGCGGCCATAATGCCCATGGGGGCGGTTACCGACACCACCCAAGACGATTGGGACCGCGTGATGGCGGTCAACGTTCGCGGCATATTTCACTGTTCCAGGCACGTAATCTCTGAAATGAAAAAGGGCAGGCACGGCGGTTCTATCATCAACCTTGGATCGGTGACGGCGATAGTGGGGACGCCTGGAATCGCGGCCTATACAGCGTCAAAAGGCGCTGTCGTAGCGCTGACGCGACAAATGGCAATCGACTACGCGGCAGACGCGATACGGGTGAATAGCGTATCGCCTGGAACCGTGGACACGCCAATGCTTGCCAGGGCAGTGGCGCTGGCCGACGATCAAGCAAAGGCGCGAGCGGGGTTTGACGCCATTCACCCGATCGGGCGCGTCGGAACACCAAAAGAGATTGCCCAAGCAGCCGTTTTCCTCGCGAGCGACGAATCGAGCTTTGTCACCGGTTCAAATCTGATGATTGACGGCGGACATACAGTTGCGGGGGCGTTGCCGATTGACTAACAGGCAGTTACAGCCATATGGAAATTGCACCCAACGTACACAAAATCGATTCCGTAACCGGAGGGCGTCCGCTCCAGCTATATCTACTCGTAGGCGGCGATCGGACCGTGCTTATCGATGCCGGCGGATCTTCGGAGCCGGAAAACATCATCTTTCCATACCTCGAGCGTCTGGAACTGACTCCGAGCGACATCGACATGGTTATCGTCACTCACAGCGACCATGATCATTTCGGAGGGCTTGGCGCCATAAAAAACGCGAATCCTGCCGTTGCGCTGACGTGTGGGGACCAGGATCGATTTATGGTGGAGGATCCGGAGACGACCTACAGCTTTCGGTACAACCACTACGCCGCGGATCACGGTATTGCGTTCGACGACGACGCGCGCGCGGCGATCATGGAAGATCTCGGTAATGCTCAGCAGATCGACTTCACCTGGTCGGGCGGCGAGACGTTGCGGATCGGTCCTGATTGGCTGTTGGAGATCCATCACGTCCCAGGCCACACGTACGGGCATCTCTGCGTTTTTGACACCAGGAACAGGGCCATATTCGGGGGAGACGGCGTTCAGGGCAGTGTGTATCCAAGCGTTGAAGGCGGTGCCGCGTTAGGCCCCACGTATCTTTACGTCGATAGCTATCTCACGACGATTCGATATCTCATCGATATCTCAAAAACCTCGGCGCCGACATGCTCTGCCTGGCTCACTGGCCCGTTCAGCATGGCGGCGAAGTTGATAGTTTTCTCGACGAGAGCCGCTCCTACGTCGAGCAAGTGGATCGGGCGATGCTCGAAGCTATCGCACGAGCGACAAACGGCGCCACCATGCGCGACCTCATAGCGGAGCTCGGTCCCAGGTTGGGAGATTGGCCGCGCGAGGCGGACGAGCTTCTCGCATTCTCATTCGCTGGCCACCTCGAACGGTTCGAAAGTCGAGGTTTGGTCAAGCGAGACTCGACAGGCCATCCCGTTCGCTTTTCCTTGAACAGCTCGGACAAAGATGCGGGATAAGGCGCCGGAGGGTTTGAGTTGACCAATATCGTTATCGCCGGGGAGTCCCATCCTCTTGTCGTTCTAGCCGCGGCCGAGTTGCGCCGATTCCTGGGGTTGGTGTCGGCCAACGCTGATAACGCGCCCGATTTCGTCCTCGAATCCGGCCTCTCCCATCTCCATCCCCAAGGCTACGTCGTCTCAACTAACGACGCTACCGTCACCATCGCTGCAGCCCAGCCTATCGGCGTCCTCTACGGCGTCTACGGTTACCTCGAAGCGCTCGGCTTCGGCTTCTTTCTCGGCGGCGACACCCTTCCCGACGCCAATACCTTCCGCTGGAATCCGGTCAACACTTCAGCCCAACCCGTCTTCGACATCCGCGGCAGCCTTATCTGGCCCAACTTCCTCAACAGCCCCGCCACTTGGGACCTACCCGACTATCAGGTCTTCTTCGACCAGATGGTCAAAATGAAAAATAACCTTGTTCACATCCCAGCCTATGGCACCCCCCTTGAAGCCTACCCGCCCGATGGCTCCGCTACTTATTTCCTCGACTCCGCCCGCCGCCTTCACTATGCCGACGAGACCGCCTGGCGCGGCGGCGCCCCCTTCGCCACCTCTCTCACTTACGGTTGGGGCACCCCCACCCGCCGGTGGGGCCAATCGTCCGGTTTCAGATGTGAAGAGTTTGGCTTCGGCACCGGTGACTGGTTCGATACAGACGTTTTCGGTTCCAGGGCCACGGTCGAAGGCGCGACCCGCGAGGAGCAGATTATCGGCGCCCAGGAGACCTTCGCTCGCGCACTCGATTACGCCCACAAACGCGGCCTGCAAATCGTGCTCGGCATGGAAGTGGAAGGCAATCCCTTCGATCCCGACGTCGAGACCGCCCTCAACAGCCGCCTCAACCACATTCTCAATGCCTATCCCTCTCTCGATTACCTCGCCATCTGGCAGGCCGAAATGCGGTCGTGGATCGGGCCGAAGCCCGGTGAAGTCGACGATTGGATGCGATCCCCTGAGTTCAAGCGAGAACACGATCGCATCGCATCCCACTTCGATTACCTGGGCCGTCCCGATCTTGTCGCCGAAGGCGTACGGCTAAGCGCATACGTTAATCGGGCGCACGCGATCGTATCTGAACGTCGGCCTGGTTTGAGGCTCCTGGTTTGCGGCTGGGGCGGCGATCACTGGATGCGATCTACCGATCTATACCTCGGACTCGATAAAACCCTGCCGCTCGACGTCATCTTCTCCTCTTTGGACAACATCGATCCCTCCGCCGCAAGGTCAGTAAGCCACGTCTATGGCAAGCTCTCCGATGCCCGTGCGAGCCGCACCTCCCGGCGGGAAGCGGTAGTCGATGACGACGCGGACCTGCTTGCGGCCGCGGTCGGGGACTGTGGTGTGGACGGTAATCCGGCGGACGAGCAGGCGGACGATCTCCCGTCGCTCAGAGTCTGATAGGTCGTCGTCCAGCCGCTCACGGATCTCCGCCAGCACATCCTCCGAGGCGGCATCGTCAAGCGGGTCATCAGCAGGTTCTAAACCGGCCAGCCGGTCGTCGAGGGTCTTGAGCTCCCGTTCCACGTCTGCGGCAATGGCGTCGAACTCGACCTCCGAGAGCTTGCCGCGGGTATAGAGGTCGATGGCGCGCTTGCGGCGAAGCTGTGCGGCATCGCGGGCGTCGAGGAGCGAGGCGCGCTCGGCTTCCGCGACGGCGCGGGACTCGATGTCATTGGACTCCGCGAGGAGCTCATCGACGAGGACTTGGGGATCGAGGAGGAAGCGGGAGACATCGGACCAGACGGTGGCCTCCAGCGTCTCGCCCTTGATGGAGGCGCCGATGCACTTGCCAGCGAACGGGCCGCGGTGGGCCATGGAGCCGTTGCAGCGGTAGCGAGGCCCCCTGGTCCAGGTACCGCAGAAGGAGAGGCCGCAGACGGCGCAGCGGATGAGGGAGCGGAGCAGGTAGGAATGGCAGGAGTTGCGGGGCAAGGCGCGGTTGCGCTTGAGGGTAGCGATGGCGGCGTCCCAGACGTCCTCTGAGACTAGCGGGGAGACGTGGGCGGATATCACCTCACGACCGTTGGGCTTCGTGGACCTACGTCCGTACTGGAGGACGCCCCTGTAGACGGGATTGACGACGAGGTTGCGGATGCGGCCCGAGCGCCAGAGGCCCTGGGTGCGTTTGCCCCTGACGCCGCGGCCGTCGCGCCTGTAGGACGTGGGTACACCCAGCGAGTTGAACTCGGTTGCGATGCGCACGCAGCTCCAGCCGTCTACGGCGAGATGGTCATAGATGCGCCTGACAACGTCGGCGGCGGAGAGGCCGGCCCACATGGGCGAGTCGTCCGGGACGAGGCGGCGGAAACCTCGATCACCAGAGACCGAGTAGCCGAGCGGGACGATGCCGCCGGTATAGCGGCCTTCTTTGGCGGCGCGGTTCATCGATCAACCGCCGGGGTCTTCAGAGTGAAGGTCTTTGGGGCGAGGTTCCCTACTGCGTCGTGGGGAGGCTCAGCAGACAGAATCGCCGCTGGCGCCAACTCAATGCCGATGTAGGTCTGCCTGTACTGCAGGATCAGCAGCCGGATAACGACACCCTAAGTCTGCGTAGCGATCGACCACGACGCTTGGCAGAGTAGGTTCAGCGACGTGCACGGAGCCCGCTGGGCTCCTAACGGACGAGAAGCGGATCGACCGGTTCGTTGGAGAGATAGCCCATTTTGGGGACTGTGCGGAAGGCACGAACTTGCCTACCCGCACGCTGGTCCACGAGGATCGCTACAGTTCTTCGCCGCTGGAACGAAGCGCGGAGGACTAGTGGCGAGAAGGAAACATGCGCCGGAGTGGGTTCAAGACGCTAGGACGGTCCGAGTCGCCCCCATAGTGCGCCCTTCGCACGGTCGCTGCCTATCGCCGTTTCCGATGGGTTAGACATCTAATATCGGTCTGGACAGGTTTTTGGAGGGCGGTCAAAAAAGGCGTCCTTGACGATCATGGAGACAATGATATTGTTGTGTCGATGATTCCCGACTTGAACGCAAACGGGCACTTGCCGCCCGGAATCCACTGGGCTACGTGGGACGAGTTGAAAGAGAGATACGGGAAGAATCCATGGAGACAGCACCTGTTGACGGGACTGGGAGCCGTGTTGGAGAACTTGAAGGCAGCCGGCTGCCGAACGGTCTACGTTGACGGGAGCTTTGTTACGAGCAAGGAGCTGCCGAACGACTACGACGCATGTTGGGAGGAGGCTGGGGTTGATCCGGAGAGACTCGATCCGGTGCTGCTGACGTTTGACGCGGGGAGAGCGACCCAGAAGGCGAGGTACTTCGGAGAGTCGTTTCCGGCGTCGGTGACCGCCGATCCGGAAGGGCTGTCGTTTCTTGAGTTCTTCCGGACGGACAAGGAGACGGGGGAGGCGAAAGGGATCGTGGCGATAGACCTGGGTGGGGGACTGAGGTGATCAAGAACGAGCGCCAATACGGGATCAGCAAGGCGCAGGCAGCTAGGTTTGCGAAAACGCTGGAGCGGCTGCGGCAGGGCTCTGGCGGAACCGGGAAGGTGCATCCCCGGATCGTACAGGCTCAGGCGGATGCAATAAGGAGCCAGTTGGAGGATCTCGAGCGGGAGATGCGAGAGTACGAGACATTGAGGGCTGGCGGATACAAGCTCGAAAAGCTGAGTGTGGTGGACGAGTTGGCGACGGTATTGATCAAGGCGCGGATCGGGCAGGGACTGAGTCAGAAGGAATTGGCGGAGCGGATCGGAGTCAAGGAGCAGCAGATCCAGCGCTACGAGGCGACCGACTACGCAACAGCGAGCCTTGCTCGAATCAGAGAGGTGGCGAGCGCGTTGGGGGCGAAGAACTAACGCGCCTCTTGCGGGCAGGGGGGAGACTACTGGAGGAGCGCGGCGAGTCTGTCGGCCTTGATTACTGCGGCGATATAATTGGGATGAGACTGAGCGCAGAGATCCCGACAGTTCATGGGCTTGGCTGAGTAGCAAGAAGCTGCCTAGCTAGCGAAAAACGCGTGCTCGGAGCCTAGCAACGACTAGCAAACACTACCTTTGCTGGCAAAAAAGGTTTGGTAGTGGATGGTAGTCAAAATCTGAGGGGAATCGGGGCGGTTCGAACGCCGTTCTGGCCTTCGGGGAAGGCGCGCGAGCGGCGTTAGATCCGAGCGGTAAGTCTCCAGTTCACGAGCGATGCGGACCCACGAAAAGGCGCCCCGTGGCGCGCGTGTCGGCCGAAGCGTGCCGACAAAGCAACCCATGTTCGCCTAACGTCTGTATCTCGCCCTGTGGCGCGACAGCGGCGAACCGGGTTGCGATGTGGGCGTCGCCGGCGCCGAAGCTCTCGATGCGGATGCGGCGCGGTATAGGGCCGCTCTTATGTCTTATATAGACATAAGAGAGTAATGAACAAAGACGAATGCCCCTCCCAACCGTTGCGAGCGGCGGCACGTCGCTCGGCATCCGGAAACCCAATAACTCGCCCAGCCCGCTGAACGGGCGATTGCAGAAGAAGCGCGGGGGCGGTTGAACGGAGCCTCACCCGGGCCTGCGGGATGTCTTCTCCGCAGCGATGATGCTGGGAAACTGGAACCGAAAGAGACTGGCGCCTGCCGTTGAAGCCCGAGAAGGTCGGCGACGAAGATGTGTGGGCGTCAGGCGGCGATAACGCGGGAGAGATTGTAGCCGTGACTCGCAGCGATGCCCGTGCGAGCCGCACCTCCCGGCGGGAAGCGGTAGTCGATAACCACGCGGACCTGCTTGCGGCCGCGGTCGGGGAGGGTGGTGTGGACCGTAATCCGGCGGACGAGCAGCTGAACGATCTCCCGGCGCTCGGCGTCTGAGAGGTCGTCGTCCAGCCGCTCACGGATCTCCGCGAGCACATCCTCGGAGACGGCGTCGTCAAGAGAGTCATCCTCGGGTTCGAGATCGGCCAGCCGCTCGTCCAGCCTCTTGAGTTCCTGTTCCACGTCTGCGGCGATGGCGTCGAACTCGACCTCCGAGAGCTTGGCGCGGGTGTAGAGGTCGATGGCGCGGGTGCGGCGGTGTTGGGCTGCGGAGCGAGCGTCGATGAGCGAGGCGCGTTCGGCTTCTGCGATGGCGTGGTTCTCGGCGTCCGAGTCATCCGCGAGTAGCTCGTCCGTGAGTTCGTCGGGGTCGGTAAGGAAGCGGGAGACATCCGACCAGACGCGGCCTCCAACTGCTCGCCCTTGATGGAGGCGCCGATGCACTTGCCAGCGAACGGGCCGCGGTGGGCCATGGAGCCGTTGCAGCGGTAGCGAGGCCCCCTGGTCCAGGTACCGCAGAAGGAGAGGCCGCAGACGGCGCAGCGGATGAGGGAGCGGAGCAGGTAGGCATGGCGAGAGTTGCGGGGCAAGGCGCGGTTGCGCTTGAGGGTAGCGATGGCGGCGTCCCAGACGTCCTCCGAGACTAGCGGGGAAACGGAAGCGGAAATCACCTCACGACCGTTGGGCTTCGTGGACCTACGTCCGTACTGGAGGACGCCCCTGTAGACGGGGTTGACGACGAGGTTGCGGATGCGGCCCGAGCGCCAGAGGCCCTGGGTGCGTTTGCCCCTGACGCCGCGGCCGTCGCGCCTGTAGGACGTGGGTACACCCAGCGAGTTGAACTCGGTTGCGATGCGCACGCAGCTCCAGCCGTCTACGGCGAGATGGTCATAGATGCGCCTGACAACGTCGGCGGCGGAGAGGCCGGCCCACATGGGCGAGTCGTCCGGGACGAGGCGGCGGAAACCTCGATCACCAGAGACCGAGTAGCCGAGCGGGACGATGCCACCGGTATAGCGGCCTTCTTTGGCGGCGCGGTTCATGCCCTCGGCGGAACGTTCGAGGAACTTGCGGCGTTCGTTGGCGGCGATGACGGCGTGGATATCGAAGTAGAAGGGATCGTCGATGTTCTCGTCGGTGGCGCGGAGCGCGACTCCGATGGACTCGAACACCCTCCATATGCGTAGCAGCTCGAAGGCGTCGCGACCGAGACGATCGGCGCGGACCACCCAGACTTGGGAGAAGCGGCCGGCGCGAGCGTCACGGACGAGCGCACAACCACCCGGTCGCTCTTGCAGAGGGATGGTTCCCGAGACGCCATCGTCCTCGTAATGCTTGAAGACCAAAACACCCGGCTCGGAACCCAGACGGCGCGACAGGGCGGCGCGTTGATTGCGGACGGTATGGCGGTCACGCTGCTCATCGGAGGAGACGCGGGCGTAGGTGGCGATGTGGCGAATGGGATCGGGCAAGACGACCTCCAGCGGAAGGGGAGTTGAAGCGGGATGTATGAACGCTCCGAAGGCGCGTAGAGGTCAAGGCGGGGCGGCAACAGCGTAGACACCGAGAAGGCGGGGCGGCGGAGCACTTCTTGGAGGGGGAATGCGGACGTCCCGGACAGATTCTAGACCCGTGAGGCCAAGGAACTCGTGAGGGGCTAGCTAACTCCGATTACGCTGGCGACGCCTGCCAGGCGGTATCGCGCTGACCCTCGAGTCTGCGGAGATAAGTGGTGGTGACGGCGAGCGAGCTGTGGTCGAGGAACTGGCTTACGGACTCGACCGACTCGCCGACATCGCGGCGTAGCTTGGCGGCGGTGTGGCGTAGG
Source organism: Chloroflexota bacterium (assembly GCA_963663505.2). Taxonomy (GTDB): domain Bacteria; phylum Chloroflexota; class UBA11872; order UBA11872; family VXNJ01; genus JAPOVO01. Next base: position 46,834 of record CAXXFA010000002.1, read on the forward strand.
ACATGGACGCCCGAGGGAGGGAGACCGGCCTTCGGAGATAGCCCCGGAAGCGGTTGTAGAAGGTGGCGCTGGAGACGCCGTTGGGGCCAGCGCTCGCCTGCCAGAGGGACTCGGTGGGATGCATGGAAGAGAGGTCCTTGCCGACATCACCAAGAGATCTGCGTATGGCCGAGAGCGCGGGAGAAGGGAGTTCACGCCGGCCGCGCAGACCGCCCTTGCCGACGTAGCGGTAGAACACGGCGGAGTCGTCGAAGGCGATATCGCCGGCGGTGAGGTTGATGACCTCGGATCTGCGTCTGCCGGTTAGGACGAGAGTGAGGACGATGGCCAGGTCGCGTCTGCCCTTGAGGGTATCGGGGATGACCTGGAGGAGCTGCTGCATCTGGGATGCGGAGAGGCCGCTTGGTGCGCCGGGACGTGGCTTGGGGCGCTCGACGGGATCGCAGGGATTGGCCTTGAGCAGATCGAGTCTGATGAGGAACTTGAAGAAGCAAGAGATACAGGAGAGACGGGCGCCGACGGTTACGGGGGAAGGTTCACGGCCCGAGAGGCCGATGCCATGAGCGAAGGAGAAGACATCCTGAGGCGAGACCTGATCGGGAGACTTCTGGAGGCCACCGAAGAAGTGGCGGAGGGTGCGGTAGTAGGAGTCCGGGGTGCGGTTGGAGCCGGAGCGGCGTTGTTTCTCGGCGAGGAAGGCGTAGAGGGAGCCTTGCCAGCCCGTGGAGCTAGAACCAGAGAAGACGGTAGGCAGAGTCTGAGCGGAAGACATGGCGGACTCCTTGGTTAGGAACGTCCGCATGACCTTTGCTCTGGTTCGCAGATATAGCAAGCACTATGTGATTATCGAGGGTGAGGCGATGGGGTACGACCCTGACACCTTCCAGTTCCTGCCCTTCCAGATCACACTCTCGCGGCGCCGAAAACACGGTATTGCAGAGCTGGCCGATTCATTGCCGCTCAAGCTCCTCGCGTTTGACGTCCTGCACACGGGAGCCGAGGACCTGACACCTCTGCCCTACACGGAGCGCCGCAAACGGCTTCTGGAACTCGTCGATCCGAACGAAACGATTGCGGTGACCGAAAGTATCGTCACGGACGACCCTGACGTGATAGATGCCTACTTCGCGGACAAGATCGAAGACGGCTTCGAAGGAATCGTCGTGAAGAGGTTGGAATCGCCGTATCAAGCGGGAAAACGCAATTTCAATTGGATCAAACTCAAAGGCAGCTACACCGGTGACCTCAGCGACGCGTTGGATTGTGCGATCGTCGGATACTGGCGAGGCAGGGGGAAACGATCGGCGTGGGGAATTGGAGCGATATTGAGCGCCGTATGGGACTCCCGAGACGGCCTGCTCAAGACGATCGCCCGAGTGGGAACCGGATATTCAGACGAGGAGTGGGTTCAGATGCGTGAGCTTCTGGACAAAGACGCGCGCAATGGGCCATCGCCGCTGTTGGATTCGGCGGTCGAGGCCGACGTCTGGGTGGAGCCGCGTCACGTCGTGCCGGTGCTTGCCGACGAACTCACTCGGAGCCCAAACCACACTGCCGGACGTTCGGGCCACGAACCCGGATACGCGCTGCGATTTCCGCGAGTCCTGGAAATGCCCCGCCCTGACAAGGGGCCGCAAGACGCCACCACCGTTGACGAAGTCCAATCGATGTTTGACGCACAGATTCGCGGGAGCGCGTCGCCGAGCTGACACGCTGAGTTTGAACGTACGCGTCGCTAATCGCCGTCGGCGCCCCCTCGACCGCTCATATTGGATAGTATTTGCGCCCGGTCAACGCACCCGAGAAAGGAATCCAGATGGACCCGATGATCGAAGTACTCGACACGCGGCTGTTGGAACTGATCCCTGACGATACACAGATAGAGCGTATCGCCGGGGGCTTCACATTTACCGAAGGGCCGCTTTGGCGAGGAGACCATCTGATATTCAGCGATATCCCGAACAACCGCATCGTGAGATGGGACGAGGGACCCGAAGGGCCGTCTGTCAGCACGTTTCGTACGCCCAGTGGGCGCTCAAACGGTCTGACTCTTGATAAGCAGGGACGGCTCCTGGCCTGCGAGCACCTGAATCGGCGGGTGTCGATAACTCAGGCGGACGGCACGGTCGAGACCCTGGCCGAAACCTACGACGGCAAGAGGCTCAACAGCCCGAACGATATAGTCGTCCGTTCCGACGGAATCGTTTACTTCACGGATCCGCCGTACGGTCTGATTCCATCACCGAATAATCCCCTCGATGCCGAAATCAAGAGTGAGCTCGGCTTTAACGCACTGTATCGAGTGCTACCAGATCGATCGATCGAAATGCTTGCGGACGATTTTCTGCGGCCGAACGGGCTGGCCTTCAATCCCGGCGAGCAAGTCCTGTACGTCGACGATACTCATGCGCGGCACGTCAGGGCGTTCGATGTGGCCAGCGACGGTTCACTGAGCAACGACCGGGTTTTCTTCAACACCCGTTCACTCCCGCGCCTTAATCCCATTCCTTAAGCGCGTTCCAATTACGCGACTGAGGCCGAAGGGCTTCAAGGAGAGAACGGTATGAAACTTCAAGAGTGGTGGCTAGAACACAAGATCCGGATCGTTGACGAGTTATCGCTCCGTGGCCCAATCAACGGCGAATGGATTGGTCAGGAGTGTCCAGATTGCGGCTACCTCCGTCACGACATTCTCTACGTTGACGACGCTAAGGGTGTCTTTCACTGCAAGCACTGCGGGCAAGGTGGCCCGGTTTCTTGGCTTGTTCCCGATCTCGTGCTTGAAGTTCGTGGCCTGACATCTGAAACGATCGAACACTTTGAGATCGAATATGACGCCGACCGGCACGGTCATGCCATTCCAGTCGGACAAGGCAAACAACGGCGGACGAAATTCAAGGCGCTTCCTGGGGGCACCGGAAACGCCTATTTCTGGGACAAAAAGACCGGAAATACGCCGCGTCTATATAACGCTCATGATCTGGTCGGCGACTCGGTCTGCATCGTGGAGGGCGAGCCGGACGTCTGGATCATGCACCAAGCCGGGTTCAAGAACGTCGTTTCGCTCACCGCCGATGCGACTGCCGTCTCGAAGGAGGCGCTGAGAACGCTGAGAGATGCCGGCGTCACACGTGCCTTCATCACCTATGACTTGGACGAGGCCGGTGATGATGGCTCTCGCAAGTTAGCCTACGCGCTCGTCGATATCGGCGTGGAGGCATTCATCCTCAACCTGCCTGAGTCCCTTGGGGATGGGGGCGACATAACTGATCTGTACGTCAGCCTCGGATGCAGCGACGCGAAGTTCCAGAAGAAGATCAAACAGTTAGTGCGCAAAGCTGTAAGACGGAGCTTGTCGCCCCAACCCAAGAAGATCGCCGCACGTTCACCAAAGTCACGGCCAAAACCGTTCATAGACGATAAAGAACTGTCACGAATAGATCCAAATTGGCGACGAAGACTGATCGAGAAGTTCGTCGACGGAAGCGGCAAATATACCGACGCGCCACATGACTTTCACCGCGGAGTCGGGTTCTTTCTCCTGTCCGCAATCTACGCTGACTCTCGTTTTCTGGCACCGATGACGGGATCCGTTCTTGGCGCCGGCACCGCTCCGAATCTGTACGTGATGTTGGCAGGAACGAGCACGCTCTCCCGCAAAACTACTTGCTTGAAGGCAGCGCGAACGGCTCTTCGCAAGATCCGCCCCGAGGGAATCGTTCCAAGCGACTTCAGCCCCGAAGCTCTAATCGAAGAAGTGGCGCATCGCGATGGAAACGTGACACTCCTGATCAAGGACGAGTTGAGCGGATTGCTGAAGCAGACGAAGCGAAAATCTGGCTATCACGCACAGACTCCTGAGCTGCTTATGCAACTCTACGACGGTACCCCGGTAGGGATGACTAGGCGAACAGTCCCAAAGGTAACAACAGCTGACCGCCCACGCGTCTCGATTCTCTCGGCGACCACGCCTACAGCATTGACCAGCTCAGCTCAACAAGACGATCTGGATACGGGATTCATTGCACGGTTCCTGATCGTCACTCCGTCTACGCGTCCGGGTCGCCTGTCCTTACGACACCTGACGTCGGAAGAGGTCGCCGCTGTCGAAAAAGGCAATCGGGCTTTTTGAGAGTCGGGCGTTCTGGAGCCTCCGCGGATTGCACACTCCCTGGAAAGCGGGAACGGTTGGGCGCAACCACCGCTCATACGGTCAATGTCATATGACCGACGCCGCCGCAAGTCTGCTCGATCGCTACGGGAAGACGATTGAGGGTAGAGCAACGGCCCGTCCGGAGTTGGACAAATGGTTCGCCCGGCTGATTGAAGTGGTGCCCAAGTTGGCTCTGTTGGCAGCAGCAGCGGAAACTAGCGTGCGGATCACTTTCTCACCGGCCGATCAGGACGAAGAGCTGAAGTGGGATCCGAAGGTGCAGACTCCGAACAATGCGATATCCGACTTGAACGGTGAGATTTCCGAGGCCGATATGGCATACGCGATTTGGTTCCTTGAGCGGTTAATTCCGGGAACTGCGGAACTGCTATCGCAGCTAGGCATGACGCGAGACCAGCAGCTTACTAACCGAATCCTCGCTGCAATTGAGGGAGCCGGTCCCGGAGGCGTGCTGCGTTCGAGACTGATGGATAACAGGAATCTGACTCCCCGCCAGATGAACGACGTTGCCGATGCGCTGGAATCCCGAGGCCGTATTCGAATAGACCGGACAGGCAAGACAACCGTCTATGTCGCGCTCGACTGATCGATCGACTGAGAGCGACTCGGCTGCGGCAATTCGTTCATTGCGGTCGTCCGGTCTGCTGCTTTCTGATCGCCTGCAAGAGCAAATCAGGCCCTTCAAACTCCCGCCAACACGGCCCTATAGCACGTCGAAATCTGCTGGTTCACGGGTGACATCACCACGAAATCACACGGCTGTCCATACGTAAGATTAGGCGTGGTCAAAACGGAGAATGCAAAAAGCCTCTCGAACGGCCCGATCTGCTGGCACCCGCCCACCCGCGGACCCGGTGTACCCGGGATTCACGGGCGGATCACATAGAAACCCGGGCAAGCCGGGTAGGCGGGTAGCGGCCTGGCGTCTCAGCCGGTCAAGGCGGCTTGCAGACCAGCGCTTTTGTAATTCGCTCGCATCAACTTCCGCCCGTATTCGGTGCTGGCCTCCGGTCGTCGCTATTCCCGTAAAGCGAGCTGCCCAAGCGTCGCTGATCTTCGGAAGTCGCCGCCGTTAGCCGCAATTCCATTAGCAATCCATTGGCAAGATTCGACCTGATTCAGGCCGGACCGCTGCCAACATTCTGCAAACGTTCCGTAACGGATCCCTCGCCCGAGAGCTCCGCGGCCGGCAACCCCGCCTGCTGCACTTTGAGGATGCCGATGATCTGCTCCTCGGGATACCTGCTCCGTCTCATATCCGTCTCGTCCCATTGAACGGACTCTACTCAAAATCGAGGGCATTTTCGGGGGCAAGGTCAGCCGCATCGAGGACTTGAGCTGCGCCCACCCGAACGAGCGAGCCGGTCTGCATAAACGGACCGGTCTGAGTCAATCCGCGTGCGGAGGCGAGATCGACTGGGCGGCCTGCTTCATGAGTGCCGACTCGCGGCATGATCGAGTTTTTGCACCGTACGGGCCTACTACCCGGCTGCCGCTGGGATTTCACCGTCCGGGCTTGTGGACACGGAGACTGAGTGCAAGCGCTGCATTGCAGCGGCAATCGCCAGTTCTGGTCCGCCTGACCTAGGCAATCCCCAGCAGATTAAGCGAGTCGCGATTGATGATGCCGTCGATGACTTGATCCGGAATTCGCGGGAAATGCGTTCCCTGCACCTGTTCGTTCAAACGCCGCATCTTGTCCATGCCCTCCTGAGGCGTCCAGAACGGGAAATCGGACCCGAACAACAGCTTGTCCGCAACTCCCCATTCGATCATGAGTGTGATCGCTTGCCATGCCTGCCACGGTCGTACCCAACCGGCCCCAGACACGTCCGCATACACATTTCGGTGCTTTCGCAAGAGAACCGCGCAGTCTCGCTGCCATGGGTGAGCCATGTGGGCTATGACGATCTTTAGCTCAGCAAACGCCTGAGCAACGTCATCAAACAGCAGGGGCTCACTGTTCTTCAGGGAGGCCCTATCGTCCGGGTGGGCACCGAGGTGAGTGAGTATCGGCAGACCTAGATCTATCGCCTTTTCGTAGAGCGGGAAAACCTTGGGGTCGGCCGGATTGTAGCGCCCCAGTATCGGGTGGAGCTTGATCCCGCGCAATCCAAGGTCCAACGAAGCCCGGTCGATCTGCTCCAGATAATTGTCCTCCATAGGATCGATGGCCATGAACCCGAGGAGCTTGTCAGGCGCTCGGTTCACCCACTCCGCAGTGTACTCGTCGGGTGTCAAGGTGCCCGTCGCGCGGCCACGCACTCCGAAGCAAATAGCCCTGTCCACCGGCTCCATGTGCCGCATGAAGTCATCGAACTCCATGTCCTGCATCGGGGCATATCCGCCACGCTCCATCTTGCTGTGGGCGGCCGCGGTCACGTGATCCGGTTGAATGCAGTGTGCATGAACGTCAACTCTCATCTTCCGGTCCTTTGCGTTTGATTGGCAGCGGCACTCCTCAGCCTGCGGCTACTCGCTCAGCGCACACTCATCGCCTCAGCGGAGTGAGTCTTCGTAAGTCGGCACCGGCAAGCTCCCTTCCGGTCGATGAAGGTTGTAAAGATCGTAAGGTTCGTACGGATGCTTCAACGCTTCCTCTTCGTTGAGCTCCACGCCAAGCCCCGGTCGTTCGGGAATTTCAAGCCATCCGTCTTTGATTACCTTGGGATTGGCACACACATCCTCGGCCCACTTCTCCGGCGGAAAACTCTCGAGTACCAGGAAGTTAGGAACGCACGCTGCCATCTGTACAGCCGAAGCGTATGAGACTTCGCCGTTGGGATTGTGAGGAGCGATGGGAACGTAGTGGGCATCGGCAATGGCCGCGATTTTCCTCGCTTCCAGCATGCCGCCGCAGTGGGACATGTCGGGCTGTATGACATCGACCCCACGTTTCTCGAGCAGCTGGGTGTAGCTGAATATGGTGAAGAGCCGCTCGCCGGTTGCCACGGGAATGTCGATCTTGCTTCGGACATAAGCCATGGCGTCCAGATTCTCGTGCGGCACTGGTTCCTCAAAGAAGCTTATGTTGAATTGTTCAACCGCTTTTGCCGCGCGAACGGCGTTACCCACGGTGTTGAATATCCCATTGCAATCGATATACATGTCTATATCCGGGCCGACTGCCTCCCGTACAGCTGCAACAGCTTCAACGCCCTCACGCAGAATGCGGTTCTCCAACCGGTAGAAGTCGATCCCTTCCCTGCGGCCCCAGGGATTGAATTTCAAACCCTGAGCGCCAAGTTCCAAGATTCGCTTGGCTGCGTCGAAAAACTCCTCAGAGGTGGAACCCTGCTGGTACCAAGCGTTTGCATAGAGCTTTACACGGTCACGCACCTTTCCACCTAGAAGTTCGTACACCGGGACATCTAGAGCCTTGCCCTTGATATCCCAGAGCGCCGTTTCCACCCCGCTGATCGCGCTCGTGAGAACCTCGCCACCGGCGTAGAACGCCCGACGGTACATCTCCTGGAAGTGCAACTCAATCTGACGGGCATCCTTTCCTACGATATAACGCGCAAGCTCTCGCACCGCTTGAGCGGAAGAAGCCTCTTTTCCTTCAAGAGTTGCCTCTCCGACTCCAGATACGCCCGAATCGGTCTCAAGTTTGACGATCACCCAGTTGCGCCACGAGCCACCAATGACGAACACCTTGCATTCGGTCACGATCATCTTCTTCATCGACATACCTCTCGTTCGTCCCTAAACATCCACAAAAAGACCATGGACACGCGACATACGCACCCGGCTACCCTATTCCGAGCAGCGTTAGTGAATCGCGGGTGAAGATACCATCAATCAACTCCTCCGAAATCGTGGGCAAGCCTGTACCTTCGACGAGTTCGTTCAGGCGGCGCATTGCTTCCATGCCCCCCTTCGGAGTCCAGTTCGGAAAGTCTGAGCCGAACATTAGCTTGTGGCCCACGCCCCACTCCTGCATCAGTATCAACCCTTCCCATGCCTGCCACGGTCGCACCCACCCCGCCCCTGACACGTCGGCATAGAGATTGGGGTGCTTCCGTAGCACCACGGCGCAGTCTCGCTGCCAAGGGTGCGCCATGTGCGCCATGACGATTTTCAATTCCGGGAACGCCTGCGCCACTTCATCGAATAGCAGCGGCTGACTGTATTTGAGCACCGCGCGCGGGCCCGGATGTGCTCCTGTGTGAAACAGGATTGGTAAGCCTAACCTTTCTGCCATCGCGTACATTGGAAACACAGTAGGATCGGCCGGACTGAACCGTGCCAGCATCGGGTAAACCTTGAATCCGCGTAGACCTAGATCGGTTGCGCTGAACTCCATCTGCTCCAAATGGTCTTCCTCGGTCGGGTCGATCGCCGCAAATCCGATGAGCTTTGCTGGATCGTTACTCACCCACTCTGCGGTAAAATCGTTCGGACTAAGATTGCCGGATGCGATGGCTCGAACCCCAAACACTATCGCCCGGTCCACCACTTCCATCTCGCGGCTGAATTCTTCAAACGACAGCGGCTTCATCGGCGGATAGCCAGCGCGCTCCATGGCCAGCTTCGATGCCTCACCGACATGCTCTGGCTGGATGCAATGGGTGTGTACGTCCACTAGCATGCTGTTCTCCTCATGTCACATTTATGACGCAAAATTCTTCGAACACTGTGAAATCACCCCTTGACACCGCCTGCAGTCAGCCCGCGCACGAACCCCCGCTGGCCAAGCATCACGAGTATGAAGATCGGCAACGAAGAAACCGTCGAGGCAGCCATTGCGGTCGCCCAATCCACAGCGGTCTGTTCCCGCGTCATAGTTAATGCCACACCGATCGGCAGCGTCCGAACGTCGTCGGATGACGTGAATATCAAGGCAAACAAGAACTCGTTCCAGGCCAGGATGAACGCAAACAATGCCGTTGCGGCAACACCTGGCATGGAAAGTGGCAAGATCACCCTGAAGAGGGCGCCAAGGCGTCCTGCTCCATCGACCATTGCGGCATCTTCTAGCTCCGGAGGAAGAGACTGAAAGAAAGCGCGCAGCATCCAGAGTGAAAATGGGATCGCGAATGTTGTATAAGTCAGGACTAGCGAGGTCAGCGAGTCATTGATCCCTATGCCTACCACGATCTTGAACAAGGGAATAAGGAGCAGGACGGACGGCACAGTGTAGGTAAGCAGCGCGATCCGGCCGATAAAGTTACTGCCGGGAAAGCGGAGTCTGGCCAAGCTATATGCCCCGAGAGTGCATACCAGGATAGCGAGTGCGGCTGTGATGCTGGCAACTATGAGGCTGTTTGCCATGTAACGAAGAAACAATCTGTCGGCCAGAACCGTAACAAAGTGTTCCAATACAGGTGGCCTCGGAAAGAGCACATCGAGGAGGCCACCTTCTGTGTGACCACCCAGACGGGTGATGAACACGTCTGGCGGACTCAGGGCGCCAGAGATCATGAAGTAGATTGGGAAAACCGTGGTGATGGTGATGACCACAGCCAATACCGCACGCCTGCCGTGCCGTTGAAACCCATGGCCGCCGCGTACCCATCCCATCACGATTCGCTCTCAACCCGGCTCAGTTTCAGCACCGTAATGGACAAGCCAAGCACCAGGAAAACCATGAATGCCGCAATGGCCGCCGACAGCCCAAAGTCAAACTGTAAGAATGCCGTCGAGTAAACATTAAGAGGAAGCGTAACCGTGGCGCGGGCAGGCCCCCCGCCAGTCAATAGATAGACAAGATCGAAGTTGTTGAAAGTCCAAATCGTTCGCAGCACAATAACAATGACGAGAATGTAACGCAGCGATGGCAAGGTGATATAGCGAAACTGTTGCCACGGCGAAGCACCGTCAACTTTTGCCGCTTCGTACCATTCCTCAGGAATGCCTTGCAGGCCAGCCAGGAAAACCAAGAAAGTCCATGGAAGACCCTTCCATACAGAAACCAGGATTACTGATCCCATGGCAGTCGATCTCTGAGACAACCAGGGAACGCCCTCGTCAACAAGGCCTGACCAAAGCAAGAATTGATTGATGGGACCAAACAATGGGTGCAAAAGCCAGATCCAAATAAATGCCGCGACGAATGATGGCACCACCCAGGGAAGAATATTTAACGTTCTAATAACGCCACGGCCGCGAAACGGCGCATTGAGCGTTAGTGCGACGATCAGGCCAAGCACCACCTCGGCGATCACTGCCGCAACCGTCAAGACCACGGTATTCTTCAGGCCAGTCCAGAACAGACCGTCGCGGAGAACGCGTGCGAAATTCGCTAGTCCAACAAACTGCGTACCTTTTTCAGGCTGAAGCAAATTCTCAGAGAACAGTGAGAGACCGAGCGTCGTGACGACCGGGTAGATAACGACGGCACCGATAAAGAGAACGGCCGGACTTATGAGCGCCAGCCCGAGCAGCTGCTCACGCCGTCGCAAACTGAGGCGAACGCCCATGAGCTACCTCCCGGAGTTTTGCGTCGGCGGCGCGACTACTTGTCGTGTGCCAGATATCGGGCCGATTAGTGGTCCTTGTCTGCCCGCCGCCGACGCAACTCGCTCAAATGGCCGGCTATCCGGCGTCGGCAACTACCTTTTCGACCTCAGAAGTTGCCGCTTCCAGAGCCGCTTCTGGCGCCGTTCCATCCGCCACCTTGGTGAACATATCCTTTAGGACGTTGCGTGCTGTAACTGTGCCGAGGAGTTTCGATCCCTCAGAAGCAAACTTGGATCCAGAAGGCCACGCGCGGTTGGATGCCGCGACACCAGTCCGAACCAATCGTGCGACCGGTTTGACTCGGTCAGCCTCCCAGTAGTCGGTGCCTTCCTGGACAGATCTTAGAGTCGGAGCCCAACCAAGGACCGTGCTCACGAACCACTTCTGATAGATTTCGTGATCAAAGAGTGCCGCGAACAACTCAATCATCCGATCAGGCTGCTTTGTCCCGGTCGTAATGTTGAGAATATTCATCCCAGCCAGTCCGGCCGAATCACCAACTACGCTGGGCTGCGCGACGGCGCCAACCCTCGCGAGCAGATCATCGGGCGCAGCCGCGAGCCCCGTGGAAAACGATGTAGAGGAAGTCATGTGCGACGCCAAATCGTTGAGAAATGCCGTGCGGCCAGCCCCCTCGTCACTCCCGGCCACGCCAGGTGGCGAGATCGCGAATAGCTTCTTGGCGAGCTCGAGCGCCCCTAATGTCCCGGAACTGTTGAGCGCAACTTTACCGTCGCGGTCGAAAACATAAGCGTCAAAAGCCGGCATCAGGTTCCAGGCGAGTTTCGGATGGGCATCCTTCAAGTACGTAAAGAAACCATAGTGATCCGCGGGGCTGTTGAGGGCCTCTGCATTGGCCGCGATGTCGTCCCACGAGGTCGGTTCCGCAAGGTTGTTTTCTTCGTACTTGTCCATGCGGTAGTAGAGGATGTGCGGCCACAAGAACTGCGGAACGCCGAAGCTTTTCCCTTCGACGATCGTGGCATTTAGCGGGTTGTCTCCGAACTTTCCTGAGCCTATAAGGCTATGTACTTCGTCAACCGGAGCCACAATGCCCAAGGCCGCCCAGCTCCAACACGAGTCGGGCTGGCTCCAAACCATATCGGGTAAGGTGTTGCTCGCTTTAGCCGCGAGCACTTTCGGCTCCGTTTCAGGGAACGGCACCACAAGTCGCTCAACGCGGACGGCGGCGTGTGTACCGGCCCGTGCCATCCAGGCGTCCTGGGCAGCAACACCGAGATCACGGGTCTCGAAGTCCCAGAAAGTGACAGTTTCGATCTTGCGCTGAGCCGGCTTGGCCTCGACGATCTTGGTTACAATCTTCTCCTGGACGACCGCAACTTCCTTGACGACTTCCTTGACTTTTTCTACTGGAACTTCCTTGATAACCTCAACTACCTGTACCTGTGTCTCGCCACATCCAGTTACTGCCGCCATAGCGACCAGGGAGGCGCCTCCGATTGCGGCAAACTTCAACAGGTTCCGTCGACTTCTCATCTGCGGCGTCATAATTCCCATATTCTTCCTCTCTCTTATCCAGTTTCATAGGTCTCCTGAACGTTTCGACTGGTCCGCTCATTGCTTAGGCGCGCAACTCAGTCAATGTCATGCTACAACTCAACCCATCTACAACTCAACCCATTTACCCTCCGTGATTCTGCCTGGACTAACAGACGTCCACAGGTAGCCAGACCAATTGCCATCGATTACCCGGTAAGAAGCCCCTTTAAATCCGTTCACGGCTCGATTTCTTTAGGTTCACTCTCGTGCATTGTAGTGTCCACGGGTATCCTTCTCTAGGATGCCGGTCGGAGAGATCCTTTGGCAGTCTCCGCTCTCGTACTCAGACTTCCGTCGTCGGGCGCAACCCGGTCCGCCACGCGGATGACTTGTGCGCACAAGAAGTCGGCATGGGCCAGCACATCGGCGCTCAATACCCGTGTTGCTTGGCGGGTCGCTCCCTCCTCGAGTACCCCGCGCGCAACCAGAAGCCGCTTCTCCAGCACATTGAACACTTCCATGTCGGTCAGAACGAATGCGAGCCATACGGTCAACGGCGCAAACAACTCGATCGCCTCAGCCATCTTCCCGGTGGTCCCCAACCGCCAGACTTCGGCCATGATGTCGGTAACACTGAGCCCTGGCATGACTCCCTTGATTCCGCTTGGCAACAGCTCCAATGTGTAGAGCCCGCCCCAACCTTCGAACACTGCTACCCCATCGGCGGTGGCCTCGCGGATCGCTTGTACCTTGGCCCCCATGTGAGGCTCTTCCAACTTCAAATATCGAAAGTTTGAGCAGCGACTGTGCAGTTCACGGCAGAAATCGGCCCCAACGGTCAACCCTGCCGGGTTGAAGTCCTGGACCAGAACGGGAGTCGGCACCGCGCGGCACACCTGCTCGGCGAATTCGATCAGCTCTGCTTCCGCCAACGGGAAAAGGCGCGGGAGGGCGATAGAAACGACGTCGGCGCCGGCTTCGACGTAGCGCCGGGCAAACGCTGCCGCCACCCGAGGACTGCCGTGATTGCACTGCGCTATCACCGGAATCCGGCCAGCTGCGGCTGTGATTGCCGCCTCCACCAGGAGGTGGCGCTCCGCCTCTGTCAGCTTGTAGAACTCGCTCCCGTAGGCGGGCAGGCAGACCGCCGCCGCGCCCGATTCCACCGCGAAGTCAATCAGCCGACCCACCGCTTCCAGATCAATGTCTTCGCCTGCGGCATCAAATGGCGTCGGTAGCACCGGCACGATGCCGGTGATTTCGTGCATAGCGTGACTAGGTCCGCCCAAGCTGGTGCCTTCCCTCTCCAATCCTCCGGGTCTGCTGCAGGACCGCCCGCCAGTCGCCCACAGGTGACTCTTAAGCCCAATGGGCTAACTCTGTCACCCGAGCCGTCGCGTTGATCCACCTGCCCAAGATCGATCTTGGACGATAAAGCTGTGGCAGCGTAAACCGCCGTATTTGGCCTGTCAAGCGACTGTACTGGTCCAGTACATACGAGACAGTGGCCTCCTTAAGGAGCTGCAGATCTCATCGAGCACGACTGGGAGCGGATGGTCACGTTTTGCGGTTTCCCGAAGCCCCACTGGAAAGACATCCGCACCACCAACGTGATCGAGTCGCCTTTTGCCGCGGTGCAGTTGCGGACGGGAGCGGCCAAGCGGTACAAGAAAGTCGCCAACGCCACCGCGGTGATCTGGAAAACCCTGCTGGTGGCGGAAAAACGATTTCGGCGTCTTCACGCGCCGCACCTGGTAGCCGAGGTCGCGGAAGGAGCTGTATTTGTCGACGGAAAACATTTGAAAAGCGGGAGAGAAAAGGTCGCCGCCTGAGGCTATTTACACACTTTTAGGTGGAACCCCACGGACTCAGCCAGGCCACCTTCCTAATTAGACGAAGTAATCGAACCCGGACGGAATATCGGACCCCCATACCCCTACGAATTCCCATTTTCATACGACATGGTCGAGCCGATCATCGAGCCACTAGGACGGAGCGCTCATTCGGCGCTCCAAACCTCCATCTGGAACCGACTCGGCTCTGTTTATGGATTTCGGGGACGCATTTCTCGATTCATCAGGCTGTTTTTGCCGTTGCCCGAGCTTCCGCTTCCTCCGCTGCGATACGAATCTCCGACTGATTTCACGATGATGCCAAAACGCTTGTGCGACACGCTCTACCGCGCCTTCGGGCATGCAGTGTGTCCGTTCTTCGATTCAGATGGAAATGTCTCACGTCAGTGGAGTCAAAAGCCTGCATGAAGACACCCCAGCGACGGAGGATTCGCCTCAACTGGCCGACGGGCCGCGGCTCGGTTCCGTTGCTACTCGTCGGGGTCGTGTCGTCGGCCATGATCTGGTTCGGTCTCGGCATGCTGATTTCTTGCACGGTCAGCTGGTTTGGCCAGGCGCAGACATTGTGGAGAGGCGTCTCCGCCCTATACGACCAGGGAAAGTATCCACTCGACATCCTCCCGCCATCGGTCGGGATTCTGTTAACAGTTGTTCCGTTCGCATTTACCTCCTACTGGCCAGTCGCCCTCCGCCTCGACGCGGAGTACTGGCCTGGGCTGCTGAGTCCCGTGATCGGTGCCGTTCTGACGCTGGCCAGTCTTGCGCTTTATCGCGTGGCCTGGCGCAGGTACACATCGACAGGAACCACCGATTTGTAAGACCGGAGCAATTCGATAGAGGCGAGACTGGCCGCTCCGACTCGGCTTGAATGAGTAATTTGGCCTACTAGGTCTCGCGCTCTTGGTGTTCGCAGCGTGGCAAGTACACTGGATATTGGGACTCGCCGTGACTGCATTTGTTCTCATGTGGGCAACGAGACGGACGGCGCTTAGATGAGCATGTTGACGCAGCTCCTTGAGGGTCCGGCGGAAAAGACAGGCCCTCCGCGAGGCCCATCGCGCCGCACACTTCCGCGACAGACAGCCGACGTGCGGTACGTAGCTGCGCTTCCTGGAGTTTGGTGGTGATGTGTTCTGACCGGATTCGTCGACGTGCCGTATCGTCGCTCTTTACCTGGCTGCTTATGGTCAAGTTGCATCTGGACGACTACTCGGGCGGGAAAGTCCGCGCCCCGTTAGATCTACGATGTACCTCGGTCTATCACCCTCAATTGTTGCCTGTCCCTTGCACATCGCTGCGAGTTGCAGCTACAATCTCCATCGCGTTATCGCCGCCTGAGCCGGAATCCCCTCGCCCCAGGCATCATCCTGTACCAAGGATCGGCGACCACCTCCCCCAGTTGCGAGTCACCGAGCTTGATAGCTGCCGAGTAGCTGTCTCCTCGACGCGGGTAACGCTCCGCTCAACCGCCTCCGCTCCTCTTCTGCAATCGCCCGTTCAGCGGGCTGGGCGAGCCATTGGGTTTCCGGATACCGAACAACATGCCGCCGCTCGCAACCATCGGAAGGAGCGTTCATTGTCGATCATTACTTCCTATATAACAGCGTCTGCGCTTGGCGTAGACTTCTGCCGCGCCGGCGACGCCCACATCGCCGCCCGGTTCGCCCCCGTCGCGCCACAGGGCGCGCTATCGAGCTTGGACGAACATGGGTTGCTTTCTGGCCGATTCGGCCAACTTGCCCGCCACGGGGCGCCTGTCTACGGGGCCTGGCGGTTGTGTAATTGAGTGCTGACGCTCGGACAGGACGCTGCTCGCGCGCCTCCCCCTATGGCCGAACCGCGCTCGATTGACCTCGCTGCGCCTCCGACCCCACTACCATCCACTACCAAACCTTTTTTGCCAGCAAAGGTAGTGTTTGGTAATGGTTGCTAGTCGCCGAACACTCGGTTTTCGCTAGCTGAGCAGCTTCTTCCTGCTCCCCCAAGCCCATGAACTCTCAGGATCTCTGCGGCCCAGCCTCATCCCAATTATATCGTCGAGGCCAACTCACCAGAGCAGCTTTGCCGCCTCGGACGCCCCGTGCAATCAAACTGCCAGCCGGACCTACTCACGCGCTCCTCCGACTAACATACAAGCGCGAAATGGTCCTGCGGGATGTGCTTGTATGCAATTGACCTCCTCTCCGTGTTCGACTGTGCTCGACCATTCCTGCAAATTGCACCACGAGGCGCTTCGCCGTGCAGCGAAATGAATCGTCCATGAATAACAGTACGCTCGATCATCAAACGCTGGACGACATCATTCAGCGAATCGTCGCCGTTGCCCAGCCCGACAAGATCATTCTCTTCGGGTCCGCCGCTCGCGGCGAAATGGGTCCCCACAGCGACGTCGACCTCCTGGTCGTCAAAGACACGGAGGACGTGCGCGGTCTCGCAGCTCGTATCTACCGCCAACTGCGTGGCATCCAAGTCGCCGTCGACGCCATCATCGTCGCGCCGGCCAACCTGGAGCGCTATAAGGACAGCCACGCCCTTGTAATCAAACCGGCTCTGCAGGAGGGTACCGTCGTCTATGAAGCCGCCTGAGCGCTTCCCGCCCGACGATCCCCGCGAATGGATCAACCGCGCCCGCAGCAATCTCATCAAGGCCGCCAACCGAGTCCCAGGTGTCTACCTGGAAGACCTCTGCTTCGATGCCCAGCAGGCGGCCGAAAAGGCCGTAAAGGCTCTACTGATCGCACGCGGCGTGGACTTCCCCTATGTGCACGACCTGGGTCTCCTGCTCACCTTGCTCGAAGAGGCCGGCGAGACGATTCCGGAAGAGATCCGCCAAGCAGAAAAGCTCAACCCATATGCCACCGCCTCTCGCTATCCCGACGTTGCTGATCCCGTCTCTGAAGATGAGTATGACGACGCGGTCCGGGTCGCTACAGCAGTCGTGGATTGGGCCCAGGCGCGCCTATGAACTCTAAGCGCGCTAGCTCTCGGACAACGGCCTCAACCAACAGGCTGTGTCGTCACCTTCAACGGTGCTGTTCAACGCGGACTGCATCAGTTAAGAACCCGACCACTCTGACCTGCCCCCCGAAACCGGGTCCAGGATGAATGTTAGAAACTGGGCCAAAGGAGGGGGTTACAGATGGCAAGGCGGAAGCATACGCCTGAGCAGGTGATCAAGAAGCTGCGGGAGGCCGAGGTGGCCATGGCTGAAGGCGGCACGGTGGCCCAAGCCAGTCGCAAGCTAGGGGTGACTGAGCAGACCTTCTACCGCTGGCGGGCAGAGTACGGAGGGCTGCGGATCGACCAGGCGCGGCGTCTCAAGCAGTTGCAGACGGAGAACGGCCGTTTGCGGCGAGCGGTGGCGGACCTGACTTTGGACAACCAGCTCCTGAAGGAGGCGGCGCAGGGAGGCGTTGGGCGTTTCCGAGCGGCGTGCCTGCAGGGCGCTGGGACAACCACGGTCGACACAGCGCTACGAGCCTGTGCCCGCGGCATATGAAGAGGAGTTGATCGCGGCGATCGTGGAGCTGGCGAGCCAGTACGGCAGGTACGGCTATCGGAGGATCGGAGCACTGCTGAGGCGACGCGGCTGGGTGGTCAACCACAAGCGAGTGGAGCGGATCTGGAGGCAGGAGGGGGTGAAGGCGCCCCAAAAACAGCCGAAACGGTCAAGGCTGTGGCGCAACGACGGGTCGTGTGTGCGTCTGCGACCGCAGCGCCCCAACCACGTTTGGGCCTACGACTTCGTTTTCACGAGGACGCATGACGGCAGGTCGGTACGGCTGCTGACCGTCATCGACGAGTACACGCGGGAGTGCCTGGCGATCAGGGCGGAGCGGAGCATCAGGTCTGTGGACGTGATCGAGACGCTGGCCGAGTTGATGCTGAGAAGGGGAGTTCCCGAACACATCCGCTCTGACAACGGTCCGGAGTTTACGGCCAAGGCGGTCAGAGCCTGGCTTGGCCGAGTGGGAGCCAAGACCCTCTACATCGAGCCCGGCTCACCGTGGGAGAACGGCTATGTGGAGAGCTTCAACGGTCGTAGACCGGTCCATAAGACCTGGCCACGTGACGGAGGATGGCTCCATCTCGCCGGAACACGAATCCCGCCGGATCGCGAAACGATCCGGCTTAGTAGAGCGGCTTCCTGGGTATCGCTGTCGACGTGGTGGACGAAGATCAGTCTCGCACGGTGGTCAGTGCCATAGCAGCGCGACGCTATTGACTCGTAGTGTCAGATCCATTCGACACAACGCCAAACGCCCTCATACGTCCTTCTCCGCCGAACTCACCGTAGTGACCAGTAAATAGAGGGCAGTGCGCCGCCCTCTTCCGCTCCAAATTGACCTGAAGGACTCGCATCGAATCGGGTACCGAGAGGAGAATGGGTGGGGCGCAGATTGCTCTGCCAGTTTTTTCTGGCATTCGACCGTAGTGCGGCAGGTCCACGCACGCTCTACGAAGGGGGACGAAGATGCCGGATCTGGAGATGGCAACATTTCGCGCGGATGTCACACCTCCCATCGGGCATCCGCTTTGTGCGGGCTGGGTCAAACCCGCCATTGGAATCTCGGACCCGCTCTTCGCCATCGGAGTCGTTCTGATCGGGGACGACGGTCCGGTGGTGTTGTGTTCCGTGGACTGGTGCGAGATATCTAACGAGGACCATGTGATCTGGCGCGAGGAGCTGGCGGCGGCGGTGGTGACCAGCGCCGAACGCGTTGCGGTCCATTGCGGACACCAGCATGACGCGCCGTGGCCGGACCGTGCGGCGCAGCGGCTGATCAGGGAGGCCGGCGGTCCATCTCAACTGATGGACGAGAAATGGGCTCGGAGTGCTGTCAAACGCGTCGCCGACGCAGCAAGCGCATCGGTACGGTCAATGAGGCCCGTTTCGCACATCGGCCTCGGTGAGGCGCGCGTGCAGAACGTTGCATCCAACAGGCGAATAATGGGCCCTGATGGAAAAGTGAAAGCAGTTCGATTCACCAAGTGCACAGACCGCGGCCTGAGGGCAGAACCGGAGGGGCTGATCGACCCGATGCTCAAGACGGTCAGCTTCTGGGACGGCGACACGAATCTGGCGGTGCTTCACTACTACGCTGTACATCCCTGTAGCCACTACGGCGAAGGCTGGGTCACCAGCGACTTCGTCGGCCACGCGCGCAACCGGCGGACGTCGGAGGACGCCGGGACAGAACACATCTACTTCACGGGCTGCGGCGGCAACATCGGTCCGGGCAAATACAACGACGGAGCGCACCGTAACCGGTCTGTCCTGGCCGACCGCGTGTATAGAGCCATGCTTGAGTCGGAACGGACGTCGGAGCGTACTCAATCGACCCGATTAGAGTGGCGAACGCTGGACTTGCGGCTGCCGCCGGACCTACGGGTGAGTGAGCGTGAGCACCACCGAATTCTCCGCGATCCGTCCGAGGATCCGAAATCTCGAATCAAATCTGCCATGAGACTTGCGTGGATCCAGCGACACGCCGCTGGTGGAACGACGCTGGTCACGTCTCTCTTCATTGGAGACCGGCTCACCTTGTTGCATCTGCCGGGTGAGGCCTTCGTCGAATATCAGCTGTTCGCCCAGCGGCAACGGCCTGACCGTTTCGTGGCGGTAGCGGCGTATGGGGATTGCGGCACGGGCTACATCCCGCTGGCAAAGTCATACGACGAGGGCGGATACGAGCCGACGGACTCTTTCGTATCACCCGAATCGGAGATGCTAATGAAGGATGCGATTGCGACGGTGCTAGAGGGATGAGCTCGCGTCGACGGCTGGCTATCCGTCGACGCGCCGATCGGGCGAAATTGACGCCGCTAGATCGTAGTCCTACCGCGCGCCGATAGGCACTATCTCGGAATAGTGTCGAGCAGTGTTTCCGTCATGTTCCAAAGTGTCGAGCGCCGCATCACCGCCGACCTGATTTCGGTTCAGCGAGTAACGAGCGTCAAGTCGTTGAAATTAGTTGGAGAGGGCGCGCCTTCCGCGATTCGTTCAACTTGCTTGATCACGGCCTAATAGATCCGGTCTGGCCATTCCTCACTAACGTAGACGTACCCAATTTGCGCGTGTTCGGCGCTGTACTTCCCGGAAGCTGCACCACCGTTACCCTCACGCCCTTAATATCTTCCACGTGCGCCCGCACGCGCCCATGCGTGCTTATCGCGGAATCGCCTCGTCGCAATTCCAGTCGACGAGCATCTGAGTTCGTTCGCACACCGCGGCGATTCGTTTGCGTCCCTCGTCCGTGGACAGCAGCCTTTCCCTCCAATTCACCATTCCGTCAGCGTCGATTGCCAGCTTCGACAGCAACGCCAATCGAACATCGGTGAGAAACTCGTCGTACGAATAGCCTTTGACGCTGCGGTCCATCAGATCCGCGTGGTACTCGGTCATCAGTCGATTCTCATGCGCGCGCCTGCTCTCAACAGCAAGACTCCTCATGGTGAACATTGCCACATCAGCGGCAGCCCTGCTGCGGCTGGCCAATTGCCAGTCATACGCGATTACCTGATTCGCAGCATTACCTGCATCGTCAAAGAACAGGTTCCCGAGCTTGAAATCTCCGTGGTTGAGAGTAATGGGGCCGCGGGCTGTTGCTAGCCGAACGTCCGCGAGTTTGGGGCCGAGCTTACGGGCTATGGCCTCAAGGCCGGGAGGTAGGTGATCCCCGGCCATCTCCAAAAATGGCTCTAGATTTCTCGCAACCGTTTCTTCCCCCTGTCTTAATCGGCTGGGGTCCGCGGGATTGATTAGCCAGGTCAACTCCGCGAGCCTTTCGTCTTCCCACCATTTCGCGTGCATCATCGCCAGTGATCGCAACGCTGCACTGGCGTCCTCGAAGCTGCAGTCATCCACTTCGTCCACGGTACGCAGGTGGCTCAGATCCTCGAGCAGGAGGATGACGTAGCCGGAGTCCGCGTCGTAATCCGCAAAGTACAGTGCGGGCGTGGCCATACCGCTGGCGGACGATAATTCCTGGTAGAACCGGGTCTCGCGCTCATAAAATCCAAAGCTATCGAACAACTTACGTTTCTCATCGTCTGCAAGTGCGAGTTTGGCGATCAGGGAGCGAGGCGCGCCATTCTCCCGCCGGTCGTAGACCAAGTCGACGCGGTTCACTTCGCCGATAAAGCCCCGGCCGTCACCGATGTTCGTAATCGCGACCAACTCGACCTTCGATGACGTGATGACGTCTCGCTCGCGCAGTGTTGAGGTCAGCCATTCCGGCGTGATCTCGTCAAAGGTGCGTGGGAACTGTATGGCGTTAATGCCTCCCGTCTGTCCTAAGCCTTCATACGCCTCAGGCGGTCCCGCTGCGCTGGTGTCGCACCCGATCGGCGGACTTACGCGCACGCAGGGACCTCGCCAAATCCCAATAGCACAAGGCTATCCACTATATGGCGCGAGATAGATTTCGAATTGGATCATTGGCCCATACCAAATAATCAGAGCACTCTAACGGGAATGGGTTGCGATCTTTCTGCTGTAAGTGGGCTGGTGTGTTGACCGGAAGCATTTGGTCCAGAGGATCTCCAAGCTATTCGATCACGATTAGGAAATACTGATCGCCGGCTCGCACTTCCGGCGCGGGGGCAGCTGCTGACGCTTGCTACCCACCAATCGCGACCCATGTATCAGAAGCTAGTTGCGGGGGTCCAAAACTTCATCCCAACTACCCCGAACGAGTTTGTGCACCCTACAGGTTTAAGCGAGGCGGGAAAGTCGAAATGGCGCATTTCTCATCGCTTTTCAAATATTTGGCGATCGAAGAGCGGCGAGCTTCCGACCCGAGATTCTACGCTTCACCGAATTCGAACCCGTACAACTCGGCATTTTGAAGAATGAAGCGCAGCTTTACGGATCCCGGTATTCGGTTCACGACAGGCCCTCCGGACCAATTCACTTGATGCCGGACGCTGTCGCCGGTTAACGGAGTGCAATCGAGGCCGCCGAAGCCCTCCCACACGTTCCCCCAGGTGTCCGTGATCTCAGCGCGAATCGAACCGTTCATTTCGCAGCGACCGTTGATGAACAGATTCGGCGCGGCAGAAAAAAGAGGCTTCGTCTCGAGGTAACCCTCGCGGATGCCGGCATCGATTGAAACGTAACCGTCCTTGCGCAACGTGCTCAGACACAGGTGGTGGCCGTTCATCGCGTACTCTGGATCCGTTAGTTCTTCCGCTTCCAGGCCCTGCGGTCCACCGACGAACCACCAGTCGTGATGCACTTGCATGCCGCCGTAGTAGATCCAGAGCTCGTCGCCCACTTCAAGCGGAGGGTTCGAAAGTTCCGCTCCGAAGCAGTCGTAGGTGCCTACGGGCCCGCGCGATACAAATGGGCGGTGATCGGCCAGTCGCGACCAGTTCAGCCCGTCGCGGCTGTATAGCAGATAGAAATCCATGTCGTTTTTCACCTGATGCAGGACCGTTAGGAAGCCAAGATGTAGATCGCCGGCTCGCCACGACATGAAGCCATAGTGGGAGTCGTCCAAATTGTCGTTGAGACCTGGCTCAAACAGGAGCTCGGGCACCGACCAGTTCAGGCAATCCGAGCTCTCAGTTCTGTAAACCCGCCGGCGAGTGCCCCATATGCCTTCCGGCTGTGAGGGAATCACAGGCGCGAACCAGCTATCGTGCTCCGGATGCGGACTCGGTCCCGACTGTCCACCGTACCGCCCGTAGATGATGTATTTCTTGTCGACGGCATCATACGTAAGCATCTCCACGTCCCCGCCCCACGATTGAAAGATTGGATTCCCGTCGTAAGGAGTCCAGTCGGTACCGTTTGGGGAGAATGCAAGGCACACTCCGTCCGAGTGGGGGTTAAATGCGTGCTTCTTGGGAACGTTGACGTTTTCAGTACGCAGGTAGTAAGCCATCTTGTAACGCCGCGCCGGATCATCCTCGGTATCGTCCAAGATGATCGAGCAATCGCTCGCGTGCTGGTAGGGCGGATAACTGAATACGGTGTTGGTGTCCCGGCCGTCGATCTGGTGCTTTCCCAATCCCGGCTTCTGCCAGTGAATCCCATCACGTGACTGGGCGTAGTACACGCGGTTGCCGATAAAAAGGGAGTGTTGGTCTCGCTTGAACGAGTCGTAGTAGTCCTCGTAGTAGCACTTGAAAAGCTGGTCCGCTGGATCGTGCAGAACGTTCATGCAACCCATGCGGAAGAGGGGGATCACTTCCCAGGGCTGATCGCGACTGATTAGCGGATTCGAAGGACGCTTTTTGGGCGAGTGCAGCGTCCTCGTCACGTTCTTGACAACGGCTATAACGTCGTCGTCTATGAAAAGCTGGCGAGTTGTTCCGACGTCCTTAAAGATTTGATCCCGACGGTACGCGACAAACATTGTTAGTTCCTTCTCATTGTTTCTCGATTTCCCCAATTCCCGGCCGTGGTCAGCGCTGCGATTTCACGAGCTGAACTCCCTGATCTGGGGATGAATGGTAGGTCTGACTGGGCCGGAAATTTCGCAAATCTCCGTACGCCAGGATGCCCTCAGAACCGATCTGCCATGTGCTGCAACCCACGGCCATCAGTTCCTTGAACGCCCGCGCCACTTGTGGGACTTGGTCCATGCACGCTTGGATTTCCGGCATCGCCATATCCTCTGTCTGCCCAACGCCTGGCCCAACGTCACGCCCCAGCGAATGAGCCTGCCGTCGATTCGATCCGCGGTTGAGACTTGTGCCAGCTCGAGCTAGGTGATCCTCGTACTCCAGCGGCGAGGCATTCGCTACCGGCGCATTCAGTTCTAGTAGGTGGAACAAATGCGTAGTGGTCAGCTGCCGTCGCACACCCGTGATATTGCAACTGACGAGCTGCGGCATAGCATCATCCGAGATCACATTGGCCCGCCGTCTATCACCGCCTCCTATCTTCCGGAAGCCTGCCAAACGACATTCATCGGTTGAACTGGTGCGGTTCGGACTCGCCGCGCCTTTCCTCGCTCAGACGTCGTTCCCTGACATAACTACGGATTTCATCCGCGATATCCGTTGGAACCTCCGGCGAGTGGGTGCTCACGATTTCGGCGACTTGCTCACGTGCGCGTTCTATCGCCGGACGGGGAGTCCCCTGCAGGGAGTCGCGATTGAATACTTTCGTGCTGAAACGGCTTCCGTCGCGAAGGTGCTCTAAAGTGCGCCGCCCGATAAGGAAATTTCCGCCGGGCTCAGTATCCGAAATCTCGTCAAGCGCCAGCTCCTCGTCGTTCACCGCGAAAGACCCGCATAGCGCCCGAACGTGGCGATACCACTCGACGTCCATGAGCAGTTGTTCCGGCGACGCTACGAGCCCTTTGTGGAACTGCCCGGCCGAACCCATGAGCGCTGGCCCGGCCAGCCACCAAGCCAGCATGCTAAGACCGCGCTCTAGACCCGCCTGATAGTCCAGCGAAGGCGAGTCCGTGTGTGCCAGTTGGTGGTAGTTGGGTAATCCGTAATACTCCGCCAGGCTCATTGCCCCGAGGTGCATCTGGAAGAACTCCGGCGTCGCCAGGCAGATCGCCGCTGTAGCCATGTCCATCATGCTGGGCGCTGGCGCGAGGAACACCGGGGTACCCGGCTGCACGACTTGCGCAGAGACAAGAATTGCCAGATTCTCGGCGTTCATCAAGGCCAATGTTCCTGCCTGCGTGTACGGAGCGGTCGCTCCCATGATCGGGGCGCAGGTCGCGGCGATCGGAATCTTGTGTTTTGCCAGGGCCACCAGCTTTTGCTCCCCCTCAATTCCGATGCGAAGCGGGCTGATCGGACAGATCATTGCACTAAAGAATGGCCGTTCACCGATAGGTTCCCCGCGTCTGACGATTGAGGCCACGTCGATCCAGACATCGACCATATCGATACCTATCGGCGATATGAAGTGGTGTTTGGTCGTGTTCAGTAAGAGCTGTTCCGTCACGAGCAGAATTCCGAGAAATCCTTCGGGCTCCCTGAGCGCCATGGGCTGTCCGCGCGTTATGGCGATCTCCGGAAGCGCATCTGCCAGACGGACATATGGGCCAACATCATCAAGTAGGGGATCACGCAACGTCTCATTCGCGGCGTCGTAGAACCGCAACGAATCGCCGGGCGTCGTCAGAAGCCGAGATCCGGCCTCCAGCTTGATTGACTCTCCGAGCATGTCGTAAAGGCGTATGTCCCGGGGTGCGTTGGAGAGTGATTCTTCCACCAGAGACCGCGGCAGCCTGAGCAGCTGATCGCTTGATGGGACAGCGCCAGCGTTGACCAGGTGCCCGCGCAACTCTTCGTCGTACACAGCAATGCCCTTGTCGGCAAGTATTTGAAGCGAAGCCTCATGAAGGCGTTCAACGTCTTCATGAGGCAGGCGCGGCAGCGCGGAGGCATTTGTCACGTGGCGCTCCTCCGAGTCGGCGGTCAAACCCGGCCGCCCAACCTGAAGCGATTAAGAAGTGACTGTCAGTGAATCATACTTGCAATACATCCGAATCGCCGAGGTCCGGTAGAGACGCGGAGTCGCCTGCCCACCTCCCGATCAGAACCCGGCGTGCCATTTTCCCGCACCGGGCTCCCCAGGACACAGCCGTCGCTCCCGCGACTAGTCCGGAAAGTTTCGATGACATGGTTTCTCCGCCTCTCGTGCGGTCGTCTGTCCCCTGCCGGACAACTTGCCCTGCTCGGCCCGTAGGCTGCCGAAGCCCGGTCATGCCGCTAGGTGGTATTCATGAACCAGGCCGCCCAACCGATCTCGCCTCATCACGCGCCTCCGGTGAGGCGAATGAGAACCGAACGGTCGATCAAGGTACCAGAAGTAAGTTGGCCGTTTTGCTCCGAATCCCGACGGTTCACACCTGTGGACCTGGCGAGAAGACGGGCAAGACCGTGGGGCGTTTTGAGCTGAGCAGGACGAATGCAGCCGTCGGTTTCCTGCCCGCCACCGCATGCTGGTCAGCGACAACGGCACCGAACTGACATCAAACGCTATCCTGCGCTGGCAGCAGGAACGCGGCGTTGGCTAGCACTGCATCGCACCGGGCAAGCCCATGCAAAAAGGGCTTTGTCGAGAGTTTCAACGGCCGCCTGCGCGACGAGTGCCTCAACGAACATCTCTTCGTCGGCCTGGCCGAAGCGCGGCGGATCATCGCGGAATGGAGGTATGACTACAACACAACACGTCCGCACACGAGCCTGGATGGGCTCACGCCGATCGAGTTTGCAGATCGCCCCATTCGGAGCCATAACCTGAAGAGATTC
This sequence comes from Chloroflexota bacterium, assembly GCA_963663505.2. Taxonomy (GTDB): domain Bacteria; phylum Chloroflexota; class UBA11872; order UBA11872; family VXNJ01; genus JAPOVO01. The sequence goes on from CAXXFA010000002.1 coordinate 73,057, forward strand.
TACTTAATTGAGTGAGGGTAATTTGGGGGCAGGGTCAATAGCCTTCCGATCGACGAGCCGATTCCCACAGGGAAGACGGGCCTGAATTTCGAGATTTTCGACATCCAGCCTTCCAAGCTAACGCTCCCGCTCGACTCGATCCGGTTTCAAATCCGACTACGGCTCTACCCTCCGCTTTGAGAGTCGTTCGCAAACGGCGTGGACGCTCTTCATGGCACAGGCATTGAAGGTAAATCTTCATGCACGGTCCGGGTGGCCGTGCCCAAGTGTTTACCCAAGTTTTGCATCAAGTCTGATCGGTCGAGATCGTGCGAGATCAGCTGAACGGCCGTCTTCGACAGGTCTGGGTCGGGAGTAATCAGGCCACATCGTGCAACATCAAACGGCCGGCCGTCGTCTTCAGAACCAGGGGTCAGCGGTTTGAGGGTTCAAGGCCGCCTGCTGCCCTGCCGGTCAGTGTTCACATGTTGTCCAGCGGGCTGCTCCTTCGGTGGGTGTTAACCAGGTCAACGGTGGCCAGCGTGACGTACCTGTTCGTCGTTGCGATCGAAGCGTGGCCCAGCAGACGCTGAAGGGTCAGGACGTCTCCTCCGTTCCTAAGGAACTGCACGGCGAAACTGTGTCGCAGCAGATGCGGATGAAGGCGGGGTATCCCGCATCGCGTGCTGAGCCGGCCGAAGATGTGGTCCACGTCACTCACGGTGGTGGGGCGACCGGTGCTGTTTACGAGTATGCGGTCTGCGGCGATGCCCAGGCCTGCGGGCCGTAGATCCAGATAGCGGCGCAGGGTTCGCAGGGGATCCTTCCCTCCACGACTGTGCGCTCCTTCTCGCCCTTGCCCAGGACATGTAGCTCGCCGGATTGGAAGTCAACGTCGCCGAGTCTGAGACGAACCAGCTTGCCAGATCGCATACCTGCGTCGTATAGAACCGCGACCATTGCCGCGGTTCGCCGTCCGTTCAGCGTCGTACTGTTCGTTGAACGCAGGAGCTGTTGAACCTCGTCCGGGCTCAGCGGCCTCATCTTTACCTTAGGCACCTTGGGCAGGCGAAGGCGCCGCAGCGGGTGCTCTTCTGTATGCCCGTCCATGAACCCGGTGAACCCGTCCAGCACGCGCCGGTACATGGCCAGTGTGCTCGGCCGGCGACGGGACGCTTGAAGGGCCAGCACGTAGGAGTCCTTGAGCCTGGTGATCGTCGGTGACTAGTCGGTTGCGGATGCCATGGGCACGAACATGCCATCGCGGCCTGCGTGGAGGCCAGAAAGCGTGCTCTCGGAGTGCAGCGACCGTTCTTTCGGATTGCTGTGACCGTTCGCTCGAAATGCGGTCGAGGTGCTGTTGGCGTGCTGTAGAGTCCGTTGCCTGTTCTGCATGGAGACCTCCTGCTCGGCAACGGAGATCACGCCACGCTGGAGGCCAATTCACAGGGTTGGAGGGCGGTTATCGACCTCTCTTGGTGAGCCGGGAGGGAATCGAACCCTCGACCCACGGATTAAAAGTCCGAGTGCAGCCGTCCATTGGGTGATGCTGCGTGCCACCGTAACCCGTGAATGGCTGGCGGCCGTTCCAAAACGTCCATAGAGATCGGCAGCGGTGCTGCCCCGTTGGCTGTCAACTTGGCTGTCAGGACGATTGCGTCAGAATCGGTCTAAGGGCGGGATTAGACTCCGATGGTTTGCGCCACGATCTGCCAGTTCTGGTCCTGCTGGCCCTCGAGTCGCCTCAAATAGGTCGTGGTCACTCCGAGCGAGGTGTGGTCCAAGAACTGGCTCACGGACTCAATCGATTCGCCCACCTCCCGCCGTAGTTTTGCAGCGGTGTGTCGCCGGATGTGAACACCGGAGAGTGGCAGACCTGCTTCTGCCAGGTACCGCCTGAATCGGTTGTAGAAGGTCGCGCTCGTCACTCCGCGGTCGCCGGCTCCCGCCAGCCACAGTGACTCGTCCGGTTCCATCGTGGAGAGGTTCTTCCCGATGTCGGATAGCGTCCGCCTGATTGCTTCGAGCGCCGGCACTGGCAGCTCTCGTCGTCCTTTCTTCCCGCCCTTCCCGCGATAGGTGTAGAAGGCAGTGTCTGCGTCGAATGAGATATTGCCTGCCTTCAAGTCAACAATTTCCGTTCTACGTCTGCCAGTGAGCACCAGAGTTGGAACGATCGCCCGGTCCCTTCTGCCCTTGATCGTGTCCGGGATGACGTCCAGAAGTCGCTTCACCTGATCGGCGCTCAGGCCCCGCGGCGGGCTTGGCTGGGTGCGAGGCCGCTCCACCGCATCGCATGGATTGGCCTTCACGATGTCCATCCGGATCAAGAACTTGAAGAAGGACGATAGGCATGAGAGTCGAGCGCCGATCGTTATTCCCGAGGGTTCACGCCCTGAAATACCTTTCCCGTGGGCGAATGCAAATACGTCCTGGCTGGTGACCTGATCTGGGGTCTTCCCGAGCCTGCGGAAGAAGTGCTGAAGCATGCGGTAGTAGCTGTCGAGCGTTCGCTGGGATCCCGAGCGACGCTGTTTCTCAGACAGGAATGCGTAGAGTGCACGTTCCCATCCAGCTGCAGAGTCGTCGAATACCGCGGGCAGGGCTGTTGTGCCGGTCATGGTGACCTCCTCGGACATTAGTTCCACCATGACATTTGCTCTGTTCGGCGGAGTTATCAAGCACTATGAGTCAATAGTGATCAGGTAATTCGCCAGGAATTCGTTAGTGGCTTCGCGCAACCGATGAGGCGAAGCGATTCGACGTGCGCTTGCAGGACTTTGTCGTTCTTGAGGCCGATCTCGGTGGCGTTCCCGAATCGTTGAGAATACCCCTAACGAGATCCGCCGAACGCAGCGTCCAGGTGATTCCTGACCAGCAGCACCGAGTCTCGCCTCTCACCGCAGATCTCAAGGGCCTCCGCCTCCCCCATCACGACGATTTCGTCAATCAGGATCTTCCCATCTTCCTGCGCTGATTCTTCGACCTGCGCCAAGTCGACGCCCACGGTCTTACGCGACCGTTTTCCGCTGGAGGTTTTAATGTCGTGGTTGTCCATTTCAATCAATGTCTCAATTCGGCCAATGACGTCGGTCAGGGTTTCGGCGGAGTCGGGAAACAGAACTTGCTGTCCTTTGAAATATGCATCCGCCACCACCCGAGTGGCTCGATCGTAAACATACAGCTCGTGCACGACACGCCGCGCCAGGGAGCGCCAATCTTCTTTTCCATCGCTTGCTCGTGCGGCTTCGCTAACCGAAATCCCTCCGCCACCTCTTCCGCATGGTCGGGGGAGTGCATAAGGCAGTACTCGCCCTCGCCGAGCGGCGGCACCCGGCACGGGCTTCCGCTCTCCGTCAGGGCCGTGCAGCCACCGACAGCCACCTCTGCTGATCGGGAAGCTGGTGACCTCCCCGGGTGTCCAAGCCATCCCGCGGTTGCCGACGATGCGGGCACAACGTCGCCACGCTGTAGCAGTGGGTGAAGTAGTAACCGGATCCGGCGAGGGCGAGTCGGTCGACATTTGGTGATCTCAGCCATGATTGGCCGACAACACCCAACCCGTCGCCCCTCCACTGATCGGCCGTTGCGAACAAAATGTTGGGGCGCGGCATACGGTTCCCCGATTTGGGCTACCTCACACAGGCGGCAAGACTCTCATAAAGCGACTGCCCTAGTGCACATAACCAGCCACGGGTCCTCCGAGGCCGCCCCGGTTCCCCCATTGCGCATGGGGCCGTTCGCGCCCGCGACAAGATTAGGCTGAGAAGGTGGAGCTCACATCACAGCCTTCGTAAGGCTTGGGTTCCTCCTCGTCGGGAAGTAAGACGCCGGCCTCCTTTCTGGCCTGATACTGGAGCCAGTTGAACTTGTCGGTCGCATTCATAACGAATTTCTTCAAGCGCCCTTTGTATCCCATGCGCTCGAGCAGCACCGGTGTCCATTTGCCGCCATATCGCACGTGCTGACTCTCATCCGAAATATCCCATTCGATCAACGTCTGCTCGTGAAACCACTTCCGCTTGATCAACTCCTTGCGGTTGAGGTGCTTGGGGGCAAGTGAACACGCCTCCCCGGTCTGGGTCATGAAGGCGTAATTCTCTTCCACGGTCATCTGGCGCCAAGCCCTCCAGCGATACGGCAGCAGAAGCTTGCTTGGGTCGTAACCAAGGCGACGCATAGCCCGGTGCCCCATGGAAGTGTGGCGATGTTCGTCCCAGGTCTGCCGCGTACAGTCGTAGAAGAACTCTAGCGGCATATCGCGAGGCGCCCGATAGGTAATCAGCGCGAACTGGTCGATGACCGTAAATTCGGTGCAATACGCATAAAGCATCGCATGGGTTTCGTCGGGCCATTCTGGGAATTGCTCTCTCCAGTGCTTCGTCTCCTCGGGAGACAGGTATCCGTCATCGAACTTGAATGCTGGTTCGGCCTTGATATCCTCAGGGATCGGCTCCAGACGGCCCTTCTGAATACGGGGCTTTTTGCCGGACTCCGTACCGTCCACGCTACCCATAGATTTGAGGAACTGAGCGAAGGCTGCCACCCGCGACGCGACTGCCTCACACTCCTCGCTCGACAGATTTGCGAGCATAGCTTCGTATTTCTGTTCACCCCACTGCAGCTGTCGCCGTTTGACAGGTATCAACTGCTCCAGAAGTTTCGAGGTGGGCCGGTTGAAATATTCGTCGCTCTCCGCACAATGCTTCTCGTACGCGGCGATCTGCTGGCGGCAAAGCACCCGGAAAACATTTCCGTAGAGTTCCGCCATAGTCTCAGGGTGATCCAACAAGGTGGCAAACCTAGAGAAAACTTTCTTGTCGACCGTTTCCTTCTTCCCACGCGGATGCTCGTGGTTACGCTTCTCCAGCTGGGTCGCGATTTGCACATTTTCATGGGTGAACTCAGCCATCTTCCCCCTGTCATGGAACCTCAGCTCGTTAGGCAGATGGCCCAGCAAAGCGAACGTGGCGAGCATCTCGAACTCTATGTAGCGGCGCAGGCGTCTCCGCTCTTCAGGAACGCGCAAATACCCGGCGTCAAACTCGTCATTGACCTGCTCATTGATTTGCTCCATGTAGTCAGCATCAAAGATGACCCGCGGTTCGGTCTCGGTTTGAACGGTTGCCATCGGCTAAGGCTCCTCCAGTCACGCCCGCCACAAACTCATGGTGGCGGACGCCAGCCCGGGTTAACGTGGCTGCATACTAATTTGCGAAACGCGCGCTGGCTGCCTATGTCAATACAAAGGGAATTATATACCTGTGAACACCGCCGCGGTTGAACTAACGGAAAACGAAGGGTGGAGCGGGCAGGTGGCTGCGCTTGCCCTTGACGTAGCGGACATGCTTGGAGCCGGAAAAGCTTCTAGTCAAGTTATTAGGGAAATCGTCAATGATGCCGTGACTGACGTACTTAGCCGCGAGGAGCCGGACTTCATTGAGTTTGCCCTGCGCCCCGCAGGAGGGACATCGAATCAAATCAGGCTCACGGCCACTTTCATCCCTGAGACGTTCAGGGAGCACGTTACAAAGGCGGCAAACGAGCGTCTTATCGGAATCGGGCATGGCTAATCCGCTCCATTCCCTGCTACAATACGTATCAGTGGCTTAGACCCCTTGCAGGGCCGCTAAAATGTAGAGACGGCTTTCTCCCGCCTCTGAAAACGGTATACCGCCCCGAAGGGCGGTTTCTGCTTTTCAGCCCCGTCCGACTTGACTTCCAAACCTGTGATAGTGTACACTGCTACTATAAATAGCAGTAAGGAAGCAGGTGATGGCAACGCGACAGAAGGGACCCGGCAAGGCTCACCGCAAGGGCCTGTCGCTGGTTCGAGCCGTCAAGAAATTCTCGGATGAGGCCAAGGCTGAAGCATGGTTCGTAGAGCGCCGCTGGCCGGACGGGATCGACTGCCTGTACTGCGGCGGTCGAAACGTCAGCCCGCGCAAATCCAAGCGCGTTACGCCGGTCTACCGTTGCAACCCGTGCAAGCGAGACTTCACGGTCAAGACCGGAACGATCATGCACGATTCCAAGCTGAAGCTCTCGACCTGGGCACTGGCGTTCTACCTACTGTCTACAAACCTCAAAGGCGTATCGAGCATGAAGCTACACCGCGACCTTGAGATAACGCAGAAGTCAGCGTGGCATTTGGCCCACCGTATCCGCGAGACTTGCGATGACGGGATTGTCCGCTTCACCGGCCCGGTCGAAGTAGATGAGACCTACATCGGCGGGAAAGAGGCCAATAAGCACGAATCCAAGCGGCTCCACGCCGGTCGCGGGCCTGTCGGCAAAGCCGCCGTGGTAGGCGCGAAAGACCGGCAGACCGGCAGAGTATCGGCTTCAGTAGTTCCGGCAACGGACGCCAAGACGCTAAGCGGATTCGTAAATGACCGCATGGCCGACGGCGCGAAGCTCTACAGTGATGACCACGCCAGCTATCAGGGAATCCCGAACCGCGAGGCGGTCCGACACAGCGCCCGCGAGTACGTGCGCGGTAATGTTCACACGAATGGGATAGAGTCTTACTGGTCACTGTTCAAGCGCGGCCTCTACGGGACTTACCATCAGGTTTCCGTCAAGCACCTGGGCCGGTACGTCAACGAATTCGAGGGCCGCCACAACGTACGACCGCACGACACGATTGACCAAATGGCGATCATGGCGCGGCGCGGGATAGACAAACGACTGACCTACGAGGAACTGATCGGGCCGAAGCACACGCGGCTCAACGGGGCGGCCAAGTAGGTTACTCTACGGCATCCCGACGGTAGGAGGAGGTATGGCTGACTACTCTGGCCGCGTTGTCGAACAGGACGCGCGCGAAGCCATCCTGAAACTTCCGGCACAGAGCGTCGATCTGAGCTTTTGGTCACCGCCATATTTCGTCGGCAAATCTTACGAACGGCATCTCAGTTTCGATGCTTGGCAATTGCTCGTTGCCGAAGTCATTCAGGGGCATACGCGCGTTATCCGCCCCGGCGGATTTATGGTCGTTAATATCGCCGATATTCTCTGCTTCCCCTCGCCAGCGCAGATGGTGAGCGATATGATTCCCACTACTACTACGCGTTCGCCGGAGATGCGAATTGATGTTTTCTGGCGTCGCGTCGCAGGACCCCGCATGACGAACAGCGAATTCCGCACCTACTCCTATATCCAGGAAGTCCTCCGTAAACTTGGCTGGGACACTCGCAACCCCCGCTCGGCAGGGGGGGCAGGTCTACACGCAGGGCGAATTCAGAAAGCACGACCACTTGCTCGAAGAAGCCCTGGGCAAGCAGGCTCCAGAGAACATCATCGTGATTCCTTGGGAGGGGGGACATCGATATTGGGTAGTGGAAGCGAAGAGCGCCCATTCGGGCCTGACTAAAGCACTCTGCGAGGCCAAGGATTACGCGGACAGCATCAACAAGCTGGAGGGCGGTCTCGCCCGCTTCGCCACGGGTGTAGCGGGAACCCGCGGAGAGTCGTTCTACGTGAGCACTGCGTATTGGGATGGGCAGGTGTGGAGCGAAGTAGCGATCAACAAGTACGGAGCCACGGGATTTCTCACGCTCGAACAGTGCCAGAGCGTTCTAGACCTAAACAGTCCACATATTCTCGATTACCACGTCGATCTGAAGTTGTTTCTGGAGAAGGCCAACGATATCAACACGACGCTGCATCACAATGGCATAGCGGCAAGAGACCGAGCAAAGCTGGTAGCGGGGTTACTTCTAGCACTTGCCCAAGACGGCACGCTTAGAATCAGCAGTACTCCACGTGACCCTGCCCCCAACTTACCCTCACTCATAAGTAGAATCTTTTCAGGTTATGGCCCCAATTGGGGCGGGCTGCAAACTCGTTGGGTGTGAGCCCATCCAGGCTCGTGTGCGGGCGTGTTGTGTTGTAGTCGTACCTCCATTCCGCGATGATCCGCCGCGCTTCGGCCAGGCCGGCGAAGAGATGTTCGTTGAGGCACTCGTCGCGCAGGCGGCCGTTGAAGCTCTCGACAAAGCCGTTTTGCATGGGCTTGCCCGGTGCGATGTAGTGCCAGCCAACGCCGCGTTCCTGCTGCCAGCGCAGGATAGCGTTTGAGGTGAGCTCGGTGCCGTTGTCGCTGACCAGCATGCGGGGGCGGCCCCGCAGCTCGACGATGCGGTCCAGCTCCCGAGCCACGCGGACGCCAGACAGCGATGTGTCGACGACGCGGGCGAGGCACTCGCGGCTGAAGTCGTCCACCACCGCCAGGATGCGGAACCGCCTGCCGTCGGCCAATGCATCCGCTAAGAAATCGAGCGACCAGCGCTGGTTGCGGTTCCAGGGGAGCAGCAGCGGGGCACGCGTGCCGAGCGCCCGCTTGCGCCCGCCTCGCTTGCGCACCGTGAGCCGTTCCTCGCGATAGATGCGATAGAGCTTTTTATGATTGAGCCGGATGCCTTCCCTGGCCAGCAGGATGTGCAGACGGCGGTAGCCGAACCGTCGGCGCTGCTCGGCCAATTCCCGCAACCGCTTGCGGATGCCGGCGTCGTCCGGCCGCCTCGATTCATAGCGGTAAGTCTTCGGATCCATCCCGACAAGAGCGCAGGCACGGCGCTGCGAGTGACTAGTCTCCGTCATCGCCCAGGCCGCGGCCTTCCTCCGCAATCTGGGCGTTAGAAGTTTTTTGCAAGTAGCTCGCGCAGCGTCGCCACATCCAGCATCGATTCCGCCAGCAGCTTCTTCAGGCGCCGGTTCTCATCCTCCAGCCCCTTCAGCTTCCTGGCGTCTGATACCTCCATGCCGCCGTACTTGGACCGCCACTTGTAAAACGTCGCGCCGCTGACCCCGTACTTGCCGCAGAGCTCTGCGGCTGGCAACCCCGCCTGGTGCTCTTTGAGGATGCCGATGATCTGTTCCTCGCGATACCTGCTCCGTCTCATGTCCGTCTCCTCCCATTGAACGGACTCTACTCAAAATCGAGGGCTTTTTCGGGGGCAAGGTCACCCGCAACGTGCTGGCCAAGGTTCCCAAGGCCGCCCAGGCCGAGGTCAAGGCGGCCTTCTGGGCGATCTTTGACGGGGTCGAGGCGCCACCTGGGGAGGCCGCCGTGGCGGCGGTCCGCGACCGGGCCCGGGCCTTCGGCCAGCGCTACCAGCGCCTCTATCCGGCGGCGGTGGCCTGTCTTCTCGACGACCTGCCCAGCCTCACCACCCACCTGCGCTTCCCCGCCGAGCACTGGCGCCGCATCCGCCACACCAACCTGTTGGAGCGAACCTTCGGGGAGTCCCGCCGGCGGGTCAAGGTGATCGGCCGGCTGCCGAGCGAGGCAACCTGCGTCTCCTTGGTCTGGGCCGTGCTCGCCCGCACGAGCGCCGGCTGGCGTGGCCTGCGCCAAACCCCGCCGGGCATCCGCCTGCGGCACGATCTGCGCCGCCAGCTCTTCGAAAGCCTGGCGGTCGAAGCAAGGGAGGTGGAGTCCGCGGCCTAAGCTATGTACTTCGGAGCCCGCGTCCGCCACCTTTTACACCATCAGCGGGACGCCACCCCAATTACAGGGTAAACGCCGAGTTTCACTAGCGATGTTCATCTCTAGTTCACCGATGGTTGCAACCGATTTGCAACCATTCGTCTCAGAAACTGAATGATCCGGGCAGAGTCAAGTCGGGATCTTGTCGGCTTCTGATCGCTGGGGACGTCGGATTGTTTATCGGCTGCAACCCGCCATGCGTAAATGACGTAGCCATTACTTCGGTTGGATAACTGTGTTCGACCCCTCCCGAAATTTTGCATCCCATTTGCGCCTACTTCGGTCGTAAGCGCCTGTTTACCTCGTTTGCTGCGGCCTGCCGGGAATCTCGCAGCGTGGAGGTGGCGGCGTCGGCGGGCGTTCTCGCCCCGAGTGCCTCGAGCGATGCGAAGATTCCAAAATCGTCTCGGCCTGAGACTTCCCGTGGGATTTCACTTGAGCGCGAGAACGACCTTGCCGAACGGCAACTCCCCTCCAGCCAGAACACCGAGTACGGCGGCCAAGAGTACAAGAAAGAATGCCCCATGGGTGATTGGCGTGGCTTCGACAACAAGTAGACGCGCGACGGCAATTGAAGCCGTTGCCGTAATAGCTATGGTAGTGAGCGTCACTAACGCTAACAGCAGCCCGAGCAGCAGGGGATGATAAGCGCCGGACTTAGTGGCGGCCTCCGAAACCCTAGCCATGACGAGTTCTGCCCAGGCGAGCGGCTTGGAGTGTAAAGGCGCTCGGAACTGCTCGAAGATTAAATCTTGGCCAGACGCTCGAAGTTCATCGGATTCGAGTAGTTCTCCGCGAGGGTAGTAGTCTGATCTGCTGTAGAGGTAGTAAACGTGGTCAAGGGGAGTGCTCAAAACGGACACTAGCCGGAGATTGAGACTCTCGCCTCGACTCGAAAGGTTTGGCGAAAACCGAAGCTGAACTGGCCATCCCTTGCGTGATCGGTCGAACCGCACAGCCGCCGATGCCAATACCCTCCCGCCGTTGGTCCGTCGGGCAATTTGGAAAATTACGTCAACATACCCCCCCGGTTGTACGGACGTGTCAACCCAAAGATCAATTCTGTTTAGACGCGATGCTTCAGCAACGAATGTCTGCACCTTCAGGCCGCTTAGGGACTCGGTAGGGAATCGAGTGAGCTCTCGAGATGCTAGCTGGACGGGAATGTAGACGGGCCTCAAGACCAAATAGACGATCCACCCAACGGATACGACGGCGATCATGAGCTCGATGGCTACACGGAATGTTCGGCTCCGGACCTCTTTGGACGCCAACGAGTTATCCGGTGTAGGCAACGACGTCAGGAATCAGAACGTACAGGAAATACGTGAAGTTGGCAGCCATAAGGAGCGGGATAGCGGCGACAGCTAGGGCTCGAGATGGCCGACCGGGCGAAGGAATCCCCCCCAAGCCGAGCGTGAGAAGCAAAACAAACGGTACGAATGCTGGAAATGCGTAACGTCCATGCATTGCAGCGCCGTCGAGGTTATAGCTACTCGAAAAGTTCATTGCCCAGAGGCTGATAAACATTCCCCCAAATACCAAAAAGGGAGTGGTCCTAACAGTGAATAGCACACCAGATCGAGCGGCTCTAAGCACTCGAAAGATCAGTCCAGCTACGGAAATGACGATCGTGACAAGAAGCGCAATGTACGCTGGCCCGGGAAGTTTCATAGTGAATCTCCCGTATCCAGCCCAGAAGGTAGCAAAAGTCTCCGCGAACCAACCCGACTGCCCCGCGTATTCGAAGGCACTCAATCCGCTGTCGATTGGGGCCTTTACTGCGGTTCCAGCCGCGTCAACGGCAAGCTTAGTGGTATCGAGTCCCATTGCGTCCCCATAGAGCACCCACATTCGCACGTACCACCAGAGACTCACTGCCAGCGCAAGGAACACCAGGGTCGCGGTGACCTTTAAGAGTCTTGGCGGGGTTCGCCAAAGACCTGCAATCGCAAATACGCCGACCGCCGGAAAGACAACGAAACCGTTGAACTTGTGCAATGCGACTATGCCGAGGGCGATACCCAGCATTCCTACATCACGCCCTCGAAATCCGCCCTGCCATGCCCGGAGAGCAAGGTACGCCGCAACGGTGCTTGCGGCAATCGTGGGCGAGTCGTTGGTGACATACGAGAACACAAGAGTGAACATCGGGACGACAGCCATTACTGCTAAGGCGAATATACGAGCTATTTGTTCTAAGCCGAGCAATCGCCGCAGAGTCAGATACGCAAACATAAGCGTCACAGGAAGGAGAGCAACGTTGAATAGTCTTGCCACATGCGTGTTGAAATCGAAATCATGGGAATCGATCAAGCCCAGCACCAATGCGACTGGTGCAATGGAAAGGTTCGGCACAAATTCGTGGGCAAGGATCATTCTGCTCGGCGATCCCGCAAATTGATCGGGGTTAAGACCGCGAAATAATGGAATGCCACCGACCTCCGCCGCTCGCAGTATGAGAGAAATATGTACCTGCTCATCTGGACCACCCGTGCCGGGCGGTCGCACGAGTGACCAAAGGAGAGCATTAGTTGTGGCGGTTATCACAATCAGCGCCACTAGAATGAATTCTGTGCGGCGGGACATGAACGGATATTGGATTGGGTTGCCTCGCTGGTTGATTTCGTGAGAATTAACCGCTGGGTTCATGACCGCGAACTATCTATCCAGGAAGCAAAAAACTGCGTAGCAGCGCCAGTGATCACGCTTCGAACGTTCCCGAATCCTGATGAGTACATTCTGGAGTTCTCGCTCCCCATCCTCCCACGATCTGGACGGCCGCCACCAGCGACTGTCACGGCATATGCGACCGCAAAGACAATGAATCCGATTCCGCACTAGGGCAGATGCACTGGACAAGCGTTCGCCGAGACGCCAAAGAAACGCAAGCCGGGTCCGTTTGGCTGCTGGCTCGACTTTTCTTGGGGCAAAATCATCAGAGTTGTTACCTCGGCTGACGCCGATTACGCTCTCGTCGTACGGAACCCAACCGCCAAACAACCATTGTTGGCTGTCAGCGCCATTCCAGTTAGCTTGCTTAGCTGGCCCAGCTCCGGTTGACCTGCCCCCAAGGCTTGTACCACCAATTATGTTAGTCCGGCGAGCATCGGGACAGGCTCAGCAGGCAGGATAGCCGCCGGCGCCGGCGGCCTGTAGCCCAGCGAGCTGTGCGGCCGGATGCGGTTGTAGGTCTGCTTGTACTCTCCAGTCAGCACCTGTGCCTCCCGCAGCGTGTAGAAGATCTCCCGGTCCAAGAGCTCGTCACGCAGCTTGCCGTTGAAGCTCTCCACATAGCCGTTCTCCCACGGTGAGCCGGGCTCGATGTAGAGGGTCTTGGCTCCCACTCGGCCAAGCCAGGCTCTGACCGCCTTTGGCCGTAAACTCCGGACCGTTGTCAGAGCGGATGTGTTCGGGAACTCCGCTTCTCAGCATCAACTCCGCCAGCGTCTCGATCACGTCCACGGACCTGATGCTCCGCTCCGCCCTGATCGCCAGGCACTCCCGCGTGTACTCGTCGATGACGGTCAGCAGCCGTACCGACCTGCCGTCATGCGTCCTCGTGAAAACGAAGTCGTAGGCCCAAACGTGGTTGGGGCGCTGCGGTCGCAGACGCACACACGACCCGTCGTTGAGCCACAGCCTTGACCGTTTCGGCTGTTTTTGGGGCGCCTTCAGCCCCTCCTGCCTCCAGATCCGCTCCACTCGCTTGTGGTTGACCGCCCAGCCGCGTCGCCTCGGCAGTGCTCCGATCCTCCGATAGCCGTACCTGCCGTACTGGCTCGCCAGCTCCACGATCGCCGCGATCAACTCCTCTTCATATGCCGCGGCCACAGGCTCGTAGCGCTGTGTCGACCGTGGTTGTCCCAGCGCCCTGCAGGCACGCCGCTCAGAGACTCCCAACACCTCCCTGATCCGCTCTACGCACTGCCGGCGACGGCAGGCGCTCAGATGTTTCCCTGCGCCGCCTCCTTCAGTATCTGGTTGTCCAAAGTCAGGTCCGCCACCGCTCGCCGCAAACGGCCGTTCTCCGTCTCCAACTGCTTGAGCCGTCGCGCCTGGTCGATCCGCAGCCCCCCGTACTCCGCCCGCCAGCGGTAGAAGGTCTGCTCCGTCACCCCTATCTTCCGACTGGCTTGAGCCACCGTGCTGCCTTCAGCCATAGCCACCTCGGCCTGCCGGAGCTTCTTGATCACCTGCTCCGGCGTATGCCTTCGCCTTGCCATCCGTACTCCCCTTCCTTTGGCCCAGTTTCTAACATTCACCCTGGACCAGTTTTTGGGGGGCAGGTCACGCGCGGGGCGGCTTATATGGCCTTGCTATTCGCCGATTCTTGGGTTCCTGGCGGTCCTTCTCACAACCAACCTTGTCGCGTATGTGATACCAGGCGCCGCCGCCGCATGGGTCGGTTTGTTGGTCCCAACCGCGATATCGACGGTCATCGCCTGGCGCAGCGGCGCGCTCGCGCGAATCTCGCGAGGGTCTGTTATCTCGTTGCTTGCGCTCGCCACCGCCTCGTCGGGAGTGTTTCTGTTTGCGCTCGCTAACAGGACGCACGTGTGGTTCACCGATGAGACATGGCATTTCCCACTAGCCTTGCGCTTGGCGAGAGGAGTGTTTCCGCCGGCAACTCCTTACGGCCCTGATGCAGGCATCGGCTATCACTACGGCTATGACTTGGTGGCAGCCACGATCATAAGCACCACCGGCGCCCCACCGTGGGCCGCGTTTTATGTCCTCATGTCGTTTCTGGTCGTGACGCTGATACTTGCGGCCGCCGGATTCGCCTACCACATCGGCGCGCCGCTGCCGCTGGCCGCGGGGATAGGGGCCACGGTTGGGATGTTTTCTGGACGATTCAACGTTGGCCTCCCGCCATACTTCGAGCCGTCAGCGCCGGCCAGCAACTTTGCTACGTTTCTGGCAGGCTTGGCCCCCGCGCAAACCGCACATCCGGATGCGCGTCTGGCATTTGAGTGGCTGGACGCCCCGCAGCGGATGCTCGCCTTAGCCGCGGTGATCCTCGTCGCCGCCGCGTTCGAATCAGGCGTGACGCACAGGCGAGCAGCGGCAGCTATGGCGGCCGGGGGTGGCGTGTTAGCCCTCGCCGAATCCTCAGTACTGATCTTCGCCGCAGCGGCGCTGGCGCTGGTGGGCGTCGTTCGTTTCGTTAAACTGCACCGGAGGGATCGGCTCGTCCTAGCCGCTGCGCTGGCCACAAGCGCCCTGCTCATCGTGTTCGCCGGCGGCTCCATATCCGACGAGCTCTTCGGACGTGGCGGTAGCACCGGGATGGTGCGCATCTATCTCGACCTGCGCAGAGCGGATTTGCTTCTGTTCGCCCTGACCGGGCCGGCGCTGGTCCGAGTCGGAATCATCCCGCTCATCGCGGTCGGCGCGATCGTTGCGTTCAGGCGACGGAGCTGGGGCCTGGGATACCTGTCGGCGGCCGGTGCTTTAGGATTTGTAGCAGTCGAGCTCGTCCACTCGTCTCTACCGAGGAATGACGGGCGCATCATCCAGCTTGCCATGGCCGTCGCGATTCTTGCCGCGCTGTCGGGCGTCGGCTGGCTGGTCGGGAGACTGCACGGATGGCGTAGATTTGCCGCGGCGCTAGGACTTGCTCTTTTCGTGATCTTGCCAACCGTCTTACCCCGCACGATCTCTGGCGCACGGCTCGCTTCCAGTGGTATCGAGATCGGATATCCAAACACTCTTTCACTCGATCGCGGTCTCAATCGGTCGCAACTAGGCCCGGAACTTGCAAAGAACTGGGATTTCTACGGATGGCTTGCGCGATCGTTGCCGAACGATGCCCGCCTGCTCACCCCATTCCCGTCGGTCAGTGCATCCGTCGCCGGCATAGCTTCACCGACCTCCGGCCGCGATCTTCAGGCCCTCTCGCCAATCGTCATGCCTGTTCACGAAGACACGCTTCGGTTCCTGAGCGCCAACGACTTGGCGGATATGAGTATCACTCATCTGCACGTTACCGATGCTCTTGAGGACGCCCTCACGCCCTCCGCTCGGCGCCTGCTGGACGATCCGGCTCATTTCAAGTTGCTGACCGACATGCGTTCGGTTTCCGGAATGCGGCATCGCGTATTCGAAGTGCTGCCGGGCGCCGGCACGACTCAGATCGAGCCGGCGAGCTTTCGCTTCTTGCGCGAGATCGTTCCTCCCAATGCACCCATATCCCTGGTCAGAGCGCTGTCCCTCTATCAACGCCGGATGATCCTATTAACCTTAGTGGACCACGACTACGTGCGGGCGCCTGAGACACCGGCGTCGACTTTTGTGGACAGAGCAACCCGGCTTACTTCCTTCGAGACGATTTCAGGCATTCCGGAAAGGGGAGTGGTCGTCCTGCCTGACTTCGTGGAACCGGTCATCGCGCTTTCGCTGCCGCTCGGCGAAGCCATCTGGGCTGGCTACGGGATGCGGGCCTACGACCTGTCGTCGGCATGGTCGACCGTATGGCGTATCGGTCCGGACCCGGCCGGACTGCCCGCGCATCTAAGTAAACTCTGCGAGTCGGCAACGCAACCACAATTCGAACTAAAGGTTCTCGGTGAGTCCGGGACAACGATGACCATCGGCCGCACGAAAGTAAAACTGACCGGCGTCCCGCAGAGTGTTCAGTTGTCGATTCCGGACTGCGGCGAGTTTGCGCTGGCCGCGGACGCCGACGTTCCCCCATTCGTCCAGATCCGGCCATATCGCCACGCCGCCGGCCACGTTGAGCGCGAATCGCATACCGCAGGACTCGGCTTCGACGGCGGCACGGATGGCGATCGAGCCGTAGTCAATCTCTGGTACCGGAACCCGCACGGGCTTAAATTCGTGACTGGCACGGAACTTCGCTTGTACAAGGCCGACGCAGATGCAGCCGGGTTAGTCCCAGTACAGCCCGACCCGAGCCGCTCGCTCCGGTGGTGGAGCGATCCGATCTTCCTGACGCCTGATACGCAGATGACTCGTATCGAGTTCGACGCCCGCCGGCTTGAAATCAATGGCGAGGCGGGCGCCGGTGAGAGAAAGGAGCTAGTCTCCGACGGAACGTACTTACTGACGCTCAACGTGGCAGGCGCAGACCCGGCAACGGGCTACTCTGAAATCCAGCACCTGATACCGCTGTTGCGCTTCACCATCAATGACGACGGCGTATCGTACAGCGTTTTCTCGGGAATCGTCACCATCAAGCATCGCAAACCGGGCACGATCGCGACGTGGCTATCGCGTCGAGTCTGGCTTGGATGGGAACTTGACCGAACGCCGCGGTAGCGGCCGCGAGGACTTGAGCGCTTTACTCCGTCAAAACGATTAGGTGCGTGAGAAACTCACCGTCCTGTCCCTGATTATCAGCCTTCACCGATCGGCGTAGTCGTGGCAACCGGTAGCAAGACTGCTCGGCCGCAGCGGCGAAGAGCGGATGGTTACTCGACTAAACAGGCTGAAACCTCTACACGCGCAGCCCGCCGGTATCGAGCAACGCCGTCCTACGCCACGGGCAGCGACGCTCCAAGTTTGACGGTGGGGAGATCGGGACGTTGCTCGGCAGACTGCACCGCTTCGAATCTCTTGCCGCGCCTATATACTCCCATCCGTGGTCGGACATCCCGCAGGTAGCCCAGACCCGAAACGCTGCCATAGATAGGTCCTTATTTACGTCCGAAAGGACGCATGAGGTTGACCTGCCACCCAAAAACTGGCCCAGGGTGAATGTTAGAAACTGGGCCAAAGGAAGGGGGTACGGATGGCAAGGCGAAGGCATACGCCGGAGCAGACCACCTTTCTACAACGCTTCCGCCGGCACGAAGCTCGCAAACTGCGCGTATATTCCGTTCGGGTACACTCGGCCCGTTGTCAGATCGCCGAGCAGCGTCGGCTCTATCGGCGGCCCGGCCTCGGGCGCGGTTCTTTGAGATCGGAGATTGCCGGATCCGCCTATTGCGGTCGGGTGGTGACGGATCCGATCAATGGCTTGACGGGGCGAGGCGTAACCATTAAGTCAGGTCGACGCGGCGCGGTGTGGGCGTTCGAACAATGACGGGACCGCAAGTGAGGCGGCTGGCGTACCAGGCCGGCCGGTTACTGCTTCTGGGGGCGGTCGTGTTCTGGTGGGGTGGAGTCGTTCTTCCGCGACTGATCAGCTTTTCGTTCCCCGAGCTGCTTCCGTCTAGCGCCATTCCGTGGCATCTGAACCCCGACAAGGAGGGAAGCGCCGCCAACGCCGTCTCCGCGGCAGCCTTATCGACTGCCGCGCTTCTTGCGTTTGGCGCCGCTGTAGTCAGCGCTCGCCGGTCGGCCGGCCGGGTAACCGTTGGCGGCTGGGCCGCGCTTGCGGCCACGGCAGCCTATCTGGCTTGGGAGGAGGTCTCCGAATTCCACGTAGCGCGCACGCTTGCTCTCGGGGGTGAAGTGCTCGGCATGAAAAACAGCCAATATCTCTGGCCGGTCTTGATGAGCCCGCTCATCGTAGCGTTTTTCGTTGCTATGTGGCTTTTTGTCCGCAGGGGGCTCCCAGCCAGAGCGGTTCGCGAACCGCTGATTCTCGGCCTCGCCGCTTGGGGGCTCGCAGTCGGATTTGAGGCTAGTTTCCTGTCGCTCTTCCGAGGTCGCGCCGAGGAATTGGAGCCTTTGCTGGAAGAGACCCTCGAGTTCGGCGGGACGCTGCTAATTGCAGCTAGCGCGGTCGGCGCTGTGCGTGGCGCTGTTGAACGGGGTCTGTCGGGCCGCTGCGCGCTGGCGCTAATCTCCGGGTCAGCCGCAGCCGTACTGGTGTTTGGGGGACTTGCGCTCGCGTTCGCATTCCGTGCGCCGCTGGTCGATACGCGTATTGAAACCCGCGTCGGCACCTTCGCCGTAAGCCTCCATGATGGATTTTCCCTCGCGCAGGAGATAGGGGCGCTCGCTGCCCCGCTCGCGCGTCTCGATCTTCGTATTGGGAACCGCGATCCTCACGGTCGATCGGGGATCTTGATATGGCGAATTAGCGAACCGGGCGAGGGAGGCTCCGGTCACGTATTGCGCGAGGGTCGAATGGTGGCGCCCGCCAAAGATCATCCGAGTTGGGAGAGTATTGACTTCCCGCCACTCGCTCAAGCCGACGGTCGCCCCGTGACTGTGCAACTGGTGGCTGAAGTGGAGCGGGGCGCTCACATACGGATCGGCGCAACCAAGACGAACATGTACAAAGACGGGCGGCTTTGGATCGGCGGCGCGTTGGCGTGGCCGGACCAGAACCTGGAATTCGTCGCCTACGGCGCGACCGAGCCAACGCGGAGCAAACTTGGGGCGATGTGGAACGTTCTGACTTCCGATTGGCGGTGGCCGGCGCTCGCGGCGACGCTGACGAGTGCGCTGATGCTCACCGCGTTGATCCCGGCTGTGCTGCTAGCCGCCGTGTTGTGGCGAGCCGAGTCCCGGGCAGCGCACTGAACAAGCATCATGCTATGCGGGGATATACCTTTCAATTGAGTACTGGGAAGCAGGCGCTTTGACGTTCAGCCGCAGCCTGCGCGGCCCGGCGATCTTCTTCGGAGGTTTGGCGCTGGCGCTCGCCGCATGGGGCAGAGTTATTGCCACACCGGGTGAGATGATCCAGGCTGATCTCACCTATGCGATTCACTCGGATCTGCTGCCTCGGATGTTGTACCCGGCTTGGGATCAAAACCGCCACAGCGTCCTGATCTCGGTGGGCGAATTCGGCACGCACGCGCCATTTTTTGTCGCTGGATTGCTTGGCGGGCTGTCCAGCGCCGCGATTATGAAGTCGCTGGTCGTCGGATGGGTGGTGTTGGGTTACGCGATGGCCTGGCATGGATTCTGTCTGTTTCTTGGATACTCGCGCGACGCCCGACGTGCAACCGCGCCGGAGTCACTCGGACTGGCGTTCGGCTCGGTGTTTTGGGTTCTGAACCCATGGTTTCTTAGTCGCTTGGAGACATTTGGAATCGGGCTCTCCGCGCTGGGTCTGCCGCTTGCGGTTGGCCTCATGTGGCATTCGATTCGAAGTAATCGCCCGCTAGCGGCCGCTGGTTCCGGTCTTGTGACGGTGTTGATTTCGATGGGAAGCCCGCATTACATCGTGACGACATTCGTTGTGCTTGGGATTCTGTGGGTCGTTTGCTTTGTCCAGCGTGCGAGTGACAGAACGACCATTCTCAAGATTGGTTAACCATGGTGGTCGGGGCGGAGGCAAAGCGAGGCCGGTAGGGTGCCATTCAGCCACAGGCAGCGGGCGCACGAACAGCGCCAGATCCGAGCGCTAGCACTCAGTTTCAAAACCGCTCAGAACACGTAGAGAGGCGCCCAGTGGCGCGCGTGTTGGCCGAAGCGGCCAGAAAGCAACCCATGTTCGCCTAACGTCTGTATCTCGCCCTGTGGAGCGACAGCGGCGCACCGGGCGGCGATGTGGGCGTCGCCGGCGCCGAAGCTCTCGATGCGGATGCGGCGCGGTATAGGGCCGCTCTTATGTCTTATATAGACATAAGAGAGTAATGAACAGAGAGTAATGAACAAAGACGAATGCCCCTCCCAACCGTTGCGAGCGGCGGCATGTCGCTCGGCATCCGGAAACCCAATGGCTCGCCCAGCCCGCTGAACGGGCGATTGCAGAAGAAGCGCGGGAGCGCTTGAGCGGAGTGTTACCTGCGTCGACGAGACAGCTACTCGGCAGCTATCAAGCTCGGTGAAACGCAACTGGGGGAAGTAGGCGCTGATCCTTGGAGCCGGATGCGGTCTGTGGCGAGGGGATTCCGGCTCAGGCGGCGATAACGCGGGAGAGATTGTAGCTGTGACTCGCAGCGATGCCCGTGCGAGCCGCACCTCCCGGCGGGAAGCGGTAGTCGATAACGACGCGGACCTGCTTGCGGCCGCGGTCGGGGAGGGTGGTGTGGACGGTGATCCGGCGCACGAGCAGCTGAACGATCTCGCGGCGCTCAGAGTCTGAGAGGTCCCCCGTGAGGCGTTGACGGATCTCCGCGAGCACATCCTCCGAGGCGGCATCGTCAAGCGGGTCATCAGCAGGTTCTAGACCGGCCAGCCGCTCATCGAGAGTCTTGAGTTCGCGCTCCACATCTGCTGCGATGGCGTCGAACTCGACCTCCGAGAGCTTGGCGCGGGTGTAGAGGTCGATGGCGCGGGTGCGGCGCTCCTGGACTGCGGAGCGATTGGCGAGCAGGGAGTCGCGTTCGGCTTCTGCGACGGCGTGGTTCTCGGCGTCCGAGTCATCCGCGAGTAGCTCGTCCGTGAGTTCGTCGGGGTCGGTAAGGAAGCGGGAGACATCCGACCAGACGACATCCTCCAAATGCTCGCCCTTGATGGAGGCGCCGATGCACTTGCCAGCGAACGGGCCGCGGTGGGCCATGGAGCCGTTGCAGCGGTAGCGAGGCCCCCTGGTCCAGGTACCGCAGAAGGAGAGGCCGCAGACGGCGCAGCGGATGAGGGAGCGGAGCAGGTAGGCATGGCGAGAGTTGCGGGGCAAGGCGCGGTTGCGCTTGAGGGTAGCGATGGCGGCGTTCCAGACGTCCTCCGAGACTAGCGGGGAAACGGAAGCGGAAATCACCTCACGACCGTTGGGCTTCGTGGACCTACGTCCGTACTGGAGGACGCCCCTGTAGACGGGGTTGACGACGAGGTTGCGGATGCGGCCCGAGCGCCAGAGGCCCTGGGTGCGTTTGCCCCTGACGCCGCGGCCGTCGCGCCTGTAGGACGTGGGTACACCCAGCGAGTTGAACTCGGTTGCGATGCGCACGCAGCTCCAGCCGTCTACGGCGAGATGGTCATAGATGCGCCTGACAACGTCGGCGGCGGAGAGGCCGGCCCACATGGGCGAGTCGTCCGGGACGAGGCGGCGGAAACCTCGATCACCAGAGACCGAGTAGCCGAGCGGGACGATGCCACCGGTATAGCGGCCTTCTTTGGCGGCGCGGTTCATGCCCTCGGCGGAACGTTCGAGGAACTTGCGGCGTTCGTTGGCGGCGATGACGGCGTGGATATCGAAGTAGAAGGGATCGTCGATGTTCTCGTCGGTGGCGCGGAGCGCGACTCCGATGGACTCGAACACCCTCCATATGCGTAGCAGCTCGAAGGCGTCGCGACCGAGACGATCGGCGCGGACGACCCAGATCTGGGAGAAGCGGCCGGCACGCGCATCACGGACGAGCGCACAACCACCCGGTCGCTCTTGCAGAGGGATGGTTCCCGAGACGCCATCGTCCTCGTAATGCTTGAAGACCAAAACACCCGGCTCGGAACCCAGACGGCGCGACAGGGCGGCGCGTTGATTGCGGACGGTATGGCGGTCACGCTGCTCATCGGAGGAGACGCGGGCGTAGGTGGCGATGTGGCGAATGGGATCGGGCAAGACGACCTCCAGCGGAAGGGGAGTTGAAGCGGGATGTATGAACGCTCCGAAGGCGCGTAGAGGTCAAGGCGGATCGGCATTCTGTTGGTAGCGGCCAACAGCGTAGACACCGATCCGCCCAAAAGGCGGGGCGGCAGGCAAGCACACTTGGAGGGGGAATGCGCTGACGCCCACCGGAGCAGATTCTAGACCCGTGAGGCCAAGGACTTACTCGGCGAGTCGGACTAGCTAACTCCGATTACCTGGGCGACGCCATGCCAGGCGGTATCGCGCTGACCCTCGAGTCTGCGGAGATAAGTGGTGGTGACGGCGAGCGAGCTGTGATCTAGGAACTGGCTCACGGACTCGACCGACTCGCCGACATCGCGGCGTAGCTTGGCGGCGGTGTGGCGGAGGACATGGACGCCCGAGGGCGGGAGACCGGCCTTCGCGAGATAGCCCCGGAAGCGGTTGTAGAAGGTAGCGCTGGAGACGCCGTTGGGGCCAGCGCTCGCCTGCCAGAGAGATTCGCCGGGATGCATGGAGGCGAGGTCCTTGCCGACATCGCCAAGAGATCGCCGGATGACACGAGGGCAGGGCTGGGGAGTTCACGCCGACCGCGCACACCGCCCTTGCCGACGTAGCGGTAGAACACGGCGGAGTCGTCGAAGGCGATATCGCCGGCGGTGAGGTTGACGACCTCGGATCTGCGTCTGCCGGTTAGGACGAGAGTGAGGACGATGGCCAGGTCGCGTCTGCCCCTGAGGGTATCGGGGATGACCTGGAGGAGCCGTTGCATCTGGGATGCGGAGAGGCCGCTTGGTGCGCCGGGACGTGGCTTGGGGCGCTCGACGGGATCGCAGGGATTGGCCTTGAGCAGATCGAGTCTGATGAGGAACTTGAAGAAGCAAGAGATACAGGAGAGACGAGCGCCGACGGTTACTGGGGAAGGTTCACGACCTGAGAGGCCGATGCCATGAGCGAAAGAGAAGACGTCTCGGGAAGTGACCTGATCGGGAGACTTCTGGAGGCCACCGAAGAAGTGGCGGAGGGTGCGGTAGTAGGAGTCGGGGGTGCGGTTTGAGCCTGAGCGGCGCTGTTTCTCGGCGAGGAAGGCGTAGAGAGAGCCTTGCCAAGCGGAGCTAGAACCAGAGAAGACGGTGGGCAGAGTCTGAGCGGAAGACATAGCGGACTCCTTGGTTAGGAATGTCCGCATGACCTTTGCTCTGGTTCGCAGAAAACTCAAGCACTATGTGTGAATAGGGTGGACGGGATACAGGCGTTCGCGTGATGTGGCCTGGCTGCTCCACGCACCGGCGGGCTGGCTGACGTTGGTCTACGGATGGGGGGCCGTGGTGGGTCGACTGCGGCGAAGTCCCGAATCGCGTGAGCGTTGGAATGTATAGCGGTCTGGCTTTGCTCACAGGACGTTCAAGTCACTCGACGGGGTTGGACTGGGAGCTGGAAATTGTAGTCTGCGGACGAAGTGAGCTAGGGCAAAGTAAACTTCGGGCTGTACAAGGCGTCTTCATCTCCGACTGGCGCTGGCGGGCGCCGCTCGCATACTGGGTTGTGTCACTGTCTCTCACGATATCAATCCTGGCTCCGCCTGTAATCGCCGCCCAGTTGCGGCACGCCGTGCGCTGACACGGCGGTAGCGATGATAGTCGATCCATCGGTCGTTCCCGGCCTGCTTTTCCTGCTGGCGGAGCTGGTTGCGCTGGCCGGTGTTGGCTACGTCATCGTCCGTGTGGCGTTGCGAGAGACGGATTACCGGGTTGCGCTGGCGCAGGGTCTAGTCGTCGGACCGGCGATCTGGGGCGTCTTTGTAAACCTGGTGATGTACGCGCTCCCGGGACGCGCCGGAGCGGTCGCCGGCTGGATATTCGTGCTGGCGCTGGCCGCCGTCCTGACATGGCGGGCGCCCGCGCCAATTCGTCCGCGCGGCCGTACAGTGGCGGTATTTGCCGCCGCAGCCATCGCGCTTTTCGCGGTCGCGCTCGCCGGTCGGCAGATGGATGGGATACCCGATTGGCCAAACCACCTGGGCCTGGCCGCCTCGATACGTGCGGGCGCGTTTCCGCCCGAGCTGCCCTGGAACCCCGGGGCCCCAGTTCCCTATCACTACGGCGCCGATATGTTGGCCGGGCTGCTGGCTCCACCGTCCGGCCCCGATTCGGCGTTCGTCGAGGAGCTGCTTGGCGCCTATGCCTGGATATCCCTCGCCCTCGTGGTGGCGACGGCGCTGCTGCTGCGCGCCTCCCGATTGGCCGTTCTTATAAGTGTCCCACTCCTTCTAACGTTCGGTGTGCAGACTTATACTTCCACGAATGGCGGCGGCATCTTGCAGTTTGCCGTACCAACCGGGCTCCCTTCCTTGGGCATCCGCGCCTCATTGACGGACATCTTCTTGGGCTCGTTGGATTTGCCCCGGAATTCGTTGAACGATGCGCTGCCGAACATCTTCAAACCCGCATTCACGCTGTCCTACGCGCTCGCGTTCGTGGTGCTCATGCGTGGCGCTCACGCCGGACGCCGGTCGTGGCTCTCCGTAACGACGCTCGCCGCGCTGATCGGGTTTCTCGGCCTTCTTTCGACCTCGCTCATCCCGATAGTGTTCGTCCTGTGGACCGGCCTGGAGGCCTTGCACCTGTTGCAATCCAGGCGAGCCGGTTCCGCGCGCCGGAGCGACATGATCCGCCCGGCAGCCGGGCTTGCGCTCGCCGCGCTTCTACTGCTTGCCGGAAGCTTGTCTACTCTTCTCTTGGGCGACTCGGCGCAGTCCGGGATTTTGTCGCTCGGCTGGAAAGAACACGTCGAGGCCTGGCGGCTGCTCGGCACGCTCGACCGGCTGCCGGGCGGAGTCGGCATTCTGGGTCTTGGGCCTATCGTGATCGCTGTCGCCGCAGTGCTGCTGGCCCGGCGCGACCGCCTGGTGCTGGCGCTCGCGGCGGGAACCAGCTTGCTGCTGCTGGCCTCGTTGCTGCTGAACTACGGGCCTAATCCAGCGGACCTGGCACGTCTCGGAGGCCATGCGCGTAACTTCGCGCTGTTTGCGTTTGTGCTCGCGCTCGGCATCCGCCTCGTCAGCCTGCGGCAGGCGCGCTGGCGCTATGCGGCCGGCGCCGCGTTCGTCGCTCTTGTCACTTGGCCGACGGTCGCGGCGCCAGTCAGCAACATCCGGCTGGCGATAGGAAATGGGATCGATCTGGCAAATGCTCAACGAACACAGGATACGCTTGGTACGCGATTCGTACTCGAATCCATCCCGTCTGACCGTATCGCGGAGTACATTCGCAACAACACGGCGATCGACGCGCGAGTCTTCTCGCCCGACCCACATCAAATGACGTTGAACACGGGACGCCCCAACGCGTCGGGGTTTGCCGGACTCGTCCACCTCATCCCATCAGCAGGACCCGAGTACTTGGACGCGCTCAGCTATCTGGAGCCAGCGGCCGTCCGGCGGCTCGGCTTCGAGTACGTTCACGCGCCCGATTCGTGGGTGGAGAGCCTGCCCGAGGCGGCGGCCCAGCGGCTCGACGACCCCAACCTCTTCGAGCTTCTCGTCCGCGGCGAATCCGAGAGCCTGTACCGCGTGCTGCCCGCGTTCCTCACGCTCGACGCGCCGCCCGCGCCCGCGTCGTACGAGGCGCTGCGGCAGGCAGTTCCTGCGTCCGTTACGGTATATCTACTTCCGGCAGAATTCGACACGAGGCCCGTGATGCGCACGGCGCGGGCGCTCTCCCGTGCCCGGCTGCTGGGGGTTATAAGTCGGGAGTTGATAGCTTTGCTGACGCCTTGGCGGGCCGAGCCGCTTGGCGACCATGTTCCTGACTTCGTAATCGCGCCGGCGCAGTTCGCGCCCTGGATGTTCCCTCCCGGATCGCGTCAGCCGATATGGTGGAACGACGAGACCGCCGTCTATGCGCTCGACGGGGCCGTCGATCCGATCACGCCGCCGCTGTGGGCTGAGCCGCTTCCGTTCGGCGTCCAGCTTTCGGACGTACACGAGACGGATGGGCGAATCGCCTTCACCGCGACCTTTGACAACCGCGCGCCTGACCAGTGGTCGGGCCAGGACTGGATAATGATCGCCACCGAAGCTCCGCCGTGGAATCTCCCGACGCAACCCCTTCCAGACGGCACGCCCTCAATCGCCATGTGGTTTTCCGGTCAGATATGGCCCGGTCGGGGAACGGCTTCGCTTGCGTACGAGTTCGATCTACTCACGCCCAGCCTGGCAATTCAAGGCAGCGGGGGCACGTTGACTCCCACTCAGGCGTCGGCGGCGGAATCGGGTCCGGGGATATATACGCTGGCCGTACGTCTGCGGCACGAATATAAACCCAACCATCGGCGGGACGCCGCCATCATTCCCGTGCTGAAGATCATAGTCTCCGAGACCGGCGAGGTCTCGTATCAGGTCCATGAAGAGGCGGGCGGCGTCAAGCCTGTTCGGTAGACCCCCAACTCCCGCGGCTTTGCCCGTTCCCGAACTGCCCGCGAGGCGGTCGCGTAGGCGCTCGCCTTGCCCGATTCGAGCGACACCCCTTGCGATAACATCGCCCGGTTACGTGCGCGCCGGCCAGGAGGCCGGATAGATGACAGTTGATCCGTCGGTGGTCCCCGGGCTGCTGTTCCTGCTCGCGGAGCTCGCCGCGCTCGCCGCCGTCGGCTACGTCGTCGTGCGCGTCGCGCTGCGGGAGACGGACGACCGGGTTGCGCTGGCGCAGGGGCTAGTTGTCGGACCGGCTATCTGGGGCGTTGCCGTCAACCTGATTATGTACGCGCTTCCGGGACGCGCCGGAGCGGTCGCGGGCTGGATATTCGTGCTGGCGCTGGCCGCCGTCCTCGTCTGGCGCGCCCGGGAGCCAATTCGTCCGCGGCTGCGCGCGGCGGCCGGATTTGCGGTTGCCGCTCTGGCGCTCTTCTTGGCCACGCTCGCCAGTCGGCAGATGTTGACGATGCCCGACGCACCGATCCACATTGGACTGGCCGCCTCGCTTCGGGCGGGCGCGTTTCCGCCCGAGCTGCCCTGGAACCCCGGGGGCCCCAGCTCCCTATCACTACGGCGCATACGTGTTGAGCGGGCTGCTGGCGCCGCCGTCCGGTCCCGATCTGGCGTTCGTCGAGGAGCTGCTTGGCGCGTATGTCTGGATGAGTCTCGCCCTGGTCGTGGCGACGGCGCTCCTGCGGCGCACCTCCGGATTCGTCCTGCTGATCGTCATCCCTCTCCTGCTCACGGCCGGCTCGTGGACCCTCAGGTTCAACGAGCCAGACAGCATCCTGAAGGTCATTGTCTCGGCGGGGATCCCGTCCGCCGGTCTCCGCGCCTCGCTGACGAACATCTACTGGCCGTTATTGGCGCTACCTTTGGATTCGCAGCATGACATGCCGCCAAACATCTGGAAACCCTCGTTCACACTCTCGTACGCGCTGGCGTTCGTGGTGCTCGCGAGCGCCGCCCGCGCCGGACGCCGGTCATGGCCCGCCGTACTGACGCTCGCGGCGCTGATCGGGTTTCTAGGCCTTACTGCCATCGCTCTCGTCCCGATAGTATTCGTCTTGTGGGCGGGACTGGAAGCAGTCTGGCTCATTCAATCCAAACGCGCCGGGTCCGTGCAGCGGAGCGACGTGATTCGGTCGGCCTCGGGGCTTGCGTTCGCCGCGCTCTTGCTGCTTGCTGGAGGCTTCTCGACTCTTACCCTGGGAGACTCTGTGACGTCCGGCCTGTCGCTTGGGTGGAACGAACATCTGGGGCGCTGGCGGTTGCTCGGCTCGCTCGACCGCCTTCCGGGTGGCGTCGCCATCGTGAGTCTTGGGCCTCTAGCCGTTGCCGTCGCCGCGGTGCCGCTGGCCTGGCGAAACCGCCTCGTACAAGCATTGGCGGCGGGAAGTGGCTTGCTGCTGTTGGCCGCGCTGCCGTTGAGCTACGAGCCGCTGCCAAGGGACCTGGTTCGCTTCGAAGGCCACGCGCGTGGGGGTGGACCGGAACACTGGGGCGCGCTGGAATGGGAGTACTCGATGTCCCCACGCGCGTGGGGGTGGACGGAGTGGGACGGGAGGCTGACGGGCGCTGGAGCCGATATCCCCATGCGCGTGGACCTGCTATAACCTCGACTAGGCAGACATAGTGAGTCGTCGGACTGGACGCCGCGCAGAATCTGCAGCCCGAAAAGCGCATCCAGACGCAAAGTTGACTGGGTTGCCAGGCGCCCGGGCCCGCAGTTGTTCAATGAACCGCGAAACTAACGGTGCAACTGGTGCCAAGGCGGGGGCAGGTCAAACGTAGGAGGCAGTATTTCTAGTCACTCGTGTTCTCAGCCTTGAATTGCATCCAGTCCAAGGTCTCCACCTTGCAAAAAAACTGGCGATAGAACTCCGCTGATGGAATCTTCTTATTGGGATCAAGAAGTTCTGTCATCCTGTGTTGTCGGTTGTCAACGAGCTCCAAGATGTCGAAGCGCTGCTCATAAGTCAGGTGGCGCATTTGCACGGAGACAATCAACTTCGTGTTACCCAAAAAGTGTCTGTGCAATACGTAACGTATCTGGTCTTTTGAGGCATTATGAATCGAGGAAGCCTCCCACAATTGTTTTTCATGCCTTGCGAATATTTCTCGAAGTTGACGCGCCTCTTTCCTTCTTCCAACTCGCCCAGCAACGTCAGTGACCGTTGCAATCGCAATAGCAGTCAAAATTCCACTCGCGATTGAGAGGAGAACGCTAGCTATAGGGTCAGCAAGCGTCGCTAGAAAACTGTGAAAGTTAAGCATAACTTCTGACCTGTCCCTGTCTTGGCACCAGTTGCACCGTTAGTTTCGCGGTTCATCGAACAACCGCCGGGGTCTTCAGAGGGAAGGTCTCCGGGGCCAGGTTGCCCAGCGCGCCGTCGGGAGGCTCGGCATTGTAGTACCTACGCCAAGCTTCGATCTTCTCTCTCGCATCGGCCAACGACGAGTGGCGAGCACGAGGCAGCGCCTGCGTCTGAAGGCTTCGCGGAACGAGGGTTTGTCGGCAACCGTCTCGGCCCTGGCGTTGATCATGCGGCTGCCGATGGAGCGGTTCTTGGCCCAGAAGGGAATGCGTCCCCAGCGCATGAACCCGGCGCGTCTGGGCTCGCCGGCTATTACCGTGAGGACGTCCTGGGTGGGAGCGATGTTGTAGGCAGATTCCAGCGTCAGTTGAGTGGCGTCAAACCGGAAGCGCTCGCCAAGCACGGTCAGGTTCGAGATCAGGTTATATCGACCACACATATCGGACCATTCAACTGTGAGCCTGAATCCGGGTAGTTGTCGCCTGCCGTGAGCGGCCACTCGCCTTCGACACGCTCGTCGGCTGGCGGCGCTGCGTGGAGCGGTGTTGTCCGAGCACCTTGCAGGCACGCCGCTCGGAGACTCCGAAAACCGCTCTGACACGCTCTACGCAGTTGCGGCGACGGGAAGGGCCTGACAAGCTTGCTCTTCGCCAGCTGCTGTAGAGCGTCGCTGTGCCACGACAGGCGCTCCAACGCTCGCTGCAAGCGAGCGTTCTCGGTCTCCAGTTGCTTGAGGTTTCTTGCCGGGGTGATCTTCCCACCAGCGTACTCAGACCGCCATCTATAGAGGGTCTGCCTGCTAACCCCGATCTTGCGGCTGGCTTCGGCGACCGTGCTGCCTTTAGAAATAGCAATCTCGGCCTGGCGGAGCTTGTTGAGCACCTGCTCAGGCGTGTGCTTTCGCTTTACCATCTGGCCCCTCCTATAGCCCAGTTTCTCATAACACTCTTGGACCATGTGTCGGGTGACAGGTCACCGGGTCGAGGTTCACTTGCAAGTCTCGGAGGGATGGCTGGCGTCTCAGCAAATGGCGTGCTACTCAGGCAGCACCGATTGACTGCTAACGAAAAAACTGTTAGTTTCGGTCATCATGAGCAAGGTAAGGCAGGTTATAGAGCGTTTCGGTGGTCAGTCGTCGCTGGCCGCACTGCTGGGCAAACGCCAGAGCACGGTTCAGCACTGGGCCAGGACGGGAAGAATACCGTCGCAGTGGCACGAGCGGCTCTTGAAGCTTGCTTTTCAGAAAGGCATCAGCTTGGAACCCAAAGACTTTGTTACAACCGCCGCGCCCAGCATAAGCTCAGCCGCCGGGAGACTCGGTGTTCTACTGGTGGGTCTGGGAGCGGTGTCGACCACCTTCATCGCTGGTGTCGAGCACATCCGGCGGGGAACAGGACGGCCAGTCGGTTCCATCACCCAGCTAGCCACCATTCGCCTCGGGAAACGGTCTGACAGGAGTACGCCTCTCATACGAGACGTCGTTCCGTTGGCAAACCCTGACCAGTTAGTCTTCGGAGCCTGGGACCCGATCCCTGACAACGCCTACGACGCCTCCGTCAAGGCGCGTGTGTTGGACCGCTATGAACAACTGGAACCCATCGCCGATTTCCTGAAGTCGATCAAGCCTATGCCGGCTATTTTCGACAGCGATTACGTACGGCGTATCAATGGGAGCAATATCAATGTCACTGGTTCCAAGGTCGCTTCCGTGGAGGCGATCCGGGGCGATATCCGGCGTTTCAAGAGAGACAACGATTGCGACCGATTGGTTATGGTCTGGTGCGCGTCTACCGAAAAATTCATTACGGAGACTGAGATTCATCGGGATATCGAGAGTTTCGTCAGCGGGCTTCAAGATGACGATGAAAGCATTGCCCCTTCGATGGTTTACGCCTACGCAGCTTTGATGGAAGGCATCCTCTTCGTAAACGGGGCCCCTAACCTGACTGTGGATATCCCCGCACTGGAGGTGCTGGCCAGGGACCGGGGTGTGCCCATATGCGGCAAGGACTTCAAGACCGGCCAGACTCTCGTCAAGACCGTTATTGGGCCGATGTTGAAGGCCAGGATGCTGGGAATGGACGGCTGGTTCTCCACGAACTTACTAGGAAATCGGGACGGTGAGGTCCTTGACGAGCCCGCAAACTTCAAGACGAAGGAGGAGTCCAAGCTCGGCGTTTTGGAGTACATCCTGCAGCCCGACGTGTATCCAGAGCTATATTCGGACGCCTATCACAAGGTACGAATCAACTACTACCCTCCGCGAGGAGACAGTAAGGAGGGCTGGGACAACATCGACATCTTTGGCTGGCTCGGCGGTCGGATGCAGCTCAAGGTCAATTTCCTATGCTCAGACTCGATACTGGCGGCTCCCTTGGTGCTCGATCTCGTCTTGTTCATGGACTTAGCACAGCGCGCTGGCATGGCAGGCATCCAAGAGTGGCTATCTTTCTACTTCAAGAGCCCGCAGCACGCGCCGTCGGTCTATCCGGAGCACGACCTGTTCATACAGCAGACGAAGCTCAAGAACACCCTCCGGTGGCTGATGGGAGAGGAACAAATAACCCACCTCGGCATGGAGTACTACCAGGGTGACTGAAGCCTTTCCAGCGACGAACCTCCATTCATCAGCCTCATTCCCCCCGTCAATGGGCGTCGGACCGGTCGACCTTTGAAGCTGTGGCTCTGCGATCGCCAAGTTGCGATGTGGTTAGTCGTCGGGCTGCGGACGGCGCAGTAACAGCAGCCCAAAAAGCGCATCCGGCCGTATTGCGCTCTCGGCTACAGACTGCCGGCGCCAGCGGCTCTTCTGCCCGCCGAGCCTGTCCCGATGCCGGTCGGACTTATCTAGCGAGGGGTAGAAACCTTGGGGACAGGTCACATGGGGCTGGGCTATGACTGCCGGAATGGTCGACAGGTAACCCAAGCTTACGTGAATTCCTACATTCCGCTGTGAGTACATTGGCGGGCACGTCGAGCCGATCGTGGAGGTCACACGCAAAGGACCGGGCCTGGCCGTGCCATCCCGCTTTATCGAGGTATGGGACGACCGGTAGCGGGCATAGCGATGCGGCGCGGCAGGTCAACACCGGCTACTGTCGGGGGTCTAGTTCCAACCCCCTTATAGATATTATCGGCGCGTTTTGCTCTATCTCTCTCACATTAAACGAACTAATTCGCCGCAAGTATTTCCGATAGCTTCACCAGTGGGATCGCACAGATCGTGCAATTCAATGGTGCAATACCGGCGTTGTCTGGCGGACTCTCTCCTAGTACGAGCCGCTCTTCAATATGGCGGTTAGCTCTGGCGCAGTTGCTGAGTCACACCCAGGTCTTGGAGCAGGTGGGGCCCCGGGACGTTCTGGAGCCTCCAGACGGGTGCGCACCGCGGTCAAAACCTCCGTCACGAGCTGGGCGAGGTCGCGGCGCTGCTGCTTAGATCTTCAACGAGCCTCGCGTCGGACACCGAATGGCGAAGGCACGGCAAACGGAAACAGAACCGCCAAAGCCTGTCTGAGCTGCCATGCCCTTCCCCAGTTTAGGAGGATAGAAGAGTGCGACATCCCGACCTGGCCGTGGTGACCGGCGCCTTCGGCTTCACGGGCGGATATGTTGCGCGGCGTCTGATTGACTGTGGCGTCCGCGTACGGACGCTGACCCGCCGCGCGGACAGCCGCAACGCTCTCCGCGGCTTAGTGGAGGTGGCCCCTCTGGAATTCTCCGACCGGGACGGGCTGCGCCGCTCGATGCAGGGAGCGGGCGTCCTATATAACACCTACTGGGTGCGGTTCGCACACGGGCGGATCACCTTTGACCGAGCGGTCGAGAACTCGAAGATACTGTTCGAAGCCGCTGCGAAGGCAGGCGTCGGCAGGATAGTCCACCTCTCCGTGGCGAACCCTTCAAGAGAGTCGGAGTTGCCGTATTTCAGGGGCAAGGCACAGGTGGAGGAGATGCTGGAGGGCCTCGGTGTCCCCTATGGCATCATCAGGCCGACCCTGGTTTTCGGCGCGGGCGACCTGCTGCTCAACAACATCGCCTGGGCGCTCCGGCGCTTCCCGGTCTTTCCCGTGTACGGGAGCGGGAACTACTTGGTTCAACCCGTCTACGCCAGAGACCTCGCGGACCAAGCTGTGGAGGCCGGTTCCCACAGTGAGGACACCGTCGCGGACGCAGCGGGGCCGGACACGTTCTCCTTCGAGGAACTGCTTCGCCTGGTGGTCGCCAAGACGGGCGTCCGCACGAGGCTGGTGCACACGCCCCCAGCGTTGGGCCTCGCCTTGACCCGGCTGGTCGGACTGCTAATGGGCGACGTTGCTCTCACTCGGGACGAGGTTGTCGGACTCACGGCTGGACTGCTGATATCCAAGGCCGCGCCGACCGGCACGACAAGCCTGAGCGTCTGGCTCGAAGATAGCGCCGACAGCCTCGGCCGCCGGTACGTATCCGAGCTGAGGCGCAACTTTCGCCGAACAAGAAGCCGGTGACGAGATTGCAATTTCTTGCGGTTGCCTTGACCTATCCCCAAATGCCTGTACAACTTGCCGAGTTAGTCGCACCAGCGCCAGGATACGTTCCGCGGGCTGTATCGCCTGAGGACCCGGCAGCCTGTACCCCAGTAGGCCATGGGCCAAGATAGGCTTGCAGGTCTGCCTACAGTTGCCACGCTGATCAAGTTCTGGATTTAGACTGACTACGTAGTCAGACCCGAAAATTCCCGGGCATCGTCTGAGCAGAAGAGTTCGGGCGCGTGCTTGATCCCTATCAACTCATAGTGTCTAGTACGTTCTCGATCATTTCGGTGACGGCATCCTACTCGCCGATAGAGCCTAGAGCTTCTACAGGCGCTTGCCTTAGCACGTCGCGGCTCGTTCGGGCTGTGCGCTAGAACGCCGGCGCCGGCGGCCTGTAGCCCAGCAAGCTGTGCGGTCGGATACGGTCGTAGGTCTGCCTGTACTTCACGGTCAGCACCTGCACCTCTCGAACCAGTACAGAGTCTCTCGAGCCACCGTAAGGCTTCGGTATCATCGTGCAACGAGCTGCCAGTCTTCTCGCGATGAAGGTGAACAAATAACGCTGGAAAGCCGGTTCAAACTTGCGCTTGCCCTAGTTTCCGCGATCCTGGCAACGCTATCTATCGCCACAGTAGCGAGCGCGCAGTGGCCGACAACATGTGTTGAGTTGAACGACATCGTCGAGGTGTCTCTCGGCAATCATCACAACGTTGGTATTTACGAGCGTGTGTTCGGGGATGATGCTGAGGAGGCTTGTCGAAGCGAACACCGCGATGACGCGCGCTCCCTGTTTGCTTGGGCCCTCCCAGTGGAGACGCCGGCTATCACGCCCGCGGGGGAGAAAGTCTTGACGATCCTCTACTGGCAGGCTCCGTCCCTGCCCACACCCTATCTGTCGAGCGGCTTCAAGGACCGGGATGCGAGCGCAGTCACGCTTGAACCCCTGGCCAGCTACGCGCCTGACGGCCAAATCGTTCCCAAGCTGGCCGTCTTAGTGCCGACACTTGAAAACGGCGGCGTTTCGCCTGACCTCATGTCGATCACCTGGAAGCTGAAGGAGGGCCTGAAGTGGTCGGATGGCGGCGGCGTGACTGCCGACGATGTGGTGTTTACGTGGCGCTACTGCGTCGATGAGGGTACTGGTTGCGTCCGTGCCGGGGCCTTTACCGGCATTGAATCCGTCGAGTCTCTCGACAGCCGCACGGTCAAAATCAACTTCGAAGCGCCGACGTCCTATCCATACAGCGCCTTCGTTGGAGCAGGTTCGCCGGTGATAAGTAGCCGGCAGTTCGCCGGCTGCATCGGGGAGGCGGCTGTGACCTGCACGGCGCAGAACACTTCCCCTCTCGGTACAGGCCCCTACCGGATTATCAGCTTCGAGGAAAGCGACGAAGCGGTGTACGAGCGCAATCCGTTCTATCGGGGCGAGCCAGCCTATTTCGACCGCGTAGTCATCACGGGGGGAGGCGACGCGGTTACGGCGGCCCGTGCCGTTTTGGAGATCGGCGAAGCCGACTACGCCTGGAACGTGCAGGTCGTCCCCGAAATGCTGGCGAAGATGGAAGCCGCTGGACGAGGCAAGGTAGCCTACGCGTTCGGCAGCCTAGTCGAACGCATCGTGGTGAACCATTCCAACCCGGACCCGGCACTTGGGGAGAATCGCTCTGAATACCTTGATGGACAGAACCCCCACCCATTCCTCACTTTTAAACCGATTCCTCAGGCGATGTCGCTGGCCATCGACCGCGAACTCATCTCGGAACGCCTCTATGGTTTCGCGGCTGAACCCGCGTGTAATTTGATTGCCGGTCCTCCAAGGTACGTTTCCACGGCAAACGGCGAATGCCTTGCCCAGGACATCGAAGGCGCGAACCGGCTGCTAGACGAATACGGCGTCCTCGACACGGACGGCGACGGCATTCGTGAATACAACGGAGTGCCTCTGCGAGTCACCTATCAAACGACGACCAACTCCATTAGGCAAGCAACCCAGGCGCTGATTCGCGACTGGTGGCTACAGATCGGCGTTGACACTGTTCTCGTGCAGCACGACGGTGGCGTCTTCTTCGGCGGCGATCCGGTCGTTCACAAGGAAGCGTCGCTCCGTAGGTTCTTCGCCGACGTACAGATGTACACGGAAAACTCCGGCGTAGACCCTCAGCGATATCTTTCAGGTCAGACGTGCGGCCACATCCAGACAAGGGACAACAATTGGGCTGGCGACAACAATTCCCGCTCGTGCAACCCCGAATACGACCACCTCTATGCACAACTGGCCCAAGCCCGTCCAGGGCCCGAACGCGACGCGCTTATCAAGCAGCTCAACGACGCGCTAGTGCAGGGCTATTCCGAGATTCCGCTCGTTAACCGGGGGATCGTCGCCGCCCATTTGAATACACTGCAAGGCGTCCGGCTGAACGGTTGGGACAGCGATATGTGGAACATTGCCGAGTGGCGCCGCTAGCGGACGGCCGAAGAGTACAGAAACCGCCCCCGGCCGGTCGACATGACCGGGCAGATGCGAGTGGCCGTTGAGCAGGTCTAGTTCTGCTCGTAGGGCTTCGTTGCGAGCAGCGCCCGTGGTGAATGAGACGCTAACGTTGACCCCAAATTCCCACATCTGGACCAGTTTGGAGAGTCGAAGCTTCACGGCCACGGTTAATTCCTAAGTCCAACTCATGGACGCCCAGTGATCGTGTTGTCGGAGGCTGGGAGGAAGAATGTCAGCGCTGATTGAGCACCTGCGATTATTCAACCGGAAGGAACGATTCATCCTCCGCCGCCACACGCTCGGGGTGAACATGTTCCGTCTCGACAGGGGCTTCAGAGAGGGGTTGGGAGGCAAGCTCGGAATGTCCGTCCCAGACGATGCCTATGTCGCGATGGACTACCATCTCGACTGGCTACAGATGGCACTGCACTTGGCTGAATTGCCCGCACCGCAGGAACTCATCCCGAATGAGCGGCTGATCGACGCCAATCAGCAGGACATCGATCTTCTCGTCGCGTTCGATGCCGCTGCGTCAACTCACATAGTCCTGGTAGAGGCGAAGATGGAAACTGGCTGGAACAACCAGCAGCTGGACTCAAAGGCGAAAAGGCTCCGACGGATATTCGGCAACGAGCCTGACACCACCTTCGCGAAGCCCCACTTCGTCTTGATGTCACCCCGTATGCCTCAAAGAGTCACGACAGACCATTGGCCTGACTGGATGCGGCCCGGAGGCGAGTTGCTGTGGATGGAGTTGCCGCGTCCGAAGGGTCTTCGCAAGGTGACGCGTTGCAGGGCTGACCGAACGCCATCGGCTGTGGGCAGATTCCTTCGCATCGGCAGCTAGCCAGCTGGCGAACGCGCTCAGGCCGAGTCATGGGAAAGACGCCGATGGCCAAAGATCAGCCTGTCGTCGCTATCTCACGCCCCTTGTCGGATTCGACGCTTCGGTTGATTTAAGCGAGGGTAACCTCGACTTTCATGCTGCGCCCGACCGCTCGGAGCGCCTTCTGGACCTGACCTATGTGGGAGCGGTGGTCCGGGTTGGTCAGCTTTCGCACGGCGGACTCGCTCACGCCCAGCCTGTCCGCAAGCTCTACGTTCGTGATGCGCTGCGCCCGCATAGCCGAATATAGGGCGAGTTTCGCGGCGACCACGGTAGGCACCGGCACTGACACCTGCCCCTCGCTCGCCCCGCTGGGAGACGGGATGTCCCACTTCTCATGGACGTATCCCCCCAACGCCGTAGCTAACGCGTCCTCTGCCATCGCCAAGGCCTCGGAACGGTGTCTTCCGCCGGTAATGGCCTCTGGCACATCGGGGAACGTGGCTACCAAGCTTCCATCTTCATCGGGGGTCAGTTGACACGGATATGCGTAGATCATGGCTCAGAACTCCCTCCGGTCTATGTTCAACTGACGCAGCATCGCGGCCAACATCCCCTTTGACAACTCGCCGCGCTTGACCGTCGTGAACCGGGCGCCCACGTAGACTCTGCCGTGACTGCCCTTGCCGTGAGTCGGATCGAAGCGGAATGCTTGTCCCGTCCTGCGAGCATAGGCCTTAGCTCGTCTGATGAACTCGCGGCTGGTCATGGACCCATTATCGCACCTTTATATGCGATCGCAAGCTGACGACAGAGATGTAATCTGTGAACCATTCCCCGCTTGCCCGTCGGGATTAGAGGCTGGTGAGAGGCTGGGATGGCGCTGCAAGTTGCAGCTAGACTCTACGCCCCATACTCGCCGGCTGATCCCAAGTCCCCCTCCTGCGGACCTCATACACTTCAAAAGGCAGACCAGCCGTAGACGGACCGGAACGACGCAGTGGATAGCCGCACAGCTCGCGAATTGATTGAGACCCAACTCAACGCTATGAGTTGATGGTGCGCTCGGCGTCGCGCAGCCGGATGGCCGAGAACAGGATCGCTTACGGCACTTGCGGCAGCGGTCAGCTCACTTCTCCGTCTTTACCACCTTGCGCGCCGGTCTCGCCACTGCCAGTGCTACGGTGCAAACGATACTTATTCGGCCACACAGGCTGTCTCTGGGAGGTGGACCGTGGCGTCTCTGCCCCGAGCGATCCGAATAACCGCCCACATCCTGCTGTTTCTGGTAGCGGTGGCCGTCTTTTACTTGGGACTGGGCATTGGACTGTCTCGGGATCCTGCGGTAGGCACGCTCCTGTGGCTGGCTGCCGCACTGATTGCGGTCGGAAACCTGTGGTGGATACTCCGACGCCGTCGCAGCGGGTGAGGCCGCTACAGGTTTCAGCAGCACACCGGCCTGGACGCGAATGAGCTGCTAGCACGCCGTAGCTCTCGTTGACCGCGGCAGTCTCAGTACGGCAGTGACCGGTCTTGCCTGCTCGCACTTCGATGTCTCCCGCCGGTTGGGGATTGCGCCTCTGCAGTCGACGGGTTCATCATGGATCGAAATGTGCGGACGATACAACCTGATCTCGAACCTGACGGTGCTTGGCGAGCGGTTCGAGTTCGACGCCAATCAACTGACGCTGGAAGCCGCTACAACATCGCTCCCACGCAGGACGTCCTCACCGTTGTCGGTGACGCTCCGCCACGCGCCGGGTTCATGCGCTGGGGACTCATCCCCCGCTGGGCCAAGAACCACTCCATCGGCAGCCGTATGATCAACGCCAGGGCCGAGACGGTCGCCGACAAGCCCTCGTTCCGCGATACCTTCAGACGCAGGCGCTGCCTCGTCCTCGCCGACGGCTTCTACGAGTGGCGGCGCACGCCGTCCGGCAAGCGCCCCATGCGCATCGCCATGCGGTCGGGAGAACCCTTCGCTTTCGCGGGTATATGGTCTATCTGGGACGATCCCGAGGGCAACCGGATACCGACGTGCGCCATCATCACGACTTCGGCAAACGAACTGCTCAGGCCCATCCACCATCGCATGCCCGTTATCCTGCCCAGGAACATGGAGGGGTTCTGGCTCGATAGGAGCATTGAAGACCCCAGCCGGCTTCGCAGCGTCCTGACTCCCTATCCCGACGATGCGATGGAGGCTTACGAGGTCTCGACGCTCGTCAACTCCGTCGCCAACGACGGCCCTGACCTGATCGCCCGCGTGGCATGACTTCGCAATAGGTGGCCGCCGAGGGCTCCCGCGCCATCATCGATCCGCATAGCCCTCTGAGCTACAAGCCGCCGCCACTGGCGGTCATACCGACTGCCGAACTATTACCGAACATGATACGATCACCAGTTCTAGTTGTACGACGTTTTCGACGCAGGTCAGGGCCCTATTCTCAACTCTGGTTTGCAACTGCTGCAGCGCAGCACCGCGGTTCCCGACGATGCGGACCACCCGGCCCGCCGCTGGTTCCGCCGCTGGTCGCTCTGGCCGCCCGTGCTCGAGCTGCCTCCCTGGATACGCTGGGTGCAGGCCTCCCCCGCGTATCCCAACCACCCGATCGCTGGCGCGCTGATCGCCGCCGCCCCGCTCAAGCCTTGGATCTGGCTTACACCCAGCTTTCCGAAGCACTCCTAGCCGGCGTTCACCTCGTACCCATCGGCCCCGAGGGCCAGTCCGCGCTTGACGGCGATCCCGATGATCGGCAGCGTCGGCGCTTCGGCACCCGGTCATACGGCGACCTCTCGGATGCGGTCGTTGTCATCGGCGAGCTGGTGCGCGCCGGGGGCGTGGTGGTCTGCGAGGGGCTGGCGCTCGCCTGCCGGCGCAGCGAGCCGGTCGTCGTCACGTTCGGTGCGGCGGGCTGGTCGTCGGAGGCAACGGCGTTCGCCCTGGGGCGTTTCGCGAGCGTCATGCTGGCTCGCTCCGGATCGCGGACCGGGCGAGAGACCGCGGGCGCACTCGGTCGCCGGGTGCAAGCGTACGGCGGCAACAGGCGCGTACCGCACGTGAGGCCCCCCCACGAAGTGGCGGTGATTGCCGGACTGCCCGAACGGCCCGACTATGATCGATTCAAAGCCGAGACGGGGATCTACGAGAACATCGGACATCCGCGCTGGGAGGCTGCCAGGCGCGCGTACACGGAGGTGACGGCGCGCTCGGCGGTCTGGTAGGGATGTTTGACTTGGCAATCGTGCCTGCAGAGTCTCTCTCAACGCTCATGGGAGGAGCACGGCTGGCAGTCCGAAACTTGGGATAGGGCGCTCGGCGCAGCTACTATCAGGTTGGAAGCGGAGAAACAACCAAATCGCTACCTCAACTGGGTTGCATGAGTCTGACTCACAGCATTCTTCTCCCCGCTCCACATTCGGAGGGCTAGCCGCATTGGATCGGAAGACGTTGGATAGCACTCGGTTTCACTTCGCAATCAAGCTGAATGCCAACATGCTTCGACTGGTCCTTGCGACCGCCTTACTCATCTCCGCTTCCCTGTCGTGCACCAGAGAACCCGATATCGTCAAATTGGGAACGGAAGGCGCGTATCCCCCTTACAACTTCATCAATGACGATGGCGAAGTCGACGGGTTCGAGCGCGAGTTGGGTGACGAACTATGCCGACGGGCCCATCTCGAATGCATCTGGGTCACCGATGAATGGGACAGCATGATTCCCAACCTCGTGGCCGGCAACTATGACACCATCCTCGCCGGGATGACCATCACCGACGAGCGTGACCAGATTATCGATTTCACTCAGCTGTACATCCCGCCCAGTCCTTCCGTCTATCTCGCCCTGGCCGGAGCCAGCATGGAGGTTATCAATGGAAAAGTGGCCGCCCAGGTGTCCACCATCCAGGCCGACTACCTCTCCCAATCTGGCGCAACGCTACTGCAGTACGCGTTGGCCCCGGAAGTAGTCTCGGCAGTCCTTCAGGACGAGGCCGACGCTGCACTGGTCGACCTGGAATTCGCCCGGGAGAGTATGGCGGAGAGTGAAGGAAGGCTGATTCTAGTGGGCCCGAGAGTCATGCTGGGCTCTGGCGTCGGAATCGGCGTCCGCGAGCAAGACAGCCAGTTGAAGGACAAGCTGGATCGAGCCATCGGCGCCATGAAGGCGGACGGCTCCTTGAACGATCTCATCCGAAAATGGTTCGGTGCGGACGCCGAGACCTTCTGACGAGCATCGCCCGCGGCCGCCTTGCCCGATTTAGCGAATCCGGCTGCGTAATTCTCTGGGCCCAAGGCTGCCACCGCGCCGGCGGCCGGTAGCCCAGTGAGCCATGCGGCCGGATGCGGCGACAGATCTGCCTGTAACTTGAGGTCAGAGCCTCATTCTAGTGCCGCACTAAGTCTGCTTAGGGGAGCTTCGGCTAGGGGCGTCCGCTATCGATCAACACCTTCACGGCATGTGTCGTTGTACGATACACTGAGCACATAGCGGCCGCGCCGCAAGTCTAAGGACTCAAATGCCGACCGTCGCCGTTGAGGGGCAGTTCCGCTTCGTCGTCAACACTCGGGAGAACAGTTTCGAACCTCCGCACGTACACGTCTGGGTGGGCAGCGAAGACGTCTGCCGGATCGAATTGAATGGAGGGACGTATATGGAAGCACCTCCGCCTGGCAACTTCCGGGACATCATGAGTGCGTATGCGCGGTACGCCGAAGAGATCAGAAGGACGTGGGAGAGGATTCATGGAGACTAGCTGATGGTCGACACGGTGCTGGTGAAGAACGCCAATCGGATGATGATGGTCGCCAGCCTGCTGGAAGGCGGGATCGAGTTGAGCTTTGCGGACGGCTGCACGGGACTCATACCGTTCGACGACATTCCCGAGATCGAGAAACGCACTAGGGTAGCCAGGCTGTCATTGCCGAACCCGTACGAAATGGTCTTGGAAACGAAGCGAGGCGAGCGGATCGAGCTCCCGTGGGACTTCGCGCGTCACTACTGCGACGCAACGTACCGTCCGACGGTCGAGGCGATCGCGATGCGGGGAAGGCAGACCCTTAGCAAACGCATCCGGCGGTTACGGGAGACGGCCGGGATGACACAACAGGCGCTGGCGAGCGCAGCGGGCATCGGGCGAGTCACGCTCGTACGGATCGAGAGCGGAGAACAGACGCCGAAGTACCAGACGCTGAGTGCAATCGCACGAGCGCTGGAAAAAACCGTCGGCGAGATACTAGTGGGAGAAGAGTGGCTTACGTGATGGTTGCGATAGCTGTTCCAGGTCGGCGCCTGAGGCCGCATAGCCGCTCTGCCGTGCTGGCCTCGACGGTATAGTTGAGGTGACGCTGGGGGCATATTCCCCAAGTGTTTCGCGGCGTTGACGGAGCAGCGAGAAGCTGTCGAGCTAGCGAAAAACGCCGGGCCTGAGACCAGCCATGCTTGACACCAGATTGTATTTCTCCAGCAGAGCGAAGCCCCGGTGGTAGTCCGGCTCGACTAGGTAGTCGCCGTAGGAGAAGTCCCGTATCCCCCGCATGTTGGGAGACTCGCAGTGACGCTCCAGTACTCTCTCCACTCTCGGATCGCGCAGGTCGGCGTGCGCGACGATCCCGTGCGGAACCCCGTGCGGTCCGCTGCCGCCTGCAGCCACTCGGTCTCCGTGACCGGATCGGGACTGCCGATCGCGGCCTGCACGTGTACAGCCTTGATGACGTTCGCCAGTTCCTCGTCGTAGAACTCGCGCGCGCCCCGACTTCCTACCATCGATTCCATTGCCATGCTGAATAGGGTCTATCCCCGCGCGTACGGGGGAACCCTCCTGCCGAGGCGGTTGCCGCGGCTCTGCGGAGGTCTATCCCCGCGCGTACGGGGGAACCGGATACAGGCGGTCGCGTGATCCGGCCTGGTTGCTCCACGCGCCTGCATGTTGGTTGACGCTGGTTATCTAGGGTTGGGGCGCCGTCTTCGGTCGGGTGCGGCGGCGGCCCGAATCGCGCGCGCGGTGGAAAGCCTAGCGGTCTCGCCTCGCTGCGAGGACCGTCAAGTTACTGGACGGCGCTACATCGGGAGTGCGCGATGTAGAACGTGCGTCAAGCGGTACGCGTACGACCTAGCGCTCGCTGTGGTAGACCCTATCCTCCAACAGCCCAAGGTTCAATCCGAAATAGTGGTCCAGTATTGCTCTGAAATGATTGACGGAAGTGATTGATGGATATATTGCGCTCTCGCCGCCGTCCGGAAGCAGGAACGCCGCGAGTATGTCATTGCGCATCGAGCGCGGACTTGCCTTGTCCCCGTGATCTCCCACGATAACCATGATAGGCGGTTCTTTGTAGTCGTCGAGTATGGCGTCAATTACTTCCAGAACACGGGCGTTTAACCAGATGATCTGACCGAAGGACGCGCTGGGCACGGTGGGATCATGGTCGTCGGGCCATCCTTCATGTTCGAACGTGATGTTTCCATACTTGTCGAACGAATGCGGGTCATGCGGCTTCAAGATGTGCGCGAATACGAATTTCGGCCTTTCCATGGTTCCGACGTTTTTCATGAAATCGAGCCATGCCAGGGTCCGGAACGGATGGGTGAAGTAGTAAGAATCATCATGTTCAACGCTGAATTTGTGCAACAGGAAGGGCCTGGCCGCGGTCGTTTGCAAAAAATGCCAAGTAAATCTGTTTGACAAGCGTGTGCTCCTTTCGAACGAGAACGGATCCCTGGTTTCGGGCTTGGAAAGGAGGCGGCCGGAAGGCGTAAAGTCCACGACGAGATCGGCATTGTGGCTTGTCTGAGTTAAGAACCATCCTGATGAAACATGCACATACTGGTAGCCCAGCACTTTCAGGATTCGGCCCACCGTATGGTCGACGGCCTGTTTGAGAAGCCGGTTAGTCTCCTGCTGGTCCCGTTTGTTGTCCTCGCCTACGTATCGCATGTTCAAGGACGAAGGGATCGAGAAGATGGTGTACACGTAGTTACTGCGCGCTTGCGGGGCAACATAGAATCCGCGGCTCTCCAACTCGTTTACGAACTCGCTGTTATCGAAACTCCGGCGGCGAACCGCTTCGAGGATATTTATCAAGGATGATGTAGTAGATATCTCGTAGTTTGTCGGGAGGGAATTTCGCCTTCGCTTCGGCGACGCGTCGATCAAATCCGACAGATTCCCGGGATAGCTCGTCGACCTGCGGAAAACTTGCGGCATAGAAGGGAAGTGCGATCTGGTACACGGGTGCCGCGAGAAGCACAAGGCTTC
This sequence comes from Chloroflexota bacterium, assembly GCA_963663505.2. Classification (GTDB taxonomy): domain Bacteria; phylum Chloroflexota; class UBA11872; order UBA11872; family VXNJ01; genus JAPOVO01. The sequence goes on from CAXXFA010000002.1 coordinate 116,784, forward strand.
CAAAGTTGAGAATCGTGCCGAGCCTGCGCGCGAGCTCAGGTCGTCCCCTCACGAGCGCCCCGACACCGAGCACAATCGGTACGCCTAACCCGAGAAGGTATCTGTCGTCAGCGTGATCGCCTATTGCCAGATAGACATGGCCGTATGAGAAGAAGGCGATCCCGAGCAGACCCGTAAGCACCGCCGCCACGGCCGCAGTCTTGAAGATGAGTCGGAACGCTACGAAAAGCGCCGTGGTAACCGCCAGGACGACGACCGCGATTGCTATGGAGTCCGATATCCGCAACAGGAGCAGGTTGTTACCGAGATAGTGGAGTATCGCGAACGCCGAGATAAGCCACGGAAAGATGTAGAAGCCGCGGCGTCTGGATGGGCTTGGGCGTCTAGCAGCTTTGGCGTCTAACAATTGTGATATTCGGCTAGTGCTCGCCCGGAACAGCGTCCCGCGGATCGGGCCGACAAGGTTGAGAAGCGCAAGACGCACATGGCGCGCCGTCCCGCGCAGAACCCGGAAGATCGAGAGCCGCAGCGCCACAGCCATCAAGGCGGCGGCGATTGCGCCCGCCAGGCGCGCAAGGTCGGGTACCGAGCCTTCCAGAGCGGCCCGCCAACTCGCGCCTGTCCAAATGAATTCATGCGCGAGCGGTCCCTGGTTCGTCGGCTGACGGTTGATTGCGGGTGAGGCGATGCCTGTTCGTGGCTCGCTGGCGCCGAAAATGACGTAATTGTCTCGCTCAGTCGAGATCCAGAGTTGCAGCACGAGTTTCTCGCCGGGCGCCGGTCGATACGGCGGAAAAACAAGAAGGTACGGAGAAAGCAACTTGCTTGGGAGGATGCCGATCCTAATTTGACTTACTGGCTCGCCAGAGTCTGCCCGCAATAGTGAGGCGGCAACCGGCGCTTCGCCGCGATCGAAGCCGGCGGCGGCCCAGATGCGGACTTCCGAAATAACGCCCAGCGCGTCGTCGATGACCTGCTCGACGGCGAAGCCGGGCCACACGGGACCAATGGCGTCGACAATTTCACCTGAAGAGCGTGGAACGAAGCTCGTTTGCGGCAGCAGGCTCGCGAGCAGCCCGATACTCACTACAGCGAGAACCGCGGCGATCAGCGGTGGGCGAAATCGAAACAAGCTAAGTGAGTGTCTCAGGGGGTATATTTACGCCGGCGCGGCTGCGGCGGGTCTTGACTGCTCGGAGGTTGACTTTGGGCCATCGATCTAGGAATCTGGCTTTCGGTTGTGCGCTTTTTTGAAATACATACGGAAAGATAGTCGATTTCATATCGACGGGTATTCTGTCACGGACCTCAAGCCGCTGTGCCTACTTGAAGGCCAGCCGGAAGTTGCGCATTGTCGTCGTTAAACGGGAAACGAAGTATTCGGAGCGAGCAAGGGTTCTCGCGGGGGTATCTGATGAGCGGAAACGAATCCGGGCCTGCGAACGAAATATCGTATCTTGCTCGTGGCGCAAATAGAAGATCCATCTCAGGTTTAAGCCTAATTCGACTGGTCCTTCTGCCTTACCTCGATCCTGGAAGCGGCAGCTTCCTGATACAGATCCTGATTGCGGCCGTGCTGGGCGGAGTCGTTTCAGCGGGGCTGTGGTTCCGCAGGGTTCTGGGGATCTTTCGACGGTCGTCCGGGGCGAGCCCTACAGTGAGCGGCCCGGAGGCCCCAGACGTGGACGAGGCCGATGGCCAGAATCGAAACGGTCCGGGCGGTGTCGGGGAACGATGAGACTGTAGCCGGATCGTTTCGCGATCCGGCGGGATTCGTGTTCCGGCGAGATGGAGCCATCCTCCGTCACGTGGCCAAGTCTTATGGACCGGTCTACGACCGTTTGGTGGCGTCCGGGCTCTATCAAAGCCTTGTGAGTGACGGTCTGCTGCTGCCTCACGACGAGGTTCCCGCCGGCCCGCGGGACAAGGAAGCTCACAGGATTCTGGCTCCGGTCGAAGTGCCGTTCATCTCCTACCCTTACGAGTGGTGCTTTAGCCAGCTACGCGATTCGGCCCTCGTCACGCTGGACATTCAGATTCGAGCGATCGGGCTTCAGATGTCGCTGAAGGACGCCAGCGCGTACAACATTCAGCTCTATGACAGGCATCCGGCGCTGGTCGACACGCTGTCCTTCGAGGAATACGAAGAGGGCTATCCGTGGGTGGCGTATAAGCAGTTTTGCCAGCATTTCCTGGCGCCTTTGGCTCTAATGGCGCTTCGTGACGTAAGCCTGGGACGCTTGCTGGAAATATATCTCGACGGAATCCCCCTGGAGCTGGCGGCTCGACTATTGCCGCTGCGAAGCCGCCTGCGGCCCGGCCTTGCGATGCATTTGTTCTCACATGCCCGATTACAGTCCCGCCACGCCGGCGCGGAAATGACGCGCGAGGATTTCCGGGGGCGGATGAGCCGTAAAGGACTGCTCACTATCCTGAACAGTTTGAGATCGACGGTGCGCGGTCTTAGCTGGGACCCCCAGGTCAGCGCGTGGTCGGACTATTACCAGGGCGAGAGCTACGATGAAGTTGGATTCGCGAGCAAAAAGATACTGGTGGCCGACTATCTTCGCCGCGTTGGACCCGAAGAAGCCTGGGACCTTGGAGCCAATACCGGCGAGTTCACTCGAATTGCGGCCGGACAAGGCGTTCGCATTGTATCGATCGACAGCGATCCGGGGGCAATCGAAATCAGCTATCGGGAAGTTGCTCGCAGTCGGGACGCGACTGTGTATCCCATTGTGGCTGACGTTTCGAACCCCAGTCCGGCTGGCGGATGGGCCAATACGGAACGCATGTCGCTCCTGGATCGGGGACCGACGGATGCAGTGATCGCGCTGGCCCTGGTCCACCATCTCGCCATAACCAACAACGTGCCGTTGGAGAAGGTCGCGGAGTTCTTTGCATCGCTCGGTCGTTCGTTGATCATCGAGTACATTCCGCGCGGCGACCCCAAAGTCCAACGGCTTCTCGCCCTGCGCAATCACTCGTTTCCAGGTTATTGCCGACCGGGCTTCGAAAAGGCGTTTGCGCAGTATTTCTCCATTGACTGCGCCGATCCGATTGCGAATTCCGGTCGCAGGCTGTATCTCATGACCAACCTGAGTCATGCATCAAATCCGCGGCGATTCTAGCGGAACTGCAAAAACACCTCGTCTGTACCAAAACTCCGGCTTGTTCGATGTGTCAAGGGCGGCGAGAAATCAGGACACATGGCGGAGTAAAAATGTACCGCCCAGGCATAGCTGTCCAGCGAAAATGTCACCCGGAGAGAACCGAGTCACGGGGTCCACGACGGCAGCGGTGGGAAGTGGTGTTGGGTGCGGGCGAGGAGTGAGCTAGGGGGCGGCAGGGCTGCCGGCTCTGCTTTAGGCGGTAGCTCTGGCCGTTCATTTCGAGGATGTGTACGCGGTGGGTCAGGCGATCCAGGAGAGCGCCGGTGAGCCGCTCGGAGCCGAGGACCTCTGTCCACTCGTCGAAGGGCAGGTTGGTGGTGACGAGGATCGATCCTCGCTCGTAGCGCTGGCTGAAGACCTCGAACAGCAGCTCTGCGCCGGTCTTGGACAGCGGGACGAAGCCGAGTTGGTCGATGCTGAGGAGCTTTAGGCGGGAGAGCTTTTTCTGCAGGACAAGCAGGCGTCGCTCGTCCCTGGCCTCGATCAGCTCGTGGACGAGCGCGGCCGCCGTGGTGAAGCCGACCGACAGCCCCCGCTGGCAGGCGGCAAGGCCGAGACCGAGGGCGGCATGTGTCTTGCCGGTCCCGCTGTTACCCATGGTGACCTTGCCCCCGAAAAAGCCCTCGATTTTGAGTAGAGTCCGTTCAATGGGAGGAGACGGACATGAGACGGAGCAGGTATCGCGAGGAACAGATCATCGGCATCCTCAAAGAGCACCAGGCGGGGTTGCCAGCCGCAGAGCTCTGCGGCAAGTACGGGGTCAGCGGCGCGACGTTTTACAAGTGGCGGTCCAAGTACGGCGGCATGGAGGTATCAGACGCCAGGAAGCTGAAGGGGCTGGAGGATGAGAACCGGCGCCTGAAGAAGCTGCTGGCGGAATCGATGCTGGATGTGGCGACGCTGCGCGAGCTACTTGCAAAAAACTTCTAACGCCCAGATTGCGGAGGAAGGCCGCGGCCTGGGCGATGACGGAGACTAGTCACTCGCAGCGCCGTGCCTGCGCTCTTGTCGGGATGGATCCGAAGACTTACCGCTATGAATCGAGGCGGCCGGACGACGCCGGCATCCGCAAGCGGTTGCGGGAATTGGCCGAGCAGCGCCGACGGTTCGGCTACCGCCGTCTGCACATCCTGCTGGCCAGGGAAGGCATCCGGCTCAATCATAAAAAGCTCTATCGCATCTATCGCGAGGAACGGCTCACGGTGCGCAAGCGAGGCGGGCGCAAGCGGGCGCTCGGCACGCGTGCCCCGCTGCTGCTCCCCTGGAACCGCAACCAGCGCTGGTCGCTCGATTTCTTAGCGGATGCATTGGCCGACGGCAGGCGGTTCCGCATCCTGGCGGTGGTGGACGACTTCAGCCGCGAGTGCCTCGCCCGCGTCGTCGACACATCGCTGTCTGGCGTCCGCGTGGCTCGGGAGCTGGACCGCATCGTCGAGCTGCGGGACCGCCCCCGCATGCTGGTCAGCGACAACGGCACCGAGCTCACCTCAAACGCTATCCTGCGCTGGCAGCAGGAACGCGGCGTTGGCTGGCACTACATCGCACCGGGCAAGCCCATGCAAAACGGCTTTGTCGAGAGCTTCAACGGCCGCCTGCGCGACGAGTGCCTCAACGAACATCTCTTCGCCGGCCTGGCCGAAGCGCGGCGGATCATCGCGGAATGGAGGTACGACTACAACACAACACGCCCGCACACGAGCCTGGATGGGCTCACACCCAACGAGTTTGCAGCCCGCCCCAATTGGGGCCATAACCTGAAAAGATTCTACTTATGAGTGAGGGTAAGTTGGGGGCAGGGTCAATGGCGATCACGTTCTCGCGCCGGTCGACGTACTCGCAGCGGGCCAACTGCATGACAAGCTGCTTGTTCACCGACGGGATGGCGAGGAAGTCGAAGCTGTCCAGGCTCTTCGTGGCCGGGAAGCGTGCAGCCCTTATCCGCCAGTCCAGCATGCGGTGATGGCGGTCTATGAGTTCAAGCTCAGAGAGCCTCGGCAGGTAGCGGGGATGGTCGACACCCTCGGCGGCGCACTGGTAGGCCGGCTTGCCGTACTCGCTCAGGAACGTAGGCAGCCGCAGTTCCTTGAGATGGTGCTCCAAGAGCACGCTGGCCTTAGCGCTCATGACCTGCCGCCGGCCACGAGCGTCATGTAGTCCCTGGCGGACGTCCTGGCCACCGTGACCCTGGGCAGGTAGGGATACAGCTCGAGGTCGAGCCGCGGCGGCCGGCCCTCCAGCCCGCACAGCACCAAGTGTTTGACGGCATCGAAGCTGATGGCGCCGAGTCTGAGGGCATCGCGTACACCCTCGTACACCTCTTCCTTGCGGAAGTTCTCCATCAGCCTCGAGACCTGCACGAACTCCCGCTTGCCGCGTCCGCCCATCCTCGACTCCAGCAGCCGACGCAACCGACCGAAATCCTCCGGCAGCTTCCAGCCGGCCAGCGGCGCGGCCTGGTCCAAGGCGCCCGTCTTACGCTCCAGCAAGGGCAGGTAGTGGACGGGATCGAACACGAAGTCGTCTCGCCGGTATGAGCGCGGGTGACGGGCGATGACCTCCGACCCGCAGCTGATCACCACCTCGCCCACGTAGCCGCGCACCACCTGATCCGCGTCAATTAATTTTGCCGGTCTGACTGCTTGTCTGTCTGACGATTCCGGGCCGCATTGGTCGTGTAGCTCGGCAGGTCGAACTCCACGATGACGGAGTGGTGGACGATCCTGTCTATCGCTGCCGCGGTCGCCATGGGGTTTGCGAACACCCTCTCTCACTCATTGAACACCAGGTTCGAGGTGATCCCCAAAGATCGACGCCCGAAGCGATCCTCGAACAGGTAGTGCGACACAAGCTCCGAGAACACCCGCGTCCTCCGCCGCCGACCGTCTCCCATGATCTTGGCCACTGCCAGCCTGGTGTTGTCGTACAGGATGCTCCGGGGCACTCCGCCCAGAAACGAAAACGCCGCAACGTGCCCGTCGCAGAACGCCTCGCTGCTCTCCGCCGGGTAGGCATTTACGAAGCAACCGTCGCTGTGGGCAAGGTCCAGCGCGAAGTAGTGGATGGCCTGCTCCACTCCCCCGATTACCGCACGCGCCTGCCCGAAGTCGCACTGGGCGTGGCCAGCAGGATGCGTCAGTGGCAAGTACAGCTCACGCGTCCGGCGGCGATGCTCGCGCACGTAGTCCTTGACTTTCGTGTACTTGCCGCCGAACCCGTACTCCGTCCGCAGACGCTCATAGATGCGCTTGGCGGTGTGGCGCTGCTTTTTGGGAAGACCCCGATCCTGCTCCAGGACCCGGTCGATCACCCCGCGGTACGGGTCCAGCTTGGATCTCCGCGGCGGCCGCTTGCGACGGTACCCCGGAGGTACCGAGTACCTGAGCAGCTTGCGGACCGTGTCCCGGTGCATCTCGAACACCCTGGCCGCCTCCCGTATGCTCATCCCTTCCACCATGCACGCCCGGCGTACCCACGCGTATAGTTCCACCTTGTACATCCTCCATACCTTCCATCAAGTTCCTCGGAACATGATGGAAGACCGCGGGTGGTCCACTTTTCAAGCGCCAAACCCCAGCGCTATTCCCCGCCCTGCCGGTACATTCTTACTCCGCCGTTTACAAGGCCATTCGCCACGCACGAAACGCCAGGTGCACACGTGTCGGGTAACGACATTTATGTAATCGGCATCGAGCTCAACGACTAACACCTGCCCCGCGGCGGTCTCCGAATAGTCGGTGGGCTCCGGTGCACCTGCATACCAGACTCTGCCCGAGGTTCCCACGTCCGTCTTCGAGTGGCGGTCGCCAAGAGCTACGTAGTGAATTAGGCCCGACTCAATTTTCTCTTCAAGAGGCTTCAAAGCGATGAGTTTCGGGTTGTCGGGATTCGGTGACATCAAGTCGACGGTACCGTGGCCTACCACGATGCGTACGGCGTCCGTGGGCCCTAGCTCCCGGCAGGCCTGCTGTACAAGATCGGTGTCCGGGTGCTTATTGGGCCACGGTGCGGGAACCAACGCGACGCCGGGCAGCGCTTCCACCGGACCGGACCGGTCAAGCACTCTTACGTTGTCGGGTTGGTGTTCAGTGAACGTCGAAGAGCAGTAGACCGAGGACGCGTCGAGTGGATCGTGATTGCCCGGCAGGAGGTAGAATGTCACCTTGGGGGTTGCGGCCATCGGGGGTTGCGGCCATCTTTTCGAACGCCCGCACAACCACTTGCCTCCGTACGTGGTTCGATTCGAAAACGTCACCGCACACGACGACGAACTCGCAGTTCTCCTCAGTGGCGAGTAATCCGATCCGTTCGATGGCGTCGAGCCGCGCGGCGCTGAAACGCGGTTGGGCCTCGGCGCTCAGATAGTGCCTAGTCATCCCGAGGTGCCAGTCACCGGTGTGGAGAAACTTGACCATGTTCTAAAGGCAGCGTCCTACCGAAGCGGGAGCGGAAGGCACTTCAGTTTATCTTCGCCGGGGAGCTACGTCAGACCCCACCAAAGCACGCTCTTAGATAGTCAGAGGTTGAACGTGAGACTGCAAAGCTAGAAATCCGCAGTGACGCCCTCACGGGCCTCGTCGGCATCCATCCTCTCCGGACAGTCCCCAGCCGTGATGTTGCAAAAGCTGCATTCTCGACCGCTCGGCACCTTCCTGGCGGGATGCTCAGAAGCCAATCTCCGGATCAAATCGGAGACATTCGAAATGAAGTTCTCGTCGACCGCAGACGACGGGATATCGACCTCATGGTCTCCGTAGAGCACCTTGCCATCGAACGCAATACCCCTATGGTGACCTAGCGATCTCGGAATCGCATACATGTAGAGCATTACCTGAACGCTATGCGACGGGCTCGGACGACCTGTCTTGACGTCGATGACAAGACCACTTTCGCCACGCTTGACAATTAAATCTGGCTTACCCGCGAGCTTCGCTGATTTCCCTCGGAGGACAAAACTGTTCTGTTCCTCGGTGAAGACCGCGTAGCCTTGTTCCTCCCAATTCCCCCGGACTTCCGCTACTTTCGCGGAATGGTCCATCTGCCACACAACCGAATCAAATGTGCTTGGCTGTTGTTCCCAGCTCCAGCCTTCGTGCTGCGCCTTGAACCAAGCGGACCACTCGCAAGAGTTCTCCCCGACAAGCAGTTTCGTTAGCCAAGTCACCCAGATATAAGGACCGTCTTGTCGCAGCACCGCCAAATCCGACCTCCATCGATGGTCGCGCGTCAGGGTTTTCGGTCATCCTTTGACTACCTTAGCCTCGGTACGAAACATTGGGGTTAGCCGACGATCATAGCGCCGTCCGCGATGGGAGGCTGGTATATCACTGGACCAGTTTTCCGGTGGGCAGGTCAATCTGGGTGTGTAATCCGAGGACTCTGGCGGATGGCGCATCCCGTAGCCGTGTCCTTAGACCGACTGAACCGCGTTTCACACCCAGATCGGAAAGACGTAGGCCTTCATTTCCATGAACTTCAGTCGGATTACATCAGTAGGAACTGATGGCGATGTCACGGCTCTAATTTGGCACAGGCTCGCGCAGCATTTCGCGAACGCGCGCTACTGCGGCCTGTAGATCGGGCACGTTACGCTCTTCGTTGGCATGCAAGAAGAGAAACCGGCAAGCGGAGACCCGCTTCCCAAGCGACGCCTCCAGTGACAAGGCGTAGGCTGCTCCCTGCAGCTCGTACCGCGACAGTGCCTGGTCGACAGCCTCGCCGTCCCGTAGTGCGTCGGTCTTGTAGTCAACGACGACTAGGTCGCCGTCGACGGTTTGATAGATCAGATCGATGAAGCCCTCCAACAGGACTTCCCGCCCGCCGTCGTCAGCGATGGGCGCGGCAACATAGACTTCTCGCCAATAGCGGCCTGAGGCCACGGCTTCGCGCACGGTTGCACTGTTGAGGGCGACGCGAATGAGGTGGGCTACTTCTGTGGTAGAGCGCGCCGTCAACCCTTCAGCGGCGCTCTGCGCCCTGGCGACTGCCACGATCGCAGCGTCGTCCGGATCTTCGATGTTCACCGTCTGGAGAGCCGAGTGGACGGCGCGGCCGATGTTAGTGCCAGAGCGTCCTCTCCGCCACGGCGGCAAATCGTCCGGCGGTTCGCCCTTCTCGCCGTTTGGAGCTGGGGCGCTGGTCCCCTTCGCGACTGAAGTCGCGGACTGAACGGCGAAATTGGCATGCGCCTGAATCGCGGCTTCGCGCTGGGCCAACCACTGCTCACGGTCCGCGGCAGTCTCGAATGGCTGTGGTGGCTTCTGCGAACGTAACCGCTCATCCCTTGACTGCTTGTCTTGCGAGGAGGTGCGGTGGGAGGCTGATTCAGGCGCGAAGTGGCCGAACAGGGGGGCATCGGGGTTGACGTGCAGTTGGTTCACTTGTTCGGCGATAACGTGCGCGTCGGTTTTGCCGCGATCGTCGTTCTTGCGGTACAGGCTGACCACCAGATGGTCACGGGCGCGGGTGGCCGCGACGTAATTCAGGCGCACTCGTTCGGCGCGCTCGAAGCTCGCCTCACGTTGATAAATGGCATCGTAGCCAGGCGTTTTGAGACCACTCCGGAAGTACAACTCGGGCGCTTGGTCGGTGCTCCAGAGTAGGCAGGGACGGTGGATCCTAGGTTCAACGTTGAGACCGGTGAGCACGACCACCGGAAATTCCAAACCCTTGGCCGCGTGGATGGTCATGATGCGAACGGCGTCGTTGTCGGATTCGGGCACGACCGACTCCATGACGCGGGTGTCTTCATCGGCCTGACGCTTGGCCCATTCGAGGAACTCACTGAGGGTGCGGCCGCCCCGGTCGCAGAAATCGCGGGCCTGGTCGAGGAGGAAACGCAGCCGCTGCCAACGGTCACGTGGACGCCGGTCGACTACGGCCAACTCCATCAATCGCCGCTCACGGATTACGTGTTCGACCAGGGCGCTTAGTGACATCCGCCACTGCGCGACAGATGTGGCCCGCAGCCACCGCAACGCATCGGCTACAGGATGATCGGCTGCGATGCCAACCGGAGATTTTGCGCGGTAGTCCCATCGACCACCGGCCTCACGCCAGCCGAACAGATCGGCGTCGGAGCAGGCGAACGCGGGCGAGCGCAGCGAGCCAACCAGCGCGATCTCGTCGTTAGGGTCATCGATTGCCCGAAGGATCCCAAGCAATCCCCGGACATCCTCGCTGTTGTAAACCAGCGAGCGGCTTTCGAGCCGATACGGAATGTCTTGTGCTTCCAGTTCAGGGAGCAGCCTACTCAGGCCTGTGCGGGTCGGCACGAGCACGGCTATATCCGCATAGTTCGCCGGACGCCAGGTGCCGTCGTCCTGATCGAGCACCTGCCATTGTGACTTCTGCACATCTGCGATCAATTCGGCTAGGGCCTCCGCCTCAACCTGTCTCAGTATCGGGGCCAGAGCGTTAAGTTTGCCTCCGACCACGACGGCAGCGGGGGACGCGTGATCCTCCAGTGCGCCGCGGGCGGCTACGAGGTCTGTCCAGTCGGCCTGGCCGCCGCTCTGGTCGTCACACATTAGTGGTCCGAAGAGGGCGTTTACGAACTCGATCACGCCTGGCTGGGAGCGGAAGTTCTGCGTCAGGTGCACGCGGGAGTCGGCGTAACGCTCGCGGACATTTGAGTACTGCTCGATATCAGCCCGGCGGAAGCGATAGATCGACTGTTTCGGATCACCCACGAAGAACAAGCATCCCTGCTCGCCCTGTGCTATAGCGTCGGCGATCTCCGTCTGGAGCGGATCGGTGTCCTGGAACTCATCGATAAGCAGATACTGAAAGCGTGCGCGGACGCGTGCCGCAACCTCTCGGTTGTGAAACAGGAGATCACGGCAGTGGACGAGCAGGTCCTGAAAGCCGAGCCGCCCCCGGCGCCGGCGTTCATCCGCGTAATCCAGCACGAATTCACGGATTGTGTTGTAGATGGGCGCGAGGATGTTGTGCACGACATCGAGCCGCAACGCACCACGCCGCTGGTCCAAGTTCTTCATCTTTTCGCGGATCACAAGATGAGCGTCGTCCGGCCAATTAGACTTCGCCCCGACGTTGCTGACGCGAAGCGATGTCGGGGTGGTGTGTTCAAGGAGCTTGACCAAAGTCCCGGGTTCGGTGGCGGTCTCGCTCAACCGATCGGCAAACTCCTCTAAGGCGCTCAGACGGCGAAACAGCCGATCCGCGGGATTGACGCATGCATGGCGTCGCTGGATCACGGATCGAAGATCGGTTACGAAGGGAGCGATATTGATGGTCCTGTTTTCCATCACCGACGCATCGGACCGTGCCCGATCCCAGTCGTCATGCAGCTTGCGCGCGACCTGAGCAAGGTGCTCGAGGGTGATGCCTGCGTCGAACGCCGACCGCAGCGGCATTGCAAGCTCGGGACGTTCGAGGATGCCGTCGATCTGGTCTCGCCACCGCTCGGCAAACTCGGCGCCGGACTCGGTGTCGTCCATAATTCCGAACCCCGGAGGCAACCCTGCCTCCAGTGGATACAAAGCAAGGATTCGTGCGGCGAAGGCGTGGATGGTTTCGATGGCCGCGCCATCGAGGTCGTCCAGCGCCTCATAGCAGCGCTTTTGGCGGTCGGGATCGTCGGGTTTGTCGGATTCAGCCTCGAGGCGTTGGAGGATGCGGTCGTACAGTTCGGCGGCGGCCTTTTCGGTGAAGGTGATCGCGGCGATGCGGGAAGCCGTGATGCGACCTAAACCGACGAGATTGACGATACGCTCGACCAGTTGGCGCGTCTTGCCAGTGCCCGCGCCAGCCTCGACAAACAGAGTCTCGTCGAGTGCTTGCTCAATCCGTTCACGGTCTGCGAAATCGCTAATTTCGGCGACCGCGCTCACGGTAGTTCGCCCTCCACGAGGTCGACATAGGCGGCCAGCTGAGGGGCAGAGCGAATTGCGTTCCAACTGTACTGGCGATCGGGCGAACAGACTGCGTCATAGGCGCAATGCTCGCAATTTTCGGGACCACGATATCCGTCGTCGCCTGGACGAGCGGGAAACAAACCCTGATCGATTCCGTCGATGATGCAACCGAGCACGGCGCGGAATCGTTGAGTGGTTTTGTCGTCCCAGGTCACCTGAGGTTTGGCGAACCGGCCCCGCTCAGTGATAAACCAGTAGCTGGTTGACACCTCTGTCAGCGAGGACTCCGCGCGCTGCTGCAGTGCGGCGACGGCGTAGACCGGTAGCTGAAGGCGTTCGCCGCGCATAACGGGATCTTGATCCAGATCGCTCTGGCTGGGATCCGCGCGCCCGGTCTTGTAATCGATAACGTCAAGGCGCGTCCGGTCCACCGACTCGTCGATACGATCGATCTTACCGCGCAGGTGGATTATGCGACCGTCGGACAAGGCGAAAGAGACTGGTGGGGTGCCTGCGAGGCCATAGGTGAACTCACTTTCGATTTGGACCAGCGTGTGGTCGGCTCGGCGCTTGTCGTCGTGCTCCAGCAGCGCTTGAAGGTCGTTCTGAATCAGTTCACGTTCACGTTTCCAGAGTAGATCGCGTCCGGTGACGCCACGTCCCTCGGCGAAGTCCATCTTGCTATCGGCAATCGAGGCGAGCGTTTGCTGATGCTTGTTCGACCACTGATCAAACGACGTTTCGCTACTGGCGACGGTGCGAAAGAAAGTGTCAAGGATGTCGTGGATTAGCGCGCCGCGTTCCAATGGCGAAATTGTGAGCACATCCTCCGCCTCGTCGCGTTCGGCGACTCGGAGTACGCGACCGAGAAAGTAGCGGTACGGGCAGACGGCCCAGTCTTGCAGAGCGGTAGGCGAATGTGCCCGTTGGGCGTAGCCAGGCGCGCCTCCGACGATGTGTCCATCCCATTCACCAAACGAGGTGCTGCGCCGAGCCCGTTGGAGTTCAAAGCCGCGCCGCAGGTTCGGCTCGCTAACAGCAAGGTAGTGTTTGTGAGGCGCGGCAGCACGGCGGATGCTGCGGAGGTCGTATTCCTGCGCCGCGCCTGGTCGTACAGCATTTTCAATGGCCCATTCGAATGATGGCGTTCGGTGGAACCAACCGTGGGCGTCGAGCCTGTCGATTTGTGATCCGTAGACGCGCTCGGCGCGAAGGCTGGAGGCGGATTCGAGTAGCCAGCGGCTGGGCAGGCGGGCCCGTTGTCCTCGCACGTCTGCTCGCGGATAGCTGAGCTGGATTTCCTCAGCCGACCAGAGTGCTGCGAGGTACTCAGAGCGCTGGCGACGTGCGCGATCAGCAACTCCGGCAATCCCGACCTCGGACCGCAGCGCTTCGGGCAGCAGAGGATCGTCACGCTGCGCCGCAGGTAACGCACGTTCGGCCGCACCGACAACGAAGACCAGGCCCCAGTCCATTCCGCTCGCGACCGACAGCGGACCGACGAAGACGCCTTGGCCGAAACCCCGAACTCGCCCGGCCGGGCGATCGAGTCCGCGCTCGACGGCTGCGAGGAAGCAAGCCGGGTCGGTCTCTCCGAGTTCGTCCAGTTGGATAAGAGACTCGAGTAAATCGTGAATGGTATCCCAAGCCTCGAGTTCGCGTTCGACATCCGGGTGAAGGTCAGTGCCACAGCTTTCGGAAAATCTGTTGCGGCCCCCCAAATGACGCTCGAGCAGACGTTCGGCGCGTGTGGCGTAGTCGGACCACTTGGCGGTGCGCGGAACGCTGCGTATCTCGTCCCCAAGCTCGCTTACGAAACCCTGGAAGTTACGCAGCTCATCGAGATCGCGCCCGACTGCGGCTGCTCGCCAAGGCCGCTCATCGTCGGCATCCTGCCGCAGCCTGGCTAGATCCTTCGCAAGCTTGCTTTGGTACTGGGCCAAACGCTCGATCCACTGACTGGGGTCCCGGAGAAAGTTGGCCTTGCGCGCGATCTGGTTCCAGCGGGCAGCGGGCGCAAGTTTCCCTTCTAGATCAAGAATGGGCGCGCCCGACAGCCATGGCGCGACGATCTCGGCCCACGATAATCGCAGCGGTGTACGGGTTGCCCGGTCGGCCATGAGCAAAAAAGAAAGGAGCGTTCTTCCGACCACCGTTTGCCCATACCTGATGGGGAGGCGGCCATTCCAGGGGATCCCGGCGGCGTCGAGCTGTTCCGCTGCAATGCGCTGGTACGGGTCACGCTGGACGTAGAGGATGGCGGTGCGGTGCAACGGTTGATGGTTGGCCACGCGCTCGCCCAGCCGCCGAATCGCTTCGCGAATTTCCTCCTCAGCGTCGGGGGCTTGGTGAATGCGGTTCGCGTGGGGCGGGCCGTTGAGCGAGGCGCGCTCGTGCGGTTCCGGCCACGGTCTCAAGGCGTTCTCGTCGACCTCCGGGTCTCCACTTAGTCCGATCACTACTTCGAGTCGCGTCCGCTTCGCGAGCGCGTGAAGAAAGTCCCGCTGCTGCGGGGTAGGGGCGGTCGGGAGAAAGACAACGATACCGCCGATGTCTCGGAGGTTGGCGCAACCGTCTTGGAGCGCCTCAGTTGCAGCTGCGACAAGTTCCCGCTCGTCGTAGAAGTTGCTAACGCGGCTGCGGAAATCGAGGTAGCGCTCAACGAGATAGCGCTGCCGGGGGGAGTTGGCGGCGATCTGGCTTAGGGTCCCTTCGTCGCAGGCATCTAATGCGGCGAACGAGGCGTCAATGCTTCGAAGAGCCGGACCATCGAGCGGGACGTCCCCGAGAAGCTCCTCACGCGTGACATTGATCACACTCCGAATGGCCTCTATCCGGAATGCATCCGTGAGTGGTCGGCGCCCTTTTGTGGCCAGATCTGGCGACCCGATGAGCTCGATCAGTCGTGGCAGCACGAGGACGTGTAGGTTCACTACGCCCCCGAGCCGCATTGCCAGCGATCGGCGAACGCTGAGCCCAGCAAGCGTGTGGGGCGGGACCACCGTGACGGGGGCCAGAAGGTCGTCCCCTTTGAGCCGCGCGATCGAGCGCTCCAGCGCAATCTGAGCGTCGCGCCCCATGGCAACTGCGGTGACTCGTAGATCAGTCACGCGGCTCGGCCTTTCGAACCCCTCTCGCCCGCCTAATTCGGCCTCAGATCCCAGGTCTTACCAGCGCACGAATGTCTGCGTGTCGGTGAGTTGGATGTCCACACCAACCATCAAGCCGCCCAATGCGAATGACAATACTCAGGATTCAAGCTCCGCCGAGAGACGAGTTATCAGCCTGCCCAAATCGTCGGACCGAAAGTCTACCCTTCGTTCCCCCGGCACGCGCGTATCTCTTCGAACGGTGCGATACATCCGCGCGTGTGGAGAGGGGGCATCGCGATGCGTTACCGGATAGCGTGGCGATCCGACGCTAACAACTCATAGTGTCGCGTTGGGATTCGATCAGTTACCTGGCGCGTCTATTCTGACCGTTGCCATCGGCCCGTTTTCGGCGACCCAGCGGTCGAATCCGCGGACTGGGCCAAGTTTCGGAGGCAGGTCACCAAAGCGGGGAGGCAGCTACAAGTGGCAGCTACAAGTGGCAGCTACCAGTAGTGACTAGTGACAAAAAGAGCAAAAATGATAAAATCAGAGTTGGATTAAACAGTGATTCTAGCGACCAAGACCCGATGTGTCGGTAGGTGGTAGGTAGGACAAAAAATGACTTTAATCAGAATCATAGGGGTTGGAATCCTCATAGTCATTGTTGCTTCGTTGGCGTCCATCATCTGCAAAGTTCCCTATCGCCGTTGGTCTGAAACTCTAAAACTCCACAGTGGTGAGATTGTAGGTAAAGTGAAAAGCGTAAGACGGCGTTCGGAGCCGGGGGAGGACCCAAAAGAGGAAGCGGCAGAGGACAAAGACAGAGAGACGATATAGGGTTTTGACCTGCCCCCAAGGGGCTTGCACGACCAATTATGTTAGTCCGGCGAGCATCGGGACAGGCTCAGCAGGCGGGATAGCCGCCGGCGCCGGCGGCCGGTAGCCCAGTGAGCTGTGCGGCCGGGTGCGGCGACAGATCTGGCTGTAACTTGAGGTCAGAGCCTCATTCTAGTGCCGCACTAAGTCTGCATGGTGCGATTGACTCCCTCTCACCACGATCCCGCTCGAAGAATAAATGGCGAACAGACTAGCCGACTTCGCTGTGTTCTCGGCCAAGTCTTGCTCGTAATCGGCGGGCGCCAACTCGTACGGCTGGTAGGGCCAAGGATGGTACGCCACCTACTTTCTACGGCGCGCGGTGCTACATCCTTCCTAAAGCAGTTTTCCGGCGACACATTGGCCGGGACCGATCGTCGGCCACGGCATCACTCCGCGACGATATGTAGTCCTTGTATTCGCTCGAAGTGTCTGCGGTTGTTGGTCAGCAGTACGAGGTCGTGGCGCATGGCCGTGGAGCCTATGAGCAGGTCGAAGTCCGCAATAATCAGCCCGGCAGCCCTTAGCCGGCTTCGTTCTTCCGCAAATATCCGGCAAATCGCATCATCAAGGGGTACGACGTCGACAAAGCTCAGGAAGTTGCCGAGCCTGCGCTCATCACTCCTTTGGACGCTAGATCCGTACACGCCCTCGTAGAGTTCAGCCAACGATACGATGCTCGTACCCACGCCTTCGGGCAGAAGTCCATCGAAACGATCTACCAGTTCCGGCACGCCGTGCATGTAGTCGATGACCCAGTCCGTATCGACCAGATACCGCATCCCGCGCGTTACAAGTCCGGCTGCGCCCTCGAACCGTTAAGCCGAGCCTCGTAGATCATCCGCTTCAATTCTGCGGGGTCTCTACTTCCCTTCCAGCTTCCGGCCGCCGACTTCGTGAGCTTGATGCGTTCTTCGTCCGAGAGCGGCGGCTGAACGTCAATCGTTATGGACAGGTTCGCCCCTTCTTCGATGTCCAGCGCTTCCTTCGGCACGATGACGCCTCCCGAGTAGCGAGCCTTGACGCTTTCGGCCATTGATCTCCTCCCGCACCCTCTGCCGTTGTATCACCTTTCATGTTAATCCCACCCGCGCTCATATAGATTCGGGAATCAGAATCGCCTTTGGCGCCTGCAGGCCTTGACTCTCGACTCTCTGCCAAGGTCTATCCCCGCGCGTACGGGGGAACCTCGCGCCCTATCATCGCCGCGCCCGGTCGGGACGGTCTATCCCCGCGCGTACGGGGGAACCGCCTGCGACCTGGACGGGATGATTTGCAATGCCGGTCTATCCCCGCGCGTACGGGGGAACCTCACAGCCTTGAGGTCTATCCCCGCGCGTACAGCCGTCTCTGGTACGTACAGACCTGGACGGGATGATTTGCAAGGTCTATCCCCGCGCGTACGGGGGAACCTCCCTGACAGCCTCTTGGTTCACAGCCTTGAGGTCTATCCCCGCGCGTACGGGGGAACCAGCGCTCCGTCTTCTGAACCTCCAATGGTACTGGAGAGCTTGAGGTAGGGTCTATCCCCGCGCGTACGGGGGAACCCCTTAGCGGCTCGACCTTTGGCTAAGCCTAATTCGAGCCGGGTAACGCCGCTAGTTGTACTTTACCAAGTGCACTCCGTCGGCATCGACTATGGTCTTTGGCGCCGCGCCCAGCGTCCTGATGCGCTGCTGCCCGGGGGCTGCCGGGTCGTGCCAAGTCATCACTATCGCCCCCTGCCACAGCTGGTGGTACCAGTCGCTGAGCACTCCCCATATCCGCTCGCGGATGCCGCTCGTCATTCGCGGCGACGTGTATACACCGGGCGCAATCTCCAGCATCGTGGACGCGAGAAAACCTCGATAGCGCGCCTCGACGTTGACA
Source organism: Chloroflexota bacterium (assembly GCA_963663505.2). GTDB lineage: Bacteria > Chloroflexota > UBA11872 > UBA11872 > VXNJ01 > JAPOVO01. The sequence goes on from CAXXFA010000002.1 coordinate 134,670, forward strand.
GTCACTACGATGGTCATACTTGCAGTCCTTCCGTGCCAAGCCCCCCGCACCGCCTAGCGATCATCTTCGACCAGGTTTACGTCTTCGAACAGTACTTTGATTCGATCGATCATCTTTGGGATGACATTTTCTGTACGGAGCATTTGGCCGGTTATCCGCCTGGTCTGGCGTTCGATATTCGCGTACGGGTTTTCGGCGGCACGGGCCGATTTGAATGCCGCAGGGAGCAGAATCGTGTCCCGGAACAGATCCGCGATATCGAGGGCGAACGCGTCGCTCCTGTGCTCGTGGATGAAGCCCAGCTGCGGGATGGCGCCGACCGCGGTCACGGCAATCACCGCCGCCGAGGTCACGGCCACCGACGCGTGGTTTATGGCCTGGTTCGGAATGTCAGCCGCCATGGGGTTGGCTCTGTCGTACCGTCGCCCCTGCCATGTGATCCCATACCTTCGGGCTAGGTTCTTGTAGGTCTGCTTCATGCTGGCGCCCGGTCGGTCAGTCTTTGGCGGGATATCATCGACCGTCCCGATGAACTTGCCGACAAATCGATCTGCCACCAAGGAATGGACGATAACGGTGTTGGTCCCACTTGCATTCGGAAGGGCTCAGCAGGCGGATGCCCTCCGACACCAGCGGTGTTTAGCCTAGAGAGCTGTGAGGCCAGATGCAGTTCGCCAACCACCTGGTCAGGCACACTCTTTTCAAGGGTGACCTGCCCACGCAAGCTAGTCCAAGGCTAATCTGTGTTTCCCGAGACCGAAATCCGGGCAGGGAAGCTGACCAAACGCTCGCGTGGTCGACGAATCGAGACATCTTGGTACTAACCATCCACGTAAGATGAACTCGTACTGGCTAAGTCGAAATGGTCCTCCGACTAACCGATAGAGAGCTTTGGCGGCGACAAACGCAAAACTCACGGCGGCGGTCGAGACCTACTTCGGCGACCTGCGCCGCATGCGGGCATCGGGCGGCGCGACCGGCGAGCGGTCGACGTATCCGCCTCTAACGGCCCTGCTCAATGCCGTCGGCGCAACGCTCAAGCCCAAGGTCTTCTGCGTCAGCGGGCTGGCCGACCACGGCGCGGGCCATCCCGACCTGGGCCTCTACGCCACCCGGCAGGTGCAGCGCGGCACGCCCCGCGAAGGGCAGGTCCCCGAACGCGGCGTTATCGAGGTCAAGTCCGCCGATGACGACGCCTGGCTGACCGCCGACAGCGATCAGGTCAGCCGCTACCGGAGCCGCTATCGCCTGGTTCTGGTCACCAACACCCGCGATTTCGTGCTGGTGGGCGAGGACGCCGACGGCCTGCCGGCAAAGCTTGAATCGTTCCGGCTGGCCGGCAGCGCCCAGGAGTTCGAACGTCTACTGCAGACGCCGCGCGTGTTTGCCCGCCGGGTTGGGGCCGGTCTGGGCGAATATCTCTGCCGGGCGCTGTCGCACCGCGCCGCGCTGGCCGAGCCTAAAGACCTGGCCTGGCTGCTCGCCTCATACGCGCGCGACGGCCTGGCGCGGGTCGAGGCGGCGGGCGACGAGCCCTCGCTGGCGACGGTGCGTTCGGCTCTGGAGCAGGCGCTCGGCGTCCGTTTCGAGGGTGAGCGCGGCGCGGCCTTCTTCCGCTCCACGCTGGTTCAGACGCTCTTCTACGGCGTCTTTTCGGCATGGGTGTTGTGGGCGCGCCGAATGCCTCCACCCACAGGTTCCTTCAACTGGCACGAAGCCGTCTGGCACCTGCGCGCTCCGGTGTTGCGGGCGCTCTTCCAGCAGCTTTCCGATCCCGGCCGCTTGCAGCCGCTGGGCCTGGTCGAGGTGCTTGACTGGACGGCGGCGGCGCTGGACCGCGTGGACCAGATCGCGTTCTTCAACCGCTTCAACGAGGGCGAGGCCGTTCCCTACTTCTACGAGCCGTTCCTGCAAGCCTTCGACCCCGCGCTGCGCAAGCAGCTTGGCGTCTGGTACACGCCCACCGAGGTCGTCCGCTACATGGTCGCCCGCGTCGACCGCGCGCTCAGGGACGATCTGGGCATCGCCGAGGGGCTGGCCGCCGACAACGTCTACGTTCTCGACCCCTGCTGCGGCACCGGCGCCTATCTTGCCGAGGTGCTGCGCCGCATCGCCCTCAACCTAAAGGACCAGGGACTCGGCGCGCTGACCGGCGCGCGCGTCAAGCAGGCGGCGCTGGAACGGGTGTTCGGATTCGAGATCATGCCCGCGCCATTCGTCGTCGCCCACCTTCAGGTCGGGTTGACCATGCAGGCGCTCGACGCGCCGCTGGCCGACGACGCTGACGAACGCGCCGGCGTCTTCCTCACCAACGCCCTCACCGGCTGGGAGCCTACCGTGCAAAAGCCGCTGCCGTTTCCCGAGCTGGAGGAAGAGCGCGACCGCGCCCAACGGGTGAAACAGGACACGCCGGTCCTCGTGATCCTGGGCAACCCGCCCTACAACGGCTTCGCCGGCATGGCCGTGGACGAGGAGCGCGAGCTTTCGCGGGCCTACCGCACCACCCGGCGGGTGCGGCGGCCCGAGGGGCAGGGACTCAACGACCTGTACGTCCGCTTCTTTCGCATGGCCGAGCGGCGCATAGTCGAGAAGACCGGCCAGGGCGTGGTCTGCTTCATCTCCAACTACTCGTGGCTCGACGGGCTGTCGTTTACCGGGATGCGCGAGCGCTATCTGGAGGCGTTTGATGCGGTCAGGATCGACAACCTCAATGGCGACAAGTACCGAACCGGCAAGATCGCGCCCGACGGTTCGCCCGATCCCAGCATCTTCTCCACGCCGGAAGACCCTGTCGGCATACAGGTCGGAACGGCTATCGCCACGCTTGTGCGCCGGGCAGATCACGCGCCCGCCGCCAGCGTCGAATTTCGCAATCTCTGGGGACAGGCCAAGCGCGAAGAACTGCTGGATACGGCTCAGGCTGAGCCGGATGAGCTGTACGACAGCTTCGAGCCGCTGCTGCCTCTGGGCCTGCCGTTCGCCCGAATGGCGGTCAGCGATGGCTGGTTCGACTGGCCGGCGCTGCCGGACCTGTTTCCGAAATCGTTTCCGGGCGTCAAGACCAGCCGCGACGCCTTTCTCATAGACACCGACCTCGACCGGCTCAGGGATCGCGTCGCCGACTACTTCAACCCGGAGCTTAGTCGCGAGGAGATCGCGCGGCGCCATCCAGAGGTGATGAAGAGCACGGCGCGGTTCGATGCTCGCGCAGTTCGCGGTGCGCTGCTTACCCGCGGCGGCCCTGACGAAGCCAGCTTCGTCCGTCACGCCTACCGGCCGTTCGACACGCGCTGGCTGTACTGGGAGGCAGACACCAAGCTGCTTGACGAAAAGCGCGCCGATTACAAGCCGCATGTGTTCGAGGGGAACCTGTGGTTCTCGTTCAATAAGAGGGCTCAGCGAGGGGCGGCTGAGCCACGAGCTGTTGCGACTGAACACCTCGGATGCCATGACTTGATCGGCAATGCAACGTGCTTCTTCTCTCTGTGGCTCCGCGATGACGCATTCGGGGAGGATATTGGGGGCGTAATACGTCGCCCCAATCTGTCGGCCGCGGCCCAACGCTATCTCGACAGGCTTGGCCTTGGCGTGGAGGATCTGTTCCACCATGTTCTCGCCGTGCTTCATGATCCGGCTTACCGCGAGGCCAACGCCGGGCCGCTGCGCATGGAGTGGCCGCGCATCCCGCTCCCGGGCTGGCCCGACCTCTCCGTCATTCCGGCGAAAGCCGGAATCCAGGGGGGAGCCGGGGCAGTGGCGCAACCGAGAGACGTCATTTCCGCGAAAGCGGGAATCCAGTCTTCGGGCCAGACACCGCGCGGTCAGCGTGAGGGCGCCCTTGTCGATCAGGCCACCCAGACCGTGGCCGCCTCCACCGCCCGCGGACGCGAGCTGGCCCGGCTGCTGGACCCCGAAACCCCCGTCCCAGGTGTCACCACGGGAACGCTGCGCCCGGAGATCGCCGCCATCGCCGTGCCCTACACCATCGACGGCCGCAACATGTCCGGCGGCGACTTCGCGCTGACCGCCGGCTGGGGACACTTCGGATCAGGCCAGGCCGTTATGCCCGGCCAGGGACGCGTCGTCCAACGCCCCTATACATCCGAGGAACGCCAGGCCCTGAGCCACGCCGAAGGTGTGCTGGGTGAGACCACCTGCGACATTCACATCAACAACCGCGCCTACTGGTGCAACGTTCCCGCCACCGTATGGGAATACAAGCTCGGCGGCTACCAGGTGCTGAAGAAGTGGCTCTCCTACCGCGAGCGCCCCGTCCTCGGCCGCCCATCATTCGGCTCATTCTCAAAAGCATCGGACGATTCATGGGGCGCACAACGAGTCGGGATGGGTTCTCGTGGATGGCCGGGATAGCCGCCGTACTCGCGATTGGCGTCCTTCTCTCGTGGCGCTTTTGGGAAGGATTAGCCGGGGACGAGGAATCCCTCAGCATAACTGTCCGCAACGTGGGTCTCGTTATCGGCGGTGTCGTTGCGATACTGCTCGCCGTCTGGCGTAGCAACGTAGCCCAGCGCCAAGCCAACACGGCGCAGCAGACTCTGTTAAACGAACGGTATCAGCGAGGCGCCGAGATGCTCGGCAGCGCGGTCATTTTATTGGCTTTTTACTGAACCAGTTTCAGGCTATTCTTACCCCGCCAAGAGATGCTGGAGCCAATTCGTTGCTAGTTGCCACGGATAAATCCCGGTATGTGTTCCTCGCAGGAAGGGTACTTGCAGCCCATATATCGGGGCTGGCATCTCTTGGTTTGGTAAAGAGCTTTCTCCTAATTCTGCAAGGGGGCACCTATGGCTGCTGCGATGCCAGTTAACATTCAAATCCGGGCCGATAGCCGGACGGGTTGGGCCGCAATGTTTAGCGGCGAGAGTCAAGGTAAGGCGATAGAGCGCACCTTGGAGGAAACCAACAAGCGCGGTTATCGCGTTGTCTTCATAATCCCTGACAAGTGGAGCTTTGGTAGGCACATTGGAAATTTTCTGCGCTTGCTTTTCACACTCGGATTTTCAGGACGCTCGCCAAGCATTTTGATTGTTGGCGAGCGAATTGTTGGCGAGCAAATTGATTTGGCTGTTGGCGAGCAAATTGATTTGGCAAGATAGCTAATTACACAAGAATCAACTTAAATGCCTGAGTCAAATAACCTCTAGCAGTCGGTAAATTGCTAGGTGCGAGGGTAGAACGGTATATAATTCCCTTTGCATATTGCGGACTTAAGGCGTGCGAACCTCTCGAACGCAATTCTGGCAGAAGCAGATTTGTCGGGTGCAGAGTTGAGGGAGGTAAAGGTGTCCGGCACTAAGTTTGCCGTCAAGGATTATCGTCCCGCACGGGGCCTGACCCAGGCTCAACTCGACCAAGCCCGCGCCGATCCGGACAACCCACCGAAGCTGGACGGCGTCGAGGACGCCGTAACCGGCAAGCAACTCGTCTGGCGTGGGAACCTTGTGAATCGTCGGGGAAAAGCATGACGGAAACGGACATCAGGAAGTCCTGAGCCAGTTTTCGGTTGATGAGTTGACGCGCAGGGGATTACTTCGCGGAATTACCCGGCTACTTAACAGCAGGAGCGTGTCTCCACCATTCACACATAGTGCTTGAGTTTTCTGCGAACCAGAGCAAAGGTCATGCGGACATTCTTCCTCCTCGAAGGAGCCCGCTATGGCCACCGCTCAAACCACCCTGCCGACCGTCTTCTCTGGCTCTAGCTCCACCTGGGAAGGCTCCCTCTACGCCTTCCTCGCCGAGAAGCAGCGCCGCTCCGGCTCCAACCGCACCCCCGACTCCTACTACCGCACCCTCCGCCACTTCTTCGGTGGCCTCCATAAGTCTCCCGATCAGGTCTCGCTTCAGGATGTCTTCTCCTTCGCTCATGGCATCGGCCTCTCCGGGCGCGAACCTTCCCCAGTAACCGTCGGCGCCCGTCTCGCCTGCATCTCTTGCTTCTTCAAGTTCCTCATCAGACTCGATCTGCTCAAGGCCAATCCCTGCGATCCCGTCGAGCGCCCCAAGCCACGTCCCGGCGCACCAAGCGGCCTCTCCGCATCCCAGATGCAACGGCTCCTCCAGGTCATCCCCGATACCCTCAAGGGCAGACGCGACCTGGCCATCGTCCTCACTCTCGTCCTAACCGGCAGACGCAGATCCGAGGTCGTCAACCTCACCGCCGGCGATATCGCCTTCGACGACTCCGCCGTGTTCTACCGCTACGTCGGCAAGGGCGGCATACGCGGTCGGCGTGAACTCCCTTCTCCCGCGCTCTCGGCCATACGCAGATCTCTTGGTGACATCGGCAAGGACCTCGCCTCCATGCATCCCGGCGAATCTCTCTGGCAGGCGGGCGCTGGCCCCCAGGGCGTCTCCAGCGCCACCTTCTACAACCGCTTCCGTGGCTATTTGGTGAAGGCCGGTCTCCCGCCCTCGGGCGTCCATGTCCTGCGCCACACCGCCGCCAAGCTACGCCGCGATGTCGGCGAGTCGGTCGAGTCCGTGAGCCAGTTCCTAGATCACAGCTCGCTCGCCGTCACCACCACTTATCTCCGCAGACTCGAGGGTCAGCGCGATACCGCCTGGCATGGCGTCGCCCAGGTAATCGGAGTTAGCTAGTCCGACTCGCCGAGTAAGTCCTTGGCCTCACGGGTCTAGAATCTGCTCCGGTGGGCGTCAGCGCATTCCCCCTCCAAGTGTGCTTGCCTGCCGCCCCGCCTTTTGGGCGGATCGGTGTCTACGCTGTTGGCCGCTACCAACAGAATGCCGATCCGCCTTGACCTCTACGCGCCTTCGGAGCGTTCATACATCCCGCTTCAACTCCCCTTCCGCTGGAGGTCGTCTTGCCCGATCCCATTCGCCACATCGCCACCTACGCCCGCGTCTCCTCCGATGAGCAGCGTGACCGCCATACCGTCCGCAATCAACGCGCCGCCCTGTCGCGCCGTCTGGGTTCCGAGCCGGGTGTTTTGGTCTTCAAGCATTACGAGGACGATGGCGTCTCGGGTACCATCCCTCTGCAAGAGCGACCGGGTGGTTGTGCGCTCGTCCGTGATGCGCGTGCCGGCCGCTTCTCCCAGATCTGGGTGGTCCGCGCCGATCGTCTCGGTCGCGACGCCTTCGAGCTGCTACGCATATGGAGGGTGTTCGAGTCCATCGGGGTCGCGCTCCGCGCCACCGACGAGAACATCGACGATCCCTTCTACTTCGATATCCACGCCGTCATCGCCGCCAACGAACGCCGCAAGTTCCTCGAACGTTCCGCCGAGGGCATGAACCGCGCCGCCAAAGAAGGCCGCTATACCGGCGGCATCGTCCCGCTCGGCTACTCGGTCTCTGGTGATCGAGGTTTCCGCCGCCTCGTCCCCGACGACTCGCCCATGTGGGCCGGCCTCTCCGCCGCCGACGTTGTCAGGCGCATCTATGACCATCTCGCCGTAGACGGCTGGAGCTGCGTGCGCATCGCAACCGAGTTCAACTCGCTGGGTGTACCCACGTCCTACAGGCGCGACGGCCGCGGCGTCAGGGGCAAACGCACCCAGGGCCTCTGGCGCTCGGGCCGCATCCGCAACCTCGTCGTCAACCCCGTCTACAGGGGCGTCCTCCAGTACGGACGTAGGTCTTCCAGAAGCCCAACGGTCGTGAGGTGATTTCCGCTTCCGTTTCCCCGCTAGTCTCGGAGGACGTCTGGAACGCCGCCATCGCTACCCTCAAGCGCAACCGCGCCTTGCCCCGCAACTCCTGCCATTCCTACCTGCTCCGCTCCCTCATCCGCTGCGCCGTCTGCGGCCTCTCCTTCTGCGGTACCTGGACCAGGGGGCCTCGCTACCGCTGCAACGGCTCCATGGCCCACCGCGGCCCGTTCGCTGGCAAGTGCATCGGCGCCTCCATCAAGGGCGAGCATTTGGAGGATGTCGTCTGGTCGGATGTCTCCCGCTTCCTTACCGACCCCGACGAACTCACGGACGAGCTACTCGCGGATGACTCGGACGCCGAGAACCACGCCATCGCAGAAGCCGAGCGCGCCTCGCTCATCGACGCTCGCTCCGCAGCCCAACACCGCCGCACCCGCGCCATCGACCTCTACACCCGCGCCAAGCTCTCGGAGGTCGAGTTCGACGCCATCGCCGCAGACGTGGAACAGGAACTCAAGAGGCTGGACGAGCGGCTGGCCGATCTCGAACCCGAGGATGACTCTCTTGACGACGCCGTCTCCGAGGATGTGCTCGCGGAGATCCGTGAGCGCCTCACGGGGGACCTCTCAGACTCTGAGCGCCGGGAGATCGTTCAGCTGCTCGTGCGCCGGATTACGGTCCACACCACCCTCCCCGACCGCGGCCGCAAGCAGGTCCGCGTCGTCATCGACTACCGCTTCCCGCCGGGAGGTGCGGCTCGCACGGGCATCGCTGCGAGTCACGGCTACAATCTCTCCCGCGTTATCGCCGCCTGACGCCCACACATCTTCGTCGCCGACCTTCTCGGGCTTCAACGGCAGGCGCCAGTCTCTTTCGGTTCCAGTTTCCCAGCATCATCGCTGCGGAGAAGACATCCCGCAGGCCCGGGTGAGGCTCCGTTCAACCGCCCCCGCGCTTCTTCTGCAATCGCCCGTTCAGCGGGCTGGGCGAGTTATTGGGTTTCCGGATGCCGAGCGACGTGCCGCCGCTCGCAACGGTTGGGAGGGGCATTCGTCTTTGTTCATTACTCTCTTATGTCTATATAAGACATAAGAGCGGCCCTATACCGCGCCAGAGCGGCCCTATACCGCGCCGCATCCGCATCGAGAGCTTCGGCGCCGGCGACGCCCACATCGCAACCCGGTTCGCCGCTGTCGCGCCACAGGGCGAGATACAGACGTTAGGCGAACATGGGTCGCTTTCCAGCGTCTTGGGCCGACACGCGCGCCACGGGGCGCCCGTCTACGGGTCCTGGCGGTTGTGAAATTGAGTGCTGACGCTCGGACCGGACGCCGCTCGCGCGCCTCCCCGAAGAGCCGAACGGCGTTCGAACTGCCCCGATTCCCCTCAGATTTTGACTACCATCGACCACCAAAACCTTTTTGCCAGCAAAGGTAGTGTTTGGTAATGGTTGCTGGTCCCCTAGCACCTGTTTTTGCTAGCTGAACTGCCGCTCCGTTAACCCGGCGAACTCTTCGCCAATCCGCCTCCAGCGTCACCTCAATTATACCGTCGCGGCCAACTATGCCGAGCGGCTATACGGCCCCGCTCGCCGCGTGAAACACACCTTCGATCAGTCCATGAAATTAGTACAACTTGAAGAGATTGACAATTGTGACGATGATAAGGTGGCTGCGTCACTGTCAGTCAAGGGGATGTCATCGTGAGTCAGCGCGATCTCGGCAGACGAATCCTAGAGCTAAAGCAAGAGTTTGACGATCAGGAGCTCGAGGACGCGCTGCTGATCTTTGTCTCACACAGCGATTGCGACGCCGGCGAATTGCTGCTGCGTCTCGTAGCTCAACTGCCGCTGCGAGAACCGGATCTGCTCGATGCCGCAGCCTCGCTCGCCGCACGCCACCAATCATTGCAGGGCGATGAGTCCCAGCTCCGTAGCTGGCTGACGCTGCTCACGCTACGAAGCAACCTCGCGCGCCAAATCGGAGGGGAACCGCATCGCGTGCTCCATGAAACCGGCCTCAACGTCATGACCCAGGCGAAAACCAGCGGCGAGGCGATCCAGACGATATGGCGCGAGCCTATGCTCGAGTCGAGAGACGCTGCCGTGGCGCTCGGCGCAAAACCGACCAATCGAGAGAAAGTCAGGCAGTATCGCGAGCGTTCGTGGCTGCTCGGTCTGCCATCCGGCCGGGGGTTCGTCTACCCCGCATTCCAGTTCGATCCCGAACGACGTGACGCCTTTCCCGAGGTGCGGGCAGTGAACGAACGGCTCTCAGTTTCAAGCGACCCCTGGGGCGTGGCTTCCTGGTGGATCTCCCGTCATGCGCGCCTCAGCGCCCGTCCCGTGGACCTCGTCGGGACCGGCCGTGCGGATGACCTTGTCACCGTCGCCGAGGCCGTCGTCGAACCGGTCGGGTAGGCCGGGCTTGCCGCCGTATCAGGCACCTCCTTCGCGCTATGAGGGCGTCCCACGCCGTTTCTTCCTGCCGGCAGCAACTAGGCTCACGCGCATCCATAGCGCCGCCTTCGGCGCCGTCGAGTTCAATCCGACCGTGGCTCGAAGCGATCTGCGAGGCGGCCGGTTCGATTCGACGCCCGGCGATGACTACGAATTTCTGTACGCGGCTGAGAACGACGCAACCGCTGTCTCCGAGGCCCTGCTCCGTGATCTCCCGATCGACGACTACGGCGCGCGGCTGCTTCCTCGCGTCCGGCTTTCGGAACTGCGAATCGGCTGGTTCAGCACGACTCTCGAGCTCGAACTGGTCAGCCTCCGGTCCGGCGTGGACTTGGCCGCGCTTGGGCAGGACTCCTGGCTGACGACCGCGTCCGCCGCCGACTACGCGATGACGCGACGCTGGTCTTCGGCGATCCGCAAGTGGGCGCCGTCGGCGAGCGGCCTGACCTGGCGATCACTTCGAGAGCCGGACGGTTTTGCGTATATCTTCTTCTCGGACCGCTGCCCTGTCGGCTGCTTCGAGGAGGTCACCGACGGCCTGCCGCTACCGACCGGAGACCGCAACCTTGATGCAGGCGCCGGACGGCTCTATGTCGAGGAAATCCTGGCTTCCTACCGCGTCGCGCTGATGTGAACGCCATGTCTACGAACGCGCCAGCGCATCCCGCCGGGACGAACACCCTCTCCCACCGCCGTCACCGCCATGATCACGCCCGTTCGAATGGCCCAGTCTTTAGCATTCCGCCCGAACTCAGCTCTCAGGGGCGGGTCACAGTCGTGCTGTCGATCGTGTTTTGGGATTGGCTTAGGGACAGCGAATCCGGCAGCAGAACGAAACGCATTGTTGGTATTGTGTTCGGCGGTCTTGTAGCGGCGCGACATTTGCGGGCGCGGGATTCTGCCAAGTCCAAGTAGCGCCTGGCCTACTTAAGGAGTCGGCATGGGTGATGTAGAGGCGATCACACTCAAGGACATCTGGCCGATCGAGAACCCCAAAGATTACAAGATTCACTTTGGGCGTCGGAACACCGTGGCCCAGCCTCTTGACGAGTGGGTAAGAGACCAGTCGCTTTGGGTTGGCTGGCAAGAGTCCCGGCCAAAATATGACGCGTTCAATCGACCGTATATCTTCTCATTAATGGACTTCTACCACGAGCGGGACGTCTGGCTGTTCGGCGGCGTTTTCCGCGTCTTATCGCGTCACCAGGATCGGTACGACGTTGAACTCACGGAGCTTTGCAGACCCTTTATTGGACGGCTAAAGCTACGGTCGTCCTACCGAAACCGGGCGACGAGAGTCAATTTCGAGAACCACTACGATGGCGCTCATACGTTGCGAGTTTCGGAAATCCTGCGGGAGCCGTTCTCGGGGCGGACGTTTCCGGGCTACGAGGACGTCGCCATCTCCTTTGGCGAGCTGGAGGTTGTCGTTCGGAACGATCGTCCAGACTGGAAAGCGGCCCTGGAAAGCGTAAAGGGCGTCTATCTGATTACTGATGCCAAATCAGGCAAATTGTAGTGTCCACGGGTATCCTTCTCTAGGATGCCGGTCGGAGAGATCCTTTGGCAGTCTCCGCTCTCGTACTCAGACTTCCGTCGTCGGGCGCAACCCGGTCCGCCACGCGGATGACTTGTGCGCACAAGAAGTCGGCATGGGCCAGCACATCGGCGCTCAATACCCGTGTTGCTTGGCGGGTCGCTCCCTCCTCGAGTACCCCGCGCGCAACCAGAAGCCGCTTCTCCAGCACATTGAACACTTCCATGTCGGTCAGAACGAATGCGAGCCATACGGTCAACGGCGCAAACAACTCGATCGCCTCAGCCATCTTCCCGGTGGTCCCCAACCGCCAGACTTCGGCCATGATGTCGGTAACACTGAGCCCTGGCATGACTCCCTTGATTCCGCTTGGCAACAGCTCCAATGTGTAGAGCCCGCCCCAACCTTCGAACACTGCTACCCCATCGGCGGTGGCCTCGCGGATCGCTTGTACCTTGGCCCCCATGTGAGGCTCTTCCAACTTCAAATATCGAAAGTTTGAGCAGCGACTGTGCAGTTCACGGCAGAAATCGGCCCCAACGGTCAACCCTGCCGGGTTGAAGTCCTGGACCAGAACGGGAGTCGGCACCGCGCGGCACACCTGCTCGGCGAATTCGATCAGCTCTGCTTCCGCCAACGGGAAAAGGCGCGGGAGGGCGATAGAAACGACGTCGGCGCCGGCTTCGACGTAGCGCCGGGCAAACGCTGCCGCCACCCGAGGACTGCCGTGATTGCACTGCGCTATCACCGGAATCCGGCCAGCTGCGGCTGTGATTGCCGCCTCCACCAGGAGGTGGCGCTCCGCCTCTGTCAGCTTGTAGAACTCGCTCCCGTAGGCGGGCAGGCAGACCGCCGCCGCGCCCGATTCCACCGCGAAGTCAATCAGCCGACCCACCGCTTCCAGATCAATGTCTTCGCCTGCGGCATCAAATGGCGTCGGTAGCACCGGCACGATGCCGGTGATTTCGTGCATAGCGTGACTAGGTCCGCCCAAGCTGGTGCCTTCCCTCTCCAATCCTCCGGGTCTGCTGCAGGACCGCCCGCCAGTCGCCCACAGGTGACTCTTAAGCCCAATGGGCTAACTCTGTCACCCGAGCCGTCGCGTTGATCCACCTGCCCAAGATCGATCTTGGACGATAAAGCTGTGGCAGCGTAAACCGCCGTATTTGGCCTGTCAAGCGACTGTACTGGTCCAGTACATACGAGACAGTGGCCTCCTTAAGGAGCTGCAGATCTCATCGAGCACGACTGGGAGCGGATGGTCACGTTTTGCGGTTTCCCGAAGCCCCACTGGAAAGACATCCGCACCACCAACGTGATCGAGTCGCCTTTTGCCGCGGTGCAGTTGCGGACGGGAGCGGCCAAGCGGTACAAGAAAGTCGCCAACGCCACCGCGGTGATCTGGAAAACCCTGCTGGTGGCGGAAAAACGATTTCGGCGTCTTCACGCGCCGCACCTGGTAGCCGAGGTCGCGGAAGGAGCTGTATTTGTCGTTGGATGGACGGCTCGCCGCCCGAATTCGACAACAGCGAGTTTGTTCAAGAGCTCGAAAGCCGCGGATTCTACGTGGCTACGCAAGCTCGCAGCAACTACCGTTGGACGACCTTTTCAATTCCTTCGTCCCTAAACATGTATTACGTTCATGACGAGTACTTGAGTCCGGGGAACAAGTCATCCAGACGATTGGCCGCGCAGGCGGACGACCACGCGCTAGGGCGAATTCTCACAACCCTCGGCTACAGATACGTGCATGTTTCGTCGGGCATCGAATGGAGCAACACAAGTCGCAGCGCCGACCTCGTCGTGGACTTTACGCCTGCCGGCCTTCTTCTATCGGGAGACAAGACTGAAGATCCGTTCGCCTTCAAAAGGGCCACAAGCCTATCAAGCAGGTTCACTGACTCTCTCTTGCCGACGACAGCGGCTAGGCCGTTCCTGTCGAGCGAATTTGATATTCACCCTGATGATCCATTCGCCTACCGTTGGCAGCATCCGCTCCGCACGCTGGCGAGGCTCGATTTCATGAATGAAGTTGCGGGGATGGACGGGCCGAAATTCGTGTTCGCACATCTGCTGAAACCACATGGACCGAATTCGTTCGACAGGCACGGAAACATCGCGTTCGACTCGGGGGGCTGGCCCGACGAGCATGATCCGACGGTACCCGAAGCCTTTTACGGTCAAGTGATCTGGGTTAACGGTCGAATGATCGAGGTTGTGGACGCCATTCTTGAAAACGTACGAAGAACCACCTATCATCGTGATCGCAGGTGACCATGGATTCTTGCGGTATTTAGAGCATATCCCCTATGCCCACGACATACTTGCGGCATATCTGCTTCCTGATGGCGGCGAGAGCGCGCTTTACCCATCGATCACGTCTGTCAATTCATTCAGGGTCATATTGGACTATTACTTCGGACTCGACCTCGGGCTGCTGGAGGATAGGGTCTACCACTAGGCAGTTGAGCCACATGTGAAGTGCTTCGAACACGTCCGACTGCGAGCCCGGTGCACGAAGCGTAGTAGCGCTTGGTACGGAGGGACATCTGAGGTCTATCGGCGTAGCGACAGTATCTGCATGGGTCGCCCATGCCTTTGCCTGGGCCGCCGGCGTCTTCTTTGCATTCGGACCCGTGTACCAGGGTGAATCAGTAACCCCGGCACTCCCTGGTGAGCCTGGCGGGGAGGTGATTCCGTCTAGCGCTACGGCAATAGAAGTGAATGGCCTGCACGTAATCTTGTTGCTGCTAGTGCCTATCCTGTTGACCGCCATCACTTTGTTGGGCCTTCGGCTCCAACAGACGACGATGCGCAAGATACTCCTCTGGAGCCCCGCCGTCGTGCTTCTGGGATTCTGTTTTGTAGCGATAGCTTCGATCGGCATGTTCTACCTGCCAACAGCCCTCGCGCTCCTTGTTGCAGCCATTGCTGATCTCGGAGGTCAGGAAGGCAATGAGCCGATCTAGTCTCTCGGTCGTCACTGGGGCCTTTGGCTACAGTGGCAAGTACATCGCGCGGCGGTTGTTGGAACAGGGAGCAACTGTAAAGACGTTGACCCGTACTCCTACTTCCCACAGCCCCTTCGGTGATCGGGTGGACGCTCTACCTCTGGACTTCGGCGACTTTGACGGTTTGGTGGAAAATCTTCGGGGAGCCGCCACTCTGTACAACACGTATTGGATTCGCTTCGCACGAGGCACGGTTACTCATGACGTTGCGGTTCAGAACTCCCGCATCCTGATAGGAGCGGCGGCCGAAGCCGCCGTTGGCCGCATCGTCCATATCAGCATCACCAACCCCTCGGAAGACTCGCCACTTCCTTACTTCCGGGGGAAGGCGCTGGTGGAGAAGGCAATCCACGAGTCTGGGTTGTCCTACGCCATCCTCAGACCCACGGTGCTGTTCAGCCCCGAGGATGTGCTGATAAACAACATCGCCTGGTTCCTGCGGCGGTTTCCAGCGTTCCCCATCGCAGGGTCTGGGGACTATCCGATACAGCCGGTGTTCGTAGACGACCTGGCGCAACTTGCCGTGAATGCCGGGGCGGGAAGCGAAGATGTCGTGTTAGACGCCGTGGGTCCAGAAACATTCACGTTTGAGGAGATGGTACGGCTCATAGCTCGCCGAGTAGGCAGCCGAGCCCGGCTGATTCACGTACGGCCTTCCGTGGCGCTGCTGGCCGCCCGAATGGCGGGTTGGTTGGTGCGGGATGTGGTGCTGACCAGGGATGAAATCGACGGACTGATGGCGGGCCATCTGGTGTCGGCTGACCCACCCACCGCCTCCACCCGGTTCACCGAATGGCTGGAGGCCGAAGGCGCTACGTTGGGACGGCGCTACGCCTCGGAACTGGACCGCCACTACCGCCGCCCACGACTGGCATTGAAAGCGAACAAATCAAGAGAAGAAACTACGGATTCTTCGTGACGGAGATGCCGCCAAAATGGGATAATTGAGAGGAACAACGAAGGGGAATGGAACGGCGATTCTGCCTGGCTAATTCTAATGGGCTCGGGCTGGTGTTCCTATGGATACCCAACTCCCTCGCGATCCCACGGATGGACAGGCCACGGACCTTGGCCTCCTGTACCGCCTCCCACAGTGCCACTTGGCGCGGGGTTGGCTTCCTAGGCATCGGAGCTGCATGCTTGCGCGCTCTGCTGGGACGGTTCGATTTGGCGTCGTTGATGCCGCGCGATTCGAGAGCTGCGAGCGGGTGGTGATGGTAGCCCGAGCCATTGGCGCTACCGTTGAGGCTGGGAGTCTGACTGAGCACACGCATCAGGCTGGGACGTGGGGGCGCCTCCTGGGTCGGGATCATGCGTCCCTTGTACTCCACCAGCAGTCGACCGTCCGGTCGCTCAAGCACCTCCACCCGGACTCCGGCGTAGCTGGGCCGCTCCTGGTCGGGTAGTTGCTGCAGAGTACGCCATCTGTACTTTACGGTGTTGTCCTTGGCGACCTTGCGTCGATACCTGAAGCACAGGGCCTGTTCCACGGCAGCCGCCGTTTCCGGTGGGCGGTAGGCAACCTGTGACTGCGCCGCCGGGACTCCGAACTGCCTGTCGAACCGCGGCAGGTAGCGGTGCAGAACCGCGTTGGCGTCGTCGATGGTCTCGACCCTAGCTAGGCGCAGTTCAGTGACGAGTCGATCCTGGAACGTCCCCGCGGTCCGCTCGACACGCCCCTTGGCTTGTGGCGATCGCGCGAATATCTGTCGTATGCCCAACTGCTGCATCGCACGGGCAAACTGCGTCGGTCCCGGCAGCTTCTGCCGAGGCTCGCCGGGATGCTTGAAAACGGCGTGTCGGTCGCTGTAGACGGCCAGCGGTATACCGTGGCGCTGGATCAGTCCCTCCATCAGCATCAGGTATCCTCGCGCGTCCTCTTCCGCTTGGAACAGCGCGTAAGGCACCGTGCTGGTCGCATCGTCTACGGCCAATAGCAGCGCGAAGCTCGGGCCACGTCCCTCCAGCCACCGATGGTGGCTGCCGTCGATCTGCACCAGCATCCCCGCCTGCGGCATTCGCTTACGCCTCACCCGGTGTCTGGGCGAACGACGCCGGCGCGGACCTCGTAACTCCTGCGCTCAACGCGATGCGGCGCACCGTCGAGCGGCTCAGGGCGATGCCCTCCCGCTCCATCAGCAACTCGCTCAGATGCGTATGGTTCGTCCCCGAGTAGCGAGTTGTGGCCAGGCGCAGCACATCGGCGATCGCCGCCTCGGATGTGGCGTTGGCAGGTCTGCGACCGCGATTGCCATGCACCAGCGCGGCCGCTCCCTCCCTCCGATAGGCCGCCAGAACGCGCCACACATGGCGCTCGCTAACCCCGAGCAGCTCGGCCGCTTGCGCTACAGGCAACTGGCCGACCATCACGCTGTTCAGTACCTTCAGTCTCGTCTGTTCGTTCTGGTTCAATGTCACTCCTCGCTGAAAGTGACATTTTCCCTGACCAGTTAGCTACTGACGTTTTCCCTGAACAACCACAGACCCCCAAGGCTTGTACCACCAATTATGTTGGTCCAACGAGCATCGGGACAGGCTCAGCAGGCAGGATAGGCGCCGGCTGGGAGCCCGGTGAGCCACGGAGCCGGATGCGGTTGTAAGCCTGCCTATCTTGCGCTGTCAGCAGTCAGACCTTATTCGTGCGAGCGGACACACCAGAGCGTGCAACTCGTAACGCACGCCACCAATACGTACAGTGGGTCAATGAAGCCCCAGAAGCTCAGGCGGGTTTCCGGCTGGACGCCATCGGCTACCGTCAGGTCGTCGAACCAGTTCCAGAAGAACCATATGGACAGGAAAGCCGCAACGTAGAATACGAGGTTGACTTCCAGATACTCGCGGGTAATTCCATCCCCGCCGCGCCCGTCCAAGACACGCTTGCGAAGATACCAGACGGCCACCGCTACAAGCACCCCAAACGCCATGAACACGTTGAGAATGCTCCAGATCTGATCGACGTCCACGGCGTCCTCATAGAAGGCGCTGAATATGAAGTGCAACGCAACCGCCAGCGCGCTCGCGCCCACCACGAAGCCAACGACCTTCCTCACCATCGGCATAGTCACCGCCCCCGTCCAACGACCGAGCCGCCGAGATCACACTCCTCGACTGCCGCGACTGCTACTACTACAGTCCGAGTTTAGTTAACTCGAGGGGTTCCCCCTAAAGGTGTGTAAATAGCCTCAGGCGGCGACCTTTTCTCTCCTGCTCTTCAAAAAACGCTCCCCGTCGACGAAGACGGCTCCTTCCGCGACTTCGGCCACCAGATGCGGCGCATCGAGGCGCCGGAATCGCGATTCCGCCACCATCAGGGTCTTCCAGATCACCGCGGTGGCATTGGCGACCTTTTTGTAACGCTTGGCCGCGGCCGTCCGCAACCGCACCGCGGCAAACGGCGACTCGATGAGTTGATAGGGGGCAGGATCACGCGCAAAGCCATTCGCGTAGCCGAAGGATTACGACGCCATCCAGGCACTCGGTGAACCGCGTAGTGACGGAAGATCTAAAAGCTCATCCGTCCCCACGCCTTACCCGGTTTCAGGCCGTAGGCAGTCGTTGACGTCAGGCCTGAATGTGGGCCGGTTCCAGGAAGCTCACCGGTTGAATCGCCTATAGTAGGGTCACACTTCTTCGGCTGGGAGGTCTGGCTTGAAGCGTCTGACTCTGGCATTTCTCGCAGTTAGCGTGCTTGTTGGATTGAGTGTCTCCACGGCACTCGCACAGTGGCCGACGAACTGTGTAGAACTGAACGACCTCATCGAAGCCGGCCGGGGCAACCATGAGAACGTCGGGATCTACGAGCGCGTCCATGGCGATCAGGCCGAAGCCGTATGTCAGAGCGAACATCGGGACTCCGGCTTCCAGTTCGGCGTCCGCCCCTACCAGCTTCCTTCAAAGTCCGATCCCACTGCCTACACGCAGGCGCTCGTCGAGCGCGCCATCCACCGCTACAACACCGAAGGCCTCCAGGCTACGCTCGACTACTACAACTCCCCGCAGAGCATTGACGGGCAGTGGTACGTCTTCATCATCGATGAGAACCAGACCATCATCGCTCACGCCGCCGACCCCGACCTGGTTGGCAAGCACGTCTCCCAGGCTCTCGGACCCAACTCCTACCCCACCGGGTCCGCCGTCGCCGCCTCTGCCGACGAGGACGGCGCCTGGTTCGACTACACCTACGCCAATCCAGCCTCTGGCGTTGTGGAGACCAAGCACTCCTGGGTGGTGATCCACGACGGCATTACGTTCGGCTCCGGCTGGTACGAACGCGGCCCCGGCAAGTCCGCCGCCGCCGCCTACACCAAGGCCTTCGTGCAGCAGGCCACGAACCTCTACGTCGCCCTCGGCCTGGAGGAGACCGTCGCCTACTACAACGCCAAGGAGAGCGTTGACGGCCAGTGGTACGTCTTCATCATCGACCCAGACGGCTACACGATAGCCCACCATAACCCGCAGTTTCGAGGCCGCGACCCTAGCCTGCGTGTGGATGTCACGGGGTACTTTTACGGTGACGACCTGCTCGCCGCCGACGAAAATGGCCGCTGGGTTGACTACGTTTTCCTGAATCCAGAGACCGGTGAGCAGCCAACCAAGCACACCTGGGCCATACGGCACGACGGCCTGATCTTCGCCTCAGGCTGGTACGAGTAGTAAGTCGTCCGCCCATCGGTACCGTTTAGGAGTCGCGGCCAGCCGCATCGGGAGGTTTCCACTCCTTCGGCTGGCTGTCGGCTGTTCGGACGCCGGAACTCGGCGATCCGCGCACGCTTCTCGAGCATCGTGATGCCACCCTCGCTCGATCCACTCTGACATCTTCGCGGTAGCAGGGATTGCGCCTCCGCAGCCGACGGGTTCATCATGGATCGAAATGTGCGGACGATATAACCTGATCTCGAACCTGACGGTGCTTGGCGAGCGCTTCCAGTTCGACGCCACTCAACTGACGCTCGAATCAGCCTACAACGTCGCTCCCACGCAGGACGTCCTCACCGTTGTCGGCGGCGAGTCGCGACGCGCCGGGTTCATGCGCTGGGGACTCATCCCCCGCTGGGCCAAGAACCACTCCATCGGCAGCCGCATGATCAACGCCAGGGCCGAGACGGTCGCCGACAAGCCCTCGTTCCGCGATACCTTCAGACGCAGGCGCTGCCTCGTCCTCGCCGACGGCTTCTACGAGTGGCGGCGCACGCCGTCCGGCAAGCGCCCCATGCGCATCGCCATGCGGTCGGGAGAACCCTTCGCTTTCGCGGGTATATGGTCTATCTGGGACGATCCCGAGGGCAACCGGATACCGACGTGCGCCATCATCACGACTTCGGCAAACGAACTGCTCAGGCCCATCCACCATCGCATGCCCGTTATCCTGCCCAGGAACATGGAGGGGTTCTGGCTCGATAGGAGCATTGAAGACCCCAGCCGGCTTCGCAGCGTCCTGACTCCCTATCCCGACGATGCGATGGAGGCTTACGAGGTCTCGACGCTCGTCAACTCCGTCGCCAACGACGGCCCTGACCTGATCGCCCGCGTGGCATGACTTCGCAATAGGTGGCCGCCGAGGGCTCCCGCGCCATCATCGATCCGCATAGCCCTCTGAGCTACAAGCCGCCGCCACTGGCGGTCATACCGACTGCCGAACTATTACCGAACATGATACGATCACCAGTTCTAGTTGTACGACGTTTTCGACGCAGGTCAGGGCCCTATTCTCAACTCTGGTTTGCAACTGCTGCAGCGCAGCACCGCGGTTCCCGACGATGCGGACCACCCGGCCCGCCGCTGGTTCCGCCGCTGGTCGCTCTGGCCGCCCGTGCTCGAGCTGCCTCCCTGGATACGCTGGGTGCAGGCCTCCCCCGCGTATCCCAACCACCCGATCGCTGGCGCGCTGATCGCCGCCGCCCCGCTCAAGCCTTGGATCTGGCTTACACCCAGCTTTCCGAAGCACTCCTGTGTCTTTTGAGCGCAGCAGGACAGAAGGGCAGTGAAGGGGCCAATCGTTGGCGGAAAATGAAGGTACGCCGAGCGAGATAGAGCAACCGCACACGCGATGCCCTGCTTGCGGAGAGCAACTACCCGAACCACCGTGGGTGGGTGTCGCAGTTGACGATTTTCTCAACCATCTCGACGATTTACCCGCTGGTCTGCCCTGGGGCGATTTGAAAATCGACAACGAGATGCTCGACGACATTGCCTTTGAAAAAAGATTCTCCAGAGTGATAACACCCTGCTTGATGAGTAATGGTGAGTACGAGCGCATCAAACCACCGAGCCCTAGACCTAGACCGAAGCGGCCCTCTGGCTCGAAGATCAGAGTGGAGCTTGCCTACTGCAGGAGTTGCAGGGCACCGAGGTGGTGCGACACTTGGACTATTCGCACCTTTAGGACCGATATTGACGGCAGCATACAGGAGAAGCATGCCTGCCACGTTTGCGGCAAGGAAGCGACTCGACGCTTGCGGCCTAGATAGCATGGGGAACGATATACGGGGAAACCGCGCCTGCTGTACCGAGCCTCCGGCGCCATCAGTCAGTGTAAACGGCGGGGCGTGACGCCCCGCCGTTAGGGCCGTTAGCCGGTACAAGGCTGTCTCTCCTGCTTCTATCACCTCACGGAATTAGCACAATCGAGAGTGGTTCGACCTGATCGAATACCCCTCCTCGATTCACCTGCTCTGCAACCGTAACTATATTCGTCGTTACCGCGGTTATCTCCTCATCCGGCGCCTGACGAAGAAACCGACGACCAGAATCACGATCCAGACCGGGCTGAAGATGCCGATCCAGATTGCCGCTTGAGCCAGGACGGCGCCGACCGCGGACAGCGCCCGGATAGCGGTCCGGCCGGTCTCGCCGGCGCTCCAGCCGCCGATCACCAGGCTCTCCTTTTCAGTGACGAAAACGCTTATTCTGTCTGAGGCCTCGATGTCGCCGGCGTCTGTCTTGCCGGTGACCGTAAGAGTCGCGGTGTAGGGGTTGGGGCGATAGTTAGCGTACTGATGTTTCGCGGTTGCGATGGTTACGCCCGACTCAACGTCGCCGGTCACCGGCGAGGAGCCGTCGCTAAACGTCCATCTGAACTTGAGGTCGGAGACGCCCTCAGGGCTGGTGAACGAGCCGGAGAACTCGGCCTGCTCGCCCTCTTCGACGGTTTTCTCCGTGCCGGCGAACACGGTAATGACCGGAATCTCGCTGACGGTTACGACGACCGAGGCCTTGGCTTCGGCCACACCGGAGTCGCCGGTGCCGGTGATCGTGATCTCGGCGAAGTACGGAGAGTTTTCAACGTCGTAATAGACGTGCGTCACCGGCGCGGTCACACGAGTGTCCTCATCGGCTGTGGGCGCCGTCCGGTCGCTGTAGAACGGCCCGGAGCCGTCGCCGAAGTCCCAGACGAACGAGAAGCGGTCTATGCCTTCGGGCGGTTTGAAGAAGGCGCGGAACTGGACGGGCTGGCCGACTCCGGTGATCTGGTCGCCGCCCGCGTCTATGTCCATGTCCTGCGGCTCCAGCACGAGGGTGACATTGATGAGTGAGAATGCGAACGTCTGATCAAGGAAGTTGATGCGTCCCTTGATGACCTCGATTTCGCCTTGGACTTGCGAGAGTGTCCGCTGAACGTCGAGCGCTTCCTCGACGGTAGCGGCGCGGTCGAACAAACGCAGCAGAGCGGTCTCGGTAGCCTCGAGGTTGCCAAGGCGGGAAGTCAGGTCGACGTATTCGTCGGTAACATCCCGGCTGCTGGCGTTCTCGGCCTGCACGTCTACGGCCATTCCTCTCAGGCGGGCGACGGCCTCGTCGAGGCGCTCGGCGGGTACGCGGACGGAGATAAACCCCAGGTGCCGCTCCGCCCGGCTGGTGGAGACGATCCAGCCGCCCATTTCGCGGGCCATCGCGCCGACCTCGTCGACGGAGGTTGCCACGTCGACGATCTCCAGCGTCATGTCGACGGTGTAGATGATTATCCGTTTCTGGATAGCAAACTGTGTGACCTGCTGCTGCGTGTCGCCGATGTCCTGGAGGGTGCCCGTCCCGGCCGCCGCCGGTTGGGGGGCCTGCGCAGCAGCTTGCGCAGGGGCCGGGGCTGCCGTAACCACTTTTTCGACCACACCTTCAACCATCACTTCCACGGTGACGGTGACGACCTTTTCAACAATCCTTTCAACGGGAACTTCCTTGATGACCTCGACGACCTGTGTCGCCGCGCTATCGGAAGTCATCGCGGATTCCTCGTCGCCGCCGCCCAGGCAGGCGGCAAGCGCGAGCGCGGTGGCGAGGAGAAGAAGAGTAATCGCGTGCGCGCGCCAGGGCCGGAGCTTGTTCAAGGTGACGTTTTTAGGGATGTTAGTTATGTGGGTTCTCCATCCGGGTTCGCCCCGGTTCTTCCTGGGGATAGTCCATCTTCGCTGATTTTCGGCGGCGGGAGCCCGCCTGAAGTTGGGTCTCAACTGGACAATACACGTGACGGGGCGAAAACGTTCCATGCAAAGACGTAATTTTGGAAGTCCGGGAGAGTGAAGCAGGGTCAGAGGCGTATTCTTGATGTCGATTTACTAATCAATTGAGATCGAAGGTCGTGTTACGACGTAGGCAAGCTCGGGGGCGAGTCCAGTAACGCATGTTTGTCGTCAATGGCGTGATTGGGGATGGAGAATGGACTTGCCCCGCATCGTTGTACCAGTCGCAAGGATGCTCCTATACGTGTCAAGCCGCGCGGCTACGTGTCAAGCCGCGCGGCGGATCATCTCGGCAGAGTTCCGTATGACCGAGAAGACCTCGCGGGCGACATAGTGCGCAGCTGTTGAGTGGCTGGCTCTGCGCTACGGCAGGCCCAAGATCACATCCGACCACCTACCCCCTCCTCCAACAGGGACAGTGCGCAGAAGCCGCCATCCTGCATGTTGAGCCTGTCCCGACGCTCGCCGGACTAAACTAGCTGGCGGCACAAGCCTTGGGTGCAGGTCACTTTCACCCGAAACTCAGGGGCCGCGCCTCTTACTGGACTGACTGCTATGGCCCGCTCTACAAGCTCCGAGGCTGCGCGCACGCTCGACGGAGGGCCCGAACTGGCGGCCGTTCGCTCGGAGTTTTTCGCAGAGGGCGCCGCGGCTCGCCTGGGTCCTCGGTGCAGGTGCCAGTGCGCAGTCCTTCGTCCCCACGGCCGACCAACTCGTAGATGCTCTGTTGTGGCAAATCTACTGCACAGAGCGCGCCGTTTCCATCGATTCGCTCGACCCAACGGACCGTCACGAGCGCCGTAGACTACACCAGACATATAGCGGTCAACAGGGCCTTCCGCGCGACGACGATCCGAGCTTCTACTCAGAAGTCTTCGAGCGCGCGTACGCTAGTTCTCAGGACCGCGCGGCATTCATTGAGAGTCAGGTTCGGCAAGCTATTCCAAACTACGGGCATCAAGTGCTCGCAGCACTGGTTGCGGCGAACCGCCTACGGTAAACCTGTCGTCGCCCCTTGTGATTTCCCGCGCGGTTTCAGGCGAAAGATAGCGCCGCCCTTCGCTCGATAAGGCGAGCCGACACTCCAGGTGGATAACTGCCGCGTTCCGTGCCCAGTACGCCGGCGCGGAAGGTCTGTGTGATCTCCCTGGCTTCCGAGTCGCCTTCAGATATAGGCACCTCGGCCAGCTAGAACTTGCTGGTCATCTTCTACGACCGCTGCGTCCATTTCGCCTTGCAGTTCCCTTCCTACGGCCCAGTTTCTGACGATCCTCCTGCGGCAGTTTTCGGGAGTCAGCTCAAAAAATCGATCCACGTCAGTGCTTCGGTCTCGACCGTTCGTATGATCTCCAGAAGCCGCGGCGGGATATCAGCGACCACGACATAGGCTCGGGGTTGGGCAAAAGAGAGGGACGTTGCCCGGAGTTCGTGGGTCTAACTGCGATGATGGACTCGGGCCATCTCGGCCCGGGTCTGACCGTGGGACTAACTGGCTGGAATGCCTTCGCTGTGATCTGTCGACTCGACCTCGAGATGGCCCACACAGCGTCACCGGCCATGGGAGCAGTGACCTCATAGGAGCCTGGCGTCAAGCCCCGTCGCAGTTTTGTCCGCTCACACAGCCTGTACGCCATCCTTCAGGAGGTAGCCATGAGAGAAGAAGGCAGTGGCCAGGTCAACAGAGCTGTTCAGGTGGTCATCGGGGTCGACACACATCAAGACGAACATGTGGCAGTGGCTATTGACGGGCAGGGTGTTCGTCTCGGCGAACGGCGTTCGCCGCCGACTACCTGGGGATATGGGGACCTGGAGCAATGGTCCCGGAGCTTGGGAGAGGTTGGCGCGTTCGGGGTTGAAGGCACGGGCTCCTACGGTGCTGGATTTTCCCGGTACCTGACTGGCCGGGGCTATACCGTCGTAGAGGTCAATCGGCCTGACCGCTCAGTCCGTTACCGGAAGGGGAAGAGCGATCCCACCGACGCTGAGTCGGCAGCGCGTGCAGTGCTTGCCGGAGTAGCCGACGCCACTCCCAAGTCAGGCGAGGGCGAAGTCGAGATGATCCGCATGCTTAAGAGCGCCAAGGACTCGGCTATCAAGGCTCGTACGCAGACGGTGAACCAGATGAAGGCCCTGGTTGTAACAGCCCCGGCCCAGCTCCGCGAAACCCTCGACGGTCTCACCACCGCTGCTCTGGCTACGCGGTGCAAGAGCTTCCGTCCAGGCCGACTGAAAGATCCCGCAGCAGCGGCCAAGTACGCTCTTCGCTCCCTTGCCCGCCGCTACCGTCAACTCGGTAAAGAGAGCCGCGAACTGCAGACCGAACTGGAACGGCTCACCCGGATGGCGTCGCCGGACCTGGTCCGCATCTTCGGGGTAGGGCCTGACACGGCAGCGACTCTCCTGATCGCCGCCGGAGGTAATCCCCAGCGCCTCCGTTCCGAGGCTGCCTTCGCCTCACTATGTGGGGTGAACCCGATACCGGCTTCCTCAGGCAAGACCAACCGCCATCGACTAAACCGCGGGGGTGACCGCCAAGCCAATTCGGCTCTCTACCGCATCGTCGTGGTTAGGCTTAGTCACGATCCCCGCACCAGGGCATACATGCTTCGCCGCACCGGAGAGGGGCTGAGTAAGAGCGAGATCATCCGCTGCCTCAAACGCTATGTCTGCGTAGTGGGGACCGAGAATCCAATACCGTTGGGACCCAGCAGGACGGTCACTGGACTCAGGTTCTTGAACTCGATGTCGCGTAGCGCGCGAAAATTTCTTACCTTAAGGCTTTTAATTCTCGCTGGCATCATTGAGCTTCCCCCAAAACCAAATAACACTGGCCATGTTAGTCCAGGGAGCAGACCAGACAGACGACCACAGACCACCTTAGAGAACAAAGTTCGGTGACAAGAAAGTAGAAGAGCGGGCCGTAGCCCGCCCTCTCATTTTGTGCCTTAAAGGCTTGTTAACGGCTGGATCATCGCGCCGCGAACGGCGCTCCCCAAAAAGCCCCCGAACTCCCATCGGCGAAACCGTCACGTCAGCCGTTTGGCATCGCCAAATACAATATACCAACCAGACCCGCTTTTCATTCCCTGTGAGATCCCAACGTGGACGCGACCGCCAAAAACAGCTTGAACTACAGACTGGGCCTCGATCTCGGCACCAACTCCATCGGCTGGGCCGCAGTCCGCCTCGACGAACACGATAACCCTGTTGGAACACTCAACATGGGCGTCCGTGTGTTCCCCGACGGACGCAATCCGCGAGACAAGCAATCGCTTGCCGTCCAGCGCCGCGTCCCGCGCGGACAGCGCCGCCGCCGCGACCGCTATCTGCAACGCCGCGCCGATCTGCTCGACGCCCTAGTCGACTGTGGCCTCATGCCACCGGACGAAGACGCGCGCAAGTTCGTGGAACGGCTCGATCCCTACGCACTCAGACGGCGGGCCCTCGACCACCCGCTAACGCCCTTCGAGCTGGGCCGCGCGCTCTTTCACCTCATCCAGCGGCGCGGCTTCAAGTCCAACCGCAAGTCCGACGCTGACGACAACGAGTCTGGCGCGGTCAAGGACGCCGCGGAGGCGCTTGACAAACAGATGACCGCATCACGGACTCGCACGCTCGGCGAGTTCCTCCACTCCCAGCGCCGCGAGGGCAAGGCAACCCGCTTCCGCAATCTGGGCACTGGCGCTACGGCCAAATACAAGTTCTACCCAACCCGACAAATGTTCGAGAACGAATTCGACCTGATCCGAGAGGCGCAAGCGCCGCCAGCCTGCGTATCAACGAGAGCCTTGACTTCGAGCCGTCTTGCAGGAGGTCCTCGGCTCCGCCCGCTGGAGCGTCTATTCTCTCGCTCGACGGACCTGAAACTCGGGTATCCTTAGGGGCCTAGTAGTCGGTCTATCCCAGCAGAAGGAATCCGACCTGCGGAAGCTGTTCGGGGCGGCGGTCACAGCCGGGATTCTTATCGCGGTGGTTGTGGCCATAGCCACCGCCCATGAGGACCACAGCATCGACGCGTGGCCCATGACGTGTGTCGATCTCAACGACATCGTCGAAGAACACCTCGGTAATCCCCACAACGTCGGCATTTATCAAAACACCTTCGGCGATCAGTCCGAAGTAGCCTGTCAGAACGACCACCGCAACGACGTGATAGCCGTCTTCGGCTGGGCCATAGCGACCGAGACCGGCGGTCCAGCGGAAGCCGCTGACTTGGAGCTTGACTGGCCCACTACTTGCGTCGAGTTGAACGACATCGTCGAAGGACATCTAGGTAACCAAGGCAACGTCGCCATCTATCAGAACACCTTCGGCGACCAGGCCGAAGCTGCCTGCCAGAACGACCACCGCAACGACGTGCGCTCGGTCTTCGCTTGGGCTATTGGAGCCGGGATACCCTCTCCTCCAACTACGACGGTCGACACGACTGGTCCAGAGACTTGGCGCGGACTTGTGGTCGCTTCGGAGGATCGGTGTTCACCGTACGGCCCCGACGACTATCCTTACTCGCAATCCGTCGAGCAGCAGATCGTTGCGAACATGGGCGGCATCATCTACGGCCCCTACACCGGGACCTGGTTCGACAGCACATCCCAAACGGACATTGAGCACATCGTTGCGCGCTCCGAAGCCCACGATAGCGGCCTCTGCGCCGCGTCTGCTGAAACCAAGAGGCAGTTTGCATCCGACCTTCTGAACCTGACGCTGGCCACCCCTGCGGTAAACCGTCACCAGAAGAGCGACCATGATGCCGCCGAATGGCTCCCTGACCAGAACCGTTGCTGGTTCGCGAACCGCGTCGTCGAGGTACGCCAACGCTACGGCCTCACGGTCGATCAGCATGAACGCGATGTGCTTGAGAGCGTCTTGTCAGGCTGCGCATCGACCGAATTGGTGGTCCAATCTAGCCCGACCCAAACCGCGACCCCAGCAGTCACTCCAGGCGGCGGTCCCGCAGTCGATGCCCTTGAACTGTACGACGACGATGGAAACGGCCGGATCACCTGCGCGGAAGCGCGCAGGCATGGCATCGCCCCCGTTCACAGTGATCATCCCGCCTATCCCTACATGAATGACCGGGACAACGATGGGATCGTGTGTGAGTGAATGTGGCCAAGGCTTCGGTTCCCCTCGTCCCGGCGTTCCGGCGCAGTCGTTGGCTACGGCCCGTAAATTCCCGTCTCCACGGCTGATCGGGACCGGCTCGCCCTCACCTTGACATACCCGCGCCTGGTCGCCTCCCAGCGTGGATGTCCGATGTTCGCGTGGTTCTGTGACATTTCCTTGAAACGACGGGGATCGGCCTCGGGGAGCGGTCCGGCAACCATTGCCACATCGCTGGCGCCCCTCACGTGCGGTAGGCGCCTATTGCCGCCGTACGCTTGCACCCGGCGGCCGAGTGCGCCCGCGGCCTCGCGCCCGGACCGCGATCCGGAGGGGAGGGAGCCAAAATGACGCTCGCGAAACGCCTCAGGGCGAACGCCGTTGCCTCCGACGACCAGCCCGCCGATCCGAATGTGACGACCACTGGCTCGCTGCGCCGGCAGGCAAGCGCCAGCCCATAGGCCAGCCCCTCGCAGACCACTACGCCCCCGGCGCGCACCAGTTCGCCGATGACAATGACCGCGTCCGAGAGGTCGCCGTATGACCGGGCGCCGAAGCGCCGACGCTGCTGATCGTGTGGATCGCCGTCAAGCGCGCACTGGCCCTCTGGGCCGATGAGTACGATGTGAACGCCGGAAATAGCGTGCTTCGGACAGGCGGGCGTGACGTTAATCCACGGCTCCAGCGGGGCGGCGGCGGCGATCAGCGCGCCCGCCACCCGCCGATCGGTATGCGCGGGTGAAGCCTGCACCCAGCGTATCCAGGGAGGCAGCTCCAGAACGGGCGGCCAGAGCGACCAGCGGCGGGCCGGATGGTCCGGATCGTCGGGAACCGCGGTGCTGCGCTTCAGCAGCCGCAAACCATAATCGAGAATAGGGCCCGGCCCTGCATTGAAAACCTTGTACCACTAACAATGGTGATCGTATCATGTTCGGTATTAGTTCGGCAGTCGATATGGCCGCTAGAGTCGGCAGCCGTCGTGTCCGCTAAGCCTGTCCTGTTGCTCCTAGGACTAACACCGCTGGTGATACGGGCCTCTGGAGCAGGTGAACTGGGGGCGGATGCGGTTGCAAGTCTGCCTGTAGGAGCAGTTTTAGTCGAAAAGGATTTCCTGCGGGAGGGTTGAGCGCTGGGTGAGGCCGCCGACGCGGAGGTGGAGCACTTCCGCTGTGGGGTCGTACCGGGCGTCGGAGTTGAGAATGTGGCTCGAAAACGCCTGGAATCCCGTAACACCCCGCGTAGATTTGACGCTGTCGCCCGACGGCCTGGCTATGCTCACATGCCATTCGGGTATGTCGATGGGCCTTATCGGTGCGCCTCCGTAAATCTCCATCGTCGTGTATAGAGGTGATCTGATCGCGGCTTTACCGTTTTCATAGGGGAATCTGAGAGAGCCTCCCCAGGTTGTTTCGCCCGTGGACTTGTCCGTAATCCACATACCGAACCACCGGCCGCTCTCGTCGGAGCCGTCCGGAGCGATGCGCACTCGATAGTCGCCCGCGCCCCAATCGTATGAGCGCCTGACGCCTATGAAATCGCCCTCGTGACCGGACGACTGCGTCCATCCTTCGACCGGGTCGGCGACTCTGGCGTTGTCCAGATAGCGAGTTCCCCATCTCGAAAATATCAAGCCCTTGCCGCGATACCCCGACGCAGGATCGTATACGTCGGTCTGTAGCCCGAAGTAGAACGGTACCCCCGCGATGTGCCCGAAACCGAGCATCAGATAGAGACCGTGCCGGCCGCTGAAGCCCACGATGTCGTTGTGGATGGTGAAATCTATATCGAGCGACTCGAACTCGCCCTCGTCAGAGCTCCATTCCCACCAGACGTAGACCATGTGTTCGGGAGGCATGACAGGCCTGTAGAGGTCCGACCGTCCGGGAATGGGCGTTGGTGTCGGCGTAGCAGTTGGGAACGGTGTTGGCGTCGCGGTAGGAGGTGGAGTGTGGGTTGGCGTAGGCGTGGCGGTGGGAGTGGGTACGGCGGTTGGTGTTGGCGTCGCGGTGGCAGCGGGCGTTGCGGTTGGTGTCGGCGTAATCGCTTCCAGGACAGGTTGCGCAGTTGTCGTGGCTAGTGCCTGAGCCTGCACTGTGGACGCAGCGTCCGGCTCTGGCGAGGGAAGTTTCCGCACGGTCGCCGTAACGTCCGAAGCTGGCTCGGACGCCACTTCGCATCCGGCTAGAGCCAGGAGAAGAACAAGGACGGCCGCCGATGACGCGGCGTACCTGGCCTTGGCGAGATTCATGGGTGCGGCGCTACGAAGGCGCCGGACCTCGGGGGGGACACAGCCACCAAGTCATGCCACGCGGGCGATCAGGTCAGGGCCGTCGTTGGCG
Organism: Chloroflexota bacterium; assembly: GCA_963663505.2. Lineage (GTDB taxonomy): Bacteria > Chloroflexota > UBA11872 > UBA11872 > VXNJ01 > JAPOVO01. The sequence continues at coordinate 165,208 of CAXXFA010000002.1, forward strand.
ACGGAGTTGACGAACGTCGAGACCTCGTAAGCCTCCATCGCATCGTCAGGATAGGGAGTCAGGACGCTGCGAAGCTCGGTGGTGTCTTGAATGCTCCTATCGAGCCAGAAGCCCTCCATCTCTCTGGGCAGGATGGCGGGCATCCGGTGGTGGATGAGCCTGAGCAACTCGTTTGCCGAAGTCGTGATGATTGCGCACGTCGGTATCGAGTTGTCCTCGGGATCCTTCCACATAGACCAGATACCCGCGAAGGCGAAGGGTTCTCCAGACCGCAAGGCGACGCGCATGGGGCGCTTACCGGACCCCGTGCGCCGCCACTCGTAGAAGCCGTCGGCGAGGACGAGGCAACGCCTGCGTCTGAAGGCGCCGCGGAAGGAGAGCTTGTCGGCGACCGTCTCACCCCGGGCGTTGATCATGCGGCTGCCGATGGAGCGGTTCATGGCCCAGCGGGGGATGAGTCCCCAGCGCATGAACCCGGCGCGTCGTGGATCGTCACGGACAACGGTGAGGACGTCCTGCGTGGGAGCGATGTTGTAGCGGCTTCCAGCGTCAGTTGAGTGGCGTCAAACTGGAAGCGCTCGCCAAGCACCGTCAGGTTCGAGATCAGGTTATATCGTCCGCACATTTCGATCTATTCAACCGTTAGTCTGACTCGGGGTAGTTGCCGCCTGCCGTGAGTGGTCACTCGCCTTCGACACGGTCGTCGGCTGGCGGCGCTGCGTGGAGCGGTGTTGGCCGAGCACCCTGCAGGCACGTCGCTCAGAGACGCCGAAAACGGCTCTGACACGCTCTACGCAGTGGCGGCGACGGGCCGGGCTCACAAGTTTGCTCTCCGCCACCTGCTTCAGAGTATGGTTGTACGCCGACAGGTGCTCCAGTTCCCGCTGCAACCGGGCATTCTCGGTCTCCAGCTGCTTGAGCCGTCGCGCCTGGTCGATCCTCCACCCACGGTGCCCAGCCCGCCATCTGTAGAGGGCTGCTTGCTAACCCCACATATCGAACCATCAGTTTAGCGACCGGCCCCTCCGCGTCGGAGCCAACTTGTGAGAGCCAAGCAACCCCAGACCAGCTGGTTACGTATCGCCATGAGATTCACCATTGCCCTGGCCTGGGGCCATGGCGACCCGCCGATGTGAAGTCCGTCCAGTGCCAGAGGCCCGACGGCGAGGATGACTACACGACGGTCGATCTATCCACCAACGTTTCGGCTTTCGCGCGGTCATCGGAGGACAGCGCTACGATGGTGTGGTCAGCTTGGCGCTCCACGATGTGCAGGCTCTGTATGTTCACGCCTGCGTGTTTGAACTTCTCGGCTACCTTTGCCAATGCGCCCGGCTCGTCCGGTAGCCGCAGGATCAGGGAGTCGTCCGATACGGTCTTGAAGCCGGCATTGGTCAGAGCTCGCAGGGCTTGGTCGTAGGCATCGGTTGTCAGGGTGATGACGCCCTTCTCGTCGAGTCCCTCCGCACTGATGGTCTCTATGTTGATCCCGTCGTTGGCGAGCGTTCTGCTGATGTCGGCGATCACGCCCACTTCGTTCCTTGCCATGACGATAATTCTGTTCATCCTGCTGTCCTCTACTCCGGCTCGTACTCCGAGCAGTCGTCGACCACCGCGTCGATAGTCGCTCTGGTCACGTGAGGCATGGCAATGAGGTGTGCGATGTCCTCGTAGGGAGCGATTTGCCACTTACGAACGACCTCATCGGACGGCTTCGGAAAGACGACCGTGACCGAGTTCCGGTTCCGCCAGGCTGGGATCCCACTGTCGTTGAAGCGTGCGACGGCGTACTCGGCGACAGTCAGACATTCGGCTACGATTTCACGGAAGCCGTCCAGCCCATGCTGGCGGAAAGCGTACCAGATCATCAGCGGCGTGATGGCGTTGCGCGACCCGCTCAGGGTGGTGTCCAGCACACCCACGTACTCGATGGACCTGGCGATGCGGGAGACGTACTCGGCTCTGGTGAGAGCGACACCGCATGGTAGCGGAGCTCCGATCATCTTGTGTCCGCTTACTGCCACGCTGTCGAAGCCTGCATCGAACCCGTAGGTCTGCGGCCCGTCCACGAAGGGCAGGATCATGCCGCTCAGGGCCGCGTCCGCGTGGATGTAGAAGTTCGTGACTGCAAGATCGTCGAGGATCTCACGCACCTTGCTAACGTCGTCCACCGCCCCCTTCATGGTGGTTCCTATGTTCGCAATGAAGATGACGGGCAGGTCGCGATTGATCCGGATGGTCTCGCGGAGGTCGTCGTAGTCGATCTCGCCGGTGTCGAGGCTCTTGATCATGATGTTGCGAGCCTTCAGAACGCGCAGAATCTTGACGACGCTGTAGTGCGTATCCTGCGAGAAATAGACTACGCCGTCCGGGAACATCTCGCGCCCGATGTAGAGGCCGTACATGTTGCCTTCGGTACCGCCCGACGTCACATAGCCCCATGCCTGGTCTCGGGGTAGATGCATCAGATCGGCGAAGATGCCGATGACCTCGCGCTCCATCTCGTGGGTGTTGCTGCGGAAGTTGCTGTCGTGGAAGGGGTCTCCGACGTTGTTGGGACAGTAGCTCAGGAAGGGCAGCAGAGCCGAGTAGTCGAAGCTTTGGTTGCAGGGGTAGCCGACGAGACGGTGTCGCAGCGCCTCGAACTCGCGCAGAAGGGCGTCGAGACGCTCTTGCGTTCGAGTCTTGTCTTGCATCGCTGAACGCTCCCTGCGTCTGGGCTACATCGGGCATGGACACACACCGGAACATCTTAAATGCACTCCCCGGGGCACCCTCGGACTCGGCGTTAGGCCCACCTTGTTCACAGCGAATTCCACCGCACTTCCGTTACAGTGCCAGTCTTTGAGGCACGGTCTTGATCAGCTCGAGGATGTCGGGACGAGCTTCCTTCACTTCGTCCCGCTGGACGAGGTCCTCCAACGCCTCGACGCCCCGCTGGTCGCCGAAGTCCACCAACTGCTCGATTGCCCTCGCGTGTGGAGGCGGTGAGTAGAAGGGGTAGCCGTCGGTGTGCTCCTCCGGCGCCGTCACGATGTCCAGCAAGTGCTGACGGATCTCCTCGGTGTCTGGCGACGGCTGCCAGAACTCGCGTACGTCGGAGTTGCCATGAACGTACACCGGCCCGATGGGTATTGGGTCGCGGTTGGGCCGGTGGTACGGATGATTGGCGCAGTAGGTGTAGAAGGGATTCGGTATGGGGAGGTCGCGGATCTCCCAGAAACTAGGGATGTCAGGATTGAATTTCACGGACCCACGTTGGCCGCCGTTGGAGCGGTTGAACCAGCAGGCGCCGCAGCAGTCTGATCCTCCATTCGGCACGTGTCCAACATCCTCCTCTCAGCTGACCTGGCCCCAAGGCTTGAACCACGAGGTATGTTAGTCCGACGAGCATCGGGATAGCCTGGGCAGGCAGCATGGCCGGCGGCGGCGGCCTGTAGGCCAGCAAGGTATGTGGTCGGATGCGGCTGTCAGTCTGCCGGTCCTGTCGGGCAGCACCTGCGTCTCCTGCAGCGCGTGGAAGATCTCCTGGTCCAACAGCTCGTCACGCGGCTTGCCGTTGAAACTCTCCACATAGCCGTTCTCCCAAGGCGAGCCGGGCTCGATGTAATGAGTGTTGGTTCCGAGCCTGGCTCGCCAGGCTCTGACTGAATTGGCCGTGAACTCCGGGCTATTGTCCGAGCGGAAAGTGGTTGGGGCCCGCGCTCCCGCCCTATCAACTCCTAGTGTGGAGTCGCGTCTGGGCCGAGTATCTGGCTAGATACTTGATACGCGCCCGCCATTGCCGGATCGGTGTGTGTGGATCAGCAATTGCCTGAAGCTGCATACGCGCATCGGGTCGAACACTTATAGCATTTCAGTGTCGCGCAAGAGACTCGTCTCTGATAAGGATCGTCACCGCCATGCGCAATACGCCAGCCGACCGCGAGCAAGGGCTTATTGGCGGAATGTCGGGCGACCAAGTCATCGGGCTACTTAGTTCGACACTTCAATGCGGCGAGTCGCTGGAAGAGGGCTTTAGGCTTCTGGAAGAATACCGAAGCGAGCAGGAAACAGTGCAGCGCATTCTGATGAACCTGTCGCAGGGCTTCGAGCACTTGCTGAAGCTGACGCTGTGGTTGATCGGCGAACAAGTGCCGAGAAACCACGATATTCCGGGGCTGCTTGATGCCGTTCTGCCAAAAGTGCCGGAGGAGTGGATGCCACCCGGACGCCATCAATTCTTGGAGGAAGACACGCTGTTTAGGGGTTTGATGGCGATACTCGGCAAGTACGGCGGATCTGGAAAGTACTCGTTTCTCGACGCAGCTACGGGCGCGAGCACGAAAACGACACTGGACGACTCTCCTACTGACATGTGGAAGGAAATGGAGAGGGACCTCCTGGACGACGACGGGTATGAAGAACTGCAGCGCAACCCTAGGTGGTTGGTGGAACGGTACTACCCACACCTATATAGGGTGGTTGCTACGTCACTCGCTAGGGGTATCCACAGCCTTTGGTGGATATGGGTACACGGCCCGACCGCCGAGCGGGGCAGAAAGTGGCACTCTGGATTGACACACGCGGCGTGGCACCGCGTAAACAGACTCGTGCTGGGCTACTAGCTGCGGTATAAGTACGAGTTCACGCTGAGAGTCCGAACGTAGAGTTCTGTCTCGGTTGTGCATGCGGCTGAGTGTCCTGTTGTACTTTCTGGACTCCAGATTCCAAACTTGCTTCTACGTCAGTCTTCGGGGGCAGGTCGGAAATCCACGCGATGCATTCACCGAACTTCAAACGACTCATCTCCGCGATCATCGTTGCCGGTGTCTTGTGGGCTGTGGTCGGAACGGCAGCCGCCCACGAGGACCACAGCACCGACCAGTGGCCGACCACCTGCGTCGATCTCAACGACATCGTCGAAGAGCACCTCGGCAACCATCACAACGTCGGCATCTATCAGAACACGTTCGGCGACCAGGCCGAGGCGGCCTGCCAGAACGATCACCGCTACGACGTGGGGTCGGTTTTCGCGTGGGCGATCGGCGGAGATGCCGCGCCAGCCCGGGGAGTTGTCGAGTTGACGGTTACTTCGGCGGAGGTCCCGGCAGACCTACCGGGATACGATCGCGACGAGTGGGTCCGCTGGAGCGATGCAGACGCCGACTGCCAGGACACTCGACAAGAGGTACTGATCGCTGAGAGCCTGGTTCCTGTGACCTATAAGACCGACCGGCAATGCACAGTCGCATCCGGCGAGTGGTTCGGAGCGTTCACGGGCACGACGGTCCTGGAACCGGGCGCCTTGGACATCGATCACCTCGTCCCACTCGCGAACGCGCATAGGTCGGGTGCATGGGCGTGGCCTGAGGAACGGAAACGCGCCTACTACAACAGCCTCGATGACGCCGACCACCTGATCGCGGTGACGGCGAGCGCAAACCGGTCCAAGGGCGCCAGGGGCCCGGAAGAATGGCGACCGACCGACGAATCCTACTGGTGCGAATACGCCCGGGACTGGATCAGGATCAAGCAAGCGTGGGGGCTGAGCGTGACTTCAGGGGAGGCGCAGGCGTTGGAAGACATGCTGGGCCGGTGCGAAGCGCCAACCCGGCTGGCGATCAGTTCGGGCTAAAGCAGGAAACGCCCGACGCCGAGCGAACTAAAGTCATGCCGCTGCAGCGGCGCCAGATGCTCAGACCGTTTCGAACTGCAGGGCAGAGAGGTTCAGGTCTGAAAAGCGCCTCGAGAGGTTGAGCGTCTCGACGTCAACGACTGCGTTCGACTTTTTGTTCTCTGGCTAGCGGTGACTTTCACCGCCGGCTCCAAAACCGTTCCTCAGGTGCGTCGTCGACGATTTCAGCTCCGGTCTTCGCAGGCGACGCACGCTGATCAACAGTCGCTAATCATCTACCTCGGAGCCCCTGCCTACCACGAGCCTGCCGCTGGTGCGCTCTGCTTCTGTTGGATATGCTACCGGCGTCCAAGCCGCTGGTCTTTTCACTGGCACTCCACGCGAGATGTGACTTCGCGTCCTCTCGCGGTCTGCCAGGAAGTGGCGGCTTGGACACCGGTCACATCTCACATGCTGCGAGGGGACACCTATGTCGCCGTTGCCCCAGATACATCTGCGCGCAATTGAGCGGATCAGTGTGCGTGACGTATGGCCGAGTGAAAGCGTTTGCCACTCCCGCACCCGCTCCCGTCATTCCCACGAAGCATTTCACCGCGAAAGCGGGGAGCGCGAATCCACAGCCCGAAGCAACGCCCCTTGTCAATGCCCCTATGACCATTCCCCTGAAGCATGTCCCCACGCAAGCCGTCAGGCCCCGGCTGCCGGGCGCCGATGGTCGCGACCGGAGTGTTTGCGGTCTCCCCCGACGTCCCCGTTTCCCTATCCCGCCCCGGCCTCTTGCCCAGCGTTGACCTTACCCAGGAAGACCTGGGTAAGCACGTCGGACTCCCGGACCGATTGCGGAGTGCCATCGTGTACCACGCGGCCCTTGTCCAGGACGTAGGACCGGTGCACGATATCCAAAACGGCCTTGATGTTGTGCTCGACGACGAAGATAGCAGTCTTTAATCTCTCATTGATCTCCGAGACCTTCTGGAAGACTTCCTTGACCACCACGGGCGCAAGGCCAAGAGTGGGTTCGTCGAGCAGCAGCACCTCTGGATTCGCCATCAGCCCGCGCCCCAGGGCCAGCATCTGTTGCTGTCCTCCCGACATCTGGTTGGCAAAGTCCCGGCGCTTCTGATGCAGGATGGGGAAGAGGTCCATCACCGAGTCCATGCGGCGCTGCTTTTCCATCCAATCGTCAAGGTACAAACAACCCATCTCAAGGTTTTCTTCAATGGTGAGGTGGGTGAACACGCGTCTGCCTTGCGGCACGAAGGCGATGCCCTCCTTCACTATCTCGTGAGTGGCCGCCTGAAGTAGGTTCCGCCGCCAGTAGACCTCTCCGGCGACCACGGGCGCCAGGCCCATGATGGCTCTCAGGACGGTAGACTTGCCGGCCCCGTTGGGGCCCATCACCGCCACGATCTCGTTCGTCTCGACTCCCAGAGAAGCCTCATCCAGAGCTACGACCCCTCCGTAATGGACCGATATGCCGACCAGCTCGAGAAGTCTCATCGCCGGGGTGCTTGGTCCATTCCCGTCCGGAGTGACGATGCGCCGTTCCATGCTTGCTTCTCGTCGAGCGTCCATCTACAGACCGCCGCTCCGATTCGGCCGGCCCAGCTCGAGTCCGAAGCTAAGCGCCAAGATAAGCCTCTATGACGTCCGGCCTGCCCAGGACTTCATCCACGTCCCCGTGAGCGAGGAGGGTTCCGCTGTCCAGGACGAATATGCGGTCTGACAGCTCTCGGACTATGTCCATGTTGTGAGAGATGAAGATGATGGTGTGGCCCCGGTCCCTTATATCTTTCATTATTGCCTTAACCCGCTCCAGCATCTGGGGAAACAGGCCGGCAAAAGGCTCGTCGAACAGATAGATATTCACGTCCAGCGCCATAACGCGGCCAATCTCCAGCAGCTTGCGCTGCCCGTATGACAGGTCGATAGCCAGCGAGCGCTGCTTTTCCCACATACCTACGCTTTGCAGAATCTCCCTGGCTCTCTGCCTGTAAGCGGGTTTCGCTCTTTCTTTCAGCGCCGGAAACAGGCGTCTGTTCGTCAGCGCCACCATCAGGTTGTCCCACACGCTCATCTGGTCGAACAGCCGCACGTCCTGAAAGGTGCGGGTGATGCCGTGATCGGGAGTCTCATGCGCCTTTACGATCTTGAGGCCGACTCCGTCGATGATCACCATCCCGCCGTCGAGGGGTAACGTCCCGCTCAACAGGTTTACCAGGGTCGACTTGCCGGAGCCGTTCGGCCCTACGATGCTGGTCATGCCTTCACGGGGGACGGAGATCGAGAGCCGGTCCACGGCCTTGACCGCGCCGAAATGCTTGGAAATCTCGTCCGTCTCCAGAACGAAGGAGCCCCCGGCTTGGGCTTCCGCGGTAGTCACAGCTTGTATCTCCCCACCAGGCCCTGCGGCCGGAAGAGCATCAGGACAACCAAAAGCAGTCCCAGCACGACTTGCCGGGCCTGGCCGATGAACTCGGTTGGTAAAAACGGCAGAAAGCGCATCCCCTCTTCCAGCAGCACGAATGCCATCGCCCCAAGGATGGACCCCCAGATGCTGGACAGCCCTCCCATAATCACGATGGATATCAGGAGGATCGACTCCAGCAGTATGAACGAGTTGGGATCGATGAACGTGGTCCAGCTTGCGAACAGGCCGCCGGCCAGGCCGGCCATCATGGCCGAGATTACCCAGATCGCCAGCTTGTAGTGAACTACCCGGTAGCCGAAGACCGCTATCGCCTCCTCGTCCTCGCGAATGGCCGCAAGCACCCGCCCGAAAGAGGAAGTGACTATGAACCACGAGGCCAGGACCACAAGACCGAGGAACAGGATCACCAGCAACAGAAACTCGATATCGCCATCGAGCACCCACGAACCTATGGCCGGTCTGGCTATCTGGTGAATGCCGAACGCCCCCCTGGTAAGCCCTTCCCAATTCAGGAAGACGTTGAAGGCGATGACGGCGAAGCCGAACGAGACGAGAACGAAGATGTCGTCTCTGAAACGGTTGAAGACGACGCCGATGATGATGGCCACCAGGCCGGCCAAAGCCATGCAGATGGGCACGACGGCGAAGAAGGGCCACGCAAAGATGGGCAGGGCTTCAGTGCGCAACTGCTCGTAGGCGGTGTCCGACGTAAGAATCGCCATCGTATAGGCGCCGATTCCGAAGAATCCGACGTGCCCAACCGAGAGCAGGCCCGTATACCCCACCAGCAGATTCAGGCTCACCGTCAGTATGGCCCAGATCGCGACGACGGTGGCGACGGTTACGGCAAAGCCGGCGCCTCGCCACAGCATAAAGCCGGCGGCCGCGACGATGACGAACAGGTTGGCCCACAGCTCGAAGTTGCGTTTGGAGGTCCGCCAGGACGCGGGTAGGTCTCCGGCCAGCGCTCGCAGCCGGCCACGGCCGCGTGAGTGAATCAGCACGAGGTCATCGCCTGGCCAACAGTCCCTTGGGCCAAAAGGCCAGGAAGAGGATAAGAAGGACGAAGGATATGGAGTCTTTCCATTCGCCCGCCAGGTCCCAAATACCGAACTGCTCGACCAGCCCCAGCGCGAATCCGCCGACGATGGCGCCGTAGAGATTCCCTATCCCGCCGACCACCGAAGCTATCCAGCCCTTCAACAGAAGCAGTAGCCCCATCCTGGGCTGGATGGCGGTATCGTGGCCGCTCAGCACCCCGGCCAACGCGGCGTAGACCGCTCCGATGAAAAAGACCACGGCGATAACCGCGGTGGTGTTTATCCCGACAACCCTCGCCATCTCTTCGTCGTCGCCGATCGCCCTGACCGCCTTCCCGAACGAGGTCTTCTTGATTAGCAGGAGCAGAGCGGCGAATCCCAGGAGGGCTACCCCAACGGTGAAAACGTTAAACCCCTTGACGTAGGCCTTACCGATGCTCCACGGCTCGCTGCCGAAGGCTTCGGGCAGAGGACGGGGCGCGCTTCGAAAGACTATGGTCGTAAAGGCGGTTATTGCGAGCAGTATCCCTAGCGAGGCGACGAGCATGATTAAAGGCGATCTCGCCCGCTGACGCATGTACATGTAAAGGCCCCTGTACAGCGCCAGGCCCACCGCCCCGGCCATCAGGCACGAAACGGCCCAGCTCAGATAGAGGCTGGATCCGGGGGCCTCAGCCACCAGCAAGCCGCAGTATGCGCCCAATACCGCCCCGCCGGGCGCGGCGAGGATGAAAGGCGCAAAGCCGGCACTCCCCATTACGCGCCTAAAGCCTCGATATAGAACCAAGCCGACGACGATGGTGACCAGCGCGCCGACGACCGGACTAAGCAACACGTTGAGGTTCTTGGGATAGGCGAGCACAAACCCTGTGTAGACTCCCGCGCCCGCCGCGAGGAGGCTTCCCACGATCCACAGAACGGTAGGGTTGAAGCGCGTCCGGAGCCGGGAATAGAAGCCCGCGTGGAGGGCCCATGCCGCTACGCCCGCGGTCACCGCGGCGAAGATAATGCTGATGTAGAGGTTGTCGACCTGGTAGCGCCCTAGCAGGGTCTCCTGAGAACTCAGGTAGAAAACGCCGTAAGCGCCCAGCGCGGCGGCGGCGCCGTAGTACAGATCGAAGAACCAGACCGTGCTGTAGACGATGGTGAATCCCATCGCGAGCAGGGCATACACGGCGCCGACGGAGAGGCCGTTGAACGCAAACTGCAAAGCCTGATGGGGGGACTGGCCTACCTTCCAGGCGATGTAACCTACAAAGGCGACCGTGAGCGCAACGGCCAAAAGCCGCGTGCCCGGTACCCTTATCAAAACCGGCAGCCGACCCAGGCCGTCACGGTACATAGACAACCGCCCCCGCTGAACAGGCTTGACCGGAACGAGCCGCTGCGCCGTTTGAGCTAGGCGACCTTAACTTCGACGCCAAGTTTATACGCCGGGGCGTCACCGCCCTTGCGGTCGATGGCGCCCCACGGCTCACCCTCAAATCATCGCGGGGCAAGCCCACGCCCCACGGCCGTACGGTTGTGTCTATTCCGCGGGAGCGGAGCCCAGGACCTTGTATCCCTGGTTGTCTCCGGTCCTCTCCGCCGTCGGCAAGACCTGCACGACCACGTTGGTCAGACCTACAACCTCGCCTTTTTCGTCAAAGGTGTAGTTTTCTCCGATGGCGCCGCTCCAGGTGATTTCGTACAAGCAGTCCCTGAACCCGTCGGCATCCTGGTCGTCACCGGTGTTCTTGAGGCACTCGGCGGCGATGTAGACATCGTCGTAGGCCGACCCCAGGTACCAGGCCAGCGTGATGTACTCGTAGCGCTCCTTGAAGTTGGTAAGCACCTCCTGACCTTTGGCGTTGGAGGGGCTGATGTCGGCGACTATCGCCTTCATGCCTGTGGCGGCGTCGCCGGCGATCTCGAGGGCGGTCTGCCCAACAGGCACGATCTCACTGTAGATCGGCCCGTCATAGCCCAGCTCCCGCGCCTGCTTGACTATGGTGCCGCCGGCGAACTCGGCCTGGGCGGCGATGTGAAGGGCGTCGGGATTCTGGCCGAACAGTTTCGTCAGCTGAGTCCTGAAGTCCGTAACATCAGAAGCGTACCGCTCCGCACCGACCACCTCGCCGCCCCGCTTCTCGAACTGCGCGACGGTGGCCCTTCTCACTCCCTCGGCGTAGTCGGTGGCTTCCGTGATAGTGACGAGCTTGCGGACGCCGTCCGCCCAGAGCACATTGCCGGTGTCGACACCCAGTTGGGCGTCGCTCATGGACGTTCGAAAGATGTAGTCGCCGGCCTCGGCGATGTCCGGGTTGGTCGCCAGCCCTGAGAACAGAATCACTCCGTCCTTTTCAGCCAGGGGCGCGGCGCCGAGCATCGCGCCGCTGCATGAAGTCCCCAGAATGATCTTGATTCCGTCCACGTCGGTCAGCTTGTTGTAGGCCGTAATGGAGTCCTGCGCGTTGCATTTCGAGTCTTCGATGACGAGCTCGATCATGCGCCCGTTTATTCCGCCCGCGGCGTTGATCTCGTCTACGGCCATCTGCTTGGCCTGGAGAGCTACGTTGCCGTAGGTCTCACCCGGCCCCGTGAGCGATTCCATCACCCCAACCCTGAAGGGTTTGTCTTTGCCATCACCGTCGCAAGCCACGACCGTCATCGCTAGAATGACCAGCAACCCGAACGGGACTACCCATTTCCTGGACAAGAGTCGCATCTCGACGCTCCTTGTAACCGCAAACCTTCCAACACCTTGACAAATTCTATATTGAGCACACGTGAGCTTACTGAGCTCGACCTAAGGAGAGATTGGGATACGAGCGAGGGGCGATTGCCGTCCGGCTCGGGATCCAGTAACCATGGCGATCTGTGTGACGATGTTAAATCACTCGTCCCATCCATCATTCCCCTCATCCGTTACTCCCGTCCCCTTTTCATCATCCCCGCTCCCTTATTTGCCATTCCCGCGAAAGCGGGAATCCAGTCGCCAAAGCCGGGATTCTTTCCTGGCGCTGAGAGCGACAAAAGCAGTGGCTCGGCGGATGTCCGTGCGTGGTCAGCCCTTCGACTTCGCTCAGGACAGGCCTGTCGAACCGCGCACGGACAGGCTCACCATCCTGCGCACGAGGTGGGCGGTCATTCACTCGGGCTTACCACTCCCTGCATCCTGAGCCTGTGGAAGGACGCACGGGGGAACCCACCAATGACCCGGCCACCATTCGTAGGGGCCGGTTTCAAGCCCGCCCTCTCTCCACGCCCCCAGCCCCTGCGCCCGCTGGAGGAGATTCGGGCGGACATACTCGCCCTCGAACGAGAGACCGAGGGACTCTTGGCGGAGATTGTCTCTCTATGAAACCTGATGTCTTTAACCACCTTAAGGAGCACTATATCTCCGTTGCGAGAGAACTGAGCAACCAAGCGAGGCAAGCGGGCTTGCTAACGAATCCAACAGGAGTAGGAACAGAGCGCGAGGAAGTTTACCGAGCCTATTTAGAACGTCATCTACCCAAGATGTGCGATGTATTCCTCGGAGGGTACGTCTTTGATCGAAGCGGCAACTCCTCAGCCCAAATCGATGTGATAGTGACCAGCGGGAGTACGCCCAGATTTCGTATGTCCGGTGGGAATCGACACATCGCCCCGCTGGAAGGAACCATCGCACTCGCAGAAGTCAAGTCCCACCTAAACAAAGATGCGTTGGAGGCGGCGTTGAAAAACTGCGCTTCAATACCCTCGATGCCTGACCGAGAAGGAATCGTGGCCCCGTACCTTAAATTGGATAGAGAAGAGTGGCAGGACAAACCGTACAAAATCATCTTTGCCTACGACGGAATTGCGGCAAGCACAATTTACGCTCACATAACATCGTTCTACGAAAAGCACCAGGAAGTGCCGATAGCCCGAAGGCCAAACATAATTCACGTGCTTGAAAAGTACATGATCATGCGGATAGCTCCTGGCATGACAGTTGTCAATCCTGACGGGCAGCCAGATGCAGACCACCCCGATGTTGGAGAATTCAAACTCTTCTTGACAGGCTCGGATGCTTCAGCAATGGCATGGACGCTCATCGCTTTGCAGGAAGAAGCTTTTGTGTCGAATAGCCTGATGTATAAGTATGGCGAATGGCACAACAAGATCATGGAGCGGATACTGAACGATAGGGCAGAGTGAATACGCTCTGTCTATATCCTGCTTACAGGCCGTCCGGTGTTCCATGGCTGGGTGACGTGCCGGAGCATTGGGGGGTCAGGCGGCTCAAATACTGGGTGGGGATGAACCATCACGTGCTACCTGAGTCAACCGCCCCGGAATTTAGGTTCAGATACCTCGACATAAGTTCCGTGGGCACCGGAACACTATTGGAACGGCCTCGCGAGATGCCGTTTGCTAAATCGCCTTCACGAGCGAGGCGCATCGTTCAAGAAGGCGACACGATCGTTTCTACCGTAAGGACGTATCTCAAAGCTGTCTTGTTTATTGAAGGTGTCGACGACGACCTCGTTTGCTCGACTGGCTTTGCAGTTCTAACGCCCAAACACGGCACATCACCAAAGTTCGTTAGTTATACAGAGGGCCGTTCGGCGCGATGTAACTCGCCCCTGCTGCAAGATCGTGTTTGGCGATAATTTGACGTGTAGGCCCGCGGTCATCATTCGAGGTTTGGCATTTCCCCTCAGCTAACACCGCACAAAATCGGCGGGCGCCTCGTCCTAGTAGTATTGCCCTGATGGGCTGGATACGAGCGGGGTCATGGAGCCTCGCCGCCTCGTTGGCGGCAATGGGCCTAATGTTTTGGGCTCGTACCGCATTTCAAGTCCGCACGCTGCCGGAGCGGATTATGGAGTGGGTACTCATTTTCGTCCCGCTAGACGCCTTCGAGCAGGGTATCCGCACGTTTGGGCCGCAGGCCAAGGTATTAGCCCTGTACGGCAGCACGGCCGCGATGTTCGCTCTCTTACTGGGCCTGGGACTTCTTGCGCTCCGTCGCCGCTGGTCAGGTGTCGTCATATTGGGCATCGCGCTGACACTCTTCCTGGCCACGATGGCTGGCATCATGCCACTAACGGGCGGCGGCTTCTTCGCCACGGACCAGTTCCAGCATCCTTTGCTGGTGAATGGCGCATATCTCAGCGTCGCCCTCGCATACGCTACGGTGCTGCTCGCTGGTCAGGTTCTCGTGCGGTTTCCTGCCAGTGCCGACAGCGTAACTCCGACGCCTTGGAGCCGCCGTGCGCTTCTGGTGGGTGGGCTAGGCGCTGTTGGCGGGTTCGTGCTGGCGTGGCGGCAGCAGGCTATCGGAGGGGGAACTATAACGAGCTCGCTGCCGGTGGCCAAGTTGCCCGACCTCACACCGACAGTGCCCTCCGGCGAGTATTCTGGCCTACCGGCCACGGCCACGCCAACGCAATCCGTAATCTCATCCGGCGCAACGACATTGACGCCTGAACCTGTGGCGCAAACGACCCCCACTCCCGCTGCCGCAGCGACTGCGCAGGCGCCACCAGCGACCACTCCACAGACGCGCGTTACGGCGATCGCCACTACCGTGCCAGCGGCTAAGACTCCAGCCGCCGCCCCACAAACGATCAACTCTCCAACAGCGACGACGACCCCGTCGCCGGCGGGGACTCCGGCATCGACATCAACCGAATCTCCGACTGCCACAACGGTGCCATCGCCAACGGCAACCCCGGTTCCGCCGTCGCCGACTCCCCCGCCCCCCCCGCCCGTCCCGGACGCGGAACCCTTCCCAACCCCGGGGCAGGGACGGAATCTCGTAAGAGACAAGGATGGAGCGTTGACGAAGTCCGTGCGGGCGGAGGGAGAATTAGCAGCGCTGGTGACGCCATCCCACGCGCACTACGTGGTCACCAAGAATGCCGTGGCCGATCCCGTGCTGAACGCCGAAAATTGGCGTCTGATCATAGATGGCGAAATGAACCGCCCGGTGCAGCTGGACTACCGCACTCTGCGACAACTGCCGGCGGTGCAGGTATTCAAGACGCTCGAGTGCATCAGTAACTTCACCGCGATGTGCCACCTCGCGTTCTTTGGCTGCGATCTCATCGGCACGGCTCAATGGAAAGGAGCGCGTTTGCGGGATGTGCTTCAGCTGGCTGGTGGGCTCAAGCCGGGTGTCGTGAGCCTCCAGATGCGCGGCGCCGATGAATACTCCAGTTCTATTTCTCCGGACCTTGCCGTCGACCAAAACAGTTTGTTGGTGTACGAGATGAACGGGGAGGCGTTGCCGCGCCAGCACGGCTTTCCCGTTAGGCTCCTTGTACCGGGTCGCTACGGCATGAAAAACGCCAAGTGGTTGGTAAGCATTCGTGCGCTACGTAACGAGCATGTTGATTGGTACGCGCAGCGAGGGTGGAACCGACTCGGGGTTGTCCGGACAATGTCGCGGATTGACGTGCCCGGCGACTCCTTTCAAGTTCCCGTGGGACGCCATCAGATCGCCGGTATTGCCTACGCTGGTGACCGGGGAGTTGTCGGCGTTGAATTCAGCAGCGACGGTCAGGCTACCTGGCGCCCCACGGTGTTCTTGGATCCTCCTCTTGGTCGCGACACGTGGGTTAGATGGCAGGCTGAGTTCGACATCGCGGCCGGACAGAAACTGACGCTCACCTCCCGCGCCATTGACGGAACGGGCGCGGTGCAAACGGACACGTTCAATTTGCCGCAGCCCAACGGTGGCAGCGGACGCCACTCGATAGAAGTTACAGGCGCGTGAACCGCGCTCTTTGCCGCATGAAAATGGAGTGCGCAAAGCGCGGTTCTCCATCACTCGATCGCATTGGCAAAGCCTGCTAACGAGGCACTGCCGCTTACAACCAGCCCGGCCGATTTCCCATTTAGGGGTCGGAGCGCCGGTGAAGGTAATCGCACCGAGTCAGGCGATCGTGGCGATTCCTGACCGCCTGGCCGCTAAGCCGCAGCGATAGGTAGATCTCCAGGTGTTGAGTAATTTGTTGCGTTCGGCACGCTTCACTCACGTTCTGCTCGTTCTGATGATCGTTGCCTACGCCATGACTGCGGGTGGTTTGGCCTTGCGTCGCCATAGCAACCTGGAAAGCCACGCCCTGGATATGGGCTATGCCGACCAGATAACGTGGAACATGGCGCACGGCCGTCTGTTCCGGTTTACCGTCTTCCGGGGCGAGGTGGGTAGGGAGTTGGAGCGCCCTCTGGAATATGGGCCTGGCGCCGATCGCGACTCGCTCTTCACCTACCATGTCGAGCTGCTGTTCCTCCCTTTGGCCGTGCTGTACCTGATTTATCCAGGACC
The DNA here is from genome assembly GCA_963663505.2 of Chloroflexota bacterium. Lineage (GTDB taxonomy): Bacteria > Chloroflexota > UBA11872 > UBA11872 > VXNJ01 > JAPOVO01. The sequence continues at coordinate 181,581 of CAXXFA010000002.1, forward strand.
AGAGAGCCTGATCGTGCTACTTACCGTCGTCCTGGCGCTGGGGGCGCTGCCGGTGTACTGGATCGCCCGGCGGCACTTGAGAAACCGCTGGGCAGCACTTGGATTCGCCGCAACGTATCTGTCGTTTCCGTCTATTCAGGCCGCGAACCTGGCCGATTTCCATATCGTCTCAATGACAGGATCTCTGCTGTTGTTTGCCTTGTATTTCCTGCTGGCGAAACGCTACTGGGCGTTTATTGCCCTCGCCGTTGTGTGCACCGCCGCCAGGGAGGACGTCGGATTGCTGGTGGGGATGATGGGATTGTACGCCTGGCTCGTGCAAGGACAGCGCCGGCTCGGTATTGCCGTGGCCAGCCTCTCTTTCGCCTGGGTAGCGTTCAGCTTCTTAGTCATAATCCCGCACTTCAACGGTGGTGCGCCGTCCCTTTTCGCCGCTCGCTATGAGGACGCGAATTATCACATTCGCGCTTTCTTCACTGAGAGGGTCGGAGACAACCCGATCGGTCCGGTACCCCAATACACGGTGACCTACATAGTGAACCTGCTGGCGAGCACAGGCTTTCTCGCGGTCGTAGCCCCGATTCAACTTGCGCTGGCAGCGCCGGCGCTGGCTATCAACGGTCTGTCCGGCTCGACCTGGCAGCATGGCGGCGGCGCGCACTACTCCGCGGAGGTGGTTCCTGCCCTGATAGTGGCCGCGATCTACGGTACGGGGTCGCTGGCCCAGAGGTGCCAGCGCTGGTTCAAAGTGCCACCGGCGACTGCCGCGCTGGGGATCACAATTATCGGATTGGGAGTCGCCCTGGGCCAAAGCTGGCGCCAGGGTATCCTGCCGCCGGGACAGCGCTTCGCCTGGCCCTCCGCGTCGCCACACGCAGAGCGCCTGCAGCCGCTACTTGCCGACATTCCACCGGGCGCCACCGTGTCGGCCCAAACAAACGTCTTCCCCCACCTGTCCGGACGGAAGAAGGCCTATGTCTTTCCGACAGTAGACGACTCGGAATACGTGCTGGTCGACGTCGCCGGGTCCTCCGACCCCCTTAGTCCAGACCAGCTGTTCCATGAGGTTAACTCATTATTAGTTAGCGGGCAGTATTCGTTGCTGTCGGGTGACGACGGCTTTTTGCTCTTCCAGCGGCAGCCGCCGGATACGTCGGCTAGCAAGGCGCAGGCGTCAAGTGTGCCACCTTCGTTTTACTCTTTTGCACGCGCGTCTTCAGAGGACCGGTTTAAGCCGGTGCGGGCTACCTTCGATGGCATGTTGGACGTCGTCGGCTATCGAGTGGAGTTGTTGCGCGAAGTGCGGTTTTCGATCCGCAGCGCCCGCCTGGTGGTGTACTTCCGGGCGCAGCAGCCTCTAGATCGCGATTATCGCTTGACGCCGTTCGTGGTTGATGCAGAGAACAACACACGGCTAGTCGACAACGGAAATGCTGTGCAGCTCTGGTATCCCACTGACATGTGGCAGCAGGGTGAACTGATCCGCGTGGCGTACCCTCCCATAAGTTACAACCGAGGGGCTCGGGTCGGGATTGGCGTCCGGCACAATGAAACTGGCGACGTATCCCATCTAAGCGTTACCAGCCCAACGTCGCCAACCCTGCACGCCGGGCACGTGCTCGTGCTCGGTCCTCTGCCATGATTGGCGCGCCAACCGTGGATGTCGAGAAGGCGGGCGCTACATGAATCCCGATATGTTCCGTATGTTCGAGCAAGCGGCAAACATGCTCTTTCCGGGGCTCAAGAACCGCACGCCCGTTTCGAGCCAGGAAGCGGCAGCGGCAGTTCGGCCCCTTGCTTACCGATCTTGGACCCTACGCCATACCACGCGCTGAGCGCAATACGTCCTGCGCCTGGTCCTTGAGTCGTTTTTCAAGAATCAAGCTACCCGGTTGATCTCGAACTTCCACGAGTCTCCCGCAACGTCTACGGGGACCGAACACTATCCGTTCATGGTGTCGACGGCGAGATTGCTTCGGGTCGGGAAAGTGCGCCCGGACGTTTGTAGGATTGCAAATCACGACCGAAGGTCCGCCATCGTGGGCAATCGGCAACGTACCGTCCGGACGCTCGGCAACGTAGCCTTATCGAGCGCCGCGGACCTCAGGCCCGTCTCAGGCGGGCCACGAAGAACGCAGTTCCAATGGCCGAAATGACGACGATTCCGCCACTTCCGGCAATCGCCCATTGCACACCGAGGGCCTCGCCCGCCGCGCCGAGCGCGATTGGTCCGACCCATCCGAATCCGATCACCCAGATCCAACCGCCGATAGCGCGACCGCGCATCTCGCGCGGTACATTCCCCTGCAATAGCACCCACTGAAGGGCGTCGAAAAGGGCGGCCATCGCGCCTATTCCCGCGACCAGGACCAGTGAAACAGTGAAGTTGCTCGAAGCTGCAAAGGCGACCAAGAAACAGCCGTATCCCGCGGTAACGGCCAAAAGCATGGGACCTCGGCCCACGGTCCCTCGCAGCAGCGACATGGCCGCGGACCCTACAACCGCACCAAGTCCACCGAAAAGTGTTAAGGCTCCGAGGCCCGCCGGTCCAACCGATAGCACGAGCTTCGCGAATGCGGGCAGCATTGACCTGTAAGAGAATGCGAATATCTCCACTCCTAGAGCCAGGGTCAGGAGCGCAGCGACCTCTGGGATTCGGACCATTGCCTTTAGTCCGTCGAATGCGTCTCGCCAAATCGAGACATCGGTTGTCCCTCTAGCACGTGCCTGCGTTCGTATCGACACGAAGACCCATGTAGCGACACCGGACAGAGCTGCCCCCAGGAAGAACACGGGCGCCACTCCAATCGTCTGTATCAATATTCCGCCTGCCAGGGTGCCCAGCGCGCCGACCGACCTAACGCCAATCGAGTGAATTCCGACGGCATTCGCCAAATCACTCGATCCCACGATGTCAGTGATGAGTGTCTGGGTGGCGGGCGGTGAGAAGGTTCGCGCTGAACTGCCGAGAATAGCGAGCACAAACACTGGGAGGATCGCATTCGATCCGCCGAGCACGACCACACCGATGGCGACCATGATCGCCGACTTACTCGCCGATGTTATTGCCAGAAGTCGCTTGCGCTCGATCCGATCGGCCAGCGCACCGGCTAATGGTCCGATCACCATGTTTGGTGCGCTTTGAACGGCGAACGACAGCGCAGCCAGGAAAACTGAGCCGGTCACGTCTAGCACCATCCAACCGATCGCGAGCCGCTCCATCCATAAACTGAATGCTTCGACTGCGGAACCGATCCAAAGCCTGCGAAAGCCACTTGCCTTGAGGATCCGTGGGGCCGACGACTGTCGAAACGCAACAAGAAAGGCAGTGCTAAGGCGCACGGCCGTCCCTTTTCATGCCTTCGCTGCTCCTTTAGCCACTGTGGTCGAATCTCGTTCGGGCACATACGGCACCGAGATGAAACGGTAGCCCGCCTGGAGTGGAGACACGAAGATAATTGGCGGCAAGATAGCGCTGGCAGCTAGATTCGCCTACGCCCGCAAGGGCACCCAAACGGCATATCGCTGGTCATGGAGAACCGTCTGGATTTGCCGATTGCTGGTCGACGTGACCATACGTTGGCGCCCGGACCAGCCGGATCCATTGACTTTGCCGAAGTTCCGAAATCACTGGGGTTGATTATGTAAGAGCCGGCCTCGCAATCGTTGCCTTAGCCACGCAACCGGGATCCGCTGGCGTTCGCAGCGCCAATCAGGCCCTCTGGCGGATCGTCGTGGTCCGCATGGTCATTGAACCCCGCACCCGTGCCTTCGTCGCCCGCCGGACGGGCGAGGGCCGCTCCAAACGCGAGATCAGCCGCATGGTGATCCGCGTCAACTATTTTTGCCGGTTGGGCGTCAATTATTTTTGCCGGTCTGACTTCTTGACTGTCTGACGATTCCGGGCCGCATTGGTCCTGTAGCTCGGCACATCGAACTCCAGGATGACCGAGTGGTGGACGATCCTGTCTATCGCTGCCGCGGTCGCCATGGGGTTTGCGAACACCTTCTCCCACTCACTGAACACCAGGTTCGAGGTGATCCCCAGGGATCGACGCTCGTAGCGTTCCGCTATCAGGGTGAACAGCACCTCCGACTCCTCGGCGCGCTGCGTCAGGTACCCCAGGTCGTCGATCACCAGCAGGTCGAAGTTGTCCAGCTTCCTGAGCATCCTGGGCAGTTCCAGGTCTCGCTTGGCGGCCAGCATGTCCTGCACCAGTCGGTATGCGGGGATGAACAGCACCGAGCGGCCGGACTCCACCAGTCTGTGGCCGATGGCGCACGTCGCGTGGGTCTTGCCGGTGCCGGGCATCCCGAACGCCAGAACGTTGACGCCGCGATCGACGAAGTCCCCCTCACCTAGTCTCCCGAGCTGCTGTCTGAGCTTCACCGAGACCCTGTCATGCTCAAAGGTGTCCCAGGTCTTGCCAGCCGGCAGCTTCGATGCTCTCCGCAGACGGTCCACCCGTCGTATCCGCCTGTCCTCAGCCTCCTGCTCCAGCACCTCCACAAGGGTCGGGAGCGCATCGGCGTGTCCGGCCTCGCCGAACCTCCCGACGGTCTCGGCCGCAAGGGTGGGCAGCTTGAACTGCCTGCACAACTCCCTGACACGTTCGGCCACTGCGCTCGGTGCGTGTATGTCCACCATCATGGTGCACCTCCCACCAGCAGGCGGTCGTACACCCCGAGGTCCACTGTCCCAGACAGCTTCAGGTCCGGAACCCGTGGAGGCGCCGGCGCAGACAGCCTGCGCACCATCGCGTAGTCGAAGCTCAGACCGGACTCAAGCAGTCTCTCGAGCGCCCTGTCCACCTTCGACTCCATGGTCGTCGCGGCCAGATGCAGGATACGAACGTACTCGACATCGGCACGCTCACCTCTCCATCCACGCAGCGCGTCGTATGCCAGCCTGAACGTCGGTGTCGGGAACATCTGCTCCCTGAACCGGTACCGGGCGAACGCACCGGGCTTGCGAACCAGCGATCCTATGAGTTGATAGAGGCCGGAGACGAGCGACGCCTGCTTGTCCTCCAGAAAAAGCTCTCCCGCCTAAAGCTCCTCAGCATCGACCAACTCGGCTTCGTCCCGCTGTCCAAGACCGGCGCAGAGCTGCTGTTCGAGGTCTTCAGCCAGCGCTGCGAGCGAGGATCGATCCTCGTCACCACCAACCTGCCCTTCGACGAGTGGACAGAGGTCCTCGGCTCCGAGCGGCTCACCGGCGCTCTCCTGGACCGCCTGACCCACCACGTGCACATCCTTCGAGATGAACGGCCAGAGCTACCGCCTAAGGCAGAGCCGGCAGGCCACAACACTGCAGTCTGTCGGCAGCCCTGCCGACTCCTAGCTCACTCCTCGCCCACACCCGACACCACTTCCCACTGCTCCCGTCGTGGACCCCATGACCCGGTTCTCTACGCGAGACATTTTCGCTGGACAGCTATGCCAGGGTGGTACATTTTTACTCCGCCATGTGTCCTGATTTCTCGCCGCCCTTGACAGGTTGGGATTTGGGCTGGTCATCCCTCCGATAAGCGTTAGCGCTTTGAGCGCGGCGCCTAGTCACTAGTGGGGAGCCGCGGCCGCATTGGTCACAGCATCGCGAATGGTGGGGATGGCTCTGGGGCTGGCAGCCTTGTCCGCCTGGGGTATAGAGCGTTCTACAGCCTGACCGCCGACGTGGATCTTGGATCGAATTTCGAGGAGACCGAGGCCACGTTGATAGGAGCCGGCGTCACCGTGTTCTAGAACCTCTTTATGATCTCGGGATTCCTGTCCCTGATTGCCATCCTGCCCGCCCTGCTGATGAAAGCGGAACATGTCGAAGAAGCGAATGTCTTTATCTGAGGTCGTATTTGTCGGAGAGGGCAGACCCGACTCTAACGGCGTCAGCCGTCTTGGCGTCGCTGCATCTCGACGGCCACCAACTGTGTGGCAAGATAACGGCCGGAGCCGGAGAATCTCTCTGCGTGGCCGTCACCCGATCGTGTCCGGCCTGGAGAGGGCCGTTCACTCCAGACCACGATTATTCGAGCAGTCAACGTGCCAGACACAGTGAGCAATAGGCGTTGTATGGGAATATGCAGCTATACCAACGGGGAAGAGAGCGAATGAGATCGAAACTGATCTGTGGCGCAGCGTTGATCGCACTAGTGGCACTACTGGCATGTAACGGCGCCGAGGTCACCGAAGCCCCGGAGAGCTCACCGGCGGCCGTAGCCTCGACAGCAACGGCCATGCCGGAACCGACGGCCACGCCCGAGCCGACTGCCACACCCTCGCCCACGGCCATGCCTGAGCCAACCGCCACACCCGAGCCAACCGCCACGCCCGAGCCGACCGAGACGCCGGAACCTACAGCGACTCCGGAGCCCACTGCCACTGCACAGGCCGCTGAGCAAGTCACCGGAGAGGGGGCAATCAAGCCTCTGCTCCTGAATGACCCACTGGCGATTGCGTCCGAGTTTTCAGAATCCGAGCTGACCTGTCTCGCGGGAGTGGCGGACCTAGGGGGCCTGATGCAGATCTTCACCGCGCTGGAAACGGCGTCAACCGAAGAGCGGATCGGGTTAATTGGCTGTCTGGAGGACCAAAACCTGGTGCGCATTTTCCTCGCCCCGTTCCTGGCTAGGACGGGTCCGCTGAGCGTGGAGTCCTCCGAATGCATACGCATGGCGATGGAAGCGGTTGACCTGCCCAAATTGATGATCACCGGCGCGGCGGGCGGCGAAGAAGCGGCCATGGTTGGCAGCATGTCTGCCTTCATCCTGGCAGCTACGTGTCTGAATGAGGACGAATGGGAGGGGGCCGCCGCCAGCCTGGGCTTCGCTCCAGAAGATAGACAAAACCTGCAGTGTATTGTGAATACACTGGGTGGGCCTGAAGGCTTCGTCGAAACGCTGAGTGCAGGCGACCAAGCCTCACTTGACGCCCTGTTCGGGGCAGCAGCCGGGTGCGGGGTGCAGATTGGGGGCGGCCCGGGAGGCTAGACCGGGACGGAGCTTGCGGCTGACCTGCCCCCCGAAGTCGGGTCCGGGATGAATGTTAGAAACTGGGCCAATTGGACTTGCCCCCATCTTGGTGCCAGTCGCAACGTTAGTTTCGCGGTTCATCGATCAACCGCCGGGGTCTTCAGAGCCAAGGTCTTCGGGGCGAGGTTCCCTACTGCGTCGTGGGGAGGCTCAGCAGACAGAATCGCCGCTGGCGCCAACTCAATGCGGCTTGATGCCGATGTAGGTCTGCCTGTACTGCAGGATCAGCACCCGGATAACGACACCCTATGTCTGCATGGTGCGGATCAAGTGCGGCGCCACCATGTATCGGGGGCCCGACCGCTAACCATCTTCCCACCCGAAAACGCGCTCACGTCGTTCACGAGCAGCGGCCTCATCACGCTTCTGCTCGAAGTATGCGATCCCGGCCGCGATGATGCGTTCGCGCCGCTCGCCGTCGGGCTGTGCAGTTCCACGCCGGAGACAAGCAAAGCCGTCGATCTTCCCCTGCATAATGTGGCTCTCCTCGCCACTCCACGCCTTGTCCGAGAACATCGTTTGGACAACGATGCTTTTCGGTTCCCATCCACGATCCAGTGCTAAGAGCGCCCGATCCATCCACGTCTCACTAGGCCCCCGGAATAATGCCGCACGATGCACGTCTTCGATCTCCGATCGATCAAACAGCGCGATCGCTACCTGGAGGTCATCGGACACGAGCCACTTGACGGGATCCGACAGCATGTGCGCCGACACGCCCGACGGAATGTCCCCGATCAACGCTACCCGAAGGTCAGCCGGCAACTTCGCGATCGCATCGGCGACCCGGGGAGGGAGAGACTCGTACCACATAGGTCGCCTCACACGTTCGAACCAGGCGCGAAGCCAATCGGCACACAGTTGGTGGTCGCGCTCAAGGACTAGAGGGAGCAACCTGTGGTCTGCCGGACTCTCAACGATGATCTCCTGCCAACGGGCAAGAGTCGGAGATGGCAGATCAGCGAGTTGACAGCCGGACCCCACGGTGCCGAGCGCTAACGCAGCTTCTAGGCGCACAGGCAAATCCGGCGCATCCAACAAGAGGGCGAGCGTCGCGTCGTCGACCTCGTCCCGAAATACAAGATCGTCGATAAGCGAAAGCCACTGCGCGGACTTCCGGATCGCTAACCGCTTGAGATTTTCGCTGCAGGGGAGCCTGAGCGCAGTCGAAATTGCAATTTCCACGTTTTGATTCGAGTCTAGCTGCCGTGCCAGCGCCGACTCCCAGCCTGGACGCCTTACTTCGACCATCCGATCAAGAAGCGGGAGAACGACATCAGGGGCCGCGCGACGCTCGTCGAGTGCCGCCAGCAACGCTTCCGGTTCGTCTGAGTTGGCTGCAAGGATCTGTGCGAGGCGCGGCGTATGGCGGGGGGCATTGATGCCTGCAGCCGCAGCCTCGGCGTCAGCGTCCACAATGAGCGCAGCGACGTCGGTGGCGGCACGATTTCGCAGAACTTCCCCCAGCCGTGCGACCTCGTTGTGCGCGCGCCGCTGCCAATCCTCCAATTCCCCGTCTCCCTCGCGGCCACGCCATCTCCTGGGAAATAGCGCTGCGAACTCCTCGGGAATGTCAAATTCGATAGGAAGTTCGAGCCCTTCCGCATAGTCTCGCAACCTGCTCAACCCGCCTGGCCGAGCCTGGAGGACTCTAGACAGGCGTTCAATCACGCGCGCAGCGACGTTTCTCATCGCCTCCGCAGTTTCTTGGCCTGGCTCCCTCCCGAAGACGAGCATCTCTGGGTTGAGCCAGGGAGTTAGCGCTTCCAAGACAGGAGCCGGACGAGATACCTGCAAGGCCTCGACGACGTCCAGGATTTCTGCCCACAGACGCGACAAATCGTCGAACCACGACAGCGGCACAACACCCCGTTGGATGCGGATTGAGTCCCCGAGTCCGGGATCGGTGGAAGTTCTACACACCTCCGGATGCACTGCGTGCATCAAAACGCGCACGCCGACGTCAACATCGCCCCCCTCTCTCAACCACTCGCTACCGACCTGGACCGCTAGCTTGCGCTGGCCGATGCCCGCTTTGAAGCTGCCTAGGTAGTCACCGAGTGAACGAAGTGGGTGCTCCGGTGTGTTGTTTTCTGGCCGATCGTCACCGACCGCTTGCTGCATCAGAATCTGGAGCGCAAGTCGCTGGTCAATCTCAAGTCTGTACGCGGCACTGGCGATGCGCGTTCGGTGGATCGGCGCCTGTTCAAGTGCTGTTCGCAACTCGACGGGTCCAAGGAGTGCGTATTCTGCAGCAGCGCGTCCGTCGGACCAGTCCACTATTGAACGCAGGTAGTCGGGACTGACCTCCGCTCCTCGGTGGATAGCACCGATTATGGGGACGGCAGAGATCGAGGGTGAGTCTAAGCAGTCGACGGCACTGGCCACATTGAGCGCGCCGGGACCGCTGAAGAACACATCGCCGACCAGCGCGTAGCGCAGTGTTTCCGGTTGTACGCGCATGCGCATGTTCGGTGCTCCCGATGCCTCATCGATCGTCCCGCCGGAAGCCATGCCGTGCACCAGTTCACTGATTCTCGTCGAAGGCAACCCCAGAACCTCCGTGACCTGCGTCAGTGTCGCACCGTATTCTCCGGCGAGCGCCAGCACTCCCAACGCATGGCGACTCGCGTCGCCATGCGTACGCCCGAACCAGCCAGCTACATCGTCAAGCAGCACCCGGCCAGTGGCCACGTCATATGCACGTCCGGCCACACAGGCGCGCGCAAGAGTGACTGCCAGCCCAGCGCAGCCTCGTGCCTGGTTAGTAATCAGTCACTGCAGGTCCGGCGGCCCCACGACGCCCACGGCCTCGACCAATTGAACGATCTGGTCGCCTTCAAGTTCCTCTACTTCAATGCGGACTGCATCCCGCATAGCTGCATCCACCACGCTCGCCTGACTGGGCCAAGTGACGGCCACAATGCAGAACTCTGCCTCCATCTCTCGACGAAGCCGCCGGATCTGAGGAATACGATCACCCTCGTCGAAGTGAGCGTCGTCGATGACGATGCGCCGCGGCCGCATTTCTCGAATCGCGTCCTCAAAATCGGCCAGGCTCCAGCCGGCATCAAAGAGACACCATTCTTCTGCAGCCAGCTGCTCGAGCAAGAACGTCTTGCCCACGCCCGGCTTGCCCACCAGCACCAGATCGGAGTTAACGCAACGCAATCGTTCGAGATCACCGTCACGCCCGATCAAGGGGATCGAGGGGGTAGGACGGGAAGTCGCAGGAAAGCGGCTGAGCGCCTTCGCTATACCAGCGACGTTTAGCAGATCCCTCCGCCACTGCGGATTGTTGTAGAGAAGGTGAATGAAATCGCCTTGGTCGTGGATCGTGCGGAGTTGCACATCCCATTCGTTCATCAACTCCTCTAGCAAGCGTAAGCGTCGGTCTCCAGTGACCTTACGCGTAGTGGCGAACACCACGGTTCGGCCGCGTCCGCCGGCACCCACGTACCGTTTCACGCTGGATCGGAGATTGCGTGTGAAGTCGTTACTGGTCGTAGCTATGAGGATGAACTCCGGATCGCTGTCCGGCCCAGAGATGCCGTCCATGCCGGCGTCGCGCTCGTGCGGCGTGCCGCGCAGATCCGCGTAATAGGCCTTCCGTAGCAGGTCGACGGCACAGCGTTCGAACACACGGCCGTCCAACTCTAGGCCGATGGCCCCTTCAATCGCTTGATAGAGCCGATCAGGCATGCGTTCCCCTAGTCGGCTCGGTCGGCGCGGGTTCGGTTGAGAGGTCGGCGGCTATCTCCTCAAGCTGCTCGAGGGCGGCGCGCAGGTCCTCGACGATCTCTTCGGCGATGAGGGCGGGCGGGGGCAGGCTGGCGGAGTCTTCCATGCTCTCGTCGCGCAGCCAGAAGATGTCGAGGCTGGCCTTGTCGCGCTTGACCAGGTCGTCGTAGCCGAAGCGGCGGAAGCGCTCGGTCTCCTCGCGCTCGCGGCGGTTGTCGGGGTTGTAGCACGCCACGAAGTCATCGAGGTGGGAGCGCGTCAGCGGGTTGGTCTTGAGGGTGAAGCGCCGGTTGGTGCGCAGGTCGTAGATCCAGAGGTCCTCGGCCCAGGGCGTCTCGCGGGCGGGCTTGCGGTCGAAGAAGAGCACGTTGGCCTTGACTCCCTGCGCGTAGAAAATGCCGGTGGGCAGGCGCAGCAGGGTGTGGACGTCGCACTCTTGGAGCAGGCGGCGGCGCACGGTCTCGCCCGCGCCGCCCTCGAACAGGACGTTGTCGGGCACGACGACCGCCGCCCGGCCGTGAATCTTCAACAAGGTGTGCACGTGCTGAACGAAGTTCAACTGCTTGTTGCTGGTGGCGGCCCAGAAGTCGGGTCGCTCGACGATCAGGCTCTCGCGGGCCGATTCGCCCGCGGCGTTGACGAAGGTCAGGCTGGACTTGCGTCCGAACGGCGGATTGGTGAGCACGACGTCGAAGTTGACGCCGGGGTGCGCGCGCAGGCTGTCGTCGACGATTACGTTGGTCTGGTCGCCGCCGATGCCGTGCAGATAGAGGTTCATCACGCCTAGCCGGGCGGCGCTGTCGACGATCTCCCACGCCTGCAAGCGTCAACTACACCCTGCGTCGCGTTCTGGCCCTGGCTGCCTGATGTCTCCCAACCTCGCCCTCGACTTCCTCAACCGCCTCTGGCAGCCGGGCGAGGTCCGCGAGTTGCGCATCCCGAGGCACAACCGCTTCGGGCACACCGCTTCCGGCTACTTCGACTCCCCAGAGAAACTGGCAGTCGCTTCTCGGAAGTGGGACGGCAAGGCCAATATCTACGTCTCACTCAATCCCGTAGAACCATCCCTCATCGCGCGCGCATCCAACAGAATCGTCGAGCGCGCCGAGAACACCACCTCGGACCAGCATGTCCTCCGCCGTACCTGGCTCTTTGTCGATATAGACGCGCACCGCCCCTCGGGCATCAGCAGCACCGATGAGGAACTCTCCAAGGCACGTGCCGTCGCCGACGCAGTAGCGGCTTACCTGAACTCGCAATCCTGGCCCGATCCAATCGTTGCGATGTCCGGTAACGGCTACTACGTCCTCTATCGCATCGACCTGCCCAACTCCCAAGAATCGACCTCGCTCGTCAAAGCGGTCCTCGATGGTCTCGCAAGCCGGTTCGACTCTCCCGACGCCCACGTCGATGTCTCGGTCGCCAACGCATCCCGGCTAGTCGGCCTGATCGGTTCAACCAAGGTCAAGGGCGACCCCATCCCCGACCGTCCTCACCGCGTTTCAAAGCTGGTAAGTGCGCCGGAAGCCGTCAAGGTTGTTTCTCGTGAGCAGCTCGAAGCGGTCGCAAGCACGGCGCCGGCTGAGCCGAAACCCAGCCTCAGGCCAGGTGCGAAGCTCCATGGGGGAACCGTTAGCCTCGCCGAGACGCTCGAACGCCACGGCATCGAGTTCCGCGAGCAGCCGCCTGACGACAACGGCGTCACCTGGCACCACGTCCGTCAGTGCCCCTTCCACGACGACGGCCGCCTCTTCGAGTGCGGTGTGGGGCAGAAACTCCCCGACGGTCCCTTCGCCGGGCATTGCTTCCATCCCGAAGGGCAGCGCAAGTCCTGGCACGACTGGAAGCGCGCACTCAACATTTCGTTCGGCAGGTCCCCTGATCCCGCGTCGTCCAACGGCCATCTCCGCACGATCATCGTCTCCGGTCGCCACCTGCGCGATATCGTCGATGACTGCTGGGAGGCGCTTGCCTTCGCCGATAACCCGCCATCGCTCTTCGAATTCGGCGGAACTCTTGCCGAGGTCCGCCGGGTGGACGGCGCGATCAAAGTAGAAGCGCTCTCCATCACCGCTCTCAAGGGCCGCCTCGACCGAGTCGCCAACTTCATGAAGTGGTCCAAACCCGACAATTCCCTCTCTCCGGCCAGACCGCCCAACGACGTGGTCGAGGACATGCTCGCCCTCGAACTACCACTGCCGCCTCTGTCCGGCATTGCCGGCGCCCCGGTCTTCGATGAGAGTTGGACGCTCGTCGACACTCCGGGCTACCAACCATCCACTCATCTCTTCTTCGAGTCGAACGACTGCCGCATTCCTCCCGTCCCCGAAACACCTTCCGACGGCGATCTCCGTCAGGCCAGGTCTCTGCTGCTCGAGGAATGGCTCGGCGATTTCCCGTTTGTCGAGGAGTCGTCGCGCGCTCATGCGATCGCAGCCCTCCTCTCCCATGTCCTCAGAAACCGCATCGACGGCCCCGTCCCTCTCGTCGCCGTCGACGCTCCCACCGCAGGCTCGGGCAAGAGCCTCCTCGTCGAGTCGATCGGTCTCATCGCCACCGGCTCCTCACCAGCCGCCATGTCGCTTCCCCGCAAGGACGACGAGCTCCGTAAGCAGATCACCTCAGTCCTCCTCGGCGGTACTCCGATCGTTCTCCTCGACAACATCACCCACACGCTGGAGTCCGGCGTCCTCGCCGCCGCCCTCACCTCCCGGAACTGGTCGGACCGCCTGCTCGGCAAGTCGGAGACGGTCTCCGTCCCCAACAACTGCCTCTGGATCGCCACCGGCAACAACCTCGACTTCGGCAGCGAGATCGCCCGACGTACGGCCTGGATTCGCCTCGACCCCAAGGTGGACCGCCCCTGGGAGCGCAGCGGCTTCAAGCACGATCCGCTTGGCCCGTGGGTTGTCGAGAACCGCGGTCGGCTGCTCTGGGCGCTGTTCATTCTGGTTAGACGCTGGCTCGCTCTCGGCAGCCCGCTTTGGCAGGGGCGTCCCCTCGGCTCGTTCGAGTCCTGGCACCGCATCGTCGGCGGCATCCTCGACTCCGCCGGCATTCCCGGCTTCCTCGAGAACCGCCCCGAACTCTACCGCCACGTCGACCAGGAGTCGGAGGAGTGGCGCGCCTTCCTCCAAGCCTGGTGGTCGGTCCATGAGACTCGCCCCGTCAAGGCCGCCAAGCTGGTACCCCTCGTCAGGGAGCATGACCTAATCCCCGGCGTGTTCGCCTCTGCCCGCGACCCATCCAACGACCACGCCATGTCGCTATGTCTCGGCAAGGCTCTATCCGCCCGGCGTGACCGCGCCTACGGCGATATCTTCATCCGCAAGCCGGGCACCGACGCCCACCAGAAAACCGGTCTCTACGCGCTCGAGCGCGCCTCACCTAACGAAGCGTCGCACGCGTCTCCCGCGCGTCTCCCGCAGCAAGATGACCCCGTTCACAGGTTGGATGCGAGTAGTGCGGGTGATGCGGGAGACATTGCCTCGTCCCGCGCGCAGGACGTAGACGGCCGCCCATGGTGATAGTTATGCCTCTACTTCTCTTTATCTACTTACATATACCCCGCTTCTCCCGCTTTACAGGTTTGGTGAAGCACCCATGCCTGCGGGTGACCTGCGGGAGATCGTCCGGCTCCTCCGTCCATCCCCCGCAAGTCTGTGAGGTCAAGTGAAATGAACCAGGTTGAAGACAAGCTCTCGGTCGTCCACGTCCCGATCGACGACCTGCGGCCCGATCCCGCCAACCCCAGACGCATCTCCGACGCCGAGCTGGACTCGCTCACCCGCTCCATCCGCCAGTTCGGCTTCGTCGATCCGGTCATCGCCCGCCTCGAGGACAAGTCCGTTATCGGCGGCCACCAGAGACTCCTCGCCGCCCGCAGGCTCGGTCTCGCCTCGGTGCCGGTGATCCTTCTGGATCTGTCTGGCGACCAGGCCCGGTTGTTGAATCTGGCCCTCAACAAGATCTCCGGCTCTTGGGACGAGGAGTTGCTCGCTCGCCTACTTGCCGAGCTGGATGCCGCTCCCGAAGTGGACCTCTCGCTGTCCGGCTTCGACGATGACGAGATCGCCAAGCTCCTCAAGTCGCTCGACGCACGTGACAAGCGCGAACGTATCGAGCACTTCGATCCCGACGCCGCCCTGAACGCCGCACAGGCCAACCCCCTCGCCCAACCCGGCGATCTGTGGTCGCTGGGCGATCACAGGCTGCTATGCGGCGATTCGACCGACACCGCCGCCGTGGCGCGCCTGTTTGGGGAAAAGCGGGCCTCCTTGATGGCCACCGATCCGCCCTACCTCGTCGACTACTCCGGCGGCAACCATCCGGCCAGCAGGTCGAATCGCGGCGATCCCAACCGCGACAAGAACTGGGACCAGTACCACGACCCGGAGTCCTCGGTGGATTTCTACTTCAAGTTCCTGTCAGCGGGTCTGGAGCATCTCGTGTCCCATTCGCCTGTCTATCAGTGGCACGCTCACCGCCGGCAGGCGCTGGTAGAAGAGGCCTGGACCAAAGCGGGACTGCTGGTCCACCAGCAAATCATCTGGGTGAAGGCCCGCAGCGTGCTGACCCACTCCTTCTTCCTCTGGCAGCATGAGCCCTGTTTCGTCGGCTGGGTCCAGGGCAACATGCCCAAGCGCAAGCCGCCCAGCGATGTCTCGACCGTCTGGAACGTGGACCAGCGCTTCGAGCAGATGGGCGTCCATCCAACGCAGAAACCGGTCGAACTGTTCATCCGCCCCATCGAGTACCACACCGAGCCGGGCGAGATCGTCTATGAGCCGTTCTCGGGCTCGGGCACCCAGATCATCGCCGCCGAACGCACCGGCCGCGTCTGCTACGCGGTCGAGCAGGAACCGACCTACGTCGACGTAGCCGTCAAGCGCTGGGAGGCGTTTGCGGGTCTCGAGGCGACCAGAGAGAGCGCGGGAGAACTGGACTCATGACCTCTCCGGCTCTGATAGCTATGCCTCGATCGCCCCGTGACCGCAGGGCTGACGCCGAAATGTGGTGGCTCAGCCACCGACACTATGGCCGGATCGTGTGCTCTCCGCCTCCGGTCCCATCGCCGCCCCAACACGCCTACCATCCGCTTTTGCCTGCAGAGGTAGCCATTGCTACGTGTTGCTAGGCCCCCCGCCTGCTCCGCCCGCACCCGCGACGGCTCTCCCTGCGGCGCCACGCCCATGCGCGATCAGCCCTTTTGCTTCTGGCATCATCCCGATCACAAGGCCGACGCTGTCGAGGCCAGACGCCTCGGTGGCCTGCGCCGCCGCCGCGAGAAGACGCTGGAGGGCGCCTATGACCTGCACGAGGGCTTCCGCTCGGTCGACGGCATCCTCCGCTTCGCCGAGATCGCCGCCCTCGACCTGCTCGGCCTGGATACCTCCGTCGCCCGCTCCAACGCCATGTTCAGGGGCGCCCTGGTCGCCGCCAAGCTCCTCGAAGTGGGCGACCTCGCACAGCGCCTCGCCGTCCTCGAAGCCGCGTCCGCAACGCGCCAGCCTGACTCTCCCTCTCCCTTCGATGTCGATCCCGACGAGATCGATTGCCCGTCTCCATTCCATCGCGATCCGCCCGAGATCGACGCACCTGCGGAGCCTTCTCCGAATTGAGTTCGTTCAAGCAACGCGTCGAAGGCCTCGACGACTCCCTCTCCCCCACCGAGATCGTCCTCCGCTGGCTCCAGGAGGTCGCCGGCTTCCCTTCCGCCGACGACTATGTCGCCAGCATCAAGGACAAGCCCAGGTCCGCCTGGCCGCTCCACCGCCTGACCCAAGAGGCCGAACGCGCCGCGACCGCGTCTTCAAAGGGAATGTCCCGGGACGCGATCCACGGAAACGTGCGCGAGGCCGTGCGCGACGTGGTCTTCTTGTTCCACCTCCATCTGGAGCTCAACTCCCGCATCTCCAACGAGCTCCGCGTCGCCTCGCCCAGCCTGGCGCTCCTCGTCGTGGACCTGACAACACCGGATGCGCGAGGACGCCCGCGGGTCTGACGCCGCCCTGGCCTGGATGCGCGCTTGCCACGAGCTTCCGTATCCCCTCGATCTCGAGACGGCCGCCGCCGTCGAGGCCGCCCTCGAGCACCGCGTCGAGTCCTGGAGCCTGCTCCGCGAGGCCGAGACCGTCGAGGAGTGGGTCCTTGAGATGCTCCCCGAGGACGATGACGAGGTCTTGGACGGGGACGACTCCGATGCGGATGTGGCCGCAATCGCCCGCGGGGTGGAGCGGGAGCTTCGCCGCCTGGTCGGATCGAACGTGGTCAGGGCCGGCAGGCTGGTGACGCTGCCCGCCGTCCCGATCCCCTTCTTCGCCTCCGCGCCGCTGCTCGAAGGCGCCTGGATCGACCTGACCGTCCTCGAACTCGCCGAGTTCGGGCGCCATCCTCGCCGACCGGGGCTGCACGCTGCGCGGCTCCGGGGACGTGCATCTCCTGGCCTCGGAGGAGTTCGTGAGGACCGACGCGCGGGGCGGGCAGGTCCCGATCGACGAGACCACCTGGCGCGAGGCCAGGAAGTCCGCCGGCGCGCGCGTGGGGCGCTATCGCGGCGGGCGCCGACGCTTCGGCGGTCGAACTTATGTCAAGCTGGCCCTCTACCAGAGATGGCGCGCTCGCACGCTCGGCAGCCGCCTCGAGGCCTCGACCGAGAGTGGCTTCCTTGCCGAAAGCTGGAACGGCTGGGTGAAGAAACAGGGGGCCGAGGCCGCTCTCGCCGGCGTTCCGGTCGAGCCTCTCACCCCATTGGTCGATCGCGATGCGTGGACCGTGCATGACGCCGACCTCGCCCGCCGCCTCCAACTGGCCCGCGCAAACCTGCTCGCCAACCTGCGGTCCTCTGCCTTGAGCGAGAACAAGACGACCTCAGGACCCGACGCCGGCGTGTCCTGGGAAGACCAGGCGACGGCTCTGCTCGTCCTGATCGAGGGCCTGGCCAGCGCCGTGGACACGATCCGGGCCACCTACTTCAGGAACCATGAGATCCTCTATCCCGACCTCGCCGACTACCTCGACTCCTGCCGCAACGGTATCCGCACCGCCCTCTCGCTCTTCGAAGCGGAGCGGGACGGCGACGATTCCTGGCTGCTGCGCTTCGGCTCTCCGCCTCTCCAGCCGGACGACGAGCGTCGGCGCCGCCGAAGAAGACGATCCCGACGTCAAGCGGATCAAGGCTCGAATCGCTCGAACCGGCGCGCGCATGGTCAAGGAACTCCTCCTACAGTCGCGCTTCGAAGCTCTGGCCTTCATTGGTGAAAAAGACGCCGCCCAGGCGATGCTCGATCAGGAACTGGACGAGCTGCTCTCGTAGAAGCGGGAAACCGCGCGCAAACGGCATGGCTTTGGAAGCTCAAGGTAGGTCACGCCGTCGGCTCCGGCGGCCGTACAACCTGCCGAACCCTTACCGGCGCTGGCCCTCTTCAGAGGTTGGTCAAAGAAACGCTTGGCGGTCTATGCAGCGACCTCTCCCGGCAGGACTTCGAGCGCCACGTAGTGCTGGAAGGCGCCGAGGCTCGTGAATGACCGGTAACCTGCTCCGTTTACGATGCGCTCGATCTCGGCGTCCTCGTCTATGAGCAAGGCCACAGGGTCGCTCAGCCCGCTCTGCAAGCCGTCTGGCCACGCAAGGTCTATGACCGCCAACGCTTCCCCGGATTCCGGCTCTGTAAGTTCATAGTTCATTTCGCCGGCGGGCAGCCCGCACCGTATCACCCACGCGTTGCTCTTCTGGAGGAGCTTTTCCTCGTCTTCGCTGGCAACTCCGCCAGGCACTTTAGCTGCGTCGCGGCCGACTATGTCCATTATTTCTATAGAACTGTCCATCGAACCACTCAGGAACCGGTCGAGCAACCGGTTGGCGGCGGCAGCCAGCAACTCTCGCCTGGCCGCGAGGAAGTCATGGTATCGATCGATCGACCACAGCTCCGGATCGACCGGCATCCAGTGGGATTCCACCGCGCCGGCATGTTTGGCCAGATATTCGGGCATATACTCCGCCGGGTCGCGGTTGCTCACCTCTTGATTTGTCTTGGCGGTAAGGAACGTCAGATTGGCAAGCGAATTCACGTCGGCGCGCGAGTGGCCGGCCTTATAGAGCAACGACTTCGGAAAGATGTGGTGGACGTGGAGCTGGCCCATTGCTCCCAGCATTTGCGCAGAGAGTTCTACGCCGGTACCCCAATCACGCGCTCCTTGAACCCGCGAGAGCATGTAGAGCAGCGGGTAAAACCGCGCGCTGCGACTCCAGCCCAGGAAGTCTTCGGGTTTGACGGATAGATCGCCGCGCTGCTGTCGCAACTGGTCGATGAGCCGGTCGAGTCCGTCTTCCCGGTTCTCGATCAGCCCAAGGTCCTGGTTCAACGTGGATTCGGTCGAGCCGGAGTATCGCCCCCAGAGCATCGTGTTGATATACCAGTAGAGTAGCTTGCCCTGGTCAACGTCGCTCCCGAAACCACCGCCATTTTCGTCCAGAAATCGCGCGAGCACGGGGAAGGAGTAGCGGCTGCCAAGAACTCGATCGTGGTCCAGCCCAAGGCGCGATGAGATCAGATTGAGAAGGCTATCGATCGCCTTCTCGGCACGGTCCAGCCCACCCTTGAACTGGGCAACGTTTACCTTCTCCAGCGCCGCGAACAAAGCCTCGCCGGTGAGGATGGTGTTGATGCAACGCAGAAGCCAGTCGAGCTTGAAGTTGAAGCCGGCACCCTCCCACTTGCCCAAGCGCTCCTTCATCTCGTCACGTGCCTCGGGCCAGCCGGCGCAGATCTTCGCCAGCGCCAGATCGCCCTTGGAGAGCTTTGTGCCGCCGCTGTTCACCCGATTGAAGATATCGACGACGACATCGATGGATTTGTCCTCGCCGGTGACTTCGTCGAAGTGCAGGTCAATACGACCGACCGTGGCTATCGCGTTGAGTCGATCGACGGCTTCGTCGAACGAGATCGATAGATCGGGCATTGCACTGAGCTTTTTCACGTATGGCCCAATGCCCCGCCGTATCAATTCCGTGACGTCGATCCACATGGGATCGTCCAGCATCCGACTTGGTTGGTAGAACTCGAACGTCTCATTCAGCAGGTGAAATTGCAGCCCGGTGAAAGTCTTCGCATTGCCATCGAAGAATGCAGGCGGCTTGCCGTGAATGATCCCGTACAGCGTCGTCACCCGCTGTTGACCGTCCAGCAGCAACTGAATCGTGCCGTTACCCGAAGCCGCATCTCCTCGGACCTCGACGCCTTCCGTTCTTGTGATCCAGACCAACAGGCTCCCAATTGGGTGCCGGCGGTACAAAGAGTTCATAAGCCCACGCACTTGCTCCCGGTTCCATACATATCCCCGTTGGAACGTTGGCAAAGCGAGACTTCCGTATTCGACGCGATTGAGGATGTCGCTGATTTCCATGCACGTGCCCCGGTTTGTGGTTCGCCGCGGCAATCGCCCACGAGAACGGTGGGTATGACCTGTTCCCAGAAAGGGGGCGGAAGGCGAATTCGAAGGCCTTACGAAGCGAAACTTCATCGAAACCGAACTCGACACCTTGAGCTGAATGGGAGAGACTTGGACCGTCTAGCGTATTAAGCTCCCCGCTCCGGCGCATGTTTCCTTCTCGCCGCTAACCCTCCGTGCTTCAGTCCAGCGGCGAAGAGCTCTGGCGAGCCTCGTAGACCAGTCTTCGGGGGGCCAGGTCAGCGCCTTCCACACAGCACAGGAAATGAGCTGTCTCTCTAACGAACCGGGCGATCCGTTTCTCTTCCAAATGGAGCCAGCGGGCTCCGTTCACGTCCCTGAACCTGCTCCGCCAAGCGTTGCGGTCGATCGCTACGCAGACATAGGTTGATTCCTGTGCGGTTAGCTAGAGTCGCCGGATATCGACCACGGCTTACAGTACTGGGTGCTGAACTCCCATACCTTTTTGCCGCCTACTGTGGCCGTGATCCTGTAGCTTCCCGCTTCTGTAAATTCTTGATATCTCTCAATCCGATCTTGGTCTGGCGGCTCGCCAACTGTTACCGATGCAAAGCAAGGAAGCTCGGTGCTAGGCCCTTCTGTCTCAAGAGTGACGTTGTGAGGCAGGGTTTCCGGTAAGTTTTCGACGCCGTGAGCTGTTGGGTTGATTGATACCGGATTAACACTCGGAGTTGATTCCCGGACTTCCCCGGATTCCTCGGAGTCACCTGCCAATACGCCAATTAGGGCTACTAGACCTGCAAGGCAAACAATCCCGATACAGCCGATTTTGAACAGCCGCTTCATATGGGAATATCCTTTATCGCCGTGGGGACTTGCTTGAGAACAACGGCGCCCAAGAAGTGCGGACTTGTCCGTTGCTCTGCTTCGACTTCGTCGTTACCTGAACGCTCCAGTTCCTCAAGATAGTTTTCGGCCACGTTGCGGACATCTTCCCAGAGCGGCTCCCATTGGTCGTCCTGGGACCAAACATAGGGACGCTGAAAAGCCGGGATGGTGTAGCGCACCTCTTTCTGGAAGAGGTCTTTAGGAGTGAGGATGGACGTGTGCATCACGGCCTCCTGTATATCTGCTACTTTCCATTCACCTGTGTCGATGTTGAGCGCAAATGGCAGTGAGTCTCCTGAACTGCCCCGAGAGCAGCTCTCGGTGGACCGTTAAGAACTAATTTAAGAGGAGAGGGACTGACAGCCGAGCGAAGCATATGCCGGAGCAGATGATATGTACAGGTGGGGTTGACGCGGTTTGACAGGACACATTGACTATGCCGCTGCTTTGGTCCTGGCGTCGAGTCTTGCGCGCCTCCGTTGGTAGTCCTCTGGGGACAGGTATCCAAGCGCTGAATGCAGCCTCAAGCGGTTGTAAAAGAGTTCCATGAACTCGAATATCGCGTTACGGGCTTGGGCACGGGTTGGCCATGCGTGCATATGAACGAGCTCGGTTTTGAGGGTGGCGAAGAAGCTCTCGGCGACGGCGTTGTCCCAGCACTGACCCGGCCGGGACAGGGACTGGCGTATGCCGTTGGCGTCGAGCAGATCGCCGAACACGGTCGAGGTGTATTGCGGAGCCGCGGTCTGAATGCAATATCAGCCCGGGAGCGGGCCGGCGATGGTGGATGGCCATGCGTAGAGCGTCGCAGACGAGTTCTGTACGCATGTGGTCGGCCATGGCCCAGCCGACGACGCGCCGCGAGGCGATGTCGATCACCGTGGCCAGGCAGAGCCAGCCTTCCCAGGTGCGGATGTAGGTAACGTCGGAGCACCACAGCCGATCGATCTCGTTGGCATTGGGGACGAAGCTGCGCTTGACCAGATCCACGGCGGTCGTGGCCGCATCGGGATCGGCGATGGTGGTGCGCCTAAACCGTCGCTTGCACCGACCCACGATGCTGTTATGACGCATGAGCCGCGCCACCCGCTTGCGCCCGCACGCCTGGCCATCGTTACGCAGCTGAGCATGAACCCGCGGGGATCCATAGGTGCCGCGGCTGCGGTGTGGATGTCTTTGATCTTGGCGAGTAGGGCTTCATCAGAGGACTGGCGCGCCGAAGGGATCTGCCTGGCCCAGCCGTAGTAGGCGGCACGGGAGACCTCGAGCATCACGCACGCCCGGCGGGCATTGCTACGCTCAACCCTCTCCGCCTCGATGAACGGGTACACGTTCACCGGGTCTCCTTGGCGAAGAAAGCCGTTGCGCGCTTCAGGATGTCGCGCTCTTGCCGCAGAATGCGGTTCCCCTTGCGCAGCCGGGCCAGTTCCACACGCTCTTCGGTGCTGAGCCCTTCGCGCTCACCGGCGTCGATCTCGGCCTGCATCACCCATCTGCGGACCGCCGTCTCAGTCAGGCCCAAGTCTCGGCAGACTTGGCCGATGGACCGATCGCCTGCCTGGCATAGCCCTACGACTTCAGCCTTGAACTCCAGTGTGAACGAACGCCTTTTTCGCTGCTCTCGCTTCTCCTTCTAGACATCCTCTCCGGGGCAACGCCCCACATTTTGGATGTCCGCCAAAACGGGTCAAGTCCAATAGGAATGCTTCGCCGTTGCCGTGAATCCGTACAGGACAGCAAATTGGGCAGGAAAGACGCGCCATTTGCACAAGCACCTGTGGAAGCTGCCCATCCCGGAGTTCGACCCCGGCGACCCGATGTATCTTGCGGTATCCTGTGCTGGCCAGCCCGCCGCCGAAGGCGCGCCCCGCGAACTGGCGGCCCTGCGCCAAACCCGCTTTCGCCTCGCCGTAACAATCGCCCGCCGCGAGCTCCGCAAATGCCTGCGGGAGTCGGAAGAAGGCAAAGCGGTTGAGGAGGCTGTCCAGCGCATGTTGCGATAACTCTACGTCCGAATCGTCGCCGCTCCCCTTGAGGGACCGGCAGGTTCTGGCGCTCTGCACCGGAAACCGGTGCGGGACAATATGCGCGACTTTCAACCCCGTTTACTCCCGCTTCACGATGCCGGTAAGCGCGGCTACGGCCAGCGTCACCGTGCCCCAGCCCACAAGCGTCAAGGACCACAAGTAGCCCGTCACGATCCAGGCAAACGCGCCGCCTTTCTCAGTGGCGATTTCCCAATTCGAGTTCACTCCTAGGTCGACGATCGGGAGGAATACGTCGAGAATCAGGAAGATGGGGACAAACCAGGGCGTTGGCGGCTCGATAACAAGACCCATCAGTTGCGCTGCCGTGACGAGTCCGAGTCCAATCATTAGCGCCGCTACACCGAAAACGAGCGGCCGCCACGGCTGCCAGCCGTAAAGAACAGACTTTTCGAGGAGAATATCCCAACCCTTGCGAAGCCACTTGCGAAACCGTCCTTGCCGTGTTCCGCTAAGCGTTTTTCGACGCTTGCGACGCTTCTCGACCAGTACGTTCCTGGCTTCGTAGTCCTGACCATTGCGTCGGAACACAGCCGCAAGCTGATCGTAAGGCTGCGGAAAGTAATGACCTCGCAGCTGCCGCTCCAGCCATTGCAGGCGAGTTTTCGCGTCTTGCATCGAGTCTGGTGAGTTTGGAGCAATACGCTCATATGAGAAGCCGTCCAGATGAAGAGTGACTTCCTGGCCATCCAGGTCTGCGGGATCGTCAGCCAGCGTCGATACCCTCGCTCCGAACAAGCAGACATCGCCAGCCACTTGGAGACTCGGACCGCGCAGCAAAAGGGTGTTCACCTGAGCATGCTCGAGGTTCAGCGCCGCGCGCTTAGGGTTTTCAAACCGCCCGCCACGGCAGTTCAACTGACCTCCAATCCGCGCACCTAGCAACTGCACCTCGCCGGTGGCATGGAAACCTCGATTGAGCAACGCGCCACCGTGAATATCCGCCATGTCGACACTGAGCGCGGTCCTCTCCGGGTTATCGACCCGCGCCCCAGCGCAGTTCAGCTGTCCAGCGATCCGTACGCCGGAGAGCCGCACTTCACCTGTCGCATGAAAACGGTCGGCGTTGTCGTCGGTGCTGTTGAGGAATACGCTACCGCCGATTTTCGTGCCGTCTGCAGCAAATGCGTGTCTTTTACCGTTGTCGAACCGCCCGCCGGAGCAGTTCAGTTGTCCGGCGATCTGTGCGTTCACTAACCGCACTTCACCTGTAGCGTGGAAACCGTCGGCAACGTCGGGTAATTTGCCAAGGAACACACTGCCCTGAATCTCAGCGCTATCGGCACCGAGTGCGATGCCGCCGGGGTTGTTGAATCGCCCACCCGTGCAGTTCAACTGGCCGGCGATCTGAGCGTTTAGCAGCCGTACTTCACCGTCAGCGTGAAAGCGGTCGCTGTCTGCGGTCGGGCTGTCAAGGAACATGCTTCCGCCGACTTCAAGACCCTCAGCGTTGAGTGCCTGCCCATTATTCCCAGCAATTGTCGATCCAGAGAGCGCAACAGACTGACTAATCTTGGCGCCGGCGAGACAAATGCCGAGCCCGACTTTTGATTGCGTAATCTCAAGTAAGCCGTCAATCGAAGCGCCTGTGGCGTCAACGGAGGCCAGCACGCAGGTATCCAGTTCCAGCGTCCGAGCGTGCGCTAGCCGCAGGATCACATGGTGGTCGAACAGACATCGCTTCAATTGCACACTCGCCGCCATATCGGCATGACCTAGATACACCTCACCGGTCACACGGGCGCCATGAATTGCAACCTGTCGTGTAGCTGGCGGCCCGCTTGCTCCAGCGCGTATCAGCAGTTCCGCCAGCACACGTCCGCGGATGGTCCGCTTGGGCCCCCAGTCGTCCGCCGAAGCGAGTTGGCGCGGGTCGCCGTCGCCGAAGCTGACCCCTCGGCCCGCCATCACGGCGTCCCATAGGTGCCATTCGATTTCGGTCAGGTCGAGGTCGTCAGGCAATTCCACTTGGAGAAAACGTTTGATGTTCTACGAACTGCATCATCTTTACACAACTTCACACAGCGTGTCGGGTGCCAAACGCTCGTCCGTGTAGGTACTCGCCGGAAGCCCTTCAGCCTGCGAAGGGCGGTGGTGCTAAATCGGTTGTCAAGTTGGGTGCGGATGAGATCGATTAGACGCCATGCAGACATAGGGTGTAGGGTGTCGTTATCCGGCTGCTGATCCTGCAGTACAGGTAGACCTACAACCAGGTCCGGCCGCACAGCTCTCTGAGCTACAGACTGCCCAGCACTCGGGGCCATCCTGCCTGCCGAGCCTATCCCGATGCTGGTGGGACTAACATAGGTGGCGGTACAAGCAATGGGGGCAGGTCAGCAACCCTCGAAAGGGGACGTTCGTGTCTCGCACGAAACACGCTAATTCCTCAGTCTCCAAGGCATTGGAATTGTCCTATCAGGAGCTCGCACGGCTTGCGCACGCGTACCCGTTACCGCCGCTCGACGCCTCTGCATCGTTCTGCGGCGGCGGCGCAATCATCACGGCAACCGCAATGGTTGTAGGCGTGGCATGGCCGGGGTGGAAATGGAATCCACGAGCCCGCTGGGCACAAACCTGGATGCCGTTTCTTCATATGCGCCCTGTGAATTAACACTACGGCAGATTACGCCTAACCGAAGCAGCCGGCGAGGAACTTGTCGAACGCGCGGTCGTTGTGGCGCTCGTTGTATTTCCAGCAAGCCTCACCGACATACAGCGGCATGTAGTTCTTCTGGTAGTGGTGATGCTGGCCGTACCAATCGCGCTTAAGCAGGCTCCAGAACGCTTCGATTGTGTTCGTGTGAGTCTCGCCGTCCAAGAACCGCTTAGAGTGGGTGATCGTCTCGTGGTAGAACACCGACCGGGCTGCCCGATAGGCTTGGTATTCGTCAGTGATTAGCGTTGAATCGATCGCGTCCACGTTCCAGCGGAGGAACTTCAAAACGCCGCGTCCGGTTAGATCGCTGACAACTTTGGCGACTACCCGACCGCCGCGCTCCACCACACCGATAACCGGCGTCTTGGTCGAGCCGCCAGGTCCGCGGCCTTTTGGCCCTTTGTCGTCGTCGCGCTTATTCGGCTTGCGCGGCTTGCCGCCTACGTAAGTCTCGTCGGCTTCGACGATCCCGTGAAGCACAATATGGCTCTGCTTGTTGGTCATCTCGGCGCGGATTCTGACCTGCATGTACCAGGCCGACTTGGGATTCAGGGTCAGGTGGCGGGCCAGCTGTTCGCTCGACAGGCTTTTCTTGGCGTCGATCATAAGGCTCCAAGCCAGGAACCACTTCTGCAAGGGAATCTTCGTCTTGGCGAAGATGGTCTGGCTCCGGACGTTGAAGCTGGACTTGCAGTCGTAGCAGTTCCAGCGCCCCACGCGGTCATTCTCGGCCTTGCGGGCTACGTCGAACGAACCGCAGAGCGGGCAGTAAGCACGCTCCGGCCAGCGGATAGTTTCAAGATGATCGATACTCTACCGCGTAGTGACTGTCTACCCCATGCCTCTCTATCGTCGGGAGCGGCTCTTCTTGAGGAGAGCTTGATTCTGTCTAACCGCGCCGGTGACGTTCAGTCTGTAATGCGCCATCCGTTCGCTGACTCCGCATTTCCTTGCGATATCTCTCGCGCTTGATCCCCCACGGACCTCAGCTACGAGTAAGGCCCGGGGCAGAAGGAGGCATCCGGATAGCCAGGCAGCCTCTTCCTCCTGAATGCCATCGCACGAGAGGAAAGTGACATCGCCGATTCTTTCAATTCGGCTTAACTCGTGGTCAAGTAGGGTGTGGGCAAGCTCATGTGCAAGGTCGCTCCCCCGGCGAGTTTCGGCTGAGAGCGGGTTGTATACGACAACGATGCGGTCAGCCGAAGGCCGAAACGTGCAAGCCGAAAAGGAATCGGGCTGAATCTGTTCGAGTTCGACGAACCTTTCTCGGGGGATCAGCTCGTCTCCTGCTCGGATTTCGATGCCCAGGAGTTGGGCGAGTGCTTCCGGTGCTACGGACTGCGCGTCACTCATTCCCAGTTCCGCTCGCACTTGCCTGGCGATTCTTTCGGCTTCGGACTTAAATCCTCTCCGCAGGGCCATGACCGAGTTCCTCGATAAGGGCTTCATTCAGGTCGTTCAGCAACATCCCTAGGGCACGAGCGGCTTCGGGACGGAACGTCTTGGCTGCCCGCAGATGCACTGCGGAGACGTCTTGTGGGCGAGCTAGCGCCTGATAGAGCTCGTTGACGATTCCTGCGATCCGTTCCGCAGCCTCAGGCGGGAGGTTGCGGTCTGACTGAAGGTGCTCCGCGATTAGGTCCGTGGTAGCCGCTGCCTTCTCTTGGATTTCAAAGAATTGCTTGATGTCGGCCCCACACCATTCGACTAGTCTTTTGAACTTGGGAAGGTCGGGGACATGTCCCTTCTCTACCCGCGCCAAGGTGTTGAAGGGTATCCCTACAGCAAGTGCAGCTTCCCGAAGGCTCAGTCGTCTCCGATTTCTCTCGGCTAGGACGAGCTGGCCTAAGTCGTTGAGCTCAAGCTTAGCTGGGTTCATGCGACCTCCTGTATTCGGAACGGTACGCTGTACTGCTGCCTCTTGACAAAAGGCGACCTAATCGCCTAGCGTACTTTAGGTACCGCAGTTGGTACGGTCAAATTCTTGGCGCACAGGAAATAGGAGCGCGATGATGACGCAGCGCAAGGACGCGGTCACGATAGTCGTGAACGGGCGGGAGAAGACCGTCCAGTCAACCGAACTCTCTTCGGATGGAGAACTCTCCTTCGATCGGGTAGTGGGGCTAGCATTCGACCCACCGCCGTCTGGGCCGGACATCGAGTTCACTATGAGCTACAGGAACGGTGCGGGCCGGCCGCCATCAGGAAGGCTTGTCGCGGGCGAAAGTGTGAAAGTCCAAGACGGGACGGTCTTCAATGTCTCGTTCACTGATAGATCGTAGCGCCGACTTAAAGCGCCTTGAGAATTATGGCTACGAAATCGAGGTGCGGTCCTCTCACCTCCTCCTGAAACACATCCCGTACGTCGCGGAAAACGGATCCATCAAGCGCGGGACTCTGGTTTCCGAATTGACCTTGGCGGGCGATGTTACAGCTAGGCCGAATACACATGTTGTGATGTTCGCTGGGGAGATGCCTTGCGACCGACTAGGGCGTCCGCTTACTAAGATCCGTCACTCTAGCGGTCGTAAGGAGTTAGGGGGAGGGTTAGTCGTAGACCACAGCTTTTCGAGTAAGCCGGCGGACGGGTATCCCGACTATTTCCAGAAGATGACCACCTACGAGAGCATCATTGCCAGTCCGGCCGAGTCGATCGATCCGAACGCTACCGCCCGGACCTTTTCGGTCCTAGAGCCCCAGGATGAAGATTCAGTTTTCAGATACATCGACACGGCGTCTAGCCGTGCTGGCATCGGCGCCGTGACAGAAAAGCTGAAGGCCAGTGCAGTAGCCATAGTGGGACTGGGGGGCACTGGATCATACATACTCGACTTCATTGCCAAGGCGCCGATAAGGGAGATCCACCTGTTCGACGGCGACAAGTTCGGACAGCACAACGCGTTTCGCTCGCCAGGTGCGCCATCCATCGAAACGCTAAAGGCCGTACCACCGAAGGCAGCCTATTTCAGAGACATTTACTCTGAGATGCGGCGCAACATCATTGTCCACGGATACGTCGACGAATCCGTCGTGGACTACCTGCGGGAAATGGACTTCGTGTTCATTGCGGTCGACAAAGGCCGCCCTAGGAGGCTCGTGGTAGAGAAATTGGAAGAGTTAGGCGTGCCATTCATAGATGTTGGGATGGGCGTGGAGGAAGTTGACGGTTCGCTGTTGGGCCAATTGCGGGTGACCGTGAGCACGGACCAGTCTCGTGATCAAGTCCGCTCCACGCTACCGCTTTCGGACCGCGACGGCGACGACGACTACTCCCGCAACATCCAGATCGCTGAACTCAACGCACTGAACGCGGCCCTGGCCGTGATCAAGTGGAAGAAGCTGCTCGGGTTCTACGCCGACTTTGAGAACGAGAATTCGAGCTTATACCAGATCGACGGCAATTGCCTGATCAACGAGGACACGGCGTGACTCGAATCAACTTGCTTCAGCACGAGTTCGTCAACTACATCCCGGATACCTTGGATGACGGCGTGCTATACGTGTCTATACCCTTCGTTACAGCCGTGCACCGGTGCTGCTGTGGTTGTGGCAATGAAGTTGTGACGCCGCTAGATCCCACAGACTGGGAGATGACGTTCAACGGCAAGTCCATCTCGCTCTGGCCGTCGATTGGAAACTGGAGCCTGGCTTGTCAATCTCACTATTGGATCCGTCGCAACGAGGTTCAGTGGGCTCGAAGCCAATCGAAATTCGAGATTCATCTAGGTCGAGCCCTTGATCGTTTGAGGAAGGCGTGGAGTCTAAGCGATGCATGGATGTCGGTCCGGCGCTTCCTTCCCAAGTGGATCAGACAAATAGCCAGGCATTAAAGGCCGATTTGCGCCTCGAAAACTGGTCCCGGAATGGTGGAACCGTGGGACCTAGAAACGGAGGTGATCGCGAGAAGGAAACACACCTCCTAGCGTTTGATCGTGCCAGCGTATCTTCTTACCGACCCACGGGCCATTCCAAGCAGTCTCTCCGGAGCATTTCCGCTTCTATCAACTCATAGTGTCGCGTTGGGATTCGATCAGTTACCTGGCGCGTCTATTCTGACCGTTGCCATCGGCCCGTTTTCGGCGACCCAGCGGTCGAATCCGCGGACTGGACCAAGTTTCGGAGGCAGGTCACCAAAGCGGAGAGGCAGCTACAAGTGGCAGCTACCAGTAGTGACTAGTGACAAAAAGAGCAAGAATGATAAAATCAGAGTTGGATTAAACAGTGATTCTAGCGACCAAGACCCGATGTGTCCGTAGGTGGTAGGTAGGACAAAAAATGACTTTAATCAGAATCATAGGGGTTGGAATCGGGGTTGGAATCCTCATAGTCATTGTTGCTTCGTTGGCGTCCATCAACTGCAAAGTTCTCTATCGCCGTTGGTCTGAAACTCTAAAACTCCACAGTGGTGAGATTGTAGGTAAAGTGAAAAACGTAAGACGGCGTTCGGAGCCGGAGGAGGACCCAAAAGAGGAAGCGGCAGAGGACAAAGACAGAGAGACGATATAGGGTCGCTGACTTGCCCCCAAGGGGCTTGCACGACCAATTATGTTAGTCCGGCGAGCATCGGGACAGGCTCAGCAGGCGGGATAGCCGCAGGCGCCGGCGGCCGGTAGCCCCAGTGAGCTATGCGGCCGGATGTGGGTGTCAGTCCGTAATGAGCAGCTAGCACCCAGATGACTACACACTACTTGCCTAGCGGCGGGCTACGATGAGTCTTCGGCTTGGATGATGGATACTTGGGCAGCCACTTCGCCATTTTCTACCCTCGCAACCGCCCCCGGGGCCAGACCGAGATGGACCACCACACTGCACGGGATGTATGGGTGGGTGAAGTTGATCTCCTGGGCACGCTCGCCGCCGATGCTGGTGCCGGCGAGGATCTGGAATCCGTGGTGAGCGAGTCCGCGATGACCACATTCAAAGGCCCTCGATGTATCCTCGTCACCTCCAAATTGGTCGCGGCCCTCTTCCTTCTTACGATCATCGGATGTGGCGAACGAGATGCGCCACCCCACCAGACTTCGAATTCGAACACCACTCAACAGGTCTCGGTGACGAGACCTGCCTTGTCCGCCACCGCTCAAGCAGGCGAGGAAGTCTTCAACGCTCACTGCTCGCTCTGTCACGGGATGAATGCCGAGGGCACCCTTCAGGGCCCAACGCTGATCGACAGCATCTACAAGCCCGGCCATCACTCCGACTTCAGTATTCGCACAGCGGTCCGTCAAGGAGTGCGGCAACATCACTGGTCGTTCGGCGACATGCCTCCGGTGTCGGGCGTCTCGTCGGATGACGTTGAGGAGATCATCTGCTACATCCGCGAGATGCAGCAGGCCAACGGCATCTTCCCGCGCGACGCCAATCTATCCACCTGCTGAGCCGATTCCTCGGTAAGTGCTTGGTTTACTCGCGCTTCCGACAGCGACCGGTGGACCGTGATCGCCAGAATCTCGCTTGTGTCCTCGTCAATGATCGTCAGTAGACTGATCGCCGTGTTGCGAACCTGCGAAGATCGTCTGGAAACCTCACCGTGCAGACGCGTTTCGAAGCCTTCGCCTTCATCGGCAAATCCGCCTCAGTCAGAGAGCCTCGCGATCAGGAACTCGACACCATGTCTGCTTAGTCACGACCTCGCGTCATTGAAACCGACACTCCGCTCGCTACGGAGCTCAGCCTACTTGTGCGGTTATGATCCGGTACATTCCCGCTGGATGGACTCTGCGATCGGCATTCGAAGCAGGACGATGCCCACCTCGAACCAACAAGACGCGCGTGATTTAGGCGAACACGTACGGCGGGTTTTCGCGGCCTCGCAGGACGAGCGACAGACCGCCATCCGCGCGCTCTTCGTCGAGAAGCTGGACTTCAACCCGGGCCGCGCCGATGTACGATACCGACCGTTTTGGCGTGATACTCCGCTCATCGCCTCGCCAGTCGGACGTAATGGTTGTGGCGGGCACGGTCACAAACAAGATGGCGCCCGTCGTACGGCAGCTCTACGAGCAGATGCCCGACCCGAAGTGGGTAATCGCGATGGGCATTTGCACGATCGCGGGCGGGCCGTTCAGAACGTACTCAACGTTGCAGGGCGTCGACAGGGTCGTCCCCGTCGACGTTCACGTGCCGGGTTGTCCGCCGAGGCCGGAAGCACTGATCGACGCGATTCTGCTGCTTCAGCGACAGATCAAGAAAGAGGGCGTCCTGCGCTGGAAGCCCCGCCCACTGCCGCCGCGTCCCACCGGGGTGGGGAACGGCGTGGAGCCCGTCCAGTAGCCTCCACGTAGAAGGGGGCCTGGAAGCCAGGCGCTCGTGAGCTGGATTCGGTCGTCACTTGGCTCGGTAAAAAGGCGCCGCGGCCTACGCGAAGTCGGCTACGTCCTGACCCTCTATCTCGTATATCTCACAACGCGCTTCCGCTCGACCGGCGCCGTCGAGGAAGCGCTGCGAAATGCGCGCGACGTGGCCGAGTGGGAGCGCGGCTCCGGCTGGCTGGTAGAGAAAGCCGCCCAGGAACTGATTACGGGTTCGGCGGCTGTGGCGGTGGTGTTCAATCTGCTGTACGCCATTCCGCACTTCCTGGCGGTGTTGGGCTTCCTGTGGTGGGTCTATCATCGACGGCCGGCTGCGTATCCGTTCGCGAGAAACGTCTTTCATCTGTCGAGCCTCTTCAGCTTCGTAATATTCGTCGCATTCCCCGTCGCTCCACCGAGCGCCGTCGCCGAACTGGGGATAATCAACACCATGGCCACGTACGGACCGGTGAGCTACGAAATGGGCGCCGATCCGTTTCGCAACGCAGTTGCGGCAATGCCCAGCGTGCACGTCGTCTACGCGACGATCGCGGGCGTCGGGTTTGCGATTCTCACCAGACGGTGGGTAATGCGAATACTGGCTGTTCTCTACATTCCGCTTTCGATATTCGTGATCGCGGCGACCGGGAACCACTTTCTGGCCGACGCCGCGGGAGCCGCGGCTCCGCTGGCGACTGCCGCAGCGGCAGCGTGGCTGATCCAGCGCAAGTTCGGGCAGCGTCGACGGGTTGGATCAGAATGACGACTTGGAGCGCTTTTCGGATACCGACCCACTTCCGCGCAGCGGCGCTCGACTTCCTGATGAACCGGAGCGCGCTTATCGTGCTCGCGCTGTTTCTGATAGCAGGTCTACTAGTTCTCGACGATTACGGCGTCACAATCGACGAGGGCGCTCAGCGCAAACTCGGCTTTCAAACCGCGGACTTCATTCTGGGGCGCGGCGATACGCTACCTCAGGGACCCACCAAGGTCTACGGCGTGGTGTTTGAACTGCCGCTCGTGGTGGTCGAGAAGGTACTCGGACTCGAAGATCCCCGCGCCGTCCATCTCAGCCGGCATCTCCTGACCCATCTCTTATTCCTGGTTGGCGGGTTCTTCTGCTCGCTGTTGGCGTACCGGCTGTTCAATAGCAGGCTAGCCTCGCTGTTCGCATTGCTGCTGTTCTTGCTTCATCCCCGCCTCTATGCGCATTCCTTCTTCAACACCAAGGACATCCCATTCCTCAGCGTGTTCATGATCTCCCTGTTCCTGATCCACCGGGCGTTCAGAAAAGACACGTTATGGGCGTTTGCGCTGTGCGGCGTAAGTGTTGGAATTCTCACCAATCTCCGCGTCATGGGCGTGATGCTATTCGCGGCGGTTCTGGCAATGCGGGTTTTGGACCTGTTCAATGCGTGCGGATGGGAGGGGCGCAGGCGAGTTCTGACAACAGGGGGGCTGTTCGCCCTGACCAGCGCGCTTTCCTTGTACGTCACAACGCCTGGGTCATGGACAAATCCCATCAGTCACCTTGCCGAAGCTATGGCGCTGACCACCTCGCACCCCGTAGTCCTCATTCAACTATTCCAGAGCACGATGGTCGCCTCAACCGAACCCCCGCCCCACTATCTTTCGACGTGGTTCGCCATCCCAACTCCGCCGGTTACGCTCGCGCTGGGCGCCATAGGAGCGTCGTTTGTTCTCTATCGCAGTGTCACCCGTCGCGGTGATGTGTTCCGCAACACCGCGCTACGTTTCGGGTTCCTGCTCGTCGCCTGCTTCGTACTGCCCGTTCTCGCGGTTGCGGTGCTACACGCCAATATCTACGACGGCTGGCGGCACATGTACTTCATCTACGCGCCGTTCAGCCTGATGGCGGTGCTCGGTCTGCATACGCTTGCTTCCGGGGGCGTCCCTGCGAGCCGAATCGTTCGCCGGATGCTCGCCCCGTATCCACTACGGGGCAGGCTCTTCGCTGGAATGACGAACTGGCGCAAGCTACTCCGGCCAGGCATATACGGCCTGACGGGTGTCGGCGTGGCCTATACGCTCCTTCAGATGGTTCTCATCCACTTTTATCAGCAGGTGTATTTCAACTTCCTGGTGGATAGAACGACCCCGGAGTATCTGCGCACTCAGTACGAAATGGAATATTGGGGCGCTTCACTTCGCGAAGGGTTCGAATACCTGGTCGAACGCTATCCTTCGGGACCTATTTACGTTAAGGCATACTCAGGAGACCCGCGAGGCAACGCGGATATTCTCCCCGCATCAGACGGCCGCCGGATAGTCATCGACTCACCCCAGCGCCTTGACTTCCACGTCACTCATCACCGCCGTCACTTGAGGGGAAAGACGTACCAACCGTTCATTGCCCCCATCTACACGCGGAAGATCTACAACAACACCATCATGACGGTCGCCGCGCTAGACCTCTCCTTCGTGGACGAAACGACGGCTGACGCCGTTCGGGAGACTTATCGGTCAGTCGTCTCCCGCGAGCCAGTCGCGCGCTCCAGCTATGACATATATCTCAGCGGCAACACGCTCAACTACGTCAAAGATGACTGCAGGGCGGACGAGCCCTGGCGCTTCTTCTTGCATGTTATCCCCGTCGACCTGAACGACCTGAACGATCACAACAAGCCATACGCCGTTGACAACCTGGACTTCAGCTTTAGAGAGCTTGGCGTGCGATTCGACGGGAAGTGCTGGGCAGCAGTTACGCTGCCGGACTATGACATCGCTCGCGTCAGAACTGGACAGTAGGTAAGCGATAAGGGGGAACTCTGGAGAGTGGAGTTTTCCATTCCGCGCTAGCCGCGCTCCTGCTTCGCCATTCTCAGGCCCAAGCCATGCTCTGAGCAACGCGGCTCCCCCACACGTCCAACTCCTGGATTCCGGATCAAGTCCGGCATGATGGATGGCGTGTACACTCGCGGACACTAGGAAAGACATCTCTCCACCATTTTCGGGAAAAGCTTGCCGTGTATCCGATACCGGGCCGGCACACGGAAACGACAAACGCCGTTTTTGGTAGCGTATCGGGCATGGCGGATGATACTCAGCCGAACGGACGGCGGCTCGGATTGCATGGAATGACAGCAAACGTCTCCGACATCTATCGTCGGCTCCCGGCGAACCTCGCGCCGCTGGCGCTAGCTGTCCTGCTGGCAGCAACCATCGGCGGGTTCTGGGCGCTTGCGCAGCCGTTTCGCTGGGGCGATGACGAGCTTGCGCACGTTGACACGTTTGCGCTTCTGGTGGATTCGCACGAGCTACCGATCATCACGCGGGACCGCGACGAAATCCTCCCGGAAGGCTACCCGCAATTCAAGATGCTGGTTTTTCCGCCTTTGGCTTACGTTCCGCCCGCGGTAACCGCCCGGATTCTGGGCGCCGGCGAGGAGCATTACATCGCTATCGGGCGGGCGTGGTCGGTGCTGTGGATCGCCGTGGCCGCCGGCCTAGTCTACCTGATCACAGTCGACCTGGCGGGGGGGGAGGGCAGCTCGCGCCCGGCATTTTGGCTTGTGGGCAGCGGCGGTTTTTGCGTTCACGCCGAAGATCGGGGAGATCGCCGGCTATTTCAATTACGACAGCATGGCGATCGCCCTGGCTGCGCTTGCCATGTGGACCGCGCTCCGCGCGCATCGGACAAACTGGTCCGCACGCTGGGCTATTGCGCTGGGGCTGACGCTGGGCGCGATCGGGCTCACCCGATATAGCGCGTACTTCGCCGCGCTGCCTGCGCTTGCGCTGGTAGTCCACGGGTGGTGGACGGGAGGGTGGCGGCGAGCGCCAGTTGCGCCGCTCTTGATAGCTGCAACCGCACTCGCAGTCTGGGGCTGGTGGCCGGTTCGGAACCTCATTCTCTACGGCGAACCTACCGGGATCGCAACCATCTACGCAGAATTAGTGCCGGGCGACACTACTCTCGAAGGCATCCTCGGCATCCCCAACACCGTACCGAATCTCCTTACGAAGACGCCGTTCATTAGCGACACGTGGCGCGGAGTTTGGGGCTCACGCGCTGAAGCAGCTGCCGGACCCTGGGTGTGGATGATCACGGCGGGATTGTGCGTCGTCCTGTTCCCGTGGCGCCGCCGCGAACGAGCGTACGAGTCGAGCGTTCCGCTCCGACTTCTAGTGCTCGCCTTTCTCGCGGCCGTCGCGCTGAATCTGGTCGGGTTGGTGAATATGAGCCTTACCTACAACTACACGATTCAAGGCAGGTATCTTCTCGGTCTCGCGCCGCTCGGCGCGGCGCTCCTCGCCGTGCGCGTTTCCCGGCTGCCTGACTCGCCGCGTCGCGCCGCGCTGGCGTTCGGCCTTCTTCTCATGGCCGCGTTCTTGCTCGCGTACGTCACCGGCTACTTCGTGCCGGCGGCGATTCTCTTCTTTGTCTAATGCGTGCCGTAACGCTGTACTCCGCCGCAATTCTCGCCGGGGTCTTGACCATCCTGATCATTCTTGCCGCAGGTCGCACGCCCTGGTCGGTACCGGTGTCACCTCCGCTCCCACATACGTATTACGCCGAGCCGCTGACCAAATACACTCGCGTCATCCAGACCTTCGAGGTTCACATAGACGTATCGCGGGTGGATATGCGGATTCGCACTCCGCAACGCGTGGTCGCATTATTTGAAGTCTTCGACGACGCGTCGGGCCAGCTGCTTCGGTCCACTTCGAAGCTGATCGCGCCCGGAGACGCGATTCGCACTTTCGAGTTTCCGGCGGTAGCCGCCAGCATAGAGGGGGACGTGTATCGGCCGCTGGCGTTTGCCGTCACATTCCCCGAGTGGCACGAACCGGGCGTTGGGATAGCCATCGATCCGACAAATACATTCGGCTCAGGGGAAGTGCGCGCAGAAGGACTAGCTCTTCCGAAGGGCGCGGACGCCCAGTTTCGCGCCTATCGTAAAGCTGGCGGTTTCGACATCGTCGACCGGGTTCGTCAAGAACTGGCGGAGCGGGAATCGCCATTCTGGCTAATCGCCGTGATGGCTGGTTTGGCTATGGTCGCACTGGTAGCCGTAATCACACGCATTACAGCCGCCGCGCTGCCGCGTGAGTGGCGCGTTCCCCCGCTTGCGCTGGTACCGTTTATCGTCCTGGCGCTGACCGTCGCCGCACTGTCTGGCCCGTTCACATTTTCGGACGTCCGGGACGCCGCGTTTCTGACGTTTTCGCCCTAGCCCCGGCGTCACGCCTTCGTCCTGCCCGATTTCCTCTACCGATGGTCTGTTACAGAGCGAAAACAGCGCGGCGGAGACGTATCGTCCCAGCCGCTATAGGTAGATTCGTCGCGAGACTCGGAATGAGAGATCCAGAGACTTAGGAGCCTACGCCGACTCCTGGGACGGGGTCGGCTGGGTCTCGGCCTTGGTCACGAGCAGCGGCTGTCGGCGGTTTCGCACGACGTCTGCATAGCGAGTTTTTCTGTCAAATACAGTCGACCTCGTCCCGCAACAATTCGTAGGTGGTGGTTTGAGAGAGACACGAAGAAACCAGAGCCTCTAATAGCTTCTCTCCGGCGGTCTGGCCTGCAACGTCACATATCCAGTTGTATCCTCCAGATTGGACAGGCATCCACAGGAGAGCTTGCCAGACTAGTGGGACTCCTCAACACCGCGATTCCGATGAAAGTCGCTGCCCGAGTCGTGTGTGTCGCTCTGGCTTCTTTGCTTGCAACCGCCTGCGCTGAAACCGTCGTAGTCGAACGCATCGTCGTTGCTACTCCGACCGCTGTCCCGAGCCCCACGGCCACTGCCATCCCTACTGCCACAGCAATTCCAACGGCAGCCGCTACGCCGACAATGACTGCGATCCCAACCCCAACAGCCACTTCGCCCCCGACACCCACATCGGTCCCCACACAACTTCCAGTCACCGACCTCGTCGAACGCACAAGAGCCATCGTTGTACGGATCGATCAGGAGAATGGTTGCGCGACAGGCCTGCTATTGGGACGCGATCGGCTGGTACTTACGAACTACCACGTAATTCAGGGAGCCCGTCAGCTCGTTGCAACTACGGATGACGGAACCAAGTCGGAACTGAAGGTCCTTACATACGATGTAGATCGTGATATTGCGTTGCTGCAGGCGCAGTCCACGATTCCTGAACCTGTGCCGGTTAAATGGGCTGACGATCTTTCCCTTCAAGTAGGGGAAGAGATCATCGTGATCGGCTACCCATTTCCAGGTTCCCAGTCCATCGATGATTGCAGTGAATCGATAACCACGACGGGTGGGCTGCTATCGGGCCGCCTGGAGGTAACGGGTCAGCCGATGCTCCAGACGGATGCCGCGTTAAATCCCGGGGTCAGCGGCGGGCCGGCGATAACCCGTGACGGCCATATTGTGGGTATCGCAGTAGGAGGCCTTGATCCTGCGTTTGCTGCAAACGTTGGGTTTCTGATCCCGGCCAGCGTCATCAGGACACGGCTGGCAACATGGCTTCCGCAACTCGCCAGCGGACAGCTCGAGCCCCCGGCCACCCGCCAGCAGATCGCGTTTGCCAGCGACCGTGACGGCGACGACATCTACGTCATGGACACAGATGGCGGCAACGTCCGGCAGCTGACAGATGAGCCCGGGGGGAGGAGAACCCCGCGTGGTCACCCGACGGCACCCGGATCGCGTTTCAAAGCGACCGTGACGGCGACACCGACATCTACGTCATGGACACAGATGGCGGAAACGTCCGGCAGCTGACGGATGATCCCGAGTGGGACTGGGCCCCCGACTGGTCACCCGACGGCACCCGGATCGCGTTTAGTAGCAACCGCGACGGCGACGACGCCATCTACGTCATGGACGCGGATGGCGGAAACGTCCGGCAGCTGACAGATGATCCTGGGCGGGACGGGCCCCCTGTGTGGTCACCCGACGGCACCCGGATCGCGTTTCGAAGCGACCGTGACGGCGACGCCGCCATCTACGTCATGGACGCAGATGGCGGAAACGTCCGGCAGCTGACAGATGATCCTGGGTGGGACTGGGCCCCCGACTGGTCGCCAGTCTTGCAGCAACTGCCAGTTAGCGGATCTGCACAAGAGACGGTTGCCCCAACTCCATCACCTGCAGTGCCTTCCGAGCTACTTGCGTGGCTGGATGTGTGGAAGGAGTTCAAGGCATTCGAGGCAGAAACCACTCAACGGCAAAATGATCTCATCGATAGGGTCCAAGAGTCCGATTCAGACCCTGTAAGTTTTCTTGACGAGTGGCGCGAACTGCGAGATTGGTACCACGGAGAGGATGGGCCATACGGATTCGTACTACGAGGCACATTTCCCCGCTTCCGGGAAGTCCGACATATCAACGATCGAATCCTTGATTACGTAGAAATGGCGCTTCGAAAGCAAGATCTCTACATCAAGCACCTGGAGACAAGCGACTCAACGCTCTACGATCAATCTGAGGAATTGCGGATCCAAAACAATGCAGAGTGGCAGCACATAAAGGACGCCGTCAGCGACCTTCTCGACGAATTCGGCCTGTGAAAGCTCCGATCTGGCATCCCCTCTGACCTCACCCGTCAGACCACCACCCTCTTAGTAGAGCGGCTTCCTGGGTATCGCTGTCGACGTGGTGGACGAAGATCAGTCTCGCACGGTGGTCAGTGCCATAGCAGCGCGACGCTATTCACACATAGTGCTTGAGTTTTCTGCGAACCAGAGCAAAGGTCATGCGGATATTGTTCCTCCTCGAAGGAGCCCGCTATGGCCACCGCTCAAACCACCCTGCCGACCGTCTTCTCTGGCTCTAGCTCCACGTGGGAAGGCTCCCTCTACGCCTTCCTCGCCGAGAAGCAGCGCCGCTCCGGCTCCAACCGTACCCCCGACTCCTACTACCGCACTCTCCGCCTCTTCTTCGGCTCCCTCCAGAAGTCTCCCGATCAGGTCACTTCCCGAGACGTCTTCAGCTTTGCCCATGGTGTCGGCCTGTCGGGCCGTGAACCTTCCCCCGTAACCGTCGGCGCCCGTCTCTCCTGCATCTCTTCCTTCTTCAAGTTCCTTATTCGCATGGATGTCGTGAGGGCCAATCCCTGCGACCCCGTCGAGCGTCCCAAGCCCCGTCCCGGCGCACCAAGCGGCCTCTCCGCTGCACAGGTTCAGCAGCTCCTCCAGGTCATCCCCGATACCCTCAAGGGCAGACGCGACCTGGCCATCGTCCTCACTCTCGTCCTCACCGGCAGACGCAGGTCCGAGGTCATCAACCTCACAGCCGGCGATATCGCCTTCGACGACTCCGCCGCCTTCTACCGCTATACCGGCAAGGGCGGTCTGCGCGGCCGTCGTGAGCTTCCCGCTCCCGCGCTCTCGGCGATACGCAGATCTCTTGGTGATGCCGGCAAGGACCTCGCTTCCATGCATCCCACCGAGTCCCTCTGGCAGGCGGGCGCTGGCCCCCAGGGCGTCTCCAGCGCCACCTTCTACAACCGCTTCCGCACCTACCTCGGAAAGGCCGGCCTCCCTCTGTCGGGCGTGCACGTCCTACGCCACACCGCCGCCAAGCTCCGTCGTGACGTCGGCGAGTCGGTCGAGTCCGTGAGCCAGTTCCTAGACCACAGCTCGCTCGCAGTCACCACCACCTACCTCCGCAGGCTCGAAGGTCAGCGCGATACCGCCTGGCATGGCGTAGCCCAGGTAATCGGAGTTAGCTAGTCCGGCCCCCCAAGGCTCCTTCCCTTCACAAAGTAGAATCCCTCTAGAAGGGGTGAGGGAATGGGTTCACCAAGTCTGAGTCGTCTTACCGAGCGACTGCGGCCGAGCGAGGCCGCCCTTTTTCTCGATGAGTCACTAGACACCGCCGCCACAGTGGTCCCAGCCGCGATCAACTCCCCGAGCCCATGCCAGAGATTTAGCCAATCCAACCAATCGGTACGCGCAGCATGAGCATAGGGCCATCGACCCATCGGTTGTTCGGGGACTGCGACATCCAAGATGTCCTAACCCGTAGGAGGCAAGCGCTCTTCGACATGATTGATTCGCTTACCGACGATCAGTTGTGTAATACCTCGATGGAGAACGTGTGCCGAAAATTGGTTCGCGAATACTCCCTCGACGCGCCTCAAATCGACGAGTCGCGCATCTATCTGACAACTCCCTCTCCTCCCCCTCCGGGGGGCCTCGACCTGCTGCTGCGCAGTCTTGGCCTTGCCGTGGAAAGTGGTTCCGTCGCCAAAAGCCGCACCAGGTTTATCTTTCACGTCCCCTTCACCGGGAATCCTCAGTTGTTTCACTGTCGTCCTCGGATGACTCCGCACCTCCCCCTTCACGCTGCCGTCAGAGACCTTGAGCTTGCTTTTTCGTATGTAGGACTCCGTCACGATGGCAACTTGATCAGAATGGACTTCGATCGGGACCTGTCCAGCCTCAAAACATCTCTCGTATCGATCGCACAGGACGTCGAGGAATTCAACGCTTCACTGCTAGAGCCCGTCAGCAAGCGCATACGCGCCAGGCAGGACGGCTTGCTTCATGATCGACAGATCGCTGAGAGTCTGGGCCGTCCAATCAGACCCGCGACGGATCTAGCCGTCACTAGCGAGCCGCCAACAGTCGAGCCGGATGTCGCTCCACAACCGCCTCCTGTGTCTCCGGATCCCGATGCGCCACAGCCCTCTTCCGATGTCCCTGGCCTTCGAATTGCGCGCGACGGCAAATTAGTCATGCGCGGCGATCAGGACTTTCCGCTCTCGTCCACGCAGGCAAGAGTGTTCAACCTCCTCTGGCAGGCCTACCTGGAAACCGGGGTCCCTGAACTGGGACAGGATTACATCCGCGAAGAGCTCGGATGGAAAGACACTCGCATTTGGGACGTCTTCAAACGCTCAAAAGCGTGGCG
Source organism: Chloroflexota bacterium (assembly GCA_963663505.2). Taxonomy (GTDB): domain Bacteria; phylum Chloroflexota; class UBA11872; order UBA11872; family VXNJ01; genus JAPOVO01. Next base: position 223,497 of record CAXXFA010000002.1, read on the forward strand.
AAAGCTCATCGGTCCCGGCAAAGCCACCGGGTCTGTGCGCTTAATTCTCTAAGATTCCCGAAAGTCCCACGAACGGCCCACGAACGGCCCACCGTTGGCCGACCGTGTGTCCCTGGTTTGCCCCCGTGCCTGTGTCAGTCTGATATGGATGATTGCAAGATACTTAAAACGTTAGTCGGCCCGGGGATTCTCAGCGCATGTCTCCGCAGCAGCCGGCTCCCAAGAGCAAAGTCACCGGCGAACGTCACCCGTCGACACGCCTTGACCTCTCCGCGCCCGTAGAGCGTACATACCTCCCCGATCGTCGGGCGATCCTCGCCGCTCTCAGGATCGTCCTCCGTTCGCCGCAGTCGCGTCCACACAAGGAGGTTTGACCTTTATGCCCGACTCCACCATCCGCATCGCCACCTATGCCCGTGTCTCCTCCGACGAGCAACGTGACCGCCATACCGTCCTCAATCAGCGAGCTGCCCTAGACCGCCGTCTGAGTTCTGAGCCGGGTGTTGTCGTCTTCAAGCATTACGAGGACGATGGTGTCTCGGGAACCATCCCTCTGCAAGAGCGACCGGATGGTTGTGCGCTCGTCCGTGACGCTCGCGCCGGCCACTTCTCCCAGATCTGGTTCGTCCGCGCCGATCGCCTCGGTCGCGACTCCTTCGAACTTCTCCGCATCCGGAAACTCTTCGAGGCCCTCGGCATCTCGTTCCGCGCCACCGATGAGAACATCGAGGACCCTTTCTACTTCGAAATTCATGCCGCCATCGCCGCCAACGAGCGCCGCAAGTTCCTCGAACGCTCCGCCGAGGGCATGAACCGCGCCGCCAAGGAAGGCCGCTACACCGGCGGCATCGTCCCGCTCGGCTATACCGTCGCCGGCGACCGGGGCGCCAGACGCCTGGTCCCCGACGACTCGCCCATGTGGGCCGGCCTATCCGCCGCCGACGTGGTCAGGCGTATCTATCACCACCTCGCTGTGGACGGCTGGAGCTGTCCGCGCATCGCCGATGAGTTCAACTCCCTCAACATCCCCACCGCCTACAAACGCGACGGCCGCGGCGTCAGAGGCAAGCGTACCCAGGAAACATGGCGCCCGGGCCATATCCGCAACCTCGTCGTCAATCCCGTCTACAGGGGCGTCCTCCAGTACGGCCGCAGGTCTTCCAGGCCCAACGGCCGCGAGGTCATCTCCGCTCCCGTCGATCCGCTCGTCTCAGAAGAAACCTGGAACGCCGCTATCGCCACTCTCAAGCGCAACCGTATTGCCGCCAACAACTCCCGCCGTATCTACCTCCTCCGCTCCCTCATCCGCTGCGGCGTCTGCGGCCTCGCCTTCTGCGGGACCTGGACCAAGGGGCGGGGGGCTCGCTACCGCTGCAACGGCTCCATGGCCCACCGCGGCCCCTTCCCTGGCAGGTGCATCGGCGCCTCTATCAAGGGCGAGCTTCTTGAAGCCACAGTCTGGTCCGATATCTCCCGCTTCCTCTCCGATCCCGGCCCCCTCATCGACGAGCTCCTCGCAGAGTCCAACGACGCACAGACCCGCGCCGTCGCCGAGGCCGAACGCGTCACACTCACCGCAGCTCGCGACGCAGCCCAGGATCGCCGCAAGCGCGCCATCGACCTCTATACCCGCGCCAAGCTCTCCGAAGCCGAGTTCGACGCCATCGCCGCCGAGGTGGATCGGGAGCTCCAGAAGCTCGATGAGCGACTGGCCGACCTGGACCGCCAGAACGCCGCTCTGGCCGACGCCGTTGCTTCCGAGGACTTGCTCTCCGAGATACGGAACCGGCTCGACGGCGGACTAACCCAGGCCGAGCGCCAGGAGATAGTTCAGCTGCTCGTCCGCCAAATCACCGTCCACACGACCCTGTCTGAGCAGGGGCGCAAACAGCGCCGTATCGCCATCGATTACCGTCTTCCGAGTGCAGCGACTACTGGCACGGTCATCGCTGCGAGTCACAGCTACAATCTCTCCCGCGTTATCGCCGCCTGACGCCCACACATCTTCGTCGCCGACCTTCTCGGGCTTCAACGGCAGGCGCCAGTCTCTTTCGGTTCCAGTTTCCCAGCCTGATCGCTGCGGAGAAGACATCCCGAAGGCCCGGGTGAGGCTCCGTTCAACCGCCCCCGCGCTTCTTCTGCAATCGCCCGTTCAGCGGGCTGGGCGAGTTATTGGGTTTCCGGATGCCGAGCGACGTGCCGCCGCTCGCAACGGTTGGGAGGGGCATTCGTCTTTGTTCATTACTCTCTTTCGTCTTTGTTCATTACTCTCTTATGTCTATATAAGACATAAAGAGCGGCCCTATACCGCTATACCGCGCCGCATCCGCATCGAGAGCTTCGGCGCCGGCGACGCCCACATCGCAACCCGGTTCGCCGCTGTCGCTCCACAGGGCGAGATACAGACGTTAGGCGAACATGGGTTGCTTTGCGGCGACTTGGGCCGACACGCGCGCCACGGGGCGCCTCTCTACGTGTTCTGAGCGGTTTTGAAACTGGGTGCTAGCGCTCGGATCTGGCGCTGTTCGTGCGCCTCCCCCTACGGCCGAATGGCGTTCGAACCGCCCCGATTCTCCTCCGATCCTGGCCACCATCCACTACCAAACTCTTTTTTGCCAGCAAAGGTAGTGTTTGCTGGTCATTGCTAGTCCCAGGGGCCTCGCTCTTCGCTAGCTGGATCGCTGTTTCCACGCCTCGGATTACTAGATGCCGAGGCGTGCCCGCTGTTCATCCGTTCACCGTCTCCCCGCCGCACGCCTCCTTTCCAGCTGCGGCGTCACGGCGGTCACAGCCTTGCGATACCCCAAGAGCTGTTCGCTTACCACGTAGCGCGCTGCCGCTTCCCTCGAACTCAGGTCCATTTCAGCGATCTGCAACAGCGCCGGTCGCGGCAGCAAAAGGCAACCCGATAGCCAAGCAGCTTCCTCCTCCGCGGTACCTCTCCAGCATGTAGGCATCGGGGTGCATGGAGATGATCAGACCCGTCGAGTTGAATTCGATGTTGAAGGGCTCGGAAGCGCCGTCAGTCAACCGCCATGCGAAGATGACCGTGCCGGCTTCGATGGGCTGGCCGTCCCCGTCCCGGGGCCTCATGTCGCCGGCGAGCTGGCTGTTCTGCATCAAATCGCGCGCGGCCCCGTGCCTAGCGTCTTCGCGGATGTGGTCGCACTGCTGGTCAAGCGCTGGCTCACCGTTCTCTTTGTAGACGATGGCACGGCCCATGACTGGGCGGAGGGTTTCGTCGAATTTGAGCGTGCGGCCGCTAAGGGTGGATTTCTGTGCCATGCCATGCTCCCGCGCATTTGATCCGGTTAGCTTTGCGCGGGCGCACAATGGCGCACGGCCAAGGCAGCGTTTTACCTATGGACCCATAGTATCAAAGCTCGTCAACCCGTCTGTCCGCCGACGGAAGAGCTTGCCGCCCGGGAAGTTGATGGCGCGAGCATCGGGTGAGGGGCCGGCAGACAGAGTGGCGGCTGGCGCCAACCGGTCTTTCAGCTAGCTAGGCGGCACGGTGCGGTAGCAGGTCTGCCTGTACTGCAGGATGAGTGTGCAGATTTGGACAGACTCGCTCTGCCTGCGCAAGTGGACTTGCCCCAATTTTGGTACCAACTGCAGAGTTAGTTTCGCGGTTCATCGAACGACCGCTGGGGCCTTCAGCGCGAAGGTCTTCGGGGGCAGGTCACGCGTGCGACTGTTCTGGCAGGGGCAAAACAGTTTGATCCCGGTCAGAGTTGCTATGGAATCACTGGATGAGGTTTGTGTCGTTCTTCGCTATCGCGGTCGTTACGATTTGGCCAATATGCTTTCACGAGCATCAGTGGAGTTCGTTGTCGACGGTGGCGTCCCGCTGATGGTGTAAAAGGTGGCGGACGTGGGCTCCGAAGTACATAGCTTAGGCCGCGGACTCCACCTCCCTTGCTTCGACCGCCAGGCTTTCGAAGAGCTGGCGGCGCAGATCGTGCCGCAGGCGGATGCCCGGCGGGGTTTGGCGCAGGCCACGCCAGCCGGCGCTCGTGCGGGCGAGCACGGCCCAGACCAAGGAGACGCAGGTTGCCTCGCTCGGCAGCCGGCCGATCACCTTGACCCGCCGGCGGGACTCCCCGAAGGTTCGCTCCAACAGGTTGGTGTGGCGGATGCGGCGCCAGTGCTCGGCGGGGAAGCGCAGGTGGGTGGTGAGGCTGGGCAGGTCGTCGAGAAGACAGGCCACCGCCGCCGGATAGAGGCGCTGGTAGCGCTGGCCGAAGGCCCGGGCCCGGTCGCGGACCGCCGCCACGGCGGCCTCCCCAGGTGGCGCCTCGACCCCGTCAAAGATCGCCCAGAAGGCCGCCTTGACCTCGGCCTGGGCGGCCTTGGGAACCTTGGCCAGCACGTTGCGGGCCTTATGCACGAGGCAGCGTTGATGCAGGCTGCGGTCGAAGACCTCCTGGAAGGCGCGGATCAGGCCCGGGGCGCCATCGGAGACGCCCAGGAGCGGTGGCCGCAGGCCCCCGGCTCGCAGCCGCCGCAGGAAGTCCAACCAGTTCTCGTAGCTCTCCGCGCCCCCGGCGGCCAGGCCCACCAGCACCTTGCCGCCGTCCGTGGTGATGCCTCAGGCGCACAGCAGCGGCTCGGCTCGGCGCGAGGTGGGATGCATCTTGAAGGCGGTGGCGTCCAAGTACAGATAGTCCAGCTCGAGCCCATGGAGGGCCCGCTGCTGCCAGGTGGCGAACTCGGCTTGGAGGGCGGCACGGATCCGGGTCACGGTGGACTTGGCCAGCGTGGCCTCGGGCCCCGGAGCCTCGGCCAGGGTGTGTTCGACATCCCGGACTGAGAGGCCGCGCACGAAGCCCGCGATCACCAGCGACTCCAGCGCGTTGGTGCGCGTGACGCCTTTGCCCAACAGCCGGGAGGCGAAGGCCTCAGGACTGCCCCGCTGGATCGAGTCGGGAGTGGCCCCCACCGATCAGGAACTCGCTGCGCGCAAGACTTCCCGCCCGGGTAATGGCCACGTCCCCATTTAGAACCTTGTGCTCAGCATTTTGAGCCGCTCCACTTCTGTTAGGAGCGCAGCATAATGAGTCATAAGAGACTCATAAAGCGCAGCGGGCCCGCGCTTCAGGCGCTGGGCCCACCGCGCAACCAAGCAAGCCGAGGCCACCAGGCACCTCCAGCTCGCTTGGTTGCGTCTCAGTTTGCCAGCCGCACGATTTCCTCTAGGGACCATCGGTGATCGGTCACTCCGGCCCGCATCGCAGGCGTTGAGCGCAACGTCTGGTGGTAGCGCCCGAAGTTGTCGTACATGAAATGGATCGCCACCGCGTGCGCGTGGTTCTCGGCCTTCTTTGAGAAGCCGCTGGTCAGGCGCGTGAACCTGCGCATGCTCATTCGCATCGTCAGATTGGCGCGCTCTACGCAGCTGGTGGAGATGTGGTCGGGGTCCGGCGTGCCGGTCATGACGGCCGTCGTGGTGGGGCGGTAGCCGGGCGACTAGTAGACCAGGCCCTTGACACGGTGGATCGCCTCTTGCGCTTGCTCTGTGCTCACCAACGCCGGCGTTAAGGCTCTAGCAGCCTCACCACGGACAGCGAAAATGGTGAGCGAGGCGGCGGCGAATTTGACCTGAGCCTCCAGCGTCAGCAAGATGTGCTATCCGCACGAACCCTGGCACGACATCGCGAATCGCCCATCCAAAGGCCTGGCGGCTCACGGAATGGGCCTGGCGGACACTTCTCCTGGGGGCGGTGGCCTTCTGGTGGGGAGGATTCGTTGTCCCGCAACTCATCAGCCTGGTATTCCCCGGGCTGCTTCCACCTGACGCCATACCGCGCCATCTAAATCCTGAGCACGAGGGGACGGTCGCAAACGCGATCTCCGCGGCGGGCCTCCTGACTCTTGCACTCCTCGCGCTCGTGAACGCGGTTCACAGCCGTCGTAGGGCGGCCGGTTGGATTGCCATAAGTGGCTGGACCGCGTTGGGAGTAACGGCTGCTTATCTGGCCTGGGAAGAAGTTTCAGATTTCCACATCACGGGCCTAGTTGTCATCCGGGAGTCAGTATTCGGCGCGGAGTTCGCTCAAGCGGTAGGCCCAAATATCTGGACCGCGGTTCTCAGCCCGCTCATCGTGGCATTCGTGATCGCGATGGGGGCCTTTGCTCGGAAGGGACTACGAACCCGAGCGACCCGTGTGCCGTTTGCCCTAGGCCTCGTCGCCTGGCTGCTCGCCGTCGTGCATGAGGCGAGTGCCACGTTCATTTTTAAAGGCCGCGCTGACAAGCTGGAGTTCGTGCTCGAAGAGACGTTGGAGTTCGGCGGGACCCTACTCATCGTGCTGAGCGCGGTCATCGCCCTTAGGATCGACACGGCGTCACGGCCGTCACCCGACGTATTTGGTGGCCGCCGAATTCGCGCGCTGCTCGTCGGGTCGGTCGCGGTGGTTGTAGTTCTCGGTAGCCTTGTCGCCGCATTCGTTTTTCGAGTGCCTGTCGTCGATACGAGAGGGGACATCTTCACCAATACCTTTACCTTCGAAGTGAGCCTCAGTGATCAAGAAGCCGTGGTGCAGGAAGTACGAATGCCCGCCTCTCCCATTGGGAGGCTCGGGCTACGCACCGCCAACCGCGACCCAGGCGGTCGTCCAGGGACCGTGGCGATGCGTATCACAGAAGCGGGGTTTCCAGAGCGCGTACTTCGTGAGGGGCGGGTAGAAGTGCCCGCAGGGGATATCCCCAGGTGGAGAAGTGTCGATTTCCCGCCGCTCGCAGAGTCTGAAGGGCAGGCATTGGCCATATGGGTGGTGGCTGAGATCGAACCTGCAGCCAACCTCCGGCTTGGCGCGACGAAGACGGACCGATACGACGCTGGACGACTCTGGGTCAACGGTGTACAGGCATGGCCGGACCAGGACCTCGCGTTCGTGCTCTACAGCGCGGCGGAACCAACGCGGAGCAAACTTCAGGCGGTGTGGCGCACCTTTACCTCCGATTGGCGGTGGTCCGTGCTGGCCGCAGACGTTGCGGTCTCGCTGACGCTTCTTGCGTTTATCCCAGCCTTCCTCGTGGCGCTCGCACTGCCGGTGCCACCCAGGTCCGCCAAGCGTCGGTGAGACGCGCCCGGCGGCGATGCGCCGGACTTTTATATGCGTCGCGGGGGCAGGCCGAGCGCTCTCTCGTGGCGTTTCTGCCCCTCTACGGCTGATTTCGCCCAGCCCCACCGGACACCGAGCGCCGCCATGATGATCAACGAGCGAAACCGCGTAGGACGCATCACCACGCCCAGGTCGTCTAGCACCAACTCCGGCGTAGTTCGACCTAGCGCGACCTGGGTCATGCCAATACCGCCTCGGCTGGTGAGCGCCTTTCAACGGTAGCGGCGTTAGCGCCCCTCGGCTGAGGTCTTGCGCCAGGCTCAAGCAAGGTCCAAGACGAGCTTGCCGACGGGGATCTCACCCCACGCCATCACCGCCAGGACGGCTCCGGCAATGGCAAGCGCCACGGCCGGCGTCGTTAGCCGCGTCCTTCGCACCGGGAGGAGCCGCACGATTAGTGGCACTGTTGTCGCCAGCACCGCAGCGGCTGCTGCGAGCGTTAGACCGCTCATGAGGGTAGCAACCCAAGCCGGAACGATGCCGACCCGCTCGGCGGCGGGGACAACCCGACCGACGAGCGCTTCAAGCCACGCGATAGGCTTGGGGACCGCCGGCTCGCGGTATAGCGTGAACAGCAAGTCCTGACCTGGAATCTCGAGTCGGTCAAGACCAAGAAAGTCCCCCATCGGATAGATATCCCTGTTGCTGTACCAGTAGAAGATGCCATCCTGTGGGGTACGCAGTACGGACTCTAATCGCAGATACAGTGTCTCGTTGCGGCGGGCAACGCCGGCGCTAAAGTTCAGCTGAATCGGCCAACGCGTGCGTGTGCGGTCAAGGACGACGATCGCGGACGCCAGCGTGGATCGCTGCTGCACTCCGCTCGCCAGCTCGAATTTCACGCGTACCCAACTTCCAGGCTGCACTCGAGTATCGAGCGTAATGTCGATACGATCGATCCGATCGGTGGGTGCCAAGAAAGTCTGGCCCCTCACACCTGACAGCACTTGCGCTCGTAACGGCTGTACCGCGTCGGATATTTGCAGTACTGGGATGTGCACAGGGCGCGCGGCTAGGTAGCCGCGCCACGCCAGCGCAATGACGCTAATGATTGCTTCGCCGGCGAGCTGAAGTGGGTGCTTGTAGCGCCCGACGCTACGCACCCAGCGCCACCACATCGGGAATGACAACGCGGACGAAATACGCAAGGTTCGCGGCGATCATGAGCGGGATCGTCATCGCCAGCAAGGACCGGGAACGGCCCAGCCACGCACCAGCCTCGCCGAGGCCCACAGCAAGGAGCGCCGCGAATGGCACGATCGCGGGATAGACGTAGCGGCCGTGCATCGCGGCACCGTCAAGCGTCCAACTCGACCAGAAGTTCAGCCCCCACAGGACGGCAAAGGCGGCCGCGAAGGCAATCCACAGGGCGCTGTCCCGACTGGCTCTTGCGCGCGTTCGAACGATGACACTGATCAGCCCGGCCGCGCTGACCAGGAGCACCGCGAAGAGGGCCAGATACGCAGTGTCTGGCAGCGTCATCTTGCGCACGCCATATCCGGCCCAGAAACTCCGGAACGTGCCTTCGACCCAGCCCGATGCGGCGGCGTAGTCCCATGGCGATAGGCCTTGATCGCGCGGAGTCGCCACCGCGGTCCCGGTCGCGTTGACGGCCGCCTCGGTTGTTTGGCGGTTGGGTTCCGTACGACGAGAGCGTAATCGGCGTCAGCCGAGGTAACAACTCTGATGATTTTGCCCCAATAAAAGTCGAGCCAGTAGCCAAACGGACCCGGCTTGCGTTTCTTTGGCGTCTCGGCGAACGCTTGTCCAGTGCATCTGCCCTAGTGCGGAATCGGATTCATTGTCTTTGCGGTCGCATATGCTGTGACAGTCGCTGGTGGCGGCCGTCCAGATCGTGGGAGGACGGCGAGTGACCTTGCCCCCGAAAATGCCCTCGATTTTGAGTAGAGTCCGTTCAATGGGAGGAGACGGACATGAGACGGAGCAGGTATCGCGAGGAACAGATCATCGGCATCCTCAAAGAGCACCAGGCGGGGTTGCCAGCCGCAGAGCTCTGCGGCAAGTACGGGGTCAGCGGCGCGACGTTTTACAAGTGGCGGTCCAAGTACGGCGGCATGGAGGTATCAGACGCCAGGAAGCTGAAGGGGCTGGAGGATGAGAACCGGCGCCTGAAGAAGCTGCTGGCGGAATCGATGCTGGATGTGGCGACGCTGCGCGAGCTACTTGCAAAAAACTTCTAACGCCCAGATTGCGGAGGAAGGCCGCGGCCTGGGCGATGACGGAGACTAGTCACTCGCAGCGCCGTGCCTGCGCTCTTGTCGGGATGGATCCGAAGACTTACCGCTATGAATCGAGGCGGCCGGACGACGCCGGCATCCGCAAGCGGTTGCGGGAATTGGCCGAGCAGCGCCGACGGTTCGGCTACCGCCGTCTGCACATCCTGCTGGCCAGGGAAGGCATCCGGCTCAATCATAAAAAGCTCTATCGCATCTATCGCGAGGAACGGCTCACGGTGCGCAAGCGAGGCGGGCGCAAGCGGGCGCTCGGCACGCGTGCCCCGCTGCTGCTCCCCTGGAACCGCAACCAGCGCTGGTCGCTCGATTTCTTAGCGGATGCATTGGCCGACGGCAGGCGGTTCCGCATCCTGGCGGTGGTGGACGACTTCAGCCGCGAGTGCCTCGCCCGCGTCGTCGACACATCGCTGTCTGGCGTCCGCGTGGCTCGGGAGCTGGACCGCATCGTCGAGCTGCGGGGCCGCCCCCGCATGCTGGTCAGCGACAACGGCACCGAGCTCACCTCAAACGCTATCCTGCGCTGGCAGCAGGAACGCGGCGTTGGCTGGCACTACATCGCACCGGGCAAGCCCATGCAAAACGGCTTTGTCGAGAGCTTCAACGGCCGCCTGCGCGACGAGTGCCTCAACGAACATCTCTTCGCCGGCCTGGCCGAAGCGCGGCGGATCATCGCGGAATGGAGGTACGACTACAACACAACACGCCCGCACACGAGCCTGGATGGGCTCACACCCAACGAGTTTGCAGCCCGCCCCAATTGGGGCCATAACCTGAAAAGATTCTACTTATGAGTGAGGGTAAGTTGGGGGCAGGGTCACGAAGTGGATATCTCACATAAACGAATTCGCTGACACATACGAGGCGAACGGATGCGACGTTGAAGTCTATGACCAGAAGTCTTCATAGTGTGCGGGGGCCCGCTGCGTTTTTCGGCCGTTGAGAGATGCCCCTAAGCAGCTCCACCGAGGCCGGCCTCAAGGTAATTCTTCACCAGCAATGCCGAATCTTGATTCTCGCCACAGATCTCCAGGGCCTCTGCCTTCGCCATCACTACGATTTCGCCAACAAGGTGCTTCGCGTCTTCCTGCGCCAGTTCTTTTATCTTGTATAGGTCAATGATTCGGGTTCTGGCTCGACACTTCCCGTTCCCGGTTTTGACGTCTTGGTGGTCCATTTCAATCAATGTCTCAATTCGCCCGATGAGATCCTGCAAGGTTTCGGCAGCGTCGGGAAACAAAACTGGCCGGCCGTTAAAGTACGCGTCGCCTACAACGTAAGCAGCCCGGTCGTAGACATATAGCTCGTGGATGAATCGCTGCGCTGAAGAGCGCCAGCTTCCCTCGTCATCGATACCCTGGTCGGTTTCACCGGGTGAGGAGCCGCTGTTCAGCCACGCCTTACTAATGAGAACAGCAGTCAGCAGCCAGGCACGAGTTTCAGCCGTCACCCGCGTATTGACCTCTAACTGAAGGTAATAGAGAAAAGCAATGTCTTTGAGGGCTTGGTGAATCCTTCGGTTCTTCTCGTCGGGTGGTTTCCCCTTTAGACGCTGCTCGAGCCCCGGAATAACAAACTCGCGCAGGCGATAGAGCGGAGCCTTTGTATCAGGTTGCCTGACAATGGACAGGGCAAATTCTCTCAATGACCCATGTTCGTGCGCCTCGTCCATCCACTTGACCACGGCTTCAGTTGGCGTAAGAGACGATTCGATACGGTCGAGTCGATGTGCACGATTGGCCATCAGTTTTCACCGATCAACTCGTAATCAGGCAGGTGGGCAGGGCGGTCGAAGACGCTACCCGGTTCATGGCGAGTTGACGTGATTGCTGCCTCAACCGAGGCCAATCGCTCCTCCAGTTCGCCGACCTCAAGTGCACGCAAAGCGATCTGAGCGAGATACGCCAGCGCCCTGGATCTCGCGATGCTGTTCTCGAGACCCAACGTATCGAAGACCGCGATCTCAAGAACTCGACGGATGCCTTCGATTGAAGCCAGACCACCGAACTCGTAGGCACCTTCCAGTGTCTTCTCGCGTCTTCGCCTTATTCCTCCCAGGCGGCGCGCTTCCGCCGCATCCTGCGCGTGATCCGGGTCGTGCCAGAAGCAGAATGTTCCGTCCCGCATGGGCGTCGCCCTGCACGGGTCGTTGTTGGACTTGCGAAACGAGCACGTCCGGGAACCTGTACTCCTTAGCATTTCCTACCTCTGCAGGGGACGAGGTTCATAGGCGGGAGATACGCAGTTGCTTCGCCCTGGCCAGCAATGATCACAATGTCGCAATAGTGTCGGGAGTAAACGAGAAAACCAGTTCCGCTTTTTGACCGGCGAAGGATTCCCAACGCCTGATCGCCACGGCGCAGTATCTTGGATCGATTTCCATTCCGTAGCAGGCGCGACCGGTGCGCTCGGAAGCGATCACCGTGCTGCCTGAGCCCAGGAACAGATCCAATACCACGTCGCCGGCTTTACTGCTGTTCTCGATGGCTCGTTCGATGAGACGGAGCGGCTTCATGGTTGGGTGCAGGTCGCTGTCCGAAGGGCGGTCGATACGCCAAACGTCGCCCTGGTCCCGGTCCCCGCACCAGTGGCGTTTTGCACCTTCGCGCCACCCGTACCAGATGGGCTCATATTGACGCTGGAAATCGGCGCGCCCCAACACAAATCTGTCCTTTTCCCAGATGATCGTGTCCGACCAGTGGGCCCCTTCCTCGGCCAAAACGCTCGATACCAACGGTAGTTCCTTGCTCGACATGCATACGTAGATCGCGCCGTCGACGTGGGCAATTAGGGCCGACGCCCAGGTGCGGACGAAGGCTTCCCATTCAGCTGGCGGAAGGGAGTCATTCGTTAACCGGCGGCGACGCTGTCCCTTCTGACGACCGCCGTGGTCTCCCAATGCAACGTTGTACGGCGGGTCAGTGAAAGCCATGTTCGCCTTTGTCTCGCCCAACAGCGCCGCAACGTGCGCGGGTTCGGTGGCATCGCCACACATGAGCCGGTGGTCGCCGAGTTGCCACACGTCCCCCATCGTGACGCGTCCTGGGGTCTCGTGTTCGAGGGCTGCGTCGAGGTCGAAACTCTCGGGACGATCGCGCTTCTCGCGGTCGTCCAACGATTTGAGAATCTGCTGGATCTCGTTGTCGTCGAACCCGGACAGAGTCGGGTCGATGTCCGGAACGCTGGAAAGATCCGCGAGCAGGCGTCCGAGCAGCTCCTGGTCGAACTCTCCGTGGATCCTGTTGAGGCCCACGTTCAGAAGGCGCGCCTGTTCGATGCTGAGGTCCAGGAAGATCACAGGCACTTCGTCCAAACCGGCCTTGCGTGCGGCAAGGAATCGATGATGCCCCGCGATGATGGTCCCGTCCGTCAAGGCCAGGATAGGCTGCACCAGCCCGCTGTTTTGGATCGAGCGTGTCAGCGCCTCGAGCACAGCGTCGGACTCGCGATTCGGGTTCGTCGGATCGGGATGAAGTTTGTCGAACGACACATACTCGATCTTGAGGCGGACAGAATTCAATTTCGTCTCTGCTGACATGTCGACACCTCTTGTGCGTGCCAGCGAGCCTGTCCGATAGAAACACCGGTCGGCGGCTGGCAATGGCAATTTGGGCGCCCGGCAATTGCCGGTACGGGGGATCTTTTCCCTCCAACCGATCGACGGTCCCAACCCGGCAGGGATCCCTTGCGGCCCTCGACCGCATCACAATCTGCCCCTTTCAGGCGGGGGGATTTCGTCGAGCATCGAGCGCAGTCGCGGCAGGACCTGGTCCCGCAATTCGGGAATGCTTGCTTTGTTCAGATAGAGGCGCCAGTTGGCCTCGCCTCGAACGATCGTCTTGGGCGGATCGATCCGAAGCTCCGGCCAGCCAAGAGTCTCGGCAAGCTCAAAGCACGTGGCGTGGTAGAGGTCATGCAGACGGCGCAAGGAGTCAAGCCCCTCAGGACCGAGCAGGTACGCCAATATTTCGTCCTTGTGTGCGGACAGCTCGTCGCGAAGGTTGGAGGTAATCGTTCCGGTCGGCGCTTCGAACCTCAGCCGAGGCTCCAGACTGATGCCCATTTCAGCCACCTTCGCCATGAGCTCGTTCAGCGTCATAGGTCACCAACCTCTGTGGCGCCACGTCCGGCACCGTTCGGAGGGCTCTGCGAAACCACCGCAACATCCGCAACATCGGGAGACTCACTTCTTACGGACACTGTTTCGGATCGGTTCTCAGAATCCGAAACACAATCCGCAACACCCGGAACCTGACCGTGATTACTGTCATTCTCGGGGAATTCGGATCCGCCAACCTGACGCTGTTGCGCTGTTGCAGACGTTGCGGATTTGCGCCTGTAGCGGGTCCAGGCGTCCTCCAACTGGGAACGCTCATAACCCCTTGGCGTCGCGGTTCCTACTCGGATGGTCTTAGAACGGACGCCGAACGGCTTTAACAACTCCGCCAAGCCACGTGCGCCCAGCAGCTTCCCGTTCCAGTCGGCCCAAGGTGCCTCATCGATGTCATTAAGGGCGTCGAGTATTGACTCCGTGGCCAGCACCTGGCGGTCCTCAAAGACCAAGTGCAGGTCGTTCAGTAAGCGCTCGCCGGCCGCGCCGTCGTCAGGGTCATCCTGCGCGTCGGCGGTCAGAGCCAGACAGGCCGTTCGAGCACGGTCTGGCCAGTTGCCACCAGCGGCTTCGGCGAGGGCGATGAGCGGCTCCCACACATCAGCGGTACGATCTTCGACCGGAAGTTCAGGCTCCGCATTGGCGAGCAAATCAACCTGCAATGGGACCCACGATGTGAGATCGTCGCGGATCGCGCGCAACTCTGGTACGGCGCGCCTGCGGCGGTAGGACGCGACTTCTTCGCCGATTGCACGGCGTCGCATGGGGATGACTATGGCCCGGTCTTCAATGGTGTCAGGAAGATCGCCTATCGCCGCGAGGGCGGCCATCGCGAACGTCGGACAGTGTTCGGCGCGTCTTGCGATGGCATCCCAGCGAATGTATGGCCAGCCACGACTGTGACCGCTGTTCAGGATGCCGCGGATGTCCTCAGCCTTCTCGGTCACCGCGCCTCGCCGCTTCCCGAATATGGTGTCCGCCTCGTCCAGAATGATGGTGGGCGGATCGGCCTCGCTAATCGAACGCACGAGAGCCGCGCTGGAGATGTTAGAAGTTCGCAGTGGGGCGTGCGCCGTCTCGCCAATCACCTCCAGTAGGCGCGTCTTGCCGCATCGCTTGAGCGGGGATTTCACGACAAGCCGACTGGCGTGCTCCCACGCCAGTTGCGCGTGAGTAGCCCCGATCCAGAGGACGACGGCGAACACGGCCTCGCGCGAAGGCAGCACAACGTAGCGCTCCAGGGCAGCCCGCAGCGTTTCCAGGACGACGTGGCCGACGAGATGTTCGGGTTTAGTAACCTCTGGCACCGTCATCGGACGGCTCCAACCGTCCGCGAGGCCGATGCGACGGTCCGGCGCGCCTCGCTTTCATGGAGTCCAGTCGAAACGGCCGCCAAGACCAGTTCGGCCTCGATCTGGCCAAGCACACCGTCTTCAGCGGCGCGGCAGGCCGCCCAGAAGAGGCCACTGTTCCTGTGCCCCGGCTCAAGCCTCTCGACAAAATGCACAAGGCACGAGCCACGTGGTATGCGGCGGCCGGTCATCTGGGGTCGCACCGGAAGCGGCCGCAAAAGCTCGCGCAAGCGCGACGGCACGAGGGCTGGGTCGTGTTTTTCCCATCGGTACGGTTGTCCGGTGGCAGGGTGAAGACTGGGTGGCAAGATGCAGTAGCCGTTGATCTTCAGGTCAATTCCTGCTGGCAGCAGCGCTCCCGTCAGCAACGCCATGGGGCGCCGGAAATAAAGGTGCCGTCCGCCGTCGTTGCGTCCGGACCAGGTAGTGAGTGTGGCCGGAAGCGGCCCGGTCAGCGCCTCAAGCGTTTCGAGGCTCCCGCCGTTCCTGGGATCGATGTCCAAAACGAGTAGCGCCTCGGGCACCGGCGCCCCGATCATCGCGATAGCCCAGCGTATCCACCACGCATCGATAATACGAGGATCGCGGGTCGCGTCGAGATGCCCGTGCGGGGTTCGGGGTGCCTTCGCTAGCGATCGGGAGCCGTCGCTCTCATGGCACGGGAACACAAACCAACCCGCCGTTGCCAATTCGAGCGCTGCGTCTTGGAACGCGACTTTAGACCCGGCATTGACTTCCCCGCCCTCAAAGCGCGAGCCGCGCCAGTTCTGGCTCATCCTTCGACCACTAACCGTCCGACTTCAAATCGCCACTGGGCCTATTCACGTGCTGTTTTACCCAGTCCCGCAACTCCTCAAGCGGCACCCTCACGGATCGACCGATCTTTACTGATGGCCATTCCCCACTCGCAACGAGGAGATAGGCCTTCGACCTGCCGATGCCGCACACTTCGGCCGCCTCGGTCACCCGCAGCAAGATCCGGTCCACTGGAGTTCACCTCGATATTTTTCATGTTAAGTGTTAACTGGTAAGGTCTTAGCGTCAGTATACGATATAGTTTCAGCACTACAGTGACATAATCCGACATTAAAAGGACCTATGGCGACACTACGGCGCAGGCGGGTGGCGGCAGTGGCACAGCTGAAAGTGGTCGAATTGAAGGACCATGGACTATCAGCAGCTCAGATTCACGACGAACTCGCCCGATATCTGCAAAAGCTTGGACGAAAGGACGATCTCCCGAGCCGGCGCACTATCGAGCGCATGGTCAGGGATCTGGAGACGAACGATGCGAGCGGACCTTGGTCGCTTGGTGATCCGAAGACCACAGCGGACGAGGCCCGATTCGTCCCGCATGTATGGGCTGAAGTTACCCGTCGTGGGGCAAACCGGAATGCGGTGCTAACCCGCCGAGAAGCCCAGATAGTCACGCTTATCACCACGGCGGAGCCGGAATTGCATCCCTGGGACATGTGGCGGCTCGCACAGGAGTACCTGCGGCGCGAGACACATGGGATCGACACAGCAGACCTCGACTTCCTCATCGGGTCGGCATCCGCATGGCTGGGCCGAGGTCTGGTCGAGGAACACCGTAAACAGGCGCGGCGGGAGCATTTCGTCCGACACCGTGAGGAGTGGCCCGACCGCGAGTACATCTACCTAACCAGTGTCGAGGAACCTGAATTTCGGCAACTGCCGAGCGCCGCCACTACGCTCGATAGGCTTGGCCGGGGTGAAGCCGTTAACCTCGCCGACCGGGACGCAGATGATTTCGTGTATTTCCTCGCGGTCTTCAGAGCTCAGAGTTCGGCGTCCACGAAAGACGGGTAGGCGTCATGAGCCGCCGCCGCGGCAACAACGAAGGATCCATTTACCAACGCTCGGACGGCCGCTGGGTGGGCTCAGCGTCGATAGGCTACGAGAATGAGAAACGCAAGCGGAAGCACGTCTATGGGTCCACCAGGCAGGTTGTGGCCAAGAAGCTGCATCGAGTCATGCGCGATGTTGAACAGGGACTGCCGATCACGCCTGAGCGCCTGACGGTCGAGAGATTTCTGCACCAGTGGCTTGCCGACTTGGTCAAGCACAATGTCAGGCCGAGGACGTTCGAGTCGTACCAGATGGTCGTGGAACTCCACCTGGCAGCGGCCTTCGGGCATCTGCGTTTGGGAATGCTCCAGCCCTCCCACGTCCAGGAGTACCTGAACCGGAAATTGGAGGCAGGACTGTCGCCCCGAACAGTTCAGTACCACCATGCGATCCTGCGTCGCGGCTTGGGGCAAGCCGTTAAGTGGGGGGTAATCCCCCGCAACGTGGCCAAGCTGGTTGATCCTCCTCGGGTGAAATACGAAGAAGTCAAACCGCTGCTGTCCAAAGAGGTGCAACAGCTACTGGACACAATCCACGGAGATCGCCTCGAAGCCCTCTACGTTCTCGCCATCGCGACAGGCATGAGGCAGGGCGAGCTTCTCGGCCTGCGCTGGAATGATGTGGATCTTGAGGTCCGGTCGTTGAGAGTCCACACGGCACTTCAGCGGATCGATAGCAAGTTTCAGCTCGTTGAACCCAAATCAAGGAGCAGCCGCAGGACCATAGACCTCCCACAAACCTCTGTCGCTGCTCTACGACAACATAAAGTTGAACAGCTCCAGGAACGGCTGCTGACGGGTTCCGAATGGGAGGACTGGAGCCTCGTCTTCACGACCCAGCGTGGGACGCCCATCGAGGCTTCCAACCTAATACGAGCGTTTCACCGTCTACTCACTGAGGCCGGGTTGCGACGGATACGTTTTCACGATCTGCGCCACACGACAGCGTCGATGTGGCTCGCACAGGGCGTGCCCGCCAGAGTGGTAATGGAACTCCTGGGGCACAGCCAGATCACCCTCACCATGAACACATACAGCCACGTGATGCCGGAGCTGAGGCGCGAAGCCGCCGACAGCATGGACGCAGTGCTCGCCGGCCGAGCCTGAGCGGCCTCCGCTTCGAATCCAGACCAGCGACGTTGGGATTACTCCCATCGTTGCAAAACGTCCGTAGAGAGCCGGGACCGTGTTGTCCCGTTGGCTGTCAATAGGCCAATTCGGAGCTACCGCTTCTGCCTCGATAGTGAGATTCACAGGGGTAGAAATGGGTGAGCCGGGAGGGAATCGAACCCTCGACCCACGGATTAAAAGTCCGTTGCTCTACCATCTGAGCTACCGGCCCCGGCCCTGGGGATCGTAGCACCGGCGAGCCGGGTCTGTATTCAATCCGTTCGAATGGCTCACCGGATATTATGCACGGTTTTTGTTCGGTTGCAAGTTCATGTGCTTGTGCAGTGCTGCTGGGACGCCGGCCTCCCCCGCGTTGACGGGTGTAGGTAATACATCCGATCTCGCCCGGTGTTCTTAGTCCCGGGACCGATGGGACTTGACGTGGTCTGAGGTCAATTCCCGAATCCACAAGCGCTGTGCTCGTGCAGGCGACCGTGGTTTCGGCGCTGGTGAGTTAATAGAACTCCTCCCGGTGGGTGCGCTGGGCGCGCGTTCTACGTTTCCGTTGAGCCTGGGCGCCCAGAGCGCATTTGACGCGCGGTTGAGTTTGGGCGACCCCGGCGGGACTACGAAGAGGCGGATTCATTGATGCCGGCAGGCGGTTTTGTATCAGGCCATGAATCCTGTGCCGCAATCTACCGCGATTTTGGTGACTGCAAACGGCATACGTTATTTGATAGCGTCCAGAAACACTGTGGCAGCGCGGGACGTGAAGCGCCGGTGCGCCGACAGCACGTCCCGCCGAGCAACCACGGCCGACCGAGAGACGACGCATGGCCCGAGCGGTTCGTTTGCAGTTTTTCGGCAACCGCGGCATTTCGCTCGGGAAGCGCGTTTAAGGCCAGAACGATGCAAATGGTTGGGCTCGGCTGCGCGAACGAGGTTCTGGCGTCCTACGAAGAGTCGACGGGTCGGGCCTGATCGAATATCACGTCAATCTGGGCAATGGCTTTGAAATGCGAAGCTGTGGACGTCGCAATATAGGTGCGTAATGTGGTCTTTGGGCTGGCGTGTCCTCGAAGATCGGCGATCTCCCGAAAGTCGGTTCCCTGCCGGATGAGATTTGTTGCGAAGGAATGCCGCATTTGATGGGGTGGTCTGTAGCGGACGTCGGCATTTCTCAGCGCGGTTTTCCAGGCGGTTAACACGCTGCCGTGATGCAAGGGCGTGCCGATCCGGGTTGGGAAAACCAGCTCGAATTCCGTCCAACGGTGGAGAGCCTCGGCACGCATTACGCCGTTCAGTTGAGCCTGGCTGCGAAGGGGCTGCAGGGCCTCGCCGGCAAGCGGGAGGGATCTTCGCGTGCTCGCGGTTTTTGGGCGGTCGAAATGCCATCCCCGGCCGCGCACTCTGGCGATCTTGTGCATCACGACCATGATCCGTGCTTCAAAGTCGATGTTTCTCCAGCGCAGCGCAGAAAGTTCGCTAAAGCGTAGACCGGTGGTCATGCTGACGACCCAGAAATTGCGATAGCGGTGACCGTCGATTGAATGCAGGAGTTTTGGGAGTTCGTCGGGAGTTATCGGATCGGCTTCGGGGTGTCGCTCGCCGGGCGAGCGTATCAGGCGGGCGGCGTTCTGTTTGAGGATGCCCCATGCGACCGCCTGGTCGCCGGATTGCCGGAGAACGGTGGCCATTATCGAAACGTATGACGGCGCGTATTGCGTTGCCTTGCGGGCAAGTATCGCCTGGAGGTCGGAGGCGCGGCGCATGTCGTTAAGAACCGATAGCGGCCAGTGCCCGATCTCGCGCGAAATATGTTTAACCCCGGCCTCGTACGCGCGAATCGTACCGTCCGGTTTGGTCAACCGGACGCATGAGTCCATCCATTCGTTCAACCAGTCCCCGACGCTTTTTTGGCGCCGAAAACGGCGGCTCCAGCGGGGTCCAATCGCTCCGCCCGGCGGGGTCGTGGATTTACGGGCGCCGAAGTTAATTTCGGCACCCATTGGTCTGACCTCGGGCGGTACGGCGCCGAAGGACCGCGTGGCCCGAAACGTCGGCACGAATCCTGGCCGAATTGACGGCACCTGATTGGACTGATAAAAGTACCATGGGGCGCATGGTCCTTTCGTGCAGCGAGATGGCTTGCGCCTCTTCTAATTCCCGGCGGCTCAGTGTGGCTTTGCCATGGGGGCCGCCGGTGTGTGGTTCGCGGTTATCGCGGCGGCGGGCGCGCGGTGTCCGGATGGCGTGAACGCAGATCAATCGAATCCGGGGCCCATAGGTATGGTTTCACGTCGTGTGGCCTTTGCGTAATATCCTGGCGATCTCTTCGGTACCGCGGCCGCAGCCGTGCGGTTTTTGTTCGTAATAGGAAAGGGAGGCGATCTGTTTCCGCATGTCAAGCGCGGCGGGCCACAGCACGCCGGTGCTACAAGCCGCCGGTGCGATCCGGGGTGGGGTCCGCGCCGAGTTGAGGCAGCTCGAATGCGACGCCGCAGCTGCGACACGGTGTAATAGTTGCGCTCAATCCGGCAAGCGGATGCCCGGCGGAAATGCGGGCGGTGGCGGTGTATCGACGCTCAACCCTGGGCTCACCCGGCCGGCAAGCGGATGCGGGCGATCGGGTGGACCGCCGTATACGGAGCCCTCGCACCGGAACTCTTTTTACGAGGAAAGCGGGCGACCCGGCGCCTGGCTAGAAGGAGCGGGAGCAAGCTCCGGACAACGGTAAACCTGCATCTATTCCGGTCGGGGCGGGTGGGCACGAGTCCGGCTGCCGATCCATGCGCGGCCGGGACGCTACCGGAAGCTAGTCTTTAAAATGGTTGATATTGATATCCGCGTACTCTGCCATTTCCGCGGGTAAATCAAAATCCGGATAAATGGCCTCGACCGGGCAAACCGGTTCGCATGCGCCGCAATCAATGCATTCGTCTGGATCGATGTAAAGCATCTCGGCGGTCTCGAATTCGGCCTCGTCGCGCGTGGGATGAATGCAGTCCACCGGGCAAACGTCCACGCAAGTGGCGTCCTTTATGCCTATACAAGGCTCAGTGATGAAGTAGGTCATGAAATCCCAGATCCCCCCGTGGGAAATCTCGCAATGTGCTGTCTGGCAAAGATACGAATAGTTGGGCCAAAACGCCAGTTCTGAATTTGGCGGAGGGGATGAGGAAGATCGGCGATGGGAGTTGTTATGGTGGATGGCTGGTCCTCGGCGATTCAGGCAAAGGAAATGTATGAGATGAAGAGTCAAATAGATTTCGTGCCGTCGCAGGAGTTGTACCCGTTCGAGTCGCGGTGGTTTGAAAGTTCGGTGGGAGCGGTGCACTACATCGACGAAGGGGAGGGACCGGCGATCCTGTTTTTGCACGGGAACCCAACGTGGAGCTTTTGTACAGGAAGATCGTGCGCCTGCTGAGGGACGATTTTCGCTGTATCGCAGTGGATTACCCGGGCTTCGGGCTTTCGGGCCGTCCGCCCGGGTATGGCTACATGCCGCAGGAGCATGCGGTGGTGGTGGGCGAGCTGGTGAGGAAGCTGGATTTGCAGGATGCGATCTTGATGGGTCAGGACTGGGGCGGCCCGATCGGCTTGCAGGTGGCGGTGGAGGAGCCGGATCGATTCCGGGGACTCGTGATGGGAAATACGTGGTACTGGCCGGCCGAGGGGCTGAAGATGAATGGATTCGGGATGATCATGTCGTCGCCGCCAATGCAGTGGCTCTTTCGCGAAAAGAACTTATTCGTGGAGCGATTCATTCCGATGTTTACAAACGCGAAACTGACAGAGGATGAAATGGATCACTACCGGAAAGTGCAGCCGAGGGGATTGCGCGAGGGTTTAGCAGTGTTCCCGAGGGCGATTCGCGGTTCGAAAGGTTGGATGACCGCGCTGGAACAGCGGGTGCTCGAGAGGCTGACGGAGAAGCCGCTGCTGTTGACGTGGGGGATGAAGGACTTCGGCTTCGAGCCGGGGGCGTTTATCCCGCGATGGCAACGGGATTTTTCGCAGGTGCGATTGGTGGAGTTGAAGGACGCGAAGCATTACATCCAGGAGGACGGGCCGGAGGAGATCGCCGCGGCGATCAGGGAGCAGTACGGCTAGGCGGTTAGACAATGCGCTCGCGATGGAGCCGGTGACCAGCGAGCGGCGCGGCTAAATGTCTCGACAATTCATCCGTGAACGAGGGAGAGTTTAGACCGCGAGGCGCAGGCACAGCTTTCGCGATTTGCATTCGATTACGGTTGTGCAGAGCGCCAAAACCCATCGAGCGCGACCGCCGGCAGTCACCGTTTGCCGCCCAATAGGGCGGCATCGATTCAAACGTATGGCTTCGAATTCCTTTTACGGCTAACTTTCGCCGTCGGCGTCCTCGCCGTCGCGGTCATCTTCCCCCGTACCTTTTCCCTTGCCTTTATCCCTGGCGTCCTCCGATTTCCCCTTCTCGGACTTGCCCTTCGTTTCGTCGCCGCCCCCGACCCCGATTTGCTCGAGATCAATTCCCAGGCGCTCCGAGAGGCGCGCAATCGCCTTCAAGATCGCGGGTTTGGCGCTGAGAGGCACGTTGGGGAGCACTTGCGATATCAACACTCTCAGGGCATTCCGCCACTCACTATTGCCTTTGCCTTTGCCCTTGTCTTTTTTGGAGTCCTCGCCATCCGTTGAGGCATCGATATCTCCTTCCGAGTCGTCCCCCGAACCGGCTCCGGCGCCTCCATCGGATTCCTCGTCGCCTGAGCCGTCGGACTCCGGAACGGGCGCATCGGCTGACAACACAGTGATGGTCACAATGTCAGTCGCCCCCTCGCCCTGGTCGTCGGTGACTACCAATGTAATGACGTGAACGCCTTCTCCGAGCGAGATTTCGACCACGGCTTCCGCGCCGACTGCGGCACCGTCTCCGTCGAACCACTCGAACGCCGCTATCGTTTCATCGCCATCGGGATCAGTTGAGCCGGAGCCATCAAGCGTTACGGCGGCCACCGCCGGGTCGGCGTCTTCCTCAATACGCACGGCATCGTAAGAACCGGCGTCCGCAATCGGCGGCAGATTCAATCCTGCGGCGATCACCGTGATCGTTGCGCTCGCCGAATCCGACGCCCCCTGGTCGTCAGTGACGACGAGTGTGAAAACGTATTCCCCGGCTTCCAGCGAGACTTGTACAGCCGATCCTGTCCCAGCCGCCGTACCGTCCGGGTCGGTCCATTCGTACGTAGCGATCGTGTCGTCGCCGTCCGGGTCCGTTGAACCTGAACCGTCCAGAGTTACCTCGGCGACCGCCGGATCCGATCCTTCCTCAATGCGTACCGGATCGTAGGCGCCCGCGTCGGCGACGGGCGGCAGGTTTTCGCTTGCCGCCAATACGGTGATGCTCACATCGTCTGTGGTCGACGCATCCTGATCATCGGCGACCGTCAGCGTGAAAACGTACTCGCCTTCCGCGAGCTCGAATTCAACAACGGCCTCGACGCCCGCAAAGATTCCGTCTTGATCCGACCATTCATACGTGGCGATAGTGTCGGTGCCGTCTGGATCCGAACTGAGCGAACCGTCCAGCGTTACCGCAACGACTGCGTTAGCGTCCGCGCTTCCAACGGAAACCGCCTGATCCTCACCCGCGAACGCGACGGGCGGTGAGTTGTCGGCCGTGGTGGCATCAGTGGTGGTGTCCGCTTCGGCGTTTCCGGAGTCGCCCGCGCCGGCGCCCGGGTTCGCCGCCGCATCAACCTCTCTGCGAGCGCGACGCTTTCATAGCCATCGTGCCGAAGCCATTGCGATAACGGCTCCCACAAGCAAAGCCGCCGTCGTCGCGGTTGACCAGGTAATCCGTCGCTGCAGCGCGCCGAAACGCCGACGATCGCGTCAAAACTCGCTACGAATGTCGCGCGCGCCCCTGGCCTCTAATCCCGCTCCCGACGGGGACGGGGCGCCAGAGCGCAGGGCGATCCAGCGGTTCCGCCGGCCCCAAAGTCGCCGGGGCCGGTTCTACTCAAACCGCTCCTGCGCGAGCGGTCCGAGGTCGATTTCGGGCGTCTCGCCGCACGCGAGTTGGGCCACGATTTCGCCCGTGATCGGGCCCAGCGACATGCCGATCATCGCGTGTCCGGCAGCAACGATCAGGTTTTCCCAGTTGCCGCCGGATCCGAGAATCGGCAACCCGTCGGGTGTGCACGGACGCAGTCCTCGCCATATTTCCACAAGTTCGAGATCCTCCATCCCTTCGAGATAACGGGCGGGACCGCGGCGCATCGCGTCAACGCGCCGGGAGTTGATCGACAGGTCCATGCCCGCCAGCTCAAGCGTTCCGGCGAAACGCAGATGCGGCCCCATCGGAGTAACCGCGACTTTCGCCTCCTGTAGGATCACGGGAATCGCCGGGCACGGGTCGGGCCGCCGGAACGTCAGGCTGTAACCCTTCGCCGCCTGGATGGGAATTTTCAGATCCAGATCCCGAGCCACTGCCGGCGTCCACGCGCCGGTCGCCAGAACCACGTGGTTCGGGTGGATATCGCCGCGAGTCGTTCGCACGGCGGTGATCTTGCGACCCGCCGTCTCGAATCCGATCGCCTCGGTGCCGTCGAAAAACGCCGCACCGTTGCGCCCGGCCGCCCGCGCCAGCCCCAAGACAAACGCGTTTGGATCGAGATGCGCATCCTCCGAAAATTTGACTCCACCCGCCATGCCGGGGCGGACCTGCGGAACGAGATCCCGAATCTCGGCCTCGTCGAGAAAGCGCGGTTGCGGCCCCGTTTCGGCCATCAGTTCCATCTCGTGCCGGCCTTGGTTTAGCGCTTTGGAAGTTCGATACAGGTACAGCACGCCTTTGTCCTCAAAAACGCAGTCCATCTCCGCCGACGCGGTCCAGTCATCGTAGAGCGCCCGGCTCGCGCGCAGGAGTTCGCCCAGGATCGGTATCGCGCGCCTGGCCCGCTCCTCGGTGGCCGCAGCGCGAAATTTCAGAAGCCACGAGAATAGGGCCCGGTCCAGGCGGACCCGAATGTAGAACGGACTTTCAGGATCGAGCATCCAGCGCAGGCCCTGACCGATGATGCCGGGAACCGACAGCGGCATGCTGTGGCTCGGGACTATAAGACCGGCGTTTCCATACGAAGATCCCGCGCCGATCGGACCGGCGTCGATCACCGCCACCCGCCGACCACGGGCCGCAAGCGCGTACGCCGCGCTCACTCCAATCACGCCCGCACCGATCACCAGCACGTCGGGCTCTTCGTTTAATGCGTCGCTGAGACGGCGCTCATCGCGGCGCTCGTCCAGCTGGAGGTCAGCATAGCCTCTCATGACATTCTGTCTTTCAACGCTTCGAGATAGCCAGGGGTTATCGCCTGGCGACGAGCCATGATGGCGTGGTCCACAAACCGCGGAACGCTGGAGTTTGATTCGTCCATCGTCAACCGACCTCCAATTCGCCTGAGACCCGATGCCAGAGCCACATGTTGCGGCCGTCGCCACGCGCGTCTGAGAGCTTAGCGCTTCACCCGGAATTCATCAGGCCCTGAAATCGCCGTCAGCCCCGACACCAAACCATCGGTCCGAAACCCGCCGTAATTCCGAGGTAAACCGGGGAACCGCTCGCGCCGTTGCCCGGGCTCGGCCCATTGCGATGTTCACCCTGGCCTACCGTGCAGCCCCCTCTCCCATCGTGGAGCCCCCCTCCCCCACCGTGCAGCCCCCCTCCCCCACCGTGCATCCCCCTCTCCCACAGGGAGAGGGTTGGGGTGAGGGATTGCATCGACCCTCGATCCGTGCGACATTTCTCTGACGCGCTTATGTGCGCCCGTTCTCCATTTCGGACGTCGAACCCGCTGATCGACGATGAGAGTCTTCATAATCGAATCGGATAGCGCGATCTCCGCCTTCGTCGTCCCGCCTCGCACTGCTACGACGTTCGCGCCGGCACGCTCCCCGGGCCTCGTCCTCGTTCTGTCGATGGCCGTCACGAGCGGGGGGCTGTGGAATCTGCGATCCGATACTGCGGCGGCGCAGGAAGTCAAAGGTTGACATGATCGCCGACGCGCTTCTGCGGCGTCAGTCAGAATCCGACCCGGTCAGGGTGGCAATCGTCGGCGCCGGAAGATTCGGCACCACCGTCGTGGCCCAGATTTCGCAGATGCCTGGGATGGAAGTGGCGGCCATCGCCGATATTTCGAGTTCAAATCTTGCGGCGGCCTGGGAGGCATACGGAACGCCCTGGGATTCCGTGATCACGGCCGAATCGTCCGGCGTTGCCGCCGACGCAATCATCGCCGGTAGAAGCGTGGCGTTGACTGACGCATTCCTCGTACCCGGGCTTCCGGTCGATGTGGTGGTCGAAGCGACCGGCGTCCCCGAGATCTCCGCACGGGTCTGCCGCGACGCTCTGTTGAGCGGAACGAATGTCGTTAACGTCACTGTTGAGTGCGACGTCGCCGTCGGACCCGCCCTCAGTCGCATCGCTCGCGAGAACAACACTGTCTACTCGCTGGCCGACGGCGATCAGCCGGGCGCGGTCAACCGCCTGGTCGACTGGAGCAGGGCGCTCGGTTTCCAGATTGTCGCCGCCGGGAGAGGCACGCGCCGCTATCGGTCCGACCGGGCAGGCGTTCCCGAAGAGGCATTTGTCCGCTACGGCTATGACGACGACGTGGTCAACCGGCGCCGTCTCAATCCACGGATGTACAACTCATTCCGCGATGGCACCAAGGCGCAGATCGAAATGACAGCCGTCGCCAACATGACCGGACTCGTCCCCGACGTTCCCGGTATGCACGAGCCGTCCGCGGGTGTCGGCGATCTGGCCCGACTTCTCAGGCTTGCGCGGGACGGCGGCATCCTTTCCCGCGAGGGAGTCGTCGAGCTGGCCAATTGCGTTCTTGCCAAGGACGATTCGGACGCACCCGACGAGATATCCATCGGCGTCTTCGCCGTCATCAGATCGAACCATCCGTTGACCGCCGAGGATATGGGATTCTACGGATTGCGGATGGCCGCGGACGGGCGTACGGGCGTCATCTACACTCCCTACCACCTCTGCGGAATCGAGACTCCGCTCACGGTCGCGGAGGCCGCGCTGTTCGGCCATGCCGCCGCCGCGCCTCGGGAGAATCCCGTTGCCGACGTGGCGGCCGTTGCCAAGCGCGATCTATCTTCGGGTGAGCGTCTCGACGGCAGCGGCGGATCGACGGTCAGCGGATACATCGTCGAATGGCCCGAAGCTCGACGGCTTGGGCTCCTACCGTTGGCGCTCGCCGACGGCGTGGAACTTCGCCGGCCGATCGCCAGAGGCTTGCCAGTGCGGTATGGCGATGTGACTCTGCCGGACAATTTAGCTATCCGCGAGCTCCGCCGCGAAATCGGCGACACGGGCCTTGCAACGGAGCCCGGCACATTCGCCGCCGGCGAAATCGCCTTCCCGGCTTAGCCGTTAACGAACTCCGCCTGCCACGGTGCCGTTCTCCCACTGCCAGGTGGCCCGACCGGTCTCCCGGTCCGGACTCGGTCATCGTCTCCGTGGACTAATTCATCCAAACGGCCCCGCCCGTCATTGGAGGGACGCCGAGGAATCTTGGACGCCGCTGCCGAGATCCTTCGCTTCGCACGGTATGTAACATCAGGTACGGTCAAGACTTGGAAAAGGAGAGGATGTCGTTGTGGGTTCTGTGTCTGTTACGGAGGCGAGGGAAATCTTTTCGGACTTGCTGAACCGGGTCGTCTATGCCGGCGAGCGCGTGGTACTGAAACGTCGCGGCAAGCCGCTCGCGGCCATCGTTTCCATGGATGACCTACGGCTATTGGAAACCCTGGAGGACGAGCTGGACGCCGAAGCCGCCCTGACCGCCCCCGAAAATCGTGAGGCCATCCCGTGGGAGAAGGTCAAGACCGAACTCGGTCTTTCGTAGCAGACCCGCGTAGAACTCAAGCCCGGTTGCCGCGAAACATCACGCTGATAACCGGATCGATAACCGTCTCGGATAAGAGCAGCATCGCACATCCGGCATCTGGCTCGGATTCACGCCGCGCCGACAGGCAGCTGCGGCCCGGCCGCCATCGACGGAATGCGCCCTAGACGAGCGCCGTGGGTGCGTAGATGCCAAGTCCGTGGGCGACGCACAGTCCGAATCCGCCGACCAGCCCGGCTGCGGCAAGACCGGCGGCCCGGCCGCTTCCGACCGTTTTTCTAAATTCGGGCGTCACCAGCGCGAACTGCCCCGTCCACAGAGCCAGCATCGCGACGAGACCCGCGAAGTCGCCGGCAAGAAGGATCGCGGGGGCGAACAGCAGGAATCCCGCCGCCACCCTGAACCTCAGCCACGCCTCGGCGGTCGTCGAGCCTCTAAGAAGCGCGACGCCGATAACGGCATCGATAGCCACTATAGCCAGTGCGAAGCCGTCCCAGCCGTGGAATGCCGCCATCAGAAATATCTGCGACAGGCCATGCGCCAGAGTGATGGCCCCGGCCAGTTTCGCCGGCTGCGGCAATGCTAAGCCGCCCGTAGGCAAGTTCCACTGAAGCCGAGGCAAGACCACTTGAATAACCTGCGACCGTTCGATCACTTTGACCCTCTCGAAACCATTTGCCTGTTAGCGACTGCGGCGTCCTGCGTGTCCGCTAGTATAAGCCCCCCGGAATCTGTCACGCCGTGGCCGCGGCCCGGATTCCTCGGCCGCCCGCCCTCACCCAACCCACTCCCGGCGGGAGTGGGGGCTGCACGAAAGACCAGGGCGAGCATCGCAACAGGCCATGCCCGGGGGCAACGGTGCGCTGGATTTCTCGGCGGACCTCGGCATGATGCGAGACGGTGGACGATGCCAGATCGCGATGGTGGACTGATGATCTGGGGCGGACCCAGTGCGCTCTGCGTGATTACGGTCGAGCGGACGCCCTGGCGAGTGGAGGTACCGCAGGAATTCCTTTTCGGCGGCGGCGCGCACGCCATCGATTATCTCCGCTGGTTCGCCGGAGATGTGTCGGAAGTCAGCGCCTACGCCGCCAACTCGGGAGTGATCCTGGGGTATCCCGCAAATGACATCTGGACTCTCATCCTCAAGTTCGCGAGCGGGGCGCTGGGACGCGTTCTGGTGATGTGCGGGTCGGTAAACTCACCGCACCGCATCCATCAGCGCGTTCAGGTCTACGGGTCGAAAGGCACGATAATCGGTCTCGATCTTGGTATCGATGGCGAACCCGATCACTCAACGCTTGACGCTCCACCGCTTGACATCGATGGCGGCTTGATAGAGGGGCACGCCGCCGAGCTTGTGCCGTATTTCTACAAGATGGCCGAGTGCATCGAGAACGACCAGGAGCCCGAGCCGGGCGTGGTGGACGGCGCGCGCGGCATCGCCGTGGCGGTGGCTGCGCAGGAGTCGCTGGAAACGGGTATGCCGGTAAACGTGAGGAACGACTTTTAGGCGGAACAGCCGTTCCGCCTTCGAGCGTGTAGCCTGGAGTTCTCTGTTGAGCTGGTTGGCTGGGGACCCTGGCCGATTCCCAACCGGTCTCCCGGTCGGGCCACCGGCCAACCGGATTGCAGGCGCGGTGGACACCTGCCTGTAGGCTATAGGGTCGTGCTCGCGACGGTCGAAGCCACGCATCTGAGGAGTATCACGTCACGCCAAATCACGCCAAAATTCACGCCAAATCACACCAAAATCGGCGGATCGACATCGACCGACAATCGCCATTTCGACTTAAATTGCGCGACGAACGTCAAAGCAACCTGAACAACGCCGCCCGCATGCGATTGCCGTGACAGCAGATCGACGCCACCCCGCTTGAGCTATATCACGTCACTGGCCCTGAGCCGGCGGCCGGTGACCATTCTGGCCATTCTGGTCGTGCTGGTGGGCGGCATATATTCCACGCTGCGCCTCAAGATCGAGCTCCTGCCCGACATCGAGTTTCCCGTGATAACGGTTTCCACCTTCTACCCGTCGGCCAACCCCAACGCCGTGGCCGACGACGTTTCGATTCCAATCGAAAACCTGGTATCCGGCATGCGCGGTCTGAGCAGGTTGCAATCAGTTTCGTCCGAGAACCTCTCGCTGGTGATAGCCGAGTTCGAGTTTGGGACAAACATGGACGAGACCGAGGCGGCGCTTTCGAGAAGCTTGGACGGCCTGGTGTTTCCGCAGGGAGCGCAGGAGCCGCGTTTGCTCCGGCTCACGCCGGACGTGTTTCCGATCTTGCAGCTCAGCGTCGTTGGCGACCGGCCTCTGGGCGAGCTGCAGCAATTGACCGCGTCGAAGATCGCGCCGGAGATACGGTCAGTCGCGGGAGTGTTCAGCGCCGAGGTGACCGGCGGATCGGAGCAGCAACTTCTGATCGCCGCGATTCCCGAAAGGCTGGCCGCCACGGGCATATCACTTGCGCACATCGCGGGCGTCCTGCAGGCCAATAATGTTTCAATTCCAGCGGGCGCAATCGCCGTCGACGGTCGTTCGCTGCCGATACGAGCCACGCATCGATTCAAATCGGTTGACGAGATTTCAAATCTGATTATTGGAGTAAGCGGCGCAGCGTTGGGCCCGGGAGATCGCAGCCCCACGCCTTCGCCAGGCACCCGGCCGCGACCGGTCTTGCTGAAGGACGTGGCGGATATCGGCCTTGTAAACACCGCCCGGCGAACGCTTAGCCGAACGAATGGACAGGAAAGTCTGGGAATAGCGGTTGTGAAGGAGCCGGACGCGAATCTGGTGGACGTGGCAAGCGCAGTTCACAGTCGATTACGAGAGCTGCAAGGCGACCTGGGCGACGACGTGGAGATCGCGACAATATTCGATCAGGCGCCCGACGTGCAATCCGCCATCGGTGATGTCGCCCGCGAGGCATCGTACGGAGCCGTGTTCGCGGTCGGAGTGATCTATCTGTTCCTGTTCAGTTTTCGCTCGACGCTTGTGGCCGCGGTGTCCATCCCGCTGAGCATTCTGACCGGGTTGATCGTGATGGGGTGGCTCGGCATTAGTTTGAACATCATGACTCTGGGCGGACTGGCGATCGCGGTGGGGCGAGTGGTGGACGACAGCGTGGTGGTTCTTGAAAATGTTTACCGCCACATTCAAGAGGGCGAGAAGCGTTTGCAGGCCGCGCTTGACGCGACGCGGGAGGTAGCCGGGGCGATATTCGCATCGACGCTTACGACCATTGTCGTGTTCGCGCCGCTGGCATTTATCGGCGGCATTGTGGGGGCGTTTTTCACGCCGTTCGCGATAACGGTCAGCGTGGCGCTCCTCGCTTCGCTCGTCGTGGCGCTTACCGTGGTCCCCGTTCTCGGGAGCCTATTTCTGCTTCGCAAAGGGCCCGAGGTGGAGGGCGGCATCTGGCTGCAGCGCGTATACGCGCCGGTGCTGGCATGGTCGCTAAAACATCGAATCTACACTCTTTTGATCGCCGTTCTTCTGTTCGTCGGCAGTTTCGGCCTGGCGCCGTTTATCGGCAGGGCCCTCTTCAGCGGCGGTGACGCCAAGATTCTGATTCTGAGCCTTGAACTGCCGCCGGGAACTGCCACGGCCACCACCCTGCGCGAGGCGATCGCCGTGGAGTCCGAAGTGGCTTCGCTGGACGGCGACGTGGTGACCTATCAGACCACGGTTGGATCCGGCGAAACGGTATTTCGACGGGGCGGCGGACTGGGCAACGCGGGTTCCAACGCGGCCGACATGATTATCCAGCTGTCGGCGGATTCGGACACAGCCGCTGTTGCCGAAGAACTGCGCCGGCGGCTGGAAAATGGCGACGCTGAGCGAAAAATTACCGTTGCCGAATTTCAGGGTGGGGGGCCGCCTGAGGGCGAAATGGAGTTGGTGGTGTCCGGCGACGCCTACTCCGAAATTGCATCTGCCGCCGATACGCTGGTAGCGGCACTCGCCGATGTCGGCGGGCTCGTCAATGTCGCAAGCAACGCGGCTGCCGCCAAGCCGGAGGTCGCGATAAATGTCGATCCCGCCAGGGCGATGGCCCGCGGTTTGACCGCGGCTCAGGTGGGGATGGCGATCAACTCGCTGCTTGTCGGGAGAGCCGTGACCCAGGTTGAACTCGACGGCAAGTCCGTGGATGTGGTGCTGCGGGGCCGCGTTGCAGACGTGGACAGCATCGAAGAGATTCGGGCTCTACGGATCGGCAGCGTAACGTTACAGGAGATTGCCGACGTTATGTTAGAGGACGGACCCGTTCAGATCGTTCGGATAGACGGAAAACGAGCCGTGAGCGTAACTGGATCGATCGTGGAAGAAAACGCTGCGGCCGTAAACGCCGAAGTGAACCAGGTTGTGGACGCTACCAATTTGCCGGCCGGGGTCGCGGTGACCACCGGCGGAGTGTTCGAGCAGATTAACGACATATTCATTTCGATGGGAATCGCCCTGGCGATCGCCATCCTGCTCGTCTATCTGGTGATGGTCGCAAGTCTCGGCTCGCTCTTGAACCCTCTCGTGATAATTCTCAGCCTGCCGCTGGCGTCAATCGGCGCCCTCGGCGCGCTGTTCGTCACCCAGCGCGAGCTTGGAGTACCCGCGTTGATGGGGACGTTGATGCTGGTCGGTCTGGTCGTGACAAACGCCATAGTGCTAATTACGTTTGTGGAGCAACTCCGTAAGGACGGAATGAGCGTGCGCGAAGCTCTCGAGCGCGGCGGCGCGCTGCGGGTGCGGCCGATCCTGATGACAGCTTTTACGACGATCTTTGCGCTGTTACCGCTGGCCGTCCTCGTGCCGGAAAGCGCCGGAATAGTCGGCGCGGAACTTGCGACCGTGGTTATCGGAGGGCTGATTACTTCTACGTTCTTAACCCTCGTGGTCGTCCCCGTGCTTTACAGCTACGCGAGACGGATGACCCAGGAGACGGGTTGAGCGGAATGGCAATGGTCTCGGTGGACCGACGATCGCAGCCTGCGTTTGCCAGGAAGTTCCACAGTCCGCTCATTTCCGAACGTGGTGCGTTAATCCAATTGGAATAGGCTCCGGAGGAAATCCTTTAAATGAAACGAAGACGGTTTTTGGCGACGGCGGTGAGCGCGACGGCGGTGAGCGCGGCGGCGGCAACGGCGTTTGCGGCCTGCGGGTCGGGCGGCGCGGCGGATTCGCCGCAGTCGGAAAAGCTGAAAGAATTGATCGCCAAGTCTTCCACGAGCGCGACGGTTGAAACCGACCGCGGCAGGCCCAGGGCCGCCGGACCGGTCATCGTGGCCCTGCCGACCGGCGGATTCGGCGGGAGTCAGATAGCCGTTCAAATCGAGGCTGTGGTGGCCGACATCCGGCAGGAGCAGGGCGATGAGGCGAATCTGGACCACGCCCTGATTTCCGTTCAACCGCAATCCGGCGCCCAGGGATTAGTAGACGCCATTACCGCCGCCCGCGACGAGGGGCGGCAGCTCGATCTTGTATTCATCAATAGCAGATCCGAATTGGAAGCCCTCGACGACGCCGGCCTGCTGACAGCTGTGCAGTCCGCCGCGACCAGCGATCCAACATTCGAATTGTCGAACTACTTTCAGTCGGCGCTCGACGCAGCCTCGATCCAGGGACAGCCAATGGCAATGCCTGTCTGGATTCGCCCCACTATGGTGCAGTACAGTCCGGGGGTCTTCGAGGCGGCGGGTATCGAGCCGCCCAACGCTTCGTGGGACTGGCCGACGTTTGTCGAAAGAGCGACTCGGTTGACCGTGCCCGGTGCGAACGGTGGTCGCTCCCAGTATGGATTCATCGTCTTCCCGTTCATTACTCCGTCGTACATGTTTATGTGGCAGAACCGCGCGGACGTAATCTCGCCCGATGGCAAGATCTTGATTGTGAACAGTCCGGAGGCGATTGAAGCGGTGCAGTTCATGGCCGATCTCGTGCTCAAGCATGAGGTTTCGCCCAGGTTGATCGGCGACGAGGCCGAGGCGCTTTCGATAAACATCACCGACGATGGACTTGTAGTGAACGGCGGGCTGATCGCGATGCTGCCGCGCCAGATCGGCGGTCAATTCGGATTCAATATCTTCCGGGCGCTGTTTGCCGGCGTTGGTGGCGGTGGCGGTGGCGGTGGCGGTGGCGGCGGCGGTGGCGGTGGCGGCCGCGGACGCGGCGCTCGCGTGGCCCCGCAGGCAGCCAGTCCCGGGACTACGCCGGCGGATCCGATCGAGGTCTTTTCCAGACTTCCACTCGGGCCCATGCCCTGAGGCAAGGTGGCGGCCAATGTTGGCGAAACCGGCGGAATGATTGGAGTTCTAGACGGCGCCGCCGATGTCCCGGGCGCATGGAGCGAACTTCGGAGGCTGGCCGGGGCCCTGGAGCGCCGCGGTCTCGTCCCCGCGCGACGCATGAGCCCCGAAGCTCTCGTCAATCTCGACAGTTCGCTCGACATCGCAAGCGCGGCCGCCCTGATCGACGCCGCCGATACTTCGCGCGTGCCCGCTTTTCCGCGGAACCAGGGAGTCATCCAGATTCTGAGACAGGTAATCGACGAGCCCGTGCTCGGTGGTCAGGTCAGCGCCACGGACGCCTGCAACGAGGCGGCGAAACAGATCGACGACTTGCTGGCAACGTAGACCGAAATCGTAATCCGGAGTCCGGATATTCAATCCGAGCGGATTTTGTCGTCCTGAGGCGAGCGCCGGTTGCCGGCCCGGGCAACAATCCGCCATACGCGATTTTCGGGAATGGAATTTGCGGCGCGATAATGCGCCGGGTTCGCCGGTAATATTCAAGGCACCGGTTCCCGGATCCGGGGGAACCTGACGACAGCGACGATATCCTCCACGGCCACTGCGAGGTTGCCCAGCTTGAAGAATCCGCATGTTTTTTCGAGCAATCCTCTCGACCGCGGAGATCGCGAGCGTCGCGACGAGAAATGGATCGCCGCCCAGGCCCGCGATCCAAAAAGCAGGTTTTTGCCAGTGCGGGAGCCCGAGGTTCTGCTTACGGATGGTGCCGCGGCCGGTCTGGGATGGATCGCCGCCGAGGCTGTCGATCGCCTGAACATAGATGCGATTCCATTGTTCCTGGGTACGTCGAATGGTGTGAGTCACTTCGCCATCGACGTTTCTGAGTTGGGCGACCGGGCGGGCGAGCTTGACGGGGACGGCTCGCGTCGATTCGAGGAAGTGCGGGCTGCTGCGATGGTCTTGAGTCTTAGCGAGGCCGGCATCGCGGCTCAGGCGAAAACGCAGGTGTACTGGCACGCGCGGCATCAATTCTGTAGCGTGTGCGCGCACAAGACCGAAATCGGCAGAGGCGGTCAGGTGCGCAGCTGCCCGGCCTGCAGGGCGGACCACTTTCCACGAACCGACCCTGTTGTGATCGTGGTTGTGGGTTATGGCGAAAAGTGCCTGCTGGGTCAATCCCGAGGCAGGCTCTCACGGCTGGGCTGGTACTCGGCGCTGGCGGGATTCGTCGATCAGGCCGAAACCATTGAAGAGGCGGTGCGGCGCGAAGTTCGCGAAGAGTCGGCCATAGAGGTCGGAGACGTGCGCTATCACTCGTCTCAACCGTGGCCGTTTCCGGCGTCGTTGATGATCGGCTGCCTCGCCGAAGCCCTTACCACGGAGATTCGCCACGACGAAGAGGAGATGGCGGATGTGCGGTGGTTCGATCGCGCCGACGTGCAGCTTGCGCTACAGGGCAAAAGCCCCCATCTGAATCTGCCGGGGCCAATCGCCATAGCCCATCACCTGATCAAGGCGTGGGCTGAGGCGGAGGTTTAGGGTCGGGCGTGTAACGCCGGCAGCTGGTCCGCGATCTTCTGAGACGTCTCCCGGAATCGCTCAAACCCTGAACCCACACTTTGCTGCCATCGTTCACCGCGATCTCGACTGGCAACGGACACCAAACTGTACGCGGTTTTGGTCGGCGAATGCACTCAGTCCCAGACGTTTTCCCAGGTCCCGTTTTCGGCCGAGCGGTAGATGGCGAGCGCGGTCCGCAGTTCGCCCAGCGATTCCTCTGGTCCGGCCTGGAGCGGGGTGCCATGCAGCACGGCGCCGGCAAAGTCGGCGATCTCCGGTCCGAACGACTTTGCCCAGCCGCGCGGTTCGGCCACGAGCCTGCCGTCGGGATTCGAGGCCGAGTAGACCCGCAGGCCGCCCTCGAATCCGCCTTCGATGGCGATCTCACCTTCGGTGCCGGTCACCCGCCACCACGCTTCCGGAGCCATCGGGCTAGTAAGCTCCATGGCGTCGAAGCTACCGTACAGTCCCGACCGGAACTGAAACAAAGCGCGTACCAGAGTTTCGCCTTCCATGCTCTGCCACGGGCGGCCAACCACCGCGATCACACGGTCGATTTCACCGAGCCACATCCGTAGCGGCCGGATCCAGTGGGAGCCGCCGTCTATGGCGATTCCGCCGCCGGCACGCTCTTGCCGGAAACGCCACGGATCGGCGTCGTTGTACCACTGGTTATCCACCTGAGCCACGAACGCCGCCCGCGCCGTGATGATTTCTCCTATTTCGCCAGACGCCAGAACTTCCTGCGCCAGGACGATTTCCGGCCAGTATTGAGCGTTTTCGGCAACCATGAAAACCGTGCCGGCGTCCCGGGCCGCTGCCAGGATTCGGTCGCATGCGTCCAGCGTCATCGCCATGGGCTTTTCGAGCAGCACGTTTTTTCCGGCCTGCAGGGCCTTGATCGCGAGCTGCTCGTGAAGGTCGTGCGGGACCATGATGTCGACCGCGTCTAAATCCCCGCCCGCGAGCGCATCATCCAGCGATGCAAAAGCCTCCGCGCCGGTGTCGGCCGCCATGCGCTCGGCCTTTACCGGATCGGGGTCGACCGCGGCCGTAACTAGTACGTCGTCGCAAGATTCTCGAATCCCGTTGAGGTGGTACGAGGCTATGGCCCCACAGCCGACAAAGGCGAGCTTAAGAACCTCTGGCACCGGGCCTCCCGGTTGGGGCGTCCAAAATTGCCGCGCTGCCAGTTTAAGCGACGACGAAAATGCCTACCGGGCCCCCGTGACTTCGGCTTCGGGCGGCAGCCTTGGAACCGAGATCAGGAATTCTCGGCGCCACGGCGATTTTCCAGGTCGCCGGTCGTGCGGCCGGCGGCGCGGATGCTGTTGCCTTCAACCAGGTCCGCCGCGAGCTGTCCCCGCCGCTCTGTACTCCGCCGGTTAATGCAGACGAATACACTTGAGCCAGCGGCAAAGTCTAATAGTTTCGGTATGAATGTTAGATAGCATACGACATGATGTATGATTATATACAACTATCGCTCATCCTGAAGGAGGCGTGCGATTGATATTTGAGACGCCAAATTTAGACGATCGGGAGCAAGATGTAGTAGAGCGAATCAAGGAATTACGCCAGGCACTGCGTCGCCAGGTCGCCGAGCCGCTGACATGGGTCGGCCTACTTCGGCGGGTGACGTTCGCTCGTGCGATTCGTGGATCGAACAGCATCGAGGGAATCAACGTCAGCCTTGATGATGCGGTTGCGGCGGCAGGGGATCAAGCG
This sequence comes from Chloroflexota bacterium, assembly GCA_963663505.2. Taxonomy (GTDB): domain Bacteria; phylum Chloroflexota; class UBA11872; order UBA11872; family VXNJ01; genus JAPOVO01. Next base: position 260,756 of record CAXXFA010000002.1, read on the forward strand.
CCGCTAGATGCTGAAGATGAGGTCTGGGCCGCTATTAGCGGTTACCGGAATGCGATGACTTATGTTCTTCAGCTTGCCGACGACCCTCATTTCACATTTGACTGCAGTTTATTACGCAGCCTGCACTACATGATGATGAGGCATGACCTCAACAAGAGTCCCGGGCGGTGGAGACCCGGAGAAACATTCGTTCGAGACGAAGAGACAGACGAGATCGTTTACGAGGGGCCAGATTTCCTCGAAGTTCCAACTCTGATGAATGAGTTGGTCGGTGAGTTGGCAGGCGAAGATGACCACCCCGTTTCCGTGCGCGCCGCAATGGCACACCTCAATCTCGCAATGATCCATCCATTTCGCGATGGAAATGGTCGTATGGCCCGCTGTCTTCAAACACTGGTTCTGGCGCGGGAGGGAGTCGTCGCGCCGGTGTTTTCGAGTATTGAGGAATACCTTGGGCGAAACACTGAAAGTTATTACGCGGTGCTGGCCGAGGTTGGCGGCGGACGGTGGCAACCACAGAGGGACGCTCGTCCCTGGGTTAGATTCGTCCTCTTGGCGCATTACCGCCAGGCAACAACTCTGCTGCGTAGGTCTGCCGAAGCTCAGGCCAGGTGGGACTCGCTGGCCGCGACGGCTCAAAAAATGGGCTTCCCTGACCGAGCGACATTCGCTCTCTATCATGCTGCGCTGGGATTCCGACTGCGCAGTTCGATTTACAGGCAGCATGCTGACGTAAGCAATGCAATCGCTAACCGCGACCTCAGGGCTCTCTCGGAAGCGGGCCTCTTGATTCCGCACGGGGAAAACCGTGGTCGATGCTATTCGGCTTCTGAAGAATTGCGAGCGATCGAGCTATCTATCCGCCGTGACCGTACACCGGTCGGTGACCCGTTCGAGGACTCTCCACGGCAACCGATGCCGGCAATTTGACTCTGGCGGCACTTGCCGGCCGGGTGGCGAGAATCCAACAGGGTCATTGTCACGTTTCGGCTAACCTAACGGGCGATCAGCTTTAAAAGTCCGGGCGGAGCGCTAATTCGATGAAATTCATGACCGGGTCCGACGCCGTCGTGCAGTCGCTGATAGCCGAGAAAATCGACCTTGTCTTTGGAATTCCCGGCTATCACACCGAACACCTCTACGGCCGCCTGATGCAGCAGGATAAGGTGCGCCACATTCTTGCGAGGCACGAGCAGGGCGCGGGCTTCATGGCCATCGGCGTTGCGCGGGTCACCGGACGCCCGGCCACGGTCTTCAGCACAGCGGGTCCGGGCGCTCTTAATGCGGCCACTCCGATGGGCGAGGCCTACGGCGACTCGGTCCCGCTGCTGAACATCATGGCCGAAGACATTTCCCAATACCTGTATCAGGATCGCGGCATCGTACACGAAAGCCAGGATCAGTTCGGCGTTTTTTCCCGGCTCTCACAGTGGTCCAAACAGGCCTCGCAACCGGCCGACATACCGGTGGCCATCCACGAAGGACTGCGCCGGATGCAGGTGAACCGTCCGCGACCGGTGGTCGTGGAGATTCCCGTGGACGTTTTCGCGGCGGAGGGTGACGTAAAGATCGAAAGCGCCGAAACCCACGACCGACCGGCCGGAGACGCCGGCGAAATCGAGCGCGCCGCCCGCATGCTTGCCGAAGCCGAACGGCCGCTCATCTGGGCCGGCGGGGGAGTCATAAGCTCAGGGGCCTGGGCGGAACTGCAGTCGCTTGCCGAACGGCTGGACGCGCCGGTAATCACAACGTGCAGCGGCAAGGGCTCGATTCCGGAAAATCACCCGCTCTGCATCGGCAACCTGGCCACTCAGGGACCCGTGAAGCGGCTCATGGCCGAGTCGGACGCGATGCTGGCAGTCGGCGCACGCTTTGGATATCTCCCCACGGCCAAGTGGTCGATTCCGGTTCCGCGGCGGCTGATTCATATCGACATCGACGCCACTCAGCCGGGCAAGAACTTCCCGGTCGAGGTGGGCATCCACGCTGACGCGCGGCTGGGATTACAGAGTCTTATCGACGTTCTGGACGGCCACAAGAGCGACCGCGGCGAATGGGTTTCCGCGGCCAACCGCGCCAGGCAGGCCGTGTGGGACGAGATGCAGCGCCGCGCCCCCGGCGAGCTGGCGATCTTGCGCAAGCTGCGCGAAACATTGCCGTCCGAAACCATAATCACGGCCGACCCGCATCTGCTGGGATACTGGGGGCGGTCGTTTCTGCCCGTCTATGAGCCGCGAACCTGGCTTCACGATCTGGCGTTTGGAACCCTGGGCTACGCGTTTCCGGTTGCGCTGGGCGCCAGGATTGCCGCGCCGGATAAGCCGGTGGTGGCGCTCACGGGCGACGGCGGATTCTTGTTTACCAGCCAGGAGCTGGCCACGGCTGTGCAGCTTGGAATAAATGTCGTGACGGTGATTTTCAACGACAACGCCTACGGAGCGATCAAAGAAGACTTTTTGCGCGACTTCGGCAAAGCGTATGAGGTCGATCTGGTCAATCCGGACTTCGTGAAGTATGCCGAGTCGTTCGGAGCCGTCGGCCTGCGCACCAGCCCGGAGGGACTCGGTGAAACACTCAAAAAGGCGCTGGCGCTCGGGCGTCCGTGCCTCATCGACGTTCCGGTCAGGGCGAAACGGCCGCTGGTGATGGACTAGCTCGAGGGCGCGGCCACCGAGGCTACCGCGCGTACGACGATAGCGGCGGAGGCTGGCGGCCGGTGGATGTGTAGGACCGGCTGTCCAGCGGCCCGACCGCGTGGAAGTTGCCGCGGATCGCGTACAACCGGCCGTTGAGCAGCCGTACTCCCAGGCGGATCAGGCGCTTTCCGAGCGTCCCGAAGTTCGCGCCGTCACGCCATTGCGGTCGCCAGTTCAGGCTGTCGCCCGTAAACGGTACCGAGTCGTCGAATGTATAACCTTCGAGCGGGGCGCCGAACTCGTCGGTAACCTCCACGCGCGCTTCGCCCTGAGGAGCGACAACGTTCAGGCTCAGATCCGGCCCGTCGCAAAACAGCGTGCGCGTGTGCAGGCCGCCCCATCCTCCGGCACTTTCCAGAAATACGAAGCCATCGAGCCGGAGCTCGTGCACCAGCAGGGGGCTCTGGGACCCGTCGGCTGAGTCTTCCGCCTGACCGTGCTCGTAGCGCGCGCTGCTGGAATAGATACGAATGGCATCGTCGGTTCTCACGAATGACGACGGATAGATCTGACCGGCGCCGTCCTCGCCGTGGCCGGCGTTCGGCATGAACGGATCCCGAAGGCTTCGCTGGAAATGCCAACCGTTTGAGCTGTAGGTCAACTGACAGTCGATCCGACCCAGATAACCCTTGTGATCGCGTGTCGCGACGCCCGCCGAGTAGCGCGCAACATCGGCCATGGGGGCTTCGGTAACGAGATTTGGATCGGTGTGAAATATCCACAGGAAGCCAATGAAGTAGCCCTCGTAGGGCAACACCGGCATGCCGTAAAGCAGTGCCATTGGAGAATCGAGCGGGTCGGCCTGAAGCGCGATCTCGGGCTTCGAAAATGTGCGCCAGTCCGAAGTCTCATAAACGGCGATTCGCCGATCGCCGGGGCTCGGCCTGGCCGCGAAAACGTACGTATCTCGCAGCGGGTTCCAGAACGGGTACCCGATCGGATCGATCCCCACCGGGTGCCAGCTTTTACCGGTTGCGCGATGCCAGCGAACGCCGTCGGGCGATACGTAAAGGGGAGCCCGCTCCGCGGGACCGCCGCGAGCGCTGAGAAGCGAAAGCAGTCCTTTCAACCGCTCGGCCGGGTTCTGCGTCCTGCTGTCGTAAAAGGCCGGACTCCACTCGCCGAATCCCGCAAGCGGCAAGACCTGATGCGGAGTCAGGCGGTCCGAAATATCAACAAGCTCGGTGAGATCTGGCGGGCGCCAGTTGATGCCATCGTCGCTCTCGGACACGACGGGCACAAACTCCAGATGCGGGGATTGCGAATCTGAATCACGGCCCCGGCCGGACCGAAGGGTTCCCTGATATATGCAGCGCCAGCACCCTGTTTCGGGATCTCGGAAAACTGATGGGTAGCCCCACGGCGCCTCGAGATATGGATCCTCGAATCGGCTGATCAGGCGCGGGCGGCCAACCTTCCGATCGAGATTCTCGCGATGGTACAGATAGAAGTCGTCAAAAAAAAGGATCGTCGTCTCGTTCGGACTCGTCATTCGGACTCAGGCATTCTCGACACCACGCCCAGAATCGTCAAAACGTGCGGCCTGGACCGGTGGAGTGTCGAGATAGCCTGTGATCTCATGTAACCAGCAGACGCGTTCGAGGCTGGTGTCGATGGAGCTCATGAGCGGTTGATCTTCAAGTCTTGCAATTTGCGGCCGCCGGACCCATATTCCGACCGGCTCCTGAGTCCGAACCAGCATGTCGCCGACGGCGCGGGCGGCCTCGGCATAGCGTTCGTCGCCGCTGATGGCGTACATCGCCGCGCAACCCCAACCGACTTTGGCGGATGTGAGGTCCTCAAACGCCCCCGGGCGGCACTTCAGAGCGAGGTCGAAAACGGACTCGGCGGCATCGAAAAAACGGCGCTCGCCGGTAGCCAGATGCAATTGGCCGAGAGCGGCCATGCCGATGCCGAGGTACCAGTAGGTTTGTCCGGGCTCGCCGAGCTCAATAACGTACTGTCGGCTGGTTTCGACCGGGTGGTCGGTAATCCATTCGCCCGACCAATCCTTTCGCAGCAACAGTCGCGAAGCGGCGTCGGGTTGATCGTCGAGCATTCGATCTAGTAAGAAATCGCCGGCCCTGACGGCGGAATCGATCCGCCCGACAGCGAGCATGGCGACAACGAAAACAGCCGTGGCGCCCCACTCGAGTTGACGATCGCCTGCGGCCGCCACGAAGTGATCCGGAACTCCGCCGAGCCGCGGGTGCTGGGTCGACTGCAAATAATCGGCGGCGCGATACGAGAGGTGGTACGAGCCGGCGGTGTGAGACCCCAGGCAGAGCCACGCGTTGCGGTAATTTGATGACGCCGGAGCGGATGGATACTTTCCAGTGTTGAAATCACCATCCGCATAGAACGACGCGGCAACGTACCGCAAAACTCGCTGGGCCTCGGCTATCCTGCCTGAAATCGCGAACGCTCGCGGAGCCTTGTAGTAAGCGCCAACATCGTCTGGCGCGCCCGCAAAGCTGCCCTCGGCCGTAAGCAGCGTTGCGGCCCAATCCAGCGTATTGCCGGCGGCATCCAGGTATTTCACGGTCGCCTTCTCGGGCTTGTCCATCATCTTCTGCCTCGGGGTGGATCGGGCGACGAGCAGCGAAGATGTTAACAGGGTGCGCAGGCCAGGCACCCGGCCCGCGCGCCGGCAATCAAGAATATCTGGAGCCCTATTTGTAAAGCGCACTACATTTGGGCAACCGCCCGCCGGGTTGTGGGTAGGCCGGCGGATTGGCGGCCGGTGCCCTTACTCCGGTCTGCGTCCAAATCGAGAACGAGCGCGGACGGATGGGGAGTTAGGCAGCCCTGTCGTCCAGGCCACGATTCGTTATCACTGGGAATACGAGGGATCTTTGGCCACGGCGACAGCCGCGAATGCACGTCATCCCGGACTTTGCGATGGCCTTCGGCCCGGGCAACGGCAAGCGAGATTCCGAGGTCTCCCCAGGAATGGCGGGGGACTGATCGTGGCGGCCGCTAACGCGGCGGGACCATCGGGCTACGCTCTGCGCGTTGCGGGTTCCGACTCCCTATCTCGATGCGTTCGAATAAGCCAGGTGCGCACGCGAGTTCGAATGTGGGGCGGCATCAGAGGCTTTACGACGTAGTCGGTAACGCCGGCCTTGAATCCCGCATCGATAAACTCCGCGCCGCCCTGGGACGTGAGAAGCACCACCGGTACATCCGCCAGCCCGGCGTCCTTTTCGGCCCGGATCGTTCGGCAGACTTCCAGACCGTCCATTTCGGCATCCAGCAGAATCAGCCTGGGCCGCTCGGCGCGCGCCAGCTCAAGCGCGGCCTCGCCGTTAAGTGCGAGGGTCAGTCGAAAACCCTCGGGCTCGAGAGTATTGTGAAGGAGCTGCAGCACGTCGGGGTCGTCGTCGACGATAAGCACCGTCGGGTTCCGATCGCGGCGGCCGTCGCTGGCTTTATGATGGCCGCTTTGTTCGACGCCGTTCTCGGGTTCGGGCGGTTCTACATAGCCCTCCTGCTCTGGTAATTCAACAGTGACTCCCTCGGCGGCCCCGGCCACTTCCAGGGAGCTGCCAGCGGCGCGTTCGCGGCAGACCTCAACCAACCGGTCCATCGCATCATCGTCGCGCTGCGGATCGTGATGAAATAGAGCCAGCTTGCCAACTTTTGCGGCGATGGCGAAGTCCACGGCGGTCTCGGCGGGACTATGGCCCCATCCCACCTTGGCTCCATATTCGGCGAGGGTGTACTGGGCGTCGTGGATTACCAGGTCGGCGCCGGACATAAATTCAATGTGACACTGGTCCTCCAAATGTGGAAGTTCGGACTCAGTCGCCTCGATGTTTGAGCCGGAATCGTCGCTTTTGGGGCCTACATGCGGCTCGTGATCGACCGCGTAGACCACCGACGCTCCGCGAACTTCAAGACGAAAGCCGAGCGTGAGCGCGGGGTGAGTGAGATAACGCGATTTGACCTTGAACGAACCGATCCGCAGCGTACCCTCGACGACGTCGTGATAGCGGATGGTGGACCCGAGCTGTTGCAGAGTAACGGGGAAATAGTTGTACTCCATCTGACCGGAAAGCGTGTTTTCCAGACTTCTGCCAAGGCCGCCCGGCGCGTAGATATCCCACTCGTTGCCGGGGACAAACAGCGGCCCGAAGAAGGGAAAGCCCTGAATATGATCCCAGTGGGTATGGCCAATTAGAAGGTGGCCCCGCAGCGGATGAACCCCGGATTGCAGCAGCCCCATGCCAAGGCCGTAGATTCCAGTGCCGGAATCGAGTATTACCAGGGTGCCGTCATCGGCGCGGACTTCCACGCACGACGTGTTGCCGCCGTAGCGAAGCGTGGATGGGCCGGGGCGTGCCAGAGAGCCGCGAGTACCCCAGTACGTTACGCGCAAGTCTGTCTCCCCATCGCAGCGGCGGTGCCGAGGCATACCATTGCACGGGCCGACACGTTTTGCAGGACCGGACGACGACGGGACTGGAACGTCGGTCAAAGCAGGGCCGCTCGATCGCGCCGAAACCGGGCGAGGGTCGGGGCTAGTGCGCCGCTCCCACCGCAATATCGCCTCTTGCCGTTCTCCGGCCCGTTAAACAATGCTCAAACCGCCCCCCCACCGCTCCCGCAAGTCCAGATGCGCCACCATGTAGCGCAGGGCGTCGTTGCCGTGGTCGTCTTGTTTTAGCGGCTCTTCTTTGAGCCCTGTCCGTGCCTCCCGCCAGACGTAGGAATCCATCTCTTCCTCCGTGCAGCAGGGCGTTTTGGCCTCTTCCAGCCGCCGGTCGCGTTCGACAAGCGAGTCTCTCAACAGAAACAGCCGTGGCTTGCCGTCGCCGGCTGCACGCAGTCGAGCGTCAACCGACTGCAGACCGTCCATAATCCGCTTTTCCGCCGGACGCGTGCTCACGCCCAAATGCCGCTCGAGCGTTGCACGGCCTTCGGCGTCGTGATCGCAGACAATCGCCCGTGGCGCCAGATTGGGCTCTTGACGGACGTGCGTTCTGTTTGAGTCGTCGAAGCTCGGGGGCTGCGCCTGGCAATTGAAAGCGATTTGGCCCACCTCGAGTCCGCGATGACCTTCGGGCCACTCCTGAAAGACTGCGCGGCGGGGTTTCGGAATCGCTCCGAATTCTCTCCGAGACTGTGCCCAGCGCCGAGTACCTGTTTCGGAAAACATCAGCGAAACCAGACATTAGAAACCCTCTTTGCTCGAAACCGTCGACATCAACGCAGCCAGGCACGGATTAAAAGTCCGTTGCTCTACCATCTGAGCTACCGGCCCCGGCCCTGGGGATGGGGTGGTGGGCGGGACGCTAAGCGAGTTGAGAGCCTCGCGGTCTTCAGCGTGGAGCGGTCGATACGAGCGGAGGGGCCGAACGAGATTTCCGGCTCCGTGGCGATATGATCGACAGGATCGGCAGAGGTGGCTTCAGCAGGCCTGTCGGATGCGATGGAGTGAAGGTGGAGCGATTGACTGGCGAGCAGACTTGGGCGGGCGTGGTCTGACGTGGGGAACACCTTCGGTCGCGCGTTCAGAGTCACGACGTGGGGAGAGTCGCACGGTGACGCGGTTGGAGTGGTGGTCGATGGATGTCCGCCGCAGCTTCCTATTGACCTAGCCGAGATTCAGTTCGAACTAGATCGACGCCGTCCCGGTCAGAGCCCGATAACGAGCCAGCGACGCGAGCCGGATAGCGCGCAGATACTCTCGGGTGTATTTGAAGGACTTACCCTCGGCACGCCCATTCTCATCGGAGTTTGGAACGAAGACGCCAGGGGTAAAGACTATGACTATATGCGCAGGCTATTTCGCCCATCTCACGCCGATTACACCTATCAAGCAAAATATGGAATTCGGAATTGGAAGGGCGGTGGTCGGGCCAGCGCCCGCGAGACGATCGGCCGCGTTGCCGCCGGCACGATAGCAAAGAAGTTCTTGCACCTGGAGTATGGCCTGGAGATCGTCGGCTACGTTAAGCAAATCTGGCAGATTGCGGCGGAAGTCGACACCGATTCGGTGACGATGGCCGATGTCGAGGCAAATTTCGCGAGATGTCCCGACCCCGAGGTGGCGGCGCGCATGATCGAGCGGATCGACGGCGCCCGCCGGGATGGAGATTCGCTCGGTGGCGTCGTCGAGGTCGTGGCAAGGAATGTTCCTCCGGGTCTCGGAGAACCAGTGTTCGACAAGCTTGACGCCGATCTCGCGAAGGCGATGGTCTCCCTGCCGGCCTGCAAAGGGTTTGAAGTCGGAACGGGTTTTCAGGGCATCGATCTCACGGGTTCCGAGCACAACGATCCTTTCTATGTCGATTCAAGCGGTGTGCGTACGCGATCCAATAATTCGGGAGGCATCCAGGGCGGGGTGAGCAACGGCGAAAATATCGTCGCCCGCGCGGCGTTTAAGCCGACTGCGACCATCAATTCCGATCAGGAGACGGTGGACGAATCGGGATCGGCCACCACGATGAAGGGGCGCGGACGGCACGATCCGTGCGTTGTCCCGCGCGCCGTACCCATCGTCGAAGCAATGGTGGCTCTTGTATTGGTCGATCACGCCCTGCGGCAGCGGGGGCAGCAAGGATCTGTTGGAATGGTCAATCTGGAAAATCCAGTCTGAATGAAGAACACATGAACCAGGAGGAGCGGGCGATGTCTTTGACCACAATCGAGCAGACCAAGGAGATTCCAGCATCCCCAATGGAGGTCTATGAGGCCCTGGTTGACGGGGAAAAACACGCTGCATTCACCGGGAGTCCGGCCACCTCAGATCCACGCATCGGTGGGCATATGACGGCGCATGACGACTACATTAGAGGCGAATATCTCGAATTGGAGCCTGGTGCGCGGATTCTGCAATCGTGGCGAACCTCGGAATGGCCCGACGGATACGACGATTCGAAGCTCGAATTCGACTGGAACCGATCGAAGGCGGAACCCGATTGACCATGGTCCACAGCCTGGTTCCGGTAAAGAAGGCACCCGGTTACGACGCCGGATGGAAGGACCATTACTGGGAGCCGCTGATCGCCTATTTTGCCGATCGCTGAGGCAAGCGTCGACGGGACGTCGAGGTCTTTCTATTACCGAATGCGGGCCGGGGCCTTGCTCTGGTAAAACAATGGTTTTGGGTCCAGAGGGAATCCTGAAGCGCGATCAGTCTGGCGGCACCGCACGGCCCGCGGGCGGCTAACCTCTGGCGATATCTTCGGTCTGACCGGAAATGATCGATGCGTTCATCGCCTCGATGAGCCCAACCGATTCGATGAAGACTTCATGTTCGAGCGGCTCTTTTCGTGACCGCGCCATTTCCAGCGCGATTTCAAGTCCGTCGGGATACAGTCTCGTCGCGTCTGGCACTTCGGAGTGGTGCCCGTCGGGCCCGTAGAGGGACACATGGAAGACGTAGGCTGCGTTGCCGAGCACATTAATGGTGGCGGATCGGTCGTCCGGCCAGGTGACGGTGGCCGACGTGTTCCCGGCGTGTGTCGCACAGCGCACGCGCGCCGCTCCGGTGCCCATAAATAGCAACGCCAGCTCAGCGGCGTGAATTCCGTAAAAGATCAGGCCGCCGTACTCATTTTCGATCTGTCCCGGCCCGGTGAATTCGCCGAACGTAAAGCTCCCGAGCAACTCGAGCTTTTCCTTCTTAAGGCGAGCCGCTGATGAGGCGGTTCGGTATGTGGAAAACGATGTCAACGGAGTTCCGTGTTTACGCGCAAGTGCCGAAATTGCCCGCGCGTCTTCCAAACTGTTGGCAATCGGCTTGTCGACGAACGTTGCCACTCCGGCCTCGATAAATGGACTGGCCAGCTCAAGGTGCAGGGCGCCGTTTCGGGACATGACGATTGCGAGATCGATACGGCCGATCAGGTCCTCCTTCCGATCGGCGATTAGCTCGATGCCGAATTTCTCGGAAAGCGTCCGGTTCCGCTCTGAATCCTCACCCCAAACGCCAACGATTCGAGCGCCGTCCACGTGATTGCCGGCGCTGTCGCCCTCGGTGAGATTGCACAGTTCCGAAAAACGGTCGGCATGCGAGCTATCCGGCCAGATCAGGCCGATTCGAACTGTGTCCATTGATCCACCTCAGATCTTCGGCCGGTTCTGATGTTGAAGTCCGATTATCCACCGTTCAAAGCGCCACGGGAACGTCCTGATTATGCGGTCTGGCGGAAGTTCTGCTGCTTTGAAGTAAAGGCTGCCTGATTACGTAAGGACACTGATGCTTCGTCCACCCTGACGGCCGAGAATCTCATTTGACCGATTCAACCGGATCCAGCCGGTGCTCCGATACAGCGGCGTATCTGAGACCATCGAGTTCTGCTGCGCGATCAGCTCGCTAATTGCTCTGCGGACGCCGAACGTCGCTCGTCTGTGAAGTGCTTCGCTACCGCTGATTTGCGCCTGCCGCCGCTCTCTGTCATCGAGCGGCCAGGTCGAGCGTATTTGAGTCATTTTCCAGGTAAGCAAGCGCCTTTGCGTAGCTATGCTGCTTGACATAATGTTTAAGCGATATCTCGTTTGGCGGTAGTTGGGCTCCGAGCTCGTCTAATTGTTCGGTCAGCTCGCGAAATCGGGCTTTGTGAGCTTCCGATCCCGAAGCGGCCCGCGGCTCGATCAGTTGCAGTAGCTCACGAAGCGCCTGGGTCAACTGGTGTAGCAAGTCAGAGATTAGCCCCTCCGGCGTTTTCGGAACGGTGGATCCTCAATGGTAGCGAAGGCCGGTCGGTTTTGGTGACTAGCCGTCGCCAGACTTCACGCGAAAGGCGTGGATGTACATGTTAGAATCGCAACTCGGTCAGACGCCGAAATCCTTGTAGGAATTCTCAGCACAATCATGCCAAAGATGAAAACGCACAAAGCAGCCGCCAAGCGCATCCGCGTTACTCGGCGTGGCAAGTTGATACATGCGAAGGGGTCGGCCGGTCACCTGCAAACAAAAAAGAGTCACCGTGTGCGTCGGGCGTCGACAAAGCGATTTACCCTGTCCCCCGCATTTGCAAAGCGCGTGCGCGCCTTGCTGCGCGGCGGTTAGGCAAGGCGGAGTCTCAGGATGGCCCGGGTCAGTTCTTCGGTAGCTTCGCGAAGGCGGCGCAAGAAGGTGCTGCGCGCCGCTTCCGGTCGCAAAGGCGCCAAGAGCCGTCTCTACAAGGTCGCTCACGAGGCGCAACTGCATGCGCTGGACTACGCCTATCGCGGACGGCGAATTCGGAAGCGACAAATGCGGCGATTGTGGATCATCCGAATAAACGCCGCCGCTCGTCTGCGCGGCCTTACGTACGGACAACTTGTGTCCGGGCTGCGCCAGGCAAACGTCGAAGTCGACCGCAAGATGCTTGCCGAGCTGGCAGTCAACGACATCGCAGCTTTTGGCAAGTTGACGGACACGGCCAAGGCCGCAGTCGCCCGGTAGCACACCCGATGGCGCGGTCAAGTGCGCCGACCAGGGACGGTAGCTAAGCTTAGGACCGGCGAACAACCGGTCCGCGTCCGGATCAAATTGCTCCGGGGAGATTTCTCCTGCAAAACGAGATCGACGAGCTAGTAACCAAGGCCCTGGTCGAACTCAATGGCACTGAAATTGGCGGAGTTGAGGACTGGCGCCGTAGCTATCTAGGGCGCGGGGGCCAGTTGACCGCTCTGCTGCGAACGATCGGATCGCTTCCGGCGGCGGAACGACCGCAGGCGGGAAAGGCCGCCAACGAGGCTCGCGAAAAACTCGAGTCCGCGCTTGAGGTGCGCGAACGGGCGCTGTTCGCCGACCAGGACCGCGATATCGAAGATCTGGATATCACGCTACCCGGCTACCGGCGGAACATCGGCGGGCTGCATCCGATCACGCGGACTCTCAGGGATATTGCGAGGGCCTTTGCCCCTCTCGGATTCAGGGTGGTCGATACCCCCGAAGTTGAGTGGGATGAATACAACTTTGAAAAGCTGAACATCCCGCCGGACCACCCTGCGCGCGACATGTGGGACACCTTTTTTGTGAAGAGCGAGTCGCGTCCCGGCGAAATGCTGCTGCGCACACATACGTCGCCCGCTCAGATTCGCGTGATGGAGCAAATACGGCCGCCGATTCGGATCCTCGCGATGGGCAGGTGCTACAGATATGAGGACGTGGACGCCTCGCATGAGTCGATCTTCTATCAGATAGAGGGGCTTGCGGTTGATACGGCGATAACGATGGCGGATTTGCGAGGGGTACTCGAATACTTTGCTCGAACGTTATTCGGCCGCGATCGAGAGATCAGAATCCGTGGCAGCTTTTTTCCCTTTACGGAGCCGAGCTGCGAGGCCGAGATGTCGTGCCACGTTTGCGGCGGAGCCGGTTGCCGGGTATGTGGAGGCACTGGCTGGATTGAAATTCTGGGCGCTGGAATGGTGCATCCTGACGTACTCCGCGGCGTCGGATACGATCCCGACAAGTACTCGGGGTTTGCGTTCGGAATGGGGGCGGAGCGGATTGCCATGTTGCGCCATGGCATAGACGACATTCGCAATTTCTACCGAAACGACCTGCGTTTTCTGCGTCAGTTCAACTGACGGGACCGTCAGATGCTCGTACCGATTCGCTGGCTTCGCGACTACCTGGAAATCGATGTGCCGACGCACGATCTGGCGGCGCGCCTGAACGATTCCGGAGTTGAGGTCAGTTCCGTATCAACGGTCGGCGCTGACTGGGAACCCGACAAGATCCTGGTGGGCCAGATAACCCGAATCGATCCCCACTCGAACGCGGAGCGATTGACCCTGCCGACAGTCAACTTCGGCGAAGGCGAGCTCCAAATCGTTACCGGAGCATCTAACATCCGTGTTGGCGACAAGGTTGCCTTTGCGCTGGAAGGTGCGAGCCTCGTCGACCCGCGCAAGAGCGACGGGAGCCTGATGAAGCTTGAGTCCGCTTCGATTCGCGGCGTCGTAAGTCGGGGGATGGTGTGCTCGGCGCTCGAGTTGGGGCTCTCCGATGAACACGAGGGGATATTGATTTTGCCGGAGGGGGCTCCCGTCGGCGAGCCGCTGGCCGACTTCATGGGCGGCGATGTGATTGAGCTGGATCTCAAGCCGCACAGAGCCGATTGCCTCGCGATGCTCGGGGTCGCCCGGCAAGTCGCCGCCCTCTACAATCGCCCGTTCACTGCGCCGGATTACGGCGACAGGATCGACGATCGTTCGCTGCTTTCGGATCTCAAGATCGACATCGAGGATCCGGAACTCTGCGCGCGTTATTCGGCCGGGTTCCTGTATGACGTTACCGTTGGGGAGTCGCCGGTGTGGATACGCACGCGGCTGGAGCAGGCCGGTCTCAGGTCGATCAACAATATCGTGGACATCACGAATTTCGTAATGCTGGAAACCGGACAGCCGCTACACGCCTTCGATTGGGCAAAACTGCAGGGAAATTCCATAGGGGTGCGGTCCGCTCGGGACGGCGAAATCCTTACAACATTGGACGGTCGGGAGCGGAAGCTGGATCCGCAGAATCTGTTGATTGTCGACGGTCAGGGTCCGGTGGCTCTGGCCGGTGTGATGGGCGGATTGCACTCCGAGGTTACGGATGGAACGACCGAGATACTTCTGGAAGCGGCGAATTTCGCTCAAACGAGCATCCGGCGAACTTCGCGCGGACTGGGTCTTCGCAGCGAGGCGTCGCGCCGTTTCGAACAGCGGCTGTCGCCCGAGACCACCGCGCACGCCCTGCGCAGAGCCGTTCAACTGGCAGAGGAGATCGGGGCCGCCAGCGGTGTGCAATTGTGGGAAGACTCCTATCCGCTGCGGCGTGAGATCCCGACTGTGGACTTTCCGTTGTCGGAGATCCCACGGCTTCTTGGAATCGATTTTCCGGCGGACGATGTGATTGACGTGCTATCGCGCGGCGGGTTTGAGATCGAGCGGTCGGGTGAGGATTCGCTTCGAGTCACGCCTCCATACTGGCGTGGCGACGTGACGATGAAGGCCGATCTGGTGGAAGAAGTCGTGAGCATAATCGGCTACGACAAGATTCCCTCGACTCTGCCGACGGGCGGGGTGACTGATGCTGTGCCGGGCGAGCTGGACCCACGTTCCGAGGCGTTGCGCGATGTACTAGCGGCCGCGGGGTTTCAGGAGGCTATTACGTATACGGTTACGAGCGCGGAGCGAATGAACAAATTAGCCCGCGGATTGTCGGATGACGGCGCACTCGACGACATCGGCGGAGAGCTGAACGATCTGCTTTTGTCGACCGGAGTCGATCCCATCGAGCTTGTTAATCCGCTTCGATCCGAACAGAACGTAATGCGAACCACGGCGCTGCCGTCGCTTCTGGAGGCGCTTGCGGCAAATCTGCGCTTTGCGGATCGGGATGTCGCGCTGTTTGAAATCGGCCCGATATTTTTCCCTCGCGAGGGCGACCTTCCCGAGGAGCGGCGCGTTTTGACAGCGGTTTCGGGGGCGCGGTGGTCGGAAGTTGGATGGGACCAAGCGGGCACAGTTGATTTTTTCGCCATCAAAGGCGTGGCCGAGCTTGTCGTCGAGCGGCTGGGAATATCGGAACCACGCTACGAGCCGTTTCGCCATCCGGCGTTTAGACCGGGATCCTGCGCGGCGATTTTCGCAGATGACCGGCTGGTGGGCGCCGTGGGCGAGGTCAGTCCGGCGGTACGGGTCGCGATCGATATTGACGAGACCGCCTGGGCGTTCGTGCTTGATTTGTCGCGGAGTTTCGAGTCGGCCTCCGACATTGCGACATTCCAGAGCCTGCCGCGATTTCCGGCCATCGTTCAGGATCTATCAATCGTTATAGGCAGCGACTCGTCGTCGGCGGAAATCGTCGCGGCGATTCACCAGGCCGGAAAGGCGCTGGTCGATCAAGTAAGGATGACGGACCAGTATCGAGGCGAGCAGGTCCCTGAAGGCATGCGCGGTCTCACGTATTCGATCACGTATCAGTCGTCCGATCGGACGCTCGTGGACGAAGAAGCCGCCGGGTGCCATCAGCGGATTCTGAGGACGCTGGAAGCCCGCTTCGGGGCAAAACTGAGGACCTAGAGGTTTCATTGTCGATTCATGAATCAGTCTTCGCGCTGCTTACTTCGCATTGACCGGGGGGCGGCCCTCTCGATAACGGGTCGACGGGCTGCCTGACATCGTAGTTTCACGCGGTTGCTAAAATCCCGGCGCTTCCCGGATTCATGACGGCCACTGCGAATCGGAGGTACGGTGCCCACACTCTTCGGCAAAAACTACACGAGGGACGAATTCCTGCGGCATGTTGGGCAGGTCTCGCAGGTGGGCGGCGTCCGTGAGTATCGGATCCAGGGCGGCCCGGCCGACGGCGTGCATGCGGCCGATGTCGACACGGGCGGCGGATTTCGGTTCACGGTTTTGCCTTCGAGAGGAATGGACATCAGTCACGCCTCGTACAAGGGCATTCCTCTGTGCTGGATATCACCGGCCGGCGAGGTGTCGTCGTGGGCTTACGAACCGCAGGGCATGGGGTGGCTGAGGACGTTCGCGGGCGGGCTCCTGACAACGTGCGGGCTCACGCACATCCACGAACCGACGGAAGAAAACGGTAAGAGTTACGGGCTGCACGGCCGGGCGTCGACGCTGGTCGCCTCGAATGTACAGGCCGGCGGTGACTGGGACGGTGATGAGTACAATCTCTGGGTCACGGGCCGGACCATTGAGTCGGCGCTGTTTGATGAGCAGATGGAGCTACGGCGGACGATATCCTCGAAATTGGGATCGGCCAGCCTCCGGATCGACGACACCGTCACAAATATCGGCTTCCGTGCGACGCCCCACATGATCCTGTACCACATCAACGTCGGATTTCCGCTGCTAGGCCCCGACGCCGAACTCGTGGCGCCAACCGTGCGGATCACGCCGGGAGATGTCAACCCGAGTGACGATCGCGAGGGACCGTATACGTTCCCGGAACCGCGCGAAGGCTACCCCAACACCGTATTCGATCATCAGACGGTGGCCGATGATAAAGGTCTGGTTCACGCGGCGGTTATCAACCAGAATCTTGAGTCGGGGCCGCTCGGCTTGCGGATTTCCTACCGGCAGGCGGAGTTGCCGCATCTCAACGAGTGGAAGATGCTCGGACTCGGCGAATACGTGCTCGGGGTCGAGCCGGGCAGCGCAGCGTTCGGCACCCGAGCAGCGGCGCGCGCGGCCGGAACCCTGAAGGATCTCCAGGCAGGAGAATCCGTCAGTTACGTGGTTGAGATCGGCGTTCTGGACGGCGAATCCGAGATTTCCGAATTCAGGGAACGGGTGAAGGCAATTCTTGACGCCGCGTGATGCCGGCGGGGTAGGCCGACGCACGCCGGACCACGTAGAAACCATTCGCGTCCGGTTTTCGGATTCCGACTCCATGGGCGTGGCCCATCATTCCAACTACTTCCGGTGGCTCGAAGAGGCGCGATTGGGGTTTCTGCGTGACGGAGGGTGGCCCTACTCCGAAATCGAAAAGCGTGGTATCCACATGCCGGTCGTCGAGTGCTCGTGCAGGTTTGTCGCGGCCGTCCGATCCGAGGACCTGATCGAGGTTCACCTGCGAGTGAGCGCCGTCACCAGGGCCCGCATCGGGTTTGAGTACGAGATTTCGAAAATCGATTCGGGGACCCTGCGAGCCTCGGCGGCTACCGAGCATGCATATGTCGATGATGACGGCCGGCCCACGCGGCTGGATTCCGGGTCTGAGCTGTGGCTCTGGCTCAGCGAGCGGAGGGTTGAATAGCGGCGGGATTCGCTGCGAGCCCTCACCCCGGGCCTCTCCCGGTGGGAGAGGGAGTCCGAGCCAGCGGAGATGGGGCCGAGGCAGAGAAGATGGAGGCCGAGCCGGCGGAGAGGGCGGCCGAGCGAGAGAAGAGGGGGCGGAGCCGGCGGGATTCGCTATGAGCCCTCACCCCGGCCCTCTCCCGGTGGGAGAGGGAGGCGGAGCCAGCGGAAGAGCGGGGCCGAGCCAGAGGAGAGGTGCGGAAACCCCCTGGGAGTGGGAGCAGAAATGGGAGGAAGAAAAACCGGGAACGGGGACCGGGCGTGTCGAAATTACCCGCCGTTTACGACGCGTCCCGACTGCCAGACAGTTTCAGGCTGGCTCAAGGCCAGAACGCTCTCGGTCGGATCGTCGGCCAGGAGAAGCAGGTCGGCGGCCTTGCCGGATTCGATCGTGCCGACCTCATCCGCGATTCCCAGAAGGGTGGCCGCCTGACTTGTCGCCGATGCCAGGGCGATTGCAGGGCTCATGCCACGATCGACGTACAGGGCCAATTCTCGCGCCAGAGTAGCGCCGAAATGCCGGGTGAACGGCACCCCCATGTCGGAACCCGCCGCAATGTTTACCCCGGCCTTAAGCGCGATGTCGACTTGCCTGTAGAAGATCGGCCGGAGATTCTCAACTTTTTGGCGGGCCCAATCGGGAAGCTCGGGGTCGGCGATGTTTTGGTCAACGAAATACAACGTCGAGACGGTCGGAACGAGCCAGCAGTCCCGGCGGGCCATGAGATCCGCCGTCGGTTCGTCGAGGAACGAGCCGTGTTCAATGGATGTGATTCCCGCCTCGATCGAGTTCCGGATGGATTCAACGCTGTGGGCATGAGCGGCGCACGGGACCCCCGCGACCGCAGCTTCATCCACGACGGCGCGCAGCTGTTCGACCGAATATTGAACGCTCGTCGGGTCGCTTGAGGGCGTCATCACTCCGCCGCTGGCCATGATCTTGATGAAGCGCGCTCCCGAACGGACTTGATCTCTGGTCGCGGCGCGGAGGTCTGCCACGGATTCGGCTTCCACGCCGAGGAAGTGTCCGTGCCCGCCGGGGGTGGTGATGTTCGAGAAGGCCGGAACGATTCGCGGGGCAGGCAGGTTTTCTGTCTCAACGCTTCGCAAAAACCGTTTCATGAGCGGATTTGGGGCGGCGATTTCGCGAATGCTTGTTACCCCCGACCTCAGCAGACTTTCTGAATTGGCCCGCGCCCAGCCGAACTTCGTTGCGTCGTCGGCGCGCATGAAGTCTTCGGTGGCGGCCGGTTCGGCGTTCAGGAACAGGTGTACGTGGCAGTCGATGAGACCCGGAACGAGATGCTTGCCGGCGGCGTCGATAACGGTTTTCGCGTTTGCCAAAGTGCTGCTGATGGATTCGATGCGACCGTCGGCAATTGCCACATTTCCGACGAACGGCGATGAGTCCGGCTTGCCGTCGTGGACGGTCGCGTTTGCTATCAGGGTCGTGGTCACACCCTTACGCCTCGATCCTCTTTTCGATCAGCAGAGTGGCCTCGCCAGGATTCGACACGATTTCGTCGGGCTCGTGCGTGGCTTCATCCATTGAAAGGCCATGCACATTGACCCAGATCGTGCCGATGCCCACGGCCGCGGCTCCCGCGATGTCGGCCTGAATCGAGTCGCCGATCATGACCGATTCGGCAGGCTCGGCGCCGGTCAGATCGAGCGCACGCTCGAATATTCGCCGATCGGGCTTCTGAATGCCGACGTCTTCACTCACGAGGATGTAATCTACCCTCGAATCGATGTCCAGCAGCTTGATTTTTCCCCATTGATGTTCCGAGGCGCCGTTTGTTATAAGGCAACTCTTAAGGCGTGACGCCGAATCGAGCAATCGCTCGGCTCCGGGTAGGAAGCTGACGCCTTCGTAGTAGTGGCGAAAGTAACCTTCGGAAATCTTGGCCGCGAGGTTGCCATCTTCAACGTCTGCGCGTTGTAGCGCCAGCTCCCAGCGCTGTTCGCGCGTCATCTCGTCCCACGCGTAGCGGCTGGTGAGATCGCGGACAATCGATTCATGCTCGCGAGCAGCCGCGTCCGCCTTGCCGTGGGGCAATCGGTGACGTTGATCGTGGAGAGACCTGCCAATCGCGCCGCGCATGTGGGCCGTTTCATCCGACAGCGTATCGTCCAGATCGACGAACACCGCTTTGAGGTTTTCTGATCTGATAAAGCTGTGCGTCACTTCAGGCGGCTGGCGGATCTGTCAGCGCGGAGTGCGGCCGCGGCGGGCTAGACGTTCTGTTCAGTGAATACCGCGGGTTCGGCGACAGTCTCGCCGATTGCCGGCGAACCCCGGTGGTTGTCGATTCCAACTTGCAACGCGTTCCATGCGAGCGTGGCGCATTTGATCCGAACGGGATAACTCCGGATTCCCTGCAGGGCTTCGAGATCGCCCAGTTCATCGAAGTCGACGTCCACCTCGCCCTTGAACATTCCCTTTACGATCTCGACAAGATCTACAGCTTCGTTAAGTCGCTTGCCCTTTACCTGCTCGGTGAGCATCGAGGCGGACGCCTGACTGATAGAACAGCCGTGGCCGTCGAACTTAATTTCCTTGATCGTGTCGTCATCGAGCAATACGGTCAGCTCGAGCTCGTCGCCGCAGAGCGGATTCTTGCCCGCGGCGCGGATATCAGGATTCTCGACCTCGCCGTGGTTCTTAGGGGACTTATAGTGATCGAGGACTATTTCGCGATACAGATCGTCGAGCATGTTATTTGAAGAACTCCCGGGCCTTGTGGATCGCGTCAACAAGCGTGTCGATCTCTGCTTCTAGATTATAGATATACGCGCTCGCGCGGGCGGCGGAGCCGACGCCAAGAGCGGCCATCAACGGTTGGGCGCAATGATGGCCGGTCCGTATCGCTACGCCTTCGCTGTCCAGGACCTGACCCAGATCGTGAGAGTGGATTCCGTCGACGTTGAATGAAAAAACCGACCCTTTGAGCGAGGCGTCGGTGGGTCCATAGAGCTTCAGGCCGTCAATCGCCGACAATCTCTCAATCGCGTACTCGGAAATCTTTCGCTCGTGTGCCCGAACCTGCTCCATGCCGAGTCCATTCAGATAGTCGATCGCCGATCCCAGCCCGATTGCGTCCGCAATATTCGGCGTGCCGGCTTCAAATTTGTATGGGAGATCGTTCCAGGTAGCCGCCTGCATGGTGACAGTGGAGATCATGTCGCCGCCGCTCAAGAACGGGTCCATTTTGTCGAGCAGCTCTTCACGCGCGTAGAGGACTCCGATGCCGGTGGGGCCGAGCATCTTGTGGCTGGTGAGCGCGAAAAAGTCAACGTCCAGATCGACGACATTGACCGGCATGTGCGGAGCCGACTGGGAACCGTCGACAAGTAGAAGAGCGCCGGCCGCGTGAGCGATTTCGGCCACATCCGCGACCGGCGTAATCGTGCCCAGGACATTGGACACGTGCGTGACGGCGACGAGTTTGGTCCGATTAGTAATCAGCGATCTGAGTTCATCAACGTCGAAAGGCGCGGCGTGGTCTCGTAGCGGCAAGTATCGAAACGTTGCGCCCGTGCTGACCGCGGCAAGCTGCCACGGAACGATATTGCTGTGGTGCTCGGTCTCGGTGGTGAGCACCTCGTCGCCGGGTTTGAGATATTTCCGAGCCCAGGCGAAGGCAACGAGATTTATGGCCTCCGTGCTGTTCTTGACGAAAATTATCTCGCGTTCCGAAGCCGCTCCCAGGAAGGACGCGATCTTGGATCTTGCCTCCTCGTATCGTTCCGTAGCCTCCTGGCTCAGCGAGTGAATCCCCCTGTGGACGTTTGAGTTGTACTCCTTGTAGTAACGTGTCAGGGTGTCGATCACGGATCTGGGTTTCTGCGATGTGGCCGCGTTGTCGAGATAGACCAGCTTCTTTCCGTTCACGATTTGATCCAGAATCGGAAAGTCGCCGCGAAGCGCCATATCGTCGATCGATTCCGGCGGATGTCGCGGGGTCTTAAGTTTTCCCGTCGCGGCCTGACTGGCCATCGGAATTCCTCGAATCTAGGGGATCGTTACGATCAGATTTCCGTCTTCATTTTCAATGTGAAAGCTTTCAACGGGCGACGTAGCGGGCATGTTCATGACCTCTCCCGTTCTCACATCGAATTCCGATCCGTGCAGGGGGCACATAACGTAAAAGCCGTCAACATCACCTTCGGAGAGCGACGCCTCGGCGTGGGAACAGGTGTCGGAAATTGCGTAGAAACTTCCATCGACGTTGAACACTGCAACGACCTCGCCGCCGGCGTTTGAGGCCATGGCCTCGCCCGACGCTAAGCTCGCCGCCAGCCCGACGTCATATCGCCCGCTCGATATCATGCGAACGCAGCTAAATCCCCGCTCGATCCAGGACTGCCAGCTCCAGGGCGTCGCGGACGGGCTGGCTCACGACGCGAGCCACGACCGGTTCGAGGAATCCGCGAACGATCACCTTCTCGGCTTCGTCCCTGGTAAATCCCCGAGTCCGCAGGTAGAACATTTCATCGTCATTGAGCCGGCCGACCGCCGCGCCGTGCTTGCACCGAACGTCGTTGGTCTTGATTTCCATTTTGGGTATTGAATCCGCCCTGGCGGAATTGCTCATAAGCAGGTTGTGGTTAGCCTGATAAGAGGTGCTCTGACCGGCCGTTTCTTCGACCGTGATCATCCCGTGATAGACCGATCGTGAGCGGTCTTTGAGGACCCCTTTGAACATGAGATTGCTCTCGGTGTGATCGGCGATGTGGTGCTGGTGGGTCTCGTGATCGATGTGTTGCCGGTCTTTGCAGATGTAAAGGCCCCAGAGCTCGGAGTGGGATCCCGGTTCGGGGAAAATCGCCTGAACGACCGTCTTTGTAAGGCCGCCGCCAAGCGCCACTTCGGCGTAATTCAGCGTAGAGTCCCTGTCCAGCACGGCGCGCCAGGAGCTAAACCCGACGTGATGCTGACCCCAGTCCTGAATTCCCAGATAATCGAGTTGGGCGCCGGCTTGCAGGTAGACCTCGATCATCGAGGTGCTCATAGACATCTGGGCGGCGGTATCGGACCCCGACTCCTCGACCAACTCCAGCTTCGAATTAGACCCAAGCACGACGAGCGTATGGGCGAATGTTGCGGTTCCGGTTGCGGTCATTCGCATGAGATTGTGCAGCGGCAATTCCACGTCCATTCCATCTGGCACGTAGACGAGAATGCCGCTTGACCAGAGCGCCGTGTGCAGCGACTCGAATTTCGCGAGCGAGGATTCCTGCGCATCGCGAAGAAAAAACTGCCGAACGAGATCCTCATGCTTTTGGAGTCCGGTCTGCAGGTCGGAGAGAATCACGCCTTTCTCTTCCAGTTTTTTGTCGAGGGTCTGGTCGTGGCGGTGCCAGTCGATATGGGCCACGCGGCCGGCGAATGCGTCCGTGGGGAGGAGGCTTGACGCGGCGGGCATCGGGCTTGAACCGTTGTGGCCGAAAGCGCTGAATGTTGCGGGATCGATGCCGCGCAGGTTGGTGCGGCGCCAGGTCTCGTCCGTGGATTTCGGCATGGGCAGCCGTTCGTAATCTGTCCACCCTTGAAGACGCCGCTCGAGCATCCACTTCGGCTCGGATTGAGCCGCGGAAATTTCCTCTACGAGGGCGCCATTTGGTTTTTTGGCGTCGACATCAACGGACACTGCAAAACGTCCATTTTCGCGGAGTCACTCGGATCTAAAAGGGTCGACGCGGGCGGTTTTCTAACCGACCGCCCCTTCCATCTCAAGCTCGATCAGCCGGTTCAATTCCACGGCATATTCCATCGGGAGCTCTTTGATGAACTCCTCCACGAAACCGGTCACGATTATTGCTCTGGCCTTGGTCTCGGAAAGACCCCTGCTCATCAGATAGAAAAGCTGGTCGTCGCCGATCTTGCTGACGGTTGCCTCGTGACCCACCTGCGTGTCGTCTTCCTCGATCTCGATGTAGGGGTACGTGTCGGAACGGCACTCCTCGTCTAGAAGCAGAGCGTCGCAGACAACAAACGACTTGGCCTGCGTTGCGCCCTTTTCGACTTTCAGAAGACCGCGATAGCTTGTTCGGCCGCTGCCCTTGCTGATCGACTTGGACTTAATTGTCGACGTGGTTCGCGGCGCCAAATGCACGACCTTGCCTCCGGCATCCTGATGCTGGCCGTCGGCGGCGTAGGCAACCGAAAGAATCTCGCCCCGGGCGCCCTCGCCCAGCAGGTAGACCGCCGGATACTTCATCGTGACTTTGCTGCCTATGTTGCCGTCGATCCACTCGACGGCGGCGTTTTTGGCCGCGCTCGCACGTTTGGTAACCAGGTTGTAAACGTTGTTCGACCAGTTCTGAATCGTGGTATATCGAATGCGCGCGCCTTCGAGCGCTATGAGTTCGACGACCGCCGAATGCAGCGAGTCGGCGGCGTAGACCGGCGCCGTACAGCCTTCGATGTAGTGAACGTCCGAGCCTTCGTCGGCGATGATCAGAGTCCGCTCGAACTGTCCCATCCGCTCGGTGTTGATGCGGAAGTACGCCTGCAAAGGCATTTCCACCTTCACCCCGGGCGGTACGTAGATGAAGCTGCCGCCGCTCCAGACCGCGGTGTTAAGCGCCGCGAACTTATTGTCTTTGACCGGAATCAGCTTGGCGAAGTACTTCTTTACCAGTTCCTCGTGGTCGCGGAGGCCACTTTCCATATCGAGGAATATGACGCCCTGCTTTTCCAGACTCTCGATTACGTTGTGATAGACGACTTCTGAGTCGTACTGCGCGCCGACCCCGGCAAGGAACTTCTGTTCCGCCTGGGGAACTCCCAGCTTGTCGAACGTGTTCTTGATGTATGCCGGCACGTCGTCCCAGTTGTCTTCCGCGTTGCCGGTGGTGGGTTTGACGTAGTAGTACATGTCGTCGAAGTCGATGCCGCTGAGATCAGCGCCCCATTCCGGCATGGGCCTCTCGAGGAAGTGCTGCAGACCCTCGAGCCGATATTCCAGCATCCAGTCAGGCTCATTCTTCATCGCGGAGATTTGACGGACGAGGCCCTCGCTCAAGCCCTTCTCGGATTTGAAAGCCGCGGCCTCGTCATCATGAAATCCGTATTTGTAATCGAATTTGACGTCGTAATCGGGCGCCTGAATCTTGGTCGTCATGTTCGCTAAACCCCTCCAGCGACGGGTGCGAGATACTCGTCGTATCCGCGCTCTTCCAGTTCCATAGCAAGCTCCTTGCCGCCCGACCGTACAATTCGGCCGTCGACGAATACGTGGATGTGGTCAGGTTCTATGTACTTAAGGATCCTCTCATAGTGGGTAATTAGCAAAATTCCCATTTCCGGGTCCATGAGAGCGTTCACGCCGCTCGCGACGGTCCGCAGCGCATCGATGTCGAGTCCCGAATCGGTTTCGTCCAGAATCGCCAACTCCGGCTCGAGCACCGCCATTTGCAGTACTTCCGAGCGCTTCTTCTCTCCGCCGGAAAAACCCTCGTTTAGATAGCGCGAGGAAAAGGACGGATCCATTCCCACGAGTTCCATTTTGGACATCATCAGTTTTCGGAAATCGCGAACGCCGATCTCATCGTCCTTGTCTCTTCGCGAATTTATCGCCGCGCGCAGGAAATTGTGCATCGGAACGCCGGTTATCGAAACGGGATATTGAAACGCCAGGAACATGCCCAATTTTGCGCGGACGTCCGGGTCTTCTGCTGTTACGTCCTGGCCCTTGAAAATGATCTGGCCGCCGAGAACCTCGCACTCCGGACTGCCCATCAGAGTATTCGCAAGCGTGCTCTTGCCCGATCCGTTCGGGCCCATGACCGCGTGTACCTCGCCACGACGGACTGCAAGGTCCACGCCCTTAAGGATTTCCTTGTCTCCGCGGGCGACGCGCAATCCTGTTATTTCTAGAAATTTCTTGCCTGATTCACCCATTTGCGATTGCGGAATCCCTTCATCGATGGATTGCGATCGTTGGGCTCGCGAAACAACCTTCGCGAAATGGGGCACCCCGATTTGATGGGGCGCCACCGACCGTACCAACGTGGAATCGTGGCGTCTACAAGGTCAACATTAGCACCGCCGATTGGCGTTTCCAAATTTTAGACAGTCAAAAGTGTAAAAAATAAAAATGGGCTGCCGCGTCTCGTTTACTGACGATAAAACCGGCTGTGGCGAATGCGTGTGGGAGCCCTGGTTACCGTTGCGTTCGGATGCACGGTCCGGTCGTTCCCATCGTCGGACCGATCGGGCCGCGGGCATCGCAAGCGGCCTTCTGGATGACGCCGATCCGTCCCGCGGCCATTCCCGCCATCCGACTCGGACGTTTCCGAATGGGATCTCGCGAAAAGCCAGCCTTAGTCTGCGGATTCGGCGAGGGTTCGCACGATTTCTTCGTAGAGCATGGCGCATTTTTCCACCTGCTCCAATTCCACCCACTCATCCGGCGAATGCGCCTGCTCGATCGATCCCGGTCCCAGAACAACGGTTTGAATTCCGGCGGGAGCCAGCGCGGCTCCGTCGGTTCCGTAGGGCACGCCGCCGAGCACACTGGGCAGGCCATGTTTTTCGCAGGCCGCCTGGAGATGTCGAACAAGCGCCGCGTTTGGATCGGTGTCGAGTCCGTCCTCCATCAAGAATGGTTCCAGGGATTCGACATCGATCCAGGGTTCGCGCTCCCGGAGCCCGTCGAGTTCATGTTGCACGGCCTCGAGGAAATCCGCGCCGACTTCGTTGGGGAGAGTTCGGCGGTCGATTTCGATGCGGCACTCGTCTGGAACTATGTTGACCTGCACGCCGCCGTGGACGGTGGCAACGGTCAAGGTTGACTCTCCGCACAGCGGGTGCGGATCGACCATTCCGCCGGTTTCAAATCGTTGCCGCAACGCGTCGATCACATGCGTCATCGCGTAAACGGCGTTGATGCCCCTATCGGGCCGCGAGGTGTGGGCCGTACGACCGTGCGTAACGATCCCCATTCGAACAACGCCCTTGTGAGCGGTAACCGCCTGCAACTCGGTCGGCTCGCCCACGATCGCCACATCCGCAGTCAGCCCGGAATCAACCGCGAAGTCGACGCCGCGCTTTAGATACTCCTCGTCAACGGTCCCGAGGAGGGCAACGTTGTAATTATCAGCGGGGGGATTGGCCGCCAGCCGCTCCAGCGCAATGAGCGCGGCGGCCATCGAGCCTTTCGTGTCGCACGCCCCGCGTCCGTAAAGCCGTCCGTTTTCGACAATTGGATCGGTTCCCGCCCGTTCGCCGCCGAGGGGCACGGTATCGAGGTGGACATCGAACAGGAACGTGCGCCGGGCGCGCGTCTGCTTAAGCTCAAGCAGGACATTTGGTCGTCCGGGCAGAGCTTCCGACTGCGAAACTTCCAGTCCCATGTCGCGACCCATTCCGGCGACGAAGTCGCTGTAGGGCTTTTCGCCGGTGGTCGCGCCGGGCATGTCCAGATTGACGCTGTCAATCGAAACGAGCTGGCTGAGGAGTTGCGTGGCGTGATCGATCGTGTCGGCAGCTCCCATTGTGCTCCCCGGTTCATTCGAGTGAATTCTGAACCAGATGATAAATCGGGCTGGAGGTTCCTGCTCGTGCTGCCCTTCGACGTTGGACGGCCGCGCGTGAGATCCCTGGGCTATCGAGAGAGGGCGGCTCCCGCTGGATCCGGGGACGAAATTGTGAAATCGGGCGAAGGTTTTATCCAATAATGCGCGAAACGGACATTGACGGCGCGAAGCGTCCAATTAGCGTTGGCACTCAAAATCGGATTACATTCAGCAAGCTAGCGGCGCGGTGGACGCAGAAGCAATAGTTTTACGGCCATCACGAGGGCCGATTTTGGGGGGTTAGCCATCCTGAACCACCGTGTTGGACAGCCCATCCTAATCGGCTGTGCCTGAACTCGCGCCGAGAGCGGGCTACGGGACATTTTCGAGTCGTCAAGCGCGGTCAGAGTCTCAGAACTTTAGTGAACGCATTCAGAAAGGCGGGTGAATAAATATTGAATTCAATGGATAAGCGGGTCGATATACCGATCGAGGTATTGCGCGAGTTCGGCATCGAGGCTCTGGAATCGGCGGGTCTCGCCGCCGAACCGGCGAAACTGGTGGTGGAAGTCCAGCTCGAAGCCTCGGTCCGCGGTCAGCCGACCCACAATATGGGCGACATTCCCAGGTACGCCAGGTTCGTCGCGTCAGGCGAGCTGAACAAGAGCCCGGTTTTCAGTCTGGTAAGCGAGACGGCCACACACGCTTTGTTCGATGCGGATGGCGGTCCCGGGCAGTGGGCCAGTGTGCTGGCGATGCGCGCTTGCGTGGAGAAGGCCCGAATAAGTGGAATGTCCGCGGTGGGGGTCAGAGACAGTAACCATTTCGGAGCGGCCGCTTACTACGCGAGCATGGCTTCGGACGCCGATCTCATCGGGCTTTGCACTACCAACGGCGGACTGGTTCTCGCGCCCTGGGGTGGAGCGACGCCGTTGTTTGGAAACAATCCGATGGGAGTCGCCATACCGACGGCCAAAAGCTACCCGATCATGCTGGACATGGCCATGAGCACCGTCGCCATGGGCAAGGTGGCTTTGAGCCTGGCGCAGGGCCACGGCATTCAGCCTGGCTGGTACATGGATTCAGAGGGCCGGCCGACCACGGATCCCGCCGATTACCCCGAAGGGCTGGGCGTCCCGATAGCGGAACACAAGGGTTACGGTCTCGCGCTTCTAATGGAGATTCTGTCCGGCGTGCTCACCGGAGCGAAGTTCGGGCTGGACCACGAGTTTCGCGACGGCGGCGGCGGGTCGCTCGATGACCTGGGGCATTTTTTCCTGGCGATAAATCCGGGGCTCTTCATGCCGGTAGAGCAATTCAAAGATCGCGTCGAAGAGATGATCGGCCAGATCAAGTCGTCAAAACCGGCCGCTGGCTCGTCGGGCGTAATGGTTCCCGGCGAACCCGAGTGGACGGCGCGAGAGCGGAACCTGGCCTCGGGCTCCGTTCCGATGCTCGAAACGACCTACGAATCGATCGTCGAATTTATTGAAGAACGTGGCCTGAAAACGAGATTGGCGTCCACTTCGAGCTGATGGTTTGATCTGTCGGGTTGAACCTTCGCTAGCGCCGGCCGCGAGCTAGCTCGCGGCCGCGAATTGGCTACCGCGGAGGAAGAGCAACCAGAATAGGACGACTCCGATTGCCGATATGCCGCCGGCGGCCAGGAACAGAATTTCGTATCCGAATCCGGCGATGACGTAGCCTCCAGCCAGGGCGATCAAACCGAAACTGGCTGCACTGAAGGTCGTCGCGACGCCGGACATGGCGGGGCGCCAGGAGTCCGATACAAGAGTCAGGGAAAACATCGAAAACGCGGGCTCGATAATCGCCGCAAACACACTGAGAATCATGAAGGCGGCTCCCGCCGCCCCCCAATTCGGGATCAACGCCAGCGGCAACATTGCCAGGGCGGACCCGAGAAAACCCAGCCCGGCCGCATTCCCCCTGCCGACGCGTCTTATGAGTACAGGGAGCAAAAGCGCGGCGGGAACCGACATCAGCTGCCCTGCCGCGACAAGCAGTCCAATCTGCGGAGTCGAAACTCCGAGAGCGCTATTCAGATAGAGATTGAAGAATGTACGTCCGGCGCCGATGCTGGCGGTCCAGAGCAAAACTACGACGGCTATCGCCGCGAACAGCCTGAGCGGCGCGGGTTCCGGCCTGGTGCGCTGAGCGTGCGGGAGAGCCTCGGGCGATGGACGGGCCGTGAGCATGGCCAGGGGGGCGATCAAAAGCAGAAGGGATGCCGTCAGCAGCGAGAGCCGGAACGCCGCCGGAGAGTCCGGTCCCACCCCCGCGAACGCTCCGAAGAAGCCGGGCAGGAATCCCGCGAGCATGCTACCCGCGAACGCGCCCAGCGACACAAACGCCCACCTGAGCGAGAACTGGTAGGTGCGATCGGCTTCGGTGCTGATCGACATCTGATAGGGACCGTGATTGACGTAATACAGAGTCATGGCGCTGGTGGCACCGAGATTGAGGGCGACAATCCACGGGACTCGGATTGACTCCGGCGCCATGTCGGAGAGCGCTAACGCGACGAGCGAGGCGGAACCGCCGAAAAGTCCGCCAATAATCACCCTGCGAAGCCCCCACCGCCGTCCGGCGGCGCCCGCGGGCACCGATAGAATTCCGATAGCCAGTATTCCGGTTCCCTGAACGATGCCGATAAATTCCGGTCCATATCCGAGCCGGAGGAAGTACAGGTTGAGAAGCACGACGTAAATCCCAAATATCACGATCGCATGAATACCCGACGCTGCCAGGAATACGCGGGCGTCGCGGCCCATGCCACGAAACGCGCTCCGATAGCCAATTGGCGGCGGGATGGGAGTTTGAGAGGGATTCATGTGGCGTTTTCGTCGCCTCGAACGGGTGATCCGAGGCGAAATGCTACGCCAGGGGGCCCTGAGATTTGCCCCCCGCTCGGTCTAATGAAGTCCGACACCGACGCCGGAACGTCCGCCCGACGCCCCACGTCGCCGTCTACCGGGCGACGGCTGGTCAGTCCGATACTGTGTGTTCGACTACGAGCGTGCGTCGTTCAGGCTGTATAGCCTTATACGACCGTCCAGGCCTTTGATCTGGTGCTCGCCTCTGTCGTCAAACGAAAGGCCAGAACCATCGAGCAGCCCGACGGTCGAGGCTGAGACGAAGACCTCGCTCGGCCCCGCAAGGGCTGCGATACGTGAGGTCAGATGCACGGTTACGCCCCGGATATTGTCGGCATCGCGCTCCACCTCTCCTGAGTGAACGCCCGCTCTTACCTGAAGCCCGTCTTCTCCGGCAACCTGGCAGATGGCCGCCGCACAGCGCACGGCGCGCGCTGTGCCGTCAAAGATGGCCAGGAATCCGTCACCTGTTGTCGTGACCTCATATCCTCGAAACCGGTCCAGTTCAAGCCGCACCCGCGACCCGTGTTGCGCGAGCAATTCCTTCCAGGATTCATCTCCCATCCCGGCTGCGACCTCCGTGGAACCAACGATGTCTGTCATCAGAAGCGTTGCCAGGACACGTTCGCCCGCAACGGGGGGCTTTCCCCAACCACGAATGCCGCGAAACTCTATTTGAACGCACGGCTTGCCGCCGATAACCCTTGCATCATGTCCAGGCGCCACATCGTATGCGTCTCCCGGACCTACAATTCGGCGCGCGCCGTCGCCCGTTACAAATTCCATCCGGCCCGACATGACGATTCCCTGGTGGTGGTGCTGGCAGCTCTCGGTTCCAACGACTGGCCTTATATCCTTCGACCAGGCCCAGCCGGGCTGAAGCGTCGACCGACCAACGTACACTTCGCCGAGCACTACCACTTGCGCCGAGCCGTTCGACATCGGCACGATCTCGTCGGGTTCATCAAAGCTCTTAACGATCATCTCGCCCATCGAATCCCCCTTTCTCGTTGGGCCGAGCCCCCGGTTGCAGCTCAGGCGTATGCGACCGCAAGCTCTCGACCCTTGAACGCTGGTCCTGGCGGCCCGCTTACGTCGCCCGTGTTGCGCATAGGCTGATCAGCTTTGTCGGGCGACCTCTCCGTGCGTTTACGCACGCGTGGGGCGCGGTTTCGACCGGGCCACATCGTACTCTGGCCGGGTAGCGATTCGCGGGCGTCAGGACGGATATGGCGTATGCGTCGCTGCGCTTTCGAACCACCCGTTTTGGTGTTGCCCCGTTTTTCTTTGACACGAGGTGCTCTCCGGGTTCACGCCAGGCTGCGCCAGGCCATATACCCGACGCCTGGCGCCTGGAGTCGAAAGCGAATTCTGGACCGAAGCTAGAGCCCGGCTACGCGCCGCCGCTGGCGGCGGGGACTATTGAAACCTCGGTATCGGCTGCGAGTTCGGTCGACAATCCCGAAAGGAATCGAATATCTTCGCCGCCGACATAGATTCCGACAAATGAAGACGGCTCTCCGCTGGGATCGAGCAATCGCTCCTTGAATCCGGGATATTTGACTTCCAGGTCCTCGATGAGCTCTGACACCGTGGATCCTTGCAAGTTCAGGACCCGGTCGCCGCCGGTGAGGCTGCGCAGTTGGGCTGGAATTCGAACGCTTGCCATTTGACAGGTACCTTTTCTAAATTTGCGCGGCTAAACTGGTGCGAGTTCGCGCCGGTTCTCAAACGCGTTTTCAAATGCCGTGTAGGTGGGCTCGATCGTCATCGAAACAAAGACCTTGCCGTCCAATGCCTCCTGGGTTTTTAAACCGTTACCGGTGATGTAGGCGACGGTCAGCTCGTCTTCGGAGATCTTTCCGGCCTCGGCCAGTTTTTTGAGTACGGCCACGGTCACTCCGCCGCCGGTTTCCGTGAAGATTCCCTCGGTGGACGCCAGCAACTTGATTCCGTCGATGATCTCATCGTCGGAAACCGCAGCAATCGTGCCGCCGGTCTCCCGGGCGATCACCAGAGAGTAGCGTCCATCGGCCGGATTGCCGATAGCGAGCGATTTCGCGACGGTCTCCGGTTTTTGCAAAGGCCGCACCACGTCGCTTCCGTTCTCGAAGGCCTCGGCCACGGGACCGCAGCCGTCGGCCTGGGCCCCGGAGATGCGAACGCTCTGGGCGTCTATCAGTCCAACCTCGACAAGCTCCCGGAATCCTTTACTGATTTTCGTATAAAGAGAACCAGAGGCTATCGGCACAACGACGTGATCAGGCGCTCTCCAGCCGAGCTGCTCCACGGTTTCGAAGGCGAGAGTCTTGGACCCCTCGGAGTAATACGGACGGACGTTAATGTTGCAGAAGGCCCATTCGCGTTCGTCGGCAATCTCCGAGCAGAGCCGGTTTAGTTGATCGTAGGTGCCATCGATGGCGACGATGTTGGCCCCGTAGATGGCTGCATTGACGATCTTGCCGGCCTCGACATCGGACGGAAGGAATACGAACGTACTCATGCCCGCTCGGGCGCCCGCGGCGGCGACGGCGCTTGCCAGGTTGCCTGTGGACGCGCATGCGAGCGTATCGTAGCCAAGTTCGCGCGCCTTCGCCGCGGCGACGGCGACAACCCTGTCCTTGAACGAGAAAGTGGGGTTGACGGAGTCGTTTTTCAGATAGAGGCGATGGAGTCCAAGCCTTTGACCCAGCCGCGTCGCTCGCTGCAGCGGGGTGTATCCCACCGGAAAGTCGGGATCGAGCGCCTCTTCGACGGGCAAAAGGTCCACATAGCGCCAGAGAGTTGGAGGACCCTGTTCGATCTTGTCTCGCGAGATACGGGATTTGATGAAATCGTAGTCGTAAAAGGCTTCGAGCGGTCCAAAGCAGAATTCGCACACGTGAATGGCGCCCACGTCGAATTCGCGGCCGCACTCCTTGCATTTCAGTGCGAGTAGTTTGCTCATGTCAATTGATCCTCAGTTGTCGAGTTTGATGTAAGAAAAGGCATCGATCGGTCGTCGGGTTCGTGCATGATGGCGCTGCCAGAACTGCACATTTCGGCCGTTCCGCCGAACGTACCTAGAACCAAATTGCGATCTTTCCTTCGTCAACCAGAGGGTCCACGAAAAAAGAAAACCCCGTGCCAGAGGGGTTCCACAGATTCGTGGCCTACTCTCTTATCTCGCGGGCTAGCCACCCACCGGAGTTGGCACCGTGTCCTTGACGGGACCGGTTGCCGGGCTTCTCAGGGCCGTTTCCCTCCACCACTCTGAATAAGATGGGACCGAGAGCACACTTAATTCAGTTGTGCCGGCGAGTATACCACCGCGCGCGGCAATTTCTGGCCCGGCCGCGAGATTTCTCGGCGGCTTGTGGGATGACTGATTCGGCCCTCGGAACCGCCCGTGGTTTCGACTCGTTCCTGAGCGTGCGACACGTCCACGATTTGAACCTAAACTTGGAAATATGACTGCCACCGAGGGTTGCCGATTCTGCCGGTAGACCTGCACCAGCACTCGACTTACTCCGACGGAACCAGCACGCCTGCCCAACTGGTTGACCGTGCGGCGTCGATGGCCTTGACGGCGATGGCGCTGACAGATCACGACACCACCGCCGGTCTTGACGAGTGCGCGCGACTTGCGGCCGAAGCCGGGATTCCGTTTATCCCCGGTGTCGAATTTGAGGCCTCCGAGGGACCGCACCTCCTCGGGTATTTTGGTGGATCTCGCGGACCCGGGGTTGCCGACGCGGCCGGGTGCTACCGGAGCTTTCGCACCAGTGGAGTGGAAGCGATGATCGAGCAGCTACGGGCGATCGGCTACGCACTCGACCCCGCAACAATCGTCCGGCGAGCCGGCGCCGGAACGCCGCACGTCGGCCACATCGTCGCTGAAATGTTCGAGCTCGGACACCTGTCCAGTCAGGATCGGACAAACGCGGAGTTTGCGCGGTTCTTTGGACCGCGCGGTCCGGCTCCGATCCCCGATCTCACGGCAATCGAATGGCCGGCTGTCAGGCTGGTACAGATGCTTCGAGAATCCGGCGCGGTAGTCGTGCTGGCGCATCCGTCCAAGAATCACCTGCCGCTGTGGCCGGCGATGGTTGAGGCGGGGCTGCAGGGAGTGGAGGCGTATAACCGCAACGCTCACGTAAGCGGCGAGGTGGCGGACTTCATTAATTTGGCCGAACAACACCGCCTCATCGTGACCGGCGGCTGGGACTTTCACGGCGACGCGCAAATCAACAGAATCGCGAACTCCGATCTGGCGACATTCGCGCCGCCTGACGAAATCCTTGGACCGCTTCTCGATCTCACCGCGGCCGTGGCTGCGTGACCGCCCGGCCGGAACCAGGTCCGCAGCTGCATGGCCGCCCGCTGGCTTCACCTAACAACTCGAATGGATCAATAGAACCCACATCTCGGCCCATTCGGTGGAAGATCACGGCGGCGCTCTTTGGTGCGCAGGTGTCCTACTCCGCGGCGTCAATCGCGTCGTTTACGGTTGCCTCAATTGTCGGAGCTGAGTTAGGCGGTTCGCCGGTGTTCGCCGGCGTTCCGGCGGCGATGTTATACGCGGGTAGGGCGGCTTCGGCGTATCCGATCGGGATAATCATGGACCGCGCTGGCCGGCGTCCGGCGATCGCGGCGGGATATCTGGCCGGCGTTTTCGGAGGGGTGCTGGCCGCGCTGGCGATTGTAGTTGAATCTTACGCGTTGTTTGTGGTCGCCGCGCTCATTTATGGGATGGCCCGCGGTGGCTCCGATCAGTCTCGCTTCGTGGCTGCGGAGGTTCATGCCGAGGTCCGCCGCGGCCGGATAATCGGACTGATCGTATTTTCGGGAACGATTGGGGCGATGATCGGCCCCCTGATCGTGTGGCTGTCCAAGCGATTCGCCGAAAATGCGGGACTGAACTGGCTGGCAGGTCCCTGGATAGTGGCAGCCGTGTTATCGCTACTTTCGATGGCGATAGTTCTGGGGCTGGTGCGCCCCGACCCTCTTCAGATACTCAGATCGAGCGGCGCGGCCGGTCGCCTGAATCGGGAGCCCTCACGTCCGCGAGGAAGTCATCCATTGGCGAAGATGTTGCACAGCCCGCGGATCCGACTGGCGATTTCATCAATGATGGTCGGACAGGTCGTAATGGCGATGATCATGTCCATGGCTCCGCTGCACATGAATGAGATCGGCCAGGATATCCTCGCCATCTCGTTCGCGATGATGTCCCACACCTTTGGAATGTTCGGTCTGGCGTGGGTGACGGGTTGGCTTGTCGATCGCTTCGGTCAGATTCCGGTCATAGCGGCGGGCGCAATTGTGCTGGTAACCGCCGGATTGCTCGCAACCGCGGCAGAGGATGTTGGTGTAATCATCGTCGTGATGTTCCTGCTTGGGCTGGGCTGGAATTTTGCATTCGTGGCGGGATCGTCGCTTCTGGTCGAAGGACTGGCGCCGGGCGAACGCGGACGTACTCAGGGCTTCGGCGACGCATTGGTTTCAATCGCGGCCGGGACCGGCGGTCTTGGATCGGGCCTGATTTTCGCCTGGGGCGGGTTGGAGTTCCTGGGCTGGATCAGCCTGGCTCTGGCGTCGGCGCTGTTGGTAAGTGCGTTTTGGGTCGGCGTGCTGCGCCGCAGCCCGGCAGTAGCCGCCAGCAGCCCCTAGCTACTTGCGCTCACTTCCACACCGGCGAGCCGCTCAAGCGGCCGGATCACGGCGCTGAGGTTGTTTTGGCCCTCGCCCTGAGCCTGAGCCTCGCGGTGCAGCAGGTCGGCCATTGTGGCCATCGCCAACCGCACGCCCTGCTCCTTTCCAAAGTCAGTTATCAGTCCAAGATCTTTCGTTATCAAATCGACTGCGAACCTCGGGGAAAAGTCGCGATTCAGAGTGCTATCGGGGATCGTCCAGGTCATGACAGCACTCTGGCCCATGGCTCCGTTGAGAATGTTATATAGCTGGTGAACATCGACGCCGTATTTCGCGGCCATCACAAAAGCCTCGGCGCAGGCGGCGTTGGCAACCCCCACCAGTAGCTGATTGGCCAGTTTTACGACGGAGCCGGACCCGACCGCCCCGCAGTGGAATATTTTTCCCTTCTGGCCCAGCACCTCCAGAAGCTCGAGACTGGCGTCGAAATGGCCCTTTTCCCCGCCCGCCATAATCGAGAGTGTGCCCGCCTCGGCGCCGGCCGGTCCGCCGCTCATTGGCGCGTCCAGATAACCGAGACCCCGGGCGTAGGCGGCGTCGGCGCAGCGACGGGCGGTATCCGGTCCGTTCGTGCTGAAGTCGATCAAGACCGCGCCGTCGGCGGCGTTTTCGACGATTCCGGGCGAACCGAGAAATAAATCCTCCACCGTCTGCGGTATCGGGAGAGCGGTCATTACGAAATCGGAAGCTCCGGCCGCCTCTTCAATTGAGTCGGCGCGCAGGGCGCCTTGGCCGACCAGCTCTTCAACGGCTGCCTGGCTTCGGTTGTGCACTGTGACCCGGTGGCCGGCGCTAATCAGGTTTCTCGCCATGCGGCTTCCCATTTGACCCAGGCCTATGAAACTAAGGTTCATCGCAGATTCCTTCCGAAGCATTCGGTGAATGGTGGATGGCTGCCGGCCGGCCGCTGATTTACGCATACTCAGATGCCGCCGGATGCGTCCCGAGATTGTAGTAGCACAGTGCGACGAATTCGCACGGCCGTTGACAGGGGCGGAGCCGAAGCGAAGAATGTAATCGCAATTACCGGCCCGCCCGGATTCTCGGTAGGGTTTGGGGCAATCGGCAGGAAGGCAAGACTTCGATGCCGATCGCCCATTTTGCCGAGAAGCGTGTTCGGTTTCTCGCCGCGGCAGTTGGTGCCGCCCTGGCGATCGCGGTCACGCCCGATAACACCGCTGCGATAGGCTCGGACAACACGTGGGTGAGCCTGGGCGCGATCAGAGCCGGGCATTCAACCGCGGCGCAGGCAACGCCGTTCTACTCGTCGAGCCGAAACGTCTTCTTCGCGTCCAATTCCGGGGGGGTTTACCGGAGTACCGACGGCGGCGACTCGTTCGCTGAGAGAAATTCGGGACTGCAAGACCTGAGAGTGTCGAGTATTGGCGTTTCGCCGCGATTCGAATTCGATGCGCTGGTTCTTGCCTCGACGCCGACAGGGCTGTATCGCAGCGTGGACGGGGCGCTCAACTGGGCCGGGGTAACGGGCGGCCTTCCCGAAACCGAATCCAGCGGTGTTGCGTTTGCGCCTGACTTCGCCGGCATATCCGGCGGACGGCACTGCAATCGTGATGCTCACCGGAACAGGGGTCTATCGCACGTTCTCGAACGGCCTGTGGTGGGAGAGTCAAAACACCGGCACGACGACAATACTTCGCAGTATTCCGCGGACGATAGCCTTCTCGCCAAATTACGCCAGTGACTTCCTTGTGATGTTGGGCGGCGGATCGGGCGCGTTCAGATCGACTGACGGGGGCGCCACATGGTCAGCGGCCAATTCAGGCATCACCCACACCGACGTCGCTTCGTATGCTTTTTCGCCTGCTTTCGCCGCGGACGGTACTGTATTTGCCGGCACGACCGGCGGGGGCGTATTCAAATCGACAAACGGTGGTCAGTCCTGGACGCCGTCTAACTCAGGCATTACGGATGGGACGATAAATGCCATCGCCGTGTCCGCTTCGTTCGCGACGGATCGAACCGTGCTTGTTGGAACCGCGGGCGGCGTATTTAAATCGACCGACGCGGGAGCCACCTGGAAGGGCACCCAGAGCGGCAATTTCGTCGGGCTTGCGCTGTCGCCCGAGTTTGGATCTGACCGGTATGCGTTCGCCATTACCGGCGGACCGGGAGGGAAGGTTTTTGGCTCATCGGATGGCGGCGAAACCTGGTCCGCGCTCGGGCCCGATCTGGCCTCGGATATGCCCACGACGATTGCCGTGTCGCCGAATTACAAGATCGATCGCAATGTTTTCGTGGGATCGTCGAACTATGGCCTGTGGGTATACCAGGGCACGCCATAGTCGAATCGGACGATTCGAGGCCCGGCCCTCTGGAGCGGGCCTCGTAATTTGTGCGGAATGTGAACCTATCGCGCTGAAACGACCACCCCAACCGCTAAACTAAGACGGTCGAAATGTGTCGGGCTAGATCATGCGATGGCTTGATTAAATGTTCTTGAGACGACCAACCCGTTCAGGATTTCTATTCGCCGGGGTCGCCGCGGGTGGCGGTGGGGCCGCGGACTCAAACGTCAACGCCAATACCGATTTTTTCCGCCTGCCCACGGAAGATGAAGCCAGGGAACGGGATCTTGCCCACGAGTCGGCGGTTGCGCTATCCGTTGCCACCCTGATTCTGGTGGCCTCCGACGTTCTCTGGGGTGTGCTCGGGCTCGTGCTTCTGTCGAATTTTCGGTGGGCCATCCTTGGTTTTCTCGCCGTGGACCTCACTCTCCTACTGGCTTCGCGACGAACCACATTCCTGAGGAGAGCGCTCGTCGTCGCTCGAGGCGGTGCGGGCGTTGTCTGGTTCACCGGAGAGGCCTTCCTATTTGGGGAGTCGGCTGCCTATTCTCTCGGGCAATGGGTTCTTCTGGCCGCGCTTGTGCTTCTGGTGGTGGGACGCGGTGGCGACGGAAAGATAATGGCCGGAATTGTCGTTGCCGTGATCTCGTTAGCGTTAACGTTTTCGATCGCGTTCGCTCAGATGCAAGGAAAAGTCAACGATCTTAACCGTGAGATTGCGGCGGCGTTTGAGCTCGCCAGCGTGGGCCGCGCCGGCGAAGCCGTCGAGCGGATGGAATTGCTGGTCGAACTAAATCCTGACGATGCCTGGGTTCACATGGCCGCCGCGGAGCTTTATCGTTCGGATACGATTCGAGATTTGAATCGAGCGGTGTTTCTGGCTGACATTGCCGTGAAGCTTGCGGACGATGACCTCAAAGCGAGCGCATACGTCGTGCTGGCCACCATTCAGGAAATGCGGGGCGAGGCCAGAAGGGCCATCGATAGCGCCACCAACTCAATCAAGGCCGAAGGCAAGAATCCGCTGGCTTATATGATCCGCGCCCGCCTTTACGCGGTGACCGAGCGCCGCGTGGAGGCCATTGAGGACTTACGCAAGGTCGAAGAGCTGGCGCCCGGATCCGACATAGCTCAGAACGCCCGCCTGGCGCGATTGCAAATGCAAGGCGACGGCCCAGTCAGGGTGACGGGGCCCGACAACTAGGAAGTCAGCGCGCCGCTTACTGCGGCGGCGATCACGTTACTGCAGCGTTTCAATGTCCGGTGCGTCTCCGGCATTTTGCCGCTGGTCAGCATCGCGAAGACACTTTCGGACCGCGGGTCGGCCCATGCCAGGGTACCCGTGGCACCGTAGTGGCCGAATGCGCCGGGCGGTGTGAAAGAACCAAAGCCACCACCGCCCCGACCCTGGATTTGCCAGCCAAGACCCCAGCCGTTTTCCGGCCTTTCGTTTCTATCGGAGCCCGGGACACCGACGGTCAGGTCGGCGATCATGCTCTTTGCGGTTATCGGCTGGAGAATCCGGGTACTGCCGAACTCTCCGTCATCCAAGAACATTTCCAAGAATCGCGCGATGGCGCCGGCGGTTGAAAACGCGCCGCCCCGGGGTGCCCCGAGGTGACGCCAATAGGGGCAATTCCAAACCCAGGCGCCGTCGGAATCTGGAGACGGTGTCGCTTCGACAACGCGGTCGGCCAGATCATTCGACCAACCCAGCGAGGTCGAATTCATACCGAGCGGCTCGAAGAGCTCCGACCGGAGAAAATCGCGCAACGGCTTTGCGGTGATTCGCTCGACGATCTCGGCGAGCATGAGGATTCCCATGCTCTGATAGCTGACGCTTGTGCCGGGCCGAAACATCAGTGGTTCCCGGCATACGCTGTCAACGAACTCGGAAAGCGGCGATTGGCTGCGGCGCAGGGCTTCGTTGTTGGGCAGCATGTCCGGGAGGCCGCTGGTATGGGTGAAGAGATGGCGAAGCAGTACGTGCTGCTTGCCATTTCGCGCGAATTCGGGAACGAACATGCACACCGGATCATCAAGGTCCAGTTCCCCGCGCTCCACCAACAGGGCGGCTCCCGTACATACGATCGGTTTGGTGATCGACGCGATAAGAAAAACCGAGTCCACGGTCACGCCATCACCCATCGCCAGTTCGAGAGCGGATGCGTGGTGACGGCGGGCAATCGTCGCGGCGGCGATTATTTCTTCGGCGGCGAGAGCTCCACCAATGATTTCGCGAAGCCGGTCTAGTGTCGAATCCCGGTATTGATCGCTGCTCTTTGCCATTAGACCTTTCGAATCGGAAATGACGATTGGACCCCCCTGCCGCTGCTATCCATTAGCGAGGAGGACCGATCAATTGACGGTATTCTTATCAGGGAGCTTACGCTCGCGGCGCCAACACGGGAATATGAGGATTCGACCACATGCCCGAACCCGAAACTTCCAAGCGAGATCGGCGAATCATGGCTAAGGAGCGGCGTCGAGGCGAGCAGCGGAGCGCGTCCCGCAGGCGGTTGATGGTGAGACTGATTGTGGTGGCGGTCGTGTCGGCCGGAATTGCCACGGCGGTCTTCTTCGCGATCGACCAGGGCGCGCCCGAGACGGTCGAGGTCGCGGCGGCGGTTTCCGAACGTTATCGGGTTGACGACGAAGGCCGAAATCACGTTGATGAGGGCGCGCAGATCAACTATCAGCACACTCCGCCCTCGTCGGGTCCGCACTACGGAAGACCCGCCGAATATGGCGTCTATGCGAGTAGCGTGCCGGCAGGCGCGTGGGTCCACAACCTCGAGCATGGCGGCATTGTGCTGCTTTTCAAGTGCAGCGGTGATTGCGAATCAAAGGCGGCCGAAATCGAACCCATCTACGACGGGCTGCCCTCAGGCGCGTTCGGCGAAGTGAAGCTCGTCGCGACTCCATACCAGAGCGTGCCATCGGACTACACGCTGCTCGCCTGGGGCTGGCAGGAAGATCTGGTCTCGCTCGATCAGGCGCATATCGAGCGCTTCTACCGCGATCTCGTCGACAAAGGGCCGGAGATCGCGCCCTAGCTCGAATCTGGGTCCGCCCTTCGGGACTAGCGTTCTCCGATGGGCACAAATGATTTGTTGGTCGGCCCCGTGTAGATCTGCCGCGGTCTGCCGATCTTGAAGTCGGCGTCTCCGTGCATCTCGCTCCAGTGAGCGATCCAGCCCGGCAGCCTGCCAATTGCAAAAATCACTGTAAACATGTTTTCGGGGATGCCGATGGCGTTCATGATCACGCCTGAGTAATAGTCGACGTTGGGGTACAGCCGCCGCGAGACAAAGTAGTCGTCGTGGAGGGCGATCCGCTCGAGATCCAGGGCGATATCCAGTAGTTTGCTGGTGGTGCCGAGCCTATCAATCACCTCGTGACAGGTGTTCTTGATGATGTCGGCCCGAGGATCGTAGGACTTGTAAACGGCATGCCCGAATCCCATGAGGCGAGTTGCGGCCTTATGGTCCTTCGCTCTGTTTACAAACTCCTCTGCGCTGCCCTCTCCGGTTTTGATGCTTTCCAACATCTCGATTACCTTCTGGTTGGCGCCGCCGTGCAGCGGTCCCCAGAGGGCGTTGATCCCCGCCGAGACTGAGGCGAAAACGTTCGCCATCGAGCTACCAACCAGGCGAACGGTCGATGTGGAGCAGTTTTGCTCGTGATCGGCATGAAGAATGAATATGAGATCGAGTGCCCGCGCGACGGCAGGGTCCACCACATACTCCTCGGCCGGCGTGGCGAAGAGCATCCGCAGGAAGTTGGATGCGTAGTCGAGGCTGTTGTCCGGGTACGTCGGCGGCTGTCCGATCGAGTGTTTGTACGAGAGCGCCGCGATCGTGGGCAGCTTTGCCACAAGCCTTACTACCGCTCCGTCGACCTGCTCGGGATCTCTGGGGTTGAGAAAGTCCGCATAGAAAGCCGAGAGAGCCGAAACTACGGCCGAACAAACTGCCATGGGATGCGCGTCTTGTGGAAATCCCTCGTAAAACCGATTCAATTGCTCGTGCAGCATCGTGTGGCGTGTGATTCTGCCGACAAATGTGTCGAGCTCCGTTTTGGTCGGTAAGTCTCCCTTTATGAGGAGGTAGGCGGTTTCAAGAAAACTCGCCCGTGAGGCGATTTCCTCGATGGGGATTCCGCGATACTTAAGGATCCCTTTTTCACCGTCGATGAACGTGATGCCGCTCCTGGCAGAGGCGGTGTTCGCGTAGCCGGGGTCCATCGTTACGAAACCGGTTTGTGCTCGCAAACGGGTGACGTCAATCGCCTTTTCTCCCTCGGTGCCTTCGACTATCGGAAGCTCAATTTCGGTACCGTTCAGAGATATTCGCGCGCCCATGGTCACTCCCACGGCTCGCCTGAGAGCCACTCTATTTCGCCAGTACATGCGCCGTTCGCGCCGGGTACGCCGACGCGGACAATGCTGGGGCGGCGCAGCCCGCAACCATGCGCGATCATGCCGCAGAGTTTGCGATCATCGCAATAACCGCCTGGCGGCATGTGGCCTCGATCATCCACATGCGCACGGCGCGGTTCCCGTCGGACAGCTTACATGCACCGAGCCCGGTATAAGTCTAACCCTCGACGTGACAAGCGCGTCTTTCGACACGCCGGTTTGGAGTCAAACGAATGTTGAGCGCGAGCTTCTACATAGTCGGCTGCCGATCGGTTCGCGCCGAACGTGCTCATGGCGTCGCTCCGTGGGGTCTGCCGGAGACTTCAGGGCCAAATCGTCGTTGCGGGGATGCGGTTAATATTTTCCGAATTGCTATGCCGCTCATGCAAATGACAGGGGCCACATTACGGTCGTAAATGAACGGTCGGGCCACAAACCCTCGATTTCGATTTTCTTTCCCCTATTTAACGAGGAGTTGAACGTCGTCTCCACGGCGACCCGCGCAGTAACCGCGCTGGAGGCCGTCGCTGGCGAATTCGAGGTCATTCTTGTAGACGACGGCAGCACCGACCGCACGCGGGAGCTGGCGGAGCAAATTGCCGCCGGCGATTCCCGGGTGAGGTGCGTCTCGCATGCGCAAAACCGGGGCTACGGTGTGGCGCTCCGAACCGGGATAGAGGCGGCAAAGCTGGACCTTGTAGCGTTCGCGGACGGGGACGGACAGTTCGATCCGGCTGAAATTGCGGTCCTGCTTGATGCCCTGCCCGGCAACGAAATCGTAATCGGGTATCGCGTACGCAGAGCGGATGCCTGGCACCGAACGCTCAATGCGCGGGCCTGGGCTGCCCTTGTCGGTATTCTTTTTGGCGTATGGCCGAAGGACCTCGATTGCGGATTCAAGCTGTTTCGGAGAGAAGCTGTCCAAAGCCTGGAGCTCGAGTCCGATGGAGCGTTCATATCCACCGAACTGCTGGCGAAGGCCAAGAAGGCTGGACTCCGGATCGGCCAGGCCGGTGTCAGGCACTACCCTCGGGCGGCCGGAAGCTCGACCGGAAACAACCCGCTCGTCATCGCGAGAGCGTTCTACGAACTCCTCGTCTATTGGCGCAGGCTTAGATAGCTCCCGACCGTGAAAGTCTCCGTCTTGATTCCCGTATTCAACGAGGGCGATTCGATCGGTGAGCTTCTGCAACGCGTCGATGCGGTGCCGCTTGAGACGGAAATCATCGTCGTGGACGATCACTCGACCGATGGCACTGCGGGCGTTCTTGCCGCGCTCGATTTCAAAAATGTTGCCGTCGTGACTCATCCCGAAAATCGTGGCAAGGGCGCGGCCATTCGCACGGCCCTGGCGGTGGCGACCGGGGACGTGGTGGTGATTCAGGATGCCGATCTGGAGTATTCGCCGAATGATTTCATTGCCATGTCGGAGCCTATCGCCCGGGGCCGCGCGAAGGTCGTCTACGGATTTCGCGATCTAAGCGATCAGGAACGGGTCCGTCGCTGGGGGAACCAATTGCTGACGTTCGCAACGAATCTTCTGTACGGCTCGCGTCTTCGAGATATGGAAACTTGCTACAAAATGGTGGATCTGGAATTAATGCGGTCGCTCGATCTGCGGGCCGACAGGTTTGAAATTGAAGTGGAAATAACCGCGAAACTGCTGAAGGGCCGCCACGAAATCGTGCAGGTTCCGGTCGCCTATCACCCAAGGCTTGAGCGGAAGCTGGTGCCCTGGATCGACGGCCCGCACAGCCTGTGGGCGATCATCAAATATCGTTTCTTAAAGTGAGCGTGGCATGCGTCGATCGCCGTGTTGGATCGAGCGGTGTGCCCGCCCTCAATTTCGAGCATCGCATCTGAGCCGGAATCGCTGCGGATTCGCGACGCGGTGATTACGGAGTTTGGGCCGTTACGGCGTCGTCGATCGTCAAAATTGCGCGCGAAGCCGCGTTATCGGCCCGGTACTGGAAGAATGCGCCCGCCTTCGCCGAAAGCACCGCCGGCTGGCGTCCCCACGGAGCGAGAATCGTGGCCGCGAGATCGGCTCGAAAGACGGTGGATTCCCCGCCGCAGATTTCGACGATCGTGCCGCCGCGCGTGACCGGCGCAAAGCCGATGCGGAGACTGTCACCCACCTTTCGGCCCGATATCGCGATTGCGATATCACCCGGATGAGAATACGTCTCGCCGCAGATCTGGGGTCCTTCGTCCTCATTACCCGCACGAACTGTCTGCCGCGAAAAGGCCAGAAAACCGGTGCCCGAGCCTGCCAGAGTCGCATCGGGCATAACCGATACCCATCCGCGCCACCCCGCTGAGGCTACGGACCGGGTTTCACTGGCCGGCTCCCCATCGCCGGATTCAACTTCGAGCTCGAACGACAGGGGATGGCAGCTCCAGCCGCACGTAGTCAGCAGAGCGTCCAGGGGGCTGATTTCGGTGACGAGGTCGTCGATCGCGAAAGTGGCGGCGTCGTCATCTTTCGGCGCCAACTGCCACCGGGAACATTCGCCGCCGGTTTTCGCATCAGTGAGAAAGACTTCGATTAGCAGGTTGGCTTCGGCGTCTCTGGAT
Organism: Chloroflexota bacterium; assembly: GCA_963663505.2. Lineage (GTDB taxonomy): Bacteria > Chloroflexota > UBA11872 > UBA11872 > VXNJ01 > JAPOVO01. The sequence continues at coordinate 305,628 of CAXXFA010000002.1, forward strand.
ACAACGGTTCCGAGAATCAGATCGGCCCTCAGCGGAGCCGAACCCGGAACGCTCGATGATCCGAGCAGACTTTTTGATGCTTCTCGCGCCATAACGAGATCGGAGCTCTGATATATGCGAACGGACAGGTTTGCGAGCGTCAGACGGTGGGCCAGGTACCGCGACGCGTAATCTGCTTCAGCCGGGGTGGCGTCGCCCGATGCCGTGCCGCCGGCCACGAGAATTATGGGGGTGGCGCACGATTCGCTAAGCGATTCGGCGGATTCGGCGATTTCTCCGGCCACCGGTCGGAATTCGGTGCGGACATCCGTCGGAGTCAATTCCAGGACTGGAGCGATCTCGGCGTCGAGTGAGTCCAGCGCCACACTGCCGCCGACGATGCCACCATCGCCGGCGAATTCCTCGACGGTGACGATCTGGGGACCGGCGCCTGCGTCGAGCCGCAGCGAACTCTCCCCTGACAACCTGCGGGCAACGCGAACGGTTCCCGATTTCGCATCGTAGATTCGAACGATTCCGGGACCGCCCGACGAACCGCCGAGATTGATTTCCAGCGCCGCCGGCCCGCCGGAGATCACCAATTCCGCTTCACTGGCCGCACCTATCAGATTTCCGCCTGGCGTCTCCATCCATGCCCGCCAGACATAGGTTCCTTCTTCGCCGAACGCGGGGGGGCGCCTCCTCGGATGCGATCTCATTCGGTCGTCAACTGAAGCTCCGGCGCCGCGCAGAAGCGAGAGAGGTCCGTTCAGCAATGTGACCGCAATATCGCTGAGCGCCACTTGCGTTAGTGATTGTTTCGACGACGAGAGAGTGCTGTCCAAGTCCGCCCGGTGAACGTACCAGAGGCCGTCGGGACCCTCCACCGAGAGATATGCCGCCCCCTCGACAAGATGGGTTCCGGCGACCATTCCGACCTCGACGCTGACCGGCTCCGCGAAGGACGCCGATCCGGGCGATACGGCGACCGCGATGGCCGGCGCGCCCGCAACGATGAATCTTGTGGTGGCCGCGCTAACTATCGAATCGTTTGAGTCGATCAGGTTGGCGGCGAGAGTATAGATCCCGAGCGGCGCAACGTCGGGGAGGGAAATCCGAATCTCATCCTGTAGCTTGCTCGCCGCGATCATGCCGGTCGATTCCAGTCCATCCGGTCGGAAACTGGGACGGCCGTCGGGGTCCGTCAGCAGGAAAGCTACATTCAGCGACTCACTTCCCGTTCCGAGAAACCGTGTTGCGATATCGATCTGTTGCCCTGCGGCTGCGATTGAGCTTCGCGGAGTCAACGATATCGCCGGGGCAAACGGCGCGCGGGGTGCGGGAGTTGGGGTCATCGTTTGAAATTGCGGCAGACGTACCGTTGGCGTCGGCGCGGTCGTCGGTGTGGATGGGAGCTCGTCCGTGGTGGGGGAGCCGCGACGGCCTCGGGCGGCGCTTCCGGAGATGATCCAAGCGGGCCGATCTGGCAGGCGGCCGCTACGGCGGTCATCGCGCTCGCGGCGACGCTCAGCAGTCTTCGGCGACTTAACGTTGGAGTGGGCGGTATCGGGACGCGGTGCAATTGGTCAGTCCATCAAGATCCCACCGTTGACGTTAAGCGTCTCGCCGGTGACGTAGCTGGATTCGTCGGCGGCAAGATACAAAACGGCGTGGGCAATGTCGTCGGGCACGCCCAGTCGGCCAATCGGAATCAGATCGCGCACACGCTCCAGTTCCTTCGGAGGCAGGTCTGTGCCCATGTCGGTCTCGATTTGACCCGGCGCCACCGCATTGACGGTTACGCCGTAGGGAGCCAGCTCGCGGGCCATCTTCTTCGTCATCGCGATCATGCCGCCCTTGGAGGCCGCATAGTTGACGCCCGAATTGAGGCCGCCGGTCTGACCCGATATCGATGCTATGTTGATTATCCGTCCCTGCCGGCGATCCCTCATGCCGGGTATGACTCGACGAGAAAAGTAGAAGACGGAACTCAGATTCGTCCCGAGCACGCGCTGCCAATCGGTGTCATTCATCTGATCGATCGGGCCGAGATAACCGACTCCGGCGTTGTTGACGAGGATTTCCACCGGACCGAGCTGTGATTCCACGTGAGCCACGCAGGCTTCGACTTCCTCCCGCACCGACACGTCGCACGCAAAAAAGGTTGCGGAGCCGCCGGTCTGTTCAATTTCCCGAACGACCGAGGATAGTTGTGCGATGGTCCGGCTTGTCAATCCGCACAGAGCGCCGGATTGGGCGAACCTGATCGCGATGGCCCGGCCAAGTCCGCGACCGGCTCCCGTGATCAGCGCCACTTTGCCCGTCAATTCGAAACTCATCGCCGGGCTCCAGCGTCCTTATCCACGCTGTGGAAAAGATTATTAACGAGAAGCATCGCGAGATTGTCCGATCCGCTCCCGCGTCGCCCTTCGGTGGCAGCCGGCCATTATGCCGGACGGCCGGCTGGAGTGCCTCGCCGGGACGTGGCTAGGCAAGCGCGAGCGACGGGGCCGAATGATCGCCGTGCGGAGCTTGCGCCGACCTTGCGATGCGCCCCCCGGCCAGCACAACGTCACCATCGTAAAAGACGGCGGCCTGCCCCGGCGCCACGGCCCACGCCGGCTCGTCCGTTACGACGCTCAGACCGCCTCCGGAATTCGGAAACAGCGTGGCAGGGAGTTCCGACATTCCTGAACGGACCTTCACGCTGGCTCGGGTGCCCGGAGTCACCCGCTCGAGCGAAACAAGATTCACGTCCTGGACCTCGAACTCGTTTTGTGACAGAGCGTCGTGTGGACCGACGGTGATCGTATTTTGCTGAACGTCGATATGCGAAACGTAGGCCGGTTCGTTGAGGTCGAGACCGAGTCCCCGCCTCTGACCGATTGTGTAATTTTCGATTCCGGAGTGCGTTCCGAGAAGATCGCCGTTGGTGCTGAATATCGGCCCCGCGCGCCCCGTTCGATCGGCCCAGCTTCGGGCGAAGGACCTGTAGTCTCCGGCGACGAAACAGATGTCCATACTTTCCGGCTTGTCGGCCACCGGCAAGCCGAGCTCCGACGCCCTGGCTCGGACTTCGGTCTTTGATAGATCGCCGAGCGGGAATATGGCCTTCTCGAGCTGGGATTGATTGAGAACGTAAAGGACGTAGGACTGGTCTTTGGAATGGTCGCGACCGCGCATCAGTCTGCGGCGACCGTCCGGCCCGTTTGCGTCGATGCGCGCGTAGTGTCCGGTGGCAATCGCTTCGGCTCCCGCCTCGCGGGCTGTTCGTTCGAGGGCGCCAAACTTGATGAATCGGTTGCAATCGATGCACGGATTTGGAGTCAGGCCGTCAAAATAACTGGTGGCGAAATTGCTTATTACGGAACGGGCAAAGAGTTCCTTGTAATTCACCACCGAGTACGAAATGCCGAGGATCTCGGCCACGCGCCTGGCGTCCTCCCGTCCCTGCGGCGAGCAACAGTTCCTACTTCCTGGTTCCTCGGACTGATCGGGCCAGATATCCAGCGTTATGCCGACGACGTCGAAACCGCGTTCCACGAGCAAGGCCGCGGCGACGGAGCTGTCAACCCCGCCGCTCATCGCGACGGCAACCTTTTGCCCGGCGCTCCTGGTCGAATTCAACGTGGTGTCCCTCCGGTGGACGCATCCTGGATTCCCTGAGTTGGATTCTCAAAACTGTAAACCAGAACTACGTGTGTCGACATCTCTCCCCTGATTTTGTAGATCGGCCGGTCAGCGATCAATTGGAGCATCCGGATCGGGCGGTGGAATTCAGTCCGTTCTGGATCCAGTCGCCCGGATCGTCCGCCGACGGTTCTTGCGGGCCGCGCGACAAGGTTCGAAATGTCATTTTGACTCGGGAATGGGTGAACGGCTTCGGCGCCGTTCGCGTCGTGTATAAAATCTGAGAGCGAATGCAGTTCTTACGCAGCAATATATTGGATCGGCGTATTTGACCTCGGTGGTGATCGTAACGGCCCGGTTTGCGGTAGTCGTGATTTTCTGCGGTGTCATGTTCCTCGTAATTTCGCAGACGGCGACGTCTCCGGCAAGGTCGCGAGCGGAGACTCAGATCGCGGCGCTCGAGGTGCAGATCGACGCCGCTCGCAAGCGAAACGCGGTGCTCGCCGAGCGCCTTGAGTATCGCAAATCGCCAGGGTTCGTCCTCGCCACCGCCAAGCGCGAACTGATGCTTGTCGAGCCCGGCGACATAAGTCTGCTACTCGATGGTGTGCTGCCGGTGGATTCACCGTCGCAGAGCATGCCGGAGCCGGTGGCGGCCCAGGAATTGCGCGTCCCTGGATTGCTGGATTTCGGCTACATTAGGGCGTGGAGGGACGCCCTCTTCGATCAGCCCTAACCAGCCGCCGACCGGGCGTACGTAACGTCTAATTGCAAGTCAAGATCAAGCGCATAGATCCCGATTTGCCTCTACCCCGGCCCGAGACGGATGGGGCGGCTGGATTCGATCTGATCACCCGCGAGGATACGACCGTCGAGCCCGGCAAATTCGGTCTGGTTCCGGCCAACGTGATCGTCGAAGTACCGCGTGGTTACGCCCTTATCGTCGCCGCCAGGAGCAGCACCCCGAAGCGCACGGGTCTGGTCTTACCGCACGGCATCGGAATTATCGACTCGGATTATCGAGGCGACGATGATGAAATTAAGGTCCAGGTCTGGAATACGACCGATGCGCCGGTCACCGTTGCTCGAGGCGACCGAATTGCACAGGGAATCCTGTTGAAGATTGAGCCGGTATCGTGGCTGGTGGAAACCGAAACGTTTGGAGCAACACGCGGTGGTTTTGGGAGCACGGGCTAGAGTTCCAGTCTCACGGGCCAGTTCGGTCTGAGTACTGACAGCGTCGAGCGACAGGTCCGTGAGTTTTACGCCGAGGCTGCTGGAGTCCGCCCAGGCGACCGGATTGTTGTGGCCGTTTCCGGTGGTCCTGATTCAACTGCGCTTCTGCACGTTACGCACGGACTTCGCGAAGAGCTTGGATTCGAACTGCACGTTGCCCACTTCGACCACCGGTGGCGAGATCAAAGCGCCGAAGACGCGGAATTCGTCCGGACAATGGCCGCGCAACTGGAAATTCCGGCCACGATCGAATCCGCGCAGGCGAAAGAAGTTGCCGGGCACCGAGGGGCGGGAATGGAAGATGCGGCCAGGCGGGCGCGATACGCCTTTCTTGAGAAAACGCGACTGCGGCTGGGCAGTCGATTCATAGCGGTCGCCCATAACCTGCAAGACCAGGGCGAGACCCTTCTTCTGCGGCTATTCCGCGGCACTGGTACGGCAGGCGCAGGGGCTATGCGGCCAGTAAGCGGCCCATTGATCCGACCGCTTCTCGGCATCTCGCGGGAGTCCATCCTGGACTACTGCGCTCGGTGCGGAGTCTCGTATTGCACGGACGAGACCAATTCTGAAGCAATTGCCGACCGCAACCGGTTGCGTCTGAACGTGATGCCGGAATTACGCCGAATCTGGCCCGGGGTCGATTCGGTGCTCGCCAGAAACGCCGCACTGTTCGCTCACGATGCTCTGGCTCTCGCGTGGGCGGCCGACACGGCGCTGGAGTCCGTCCGCGTAACCAGAAAAGAGGGCCGAGTTGAACTCTCCAGGGCGGCATTGCGAAAGCTTCCCGCGCACGTGATCCGGCTGGTGCTACGGCGCGCGGCGATGGCGGCCGGCCGATCCCAGCCCCCGCCGAGCGTCCGTTTGGAGGCGGCAATGGACTTCTGCCTCTCGCGACGAGGCGGCGGCCGCGTGAGCATGGGCGCCGGCGTGGAGGTGGTTCGCGGATATGACACGCTCCTGTTTAGGTGCGAGGGAAAAGAGCCCGATCGAATTCTTGGCAGCGCTTCGCTTGAACCGCCGTGCGCGGTCGACGTGCCCGGATTGCGCGCGACCCTCGAGTGCAGGATCATCCGCGATCGGCCAGAAGTCGAGTCTGTAAGGAATTCGTTCCCAACGAGCGACCTGGACACGGCGTTCCTCGACTTAGCAACGGTGGGCGCGCCACTGCAAGTGAGGGGACGACGCAGGGGTGACCGGCTATGTCCGCTCGGCGGGTCCGGCGACGTTTCGCTGAGCAGATACCTGATCGAACGTCGAATTCCGTCATGGGAACGCGACGCGGTGCCGATCGTGGCGGGAGCGAGCGGGATAATCTGGGTCGGCGGACTGGAGATTGACAGCCGTCACCGAGTTACCGACCGGACGAGTAATGTACTCCATCTACGCCTCGTTGAAGCGAGATGAGGGGAGGCGAATTGCCTGACTTCAATAAATTTCCGTCGCCCCCAAATCTGGTTTCTAACCCGGTGGATTGGGTGATCCAGGTCACGGTTCAAGGCGGGATTCGGTGATATCATCCTAATGCACGGGCAGTAGCTCGGCGGCTCGCTCACAGTGCGCTCTGCCGGCCTCCCCGCCGGACCATCAATCGGGGCCATCCAAGAGAGAAATCCAGATTGAATAAATCGCTCATGCGAAACGGCTTCGTCTACCTGGTGATCGGCGTGGCGATCTTGGCCGTTATTTTTATGGTTTTCTCGCCGCGGTCCTCCGAGCAGAAAATCAGCTACTCTGAACTCTTGAACGCGGTGGCAGCCGACGCGAGGGGCGGGCGAATCCCTGAGCTGGTCATAAACAGCAATCGGGCCGTGCTGCAGTCCGGCGGCACTTATCGCTACGCGGTGATAAGCGATCGGACGGATGTCATCGCTGATCTCAATGCCCGTGGGCTGAATGTCGACCGCGAGGATGTAAGCGTAGCGTTCGAGGATTCCGGTCGGGCCGGTTTCATCGTGCAATTTCTCACGTCAATGTTCCCAGTTCTCTTGTTCGTGGGAATTTTGATTTTCATGATGCGGCAGGCCCAGGGTACGAACAATCAGGCAATGTCGTTCGGGAAGAGCAAGGCGCGGATGATCTCGGGCCATCGCCCCACAGTGACGTTCAAAGATGTTCAGGGAGTTGACGAGGCGAAGCAGGAGCTTGCCGAAGTTGTCGAATTCCTGAGGTATCCGGAGAAATTCACCAAGATTGGCGCCCGAATTCCTAGCGGCGTATTGCTTATCGGTCCGCCGGGTACCGGCAAGACGTACCTTGCCAAGGCCGTGGCGGGTGAGGCCGGGGTTCCATTCTTCAGCCTGAGCGGGTCGGAATTCGTCGAGATGTTCGTCGGCGTCGGGGCATCGCGTGTGCGGGACCTTTTCGACAAAGCGCGAAACAATTCACCGTGTCTAATTTTCGTGGATGAGATCGACGCCGTCGGCCGCCAGCGGGGTGCGGGGCTGGGCGGAAGTCACGATGAGCGAGAACAGACACTCAACCAGATACTTGTCGAAATGGACGGATTCGAGAGTGACACCAAGGTGATCGTTCTGGCTGCGACCAACCGACCCGATATTCTCGATCCGGCGCTCCTGCGGCCGGGACGTTTCGATCGCCAGGTGGTTCTCGATCGGCCCGACATCAAGGGGCGAGAGGCCATACTCAAGGTCCACTCGCGCGGCAAGCCGTTGGCCGAGGACGTGGAGTTGCTAATCCTCGCCAAGCAGACCTCGGGATTTACCGGAGCCGACCTTGAAAATCTGCTAAATGAAGGCGCCATACTCGCCGCCCGCGAGAACAAGCAAAAGGTCGAGATGGCTCATCTGGAAGAGTCCATCGACCGTGTTATGGCCGGTCCCGAGCGGAAGAGCCGGGTGATCAGCGACGAGGAAAAGCTTGTGACGGCGTTTCACGAATCCGGTCACGCGCTCGTCGGACACTTGCTCGGCAACATGGATGCCGTACACAAGATTTCGATCATCGCTCGAGGCAAGATCGGTGGCTATACGCGATTTCTGCCGCAGGAAAATCGGACGATGATGAGCAGAACTCAATATCTGGACCAGCTTGCCTCGATGATGGGAGGGCGAGCGGCCGAGATGCTTATTTACAACGAGATAACGACCGGCGCCGCCAACGATTTGAACCAGGCAACCACTCTCTCGCGTCAGATGGTGACCCAGTATGGGATGAGCGCCAAGCTCGGACCGAGGACCTTTGGCAAGGTCAATGAGTTGGTGTTTTTAGGGCGCGACATAGCCGAAACGCGTGACTACAGCGAGTCGGTCGCCGAGCAGATTGACGGCGAGGTGACTGAATTGGTGTCGGAAGCCCAGCGACGCGCTTCGGACATTCTGCGGCAGAACGAGGAATCGCTTCGGCGAGTCGCAGCCAATCTTACGAGAGTGGAGACGATCGGCGTGCTGGAATTGGAGGCCATCCTTGCGGGTGAGGATCTGCCTGATCCAATCGAAGCGGAAAAGGACGAACCCGCGGAGACTGAGGCCGACGCGGCAGCTCCGACTCTGGAATCGCCCGTCGCCCCGCCCCCCGGCCGCCTGGCAAAGGATCCCGGCAGCGCGGCCTGACGGAACGAGTCTCAGGACTTCCGCGCCGCTTCGCTTCGACGGCGGTGAGCGAAGGCCACCAGCAGTACCATGCTTGCCAACGCGTATAACGTTGCGGTCAGTCCGAATTGAAGATGGGTGAGGCCGGCGCCAAGCAGCGCGCCGCCCGCCGCCGAGCCACCTGCCCAGGCGAAGTTCCATGTCACGAGCATGAGGCTGTTGACGGCGGGCCTCGAGCCCGGCTCGACGGCTTCCATGTAAAACGCGCTCCTCAACGGTTGCGCCATATTCATCAACGCGCCGCGTCCGAGATAGGCGGCGGAAGCAAGGATCGGTGTCGGAAGGAACGCCATGGCAAGCAACAACGGGATCGATGAAAGCTGCGTAAACCCAACGGCCCGCAGATTACCCACTCGGCCGCCAACGGCGGGGCCGAGCGAGGTCAGAGCGAGGCGCGTCAGGAGACCCGCTCCAGCCAACAGGCCGAACTGGGCCTCGGAAATTCCTACAACCTTCACGAAGTAGATGTTTAGGAACGGGATTACAATCCCGGCGCCCAGTGCGATCAGAGCGTGTACGGCGAGCAGCTTTGTCACTACGACGCGCTGTTCGAACGCCACGACAAGCCGCCGCCGCAGGTTTTCCGCAGGCAGCGGTATCTCGACGAGAAAGAGCAACGGCAGCAATCCGAGACCGCTTATCGCGCTGGTGATACCCAGAATCCCCAGGTAACCAGTATCCAGAGAAACGCCGAGCGCACTGGCCAGAGCGCGCGGTCCGAATCCTGCGAGAAGGTTTCCAGCGAAGGTGACCGATAGAAAGGCGATCGATGACAGCGTAAAAAGGTAGGGCCTGCCGCGCTTGTCGGCTCCGGCGGCCAGGAGTGGGGTTAGCGCGACCGCATACATCACCGACCCGGCTCCTCCCAGAACGCTTCCAGCGAGGATCGCGGGATAATCGCGCGGCAAAATCTGCAGGGCGGTGCCGACGGCCAGCATCGCCGACCCCCAGAGAATAATGGCCTTCACACCGATACGAGTGGCGATAAGACCAGCGGGAATAGCCACCGCGCCCGCGGTCAGCGAACCTGCTCCCACGAGAAACCCCAGGCGGTCCTCGGCGATTCCCAGCTCCACCAAATAGAGGTTGTATCCGACCGAGAACGAGCCAACGCTGAGGCTTCCCAGGAGCGTGCTGGCGAGAAGCAGCTTTCCGTTTCTGTTGAACCGGCGGAATTGCAGCCAATATTCCGCTACGCCGGCCGACAGGCCGAAGCCGGTGGCGCGTCGTCCATTTCTCAACTTGAGGATCGAACCGGTTCAGGCACGCTGAGATGTCGCGTCGCCGACTGCCGAGAGCAGCCTACGGATTTAGCATTACCTATATCGAACGAGTTGATTTGTCGAAGGCGGTCTGGAATGCTTCCGATGCGGCCGCAAGGGGGAATCTGTGAGTCAGCAGCGTGTCGGCAAATGACGGATTGGATCGCATGATCGCCATCGCGTCCTTGAAGTCGGATGAGCCTTGCTCCGACGAATAGCAATTGGAGGGGGCCAGCCGGACCTCCTTCGTGAGCATCATTTCAAGATCGACGCTCGGCGACTCCCAGAAACCCCCGACCATCGCGATAGTGCCACCGGGATGGACGAGCTTAAGTGAAAGGTTGATCGTTTCGGCCGCCCCTCCTACGGTTTCGACCACGATCTCCGGCGGCTTATCGTCCTCGAAGCGCTCGCGCACAGCTTCGTCGGAGTCATCGTTGTTGATAGCTATTACTCGGGTCGCGCCAAGCTTTATTGCGGCCTCTCGCTGGTGTGGATGGCGAGCGACGACCGTGATGGCGGACGCGCCCGCCGCCGCCGCGGCGGCGACGACCGCGAGTCCAATCGTGCCCGCGCCGACAACGCCTACCGACGGCCGGTAGCCCGGCCGTGCCGCCTTCATTGCGTGAACGCCAACCGCAAGCGGCTCGGTAAGCGCGCCCTCTTCGTCCGAAAGCGATTCGTCGACGAGTACAAGGCAGTAGGCCGGAATTTCAAAGTACTCCGCGAGTCCGCCAGGTCGATCGGCGGACATGCCGAGCAGGAACTCTCGCTTGATGCATACGTTGTAGCGGCCCGCCAGGCAGTTGGAGCAGACTCCGCAGCGATAGAGCGGTTCGATCGCGACTCGGTCGCCGATTTGCGCGGTCTCGACGCCGGAACCGAGTTCCGAGACGCCGCCGCAGACCTCGTGCCCCAGAAGCGGTTGCTTTTGCGTGAGATCGTGTTTTAGCCGGCGGATGGTGTGTAGATCGCTTCCGCATATCCCGGTCTTGAGGGTCTTGACGATCACGTTGCCGGGACCGGGGACGGGCGTGTTGAAGTCTTCGACGACTGCGGCCTGAGCTGGGTGTGCCCGAACGGTTTTCACTTGAATACTCCCGATCTGCAGTTCCCGACGATTCCGATATTTGACCACATCCGGTGGATCTGCGAGGTGCGTCGAGTCTGGCCTGGTTCCCAATTTGTTGGATGGTACTGGCGTGACGTCAGCTAATATGCGACCGCGCGGGCGCCGAACTCCGGAATGGGACGTTTTCACTATTAGCGGCACGAACCGGGACGGCTCGATAATGGGCCGGCTTGACGAGCGCTACGGCGCTGCGGTCGATGCCGAGTTAAAACGGGTCGTCGGCGACGCCGTCCTCCCTCTTTACGACATGGTTCGCTATCACATGGGGTGGGTGGATGAGAACGGTCGGCCGCTCAACGCCGATCCCGGAAAGCGGTTGCGACCGCTGCTCTGCCTGCTGGCCTGCGACGCCGTTGGTGGCCAGATCGATGTCGCCCTGCCCGCTGCCGCGGCGCTCGAACTTATTCACAACTTCACTCTCATACACGACGACGTGATGGACGCGGATCACGAGCGGAGGCATCGCCGAACGGTGTGGTCGATCTGGGGCAGTGCGCACGCCATCAACGCGGGCGATCTGTTGTACTCGCTGGGTATTGCTTCGATGTCGCAGCTTGTCCAACGGGGAGTCTCCGCGTCGAATGCGGTAACGGCGATTGGTCGTCTGGAGCAGGTGTGCGTGCAGGTGATCGAGGGGCAATATCTTGATCTTGAATTCGAGTCCCGGCTCGACGTATCGCCCGCTGATTATATTGAGATGATCGGGAAGAAGTCGGCGGCTTTAATCAGCTTTCCGATGGAGATCGGGGCGCTCGTCGGCGGCGCGGATAAAAACCTCCAATCCAATATTGCCGATGCCGGAAGGGCGATCGGCCTTGTGTTCCAGATTCGCGACGATTTTCTCGGTGTCTGGGGAGACCGTAGATTCACGGGCAAACCGGTTGGCGGCGACATCATGCGGAAAAAAAAGTCGCTGCCCGCGGTTCTCGCGTTCGATGCGGCAAGAGACAATACCCGCGCCCGGCTGCGAGAGATTTATGAAGGCTCAGGACCCGTGAACCAGGCGGTGCCGGAGACGCTGAAGTTGATGGATGATCTGGGAGTTCGGAAATCGGTGGAGGACCTTGCCGAAATGTACGCGGCGGAGGCGAGGTCCTCGATCCAAGAATTGCAGATCGGAGCGCGGGCGAAGGACGAATTTTCGCAGATGCTTGATTTCATCGTTAACAGGAATGCATGAGTACAGGTCCAGGCCCTCAAAAGCGGACATGCTGTACTAGCCCGGGATTTGCACGAATTAACTCGTCCGCGCCAGTGGTTTCCGGCAGCGTCGAACGCGGGCGCGCCACTTAGCTGGATCCGGTCGTCCTCAGGCCTCGCTTCCGAAATGATGCAGCAGAATAACGGTTCCGTTCCCAACCGAGACTGACACCCGGCTGGCGGCGGCCACGTTACTGATTGCTTGAGTGCTGCCGAGCGTAAGCGAGGCTCGGTCCAGTTTCCATTCAAGACCGTCCGTCGTCACGTCGGTGACGTTTGCGCTGACCGGGATTAGAGAGACCGTATCGCCAATCTCGGCGGCAAACACTCTCGCGGCGTTGCTGACCCCCCATACCTCGAACGACTCTGTTAGCAATCGAACCTCGCGTCCCCGAGCTAACGGCCCGGCCAGCAAAAGCACGTTTGCCAGTTCATGATCGACGCGGGGCCCGCCGAACGCCCCGAGAATAGTAATCTCGGTGGCGCCTCGTGCAACGGCCTCACCGAGGGCCAGATCGGCATCGGTTTCGTCCTTTTGCGTTGGAAATTGGAGTATTTCGGGGATCGTGACCCGAAACTCACTGAGGCGGGCTTCGGATATCGAATCGAGGTCGCCGATGAGCACATTCGGGACGAACCCGAGGTGGTCGAGGCTCGCGGCGCCGCCGTCGGCGGCGATAACAACGTCGACACTGTCAAGCGCCGCCTTAATCCTCGGACCCGCCACCAATTCGCCACCTAGGACGACTGTGGCTTTCACGGGCGCGAATCGTGATGCGGCTTCACGGGCAGGATGATATCGCGGCCGGAGATTGAACCCGGTTTGCGCGGGGGAACCGGCGCACGGCGGCTCGAACGACGGATACTCTCGTTATCACGTCAGCGGTTAGGATCGGCTGCCAGAGGAGCCTTTTCAAAATACCTATGGCCGATCACAACGGCGATGGCCATTTCGATAACTCCGCCGCCGACCCTGGCCAACGCTCCGAGGGTCGCGCCCGCGATTGCGACGCCGGGCGCGAAGTAGAAGAGGATCGTCGCGACGACCAGGACCCTGATCAGTGAGCCGACGCTCGCTTGCCGCGTCTTTCCCCGGTGCAACAGAACGCTCGTATAAAACTGCCTCAAGGAAGCGAGGAAGGGGAGAAAGGCCAGGATTCGCCATGCGGGCAGCGCCACGGCGGATACCTCGGGTGGAGCGCCGATCAGCGTAGTCAGGACGAGAGTCCCCGCCGGTCCAGCGGACGCCAGAAGCAGGAGAGTGGTGATCGTTACCCCGGCCGCCAGAGAAAAGATGCGACCGCGCTTGTGGTCGACCGGGTCCCTCGACATGACGAGAGTGGTTTGTCTCAGCATCATGATTGCGCCGAACCCAACGACTGCAAGGCTCCACGCAACTCGAAAGCCGGCGAGCGCAATTTCGCCGTCGTTGAGACGGAGGATTGCGGCGGAGACGAGTGGCGTTGTGCCGGCCATCACCATCTGGGTGATCACGAGCGGCCACAGAAAATGCAAGATTCGACCGGGGGCCGCAGCGGGTTCGCTCACAGAATCGTTCGACATGGGATTGCCCGCGAGAGTTCGCCGTGCCAGCAGCCACAGAACGATCGATTCCACGATCGCCACCAGCACTTGAGCAACCGAGGCCACGGTGCTCGCCCTAAATGGAACGAATGGCGCGAGTCCAAATGAGATCCCGAACAGCGCAACGATCCCGATTGTTGCCGCTGTCCAAACCGATCTGGTCTTTCGATTAAGCACGAGAATCGATTGAAAGAACGCACGGGCGATCATGGCCGCCGGGAAAACCAGCATTATTCGCAGGGCGGGTGTCACAAAATCATTGATTTCCGCCGACACACCCATCGCGTCGACGAATATGAAATCGCCGATGCCCGGCAGAGTCAGCACGAGCCCCACAGCCAGAACGACCATCACGTACCAGACTGTGAAATTCCGGATCCTGCGGAACGAGTCCCTGCCCCGGACAAAAACTAGGAACAGGCTCTGAAGCGCGTTGGCTGAGGTCGCCAGCATCATCATGATGCTGGAAATGACAGCGAACGCCGCCAATGACTCGATGGGGAAGTTGCCTCGTGACATGCTAGCGTCGAGCACCGGACCGCGAAGTCCCTGAATAAGGGAGGAGGCTGCAAGCGGGAGATAGAAAACGAGCAAATCACGGTATCCGTGGCGCCCGTCGACCAGCCGATTGCTACTCGTTGCGGATCCTTATTTTGGTCAAGCCCGCTTTATCGGAGACATCCGCCGGGCGGCCGAACAAACTGGCCTGAGCGTATCCTTTAGTGAAGATGCCCATTATCAACCGAGCATGGAGGGGGGAACCCTGGCTAAATACGTGATTCCTGTCAATTACACCGAGCAAGGGATCGCAAAGATGAAGGACTCGCGAGAGCGCCTCCAGGCGGTGCGCGCATCGATTGAGGAGGCGGGCGGGAAGATGGAGAGCTTCTACCTCACGTTGGGTCAATACGACGCGGTCAGCATAGTTGATGTGCCGGACGACGCTACGCTCGCGACGCTGCTTCTCAAGACGGCCGCAAACGGTAACGTGCGGACCAGTACATTGCGAGCGTTCGACGAAACCGAGTACGGGCGAATCATCGACGCGCTGTAGCCGCCGCACCTTAGTTATTGGTCGAGTTCACCGCAATTGGAGACCGATTGATTCTGTCGCTGGAATCCCGCCTACGGCCGGGGGAAATCGTGCTGTCACCCCCGGAAGCCTCGTATGAAACCCGCCGAATTTTGATCCAATAGCCGAGCGCCAAAAGTGATCTCACAGCAGATTCTCCAGAGCCTAGCCCAGAAAGGCGACCAGAAGATGGTGCTGGTGGTTGTCGATGGGCTTGGGGGGCTGCCCCATCGAGAGACTGGATACAGCGAGCTCGAGACAGCCAATATCCCCAACCTGGACCGTCTAGCCGCAAACGGTATGACCGGGCTGAGCATCCCCGTGGCTCAGGGAATAACTCCGGGCAGCGGGCCGGGCCACCTGGCGCTCTTCGGTTACGATCCCGTTTCCAGCAATATCGGGAGAGGCGCGCTTTCCGCGCTCGGCATCGGCTTGCCGATCGCGCCAGAGGATGTGGCCATCAGGATCAACTTTTGCACCGTTGATTCGGCAGGTAACGTATCCGATCGACGAGCGGGGCGAATCCCGACAGAGCTAAATGCCGAACTCGTGCGTGAGCTGGCGGATATCAAGATCGAAGGTCTGACGTTCGACCTGGCGACCGAAAGCCAGCATCGGGCCGTTCTTGTGCTCCGCGGCCGTGGAATGAGTCCGCTGGTTCAGGAAACAGACCCACAGCGGACCGGAGTCCCCCCGCTGCCCCCGGACGCCCTGATTCCCGACGCCGAACTAACAAGCGAATACTTGAAGGAATTCCTCGTCAAGGTAACCGAGCGGATCGGCGCATGCGAGCCGGCCAACTTCATCATGATGCGCGGCTACGCCGGACTACCGGACCTTAAACCGATTTCGGAGCTGTACAGCATCCGTCCGGCCTGCGTGGCGTCATATCCGATGTACAAGGGACTGGCCACCGCAGCCGGGATGACCGTGCTGGAGACCGGCGACACGCTCGACGGGCAGATTTCGACTCTTCGCGACAATTGGAAGGACTTTGACTATTTTTTCTTCCACTACAAGTACACGGACTCGTTCGGCGAGGACGGTGATTTCGACGGAAAGGTGGGGGCGCTGGAGGAGATCGACGCCGCGATCCCGGCGATCCTGGACCTCGAACCCGAAGCGATCGTAGTGGCGGGCGATCATTCCAGTCCGGCGATGTTAAGTGCCCATTCGTGGCACCCCGTACCGTTCGCGCTGCTCGCGAAATCGATGTTTCCTGATGCCGTCGCGAAATTCACCGAGCGCGCCTGCGCCCAGGGCGACCTCGGCACGTTTCCGGCGCAGCAGACGTTCTCGCTGATGCTCGGGTATGCCGGGCGACTCGCCAAGTTCGGCGCGTAGGGCTGATCTGACGTGGACGCAGTAGCGGCCGACCCGAGGCGGGCCATACCGTCGGTGGACGCGATCGCGACCCGCGTTGCAGAGCTGTATCCGGCATTGCCCGCGACGGTCGTCGTTCGAGAAGCGCGCAAAGAGATCGATCGCATACGCGCCGCCGTCGCGGATGGGGCGCAAGCAGCGGGCGCCGGACCGGTTGCCGATTCGGTGGCCGCTGCGGCCGCGCAGTCGATTGGGAATTCGCCTCGCGGCGTCGTAAACGCCACAGGGATCATTATTCATACGAACCTGGGCAGAGCCCCGCTCTCCGATGATGCCGTTGAGGCAGTCTCCGCTGCCTCGATTGGGTACTCGGACCTCGAACTGAACGTCAAGGCGGGAGTGCGCGGATCACGTCGAAATCACGTCGAGGATTTGCTACGCGACTTGAGCGGGGCGGAAGCCGCGCTTGTCGTCAATAACAATGCCGCGGCGGTGTTTCTCTGTCTCGCCGCTATGGCGGAGGGTCGGGAAGTGGTGGTGAGCCGGGGTGAGGCGGTTGAGATCGGAGGCGCATTTCGAATTCCCGAGATCCTGGCCAAGAGCGGCGCCCGATTGGTGGACGTCGGCACGACGAATCGCACCCGCGCCTCCGATTATGCGAACGCGGTCGGACCCGACACCGCATTATTCCTCAAGGTACATCGCAGTAACTTCAAAGTGATCGGATTCGCTGAGGAAGTCGCCCTGCGCGAACTTTGCCAAGTTGGAGAACGGAGCGGCGTGTCGGTCATGAACGACCTGGGCAGCGGTACGCTTATCGATACGGCTGAGTTCGGGCTCGAGTACGAGCCGACGGTTCAGCAGAGCGTCGAGGATGGCGCCGCCCTGACGACGTTTTCGGGCGACAAGCTTCTTGGAGGGCCCCAGGCGGGAATCATCGTGGGGCGGCGGGAGTTCGTCGATCTCGCTTCCAATCACCCGCTGGCCCGCGCCCTACGTCCCGACAAGATGTGCATCGCGGCGCTCCGGGCAACGCTGCTGCATTATCTTCGCGGTGACGCGGTTGAGAAGATTCCCGTTTGGAGGATGATCGCAACTCCGCAGGCGGCGATCGAAGAACGTGCCCGGAATTGGGGGAATGCCGTGCCCGACCGTTTGAATTGGCGAGTGGTGTCTGTTAAATCCGCTGTCGGCGGAGGATCGTTGCCGGGCGAAACGTTGCCTTCGTGGGCGTTGCGGATCGAGCCCGCTCCGGAATCCGCGAATGCGCTGGCGCTCGCACTACGCGAGTCGACGCCGCCTGTCATGGCGCGGGTCGAGGACGGCGCGGTTTTACTCGATCCTCGAACGGTGCTGCCACGTGATGAATCCGCTGTGGTATCCGCTCTGGAAGGTCTGTAAGCCGGGTCGCGCCACGGCGAGAAGTGCCAGAGGTCCCGCAGGGCTAGAATCTCCGACTCCTTGAATTCCAAATCCGGAGTGAGCGACGTTTGGACGGCCTCAAAGTAGGAATCAGCGGGTGGCAGCGCCTCCAGAGCTTTTACCCTCCGCGGACCCGGTCCGCCGATATGCTGGCCTACTACTCTCAGCATTTTTCCCTGGTCGAAACGTCCACCACCTTTCAAGGAATTCCAAATCCCGGTCGTGTGCGGGAGTGGGCGGAATCGGTTCCGAGCGATTTCACATTCGACGTCGTCGCGTTCGGCGGATTGACGCTGCATCAGCGACGGCCGGGGGCTTCCGCCGGCGAGGAGAAGTCGGGCTGGGAAGATATTTCCGTTGAACCGCCGGAGGTTCTGTTCGATGAGTTCAAGGAGTCAATCTCACCTCTGGCGGAAGCAGGCCTGCTGGGGCTCGTGATCCTTCAATTTCCACCGTGGTTTGATGCGGGGGCGGCCGGCCTCAACTACCTGTCGCGCTGCCGATCTGAATTTGGACGTTTGCGATTAGGGGTTGAATTCCGAAACGAGACGTGGCTCGAACCCGCCAATCGACTTGAAGCGACACTTGACCGGTTGATCGATCTTGAGATCGCGCTTGTCGCGCCAGATTTCCCCGATGCCGGCGAGTCGGCTCCAAAGCTCGCCGCCCATGTGAGCCTGGGCGAGATCGCGTCGGTGAGGTTGCACGGGAGGGCGGCCGGCGCGTGGGTTAAGGTCGGCCCGGACGGCGGTTACGTTTCGGAATATTCGTACTCGGACGGCGATCTAGCTGCGCTCGTGCCGGCTCTTCGCTCCCTCGGCGATGAGGTGGATGAGCTTCATGTTTCGTTCAACGTTGCGCCGGCCGACGGTTCCATCGAGTCGATCAAACAGCTGTTGGAGCTGATCGATACGGCCGAACAAGAGCCGGACTATACGCAGTGGCGGCCGCCCGCCGGCAAGTCGTGAAGGCCGGGTCGAAAGATCATTCGGAGCGATTAATGAGCCGATGAGGCGTGAACGCTCAAGGATTGCGGGTGGAAATGCGGGTCGTCGTCTTTTAGCCAGCGGTGCCGCAACAGCCCCAGACTGATGAACGTAACGGCAAGGGTCGCGCCCAGGTCGGCAAGCACGGCCATTGACAGCGAGCCGTAGCCCGCGACGGCGATCACCACGATTACCGCCTTGCTGGCAAGAGCGAGCGCGACGTTGAGGCGGACGGTCCGGACCGTCTTTGCGCCCAGTGAGACGAGATCAGGTAGGCGGCACAGGTGATCGCCCATCAATGCCACGTCCGCCGTCTCGATAGCGGCGTCGGCGCCGGCGGCGCCCATCGCGATGCCGACGTCCGCAGCCGCCAGGGCCGGGGCGTCGTTTACGCCGTCGCCGACCATCGCCACCGGTCCGGAGGAATTCTTGAGCGCTCGTATCTGGACAACTTTTTCTTCCGGTAGGAGTTCCGCCCGCACGTCGGTTATGGCCAGATTTGACGCGGTTGCTTCGGCGGTCGCCTGGCGGTCGCCGCTAAGCATCACCAACCGCCGAACGCCATGCTCTCGAAGAGCGCGCAGCGCCGGGGCGGCGTCCTCGCGCGGTTCGTCGGCAACGCCTATGAGGCCGATGAGCTGGTTGTTGCGAGCCAGGATCACCGGAGTCAATCCCAGAATCTCGAACCGCTCGGTGTCATCCACGCCTGGCCGGATATCAATTCCTAAGCCAACGGCATATCGCAAGCTACCGAGGGCGAAACGATCATTGCCAATGCGGGCGCTTATTCCGAGTCCCGCCGAAATCTCGAGATCTGCCAGTTCGGGTAATGGAGCGTCCGCGACCGTGGAAACTGCGGCGCGCCGGATCGCCCTTGCCACGGGATGTTCGGAACGGCTCTCCAACGCCGCGGCGTAGCGTATGAGGTCGGACTTGCCAGGGCCACCGTACGCGACGACTTCCGAGACCGCTGGTGATCCCCTCGTCAGGGTGCCGGTTTTGTCGAAGGCTATCGTCTGCAACTTCCCGAGGGTTTCGAGAAAGGCGCCGCCCTTGACGAGAATGCCGTTTCGATGGGCACTGGCCAGAGCGGCGGCGATCGCAACGGGCGTCGATATCACAAGCGCACACGGGCAGGCGATTACCAGCAGGACGAGAGCTCGCAGCAGCCACTCGTCGAAGCTCTGCTCGAAGGCCAGCGGTGGCAACAGTGCGACGAAAACCGCAACAGCGACAATGACGGGGGTATAGACGCGAGCAAATCGGTCGATAAAGCGCTGCATCGGGGCTCGCCGAGTCTGCGCCTCCTCCACCATCGAAATAATCCGCGATATCGCGGTGTCCGTACCGGGTCTTTCGGCAATGATTTCGACGAAGCCCGACTGATTGACGGTGCCGGCGAAGACGTGATTTCCGGCCGTCTTCGGAACGGGCCGAGATTCACCCGTCACTGGCCCCTCATCGACTGCTGTGGACCCACTAATCACACGACCATCGGCGGGGAATCTCTCGCCCGGTCGAACCGCGATGTGATTTCCCGCAATGACCTCCGTGGCGCCGATCACATGTTCGTGGCCATCGTGAATAATGCGGGCTTTAGCGGGAGCTCGACTCAGCAGCGACCTGATCGAACCGCGCGCGCGGTCCAGACCGTACTTCTCGAGGGTTTCGCCGATCGAGAACAGGACCACGACAATCGCGGCCTCAAACCACTGGTCTACGGCCATCGCACCCAAAACGGCCACGCTCATCAAAACGTTGATATCGAGCGTCCGGCTGCTTCGAATCCCGCGAACCCCCTGGCGCGCAATCGGATATCCGCCCGCGGCGATGGCGATCGCAAGGATTAGTCGCCAGAGCCATCCGGGGGATGTTGTCAGCGCCACGGTCGCACCGCCGGCGAGCAGCGCGGCGGCTAGCGCGGTCGTCGCACGCTCGCGATGCATGACGAAGCGGAAAATTCGGCGGTCATCCGCCGTCGGTTCCAGATCGGATCGGTAAGCTGTCGCCTGATATCCGAGGTCGTTCACCCGCTCAATCACATCGGCGTCGCGCGCGCTGTCATCATCGAAGTTCACGCGGAGCCGGGAGGCCACGAAGTTTACCGAGGCATCGCCGACACCCGGCAGGCGCTCGACGCTCTTGGCGATGTTCTCCGCGCAATCGGCGCAGTCCATTCCCTTAAGATTGAAAACCGCAGCACGACGCGTTTGCCCGGTGCCGCGATCGGAGCCCTCATCGTGCCGCTCGTTTCGCCTTGAATTCATGCGGATCGATCCAGATCATGCGGGCTGATGAAAATGAGCTGACTGGCGTCGATGTGCGTGTCCAAACGAACTGATTTAGTCACGTTCAGGAGCAGGGGGCGCGTCCAGCTCGATGCTGTGGCCAAGGTGCTCAAGCGCAACCCTAACGATGTGCTCTATGTGTTCGTCGATCAGGACATAGAAAACGTGCTGGCCGTCTCTGCGGTGACGCACCAGCGATTGGCTCCGCAGGATTCGAAGGTGCTGCGAAACGGCGGACTCGGTGACGCCGACTACGGCGGCAAGATCGGTCACACACATTTCGTTGCGCATCAGCAGACTCACGATTTTTGCCCTGGTGCTGTCGCCAAGCGCGCGAAATGTCTCCGCCAGCGCTATATAGACCTCGTCAGACTGCAGGTTACGCCGCGCGGCACTCACCTCGTCCGGATGACGGATTGCCGGGCGATCTGGCGTGAATTCTCTCAAAACGTCGGTCATGACGTGCTCCGCAGTGTCCAGACTGATGGCAGGGTTCGTTTAGGATTGTAGCAGCTACTTAATTGCTAACCCATGAAGCCCCGCTTCGCGAGATATCTCGGCCTTTTTTGGGGCGAGCTTGATCAATCGGCGGTCCTCGGAGCGATGGAAGGCGTGAAGCGGTCGATCGTGCCGCCGGCGTTTAGGCGGTCATTCCAGCCATCTCCCAGGGGGGAGAAGGCGTGAGGCCGGATCGAGAATCGGTAACAACAATTTTCGGGCAACTCGGCGGATTTCGGGGTCAACCAATCAGGTTTAGTATTGACGGACTGCGGGGGAGCGGCGTTTTTCGCATGCTTGCGAGAGGCGACGTGGAGGTGGACGCGCAGGGAAGCGTATACGTGGCCGATTTCGCGAACGGGCGCGTTCACATTTTCAAGCCCGATGGCGCGTTTGACGATTCGTTCGAGATCCGCGACTCAACGGGACGGCTGGCCCTGCCCGGCGGCATCGCCGTGGACCTCGAGGGCAACGTTTACATCGCGACGTACTACCTGGGCAAGGTTCTGAAGTTCGCGCGCCCCGCTTGATCCTGAATTTTCACAGGACTCAAAACAGCGCGAAATAAGTCCTACGCGCCTGGCAACTGCGTCTTCGGGAATTTGACGACAATCGTGTATTTGGGATCGACGACGTTTCCGACGCGAATCCGCCCGACCTGCGACAGCAGCTGAAATGCTTCCCATCGATCGAAACCGTAATCGCGTTCGAGCCACAGAACCATCTCCGTCTTGGCGATCCTTACCGCATCGATCAGCGGCCGGGTGTTGCCGACGCTCATAATGTATTCATCGTTTTCAAAACGCGGCCATGATATGGCGTAGTTCTTCACCAGATCGACCGTCAATTCGGTGATAGTGGGCGTTTCGAGCGCCACTCCGCAGGCCTCGCCGTCACCCTGCGCCGCGTGTCCGTCACCGAAAAACAATAGCCCGCCTTCGACGAATACGGGCAAGTAAACCGTGGTGCCCGCCGCCGTTTCTATGCAATCCATATTGGCGCCGTGATTGGACGGCGTGAGCGAATCGATGGTCTCGCCGAATCTGGGGCATACGCCGATGCAGCCCAGGAACGGATGCAATGGGATGGTGGCGCGTCCAAGGCGGCTCGATGGCAGATCGAGAGACGCTTCGGTCAGGTCATCGTTGTACGTCCAGCGGAACTCCATCGCGGGCAGCGGCTCGTTCAGGCCCGTCGGCCCCGTGATGCCCCCCTCGACTCCGAGCACGCCGAAACCGGGATTGAAGCGTGACCAGGCCCAACCGCGGGTGACTTCAATATTGTCGATTTTCACGGCGAGCATGTCGCCGGGTTTTGCTCCTTCGACGAATACAGGTCCGACCTGCGGATTATTGGGCAGGAACTCGGTCGAGCTATCTCGCTGGAGTTTTTCGGGCGGCAGCGGATTGCCAGCGTCGTCCCATCCCAGGGCGTCAACGGTTTTCGTGCGAACAGAGTCGCCGGGAGCAATTCTAACCACGGGCGGGTGGGGGCCATAGGTGTAGTAATACGTTTGTTGCTCGAATTCATGGACTTTTCGGGCCACTATTCCTCCTTATGGTCACCGGGACTCATCGCGGCGCAAATGCGACGGGTTCTTGCCATCGAGAATGCCAGATACCACGGTCGCCGGCCATCGAGCCGGGATACCGAGCCTGTTCTTGCTGCTGATCTCGACTCCATCAATCTTCGGTCGTGCCGGGGCCGATAGCCCCTGCGCGCTCAAGTTTGGCCAGCTCGGTTGCGTCGATATCCAGCAGTTCACTCAATACTGCCCGTGTGTGTACACCAAGCTGCGGAGCCGGATTTCGAACATCGTCATCAAAGCGATCCGACTTTATTGGTGTTCCGGGCACGGGCATCGCGCCGATTCCCGGCTGATCGATTTCAACGATCATGTTTCGGGCGCGCAGATTCGGGTCGTTGAGGAGGTCCGAAGCGGAGTGAATTTTCGAGCACGGAACCCCCGCGCCCAAAAGCAGGTCAAGACATTCCAAGACGGAGCGCCCGGCAAGCGCCGTCTCGAGTTCCACGGTAAGTTCTACAACGTTTTCCGTCCGCAACGAGTTGGTGGCGAAGCGGGCGTCATCAGCCAGATGGGGCGATTCGAGCGCGCCGCACAGCTTTCGCCACAGCGTGTTGTTGCCGCAGGCGATCACAATTACGCCATCGTCAACTGCAAATGAGCTGAACGGCGCTATGGACGGATGCCGGTTGCCGAGCGGCTGCGGGTCATTGCCCGTGATCCAATATCTCGACAGCGCGTTTTCCATTATCGATACTACGCAGTCCATCATCCCGATATCGAGGTGACAGCCCGTGCCGTCGCGGTGGCGGGCATTCAGGGCCGCGAGGATGCCCGTCGCCGTGTAAAGAGCCGGAATCAAATCGCCGATGGAAGCGCCGACGCGCGTTGGTGGGCCGCCCGCGCTGCCAGTTACGCCCATCAGCCCGCTCATCGCCTGGATGATCACGTCGTAGGCGCCGCGATCTTTGTACGGTCCGGTGTGCCCAAAACCCGACAGGGACGCGTATACGATCGACGGATTGAGCTTTCGGATTTGGTCGTATCCAAGGCCCAGTCTGTCCATCGTGCCGGGTCGGAAGTTTTCAACGAGCACATCGCATTTCTCAGAAAGACTCCGCGCCAGTTCGAGGCCAGCAGGCGTCTTAAGGTTAATCGTTACGCTCTCTTTGCTTCTGTTTATGCTCGCGAAATACAGACTGTTGCCGTCGATGAACGGACCCATCCCGCGCGACTCGTCGCCTTCCGGCGATTCGATCTTGATGACCCGCGCCCCCAGATCGGCGAGGGTCATCGTGCAGAAAGGCCCGGCCAATACCCTGCTGAAGTCGAGGACCACGATTCCGTCAAGGAAGCCAGGCAAGATTCGCATTCCAGTACTTAGCGGGCGGCCGCCGCCGGACGCATTGGCAGGGACCGCGCACCGAATTGAACGCCGCGCTGGCGGCTATTATCCTCTTGACTGATGATCTGAATCTCCCGGTTAGGAACACCCGTTGGCTGTTGACGCGGTCGGCAACATAAGGCGCCTTCTGTCCACACGGGCCGTACGGCGTAACGTGGCCGTTACGCTGCGAGGCGTCGATGAGGTGGGTCTCACGAGTCTTATCGACGCCGTGAGCTTCGGCGAAGCCCCGCGCGAACTTGCTCCGGAACTTCCGGCTCAGCTTGGAAGGTCGGCTGCGGAAATCGTCCAGATTGCACGAGCGGTCCGAAATTCCACCTCAGTTCTCACTGGTTCCGGTGAAAGCGTATTTGAAATGCGGTCGTTGCGCGCGGGCGACGGTGATACGGTGTCGGGGACGGCTGCCGCGGGGGCCGAGCTGGGAGCGATTTCGCTCACAATTGATCAGCTGGCCGTCGGCAGCGAAACAACAGCCGCCCGCAGAGTCCGGAGGCTGCCAGCCCCGTAGAGGCTGGCACGAGTACGATCGCGATCGACATCGATGGCGAGGCGCGGGAAATCGCATTAGGCGTCGACGCGGGCGAGTCAAATCGGGCGGTACTGGTCACAACGGCTGAGGCGATAAACCGGTCGGACGTCGGCGTGACGGCCGAAGCCGCATTCACAGATTCCGGCCGCGTGCGACTTAGTATCGCGCGATCGGATACCGGCATCGGAGCCACGTTCGCTATTCGCGACGTGCAGGGCAACCTCGTATCCGCGACACGCGCCGAGCGGGTCGAGCGCGAAGCGGCGAATGCCCAATTTTCGATCAACGGCGAAGTCTTCGAAGCCGAGACGAACAGAGTGGAACTCGATGACGGGGAATTGACCCTCGATTTCCACGCCGTAACGAACCGTGGTATCACAGTCGAAGTGGGTCCCGACGTCGAGTCGCAGAGTCGAGCGATAAAAGCATTCGTGGACAGATTCAACGATCTGCGGTCATTCCTCGATGTAAATGGGGTCTACTTCAACAGAGTTGCGGCCGTATTGCTTGAAGGATCGGTGGGCCGTAACAGCTTTGAGCTCGGTTATGTCGGAATCTTGCGAGAGGCGGACGGGAGTATGTCAGTAGACGAAGAGCGGCTGGCACAAGTGCTGGAAGCGGAATCCGAGCGGGCCCGAGCGGCACTGGCCGGGTCAAGCGGAATTGCAGTTCAAGCGGGATCGCTGGCTGAACGAATCTCTACAACCTCGCCCGTCGAATTTACGCGCGGGTCGATTGTGAGCCGACTCGTGCAAGGTGGCAGTCAAAATTTCAACCGATAGGGCGCATTGGTCGGCGGCCGGTTCACCCCGGCATTTGCCGCAGGATTGATATTCGACCGCCCGGTCTAGCACCGGACGAGTTCCGCTAGTTCTGAAAATATTCGGCGTTTATCGCCAGATATGTTTCCTGTTCGGCGGGAAGATCGAAATCCGGATAGATCGCTTCGACAGGACAGGCAGGTTCACACGCCCCGCAATCGATACAGTCGATCGGGTCGATGAATATCATGTTGACGGATTCGAACTTTTCGTGATCCGTCCGAGGGTGGATGCAGTCAACCGGACAAACATCGATGCAAGATGCATCCTTAACGTCGATGCACGCTTCGGTTATTACGTAGGTCATGCCTGGGGCGCTCCTTGGTAAGCGCGGGTGGTGCTGGTAGCGGACTCAATCACAAGTCTAGGAGATCGCGCGCACGCTTAGCCAGAGAGGCTCTATCACAGAGCACGACGGCGGTCCGTCAACCGGCTCCACCGGGCCGACCTGAAGAACTCCTGCCGGACTCCGCGGATTTCGTATGATCCCGTATGGAAGCCCGTACCGCAGTCGCTCGGAGACCGAAAATGGCTGAAGTCTACTCAGAGTCCGAAGTCCGATCACGGCTAGTCGCGCTCGAAGGCTGGGAGCGGTCTCGTGACGTAATCGAGCGTCAATACACCTTCGCGACGTTCATGGCTGGAATCGAATTTGTGAATCGCCTGGCGCGCGCGGCCGACGAATTGGATCATCATCCCGACATTGACATTCGCTACACCCGAGTGAAACTGGCGCTGACGACACACAGCGCCGGAGGGATAACCGATCTCGATTTTCAGATGGCTTCTAGGGCGGATCTCCTCGCCGATGCGGGGATCGACACCGACTCTTGACGGCTCGGTAGGACGCGGCGGGTAACCGACTTGGCCCGTGGCCAACCGGCGCCGATTCAGCGGCTAGGCCCGCCGCGGAAGAGTGCAGTTTCCCCGACGATTCTGTCCAACGGCCACCGAACCAGGCTCCGGGTCACCCCACAATTTCTCCGGGCTACTTGGCCTTCCTCAGCATTGGCAGTCCCGTGCGCGCGTTTTCCATAACTTCGTAGCCGGCCGGCAGGCTGTCCATTGCATTGTCGCCGGCCTTGCCCGCGAAGTAGTAAATCGTCTGAATCCGCCCGCCGTTGAGCGTCACATCCTTCGAGTGAAGGTAGTACGTCTTGCTTGATTTCTTGCTTTCAACAGAATAAGCCACTCAGCGCTCTCCCTTTCTTTGGCCACAGGACGTTCCTGGACAACACGAAAACAAATTTCTCAGCCGGGTAGCGGACCGGTCGCCACAGGGATCACCCGGGCGCACCACAGTATCGAACTCCCTACGAAACATTGCAAGCCGTTTTTGCACTCTTGCAACAGGATCATCCAATCCTTTCCCGAGCCGGTGGGCAAGACAGGACTCGAACCTGTGGCCTCCACGATGTCAACGTGGCGCTCTAACCGGCTGAGCTACTTGCCCGATCTATAGTCTGAACGTACCACAGCGGTCGCTCCGTCTCAATAACCGAGATCATATCGAATTGGTTCGAACCGACCGGTGAGCGCATATCGAGCAATGCCGACGTCAAATTGCGGTCGAATCATCCGGTTCGGGTCTACCGACGGATTCAAGACTGCGCGACAAATCGGCTGCCGAGAGCGAAATGATGCGGCCGCAGCCGCAACATTGGAGGTCATCGGCCAGGCCCGTTTTCTTGACGATCCAATCGGTGGAACCGCACGGATGCGGTTTTTTCAATTGAATGCGGTCCCCGACGGAAATTTCGGGTTGTGACCCGCCGGCCGTACCGGGAGAAATCACCTGGTCAGGCCTTGCCCATCTAAACCGACGCGTGGCCGCCCAGGCGATTCGCGGATCGCCGAAAATCTATAGTCCCGCATCGATCGTGTCGCGGAGTTTCTTGGCTTCGCCGGCCGCAGACTCCCAGTATCTCTCGGCTCGGCTCGCGTAGAGAATCGATCGGGACGCATTAACGAGGAATGTCGCTGGCTCGGTGCCAGCCATCTCAGTCAGACATCGCGTGAGGTCGCCCCTCTGCGCGCCGACTCCGGGAATCAGCAGCGGGAGGTCGGGAGAATGGCGCCGGACGTATGCGAGGGCTTCCACCGCATCGGCGCCGATAACGAGCCCGCAGTTGCCAGATACGTTCCAATTCATGGCGGCTTTCGCCACCGACGCGTAAAGCGGGACCTCGAGTCCCAGCTCCTGAAACTCTCCGGCGGTCGGGTTGCTGCTTCGGCATAGGACGAACGCGCCGCGTGATTCGTTTCGGAGAAACGGCATTACAGCGTCGCTTCCCTGGTAAGGGTTTACGGTGACAGCGTCGAACCCGAGAACTTCAAATGCGGACGTGGAATACCGCTCCGCCGTGTTGCCGATGTCGCCCCACTTTGCATCGCCAATGAGGATGATTTCCGGCGGAATCCACTCACGCAGGCGCGAGAGCAGGTCGAAGCCCCACTTGCCCAGTGAAAGGTAAAAGGCGAGATTGGGTTTAAAGGCGGCAACGTGATCGGCGGTTGATTCGATCAGCGTCCGCAGGAACGCCTCCGCGCCGCGACGGTCTTTCGTTACCGAATCCGGAAACCGCCGCAAGTCCAGGTCGAGCCCAACGCAAACGTGACTCCGGCGAGAATCGATTGTCGCGCGAAGCCTCTGATTGAAACCTGGCTTTGCTTCTTCACGAGTCACCGTTCGACGGATCCCACCTATTTCAGTTCCTGGAGATGGCTGTAGTGCCGTCACAGGCCGAACGAACGTTGCCAATTTCCGCGTTCCAGCGGTTCGATGTCATTGCAATTTGGAGGATCGGACTGTTGACCGAGGTCTTGTTCTGAACTCGACGAGACGATCTCACGTCGCCGAAGGATTGACGGAACATGCACTTTAGGTGTAGTTTAGATTGAAATTGTCGCTTCACGGTGCCTATGATATCGGGAAGTTCAGTGGTTGCAGACTGAGGGAGTCTCGGATCATGGGCTGGTTCTCAAAAATATTTGGCGCCAAGGGTGGGTCGGACCTTGGTATCAGGCACACTATAAAAGTCCTCCCGCGGGAAACGGTGCGCAGCATCGCTCAGCGGGAGTACGGGGACGAGAGCAAGTGGGAGATCATCTTCAACAAGAACAAGTGGCGATTTGACGGGGCCGATCCGTCCATGACTTATCCTGGGATGGATCTCGACATCCCGGAGATCGAGGAATCGTCTAGCTAGAGGCTGGCAGCCGCGTCGCCTGCGGGGTGTCATTCCGGAAGTGGTTGAGATCGTGGGTCAGGTCGAGCAAGCCGATGCCGGAGCATGGGTTGTTGTTGAACTCAGTCCAGCCGACAAGAAGCGACAACAGACAATCCGCCGCCAGATAACTTCACAGTCCGTGCTGAGGGGTTTTCAGATAAACGTCGAGACTCGCAGTGGCAAGCTCGGGGTCCAGCGCGCGAGGTAGAGACGCCCCCCGTTTCCAGCCATGTCTCCGGGAGCCGCAGATGCTCGCCGCGATCTGACCAAGCTACAGCGTCCCGGGACCGACACTCCTTTGGGGGTGCCGGATCGAGGATTACCCCGAACGTGCTTGAGACACTTTGAGCCGTGGGCGTGGGATGGAGCCGAGAGATTCGGACGTTTCGATAGGTCCAGACCTGTGGCAAACTGCAGCAGGGGGGATGATGAGACGCCTACTGCCGGTACTTCGCGCTTGTTGCTCTGCTCGTTGCCGTTTTCACGGCACCAGCCAGCGCAGCGCCTCATTGCGCCCCTGTTCAAGAACCACAGTTCCTTTTCGGGTTCGCCCATCTCGAGTCCATTCTTGGAGACCAGATGGGCGAGCCATCCGAGTGTGAACACGCCAATCGTGAGAACGGCGACACGCTGCAACAGACGACGACCGGGCTAGCGTTCTATCGCAAATCCACCAACATTCCGACGTTCACGAACGGCTGGGAGCATTGGGGTTGGACCGTCGATGGACTTGTCTATTGGACTGGCGATGCCGTCGACGTTCCGGGATATGAGCCTCCAACCGATTGTGCGGGCAATCTACTTGGGGAAGAGTCACGCGTGGTTTTCGCGCATGCGTGTTTCGGCTTCAACTCCTTCTACAAGAAAATTCTGGATGCAGGAGGGATTCCAATCATCGCGTCCGGTCTTGTCGACGACGGAGCTTTTTATGCTGCTAGAGACATCGTAAATAGCATGCTC
The DNA here is from genome assembly GCA_963663505.2 of Chloroflexota bacterium. GTDB lineage: Bacteria > Chloroflexota > UBA11872 > UBA11872 > VXNJ01 > JAPOVO01. Next base: position 335,318 of record CAXXFA010000002.1, read on the forward strand.
GCCACTCGGCCCGACATACGCGTGAATTTGATCCGCAACAACATCCGCATCGCAATAATGGCGACCAGCGAGGTAACAATGGATATTCCGGAAAAAGCCAGCTTGTGTGAGTGATCGAAATACGACTGCAACAATATCCGCGGGACTGGTGGCAATACAAAGATTCCAATGTCCGTCGCGGAGGAAAATCTTCTGTGCTATCAGGATGACATCCACCGAGACGAGAACACCTTGGTGCACGAGTTTGGTCACGCAGTTATTAATTTCGGCCTGGGGGTCCTAAGTGGCCGCGAGCAGACGGCTGCATCTCTCCGAAGCCACTACGAAAGTGCACTAATGACGGGCAAATGGCAGGGGAAATATGCTTCGGTGAATGTCCATGAATACTGGGCCGTGGGCACCCAGATTTGGTTTGACGCAACCAAAAACCGGATACCTGGTTTCGGGTTCGGTCTAAACACGCGGGCGCAACTCATCGAATACGATCCTGCTCTTGCGTCCATTCTTTCAGAGGTATTCAAGGGCAACGATTGGCGATACGAGTGTCCAACCGTTCAACCGGCCACCTGAAGCCGCCCGGGCGGTTCGTATGGATAGGGGTCGAATGTGGATTTCACCAAAGGGACGCAAATTCTGGGGAGGGGTTACGAATAGAAAGCGATGCGCGCGTTCTTACGCCAACGTTCCCGGATCGCCGGATACACAACCGCATCAGACAGACCTAACTCGCCACTCCCGGTTCGTCTTGGTCAGGCCGATTTCTTACATCTTCGCCCTGGGCACGGTCGAAACAAATCGAAACAAACGTCTCGCCTCATACCAACGTCTCGCCTCATACCAACGTCAATCAGTCCGAGGAACCGACGACATACGACGCAGGTTTCTCGGCATTCGGCACGGCCTATTCGCCGATCGCGGTTTTGGCCACCACCCTTACGCCTTTTATTGTGCCCGTGACAGACCGGCGTACCCGGCGCGCGGCCGCTTCACTGATCTCACCGGCTGCCTCTATCGCGCCGGTGGCGGCAGACGAGGCTGCCTCTTCCGCCTTCACGCCGAGTTGCTGGGCACCATCCAGAGCGCCCTCCACGGCACCCACAGCCGCGGTTGTGATGTCGGCACCTACTTCAGCCGCTTCCGCCACTGCAGCGCTGGTCGTCTCCTGAATCGCTCCAAGCCCTTCGGTCCCGATCTCGCCGGCTCCTTGAATGGTCCCAATTACGGCGCCTTTGGCCGCACCGCCGACTTTGTTGCCGATCTTGCTCGCCGCGTCCACGGCTGCTACCACACCATCTGCTGCGGTTTCCGCGGCCTCCTCACCTATATCTCCGACGGCACCGATCGCCCCTCGGACCGCACCCACACCCACTGTACCAACAGCACCAGCCGTGCTGCCGGTTTCGCCGACCGCGGTTTTCACTACGCCGGCGACGGTGCTAACCGTAGCTTCCACTATGTCGCCGGTACCGGTAACGAGCCCGATGATCCCGTCTCTGACCCTTCGGCCGACCTCTCGTTCATCCATCGTCAATCCTCCTCGCCAACATCAAGCGTTTTCGTCCAGAGCATACAGTTTAGATAGCCTCCCTCAAAACAGTCCGCATAACTAAGCGAAAAGTGCGGATAGAGGCGGCGCCCAGCTCGTAGCTATAACGGTTCGATCGCCTGACGCCTCACAGACCTCACTGAACGAGAATCGAACTGATCGGCCTCAGCTTCACCCATATGTACTCATCAACATCCAAGGGCGTTATCTGACTCCAACCATAGGTCGATAGCGATAATCTCAATCTCGATTGGGATGCAAAATTTGGGTTGGGGTTGAACCTAGTTATCCAACCAACGGAAAGTCTGCGTTATTCCTGACGTCACGCCGGACGAAATGTAGCAGCCGTCGGAAGAGCACGATTTAGTAACTTGTCCACATTAGGGGATCGGGCGTGCGAAGCGGACCACGTCGTGAGCGATCAATGCCGTGAGGCGGCGACCGATAGCGATTGAAGACTACCGGCCGCCGCCCCTCCAGCTCGCGCGACCTAGCTCTGCAGCAGCCTTTTGATCTCCTCGGAAGCACGCTCTAGCGCTGCCCGGGGCTCGGTGTCGCCCCTTAGCACGGGGACATCCACCTCGTCCCTCAAGATCGTCAATAGCTCATTCTTGATCGGGTACATCGGCACTCTTGCGGTTTCAGCCGATAGAATCAGAGCCTTTGCCTCCGATTCGGAAAGGCTGTTATCCAGCGCCTTCAGCTCCGATGCGTCTATACGACGAGCCGGAATCGTCCCAAGCGGCTCCAGCGCCTTGGCCAGTTGCCTCGCTCCATACCAGGCGGCGTCGGTGTCGGCCGTAGTCGAGAGTACGCCTATCGTTCCGCCCATGCGAGCGACGTTCGCATCGACTGCGCCACGCGGAAGCGTAGCGATGCCCGAGCCAGGCGAAAGCGAACTGGTGATGGCGTTTCCATCCTCGTCAACTCTGACTTCAACGTCGACGGTCACTTCCACCCTGCCGTCCCGCTCGCTGCGATTCGTGGCGATGCTTGCGCCGAAGGCACCGCCGAACGAAACCGGCGCCATCGCGACCGGCACTCCTCCAACCGTCGCTCCGTTTTGGCCAAACCGAGCGGATAGCGAGTCGGCATCTGCACCCGCTGCGAGGCGGGGCGCCACCTGGTGATCGAAGACCATACTCCGCACGTACTCCACCGCTTCGACGGCATTGGGCTCCAGAAGGAGCGATGCCTTAGTTCCCTGGTCGATCACGTCACCGCCGTTTTGCCACATGTACGACAGCATTGGCGTGATCAACGGGGGAACCACCACTCCGTAGCGTTCCTTGGACGCTCCTGGCTGGCCGATGGTCAACTTCTTCGACTCCTCCAACAGCTTGTGCCAGTCCCATGTTTCGTCCGGCGGGGATACTCCGGCGTCCGTTAGAGCGCGTTCGTCATATGCGAGCGCCGCCGGCCTGATCCACAGGGGCAGGCCCTTCGGTCGTCCGTCCAACGTGACCAAATGCTCGGCGCTGGAAAAATAGTTCGCGAAGTCAAACTCCGGATCGCTCCGAACCATCTCATCCACCGGAACCAACAGGTCCGATTGATCGAACACCTGCAACTGCTCTTCATGTGAAACAAGTATCAGATCGAGCTGCCGGTCTTCGGCCGCGGCTCCCTTTAACGCCTCCACAATCGCGAAGGAATCCCCCTTCGACGGCGCGATAAAGGTGTGAGTCAGATTTGTCGCTTCACCGCTGTCGTGAAGACGTTGAATGGCGAGCTGAATCTGTAACGAAACGCGCGGACCATCCATCCCGGTCGCGATTAAGGCCACCGTTACCGGTCGATCACCTCTCGGTGACGCAACCGCTGACGAGCTTCTGGACGACACGCTCGTCTGCGTGCTGATGACTGAATCGGCCCCGCCATCGGTTGTTCGAGCGCAGCCGCCCAGAGCTGCCATGCCTATCGTCGCCGCGCCTGCTCGTAAAAAGCTTCTGCGCTTCATTTCGTCCTCCTACGTCACTCGCAATACCCGCTACCTATTACGAATCGTGCGCGAATGTATTACGCATTTGACCCTTCATAGATCGTGACTTTTGATTGCGAGGTTTCGCGGCACGAGAGAAGAAACAGCCAAATCTTGAACCCGTTCGACTAGATCGAAACGCCGGTCGCTAGTCGAGAGACTCGACGATCCTGATCGCCTCTTCAAGGCTGAGACCGTTAACCGCGAGTGTGTACGAAACGTCGCCATCGACCCAGCTGAGGCTTCGGCCTTCGACCCACGCAGCCGGTAGGCCGTTGATCGAGACCTCTGCAATCGGTTGATCTGTGAACACCTGTATTTCCGTCCTTATCGCTCCCTCCGAACCTGACTCGCCGGGAACCTGAGCCAGCAGAATCGCGCCACCGGGGCCTGAAAATCCCACGATGGCCCATCCCATCGGCGTCAACCGAATATCTCGCGGTTGATAACCAGGAGGTATGTAGGCAGGTTGACGCAGCCGAAAGCCCGCGGCTGCCTGCGCGTCGGAAAAACTCTCAAATATCTGTCCCGTCCCGATCAAATCAGCGGGTGGCGGACGCTGATCGCGGTCAAAAATGGTCTCCTTGGATATCCAGATGGTCGATCCCTGATCGCTGAAAACGTCATCAAGAAGGTGTTCACTGACTGCGTCAATATCGCCCGTTCCTACCTGAGCCACAGTCGTGTTTTTCCCCAGGATCAATTCTTGAACGAATCCCTCCATCTGGCTGGCGGCGGCCGTGATAGCGCCCGGCCATGCCACGGCCACGATCGCAAGGGTCAGCGCGGCCAACACCGGCGCTGCGAGCAGCCGAACGCGCGTCCACGCGGAGTTGGTACCGGATCCGTTCATGGCTCGCCGCCTCGCGGCGCTGCCAAATAGGGAGGCGACGATGAAGCCGACGGATATGACGGGAAATATCAGCCCCAGCTCGGCAAGGCCCAGTCCGAACGACTCGCGAATCGGCTGCAGGGTTGGTCCGATAACGGTGGCGGCTAATCCGAAAACGGCGTAGGCCCACGCGCCGGCCAGAAAATGAATGAGCGGCGGCGCGTCGGAGGTAAGTTCTGGCCCGCTACGGCCAGAGCTCGACGTTATCGGGGTGTCAATCGGCCGGTGGCTTGCTTACCGGCATACCGAAAATCCCTCGACCTCAACGACCAGCCGGTTCATCTCTTCGATCGAAGCCGATCCTCCACGTTGGCGAGTTGCCTCAAGCTGCGCCAATTTCGGTCTTTGACACTCGAAAATGGCAGCTCAATCAGCTCGGAATCGTTCTCCTCGGCAGGAATGAAAATGGCTTCACCACACTTTCGAGATACGGCGGTCACTCTGAGGGTTGGCGAGGTTCCCACCGGCGAATCAGTCGTGCGCTACGAGCGTGGTGGTGGTCGCCCCTCTACCGCCCGGTGAGACCGGTCAGGGCGACCCCTCGGACGAAGTACTTTTGGGCCGAGAAGAACAGTATTAAGATCGGGATCAGCATCACCACGCTGGCCGCCATCAGCAGGTTCCAGTGGGCGGCGATTCCGGACTGACTCTCGCTCACGAGAAATGTTCGCAGCGCCAGCGCGAGCGGCCGCCACTTTTCGCTGTTGAGAAATATCAACGGTCCTAGAAAGTCATTCCACCGCGCTACAACCGAGAAGATTGCTACCGTGGCGAGCGCTGGTCCCGCCAGAGGCAGAACGATGTTCCAGTAGATGCGGAAATACGACGCCCCGTCCGCGAACGCCGCCTCGTCCAGCTCCTTCGGTAGCTGCATCATGAACTGGCGTATCAGGAATATGTAGAACGCTCCTCCGCCGAACCAAAACGGAACTATCATCGGCATAGGGGTGTCGATCCAGTGCAGTATCCGGAATAGTACAAACTGTGGGACCAGAGTCACGATCTCCGGCAGCATCATGGTCGAGAGCATGAGTATGAACAGGACGTTTCGTCCGGGAAACTGGATCCGGGCGAATCCAAAGGCGACCATCGAAGCGGTAATTACCGTTCCAATGGTCGCCGTCACCGTGAAAAACACGCTATTCGCCAGGAATATGTGAATGTGGGCTACCGGCCACACGTCGATGTAGTTTGCCCAAACTGGTGGGACCGGAATCAGCTCCGGAGGGAATCGAAACTCTTCGCCGCGCGGTTTCAGCGATGTCGCAACCATCCACAAAAGCGGAATTGACGAAATCGACGCAATCAGCGCAAGCAGGCCATAGCGGAGCGCGAAATCAATGCCGGTACGCAGAGCGAATCGCAGCCCGCGACGATGTTCAACAATGATCTCCGGCTCTGCCGTCACTTCCCGTGCCATCGCCGCTCGTTTTGCTGGATCGCATGCGCCTGGCATCTTAGCCAATCGCAGGTGCGGGAGCGGCATCGCTCGCCAGTCTGAGCTAATAGAAGCAGATACCGTCCGCGAGCGAACCTCTAGAAAGTCCAATAGGCAGCGGTCCGGAATGGGATCGAAATCCTGGGGAGGGGTTGAACATAGGTATCCAACCCAAGGAAGGGCTACGTCATTCGACGCGAGATGCCGTGAGGCTGGTGGATTCCTCTGCGTTCAGGTCCCCACTGCCGTGGCATGTCATGCCTGAGCGTTCTGTCGAAGTAGTCCGTTCTGACGAGCAGCGGTAGCAATTCGAGGTCGAGGTAACGGCGGACGGCCGCACCACCAACAGTCGAAATGCCGCTTTGAACCTGTGCCAACTAAGGTGCCGAAGGTCGGGATCGAACCGACACGAGGTTGCCCTCACTGGTTTTTGAGACCAGCGCGTCTACCAATTCCGCCACTTCGGCCCGGGCAGGAGTGGAGGGATTCGAACCCCCGACCGACGGTTTTGGAGACCGTTGCTCTACCAACTGAGCTACACTCCTAGCGACGCTTCATGGTAACGGTGCCCTCTCAAGATTCGCAATAGCCAGGTTAAGTTCCGCAGGCGGGACGATAACAGGTATCGAGCTTTCAAACGGGACCCGGTGGTGCGAGCGATCATTTTTGTCGATCCAGCTCGCCGGTCCGAAGTGATTTGCGCTTGAGTGACTGTAAGGGTGCACCACCACCGTCAAATTTATTCCCAGCCCGTTATTATTTGCTGATCGAATTCCTGCGACGGTGACACATTTCCGCGCCTGACGGAACGAAATCCCGCTGACCATTGGTTCGGGGGAGCGTTTAGTCTGGCGTCCAAGGAGGGCTCTTGACGGCGACATCGGGTGACGACACGGCAATTGAACTTACCGGCTGGGCACCCCACTTTGCGGCTCTTTACGAGGCACTGACGGGCGATTTCCGCGGCGATGTGCCGATGTATCTCGAAATGGGCAAGCGACACGAGGGGCCGATTTTGGAGTTGGCTTGCGGCACCGGGAGGGTAGCCATACCGTTAGTCGAGGCCGGTCACGCGGTTGTGGGTATCGATTTTGACGCCGGAATGATCAAGCTTGCTGAATCGAAGGCGAAATTGCTGGGGCTGCATCGAAACATCTCGTTCATTGAAGCTGACATCGTTGATTTTGATCTGGGTCGAAAATTCCCGCTGATCGTGGCGGGGGGGAATTCCCTCATCCATCTACTCGACTTCAAGCTGGTGCTTAAATCTATCGAGCGCTGCCGGGACCACCTCGAAGACGACGGCAGCCTCTATGTGGCGTTCGAAACAAGCCCGTATCTGGCCGCAGCGGGCAAATTCAGAGTTGAGCGCGAGCGCCCACGCCAGGTATTCAATCGCGCAACGGGCGAAACGCTGCTTTATCGGGGAACCACCACAATCGACCCGAACTTTCAGCGGACTTCACGGCATCATGAATTTGCAAGTCCTCGCGCGCCGCATGATCCCACCAAAACGGCGGTTTTTGATTACACCACGCGACCCATTTTCCCGGGCGAATTGGAACTCATGCTCGATATCAGCGGCTTGAAGGTAGCCGAAGTATTTGGCGACTACGATCTGCGGCCCATCACTCGGCAAAGTGAAAAGTTGATTGTGCGGGCGGTTAAACAATAACGCGGCGATTTGCGGCGGCCCGGGCCGCCGCAAATCGCGGGTTAAAACAGCATTTAAAACAACGTGCAGTTCTCGATTCGGGCACGCCCGGGTCGGCTGATACATAAGGTCAATGAATACTGTCCCGCGTACCTGGCTTCGACAGGCAACAGGATTGCACCGCCGATTTGGAGTTTGCGGTCGCGCACGATTCGCCGGGTGGGTTATGACGCAATGCCTCGTAAGCGATTGACCGTCCGGTACGATTCACCGGTACAAGCATGAGAGTCATGACCTTCAACATCTTCGAGGGCGGGGACTCGCTGCTTAATAATCGGACCTATCGGCTTGACCTTATCGCCCGGATTATCCGGAGTGCCAATCCCGATGTAGTGGCCCTGCAAGAGTGCACGGGCTGGGATTATGAAGGTCAAAAGACGCTTCACGAATTCGAGCAGCAGGTGGGGATGCTGGCGCTGCTCGCGGTCACGGACGGATTCCCCGTCGGACTGCTTGTCAAGCCCGAATACGGAATCATTTTTGCTGACGCGTTGACGGACGGCTTCTGGCACGGGATGCTCGATGTCGTGGTGGCCGATGCGGACAACCTGACCACCCGATTCGTGAACGTTCACCTCCATCCAAGCGATCCCCGTATGAAATACCGCGAGATTCGCACGGTTCTCGATCACTGCGGCGATGGTGAGCGGATCGTGGTGCTCGGCGACATGAATTCGCTCAGTCACCTGGATAATTTGGAAATGTCTGGTCTGTCCGCCGAAACACGGTTGCGGCACGTTGTCGAGGGGCACCTCGACTTCGGTGTAAGCAAGTTGTTCGAAGACGCCGGTTTTGTAGATGCTTACGCCGCGCTGCACAAGGGAAACCCGGTGCCAACGATCCCCACCGTGGCGGCTCAGGTATCCAAATTCACACCCGCGCGGCTCGACTACATTTATGTTTCGCCGGACCTGAGAAACTCGTTGGCGTCAATCGAGGTGTTTCGGACGGAAGACTCGGATGTCGCCTCCGACCACTATCCACTCGTTATGGAGTTGTCCGATTCGTCGATGAACGGGCAGGCCTGACCGAGGCCGGCGGCTATCAATCCCCAGCTATCGCGCCGCAGCCTCGCCTCGCGGAATTCTCGCACTCGGGTAAATGCTTCGTCTGATCACCAAAAAGGACCAGTCGCTCGCGGTTGGTCCGAGAACTGGACCGGCGCTGAGAAATCTCACACCAGACGCCATCGGGGCGTTTCGCCGAGCAGAACGCGTCTGACTTCGCTGGCGGCATCCGATTGCATCTGGCGGCCGGAATTCTCCGATCGCCAGGCCATGTGCGGCGTGAGGATAAGGTTTGGCAGCTTGAGCAGCGGTTCGTCCCAGTTGGGCGGTTCGGGCACGAATACGTCCAGGGCGGCTCCCGCCAGCTGCCCGCTCTGCAGGGCATCGTAAAGCGCATCCTGGTCCAGGACCCCTCCGCGAGAAACGTTGACGAGCAAACTGCCGGGTTTGAATTTCGCCAGGATCTCGGCGTTGATCATTTCCGCAGTTGCTTTGGTAAGCGGCACGTGCAAAGTCACGGCATCGGCTTCGCCCACCAGCTCTTGCAACGAATCGCAGAAGCGGACATCCCAGTCGGCTGGGATATCGACCTCGTCGGCGTTTTTGTGCGGATCGAAAACGAGCAATTTCATCCCGATTCCGACGGCTATGCCCGCGGACCGGCTGCCTGTTCTGCCGAACCCGATGATCCCGAGTTTCTTACCCCTCAATACCACCGGTCGGTAGCTCTTGCTAAAGCCATCCCATGAGTGACGAAGTCGGACATCGGCGTCGGCGAACGTGGACTGCCTGGCCAGCGCGAATAGGAGTCCCATTGCGTGTTCGGCCACTTCCGTCGACATGGCCTCAGGCGAATTGCAGACGGCAATGCCGCGTTTGGCTGCCGCGGCCAGGTCGATCTGGTCGACTCCGACACCATAGCCGGCTACGACCTTCAGGTTGCCTGCTGCCGCAAGGATGTCGTCGTCGATTTGGGCGGCGTCGGTCAAAATAGCATCGGCGCCCGAAACCAACCCCAGGAGACTTTCGCGGGCTCCGCCGTGGTCGATCACTATGTCGGCGATGTCGGCGAGTTGCTCGGATTCGGCCATGTTGTCTTCGAATCCTGAACCGGCGATCACCACCTTGAACTGGCGGTCTTGGGTCATGTCGTTTTTACTCCTGAGCTCCTGAAGCCAGAACATCCAGATATTTTCATAACGGCGTCGCTCATAGTATTGATTCGGTCGCCGAAGCCCAAACGGGGAATCTGCCGAGCCGGTACCGTGGGGGACACCGAGGGAGTCGGTCGATCGCGCCGAGACTGCGCCGGCCGTTCGATTCGATTCGTCCTCTAACTCAAACGAGTTGGTTCGACGCCGCGCGGCCACGGCCAGCCGGGCCAGAGTGCGATTTGGAATTCTGGCATGCCGCCGGTTAGCGTCGCTGGAACTACACGTTCTGGCCTTGAGGCTGCGGTCTTGCGCGACGGTCCATCTGAATCGACGGCAATGCTGGAATCTTTGCGGGGCAACGTCCGCAAGTTCTACGTCTATCGGCTCTTCATGGGTCTCAGCGCTTACGTCTGGATTCCCATATCTCTTCTGTATTTCGTCGATCGCGGTATCTCGATTACGCAGTTCATGGTCCTGTGGTCGCTATTCAGCGTCTCGGTCCTCGTGTTCGAGATTCCCACCGGTGTGCTGGCCGATCGGATCAGCCGCAAATGGAGCCTCGTTGCCGGCGTAACGCTCACCGCGTGCGCGCTGGTCGTTTTTCTTTCTTCGTCGAGCTTTCCGCTACTCGCCGTGGGTTATCTGATCTTTGGATTGGGGCACGCGTTGACCTCGGGCGCCGATTTGGCGCTTCTCTATGACTCGCTCAAGATTGCCGGCCGCGAGGATTCGTTTCGGCGCGTCATCGGCACGGCTCTGACGTGGCAGTTATCGGGTCAGGTTGTCGGGCCGCTGATTATCGGCGTTGTCGTCGGAATCGGGGGGCTGTCGTGGACGCTGGTGGCGGGGCTCGTATTCAATCTCGTGGCGGCGCCGGTGGCGGCGTCGCTCGTCGATCCACCTACATTCGCCGTCGCGGGGCCGCCGGAAGCGTCAATTCGATCAAAGCTTCGGGGGAATCTCCACCACCTTAAATCGAGCCTTGGTATCGTGGCGCGGAACCGCCAGCTTCTGGCGATTGTGGTCATCGGAATCGTGATCTTCGACTTCACGGAACTGACAAAGCGTCCCTTCGTGCAGCCGTACCTCGTTGCGTTTGGGTTCAGCGCGGGCCAGATTGGCTACTTGTACTCGCTTTTCGTGGCGGCCGCCGCCGTGGTCGCAAAGTTTTCCCACAGGCTTGATGAAGCTTTTGGTTCGGATGAACGCAAGGTTATGACGATCACCCTGGCGGTAGCCATCGGAGGTCTGCTGGCTCTCGCAAACGCGACCGTCACCTGGATCGCCGTCGCGGCCGTGTTCGTGATGTTTTCCCTGGACTGGGGTCTCCGCGAGCCGGTGATTCAGACCAGCCTGAACCGGCGCGTTCCTTCCGAATACCGGGCGGCTTGCCTCTCGATCGTCAACATGACGTTCAGTTTCGTAACCATTTTCACCGGCCCGCTATTTGGATTTCTGGTGGACGAATACTCGCTGCGGACGGGGCTGAGCATTTTCCAGTTCACATTCGGGCCGCTACTACTGGCCGCGGTGATTTTGGCGTGGCTCACTCTGCGACCGGTCGCTAACGGTGGGTTGGGCGTAAACCGGCCCCGGATCGGTGGTGCGTAGAGGGCGGGGCGGGCCGTCGGAGCGATCTCGCCGTTGCTCCTCCGAATTTCCGCTTGACGGGGCGGCCCGCACGGGCTTATATGCTCGTGCCGCAACGCTGAATGAGGAATGCTTTCCAAATGGAAATTCGAGTCGAGTTCCCGGACGGCGTCCGCTCTGCCGTCGCGCTGAGTTACGACCTGGAAATGTGTGCCGGCTACTCCCCGGTGGGGATCAATCACGGCCGGATCATGGCGCCCGTGCAGGAGTACGCCCTGCGGCTGTGTCAGACCGCCGAAGAATTCAACACGCAACTTCACTTCTTCCACGTGGGAAACGGACTCGACGAGGACGACGTCGGATATCTGGAAGAAATTCTGCGCAGGGGGCATGTTGTCGATAGCCACACGTACAGCCATCTCCGCCTGGCTACGCCGGACTTCGGCAAGCTGGATGCCGAGCTTGAACTTACCAATCGCCTCCTGAGCGAGCGGCTCGACTGCGCGTCCACCGTTCTCCGAGGCCCGGGTGGCGAACCCGAGGGACTAATCGGTCTGGAAGACAATCAGCGCGTCATCCTGAAGAACGGATTTCGCTGGGTAACGTGCCACATGGACATCACAATGGGGAAGGACGGCCTTGACTACGATGCCGCCGCTCCTTCGCGCCTCGGACCCTACTCGTATCCGACCGGGCTGATCGAACTTCCGATCCAGGGCTGGATGGATCGCGGCTACTTCGACATGTTCAAATGCGTCGATCAGGAGGCCTATGACGATTGGCGCGCTGAGCACGGCCACAAGCCGGTGCCAGGCGGTTGGAAATGTCCGTGGACGGACGATGACGCGCTGGACGGTTGGATCGAATACAACCTCGCGGCCCTCGACTTTGCGTACGACAACCGGCTTCTATGGGTCCCGACGTGGCATCCGTACTCGCATTACCTGCACGATCCTCAGAACCGGATGCTCCCGGCGCTGCTCGAACGGGCGCGGTCGAAGCCTGAGAAGGTTCATGTCGGAACCGTCCGCGACGCAGTGCAGATGCTGAGTCCCGTTTAATAAGCTCGTCGACCTCCAACCCCTGACCTGCACCAGGTAACTGCGCGGCCACCCGATGGCAGGCTCAGGCGATCAAGCAGCGCGCGCGGCAGCGGAGCACCGCACCCGCAACTTCGCGCTGCTGTTCGGCAGCGGCTCGATATCCATGGTGGGACTAAGCCTGGTTTCGGCGGTCACGATCATGCCGCTGTTCATGAGTCATTTGACGGATTCGCTCGTCCTCGTCGGCGCGGTGCCGGCGGTCTGGTTCCTGAGCTTCGCGCTTTCGCAGGCGCTGGGACCGGGATTCTACGAAAGCAAGCCCATCAAAAAGGCGTACATAGCGCGCCAGTTGCTCGCGGGATCGATCGCATTGATGGCTTTCGGCGGTGTGGTGGTGGCCGTTGGGGAAGACCAGCGGCCGATCATTCTGGCTCTATTCTTCCTGGTCGTTCTGGCATTTATGGGGTCAATGGGTCTTGCACACACGGCCTGGATCGACGTCATCGGCAAGATCGTCGACGAGCGTGTCCAAAGTCGATTTATTGGGTCGAGCCACGCTGCCGGTGGATTGATTGGAGCCGTGGCGATCTGGATGGCTTCGCGGATGATAGGCGACGATGCGTTCCCCCGGGGGTTTGCATACTCAATGGTCGCGGCCGGTAGTCTGACGGCCGCGGCGGCAAGCCTTTCCTTTTTCATTAAGGAGCAGCCGTCGGTTCCGGGCGGACGGATCGCGCGTGGGATCTTGCAAACGATCAGCGGAATTCCGGAGGTGTATCGACGTGACGGGGCGCTTTGTCGGTACGTGGCGTCCAGAATCGTCGTCGCATGGGGCATGTCTGCCTTCGCGTTTCTTTCGATCTTCGCCGTGCGAGAACTGGGTGCGACCGACGCGGACGCCGTCCGGCTGACCGCCGTTCTGATCGCCAGTCAATTGATCGGAAGCCTCGGCTACGGAGCTCTTGGAGATCGCGTGAGCGTCCGGTGGGTGCCGGTGGGTGGGTCGGTGACAGCGGTGATCGCGGTGCTCTTCGCGTTTTTCGCGGGCAGCTTGTCGGCGGTCTACCTTGCGATTTCCGCGGCCGGTCTGACAGTATCGGCGTTCTAACGCCATTCGACGGCCGGGCGAGCGGGTAAAGATCCTCTTCGATCGAGACGGGACTGCCTCAGAAATAGAAAGATTGCCCATCCCACCGCCAATTCCTCCGGAAGCGGCATTTGCAAGAGTCGGCGCGGATGTCGACGATGCAAAAGACTATTGCGAGAGAGCCATCGAAATCGGCTCTGCGTTGGGCGTCTTTGAAGCTCAGGTACGCCTGTTTCGCGCCTGGGAACGCATGCAACTGTTTCTGATTGACCCTGCGATCGGTGGCCGGCCCGCGCCGAAGGCCCACGCCGACGTCATCGGAGCTATCGACATGGACGGGCTCTTTGCGGCGGTGACTCATCTGAAAGATCCGAGCCAACAAGGACTTACCGATGCCTATCTTGCGGCGACGGCATTAGTGGATCCAGCCATACAGGAATGCGAACGGCGATTCGGGATTTCGCGACCGAGCCGTGCTGGTGAGGCCGTCACCCCGCCGGGGTTGATGAACGGTCCGATGAGGGCTTCGCTCCGGGCCTTGTTCAGCATTCTCCTGCACGCGCCGGTCGACGCGGCTTACATCAACCGCGGGCTCATACCGGGATTCATGATGGGATCGCAACTCATTGTTCGCGCGACCGTGGATCTGATGTTCGCCGCGGCCCACGACCGGTTAGACCACAGCCCAGATTGGCCGGAGCTTGAGCTTGCCGAGAATGAAAAAGCGACAATAAACGGTGCGCTTCAAGAATACGGAGCTGGAACTCGTATGGGTCTAATTGCTGGGAACACGGTCGCGTTTGACGCCTTTGGTCGGGTTGGTCGTGATGCTGCCGATCGCCACGGCGTCGATTATCCAGAGCGTCTTGAGGCTGCAGTTTTCAATTACCTGAAGCGCGAAGGAGCGTGAAATTGAAGACGGTGCGCCGACGTAAAAGGAACTGTGAGGCACGCGGTGGACAAAGCTGATGGATAAGGCCGGGACTCTCGATCCGGATATCGACGAACACTTTAGACAGCGCGATGAGGGCAGTCGGCTTTTGAGCGGATCCGGACGGCTTGAATTGGTCCGGATTCGTGAACTTCTTGGGAGATTTCTGCCGAAACAGCCTTCGGTTGTCCTCGACGTTGGCGGTGGCACCGGAATACATGCTCTCTGGCTCGCGCGCGAGGGATACGAGGTCCACCTGATCGACGCGCACGAGCCGCACGTCGACGCCGCCCGAGCAGCGTCGGAAGGGCAGCCCGAAGCGCCGCTGGCGACGTGCGAAGTTGGTGACGCGCGGAAGATCAGCCGTCCCGACGGCAGCGCAGATGCAGTACTGATGTTCGGACCGCTCTACCATCTGACCGAACATGGCGAGCGTCTGGCCGCGTTGCGCGAGGCGCGCAGAGTATTGGCTGAGGGTGGTCTTCTGTTGGCGATGGCGATTTAGCGCTACGCGTCAACCATCGATGGCTTCAAATACAATTATTTCAACGATCCGTCGTTCGAGGAGATCGCGGCTCGCGACCGCAAGGACGGGCAACACCGTAACGAAACAAGGCATCCGGGCTACTTCACGACGGCTTACTTTCACCGGACCGAGGATCTCACCGCCGAGGTCGAGGAGGCCGGTTTCATACTGGTTAAGCTGATTGGCGTGCAGGGCGTGGCCCGAGTGCTAGCAGGCCCCGAGCTCGACTATCACCGGGAAGATGCGCACAAGCGCGAGCATCTGCTCGAAGTGGTCAGGTCAATGGAAACCGAGCCGTCGATTCTGGGGCTTTCGATTCACATCATGGCGGTGGCCAAAAAGTGAGCGCGGAGCAAGAATACGACCGAGCGACGGTCCCGCTGGTCCTTGCTCATCGCGCCGACTCGCTCAGTTCGGACCCAGAATCCGTTCCATCAGTTCCATGCTCGCGACGGAGCGTTGCAGGCTGCTGCGGGGCTCGGCCCCGGTCTGCACGCATTCCACGAAGTGCTCGTGCATGGCCACGACCCCGTCGGTGACGATATTCTCCTCGCTGCCGGTTATCTTCGAGGCGTTCAGCACCATCGGTTCGGCGCTGTCATCGATGAATACTTCGCCGAATTCCGGGGGTCTGATGTAGGCGGAGATCCCACGGCCGTGCACCTCGTAGCGCAGATATCGAGCCCCCGCCGAGCGAACGAAGTAGAAAACTCCCAGCGCGCCGCCCGCGAATTCGATCTGGGCGGAGAACGTGCTGACCCAATCCGTGAAGTGTTCGCGCCGCGAGGTCGTCACGGTTTTGAGGTCAGTGCCGCCAATATACAGCAGCAAATCCGCCGCGTGAATGCCGTCGTCGACCATTGGGTGGACGACGGTTGGACCGGGCGTCGTAACGTAGTTTTTGTGAAACTCCACCATAAAGGTCGAAGGACCTCCACGGGCATGGATTTGCTCGAGCGCGGCTGAAATAACAGGACCGTAACGCCTCTGGAAGCCCACCATGCCCAGCTTGCCGTTCGACTCGGCGGCCTGCACTAACTGCCTCGCCTCGTCGGAGGTCGCACCCGGCGGCTTTTCGACAAAGATATGTTTTCCGGCGTTGAGGCAATCAATGGCGATCCGCGTGATATGCGTTGGCTGGGTTATGGCGTACACGAGATCGATATCGACGGACTGAAGCATTTCTTTGTAGTCCGTGAACCGCAGCGGGATCTCGAATCGATCCGCGTTCTCGCGAAGCAGGTCTTCGTCTAGATCGCAGGCCGCCACGACTTCAACGTCCTTCAGTCGCTTTATCGCCGGATAGTGTGTGCGGGTGGCGCGCCCGCCGGCTCCAATTGTTGCTGCTCGAATCATCTATATCTCCCTTGACCGTGGCGACGGACTCAACCTCGTTGGCGGTTTGAGCGCAAGCACTCTGAACCGACTGCGGACATCGAATGACCGGACATGTCGAACGTTTTTGCTATCTGGACTGCGCTGAGCGGATGCGGAATTCTTGCTAGTCCACAAACTGAAACCCGTAAAGTTCGGCTTTTTGGAGAAAGAATTTTAGCCTTACCGCGCCGGGAATCTCGTTGACGGTGGTCCGTCCGGACCACTTCAGCCGGTGCTTTACGCTGTCGCCGGTAAAGGGTTCGGAGTTCTCCCGCGAATACTCATCCAATACGTTGCCCTGCGCATCCATTATTTCCGCCTGGATGTAACCATCCGGATCGCAGCGTCCGTTGATGAGCAAATTGGCGCCAGGCGAAAATAAGGGCTTCGTCTCGATCCATCCCTCTCTGAGTGATGCGTCAAGCGAAACATAGCCGTCTCGACGGAGGGTGGCGAGGCACAGGTGATGTGCATTTTGGGCTATTGTCGGATCTCTGGTTTCCGGGGCGTCGAGTCCTTCGGAAACACCCCAGATCCACCAATCGTGATGCACGTTCATTCCACCGTAGTAGAACCAGATCTCGTCTCCAACTTCAAACGGCTGACTTGGCGTTTCGATACCGAATTCGTCGTAGCTGCCTTCACCTCCGCGCGGTACGAACGGCCCGTGCTCCAGCATCCGGCTCCAACTCCGACCGTCACGGCTCTGGTGCAGGTACATATCCAGAGTGTTGTTGACAAGATGAAAGACGTTCAACAGGCCTAGATGCATTTCGTCCGTCCGCCAGGGCACGAATCCGTACAGGTGATCGTCGAGATTGTCTCGCGAGTCGGGATCGAACCACAGTTCCGGCTCGGGCCAATTGAGCGGATCCTTGCTCTCGGTCCTGTAAATGCGGCGGCGAGTGCTCCAGACGCCGTCCGGTTTGCTCGGAACTATTGGACCGCCGGGTCTGGCGCCGTACCGGCCGTAGAGAACATATTTATCGTCAATAGAGTCATAGGTGAGGATTTCCACGTCGCCCAGCCAGTCCGGGAATATCGGATTACCCTCCCACGGCGTCCAGTCGATCCCGTCGGGCGAAAACGCCATGCACAGGCCATCGCGATGAGCGCCAGCAGCTGATCGCTTCGGAACGTTTACGTTCCACGAGCGGTGGTAGTACACCGACTTGAATCGACGCGCCGGGTCCTTCTCCTTTGGGTCGAGAAGGACCGAATTGCAGGATGCCATTGCGTAGGGCGGATAGCTGAACACGGTGTTGGTGTCGTGACCGTCGATGGCGAATTTCCCAAGCGCCGGCTTTTCCCAGTTCAGTCCGTCCCTGGACCGGGCGAAGTAGACGCGATTGCTCTGCATTTCCTTCGAATGATCCCATCCGAAATAGTCGTAGTAGTCCTCGTACCAGCACTTGAACATTCCGTCGACGGGGTCCTTGATCACGTTGAACGTTGACGTGCGGAAGTACGGAACGACCTCCCATGGCTTGTCGCGTTCGATAAGCGGATTGTCGGGATGCTTCACGGGAGTGTGCTGCCGTCTGGAAATGTTGTGCACCGCGGCGATTACATCGTCGTCAATGAAGAGCTGCCGCCGGTTTCCGATGCTTTTGTAAATCCTGTCACGCGCGTAGGCAACGTTCACGAGCTTGCCCTCCAAAGGGGATCGCCATCTGGCCGAAGATGCGGTGGCGATGCTGGCCGGTCAGAGATGTTAGTTCAATCGCCCTACGTTGCGTTGCCGCCGCGCGGTCGAGCGCGGCGCTTCGGCCAGCCGATCGAGTCGCCGAATCGAACGGTTCGACCAGCGGCGAGATATTGGCGTCCCGCAGTCATTATTATTCCCGCGCAACGGTGCCAGCATTGGAGCGCCTGAATGAAGCGTGTGGCCAAACCTCCCGGGAAGTTCAATATCGCGCTCGAAGAGGCGCTGATGCCGAGTCCGGGTCCCGACGAAGTACGGATGAGAGCCGTGCGCACGCTCATCAGCCGGGGCTCGGAAATCGGCCGGCGATACGTGCGCGAAGAACGAATCGAGCCTCACATAATGGGCTACTCATTTTCCGGCATTGTGGACGTGGTGGGGTCGGAAATTGACCATTTTGGCCCCGGTGACAGGGTCGTGGGACGCGCACCGCACGCCCAGTACGTCGTGCGGAATGCCCGACCCGTGTCGCCTCACCACGAACCGTTCGTATTCCCGCTGGATGCCGACGTGACGTTCGATCAGGCGCCCTACTGGTTTCTGACCGGGGCATCGGTGACCTGGGCTCGGGTTGAACGGGTACGGCCCGACGACGTTGTAGCGATCGTCGGCCAGGGTCTTGTTGGCAGTCTGCTGATGCAGGTACACAAGGCCAATGGAGCGGGACGCATCGTGGCCATAGACGCCCTCGATCTACGCTGCCAGATGGCGGCAGACCTCGGAGCCGACGTTGTGATCGATGCCTCCAAGGAAGACCCCGTCACCGCGGTACGCAGGCTCACGGGCGGATTCGGCGCGGACGTTGTGGTCTACGCGGTTGGGGGACCGGGAGGTCCGAAGGCATTCGAGCAGTGCCAGGACATGCTTGCGGCGGACGGGTTGTTGCACATCCTCGGTCGGTATGAGAGCGAGCCGCTTCCGCTTTTCACGAGCAAAGGCGGCAATCGGCGGATCGTCGAAGGCAATTTCGGATACCTGTCGCAGACCAACGCATGGTCTGCACGGCGGGCGATGGACCTGCTGGCCACGGGCGCGATTGATACGGAGCGAATGACGACCCACCGGTTCCCGTTTGAGAAGGCCGCCGACGCGTTCGACTTGCTTTACAACCAGGCCGGCAGCGCACTCGGCGTTCTGCTCGATTGGGACGCGACCGAAAGCTAGCTCGGGCCGCCACGCGGATTCGGAGAATCATTGGGCGAATGTTCCAGACTGTCTGGCGGAAGTCGAGGCGGCCCGGTCAGCAACGAGGCTCCGAACCGCCGGACGCTATCGGCGGCCGATCGGGTCCTGAACGCGCAGGTTCGTAACTGACAGGTTCCGGTGGATTGTGAACGCCCTACGGACGTGAGTCACGATAATCGATTCTCACCACGGTAGCGCTGGCCGCTGGTCGGTCAATCCGCCCGAATTCGCCCGGTGCGTACCGGCGCGATCATTTCCGTGGCATCCATCAAAGTCTGCATTGGAGACGGGGCGGGCGATCGAGGATAATCGACGACCACCGGTCAACCACTCCAGATCATCACCTGGGAGCATGTATTTCGGCGATGGACTCAGCGTCAGCACCGTCAAACGCCCCGTCACAGCAAAGCGGGACTGGAATGGCAATCTCGGAGCCTTGGGCCGGCATTTCCGTAGTGGTGAGTGACGTTTGCAAGGACTACGGAAAGCTCCGGGCACTCGATGGTGTCAGCCTCCAGATACCGCAGGGCACGGTGCTGGCCCTGCTCGGCCCGAACGGGGCCGGAAAAACGACGCTCGTCCGGATACTCGCGGGCCTTCTTGATCCCGACTCTGGATTCGGGTTGGTCGCGGGATTCGATATCGTCAAAGATCGGACCGCACTGAGGAATGCGATTGGCCTGGCCGGTCAGTCCGCAGCCGTCGACAAGGCGCTGACTGGTCGAGAAAATCTTGAACTCGTTGGACGCCTTTACCATCTGGGGCGCCGCGCATCGCATGACAGAGCATGCGAACTTCTTGAGCGGTTCGGGATACTTGATGCTGCTGACCGGCTGGTGAAAACCTACTCGGGCGGAATGCGCCGACGGCTGGACCTGGCGGCGAGCCTTGTTGCCAATCCGACGGTGCTTTTCCTTGATGAGCCGACTACGGGATTAGATCCGGGAAGCAGAATGGACCTCTGGAGCATGATCCGGGATCTCGTCGATGATGGGACCACCGTCTTGCTGACCACTCAGTATCTCGAAGAGGCGGATCAACTCGCCGATGAAATCATTGTGATGAACCGAGGCAAAATCGTCGCGCAAGGAACGGCCGACGAACTGAAGGCCCGCACGGGTGGGCAGTTCCTGTCGATTCGATTGAATGACCGAAGCGCTCTGGGCCGGGCATCCGAAATCCTCTCGAAGTATGCCGAGGACAGCCCGCGGGTCGACTCCGTTTCGGGCGACGTCGCTGTCGCTGTCACGAACGGGGCCCGGCTGTTGGCCGATATAGTCCGCGAGCTCGATCGGGCCGGAATCGAGATTTCGGACATTGGCATCCGCCAGCCGACGCTGGATGAGGTGTTCTTGAGCCTTACCGGTGAAGCGATCGAGAGCGGTACCGGTCCGAACGGAACGAGCCCCGGGGGGCCTGATCGATGTCTAGTACGGTAGCCACGCGGCCAAGGCTGCAGTCGTTCATCGTCGGGGAATTACGGTGGGCGATTCCGGACGCGGCCGCCATGACCGTGCGCAACCTGCGCAAGTATCGCCGGTCACCCGATCTCCTGGTGTTCTCAACCATTCAGCCGGTTATCTTCGTGCTTCTGTTCACGTTCGTGTTCGGCGGTGCGATCCAAACCGGCACGGGTAACTATATCGACTTCTTGCTCCCCGGCATCCTTGTGCAATCGGCCTTGTTTGGGTCGACCAACACCGGACTCGGACTGGCTGAGGATCTGGCAAGCGGATTGATCGATCGCTATCGATCGCTTCCGATGGCGCGGTCAGCCGTCATCGCCGGCCGCATCCTTGCCGACACGATCCGAAACGTATTTGTCGTGCTGCTCATGATCGTAGTGGGTTACGCGCTCGGATTTCGATTTCATCGCGGCGTGGGAAACGCCGTCGGCGTGGTGGCCACGGTGGTGATCTTCGCAAACGCGTTCTCGTGGATCTCGGCCCTGATCGGCGTATCGGTCCGCGATGTTGAGACAGTGCAGGTCGCGGGATTCGTATGGCTCTTTCCGGTAACTTTTTTGAGTTCTGCCTTCGTACCTGTGTCCACCATGCCCGACTGGCTGCAGGCGATTGCTCAGGTCAATCCGGTGACCGTGACGGTGAACGCGTTGCGAGCCATGTCTCTTGGAGTCGGTGATGTGTGGGGAAATCTGTGGCAAACGTTCGCGTGGGTTGTCGGAATACTTATCGTTTTTGCGACCCTGGCGATCTCGTGTTACCGTCGCCTCAGTTAGAAACTAGGAAGACGCCGGGCATGGCCCGTGGCTGTTCGGTGCGCAGTCCCGCGCCAGCGGCCTGCCAGCCAACAGACAGCCGGCGCATTAGCCACCGCCTGACAAAAATCGCACAATTACTCACCACGGATTGAACGAGGGACGAATGGTAATGGACGTGTGGCGTGATAACGACGGCGCGAAACGTTGACCGAGTTTCTTATTGGGATCGACGACACCGACGAGCCCGATAGTCCCGGCACCGGACGGCTGGCGCGAGACCTCGGAGCCGCCCTGGAAGCCCGGGGCGATAACGTGCTCGGCGTTACGCGTCACCAGCTGCTTTTGCATCCGTTGATTCCCTACACCTCGGCAAATTCGGCTGCGTGCCTGCTGGTTCGCTCGGACGAATCGGATCGCATGGCTCTGGCCGAATTGGTTGAAGTGTTCGTAAAAGATAGGTCGGCAGCGCTTGCAGAACCGGGCGTGGCCGTGGTGGAGGCGGACAAAGATCTCTCAGTGGCGGCGGATATTGGCGGCAAGGCCCAGCGGGAGGTGCTCGACGACGTCGGGCGGCTCGGCAGCCTTGCATCGCGCGCGGGTATTGAACTCAGATCGACGGGTCGAGGAGAGTCTGGCCTGGTCGGCGCCATATCGGCCGTGGGATTGCGCTGGACCGGGCACGACGGGCGGTTCATCGATCTCGACGGCATCCGGCTCGGCTGGGAGACGGCAACCGTGCAAGATTTGATCGGTCAAACGGGAGTCATGAGTGTCCTGAAAGAGGACGGCGAGGAATTGGCTTCCGAGGAGGAGGTGGCCGTTGACGGCTGGCTCCGCCCCTCCCTGATCGGTGGCAGGCCGAGTCTGGTTGTGAGGCGGGATATAGCGCGGAATTGTTGGGTAAATGCTGAGACGCGAAAGGGGGCCAGGTATGGTCCGCGCGCCTGAACGACTGCGGACCGACGCGGTCTGGATTACCCTCTGCGTGCTTGGATTTGGCGTAGCGGCAGCCTTTGCCCGCAGGTATGTCTCGTTTCACCTGGGAATTCCGGGACATACGGGCATGGCCTGGATAGCCGTTCTGGTCCTCGGCTACCTGGTGACGCGTCGAGCTGGAGCCGGGCTGGGCATGGGCGCCACCGCCGCGCTGCTGGCCGAACCGCTCGGGGTCAACGAACCTTTCCTCGAAAACCTGCTGACTTTCGGATCGGCGGGGTTGCTGCTGGACCTGGTTTTTCATCTTCCCCGCATTCGTCAGTGGTCACTCGCCGGGGCGCTGCTGGGGGGCGGGCTGGCCCACATGGCCAAGTTCGCCGTCGTTGCGGTTATGGCCGCCGACGCCGGTGTCGGGAAGAACATTAATGCGGTTGGCCTCGAACAGGCCGCGGTGAACCACTTTATCTTCGGACTTGCCGGCGGGTTCGCCGCGGCCCTGGCATTTGGGAGCGGGAACGCCGTCATCACCCGGAGAAAGCGTGTAATGCGCTGGGCCAGGCGACTGCCCGGAGCCCGATAGCCGACCCGCAAGGCGAATTCTCCGATACGCCGCAGCGGGTTTCCTTTCTAGCTGCTGCCAGGGCTGTTGCCGACCAAAGCACCAAACGCCATCGGCGTCTCACCCGCCGCAAGCCGATTTGAATGCTTGCTCGAAAATTAATATCCAACCGCCACTGGAGCCACCCTGCAAGTCAGCGGCCCGTTCACCAAATGCTTCCCAATTGCTCTGGGTGAGTTCGACCTGTGTTTGTTCCGTTTCAAGAGCGGTAAAACGCACTTCAACAAGGCTTCTGGACTCTACTTTTTCGCCTGGTTGCGGTATGTGGAAATCCATGCCGATGAAACCAGGCGGATCGTATGACTTGATCGTGCCCCACAGGTGCTCGGTGTCATCGGGGCCTATCTCTACTATCTGGCCGCCCTGCTTCGGTTCCACGTGGATCGACCTGGCGGCCTGACCGCCCATAGCGGATACGGTGAACCTGCCCAGTGGCCACCAACTGTCCATTTCGTGCAGAAAGATTCGGAAGGCTTTTTCCTGGCTGCAGGGGACTTTCATGGTTTTGATAATTGGATCGAGCATCATGATCCCTCTCGGCCTCGATGTGTGATCCTTGCACACATCGAGGCCGGCCAAGCTCTAACAGCACGCCTGCACTCGAGCAATTGCGCGGCGTTGCGAGACAGGCCTTCTGAACTGTCCGAGCCACGATGCTGAGCGCTACATTTCCATCACTTCCGCGACTTCAACACTGCCGATTTCAACGTAGGGGCATGCCTTGGCCATTTCAAGAGCAGCATCCATGCTGTCGGCTTTCACGATCGAAAACCCCGTCAGATTCGCCCCGCCATCGTCGGATACACCATCGGAACTTACGATCTTGGACGTCCCCAGGGGAGTGCCCGGGTTGACTTCGGCGTCGCCAAGGCCCTCGACCCAGGCCATCCATCTCGCCTTATCTTCCTCCGGGTTGTCAGGCATCTTGGCACCACCGAGATAGGCAATGATGTACTCAGACACGAAACTTCCTCCTCTTTTTGACTTTTCGTTGTAAGACGCTCAATTCTTCGAAGTGACGACATCAACTCCCGCTACGTAAACAAGATTGTTCTCCTATTCGTTCTTCATGCGACGCGCGATCTCAGCGCCATAAGCGGACAAGGCATCCGACCAGAAACTCCCCGCGTACTGCCGCAGATCATCCAATCCATCGCGCTTGATTGAATACAGGCGACGATTGCCCTGTGGCTCAACACTGACCAACCTCGCGGACTCAAGCACCTTCAGGTGTTGCGACGGCGGGCCTGCTCACCGGCTGGCCTGCCGCCAACTGCCCCACGGTTTTAGGCTGCTCGCGCTCCCCGTCGCCTGTTGGCGATGACGGGGCTGCTGTTCGTGCTTACGAGCCTGCAGCTGGTATTGATCGGGTTCGGCAAGCCGCCCGATGGCATTCCGGCAATCGGGGCGTTGCACCCGGTCAACGCAATGCTGATCTTTTCCCTGGCCGGATTTGTCGCGTGGCGTTCGTGGGCGTTGGCGGGCCGCGTTAGGTCGGGGTCGGGCCGTCAGTCCGCGGTTGCAATTGGGGGTCGGAGTGAGGTGCAACCTTAGTCCGGTACGCCATTCTGGCGTTGTTGGCGCGCGGAGCGGCCTATGGCTACGAGATCAAACGCGCGCTCGAGCAGCGCTTTGGGCGGGCGTGGCCTCCGATCAACATCGGCCAGATCTATGCGACTCTGGCGCGACTGGAGCGCGATGGCCTGGTAAGCGGTCGAGACGTGGCGCAGAAGACGCGAGTCCAGAGAGAAGTTTTGCACCCTGCTTGAGAGGGATGGGGCACCATTTGCCCGACCACCGGACCGCGGCCAAGTCAACTGTCAGGAAATCGGGATAGCGTTGAATGTGGGTCACGCTGGAGCGCTTTCTCAGGGGCCGGGAGCGCGTTAAAGCTATCGGAAGGCAGATCGCGGCAGCACTACGACGGCGTCGTCTCGATACCGACCTAATTTCCGACTAAGTGGACGACCGCGGTCGCAATATCACTCCGGCTTGCCACAGATAATGCTGCGTGTGATGCCGTCAATTGGATTGTCACGCCGATTCCTACTTCTGCCTACGTGGTTAATGAATCGACGTTCTTGTGGTTCTTCACCTGCAGCCTGTATCGGTTCTCGAATTCCCCAGCCGCCAGCCGGCGCGTTCGATTGCGGACGTCCGCTTGCAAGGTAGCGGTGGAGGGGTAATAGCTGTAGATCATCACCCTCCGGGGATCGTCAGTTTGATTCGGAGGCGAATGATGCACCAACTTCGAATGAAACACCATCGTTGTGCCGGGAGGCCCAACGATGTCCTCCGCGTCGTCATGGTCGAAGACTCCGTCGGCCACTGTGGGCCCAACCCCTTCATTACTGAGCGGCCAATCGCGAGCATGGCTGCCGCGTATCACTCGCAGGGGGCCATTGAGGCGCGTGCATTCGTCCACGAAGATCGCAACCGATAGAGTCTCTTGCGGATATCCCTGCTGTTTGTAGTAACCCCAATCGTGGTGGAAGGGAAAAGAATCCTCGACTGCCGGAGCTTCGATGTCGAGGGGACTTGGGAGCGGCTGTTTGTAGTTGAGCTTTTCCTCCATCAAGACTGGATCACAGCCAAGGATCGCTCGAAGCGGGCCCGCGATCCGATTGTCCCTGGAGATCCGATCAAATGTGCCCGACGCGTCAACCACTGGTTGGATCTTCCTAACCACCTGCCGCGCGCCGGAGAACCTGATGTCCAGTCGGGGATTGGTCTCCCCGAGAGCAAGCGAGGACTTGATCACCAGATCGAGGAGTTCGCTTGCGGCAGACTGCATGCTCTCAACATCTATTCGTGAGAAGTACTCCGGAAGTACCACGAATCCGTCGGACCGATATTGGGCAGCATGGTGATCGGTAAAGTCTGTAGCCATCGGACACGACACCTCGGCGCGACAATGAATTCGCCATTCTAGGCCCTACACCCAATTCAGAGGTGTCCGACGTAGAGCCGGTTCGTTCAAGGGAAGTACGAACCCGTCGTAATACCGGGGGATTTGGGGCACTGCGGGGTCTCCTGGGCGAAGGGGCTCCGCTGTCGGCGTCGTCGATAGCACGCTTGAAGGCGGGCTGGCGGGCCGAGTATGAGGCGCTTACGACCAGGTCGCTGGCGGACTCGCAGATCGTCTATCTGTGGGTTGACGGCGTGTACGTCAAGGCGGGCCTGGAGGGAGAGAAGGCGGCGTTGCTGGTGGCCGTCGGCGGGGTGCGCGACGGGAGCAAGCTGGTCGTTATCTATTCGTCACGAACGACCCGAGCGGGTTCAGTTTGCCGGTTGAGCGGTTGGACACTCGTATCGCCAATTGTGACCCTGCCCCCAACTCACCCTCACTCATAAGTAGAATCTTTTCAGGTTATGGCCCCAATTGGGGCGGGCTGCAAACTCGTTGGGTGTGAGCCCATCCAGGCTCGTGTGCGGGCGTGTTGTGTTGTAGTCGTACCTCCATTCCGCGATGATCCGCCGCGCTTCGGCCAGGCCGGCGAAGAGATGTTCGTTGAGGCACTCGTCGCGCAGGCGGCCGTTGAAGCTCTCGACAAAGCCGTTTTGCATGGGCTTGCCCGGTGCGATGTAGTGCCAGCCAACGCCGCGTTCCTGCTGCCAGCGCAGGATAGCGTTTGAGGTGAGCTCGGTGCCGTTGTCGCTGACCAGCATGCGGGGGCGGCCCCGCAGCTCGACGATGCGGTCCAGCTCCCGAGCCACGCGGACGCCAGACAGCGATGTGTCGACGACGCGGGCGAGGCACTCGCGGCTGAAGTCGTCCACCACCGCCAGGATGCGGAACCGCCTGCCGTCGGCCAATGCATCCGCTAAGAAATCGAGCGACCAGCGCTGGTTGCGGTTCCAGGGGAGCAGCAGCGGGGCACGCGTGCCGAGCGCCCGCTTGCGCCCGCCTCGCTTGCGCACCGTGAGCCGTTCCTCGCGATAGATGCGATAGAGCTTTTTATGATTGAGCCGGATGCCTTCCCTGGCCAGCAGGATGTGCAGACGGCGGTAGCCGAACCGTCGGCGCTGCTCGGCCAATTCCCGCAACCGCTTGCGGATGCCGGCGTCGTCCGGCCGCCTCGATTCATAGCGGTAAGTCTTCGGATCCATCCCGACAAGAGCGCAGGCACGGCGCTGCGAGTGACTAGTCTCCGTCATCGCCCAGGCCGCGGCCTTCCTCCGCAATCTGGGCGTTAGAAGTTTTTTGCAAGTAGCTCGCGCAGCGTCGCCACATCCAGCATCGATTCCGCCAGCAGCTTCTTCAGGCGCCGGTTCTCATCCTCCAGCCCCTTCAGCTTCCTGGCGTCTGATACCTCCATGCCGCCGTACTTGGACCGCCACTTGTAAAACGTCGCGCCGCTGACCCCGTACTTGCCGCAGAGCTCTGCGGCTGGCAACCCCGCCTGGTGCTCTTTGAGGATGCCGATGATCTGTTCCTCGCGATACCTGCTCCGTCTCATGTCCGTCTCCTCCCATTGAACGGACTCTACTCAAAATCGAGGGCTTTTTCGGGGGCAAGGTCAATTGTTATCCCTGAATACGTTTGAAATTATGGACGCGATTTCGGGGTCATAAGCAATAAGCTCTTCACGAGTATCTACGTGGTTGGTTAACCCCGGTACATTTTGTCTCTGAGCGTTAAACCAAGTCTGAACCATTTCTGCCCAATATTAGCTGGCATTAGTTGCAGCAAAAGTGTTGGTCCAGAGCCCTTTCTCAATTCCGGCAGCATAAGCATCTCTGACCTCTTCCAAAACGTCATCGCCCCCAGCCATGAATGGCAGTCCGAGATTGGTTATTGTGTGGGCCAACTCGTGTATCAAAATGTTCGCACCCCGCCATCCACCCCTTTTGTAACAAAGAAGATTCTCTTCGGCGTCTGTAGTTATTGGGCGACTTACCGTACCGGGAAGACCGCGAGCGCGAAAATTCCAGTCAACTAGCGGAGCATCCTTCAAATATTCGTATTCCGGAATATCCGTCGTCGCTTCTGAAACTGCTATTACTCCCACGTATGCTCCGTTAGATATCAGCGCGGCTCTGATATCAGGTCGAGTCACCAGGATGTTGTTTACGATCTCTCTGGCAGCGTATGGAGCTTCATCCTCCACCAGCCCGGAAGAAATGATTGGAATCCCGCCCGCGTCCAGATATTTCTTGTAGAACGGGTCCTTTCCAAGACACACGGGTATAGCAGCAACAAGAGAATCTACGCCTAGTAAATTGCCCGCACAGTCGCTGGGAGGCTCATATCCCGGCGCATCAATGGCGTCGCCGGTCCAACTGACCAGCCCGCTTGTAGTCCAACCCCAATGATCGAAACTGTTCGTGAACGTCGGAATGTTGGTGGACTTGCGATAGAACGACAGGCCCGTAGTTGTCTGTTGAAGTGTGTCGCCATTCTCGGGATTGGCGTGTTCACACTCGGATGGATCGCCCATCTTTTCGCCAAGTAGGGTCTTCAGATGGGCGAAGCCAAAGAGGAACTGTGGGTCTTGGTCGGACGCACAGTGCGGCGCTGCGCTGGTTGTTGCTGTGAATGCGGCCACCAGCAGAACTGTCAGCGCGAGTACCGGCAATAGGCGTCTCATCATCATCTTGCTGCAGTTTGCCACATACCTAAGACCACCGGATCGCCCAAAATGAAGGGTTGTCCGGTGGAAAATGAAGATATCGCTCGGGCTAGGAAGGCCGTCTATTCATGCTCAGTCGACAGGTGGAAAGTCGACTGGGAATACCTGCCGAGGTGGTCAAGGCTGCGGACCCTAATCGACCCTGCGGTAGCCCTCTACGGCACCTTACGTGAATTGGGTCTGGTCTATTCCCATTCCGGCACTTGGGAGAGCGTGCCGCAGGACCAAAAAAGCGGCACAGTGAATGTGTCTGTCAAAACGGGTCAACCCCACCTCTGACGAAACCAGGGCTGTATTCCTTCACCGTCCACCACAATGCGGCTTAGTCTGGCGGCATAGGTGCGCTGTGTTTCCTGGGTCGCTGGGCGTATCGAACCAGCATGATCTCGCATCTGCGGCTCTATGGTCCCTCTAACAAGCCGAAAAATCACTAGAATCGTTACGTCTGCCCAGTTCATGCGCGAGCTCGGGCGGCGCGCCTATCCGCCAGTGCCCGGCAACAATTGAACCCCTCGGGAGCCACCCCATGAAGATCACGGACATCACACTCACCCCCCTCTCCATCGGAAAATCACTCCTCAGAGTCCAGACCGACGCCGGAGTCGAGGGCTGGGCCGAAGCACCCGGCAACAACCGGGCCATACCCGGCCACAACAGCAGCGTCTTCGAGGCTTACCTCGAATCCATTATCAAACCCACCTTGGTCGGTGAAAACCCACTTCAAATCGAACGCCACTGGGAGACCCTCGCCACCGGGAAGGAAGATCGCCTCCACAAGCTCCCGGCAAATGTGGTCGGCATTATCGATGTAGCGCTCTGGGACCTCTTCGGCAAGGAGACTGACCTGCCCGTCTACACGCTTATGGGCGGCGCCGCCCGCACCACCATCCCGCTCTACTGGAGCACCGGCTCGGGATGGAAGTTCACGCCGGAAGAAATGCTCGATGTCGTCAAGAAAGGCCGCGCAATGGGCTTCGAGGCATTCAAGATCCGGATGGATTGGAAGGGCTGGCGCCAGGACGCAAACCCCGAGAAGGACTACCAGATGTTCAAGTTGGTCCGCGAGTTCCTCTCGGATGGCCAGTACCTCGGCTTCGATGCCAACAACGGTTATTCGGTCTCGACTGCCATCCAGCAGGGACGCAAGTTTGAAAAACTGGGCATCGACCACTTCGAGGAGCCGCTCCCGAACTGGGACCTGCCGGGCCTCAAACAGGTGGCCGACGCGCTGGATGTGGCGGTTTCGGCAGGCGAGCAGGACTCCTACCGCTGGTGGTTCCACCAGCTGGTGCTGCTGGGCGATCCCGACATTCTGCAGCCCGACATCCTGAACGCCGGCGGGCCATCTGAAGTCAAGCGCATTTACGAGCTGGCGACTACCTGGAACAAGCCGATCATGCCGCATAGCCCGCAGGCCGGCATCAATTCAATGGCTTCACTCCACGTCTATGCCACCGTCCAGAACGCAACCCGGCCGCACGAGTTTTCCACCGAGTTCTCAGGCCCGCTTGACGACCTGGCCGACCTGTACGGAGAGGGCGTTATCCCGGTGACGGGGAAAATGCACCTGTCGGATAGGCCCGGACTCGGCATCGAACTCAACGAAACAGCGGTGGCCAGCCTCAGCGCGTGACCCCGGACAATCGAGCACGCACGTGTGCGCGAGGCCGGCCCGTCACTCCACGGTCGAGTAGAGGAGCGTGCCGGCGGAGCATCTCCTGTGAACGGGAACTGGGATTCAGGGGCCGTTACTGGATCGGTGACTTCGCGGTCGGCTCCAGGCGAATTACCTTGATCGCCTCCCGGTCCATCATCTCCGGAATGCGAGGCGCGATGTTCTCTTTCCAGTGGTCGGACTCGTAGACCGCCTGGTAGAGGCGTTCGCGTTCCGCCTCGTCCTTGAAGCGCCGAATCCACACGTAGACGGAATCGTCCTCCTCGCCGGTGAAGCTGCCGAGGATGACCATGCCCTGCGCGACCTGGAAGGGAATGATCTCATCCTCCATCAGACGCACCCAGCTCTCTTTTTGGCCGTCCCGGATCTTGTACTGGCGGAGTTCGAAAAGCACTGCTGTCCCCCGTTCAGAGCGATGTTGCCGTTGCTGCCGGTCGGTCCGGCAACTGCCGGGGCCGTGTCGCGACATATTGGCTTTATACGGCGATCGCTGCCCTCACCGCAAATGGAACACGCGCGTGTAGAGGCCCCGTACCATTCGCCAGCATCCCCGGGGTAGGGCGACGGGCCCTGTTTGTCGTCGCTATCGATCTCACGCGACGAGAACGCCATGGCGACGGGGCGAAGTTCGGCGACACTGGCGCCGATGAGTCACAAATTTCGTCGAGTCGAGAGCGATTTGATTGAGGCTTCTCGAATTTCTGACCTGTTGCCGGTCCGCTGGATTTCCCATGCGGTTCGGGTCGATTAGGGTCCGACGCCCGAAGCCAAACGGCCATAAATCGGAAATCTCCCGA
This sequence comes from Chloroflexota bacterium, assembly GCA_963663505.2. Lineage (GTDB taxonomy): Bacteria > Chloroflexota > UBA11872 > UBA11872 > VXNJ01 > JAPOVO01. The sequence continues at coordinate 366,375 of CAXXFA010000002.1, forward strand.
CGCGCCGTACACAAAGCCCCGACAATCGCAGCATGGACGAATGAAAGCCTTGTTAGCGTGCATTGCCTCGGGCTGGCGGGCCATTCACATACCAGGCATTTCAGAAGGCGGTTCTGCAGTGGCTGGACGGACGCGGAATGGCATACGGAAACATCTACGACCAGTTGAGCGAAGCTGGCCAGGACGACTGGCTGGATGCATTCAGGTCTACGCCTAAACCTCAGGGATTCCCAGAGGACGTAGGGAAAGCCTTTGACGTTGTCGTCCAAAACCATCTGGCTTTGCTTGAGCTGAACGAGGCGATCAAGGCGAACTGGAATGAGAACGATAACTGGCTGAACGCCTACGGATTGCCTGTCGCGTATGAAGATCGCGGCGATTTGCGAGTTCTGCGCGCGCAGCGCGCGGTATTCCAGCAGTGGATGATCGAGGTCCCCTGGGCGTCGGCCGGTCAGGTCGTGATCTCGAATGGCGGCGACGACTTCAAAGACGCCGGGCAGATTACGCAGGCAGCCCTGATCACCATTCCCGCTGAGTCGTACATCACGTTCGACTCGAATCGGGACGGTGCGTACGCCGTTTATCGCACAGATTCAGCGGAGACCGACGCTCTGAGGCTGTCCCCATCATTTTCGGGCGACGATGTTGAGGCTCAGTCGAGCTGGTCACCGGACGGAAAGAAGATTGCGTTCGTCCGCAGGGTGGCCGGGAATGCGGATATATGGACGATGAATGCGGACGGATCCGGGAGATCGCAGCTGACCGTCGATCCCGCGGGAGACGTAAATCCCAACTGGTCGCCTGATGGTACGAGAATCGCTTTCCAGAGCAACCGCGGTGGCTCGGCGGACATCTACGTGATGAAGGCAGACGGTACCGGCGTAGTCCGGTTGACGACTTCGGATGCGGGTGACTTCGCGCCGGTTTGGTCGCCGGACGGAAAGCAGATTGCCTTCGCGAGCAACGCGGCCGGCAGTAGCGATATCTACGTGATGAATGCTGACGATACTTCTATCACCCAGCTCACCGACACCACAGCCGTTGACCGGAGTCCCAGTTGGTCGCCCGACGGCCGGAGGATCGTCTTCGCCCGCAACGAGGCGGACAACTGGGAGATTTGGACTATGAGTGCCGAAGGTACTGCACAGACAAACATCACGAGTAACGCCGCTCACGACCTACGGCCGAGTTGGTCTCCTGATGGGGACAAGATCGCGTTCGATTCGGCTCGTGAAGGCGACATCAGGGTTTTCACCACGAAACCTGACGGTACGGATGTCACTCGCATAACGAAAGGCCCGGAGCACGACGTTAGACCTCTGTGGTCACCGAGGGCCCGACGATAGGGAGCCGATAAGCACGGAAGGCAGGAGCAGCCGTTGTGCAAACACGGCTGACCGTTCGCGACAGAAATTCCGTTGAGCTCGTCCTGCACTATTCGCAGATAGTGCACATTTTTTGAGCTGGCCTGGCCGACTGCCTTCAGGAGCCGAACCGCCTCTGTGCTGAACATTGGCAGATCACGCCGCAAATCATTGTGGCCCGAGAATTCCGCCGCAAGTCGTGTTAAGGGCCGAAATCAAGCCGAGATCTCGCGAAACGCAGCCGCGAAGTGGTAGACACCGCCGGGCGGATCCTGTCGACAATTGGCGTGCGCTGCATCTCTCGTCAACGTTTGACCATTAGGTACAGCACACGCTTCGAGTTCTTGATATTTGCCTTCCTCTCAATTACAAACTTTTCAGCAAATACGCTCTCAAAGTTTCTTGTGGCGTATCCAGGAAAATCATGGTCGCGCATCGACAGCAGCGCTTGAACTTTCGGGTCCTCAGGCGGCACAAACTCGATTATTAGTGACCGACACAGGTTGACGAGAAACTCAGCGATCCGATCGAATGGCAGATTGTTGGAAATAGCCAGATGATGAACCAGGGCAAGGGCCAGCACGGTATCTGTCGGTCCCCGCTCGAGCAGGGACGAGAGCTCTCGGTTCTCCCAACCTCCTGCGGGTGACGGGTTCGCCAAGTCTGCAAGAACCGGGTAAAGATTGCGTTCGTCACTTGCCTGGGCCCGGTGATAGTTCAGGTCTACCGCAGCCGGGTCGCTGTCTATTGAAACGACTGGGGTGTCCCTTGAAGCCGCAATCTGGCTGAACACCCCAACGTTGGCGCCCAAGTCCCAGACCTGCGTCGGCTTAAGCACATCCAGGAATTCGCCCACCAACCGCTGTTTGTCGGTTGTCGCTACTTCGTCGTAACTGTCCATTTGCTCATATTCCGCCCACGGACTCCCGCGAGGTTCCCACCGAAGTTTCTTCGTCGTGGAACGCAGGCTTGCCAGCAGCGCCAGCAGCTTGCCTTTTGAGAACCGGCCCCGGAACTCTTCCCGTTTCAATGGAGCCCGCTCGTGCTGTCGCTGGGATCGGGCATGCAAGTGGAGATGCATCAGCAAACCGGGTTTGAAGCGTGTAGATAGGGGCAGAAGCTTGGTAGCCAGCCCCATCGGTATGCCGTCGATGTGCGACCGAAGTAGCTGTCCCATCCGAACATCCCTGTAAGTCATGAGGGCCAGGGGTGCAAGGAAGTGCTGGCAGAATTGCCTGTACGGAATCCAGGGAAAGGCTTCGTCATACATTTCGAATGAGAGAGTGTCGATCAATACGAGCCGACCCCGGTGAAGCTGGATGTTGTATGCGCTGGCATCCTTCAGCGACATCCCGTATTCCATCGCCCGGACCTGGATCTCCAAGGTCAAAAGTGCTGAGTCACGGAGCTGGCTGAAGGACCACTCGTACGGGTACGAGATAAATGGCAATCCGACTGGCCTCAGAATCTTGTACGCATCTGAATCCTCCGCGCCACTCGGAACCTCGTCGTGAGGTAGCAGCAGACCGTCGCGCACAAGGCTTTTATAGAGCCCATATGTCATCAAACGGTCGTAGACCGGTCCATAAGACTTGTCCACGTGACGGAAGAACGTCCCACCCCGCCGGAAAACGAACCCCGCAGGGTCGCGAAACGATCCGGCGACCGTTTCATCGCTACTTGGCGTCGCCCGGCCCCTTTCCGTTATCGAGATCGGCCTCGTCCAAATCCGGATCCGCCAGGCTGTTTGCGGTCCGGTTCGGACTTGACGACCGTCGAAACACTCCCAGAATTCGACCGATCCACAGCCTTGCCGAAAGGATTCCGCCAAGCACGGCTGCAATAAGGATCTGTATCAGAAAGCTGCCACTTCCGGGATCGAGGTAAGGCAAAAGCAGCAGTTGAATAATGTCCAGGCGCGAGATGGATCTTCGACCCGTGTCAACCGTCAGACGCGACATCTTGCCCGCCGATTCACATCTGTTTCGGCCCACGGGACTCTCCCTGAATAACGCTCGACCACCGCGAATACTTTAGTTTGACGGCGATCACGCACGGCCGCCGCATGGCCATCGAGCGTGCACAGCTCAGTCAGATGTACCACCAAGTCATTCTCGACGTAAGATTTGCTGTCTATCTGTTGGATCCGATAAGAATCGCGGGGTCGACAAGCAGACTCTTAAATAAATCCATCAAAGTCAAACTTCCATCACTCAAGATCGGTCGTGGTGGCGGCAAGAATGCATTTGTCCGAGGAGTTGGGTCCGGTGCTTGGATTTCGTCTGCGGCTGATCTCTGTCGTGCTCGCTCTCATTGGTACTGGGCTGCTGGTAAGCCTGCTTCCGACAACAGACTTCACGATCAGAAAGACCGCGGACCCTGTGAAGTACGCGGCCCTGACGCCCGTCTTCCCGGGATCAGGCGTGCGCCAAGACCTGGGTGTAATCGTGAGCCCTGTCGTCGAGGCCCGCATCTGGGCTGCAGCGCGGCTAGGGTTTGCTCCGGTTCGCATCAACGTATCGCTGCTCGTCAGCGGAAGCAATTCTCCAGTACGGCAATTCGCGTTGTATGTGGCACCAGCCGTCGAGCCACAGCCTCAAACCGTCCAGTTCACATCCTATAAACCTCCAAGTGACCGCCGCCTCACCCTTCAACTCGCCGTTGTTGAAGATGCGCCGACCTTCGTGACAATCGGCATCACGCGGAGTACTGGGGACCTAGCGCTCCCGACATTGAACGAAGATTTCATTGACGCAATTGGCCCGGTTGCGCACGAGTTGACTGGAAGGGAGCGTGGATTTCACGCCGCTCTGCACGGAGTCGGCCCCGAAATTGTGCGGCTGGCCGGCGCCGGAGCCGCGTTCGCGCTTGCCATCGGCACCATTACCCTCGGTTCCGCGGCCGCACGCGCCTACCGAACGCTCGCGCGACCGATTCGGCGCCGCATCGCCCAGGTGATGGCAAAGGAGTCGCGCGGTTGGCACGTTTACCCGTGGTTCCTGACGCTCTATCCGGTGCTCTTGCTCTATTCCAACGGCAAGAACCTCCACCTGTTCCAGCTCACCGACGTGCTTATTGTCGCGGGCGTTGCTCTCGCGGCAGTCACGGCAGGCGTGCTTGCGCTGTGGGTTTTATTATGGGACATCGGGCGCGCCGCGGCCGTACCGACGGTGCTGTCGATCGCGATCCTCTTCTACGGACATATTTTCGAGGCGTTTGGTAACCCAGGTGCACATCGAGTCTTGCTTCCGATCACGGCTGTGGCGGCCCTCGGCGTGTGTTTCATCCTGATTAGCGCGCCCGCCATCGCGAGGTTGGCACGACGCCCGCTGAACTACTTCAGCGTAGTTCTATGCGGAATCCCACTCGTGCTCCTCATTATGGGGGCCGCCGGAACGGCCGGTGCCGAGAGCCCGCCGGTCGATCCTCTCCTTGAGCCCGAGTTGCAGGCGCTGATCATCAATCGCGAATCGCAGGCCCAGGAACCGCGTCCCCACATCTACTACATCGTCCTCGACAAGTACCCGCGGAGCGACTGGTTGCTGCGCTATGCCAATCTCGATAACTCCGAGTTTGAGAAGGCACTCGAAATGCGGGGCTTCATAGTCGACAGATCGGCACACTCCAGTTACGACACGACGCTGCCGTCGCTCGGATCAGCCTTGAACATGCGCTACTTGGAAGAGAGTGAGCTGGAGTTCGACCCGACGTACCGGCTGATTTACCGCCATCTTGTCGGATCGGTCCTCGCGAACCTTGGATACACATATGTCCACGTGAGCTCAGCCCGGCGCGAGACATCAGCAAACTACTATGCCGAACTTGTCGTCGACTTCACGGCCGAAGGCGTAGTGACCGGTAGTGACGTTTCCTCGACATCTCTCGGTCGATTTCTGCCTGTCTTCCTGCGCACGACGGCATTGAGGCCGTTTCTTCCCGCTTACTTCGCTCCCGCAAGCAGCCATACTCCGTACCCCTGGTGGCATCCGCTCCGCACGCTCGCGACATTCGAATACATTGGCGACTCGGCGGCCGGCGTTACCAAACCGGTTTTTCTGTTCGCCCACATCCTGAAGCCGCATGAGCCGAACTCGTTTGACCGCCACGGGAACATCTTGCCGAGGCCGTTCGGGTGGTCGCCCGAGGACCGGGCGGACGATCTCCCGGGATTTATCGAGCAGTTGCTGTACACGAACACGCTCGTCCTCGAGGCGGTCGATGAGATCCTGGCCAATTCAGAAACACCACCGGTCATCGTTATCCAAGGCGACCACGGATTTGGCGACCCGGATCGCCGGGCGATCCTCTCGGCTTACCACGTCCCCGACAGCTGCGGGGACACATCGTATTCAGGGCTCACGTCAGCGAACAGCTTCCGCGTCATATTCAACGCGTGCTTCGGCGCGAATCTCGAGCTCTGGGAGAACCGATAGGCGCGAAGCACTGAAGTGACCTGAGATCAGCGCGACTTACTTCCGGTGAAGATGTCGACGATAAATCCCGACCGCGAATTCAGGCTTGAGTGGAACGTGATATCAGGCGGCGGTACTGTGATCGCACTATTTCCTAATCGTGATTGGGCAGGGATCTTGGTTTGGCCCGCTTGTTCGTCGTCATCCGGCGTGCCCAAAAGGCAGTGATAACTTCGAATTCGAACGGGCACCATTTCGCGGCTGTCCGCCGTGGCCGGACTAATATGGAGATTCGTGCGATCGACCGCGCCGCGCTTCCGGGCAATCGTACGGATTCGCCAGTGTCGTTGGTGGATTTGGGAGGACGAGAACATGCATGTGGCGTATTTGCCGGACAAGGTTTACAAGGATGTCGGAACACGCAGGCAGCTATTCATCGACAACGACGTAATAGCCGTTGTTAAGAACCTGACCCGCAGACAGCACGGTCCAAAGAAGCATCCCGACAATCCATTAATCAAACGCGACAAGCCCTGGGAGGTGACCACTTACTTTCGCACCAATGGATTCAGCGTGGTGCGGGACCCGGCTGACGGGCTCTTCAAGTGCTGGTACGAGGATTACTACGACTATTTTGGAAGCGACGAATCCAAGCTCTTTCAGGGCAACCGCGTGTTCTACGCCCGGTCAGAGGACGGCTTGCTGTGGGAAAAACCCCCGTTGGGCAGGCAGATCCTCGACGGCAGGGACACCAACAGCGTGTTCCCGGACGATCCCGATCGCATGATCAGCTGCGCTTCGGTGCTGCTTGACCTGGAGGAGACTGACCCGTCTCGCCGCTTCAAGATGGTGTACTACTTGCGCGCACGCGACTTCAACTTCCCGAAGCGGACGCCCGCGGGCCGGCACGGCGGCGGACTGTGCCTCGCTTTCTCACCGAATGGAATCGACTGGACGCACTATTCGGGCAACCCCATCTTCCCGGTGTGGATGGGGGATGCGGAAATCCTCTATCGCGATCCACTTACTAGGCAGTACGTGATCTTCGGCCGCTACGGCGGGCAAGCGGGCAGCAGCCAACATCCCGAGTTCGAAGGCTGGTTCGCCCCGGTATCGCCTGGCCGCCCGGAAGGCATGTGGGGTACCCGCCGCCGCAGCTTCCGCACCGAGAGCGCGGACTGCATGTCCTGGCCGACCCCCACACTAGTGTTCGACCCGGACCAGCGCGACAATCTTGACGACGGACACTACAACTTCGTTTCATGGCGAACGGGCGAGCAACACCTCGGTCTCCTAATGGTGCTGCACCAGGTCGATAACACCATCGACATGTACCTGCACCACAGTCGCGACGGCCTGGCCTGGGACCGCCTGGTCGAACATCGACCGTTCATTCCGCGCGGCGGATTGGGCAGCCATGACCAGTTCCTCATCGAGGCGTCGAACCCACCGCTTGAGATAGGCGACGAGTTGTGGTTTTACTACGGCGGCGTGAATGTCCATCACGATTGGTGGATTTTCGGCCGAGAAGAAGGCCTCGCCGTCCCAGAAGCGACAGACCCCGCACTGGCGCAGAACGGTCACCACCTTTGTCTGGCCACCATGCGGCTGGACGGCTATGTCTCCCTGGATGCGACCGTCCGCGAGGGGTGGGTAGAGACGAAGCCGGTCTTCTCGACCGGGAATCGTCTCCTGATCAACGGCCGTTGCAAATCCGACGGGTATATCGAAGTGGAGGTGATGGACAACTGGAATAACGTCTGGGATAAATATTCCCGGGACAGGTGCGAGACGTTTACTGGCGATGCCGTCCGCCACCAGGTCAAGTGGTCGGGCCGCGAGACGGTGAGCGAAGTACCGAGCGCAGTGAAGCTTAGATTCCACTTGCGAAACGCCGAGCTGTACAGTTTTCAGTTCGCTTGAAGCGATCGCTCAGCGAGGCCAGATCACGGGCCTTCAGAATTGGGCGCGAGACGACGGCAGTCGCCAAAGCAGAAGTGAGATCAGACATCGATCCCGGTGTGCTGGTCGACTGCTTTGAATTGAGAAAGCCGCCAGTGCGGTTGGGCGTCCACCACTCGCGAGGGGCACCGATGGGCTCCGCCGCCGCCCTGACTCGTCGGGATCAGCTTCACACTATTCCGAGATAGTGGACGACGCGCGGTTCGTCTCGGCTATGTACTCAATTCCGTCCGCGCGGCTCGCCACCATTCAGCGATTTCCGGCGACATTTTGTAATAGGCTTGTTGCTCGCCACCACCGGCCCAGTCAAAAATCGCCGGCCAATTCCTCCGCCGAAATCGACTCTTTACCAACTTTGTCAAGGCTCCGAGATCTCCCCGAGCCTGATGGTGAGACCGGCCCGCCTGCTTCATTGCCGCACTGAATGTGACAAGCTGCTCAGGCGTTTCAGCGCATAGATCGAGCATCGTAATTGCTGCAGGATTTCTCAGCTGCGCACACAGGTCACGGATGTCTTCAGCCGTCCAGACAATTTCAGGATAAGTACGTTCCTCCGATTTCGTTGCCTTCTTACGGACACGCACCAAATAATCTTCTGCTTCCGGAAGCGGGATGATCTGTTGCACGTCAACGATGCAGTCCACGCCCATCTTGTACGGCTGAAGTCGAATGCACCGAATATCGAGGCCCATGTCGTTAAGCCACAAAACACTCGTTGTCAGCTCGCGTGAAAAATCGCCAGATACTAGGAGGATCCGTGGCCGCGCGCTTTCGATGTTCGGCTCGTCTTCGTCGGTGGATTGAAGGAACTCGATCAATTTGGTTCGCGCGGAGTCGCTTGAATCGCGTTTTTCGAGATAGCGTTGATGTGTCTCGACGAGTTGGTCGAATGTAAGGTTGGCGACCATCGCGGCGTATCTAATGGCCTGGAGTTCCATGTAGCCACCGGATTCAGTGCGTTTGAGCTCAACGACGACAATGGTCCCGTCAGTTGAAAGCGCAAGCAGATCAATCCTGAGTTTGCTGTCCTCCCACCCGGAAAACTCCTCGGAGACGATGAATAGATCGTCACCGAGAACCTCGGGGTGATCACGGAAAATCCGCTGGAGATCTCCGCGTTCCTTCAGATCTTCGGCTTCGAAGGTTGTCGCGGGAAGCTCGTCAAGATGACTTGAGTCAAGGCGATAGAGGGGCACAACGGCACATTCTTTTCCCGATACGCGAGCTTCGCACCGCTCCAGGGTAGGCCCGATCATCTGATGCCGCCGAATCATAGCGTCGCGTTGTGGCAGCCGCGTTTCCGCTTCGAACCTTTGCATGGCACGTGTGCCGCCAAGTTATTAGATATTGGGCAATCGAAGATTGCCTGCGTTCGAGATTGGCATTCTCGGGAGCTTCAGTCCGTCGCCCGCAACGCCTCGACCACTCGTATCATCGCCTCGGTGTCGCGTTTGCAGTAAGCCAGCAAATCGGCACGGATCTGTTGGGACTTCGCAGGTTTCGTTTCATCATCAATCGCTTCGAGAAAAGCGTTGGACGCCACTTCACCATCTTGGATGCCGAGGTCCCCGTAGCCGAAATCCGGAACTAGAGCTGGTAGGACTGACTTGATCGAGAATGAGCCGTGGAAATTCTGGTGGTAGTAGTGGGCCCGAACAATCTGAAGCAAGTCCACCCACGCAATTGATTGGAGGGCCTCGAATGCAGGTCGCAAGTCCGGCAGGTATTCGCCAAGGTGCCGGAGTTGCGTAGCCTCGTAGGCACTGTAAGTGACGATGGTCTCCGCCCCAGCAAGTTGGTCGATCAGCGTTTCGCTGAACTCTCTTCGTGGGTCTTCCGTTCCTGCTGCGAGAAACTCGTGGTGGGTCAACTGTCCGTTTGCATGGAGGACGTGGTCCGACCATTGGAACGGGAGCGCTTCATACGGTCGGGTACCTGGGTAGATCGGCAGCGCCGGGTTGATCGTTTCAAAGTCGATGAAGTGGGAGGGCAAAACGATGCCCTCTAGCTCCGATGAAAGGGCGGGGCTGATATACGGCTCTCCCGACAAGACAGCCTGTCGGACGCGTTCCTGAACCTCAGTGAGCTGGGTGCCGCCTGGGATGTCCGCAATCGACCGAACCCCCGAGGCACGGAGCGCCGCTACGAGATCCGCCTTTATCCTCGGAAGCTCATCGATGCTCCAGTTGGGCTCCTCTCGGCGGCAGTACTCGGTGAACTCGCAGTTGTACGGAGTTTTGCAGTGGCGCCCGATGTCGATCTCAGGTGGCCGGTCCAGCTCAAGTACCGCACGCTTGGCGGCTAGCTCGTCTACGAGAGTTTGAGCGTAGGCTTTTACCTCATCGGTGATGTCGGAGACCGTAAACAATTGCTCACCGTCGTAGTCACCTCCTGAGTAGACGTAATCACGGTTGATGTGAGCAAGGCCGGCTCGCCTCACTGATATCCCGGCCTGCTTCAGAACATGCACCTGGATCGCAACGTCCGGGATGTGCTCGTCTTTTGCTGAGGTAGTCGACTTCACTTCGACGATGTCCCATGATCCGTCAGGCGAGCGGGCGAGGATGTCGACGCGTATCCGGACGCCATCCTCGGTGAATGCAGCTTCGAACAACGCTGACGCTTCGGAACCTTCTAAGAGTTGTTTTGTGCGAGATACCGCGGCGTCGTGTCGATAGAAAGGCTCGTCGATGAGAATTCCGTCCGGGCGCAACTGCTGGGCGATGACACCAACGCGAGTTCCGGCGTCGAACCGGCCCTGCTGCGCAGCATCCGGCGGAGTCGCGTGTTCTCGCTCGTAGCACTGCTTATAGAGACGGAGGTGGCACTGGAGCCCTGCCAGAAACCGGCTCTTCGACAACATCGGAACGGAGCGGCGACTCATTGACGGCATGATACGTCAGCGTATTCGCGCCTGCTTGAATTGCTGCCCAGCTCGGAATCAGAGGATGAGTCCTGAAGCTCGACGTCGGAATTTTGGATCGGGATCTAGCCGAGCAATGATCTTTTTGGTCTTGGCAACCTTCACCATTGCCCGCTCTTTGATACGCTTCCTTGTCAGCTTGGCGTCTCCCTTTTGACGCAGCGGGTCGTGTAAGTTCACCCACTGTGCGTCCGGGAAAGGCTCACGGCCAAGCCACCTGCGCATCCTCACCTGCTCATCAGGGGAACCAGGCGGAAAATTGGAGTGCTCCATGTCCGCCTCGCCACTAAAGACAACAATGGATTCAAGCGCGTTGCGTTTATCAGCAACGTGGCTCTCGATCTCTGAAAACGCATCTGGGGAAAGACTCTTCTCGTTCCCTTGTCTCCGGATCCAGGCGAACCGATCAGGCCCCGCGTTCTGTGGCCACCACACGCTCAGAATGAATTCAGTTTTTCCGGTTCCCTCGAAGTCTAAATAGAGGGCCCTTGTGTAGCGGAAATCGGGATAGCGGTCTTTGAGAACCGCAGCGTAGTTCGCCTGCGACTTGTGCGCCGTTATCTCTCTTGACACGCTTGGTCCTTAGTCGGGGAGTCGAATTTCCGAGAACGCACGTAGAGACGTAGAGGAAGCCCATTCGCGCCCGCTCACCGCTGGAATTCTACGCCGGGCAAAGTTCAAAAGAGCCGTATTCAGGAAATGGCAGTGATACCGAAGGCGGAGTCCATGAAAATCTGTGGCGAGAATCAAGATTCGGTGTCGCTGGTTAAGCAACACCTGGCAGGACTCAGCGTGCCTGCTTGCTGAGCTGGGATTTGGCGGATACTGAACATTCGCCGGACGGCTGCGAGACTTGGACACCCTTAACCGACCGACAAGGGTCGCGCACCCAGTTATATTCTTCAGATTGGACATGTAACCACGGGGATGCCTGCAGGATGCTGGGACTCAACACCGCGATTCCGATGAAAGTCGCTGCCCGAGTCGTGTGTGTCGCTCTGGCTTCTTTGCTTGCAACCGCCTGCGCTGAAACCGTCGTAGTCGAACGCATCGTCGTTGCTACTCCGACCGCTGTCCCGAGCCCCACGGCCACTGCCATCCCTACTGCCACAGCAATTCCAACGGCAGCTGCTACGCCGACAATGACTGCGATCCCAACCCCAACAGCCACTTCGCCCCCGACACCCACACCGGTCCCCACACAACTTCCAGTCACCGACCTCGTCGAACGCACAAGAGCCATCGTTGTACGGATCGATCAGGAGAATGGTTGCGCGACAGGCCTGCTATTGGGACGCGATCGGCTGGTACTTACGAACTACCACGTAATTCAGGGAGCCCGTCAGCTCGTTGCAACTACGGATGACGGAACCAAGTCGGAACTGAAGGTCCTTACATACGATGTAGATCGTGATATTGCGTTGCTGCAGGCGCAGTCCACGATTCCTGAACCTGCGCCGGTTAAATGGGCTGACGATCTTTCCCTTCAAGTAGGGGAAGAGATCATCGTGATCGGCTACCCATTTCCAGGTTCCCAGTCCATCGATGATTGCAGTGAATCGATAACCACGACGGGTGGGCTGCTATCGGGCCGCCTGGAGGTAACGGGTCAGCCGATGCTCCAGACGGATGCCGCGTTAAATCCCGGGGTCAGCGGCGGGCCGGCGATAACCCGTGACGGCCATATTGTGGGTATCGCAGTAGGAGGCCTTGATCCTGCGTTTGCTGCAAACGTTGGGTTTCTGATCCCGGCCAGCGTCATCAGGACACGGCTGGCAACATGGCTTCCGCAACTCGCCAGCGGACAGCTCGAGCCCCCGGCCACCCGCCAGCAGATCGCGTTTGCCAGCGACCGTGACGGCGGCGACGACATCTACGTCATGGACGCAGATGTCGGAAACGTCCGGCAGCTGACGGATGATCCCGAGTGGGACTGGGACCCCGACTGGTCACCCGACGGAACCCGGATCGCGTTTGCCAGCGACCGCGACGGCGACGACGACATCTACGTCATGGACGCGGATGGCGGCAACGTCCGGCAACTGACGGATGATCCCGAGTGGGACTGGGCCCCCGCGTGGTCACCCGACGGCACCCGGATAGCGTTTGCCAGCTACCGCGACGGCGACTACGACATCTACGTCATGGACGCGGATGGCGGCAACGTTCGGCAGCTGACCGATGATCCCGAGTGGGACTGGGCCCCCGACTGGTCGCCAGTCTTGCAGCAACTGCCAGTTAGCGGATCTGCACAAGAGACGGTTGCCCCAACTCCATCACCTGCGGTGCCTTCCGAGCTATCTGCGTGGCTGGATGCGTGGAAGGAGTTGCGGGCGCTGAAGACAGAAGCCACTCAACGGCACCGTGATCTCGTCGATAGGGGCCAAGAGTCGGACTTACGCCCCAGCAGTTTTCTTGACGAGTGGCGCGAATTGCGAGATTGGTACCACGGAGAGGATGGGCCATACGGATTCGTACTACGAGGCACATTTCCCCGCTTCCGGGAAGTCCGACATATCAACGATCGAATCCTTGATTACGTAGAAATGGCGCTTCGATATAAAGATCTCTACATCGAGCACCTGGAGACAGGCGACTCAACGCTCTACGATCAATCTGAGGCATTGCGGATCCAAAACAATACAGAGTGGCAGCACATAAAGGACGCCGTCAGCGACCTTCTCGACGAATTCGGTCTGTGAGGGCTCCGATCTGGCATCCCCTCTGACCTCACCCGTCAGACCACCACCCTCTTAGTGGAGCGGCTTCCTGGGTATCGCTGTCGACGTGGTGGACGAAGATCAGCCTCGCACGGTGGTCAGTGCCATAGCAGCGCGACGCTATTGACACATAGTGCTTGATAAGGGGGCTGATCAGAGCAAATGTCATGGTGAAACCATTTTCCGAGGAGAGAACCATGACCGCTACAACCGCGATGCCAGCGGTATTCGACGACTCTGCAGCCGGGTGGGAGCGGGCCCTGTATGCGTTCCTGTCTGAGAAACAGCGTGGCTCTGGATCCCAGCGAACGCTTGAGAGCTACTACCGGATGCTCCAGCACTTCTTTTTTTCTGATCATCAGTAGTTCAATGTCGTCGGCCTCAGATCGCGGCCATGGCCGCGTTGGATGCTATATCGTCGCGTCCAGCCCGGAACGAAGTACGCTTGTCTCTTCGACGAGGCGCGGCTTCGACCGGCGGGGAATTTCGCCATCGCTCAGGGATTCCCAGCAATCCCCTGATATCGGGGATTGAAAGGATCGCTCGATGAACAAGGCCGGTGATTGGGACGTAGTCGTCGTTGGAGCTGGACACAACGGGCTGGTTGCGTCCTTTTACATGGGCAGGGCCGGTCTTAGAGTTCTGGTGTTGGAAGCTCAGGACACAGTTGGTGGGGCATGCATATCACAGGAGGTGTTCCCCGGCTATTTGCACGATCCCTGCGCTCAAGTCCCCAGTGCCCTGCAATCCGAAATCTGGAGAGACACCAGATTGGCGGAGCGGGGGTTGCAGACGCGAAACGGCTCGATGAATGCGCACGTCTACCCCGATGGCCGGCATCTGGTGCTCTCAGGCGACGATTCAGCCAACTTCGCGGAAATCGCTCAGTTCTCCCGGCATGATGCCGAAAACTACACGCGCTGGATAGACTTCAACGTCCGTGTAAGCCGAATACTGCAGCCGTACGTTATGAAGCCGCCGGTCTCCCTGGCTCGCATCTTTGAGGACTACCGCGGCACCGAGGACGAGGAGCTTCTCACGAGACTCGTCACAACCTCCATTGGCGAAATACTCGGCGATTTCTTTGAGAGCGACGAGATCATCGCGGCAATGTGGAACCCCTTTGACCTTGGCTCTTTGTGGGAGACAGGTTCGGGCCTCGGATTCGCGCTGTCGAGGGCCGTTGGCATGCGAGAAGTTGAGGGAATCACAAGACTTGGCGGTGTGGTCGTTGGGGGCATTGGCGAGATCACCAGGCTCCTGGCGCAGGCAGCGGAGGAACATGGCGTCGAGATTCGCACCAACAGTCCGGTGCAGCGAATTCTGGTGGAGGGTGGGGTAGTTCGGGGCGTTGAGCTGACTAATGGTGACCAGATAAGTAGCCGGGCGGTCATGTCGAACGCCGATCCCAAGCGAACATTTCTCAGTTTGGTGGATGAGGACGACCTCGATGCTTCATTTCTCAGGAAGATTGGAAGGCTCAAAGCGCTATACGGCAGCATGAAATTCATGTGCACGCTATCGGAGCTACCGGAGTTCTACGCCACTAAAGATTTCGACACGAAAGAAATCGCTTCAGGTTGGACCAGAGTGCGGCCGACCACCGATTACCGCGAACTTGCCTGGGAGGATGTGCTGCGCCGCCGGTTGCCGCGTGCGCCTCTCCTCGCGATTTCGCACCCGTCTCTTCTTGATTCGACCCGCGCTCCGGCCGGAAAGCACACAGGATCGTGGTATATCGAATATGCGCCCTATGAGCTCGAGGACGGTACCTGGGAGGAACGGCGCGAGGAGATGGTCGAGCGGCTTCTTGACATGATCGACGAGTATTCGCCGAACTATCGCCGAGCGATTATCGACTACAAGCTATTGACGCCCTGGGACCTGGAGCAAGAGCGCTTGTTGACCGGGGGCCATATTCACCACGTCGACGTGGTGCCGAGCCAGATGCTCGCGAACCGGCCCTTGCCAGAGCTGTCCCAGTATCGAGCCCCGATAAAGAATCTTTACCTCTGTGGAGCAGGCATGCACCCGTGGGGTGAAGTCAACGGGGCGCCAGGGCACAATTCCGCTCATCAACTGCTGGCGGATCTTGGCATGCAGACCGTGTAGCGCCCGCACGCGAATTGCAATGCGGTGGGTGGAGTTGGGTGGGGCCGTTTGTCCCAGTCGTTCTCGCCGCCGCGGGCAGGCCCGCAAATGATCTGGCGTCGACCCTTAAAGCGCGAGTGAGAACGATCCATGTGGTCGGATCTGCCAGCGAACCATCCTCAATCATGAAGGCCACGTTCCCGGCTACCGGAGTTGGCCGGCTAATCTGATCCACCATAAATATTCATGTGCTTATGGACGAAGTAAAGATGGGCCAGGCGCCTGAGGCCACCTGGTTCTAATGCCCGCTAATTTCGTCCATCCCGACGACCCGTCGAAAGTGCGTGTAGCGCGCCCAGCAAGTACTGAGCAGCGCCCGTAGCTGGTCCTCCGCGCAGGACGGGCGAGCGATCACTATTCGCGCATAGTGTCGGTACCGGAATCGACCACAACGCAGGGCTGGTAATTCCTGAGCTGATCCTGCTGCGTCGAAGTCGACGAACATCCGTTAGGCGGGCAGTCCGATGTCAATTCGTAAACTGAACGAGAGATAGGATATACAGGCGCGTGGCAATCCAATATTCGGCCGCACGAAGCGTCAGACAGAAACCTCCACCAGACCGTCGAACAGTGACAGGAGCACATTGACCCTTTCGCGGACTTCGGCGCATGAGAGCAATCCGTGAGCGAAGCAGCCTCGGGCCATGTGGCGGTCGTGATCGGATCATACGCTCCAGAGCTGGAAATCGTCGCTGCCCGCGAGCTGAGCGGTTATCTGGAGGGCTGTTTCGGAGTTCGGACCGCCCCCTCCTGTGAGTTCAGCGATCAGGCGGATACGATCTTCCTGATCGGAAGCCCCTCGACCAACTCTCACGTAACTCGTGCCTGTTCCAGACGCCCTTTCCCTCAACTGGGCGAGCAAGGATTTGTACTCCGAACGCTGCGGTATCAGAAGCGACCGGCGATACTGATCGGAGGGGGCAGCGCTCGGGCAACGATGTGGGGCGTGGGGGAACTCGCCGAGCGATGGGGCGTGCGCCACCTGCTGCACGGCGACATATTTCCGTCGCAACGTGAACTGTGGCTTCCACAGCTCAGCTATAGCAGAGAGCCGGTGTTTCCTATCAGACAATGGCGCGCAATGAACTCGCATGCCATCGGCCCAGAGACCTGGGGCTTGGCTGATTACCGATCTGTGCTTCGGCAGCTCGCGCGTCTGAAATTCAACCGCATTTTCATTCACATCTGGCCGAACCAGCCGTTCCTTCACTATTGCGTCGACGACATCGAACGGAATTCAGCCACCATTTTCTTCGGCTTCCGCTACCCAATTGACGAGGGAACGGTCGGAAAGCAAGTTTTCGGCGATTGCGAGCATTTCTCAAATCCGGATCTGCCTATCACAGATTCGTATGAAGAGCTGGCCGCAGCTGGCCGGCGGTTGATCGAGGGAATCATCGATTTCGCTACCGGTCTGGGCATGGAGTGCGGCATGAACGCTAACCTGTTCGAGTATCCGGGTGAGTTCGCTCCCGCGCTCACGTCATCGGTTCCGTCCGGCCACCATCTGACCCGAACGGTCTTTCCGGGTGATGACACCGATGTAGACGACCCCCGCCTCAGGCGAATAGCTACAACCGTGCTGAAGACGATCGTGGACACATATCCCCGCATCACTTTCCTGACACTTGAGATGCCCGAGTTCCGGAGATGGGTCGCGCAATACGTCAAGGCCTGGAAGGCGCTGGACCGTAAGTACGGAATTGAGGGCCAACGGCCGCTGGAGTCAGTGCTGGAGGTGGCGAGCAGGCGGTCCGAATACCCCGGTGGAGCGGAGCGAGCCGTGCGGGAAGTCAAGGGAGATATCGTCAACCTGTACTTCTTCGACAGACTTCTCAATGAGGACGGAGGTCTCGCCCGCGCCGCAAACTCGGGACTGAAGGTCGTTTGGGATAGCGTGGCCGAGGAGCTGTTCCCAATATTGCCATCGATCTCCGGGCCCGGCTGGGAGACGTTGAATTTCATCGACTATGCACCCTCGAGCATCGTCAAGCGCTTGCCTGTGATGGGCGATCTCGCGACCGAGCAGCTGCCGGCGACGCTTACCTACACGCTTCACGACGACAACGTGGGTTTCATGCCGCAGCTGACCCTCGACTCGCTGCACAAGATTTCCACCCAGATCAGGCATTTCGGTTGGGCTGGATACTCGGCTCGCTATTGGCAGATCGGCGACCACGACCCTTCGATCGCGTACATGGCGAAGGTCGCCTGGGACTCGAGCACCGATCCGGAGAGGATTTGCCGCGATCTGGCAGAGACGATCTGCGGCCCCGCGAGTGTGGACGATTTCCTCGATGTGTGGCGCGAGGTGCAAGAGGCGACTGTCACCCTGGAACAGCATGCCCTTGGGCTTGCGTTCCCAACCCCGCAGATGCTGATGAAGCACTGGATACCCGAGGCGTTCCCAGAGCCCGTTGAAACGGTCCGCTCCGCCTACACGCGTGCCCTTGCGGCGGCTGAGCGAGCGTTGAGCAAGTCAGTGCCCAGGGGCCGCGAACACGCGCGGTACTGGATCGGGCGACTGGAGTTCGGGATCGACTATTTGGACGCGGTGGAGAATGTCAGAAAAGCAGCGCGAATGGAAGCAGCGGGAATGATTGCCGAGTCGATCCGGTGGGGGGAATCGGCGGGCGAGTGTCTAAGGAGGGCCGGTGAAGCCCACGCGAGTGTGGCCCGCGACCAGTCCGACCGCGGGGCAATAGCAGTCCTGAACCGGCACGGAATCCGTCCTTTGTTTGCGAAGATCGAGCAGCTGCGCCGGTTGTTGTGACAGATCATCAATCCCGGACGGGATTCACGGCGGCGAAATCCGCAAGACAGACGCGAGGTTCCGCAATGTCGTCCTTAGCCGGTCGTCGACTTGGCAGCCTGCCGCGGATCCTTGTCGTGCCAGCACGCTTCGCGCCTCATTGGCGACGCGCCGCGCGCTGACATATGAAGTCAGTAACGCCCACTTGGTGAATCAGCGCCGGGCCTCTCCAGCAGCAGATCGGTTTCCTGTCCCAATCCACGCTGGGTGCATAGTGCTTGATAACTCCGCCGAACAGAGCAAATGTCATGGTGGAACTAATGTCCGAGGAGGTCACCATGACCGGCACAACAGCCCTGCCCGTGGTATTCGACGACTCTGCAGCTGGATGGGAACGTGCACTCTACGCATTCCTGTCTGAGAAACAGCGTCGCTCGGGATCCCAGCGAACGCTCGACAGCTACTACCGCATGCTTCAGCACTTCTTCCGCAGGCTCGGGAAGACCCCAGATGAGGTCACAAGCCAGGATGTATTCACCTTCGCACATGGACAGTGACTCTCAGGGCGTGAACCGTCAGGAATAACGATCGGCGCTCGACTCTCATGCCTATCGTCCTTCTTCAAGTTCTTGATCCGGATGGACATCGTGAAGGCCAATCCATGCGATGCGGTGGAGCGGCCTCGCACCCAGCCAAGCCCGCCGCGGGGCCTGAGCGCCGATCAGGTGAAGCGACTTCTGGACGTCATCCCGGACACCGTCAAGGGCAGAAGTGGTACCGGCCAGAAGGGCGTCAAGTACTTCTACTACACCTGTGGAAACAAGGATTGTGAGATACGCATCAGGTCCGAGGAGGCCGAGCATGCGGTCATTGAGCGGCTGAGAACCTTGGCGGACCGACCTGACATCATGAGCGCCCTCGTTGAGAAGACGAGCAGAGGAATCAAAAGGGGAATACCGGCGCTGAAGAAACGAAGACGGGCTATCAAGACGAAGCTGGATGAGGGGAAGTCGAGAGCCGGCAAGGTCCTGACCGATTTCGCAGCAAATTCACATGGATTTGCACGCGAACTGGTGGACGAAATGCTGGAGGAGACTGCGAACCAGCGAGCCGAACTCAAGGCCGGCCTGACGGAAGTCGAATGGCAGATCGAGGCGGCAGGCAGGGCAACTGTAAGTGAACGGGCAGTGATGGCCGCGCTCTCCGACTTCTCAGCGGTCTACGAGTGTTTGAAGCCATTCGAGCGGAAGGAACTGGTGAAGCTGATCGTGCATCGACTGGAAATCACGGACCGTGAGATCGCTTTGGAGGTGTACGGGATGGCCAACATCAAGATAGGCGAAACAGAAGCCACCCGTGGACCTTCACGCTTTGGGCCACCGATGCGGCTCCTCGGGCAGGACTTGAACCTGCAACAATACGGTTAACAGCCGTCCGCTCTACCAATTGAGCTACCGAGGATCGTACAGGAATCATTATCGGGTATCCGGCTTCGATCTCAAGAATTTGCTGTGCGTCTATTGCGCCCAGGGTCATGCCGGACTTTTGAACGGTCGATCAACTTGAGTCGATTCCGCCCCGCCGGCGGTAAATTACGTCGTACGCCGACGGCGCTATGGCAGTCGATAATGTAGTTAGATTGATGAATTATTGAGATTTCGAGGAACGGCGTTCAATGCGTGACGTAGTCCCATTGCCTGAGAACGGTCTTTAATATTCAAGCGAATTTGGAAAAACCTCCATTGACTTCCACATGCAACACCACTCCCTCTGAGACGGCGCTTTTGTGACGGCAATCGAAACTTTCCTGGGCGTCGAGCAGGCTGCGGAGCGTATTCTGGCGGAGTTCGAACCCCTTGAATCAATCGAGCGGTCGCTCGATCGGTCGCTGGGCATGGTTTTGGCCGAAGATGTCGTCGCGCGTCACGACGTTCCCCTGACCGACAATTCGGCATTCGACGGATATGCGGTGCGCGCCGCAGACATTGGCACCGCGGCGACGGAGTCGCCGGTTCGACTGCAGGTCGTATATGACCTGCAGGCCGGCGCCGTCGGCGACGCGCCGGTTCGGAAGGGGCAGGCCGTAAGGATAATGACCGGCGCCCCGGTTCCGAATGGGGCCGACACGGTCGTCGGTTTTGAATCAACCGACCGTGAGGATTGGGGCAAGTTTGGGATCGATCCTCGCGGGAGTTCTGAACAGGATCGATCCTTCGTCATCGTGTTGGAGCCTGAGGATAAGGGCAAAAATATCCGCCTGGCGGGCGAGGACATCGCGAAAGGGCAAATAGCTCTTTCGAAGGGAACCGAACTACGGCCGGGAGCGATTGGGGTTCTGGCATCTCTTGGATACAGTCGCGTGGCGGTGCATCGCAGACCCGTGGTTGCCGTGATCCCCACGGGCGATGAGGTCGTCGAGGTGACGGATCCGATTTCGCCGGGGAAGGTTCGTAACAGTCACGCCTGGGCACTCGAGTCGCTGGTACGAAGGCATGGGGGTGATCCCCGCCGCTGGAATATCGTCCCCGATGACATCGATGCTGTTCAGGAGAACTTGCGGGCCGCCGCCGGGGTTGCCGATTTGATTCTGACGATCGGCGGAGTGTCGATGGGCGATTATGACCTGGTGAAAAATGTCGTAGGAACGTACGGCACGATCGGCTTCTGGCAGATAGCGATGCGTCCGGGTAAACCGCTGGTGTTTGGCGATATCGAAGGCACTCCGATATTGGGCCTGCCCGGGAATCCAGTTTCGGGCCTGGTGGTGTTTGAACAATTTGGCCGCCCGGCGGTGCGCAAGATGTTGGGATTCACGAAGTTGCGAAAGCCGACTGTTGAAGCCGTCCTCATGGAGGCGGTCCGCGGCAAGCGCGGCCGTCGAATCTACGCCCGGGTGCGGGTCGAGCGCGCCGACGGACGTTATGAATGCTGGCCCACCGGGGAGCAAGGTTCGGGAATAATGTCGTCGATGGCGAAGGCCGACGGGCTGGCAATAGTTCCGGAAGATCGCGACGCCGTGTCGGTGGGCGAGACCGTAACCGTCCAAATGCTGGACTGGCCCGAGGTGGAATAGAAGCGCTCCATCGATTGGTCGTTTCAGTCAAGACGGTACCGATATACTCGAAAAATCGATTGGGGCGTGTAGCTCAGCTGGTTAGAGCGCACGGTTCACATCCGTGAGGCCACAGGTTCGAGTCCTGTCACGCCCACCGCGAATAGACGCGAACTGAACCCGTCAGATAAGACTCTTCTACACAACCTGTCTGACGAAAATCAGCAGAATCCCCATGATGAATATGGCGCTCAAGAGATTTGTGGCTACCGTCTGTGGAATCCGCAAATTGAGCGCGATTCGAATCGAGACCACGCCGGTTGCGAGCATGAGGCCCAGCAGGGCGTAAACGAGCGACACGCCCAATCCGGGGACACTCGTAAAGATCAGCAGGACGCCCGGGGAAAACGCGAACCCGGTGCAACGCATCGTAGACCAGAAATTTCCGGTCGCGCCAAAAATGCGTGTGCCCACGAAGTAAGCGGACGTAGCCCAGATCGTCCAGATTGCCAATCCAATTGGAATGATTCGCACGATGACCCCGATCAGCTGATTCGGCGGCTGACCGATACCGCCGAAACCGAGGGCCGCCGCAAAACTGACCAGGATTACTACCAACAAGGCCTCGTTTGTGGCGGTTGAATCGTCGGCGATTCCCGCAAAAAACTCCGAATCCAATCGCGAAGCCCGAATCATTTTTCGAAAGATCATTCGTTTCGTCGCTTGCTACGCAGAGGATCGGCTCCCATGTGCCCGAATGCGGTCCGGTGGAGGGCTTTCATCGCACAGCGCTCGGTCCGCAACATTGCGCCCCCGTTTTTGATCCGCGTCCGAGGCCGGGCCAATGTCTGGTCACCGGTATCCGATGGTTTCAATCGCTACCGGCCATACGCGTATACAAGAATTGCGTTGCCCGACGCGTCCGACAACGTGAGCAGATCGCCGGAGTTGTTCCAGATTGGCGATCGGGCCCCCCAATGAAAAATCCCGCCGTTGTCGAGTCCTGAGCCTGTGCGCAGCGTCAGCCGAGTACCGGTGCGCCATTCAAAACGCGGGAACATGTAATCATGGCCCGCCGAATCGCGAACGGTCCAGCCGCCGACCTGGAGGTCGGGTCCGAGATTGATCAATGTGAAATACTCGTCGTTAAGATTCTTGGAGTCGTCCCCCGACGCGTTATAGCGCATTTTCTCGACGATGATCCGCTCGGACGGGGTTGGACTTGGCGTGGCGAAGCTTTGCAGACGCTTCACTTCGGCCAACAACTCGGGGTCCCAGAGGCATCCGGCTCCATTGTCCCGGGCGGTTTGCGCGGCCTCCGCGATTTCTTCGGAGTGGCCGTCGTTTGGCAAAATCTTGAGCGGGCGCGCCAACCCCAACTCCACCAATTTAAGATTGATGAATTCGTCGCCGGAATATATGTATCGCAGCAGACGCTCGTAAATATCGCGATTTTCCTTGTCCGGCACCAGTCGGATTCGTTTGCCCGATACGAGACGGCTGTTCGCCTCGGTGGCTTCCGCAGCGCAGCGCTGGCCGACTTCCGGAGTGTCCATGCCGATGTATCGCACACGTTCGGCGATGCCTTCTATTTCGATTTCAATGGTGTCGCCGTCGATTACGTCGACGACATTTGTTACGACTTCGGGCGGCGGTGCCGCGGGGGCGATGGCTTCGCCGGAATCTTGAAGTCCACATCCAATCGTTAGCAACGCGAGCGAACCGATCGCCGCCGGCCGCGATCCCATTTGCGGGATTGAAGAAATCATCCAGCGCACGCCGTGGTCCGTCTCACTTGCGTCGCTCTCATTTAGCGTTGCAGCCGGGTGCGGCATCCCCGGGGCCGGATGGCGGCTGATTGAGGCGAATCTGGGAGGAGATCACCACGACGCATCTCGCAGCGACGTTCAGGCCAAGCTGTAAGCCAGGTGGGATCAGGAATTTCAGGGTCCGAGAACGTTGTCCACAAAGTCCTTGAGCTTCCCGAGTAAATCCAAATTATCAGCGAGCGAACGGCCATCAACTTTCGCTTCGTTCCGGCCCGAAAAGCCGTCGACCGCGCCGACGCGAACGAGGTTGCGGATGCGAGCCGATTCGATTTCGAGCTCGGGCAGTAGGTCACGGCCTCGATAAATGGAGAGATAGGCGACGATGCCGAACGCTCCCCAGTTCGACACACTTGCGCCAACGACTTCGTCGGTGGCGCAAACGCTGGGACTTTTGATGATCTTTTCCTGCAGGAGCGCGTCAAAATACTTACCCATTCCCGCCTCGTTACCACCGTCACCTACGGCGAACGACGGAAGGCGTGTTTCGAGCAGGTAATCGGTCATCGCGCAATAGCGCGTAATGTCCTCTCCGTGCATGTTCAGGTAGCGATCGTTTCGGTCGAGCCCGGGTCTCTCGACGTAGCCGATGACCGATGGCTTGTGTAGTTCGATTAACGTCGCCGCCAGCTGCTTGCTTTCGGCCTGATCCCGTGTCGGGAACTCCACGCACGTGGCGCGCCTGGGAGCCACTGCTTCAAGCGCCTTGTACGAGATCGCGTCGGTTACAAGAACGACCTCGAAGTCCATCAGGAGCAAGGCGTCGGCGAGCGCGACCGTCCCGGATGGACCGTCGGTTTCCGGACTGCCGTTTACGTAAAATCCGGTGACCAGCATCGCTCGGGACCTGTTGTCGACGATTTTGTCCGCCGCGCGCTTGCAGAAATCCGGAGGCAAGTGCCTGGCTAGACGAGTCATACCTCTCACATCGTCGCTCAGGATGATTTTCTCGATCTGGCCTTCGATGCCGTTCAAATCTTCAAGTCCGCCAGTTGGCTGACCCACGCATGCGAAAGGCCTCGAGCCGACGCCACGCCGGCAAGTCGCTTCAGCACCGCGGCGGGTATCTCGAGTCCATGGTTCAGTCCTCGGCGGCGCGCTTCGTTGGATCGCTCGCCGGGCAGAAATATCCTATCGACATCGCTGGCGCGTTCCGAAGCCCTGATGGCGCAAATGTGGCGATCCACGGCGTCCTTGAAGTCGCTGAGTGGCAAAAACGACTCAATATTGAGGGCCATGAAAAAATGGTTCGCCCATCCGCCCTCGGCCGCTGGCCGACCGACCGATACGGTGCTCGCGTCCGACCCGCTCAATACCCCCGCAAGGATGTCGCAAAGGACGTTGATGGCGTAGCCTTTCGGACCGCCGAACGGCAAAATCGCCTCAACGGAGTTGGGATCGCTTGTCGTTTCACCGTTAGCGTCAATCGCCCAGCCGCGGGGGATCGGCTCGCCCAGCAGCTTTGCCAGACTTATTTTTCCGTCCGCGGCGGCGCCCGTTCCCATGTCGATGACGATGTCGGGCTCATCGCCGGCGGGAACGGCCCATGAGAACGCCGCGTTAACCATGGCCGCCCGGCTACCGCCATGCACGGCTACGGTGCAAGTGGCGTCGTTCGAGGTGGTGAATCCGATCATATTGGCGTCCGCGGCCATTTGAGCCCAGTAGCCCCCGGCGCCGTAGTGCGACGATCGGCGGAGGTTCACGGCTCCTATGGACCCGTCTCTCGCAATTTCGATCGCAGTTTCCATCGCCAATTTTGATGCGATCTGACCAAGAGCAAGCCCGCCGTCGATGGCCGCAAATCCGGTCCCGCGACTTGTGATTTTGACTTTACCACCGGCCCTGACATCGCCTCGATCAAGCGACTCCAGGTATCCGGGAATCTGGTTGACGCCGTGCGAAAAGTGTCCCCGCAGGTCCGCATCTACAAGTGTGCTGGAGACGAATCGAGCTTCCGCGCCGTCGACATCCGCGGATTCGAGAAGGTCTGCGCCTGCATGCGCGAGGGTTTCCGCGGAGACGGTGGTGCTAGTGGCCATTGACGATCGTGGTCGGCCTGAGGCCCGTCAGATTATCAAAACGAAGCGTGGATCACAGCGACCGGCCGCCGTCCACGACGATCACTTGACCGGTCACGAAGCTGTTATCAAGCAATAGCGGCACGACAGCATCCGCGATGTTGTCCGGTCCCGCTGCGAACCCGAGCGGGGTGGCGGCGGCCGCTTCGGTCTTGCCATGTTCGTATCCGGCATGCCAGCGGGTGTCGATAAAACCGGGAGCGACAGCGTTGACTCGAATGTCCGGCGCCATCACCGCGGCCAGGGATTTGGTCATTGCGTTCATCGCGGCCTTTGATGCGGCATATGCGATGGACGTGCCCTTTCCGCTAAATCCGGAGTATGACGAGACGTTTACGATGGCCCCGTGACCCCGTTTCCGAATATGGGGCGCGGCGGCCCGCGAGCATTGAAACGCCCCGATCACGTTGACGTCGAGGATTCGATGCCACATTTCGGCGGTCAATGCCCCCAGATCGTCCATTGCGACCCGATATGTCGTCGCGGCGTTGTTTACGAGGTAATCGAGACGGCCGAATTCAGTGATGGTGGATTCGACCATCGATATGACCTGGTCGTCGTCCGACACGTCGGCCTTTTGCAGCAGAGCACGGCCCCCCGCATTTTCGATTGCGGCGACCGTGTGACGCGCGTCCTGTTCCGATTTGCTGTAGTTGATGACCACGGCGATAGATTTTCGTGCAAGTCGCAGAGCGACAGACCGGCCGACCCCTGTGGCTGAGCCCGTTACGATCGCTACCTGTGAATCGTCGCTCACGTGTGCCTCCACTACCGCGTCCTCGTCGGTTTCTTAACCAGTTTCGGGCGAGCTCGCCTCGACCTGGTCAGGTTCAATCGAGGCAGCGCCGCCGTCGGGCGCCGCTGTCTCGTCTCCGTTTGGCCCTGTAACGGAATCCGCGACTTCGGCGATTGAATCCCGACCTACTTCCGATTCTGATTCGGGAAATTTTGATCTAGTGATTACTAATTCGCAAAAAGACGCCTGCTCGGTTATTCGCGTTTCGTAGCGAGCGTCAAATCCGAGACCGGCCGCGAGCGCGCGGTCGTAGGCGTTGCTGAGTTCACACGCGGCCAGGCCCTCCGGTCCGGTCAGTCCATACGGGCACGAGTGCAGCCGAACTCTCGCGCCGTCGGGATTGTCGGCGTCGATCTCGACAGCGCCGCTCTCCAGTACAGCCTGACGCTGCGACGCCCATGCGAATGCGAGTCCGGCAGGTTCCCTTCCGTTTAAGTATGCGAGTTCGCTGGCGTCGAGGGATGCCTGATATTCGAGGGCGTTTTGCGCGGCGGCCACCGATTCTTCACCCGATTCCGCGACGGCCCGGAGAATCGCCCCAAATTGGTCGTTTTGCGGTGAAAACGCCAGCGGTCGGTTTGCCGGCGGCCTCTCCCACTTGGTTCCATCGGTCTGCACCGCCGACTGCAACTGCTCCCACTCGGTCCCGATGTTGAAAACGCCTACGTCTGGTCTGCTGTCCCTGGCGGCTGCGACCGACTGCGGTGCGCCGGTCAGTTCGCCGTTGCCGGTCGAAAACGCGTTGACGATCGCACTGTACATGGCGTCGGCCGGGTCGGCGAAGCTAGCTGCGGGCAGCAGCTTTTGGCCCGAATCGGGCAGCCCGGCGTCCGGAGCGGGCCGGTCCGCATTTGCCGTGGGAACGGGACTTTCGCCGCGAAGATCCTCTTCGAGGCCGCTGAACTCTTCTTTAATATCTTCGCCGACCTGTTCAAGATCCCCCTGAACTTCGGTCATCGAAATTTCGATATCCGAGCGAATCGACTCGAGTTCCGTCCGGGTGAGTTCAGCTTCGACCCGAATATTGTCGAGTTCACCCTGCAGCATTTTTATCTCTTCGTCGAATTCCGATCTGAACTCGCGGGTTAGCCTTCGCAATTCTCTGATCCAGCCGCCGACGGTGCCCATCGCTTTTGGCAACCTCTCGGGACCGAGAATGATCATTGCGATCACGAGAATCGCGAAAAGCTCAAACGCGCCTATGCCAAACATTTGCTAAAAGGCCGCGTGCTCCGAAAGTGACGTTGTGGAGGATATTGCCGCGGGTTGGTTGTTCATTCGATTTTGGTGGCGATGGCTATTCGAGGGCCACTCGAATTGCCTGTTCGGCGTCGTCGACCTCGATTATCGCGATGCTGCTGCTCAGGTCAGCGGGAAGGTCGTCCAGATCTTCCCGACATTCCCCCGGAATCACGAGCCGCTTGATTCCATTTCTGTGTGCGGCGAGAAGCATGTGTTGCAGGCCGGGCCCACCAATTACGCGTCCGTTGAGCGTCATTTCACCAACCAACGCGAGTTCTGGATCGACCAGTCTGTCGCGAATCTGCGAGAGGAAAGCGACGACAACCGCCAGCCCCAGCGACGGAGCAGATATCTCATTCGGATACCCGGGAAAATTCACGCGATACGCATATTCGTAAAGCTGCCTCGCAGATATGTCCATTTCCGTCATTCGGGATCGGATGTAGTGATAAGACAGGTCGATCACTCTGGCGACGGCATCGCTGGCGGAGCCAACCGGGCCGAAACCCTCCGTGCCCGGAAGGACCGCCACTTCGACCACTTCGATCACCGCGCCTTGGGCGGAAAGGGCCACGCCTTTGGCCATGCCCGGACGGACGAGTACCTGGATTTGATCTCCATATCGGCGCGGCTTGCCAAGCAATTGCTGCACCACTTCCGAATCGATGGGAACGGAGATCGGTTTGCCCGCCGGCTTCGCCGCGGCCGCCTTACGGCACAACGCATCCAGGACGAATTCGACCTGCTCCAAGCCGGAATCGTTCGTGTATCGGTCGACTACGGACTCGACCGCTTCATCCAGAATCTGAAACTCTTCGTTGGTGAGCGAGTACCTCTCCAGCAGATTTGGCAAGACCACCGTTACGGCGATCTCGACCTTTCGTGACCTCGTGTATCCGGCCCATTCAACGGCGAAAACGCGTGAGGAGACTTCAGGTGGCAACACATCAATTCCCGGGCTGGTGAGCACGAAGAGAACCTCTTCAAGGTCCATTTCGACATCGAGGAATCGATCGCGGAAGTGGCGGCGTTCGTCGGGATCGAAAAGAAACTTCATGAGAGTTAGGCCGTGGTCTGACCACGATCTGACCGCCCAGTCGATCCCTGCGAGAACTATGATCGCATCTCGCCGCCGCGCCCGATTCAGCGCCCGCACGATCGATCCTGCTTTGCCGCGAACTCTGTCGCTGGGGACGCCGAAAAGTTCCGAATCGTTTTCCGTAAGATCCATCGGAATTATCTCGACGGGGCGGCCGGTCACCTTGCCAAGCCTTCGCGCCAGCGTCCGCTTGCCGATGCCGGCGGGGCCGAGCAGCACGGGCACGGGCCAATCCGCCGCCAATGCAGTGCCACCATCTCCGGCCATTGCGGCTAAATAGTCTGCCAGGTCGTCGGGGATCGTCCGCGGTCCATAGAACCCAATGTCGAGAGTCTCACGCGCCATTGCCGCATCGAACGTGCTGGCCGGAGGATCGCCCCACGGAAAGTCCAGAAGCTCCGTCAGGTAGTACTTACTGTCTATGTGATCGAACGAGTCTGGCGCCGCCGATTGCAGTACGGCCAGCCGCGCCGCGGCAATGTCCGCGGCTTCCGCGGGAAGCGAATTCTGATTTATTTTTTCTTCGAGCTCTTCAGAGACTTGCGTCAAACTCGGTTGGCCAGTTGATGTTGATATCGATGATTACGTCGGGCTTCAGGAAGTGGATTGCATCCACGGCGTTTGAGTATATCGCGGCGAGGTCGTGGTCCGGCGCCCGGGATCACGGGCGCACGGAACGATGCGGCGTCGAAGTTATCCTTGCGTAGGATGCGCAAGTACCGAAAACCGCTCCCAGCCGATTACACAGGCCGCAAGGCGTCAAACCGACCTTCCAGGTTCTGGCGGGAAGCCGATCTTCAAAACAACGAACCAACGCTTCTTGAGCTCTTAGAGGCTCTTGCCGAACCCGGCTGCCCGATTTGCTTTCTCGCGGCACGGAGCGTTACTAGGCACATCGAGGCGTATTGCCGTGATAGCGTCACCGATGTTCCGGTCCGCGATCGACTTCGAGCCGCCAACGGCTATTGCACCCGCCATGCCCACCAGTTTCTGGGGAAGCAGGACTCGCTGGCGGTGGCAATAACCTACGCGGATATTTTGAAAAAAATGATCGGCTCAGTCGAACAAGTTACGGATGAAGGCGAAATCCGGTCCGTCTGGGACGCGATTCGGCGCCTCCTTCGGCTCAAGAAATCGCGGGGCGGCTCGCTTCTGCCAGAGAGCATATGTCCAGCTTGCGCGCAACAGGGAGTCGCGGAACGCCGCTATTTGACGGGACTAATCGCGCACCTTGGCGAGGACGCCGTCCGTCAGTCGTTTGAGGGTTCCCGAGGCATGTGCCTTGTGCATCTCCCGGCTGCCGTTGCGCTCGCCGATGGCGAAAAGCTCAGGACCATCGTCAACGTTCATCTGAAGGCGTGGTCAGAGCTGCGAGAGCATATGAACGAAATTGTTCGCAAGGCTGATTATCGTTTCATGGCCGAAGGCATCTCCGATGAGGAAAAGGCCGCGTTGATCGACGTGATAAACCGCATGGCCGGGGAGCGCGGGATCAGGTAGTCGCGGCGTTCGCCAGCTTCAGGCGCGAGCGCAGAATCTCCGCGACGCTCCAGGCCTGGGCCACGCAGCCGTCCGGCCGGTGTGGGGGGTCGCCCGCGAAAATCTCGGCAATACTGCCCAGACCCCCGTCGTCGAGGTGAGCGACGAGGCCGTCTAAAAGCGTGTCCAACCCGTCGGCGGAGTCAAAGGCGTGCAGGTGCGCGTCCACGTAGGCGCCGATAAGCCACGGCCACACCGTTCCTTGGTGGTACGCGCCGTCTCTCTCGACGGGACCGCCGCCGTAACGACCGGCATACGCGCGGTCGGACGGACTGAGCGTCCTCAAGCCGAACGGCGTCAGCAGTTGATCGCGCACGACGTTAACCACCGACTGAGCGAGTCTGCCGTGCAATAGCGGGTGGGACACTGACAGCGCAAAAAGTTGATTTGGCCGCAGGGATGGGTCGTCCCCATCGGGACCGTCCACGACATCGAAGAGATAACCCAATTTCTCGCTCCAGAATCGTGAACGAAACGAAACCGAAACTCTGTCAGCCAGTGCCCGGGTTTTCGAGGGATCGATACCGGCGCGGTCCAGCCACCGTTCAAGCGAACGCAGCGCCGAGTACCAGAGGGCGTTGATTTCAACTGGTTTTCCGATTCGCGGCGTTACGACCCACTCTCCTGCTTTCGCATCCATCCAGGTGAGCTGGCTTCCCGGCTCGCCCGCAAACAGCAGGCCGTCGTCGGGATCCATCCTGATACCGAATCGCGTTCCCTCAAGGTGCCATTCGACGACACTGACCATCGGAGTCAGAACTTCATCAAGGACCGAATAGTCCTGGGTGGCTTCAAGGTACGCAGCCACCGCCTCGAACCACCACAGCGTCGCGTCAACCGTGTTGTATTCCGGCTCGCCACCCGTGTCAGGAAATCTGTTTGGCAGCATTCCGCGGCTCACGTAGCCCGCGTATTCGGTTAGGATTCCACGCATCGACTCCGGCCGCCCGGTGGCGAGCGCGAGGCCCGGCAGCGAAATCATTGTGTCGCGCCCCCAATCCCCGAACCAGTGATATCCGGCAATGGCAGTGCCGATTTCTCTTGAGCCACGGCCAACAAGAAATTGGTCGGCCGCCAGGACGAGGCGCTGGGTTTGCGCGTCGGGTGGACCGGGCGAAAGGTCGAGTAAGTCGCGGGCGCGAGCGTCGAAGGCTGACAGCGATTCGGCGCCGTTACGATCGCGCCGTTCCCCGACGTGGGCTGTTATCGCAATGCTTTGGCCGGGCTTGAGTTCAGCGCGAATCGCGCAAGGGGAAAGTAGGTCCTCGACGTAGTCAAAGCCGCGCTCGCGTTCGCGCCTGTGAGCGATGTTCCAGAACCAGCTATCGATGGGCTTAATTTCGGCCTCGCCGTCGATATCCATCATTAATGCTGGTAGGCCGGGGATGCTCGAAACGACCGAGCTCTCGCCTATCGACGTGTCGGAAACGACGACTTCCGACGACCTGGTCTCTGAATGAAAGTCGCGATTCGTCACCAGTGGCAAAAGCTGTAGCGTTACGCTGGCAGGTGCGCTTGCCAGCGTGTACTGAATCCAGGTTTGGTTGAGACCGGGCTCCATCCAAACCGTTTTTTCGAGTACGTGATCCCCGGCCGTAAAAGTGACCACCGGCCGGTTCCCAACAAGCTTTATGGAAGAAACGAACTTCCAGCCCTGTGGGTCGAGGGCGCCGCCTTCGAATTCGGCCGTGGAGAGACCCCGCACTTCGTCTCCGATCAGAAGTTCTTCGACCATGTTCGCGAGAACGACTCTCCGCCCGGCGGGCGGCGTGGTCGCCGCCACCAGCAGACCGTGATACCGCCGCGTGTTGGTTCCGGTCACCGTGGACGAGGCATATCCGCCGATACCGTTTGTTACGAGCCACTCCAATTCGAGAAGGCGAGAGAATTCGGCGCCGCCCAGCTGCAGTGTCGTAATCGGGAGTGCGCTCAAGTTCGGTATGCCGCCCGGGGAGGAGCTGCGAATGCTGCCTCCAGCAGAATGCGACCCGAATGGGGCCTTGAACTCGCGAATGGCGCGGCGATTACGTCCCGGGCCCGGCGGCCTGCCTGATGCAGGGGCGGCATTCGAAGGGCGCGGCTCTCACGGTTCCGAATTTCGCTCTGCATGGCGGGAATTACTTCACTTTCGAATCGAGCGGTCGCGACGAATTGCATCGGCAGGTTCCTGAAAATGATCGCACCACTACAACGCCCGCCGATATCGGCTGGATGACGTACGAATTACTAAATTCGGAGCGAATAATTGAAATTGTCGCCGAAAAGCGATGGGTATGAAACGGCGTTCTGAGTGTAAACGGATCCCACGGAGCATGATCTTGGGAGGCAGTCGAAGCTCGCGTTGATTGTCGTCATCGGCGCCGGAGGCCGCTTCCTCGACGAAATGGCGGGTGTTGGGCGCGCGGTAATACTCATTCCTCTCACGGTTGCCTGGCTCGGGCTGTCTCAACCTCAAGCTCAGGGCAACTCTTTGTGGGTGATTGTAGTTACCGCCGCCGCCGGTGCGGCCAGACATGCCATCTCGACTCCCATCGACCTGCGAATTGCCGCCGCAGCCAGCGTAGTTGGTTCCGGGGTTGCTCTGGCTCTCCCCACCCAGGCGCTTGAAATCCTGTTTCCGATCCTGCTGATTTACTCTGCTCAGAGGGTCCTGGGCGTGCAGAGATGGATGGTGCGTAAACTAGGCGGCCGCGATGAATACTCTTACGAGAGCAACGAGCAAGCAGCCGGTGACGCTGGTAGAAGACGCGAGAGCCTCGGGCCGGATTCCGAATCCACTGGATTTCACGATTCGACTTGGTATCGTTTCGGACTCTGAAGAATTGAGCAAGTTCTGGGGGCCGGCGCGCCGT
This sequence comes from Chloroflexota bacterium, assembly GCA_963663505.2. Classification (GTDB taxonomy): domain Bacteria; phylum Chloroflexota; class UBA11872; order UBA11872; family VXNJ01; genus JAPOVO01. The sequence goes on from CAXXFA010000002.1 coordinate 399,146, forward strand.
TTTTCGCAATTGCGCCTCCTGCGACGCTATTTCGAGGAGGTCGAACAAGATGTACAGGCGGTACACGTGGCCGAATACGCCGACAGGTACGTCGGGCAATTCTGGACTCGCTACAAGGGAATCGATCCGGCGATCGCCGACAGCGACACCGAGTGTTATCTGCATACGCTATTCGTACCCAAACCGTATCGCCGTCGCGGAATTGCGCGCGCGTTGACGGAGGCCGCATCCGAAGAAGCCCGGCTGCGGGGCCGTCGAACGCTGATAATTGGCGTCGACCGGCCGAATGAGTACGCACTGAGTCTGTATGAAAAGTGGGGATTTGCGGAGTTCTACGAATCGAGCGATTTGCGAGGCGATCTCATATTCCTTCGACGCGATGTCTTTTAGCCCGGGCTTCAATTCATAATCCTGGTTCGCTGTCCGCCGCGGGCGTCAAATGTATAATTCCGCACATTTTTTTGGAGGGCGCTCGATCGTCGCGCGCCTTCAATCTTGCCTCTGAGAGCTGAAGCCATGGCCGAAGACTGGGCCTTTTTCGAAGGCGACTACGTTCCGATGTCGCAGGCCAGGGTGAGCATCAAGACCCATGCGCTGAACTACGGTACCGGATGTTTCGAGGGCATCCGCGGCTACTGGAATGCACAAAAAGAGCAGCTTTACCTGTTTCGTGTAGAAGAGCACTTCGAGCGGATGCACCGTTCGGCGCGAGCGCTGCGGATGAGCCTCAAGTACAGCGTTGCCGAGCTTACCGAGATCGCAAGAAACGTCGTCGCCCGCAACGAGTTTCGAACTGACGTTTATGTACGTCCGGTCGTCTACAAAAGTGGGGCCATCGTCGGGCTGAGCATGGTGCGCCGCGAGGGCGATACGACGGTTTTTCTGCCAGATGATTTTTTCTTATTCGCGGTTGCTTTTGGCGACTATTTGGATGTCAACGAGCCAATCAAGTGCTGCATATCGACCTGGCAACGGGTCGACGACAACGTTATGCCGGCACGTACGAAGGCCACTGGGCTCTACCTGAATTCGTCGCTTGCCAAGACCGAGGCCGAGGAGAACGGATTCGACGAAGGAATCATGCTGACCAGTGACGGCCATGTGAGCGAGGGGTCGGGTGAGAATCTGTTCATTGTTCGGAACGGCGCGCTCATCACGCCGACACCGGCGGAGAACATTCTCGAAGGCATAACTCGCGCGACGATAATTCAAATCGCCAGGGACGAACTCGGCATCGACACCGTCGAGCGGCAAATCGACCGGAGCGAGCTTTATGTGTGTGACGAGCTATTTCTTTGCGGAACCGGCGCACAGATTTCGGCTGTCGCCGAATTGGACCACCGCACGGTTGGGGACGGCAAAGTCGGCCCGATTACGGCACAACTCATGAAGTTATACTTCGATATCGTCAAGGGTAATAGCCCGAAATATGCTGATTGGTGCACGCCGGTGTATCAGGCGACGGTGGGCGCAAAGCCAACATAACGGGCTTCGGGCCGATGTTCCCCGAGGTGTTTACGAAGTTAAGAGAATCCGGCTAGTACCAGGCGGCAGTCAACCTGTGTCGCGCCGCCGGCCGAGCAGCGCTAACGCCTACCCGGAGGCCCCTGCACCTCCCCTTCGACCGATGGTGCGCCCGACATGACGAGCCGCGGCGACACGATTTCGGCACTTGAAGAGCGGCTCGGCTACCGGTTCGGCGACGCTGGTCTGCTCAAACTGGCACTGGTCCACAGGTCGCTGGTCAATGAAACGGACATTTCCAATCTTGACTCGAACGAACGCCTTGAATTTCTCGGCGACGCCGCTCTCGGTCTGGTCGTGGCCGAGTTTCTGTATGAACGCTTTCCGGATCGACTCGAAGGGGATCTGACGACGCGCCGCGCCGCCCTCGTGAATCTTGAATCTCTCGCTCATTGCGCGGAAGAGGTCGGCCTGGCCGATTTTGTCTCAACCGGCGGGGGCGATCTACTCTCACGCGCCACGTCGCGTAAAACCATCCTCGGCCGGAGCTACGAAGCTGTGCTTGGCGCGATCTTTCTCGACGGCGGAATGGAATCCGTCCGCGGCGTCCTTTCCTCATGGCTCGAGGCGGCGGCATCCGATCCGGAGTTCGGTCAGAAATCACCGGACAATAAATCACGACTGCAGGTGCTACTGCTCCAAAAACTGAAGATGACTCCGGATTACGAAGTCCTCCGGACTTCGGGACCCGACCACGAAAAGTGGTATGAAGTTGAGGTTCGCCTCGCCGAGCGCGTTCTGGCCCTTGGCGAAGGGTCCAGCGTGCAGCGGGCAGAACAGGCGGCCGCCGGAATAGCTTACGGAGTCCTTCTGGACGAAGGCTTCGCCGAACCGACTCAAAACGGGCTCTGATCCGTGTATCTGCGACGCGTTGAAGTCCAGGGATTCAAGAGCTTTCCCCGAAAGACCGTCCTTGAGTTCGAGCCCGGACTCACGGCCCTCGTCGGTCCAAACGGGTCTGGAAAGAGCAATATCGCCGATGCGATTCGCTGGGCTCTCGGAGAGCAGCGCTCGCGGACGTTGCGCGCGCAGAGAACCGAGGATGTCATTTTCGGCGGGACGCCAAAGCGTTCACGATCCGGCATGGCTGAGGTGACGCTGGTATTCGATAACAGCGACGGCCGGCTGCCTCTTGAGTACGGCGAGATAAATGTAACGCGCCGGGCCTATCGATCTGGCGAAAACGATTACCTTCTAAACGGTTCTGCCGTCCGGTTCCGGGACCTCCAGGATTTGCTTCGCACAGGCGCAATGGGGGTAAACGGTCAGGTCGTTGTCGGTCAGGGGCAGATCGAAGCCATTCTGCTGCTCAAGCCGGAAGACCGGCGGGTGCTGCTCGAAGAAGCGGCCGGAGTTTCCCGCCATTACGCAAAGCGGGATGAGGCCCGGCGGAGGCTCGATCAGACGGAGAGAAACCTCGAACGCCTTCGGGACCTGCATGTCGAGCTCGTCCCCCGGCTCGAAGAACTCGCATTGCAGGCCGAGGTTGCGGAACGCAGCGGCGAGCTCGGGGAGGACTTGAATACACAGACACGAGGATTGCTCAGTCACCGGTTGTGGCAAGCGGTCCCGTCGTTGGAATCGGCGCGGCTCGCCGAGCGCGACGCGTCACAAAAGGTTGCCGAACTCGAAGCAGTCGATCCGCGGGCCGTCGACGATTCGGCGGAAGAGGCCGTCGAGGCGGCGAGGGGCCGACATCGGGATGCTCAGGCCGCTGTGGAGGAATCTCGTACCAAACGCGCGGAGAGGTCCGCCGATTCGCGTCTGGCGCGTCAGCAGGCACAGTTCGAGGACCGCAGAATCGCCGAGCTGACCGCGCGGGATCAGGAAACTGTTGAACTCATCACGACGGCCCAGACCGGAATCGAGCGGGACCAGGCATCGCTTGAGGAGAGCCGGTCCCGAGCAATCCAGCTGGAAACGGAACTCGAGAGCGATGGCGCCGAGCTGACGACGGTCGCCGATCTTCAACGGTTCCAACAGAACGCAGTACAGGCTCGTCGAGAGGCCACGAAACTCGCTTCGGAAATCGCTCGCTTGCAAGAGTCAGACCGGGGGCTTTTGGCCCGCGAGGAAGAGGCCAAAAAGGATATTGCTCGAGGGCGGTCGGGACTTGCCGAGATCGAGCAAACATTGCGCGGTCTTGAGAAGGCCGTGGGTCCCGCCAAATACGAAGCCACCCACGCCGAGGAGCGTGCAGAGGGAGCGAAGGATGCGCGCGGCGCGGCGGAGAGTCAGGTCGAAGCAGCGCGGGCGGCCGTGGAGGCCGCAGCATCCGAAGTCATGCGATGCAAAGCCGAAATCGCGGGAGCGCGCGCCGAGGTCGAAGCCCTTTCTGCGGTCAGCGCAACTTCACAGCCGGACGAATCCGCGGTCTCCAGCCTTCTGGCCAATGCGGATTCTCTTCAAATAAAAGGTGTAATGCGTTCGGGAATCGAGCGCGTACCCGAAGAGCTGGCCGTCGCGTTTGAGGCTGCGGTGGGTCATCTGCTCGACGATGTCCTGGTCGAGAATGCGGCGCACGTTGCCGCGGTGCTGGAATTTCTCTCGGGTCGCCCGGCCTCGCGCGTTCGGATCAGGCCGGTCGAAGGCTTTCAATCGAGAAGGCGCCGACGATTTCTTGGCGGCGGGCCGCCGTTGGGTCCGGGCGTACATGGGACTCTCGATGGCATGGTCAGCATGGCTCCGGCCTTCGAGCGGACGCTCTCCCGCCTTCTGGAGTCCGTGCTTGTCGTTGACACGATTCATACAGCCATCGATCTGCGAACTTCGCAAAGCGACGCGGCCGATTACCACATCGTTTCTCTCGATGGTGGCCTGGTGGATCGCGACGGATCGATTCTTCCGGCTCCAGTCGTCGGAGAATCCGCATTCGACCTGAACGAGCGGACGGCGGCGGCGGGTGAACGGCTTTCGGAAGTGGAAAAATCGCTTGCGGGTCTCTTGCGAGGCGAGGCCGAGGCGAGAGCGAATCTGGCCAGCGCAATGAACGACCACGAACAGGCCATCGGCGGGCTGGAGGCAGCGACCGTGGCCGTGAGTCAGGCCAGAGCCCGCGTACACGGCATTGAAGAGGAGATCTCGCTCGCGAGCCGGCAAACGAACTGGTGGCAGACACTTGTCGACCGGTCTGAAAACGCGGGCGAAGAAATCGCTTCGCGAAGGTCAGCGGCTCAAACCAGGTTGCTCGAACTTCAGCCGCTGATCGGGCCTGCCAGGCAGGCGGTCGAGTCCGCCGATCAGGCCCTGTCAGAGGCTCATGTCGTGCCGTTCGGTAGCCCCGGCGCACGACTCGAACTGGAGCGCGAGCGGATTTCCAACCAGATGGAAGCGATCTCGCGTCAGGAGAGCGAAGTCGCAGTCCGGCGAAAGGCACTGGAGAGCACGCGGGTCGATCTGGAGGACGCTACGAAACGCAGGGATGCTGCGCTGGCCGATGCAGATCGTTTTGACGGGGAGACCGCCGAGCTTCAACTGGCTCAATCACGTCACGAAGAAGAAGTGGAGGGCCTCCGAGCGGCGCAGGCGAGACTCGAATTGGATCGGGAACGCGCGGCGCTCGAAGCCGGTTCTCGCGAACTTGAGCTGGCGAAACTCAGCAGCGATATTGAAACATCGCGCGACCGCGTTGAGTCCGCCAGCCAGCGCATCGTTGAGCTGCGAGAACGCGCGTTGGAGGACCTTGGCGAGCGTGATCTGGAGCCGGCGAAACTCTCGGGGTCTGTTAACGACGTTGTTTCCGAGATCGAACGCCTGCGTCATCTCGTGGAGGTCATCGGACCGGTCAATCCGCTGGCTCCGCAGCAGCGCCGGGAGGAAAGTCGGCGGTTAGAGGATCTTGGATTACAGATCGACGACATGGACAATTCCGCCGCCGAACTCAAGAAATTATCCCGAGAACTCGAGAGTGCGGTTCGGGACGAGTTTATGGAGGCATTCGAGGGGATACGACGGTCCTTCCAGAAGTATTTTGTTCTGCTCATGGGTGATGGCAACGCGAGCATGAGTCTTACGGATCCAGAGCATCTGGCAACCAGCGGGATTGAGTTTGACGTTCAAATCCCCGGCAAACGTCGGCAGCCGCTAAACACGTTGTCAGGTGGCGAGACGGCGTTGGTCGCAGCGGCACTGCTATTTGCATTGATCGAATCCCGCGGCGGCCCTCTCTGCGTGCTCGATGAGGTTGATGCCGCGTTGGATGAGGAAAACATTGTCCGATTTCAGAATCTGCTCGACGACTTCGCGGAACGGATGCAGCTGATATTGATCACCCACAATGGCGGGTCCATCGAGCGCGCCGGCTCCGTGTTCGGCGTCGCAATGGCGGCCGATGGAATCTCTCAGGTCGTTTCGTTGCGGCTTAATGGAGTCGAGCAGCAGGGCGCACGGCGCGAGGCCGAAGCGGCCGCCCAGAATTGATATGTGGTGACTCAGCCCCGGCTTGAGACCTCCGACCTAGCCGACCGCGTTTCGCTTCTCGAAGAGACGGGATCGCTCGCCGACGTGCGTTTTTACAGGTGCGTGGACTCGACGAGCGGCATTGAGTACGAAGCTGCTCGATGGGATTTCGGCTTCCACTCCGCCGACTCTGTTGGAGCGGTGTTGGACGGGTTGCGCAGGTGCCAGAAGCTGGACTTCGAGGGCGTTCAAAGGACGATCGCGTTTTCGACATCGGACGACGATCTGCTCGTGGTCTCGGAGTTGCTGCACGGTCGCGACGCCGTGCGAACTGGCCAGGGCGGCGCTCCGCTGACAACGGAGAGAGCGTTTCACCTGGCCCTGGAACTTTCGAGAATCGTCGTTCACCTGCATTCGGCAGGAGTCCCGGTCACGATATTGCCGATTGCCAGCGTCGCCGAGATTCCCAAGCGCGGCACGGTTCTGCGCTATCCGTGGCTGCTCGCGGCGCTGTCCGACATGCTTCTCGACAGTGATGACGCCTGGCCGGAACTTCGGGCCTCGATGCCCCCGGAAGTCGCCGCCGGCCGCCCGCCCACAGTTCGAGCCGGTGTATATGCCATTGCTTATCTCATCCTGTTGGTCCTTGATGGGAACGAATCCGGTCGCGACGGAAGCATTGCGCGACTGCCCTTACCGCCGCCCTTTGAACGAGTATTGAAACGGGCCGCCCTGGACACGGTGAGAAAGCGACACCGCGACACGCGCGACTTCGCCGCCGACCTCGAATCCGCCCGTCCGGTCAACAGGTCCGAATTCTCCCCGTCTCGACGCGTCACGATTGAACGCCGAAGAGAGTCGGTGGGGCTGGACCGCCCAAGGTTGCGGCTTCCTGAACGGCCCGTTCCCGAAAGCGCTCGTCCAAAGGTCCGACCGTGGATGGTCGGAGCCGTGAGCATGGTCGGAATAATCGCTTTTCTATCGATCCTGCCGCGAATCTCAAACCCCCTGACCCCGCTTGAGGAAACGATCGACGAAGTCCGCTCGATTTTTTCGGTCGGACGGCCATCGAGATCCGGGAATCAACCGGTTACCTCTTCGGTGGTGATCCCCGGCCAGCCGTTTGAGATTCCTGATTTTCGAGGACGGCAGCAGGCCGAGGCTCAGATTCAAGCGGAAGCCATTGGGCTGGAGATCGAGATTGACGAGGACTTTGCATCCGACGCACCTGCGGGGGCGGTGATACGGCAGGCGCCCGACCCTGGCGCGGTTGTGACGCAGGATTACAGAGTGACGCTGTACGTCAATCAGGGCGAGGCAAACGCTTTCCTGGTTTCAGTACTCGGCGAAACGGCCGGGGAAGCGCGCGAGATTTTGTCAGGTCTCGGTTTTCTGGTGCTGGAAGTGCCCGTATTTGACGAAGTCAGGCCGCCTGGCGAGGTGGTCGGACAGGTTCCCCCGGGCGACCAGGTTCTCGCCAAGGGCCAGCAGATTGTGCTGGACGTAAGCCGGGGACCGGAGCGAATTGTCATCCCGACGCTTGTTGGACTGTCCGAAGCCGGCGCCGTACAGCGCGCGACAGACGCGGGGCTCAGTCTGCGGTCCGAGTTCGAAACGGAAGCCCCGGCGGGCTTTCCGGCGGGAGCGGTGTACTCCCAGGAGCCGGGAGCTGGTTCGCTGGCCGAACCGGAGGTCGAGATCGTCATCAGGGTGTACCGACCGGAACCTGTATCAGTGCCCAGAGTAATCGGTATGGATCCGGACGAAGCCTTTGCCCTTTTGATCGCATCGGGACTTACCGTGAGCTCGGTCCTTGAACGCGAATCGGCATCCGCAACGCAGCGGACCGTCGTCGATCAGATCCCGCCTTCAGGTATTCCTTCAGGTATTAAGGTGGCCAGGGAGTCCAGCATACGGCTCATCGTGGAGCGCCCGGCGGCATCGCCGGTTCCGTCGCCAATCGCCACTCCGTGACGGCTGAGTCGTCTATCTCTCTCGCGCCGCAGGGATCACACGGCGGAGCATAAGACTAGAATTTAGCGGTAGTCGGTCGGAAGCGCGTTCGGAGAACGACGATTGCCAGAGTTGGCCATGGCCGGTGGCAAACCTGTAAGGTCGGAGCCATTTCCGACGTGGCCGGTTGTCACCGAGTCGGACATGGAGGCGGTAGCGGGAGCAGTCCGGGACGGGGCGTGGGGTCGCATGGCCGGTTCGCATGCGCTCGAGTTCGAACGCGAATTCGCTGCCTACCAGGGCGCCGAATACTGTCTGGCGCTCAACAGCGGCACGTCCGCCCTTGAAATTGGCCTCCTGGCCACTGGCATTCAACCCGGCGACGAGGTGATTCTGTCTCCATACACCTATATCGCGAGCGCGGCCGCGATCCTGATGGCCGGCGGCGTGCCGATATTTGTCGACATGGACCCCGATACCTACAACGTGGATCCGTCAAAAATTGAGTCGGCGATAACCGATCGAACGGCCGCGATAATGCCCGTTCACTTTGCCGGAATGGCCTGTGACATGCATTCGATTCTCGAGATTGCCGCAAAGCACCGGCTCAAGATCGTCGAGGACGCAGCGCACGCCCATGGCGCCAGGTGGAACAACGTCGGGCTCGGCACGATTGGGGATGTCGGGGCGTTCAGCTTTCAGTCCAGCAAGAATTTGAATTCCGGCGAGGGCGGCGTGATTCTCACGAACAACCGCGAGATTTTTGCCGGGGCGATCCACTTTCACGATGCCTGGACCGGCGGTCTTGCTGAGCGGGATGGCGATGCGGGCGGAGGCAGCTTCAGGGCCGGGCCCAGGTGGGACTTTCCCTTTGCCTGCCACAACTTTCGGATCACTTCTTACGCTGCGGCGCTGCTCGGGTCGCAGCTGAGGAATCTGGAGGCTCAGACGCTCACCCGGGCCGAGAACGGCAAGCATCTCATCGACCTGATAGACCGCACGGAAGGACTGCGAAATCTCCGCCGCGACGACTTCGTGACACGAGACTCTCACCACCTCTTCATTTTTAGATATTTGAAGGAATCGTTTGACGGCCTACCGAGGGAGACTTTCGTGGAGGCGCTGAAGGCCGAAGGCATCCCCGCCAGCCTCGGCTATCCGCGCGGCTGCCACGAGCAGGCGCTGTTTCTGCAGCCGGAGGTCCACCTTTCCCGGATCTGGCCGAGGGCACCCGGCGGCGAGGTCGATGTCGACTATTCGTCGATGAGCTGTCCGAACGTGGAGTATCTCTGCCGCAATGAAACGGTATGGCTCCCGCAGTACGCGCTGCTCGACACACGGCGCGGCATGGAGCAGATCGTGGAAGCCGTGGATAAAGTCCGCGTGCATGCGGCAGAACTCGCGGGCGTTGAGGTTTCGGTCTAGTTCTGAGCGGAACCGCCATGGCGACAGCGATTCGCGGTGCGGTTCTGGGATTTTCCCTCTTACTTGCTCTGGCCACGGCCGTCCATCCAGTCGATGCGGGCGTGAAGCCGTGCGGTCTTGATTTCCGGGTGCCGGACGGCCATTTCTATTCGCAAACCGGCGAGGAAACGGGACGTGGTTTCGTTGTTTACGACGATATCGAGGCAAATTTCTGGACCGCGTTTCAGAGTGAGGGAGGGGTCTTCACGCTCGGTTTTCCGGTATCGAATCGATACCGATTCAAAGGCTTGCCGACCCAGGCGTTTCAGAAGGCGATACTCCAATGGGATAGCGTCCGGGGACGCGCGAACTTCCTTAACACGCTCGACGAACTGGGTCTGGCGGGGCGCGATCCGGAGTTGCTTGTCTACCGTCAAACGCCTCCGCACGTCGCGCTGATCGAGGATTCCAACCTCAATCCAGCCGTCCCTACCGACTTTGCAAGGGTGGTCGAAAACCACCTCAAAGTCCTCACGCAGAACGCTGTCATTCAAGAGAGGTTTCTGGCGGAGAGCCGCTGGCTCGATCTATATGGCCTACCCGTCTCTTATGCGGACTTCGGCCCCGTGCAGGTTTTGCGTGCCCAGCGCCAGGTGTTTCAGGTCTGGACCGTCGATGACGGAGGTGGTCCGAAAAACGTGCCGGTTCTGGCTAATGCCGGTGACCTGGCAAAGGAATTTGGACTGATCCCGTCGGCGGCGATTGAGCCGGTGGAACCGGATCAGATCATCCCGGCGGAGCCGGCATTGGAGCTCGCTAATTCTGATGTCCGTCAGGGCGACGTTCTGGTCGTCAAGATCCTCGGAACTTCGCAAGCAGCGACGGTAACGCTCGGAACAATCGTCGCTCCGGCTGTCTGCGATTCCGGGAGCCTGGCGGCGCTGGTGCCGATCTCAAGTACGACCGAACCGGGTGATTACGTGTTGAGGGCGGTCGTGACCGGCGATCCGACGCAAGTCGAACTTGAACGGACTTTCTCGATTGGAGCGGGGGTTTACCCCTCCGTTCAAATCGAACTATCGGCCGACGTTCAGGCCTTGCTCGCTCCCGAAATAGTCGAAGAAGAGCGTATCTTGCTTGCGTCGATCTTTGGGGTATTCGGGGGCCAGCGCCGCTGGGACGGCGCGTTCGAGGTTCCGGCCGCCGGTCCGCCAACCTCGCCGTTTGGCGAGCGCCGTTCGTTCGGTCCGGCCGGGCCCTACGACTACCACCGCGGACACGACATCGCCGCGTCGTTGGGGACTCCCGTCCTGGTAGCGCAGCGGGGTGTGGTCGCGTGGGCCGCGCCGCTGCGGGTTCGCGGCAACACGGTGATCGTCGACCACGGGCGCGGCGTTTTCTCCGCATACCTCCATCTTTCGGCCATCGACGTAAACGTCGGCGACGAGCTGAAAACGGGCGATCCACTGGGCGCGGTGGGAAGCACGGGCGTTTCCACCGGCGCGCATCTGCACTGGGAGATCCGGGTCCTAAACGTCCCGGTCGACCCGTTGCAATGGACGCGGCCGGGGGCTCTTACGGGCTGAGCCTGGGGACGGATGCGGCGGACGGTCCCAGCGCTTGCGGCGGAGATATGATGGCTTTGTGACGATATCCAGCCATGCCCGTAACGTGCTCGAGCTGCCGAAAGTGCTCGATCGCCTTGCGGAATTCGCCGACTTTTCCATTAGCCGCGACGCGGCGCTTAATCTTGATCCGCTTACGGATCGGGCGTCGATTCTCGCCGCCCTTGATGAAACGGCTCAAGCGCGGAGCGCGCTGGAATTCGCCCCCAATCTCACCGTCGGATCGGCGCGAGACACAACTTCCGAGCTCGACGCCGCCGAAAAGATGGCCAGGCTCGATCCCCTTGCTCTGGTCGGCGTGGCCGACACGATTCGCAGCGGAAACCGCCTGCGCAGCACGCTGCAAAGCATTCGCGAGGCTGCGCCCGAACTGGCGTCGAGGGCCGACCGCATCGAGCCCTTGAACTCAGTTTTGGGCGCGATATCGGAGAGCATCGCCGCCGATCGTTCCATTTTGGATTCCGCTTCAGCGAAGCTGGCCGCGTTGAGGTCGGAGGCGCGAACCGTGCACAACCGTCTGCTTCGCCGGCTGCAGACTATGGTGGCGTCGCCTCACTACAGCCGGATTCTTCAGGACCCGATCTTTACCCAGAGGTCTGGAAGATACGTGCTGCCGATCCGGCAGGAGTCAAGATCGCGATTCGAGGGCGTCGTCCACGACGTGTCTTCGTCCGGAGCGACGGTGTTCATGGAACCGCTCGAATTAGTTGGTTTGAACAACGATTGGCGGCGACTGCGGCTCGAAGAAAAAAACGAGGAAGAGCGAATTCTGCAATCGCTGTCGAGTCAGGTAGGGGCGGTTGCCGTGGAGGCCCGGGAGAATCTGCGGATTATCGCCGGACTGGATCTGGCGTTCGCCAAGGCCCGCTATGCGGGCGCGATCGGCGCCATGGAACCTGAGATAACGGCTGACTTCTCGTTCCGCCTGCTGGGCGCCAGACATCCGCTGCTCGGCGACGCCGCGGTGGCCATCGACATTCGAATCGAGAGCGACGAGGCGGGATTTCGCGCACTCATAATCACCGGTCCCAACACGGGCGGAAAGACTGTCGCCCTGAAGTGTGTTGGTCTCCTCCACCTTATGGCCGCCTGCGGATTGCACGTGCCTGTTGGCGACGGCACGAATCTGGCCGCCTACTCATCGATTTATGCCGATATAGGCGATGAGCAGAGCATCGAGCAAAGCCTCAGCACCTTCTCGTCGCACCTGACGAACCTCGTGGAAATGGTTCAAGTGGCGGATTCGGGGACGCTGATGCTGGCCGACGAAATCGGCGCGGGCACCGATCCAATCGAAGGGGCAGCGCTGGCTCAGGCCATTGTGGAGCGTCTACTTAAGTCGGGCTGCGCGCTTATCGCGACCACCCACTTCGGGTCACTCGCGAACTTTGCCTTTTCCAATCCTCTGGTCGAGAACGCAAGCGTAAGATTCGATCCCGCGACTCTGTCTCCGACATTCGAGCTGAGCGTTGGACTGCCCGGTCGAAGCAACGCGGCTGAAATCGCTTTGCGGCTCGGCCTCGAAAGCGGAATCGTGGCGCGCGCTCAGGAACTGGCTGGAAGCGAGCATCGAGAAGCTGTGGGGCTGATTGACGACATCAGACGGCGCTCCGATGAAGCTGCTGAACTGAGGCTTAAGGCCGAGGAAGCCGCAAACCGTGCGGAGGAGAGTCGGCGACGCGCCGAATTTCGTGAGCGCGAGGCGGAGCAACGGACTTCCGAGGATCGGCGCCGCACCCGTCGGGAATCGCGCCGTTTGCTTCGGGAAATGGAGGCCCTCGTGAGAAAGGCTCGCAAGCAGCCAGGCAACGCCGAAGCGGCCAGACTGACCGATCTTGCATCAAGATCTCGCGAGCAAGAGCGAGGGTTAAGCGAGGTCGAGGCGGATTCCGGAGGGCTCGATGACGTAATCGAGGACCCGGCCGAGTTCCGTCCGGGAGACAGGGTGGCGATCGGCGGTATCCGCGGGATCGGCGAGGTCATATCGGTCGATACTTCGGGACGTGAGGCCGAAGTTGCGATCGGTCCTGCCCGAATGCGGGTCGCGGCACAGGATCTACGACCTGCTGCAGCGGAAACCCGCGTTCGCGCGTCGCTGAGATCCGAAGTTCCACATCCGCCGGGCGTATCCGCACCGATCGAGGGCGAAATTCGCGGCATTCGAGTGGAGGAGGTCCCATACGAAGTTGACAGGCTGATCGACCGTGCCCTCAGCGAGGGCAGCAGCGAGCTGCGAATTATTCACGGAAGCGGAACCGGCGCGTTAAGGTCCGCCGTGCGTCAATACGCGGCGGAGCACCCGCTGATAAGGAGCTATTCAGACGCCGGCCCGCGCGACGGTGGTTCCGGAGTGACCGTGGTATTGCTGGGCGAGTGAGGGCCGACCGGCTACTGCTGGAGCGCCCCGTAACGAACTTGCTTACGCTTTCCGCGTAATCCTCGGTTGGTTAGAAAGTCGACCAAACGGTTTCGTTGACTGCCGACAAGCACACCCATACCCAAACCAATGCCAAACAGCGTTCCGGCGGCTATGCCAAGACCAATCACCATCGCTCTGGAAAACATTTAGATCCGAACCTCTTTCATCTCTAGACCATCTGCACTAACGCCGGCGCAGCCGCCCAGAACTCTTCCAGCCGGTAGTAATCTCGCTTCTCTGGTAGGAAGACGTGGACAAGGACGGCTTGGAAATCGAGAGCCATCCAGCCATCGCTTGGATTCCCTTCGATCTGACCTCGCAGGCCAATCTGGTCGCGGACTTCGCCAACTATGCCATTCGCGATCGCTCTCATTTGGACGGTGCTGGTGGCGGTGCAAATCACAAAATAGTCAGCGATGGTTGTCAGTTCGCGGATATCCAGCATCGTCACGTCGCTCGCATTGTTTTCTCCGGCGAAAGACACCAGAAGATGTGCGAATTCGGCCGACTCCACCTCTATGGCAACATCCTTGAGCGGACTCTCGAAAAGGCGCCAATTCGAGTGTATCACTCGCCTCACGGCGCCAATGTCACGTCGTAGATTCCGTGGCCCCGAATGTAGTCGTACACGAGAGGATGAAGAAAATGGCGGTACGGTAGCCCGCCGGCGATTCGTTTCCGAATCTCGGTCGAAGACACATCAAGCGGGGTGGCTCGGTGCCGAACGATCCGGCCTGGCGCTGCAAGGTCGGTTGCCACGTTGTTTACGTCGACCCGTTCGAACCCCGTGCGATCGACGACGATCATCAGGGCGTCCTTCAGGAGCCTGGTCGTATCTCGCCAACCACGCAATTCATCCACAACGTCCGATCCAGCAATCAATGCAAAATCAGAGTCGGGGTAATCGGTCCTGAGAAGTTTGAGCGTGTCGACTGCATACGACGGCCCGTCGCGATCGATATCCACCCGCGAAACCGCGAAGTCCGGATTCTCCGAAGTCGCCAGGCGGCACATCTCGAAGCGATGAATCGGGGACGCCACCGGCGCTTGCCGCAGGGGGGATCGCGAATTAGGCACGAACAGAACGCTGGCCAGGCCGAACGCCTGTGCCACGTCGTTTGCGATCGCCAGGTGGCCCGTGTGAATCGGATCGAATGTGCCTCCGAACACGCCGACCATCACCGGCGGGTCCCGGCCCAACTATGCATCATTTCCGCCTCCAGGATGGATTCTCCGGAAAAATTGTCGCCGATCGACCAACGTTGGGTCGTTTCGCGGTATCGATTTCTTGACGCTCCAAAAGTGCCATGATATGTTCCGTGTCAGGCGTGGGACCGATAGTTAGAGGAACAGGGTTCCCGGCGCAAGTCACATACCTTCTCCCCATTCGAGTGAGTGTGTTGAGGTCAATTGCGGCCTCCTCGTTAGGAACGCAGTTTCAACTCACAGACCGATCTTCAATTTTGAACTGGTTGCCCGTGTAGTGCGATTACGCCATGCGGCTGATCCAGTCTTGTTGAAAGCGGTCACGTAAGACGCGGCACGCTGTTCCGCGTCTGAATCAGGGGGGGTCCGGGGGTTTCAGACGATTCTTAGTTTGAACCAAATATTGAGTGTGAAAAACCCGTTGCCATGCGCTTTTTGTCTGCGCTGGCTAGTCGGCCTAGGAGGCAAGCTTGCGAAGTAGGGAGAGCGAACCGAAATTGGGCACAGCCGAAATGGCGGCGTCGTGAGCAGGCGCAGGTATTCGAGATCTCGTCCAAATGCACCGCCTAGATTTCGCGAGGATGACCGTCAATCCAACGTCGCAACCGCCGTAGTCGACCTCGACCTGGAATCCAAGGATCTCGGCGAACTTCGAGCGATGGCCACGTCGCAGGAAATTTCCAATGCGGCGGATCTGGAGCGCGGCGATCTCATCGCCAAGCTGATGGAAGTCAATGGAAATGGCACGGCTTCGGGGCCGGATTTGTTTCAATCCGGCATTCTCGAAATTATTGATGAGGGATACGGGTTTCTGAGGCGGGACGTACACTGGCTTCCGAGCCGGGATGACATCTACGTGTCTCAATCCCAGATTCGGCGGTTCGGATTGAGAACCGGTGATGATGTCTCAGGACAGGTTCGAAACCCGAAGAGCGGCGAAAAATATCAGGGGCTGGTCCGCGTTGTTGCGGTCAACAGCATGGATCCGGAGGTCACCGCCAACCGTCCGGTGTTCGAGCGGCTAACGCCGATCTTTCCTGACGAGCACTTGATTCTCGAGCACGACAAGGCCGAGATGACGACCCGGATTATCGACCTGGTTGCGCCGATAGGGCGTGGCCAGCGCGGTTTGATCGTCTCGCCACCCAAGGCTGGGAAAACCGAGCTGATGAAGCGCGTGGCGCGTGGCCTTTTGAGCAAATACGACGACTTGCAGGTAATTGTGGCCCTTATAGGCGAGCGTCCGGAGGAAGTCACAGACTGGCAAAGGTCGGTTGTCGAGGCCGAAGTCATAAGCTCCACGTTTGACGAATCGCCTGAAAGTCATTGCCGGGTGGCTGAGATGACGACGGCGCGAGCCAAACGACTGGTGGAGAGCGGCGGAAACGTGGTGGTGTTCCTTGACAGCATCACGCGGCTTTCGAGGGCTTACAACTTATCCGTTCCCACGAGTGGAAAGACTCTGTCCGGGGGAATCGATCCAGCGGCGCTGGTACCGCCGAAGACATTTTTTGGATCGGGCCGCAATATCGAGCATGCTGGGAGCCTCACGATGCTGGCGTCCTGCCTGATCGACACGGGTAGCCGCATGGATGAAGTCATCTACGAGGAGTTCAAGGGAACTGGAAACTGGGAGCTGATTCTCAATCGCAAGCTTGCGGAGCGCGGCACATTTCCAGCCGTTGACGTCTTGCGTTCTGGGACTCGGCGCGTCGAACTCTTGCTCGATGAGAATCAAACCAAAATGGCATGGTTGCTTCGTCGGATGCTCAGCGCTGTGGGCGACGAAGAGGCGATCGAGTTGATGATGGATCAGCTTCGTAAAACGGAAACAAACGCCGCGTTCCTGGAGTTGCTGACCAAGCAGTCCCTCTAAGCGCGTGATCGGCAAGTTTCGCTAAACTCTACGTTCGCCCGATCCGCCGACAGCAGCGAAGGCCGTAGGCTGCCAGGCGGCGCCGTAGATATCCGGCGATCGTGTCAACTGATTGGTCTGATAGAAATGAAAATAGTTCTTCTCGAAGACGTAAAAAATATCGGTCGAATTGGCGACATAGCCGACGTTCCAAACGGATATGGCCGCAATTTCCTGATTCCCAGGGGCATGGCCGAGGTCGCCACACGCAGCATTATGCGGAGCGGCGAGTTCAGGCAAAAGGTAAAGGTCAACGAGGAACGCCGAGATCGAGCCGAAGCCGAAGGTCTAGCCGAAGTCTTGCAGGGGGTCACGATTACGATCGGAGCTCAGGTTGGAGCGCAAAATCGACTTCACGGCGAGGTCACGAATCAGGATGTTTCGCAGGCGATTCAGGACGAACTTGGAATCGAAATCGACCGCCATAAGATTGAGATTGAGCGACCAATCCGAAGCCTTGGGATATTCATGCTTCCGGTGCGGATAGCGAAGGGCCTGGAGGCATCGATTACGATCGAGATTCTTGAGGAGTCGGAACTGGCTGCCCGCCAGGCGGCCGCCGCAGCCGAGGAAGCGGCGGCACGGGCCGAGCAAGCGGCTATGGAGGCTGAGGAAGCCCGGGAATCGGAATCCGGCGTTGAGTATGCGGACAGAGCTGAGCAGATTCCTGATTCCGATCTTGAACAGCCGGACGAAGCGCCAGCCTAGATACATTCCCTGAACATGGCGGTAGAGAGGCTCCCTCCTCAAAATATCGAGGCCGAACGCTCTGTGCTCGGGAGCCTTCTGATCGATCCAGATGGCTATAACAAGATCTCGGGGTCGTTGCGGCCAGAAGATTTTTATCGTCACTCCCACAAACGCATGTTCGAGGCGATACAAGCACTCGGCGAGCGCAGCGAACCACCTGACTTCGTAACGGTTTGCGAGGAACTCGAGCGCATGCAAGCGCTCGAGGAGGCGGGCGGCGAGGTGTACGTGAGCTCCGTGGCGAACGAGGTTCCCAGCGCCTTCCACGTCGAGTATTACGCCGAAATCGTGCGCCGGGCCTCGGTTCTGCGCGAAATAATCGACGGGGCTTCGGAGATAGCCCGCATGGCGATGAACTCCGACGCGGAATCGGGCGAAGTGCTCGACAAGGCGGAGAGCATCATATTTGCCATCGCCAAGCAGACCGATCTTCGCGAGTATCTTCCGATACGCGAGGTTCTCACCGAGTTCTTCGATCAGCTCGATTTTCGCCACGACCACCCGGACGTGCTGAGTGGAATTCCCACCGGGTTCGATACGCTGGACGCGCTGACCGGGGGGTTTCAGCGCTCCGATCTTGTCATCGTCGCGGCCCGGACCGGAATCGGCAAAACCACGTTCTTACTGAACGCCTGTAGAAACGCAGCCAGAAAAAACGATGTTCCGGTGGGAATATTCACGCTCGAACTTTCGGCCGATCAGCTGGTGCAGAGGCTGGTTAGCCTCGAGGCTCAAATAGACTCCCGGCTTCTTCGCGAAGCTGACCTCCAAGATATGGACTTCCAGCGAATCGGACGCGCGATCGGCGAGCTTTCCGAAAGTCCAATTTATATCGACGATTCGCCGACGCTATCGATACTTCAGCTTCGGGGTAAAGCTCGGCGGATGCAGGCCGAGCGGAACATCGGTTTGATCGTGTTGGACTACCTCCAACTCATGCATGGCAGCCGAACGGATAATCGCGTTCAGGAGATATCCGAAATCACGAGATCATTAAAGGGTCTGGCGAGGGAGCTAAATGTCCCGATTGTCGCCGGGGCGCAGCTTTCTCGGGCCGTGGAACAACGCGGCGAGTCGCGCCCGCGCCTTTCGGATTTACGAGAAAGCGGTTCGATCGAGCAGGACGCCGACGTGGTCATCTTCCTGTATCCGGAGGATGCCGATTCGGTTGAAGGCGGTCCCGTCAACATCGCCTGTGAAGTCGCTAAACACCGAAACGGCCCGGTCGGCCGGCTTACGCTGCGATTCACCCGGAACATGGGCCGATTCGAAGAAATTCGACGGAGCGGGTTTTAGCGATCGCGGCTCCGTGGCCGCGCGCCGTCCGCCGCGGTCATGTTCTGGCGGAGCCTTCTGTTAAAGCAATTCGCCGTGGCGGCATTATCAGAAGCGAGATTTGACTCAGTCGCCCGCCGAACGTTGAAGCTCGAATGCGCGCATCAGCGTCATATAATGAAACGTGGGCGCAACCCTATCCACCAAATCCGCGTTCATTGAGACTGGTGCGTCAACGGCGCGCGGAGTTACCTTCCAAATAATTTGATTAACTGGATCAAGAAACTGAGCGGCGGTCCCGAGCGCCTGGCAAAGTCACTCCGGCCCATCGTCGACGAAGTCAACGAGTTCGAGCCTGAAATGCAGGCGCTCTCGGACGCTGCGCTTATCGCGACCACGGCCGAGCTCAAGGCCCGGCGTTCCGAAGGTGAGTCGCTCGACGACCTCTTGCCGGAGGCGTTTGCCGCGGGGCGCGAAGCCACGGTGCGGTCCATCGGCGATCGGCAGTTCGACGTTCAGATCGTCGGCGGCGTGGTTCTTCACCGCGGTTCGGTTGCCGAGATGAAAACGGGTGAGGGCAAGACTTACGCGGCGCCGCTGGCTGCCTACTTGAACGCTCTGGATGGCAAAGGCGTGCATATCGTCACCGTGAACGACTACCTGGCGCGACGCGATCGCGATTGGATGGGCCCCGTATTCAAAAAGCTTGGACTTACGGCTGGTGTGATCTCGCACGAAATGCCCATCGAGGAACGCCGCGCGGCCTATCAATGCGACGTGACGTATGGGTCCAATAATGAATTCGGGTTCGACTACCTGCGCGACAACATGGTTCATGACCTCAGCCAGCGAGTTCAACGCGGATTGAATTACGCGATTGTTGATGAGGTCGACAACATCCTCATCGACGAGGCCCGAACACCGCTGATAATTTCCGGGCAGGCTGAAGAATCCGCGCAGCTCTACTACAACTTCGCGCGCCTCGTTACGCGACTTCGCGAAGTGCACGACTACACCATCGATCTCAAACAGCGATCGGTTTCCGTGACCGAGGCCGGGATAGCACGCGTGGAAAACGACCTCAAGGTCGACAACCTGTACGCGGAAGACAACTATCAACTCGTCCACTATCTACAGCAGGCTCTCCGCGCAAAGGAGCTTTATCACAGAGGGAAGGAATACGTTCTTTTCAAAGTTGGAAAGGTCATCGAGAGTCGAGATTCCCGGGCCGAGGTAATCATTGTGGATGAGTTCACCGGCCGCATGATGACGGGGCGGCGCTTCGGCGAGGGATTACATCAGGCGATTGAGGCTAAGGAAGGGGTGAACGTGCGGCATGAGAGTCGCACGCTCGCCACGATTACGTTTCAGAACCTTTTTCGGCTGTACGACAAACTGGCCGGGATGACCGGTACCGCCAAGACAGAGGAAGAAGAACTGCTGAAGATATATGGCGTCAATGTCGAGGAAATTCCCACACACATGCCGATGATCCGGAAAGATCACTCCGATCTCGTCTTCAAAACCGAGAAGGCCAAGTACGAGGCAGTCGTAAAGGAAATCTCGGAAGCCAACGCCATCGGCAGGCCGGTTCTCGTAGGCACGACATCCATTGACAGCTCGGAGCGGTTGAGCGCGATGCTTCGCAGGGCAGGAGTCGTCCATCAGGTTCTCAATGCCAAATACCACGAGAGTGAAGCCGGAATAATTGCCCTGGCTGGTGAACCAGGGGCCGTGACGATAGCCACCAACATGGCTGGCCGGGGCACCGATATCAAGCTTGGGAAGGGCGTCCCGGAAATTGGCGGGCTTTACGTGATCGGAACCGAACGGCACGAATCTCGGCGAATCGACAACCAGCTGCGCGGCCGTTCCGGACGCCAGGGAGACGGTGGCGAATCCAGGTTTTTCATATCGCTCGACGACGAATTAATGCGCAGATTTCAGTCGGAGCGCATTGCCACCGTCATGAACCGGCTAGGGCTACCGGACGATCAGCCGATCGAGCACAGTCTGGTTACAAAATCGATCGAGTCTGCGCAAAGCAAGGTCGAAGGTCACAACTTCGACATTCGCAAGCATGTCGTCGAATTCGACGACGTCATCAACAGGCAGCGGGCGGTGATTTACGAACAGCGAGAGCGCTATCTCCGGGAAGATGACCTGAACGGCGTGTTGCTTAAGCTGCTGAAGAGCGAAATTACCGCCCTGGTCGAACATCACGACTTTCAAGAGGACGCCGAAGAGTCGGAGATTCAGGCTGTTGTGGATTCCTACGACGGCCTGGTCGGCGCGTCCGGGGCGCTTGCGATCTCGGATTTCGGAGATCCGGACGAAAATGCCGCGATAGCGCGGTTGATCGAGGATTCGGAGCGGCGAGTTGCCTTCAAGGTCGCCGAAATGGGCGAGGGTAACGAGTCTCAGATCGTTCGATGGATATTGCTCCAGACGCTGGACTACCTCTGGGTCGAGCATCTCAGCGCGATTGAGGAGCTCCGGCAAGGAATCGGCCTGGTGGCCTACGGGCAGCAAGATCCGCTGGTAGCGTTCAAGAAGCAGGGCTTCGATCTCTTCAAAGGTCTTCAGGAGGCATTTCGCCGCGACTCTCTTGAGCGATTCTTCAGGCTCACACCCAAGCCGGTAATCGAAAAAGAAACGGTGCTTTCGTCGCAACGCAGCGCGTCGAACGGGACGCCAAGCAATCGGGAACCGGAGCCTGTGGCTGTTGCCGCGGGTGTGCATGGGCGAAAAGTCGGTCGAAACGAACCCTGCTGGTGCGGCAGCGGCAAGAAATATAAGAGGTGTCATGGACGCTAATGAAGCGAGCGCGCAGAGCAAAGCGTTTGTCGAGTCCATCTTGGAAATTAGGGGGCGCCTTTGACCATGCCGGCAAGCGCGAGGAGATCAAGCGCCTAGAGGCGAGGGCCGCTGCGGATGGATTCTGGAATGACCAGAAGTCGGCTCAACAGCACATGAGGGCTCTGCACCGCGTGGTCAGCGAAGTAGGGATCTGGGGGGAGCTCGAGGCTGATGCCGCGGATCTCGTTGAACTCGCGGATTCGCTCGGAGCTGACGACTCTGAGCTTCTGGATGAGGTTGAGTCTCACCTTAATTCCCTGAAATCCAAACTCGACGATCACCGATTCGAGCTGATGCTCGGAGGGGATCTCGACGACTCTGACGCCATCGTCACAATTCACTCCGGCGCCGGCGGCACGGAATCCCAGGATTGGGCGGAAATGCTTTTGCGGATGTACCAGCGTTGGGGGGAGGCGCGTGGTTACAGCGTCGAGTTGCTCGATATATCGCCGGGCGAAGAGGCTGGAATTAAGAGCGCGGTCGCGCGATTTACTGGAGCGTACGCGTATGGGTATTTGCGCGCTGAAATCGGCGTACACCGGCTGGTGCGAATCTCCCCGTTCGACGCCGGCAATCGCCGGCATACTTCATTTGCCAAGGTTGACGCGCTCCCGGTGATCGAGGACGACGGCGACGTTGAGATGGACCCAAAAGACGTTCGCGTTGACACTTTTCGAGCCAGCGGTCACGGGGGCCAGCACGTTAACAAAACCGAGTCCGCGGTTCGGCTAACCCATATTCCGACTGGACTCACCGCCGTGTGCCGGAACCAGCGGTCCCAGATTCGCAATCGAGAACTGGCATGGACCGTTCTCGCCGCTCGCCTGGCTGAACTCATGCGGGCGGAATCGGAGGCGCGCGCCGCCGAGCTAAAAGGGGAAAACGTCAGCGCAAATTTCGGCAACCAGATTCGATCGTACGTTCTGCAGCCGTACAGGCAGGTCAAGGACCTCCGGTCGGGATTTGAGACCAGCGATACCCGGGGCGTGCTGGACGGCGACTTGGATCCCATCATCCACGCGTACCTGCAATCTCAAGTGCAGCAGTCGGGGTCGGTGTAGCGTTTTGGCGAGTCGCCGGCTCGCGGTGCTCTTCACCAGCCTTCTGTTGTCGCTCGCTGCATTGCCGGCCCTCGCGCTTGCGGCATCTCCGGACCATCTGGACGACGCGATACAGACCGCGGACGTTGAATTTGGCGCCCGAATCGAATTCAGGCTCGAATCCGCGTGGGAAGGACCCGAGCCTGCGCGGGTGATAATCCTCTTTGGGCTTCCCGACTCCCCGGCGCGAATATTCGCGAACGTGGCGCCCGAAATCGCCGGAAATCAGTTGACCGCCGACCATGCGTGGGAAATTGGCGAGGCGCTGGTTCCTGGGGCCGAAATCGAATACCGTTGGCGCGTTACGACCAGTGACGGATCGATCCTGGAGACGCAACCATCCCGCATTCTCTACCAGGACTCATCGCTACCGTGGAAACGCGCCGGCCAGGGCGTTGTGGAGATCATGTGGTACGAGGGAGATGCGGATTTCGGTCAGGCGGCGCTGAAGGCGGCCACCGACGCACTGATAAGAATCCGTGACAATTTTGAAGTTGAGTTGCGCCGGCCCACGCGAATCGTGCTTTATGCGGACGGCGATCTCATGCGCGGCGCGCTCGGGGGAGGCACCAGTCCCTGGGTGGCCGGGCAGGCAATGGCGCCGTTCAACACCATCGTTTTGCACGCACCGGTCGTTTCACGGGAACTCGATGTGCTTATCGCGCACGAACTTACCCACATTGTCATCGACCAAATCACGCGTAATCCCTTCAGCAGTCCGCCTGCCTGGATTCACGAGGGCCTTGCGACGTACATCGAATCCGCCGGTGCGCCGCGGTTCGACTACGACGGTATCGTGGATAGAGCGGTGCAGGACGGAACAATCATCTCGCTAAGAGGCCTAACTTCGACATTTCCAGCTTCAAATTCGCGAGCCGTGCTGGCATATGCGGAGACTAACTCGCTGATGCGATTCGTTATCGACAAGTTCGGCAAAGACTCGGTGCGACGGCTGCTGGATGCCTACCGGGACGGAGTAACCGACGACGAGGCTGTGCGTCTTACGTTCAACGTCTCCCTCTCCGACCTTGAGACGCTCTGGCTGGACGATATCGATCCCGACAGGCGACTCCCTGTAGAGCCGGATGCCCCGGAGTCCGAACCTCAGGAAGTTCCGGTCGAAACCAAAGTCGCGGCGAATCAGCCGGCGGTAATCGCGGCTTCGCCTACGTCCGGAGAGATATTGGTGGAGAAGGCGGCTCCGACGCCGACGACCAGTACGGTCGCGAGCGAGCAAGTCGCCTCGCCATCCCCCGGGTTGGAACCCGCCGCTGTTTCCACGGAGTCCCAGATAGCTCCTCCGACCTCGGTTGTAAGGAACGTGGCGATCGGATCGGTGATTGTCACCGTGGTGCTGATCGGGATTATTTTCCGTCAATTTGCAAGGTCGAAACGAGGATAGTTGAGCTGATATCCCCATCCGCCGCGACCACTGGTAACATTTAATTTGATTTCAAGCCCAATCCCGGGTTGGGAGGACGAGATCCTGGGACTTCGGCTGAACTAGCGGCGGTCAATGGGATCACAGCTTGAACTCGTCCCAGAGTCCTCATTGCATACGTTCTGTACGGTCGAATCGAATTCCAAATGTCCATGATCGTCCTCCACGACGTGGTCAAGATGTTTGACACCGGGGCAATGGCCCTCGACCACGTCAATATTCATGTCCCCGAGCGTGATTTTGTATTCCTTGTGGGGCCCAGCGGAGCTGGAAAATCAACTCTGCTGCGGTTGCTCACCAAGGATCAGGAGCCGTCGAGCGGAGCGATCTACGTGGACGGCGTAAACATCACCAGATTAAAACGCCGTGAAATACCTTCGCTGCGACGGCGAATCGGAGTCATCTTTCAGGATTTCAAATTGCTTCCCGACCTCAACGTTTCGGAAAACGTCGCGTTTGCGTTGAAGGTGCTGGGTGAAGACGACAGGGACGGAAGGGATTTTGTAGCGCGGACGCTTGAGAAGGTGGGTCTAGCAAATCGAGCGGACTACTACCCGTTTCAGCTATCGGGAGGCGAGCAGCAGCGCGTTGCCATCGCCCGCTGCCTTGCGACGAGGGCGCCGGTGGTGGTGGCCGACGAACCTACCGGAAATCTCGATAAGGAAACGGGGTGGGAGACGATCAAGTTGCTGGCAAAGGTAAATGCCGAAGGTACAACGGTCGTTGTCGCCACTCACAATCAGGACCTGGTTGATCGAATGCAACGGCACGTAATCGCACTCGAAGACGGGCGGGTGGTCCGGGACGAGATGGCCGGCGGATACCATGAGTAGAGTCCGCACTCTGCGCTACATAGTGGCGGCTGCGTTCGCCGCGCTTTGGCGTAATCGATTCACCAGCTTCGCCGCGATCATGACAACGGCCGTCATGCTCGTCGTCTTCACCGCATTTCTGGCGATCAACGACACCCTGGACAAGATGATTGACACCCTCGGACGGCGAACGAATCTCGTCGCATATCTCGTCGACGACGCCAAACCAAGCGATGTCAACGCCCTCATTGCGAGCGTCAGCGCCCGGCCCGGCGTTGCTCAGGTGAACTTCATATCCCGGGACGAGGCGGCGCAGTCGTTTCGGGAGACGCTAACCGACCTGGCCGAGGTTCTTGATGTCATCGAAACGAACCCGTTTCCCGCAAGTATCGAGGTCAGAATGCTGGATCCGGCTGGCGCGCTCGAAATCGCCGAACAGCTTCGCTCGAACGCGGCGGTAGTAGAGCAGGTTCTGGTGCGAGCCGATGTGGTCGGCAAGCTATTGCGGATTTCAAGGCTGGCGCGGATCGGCGGCACCATCATCGTCATCGCACTGGGCGCGGTCACGCTTTTCGTCATTTTCAACACCATACGTCTTGCCGTCCACTCGCGGCGCGAGGAAATCGAGATCATGAAATTGATCGGCGCCACGGACTGGTTCGTTCGCGGCCCTTTTGTGATCGAAGGCGCATTCATCGGCGTGGTGGGGGCAGGGATTGCGGCGGTTGCCTTTGTGGCTGGATATTCGCGCTTCGGCCCGGCCCTCAATTCGCTCGTTGCCTTTCTGCCAATTCAGACTGAAACAGGTTTCGTGGCGAATCTAACCCTGTTTACGCTTCTGGTCGGTCTTGTGGTTGGAAGCGTAGGCTCGTTTTTTTCGGTAAGGCGACATCTGGAAACCTAGATTGAGGTTTTTCACGCCATGATCGTTTTTCAGGATGTCTGCAAACAATATCGGAAGGACGAGTGGGCGTTGACCAACGTCACGCTTACGATCCCTCGCGACGAATTCGTCTTTCTGGTTGGGCCCAACGGCGCCGGTAAATCAACGCTCCTGAGGTTAGTCACCACCGAGGAAAGGCCGACCGGCGGCGTGATTCTCATAGGCGGCGTCAACATCGCGAACGCACACAACGGCACGCTCCCGAAGTACCGGCGTTCAATTGGCATGATTTTTCAGGACACCCGGCTATTCGGCAATCAGTCCGTGTTTGACAACGTGGCGCTGCCGCTGAAGATCGCCGGCGAATCAGGACGCGCAATAAGACGGCGATCGCTGGAAAGCATCGAAACCGTTGGACTTCAAAATCTCGCGTATCGGCAGGCTGGCGAGCTATCGGGTGGCGAGTTGCGACGGGTGGCGATTGCTCGGGCGGTCGTTTCGAGGCCGAACATCCTGCTGGCCGATGAGCCGACCGACAGCCTGAGTCCGACCGCGGCGATCGAGGTCATGGACCTTCTTTTGGAGATTAGCCGTAGGGGTGTCACCACGGTGGTTGCCACCCATCACCGTGAAGTCGTCGACAGGCTTCGGAGACGCGTGATCCGGCTCGACCAGGGGCGCGTTACCGGCGACTGCTCAGCCGGCGGTTTCGATGACTAACGTATCGCGGCGGCGATTGGTCCGAGCTTCTGTTGGCGTTGCGGCAATGGGAGTTTCGATGATCGGTGGGCGGCTTCCCATTCTGGCGGACGAAATCGACGACCAGATCGAGCAGCGAAAATCCGAACTTGAGGACCTTTCGGATCGCCGAAGCCAGACGGAAGCGTTCCTGAACGCCACACGCGCGCGCCGTTCATCGCTTCAGTCCCGCCTTCGAGTAATCGAGGAGGCCCGCTACAACGAAGTAGCCAAGTTACAGGGTCTGCAGCAGCAACTCGAAACTCGCGAACTGGACGTTTTTGAAAACGCTCGCCAGATTCAGGCTTTAACCCTGGACTTCGACACGGAAAAGCAGGTTCTTTCGGGAAAACTTCGCGCGTTATATAAAGCGAACCGAGGTATCAGCGGACTTGAGCTGGTGCTCTCGTCGGGGTCGTTCACTCAGGCTCTCGACCGGATCGCAAGCCTGCAGCTTGTCGTAAAACAAGACATAGCGGGGATTCGCGAGCTTGAGGAAAAGAACGACGAGATCCGAATCCGAACCCGCCTGATCGAATCGCAGCGCGGAGATATTGAAAGGCTGCGGGAGCAGCGCGAAACCATCAAGACGGAACTCGAAGCTCGTTCCCAGGAGCAAAACGACCTGATCGCTCGCGTTGAGGCCGAGGCGGGCGCTCTGGAGTCCGACGTTGACGCCTTCCAGAGCGAGCAGGATGCCATTTCAGCCAAGATTGCCGATCTCCGCTTTCAACAGCGCCTGGAACTTGAGCGATTAGAACGCCAGCGCCAGCTTGACGAGGCGCGATCGCGCGCTGCCGCAGCCGCGGCGAGCGGTGGGTACACATGGCCCGTGACCGGCTTGATAACCGCCGAATTCGGAGGCTGCACGTTCGGACAGTGTCCACATGTTGGAATCGACATAGCCGCTCCGCTGGCCACGCCGATCGTGGCGGCCGGCAGCGGCGTAGTGCTGCACTCCGGCTATGCGTTCGCCGGCGACAGACGGGCGTCGTATGGCATGCTGGTCATCATCGCGCATAGCGGTACCGAAGAAACCATATACGCTCACCTCGCCGACATTACGCTTCCGCCTCCAGTGTATGCCGGTCAGCTTGTGGCTCGCGGCCAGGTGATCGGATATGTGGGGCTTTCGGGCTGGACCTCCGGTCCGCACCTTCATTTTGAGTACCGCGTAAACGGGGCGCAGGTAAATCCCCGGACCATCATTCGTTAGCGCTCCACGACGTCGGTCTGACCGGATTCGTGTGTCGGGTTGTGTGCTAGTTTGAAATTACGACTCGACGGCCGATAGCGCGACGCCGCCGGCCAAATTGAACCCAAATCATCAATTTAGGAAAGTCTCAATGCGAAAAAAGGCCCTCGCGTTTATCGTGGCCATCGGTCTGGTCGCAGTCGTCGGCGCTTTCGCCGCGGGAGTGCTGTCCGGATTCGCGTTCGCCGGCCCAAAGGTGGACGTTTTCGCGGGATTGACTCCCCAACCTGAAGTGGGAGAAGAGGTTGAGTCGAAGCTCAGGGTTTTCTGGGAAGCGTGGGATCGGGTTCAGAAGAACTACTACGAAGGGCCGCTCGATCCGCGCGAGCTGGTGGAAGGTGCCACGCGGGGGATGGTGCGCTCCACCGGCGATGACTACACGGACTGGGTCGATGCCGCCAGCGCCAAGGTGGATCGCGAGCGTCTCGAGGGGGAGTTTGAGGGTATTGGCGCCACCGTGGATCTCACCGACGATGGTGTGATCAGGATCGTTCGACCTCTCCCCGGATCTCCGGCCGAAGAGGCTGGCCTCAAGCCCAACGACCTGGTGCTGGCCGTAGATGGGGAAGCAACCAAAGGCAAGTCGTTGGAGGAGCTGGTGCGGGAGATCCGCGGACCCGCGGGCACCACAGTCGTGCTGTCGATTCAAAGCGAGGGTGCCCCCGAGGTTCGCGAAGTTGCCGTCGTCCGGCGTGCCATCGTCGTTCCGTCTGTGGTTTCCAAATCAGTGGATGAATTTGGATATGTGCGACTTTCCAACTTTGGTGAAAAAACGACCGAAGAGCTGCGCAAATCCATTCGCGAGCTCCGTTTGAATGGCGCCGAAGGCCTGATCCTGGACCTCCGCAACAATCCTGGAGGGCTCCTTTTTACGGCAGTGGATGTCGCCAGCGAGTTCCTTCCGGGCGGAACACTGGTTGTTTCGGAAAGGTCTCGAACTGAGGGCGATGTTGAATTCAAGGCCTCGGGGCGCGGTACGGCCCTGGATCTCCCTGTCGTCGTCCTAATGAACGGCGGTAGCGCCAGCGCTTCGGAAATCGTGGCGGGAGCTATAAAGGATCACGGTCGCGGCAAACTGCTCGGGACCGCAACCTTTGGCAAAGGATCGGTTCAAATACCGTTCTCGCTTCGCGACGACTCGGTTGTTCGAGTCACGGTCGCAATCTGGGAAACTCCCAACGGCACCCACCTGGACGGCGTGGGAATAGAACCTGACTTCAAGATCGATGGTGACGCCGTGGAGCTCGGGGGCGACGATGACCCCTACCTGGAAGCCGCAAGGCGGGTACTTCGCGGCCAGGCGTGCTGCGCGGAGCTAGAAGCGGCGGCGTAGCGATTCGATATTTAGGGGTGCGAGAATTTCCTCATTCGGAGTCCCGCTTCCTGAATCAGTGACGAATAAACAGATTCCAACTCGGGCTCGTAGCCCATCTCATTGGCGTACACGACTTCCTTGATCCCGGATTGAATCATTTCCTTGGCACATCCAAAACATGGCCGAAGCGTTGTATAGATCATGGCTCCGTCGGTCGAGGTTCCATGACGCGCCGCCAACGCTATCGCATTTTGCTCCGCGTGAACGCAAATGCAGGTGTCATAGCCTTCACCCGGCGCGGCGTCCGACGCGCAGCGCCTGCAGCCTCCGGCATCGCAATTCCGCACTCCGAACGGCGTGCCGTTGTAACCGGTGCTTATGATCGTCCGATCTTTGACGGCGATCGCTCCGACTTTTCGTCGTCTGCAGTTGCTTCGCTTGGCCACCTCGCTCGCGAGCGTGATGAAATATGCGTCCCAACCGGGCCGCCCGGTGTCAATCTGCCCCGCCGACGAGCCGGACTGGTGGCCTTTCTCCGTCGATGACATCGATTCTCCGAACGTGTGGAATTCGGCACGCCCTCATTCTCACACAGGATGCCTGCTGCGCCGCCTCTATGATCTAAGTGACGAGATCAGGAGGTTGTGGCGTATCAGCCAAATAATCCGACCGATAGCCATCTGCGTGATCCGCCGCGGTGGTGAAATTCTGGTTTTCGAGTCCTTTGATAAGGTCAAGGGTGAAACGTATTATCGGCCTCTCGGTGGTGGAATTGAATTTGACGAGCTTGGCAAGGACGCCGTGGCACGGGAAATTCAGGAGGAAATTGACGCCGAACTCAAGGATGTGAGCTACGTTGGCACAATTGAAAACATTTTTTGGCTTGAGGGAAGGCGTGGGCACGAGATCGTGCTCGTGTATGAGGCGACGTTTGCCGACCCTGGCCTTTTCGACCTCGATACGTTCGACGGGGTCGAGGACAACGGCGAACCGCTCGATGTCAAGTGGATGAGTCTCGACGACTTTCGCCGGGGGGAGGCTCCGCTTTATCCCGTCAGCCTGCTGGACCTGATATCGTGACCTTCAGTCGACGAATCTCGAATTCGCGCTCGGAACATGTGCGAGTCAAGCGGAATCCTCGGTCCTCCACAAATCCGATCTACGGCCTGGCTACAGGAGATTCGTTCGCTATGGAATCGAGACTCGACCATGCGTGAATTCACGGAACCCGACGTTACCGAAGCCCGCGAAGTTTTGATTCCGGAGGTGGATCGGATCGTTGCGGGACTGCCACGGTGCCAGTTTTCCACCAAGCGGTTCATCGACGTCCTTCTGGAAGATGCCGATGCCGAATCGGCATATGAAGCCGCGCTGGGAACTCTTGGAAGCGACGAGCGCCTGGCGAAAATGGCGCTGCACGGTCAGGTTATCTCGGTTGCGTTGCGAAACAACTCCGCGTTGACATTCGCGGAATTCGTCCGCGACGACCCGGACCACGTCGACCCGTATTCACATAGCTCCTGGTGGCGCAAGGAAAACGCCTGAAGGCTCTGCGTCTGACCGCACCGGCATTTCGACCACGTCCCCGCGGCGAACCGGCTCCGTAGGATCTCGAACTTTCTAGGCCACCGAAATCGTTGATGCGAATCCTGTTCGTTTCGAACCTGTTCCCGCCCGACATCGGCGGGCCGGCCACGCACATATCGCGGCTGGCCGCCGAATTGGACGATCGCGGTCACGACGTGCGCGCCGTGGTCTGCACACTCGACGTCCGCATCGATGGCAGCGAGCGGTATCCCGTCAAGCGAATCTCGCGGCGGTTGCCGGTCCCTATACGATTCGCGCGTGTATTCATTTGGGTATGGCTGTGGGCGCTCCGGTCAGACGTCGTTTATATCAACGGTCTGGAGCTACCAGCCGTTTTGGGCGGCGCGGCGGCCTTCAAGCCTCGAATTCTGAAGGTCGTCGGCGACTTTGCCTGGGAATACGCCACCCGGCAGCTCTGGACATCCGATACGATCGACGAATTCCAGACCCGGCGCTACGCGTCAAAGGTAGAGTTGGTCCGCCGCGTTCAAAACTTGTATTGCAAACTTGCAACGCGCGTTGTATTGCCCAGCCAGTATCTGAAGCGCCTCGTTGGCGGGTGGGGCGTAGCCTCCCAGAAGGCGGTCGTGATCAACAATGCGCTCCCGGGCGAACCCAAAATCCTCATCGGTGCAGACGAGCTCAGGCGGTCCCTGGGCGTTGACGGTCCCCTGGTTCTGACTGTTGCGCGATTGTATTCGTGGAAAAAGATCGATGATCTCGTTCGCATGTCGCTCAACTTCAAACCGAAATCCACACTCGTTATCGTTGGCGATGGGCCGGAGCGTGAGTACCTCGAAAATCTGGCGAGGGATGTGGGCGCCAGAGTTGTGTTCGTTGGCGCAGTTCCGCAGGACGACGTTTTCAGCTATCTCGCGGCTGCGGATATCTTTGTCCTCAACACGAGCTACGAAGGCATGTCGCATGTACTGCTTGAAGCCCGCTGGGCGGGAGCCAAGATAGTCACTACAAATGTGGGAGGAAACCTCGAAATACTGCAGAATCGCGTCAATGCGCTGCTGGTCGAATACGGCGATCGCGAGGCGATGATCGAGGCCGTCAATGCTCTGTTGGCAGACCGGAAGCTTGGATGTCGGTTGTCGGAGGCGGCGCGCCAGGAATTGGATCACTACAGCTGGGACCGGCTGGTCGAGGAAACTTTGAAACTGTGCACGGACACGGCCACGGTCAGATAGCTCGGATGTTGCGGGCGGGCGGTCGAGACCTTCCCCGATCGGCTGCTATGGATTCCAACAAATCGTGTGTTGTGCCTGCTTGCCGCAGTCTCGCGCCGGAATCAGGCTAGATGCTGCCGACCGCCGCACGAAAGCGATCGAGAGCCTGGCTGGTTCGGGAGGCGATTCTGGAGGCCTCGCCGCGTACCGCGGGACTCATCGGGCTTGCGGCGGGGATTTTGAGCGCCGCAACCGCCGCGGTTGTCATCGAAGTCTTCTACTTCTTCGTGGGGCTGGTCGCACCCTCCAGCACAATCGAAGGATTGGGGTCGGCCCGGTTCCTACGGG
The DNA here is from genome assembly GCA_963663505.2 of Chloroflexota bacterium. Taxonomy (GTDB): domain Bacteria; phylum Chloroflexota; class UBA11872; order UBA11872; family VXNJ01; genus JAPOVO01. The sequence continues at coordinate 431,128 of CAXXFA010000002.1, forward strand.
ACGGCGAGCGCCTCGGCCTGGCGGAGAGTCTCTCTGCCGGGGTCAGGGGTGGACTTACGCTCATCGCCGACCTGTGGCCCGCATTAGTCGCCCTTAGCGTCTCCGGATTCATTCTCGCGAACGCCTTTCATCGCGTCGGTCAGGCAAGGTCTTCCTGGAGCTTTGCCGGCGCCCTGCTATCAATCTTTGGAGTTTGCACGGCGGGCATATCCATCTGGGCGTTTTTGAAGCTTTTGACAGTTAGCTCGCAATTGGCGGACCGGGACGCCTGGCGAGAAATTACGTTCAGCGACCGTATCTGGACATCTGACGTAGGTCTCGTCGTCGTGACGCTGCTAATCGCCACTCCGATCAGTCTGATTCTTCTGGCGTTGTGGCGATGGTGGGTCTTGCGAATCGCGCGCGTCTTCGTATCGATTACCGAACCGACTGAAGCGGACGGCTCCGAAGTCGTTGCGGCGGACGAGCCGATTTCGTACATCCAGTACCAGCAGAATGTACGTCGTCTGAAGATCGATTCGGCTGAGCTCAGGGCGCTCGACAGGGATTGGCGCCGGGCACCCGACCCGGTATTGGAACAGACAGTGGTGGTCGATCGGGATCGCGGTCGCGCCGTGCCTCCATGGATGGAGCCGATGGCTGGGCTGAATACCGTGATTGGAAAGCCGCTGCTTGCGGTATTTGCAATCTCGTTAACGCTCTGGCTCGCCGCGAGTCTCATTCGCGATCGCCAGGGCTGGGAGCCCCAGCGCGGCGAGTTCGGCTTGAGTTCATCAGCGCCGCTCGCTTTGTCGTTGGAAATCACGGATTTCACAAGATCGCTGCGGATTTTCGGGCTATCCGGCCGGGCGACGATTGAAATCCGTTTGCACCCGCCCGGAAATGAAGAGGCCATCGAGATTACGGATCGTCTGATCGTCGATCTCATAGACCCCGCCCGCGCTAACGTAAGCGGTTCCCGGCCTCTTTCATACGACTTCGAGGGCAGTCCGCCGGGCGTCTACCGCCTGGCTGTGACGATGGTTTCCGGCGAGTTCGCACGATTGGGTTACTCGCTCGGTTTCGACGTTCCCGATTCCTGGCGAATCGCCGCTATATCACTCGGGCTTGCGGCGGCCGGTCTGATCCTGTCGACCGTGGGGCTGGCAGGCATGGGTCTCGCGAACGTAGTGGCCTATTTTCGTCGCTAGCGCTCGGCAACAGGGCAACTGATGCAGCAGCATGGGTTACGGCGGACCGTCGGCATCTCTTGTTTCAGATCCGGCTGGGTCATAATGGCTGGCAGATGATGGCCGGAAAAACGCTCCGTGAATGACCCCAACCTCTTGATGCTGAGCGGCGACAGAGATGTCGCTCAAGGGAGGATCGGCCCCTTTCACGTGACGCTCGCGGGACTGGCGTCTCATTTTGAACGCGTCGATGTCGTCACGCCCGGATTCACCGGCGCCGAGCCTCGGAAATTGCATGGAAACGTGTTCGTGCATCCGATATTTGGGAGCCGCCTGTTGCGCTCGAACTCAATATTGAGAAAGACCGACGAATTGGTCCTGGAACGACCCTATTCGCTGGTGGTCAGTCACGATTTTGGCCGCTTTTACAATGGCATCGCGGCTCAGCGCATCAAAGCGAACTTTGGAATTCCCATCGTCTCCGAAATACACCACGTTCCCGGGCATCCGCGCCCGGCCAACAAAATCGAAATGATCCTCAAACACCTGACTCGGTGGTACGTGCAATGGGCGCGAAGCGAGGTCCAGGCATTTCGCGTCGTCAACTCGATGGAAATGCCGGCGTTGCTGCTTTCGTGGGGAGTGCCGGCCGATCGCATCCTGACGCTGCCGTCCGCATATCTCGATTTCGGTGTCTTTTCTCCGAATCCGGAAGCTGAAATTCGCTGGGACGTAGTTTTCTGCGGACGGCTCGTTCCGAACAAGGGGTTAAACCTCCTCGCCGAGGCGGCGGGAATCATCGCAACGCTACGCCCGCAAACGAAGTTCCTGGTAATAGGCGAGGGGCCCGAGATGCCTAAGTTCAGACGCGCCCTCGCGAAAGCGCGCGCATTGCAACAATTCAGTTTTGCGGGTTGGCTGGGGTCGCCGCGCGAAGTTTCGGATGTTTTCACGAGATCGAGGTTGCTCGTTTGCACCTCGTACAACGAGGGGTTGCCCCGCGTGTGTCTGGAGGCGATGGCCTGCGGCACTCCGGTTGTCTCAACGCCGGTCGGAATCATGCCCGAGGTAATCCAGGACGGGCTCAGCGGGCGAATCGCCGTTTGGGACGCTCAGGAAATCTCAACCGCCATCCTTGAATTGCTCGGAAATCCTGACGTAGCGTCTCGAATGGGCCGCATGAGCGTGGATGCGGTAAGGCCGTTCAGCCGGGACAAAACGCTCGGGCGCTACGCGGCCGCCTACCGGAAGCTGGCGTTGAACAACACCGGGAGATTTGCCCCTTGAGAGTCCTGATGATTACTCAAGAGCTCAACGCGGCGAGCAGCGTATTGCGCGTTGCTCACGACTGGGCCGACGCCATCTCCTCGAGAGTCTCTGAACTCATCGTTGCGGCCGGGCGCGTTGGAACGTTTGAACTTCCCGAAAACGTGACCGTCGTTCCCCTGCGTCGCGCAGACAGCGTCTCAGCCGGAGGTGCGGGTCTGGCGCTCGCCGCTGAGCTTGGGCGCAGGGTGTCGACGAGGAAGATCGACCTGATATTCGCCCACATGGTGCCAGCGTATGCACTCATCGCCGCCGTTTTTGCCAAACCGGTGGGGGTCCCCGTGTGCCTCTGGTACGCAAGCCATGGGCTCTCCAAGCGCCTCCGAATTGCGCATCGGCTTGTTGATGCCGTGGCGACAGCTTCACCTGACAGCTACCCGTTGCACGGCCGCAAGGTAGCAGTCCTTGGCCACGGTATCGATTCCTCTCGGTATACGGCGGCGGACGGCGTGAAAGCCGATCCGCCGGTCATACTCGCGGCGTCTCGAATAACACCGATGAAGCAGATTCACCTGGCGGTGGAGGCGCTGGGACATGTCGAGCTGCGCGATCGACCCGACAGCCCCGTTCTGGAGGTCGCCGGAGAACCCTTCCGCGACGACGATCGCGAGTATTTGCGGAGTTTGCAGCGTCGGGTTGGCGAACTCGGGCTGACTGATCGCGTTCGGTTCCTGGGGGCCGTGCCCGGCGATGAGATGCCGCAAACGCTTGCACGTGCGCACCTGGCCGTTTCGTTGCGGGCAGCGCCCGCGCTGGACAAAAACGGCCTTGAGGCTGTCCTGGCCGGGGTGCCCGTTGTATCCAACAATCCGTCGTACCGTTCGGTGGTTGAGCCGTTCGCGGACGATCTATATGTGGAGGGCGACGATTCCCGCACGCTGGCTGCAAAACTCGCCGGGCTCCTCGACGACGCGGGACTTCGATCGCGGATCGCCGTCTCGCTGCGGGAAACCGTGGAAGCCGAGCACGGACTGCCGGGATTCGCCGACCGACTCGTTGGGCTTTTCGAAGCCGTTTGCAGTGGCGTTCCTCCCCGTGCCGCGCCAGCGCCGGACGGGGGTTAGCCGACAATTGGGCGAGATCTGGATTCGGCTAATCGCCCGGCTGATTTTCCAGCTTCCCGATTTGACGTGGGCCGGCCCCTATGATCGAACCGTTGTTCGCTTGCGCCGGGCTATCCTCGGGATCAGCAGCGGAGTGTCCGTTGGACGCGACGCGAGGCTGCATCCCAGGTTTTACTTTCCGCGAGGGGTGCGCGTCGTACTCGGTGACCGGTGCGATATTAAGCGCGACGTTCGGGTCGGTCGAGAGTACGGAGTTACAGGGCCAGCCGAACTTCGGATTGGACCGGAAACTCAGATATTGTCCGGATGCCGGATAGATTGTTCGGAATCCGTAACAATAGGAGCGGCGTCCCATATCGGCCGTGACTCGCAGATACTCACCCACACGCATGACACCGCCAGCCGCGAAACCCCAGTTTTGCGGTCCGCGATCACCACAAGCCCCGTCACCATCGGCGACGACGTGATGATCTACAGCGATGTGGTGATTCTTCCCGGAATTACGGTCGGCGACGGGGCGGTTGTTGCCGTTCGATCCGTAGTGACAGGCGATGTCGAACCGTACGCGATTGTTGCCGGAGTTCCCGCGCGGAAAATCGGCGAGCGCACGTGACGGGTCGAGTTGAAACGCGCCGAGACGTCATTACGTTGAGCCCAGAGGTACTGGATGCGCTCGTGCGCGTCTCAGGCTACATGCACGCCAGAACTTCAAGTAACGGCGACCTGGTGTGTCCGGAACACGGCCTCGACCACACGGGGCGGTCGGCACGTTCCATCGTCATTGACTGCTGCCTGTATGCGGCGACCGCCGAACCGGAGTATCTGCGCCGGGCGGAGTCGCGCGCGGCGACTGTTGCGAACCGGCTGATTCAAGACCCGGATCATGGTGCGTGGATTTACCATCCGGGCAGGCTCGACCCAGCAAATAACTCGAACAACGTGATCGACAGCGGCGAATGCACCGACGCGCTATCAACCCTGATCCGTCGCTTCGGAGATGAGATCGATCGGGACCGCAGGGATACGCTGGTCGATGCCGTCACGAAGAATTGCCAGTCGTACCTCGTCGATGCAGTGGTCTCGAAGGAAGTCACAAACCAGCGGTTATGGGGTGCGGCGGGACTGGCGGCAGCTTTCGGCTTGACCGGCGATCCCGCATGGAAGGCGGCGGTGCTTGAGTCCGTCGAGCGGTCGATCGAAGACCAGAATCCTGATGGCTCGTTTCCGTACCATCCCTGCCCGGCTCGTTTCGGAATTCACGAAGGGGCCGCCGGAGTCAGCGTTTACTACCAGCCGCGAGTGTTGGCCTATGCGGCCTATGCACTTTCGCTGTGTGGCGAATTAGAGACATTTCGAAAGCCTCTGGAAGCCGGTCTCGAGTTCCTTCGCGCGGCCTCTACGCCGCTGGGGTACAAGCCCCTTGCTATCGAATCAAAGCGATGGTTTTGGGCGGGAGATGTCGAAGCCGGAAGCCACCCCTACGACATTTACGCGCTCGCCGCCATGTTGGGAATTGCCAGCGTCCGTGACGAAATTCAAGTCAAGTGCGCTCGGCTGCTGGAGACGCAAGATGACGACGGTGCGTTTCGGGGAGTGCCCTCGGGATACCCGGGATTCTTGTGCCGTCACTTTCATACTGCGGACGTCGCCTGGCTGGCGCGTGCCAGCGAGATAGCCGCGATAAAGCCCGAGTTCGCGCACGGTGCGTTGCTCGAAGGCGACGAAGTGCGGCTCTTTCCGGATGCCGGACTGGTTCGCATTCAGACGCCAGATACGTGCGCCCTCATTTCCGCGCGTTCGGAACCCCGCAACGTTTTGTGGGGTGCCTCGGCGGACCACGGGGAGGTTTTCTATCTCGGACGCCGCGCTCGTGGCTGGCAAAATGAGGCAGTCAGAATAGGAAATGACGATTACGGGTGGTCTTCGAGCGGATCCCGAAGCCTCGCGGGCATATTGGGCTCCGTGCTGACAATCAACCGTCCTGGTCGCGACCTGCGATTTCGCGCACATGTTGCAAGAAGCGTTTTTCGATCGGGCCGTCGGCGGTGGGCGTTCAGCGCGCTGATCCGCGACGCTTCAGCACTCTTTTCCAATGCCACGGGGCGGCGGTTCCGGGGCCGGTTCTGGCGAAAATGGAACGTAGCCGCGTCAGCCGGCGGCGCAACGATGGCGGGTGGAATGGCGGAGATCGACGGTACTCCGCTCGAAGGGGTGACGATCCGCCGAGTTTATGAAATCGACGAACAGGGCCTTGGCGTGGTCGAGTCTCTTGAATCCGAAGCTTCGATTGCCGACCTGTCGTACACGCCGCCGGATGGCGTGGAAAGTCTGGACGTGAAAACCCGATGGAAGTGGTCGGCTCACGGAGGCAGTCTGCGTTTTGAAGCGGTTGACGAACCCGTGTCTATATCCATTTCGTACCGGCGGTGAGCACCCCAGCCGTGTTTCGGGAGCTGGCATTGGTCGCCAGTGCGCGAGTTCCCAGCGAAAGGGCCCACGTGCTGCAGATCATGCAGATGGCGTCGGCCTTTTCGGCCATTTTCGAGCGCGTTCGATTGGTCTATCCCGTACGCGCCAACACCGAGCCGATGAAACGGGTGACAAACGTCTTCGACTACTACGGGGTGAAAGACAGTTTCGGAATGGTCGGGTTGCCGTGCATCGATCCTGTGAAAAGAGTAACGCTGGACTGGCCCTGGCTTGGGGTGGCACCGCTGCCCCGGATCGCCCATCTAGTTCAGACGCTGACGTTTGCGTTTGCGGCCTTCATGTTCGTGGCAAAAATGCCTCCGTGCGTCGTCTATTCTCGCGACTTGCTGGTACTGACGTTTTTAAACCTGCTCTCCACCGGTAAGGGGAGGCTTTTCGTATTCGAGGTTCACACGTTGCCGCGCCCGGGTCTGGCGCGGCAGATCCATTTGTGGTCGGCGAGGCGCGCCGACGCTGTGGTGACGATTTCGGACCACATTCGGGATTGGTATCTTGCCATGGGCCTGGACCCCAAAACCGTAGTTACGGCGCGCGACGGCGTCGATCTTGAAGCGTATTCGACTCTGCCGGATAAGACTGTTGCAAGAGATCGGCTTGGAATCGATTCCGAGGCCATGGTCGCGGTATACACAGGCCATTTTTATCCGTGGAAGGGCGTGAATACACTCATTGAGGCAGCCCGCCGTCTGCCCGAACATTGGCGTGCGTTCCTGGTTGGAGGCATCGAGCCGGACCTGACGCGGGTTCGCGATCTGACGCGGGCCGACGAACGCACCACTGTCGTCGGTCACCTGCCCGCTCGCGATGCCGCTGTCTATCTGGCGGCGGCCGATTTCGCCGTGCTGCCGAATTCAGGGATGGCCGAAATTTCGGCAAAATACACATCTCCGTTAAAGCTGTTTGAGTATTTAGCCTCAGGCACTCCGGTGGTGGCGTCAGACGTTCCGGCGGTCCGGGAAATTGTCGAGAGTGGTCAGTCGGCGCTTCTGATCGAACCGGACGATGCTGGTGCCCTGGCGACCGGATTAGAGCGGGTCGCAGCGGACGCGGAGTTGCGGGAGAAGATAAGGCAGGGGGGCCTGGAGATCGCGCATCAATACTCCTGGAATTCCCGCGCGGCGCTCATCAAGGGATTCCTCAGGAATCTGGTTTGACCCGTCGAACGCTGAACGCGCTTTCTGGATCATTCAATAGGAACTGGCTGGTCGCCGCCGGGCTTCTCGTTCCTCTAGCGGTTCTGTACCGGCGATTGCTGTTTGAGAATCAAACATGGCAGGACTTCGACTTTCTGCTCAGCTACGGACCGCGCTACGAGTTACTTCAGTCCGGGCTGAAGTCAGGCTCCATACCGCTGTGGACCGACGCCTACCTTGGCGGCTTTCCGATAGCGTTCTCCGAGTTCGGCTGGTTTTATCCTGTCACCTGGTTGTTTCTCACGCTGCTTCCGATGCCGCTTGCGTACCATGCCGAGACGGCGTTTGGACTGCTGCTCGCGGCGGCTTCCGCGTACTGGCTCGCTCGCATCTGGGGCCTTGACAGGAGCGCCGCGTTCCTGGCCGCATACTTGTTCGCATTTGGCCCGTTTGTCTTCGCCACTTCGCGGTTTCTCAATTACGCCGACATTTTCTTCGTTCTCCCGGCCGGGCTGGCGGCAACGGAAAAGATCGCCAGGGGACGGTTTATTTTCGTTCCGGCGCTCGCCGTGATCGTGGCTGTAGCCATTCTCGCGGGCCACCCGCAAATTGCATTGATGCTCGTCAGCGCGATTGGCGCGTACGGGGTATTTCGCGCCGTCCAGCTATACCGCGAGCGTGGAGGTCGTGCGTCACTCAAATACGCGGGCCTGCTCGCCCTCGTGCTGGCGCTGGCGCTGGCTTCCGGTGCTCCGCGACTTTTGCCGGTGCTTGCGGTAACCGCCGAGTCGACGCGTGCAAGCGGGCTTGATTTCGGCACAGCCTCGGGCGGATCGGCTTCGCCGTGGAGCCTTTTGCTCGGCTATATCTATCCGAGCTTTGAAATCCCGCGGATTCTCGATGGTCAGTTGCGGGCTGAGCCGCTCGCCTACACCGGACTGCTGGCCATTCCACTGATAACACTGGCGATCTGGACCCGACGCAGGGAGCCGACTGTCATATTCCTGGCGGGACTTGCGGTTGTCGCGTGGGTCCTGGCGCTAGGAAGCTTCACGCCCGTATTCGAGATTCTGCACCGGTTGCCCCTCTGGGGATTCGTCCGGCAGCCGGGCAGGTTCATCGTGCTTGTTGCGTTTGCGTTTGCGTTTCTCAGCGGATTCGGACTTCAAGTGCTTCGCAAGGAGTCAGCGCGCCGGTTGCGTCTCACCCGCGCGATCTCGCGATTGCTGGTCGGGTATGCTGCGCTGATCTTGGCGGCGACGGTCTTAACGACGATCCTGCTCAGCGCCGCGGCAGGCCCGATTCGAGACATTGCAAATCGCGCGATCGATCGGTTTGTGGTCGGAGGGCCGGGTCGATTCGGTTCGGCCGAGCAGTACTATGCCACGTTCGATCTGCTATTTAAGAACCTGCAAAAGTCGTTTACCCTGGCAAGCTGGACTCCTGCCTTCACGCTCGCGGCGGCCATCCTTTCAGCTCTGGTGATCTGGGGATACGTTCGGGGGAAAATCTCGCCGCGGGCAGCCGTGGGCGCTGTCACGTTGGTGCTTGCCGCTGACGTTTTCTTCTCGCTCGGCCACGGAATAGACGCAATACCGGCCCGTTACTTCGAGGCGCCAACCGCAACCGCCCATTCGTCCGTGATACCTCCCGATAGTCGCGTTTTCTCCTATCGGGGCCTGGCCGACAAGTGGGAACTTTCCGTCGGGACCGGAGACCGCCTCAACCAGACGCAGCGCGATCAGATCGAATACCTGTTCCTGCGCCAGGTTCTTACGCCAAACTTGCCAATGCGGAGCGGACTCAGCTCTATTGACGGTTATGAAAATCTGATGAGCAGGCGTCAGGCGGAGATTCTTTCCTACCTGGGGAGCGAGCGCACCACGCTGTCTGGATTCGCCTCGGATCCCATCTCGCCGGAAGAGGAAAAGGCGCGGATTCTGGGCGACCGGATGCCGGTTTTCGCCGCCCTTGGCGTCGATGCGGTCTTCTCCGGAACATCGGTTGACGCTAGCCTTGGAGAATCGCGGGTCTCGATTGATGTCGAGTTTCCGGAATGGGCCGGCGTCGATCAGACGGTTTGGATTTATGGCGTGCCGGCCACCCTTGGCCGGGCATATTTGACCGAACTCTGGCAACCCGACGACTCCACACTGCCGACCAGTTCGATTTTGGATTCCCTGGCAGAATCGCCGCCCGGTTCTGTTTTCGTTGACGGAGATCCGGGGTTCCCGAGCAGCGACGCCGAACCTGCGGGTCGCATACTCAGCTCCCATTCATCGGACGGAACGCGTACCTATCGCGTCGACGTTGACCGTACCGCGCTGTTCGTTTCCAACTCGTTCGTAACGCGAGGCTGGAAGGCCGAAGTCGACGGCCGTCAGTCTCCCTATCTGACCGTAAATCGATTCGCGGCCGCCGTAACGCTCGAACCGGGCGAGTACGTGGTGCGCTTCGCTTATTCACCTCCCGACTGGGCGGTCGCCCGTGGACTCGGCATCGCCGGCGGTATCTCTATAACCGTTCTGGCCGTCATTGCGGTTGTGAGGGAGATCGGGGTAAGACGGCGGGCGGTTCCGTCAGGTCCGGCCACGAACGGTTGAAAGTCTGCCTCGTCGCCGACGCCCTTCAACCTGTAACGGGCTGGGGGCGCTACGCGGCCGAAATCATCCGAGGTCTCATAGCCGCTGGCGTTGAGTGCAGGATTTTGTCGCCGCGCAAATTCTGCGACTACCGCGATCTTGCGGACCACGCCGACCATCACGACATTCGATCGTTCATGTATGAGGATCGCCACTACGCAAAATTGCTGCTCCGAAACGCGCCAGCGTTGCTGCGGGGCGCTGCGGGATGCGACCTGGTGCATTGCTTCGTCGAGCCGTATCTGCCGGCTCTGGGATTGCTTCCGATGCGTACACCGCTGGTCGCATCGTTGGTCGGTTCGTACAGCCTGCCGAACGTCCATCCGCTACCCGAGCGATTTCTTCTGCGGCGCGCCCTGCGCCGCGCTGACCATCTGACTGCGATCAGCGCGTACACGGAGCGGCGCGTTCGGGAGCAGATTCCGCTCTCCACAGTTTCCGTGGTTCCGCTGGGGGTCCGGGTCGAAGAGTTCTGGCCTCCGCGTCAGTTACCGCCCAGGGAGGCAAAGCGCGTACTTTCGGTCGGGATGGTAAAGCCGCGCAAAGGTCTCCACGTCTCGATTCGTGCATTCGCGCGAGTGATCGAAAAGCATCCGACCGCTCGTTACACGATCGCCGGGCAGACCGAAGAAGGACCCTATCTCGATGAGCTCAGGCGTCTGATCGCGGATCTGAATCTTGCAAACAGTGTCGAATTCCTTGGAGAGGTCGGCGAGGATGAAAAGATCGACTGGTACCACAGATGCACCGTTATGGTGGCCCATTTTTTGAGCGACGAAAGGGCTTTCGACGGGTTCGGGCTGGTTCATCTCGAAGCCAACGCGTGCGGGGCGCCGGTGATCGGTACGTACGATTCCGGGGCGGAAGAGCCGGTGATTTCCGGGGAAAACGGCATCCTGGTGAAACAGCACGATATTGCAGCCACGGCGGCTGCAATGGACCGCCTGCTCTCAAATCCTACCGAAGCACGGGCGCTTGGCGACGGCGGCCGGCGGCGCGCGGCGCAACTCGGGTGGGATAAGACCGTTCGGGGAATGCTCGATGTCTTTCAGCGAGTTGCGGACGGAAAAAGCGAATGAGGGCATCGAGCCGATTCCGCCGCGCGGTGTTCAGAGCCAGACCAACCTCGGATGACTGAAACATTGCTGGCGCCTACGAGTGCGGTGGCGTTGGCCATCCGGCTTTTTGATTTCTCCCGCGGAGCCGGCGCGCGTGGCCGATAGTTCCGCGCGCAGGGTACTCAGCCAACGAGCGCTGGGCGGTATTGTGGCTCTGGGCGCTCGCGAGGGGACCATGCGCGTGGTCGCGTTTGCGGGGGATGTCGCTCTGTATCGCCTGCTTCTACCTGAAGTATTCGGGCTGATCGTGCCCGTGGCGTTTTTGGCCGGGATCATCAAGCAGTTCAGCGACGTAGGGCTTGGCGCTTCGCTGATTCAATCGCCGGATGAACCGGAGGAGCGCGATCTCCGAACCGTATTTTCCGCTCAGGTCCTCCTGGTGGCCGCGGCCGCGGGATTCATATTCGTCGCCGGCCCGCTCATTCTTGACGCACTAGACGAAGGCTCGCCCGATCCGTGGATCATCCGTGCATTTGGCCTGTCGGTGCTGCTCAGCGCGTTTCGGGCTGTCCCAGCCGCAATGCTCGAGCGCCACCTGCGATTTGCGAGACTGGCCACAGCTGACGTTTCCGGCACGGTTTGGTTCTATGCGGCCGGAATTTCCCTGGCCCTGGCGGGAGCCGGCCCGTGGGCACTTGTCGCCGCGCACGTCGGCGCGAGCATTATTCCAACCGTATTTTTGCTCTTCCTTCATCGGTGGAGGCCGGCTTTGACGATTGACCGATCGCGACTGCTCGGCAACGTTCAGTTTGGGGCAAAGTTTCAAGGGCAACGGATCCTGTTGATGCTCAAGGACAGCCTGATTCCGATACTCGGGCCGGCGGCGTTCGGACGATCCGCGACGGGCTTCCTGAACTGGGCCGACAAGGTCGCGCAACAGCCATTGATTCTCACTCAACTGGTCGCACGGGTCAGCCTGCCCGCCTTTTCGCGGGCTCAAAGGGACGTTGAAGCCGTGGGCGCAGGAGCAATGCTCGCGCTCAAGTGGAATTGTCTGCTGACGTTTCCCTTTTTCGCGCTGATTCTTGCGTTCGCCGAGGAGATAGCCGTATTCATCTACGGCGACGGCTGGACTCCAGCAGTACCGGTGCTCTACATCCTGGCCGTCAACGCTCTGCTGGTACCAATAAACGGCCTTATGTATCCGATCTTGAATGCCGTGGGCCATAGCGGCCGGCTTCTGGCATTGTCGGCGGTCTGGGCCGCCGGGGCGTGGCTGTTGGTAGGTGCTCTCGTCGTGACAGGAATGGATTACCAGGCGGTAGGATTCGCCCTGGTTGGAAGCCAGCTCGGCGCATTTGTGTATCTGTACTTCATTACGAGGAAACTTCTGCGGCGAAATGTCCTACGACCTGTCGCGTACCCGGCGGTGGTCGCCGCCGCCACCGGTCTGGTCGGCTTCTTTTTTGTCCGTCCAATTACAACTAACGCTCCACTGCTTGTGCTGCTGAGCATGATTCTGGTCGCCGGCTATGCGGCGGCGAATTATGCTCTGGACGGTGAGAGCCTTCGCGCCGAGGGCCTGAATGCGCTACGGCTCGGTCGCCGGGGCTCGGCCGCCGCAGAGGAAACGGGAGCGCAATGACACCGTGTGCGAACGCCATTGGCAACCGCGAGTGATAGGCCGTTGAGAATCTTCGTGGCCGGTCCTTGGTGGGATACCGGCGCGCTGGCCGACTATGTGGCAGCCGGGCTGAAAAAGCTGGGTCATGAGGCGAGGCTTTTTTTGTACAGCGGCGACTTGAACGCATCAATAGGAATTCGCGGCCGAGTTCGCCGTCGATTGATCGGCGAGTCGCGCTTCAAGGTCGAGCGGATCTTCGCGTCCGCAATGGACGATAACATCCGCCTTCTCGAAGGCGTTCAAGAATTCAAGCCCGATCTTCTCCTCGTAATCAAGGGCGAGGTATTCCTGCCGGAGACGCTCCATATCGTTAAGAAATCCCTATCGGGACCGCTCGTTCAGTGGTGCGGCGACAACCCCTTTTGGTTTCCGAACATAATCGGCAGCCTAGATGTTTATGACTGGTTTTTCCTCACGGACGGCCATTACGCCGCCGACGTCGAGCGGCACGGGGCACGGCGGGTAAACGTTCTACCGCATGCCGCCGATCCGGATGTCTACTCGGCCGATGGCGTGGAGAGCGCAGTCGGCGCCGCCGTGATTTTCGTCGGGGACTCGCGGCATCGAATGGGTCACCTGCCCGAAAACTGGCACCGGGTCGAGGTTCTGGAGGCCGTTGCCCGAACAGGCGTTGATCTTGCGATATTCGGACGAGGCTGGGACTCGTTGCCGCCGGAATACGCGGTGAAAAACTCCCTGCGCGGACGAACGTTGCTACCCGCCAGTCGCGTCGCGGCCGCATACCGGGCGAGCAAGATCGTGCTAAATATCCATCACCCACAGATAGTCGATGGCTGCAATATGCGCACATTTGAGGCTGCCGCCTGTGGCGCATTTCAGCTTGTTGACGATCGATCTTCGCTTCATGAATTGTTCGATCCGCCTAACGACCTGGTCACCTACTCGAATGCGGACGATCTGGTTGAGCTGGTCCGCCACTACGTTGACCGGCCCGAAGAGCGCCGTACGGTGGCCGCAAAATCCCGTAATCGCGTCCTGAGCGAACATACGTACGGCAAGCGACTCGCCGATTTGATCGAGCTCGTTACTGGTTCGCCGTAATGGGACATCCGTTTCCGCCGGCACTGATTGGGATGTCGGCGCGGGAGATATTTCACGATTTAATGGCTACTCACTTTCACCAACCTGCCATATGCCTCTGGCGGTCGCTGGAGTTGCTGGAGATGCAAGAGATGATGTTCTCGGCACCCGTACTCGATCTGGGTTGCGGCAACGGCGACGTTGGCGAAATAGCCTTGCCCTCCCACTGGCCGGTTTTTGGCCTGGACCGGGTGCATTCCGAAACGAGTGCCGCACGAGTGAGGGAGGCTTACCAGGGCCTGACGACCGCCGACGCCACGGCATTGCCGTTCCCTGATGCTACGTTCGGGGCTGTGGTGAGTATCTGCGTTTTCGAGCATATCCCCAACGACACCCTCGCCCTTCAGGAGGTCGCGCGCGTACTGAAGCCCGGCGGAAGCTTCATTTTTTCCACGCCGAGCGATACCTTTGAACGGAATCTGCTCGGAATTGACGATCCGGCGCGCGTTGGGCGGGTTAACGAGCGACTTGGCCATTACCACTATCGCAGCCGGGGCGAATGGACGGAACTTCTGAGCAAGGCGGGCCTTGTCGTCGACCATTACAAGCTTCTGCTGCCGCGCGGATCCCAGCGGGTCTGGGAACGGCTTGACGATTTGATGATCTCCAGGCTTTTCGGTCGCCGCCTGCTCGACATTGTTCGCGGTCTTGAGCGGCGACGGCTGCTGCCGAAAAAAATATGGACCTACGCGTGGACATTGGTGGTTTCCATGCTGGCGCTGAGGCGCGTCAGGGCCGGCGAACCGGGCGGCGGCCAGATGATCATGGCCCACATGAAAGATCCACATGGGACCTGAGGCCCCGCGTAAACACGGACCAAAAGTGCTCCATCTCGTTCCCCGTCTGTTCGGCCACGATGATTCCTATGGCGGCGCGGAGCGATACGCTCTCGAGCTTGCGAGGGCTATGGCTTCATTAACGCCCGGGCGTCTTGTTGCCTTCGGGCCATCCGCGGGCGAACGCCGCGTGGACGATCTCGATGTTCGGATCGAGCGGCCTCGTTGGAGTGTCGCGGGGCGGACGCACGATCCGGTCAATCTGGCATTCCTGCGTCACTGTCTGTGGGCAGACGTGATCCATTGTCACCAGTTCCGCACCACGGCATCTGCTCTGGCGACGGTTTTTGGCCGGATCGCACGCAAGCGAGTATTCGTAACCGACCATGGCGGCGGCGGTTCAAACCTGGTCCGTAGACTTCGCATAGGACGCTGGATCGATGCCCAGCTCTCTCAGTCCGAGTTCGCGGCCAGGTCGATGCCTTACGTCGGTCGTCGGGTTGAAATCATCTACGCCGGAGTCGATGCCGAGCGATACCGGCCGGTCGTGACCAAGACGGCCGGTCAGGTCTTGTTTCTGGGCAGAGTTCTCCCGCATAAGGGTGTCGAACACCTGATTTCAGCACTACCGGACCGCGCGATATTGAAAATCGTCGGCAGGGCCATGGACGAAGAATACCTGGCATATCTCAGGCGATTGGCGGTTGATCGCAACGTTGAGTTTTGCACGTCGGCCAGCGATGCAGAGGTCATCGCCCTTCTATCATCGTCGCAGTGTTTGGTATTGCCGTCAGTGTACGAGGACTACCGGCGTCGCAGGCAGGCTCTGCCCGAGCTGGTTGGACTCGTGCTGCTGGAGGCCATGGCGTGCGGAACGACCGTTGTGTGCAGCAACGCCGGCGGCATGCCGGAAATCGTAGACCACGGCAATACCGGTTTTGTCGTGGAGCCCGGATCGTCCGAAGCGCTTCGAGCGGTCATCACCCGGCTGCTGGAGCGACCGGAGCTCGCCGAAAACATGGGACAAAATGCACGGAACGATGTGTTGAAAAGATTTACGTGGAAGGGAGTCGCACAACGGTGCCTCGAGTTGTACTAGGCCACGTTGGGAATTGAAAATCGCGTATCTGGCCGACTTCTATCCGCCCCTTAATCGGGGCGGCGCCGGAATCGTGGTGCAACGTCTCGCCCGGCACTTTGCGTCCGAGGGCCATGAAATTCTGGTTGTGACCACCGCGCAAGACGTTCGCGAAGCGGGCGAGGACGACGATGATGGCGTGCGCGTGATCCGCATCTACTCCCGATATCCCGAAAGATTCAGGAATTTTCTTGGCGTGTTCAATCCACGGGTTCAGCTCGAAGTGGGGAGGGCGCTCGCCGGATTCAAGCCTGACGTGGTTCACGGCCACAACGTCCACCATTATCTTTCGTTTGGCTCATTACGCGTTGCAGCCCGGATTGGTTCGCCGGTGGTTCTCACGTCACACGATTTTCTTCTTTTCTGCTGCGACCGGCTACCTTGCACTCCCGGGCCATCCGATTTTGTGCCACGGTGGACCGGCTGCGCGAAGTGCCAACGATTGCGATACAACCCGTTTCGACGGCCGCTGATCCGGCGAATCGTTCGATCGGCTGTTACCGAGATTCTGGCGATTAGCGATCTCATGCGAAACGCGCTGAAATTGAATGGGTTCGATCGCGTAGCAACGGTTCATAACGGGATACGGCCGGACGAATGGCCGATGGCAGGCCATTCCGCGCGCGAATCTGGCAACGGTCGGGCGGGGCGGCCCGTAGTTCTCCTGCCGGGACGGCTGACAGCTTTGAAGGGGACGGAAGCATTGCTCGACGCCGTTTGGCAGTTGAGCCCGGCCGACCGGCCCTCGCTTGTGTTTGCCGGCGACAATCCCCGATACGAGCCGGCGTTGCTGGCTTATGCCGAAAAGCTCGGTCTGCGGGGAAATGTGGAAATTACGGGCTGGATGGGCCAGGCCGCCCTGCGCGATGCTGTATCGAAGGCCGATGTCGTCGTGACACCGTCAACCTACGCCGATCCTTTCAATCTTGGCAATATCGAGGCGATGAGCACCGGGCGGCCGGTTGTGGCGAGCTCTCTGGGGGGCGGGCCCGAAATCGTGGTCGACGGCGAGACGGGCTACCTGGTTGATCCGACCGATCGGAGCGCTTTCGCCGCAAAACTCGCGGCGCTGCTTAAGGACTCCGAGTTGAGAAAGCGATTTGGACTGGCGGGCCGCAGTCGCATCGAAGAACGCTTCACACTTGCTCGGCAGGCTCGATTGACCATGGAGTCGTATCTGAGAGCCGTCTCCACTTGAGCCCAGCAAGACCCCGAATCCTGCATGTCATAACGTCGCTCGCCGTGGGTGGGGCGCAGAGCCATCTGCTGACGGTTCTCAAAGGGCTTCGCGACAGCTACGCAATGGATGTCGCGTACTTCAAAGACTCGGATCTCGCGCCACAGGTCGCCGATGTGGCGGATAATCTGGACCGGTTCGGGCTGGGCCGTTTCCCTTCGCCGCTTGAACTGTGGCGACTTGTACGCCAAATAAAGGCCCGGCGATACGCGATCATCCACACTCACCTGCTCAAAGCGGACGTTTGGGGGTCGCTGGCCGGGCGCGCCGCCGGTGCGCGCGTAGTCGTGAGCTCCAAGCACAACTGCGAGGCTGTTCTTCAAAACGTTGGTTACGGTCACGTTCACGGATTGTTGACGCGATCTACCGACATTGTGATATCAGTGTCGTCAGCGGTTGCAGAATACATAGCGACAACCGGTCACGTGCAGGGACCCAAAATTGTCGTAGTTCATTATGGGATTGAAGACATCGACCAATCGTCACCCGAAGCGATCGATCGGGCGCGAGCCGATCTGGGAATCGACCAGCGCGCCCCCCTGGTTATTTGCGTCGCGCGACTCGATCCGCAGAAAGACCACGAAACCCTGCTTCGGGCGTGGAAGGTCGTCACCTCGCGCATCTCATCCGCTCGCCTGGTCCTGGTCGGAGGCACTCAGCTGGGCGGGGACGCCTACGTCGGGGGCCTCAAACAACTGACAGCCAATCTTGGAATCGGTGACGCAGTAATCTTCGCTGGAGTTCGCAGCGACGTGGGCGACCTCATGGCCGCCTGCGACGTTTTTGTCATGTCGTCGCGCTGGGAGGGGGTTGGACTGGTATTCCTGGAAGCCATGCGGGCGCGCCGTCCCGTTGTCGCTACGAAAGTCGGCGGCATATCCGAAGTAGTGGTTGACGGCGAAACCGGGTATCTCGTTGACGCCGGCGATCCGGCGGCGCTCGCGTCAAGCTTGATCGAGCTCATCGAAGACCGAAAAACGGCGACCGTCATGGGCGAGCGCGGCCGCGCCAGATACGAGCAGCGCTTCTCCGCGGACCAAATGCTCGACAAGATGTCTGGGCTGTATGCCAAGCTACTCAATGGATAATTCGTTCGAAATGGACCCCGGGCGTGGTGGTAGCCGAGAATTGAAGGATCCCGTCAGCATCGTAACCGGTGGGGCCGGCTTTCTTGGTTCGCACCTTTGTGAATACCTGTTGGCGGCCGGGCACTCGGTCGTGGGAATCGACGCCCTGACCGACAGCTACGACCCGGTTCTTAAGCGTCGCAACGTGGAAAGGCTGGCCAAAGATTCGGCGTTTCGATTCGTCCGCGGCGACCTCGTCGAACTTGATCTCAAGAACCTCGTTAGGGACGCAGCGTACGTGTTTCATCTGGCCGCCCGCGCCGGCGTCCGAGGCGGATGGGGGGCGGTCTTCGACGCATACGTCCACGACAATATTCTGGCCACGCAGCGTCTTCTTGAGGCGATGCGGGAAGCCCCCGGCGCCAGAAAGCTTGTCCTCGCATCGACTTCGTCAGTATATGGCCGCGACCCGCCGCTGCCGACGCCCGAGTCCACGCCGTCGCGCCCCGAGTCGTACTACGCCGTCACCAAGGTCGCTTGCGAAAAGCTCGCCGAGGCATATCGTTTCAATTTCGACGTGCCGGTGACCACTCTGCGGTTCTACACGCTGTACGGGCCGGGGCAGCGTCCCGACATGGCGTTTCACATCTTCATGCGGGCGTTGCTCGACGATCGGCCTATCACCGTTTATGACGATGGCGACCAAACCCGCGAAGTCACCTACGTAACCGACGCGGTCGAGGCCGTGTTCCGGGCATCGCAGCTCGAGACACATGGGCAGGTATTCAACATCGGCGGCGGTGTGCACAAGACGTTGAATGATTATCTCGTCGATATCGAGCGAATCGCCGGACGGACGTTCCGAAGGAAATCCTCGCCGCCGGTTAAGGGTGAACAGCGGCATAGCCGGGCCGATATCACCGCCGCCCGTGAGATTCTGGGCTGGGCACCAAGTCACCCGCTCGACCAGGGCATTCGGGAGCAGTTGCATTGGATTGAGTCAGAGTTTTCTTGAAGTTCGGCCGCGTCCGGAGGCCAGGCGGTTGAGGCGTATTCGAGTCTTGCAAATTCTCGAAGCCACGATTGGCGGTACCAAGCGGCATCTTCTGGACCTGTGCTCAGGCCTCGATCCGGCCGAGTTCGACGTCCAGGTGGCCTGTCCGCCGGTTCGTTCGGAGGCCCGCGGCGATACGTCGTTCGTGGCCGACATGGAGCGGGCGGGCATTCCAGTGCATCTGGTTCGGATGGTTCGCAAAATCGATCCACTGCGCGACGCGCGGGCTCTGGCTTCCCTCGTGGGGTTGGTTCGGCGCAATCGATTTGACATAATACATTCGCACAGTTCGAAGGCAGGATTCCTGGGCAGGATTGCAGCGCTCGCCGATCGCAACGCGCGGGTCGTTTACTCACCGCATGGTTTTTACTATCTCAACTTCGAGGACCCGGTCCGGTTAAATGTTTTCAAATACTCGGAGAGAATCCATCGGGCGCGAACCGACCGGATGATCACCCTTTCCACTGGTGAGTATCAAAAAGCCGTGGATGATCGAATCGTCGAGCGCGGTCGCGCCGCGCTCGTTGAGAACGGCATCGACCACGTCGAATGTCTGAGCCGCGACGACGCGCGAACGCGCCTCGATATTGCGCCGGACGCGGTGGTGGTCGGGACGATTTCTCGATTTACGCCTCAGAAGGCGCCCCTCGACCTTGTGGCCGTCGCAAGGGAACTTGTCGCCGCGGACCCCAGGGTTGTATTCGTCTGGATCTCCGACGGGGAGATGCGATCGCAAGTTGAAGCAGCAATCGCTCGCTACGGACTTCGGAATAACGTTGTGCTTCCCGGCTACGTTGATGACGCCAGGCGGCTCATCCCGGCGTTTGACGTATTCGTGCTCGCTTCGAGATGGGAAGGATTGCCATACACGATAATGGAGGCCATGGATGCCGGAGTTCCGATCGTCGCCACCGACGCGGTCGGAACTCACGATGTAATCGGTCACGGCCGCACGGGTCTGCTGGTCCCACCGGGGCGGCCGCACGAGATCGCGAAGCTGGTGCGCCGTCTGTTGACACATCCAGATGAGGCGGCCAAGATCGCAAAGGCGGCACGGGCGGAAGTCTCGACTAGATTTAGCCGGGCGGAAATGGTGAGTAGAATCGCGACGCTGTATCGAGAACTCGTGAGAGACAGAGTCGGTGACTAGCCGCACGCGCAGGGTGACTCTGCTCCTCTTCGCGGCGGACATTGGGTTAACGCTCGGCGCTCTGTATATTGCGGACTCGCTCAGGCACGGGCTCCCGTTTGGCTTCGGCGACGGCGGGCTGCTGCCGTGGATCTCATTGCGTCACTTTTTGGCGGTGGCCGGGATTTGGGCCTTTCTCCTATACGTCTTTAACGTCTATGACCCGCGGCGAATGTTTACTGTTGTAGACGAGATTCGAATGCTCGTTCCCGCGATTTCAGTCGCGTTCGTCCTCCTCTTCGCGTACTTTTTCCTGGCGAAGGTCGAGTACTTATCCCGGCTGCTTTTTGCTTATTTCTACCTGCTCGATCTCCTGTTTCTGGTAAATCTTCGCTGGGTGTTGCGGTTAGTCATGCGGTCGAGTTTCGGTATCGGGCTGGCACGGCCACTCATAATCGCCGGAGCCGGGCCGGTGGGCCAGCAGATCGCCGGTCTACTGCGGAATCGGCCCTGGACGGGATATAACATCGTCGGCTATCTCGACGACAACTCCAACATCGTCGGAAGTGAGATCGACGGAATACCGGTATTGGGTCTATGTGATGAGCTTGCCGACGTCATCGAAGACATTCCGGTTGCGGAGGTCATAGTTGCCCTGCCGTCGCGCTCGTACGATCGGATTCGGCAGATTGTGACCGTCTGCCAGACGCTTCCGGTGCGGATTCGAGTGGTTCCGGATCTGTTCAATCTCGTCAGCGTCCGGGCGCGGGCCGAGGACCTCTGGGGGATTCCCCTGATTGGAATCCGCGAGCCGGTAATCGCCGGCTTTGACAGTCTGGTGAAGCGAATGTTCGATGTCGTGCTGGGAACTGTCGCCGTCGTGATCCTTGCACCGGCCATGCTCTTCGCGGCGCTGGCCCTCATCGCATTCGAACGCGGCCCAGTCCTGTTCCGCCAGCGACGCGTTGGGGAGAATGGCAGGCTGTTCTGGATCTATAAATTCCGGACGATGACTGTGCGGCCCGAAGGAGAATCGGAGGAGGTCGACGAGGCTTACAAGACGGCGGACGATCCGCGTGTCACGACCGTCGGCCGGCTCCTGCGCCGCACGAGCCTCGATGAGCTTCCGCAGCTCTGGAACGTTCTGCGAGGGGAGATGAGCCTGGTCGGACCTCGACCCGAGTTGCCGTGGGTTGTCGACAAATATGAGCCGTGGCAACGGCAACGGCTCTCTGTGCCGCCCGGCATGACAGGTTGGTGGCAGATTCAGGGACGGGGTGACCGCCCACTGAACGAAAACGTCGAATACGACCTGTTCTACATTCAGAACTATTCGACGTTGCTGGACATCACCATTCTGTGGAAGACGGTCTGGATCGTGCTGAGGGGCAAGGGCGCCTACTAGCCGCCGGGTGGTCAAAATCTCCCCCGTCAGGCATTTGAGCCATCTTCAGGTCGCTGCCCCGGGCTGTCCCTCGCGTGGACCCGAGGGCCGCCGAGGTTTCTCGCGGCCGACGCCGGGTTCGAAATCCGTCGCGAGGATCGGGATGTCGGTAGCGGCTGCCCGTCGGTGTGGGCGAGCGAGTGGAGCGTGAGAGCCTAGTCGGGAATAAGTCTCGGTTGAACGTCTTCGAGCGCCCGCGTTTCGCGATACTTCTTGATTTCCCCGATCACTTGCTCCAGGCTGTCAACGTCTTCGAATCGGCGGTATACCGAAGCGAACCTCACGTAGGCGACCTCATCCAGTTTTCGAAGCTCTTCGATCGCCAGATCGCCGATGCGTCGGGCCGGAACTTCCGTGAGTCCCGATTCAATTAGCCTGCTCGATACCGTGTCGACCAGCGATTCCATTTGCTCTGCCGACACGGGCCGGTTCAGGCAGGCCAGCCGGAGACCTTCGAAGATCTTCGTTCGATCGAATTCCTCGCGCTGTCCGTTTCTCTTCACGACCAGCAGTTTGGCCGTGTCCGGACGCTCGGACGTGCCAAATCGGTTTCCACAGTTGAGGCACTCACGTCGCCTCCGAACACCGCTCTTTAGCTGCTCGATTACAACAATCCGCGACTCCGTGGACTCGCAGCGCGGGCATGTGAACTGCTCAAGACGCTCGTAGGTCGTGAACCGACGCCCGCATTCGTTGCATTCGCGCCGTCGGCGGACACTGTCGACATTTTCGCGGCTGTCGGTGACCTTGAGATCGGCCCCGCCGCAATCAGGGCAGCGCAAAAGTCTTGTATACCAATTTAGGAATTTTTGGACCGCGTATTCGGGAAATGGCTCTAAATCGGAGAATATCACGTACCTGTGTCCACTCTTCGGATTTTTCCGCGTTCGACGGGATCGTTCGACCAGGCGAATTCCGGTTCGGGCCAGGGGTTCAGTCGTGCGAACGAAGCAAATCGATCCAGACACATCGTCAGATCGTCTGGGTGAGATCGAAGTCAAGCACGGCCTTCAATCATCAATGGGCGTGATCGACGATCCGGCGGCCGGTGACGCGTCCGGGGGGAATCGCGTGGTCGGTCTTGCACGTCGAACCGCAGTTCGTTCTTACCTGGTCATCCAGCAGCCGACGGGGGTGCGCAACTAAATCGATCGCCTGTTTTTGTAAAATGCGCCACCACAGTGCGGTGGTAATTTTTTCATAATAATGAGGCCCACGGGCTGGTCATGCGGCAAGATCGTGGGCCGGAATATGGGACGCTGGACTGCTACGTACCACCTCGGGGCGGCACGCATGCATTTTCCGTCTCCTCGAAGCGAGTTCATTTTTGACGAACCCTACTGGATAATTTTGCCGACGTAAGGGGCGAGAAATCGAGGATCTCCGCAAACTTCTGAACGAGCGGGTCCGCAGGAATCCGGCGATCGTTGTGTTGGCAATTGTGGTTGCCCGCGTGATTGGTTATCCGCGGCTTTACTCGGCCGTTGGCCTGGCGGCTGCCATAGTCGGCGTGGTTCCCGTGGTCGCCTGCGCCTGGTTTTTCGGATTTCGCCCTGGAGTCATCTTCGCGGCGCTTACGCTGCCTGCGCATTTTGCCGTGCACTCCGTCTTCGTCGGGCCCGATTGGGTCATGCTGGCAACCAGTCCGACTGTCTGGCTGGGCCATGCCGCGTTGGTATTCGTAGGTGCAGGCGTGGGTCGCCTGCAGACACTGCACCGTCATTTGCGGCGGGAGGTGGCGGAACGGTGGCGGGCCGAGGAAGCTCGGTAACAGAGCGAGGGCCTGTCCGCCACGGCTTTTGGTCAGACGTCGGTGGGGATGGTGATCGTCAACCTGGACAATCGATTTGTGCGGGCAAACGCGGCGCTGTGCAAATTTCTCGGTTACACAGAAGAAGAATTGAAGCAGATGACGTTCGAGGACGTGACTCACCCTGACGATATTGGACCGAGCCGTGAGACGCGACGAATGCTGGGCCTCGCCGACGTCGGATCGGTTGAACTGGAAAAGCGTTACGTTCATAAGGATGGAAACGCGGTTTGGGCCTGGCTAAGCGCGGCGCCATTGTTTGGCAGCGACGGAAAAATAACCGGGTTCATTTCGCAAATTCAGGATATCTCCGAGCGCAAGAAGGCCGAGCAAGCGGTGCGGGAGAGCGAGGAGCGGTTTCGCACCATTGCCGAGGCGATACCCGTTCCTGTCCTGATAAGTACCATCTCCGATGACCGGATTCTTTTTGCGAATCAGCGGCTCGCCGAGGCATTCGGCCTTCCGGTGGAAGGGCTCGTCGGTTCGAAGACTCTGGACTTCTATCACGATCCCGCCGATCGGGAGGTTCTCCTGGATCGTCTGTCCGCCCATGGTTTTCTTGAGGACTATGAGCTTCGTGCCAGGCGGGCCGACGGTTCACCGTTCTGGCAATCCTCATCCATTCGCCAGGTGACGTTTGAGGGCAAACCGGCGATTTTTACAGCCTTCCTCGATACGACCGTTCGCAAAGAGGCCGAGCAAGCCGTGCGGGAGAGCGAGGAGCGGTTTCGGCTCATTACCGAGACGATTCCGATACCGGTCGTCATCACGCGAGTCAGCGACGGCACGGCTCTCTTTGCGAATCAACGGTTTGCGGACGCGTTCGGCGTTCGACTTGAGGAAGCGATCGGTCAAAAAGCGCCGGATTACTACGTCGATCCAGCCGACCGTGCGGCCGTTCTGCGCTCCCTGTCGGTGAGCGATGGAGTTCACAGTTACGAATGTGAGGTTCGGAGGGCTGATGGGAAGCGTTTTTGGCTTGCCGGAACCTACGCGCGCATTAACTTTGCCGGCGCAGATGCCATTCTTGCCGCCTTCTACGACACGACCGAGCGTAGGCGAGCCGAGGCCGCGCTTCGCGCCAGCGAGGAACGATTTATCGAATATTCGAAGGCTCCAATGACGCGATACTTCTGATCGATCCGGCGAGCTACATGATTCATGATGCTAATCCTCAAGCCTGGCGCATGCTTGGGTACTCGCGGGAACAGTTGCTTTCGCTTCCGATGTCCGCCGTCTATTCGCGTGACCCGTCCAGGCTGACACGCTTTGTCGACTCGGTTTCGCTGCAGGGGAATGGCTGGACGGACAGCCTGTCTTGCCTGACGAAGTCGGGTGATGTGATTTCGACCGAGATTTCGGCATCGCATTTGGAGATCGACGGAAGTCCGCGACTGATCTGTGTGGTCCGAGACGTCACGGAGCGCAAGCGGATGGAGCTTGAAGTCGTGGCAGCCAAGGAGACTGCGGAGCGCGCCAGCTCCGTCAAATCTGGATTTATTTCGCAGATGAGCCACGAGTTTCGTACGCCCTTGCATACGATAAGTATGCTGGCCCAAATGCTCGATCAGGATTTCTACGGACCGCTGTCGGCGGAGCAGGCTCAAAGCGTAGAACAGATCGGCGGGGCCGCCAGCCATTTGGGTGAGCTGATAGACGATGTTCTGGAATTTTCCAAAGATTCCGAAGTCTCGCGATCGCTTAACCCGTCGGATCTGGATGTGGCCGAAGTCTGCGATGGGGCGCGGCGTCTCGTCGAGCCGCTCGCGTCGAAGCATGATATCGAGATCGAATTGAGAATAGACCGCGCAGCCTCCCGTGCGTGGGCCGATCGCAGGAGCTTGACTCAGATACTCGTCAATCTGCTGCCCAATTCGATCAAAGCCACCAGCAAGAACGGAAAAGTGGGTGTCGTGGTCCAAAGGGCTGAGCAAGGGACGTGCTTCAGCGTGTGGGACACCGGATCGGGAATCTCGAACGCGGATCTCTCACAAATCTTTGAGCCTTTCACGCAGTTAGGAACGCCTTCAGGCATGGCCGAGCTGGGGAGCGGACTCGGACTGACACTCGTCAAGCGGCTAGTCCAACTCAGCGATGGCGAGATTTCGGTTGAGTCGGAACTCGGTACGGGATCGCGCTTCAACGTGTTTCTGCCAGATGCATCGAGCGGTTCGCCGGAGGACGCCGCGGCCGCGGACGATACTGATTCCCGAAGCCGTCTTCAGATGCTTATCGTTGAAGATCACGAGGTTAACGCCAGCATGCTCAACGATTTCTTCGAATCTGAGGGCTATTCCGTGATCGTAGCTCTGGATGGTCGTTCGGCCCTGGAGGCTCTGAACGTCGCCGTTCCCGATGTGGTATTGCTGGATATGGTGCTTCCCGACATCAACGGCCTGGAAGTGCTGTACGAACTGCGGTCGAGAAGCAGATTCAGATCGCTACCAGTTATCGCCATTACCGCGAACTCAGTCGAGGGCGACCGCGAACGGACGATCGAGGCGGGTGCAACCGCGTTCGTGTCGAAACCCGTGGATATCGCGGAGCTCAGGAGTGTGGTCAAGGCGGTCCTATCAAAGCAGGGAGATAGGGTTCGGGCGGCGCGGCCCACGGGCTCCTGAAATAGGTCGTTCGTGGTATGCGCGATCGCCCCGTTGCTTGAGCCGTCCAGCATCGTCCGCTGTGCGGAAGGCCCGACTTAACGTCCCGGTAAATCGAATCGCGTGCATGTACGCGGTCGCGCGTTCCGGGGTACAGGGCCGCGGATTGCCCGTGGCTGTTGAACTCACGCTTCCGCCCCGCGGTCGGGGGGCCAGGCGATTCTCATCCGTCCGGCTTGTGTTAATCGAAGACGACGAGGGGTAACGTAACGGTGTGGTTGGGCGAATCGGTCTGCGGATGCCGCGTTGACGATCGGCTTCCCCGCATCGAGGATCTTGGCCCGGAATAATGCCTCCATGGCGCGACTGGGGAAGTCCAGGTGGGTTGACCCGATCACTGGAGGCGCAGGGACGTTCCGCGCCCGAGCCGCCGCTCGAGACCGTCCTTCGAATCCGCTGCAATCTCCTTATCGAGCGCGGAGTCGCCCCGTCTCCTGCAAACGTCGTTCGGCCCCGGCTAAATGCACGTCGAAGTCATCACGGCGGCGAGCCGGATCCAGCTCCTGGCAGCAGGATGGTACCGGCGTGGTCGCAGGCGTTTTGAACGGGCTTTGGCAAGGGACATCGACGCTTTCTGAGCGTGGCTGACGCTCCGAGCCGCAATCAATGAGGTCCGATTCCCCGCGAACAACGAACTACGGCAATATTTAGGCATGGGCAAACATCCCGTCACGACCACAGCCGCTCCGATCAGCCCACCAGACGACCGGCTGCAATTGTCGCGGCCATGGCCGGCCGACTATGCACAGGCCTTGCAGCTTCAGGGCGATCTGGCCTCGCGGGTGATCGATTCGGGTGGTGTTACCATCCCGTACCTGGCCGCCGGCGCGGATTTGCATATCCGCCGATCGGATGGGATGGGCATTGCCGCCGTCGTTGCGGTGTCGGTCCCCGATCTATCCGTGGTCGAAAAGGTAACGGCCGCCGTGCCCGTCGAATTTCCATACATCCCAGGACTCTTGTCATTTCGTGAACTGCCCGCGCTACTCGAGGCGCTTTCCAGACTGCGGGCGCGGCCAGATGTCGTTCTCGTGGATGGACATGGACGGTCTCACCCCAGGCGATTCGGTCTTGCCTGCCACCTCGGTCTCGAACTGGACGTGGCGACGGTCGGCTGCGCCAAATCGCGTCTTGTTGGCAACTTCGAGAATCCGGGCACTCGCGCCGGCTCGATTTCCTATCTCGAGCTCGATGACGAACGAATGGGGATCGTTCTAAGGAGCAAGGAGCGCTGCCGGCCTCTGTTCGTATCTGTGGGACACAGGATCGGCCTCGATGCTGCGCTTCAGGTCGTAAAAGAGAATCTTGATGGTTACAAGATACCGCTCGCGCTTCGGCTCGCCCATACGATGGCCACGGCGGATGCTCGGGCATGACAATCAAGGCCGTCGTGTTCGATCTGGGCGGCACCCTCGTAGACTTCCCACCGTTTCCCGAGCTGGCTCAGGCGGGATTCGAACATGCTTATGCCGAGGTTTCATCCAGGCGGGAACTCGGCACGATCGGACGCCATGATTTTGTTTCCGCTCTATCCGAGGAAGAAGCGCTGGCCTGGAGCCGGCTTGGCAAGACGCCGTCCATCGGGCGGCTGGACGCAGTTATCGAGCGGGGCCTGCAGAGTCTCGCGGTTACGGCGCGGGTGGATCTCATTACGGCCATTGAAGCTGCGTTTTACGACTATGTTTGGTCCGCTCCCAGGCCGGCCGTCGATGCTCGATCCACCCTGCACGCCCTGAAAAGCGGGGGCATGGGCCTCGCCCTGATATCCAACACGTTATGGCAGGGCCGGCAGCATACAAGGCAGCTTGAACGCGACGGGCTAGCACAGTATTTCGACCATTGCACGTTCTCGTCGTCGAAAATCTGGGCCAAGCCGCATCCGTCGATTTTCCGAGATACTCTTGACGTTCTGGGAGTCAGCCCGGGAGAGGCCGTATTCGTCGGCGATCGTCCGCCTGACGACATTAGGGGCGCGTTGGATACAGGAATGTTCGCGGTATTGAAGCGATCCAAAGACTCAAATCTCGCTGGACCGAAGCCACATGCAGAGATTTCGGATCTGGAGGAGATAGTCCGGCTCCTTCCCGATCTTTCAGACTTCGAAGACCTTACATAGAAGATGACTATCAACTTAGTGGCGACATAACTTTAATGACATCTGACGGTCGAAATAATGAAACTACATCATATGATCAAATGCCAGCGTTATATGATTTCGAATATCCAACGTGTAACGGTGCCGAATTGGATTTTTGGGACGGAATACTTCGCGAGTATGGTGGACCGGCGCTGGAGCTGGCTGTCGGTACCGGCAGGGTGGCAATCCCCCTGGCGTCACGGGGTCACACTGTATTCGGTATTGACGTCTCGCAACCAATGCTCGACCGAGCGCTGCTGAAGCAGTCGAGGCTTCCCCGCGCGACTCGATCACGGCTTCATTTTAGCCGGCAGGATATGCGGAGTTTTTCGTTCCGTCAGCGCTTTGGCGTGATCTATGCGCCGTTCAACTCGTTGCTTCTGCTAACTGGTGAACAAGAATTCGCGAACTGCATGGGGGCCGTGATCGGCCACCTGAAGGGCCAGGGAGTATTTGTGATCGAGGCATTTGCCATGGCAGATGACGATAAAGAAGCCGATTCGGAGGCTATAACCTACCTGGAAAATGAGCCCGATAGCGGGGCCACGGTAACCCGCAAAAGGGACTATTCGTATGATCCGAGCACCCGTACCGCCCTGAGCGTGTTGTCGTACACGCTCGAGCACGTGCAAGGCGACGTTAATGAAATTAGTTTTCAGTATGTGTTACAGCTATATGAGGCCGAACAGTTATTGGAAAAACTTGGACAATATGATTTCTCTATCAGGAATGTCTATGCTGGGATTACGAGACACAATTACTCTGAAGATTCAGAAGGCTTGATTATCGTTTGCGGCAAGCGCAGGGACGATGACTTCGAGGGGGATCGTTCTGTGACATAATTTTGGGGATCGTGGGAATAATCGAGCGCGAATATGAACGAACTTCGAATTAGGCAGGGGGGTGCTCCTGATGTTGATACGAGATGGTGAGGATTCCAATCGGGTGCGGGAGATGCGGATGCAGGTGGCATGCGAATCATGCGGTGAATCGCTGACGGTCACGAAGGCCCAGTTGAATTGGGCCACCGAATTTCGGTGCGCCTGTGGGCACTCGCATGATTTGGCTTCAGTCGTAGAACAGCTCGAGAGCCAGGGCTGGAATATCCACGATCTCATTCGCGCTCGAGGGAAGTTTCGGGAACCTGTTGAGAGCCTCCCTTTGCCTCACGGTGGTGCGTTTGCCGTCGGAAGGTCAGGGAGTCGCACCGATAGTCCCGATCGCGGGAGACCGAGGCTGTGGCAGTTTAAGAATGTGGACGAGGCTCGTCCGTCCGAAAAAGGATTTGCTCTTGATGAATAAAGCCGGGTCTAACGATCCACGGCTGGGTGCAGGGCACGGGGCCGGTTCGACGGGACGCGTTGATCCACAAACCGGACCAACGCTGCAAACGAAGTGACCGCACGCCCTTTTTCAAAATGTCCCTCAAGGCTGCCGTCCGCGATTCGCGCTCTGACGGAATCCGGGACCGTGTCCAACAGGCACGCGGCTACCGAAACGGATATCTGATCGTTGATAAATTCGGAGACGGCGTCTTCCATAGCGGCACGGCGGGCCTCGGCATAGCGAACAAGCGCTGACGCAGCCTTCTCGTTAGCGCCCGCGATGTTTCTGAGATACTCCAGCTTCCATTCTCCGTCAGCGAATTTGATTTCAAACTGATCGTCGGCGCTGTCATCTAATAGCCGCGACGCCTGGTACCTCAGACCGCGAAGCTCTGGAGAATCGACCGCCACGATGCTTGCAAATCTGTCGGCGATGATCGATGCGGTCCCCTCGAATTTCAAATCAAGCCCCCCTGAGTGGCTGGTCGATCAGGCACTTCTCGGAGAACGTGTTCTCCCGTCGAGCTGATCAGCTCATCTGGCCTCGCGCGCTCAAGTGTAATCATCTCCTGGCGATCGAGCTGCATTTACGCTGTCAAGCGATCGTCCGATCGAATCGTCGAGGCGGTTATTGACCGTCGCCGCCGTCAACACCGAAAATTCGAAGTTGAATTCGACCAGATCTCGCCAGGTTCCAGCGAAATCTTCCGCGATCATCCCGAGTGCCGCGGCGACACTTACGGACCTGGCTCGCCAAGCGCCGGTGACCATCCCACCATGACCGGTTGAACGATCGGCTGGCAGGTAAGGCGAGAAGGAAACGGTGAAGGCTGACATCCGGACTTCAAATCCCTGACTAACCCGAGGTTTCCGTAACGGATAGTGAAGATCGATTTCTGACATGTGCCGCGCTTTAGACTGGCTGGTTATTTGCGTGACACGGAGCCAGAGCGTTCGGGTCCAGGCGGCAGCCGATACGGCGCAACCCAACGTTAGCGACGATCGATACACCGCGGGATTGGGGGACTCGCATTTTGCCACGGTCTGTCTGGAATGGTCAGGCGAGACCGACGGCAGACACACGTCCGTGCTTGTCCGACCGACGTGCGGGCGGCTTGCAGGGCGGCGGCGCGGATTCACGACATCCAACTATCCGAGACACGTTGTCGAACCTGGATCCGCAGCGCCGGTTCCGTAAGCATGTCGCATTGAATGGCTATGACAATAGTACGAAAATTGGCATTGCTTATGCGTTGTTTCCGTCAAATGGTGGTCTGAGTTATGACTAACGTGGGTTAATTTGGTGAGATAATAGTTCTGGCTGGAGGGATGAAGGCAAATCGCGTTTGATCCGCGGCCGCTCACGCGGCGCCGAGGGTGCAATGTGCTAACTCCTAATCGGGATTAGCTTCCGGTGAAACTGGCTTTCATATTCAATCCGGCGGGATTCAGTCAGGCGGGCTTGCCGATCGTCCTCTCGCCGACGGAGGACGGGAGTCTGATCGAGCGATTTCAAAGGCTGCGGCATCGCGAAAATTTGATACGACCGTAGAATTGTCGAAGTCGATTGAGTACGCGGCGCTTTTGGCAATCTTCCCATCAGCCTGATAACGGCTCCAAGGAGTCCATCCCGAGAGTCTTCATGAACGTATTTCTCCCGGGTTGCGCGCGTCCGGCGCCGTCCCCTTTCCTGAAATTGCTCCGCTCGTATCTTCACTTGTGATAGCTGGAAGCTATCTATGATTGCGAATTATTACCGTAATTGGAACGGTTTCCGTGGGCGGGTGTTGGTCGGGTGGGCTTGGAGTGTGTCAGGGCTGCCGTTATCGCTGAGGACTGGCCTACAGCGCTGCGGATGGGGAGGAATTGCCGGGCCCCGGGCGAGACGGTTCTGGCGCGAGATCAGCGAAATGGCAGCGACCTGACGCTTTACTGATTCGACCGCCTTATCCGGTGGCGGTCGCCGCGCTGGCCGAAACGTCGGGCTCCGCTATCGATATTTCATTTCCGGATCCAGGCGACCGGCATTAGAACTCTGCGCGGGGCGGAAGTCTCCTAACCGTCAGAATTTGGTAGCCGTCGCTACCGCCTCCAATTCCAGCCGATCGTACGATACTGGTAGTCGAAGTTTGGTCGGCGGCTCCCATGGTTACGTATCCGCGGATGGCCGCCGGCCGGGAGCAATCCGGGAGAGCGTCCGACGTGCGTGCGAGCTACCAAAGTGCGATGGGCCGCGAATTGGCCGGCGAGTCCCGGAAGGGTCGCATTCGGACATCACGACAGGAGTAAATCGATGCCGAGGCCGAATGCGGGGTCGTCAATTTCTGCTAGCGGGGCTCTTGAGACGTATTGCGAACGTCAGTCACAGGTAGTGTCGGTGAGCCGCGGCTTTTGCAGGAGCCGCTGGGACTGTCTTTTGGACCAGCCTGAAAGGACCGTTCATGTCTCGAAACCGATTTCGCCTGCCAATAGCTCGATGGGCGGGCCTTTTGACAACTAAACCGCCGGGACTGATGCCGACCGATTTCCAGGGACTCCGGTTCGCCGTGTCGAGCATTTCCGCGTGATTAGATCATCCCCGAGTGGCGGTCAATGGGACCCCGTACTCACGAAATGACCGCGGACGCGGGGCGCGAAGGGTACTGGGCAGGTCTCGTCGATGAGGCTGCGAAGGAGCTCGCCGGATCCAAGAGTCCCGAAGAGGTCCTCTCGGCGACTGTCGCAGGCCTGAATAAAGCGATTCGGTGTGAGTGGGCGGTATTCCTGGTCGGATCGGGCGGGCTCTTCCAGTTGGTGACGTCTTACAGCGATTCATCAGATGCGTCTTTGGAAATGGCCAGCGGCGGCGAAATTGACCTGAACAGTTTTCGCGGCTCCGGGGCGGCCGAGGTGCAGGTTCTCGGTAGAAAGCCGTCGGCATCGGCCGTCAAGCTACTCCGGCCGTTCGTCGGCACTCCAACCGGTAAACCGTCGGTAGCGCAGATACCCGTGAAAGTTGAATTGGGGCGGGAGGGCGTCCTTCTAGTCGGCGTGGGAGATTCTCGTCTGCCGAGCTCCGAATCGAAGTTTTTGAGGCGGGTTGCGGCGATGAGTAACGCGCTGCTTGAGCGGAAGCTCGATTCCGCGTTGCGGCAATTGGGCGAGATTGAGAAAATCCGCGCGCTTGGCCTGCTGGCGGCGGGCGTTGCGCACGATTTCAACAACTTGCTCACTGTGATTTTGTCGAGCGGTCAGCGTCTTGCGGCCGACAGCAATCGTGGGACAGCCGAGTTGGGCGAGTTCATCTGCGAGGCCGCCAGCGCCGCGGCGGGAACGGTTCGGCGCATACGGCAGTACACGGGGACGAACGAGGCGAGCCCACGGGGCTACGTAAACGTGCTTCGGCTTATGCAGCGATGTCGTGAAATGACGCGACCGCATTGGTCGACCTCCGGCGATTCCAGCGCCGAAAGTCGAATTGTCGAGATTGACTGTTCGCCGGATATTTGGCTTTTCGCCTCCGAGGCCGCGCTCATGGACGTCCTGACAAATCTTGTCATCAACGCTGCACAGGCCACCGACTCCGGCGGGCGGATTTCGATGCGCGCGTTCTCCGTTGGCGGCCAGGTGCGCATCGAACTGGAAGACGACGGAGTTGGAATTAGCGATGCCGATGCCGAGCATATCTTCGAACCGTTCTTCTCAACGAAGGGAACGGCAGGACAGGGTATTGGGCTGAGCGCCGCGCAGCAGCTGATCATCGCTCAGAACGGTTCCATTCGCCTGGAGCCGGATTACACGGAAGGAACGCGGTTCACGATCACGCTGCCTGCGGCAACGCCGGTGGAGTCCGCCGACATAACCACTGAACTTGCTCCGACGCGGAACGGCATCGTCCTCGTTGTTGACGATGAACCGCTGGTGGGGCAGCTTCTCCGCGATGCCATCAGCAGTCTCGGACATTCGGCGGACTACGCCCAGACCGTCGACGCGGCCTTCGTGGCGCTGAATCGCCGGACGTATGACATCGTACTTACCGACTTTGGAATGCCTGAGATGGACGGGGTCGAATTCGCACATGCCATACACGCTCGCGGCCTTCGGCCGATAATTGTGCTCCTCACGGGTTGGGTTGACCAGGAACGCGCGCTAACAGCTGAGGATGGAATCGCGGAGGTGCTGACCAAGCCGGTGACATCGGGAGTGCTGGGCCGGATGATCGCCGCCAATCTTTCGTAGTTGATTTCCGCGGCCCGGCTCGCCATTCAGCGAAACCGGCTCGCCATCTACGTATCCAGAGCTTTTCGGCGAATCGCACGGCTGCCGCACCATGGCGCGGCGTAAAGAT
This sequence comes from Chloroflexota bacterium, assembly GCA_963663505.2. Lineage (GTDB taxonomy): Bacteria > Chloroflexota > UBA11872 > UBA11872 > VXNJ01 > JAPOVO01. The sequence continues at coordinate 464,899 of CAXXFA010000002.1, forward strand.
CGCTACTCGTCCACGGCTGCGGCGACGAATTCGATCCTTATCTCAACGTCTTCCCCGACCGAAGCCACGAACGGAACGCTCGGGATGCTCAGGTCAAATGTTTTTCTCAGGATCGTGGCCGTCGCCGATCCTGAGAGCGACCGGTCAGTCTCGAGTGCCACAACCGCGTCGAACTCCACGTCAACCGAGACTTCTCTGATGGCAAGGGCTCCGATAATCGCGAATTCAAATTTATCGCCTACGGCAAGGTCCGCAGGCAATCCGACGAGCGACGTAGGAGTGAATTCGACGAATTCGTAGGCGTCCTGCGACGATTGCAAGACTCTGGATCGGATCGCGCGGTCGCGGCGCGAATCGTCGGTCCGCAGAGTTCGCACATTGATGCGGATCGTTCCGACCTCGGAATCGGGCGGCGATCCCAGGTCTACGATCAGATCGCCTGCCACCTGATCTGTCGTCCCCACGACGCGATTGGGCGAAGCGCGGAGATTTTCGTCGATTTCGAAGCGAACCCGCGATTCGGCTGGAATTATGCGAAACAGGACTCTTTTGCCTGAAGGTTCGCCACTGCTTGCGACCGTGGGCGTCTGAACGGGCGAGGTGGAAGGGATTCGCGTCGGATTGGGATTCGGCGACGAGGAAGCGGTGATTGAAGCAGCGACCGTCGGCGGAGGTGTCGCTGAGGGGGCGGTGGTCTCGGATTGCGCCGTACGTCTCGGTTCAACCACGGCCAGGGTGGGGGCGCTTATCGGCTCGCTGGCCTCGCCCGAGCCGCCGCTGATCAATACCCAATGCCGCGGCCGCCGCGCCAACGGTCAACGCCGCGATGCCGAGTGCGGCGACGATCACCTGCCATTTTCTCAACGGGAGTCCTTTTCACGTTTGTAAATTGATGCCATCGAACTCAGCGACAGTGTCGAGCTCGTCGACAACGTCGCACATGGTCGGCCAAACGGCTCAGTCAATGCGCCGAACGACCGCCAAGATTAGCAGGACTGCAGCCCGTCTACGATGGAAAATATTACGTAGTCGATCCGGTCCGGTTAGCGGCTCGGGGCCGTTTCAGTCTCAGGATTTTGGCGGCGGTGAGAACCCCCACAATTTGTAGGCGCCACCGGCCTCCAAAACCTCACGAGCGTAGTCTTCGGCATCGTCCTGAGGCGCGTAACCCAGATCGGTTTGCCCGTTCGTCAGATCCCAATAAGCTCTCGCGTTGTTGGAAATTCCGTAGTAGATACCGAATCCGATATCGGTGGCGTCAATCGAGCGGCGCACGAGTTGAACCAGATCCCGATCGCTCAACCAGGTCGAGAGGATGCGGGCTCCAACCTTCCAGTCCGTGGGCTTTTTTCGATACTGGTAACTGCCTATGCGCAGGCAAACCACCTCAAGGCCGAAGCGGTCGGAGTAGTAGTGGCCCAGCGCCTCGCCCCAGACCTTCGCCGCACCGTAGATGGAGTCGGGTCGAACGACCGACTCCGCGTCGCAGCGGTCGCCGACCATCTCGTACCAGCCCGCGGCGTGATTTGAGCTTGCGAATATCACCCGCTGCACCTTCGCGAGCCGGGCTGCTTCGTAGGTCTTGTAAACGTCGACGATGTTCGGCGCCAGGTAAGGCTCGAATTCATCGGTGTCGTGGTTGGCCTTGGCGTGCAAGTGCACCACGGCCCGCTGGCCCGAAAACGCTGCGACGACATCGTCCAGGTTTTCGTAGTCAAGTACGACGAAGCGATCGTCATCCTGGGCCGTCCTTGACGTTCCAGTCAGATCGTAGATGTCGTGTAAATCTTCCATGAGCGTTCGGCCGATCAGGCCGGTGGCTCCCGTAATGAGTACTTTCGGCTTATCGGGCACTGCGAATCTCCTTGCGTGCGGCCTTCCGGGTTCGGTGCCGCCAAGGATAGCGTTCACGAATCCGCGGGCCGGGGGGCGCGCGGCGTATTGTTCGTTGCGAATTGAGCAGTTCGACGTGCCGCCGCGGGGAAATTCCCGGGCCCGTCGCCTGCGGCGCCGATGAGTCTCAGTGCGGATGGCAAACGGCGGGATTTGAATTTTGTGAAATGCGAATATCGAAGGCAGTTGCCCGGCGCGAGCGGTTTGGTCTTCCGCCGGCTCTCAGGTTCGCGTCGAGCGGCTGAGATTTCCGCCGGCAAGACGAGTTTCCGAGGGTAGGTGGGCCTGCGCGTATGATCGGTCCGGTCGAATCCGGTATGACATATTGACGGGCATCGGGCCGAGGGCTACGATCGGGGATGCTAGGAGACAGCGCCTGCGAATGCACGATTTCAAGCTGCCGCGCCGCGTAATCGGCGGGCGGCTTTTTGTTTTTGGGAGAGGTTCGGGGAGTCGACTTGGAAACTAGCGGGATGGTTTCGGCGAAGATAGAGGCCTATCTCAGGGTCGCGATCGGCGAGGCCCGCAGGGCCGGCAATTTGCCGGATATCGAAATCGTGGACCTCGGCGTTGAAAAATCGCGGCTTGACGGTTCGGACTATTCGAGCACCCTGCCGATGCGAATCGCGCGAGCGGTCGGTGTAGCGCCGCGGGCCATTGCCGACGCCATCGTTGAATCGTCTTCGGATTTGCCGATGCTGGCAACCGTTGAGGTGTCGGATCCCGGCTTCATCAACTTTGCGCTGGCCGATTCGTGGCTCGCCGAGCAAGTTGACGAAATCGTGCAGTCTGGGCCGTCCCACGCCGTGCCGCAGATCGGCGACGGCATACGAGCTCAGATCGAGTTCGTCAGTATCAATCCCACTGGCCCCCTGACCGTCGGCCACGGCCGGATTGCCGCATTTGGCGATGTTCTGGCTCGGCTGCTGAAGGCAGTGGGGTACGACCTGCAGCGCGAGTATTACGTAAACGACACCGGCAACCAGGTCCGATTGCTGGGGCAGAGCATTTACTCACATTACGCAAGCAAGCTGGGTTCGGAAGTTCCATTCCCTTCCAACGGTTACAAAGGCGATTACGTCGAGAAGTGGGCGGAGGAAATTGCGGCCGAATCCGGCGGCAAATACATGGATATGACCGAAAGCCAGGCGGTGGATGATCTCGCTGTCGAAGGAGTTAAGCGGTCGCTGGCGACTATCAGGGCCGACCTGGACGAAGTCGGAATCAGCTTCGACAGGTGGTTTTCGGAGGCCGGCCTCCACGCAGCCGGGGATGTGCGGCGAGCGATCGATGAGCTGCGGGAGCGGGGCTACGTCAGCGATCGCGAGGGCGCTGTCTGGTTCAATCACGGTGATTCGAGTGACGAAAGGGAAAACGTGCTTGTAAAGCGAACCGGCGATACGACGTATCTCGCGTCGGACATCGCGTACCACGTTAACAAGTTCGTCGAGCGGAAATTTGAAAGAGTCGTAAACGTGATGGGGGCCGATCACCACGGTCATATACCGAGAATGCATGCCGCTGTCGAGGCGTTGGGTCTGGATCGATCGAAACTGACCTTCGTGCTGTGTCAGATGGTCCATGTGGTGGTAGATGGTGTTCGCGTTAAACAAAGCAAGCGCAGCGGAGACTTCGAGCTGCTGAGTCAGCTCGTGGGCGAGATCGGTCCCGACGCCACGCGGTACTTTATGATTTCGCGCTCTGCCGACAGCCAGATGGATTTCGACGTCGATCTCGCCAAAAAGAATTCCGACGAGAATCCCGTGCACAAGATCCGCTACGCCCACGCCCGCATCGCCAGCATTTTGCGCAAGGCTCAGGAATCCAAAATCGACTTTTCTTCGGCGGACGTCGCACTCCTGGACAGGCCGGAGGAGCTCGGCCTTATTCGAGCGATGCTCGATTATCCCGAGGTCGTCAGCGCGTCGGCGACGACGCTCGAGCCGCATGCCTTACCGCATTACGCGTTGAGTCTCGCGGGGATGTTTAACTCGTACTACCACGTCCATCGCGTGATATCGCCCGATATCGAAGTTACGAAAGCCCGACTCAAACTCGCGACGGCGGTGCGGATGACCCTCGCCGCCGTTCTCGATCTGATGGGTATGTCGGCTCCGGAGGAGATAGTCAGGGTAGACGACGATACAGAGTCAGCAAGCTGAAGCGGGAGCGCCGAGGGCTGGCGCTCGTCGTCAGATCGGAGTGACGGGGCCCAATTTCCCCGCAGCCGCCGGGTCGACAAGCACCGAGCAATCGCGATGTGCCTGCAGTAGCGACGCAGGAAGCCGCGTTGTGATGCGACCGTTCAACATTCCTGCGATCGCTTCGGTCCTGGCTGCGCCCGTGGCCAGCAACACGATCGAGCGAGCATTCAATATCGCATCCATGCCTACGGTCATGGCGTGCGGCGGAAACTCTTCGACGTGCCTGGCACCCGGGAATTCTGGGTCTTGTCCACGCTCCGCCGCCGAGTGATTTCTGCGGATGGTATCTTCGGAAAGTTTCTGCACGTGACTGGCCAGCGTCAGGAATTCACCCGGTTCGTTGAAGGCGATGTGCCCGTTGTTTCCGATTCCGAAGACAGCGAGATCGAACCCTCCGGCGGCAGCGATGTCTCGGTCGTACCGCCTGCATTCTGCTTCGGGGTCATCGCTCCGGGAATCAAAGACGTGCCTCTGGGCGGACGGGACGTTTAGCTCGGCGTAGAAGTGCCTGCCCATCGAGCTCACGAAGCTATATGGACTCTCCTTTGCAGCTCCCACGTATTCGTCAAGCGCAAAGACGGTCACCCCGGATAAATCGAGCCCCTGATCGCGCATGCGCGCGAGTTCCGCGTACATGTTTTTCGGAGTCTCGCCTGTGGGCAAAGCCAGGACGGTCCCTGGCCGTTTCTCAACCGCGGCAGCCACAAGCTGCGCAGCACGCATACCCGCCTGGCCCGCGTTGGGCAATCGAACGAGCTTCATCGATGGGCCATCTTCATTTGCCGGATGATCGGCCGCCTAGATAATTCGCTCCAGGTTTTCAGCGATCACCTCTGTCCTACCGCCTTCTTCGCGGTGCAGATCGATCATCTGGCTGAGGACTCCGGCTGCGTTTCTGCTGCCTATAGCCTTTGAATCTCGGGGCAACACTTGGGTACCCAGATTCGGACCGGCCGCAATTCGCAATGCGGGCGATTGATCTCGATCGGTCGCATCGGGATCGCCAATCAGAATTACTTCGGCCTCGCCAGGGGTCGAGGTTGCAACTACGCTCGCGAACCGTCCCTCGTGCTCTCGGAAAATCTGCTGCAGGGCGGGCGGCATCCGCGCTGAGCATATGCCTTCGGTCAGCACGGTGGGAAGATTCCATCGCGGGGCCGCCGGATCACCATTTTCCGGTGATTGGTCCATGCCGAGAAACACCTCAGCCGGCATGGACGGGGCAACGATCGCGGCGGTCCGGTCCGGCGGCAATCGGCCGATTCGACCGGCGGTCACGGCGTCCGTGACGACGACGATCCACGGGCCCGCAGGACCCTCAACCGGAAATTCTATGTCCGTGCCCTCGGTCACGACGAGGACTCTGCCGAAGCTTGTTCCTCCGGCCCCGAAAGCTCCCCGGATCGATGTTGCATTTCCTTCTACTACGATATGGCTCCGCTCGACGCATTCGATCACGGTGCCGCTCAACCTGGCGAAGAGCGCGATCGAATCGCTTGTTTCCTGAAAGAACCCAAGCCCCGATATATCGGATACGTGTGCCAATCTGCCGTTCAGCGGCGCCACCCATTCCGCCGATGCGAGTAGTGTCCCGGCTCCTCTGGCGATCACGGTGCCTGCCGGGATTTCGCGATCCCGGGCGTCCTTTGTCGCCTCGCGCACCCGCGCCGGCGGCACCCTCGACACTCGCGTTACGTCGCGAATGCTGGTCCGACCGACTGGTTGGCAAACGGCCCATTGAGCCCCGACCTCGATTTCGTCGCCGGCGGAGACGAGAATCTCGCCGGGAAACGGGAGATCGTGACGGCGTCGCTGCAATCCCCTCCGAACGGAAGTCCGGACCATGGGATCCTTAGCCGTCAACGCCGTCCCAGTCCAGAGTTTGCGATGGCAGAACGTACGAATCGGTGCTTTGGAACCATTGGAGAAGGGCAGCCTTGCGCAGAGAATCGTCTGCCGGCCACTCAAGCGGCCGACCGCGGGCATCAATAATCAATCCACCGATTCCGGGCGTGATGTCATTGCGGAGGGCCGTTGCGCGCCCGCGCCCGCCGCCTGCGTCGAGCTTTCCGCCCGGCCACGACTTGACCGCGGCGGTGGTGGCGGCGTCCCAGGTGATTCTTTCCATGGCGCCGAACGATACGCTTCGGCTTATTGGCTCCCCATCGTGCGGGGTTACTTCCACGCCCAGCGCGGCAGATCCAAACTTGGCGTTGCCGCCGCACGAAAGCGCGGTAGCCACGTGAACCAGATAGGTTTCAGCCGAAATATTGGATCCGGCTACTATCAGTGCCCCGCAAATGGCGAGCACTCCGGGCCTGTCAACGGCCAGCTGACAGTATCCGCCGGGCATGTATCCGTTGATTCCACACAGCGCCGCCTGAACGAGGCGGGGGGCGCCGGATAGCGTTCGTCCCGTACACACGATCAAATCGATCGGTGGGCTGGGATCGGCCAGCGATCGCATCGCTCTTCGGAGAGCCAGGTGAGCAGCAGTGTGGTCAAGAAGTAGCTCAACTGAAGTCTCCGGTAGGAGCCATGGTCGCCAGGCTCGGTTTTTGAAGTACGCTTCGGCCATCGACTCGGAGATGACCGGCGGAATCCACTCAAGGACCTCCGCCATGGGTAGCCGCAGTCCAACATGGCCCGCCGCAGCGTCGTTAGTGTCGAATCCAAAGGAAGCTGTATGCATTTCGCGGCCATCGCTTATGGCCACCGACGCGCCACGCGGTTCCGCGTGCAGAACCGCAACCGAAATCCCACCGTTAACTGCCATCGCGTGGGCTGCCGTGCCAAGAGCTTTTCTTAGCGGCACCGTCGCATTCTCGTCGAAATGCTCCGGCATTATGGGTTTCGCCTGTCGTGTGACGACGGCCTCGTAAGCTTCGGCGAACTGCGTTCGGACTTGTGGCAGGTCCGGTGCGTCAAAACCGGCCTTCATGCTCAATTGAACGAATTTGAACTCATTAATCAACGTCGCCAGCATTCCCGGTTCGGGATCTTCATAGTGAATCAGGATGATGGCTGGCGAGTAGCCGGGAATTCGGCCGACGACCGCATATCTGAGGATGTCGACGGCCGTTGCCAGATTCTCCCAGCCCCGGTCGTTCGCCAGCGCCACCACCACTATGGGAGCTCGAGCCGTTAGCAGTTGACGCGCCAGTTCCTCGGGATCGAATTGCTTGGCTAGCTTTTTGTTCGGGGCGTGAAACTGTGCTGCGATCTCAAAGTCGTGGGAGGTCAGAAGGCCGATCACGCTTTTGTGCCTGTCGGCTGTCAGGTTGCTGATTAGCGCAACACCGGCGGCGTGGCCGAGTGCGCTGCCCGTCACCACGTAACGATCGGAATCTTCTACGCCGTCCAGATTTCCGATCTGGGCACGCAGCCTCGACCGGGCTTGATCGAAGCCGACCGCCGCATCGAAGTATGGCGCGGCATGTGTCGACTCGGATTCACCGATAGAGAGGAGTCTCGGGCCGTCTTCCGCTTCCCCGAAGGCCGCTATGCGAACGTTGGGGCCGACTTCTGCCGCAAGCAGGATTTTCGGATCGGCGCGGGCCTCAATCGGATCGGGGACGCCCATCAGGCCGCGCGGTGATCCTTTCCAATCGAGTTCGAGCCATTTCAGACACAGAGCATATTACGAATGAGTGGCGCCCCGTTGAATTGTCGCGGTCGGGGCGCGTCCGGCGGTCCAACTGAAGCCCGGCGTTCATGGCTGGCGGGCCGCCGCGCCTGTTGATAGCATCACAGTTGTATGAACGCCGAAGCCGAGACCGCCACGTCCACCGATGAAAATCTGACTTCCGGGCGACCCCGTGTCGCAATAATCCGAACAAAACCCGAAACGGTAATTGAAGACTACGGAAAGGCCATGCGGCTGGCTGGTTATCGCGCGGTCATTTCGCCCGACAGCAAGACCGCTCTCAAGATAAATATCTCGTGGCACCACTGGTATCCGGCCTGCTCAAGCGCCCCCTGGCAGATTGACGGCGTTTTAAAAACGCTAATCGATGACGGCTTTCCCGCCGCCAGCATTTTCGCCGCCCACAACCGGACGGTAGTCGTATCGGCAAAGGCCGGCGAGCGCGCGAACAAGCACATAAACGTCGTCGAGAAGTACGGTATCGAGAACGTCCATCTTTACGAGGATATGGACTGGATAACTTACACGCCGAAAACCAAAATGCTCGCACTGGATGGTGTGTTCCCCGAGGGAATCCGCATACCAAAGCGCCTGGTGGGCGCGAATGTAGTGCACCTTCCGACTGTAAAAACGCACGTTTTTACGACCATCACCGGTGCGATGAAAAACGCGTTCGGAGGGCTGCTATTCGAGCGCCGTCACTTTTGCCACGGCGTAATCCACGAAACTCTGGTCGATTTGCTGGCAATTCAGAAGGAGATTCATCCTGGCGTATTTGCCGTGGTCGACGGGGCCTTTTCGGGGTCGGGACCCGGGCCACGGTGCATGCAGGTCAGCGAGCGCGATGTGGTAGTAGCAGGTGCGGATCAGGTTGCGGTGGATTCAGTCTGCGCCCGGCTCATGGGATTCGATCCGATGAAAATCCCGTTTCTTCGTCTCGCGCAGGAGCGTGGCCTCGGTCAGGCGGAACTTGATGGCGTGGATATGGTTGGAGAAGATCTCGAAAAGACCGCGTGGACCGTGGAGCGCCCGAGTGAGACCTTTGCAAGCCGCGGGCAGAAGTTGATCTACTGGGGCCCGCTCAAACCCCTTGAAAAGTTTCTGCTGCGAACGGTCATCGCGCCGTGGTCGTATCTTGCATCGCGCATTTATCACGACCTTTACTGGTTTAACGTCCACGGGCGGCGACGCGCTCGGGCGGCGCTAAAGACAAAATGGGGACGCCTGTTCCTCAGCTACTGACGTTAGATTCACTCCGAGAAGCAGCGTGACCGGGCGGGTCCGGTCCGAGTCCGTTAGTGCCCCGTGCTGAGCGAGTATTGGACGTCCGCCCGACCGTCGCAGTGGGTCAAGAATCTGTTCGTGCTGGCGCCGCTCGTGTTCGCTCAACACCTCGATCGGCCGCGGGAGATACTGCTCGCGCTCGCAACTTTCGCTCTTTTCTGCTTACTCGCTTCGGGAATCTACCTGATCAACGATGCGATCGATGCACCGCGAGATCGGTTGCACCCGGTTAAGAAGGGAAGGCCGATCGCCGCTGGAAGGATTGGCAGGGCTCCGGCGTTCGCCGTCGGGCTTACTGGCGTGATTGTGGCCGTAGCCGTTGCGCTCGCGGTCGGGCCGGCCACATCGCTGGTGCTTGGTATATACGCCGTGCAAAATCTTTTATACAGCGCGCTTCTGAAGTCCGTCGTTCTGATAGATGTCATCGTAATCGCCATAGGGTTCGTGTTACGGGCCGTTTCCGGCGCTGTTGCCATCGATGTTCCGTTCTCGGTGTGGCTGCTGCTGTGCACGTTCTTTGTGGCCTTATTGATGGGCACTGCCAAGCGCGTCGCGGAGCTGGCGCATATGGGTTCCGCAACCAGCGATACCAGGCCCGCGCTGGTGGGCGCTCAGCCGCAGGCGCTCAACTCCGTTCTAGCGGCAGCGGCGGCGGCAACGCTTGTTTCGTATGCGCTGTACACCGTGGCGCCCGAAACCACCGCGAAGATCGGTGGTAAGGCGCTGATCCTCACAATGCCCTTCGTCGTCTATGGCGTTATCCGTTATCTTCAGCGGGTGTATGGCGATTCAGCTGCGGAAAATCCGACTGCCATCGTGCTGTGCGACCGCGGAATGCAGATCGCACTGGTCGGCTGGGGCGCGACCGTTCTTGCCATCATCTATGGTTTGGGCGGGGATCTCGGCGGGCTTCTCGAGTAGAGACGGCGCTAATTGAAAATCGACTCTATCCGGCGGTTTAGATACGAGCGGTACGTCTTCGTGCAGATTCAGACCGACAACGGGCTGACGGGTGTCGGCGAGGCGGGCTTCTGGGGTTATCCGGAGGCCGCCGAAGGGGCGATAGAGGCATTTAGTCGCTATTTGGTTGGGCAAGATCCGCTCAGGATCGAGCACCACGCGCAATACATGTACCGCAACGCCCACTTCATGGGCGGTTCTGTCACGGGAGCCATTGCCGCCATCGACATCGCACTCTGGGACATCGCGGGAAAGCATTATCAGGCGCCGGTTTACGAGCTGCTCGGCGGGCGTTGCCGGGACAAAATCCGCGTCTACGTCCATCTGACCGGCGACTCGCCCGACGAAATGGCCGCGAGCGCCCGGGAATGGATCGGTCGGGGAATTACCGCGGTGAGATTCACTCCACTAATCGAGGGGTTTCACAACTGGCGTTACGCGCGGGTGATGGCCGAGTGCGTCGAACGAGTTGCGGCCGTACGGGAAGCCGTCGGCAACGACGTGGATCTCTGCGTCGAGGTTCACCGGCGGCTTAATCCAACCGAGGCCCGCCAGCTGGCGCGCGAGCTGGAGCCGTTTCGGATCTTTTTCCTTGAGGATCCAATAATTCCGGATAGCGTTCAATCCATGTCGGATTTGGCCAGGAGCATCGACGTGCCCGTGGCCACGGGTGAGCGATTTACGAGCATCTTCGAGTTCAGGGAGCTGCTCGCGGCGGGCGGCGTGGCCTACGTGCGACCCGACGTGTGTCTCGCAGGCGGAATTACGCAGTCGAAGAAAGTGGCGGCGCTGGCGGAGTCATTTCACGTCGGCGTGATTCCGCATAATCCGCTCGGTCCGGTCAGCACCGCGGCGTGCGTGCAGATCGATGCCTGCATTCCGAACTTCGTGCTTCAGGAATATACCGGCGATTACGTATCTCCCAAGAGAGACATGGTGATCGAGCCGTTAACCCTTGCCGGTGGCTACATCGTATTACCCGAGCGTCCGGGAATCGGGGTAGAACTGAGCGAGGCCGTGCTGAGCGGCGAGCATGGCACTGATAGGGAGATCGAAACGCACCTTCGAGACGACGGTTCCGTGGCGGATTACTAGGCGTGGCTCTGATGGCCGGGCAGGGAAGTAGAAAGCTATGGCGAAGCTGAAGTGCTCCATCGTTGACGCGGACACGAACCGGCCGGTGGACGCGAAGGTTCACGTTCTTTCTTCCCAGGGCGCTTTCGTATCGCCGCCGGAAGCCATATTGAAGGTGGGAGCCGGGCCGCGGTTTTTCTACGCCCACGACGGGTTCGAAGTTGACTTACCAATCGGCCAGGCCGACGTGGTAGTCGAGCGCGGCACCGAGTACGCGCCCCTTCGAACGACGGTCGATATTCCGACCGAGGGAATCATCAGCGTTGATCTCGAGCTTTCACGATGGACCAATCTGCCCGATCAAGGCTGGTATCCCGGCAATACGCATATCCACTATGACGAAAATGAGCGACGGCCCGACGAACGCCTGCGATTCGATTCGGTCGTCGAGGATTACAGCGTTATGGTGATAAGCGTCCTAACGCGCCGCGATCTGGCGTATGCAACCAACACGTATCCCATCGGACTGTTCACCGACCTCAGCACCGCCCATCATGTAACCGACGTTGGCGAGGAATCGCGCCACAATGAGGTGCCCTGGAAAATCGGCTACGGACACGTGATGTTCATCAACATCCGGAATCTGGTCGATCCGGTGAGCAGGGGCACACTGGTGTCCGATCTCGATCCAGACTACCCGCCGCTTTGCTGGGCATGCGATGACGCCAGGGAGCAGGGCGGAGTTGTGATCTGGTGCCACAACGGGCAGGGCATGGAGGCTCCGGTCGCGGCGGCGCTGGGTAAGCTCGACGCGTTCAACCTGTTCGATCCGATGTGGATTGACCCCGAATATCGGCTTTACTATCACCTGCTCAACAGCGGGATAAGGTTGCCGGCGAGCACCGGCACCGATTGGTTCGTATGTTCGAGCAACCGCGTTTACGTTGGCTCTTCGGCGGATTTCTCGTACGACTCCTGGCTGGCGGGTCTCAAGCGCGGGTCCACCTTCATCACCAACGGTCCCGCCCTGTTTCTTGACGTTGGCGGAAGTCCGGTCGGGTCGGTGGTGGAAGTCGCGAGTGGCGCAATCTCAGCGGAATGTACGGTGCGGTGGGAGTCGCACTATCCGGTCGATCTTGTCGAGCTCGTTATCAACGGCCGGGTTGCCGCCAGCGCGAATAGCGTCGATCGGGAACGCGCTGGCATGTGGGAGACAGCCGTTCAGATTTCGCACGACTCGTGGATCGCCGCCCGCCTTTGGGGCCGAGCCCGCAACAGCTTCGATCACGCAATTTACGCTCACACCAGCCCGGTGTACGTTGATGTCGGGCGGTCGGATCCAACCCGGTCGGAGTCATCTCGTTTTTTCGTCGAATCCATTGACCGCTCACTCGACTGGGTAATGTCGAGCGGTCGCTACACCACGGACAGGCAGCGTGATGAAATCAGCGAACTGTTCCTGGAGGGTCGGGCCAGGTACGCGGAGCGCGTTTAGTTTCGCGCAGGCCCGTGCGGAGGCTTTCAAATCCCATTGGCGTCATTCCGGGGTCAACCCAGTAATCTCGCGTTACTCAAGCAGGGATCCCCCGCGAAACCCGGAATGACCGGAGGCTGCGGGATGACGGATTCGTTCTGCGGAAACCGGGGATCCGCCTTCGGCGGATTAAATATGGGTCAACCGACTGCCGCCGGGCTTTGCACGAAGTCTTTGACCCGCGACCACGTATCGTTGGCTTCCGAATCCGTGAGCGTTTGCATCGGCGGCGCGACGGTTCTCCCGCAAATCCCCAGTCTTTCCAGCACGGCCTTGCCTTTGGCCTGGCCGCTGCCCGGTCCATCCAGCAACGCGCCGCCAAACGCCACGGCCCGGCGCTGCCAGTCTGCCGCAGTGTCAAGATCGCCCGCCAAAAATGCCTCGAATAGCCGGGCGTCGATTTCCGGCGCAACGCTCGGCTGCAGGCCGATTGTTCCGTCTACTCCGTGAATCAGAGCCGCCAAAAAGTGGGCGTCGCCACCGACCATCACGCGAAAGTTCGGATCGTCGGCCAATCGTGCAAGGACCTGCTGCAGATATCCAATTTGCCCGCCGCTGTCCTTAATTCCGGCAAGCCCTGCGTCGCGCATTCGCACTACGGTGCCGGGCTCGGCGACCAGCTTGGTCATCCCCGGGAAGTGGTAGTACATGATCGGGACGGGTGAGGCGATTATCAGGGCTTTGAACCACTCCACAATCGCATCCTGGTCGATCGGGAAGTAGTAGGGCGGCGTGACCAGACAGCCATCGGCCCCGGCGGCCGCAGCCGATTTGATCTGGTCGATCGTCGCTTTCAAATTAGGCAATCCGGCTCCCGCCAGCACAGGGGTCTTTCCCGCCGAAGCTTCGACGGCGGTGGAGATGGCAAGCGATCGCTGGTCCCAGTCGATAGATTGAAATTCGCCCGTGCTGCCAAGCACCACCATCCCGTGCGCGCCACCCGCCAGCACGAAGTCGACCAGCCTGGTGAGCCCTTCCCGGTCTACTTTCAGGTCGGGAGTCAAAGGCGTTAGCAGCGCGGGCATCGCCCCGCGAATTCTTGGCAGTATCTGGTTCAATCGGGTCCCCTTCATCGATTTGGCTGAGCCGCGGCAAAGAAACGAATGATCGGGCCAACGGGCGCGACAGAATCTTACCCTCCCGACGTTAGGCCGAAGCGGATTACGTAGAAGGCAGCCACTGCCGACGCTTCGACGCGGATTAGGTCGAGGCAGCGGGCCTTTCTTGAAACCCGGACGCATGCGGACCGGTGGCTGCATCGGACCGCTAGCCATAATTGACGGATTTCGGGCGCGGAGCCAGGCGCTACCTCCTTCGGAATATCATCTGCAGGCAGTGATCCGTAAAGGCAGGGCATTGATTTGAAAATCACAGATCTTAAGACCTTCACCGTCAACACCGGCTCGACGAACTGGGTGTTTTTGAAGGTCTACACCGACGACGGGATCACCGGGCTCGGCGAAGGCCATGTCGCGACCAAGGACGAGGCGACGGCGGCGGCCATTATGGAGCATAAGCGCTTCCTCGTGGGTAAGAATCCGTTCGAGATCGAACGTCTGTGGCAGGCGATGTACCGCTACCCTCGCTGGCGGGGCGGACCTGTGCTCAATAGCGCCATCAGCGCGGTCGAGATAGCGCTTTGGGACATCCTCGGGAAGTCGCTGGGCGTTCCGATCTATCAACTTCTCGGGGGCGCTTGTCGGGATCGCGTCAGGCTCTACGCGCACGTGGACGGTGACGAGCCGGCAGCTGCAGCGGACCACGCTGTTGCTCTCGTCGAATCCGGCTTCACCGCAATGAAAACCGGCCCGGTCTGGGCGAGCGTGGACGGCGTGGTTGCTATGCCGCCGGATCTTGCAGTCGAATCCGATCGGATCGGCGCGATCCGCGAAGCGGTGGGCGATAGCGTTGACATAATGGTCGACGCGCACGGTCGGCCGAATCTTCCGGCTGCGGCCGGCTTCGCCCGGCGCATCGAGCAATTTGACATAATGTTTCTGGAAGAGGCCACGCCTCCCGAGGACATCGATGCACTCGAATGGCTGGGCGCCAGAACGACGATACCGTTGGCCACCGGCGAGCGGCTGTTTACGAAATGGGGATTCACGGAGATCGTCGAGCGTCACCTCGTCAACTACGTTCAACCCGACATCGTCCACGCGGGCGGAATCCTCGAAATGAAAAAGATCGCCGCGATGGCCGAGTCGCGTTTTATCGAGGTCGCTCCGCACAACCCTCAAAGCTGGGTGAGCACGATGGCGTCGCTGCACCTTGACGCGTGCACGCCCAACTGCGTGATTCAAGAGTACGTGTATCCCGGACCCGATTTCCAGTCCGACCTTTTCGAGGGCGGTCCGATTGTTAAGGGGGGGTATGCCCAATTGCCGTCAGGTCCAGGACTTGGCATCGACCTCAACGAAGACGAGGCCGCGAAACACCCCTACTCGCCCGTCCAGCGTCCCCATTGGGTCTGGCAGGACGGCTCGGTGGCGGATTGGTAGACGTTGGCGCCTGGCGTGCGTAACCTGATTCTGGTGAGGCATTCGTTGCCTGAAATAGCACCGAGCGTCTCACCGAGCAATTGGATTCTCTCGCGCGAAGGTCGAAAACGAGCCAGGCTGTTGGCTCTGGAACTGCGGCGCAACGACGCGGATGTGGTCTTTTCGAGCACCGAACCAAAGGCAGTGGAAACCGGCGCTATCATCGCCAGGGAGTTGGAAATTCACCTCGAAGTCGTCGCCGACCTCCATGAGCATGCCGGACGGGGCGTGGGTGGTTGGGTATCAGAATCCGAGTTCAGATCCAGAATTTCGAGTTTTTCGGTAACCCCTCCAGGATCGTATTTGGGGCCGAATCTGCCGACGACGCTTACAGCCGCTTCGCGCGGGCAATCGACAAGCTGGTTGCGGAAAGTCCGAGTAAATCGCCTGCCGTGGTTAGCCACGGCACTGTTATGTCACTTTTTGCCGCCCGAGCGAACGAGCTTGACCCCGACGAGGCGTGGGACTGCTTAACGTCACCGGGTTTTATTTTGACGGGAATTCCACGGTTTGAAATCCTCGAAACCTGGCGATATCCGGAGTAGCCAGTTCTTACCGACCCGATAAGAATCCCACCGTCCCGATCCACACGGGCCCGGCAGCCGGCTGCAAGATCGAATTAAGAGCGAATGGCCTGTTACTCAGCCTCGTCCTGAATGTCGCGGACGGGCCTAATAGGCCAGCGGATAGGACGCTCTGACTGTCCTGAGACCAATCAACCCGGCGGCACCGGGGGCATTTGCATTGTGAGCAGCAGAAAACTGAAAACCAGTACCGTCATTAGCATCACGCCGCCCAGGGCGACAAAAACGAGACGACCAGAAGATGCGTTCATATCAGTCCCCCTCGACATGTTTTCAAGCAGAAGATTTGGAATCCCAGCCCTCCAACCAATACGTCGTAAGACATCTGGCGGTTCAGTGTCGGGCATCCAAATTGCAATCCAACCGTGAGGCCGCGAAGTTCCGAACGGGTTCTATTGCACTACCAGATTGTTAGCCGTCCACCCTGTGCAGCACCTCGTCGCCGCGCTCGACGCGGGCGACGTTGTCGGCGACCACTGCGGCAGTGTTTCTGACGAAGAGATCGGTCATGCTCGCGGAGTGCGGTGTGGCCGCGACCTGATACTTGAGAAACTCATCATCGGGGTCCGGCGGCTCGACCCAAAATACATCGAGCCCCGCGCCGGCGATCTTGCCGGATCTGAGCGCGGCCACGAAGGGCTCCTTTTCGATCACCGGCCCCCTGCAAATGTTTACGACAAACGCTCCCGGCTTCAGGGCGTCGATGGCCTCCTTGCCGAGCATGCCCGTGGTCTCGGCTGTGAGCGGCACCGCGAAACAAATGAAATCGCATTCGGGAAGCACATCCAGCAGCTCGCCGGGGGCAATCAGCCTGTCGATTCCGAATTTCCGTCTAAGTTCTTCGGATACGGTTCGCTTCACGCCGATGATCTTGCATCGAAACGGCTTGAGCATGTTGGCCAATGCGCTGCCGACGTTACCCATTCCCACGATGACGACGGTCTTGTCAAAGAGCGTTATGCCCATGGGAATCGCGCCCGACCGTTCCTGGATCAACTGGCTCTGCTTTGGAAGAAACCGGCCCGCCGCGATCAGGTGAAACAGCGCAAGTTCGGCCACCACGTCGCCGATTCCCGTGACGTCGCCGGGAGCGTTGGCCACCGGTATGCCTCGCGCCCTCGCCGCCGGGATATCCACCATGTCCACGCCAACTCCAAACTGCTGGATCAGCTTTAAGCCGGGTGCGCTGGCGATGTCGGACGCGGTTATCGCTCCCCTGCCGGGAATATAGACGTTGGCGCTGTTGACTTGCTCGCTAACCTCGGCTTCCGCGCAGCGGCGGACGTCGTGCTTTGGCATCACGTTGACGAGCTTTTGATACATATCTTCCAGGTAGTCAGTCCCTACTAGGATTTCCAATTTCCGGCTCCACCTCGCTTGTCGTTGGGGCCCCGAATGATACGCTGATTTCAATTGCGCAGATTGCCTGGCGCCGTTTGGACGCCGGGGCCGTGAGCCGGCAGGAGTCCTATTCGGACTCTTCAGCCCCGCGAATGGCAAATCCAAGGTAAGCAGCAGCTATCCCGAATGCCGCTATCGCCAATCCGTAAGCGATCCACGAGCGGTCGCCGACCATGAAGGAACTCGGAGGCCCTATAAGACCCAGGCCCTGCAACGTAAAGGTTCCGCCGGCCAGAATCGCTATTGCCCCCGCGGCCACCAGAGCGGCTCCGAACCTTCGACTGGCTATCAGTCTTCGGATGTCACAGGTTCCTCATCGGTCGCGCAGAATTCGGAATCGACGATGGTCCGTCCGGCGCTCGGCGAAGCGTATACCCAGAACATCGTCATCGGGCCGTCCTTGCTGGCGTTGCTGTATCTGTGCGGTATTTCGGCCTGAAGCACCGAAGTGTCGAACGGTTCCAGCCTGGTGCGATTTCCGCCTACATCGAGATACGCCGCGCCCACGAGAATCGTCACCGATTCCTCGCAATCGTGCGTGTGACACGCGAGTCCGGTGCCCGGTTCGAAGGTGGCCAGGCCGGCGTGCAAGGCGGTCGATCCGGTTTTCTCGTCGGTAAGCACTGTCACGTCGATGCCGGGCTCGAGTTCGAACGCCTCGGCGTTCTCGCTTCGATTCACGGACATGAAATACCGCACCGACTCAAACGGAAACGGGTGTGCTTGCCGCCGCAATCTCGTACGTTAATCGCAATTCCCCCATCAAGAGCGCGCCCAGCGGATGGGCGCCGAGCTTTTATGCTCCAGGGCGCCGGATTTCCTGGCAATGATCCGGCCTGCATTAGCGCGTGTCGCTGCCCGACGCCGCTGCGTGATGCTCTGGTTGACTCGCCCTGAATAATCTAAAGAAGTTTAGGGGATCGTGGTCAGCTCGCGCCGGGTGGCCGATCGCGGGCCGTTGATATACTCGGCGGGCGGCAGGTGCCCCTTCAACTGGAGAGGTGCCCGAGTGGTCATAAGGGGTCCGTCTCGAAAACGGATAGGCGCAAAACGCCACGTGGGTTCGAATCCCACCCTCTCCGCCGGCTTAAGCGTTCTGGCCCGGCCGCACCTGTCCACTCGGAATGGAGAGGTCGCATAGTGGCCTAGTGCGCGCGCCTGGAAAGCGCGTAGGGTAAATCCCTCGTGGGTTCGAATCCCACCCTCTCCGCCCCGGCTGATGCGATCCTCGGTTCGCAATCGGCGCGCGACGGGGACAAACCACAGTCGGTTAGGGGCCGATTCACGATGGCCGGAGCGACGGCGGACGATATCCTTTCGGGCCATGCGCCCGAGATTCGAAATCTGGCTCAGCGCTTGCGAGTAATAGTCGCGGCGGCGGCGCCGACGGCAGCGGAGACGGTCTACCCAGGCTGGCATGGCTTCGGTTACCGTAATCCCAGGGCGGGATATTTCTGTGGCATTTTCCCGCAGCGGAATTACGTGAAACTTGGCTTCGAATTCGGGTATCTGCTACCGGACCCGCACGCGCTGCTCGAAGGTGACGGCAAGCGGCTGCGCTACGTGGTCCTCGAGAAAGGCGATCGCATCCCCGTCGATTCGATAGAAGAATTGATCGGGGCTTCACTCGTGATCAACGACCGATGACGAGCCTCTGATGGCCGAAGCCGGATGCGATGCGGCTTGATCTTGGACACCCACAACCACCTGTGGAACATCGATACCTCCGATCTTTACTGGCTCACGCCCGAGCTGCGCGCAGCCACGGGTCCGCTGGTGCGCGATTACTCAATTCACGACATGCGAGCGGCGTTCGCCACGGTGGGTGTGGAACGGTCGATTCTCGTCCAGGCGTGGCACGATCCCGACGAGAACGAGCGCTGGCTTCAGCTGGCCGATGGGAATGCAACGATCGCGGGCGTTGTTTCCTATATCGACCTTCAAGGCCCGAACGTCGGGGCGCTTCTCGACCGCTTCTCCGCGCACGCCAAGTTTCGCGGTATTCGCGCCTGCGGTCAGGACGTTGCCGACGACGATTGGCTCGGGCGCGGCGATGTTAGAGCCGCGATCGGAGAGCTAGCCGCGCGCGGCCAGCACTCCCTGGATCTGCTTCTCAATATTCCGCAGCTAAAGGATATTCCGAAGCTGGCTGAGGAAAACCCCGAACTGCCGATGGTGCTAAATCACCTGGCAAAACCGCAAACTTCCGAGGAGGGCTACTTCGAGCCGTGGGCTGAACTGATGCGTCCGCTGCAAAGGATTCCAAATCTTGACTTTAAGATCTCGGGAATGCTCACGGAGGCCGGGCCGAATCCAGAATCGGCGACGCTGAGACCTGCCGTTCGATTCATGATTGAAACCTTTGGGTTCGACCGCCTGATGTGGGGTAGTGACTGGCCCGTTTGTCTGACCGCCGGGAGCTACAGGACGAATTTCGAGGTCACGATGGGAGCGGTGGGCGACATGACGGACTCCCAGCGCGCCCGCTTGCTCGGCGCCAACGCGAAGCGGTTTTACAGAGTCGCCTGAGCCCTTATGCGCGCCCAGTCGCAGCGGAGGTAGACGTCCGGCTTACGGACTCCTTTTGACGCCGCCGTGTCAACTCCCTCTGGCGTCATTCCGATGGCCGCCGAGGAATCTCGCACGCCGCTGCCGAGGCCGGGATTCTTCGCCTATGGCTCAGAGTGACAGGGACGTTTTTCCGATTCCGATGTCCCTCGCAAAGCTCGGGACAACGAGAGGAAGCAACGACGACCGACTTTCGTGGCCCGAACCGAATCCAAGTCGGGATGGAAACCAGGCCGACGCCCTACAGGTCGACAAATTTCCGTTCGCGGCTGGATGTATAGATCGCGTGAGCCATTTCCACCGCCTTCCAACCGTCATAGGCGTTTGCCATCGGCTGGCGCCCTTCTTCGATGGCCGCCAGAAACTCCATCCAATCCAGTCGCCACGACTCGTTTGCGGGCTCGGAATAATGGCGCTCTTCTACATCAATCCGGTCCCAGTCGTCGCGGCGACGCGCTATACGGATGTGGGCCGAATCATCGACAGTAATGGAGCCTTTGTCGAGAAAAATCTCGACCGAAAATATCGGTTCCCACTGATTCCAGCTCGAATGCACCTGGGCGATCCTGCCGTCGGCGGTACGAAAGAGGCCGAAACCGTTGTCTTCAACTGGCCGGATGTCGTGCCAGAAGGTATTTGCCGCGAACCCGCATGCCTCCACGAAGTCGCCCATGAACCACCGGCAAATGTCGAGCACGTGAACGCCGTTGTCCAAGAAAGTCCCGCCGCCTGAAATCTCGGGCTGTACAAACCAGCCTTTGTCTATGGCATAGGTTCCACGGTGCCCGTACCGGCAGCGCATCCACAATATAGAGCCCAATTCACCCGAACCGGCGATTTCACGGGCCCGCAGAATCGCGGGGTAATGGCGGTGGTTGAAGCCGGTTTTTAGCGTTCGCCCGAGCCGCTCGGCGGCTAGGTGTACGTCGCGCGCCTCGTCCGGAGTCCTGGCCAGCGGCTTCTCGCAGAGGACGTTCTTGCCGGCTTCCATCGCGGCGATGCTGACCGGCGCATGAAGGTCGTTCGATGCGGAAACGATCACGGCATCGACTTCGGGCGATTCGACGACCCGCCGCCAGTCAGCGACGGCCTCCGCCCCATGTTCGGCTGCCAGGGCTTCGGCCCTATCGAGCTGTGTGTCGGCGACGATGACCAGCGCGGCTTCGGGGGTCTGGGCGACGAGCCCGGCTCTGATCGCACCAACACCCCCGGCTCCGACCAGGCCGAATCTCATAGTTGCTCAGAAAAGGCCGCCCGGGCCGCTAATTCGGCCCGGACTCGTCCCTGCACCGTCGCGACGGGTTTTACTTGGCCATCGCCTTCAACGCGTCGAATGCCGGCCGGTTGCTGCCGTCCGGTCGCAGGATTCCGAAACCGTACTTCTCGTCCGTGGGGCCAACCACTTGTTGAAAGTTCAGGTTCCACACGAACATGTGAGTCACGTACGGGAAGTCCGCCTTGATCTTCTGGAAAGCCCTGACAAGGAAGTCGGCCTGGTCTTGCTCGGAGTTGTACTGGGAATACTCGTAGCGACCCACGATCTGCGTAACCGGCGTCGAGCTCCAGCCGAATTCCGAGAACCAGATCGTCTTGTTCGGATCGCCCTGGGCGATCATGATCGCCTTAATTTCCTCGAATCGGTTGAAGAAGAAACTGGGATGGTCGTTCCAGCCCCAGATACTCCGATTCTGCCCGCCGAAGGTATCGTCCGGATGATTGGCGCCGCCGTTCGGATGCACCGCGAGCGCGTCGAAGTAGTTCTTGACTTCCGGGAACTCCTCGTACACGCGGCGAATGTAAGTGGCGTCGTCAAGCGCAATGCTGGCGTCATTTACGCCAGTTGGTGTTGGCGCTCCGAAGAGAACCACCACCGTGGGATCGACTGCCTTGATCGCCTCGTATCCTGCCTTCAGCAATTCGCCGTACTTGCGGATGGCGTCGGGAGCGAGAAAGCCCCACTCGTCGAACATGTTGGCCTCGTTCCACACTTCGACAGCGTGAATCTTGCCCTGATAGCGCTGCATCAGCGCCGTCAAGAACGGCTTGATATTGACCACGTCCGCCGGTGGCCCGTGAGTGGTTCCGGGAGCCCTGGCCCAGGCCGGAGCGCGGACGACGCTGACCAGTAATCTGACGCCTCGCCCCGATGGCGCGTTCAACGCGACGTCATAGTCGCCCCATGTGAACGTGCCTTTCTGGGTTTCGATATCCTCCCAGGGGACCTGCTGCTTTGTCCAGTTGAATCCGGCTTCGAGGATCTTGGTGGCCGCGTCATCGGCGCGATTGCCGCCGATCATGTGCGCCTGCATGCCATAGCCCTGCAAGCCCAGCGGAAGGCTGAGCGGCGCGGGAACTCCTCCCGCCACAACGGGCACTCCGCTCCTGGCCTGTTCAACGGATATCGGCGATACAGCGGCGCCAAAGATTACGTTGAATTCCTTCATTAAATCGCCGGTGTTCGCGAGTACCGCCACGCCCACCGGCCCGCCGCCGCCGGCCTCCGACCACACCTGAAAAACCTGGCGCTGAGCGCGAAGCACCTGGACGGGGCCGAACACGGCGTAGGAGATCGGAAGTCCGTACAGATCCAGCCACCTGGACTCCGCGAGGAACTTCGCCTTGATCGTCGGATTCTGATCCAGAAGCCTCAAATGGTTCTGCATAATGGCTTCGAAGCCCGCCGGCGTAGCGGCGTCGTGCTGAGCGTCCTCCGGCAGCGCCGCATGGGGAGGCGTTTGCCGAACCAGCGTCAGAGCCGGGTCGGTGCCCGCGATATTCATCTCGTCGAGAATGTTCAGGAAGTTAAACGCGTTAGTGGTGGGGTTCCATTGCAAAACGGCCTTTTGAAACGCCTGAGTTGTAAACCCTTTGAAATTGAATCGATTTGAAATTGGATATCCGATCTCGTCGAGGCTGAACTTTTGAAATTCCGTCCAGAAGGGGATCGAATCGTCATCGGTTACCGCAAATCCGTTACCCGTTTCCTGCCCGGTCTGACGGAAGAAGCGGCCGTTCGGCAGCGATTCTTCGTCTGGAAGTTCGGCGGCGACGGCCACCGACGCAACGACCAATAGCACTACCGCCACCATCATCCCGATCCGGATTAGTCTTCCCATCAACAAGCCCTTCCTCGCGAATGAATATCTTTGAACTTAACGCTCGGGACAACCCGGCGTCACCGTCGGAACCTAAGCGCCTCGGCGCGGTAGGTCAACCGCGGGCGATTAGTCCAAACCCGCCGGCTCAGGGCGGGGCTGGAGCGGCGCGCTCAAAGTCAAACGCTCACCGGCCCGATCCACTGTGAATTCCACGGTGTCGCCGACTGAAATCGCGAACACCTTGTCGGCCAGCTCGAAACCGTGCATGAGCGGCTCTCCGTTAATCGCCAGCACCACGTCGCCGGGCTGGATCCCCGCCGCCGTGGCTGTCGAAGTCGCCACGACTTCGACGATGTAGGTGCCGCGATCGGTCTTCAAGGATTGCTCGGCGATCAAATCATCATCAACCGGCCGGAACGAGACGCCGAGGTATCCGTGCTGCGTTCTGCCGTCAGTTACCAGAGCATTGAGATGCTGCTTGATGTTGGCGATGGGTATTGCGAATCCGATGCCGTCGGCGCCTTGCTCGCGCCCGGTGTTCATGCCGATAACCTCACCGAATATGTTGAGCAGCGGTCCGCCGCTGTTGCCGCTGTTAAGGGCGGCATCGGTTTGAATCATTCCGACCAGGTCGATGCGCAGCTCGCCGCCGCTCGTGTCCACCCGATTCGGGAACCGCCGACCGAGTCCACTGACTATTCCCTTGCTAACAGACCCCTCGAAGTTTCGGAGCGGACTGCCGATCGCAATTACCGTGTCGCCGGCTCTCAGGACTGTGGAATCTCCAAACGGAAGTACGGGATAGGGCCCGCCTTCCACCTTCAGGATCGCCGTATCCATATAGGGGTCGCGCCCGACGATCTCGGCTTGCTTGAATTCGCCGGTGCTAAGAATCACCCGCAGGCTTTCGCGGTTGCGCACGACATGGTTATTCGTCAGCAGGAGCCCGTCAGGGCTGAAAAAGAACCCCGATCCCGCCGAAACCGGTCCCCGTGGAGTCCCGCCCCGGCTCGGAAAATCCCCGTCTGTGAGACCAAGAATCGTGACCACGGCGGGCATCGATTGCGCTATTAATTCTTGAATCCGGGAGGACTCTTCCGGCGGTAATTCGGTCGAAATGTCCTGGGGGGCGGTGGTCGGCGCCGATACGATTTCGACGATCTGGGTGGGGGGGGTGGAACTTCTTCCAGCCAGGTAGCCTCCGAGAGTTCCCGCTCCGCCGGCGAGCATGACCGCGGCTAGAAGCAGCGCATAGAAGTGGGCCGGAAGCCGGGGCGTTGAGGTGTCTTGCATGATGTTCCCTGGACGGCAGCTGACCGGGGTGTGGTTCCGAATCTACGAGTATATAGGTCTCCCGGCCACGCTCTTCGGTATCCGTAACGCCCCATTGATGCGCCGTGTGACGCCAATCAGTGCCGACGGCCGAGCACCGCGACTTTCAAATTTTCCGACGGCTACAATCGTTTCGGACTTCCCTACGAGACCGAGCAGGCCCGCAATTGCGCGATTTTAGAATTGGGCTCGCTCAGATTGATCCGCGCCTCGGCGATGTGGAGGCCAATCTCCAAAAGCACCTCGAATATATCGAGATAGCCCGGAATGCGGGATGCGATCTTGTCGTATTCTCGGAGCTTTCGCTGACCGGCTATTTTCTGCGAGACCTCGTCTACGACGTCGCCATCGACCCTTACGGCGGGTTTCTCGATCCCCTCGTCGAACAAACTCGCGACATAACCGTGATCTTCGGGTTTATTCACGAGACTCCAGACCACGCTTTTAAATCGGCCGCCGCATACGTTGAAGACGGCTTGATCCTTCACATTCATCACAAGGTTTATCTTGTTACCTACGGTCTGTTCGACGAGGGGCGCTATCTTGCCCCCGGCGACTCGATCCGCACAGTAGACGGCAAGTTCGGGCGGCAGTCGCTGTTGATCTGCGAAGACTTATGGCATCCGGCTACAGCCGTGATTTCGGCGATAGACGGCGCGGACGTAATCTACGGAATTTCATGCAGTCCGGGACGTGGTATTTCGGGTGGCGGGGCGGAACTGGGGTCAATCGCAACATGGCACGAAATAAACAGGATTTACGCGCAGCTTTTCACGGGCTATCAGGTCTACAGTCATCGCGTCGGCTACGAGGACGGCGTCAACTTTCCTGGCGGTTCCGAGGTCGTGGGGCCCGAGGGAGAAAAACTAGTTCGAGCGTCCGCCGACCGCGAGGAGCTGGTTGTCGCGGATCTTACCGATTCCGCCCTGCGCCGCGCACGAATTAAGGTCCCTCTCCGCCGCGACGAAAATCTCGACCTGACGCTTCGGGAACTTCAACGAATCTTCGACGAGCGATACGGTTGACGGCCACCCGGTCAAACACGGCCAATTTGGTGGAGCGGGCCGATGCCGGTCTCACTCTCGACGCGGATCTGGCCGAGGGTATTCTTACGGGTTTCATCCGAAATGAGCTGGTCAAGGTTGGATTCCGGCGGGCCGTTGTGGCGCTATCCGGCGGCATCGATTCAGCCCTCGTATGCGCGCTCGCGTCGAAGGCGCTGGGACCGGATAACGTGCTGGCGCTAATGATGCCGTATCAAACCAGTCATCCTTCCAGCCGAGCGGATGCCGAAGAGTTGATATCGCAGCTAGGCGTCGATTCGAGACTCCTGGAGATTACCGACATGGCAAAGCCATACTTCGACGCGCAGTCGGACATCTCCAACCATCGACGGGGCAATGTTATGGCCCGAATGCGAATGATCGTCGTTTACGATCACTCGGAGGAATTCGGCGGGTTGGTGGTCGGCACCTCAAACAAAACGGAGATCCTTCTCGGTTACGGCACCCTTTTCGGCGACATGGCGAGCGCGATCAATCCAATTGGAGATCTTTTCAAAACCCAGGTCCGCCGGCTGGCAGCGGCGGTGGATCTGCCGAGTTCCATCATCGAGAAGCCACCCAGCGCTGACCTCTGGGAGGGTCAATCCGATGAGGAGGACCTGGGGATCTCCTACGACGACGTGGACCGCATCCTTTACCTCTTGTTCGACGAGCGATTTCGACGCGCCGAGCTGACCGATGCGGGCTTTCCCGAGGAACAGGTCGCGAAGGTCTCGACGATGGTGCAGAGAAATCAGTTCAAGCGCCGTCCCCCCATCATCGCCAAGATTTCCGATCGAACCGTCGAGCGCGAATTTCGCTACCCGCGCGATTGGGGGCTCTGATCGACGCTCCCCCGCCAGAATTTTGGAGCCTGATTGACGGTCCGATTATGTTGCTGATGCACGGTCGATGTCGAGTACCAGAGACCTGTTGCGAGAAGGAGCTGCCCGGTTGAATTACAGTGTCGCGACCAGTCTTTTCATGAAGCTCGATCTATTGGAGGCAATTTCCAATATCGCAGCGGCCGGTTTCGGCGAGATCGAAGTCTGGGCGCGCGCGCCTCACCTGGACTCGACCGACCGGGGCTACGACATCGATGCCGCGCTGCGTGCGCTGACCGATCACGGTGTGAAGGCAAAAAGTTGTCATGCTCCGTATGGAGCGCAGATGGATCTCGGCAGCGAGGATTCTTCGTACCGGAAGGCGGGAATCGAATCTCTACGCATGCTGCTCGAACCGTGTGCGAAGCTCGGCGTTGAGACGATCGTGGTGCATCCCAACTCCCCTCCTCAGGGGCAGACCGACGAGCAGGCCGAGGCCAGCGAATCGCGTATCCGTCAGAGCATGGCAACGGCGGGCGAAATCGCTCGACCGTTCGGTCTCAAAATCGCGTTCGAAAATATGCTCAGCGCCGGCCGGTCGCAGCCGTGCGGCGCTATGGCTCAGCTGAGCGAGCTGGTCGAAGGTCTTCCGGACAACGTCGGATTGTGTCTCGATACGGGCCATGCCTTCGCAAACGGGCTGGATCCGGCGCGTGAAGTTCATGATGCGGGTGATCGCCTGATCGCGCTGCACGTCCACGACAACGACGGAGAGTTGGACCGCCACTGGCCGCCGGGTCGCGGCAATATCGACTGGCCTCCGTTTCTGGAAGCGCTCGGTAAAACGCGATTCAATGGGGCGTGGACTCTAGAGGTCCTCGCTCGCGGCGATGATGATCCCAAAACAAACCTTGAAGAGACTAAGTCGGTGATAGCCGGCTGGGGTCCGCCGGCGGGGATTTAAACGCCAACCTCCGACCAGGGGCTGATTCGGGCGGCCGGCGAGTCTGGTTGAGCTAATCGAGCCCCAGAAGAGCCAGCGAGTCGCGATTGATGATTCCCTCGATATCTTCCTCGGGTATTCGCGGCAAGGCGGTGCCGCCCACAACCGAATTCACGCTTCGCAAGCCGTTCATCGTGTCTTCCTGCGTGCCGAAGGGGAAATCGCTTCCAAACAGCAACTTGTGCAACACACCGAATTCGTGAAACGCAGCCAGCGCCTGGTACATCCACCACGGCCGAGTGTGGGCGATTGAAATGTCTGAGTAGACGTTGGGGTGTTTCCGCACCATAGCCATGGCGTCCGCAAACCACGGGAGACCCATGTGCGCGAGGATTATCTTTAGGTCGGGAAACTGGCGCGCGACGGGGTCATACGTGAGTGGATTCGCCCACTCCAGCGACGCCTTGCTCATTCCCTGAAATGCGGCATGAGTGAGGATGGGCAGTCCAAGCTGCTCGGACCGGGCGTGAATTCTTGCCGCTCGTGGATCCATTGGATCGAAATTCTGGTACACCGAGCTCATTTTTATACCGCGCAGCCCCAGTTCGGTGACGCAGCGATCCAGCTCATCTATTGCGTCAGACTGGTGCGGGTCGATGGACATGAAACCGATTATTCGGTCCGGATCGGATTGGGCGTAGGCTGCGATTGAGTCGTTGGGGGTGTGCATTCCGAGACCCAACGCGTTGATGCCGAAAACTATCACCCGGTCGGCCCCGCTCGTGGCCGCCCTGTGCCGCTCGGGAGTAATTTGAAGATCGACCGTGCCGGCGTACGTCCTGCGGACCGCCTCCTGGATCTCCGTTCCCCATTGATCCAGCGTCGACAGGTGAGTGTGTACGTCAACGATCACGCCAGCCTCCACTCGAATTTCCGGATGCGCCGGTGATAGTTTGGCACGTGGATGTGCCCTCACCCTCGATCCCTCTCCCGCCGGGAAAGGGGAGTGGCTCTGGCGCGCAAGATTCCTCGGCTATCTTGGAATCAAGCTGTTGGCTGCGGAATGACCAATGAGGGCCTCTGCGTTGACCGCACTGCCGTTCGGCCCCGAAACTAGACCGGCAAGCCGACACAACAATTGGAGAAGTCCGTGCGTAAGGCGCTCATGTCCCGAGTAATGCGCGATCAGTGGCTCGCGCCATACCTGCAAAAGCTCACCGATTACGGTCTTGAAATCGTCGTCAACAAAGCCGAGCCGCCGCTCGGGGCGGGTGACTGGATCCCGGATCTGAACGGAACGGCCGCGCTTTTCGCGAACGGCAACGACGACGTGACTGCCGACGTCATCTCCGCCGCTCCGGACTTGAAGGTGATCTGCCGGACCGGAGTTGGGTTTGACAGAGTCGACGTTGATGCTGCTGCGGAAAACCGCGTGGTGGTCACGACGACTCCGGGATCGAACTCCGAGGCGGTCGCCGACTTCGCGATGGGACTGATTCTCGCATGCGCTCGCGAGATTCCGCGTCTAAACGGGACCCTGAAAGCCGGCGCCTGGCAGCCGCGCCTGGGCGTGGATGTTAACTCGAAGACACTTGGCATCGCCGGTCTAGGCCGCATCGGCCAGGCGGTTGCGCGGCGAGCCCGGGCATTCAACATGACGATTCTAGGGGTTGACCCAATCGTTACACAGGAGCAAGTCGCTGCGCTCGGCGTGGAAAAAGTCTCGTTCGACACTTTGCTTTCGGAATCGGATTTCATCACGTTGCACATGCCATCCTTGCCTGATACGTCCGGATTCATCGGCGAGCGCGAACTGAAGGCGATGCGGTCCACGGCATTCCTGGTCAATACGGCCCGCGGACCGCTGGTGGATGAGCGGGCGCTCGCGGACGCTCTTCGCGAAAGGCAGATTGCCGGAGCCGCATTAGATGTATTCAACGATGAGCCCCGAACGGATTCGCCGTTTGCCGGGTTCGACAACGTGATCGTCAGTCCGCACATTGCCGGGGCGACGGTCGAGAGTACGGCGAAGATGGCGGAAGCGGCCGTGGACAATGCAATCGCTGTATTGTCCGGTAAGTGGCCTCGAGAGATCGTCGTGAATGGCGTTTACGGCGACGATTAGCCCGGCGCCGTAGCTCGTGGGAACCCTGTATGTGGTCGGCACGCCTATCGGCAATCTGGGCGACATAACGGAAAGGGCGCGTAACGTGCTGCGCGAGGTCGCGACCGTCGTGGCCGAGGACACCCGCCGCTCGAAAACGCTTCTGCGGTCCGTGCAAAGCAATGCCAGGCTGGAGTCGTTTCACGCTCATAGCGAGCCCCGCAAGCTGCGGCGCGTCGTTGCGCTTCTCGACGACGGCGACATTGCCTACGTCACCGACGCCGGAACTCCCGGTATTTCGGATCCTGGCGCCAGTCTGGTGGCCGCTGCGAGACGCGAAGGTCACGTCATTTCTCCGGTCCCCGGTCCGTCGGCTCTGGCCGCTGCGCTTTCCGTTTCAGGACTCGAGGCTGGTGGGGCGGTTTTTCTCGGATTCCTGCCAGGTCGCCGACCGCGCCGGTTCAAGGCACTGGAAAACGCCAGCAAGACCGAGTTTCCGGCGGTTGTCTTTTGCTCCGCGCGCACGGTTGTCCGGACCCTGCAGGAGTGCAGCATTTATTTCGGGGAAGATGCGCCCGTGGTGATATGCCGGGAGCTCACCAAGCGCCACGAGGAGATCGTTGAGTCAACGCTCTCGGCCGCGCCGGGTCTTGACGTGGTGCAGAAACGGCGCGGTGAATATGTCCTCGTTGTGGGACGGCGAACGCTTCCGTCCGATGAGATAACGGATGATCGGCTGGCCGATGAGATGGATTCGGAAACGGCATCGGGAGCCTCGATCAGGGCTGCGTCGGCGACCGTCGCCGAGAAGTTTGGAGTGCCGCGGCGTCGAGCCTACAACGCCGGCCTGAAGGCGCGCGCGGAGAATTGACGACCGGCGGATTGTTGGATTCTTCTTGCCGAACTCGGGTCAATTCCCTCGGTCGCCATTCCGAGGTCGACCGAGGAATGGCGCGCACGGTTTGAGCCATCATGACAATCAGTTGCCGCGCGGCGAAATCTGGATGAGTCTTAATAACTCGACTCCCAAGTCAAGTAGCGACAGTTCCGTATTGCGTGATAGATCTATTTGCGCTCCGTGAACAATTCGGTTCCGAACGGCCCAAAAGTCATCGAATAGGCGATTTAGTGTGTCCACAAAAAGCCCTCATCGATACCGAGTTGAAGAAGCCTTCGTAACGGTGTGAATCGTCCCCCACCACCTAGTTGCGTAGCCCTTGAGCGTTTGCGTATCGCACGCTCGATTTCGGTGGACAGCAATATGAGTGCAGCGCGGGAGTCCCCGGCCGATCTCTGAAGAAAGTCGGCCGGGCCAAGTACCTCGATCGAGGCGTCGTCAGCCTTCGCTCCCTCGAGAGCCATGGCTGCGCGGTCAAACTCGGATCTCAGTCGAGCGATATCTTGACGAAGTTCGATCTCAAACGGCCCAACCCTTACGAATATATAGGGGATAACGTCAACGATCCGAGGCAGCACGATGGCCGCTGCGGCAATCCCGACTAGCCAAATTGTTTCGCGCGTGACTACAACGGATGGCCATATCCAATCAGCAATCGCCATGCCAAGCGCGACGAAAACGATTGCGTTGCGTGCACTCACCAGTTGCCTCATTACGCTAGATCCGGCTCGACGAAATCTCTGGCGCAGCCATCCCTCCAGCCGCTGGAACCATCCCTGCGTTTTCTTCCCCGGAACTGTCGGGAGACGGCCTTGGGGACCCGCAATGAAGTCATCCTTATTGATCAACGCCGATACTTTAGCTCGCTAGCAGATCGGGTAGCGTCGGTATCGAAACTAACCAAGCCGATGCCAAGAACCTGCGGACTACACGTCATTGAGTTCTCGATCTGGCTTCTCCATCTCAATCTGATCGATGTCTTTGATCATCCCTCTCAGCATGTCGACGCGGGTAAGTCGAGTACGACGATTCCCGAGACTTCGTCTTATCTCTCGAAGAAGGTTGCCCCACAGCAAGAGCATTTCAGGGCCCGGCTTTTCCCCACGTGAGGCGTCAACCCGATAGACATAGCCCATCAAATCATTAAACGCGCTGACGACATCGTCGGTTCCCAACAGGGCCATCTCGAACACTACTTTCCGGTAGTCGTATGACGTGATCTTCTCAGTTACGGCCTGCTCGGAGTCACGTCCAGTCCCAAGGTCGCTAAATATCCGAATGTACGGATCCAATAGGTCGCTATACACCTTGCGCCTCTCAGTGTGCAGCCGCTGCACCACAGCACGCAATTCATCGGTCCTCGACTTGATGAACCATCCAATTGCACTCCCGATGATTACTAAAAGACCTGGTCCGAGAATCTCTAGCCAGCCCATATGTCGACTCCCAGTGCACCAGAGGATGGGAACCACTGGAGTATCTAGTAAGCCAGCTCCTCGGCCTGCGTCACCATCTCATCGAGCAGCGAGAGACCGCGATTCCAGAAGTCCGGATCGTCGATGTCAACGCCGAAGGGCGACACGAGTTCCGACGGGGAGGCCGTGCCGCCCCTGGCTAGCATCTCCATGTATTTCGGAACGAACGTGCGCCCCTCTTCCTGGTAGAGGCTGTAAAGAGCCAGCACCAGTAGCTCGCCGAATGCGTAGGCGTAGGTGTAGAACGGCACATGAATGAAATGGGGAATGTAGCTCCACCAGATCGCGTAATTACCCGTAAGAGTCACGGTGTCCCCGTGCATCGGGCGATTCGCCTGCATCCACAGCTCACTTATGCGGTCGGTCTCGAGTTCGCCTGATTCACTCCGGTTCTCGTGAACCAGTCGTTCGAACCGGCAGAGAACGACTGGTCTGAACACGGTTGCGAAAGCGTCCTCGATCTTGCCGGTAAGCAGTGAGAGCCTGACCTTCGGATCGCTTTCGCG
Organism: Chloroflexota bacterium; assembly: GCA_963663505.2. GTDB lineage: Bacteria > Chloroflexota > UBA11872 > UBA11872 > VXNJ01 > JAPOVO01. Next base: position 496,810 of record CAXXFA010000002.1, read on the forward strand.
ATCCATGAGTTGGTGGAAGACGATCATCTCCCCGAATACCGACGCCATTTCAGCGGTCGTTAGTGGAGTGTCTTGCTGCAGGTAGCCGACATCGCGGGCGAGGAACTGGTGGATGCCGTGACCGAGTTCATGCGCGATGGTCATGACATCGCGCAGTCTGTCGGTATAGTTGGAGAGGATGTACGGATGTGCTTTGGTGGGCCCGCTGGCACTGAACGCGCCTCCCCGCTTGCCGGCTCTCAATTCGGCATCGATCCAGTTGCCCTCGAAGAACCGATCGACGATCTCGGCGGCTTCCGGCGCGAACGACCCGTAAGCGTCTCGAACGGTGACCTTACAGTTTTCCCAACTACAATCCGGCGTATTGTCGGCAATCGGTGCGTAACGGTCGTAGTCGTATAGCTCGTCGTAGCCCAGCAGGCGCTTTTTAAGATCGTAATAGCGATGCACGGTTGGGTAAGCTGAAACGCAGCTCTCAATCAGCGCGTCAACCGAGCGCTGGTCGATCTCGTTGTCGAGATTTCGCGATGCCATGGGCGAGGCGAACGAGCGCAACGTGGTGTCCACTTTGTGATCCTGCACCAGCGTGTTCATCACGTACGTGAGCAGATGGCTCTGCTCACGGAGGCTAACCGTCATCGCCTCGGACGCGGCTCGGCGGGCGTTCCGATCCGGATCGTATAGAAGAGCCAGGGTCTCCGATTCGTTTAGCCGGCGGGAATCGCCGTCGATTTCCACGTTGCAAACCAGCCGCGCCGTGAGCTCGTCGAACAGGCGCGAAAACGCGCGAGAACCGGTATTGGACTTTTGTTCCAGTAGCGTCTCCTCAGGTTCGCTCAGCCTGTGCGGTTTGAATCGGCGCTCCTTTTCAAGGAAATGCCGGTATCGCTGAGTCGCCGGATCATTCATGAGATTCGCGGCCGTATTGTCGTCCAGAGCCCCCCATTCCAGCTCGAAGAAGACCAGCCTGTTCCTAATCGCCGAGTTGCGCTCGGCGGTGTGAGCCACCAATTTTCCACGCGCAGGATCGTCGCTCTTCGCCGCGTGGAGAAGCTGGGCGAATATCACGGCGGCATCGGCCAGCTCGCTAATGTCCTCGAGTTCCGAAACGGCCTCTGCGAATTCGGCAGCGCTGAGCGATCCGAGTGTCCCTCGATAGCGCGCGGCGAATTCGCCGGCGCGAACATCAGCCGAGTCGAGATCGGAATCGAGCTTCGGATCGTCGACGCCGGAATAGAGATCGCTCAAATCCCAGGCAACGCCATCGGCGCTGCTTGAGGGGGATGATCCGTTGATCGCGGTCAATTGCGCCTCCGTTGGGTGGAAACCAGTTAAACACTATCGTTCGTGTTCGTTGTCTCGAGGGTGCTTCGTCGGAGCCAGGGGTCAGGCTCGCCTGGCTCCGTGATAGCATTCTTGCCTGCATCCGGACGCCTGTCTTTTTGGCGACATTCTCAGGGCCCCTTGAGCACCTTTTACATCACGACCGCGATAGATTATCCGAATGCCAATCCGCATCTGGGTCACGCCCTCGAAAAGATTGGCGCCGACGCCGCAGCCAGGTACCGACGGCTAAAAGGCCTGGACGTACTCTTTTCAACGGGAGTAGATGAGAACAGCCTCAACGTGGCGAAGACGGCCCGCCAGGCTGGCAGGTCTCCCCAGGATTTCGTGGATGAAATGTCGCCGCATTTCAAGACATTGTGGGGCGACCTGAACGTTTCCTACGACGAATTTATTAGGACTACCGAATCCCGTCATGTGGAGGCGTCTCGAAAGTTTTTCATGGCGGTTCATGAAAGTGGCGACATCTACAAGGGCAAATACGAGGGCTGGTACTGCCTCTCGTGCGAGAGCTATTACCCGGATTCGGATCTGGTCGATGGGAAGTGCCCGATCCACGGCACGAGGCCGGAGTGGCTGTCCGAGGATAATTATTTCTTCGCCCTTTCGAGGTACGAAGACCGGCTGCTCGAGCATTTCGATAAGAATCCGGATTTCGTAATACCCGAATCGCGGAAGAACGAGGTGCTCGGCCTCATCCGTCAGGGACTCAAGGATTTCAGCATCTCGCGAGCCGGGCAGGACTGGGGCATTCCACTTCCGATCGACGATTCACAGGTCATTTACGTCTGGTTTGATGCTCTCATCAATTATGTGACCCTCGCTGGCTACGGGTCCGACGATGAACGTTTTGCCAAATGGTGGCCTGCCGACGTCCACGTTATCGGCAAGGACATCTGGCGGTTTCACGCGATCTACTGGCCGGCGATGCTGATGGCTGCGGGGTTGGAGCTTCCGAAGACCATCGTGGTGCACGGCTTTCTCGACTTCGGCGGCAAAAAAATGAGCAAATCTGCTGGCATTGGTGTCGATCCCGCCGAAGTAATCGAGAAGTACGGGGTCGATCCGCTCCGTTATTACCTTCTAAGGGAGATTCCATTTCAGCGCGATGGCAGCTTCACGTCCGAGAGGTTGGACGCTCGCTATCACAACGAGCTTGGTAACGACCTGGGTAATCTTCTGAACCGCGCCGTGTCGATGCTGCAGCGGTATCGCGACGGGATTCTCCCAAATCCAGGCCCCGACACGGAGGCCGAAAGGGCATTGAAAACGGCCGCGCAAAGGGCCTGGGAGGCGGTCAACAACGGATTCGATCAATGGATGTTCAGTGAGGCGTTATCGGAATTGTGGCGATTCGTGGGCGCGGGCAACCGGTACGTCGATGCCACGAAGCCATATCTGCTCGCATCCGAGGGCGACGCCGGAGGACGCCTGGACACAATCCTCTACAACCTTGTGGAGGGCGTTCGAAACGCGGCGTTGCTTGCCGCCCCTGCCATCCCCGGTACGGCTGACAGGATTTACGCTCAGCTGGGGCTCCCCGCGATCGAAGGCGCGGCATGGATCGAGCAACGAGCCTGGGGCGGTCTGTCGCCGGGTTCCCGAGTTCCGGGCGGAGAGCCAATTTTTCCTCGTCTTGCTTGACTGCTGACCGCAATCGCATTTGTTGGCTTTTGATTCACACGTCCACCTGAACTCTCCCCGCTTCGACGAAGACGCGGCAAAGGTCTGGGAGAGGGCGATCGGCGCCGGTGTAAGCGTGGCAGTAGTCGTTGGATTTGACCTGACTACCAGCCGCAGGGCAATAGAGCTCGCTCGCGAGCATGAAGGCCTGTTTGCCGCCGTCGGAATCCATCCGCATAGCTCCGACGAATCCACGGCGGAGGCAATGGCCGAGCTTGCGCGACTGGCCGAAGATCCGGCTGTCGTGGCGATCGGCGAAACAGGATTGGACTTCTATCGCAGGATCCAATCCGACGCGGTTCAGGAGGATTCGTTCAAGTCGCACCTTCAGCTGGCGGCCAGCTGCGGGCTTCCGGTGATTGTTCACGTTCGCGACGCTTTTGATGACGCTCTGCGATGCCTGCGAGACTATCAAGGCGCGGGGGTAATACATTGTTACACTGGGGGGCCGTCGGAACTCGCCGGTTTTCTGGAGAGGGGCCTACATATTTCCTTCTCGGGAGTGATAACGTACGCATCCGAACAAAAGGTTCGCGAAGCTGCGAAAATCGTGCCGGCAGACCGCATTCTCGTCGAAACCGACTGTCCGTATCTGGCGCCCGCGCCTGACAGGCGAATACGAAACGAACCGGCCCATCTGATTCAAGTGCTGGAGCGGACGGCGCTTGTTCGAGACGCGTCGATAGGTGAGATCGCCCGTCAGACTTACAGCAACGCCTCGGCCTTGTTCGGATTGGAGCCGGTGCCTTGAAATCGACCAAACATGCGCCGAAGCTCGATGAAATTCTCGCCCACGTCCAAGGCTCTATGGACAGAGTCGACGTTCGATTGTCGGAAATCTCGATTCCCGAAGGCGGTAGCACGCTCGGCGCCGTTCTCAAATTCTCGCTGGGCGATAGCGGCAAGCGCATCAGGCCGGCAATCGTCCTGCTGTCCTCGGCGGCCTTTGGCCGGTCGAGCGACGCGGTTATCGGCCTGGCTGCCGCCACGGAGTGTTTGCACTCCGCCACGCTTGTTCACGATGACATTGTGGACGGCGCCGATTCTCGGCGCGGCAGAAAGGCCGTTCACTTGATGTGGTCGCAGGCCGCCGCGGTTTTGAGCGGCGATTTCCTTTTCGCCGCCGCTGCCGACCTTGTTGCCGCTCTCGGGCGACCCCGCATCGTGCGAATGTTTGCCGATACGATCATGAAAATGTGCCGGAGCGAATTCGGCTCGCCGGATGTTCGCGAAGGTTCGGACGGCATGCTGGCGGGCTATTTATTGAAGATAGAGGGGAAAACCGCCTCGCTGTTCGCGCTCTGCTGCGAGGCGTCCGCGGAGCTTGCCGATGCGGGCGAGTCGGCCGTGGCCGCAATGCGCGGCTACGGTACAAACCTCGGACTCGCATTCCAGATCACGGACGATGTGCTTGATGTCATGGGCGACGAAATCGATACGGGCAAACCAGCCGGTAACGATCTGCGGCAGGGCCTGCTGACCCTTCCCGCGATTTACTTTTTGAATAATGGTGCCGTCGAAGGGAGCCTGGTCCGGCGAATCATCGATCGGCCAACGACCACGGACACGGAACTGAGGCAGGCGATCTGGGAAATGCGTGAGTCGGGGGCTGTTGAGCAGGCGATGGCCGATGCGAGATCATTCGCGGAAAAAGCCAGGCATTTCATCGCCGATCTGCCGGCGGGTACGAACCGCACCGCGCTGGAAGATCTTACGCATTACGTTACCAATCGACTCTCGTAATACCGCCGCAAACCGCGGTGTCGACATCAAATCGATGTTCGACTCCATCGCTCCGACTTACGATCTACTCAACCGCGTTATCAGCCTCGGGATGGATGGCGCCTGGAGGCGAAAGGCCCTGCGGGTTTGCCTGTGCGACAATCCGAAAAATGTGATCGACCTGGGTACCGGGACGGGCGACCTGGCGCTTATGCTCGCGAATGCGACGGCGCCGGATGTAAACATCATCGGCGCCGACTTCTCAATGGCGATGCTGCGCCGGGCTCGATATAGATCGAAACGCAAAGGCGTGTCGCTGCGATTGGCCGCCGCCGACGCCGCCAACCTGCCGTTTGCCGCCGGTTCCGTCGATGCCGTTGTAACGGCATTCACAGTTCGAAACATCCCGGATCTCACCGGCGCGCTCAAAGCGGCAGCCAGGGTTTTGAAGCCGGGGGGCCGGCTGGTAGTGCTGGACATGACTCCCGTCGGCTCGGGGCCGCTGGCCCGGTTATTTCGATTGTACTTTCATTCGGTGGTTCCGCTGATCGGCAGACTCGTAAGTCGACACCCATTTGCGTATGAATATCTTCCGCGTTCTGTCGACGCGTTTCCGCCGGCGCAGGAATTCGCTGACCTGATTTCGGGATCTGGTTTTGGGAATGTGACGTTTTCAAAACTCGGCATGGGTAGCATCGCCCTGCATACCGGAATCAAGCAGGCGTAGGAGCCGGGAGTGGCGACCGGAGCGGAACCGACGGGCGTACGCGAAGTCCGTTCAATCGGCGAATGGGACCCGCTTCTAACCAGCGGGGAGCGCCCCAGCTTTCTGCAATCGTGGGAGTGGGGCGAACTCAAGCGAAGATTCGGGTGGACTCCCGTCCGGCTCGCGTTTTCGGATCCGGATGGCCGCCGCGTCTCGGGGGCGCAAATTCTCATCAAGACCCAGAGGTTGCTCGGAATTTCACCGCGCTTCGGTGTCGCCTACATACCTCGCGGTCCGTTCGGCGGCGCGACCCCGGAGGAGTTTCGCGAGCTGATCGACGCCGCGATCGATCGGGCGAGCCGGGACGGCGCTTCGTTCATCAGAATCGAGCCCGGGGGGGACGGAACCGAGGCGGCGCTCGCCGCGATGGTCGATACCGGGTTCAAACCCGCGCCCCAGAACGTTCAGATACAGTCCACCGGATACATCGACCTTGGCCGCACCGAAGACGAGCTTCTGGCAAGCTTCAAATCAAAGACTCGATACAACGTGCGTTTGGCCATGCGGCGAAATGTGGACGTTCGCGTTTCAGACAGCAAGTCGGACCTCGAGTCGTTTTACCGACTTACCGTGGTTACCGGGAGGCGCGACGGTTTTGCCGTCCACGGCGCCGGCTACTACAGCGCCGTCTGGAACACCTTCGGGAAGTCGAAATGCCGGCTGTTCATAGCCAGTGTCAACGGTGAAGACGTTTCCGCCTTGTTCGCCGTGGTTTGCGGCGATATGGCTACCTATTTGTATGGCGCGTCGTCTGATCGTTATCGCAACACCATGTCCAATTATTTGCTTCAATGGGAAGCCATGCTGTGGGCCAGGCGGAACGGTTGCTTGACCTACGACTTTTGGGGGATGGCCGATCCCGCATTGGCAAGCGATCCAATGGCTGGAGTCCACAGGTTTAAAGCGGGATTCAGGCCCGATTCAGTCCGGCATGTAGGGACATTCGACCTCCCGTTACGCCCCGCGGCGTACCTGGCGATCATCCGGATTGCACTGCCCGCGCGAACGCTGCTTCAAGGACTGCTGTCCCGGTGGGGCAGTCCGTCTCTCGCCGCATAGCGGTGCTACTTTCGACCGTTATTGCCGATCTAGCCGACGCCGAATTGCGCGGGGGCGACTCGGAAATCACCGGGATTGCGTTCGACTCGCGCCTGGTTCGACCCGGATATCTGTTCGTCTGCGTTCGCGGTGCAGAGGCCGACGGGCATGCGTACGCGGCCGACGCCATCGAGAACGGCGCGTCGGCGTTGCTCGTCGACGATTTCCTGCCCATCGCGATCAACCAGGCCAAAACGACCGATACTCGTCTGGGGCTCGCCCGGGTCGCAAAGGCCTTTCACGGCCGCCCGGACGAATCCATGGGCCTTATCGGCGTAACGGGAACCGACGGTAAGACCACAACGTCCAGTCTCATCGCGTGGATCTTGCGGCGGGCCGGATTCAAAACGGGCGAAATCACGACGGCCGATATTTCCACGGGTGACGGGGCAAGACCAAACGTCGTTCATCAAACCACTCCTTCGTCGCTCGAGCTTCAGGAGGCTCTTGGAGAAATGCGCGACCGCAACGTCCGATGGGCCGTGGTTGAGACGACCTCTCACGGATTGCATCAGCATCGTGTTACAGGTTTCGCGTTCAATCGAGCGGTGTTCACGGCCATTACGCACGAGCATTTGGACTACCACGGGACGCTCGAGGACTACGTTGAGGCCAAAGCGCGGTTGCTGGACATTCAGGCGGAGACCTCCGACGGAGAGTGGGGAAAGGCGGCGATCCTGCCCAGAGACGATGCCAATTGGGAGGTATTGCGGGGACGCGTTCGCGGGCGGACCATCGGGTATGGCCGCGCGAACGATGCTGACGTGAGGATTCTGAGCGAGAATTCGTCGAGCCGTGGAATCGAGTTCACCGCGTCGACTCCCTGGGGTGAAGTTGCGATCACCGCAAGTCTTCCTGGCACTTTCAATATCGAGAATTGCCTTGCAGCGTTGGCCTGTGCGGCCTCCGTCGGCGCCGGACTGGCCGAGTGCGCCGATGCGATCGCGGCGTTTCCGGGCGTCAGCGGCCGCATGGAGCGGATTGATTGCGGGCAGCCGTTTGAAGTGGTTGTGGACTACGCGCACACGCCCAACAGCCTGCAGTCAGTTTTGCAGACGTTGAGCGATGGAAGCGGCCGCCTGCTCGTGGCGTTTGGGGGAGCGGGCGAGCGGGACAGGTTAAAACGACCGCTGATGGGCGCCGTCGCCGCCCGTCTGGCCGACTGGATTCTGATCACCAATGAAGACCCTCGCCGTGAGGATCCGATGAAAATAGCCGACGAGATCGCGTCGGGAGCGCGATCAGAGGGATTTGGCGAGAAATTTGAAGTGATCCTGGATCGCCGGGACGCAATTGCGGAAATTCTTCGCAGGGCGCAGCCTGGCGACACGGTTTTGCTGGCTGGAAAGGGACACGAATCGAGCATCATCCTGGCCGACGAGGTATTGCCCTGGGATGAAGCGAAAGAAGCTCGTGAACTTCTAACCACGATGGGTTACGACTGCCGCGGGGGCTTGACTACAGTTCGTTAACCGGGGGAACGCCAGCCGCCGCAGAGCAAGGCGAACCGGATTCGATGGCGGGATTCTTGGCCGAGTTTCTAACTTCGCCCCGCCACGGTCGACGTGCAGGCTCCGCTGTCCACGGCGCCTTCGCCGGCCACTTTGAACGACTGTCCGCACGCGCAGTCGGCCTTGGATCTGGGATTGCTTACCGAGAAACCCTCGCCCATCAAGCCGTCCTTGAAATCGACAGTGCATCCGTTGAAAAGGTGCAGCGTCGCCGAGTCGAGATACAGCGTAATTCCCTTCGACTCTGACACCAGATCCGTCGATTTCGGGCTGCGCGCGATGCCCAGTCGATACTCGAAACCACCGCAGCCGCCCGGCCCGACGGCCAGCTTCATCGCCACGTCATCGGCGCCCTTTTGGGCGGCGATACTTTGAAACGCTTCGACGGCTGCGTCGGTAAGGGAAACCTCTGCGGAGAGTTGCTCGGTAACCAATTAGGGAGTCGTTCCGTTTCAACTAATGAATTTATCCAGCGCCCCTTGAGCGCTCCCGTTCAATCTTATGCTTGATGGCGAGTCCCGACCAAAATTGAGTGCCCATGCACGTGACGCCAAATTTACAATCCGCAAAGTTCAGCCGACCGTATCGTAAGATGGAAGACCTACTGCGATGCGCGCAATTCTTCGCGGCTACCGTCGGAGCCGGATCCGCCTGGATGCGCCATCTCGAATCCTGGCTGTCGTGAAGGAATGCAGGACGGAGCCGTTAATCAAACCTCGCGCCGTAATTCTGATCGCGACCGCCGCTGCAGTGCTAACTAGTTGCCAGATTGGCGGCGATGATGCGGAGGCATCTACGCCGCCGTCGGTGGTGCCAACCATTTCAACACCTGATGCGCCTGTCATGACCGCCATTCCCACGGCCACGTCGACGGCCACGCCTGTCTCCACAGCCATACTCCCGAGCGCCACGTCGACGTCACGCGCGAATCCGCCGACGCCAGCTCCAATAGCAAGTCCTACGGCAACCAGAACCCCCACTCGATCAAGCTCGCGCGCACGGGGATCGGTGGGAAGGGTTGCCGTGTCCCGCGGTGTGGATGTTCTGCAACGACCGATCGACGTAGCGGATCGGTTTGGACCAGACGAGCGGGTTCACGTGTCGGTGGAGTTCAAGGGAGTTCGGGCCGAAGCTGTGCTGGGAATAACGTGGAAGCGCGACGGCGAAGAGCTGTTTACTTTCGAGACCGATCCGCAGAGTGCTTTTTCGCGTGGTTTTTTTGCGTTCTTCTTCGACCCCGGCGGCGGCGTCGGCGAATTCGAGGCTGAGATCTTGATCGACGGGGAAGTGCTGGCTACCGCCAATTTCACAGTGGGCGGCTAGTCAGGGCAGCTAATTTTAGTAAATCAACCGGGTTATCCGCCCGCGAAGCGGCGGCATACCTGGAGGTGCAAGAGTTCCGGTGGGCTCCGCGGACTTCAAATCCGTTGGGCGGCATAGCGATATGTCGTCGGTGGGTTCGACTCCCATGCACCTCCGCCACGGGGTCGATCTGGCGCTCTGGGACCGCCCGCGTGGCTCGATTTGTCGTTCGCTGAAAGGCCGATGCTGGCGATTTAGGGGATGCCGAAGGGGTAGCAGGCGTGTGCCAGGCAGTAGCTGGAGCGCCCGCTAGCGCCGGTCGTGGTTGCGTCGGATGTTTAGGCGCGGCCAGCGAAAAGGTACCCTCTTGCTGTTGCCGCCGACCTTTCCTCGGCAGCCTCAACATTGCGAGAACGTATTGAGAACCTGCGGCAATTGCGACAACGCGCTTCATGTCTCGATTTCGCCCGAATCACTCAAGAACCGCCTCGCCTTTTCATTACCCAGCTTATGTCGGCCCATACATGCGATTCTAGAGCGGCAACGGTCGAGCGGGGGATCTGTTCATCGTCGTCAGAAACGCCAGGTTCGGCTTCCTAGGCACCTTAAGAACGGGGCCGCCAGCCGTCGCGCACGACGCGCAACTATGCCTCAGCGGCAACAATTGGCTGAGCGAATTGCGGGCCTCAGAGCCGACCACGCGATCCCGAAACAAGGCCTTATTCTGAAAAAACATTTCGCGTCTCCACGCCATCCCCCGCGACCTAGAATCTGGATCGGGGGTTCGGGGTCGGCGGTCCGAATCGCCTCAATGCCCAAAACCTCAAGAACCCAACCCTGATTCGGACCTGATCCACGCTGTATGGGTACTCGCTGTCGACCTCCGACGCGGAAACGGCTTGACGAATCGGTTCTCTGTATTCTTCGGTATCGTGGGTGGAACTTGAGGGGCGGCGTCGCTATGTCAGTTTGTTCCGCTTGCGGCCATCATGATCCGTCCTATGCAGCTTTTTGTGGTGCCTGCGGTTCGCCTTTAGAGCAGCCTTAGCGGCGTCGGACTCAGTCTCTGACACGCATCATGCAGGAGAACAGCAAGGGACCTCGGTCGGCGGTCGTCATTCGCGTTGCCGTCGTGATTGTGATTGGAGCTTCGCTCTTGGCACTGTCGACGGTGCGGTTCGTTGGAGCCGGCGAAGCGGGAGTAGTTCACACATTCGGCGTGGTGGACTCCAGGCCGCGGCGCCCGGGCCTGATGCTGAAGGCGCCGTGGGCCGCCTTAGAAACGATGAATGTCCGGACCCAGCAATTCACGTTGGATAGTCAAGCGTTGCGGGGCGATTTGGTCCCTGACGGCGACATAATTAGGACGCTGACCTCAGACGGCGCGACGGTTGCGATCGGGTTGACGGTGCATTATTTCCTTATGCCACTCATGGCTCCGGAAGTGTTCGCAACGATTGGTCCCGAATATCGGGAGATAATCATCCGGCCAGCGGTCAGCAGTGCAGTCAGGGATGTGATAGCCGAGTACACCATCGAAGAAGTCTTCTCGGTCCACGGAGAGGAAATACGAGAGAAGATCATGGAGCGGCTCGACAGTGATCTCCGGGCCAGAGGTATCTTGGTGGAAGCGGTGCTAATGCGCGAGATACGAATCGAATCGTCGAGCGAAGATTAGGATTATTGGCTCAGTGGATGGTGCCGTGGTGACGACCGCACTTTGCTTCTCGTCAGCTACTGTCGGGAAGCGACTGTCGCCATCAAGATAATCCAAACGAATGCGATCCGATCCTTACCGCTTCAGAGCTTGAGTCGTGGCTCAATCAGCGTTTGGCATATGGCATCGGCTCGGTGGTGGAGTTGTCGCAACCGGTGGGGGGGTGTTGGTGGCCGCGAAGCGTGGCGTGGCGCCGGAAACCGCGGCGTTGGACCTCCTAATCCGCGAGGGTGGTGAGGTGGAGGTGGTTCACTACGGAATGGACGAAGCCGACGTCCGCTACACGCTGCGTCATCACGCGTCCATGGTGTGTACGGACGCGCTGGCCGTTACGCCCGAACATCCATTGGGCGGCGGACTGTCGCATCCGCGCTTTTATGGGACCTTTCCGCGGGTGCTGGGCCACTACGCCAGAGACGAAGGGCTATTTTCCATGGAAGAGGCCGTGCATCGCATGGCCGGCAAAACCGCCGACAGGCTCGCTCTGCGGGCCAAGGGAAAGATCGAGGCCGGGAAGGACGCCGACATCGTGGTTTTTGACGAGGACCAAATCATCGACCTGGCGACTTTTGAAGATCCTCACCGGTATCCGGCGGGTATTGAGCACGTGATGGTCGGCGGAAGTTTCGACGTTCGCGGCGGTGAACCGACCGATCAACTCCCCGGCAAGGTGATGAGGCGGCCCGAGGGAATCCCCATAGGCCCCGTTTCTTAGCCCGCACGGACGGCGCCTGCCTCTACGGTTCGACGCCCCGTTGCCCGGGGCGGAGATCGCTCGCGAAGCTCGTGTCGACGGATTGAGACTGGGTTGGCCGCGTTCGGAATGGTAGTCGGGCGGAAGTTACGGCCTATTCGGTATGGCGGCCGTTTTTGCTCAAAGCCTCATTTAACGAACCCGACCGGAAACCCTCGAGGTCGAGCGATACGTACTTGTATCCGACGCTCTTGATATTCGCCGCTAGACGCTCGGCCCGACCGTTGGAAAAGAATTCCTGAATGCCGCCTGGCGGAATTTCGATCCGCGCGACGTCGCCGTGGTGCCGCACTCGAAACTCTGTGAAACCCTCAAGACGAACATAAATTTCGGCCTGCTCCACCTGCGAAAGTTTTTCGGCCGTTACCCGCTCGCCGTACGCGATTCTTGACGACAGGCACGGAGCGGCGGGCTTGTTCCAGCTCGCAAGTCCAAGTTCTCTGGAAAGCGCTCGAACGTCGTCCTTGCTCAACCCGGCGTCGACTAGAGGAGACCTGGCGCCGGCTTTTTTCGCTGCCACCATACCGGGCCGGAAGTCGCCCAGATCGTCGGTCACTGGACCGTAGGCCACATGTGCGAAATTCGGGTTGGCCTTGCGGTATTCGCCGATTTTTACGAACAGCTCTTCCTTGCAGAAATAGCAGCGGTTCGACGTGTTTTCGGCGTACGCTTCACTTTCGACTTCCTGAGTGTCCAGAAATTCGTGCCGGATCCCAATATCCTTCGCAAACCGAATCGCGTCTTCCCGGTCCGCAGCCGAATAGCTTGGCGAAACGGCCGTCAGGGCGAGGGCCTTGTCACTCAGAACGTCGTAGGCGACCCTGGCGAGCAGCGTGCTATCAACGCCGCCGGAATACGCGACTATCACGCTGCCGTAGCCTGCGAGTATTTCTCGAAGATTATTGTGCTTGGCTTCGACACGTGGACCGGCTACCGGCAATTTCGCTGGCCTTTCACGGGGCCGTATCGAGCGATTCTACTCCCCAGTCAATTCGTCACTGATTTCCACCCCTTCTTCCTCGACTCTACCGTCTTCAACGAAGAAGCTGCGTAGCTGAGTAACGTCTTCCCGCAGGGTAACGATTACCATTCTGGCCCGGCCTATCACCACCTTATTTACGTCCGTGACCGACGGATATGGCGGGGAGGCCGGATGGGAATGATAGTAAGCCAAATCGTCGAGGTTCCGATCGAATATTGCACTGACGATTCGAAGCTGATCTTGCGGGTTCATGAAGTATTCGACGGGGCTGTGCAAGTTATTCTCGGCCTCATGAACATCCGCGACCGTGTCGTTCGTTCCGGACAGGATCCCGCATGCTTCCTCGGGAGCGACTGAGCGGGCATGATCGAGTATTCGCTCGACTGACTGTTTGGAGATGCGTAACAAGGCGGTGCTAACGGTCCCGAGCCGCATCGCGCCGCGCCGAACCTAGCAATCGCGCGATTATTAGCACTCGATGCCATCGACTGCTAGTATGTTGCTCAGAATTGCGGCCGGTTGTTTTGCTCATTGAAAAGCTGGCTAACGGAGTTGGAGGAATCTGGATCGGATCGAGATTATGGTAGCAACCGTGGTGAGTTCCGTGGTGATGAAATTTTCGTAAATTGTTCGCAACCTTGCAGGTAGTCCGACGAACCTCGGATAGAAGCGAAAGGCATGGAGTCTAGATGGCCAAGCAAATAGTTATGGATGCGGAAGCTCGAGCCCACCTTGTTGAGGGGATCGACGTAGTGGCGAACGCGGTCCGGACGACTCTGGGACCGAAGGGTCGAAACGTCGCGCTCGGCAAAAAGTACGGCGGGCCTACCGTTACCCACGATGGCGTGACCGTCGCAAAGGAAATCGAGCTTGAAGAGCCGTTCGCCAACATGGGCGCTCAGCTGATCAAGGAAGCAGCCAGCAAGACCAACGACATTGCCGGGGATGGTACCACCACGGCTACGGTCCTGGCGCAGACGATCCTGAAGGAAGGACTTAAAAATGTCGCGGCCGGTTCGAATCCCATGATTATCAAGCGCGGGATTCACAAGGGCGTGACAGCCCTCGTCGAGAGCCTCAAAGGCCAGGCGCTCCAAATAAAAGGCAAGCAGGAGATAGCCAACATCGCGGCGATCTCGGCTGCAGACCAGGAAATCGGCGATTTGATCGCTGACGTGATGGACAAAGTCGGCAAGGACGGGGCGATTACGGTTGAAGAGTCAAAGGGACTCGAATTCGAGATCGAATACGTCGAGGGCATGAAGTTCGATCGCGGCTACATATCTCCTTACTTCGCGACCAACCAGGAGCAAATGGAAGCCGACATCACCGAGCCATACATTTTGATTACCGATAAGAAGATTTCCGCGGTTTCGGACATTCTGCCAACGCTCGAAAAGGTTACGCAGGCCGGTACAAAGGAATTCATCGTGCTCGCTGAGGACATCGAAGGCGAGGCCCTCGCGACTCTGGTTGTCAACAAGCTTCGCGGAGTATTGAACTGTTTGGCCATTAAGGCCCCAGGTTATGGCGACCGGCGCAAGGAGATGCTCCAGGACATCGCGATCATCACCGGCGGCACCGTCGTTTCAGAGGATATGGGTCGCAGGCTCGATGGCGTGATTCTGGAGGACCTCGGCAGGGCCCGTCGTGTCATTTCCGACAAGGACAACACCACGATCGTTGAAGGTCACGGTACCGAAGCCGCCGTACAGGGCCGCATTCAGCAGCTTAAGGCGCAGCTTGATGAGGCTTCGTCGGATTACGATCGCGAAAAACTGCAGGAGCGCCTGGCTAAGCTGTCCGGCGGGGTGGCGGTGATGCGCGTCGGCGCGGCCACGGAGACCGAGCAGAAGGAAAAACAACACCGCGTCGAAGATGCTCTATCCGCGACGCGCGCGGCCATCGAGGAAGGGATCGTAGCCGGTGGCGGAGTTGCGCTCGTCAACGCGGCTGCTGCGCTGGATGGCGTGGAAGTCGACAACGAGGACGAGGCAGCGGGGCTAAGGGCCCTGCGCAAGGCACTTGAGGCACCGCTCCGGTACATCGCCGAAAACGCTGGCTACGACGGGGCCGTGGTAGTGGAGGAAATCCGGCGACGGCACGAGGGAGGCAAGGGCGAATATATCGGCTTTGACGTTCTAGTCGAAGAGTATGTAGACATGGTCAAAGCGGGAATAATCGACCCGCTCAAAGTCACCCGCTCGGCGCTGGAGAACGCGGCTTCAATAGCAGCGATGATTCTCACGACCGAGGCTCTCATCGCGGACATTCCGGAGCCGGCGCCCACAGCGCCTCCCGGCGGCATGGCTGGAGGAATGGACTACTAGCCAGAACGGATTCGAAAGGCGGTCCGGCGTTGCGCCGGGCCGCCTTTTTTTACGCTCGATCCAGCATTTGCACCGCTGATCCATAGAACGGTCCGGCCGATTCGGGCCGACCTCGTTGTCGCTTCTCAGCGCAGAACGCCGAACACCAATACAAGCATTCCGAAAAGAGCCGCCAGCACGACCGGGGCAATTGCAGATCCCGCCCTGACATAGTCGCTGAACCGATAGTTCCCCGGCCCCATTACCAGTATGTTTACCGGATGAGCATACGGCGAAATAAATCCTGTGGCGGCGGCTAGGGCAACCGAAAGGGCAAACATCCGCGGATCGGCCCCGGCGTGAATCGCCGCCTCGATCGCGATCGGCGTCATCAGAACCGCCGTTACATGGTTGCTCAGAACGTGCGTGAAGACGAAGGTGAGCAGCATGATCCCCGCCATCACGAACCAGGGCCCGAAAGTGCCCAGGTTCGATACCAGTGTCGAGGCCACGAAACTCGCGGCACCCGAGTCGCGCATCGCCTCGGCAAGAGAGAGCATCGCGCCGATGAGCACAATCGCCCGCCACTCAATGCTGGCCCGCGCTTCAGCGATCCCCACGCAGCCCGTGGCCACCATCGCGACAGCCGCGGTCACGGCAATGATCGGGACCGAACCAACTCCGGTGACTAACGCGACGACAAATCCGACCAATATCGCTACCGCCACCGGTCCTCGCCCCCGCCGGAACGGCAGGCTTGACTGTTCCGTTAGAACAACGAACTCCGGCGATCTCCGCAGCCTCGCTATGCGTGCGATCGGACCTTGCAGCAGAAACGCGTCGCCGGACTGCAGGGAAATGTTTTGCAGATGCGTCCTGCGTGGAACTCCGTCGCGCCAGATTCCGAGCACGTTCAGGCCATAACGATCGCGGAATCCGATCTCGGCGAGCGTCTGGCCTTCGATCTGGCTGCGCGGCGCAAGCGCGGCCTCGACTATTTCAACGGACTCGTTCTGGAGGGCGCCGGGCCCGATATCGACCTCCCTGCGAACGACGAGCAAATGAGTCTTGACCAGGGCTTCGAGATCGTCAGGTCTTGCGCTGACGAGCAGAACATCGCCTGCGATTAGCGCTGTGGACGACGTGGGTGAGGCGATTGGGGATCCCCTTCGATTGATCGCGACAACCCAGATTCCAAATTTCTTGCCGATTCCGCTGTCGCTGATGGTCTTTCCTCTAAGGTCGCTTTCTTCTGGCACCAAGAGCTCGAATAGTCGATCCTCGAGTCGGTATGAAATGTGCTGATCCCGGTCCGAGGGCAGCATTGCGGCGATTCCGGCTCCCGCGGCCCTGACCGGGAGTAATCGTCGCCCGCCTAGAGTCATGACGGTCACACCCGCAACGAGGGCTGCAAGCCCGAACGGCGTCAATTCAAACAGGCCGAATCCCTTATAGCCTTCTCCGATCAGCATGCTGTGAACAAGCAGGTTTGACGGGGATCCTACGAGCGTAAGAAGGTTGCCGATGAGCGCCGCGTATGACAGCGGGATCAAGATTCTGGAGATTGGAACCTTCATTTCCCTTGCGGCTGTAACTACGGCCGGCAGCAGGATCGCCGCGGCGCCGATTGCGCTCATGAAACCTGATACGCCGCTTCCCACCAACATCGTTATCGCAATGAGCCGGCGCTCGCTCGTCCCGCACAGACGTCCGATACGCCGTCCGATTTCGTAGGCCACGCCAGTGCGAGTCAGGCCGCTGCTCATGACGTAGACGGCGCCGATCGTCACTACGGCGGGATTAGCAAAGCCAGCAATGGCCGTGTCACCATCGACCACCCCGGTGAATACGACCGTCAAAAGGACGCCGAGCGCCAGGAGATCTGGCGGAATTTTTCCGCTTGCGAATAGCCCCATGGCCGCGGCAAGCAAGGCCAGCACGAACCCGATCTCGAATGTCATCGTCGTTGGACCCTATTGAGCGATGCGATGGCTTGGCAATTTTTGCCCGCCGCGACCAGGAGATTTTTCTGCCCGTCGAACGGCCGGCGTCGATGGGGGTGCAAAGTCATCCGGCCGGCCCCTCCGGTTGGTGACGACCGGAACAGCAACCGCGCGAGTTTCGCGCGCAGCGTCGCCGCACCCGTTCCGAACCGATCGGGCGGCAGATCAATCCCTCTGGGTGCCTATCTCCGTCAATCGTCCCGTTTTGACGCCTTTCAAAGAGCCCTGTGCCTCGAGGCGATCGACTACCAGCTCCCGGAGCCGCACGCCCAGCGCCGTGGAGTCGACTGCGTTGCGCATCCAGCGAAAACCTGTGTTGCCGCCTGCCAGGAACTCGGACGTCGCGACCGTGTACCCGCGGTGGGGGTCGAGCTTTTTGCCGCCGATTGTGACCTTGACGACTCGGTCACCGTGCGGCTTTCGGTAGTCGACGGTTAGTGCCGCACCGGAAAACGCCAGATTGTTGTAGGACTTTTCAAATCCATACTCGAAAACGGCCTTCAAGTCATCACCTCGCAAACGTACAACCCAGAGCTCTTCGTCGTAGGGGATCATTTCATCAATATCGGACTCGCGAATCGGTCCAGGCCCCAGGTTGTGCTGAATTCCCCATGCTTTCTGAATCGCTACGTCCGCCTTTGCGAATGACCGGATGGAATCGACCAGCCAGTTACCGAGCGGCGTGTTGGGCCGGAGATTCACGTTGTTACCGTTGACATCCAGCCAGTATCGGTCCGGGCGAAAATCAGTCAGCGCCCTGGCGATAATCTCGGAGTCCGATCCGTTTTTAGAGACCAGACCGATCGCCCTATCGACCTCAGGGTCCGACGGCGAGTGGCTCTCCGCAGGGTGTATGCGGCTAGACCACGCGTCGATCGAGTTTTTGCCGAAGGAGATCTCAAGCCGGCCGACCGACCGAATGTTGCTGTGGGCCTGCCCGACGATCGTATCGTGCATTTCTCCGTAACCCGCCACCAGGTGCTCGTGCCCGCTCAGCAGAACGTCAACATCCGAAAATTCGCGTATGAGACGATCCCTCTGCGGCAACCAACCATGGAACAAAACGATAAGGATGTCCGCGCTCGATCGAGCTTTCGGAATCCACTCGCGGGCGGCTTCGATAGGGCTTGAAACGACTACGTCGCGGTCATATTTCTTACTAAGCCGAAAGCTTCGATCCTGCATAACGAGACCGAGAACGGCGATTTTCAACCCGGAGCGGCGGACTATTCGATACGGTCGACACCACCTCGGCCGCCTGCTGATGGACCGGCCCGGGACCTTGAGTTTGAGATTTGCGCACACGAACCGCAAAGAGCCACCGGCGCGCCGAACTGCCTCCAATCCCGCCTCGGTCAAGTCCTCATTGCCAAGGGCAACGGCATCGTATTTGACGAACTGCATCAGTTGTAGGAACTGAAATCCGTCGCCGGCGTCCAGGGTTATCGGGCGGACCCTCCCGCCCGTTTGAAGCGTGCCAATCAAGGCCGCAAGGCGGGAAAAGTTTTCCACCGGCGCGTCTTGAATGTCGTTCGTGTGAAGAATCACAAGCTTTTTAGAAGCCATCAGCGGCCGTGCCAAGAACTGGCGGCGCTAAACCTCCTGAATTTCCCGCGCGCACTCAAAACTAAGTACGGATCCGTGCTGTCGACCGTGCTGCCCGGCGTGCCCCGTTTCGACAGCTAGCCCCCTTACTCTCGGGGGCGGTTTGGTCGGGTGCCGAATCGCTCTGCTTGGGACCGCAGCGAAGCACGCCGCCGCCGGCCATCATTTTTCGACCGGACATTTTGTAAACCGGCTCATGCCCCGCGATTAGGCGCAAATTGCCAGATATTTCGAAAACCGCATGCAATGTACACGCGCATACCCCCTGTCTGCCTACGAGGTTAGCTGTCGGGTTCGGGCCAGGGATTCAGCCCTACCTGCGGCTGTTCGCAGGATTCACCCCGTCGATGTGGTTCCCCCGTGGCTCTTTTTGAGAGTCTTCGGCCGGCGATGCCGATGCAATTCGCCCGTGTGGCCCAAAAACGGCCTACAGCCGAGTATACCGATTCATATTGACCCCCACACTCCCCGACGCATTACACGCTGAAGTTCGCTGACGGGGCACCGTATTAATCGGACGGCAGGCGATATACATTCTCAAGCGTTGAAATTCAGAATCTCGCTCGGGCGAGCGGGGACTGCTCCGAGTCCGCAGCCATCTGCTAAATCCGTGCGAACCGCGACACCGGTAAAACGAAGAGCATCGTTGATACTCTGGGATCCTCCCCCTCGGTCTTGGGCGACTGTACGCGAATGATCTCTATAGCATCGTCAACCTGATCGGTCGTTACGCCAATCAGCAGTGTTACGTTGCCCTTCCGAAGAAAGCCGCCCGCGGTGTTGATTCGTGTGACTCGAAACTTCTTTTCTACGAGGGCGCCCTGAACGTTGCCCGCATGGGCGTTTTCCACGATGGCAATTATGAGACGCTCGGCGTTCTGGCTGTCGTCCAATTAGGACCCCGCTCCACAGGCTGTTACTGGGCCAACGGTATCACCGCTAAAAACGGTGGGTCAACACGGATCGATCACGATCCGTTTCCGGCCGTAGCTGTCAGCGCGTCCGGCGGCACGGCGCCTATGCCGGAATCAGCAGCGCGTCGGGCTTGAGGATGGGCAAATCCGGAAGCCGAAGCATATCGACGTATTTCAGCGCGTTGCCCGTATTGAGTATTAGCACCCGATCGTCGTGATTCAGCCAGCCCCTGTCGCGCAGGTGCTCGATCCCGGCAATGGATGCGGCGCCTTCAGGGCATACATACAGACCCTCCAGACGCGCCAGCCTGGCAGCCGCCAACACGATTTCGTCATCCGAAGCGGCGACGGCCGTCCCTGCAGATTCGCGCAGTATGCGCAGCACCAACCGATCGGCAAATGGCTTTGGAACGCGAAGGCCCGATGCTCGCGTGCTTGCGTTTTCCCACATCTCGCAACGTTCAGCCCCTGCCAGATGGGCCCGGACCACCGGCGCGCAGCCCTCGGCCTGCACGGACACCAGTCGCGGACGGCGCGATCCGATCCACCCCAGCGATTCGAGCTCGTTGAATGCCTTCCACAATCCGATAAGACCCACCCCACCGCCGGTCGGGTAAAGGATTACGTCCGGAAGGTCCCAGCCGAACTGCTCGGCAATCTCGAACCCCATGGTTTTCTTGCCTTCAACCCGGTAAGGCTCCTTGAGGGTCGAGACGTCATACCAGCCGTAGCGGGCGCAGGCTTCGGCGACCAATCGACCGGCGTCCGAGATGAGTCCGTCCACAAGGTAGACGTGGGCGCCGTAGGCGACACACTCGGCCATATTCGCCCGGGGAGTATCGGCCGGCATGACGACATGCAAGCTCGCTCCGGCCCTCGCCGCGTATGCCGCCCAGGCGCTCCCGGCGTTGCCGGCCGTCGGCATGGCCCATTCATTCAAGCCCAGCTCGCGCGCTTTGGAAGCACCCGCGGCGGCGCCGCGCGCCTTGAACGTTCCGGTGGGGTTTGCGCCTTCGTCCTTAAGCCACAGATTGCGAATGCCGAGTTCAGCTTCGAGCCGATGAAGCCGTAGCGTCGGCGTTCCGCCCTCGCCCAGGTCTATCTCGTTCTCTGGGTTTGCGATCGGAAGAAGCTCGCGATATCGCCACAGACCGGCTGGTCGATCGCTCCACGTGCTCTTTGAGATCGATCCGCGAGCACGTTCCAGGTCATATGTGGCCAGCAGCGTCGAACCGCACTCGACGCACGTATTGACTACGTGGAAGGGATCGGCCCGCGCACCGCACTCCGCACACTCAACGCCATTAAGGAAATTCACGACCGCGGCAAAATCCATCAGAATCCGCTAACGCCTTCTTCAGCATAAGGATAGAAAGTTTGCCGTCGCAAGCGCGGGCAGCAGTGCCGCCGTCGGTTCCGTCGATGGAAACCGCTCGAATCGCTACTTCTTTCTGGCCGGCTGCGTTATTGTGAAACTATCTCCTGAATATCCGAAACCGTCGGCGATGGTCGGTCGTATTCACCGCCTACAGAGTGGCGCCGTCACCGGATCGCCACGTGCCGTTGACCACTTCGGGGCAAGTCTGAATCTGAAATCGATGAGAAACTTTGGCGCTTGATCGATTGCAAATAGAGGGGCTACCGGAAAAAACAGTTGCGGCCCGGCGTCCGGGGATTGTGCTGCACGCACTGTTTTTCGTTCTTGGCTTCACGGTCGTGTTTGCATTTATCGGGGCTTCCGTGGGACTTGTCGGTTATCTGGTACAGGATTCGCTGCGGTGGATAAACCTGGCGGCGGGCGTGCTGCTGGTGCTATTCGGAATTCACGTAACTGGAGCCTTGCGCATCACGGCAACGGGGCTTGTGCGACTCGACGACCGCGGCGCGCTACCGGCTCCATTCCGGCCAGTGTCGAAGGCGACCTATCGCCTTGTGGAAATGCTGTATGCCGAAAAACGTCTTGACTACAGACCGTCCCACCGAGGGATCGGCTCGTCTTTCGGCGTCGGCATGGCGTTCGCCGTGGGCTGGACTCCGTGCGTTGGTTTCGTGCTCGGAGGGATCTTGTCGGCGGCGTTTAATGCTTCCGAGGCCACGGGGGCCATGTTCCTTCTAGTGGCCTATTCTCTGGGCCTTGGAATTCCGTTCATGTTAGCGGCTGCGTTTTTCAATCGTGCCCGCGGCGTGATCCGAGCGATGCAGCGGTATTCCACCACCGTAAATCTCGTAAGCGGAGTCGGCCTGATTGCGTTCGGCCTGCTCATCGCGCTCGACCTCGCTCCAAGGCTCGCGACCGTGTTGGGCGCGGTTCCGGTCATCGACGATGCTTTTCTAATGACGGGACTCGGTAGATCCGTGGGCGTTGGCTGGGCGCTGCCTGCATTCGTCGCCGGCGTGCTCTCGTTCCTCTCTCCGTGCGTTCTGCCGCTGGTGCCGGTGTATCTCGCGCACCTCGCTGGGACCGCGACGACTCTTGATGGTGCACAGACTCGCTGACGGATCCCCACAAACCAGCCGGATTTGACAGCCGCCACTGACACCGGAATGGGATCCGGTTACGGGCGTCATATGTGGCGGCGTTCGATCTACGGAGAGGAGCGGGTTTGAGAAGCGAGAATTGGTTGGCCGGCGCAATTTGGACGGTCGCAGGTCTGCTGTGAAAAAATAGACCGAACGGATGCGGTATTGGAATCTGCCGGGCATTCTGGGCCCGCTGGGTGAGCAACGTGACGAATGACATTGAGCGACTGCGAAAGCAGATCGATATTCTCGATTCGCGGATCCTTGGCGCTCTGAACGAGCGCGCCGCTCTGGTTGCCAGAATCGGAAAAGCCAAAAGCCTTTCGGACACGCCCGTATATCAGCCGTCGCGTGAGGCCGAAGTTATCGAACGCGTGATTTCGGAAAACAGCGGTCCGCTGCCTGATTCGGCTGTGGCATCGATATTCGAGAACATCATTGCGTGGGGGCGATCGCTTGAAAATCCCGTCGGCGTTGCGTTTCTCGGGCCGGAACACACGCACACGCACCGCGCGGCTGCGGGCGTCTTCGGCGCGGGAGCGAAATATGACGCGGCCGCGTCGATCCCCGAAGTCTTTGCCAGGGTCGAGCATGGAAGTTCCGATTACGGCGTCGTCCCGATCGAAAACAGCACCGCGGGTACCGTCGGGGAGACTCTGGATTTGTTTGTCGAAACCACGGCTCGGATTGTTGGTGAAACGACCGTCTCGATAACGCACCACCTTCTCGCCAGCGGCCCGATAGCGGCGATCAAGTTCGTCTACTCACATCCTCAGGCTCTGGATCAATGCCGCGTCTGGCTTGCGCAGAATATGCCGTTCGCCCAACGAGTGGAAGTGGCCAGTACTGCTGCCGCGGCCGCCCGGGCCGCCTCGGAGACGGGGGCAGCCGCGATAGGCCCGAAAGAGGGTGCCGAGGCGCACGGACTTACTGTGCTCAGAAGCGATATTCAAGACTTCGCCGACAATACGACACGATTTTTCGTGCTCGGGAACCCATCCAACTCATCGACGGGCAACGATAAGACGGCAATGGTGATCGCCGTCGCCAATCGCGTTGGCGCTCTGCACGATGTGCTTGGCGTATTGCGCGGAAGCAATCTCAATATGTCGAATATTCAGACTCGTCCGGCAAGGGGACGGGCACAACAGGATTCCGGCGATTATGTATTCTTCGTGGAGTTTGGTGGACATCCCGACGACCCCGACGTGGATCGGGCGATCGGCGGAATCCGCAGCTTGTGCACGCTCGTAAAGGTGCTTGGCGCCTGGCCTGCAAAACATCATGAACGATAGACAAGAGAAACCGACCGCACTGATTCCGCGAAGCTCTCAAGCGTCGCAGGTTCATCGAGCCGCCCAGGTCGCAAAAGAGGAAGAGCGGTTCCGGCGAAGAATCATATTTTCGGCCGGGTTTATCGCTATAACCGCGATTGCCGCAACTGTTGGATATCAGGTCGTGGAAAAATGGTCGCTGCTCGATTCCCTGTACATGGTGGCCATCACACTCACGACCGTCGGGTTCGGCGAGGTGCACCCGATGAGCAATGCCGGCCAGGTCCTCACGCTGGGCCTAGTAGTATTCGGTGTCAGCGGAGCCCTTTACGCTGTCGCCGCAATTGCGGAATATATTGCCGAAGGGCATTTTGCCGAAGGCATTCGGAGGCGGCGGCTAAATAGATTGGTATCAAGACTCAGCGGGCACTATGTGGTTTGCGGTTTCGGCCGCATGGGCCTTGGCATTGTAAATGAGCTGCTCCGCGAGGGGCAGTTGGTGTGCATCGTCGACATCGATGCCGAACGCTGCGGATTGTCCGAAACTCTCGGGCTGCCGATCGTCCAGGGCGACGCCACCGAGGACTCCAGTCTGATCGCGGCGGGACTCACCCGCGCAAGAGGCCTCGTAGCGGCCCTGGATCCGGATTCCCAGAACGCCTTCGTCACACTCTCGGCGCGATCAATTGCGCCGGAAATCAAGATTGTGGCCCGAGCTGAAAGCGACTCCTCGCTCGACAAGCTGCGCAAGGTTGGCGCGGATTTCTCGGTAACCCCGTACGATGCCGGAGCTCAACAAATGACGTTTTTATTGACGAGACCGCTTGTGGCACAGGTGATCGCAATGCTGTCCGATGAGCTGCACGGGGAGATCGTTCTTCGGCAAGTTGACCTCACGCCTCAATCCCCCATGAACGGCAGGGCAATCGAGGATTTTGAAGAGGAGCGACTTTCCGTGAATGTAATCGCCCTCCGACGTGGCCAGGGGGACGTACAATTCATGCCCGGTAGAGATGTGCAATTCCTCGAGGGCGACCAGATCGTTGCGCTGGGCACTCCCGGCGTTCTGGACAAAGTCGCCGGTACGCAGTCGATAGCCGGGAGTTGAACCCCCCGGCGCGAACGGCATTCGATTAGATCTTGAAGGTCTTGCTGATCGCCAGCTTCGTGGTTGCGGGCATGTTCATTTTGCAGGCAGGCTTTCGGCGACGATTGTTGTGGTCGATCAGGGTAACGCTGGCGATCTACGCCGCATTCTTCGTATTGCGGATTGTGATCTGGCCGTTCATCGAGTTCGATGTTCAGATCTTCACGGTTCTAGGTTCCCTGACGGTGGCCAGCGTCATCATCTGGATTATTGCCCGCTGGCTGACCGACCGCTACGTGCGATCCAGGCCGAAAGAGTCCGTTCCTCGAAACGAGGTCGCTCGGGCGTGGCGGTCACTGTTTACAAAACGCGGTTAGCGCCCTGTGAAGAATCCGCTTTCTGGAGGCTGAGTCCGATTAGTTCGTAATCTCGGTGAGAATTGAGGGCCGGGTCCAGCTCGACCAGCTGTCGAACGCATTTCGGGACCCGTGGAGGAATTCATCAAGGCAATTCGATTGCCGATCGCGATAATTTTGGAGCGATTGTGATCGTCATATTCGATTTCGGCTGGACGCTCGCCGAATACGTGGGCGGTGGTTGGTCGGCCTGGGCCGAAGTGGTCGGCGGCGCTCTCGCCCGCCTCCAGGAAAATCTTGCAAGCACGGCCGAGAGTGGTCGGGCCACGGATTATGAACGAGTTGTGTTAGCCGAAGTTGAAAAGGCGCGAGCCGGCGGTGAACCAATCGAAATCGACGGACTCTGGGCGCGGATCTCGCGGGATCACGGTCCGTATTCCGCAAATGCCAGATCCAAAGCAATTGAATCGTTTGGCACCGGGCTGACGGACGACTGGCGGCTTTATTCCGAGGTGATACCGGTTCTCGATATGCTGAGCCGTCGCCGGGTTGATATGGGACTCGTTTCCGATATTGCGGGACCCACGATTCACTGGGCGTCGCTGGCCGAGCGGCTGGGGCTGGATCATTACATTAGATCGATGGCATTCTCGGAGGAGTTGGGCGTCACAAAGCCCGATCCGCGCGGAATCCTACGCGTTCTAAACGATCTCAATGCCGATCCCGCGGATGCCATCTACGTCGGCGACACTCCGAGCAAGGATGTCGATGCAGCCGTTGCAGCGGGTGTGAAAGCGGTCTGGCTGAAGCGCCGGCCCGAGGCACGGCTGGGTAAGGGCCAGCCCGCGCACACGGTTGATAGCCTGCGCGATCTCATTCGCATGGTCTAGAGCGACCGCTCGCGATCTGGCGGGGTCGCGCCGGGCACCGTCGAGAACCTAGAACCCGGCCTTCAGATCGACGCGATTACGCAGCGGTTGGCCTGCCTGGTAGCGTCTCAGGTTCTCGGCAAAAAGTTCGATAAGGCGTTCGACCCGCCTTGGACTCTTGCCACCGAAGTGCGGCGTAATGAGCACGTTTTCGTGAGCCCAGATTGGGTGATCGGGCTTGAGCGGCTCGCCCTCGATCACGTCCAGTCCCACTCCAAAGAACCGGCCCGAATCCAGGACTGTCATCAGGGCATCTGTATCGACGAGGCCGCCCCGCGAGACGTTAATGAAAATCGATCCATCCTTCATCTGAGCGAATCGCTCAGCGTTCATCATGTGGTGACTCTTCGGCGTGTCAGGAGCGGTCATACAGACGATGTCGGCGGCGCCGAGCATCCAACCCAGCTCGTCGATGCCGCGCAGCTCCTCCACCGAATCCGGTTTTGAGGCCGGGTTAACGTCGACGGCGATGACCCGCATTCCGAGGCCCCGAGCACGGTCGGCCATCGCCCGTCCGATGCCGCCCATCGCAATGACGCCAATGGTCTTTTCAAATAATTCATAAACGGCCGCCGGTTGGTTCCATTCGCCCTGCAACTGGGTTCGCATTGTTAAGTTCAGGCGCCTAGCAAGGCCCGAAAGCAGCGCGATAGCCGTCTCCGCAACCGGGATGGCGTGGATTCCTGCGGCATTGGTGACCTGCCAGCCCTTCTTCGCAACAGCTTCCCTGGGCATCAAGTCGATTCCGGCGGACGAGACTTGCACCCATTTGAGCCGCGCGGCGGCGTCGAGGAGGTCATCGCCAAACATGCCGGTTAACAGGATTTCGGCGTCGACCACTGCCTCGAGTAGTCGCACTTCGTCGGATACCTCTACAACATCAGCCGCGGGCGCCGCATGATGTATGGATTCCATATGGCCGGCTGCCTGAGGCGCTAAAACGACGATCTTCATTCGCGCTCCCAACGGTTGTGTATGCATCTGAATCCTGGTCGAGCGAAGTGTAACTCAGCCCTTCAGGCATCGCGACGGTTATGGGAGAGAAGGTGCGGCAGGCAAGGTTCGGGGCAGCCGTGTCGGCCAATGCGTGGTGCTCGCGGGGGAGCTGGACGGGCGCCAATGCGCGGCCGCGGACCTTGACGGGGCGCCAAGCGACCTCTATCTTCTTACCATCGGCACAAAGAACTTGTTTCTTTAGTCGGCCACATGGATTGTGGCGTCAAGACATCAGGGATCATGGCTGCAGTTTTCAGTCCGGCTGTAGATCGCCTTGTCGAGTTGGGTTTTTTATACCGGACCCTGCGGACCGCCACCGGCTTACCGCGCGGGTCTGGCCGTCAGCCGGTCCGAACGCCTGCTCAGTTCATCAGCTGTCTTTCTCGGGGGCGTAACCTCCTTGCTAAACACTCTGTTTGCACGAGTGGACAAGCTCCGCGCTGCCGCCCAGGTGCTCGTGAGTTCCAACGGCAACGGCGTGTTTTCTCAAAAAGCAGGTTTTTCCAGCGACCCAGATCTGGTGGACGTGACCGTGGGCAACGGCGCAGCCGACGATAAATTTCACATCTCGGTCGCGGAAATCGCCCAGACTCAACAGAAGATTGGAAAGCAGCTGACCGGATCCAATATCTCCGAATTTATTCCGGTTCGAAATTTCCTCACGATCACGAGCGAATCATCTGTGAATACAGTGTTTTTTGAAGTCGAGAAAGCTGGAGGCAACCGGACCGCTTTGCTGGAGATCGCGCAGCAGATTAACGTAGGCGATATTGGCGTTAACGCCGAAGTCGTCAATGATGACGATGAGTTCAGGATTATTCTCACCTCGGGCGCATCGGGCAATGGCGGTGGATTCACAGTTGCCGATCTGACCGGAAACACGGTGAGCGTCAGCGAGATGGATACGGTTGTACTGGCCGCCCAGGATGCGGACTTCGCCATTGATGGGACTCAACTGACGTCGAGTGAAAACTCATTCACGCTTGCAGGGTCGTCTGTTCGCGTCGAAATACTGCAATCAACCCGGCAGCTGGTGGGAATCGAGATTCGGAGCAACGCCGATGTCGTGACCGCATCTCTGGACGCGTTCTTCATAGCTTTCAATGACGTGCTGGCGTTTCTCAGCAACGGGACGTTCTCTCAAGCGGTGCGGGCGAAGGACGCTCTCAGCTCCCGCATTCGGGAAGTCCGAGGCGAATTGTCGCTGATTGGCATAGAGCAAGACCGGACCGGTCGCCTGGAGGTGGACGAAACAGTCTTTAAGAGGGCTCTCAGGGACGATCCCAAGACGGTCGAGGCGCTTATCGGAGGGGTCGAGGGCATCGCCACGAAACTGGCGGGCGAGCTTGAACAGATCGCCTCGGGACCCGTAGCGCGATTGTAGACATCATTCCTCGCGAGTGCCGCGTCGACTTCAGTGGCCTCGGCGATTACCTCTCCCGGCTTTGCCCTGGACGTGCTGGGTTGATCGCGACTCGCTCCTTATCAATAGGTCAAAGACATTCAGTAGAGCGGTATTTTCGCCGGTGACGGGCGCTCGGACCACGATTCTCATCACCGGCGGCCTTGGTTTTATCGGATCGAATTTCGTTCGGGCTGTTCGACGTCAGCGGCCCGACTGGCGCATTCGCGTGCTGGATAGTTTGACTTACGCTGGCGACCGGCGGCGCCTGGCCGGTATCGATGTGGATTTAATGGTTGGCGACATCGCCGATCCCGAGACCGCCCGATCGGCGGTTGCGGGCGCCAATTTGGTCGTGAATTTCGCCGCCGAGTCGCACGTCGACCGCTCTCTGCTGGACGCCTCCGAATTCATGCGAACGAACGTCGCCGGGGCTTACACGATCATGCGCGCGGCCGTCGATGCCGGCGTGGAGAAGTTTGTGCAGGTGAGCACCGACGAAGTCTATGGAGAATCACGCGGTCGCGCCTTCACGGAACGCGAAGTTCTAAGCCCGCGCAGCCCATATTCGGCCAGCAAAGCTGGTGGGGAGATGCAGGCTTTCGCTATCGGCGCCAGCTTTGGTCTTCCGATCTGCATAACCCGGGGAGTCAACACCGTGGGTCCCTGGCAGCATCCGGAGAAGGCCATTCCATTATTTACGATCAACGCTCTCCGCGACCGACCGCTGCCCGTCTATGGCCGCGGAGAGCAGCGGCGCGATCGGCTTCACGTCGATGACCACTGCTCGGCCATTCTCGTGGTTCTGGCAAACGGCGAGTCGGGAGAGATTTATAACGTGGCGGCCGGGAATAATCGGGACAATCTGACCGTAGCCCGCACGGTTTGCGCCCGCCTTGACAAACCCGAATCGCTCATCAAATTCGTCGACGATCGACCCGGTCATGACTGGGACTACATTCTCGACGCCGGCAAACTGCGCCGGTTGGGGTGGGAACCCCGGAGCGACTTTGAGGCCACCCTCAACACAACCGTCGACTGGTACGTGGCCAACGAGGACTGGTGGGGACCGTTGGTGGAGGGCGAGTTCGAAAAATATTATGAAGCTCAGTACGGTCGGCGATTAGGCGAATCACCATCCGAGTCGTGAGCTATTCCGCCCGCGTTCGATGACGGATAGCTGCGATTATTTCGGCGACCTCCCAGCTACATTTCGAAGATCAGGTCCAGCGCGCGCGAAGCTTGCCTGATCCCCTCGACCGGATCGCCCGGCAACGGCGGCAGTTCACACGTGATCCAACCGTCGTAGCCTGTCTCCCGAAACGCCTCCATCACCTCCCGCCAGGGCACGTCGCCGTGGAGCAGGTGCGTAAATCCTTGACTGTTGCCTATCGCGGTTTTGAAATCCTTTACGTGGACGCGATAGATCCGATCGCCAAGAATCCTGATCCAGTGCTGCGGATACGTCCAAACCAGGACGTTGCCGACATCGAAGTAAACTCGCAGATACTCGTTGTCGAATGAGTCAATGAAATCGCGCAGACCGAGCGGCTCGATGAACGATCCTCCAAACTTGGGCCACACCGGCTCGAGACATATATGCACGCCGGTTCGCTCGGCGATGGGGAGGATTTCGGTCGCTACCTCCCGCGCGATGTCGATGGCCTGATCGTGCCGAATCTCTTCGGTTACGTGACCGAGGACCATCAGCACGGCGTCGCACCCCAGCTCCTTGACGGCGTCCAGATACCATTCGACCGTCTTTATGGCCTTCGATCGGATTGCGGGGTCGTTGCTGCTGAGGTCGTTTCCAATCCCGCCGCCGCGGGCAGCCGAAATCGAAAGCCCCTTTGACTCGACGGCGCGGCGCAGTTTTGCGGCGTTCTCGGAAGAGCTGCCGACCGGCAGCGTGTCCTCGCCCAGGTTCAGCTCGACGCCGTCAAATCCGGCCTCCGCCAGCGCTGTCAACCGCCGGTCGAGTCCCCAATCGCGGGGGAATATCCCCTGATCACTAGATTTATTCATGCATTTCCTCGAGCGTATCACCTTCGAATTGGAACGCTCACCGTAGCATCCAGTGCGATTTCGCGGCGAAACGCCGGGGTCAGTTCGGCCGATTAACGTTCGGACCATTGTCGCCGTCGCGCTACCGTGGGGGCTTGCCGGGGATGACGAAAATCCCATTGAGTTACGCGATAGTTACACGTTTCGGCCATTCGGTAACGTGATGTTAATAACTGCTCAATAGCGTTGCTGAGTGCGATTCAGATCCGCAAGCCCATAGCAAGGAAATTTCTGATGTGTGGACGTTGATCGTCGAGAAGCAGCGCTGGAGGAATCGAACAATTCACCAATAGTAAGCAGGCGCGGCGTTTTGATAGGCGGAGCGGCGGCCACGATAACCGGTGCAGTTACCTGGCGGATCACCGCCTCGGTTGCCGGCCGCGAACCGTCCGAACCTACCCCCGAGCTCGACGAGACTCAAGCGGCTGCGGTCCCCAGGATTGCCCCCCGAGGACCGCTTGGGCTGACCGTATACGAGTACGAGTCCGTTCGGATCGCAAATCTCGCGGAGCTGATGCGAGATGAGCCGGTCCCATTTTCGTACCCGGGCGCGGGACAGACGGCACTGCTGGTCAAACTTGGACGGCGCGCCAAGGGCGGGGCGGGCGCGAATAGCGATGTGGTGGCTTTCAGAGATATCTGCACCCACATGGGCTGTCCGCTGGGAGCATCGTACAACGGCCAGCACAAGATGCTCGGTCCGTGCCCCTGTCACGTCACGACGTTCGATCTCACCCGGCGCGGGGCTCGGGAGGGCGTTTTTCGACTGCCGAACTCCGTTTTCCTTCGTTGGTTAAGTTTTCCCACGGAACGGACAGCGGGCTTTGCGTAGTGTGTTCGCGAGGGTCTGGAAAATCATCGTTGATTGGTGACCGGTGCGCCGGCCCCTGGGATCGGCAGGAGGTTCGGAATGTTTGACGTTGTCGGAGCCATAGTCGCCGGGCTTATCGGGGGAGCTGTGATGGCCGCGCTCCTTTACATGGGCATCGCGATGATGCCCGCGCAGATGCGCATGAACCTTTTCCTGATGCTGGGAACCATGGTGCTGCCAGTCGGGGTCGCGGCCTACGTCCTTGGCGCGATGGTCCACGCAATGATGAGCGTTGCCTTCGGCCTGGCCCACGCCGGCGTTTATGCAACTGGAATCGAACCCAACGTGGGATGGGGTCTGCTATTCGGAGCCGTCCACTGGGTCGCGGTCGGAATCGGTTTGGGAATGATCCCGATCATGCACCGGGGAATGCGCGCCGGCGAGATCGAAAAGCCCGGCATGTTCGCGTTGAGTCTCGGTGCGATGACAGCCATGGGATTCCTCGTGCTGCACCTGGTTTTCGGCGTAGTAGTCGGCGTGGTCTACGCCGCGTTTATCTGAACGCCTCGGAGGCGTTCAGCGGCGTCCCAACCGCCACCAGCCCGGCGACGATGTATCAGCCGTAGAAGATGGGCTGCCGGGCCACCAATTGCACCGTTGGCCACCGGAACCTGCGCTTAGAGGAGCTTGCGGCTTTGGAGAGGCATAACTAGATTGCAAAACACTGGCGGTGCTCGACGAAACCGAGAAACCGCAGAACGGAGCACGCCGAGCATGCGGATGAATATGCGGATAATCGAGATCGCCCCCCACGTGGGACTGAAAACGGATAGGGCTTTCATACATCGCCACGTCCGACAGTAGGGACTTCGTCCCACATCGACTGAAGTTTGAGGATTATCTTGGAGCCTTGGAGCTGCTTGTCGAGGAATACAGCGATCACCTCGCCGATGCCGGTGGCTGAGGGGGCGATCAGGGCCTCTGCTCCAAGGTAGTGCGCTGCGACTCCGAGGTCTTGGCACACTGTACGGTCGGTGCCAGAGAGCGCTAGGTTAGTGATGCCGAATTCTCGAAGGACATTAATTTCCCGCAAATCGACGCAACGGGACAACTCTACGTCGAAAAGAAGAACCTTCCGTGGAAGAAGCGATTCGGGCTCCAATGCAACAAGCTTCGCGTGGCGAAGGAACTCCGCTCTTGCCGTGTCCTCGCTGGTTCCGAGGTACAGCGTGTCCCAGCTATTGCTGGGATTCCAACGTCCGCCACGCCTCGACGATGCCCGCCCTGACATCGGGCTAACGCCCGGCCCTACATGACGCCACCCAGGTCCAATGTACCTACTGGTGCCAAGCTCATCTAGTCTGTGAATGAGCTCAGGCTTTGCCACGGGCGTTACAGAAATACTCCTTCGTCGATTCCGTCGATGACATCGAGCACTTTGCGATATTCACCACTCTGAAGCAGATCTATTGGTTTCTCATAGTCCAACATTGGTACCGGAGTGAGCAACCAATCCCTCGCCGATTCGTCAACGAGTACGTCTCGAAGTCGATTCAATACAACCACTGTTTCGAGGATTCTCTCGTGCAGCCGACGTCTCGGAGAAACTGAATGTCGAAACCAACGCTGAACGGTCTTCGTATTCGTGTCCAATGCGCGGGCAAGATCTGCCGCGTCGAGTTCCAGTGGTGCGCTAGACCGTTCGAGCCTCGCAATGATGCCAGTCACTCTCACCCCCTCTTGTCGATGTTATGTCCCATCTTATGCCCCTTCAATAGTCTATAAAATGTCAATCGATAGTGTAGTACTTTACCACCCCTATTGTCGGTGGAAAGGGACAGGAAGATAAGTCCCGGCTCGCCAGGGCTGGAAAGTTGGAGTGAACAAAATGCCAGGATCGATGGGGTGGAGCGACCTTTCAGGGAAGCAACAAGACAGATTGTTAGGTCTGATGATGTCGTTGAAGGAGTTCGCATTCGGGCTTGATCAGTCGGGGTTGGCCGCCGTGTCCAGCCAAGAAGGCTCTGCAATTCAAAGATTCTTCTCAAACGCCCTATATCAGTATTGCTCTAATTTCTTTCTTGTCGGGCAGTCACAGGCTCCGCGACTTCCTGGACGAGATTGATTGCAGCGACCTCCTTGGACCTATTGATTCGACTCTCGATAGCACGGTCGGAAAAACCACACTAAGGGAGGTATTGCGTGTGTTTCGTGACCCTGCCCCCAACTTACCCTCACTCATAAGTAGAATCTTTTCAGGTTATGGCCCCAATTGGGGCGGGCTGCAAACTCGTTGGGTGTGAGCCCATCCAGGCTCGTGTGCGGGCGTGTTGTGTTGTAGTCGTACCTCCATTCCGCGATGATCCGCCGCGCTTCGGCCAGGCCGGCGAAGAGATGTTCGTTGAGGCACTCGTCGCGCAGGCGGCCGTTGAAGCTCTCGACAAAGCCGTTTTGCATGGGCTTGCCCGGTGCGATGTAGTGCCAGCCAACGCCGCGTTCCTGCTGCCAGCGCAGGATAGCGTTTGAGGTGAGCTCGGTGCCGTTGTCGCTGACCAGCATGCGGGGGCGGCCCCGCAGCTCGACGATGCGGTCCAGCTCCCGAGCCACGCGGACGCCAGACAGCGATGTGTCGACGACGCGGGCGAGGCACTCGCGGCTGAAGTCGTCCACCACCGCCAGGATGCGGAACCGCCTGCCGTCGGCCAATGCATCCGCTAAGAAATCGAGCGACCAGCGCTGGTTGCGGTTCCAGGGGAGCAGCAGCGGGGCACGCGTGCCGAGCGCCCGCTTGCGCCCGCCTCGCTTGCGCACCGTGAGCCGTTCCTCGCGATAGATGCGATAGAGCTTTTTATGATTGAGCCGGATGCCTTCCCTGGCCAGCAGGATGTGCAGACGGCGGTAGCCGAACCGTCGGCGCTGCTCGGCCAATTCCCGCAACCGCTTGCGGATGCCGGCGTCGTCCGGCCGCCTCGATTCATAGCGGTAAGTCTTCGGATCCATCCCGACAAGAGCGCAGGCACGGCGCTGCGAGTGACTAGTCTCCGTCATCGCCCAGGCCGCGGCCTTCCTCCGCAATCTGGGCGTTAGAAGTTTTTTGCAAGTAGCTCGCGCAGCGTCGCCACATCCAGCATCGATTCCGCCAGCAGCTTCTTCAGGCGCCGGTTCTCATCCTCCAGCCCCTTCAGCTTCCTGGCGTCTGATACCTCCATGCCGCCGTACTTGGACCGCCACTTGTAAAACGTCGCGCCGCTGACCCCGTACTTGCCGCAGAGCTCTGCGGCTGGCAACCCCGCCTGGTGCTCTTTGAGGATGCCGATGATCTGTTCCTCGCGATACCTGCTCCGTCTCATGTCCGTCTCCTCCCATTGAACGGACTCTACTCAAAATCGAGGGCATTTTCGGGGGCAAGGTCATTCGCAACAAATTTCTGGTGCATACGATTTAGGTGATTGACCCAGTTGAAGATGAATTGCGTGGCCGGATTGACCTAGCGGAACCGTTGTTGCAAGAACAGATGGGAATTCTCGTTTTTGACCTGTTTGCCCGCACTCGCGATCTTTTCGAGAATCTCGGCAGCAGGTTTCCGCAACCTTGGGAGGAAAGCTAGGGGGGTTCGCTTAGTAGATCTGCTGCGACACCCGGAGGGAAATAGCAATCTGAACTTTGGAGAATCACCCCGAGAGCTTCATTTATTGCTTCGGCTGCCAACCTGGTCTCCTGCTCACGCTCCGAGAATCGCGACACGTCTCCAAAGGACCTCAACTCTCGCGAGAGCCTTCTGTCCACGGCGCGAAGATCTCGGACTGCTTTCACAAGAATGTTATGTCCGCTTCGAAAGGCATCCGGGCCCGGAATTCCGTCCAACAGTTCGGCGATTCCACCGTAGGCCCTTTCACGGTTCTCTAAACCCTCAACCATTCCATCAAGACCACGCTTTTCGCGCGGATCGGGATCGATGAATTTAGGCCGCCGATGCTGAACGTCTGCCAGTAGCTTGAGTGCTGCGAAGTAGCTCGCAACGGCTTGCTTTTTTCCACTGGAACCCTAGGGAGAGTCGACTCCGAGTATTTGAGCCCCAACCTTCGAAATAAATGCTGCCATTGGTCCGGCAGCCGAGCTATAACCTTTTCCAGATTGGGCGTGAACTCAAAGTTGACGTCGTTCATAGGCGTATATGGCGCTCTAGGGTCCGCATCAATGGGTGAACGAAAACATAGACAAAGGACTTCTCAGATCCTAATGCATCCGTCGGAGGGAGCGCGTGCCCTGACGAGCGGCCCGCCAGGAATTGATGCGGGTGCAATTTTTTCCCGGGCTATCTTAATACCCACTTGGTTCTTGACACCCCCACCCCTCTCCCATAGCCTGAGAATTGGATAAAGGCGTTGAGCGGGACTATTACCCTCAGGAGAGCGTCCCAAGAGAGCCGGACATTGGTGGGAGTCTGGCGGCGACACCCTGAGGCGAATGGACCCGGGAGCTGCGGTCCGAAAGGCTTGGCCGAGTAGGCGCCGACGGTATGTCCCACCGTTATTTGGGAAACGTATCGAGGAAGGCCTGAAAACCGACCCCCGTACGTGAGTGAGACGTTGCCGCGTCTAATCGGGGTGGCACCGCGAGGGTATTTTGCCTCTCGTCCCCGCGACGGGAGGTTTTTTATTTCCCGACAACGCGCGGCTGTCTCGAAGGAGTGGTTCAGCCATGAGCGTTGAACTGAAAAGCGCGGCGGAAGTGCATCCCGGTCGAGACAAGGTTCTCGAATGGCTCGATCAAGGCTACAGCGTCCCCGTATATCGAGAGATCCTCGCCGACCTCGAGACTCCGGTATCGGCGTATCTCAAAATCGCGGGCGACGGTCCTGCTTTTCTGCTCGAAAGCGTGGAGTCGAGCGACCGCCTGGGCCGGTATTCATTTCTCGGAGGCCGGCCCTATTCCGTCTTGAGTATGCGCGACGGCGTCCGGCGCTTCAGCCCGGATTCCGACGGTGACCCGAGCGCGTTCACCGACCCGCTGAAGGTCATCGAGCGGGAGCTTGCGCGACGCAACGCCGTGCCGATCCCGGAGCTTCCGCGCTTTCAGGGCGGGGCCGTGGGGTACCTGGGGTACGAAACGGCAAGGCACTTCGAGGATCTTCCTCCGCCCGGCGTCGACGACCTCGGGCTACCGGATGCCATGCTGATGTTCGTTGACACTTTCGTCGTTTTCGACCACCTGAACCGCACCGTAAAACTCGTCTCTCAGGCGGTGAACACGGGCGACCCCTCCGGCGACTACGAGCGGGCGGTGGCGCGCATCGACGAGCTCGAGGACATGCTGGCGGCGCCGCTAGGCGTTCGTTCCTCGCCGTTAGCGCCGACCGGCGCGGGGTCTATCGACGAAACGGCGGCCAACATGACCCAGGGCGAGTTCGAAAAAGCGGTCGCCAGGACCAAGGAGTATATTGCGGCCGGTGACATCATCCAGGCCGTGATATCGCTGAGGCTTGCTCGGGAGCTTCGCGTGTCGGCGTTTTCGGTTTACCGGCAGCTGCGACGTGTGAATCCTTCGCCTTATATGTACTTCCTCGACATGGGCGAATTTCAGGTCGTCGGGGCGTCGCCAGAGATGCTGGTTCAGGCCGAAGGAAGTCGGATTCGGACCCGACCGCTTGCGGGAACGAGACGGAGGGGCCGGGATTCGGACGAAGACGCGGCTATGGCGCGGGAGCTGATGGCAAGCGAAAAGGAGCGGGCCGAACACGTAATGCTGGTCGACCTTGGCCGCAACGACATTGGTCGAGTGGCCGAGGGCGGGACCGTTCATGTGAGTACACTTATGGCCGTCGAGAAGTTCTCGCACGTGATGCACATCGTGTCGGAAGTCGAGGGCGAACTCGCGCCCGGCAAGTCGGGCATGGACGCGCTCCGCGCCTGTTTCCCCGCCGGAACGCTCTCGGGCGCTCCGAAAATCCGCGCGATGGAGATAATCGCCGAGATGGAGACTAATCGACGTGGGCTGTACGGCGGCGCCGTGGGCTACTTTAGCTTTTCCGGCGACGTGGATACCGCGATTACGATTCGAACGATGGTGGCCAGGGACGGGCGCGGTTACGTGCAGGCCGGGGCCGGAATCGTCGCCGACTCGGAACCGGAGATGGAATACGAGGAGTGTTTGAGCAAGGCGCAGGCGGTGATCAGAGCCATCAAGCTAGCGCAGGAGGCCGAAAATGCTGCTCGTGATTGATAATTTCGATTCATTTACGTACAACCTGGCACAGTACCTCCTCGAGTTGAAGCAGGATCTGGACATTCGCCGGAATGACAAGATTACGGTGGACCAGATACGAGAACTCAATCCAGCCGCCGTGGTCATATCGCCCGGACCATGCACTCCGAACGAGGCCGGAGTTTCGCTCGGATTGATTGAGCAACTTGCGCCGTCGACGCCCATCCTCGGCGTTTGTCTCGGCCATCAGTGCATCGGGCAGGCATTCGGCGGGAACGTCGTTCGGGCGCCCGAGCTAATGCATGGCAAAACGTCGCAGATTCATCATGACGGTGGGACGATCTTTGAAGACTTGCCGATGCCATTTGAGGCGACGCGCTATCACTCGCTGATAGTTGATCGTGAGACACTGCCCGATTCGTTAGAGGTTTGCGCGGAGACGGATGACGGCCTGATCATGGGTCTTCGCCACAAGGAATACGCAGTCCACGGCGTCCAATTCCACCCCGAGTCGATCCTGACGCCGACGGGCAAGGACCTCCTGCGCAACTATCTGAAATTGTGCGGTCTGGAAACCAACTGATGATCGTTGAATCGACACGGGAGATCATCGCCGGACGCGAGCTTTCGTTCGACGATGCGGCGTCCGTGATGGGCGAGATCATGGACGGCTCGCCCACCCCGGCTCAATTTGGCGCGTTCGTGGCGGCTCTGAGCGTCCGCGGCGAGACATCCGAGGAGATAGCCGGCATGGCGACGGTTATGCGCGAGCGCGCTCGCGCAGTGGATGTCGCAGGAGCCGATATCGTTGATACGTGCGGCACGGGCGGGGATGGCAAGAACACGTACAACATCTCCACGGCGGCGGCCTTCGCCCTGGCGGGCGCGGGAGCCAGAGTCGCCAAGCACGGCAATCGGGCTGCGACCAGCATGAGTGGCAGCGCTGACGTGCTCGAAGCGCTTGGAGTCAAGATCGATCTGCCGCCGGAGGCGGTGGCCAGGTGCATCAACGGCGCCGGTGTCGGATTCATGTTCGCCCAGACCTATCATCCGGCGATGAAATTCGCCGCGCCTCTCCGGCGGGAAATCGGTATCCGAACGGTTTTCAATGTGCTCGGTCCGCTCACCAACCCGGCCGGCGTGAAACGCCAGGTGATTGGCGTCGGCCGTCCCGATCTCCTTGAAAAGATGGCAGACGTCCTTACGCGGATGGGCGCCGAGCACGCGATTGTGGTCCACGGCGCAGAAGGACTAGATGAACTTTCGATCTCGGGCCCTACATCAGTCGCTGAATCGCGCAACGGCCGGGTGAGCCGGTATGAAATCGAGCCCGGTGACGTGGGACTAATTCGCGCGCCCATCGAAGCGATCGCCGGGGGAGCACCCGAGCAGAACGCGGCGATGATCCGGTCCATCCTCGACGGCGAAAAGGGTCCGCGTCGCGACGTTCTGCTCCTCAATGCCGGAGCCGGAATTCTTGTGGCGGGTCTGGCTTCCGACATCGCGGGCGGGGTCCGAATGGCGGCCGATTCCATCGATGGCGGCGGGGCGCGCGCGGCGCTCGCAGCGCTTGTCGAGTTGAGTAATCAGGCCTGAGTCGGTGTCCAGAACCACGACGATTCTTGATGAAATCGTCGAGCACAAACGGGCCGAGATTGCGCTGGCAAGCGCCTCGGAGCCGCAGTCACGATTGCTGGAGCGAGCGAGTAATCTGCCGGATCCAAGGCCGTTTGCCGGCGCTCTTGTGACGCCGGGCGTTTCCGTTATCGCCGAATTCAAGCGGGCATCTCCGTCGGCCGGCGATTTTGGATTGGGGCTCGATCCGGCCGATACTGCCCGCGACTACGAGCGGGGCGGGGCTGTCGCGATATCAGTACTTACAGACGATCGCTACTTCAAGGGGAGCGCCCAAGACCTGATCTCGGCCCGAGGAGCGGTCGGCTTGCCGGTGCTGAGAAAGGACTTCGTCATCAGCGAATATCAGATATATGAAAGTCGCATCATGGGCGCCGACGCTATTTTGCTCATTACCGCCGCACTGGACGACATTCAACATCTTTCCGTGGTCGCCCACTCGCTCAATCTGGACGTGCTGATCGAGGTCCATACCGAGTCGGAACTAGAGCGCGCCCTGGTCGCGGAACCCGATGCTATCGGGATTAACAATCGCGATCTCAGAACGTTTCGTACCGATCTTTCGGTCACCCGGAAGCTCATGCAACGAATCCCCGGTGGAATCCCCGTGGTAAGCGAGAGCGGAATTCGCGGTCCCGATGACGTGCGCGCGCTTTTGGATATGGGCGTGTACGCAGTGTTGGTCGGCGAGTCAATCGTAAGGGCGCCGTCTCGCAGCGAAGCCGTATCGAAATTGGTCGAGGCCGGTCGTGCCGAGCGGCATTAAAGTCAAGATCTGCGGACTGAGGCGACCGCTGGATGCCCGAGCGGCTGTCGAAGCGGGCGCCGATATGCTGGGAGTTTTGCTGTGCGCGTCGCGTCGACAGGTTTCACTGAACGAAGCGGCCGAGATCCTTGGCGAAGCTCCGGAAACGGTCCGTAAAGTCGGGATTTTCGTCGATCCGGAACTTGAGGAGGTCGAGGCTGCCGTCGAGATCGCCGGTATCGAAGTGGCCCAGCTATCTGGAGACGAGTCGCCGGAATTCTGCGATAGGCTCAGTATCGAAACAATGAAAAGCTTCCGAGTGACCGCGGACGGAGTCGTTCCGTACCCGTTTGCATACGCCGGTCCAATCCGCCACGTCGACGCGCCGAATGTGCGTGGCGGCGCGGGCATAGAATGGGACTGGAGCCGGGCGGCCGGACTTGCGGCCAAAGTCGATGTGCTTCTGGCCGGGGGACTCGATCTCCAAAACGTGGCGCGTGTCATCAGGGAAGTATCTCCCTGGGGCGTCGACGTAAGCAGCGGTGTCGAATCAGATGGCGTGAAGGATATTGAAAAGATCCGCCGATTTGTCGAAGCAGCGAAAGCCTAGGTCGGGGTTGCGCTGTCGGGAGATGAGGCCTTTGCCACGGGAGCAATTCCACATGAACAGCGAGAGACGGTCGGCCGTGGCGTCGATCAAGAGTTGGCGGCGCAAATGGCTGGCGACTCTCGCGCTAAGCGTTGTCGCTCTCACATTGACGGCGGCTTGCGACCAGGGGTTTGCGGTCGCCGAGTCCGGCACCGACGGGGCGTCGCGCCCCACGCCGGCGATCGCGTTCAAAACGCCTCGAGCCGCTCGTGCGCCCAACGGTGAAATCACGCCCACCGCCGGGAGCGAGCAATCATCGCCGTCCGAGACCGCCGACCCAACAGCCGCTCCTGCGACCGAGGACCCCACGACCGCCCCGCCGGTAGAAACGGCGTCGCCGGCCCCGGCTGTCGAGCGCACGCTCGTTCCCGCCGTCGACGACTCCACGGCAGCCGGGGAAACGGCTCCCACGGGAGAGATTTCGCAGGATATGGAATCGTGGCTGGTTGCGGTCCTCCAGGATTTAACGGCCGGAATCACGGCTGTTCGGCCCTTCGAGTTCGATCCGGGGCTCGTCGTGGTAAACGAGAGCAACAACCTGGCGTTGATAATGCCCGAGCAATTCTTACAGGCTGCGTTCGACTCGAATGTACGCAGCTCGTATTTCGTCAGAGCCCTGCAAATCGTCGATGTCACGGACCCGGAGCAGCTGCGCCGACCGGCCCTGATTTCCGAATTGGTCCTAGTGCACGCAACGGCTGCCGATGCGTCTGCGTACACGGCCGACTATCGAGACTTCGCAGTTCCGCTGCTCGGATCGTTTTCGGAACAATTTATCCAGGAAAATTTTCCCGGCGCCGAACGGGATTTGCACGAGGATTCGGGATTC
The DNA here is from genome assembly GCA_963663505.2 of Chloroflexota bacterium. Classification (GTDB taxonomy): domain Bacteria; phylum Chloroflexota; class UBA11872; order UBA11872; family VXNJ01; genus JAPOVO01. The sequence continues at coordinate 538,021 of CAXXFA010000002.1, forward strand.
GGTCTCGCGGAGGAGGAATTCATACTCGTGGGCGAATATGATCTCGGCGATTCGGCGGCGAGCGGTCGGCCGCAGATGTACATAGTCACCGGCCGGCAACAGAACGTTAACGTCGGGCTGATGATCCTGTATCTGGATGCACAGTCTCGAATGCGACCGTATGGGCTATTCGATCGGCTCGTGAGCAAAGTTGGATAGGCGACCTGAATAGGCCGGCTGTCGATGCGGCATGTCGGGGCCCGGGACCTCCGGTGAGATGAGGGTTGATCGACGATGACTACTCGCGGGGCGGACAAGACCCAATTCGATTTTTCCGTCTGGAAAAACCTTCCGAATGAAACTGGCCACTTTGGGCAGTTCGGGGGCCGGTTCGTGCCCGAGACGCTGATGCCGGCTCTCGAGCAGATGACCGACGCTTATGCACGCACCAGGAACGACCCTCAGTTCAAAGCCGAGCTGGGGCGGCTTCTTAAGCATTACGTGGGAAGGCCGACACCAACGTACTTCGCCGAACGCCTGTCCGATACCCTTGGCGGCGCGCGAATCTACCTGAAGCGTGAAGATTTGGCGCACACGGGCGCCCACAAGATCAACAACGCCCTGGGGCAAGGACTGCTCGCAAAGGCGATGGGCAAGGACCGTATCATCGCCGAAACCGGGGCCGGTCAGCACGGCGTGGCCGTTGCAACTGTCTGCGCCATGCTTGACCTCGAATGTCTTATCTACATGGGAGAAGAGGACATTCGCAGGCAGGAGTTGAACGTCTTCCGCATGAAAATCCTTGGAGCTGAGGTCGTTCCGGTCGCGTCGGGGAGCCGGACCTTGAAGGACGCCATCAACGAAGCCATCCGTGACTGGGTGACTAATGTGGTAAATACGTTCTACATTTTCGGATCGGTTGCCGGGCCGCATCCATATCCAATGATCGTGCGCGACTTTCAGGCGGTAATCGGTCGCGAAGCCCGCGAGCAGATCGTCGAGCTTACCGGCCGGTTGCCCGACTTGCTCGTCGCCTGCGTTGGCGGTGGAAGTAACGCAATGGGCCTCTTTTATGACTTCGTCGGCGACACGGACGTGAAGATGGTGGGCGTCGAGGCCGGCGGGACTGGCGTGAGTTCGGGGAAGCATGCGGCAACCCTCACCGCCGGGCGGCCCGGTGTACTACACGGCGCGCGCAGCTACCTTCTTCAGGATGAAAATGGCCAGGTCCACGAAGCTCAAAGTATTTCGGCAGGTCTCGACTACCCCGGCGTCGGGCCCGAGCACAGCTACCTGATGGATACCGGAAGAGCCACCTACCTGGCCCGCAATGACGACGATGCGCTGAGGGCCCTGAGCGTCTTGGCCAGGGAGGAGGGCATCATTCCGGCGCTCGAAACCGCACACGCGCTGGCGTATGCGATCGACGTTGCTCCATCGATGGACCCCAACGAAATCCTGCTGATAAACGTTTCGGGCCGCGGTGACAAGGATATGGAGACGGTAGTTGACGAGCTCGGTTTGCGCGGTTGACCCGGCTCTCGAGAATTTTTGAGCGTGCCGCGGCGGACGACCGGCTCGTGACCAGCATTTTTCTCACCGTCGGCCATCCCAGCGTATCCGAGTCGCGGGATCTTGCTCTTGCGGCGATTGAGGCGGGCGCCGAGATCGTTGAACTGGGCGTGCCGTTTTCCGATCCATTGGCCGATGGGGCGACCATCCAGGCTTCGTCATACAAGGCCTTGCAGAACGGCGTGACCGTACGGGACTGCCTGGACGTGGCAATCGCGGTTCGGAAGGAGTCGGATGCCGCTCTTCTGCTGATGGGCTATACAAACCCGTTCCTCACATATGGTTTCGATCGTCTGGTGCGAGATTCGTCGCAAGCCGGGCTGGACGGATTCATCGTCCCGGACCTCCCGCCGGACGAGGCTGGTGAGGTCGAGGAGGCGTTGCAGGGACACGATCTGTCTATCGTTTATATGGTCGCGCCCACAACCGATGACAGCCGCCTCAAAACCGTTGTCAGTCACGCCGATGGTTTTCTCTATTGCGTCTCGCTTACGGGAACTACCGGCGGCGAGCAGCTTGACGAGGGTATCGATGATTTCCTGGCCCGCATCCGCCGCCAGACCGCGGTTCCGCTGGTCGTGGGATTCGGCATCTCGCGCCCCGATCACATGGCTTCCCTGCGCGGGAAGGCCGACGGCGCGATCATCGGCAGCAGATTCGTGCGGCTGGTCGACGAGGCACCCGACGACGGGCGCATCGAGGCAGCGCGCTCGTTCGTGCAATCGATGGTGGAGGCGGCTCGCGGGGGATGATGGCCGCGCTCGCGCTTATCGGCGTGGCGGCGCTCGGCTACGTGGGGATCGTCGTCCGCACCGCGTGGACTCTCGTAAAGCCGAACCGCGAGTTTATCCCCGGCGGGTATGAACCCTCGGGAATTCCGTTCGAGCGAGTAACTTTTCAAAACCGCACCGGGCTGCGGATTGCGGGCTGGACCGCGATCCGCGAAGACGCGCCGGGGACGGTCATCTTCTGTCACGGAGTTTGGGCTAATCATCGCGAAATGGAGTCGCGGGCGGAGTCGCTCTGGAACCGCGGATTCTCGGTTATGACGTTTGATTTTCAAGGGTGCGGCGAGAGCGAGGGGCGATATACGAGTTTGGGATTGCGCGAGGTCGACGACCTTTTCGCGGCGGTGGATTACCTTGCCGCACGGGGCGACGCCGGTCCGCTGGGGGTCGTCGGCAATTCGATGGGCGGGGCCGTCGCGATCATGGTAGCCGCCGGTGACGAACGGATACGCGCAGTTGTTACTGACGGCGCCTTCGCCGCGGCCGGGAGAGACTTTGTGGGGTACGCATTTCACGGGGTTACCGGCCTGCCGTCCCCGCTGTTTCAAGACGCCGTGGTGGCGGTGAGCGAATGGCTGTCGGGCGCCCGGCTCGATCGAATCAGGCCGGTCGATTCAATCGGGGCGATCGCGCCGCGTCCGGTGATGCTCGTTCACTGCGCCGACGACGAGTTGGTGCGCGCGGCCGATGCTCGCGCGCTCTTTGCTGCCGCGGGCGAACCCAAAACGCTGTGGATCGTCCCAGACTGCGCCCACGTCCAGTCGTTCCACATCGAAACTGATCAATACGTTCGGCGGGTGGAGGAGTTCTTTCGGAGGGCGTTCGCAACGGGCGTCAACTAGTCTGAGGAAAGCAACTCATTTACGGGCTTCGGTTTCAGACTTCGGACGTATTTCACGCGGCCGTCGAAGACGGGCAGAGGTCGCTTAGCGTGCAGCGGTTGCAGGCGGGTTTGCGAGCGTCGCAGACGCGCCGTCCGTGCCAGATCACAGCGTGACCCGCGAAAATCCAGTCCTCTTGCGGGATCAGGCTCATCAGGTCCTGTTCGATCTTTTCCGGGTCGTTCTGACGGCTCAGGTCAAGCCTGTGGCTCAGGCGGTTCACGTGCGTATCCACGGTGACGCCCGATGCGATGCCAAACGCCGTGCCAAGGACGACGTTCGCGGTCTTGCGCGCAACGCCGCGCAGCGTCAGCAGATCGTCCATGTTGGCGGGCAGCTCGCCACCGAAGTTCTCAACGATTGCGGCGGCGGCCTCCCTGACGGCCCGGGCCTTGTTTCTAAAAAAGCCCGTCCGCCGAACCAGCTCTTCCACGTCCTCCTGCGAGGACTCAGCCATGGCCTTGATGGTCGGATAGCGAGCGAATAGCGCGGGGGTTTCTTTGTTGACCCTTACGTCGGTGCTCTGTGCGGAGAGGATCGTCGCCACCAGCAGCTCCCATGGCGACGAGTAATTCAGCTCGCAATCGGCGTCCGGGTATGCCTTGTGCAGACGGCCGACGATCTCTCTCGCGCGCTCCTGGCGCTTCGACTTGCTTTCCCGCAATGTGCGGATCTGAAATGATTTCTTTTTCGCCGGTGATCTCTTAGTTTTGGATGCGGCCATTCTCAACCCCCGCCGGGCGCGCATGTAACCTATACTGCCGCCACAGCTTAGCGAGCACCGCCCCCATCCGGCATTTTCCCGCGCTCGCGGAATGTCCAAACCGGGCGGCCCGCCAGTCGATATGATGCCTTCGACCCGCCGCGGGATCGTCATATCGGCGTGTGCAATCCTGTTGACTCCAGACGCGCGGAGTTTGACTTAAGGAGGCTGGTTTGGCCTGGGAATTCGAAGTTATGGCGGGGCCATACACCTTCACAGAGGGTCCGGTGTGGACCGGCGACTCCGTTTTGTTTACGGACATGTACAACCATCGCGTGATGCGATACGACGCCAAGTCGGGCGAAACGAACGTCCACCATACCGGTACCAACCAGGGCAACGGCCTGCTCTGGAGTCCTCGCGGGTCGCTTTTTTGCTGCGAGATGATCGGACGCCGCGTGTCGAGCTTCGGAAAGGACGGCTCACGGGGTGCGATCGCCGCCAGCTTTGAAGGCAAAAGGCTCAACAGTCCCAATGACCTCATCATGGACTCGCTCGGTCGAATCTGGTTCACCGATCCCCGCTACGGCGACGACAGGGACGACATGGAGCTCGACCACGAATCGATTTATCGACTCACCCGCGCCCCGGAGGGCGAATGGGAAATCGAGCGTGTAACCTTCGACACGACCCGCCCGAACGGCCTTCTGCTCTCACTTGATGAAAAGACTCTCTACGTGGCGCAGAGCGACTACGGCGAAGGCCGCAAGCGAGAGCTACGCGCTTACCCGGTCCTCGATGACGGAACCCTGGGGGACTTCCGCGTTCTGCACAACTTTGCTCCCGCTCGGGGAATCGATGGTATGACGATCGACAGCGAAGGTCGGATAATCGCGACCGCAGGATGGAAGCGGAATGGCGCGGGACCGATGATCTACGTTTTCGAGCCTTCGGGGTGGGTGCTGGAAACACATCGCGTGCCGGTGGACATGCCAACCAACTGCTGCTTCGGCGGCGAAGATTTGTCGGACCTGTACGTCACGGCGAGTTCTGGTCATCTGTTCAGGGTCAAGACCGATCTCAAGGGCGTGCGAAGGTAACTCAGCGGGCTGAATGCGACCTCCAACTCGCGACCGGGAAAACGTTTTGAAGCAGCAACTAGTATTCTCCCCTCCGATCGTGTTGATCAACCTGGTCATCGCGACCCACAAGAAGCTACTCGAATACTGCGCCGCCGGTCCGATTCTTCTTGACGAAATCCCAGTTTATCTGCGCTCCGAGCCCGGGTCCCTGCGGCACTCGGACGCAGCCGTTAGCGTCGACTGAATCGAGATTGTCGGAATAATCGAGGTAGATTTCCCCGGTATGGGCGGGCGCCTTCGGGTGAACCAGTCCCATCTCGTAGTAGTTCGTGTTGCGCATTGAGGCCATCAGGTGTCGGTGCGCAGGGCCGGGACCGTGGATCTCGCCGTCGAGCCCAAAACCTTCCGCAGCGTGGGCTATCTTCAGCGCGCCCGTGATCCCGCCGTCCAGATACGCGTCTACACGCACGAAATCGGTGCCGCCGGCGACTATTACATCAACGTGCTCCTCAAGCCCGCGAATGTGTTCGGTGATGAGGATTGGTGTCTTGATGGACTCCCGCAGTTTTCGATGCGCGAAAGACGACACGCCGCCATCCTTGAAAGGGTCCTCGTACCAAAAGTAATTCGCTTCGTCCAGAGCGCGTCCAACCTGCAGCGCCTGACCGAAAGTCTCGTACTCACAGGCCGGATCCAGCATCAGTTCCATGTCGTCGCCCACCGCCTTGCGGATGGCGAGCACATTTTCTATTTCCTGGCTCGTAATGGGATCGCCCCAGGGATGCGCCTTGAATGCGGGATAGCCCATCTCCTTGCATTGAACCGCGAAATCGGCGAACGCCTGTGGACTGTCAAGTCCGCCGTTGCGGTCGCCATGGTAAGTGCTGGCGTAGGCGGGAAGCGGTTTGTCGCTTCCTCCGAGCAGACGGTAGAGGGGCGAGTCGTAAAGCTTGCCGGCGATGTCCCAGAGTGCGATGTCAACCGGGCCGATGCCGGTACGGTCGGTCTGACGGAGACTGCGCTTCAGATCGTTGTAGATTTTCTCCCTCTCCAGAGCGTCTTTGCCGAGAAGGTAATGAGCGAATCCGGCGATCTGCGCGAATGCCGAAGCAGTTCCCGCAATGCACTCGCCCCGAAGCCCGCTGCGTGTTTCGATAGTCAATGCGTGGCGTTTGAGGCTTAGGGTTTGGCCGGGGGTGTAGACGAAGTTGAAGCCGTTGTAATCGGTCCCCATATCCCGCAGTTCGACGGTGAACTCGTGGGTTTCGATCCGAGCGATCGTCGTATCGTCGTTCATGGCCTCCCCTTGCTTGAATCCGTCTGAATCAACCGCTCAGTCAAAGTCGCTACGCAACTCGCAATATCGGCCAGATCTCGGTTACCGCTACAGCACGGCTCGGCGAACCCGCTGCTGCTGCCAGCGATTTATGCCTCAACCGCCTGAAAGTAGTTCGAGCATGCGATTCAATCCGGCGAGTTGCATTACGACTCGCTGCTCCTTCTGCAGCTTTCCGGGGGACTCCGCCCCCAGGCCTCCCGGCGAGCACTCCGATCGCAGATAGACGCCGAGCGGCCATTCATCCGTCTCTTCAAACAACGCCTCGACGTCGCCTGGAAACTGCATCATCCCGTTCTTGATTTCATACGGAAAGTCAGGCTCCGGCGATCCGTTCAGGAGGATCGGACCGGACTCGGCGACGACCTTGATGATCTCAGGGGCCCAATCGTGGCCGCCCGGCGCCTCGTACATGTAAAACCCCGTCTGATCGACATCCTCGTGCATATCGTAGAAGCAATCGAATCGAAGCCCTTCAAGGTCGGCGCGCACGGCCCGCGATTCGGCCGTACCGTGACTCCGAAAGGATCGGTTGATATCCATCCCCGCGCCGTTTTCGCGGGTGCGCGACGCATATCCCACAGGGTTAAGGCACGGGAAGATGGTGAATTGCACGCGCGGATACCTTCGCCAGGCGCCGTTTTCGATGAACTGCGTCAATGCCTCGACACCGGCTGGTTTATCCCCGTGGATTCCACCGATGAGGATTGCGCGCTTGTCAGCGTCCCGCGAACTCCCTAACTGGGCGACCTGTATCACTTCGTCACGTCCATCGATCGCCAGCGCGCGGAAGGAGGCGTTCGAAGTCGCCGAACCCGCACGGACATGGCCCTGGATGAAATCGAGTCTGCCAGCCATTTCCCACTCACCGAGGCGTCAGATATTGGACCGCCAGCGCACTGCGGGCGATCTAAGCGGGGAGAGACTAAACGACTTTGTGGGTTTTCGCGACAATGATTGCCGTCACGCAGCGCATCGCGGAAATCAATCGGGTACTGCCAGAGACCTTCACTGGCGGTGTATGTTTGATTGATGGCAGTTGGCCGCCGTGGAGGCGGAATCTCAGGAGGAAACTTGGCAGGCTACTATCAGTGGCGAACGCCGGAGGGCCGTCGCCTTACGGTTGAAGAGATGCGCGGGCATTTGATGGTGTGCAACGGATGCTGATGCGGCTCGGGCGATTCCATGTTTCGCCCGCGAGTCCTCGTTGAGGACTATGAAGCCGGACTCGAAGACCGCGGAATTGACGAAAAAATAGACCTGACAATCACCGACGATTCAGGTGATGGATGCCTCGGCTTGTGCGGCCCATCAAACGTTGCGCTGCTGATCCTGCAGGGCAAAAGCCTCTGGTTCGGCCGTATGAACACGCGCCAGAACATCAACCTGCTAATGGATTACCTGGAGGAGGTTGTGGATGATGACGATCCGCCCCTTCCCGAAGGCGAGCTCGCAGGATACGCGTTTACAAAAATGCGCGGCGAAATGATGCCGATTGAGGACATGCTCAAGCCTGGCCGCGCCGAGCGGGTGCAATAGGGGAGACTTCGCCGGGATCGCTCCCCAGAGTGCGGGGAATCGGTTTGGCCAGGGGAACGCCTGGCGCCTCAACCACAGCGCGAACGACGCGTCCGGTTTGGCCTGCTCAAATCCCGGTTTGATCCAATCTCAATCCGAAGCGGCTATCGAAGAACTATCCGATTCTCAGGAGCGCCCCGGCCCTACCGCAGCGAGCCCGGATGTGGCTCCGGACGCGAACTGTTCAAAATTGTCCGCGAAGGCCTGCGCCAGTTCAGCCGCCGTGCGGTCGTAGGCCTCGGTGTCGTCCCAAGTGGCACGCGGCCGAAGCAGGACCGGGTCAACGTCCGGGCATGTTTTGGGAACCTGGAGCCCGAAGTGTCGATCCTTCTCATACTCGACCTGGCTGAGGCGACCATCGAGCGCCGCCTTAACCATGGCGCGAGTCTCGCCGATGGGCATTCTGCTTCCCGTCCCGTACGGGCCGCCCGTCCATCCCGTATTTACGAGCCAAACTTCGGGTTCGTGTTTACGCAGTCGCTCGCCCAGCAGATCGGCGTATTCCGCGGGCGGGCGCGGCAGAAACGGCGCCCCAAAGCACGAACTGAACGTGGCTTCGGGCTCGATGATTCCCACCTCGGTTCCAGCCAGTTTGGACGTGTACCCCGACAAGAAGTAGTACATGGCCTGGTCGCGCGACAGTCGCGCAATCGGAGGAAGCACGCCGAAGGCGTCGGCGGTAAGGAGCAGGATGTTCCTGGGGTGACCGGTGATGCCATCGAAATCGGAATTCGGTATGTAACTCACCGGATACGCCCCGCGGGTATTTTCGGTGATGCTGTCATCGTCCAGGTCGAGCACCCGCAGCTTCTCGTCATACACCACGTTTTCCAGAACGGTTCCGAACATCTGTGATGTCGCGAATATTTCCGGCTCGGCGGTAGGCGAAAGGCTGATCATCTTTGCGTAGCAGCCACCTTCAACGTTGAATATGCCGCTATCGCTCCAGCCATGCTCGTCGTCGCCGATAAGCGTGCGTGAAGTGTCCGCTGAGAGGCTGGTCTTGCCGGTGCCTGAGAGCCCGAAGAAGAGGGCCGCGTCGTTGTCGGGCCCATAGTTGGCGGAGCAGTGCATCGATAGCACGCCGCGCGGGGGAAGAACGTAGTTCATGACCGTGAATATCGACTTCTTGATCTCCCCCGCATATTCCGTTCCGCCGATCAGCACGATGCGCTTGCCGAAGTGCAGCAGAACAAATGCGTCGGAAGTCGTCTTGTGGCGCTCCGGCTCTGCTTTGAACCCCGGGGCGTGAATGACCGTAAAGTCATCGAACGTCCTGGTCGCGGCAGCGCCGTCAAACCGATCGAGAAATAGATGCTTTGCGAACATGGCGTTCCAGGCCCGCTCGGTTACGACTCGCACGCCGATCCGGTTATCGGGATCGGCGCCCGCGTGGAGGTCCTGCACAAAGAGATCTCGACCGCCCAGATAGCTCCCGACCTCGTCGAGAAGAAGATCGAATGCCGCCGGCTCGAACGGACGATTAACGTCTCCCCACCAGATCGATTTCTCGCTGCTGGGCTCTCGGACAACGAATTTATCGTTGGGGGAACGGCCAGTGTGCTTCCCGGTATTGACGACTAACGGCCCGCGATCGGCGACCACGCCCTCGCCCCGTTTTACGGCCTCCTCGAACAGCACCGCAATCGATGAATTCCAGTAAACAGATTGTGTATTGCGTATCCCGATAGATTCGAGTTCGCCCGCCCCGGTCGTTTTATCGTCCGAAGTCATTCATCTTCCTTTTCAATATCGAATCTATATCGAGTATGACTGCCGCACATCGCCTTCCCCAGTCCGTGACATACATTGGGAAGCCCGATGGGTACCGATACGATACGCCGAAATGAGAGAATGAACTGTACCCTGCGGATCGAACCGCGTCACGCGCGGGGAGGGTTCAGCCGAGGGAGTTCGTGATGACAGCGAGTAAGCGGATTTGAATGGATAGGATGATCGAGTCCATCCACCGCTCACCCGGAATGCTTGTGATCGCGGTTGCCGGAGGCGGGACCGGAGCTATTGCGGCGCTCGCCCGCGCACCGGGAGCTTCACGGACGTTGCTTCACGCGGTTGTGCCGTACTCAAAAACGTCCATGCAGAGCTTCCTGGGTCGGGAATCCCAGCCGCTTTGCTCAAACGAAACAGCCGCGGACATGGCCAGACGCGCGCGCAACATGGCTGTTTCTCAGTCTCCGGCGCTAACGCCAAATTTGATCGGCGTTGGCGTGAGCGCCGCCCTCGCAACGGATCGGACCCGCAGGGGTCGGACCAGGTGCTTCGTATCGGTGGCCGGAACGACGGTGAACCTTGACCGGGAGCTTTATCTGCGGAAGGATGCCCGCAGCCGCGAGAATGAGGAGGACCTGGTGGATGGCCTCGTTCTCAACTGCATAGCCGAGGCCTTCGCGGCGACAGATCGGATTCCGCTGGATCTCTTCCCTGAAGAATCCGTCGAAGACTCCGTGCTTGATTTGGCGTATTGGTGCGAACGCATCCGCGACGGTACTTTCGATTCGTTTAGATGGGACGATCACGGGCGGCTGAGCGATATGCCGACGTCGGCCGGAGCGGTGTTGCCGGGTTCATTCGATCCGCTGCACGGAGCGCACGTCGAGTTGGCCCGCGTCGCGTCGGACATTCTCGACACGGAAGTAGCGTTCGAGCTTTCGCTGACCAACGTTGACAAGCCGCCGATCGTCGTCGATGAATTGGAGCGACGGCTGGAGCGGTTCTTGAAATCTGGTGAGGTGTTGGTGACTAGCGCGCCAACCTTTGTGGAGAAAGCTCGTATTTTCGCCGGACGGGTTTTCGTGATAGGCGCTGATACGGCTCCGCGGATCTTCGACCCCAAATACTACGAAGGAGGCGAAGCGGAGATGCTGGCCGCTTTGCAGGAGATTTCAGACGCCGGTTGTAGATTTCTCGTGGCGGGTAGGGCCGAGAGTTCGGGCAGGTTCGTGAGTCTCGCCAATGTCGAGGTGCCCGTCGATTACCAACATCTGTTCCAGTCCATACCGGAAAGTCAGTATCACATCGACGTTTCGTCAACCGGGATTCGCAAACCAACAAACGGCGCAGCCTGCTGAGGCGTCGTGTCCTGGTGGGATAGCCGGCAGCGGGCGCCGGAAAGGCGCTTTCCCTGCGTCCTGAAAGGACATTGCTGATATTTATTCAAGCCGCTCGCGGTGTAGGCCCGGGCCTTGAAACCCGACACGCGGTCGGTGAGGATTGAGAAGCCCAATCTGGCCGTGTACTCTGTACGGTACGCGGTTTTGGAAATGAACGAGTGTCGACATGGGGATAAGAATTGGCCCCAACCCTCCACCCACTCGTGACGACGAGCCGGATGAGGTCGAACGCACAGCCAGAACTGGCGATGACGCGGGCCGCGCCGGGCGGTCAAGCGAGGCGCCGGCCGGTCAGGCTTCCGATCCTGGTCCCGCAGCGCGCGTCGATATCAGCGATCAGGGTAGAGCTCTGGCAGCCCAACAGGCTGAGCCCGAACCTAGCCAGTCCCAGGCCGCAAATCAACTTCCGCCTCCCGATCGGGAGCAGGACGAGCGCGACCGGCCAACGGGGCTCTGATTCAGGAGCGGCTCGCACGCTCAAGTCATTTTGAGGGCGAGGCGAAAATCTGGATCGGAGCTGACTTCAGGCTGAATCGGGGAATTTCCGCAGGCCTGTAAGGGCGATGTTATCGTTCAGCGCGCCCGGAATCGCGGCTATTAGCGAGCGCGATCGACGATGTCCCCCTGAGGCGCCGAAGCCGGCCGGTCTACCAATCCGCCGGGGAACCCGCCCACGCGCCAAGCGCCATCATGCCGCCGTCCACGCAGACGTATTCTCCGGTCATGAAGGAAGCCCGGTCGCTCGCGAGAAACAGGACGACATTGGCGATTTCCGCCGGTGTGCCAATCCGCCTCATGGGATGTGAACCGGCCCAGCCTTTAACAGCTTCCTCCAGATCCTGAACGCTACCTGTGACGGAGTTCCTTAGCAACGGCGTGTCGATCGCTCCGGGACAAACGGCGACCACTCGAATTCCCTCGGCGGCGTAGTCAAGAGCGAGTTGACGGGTCAATGACAGCACTCCTCCCTTGCTCGCCGCATAGGCCGGTACCCGCGCTTGCGACTGCAACCCTTGCACGCTTGCGATATTGACGATCGCGCCGCCTCCGCGCTTTTTGATTTCGGGAATGCAGAATCGCGCCGTCAGATAATGCGCCTTCAGATTGACGTTCAGGATGCGGTCCCAAACTTCCTCCGGGAGGTCCTCGGCTGTCAGGTACGAACTGGCCGGCTGAATGCCCGCGTTATTCACGAGAATATCGAGCCCGCCAAACTCGGTCACGGTAGCGTCGACGATCCGCTTTACGTCGTCAATACTCGAAACATCGCCCTCGACGACCAGATGTTTTGCCGCGTCCGCGGCGATCTCGCTGGCGGTTGTTCGCGCCGCTGCTCCGTCGATATCGACCGACGCGACCGATGCCCCTTCCTCCAGGAACGCCTCCGCGATGCCCCGTCCGATGCCCATAGCCGCCCCGGTCACCAGGGCAACTTTGCCTTCGAAGTCAGCCACGATCGAATCCTCCTCGCGCTAGTTCAGGCGATTGGCGCCCGGTCGGCGGCGTTCATCATCCTGCAACCGAATAGGTCAGCGTCTGAAAACGGATAAGACCGTCAGCGATGTAAAACGCGTCAGACCCCCGGGCGCTACGGCCCCCGGCGGACGTGCCGCTCCATTCGAGCAGGATCATCGAATCGCCGACCGTCACGGACTCCTGATTGAACGCCATCTCGCCCAGGTCAGCGCCGATTCCCTCAAAGACCGACTGAACCCCGGCGTGGCCGCGCGCAACCCTGCCGGGGGTGACAAACACGGCATCGCTTGCATAGTCGGACAGGATTCGGTCCATGTCCCCCGCTAGAATCGAATCCCAGTGGTCGTCAAATACCTGCCGTGAACTCCGCATCTTTCAAATCCCCCTCAGACTCATTGCAGAACCGAACCGTGCCGCCGACGGGGCCCGGCCAGGGTCAGGGTTTGGAGATAATAGACGCGCTCAGAGTGGGGCCGCGAATCGTCGATCGCCGAAGCGGGGCAAATAGACGGGCCGCCGGTTGAGGATCCGTCGCGGCCGCCCCCGGTCAGGCGGTATGGCGTTCGATCTCAAAACCGGCGAACGCGTCACGGTAGCCGCTGCGCCTGTGCAAAACGGTACGCCACGAAAGTCCCGCCTGCGCGCCTTCGAGGGTAAGGAGTTCAAAGAGCTTTCGGTCATCGTGATCCGGCACGCCCCACTCGTTGTCGTGGTATTCGGTCATCAGCTCGTCGCCTTCGGCCCATTCACATCGTTCAGCGTCCACTAGATCCGCCTCGATTCAGCGGTTGTGTTCAACATTGATCGGCATGGTTCGTCTCGCATCGTCTCGGCTTCGTGGCAATGCTCGATCATCGTCCTGTTCAAACGGCGTCCGCTTTTACTATCCGGTTCGGCAACGATAATCTAGCTTGCGCATGGGACGAACTCCGCACCGATTGGCATTTTTAGCCGAGGAGGTATTAATTGGCCGCACAACGAATCAATCCACCCGAACTGCCTACGCCGCTGGCCGCATACAGCCAGGTCGTGAAAAAGGGCTCGATCATCGCGACCGCCGGGGCTGTGGCTCTTGACGCCGATGGCAATTTGGTCGGTGAGGGCGACATCCAGGCTCAAACGCGCCAGGTGCTCGAGAACATCAGTGCGGCTCTGAAAGCGGCCGGTGCGACTATGCAAGACGTGATCAAAACGACGGTTTTCATATCAGACATGAGCCACTACAAGGGCATGAATGCAGTCTACGACGAATTTTTCACTGAGGCCCCGCCCGCTCGGTCGACGGTAAAGGCTGAGCTCGTATTGCCGTCTCTACTGGTCGAGATCGAAGCGCTTGCGGTAACCGGCTGACGCAGAGTCCCGGGCCCCCGGGGAGTTTGCTCGATCGGATCACGTGCAGGGGCGGCGACCAACGTTAAAGCCCGGGCGAAGGTCCGCTTGTCGGTGGGTTGGTAATCCTCAATCCACCGCCGGCTCCTGCGCAGCAACTACAATGTTGGTGTGGTAACTCGAAACTTCAAGCAGTCCGATTGGATCGCCTTTAAGAGCTGACGTTGATGGCAAAAAGTGCCCTGTCGAAACTGTCGGAGTTGACTGCGGGCGACCTCTGCTCGCACGGGCTATGTTCCGATGTCGTCCAGGTTCGCGAGGACACCTCGTTCAGCGAAATAGTTGACGCAATTCGTAAAGGCCCTCCATTTCACTCCGTCGTCGTGTTGGATTCGGACCGGTCCGTGGTGGGGCGAGTGTTTGACGAACACCTTTACGAGGCCGTAATCGTCGACGTTCTCCCCGAACTGGCGCTGGCGTCCGCTACGGACCTGGATTCCTTGATGGAGGTCGCCGTCGAGGTCAAGCACAACCGGGCGCGCGACATCATGGAGGCGCCAAACCTCGCGAAGTCGACTGAGTCGGCGCCGAGTGTTCTTGGCAGGATTTTTCGCGAGCACCTGAAGGGCCTTGTCATTGTCGACGAGTCCGGTTCTCTTCTCGGGTATATCGATCGAATGACGATCATCGCGAAGTGGTCGGAGTTCACAACCTAGCCATAACCGCGGCAGTGGGAAACCCTGGGGCGGTTTCAGACTGACAGGTTGGATTCGAGACGCTCGAATATTCCACTGAGGATCACCCATAGCGCGGCTCGTTGCGCCAACCGGCGGCTTTCGTTGTGCTTGTTACAAACCATCTGTGCAATGAGTCGAGCAGTTCCAACTTGGTAGAGATATGCGCGGGATCGTGCCACAGATCGATTAGTTCGTCGGGATCGTTGGCAAGATCGAAAAGCTGGCCGTGCGCCGGATCGAAGAATTCGACGAGCTTCCAATCCTTGCTGCGAATCATCAGTTCAATCTCGACGGCGTCATGCACCGCGTCGCGGGCGTGCTCGGAATAGACGAACTCACGCTCCTGCACCCTGGCGTCGTCCGTCAGGACGGGAAGCAGCGAAACCGCTTCGAAGCGTGACGGCGGCTCTATTTCGGCGAGTTCGAGGATCGTCGGCCCCACGTCGAACAGCTGCTGCAAGTTGTCGACCGTCCTTCCGCCCTCAAATCGGGTCGGCGACCAGACGATCAGCGGAACATGCACAGAGGCGTCGTACATATTCCATTTTTGGCTAAGACCATGATCGCCAAGGCAGTCACCGTGGTCCGAAGTAAAAATCACCACAGAATTTTCCAATTGCCCCCGTCTTTCAAGCGAGGCGAGAATCTGCTCGATCTTTTCGTCGATCATCGTGACGTTGGCGAGGTAATAGGCGCGCTGACGCTGCCGTTGGCTCATCGGCGCGTCGGGACGGAACGCAACTGAATCAGCGTCCCGTTTTACGTGCATCCGCCGGAGCGCTTTGATGGGCTCGGGCTGGGAGTTCATTTCTCCCTCAGTGACCGGAAGTATCGGTAGCTCCTGGTCCGTATACCGTCCGATGTATCGCTGCACAGGATCATAAGGCGGATGCGGACCGGGAAATCCGATTTGGAGGAAAAGCGGTTCGTCGTCCATGGCCGGGGCCTGCTCGAGCCAGCGTAGCGCCAGGTCGCCGACGAAAAAGTCTGGGTGCAATTCATCCTCGAGGTGCCACTCAAAGGCCCCGAGGCGTTTGTCGAAATCGGGCAACCCGCGAAAGTAGTCTTTCTCCAGTCGCCGGAGTCCCCGTGCCTGAAGAGCTTTGTCGAGCTCATCGTTGAAGACGTGGCGCGTGCCTGCCCACTGAACTTCGGCTGCTCTACGCTGCTTGTTTTCGACGACCTGGCGCTCGTGAAATCCGTGCCGGCCGCCGTAGGGGTCCGCGTGCATTTTGCCAATGTTTACGCAGTGATATCCCGACTCTTGCAGCGATTCGACCCACGTGCGAGGCCACGGATCGTTGTTGCGCTGTGCGCCGTGGCTATGCGGCGAGTAACCCGTGAACAGGCTTGCGCGCGACGGTCCGCACGATGGGGCGTTTATGAAGCACTGGCTGAAGCTCACTCCCTCCCGCACCAACCGATCGAGCGTGGGCGTGTGGACGTGCGGGTAGCCGAGCGCATTGATAGTGTCGTAGCGCTGCTGGTCGGTGATTATCAGGATGATGTTTGGTCGTCGGTCAGGCATTTGCGGCTGTATCCATTGGTCGATCGCTTCGGTCCACCAGGTTTCCGGAAGCCGGAGAAATCAGGAAGCCGTCAAGAATAGCTGTTGTTTCGGTAGGCCGTCCGTCTGCGGTGACTTGTCGGTCATTCTGGAATGCTGGCCGCGGATGGTGGATCCGGCGCCCCGTCCTGGCGATAGTGCCGATTATCTGCTCCTGGTTTGCGCCCAGATCGGTTTGAGAGTCGATGAATTTTGACGCTGCCGATGCGGTCCAACTAGACTTCCGTGTCACTGGAGAGCTATGCAGCCTCGTTGTGGCGCGGTTGGGATAGGAACTGCGTAGTTTCCATCATTGTGGGGCATCCGGGCCGCGCGCAAAATCTGGTGCAATCTGCGTTCTCGCGCAGCCGAATCGGCCGATGAAGGCCCGCCTCCCGTAGACCGGGAAACTTCGAGCGCCGCCGACCCGATGCAACCATTCGCAGCGACGCAACTACCCAAAGTCGGCGCGTCCATCGTTGCTTTGCATGAGCCTGATGACGCGCCAAATTGAGAAAGGAACCGCCTGGATAGATGACGAAGGTCGAGGCCATTATTCGGCACGAAATGCTCGAGCGGGTTCGCGACGCGCTCGACAAAGCGGGGTACCACGGATTGACGATTAGCGAGGTGCGAGGAGCCGGTACGCAGCGCGGGTACACAGAGAACTACAGAGGCGCGAAGGCGGCAATCGTATTTCGCCCCAAGATCAAGATGGAGATCGTCGTCGGCGACGAGAGCGTTCCGGAAGTGATCTCTGTGATCTCCGGAAACGCCGCCACGGGCGAGGTCGGCGACGGAAAGATTTTCATTATCCCGGTGGATGACGCGATACGAATTCGGACTCAGCAAACAGGAGAGGACGCACTTTGAAGGCAACCGGATTCATACCGAGTCCGCAGTTGAAGTTCCCGCTAAAGCTGGGGCTTCTACGCGGTCGCTGGCTCGCCGCCGCCGCGGGCGCGCTTTTGGGGGCTTTATTACTTCCGGCCATGGCAGACGCTCAGGAGCTGACGCTTACAGACATCGAACGGGCCGTGGACACCCTCTGGGTCGTGGTCGCCGGAGCGCTCGTTTTTCTGATGCATCTTGGCTTCACAATGCTCGAGGCCGGGTTCACTCGGATGAAAAATGCGGCCAACATTTGCGCGAAAAATGTAATGAACATCGCGATCGGTCTTATCGCTTACTGGGCGATCGGATTTCCGTTCATGTTCGGAGACGGAAACTCCTTTATCGGATACAGCGGATGGTTTCTTTCGGTGACCGATCCAGATGCCGCGAGTTCGTTTCCGTCCCTTGCCTGGGCGGACGTTTCCATCTCGGCCAAGTGGTTCTTTCAGGTGGTTTTCGCCGCGACAGCCGCGACGATAGTCGCCGGGGCCGTCGCCGAGAGAACCAGATTCGTTGGCTACCTTATCTACACCATCGCTCTAACCGGCTTCATTTACCCCGTGGTCGGCCATTGGGTATGGGGCGGCGGCTGGCTTGCGGATCGCGGCTTTCTCGACTTCGCGGGATCTACGGTCGTGCATACCGTGGGCGGGGTCGCCGCGTTCGTCGGCGCTGCCGTCGTCGGCCCCAGAATCGGAAAATATGCGAACGGCAGGGTCAACGTGATCCCGGGTCACAGCATGCCGCTGGCGATCGCCGGTGTGCTCGTGCTCTGGTTCGGATGGTTCGGATTCAACGCCGGAAGCACACTAAAGGCTGCCGGCGTCGATTTTGCGTCGATTGTGCTCACCACCAACCTGGCCGCGGCGGCGGGTGTCGTCGGGGCGCTTTCGGTCTCATGGCTCGTCGCTCGAAAGCCGGATGTTGGGATGCTCGGTAATGGCGCCCTGGCCGGACTTGTAGCCATCACCGCTGGCTGCGCATTTGTGGATTCATGGGCGGCTCTGGTAATTGGATTGGTCGCGGGGATCATCGTTGTCCTTTCGGTATTGGGCATCGACCGCCTGAGAGTGGACGACCCTGTTGGGGCCGTGTCGGTTCACGCCGTGTGCGGCATCTGGGGCACCCTTGCTGTAGGTCTGTTTGGCACCGCCGAGCTAACGGCGGGCCTGGGCGACCCCGGGCTTTTCTACGGCGGCGGCTTTAACCAGCTCGGCGTGCAGGCGCTCGGCTCGCTTAGCACGGTCGCGTGGGTGGCGATCACATGCCTGATAGTCTTCTACGCAATCAAGTTCAGCGTCGGCTTGAGGGTCGACCGATCGCACGAAGTCGATGGACTCGATATTTCCGAGCACGGCATGTGGGGTTATCCCGAATCCGTGGCGGGATCCGCGTACGCGAGCTCGGCCGGCAACGGCGCGAGCTAGGGTCGATTGCGGTCTGAATTTGGGGTTGTAATCCACCTTCCCGGTATTTGAGGGAAGGCGGTCCGGATACCGCTGCGGTCGCGGAGCATCGTGCCCTGCGACTTCGGCGGGTCCGGCCCGCCCGACCCGCTAGCCGAAAAGAGCGACAACGCTATCAACAAGAGGAAGGTGGTGAATGAAAGAGACCAGCACGGAAGCAGTAAAAAAGAGCCGCATCCCAGCCTTTAGGAGCCATGAGGAAGAGGCGAAGTTTTGGGACACTCATGACTTCACGGATTTCACCGGGTGAAGGGCGTCTACGGAGGATCGGTCATAAATGCTCTCGAAAATAACGTCCCGAAACCCAAGGAGGCCATCGCTACCGCCATCGAGGCTGTGGTGATGAGGCACAAGGCCCTCTGGATCGACGCCGCGATCAGGTACCGGGACGCCCTCGTCCACCCTGGTCGAGGGACGCAACAGTTGATGTTCGAGATTCGAGTCGAAAGCTTGAATGGCTCACCGTCCTTCTTGCATGCGGTACCACCTCAAGTGGACGAGACTCCCATCGGTCAGTACGCACCAGACCGGGTCGAACGTGTTCGACAATTTTCGGCAGAGCTCCTGAAAGAATTGCGGAGCGCCGCTTAAGAAGTCGTTGCATCTGACGGCCACTACGCTGTCCTTGAGCGGCGGCGGGTGAGGACGGATACGGCCAGCCGACACCCGCCGACACGTTCCCATAACAACTCTTTTCTAGGAACCGCTTTCAGACAATTGCCCCCTGGGAGAGCCGGACCGATATACCACGAACTGGACAATCTATTCGCGGGGATATGGAAGCCGAATCTTGCCTGGGCCGGTACTCGGCGTAGCCTTGATCGCGGAGGATCGATCTTCCAGTATCAGCGCCAACCGGGGCAGACCTGCCCGCAAGCCGCCGATACACGCCAGTACGGTTTTTTCAAAAGGCTTTTTTGAAAACAACGGCTCTTCCGCTGCCGGGAAGCGAGCGCCGCAATCAGATCTGAAGCGCCTTTAGAATTGCGCTGGTTGAGTTCTGCCTCGAGGACGTGGATTTCAAATTGAAATTCGGCGTTGCCGGTACCGGTTCGTTCACGGACCGCGTCGTCATTCCGGGAATCAATGCGAGCGGGCTTGCCAGCGTTGTGGCGCTATTTGGGCGGACGCCGGAGCGCGTCGCGAAGATGGCCGAGGACCATCGGATACCGAACGAGTTCGATAGCTTCGAAAAGATGCTCGAACTCGAGGATTTGGATGCGGTGGCGGTGTGCACGCCCAACTTCCTGCACGTGCCGATGGCCGCCGCCGCGCTTTCGGCCGGCAAGGCAGTGCTGAGTGAAAAGCCGCTTGGCCTGGATTCCGTCGAGACCCTGCGCCTGGCCAGGCGGGCAGCGGCGCTTGGAATCGGTAACGCCGTCAATTTCACGTACAGGTCGATGCCTCCTTTCGTTCTCGCCGGAGAGATGATTCGCGCCGGGGAGATCGGCGAGTTGATATCGGGAAGTATTAACTACTGTCAGGCAAATTGGGCCGACCCGTTCCGGCCGCTGGACTGGCGCATGAGCGCAATACACTCGGGTCGCGGAGCGTTGGCCGACCTGGGTTCGCATGTAATTGATCTCTTGCTCTGGTACGGGGGCGACGTGGAGTCGGTCGCCGGCGCGGATTCAATCGCTTCCGGGCCGCGTCCGGTCGATGGTGAATCGACCGCGGTGCCAACCGCCAGCGACAGTTCCGCCTTTATTTGCGATCTGGGCGGGGGGCGCCTTTTTGCCTTCCATCTCACCAAGCTGGCGTGGGGGCACGGCAACCAGATCAGCATTACGCTCGTGGGAACCAGGGGTTCGTTACGCCTGTTCCATGAGCGGGGTCATGAAGCCACAGTCGCCGTAGCCAGGCCGGACGAATACGAATTCAGCGAAGTTGAAATCCCGCCTGAACGGCAGGTGGCATTTTCCGATTTTCCGGCCCATCACATGCGGCAAGTCGTGCGCGCTCTGTCGGGGGCTGCGGATTTTGCGACTTTTGAGGACGGTCACAAGGCCCAGTGCGTGATCGATGCGGTTGGACGATCGAACAGCGAACGGCGGTGGATCCCGGTCGATACGGGACTCTGAGCGGGTTCGGACCGCCGCTGGTACCATCCTTAAATCTCTTAATCGAAGTAGCCGTAGCGCATCAAGTGAAGTCAATGAATGCCTGAAAACATGCCCGTCCTGGTCCAAAAGTTCGGCGGTACGTCGCTGGCGACCAACGACCGCATTCGGAACGCCGCCGAGCTGGTCATTTCGGCAAAGCAAGACGGCCACTGCCCTGTCGTAGCCGCGTCGGCCATGGGTAGCACCACGGATGACCTTCTCAAGCTGGCGTACGATCTCACGGGCGGTCCCGGGGAGCGAGATCTTGATCTTTTACTGTCGACCGGCGAGGTCGTTTCGTCGGCGCTGCTTTCCATACTGTTGAACTCAATGGGCGCTCCGGCAGCGGCGGTTACGGGACCGGCTGCCGGAATTGTCACTGACGGACGCCACGGAAAGGCTCGGATCAAGTCGATCGATCCAACACACCTCCGCGGCTTGCTCAATGCAGGTGTGATTCCAGTTGTGGCCGGGTTTCAGGGAGTCTCCGAATCTGGAGACGTAACCACGCTCGGACGGGGCGCCTCGGATACCACGGCCGTCGCGCTTGCCGTGGCGCTCGGCGCCGACCATTGTGAGATAAACACAGACGTGGACGGGATATTCAGCACCGACCCCCGGATCGAGCCAGAAGCTCGCAAGCTTGACCGCGTTTCATATGAGGAGATTCTGGAGATGGCGAGCCTGGGGGCAAAGGTGATGCATCCTCGTTCCATCGAGGTAGCTCAAAGGCATAAAATTCGGATCGTTGTACGATCGAGTTTCAATAGAAATCCGGGGACTGAGATTTTGTCCAGATCTGAAATTGATATCGAAACGGGGGACAGAGTTCGCGCGGTCGTTCACAACGCGAACGTGGCGAGAATCACGGTCCAGGGCGTCCCGGACAGACCGGGCCTTGCGAAAGCGATCTTCCAACCGCTAGCGGATTCGGCCGTGAACGTCGACATAATCGTGCAAAACCTCGCCCAGGGGGGAAACACCGACATTTCCTTCTCGGTCGAGCGCACCGACCTCGAAGAAGCTCTGCGATTGGTTAGCTCGGTTGCCAAAGATGTTGACGCCGGCGATGTAACTTGGTCGAGTGACCTGGGGACCGTCAGCATTGTTGGATTGGGCATGCAGAGCGCCCCAGGTGTGGCCGCGCAAATGTTTGGTGCGCTCGCGTCAGCCGAAATCAACATTACGAGTATCACGACGAGCGAAATTCGTATAACCTGTTTGATAGACGAAAATCGCCTGGAAGATGCAGTCCAGGTCCTCCACGAATCGTTCGGTCTAGGGCATCCGTAGCGGTGCTGTTGCGGCTTCGTCAGCGGTTAGTGCATTCGCTACCGGTGGCGAAGTGCATGCCGTCTGCGGGCGTAGGCCACCAGAGGAAACGGCTATGATGGTTGAGATGGTGGTTGAGAGCGTGAGGGTAAACCTTATCAACCCGAACCGCGTCGTGGTTCTCAAAGAAAAAGAGCGCGACCGCTATCTGGCGATCGTGATCGGCGGACCCGAGGCCGATGCCATAGCGATCAAGCTTCAGGATCGGGACGCTCCGCGGCCCCTAACGCACGACCTAATCAAGAACATCATAGAAAATGTTGGCGCGCAGGTCGTGCGGATTACGGTCAGCAGGCTTGTTGACCAGGTTTACTACGCGAGCATCGTTATCAAGAGCAACGGAAGCGAGCTGGATATCGACTCGCGGCCGAGCGATGCGATCGCGCTGGCTGTAAGGACTGGAGTCCCGATCCTCGTCTCAGAGGAAGTTCTTGAAGCAGCCGGTATCGTGCCGGACGATGAAGTCGAATCCGACGATTCGGGCGAATCCGAAGTCGTTACCGAGGAAGAGCTCAAGCCATTCCGAGATTTCATCAATCAGCTTGACCTGGACGATCTCGGCGGGGAATAACGCCCGGTCTGGATTTTTTCTCAGTCGGCAATCGGTCGGGGTGTTCGATATGGCGCTTGCCGATCGTTCAGTGCGCGTGATTGCAATCCCGAGCGACGCGAGGGACCCGGACCTGGGCGGCGTGAACAATCTCGGCATCGACAGCGCCGGCTAAGATCCCTCAGCGGCGGTTGGAGTAACGGGTGGGGGTTAACTTGTCGACCGCCCCCCGTCGAACTACCTCTCCGCTGAAAACTGTATTTTCAGCGTTGCGAGCCGCGGGATCGCGTTCTGAAGTATCTGTACGGTCGTCACCGCATCGTTGATGTTGAACAGCTCAACCGGCGAATGTGAGTAACGTCGCGGGATAGTCAGTGCCGCCGTCGGAATGCCGCCGCGGGTCATATGAATCAACGCGGCGTCGGTATTCGCGTTTTGCAGGGCGGCAAGTTGATACGGTAATTCCGCATCGTCCGCCGCCGACCGCAGCCAGCCCATCACTGCCGGATGCGCGGTGAAGCCCGCTCCGTGACCCTGTGACGCCACTTGCATGACCGGTCCGAGTCCAATCTCGATGGGTAGCTCCCTCTCAAAGTCGACGTCGGGCGTACCACCTGCCGGAGTTGTATCAATCGCGACGGCCAGGTCGGGGTCGACCGTAAACGCCGACATCTGGCCGCCGCGCCAGCCCGTCTCCTCGTTTGTGGTGGCCACGGCGTGGATCGATCCCGCGAAGTCATTTCCCAGGACGCTCATCAGATACACGAGCACCGCGCAGCCGATTCGATTATCGACGTAGGCCCCGCATAGAAGGTCCGGATTCGACATTTCTTCGATCGGGCTGTGATAGCGAACCGGGCTGCCGATCTCGATTCCCAACTTTGCCACGTCGTCGGACGAGGCGGCGCCCACATCGACGTAAAGATCGGTCAAATTCGGCACTGTCCGCATTTCTTCGGGTCTTTGAATGTGCCCCGGTCGAACCCCCACCACTCCGGGGACATCATTGACCCAAACCTTGCGCCCCACCAACAGCAGATCGACCGCCCCACCCATCCGAAACAGGCGCATGAAGCCATTCTTATCGATGCTGCGCACTATGCAGCCGATCGTGTCGGAATGGCACGCCAGCATGAGTTTGGGCCCCGGGCCGGAACCGTTTTTTCGCGCGATCACATTCCCCATGGGGTCGATCTTCACGTCATCGACGCGTGGCTCAAATAGGGACTTCAGCGCCCGGGCGATCGGCCCTTCCGAACCCGACACGCCAGGCACCGCCGCCAGATGGATAAGAATCTTTTTGAGGTCTTCTTTCACGCACGCGCCTCCCCCGCTCCGTTTGGAAACAAGCCGTGGGGCCCGAACCGGCTACAAACGGCAATCATGCTATCACCCGGCTGATCGCAACATTTGAGGACGGCGTCGCTACGCAGCCCTTCGCGATAGACTTTCCGGCCAGAATGGGCGCCTGGCTGGACAAGGGTGCGGCAGCGCCCCGATTTCGCGGGATGCCGACCGGGTTTGCGGCCGCGGACCAGATCCCTGCTACCGCACGTTCGCGGTCGCGGAGGGCGATGAGTTGGAAACATTGAAGATCGGGATCATCGGCTGCGGAAACATGGGTCAGAGCCACATTTCGACAATGAAGGCCCTCGCTTCAATATCAATCGCCGCGGTTTCCGACCCGGTACCCGAAAACGTCGCCGAAGCTGGCGCGATGGTCAACGACGCGGCTGAATTTGGCGACTACAACGCGCTGTTGGCCAGTTCAGATATTCAGGCAGTGGTTGTAGCGACTCCCAATTATTTGCACCGGGAAGTGACGATAGCGGCTCTTGAGGCAGGCAAAGACGTTCTATGTGAAAAGCCGATGGCGCTGTCCGTTGATGACTGCGACGCGATGTGGACCACGGCTCAGCGACTTGGGCAAAAGCTAATGACCGGTCAGGTGATGCGCCTTATGCATCCGTTTGTTGAGATGCGCGAATTCATCGCGTCGGGTGAAATCGGCGAGCCCCGCTCGGCTAACATCCAGCGGATCAGCGGGTCGTGGGTTTTCAACCTGGCCAAGACCGATCAATGGAGGATGAGCAGACAAAAGACCGGCGGCCTCCTTTACGAGATCAACGCGCACGAACTCGATCTGCTTCGATCCGTCCTGGGCGAGCCGACCCGGATGTACGCTCAAAGCCTCAATGTCGTAAGCGGCGGCCACGATTATGAGGACACCAACCTGGTGCTGGCCGAGTTTGAAGGGGACAAATTGGCGACTCTTTACGGATCCAGCGCCAGCGGCTTCTCGCGGACTGACGGGATTTTCTTCTGCACGAAGGGGAGCGTGTCGTATCAACGGGGCCTGGTTGATAAATCTTCAGGGCTTCACTTCCAGAAATTCGGTGATGATGAGCCGACGCCAATCTCAGTTCCCGACGATTCCGGATATGGATTGCGAATCCAGGCCGAGAGCTTTGCACGGTGGGTGTTGCACGGAACGGAGCCTGAGGTGACCGGCTGGGACGGTCGCCAATCCGTGGCGATGGCCGAGGCAGCGTACGAATCGGCCCGCACGAAGGGACCTGTGAAAGTAAAATAACAGCGCAGTCTCGTTACGAGAGCCGTTAGAAGACTTGCGCATCGGTCGGCTGGACCGATCTTACGGGACAGGAGACTTGAATCTCGGTCCGGTAGTCGAGGCGAATTATGGCGACAGCGGATATTGAATCCGGACATTGGTGATACACCCGCTTCGTTTGAGAACGCCGCCGCCGTAGTTCGCGAACTGCTTGAGCAGACGGCCATCATCGCCGGGGCTTTCGCGGTCCAGGTTTTGCTGGACGGCCGAACGCCCGGAGGCCCGCGCTCCGCCCACGCCGTGCGGGTGGCCGACGATGGGGTCACGTACCGATACACGGCCAGCGCAGAGCCGTTGGATTCATCTCAAAATAGCGTTTCGCCGCATGACGCGGTGCGATGGTCGGACGATATCGGTTCGGTGGCCGGCGAGCCGCTTACGAGCCTTCTCGACGGAAGATCAATGCCGGGTGCCGAACTGGACCTCGAGATCCACAATGAGCGGCTCGGAAAGCTGTATGTCGCTCTTGAAGATGGCGGTCCGGGCGCGGCAAGCGCCGGCGCCGCGTTGACGGCACTTGCGCGGCAAACCGCAATGGCTGTGGCCGGCTTGACCGAGGTCGAGGACCTGAAGGGCCTCGTTGAGCAATCACGAGTCCTCCTGGAAATAGCCAGAGTTTCCACGTCCACCCTTCAGCTTGATGAGATGCTTGAACGCCTCGTTTCCGCGGCCGCGAGATTGACGGGCGCCGATCGCGCGAGTATCTGGCTTTTGTCTGATGATGGCGACCGTCTCCTTCCCTCAGCCATGTATGGCGTGGACGACAAATTTCTGATGGCGTGGAAAACGGGTGACCAGCTATTGACCGATCAGCCTCTCTCCCGCGAGGCTCTCGAATCTGGAAAGCCCGTCGCGGTGCTGGATGCCGGAAGCGATCCGCGGACGGATAAGACCGCTGTTGAGTTTTTCGGTGACAAGTCGCTTCTGATCGTTCCGCTAACGCTGGGCACGCGCGCGATCGGGACGCTGTACCTTAACGATGTTGGCATCCCCCACGAGTACACGCCGGCCGATATTGAAATTGCGCTGGCAATCGCCAGCCAGGCCACCTCGGCAATCGAGAATGCCCGTCTGTACAGAGAATCCGAAGATCAGCGGGATCGACTCCGGGCGTCATTTCGCCGCCTGGGCGACGCGCTGGGAAGCGGACCCACCCTGGATGAGACACTTCAGCTGGTCGTTAGCATTGCCGCCGAGATCATGAACGCCGACGCCTGTGTGCTCGAACTTGATGATCCGAATACCGGCGAAGCAACGCTTAGAGCCTCGGCCGGATTGGATGAGAGCGCGGTCGATCGGTTGGCGTTGGCGGGCGACAACGGGTCTCCAAACGGTCCGGTGTCGGAGCGACTGGCCGCCATCCTGGCCCAACGGGTACCCGACGGCAAACCTCGCAGCCGCAAAGCGAAAAGTCCCACATATCCTCTTGTCGCGGTGCCCCTGTCCGTGGACGAGACCAAGATCGGATCGCTGACCGTGGCTGGACGTTCGTCCAGGCCGTTTGCCAGGGTCGACCATGAATTGCTTTCCGGATTCGCAGGCGGTGCCGCGGTTGCGATTCAGCGGTCCCAGCTTGCCGTCGAAGTCAAGGCGCGGCTCGATCACCTTTCGGGCCTTTACTCCCTGTCTCAGGCCATATCGACTCTCGGTGATTTCAATGAAACCCTCGCCCATATTGTTGACCAGATTGCGGCGGTTCTCGATGTTGAACGCTGCGTGATCCTATTGCTTGACGACGACGGAAGGAGACTCGTAGGTCATCCGCATGCGTATGGACTCGAAGCCGAACGCGCCGCTTCAATTACGCTGAGCAAAGACATTGCCAACGCATCGTGGGACGTTCTGGAGACCGGCGAAGCATTCGTTTCCAACGACACTTTGTCGGACAAGCGGATTACGCAGACGTACGTCGAAAAACTTGGCGATGAAAGTCTGCTGATCGTTCCCATGCGCGTCGGCGAAACACCGGTCGGAGTCATCCGCGCGTCGAACAAACGGGGCGCTGGTTTCACCGACAGCGACGCGCGTCTATTGAACATTTTTGCTACGCAGGCTGCCGTAATCGTTCAGAACGCGACGTTTTTCAGGCAAGTCACGCGTGAGGCCCAGCAGCTCGAAGCCATTATCAGTGCAGCCAGCGACGGCATCGTTATCGTTGATGCTCTCGGCCGGATTATTACGTTCAACGGAGCTATCGAAGCGATCACCGGGTGGTCGCGCGAAGAGGCGATCGGAAGGGATTGCGAAGATCTGATCCATGCTCCAGCGTCCCGTCCCGACGACGAACCCCAGGCGGCGTTTCCTCTCAAGCAGGTACTACAGTCGCAGCAATCGGTGCCGTATTCCGAAACCGTGTTGCTGCATCGCGATGGCCGCAGAGTAGACGTGCGCGCCAGCTATTCGTTTGTGCCATCCCCGTGGGACGAGTCGCCGCTCGCGGTCGCGATAGTGAGTGACATAAGCCGAATCAAGGAAATTGAAGGCATGAAGTCCGATTTCGTGTCCCTGGTGTCACACGAGTTGCGAACACCGCTGGCGCTCATTAAGGGCTACATTGCCACGATGTTGAATCCCGACGTAAATCTAGATTCAGGCACGGACCTTCGATTCCGCGAAGGAATCAACGAGGCCGCTGATCGCCTTGTGCTGATCGTTAATAACCTGCTGAGCGCGTCGCGGATCGAATCGGGCCTTTTTAGACCGCATCTGCAGGACATCGATTTAGAAGCGGTAGTCGAGCGCGTGGTTTCCGATTTTCCGGAAGGCGGTCACGGACGGCTGGAACTGCACTGGAGCGGAAAAGACTTCAATATCGTCGCAGACGCTGAGCAGATCTCGCTGGTTCTAAGCAATCTCATTGGCAATGCCATCAAATACGCCGGGGGCGACGAGCAATTGGCGATTCAGATAAGCGTAGACGGCCGCGAGAACGACATCGTGGTCGCAGTTCGGGATCGCGGAATCGGAATTCCCAGCGGACTTCGGGGACGTATTTTTGAAAAGTTTTACAGAGGCCCGGAGAGCATGAGCGCTCCGGGCTCAGGACTCGGACTGTATATCTGCCAAAAGGTGGTTGAGGCTCACGGCGGAACCATCGAGCTGGACCGTGATCCGGAAGTAGGTACGCAGATCTCGTTCGTGCTCCCTCGCAACGGCGGCCGCAACGTTTTAGACGAGAAATCTGGCCTCGAACCGGTTACGGAAAGCTGAACGAGTCGTGCGCCGGGCAAAGATACTTGTTATCGACGACGAAACGGGCATTCTCGATATCGTTGCAACAAATCTTGAGGCGGCGGGATACGAAGTATTGACTTTCGCCAATGGAGCGGGCGGCCTGGAGCTCGCAACCAGCGAATCGCCGGAACTGATAATCCTTGACATCATGATGCCTGAAATGGATGGCTGGGAAGTCCTGCGGCGCCTGGAAAAGGATCCGCTAACGGCGGGTCTGCCGGTCATAATGTTGACTGCCAAGGTTGACGATGTCGACGTTCTTGAAGGTCTGGAGCATGGCGCGGTTGAATACATCACCAAGCCATTCTTCCCGGAGAATCTGATCGCCAGCGTAAAGATAATTCTCGGCGCCTATGATGCGGAGTTGCGCGACGAACACCGGTCAAAAATGATCGAGCGGCGGAAACGGATTCTGGAACAACGCCAGCGCGAAGAACGGTGACCGAGTCGAGGTCTGTTCCGAAAAAAGATGCCGTCCTGGTTATCGAGGATGAGGAAGGCATGGCCGAAGTTTTGAGTCTCAATTTGCAGTCGGCGGGACTCGAAGTCGAAATATTGCGCGATGGCATATCGGCGTTGACCCGGCTTGATAACCCCCCGCCGGATGCGGTCGTTCTCGATCTGGGCCTCCCGGAAGTGTCGGGATACCGCGTCATGCGCGTGCTCCGCAATACGGCCGGCTGGGAGGATACGCCCGTTGTAGTGGCCACGGCGTATAACTTCGACGAAGTCGCCGACGTAATCCGCGATGGAGTGGATGAGTTCTTGACCAAGCCGTTCGACATGGACGATCTTGTCGGACGGGTCATCCGAGTCATTGAAGCAAAGAGACGTGCCAACGCCAAAAACTCCGGGGGCGTATAGGTCTGCTATAAGGCTCCGCCTGAAGTAGAATGAGGATGCCTAGTTCGGGAGTTTGAGCAGGGTCATAACTGGTATGCAAAACGGCACGTATTCTTTCACGCACAAAGCGGGCCTCGCACAGATGCTCAAGGGCGGCGTCATCATGGACGTTGTCACCGCCGAACAAGCGAAGATCGCCGAGGACGCCGGGGCCGTATCTGTAATGGCCCTGGAACGCGTGCCCGCCGACATCCGTCGAGACGGAGGCGTGGCGCGAATGTCGGTGGTCGAAAAGCTGATCGAAATCAAGGAAGTTGTAACGATCCCCGTCATGGCCAAGTGCCGGATTGGCCACTTCGCGGAGGCGCGCATCATTCAGGCGCTGGGTCTCGACTACATAGACGAGTCCGAAGTGCTGACGCCCGCCGACACTGAAAACCACGTTGCCAAGGTTGATTTTAAGATCCCATTTGTTTGCGGGGCGCGCGATCTGGGCGAGGCGCTGCGCAGAATAGGCGAAGGCGCCGCCATGATCCGCACTAAAGGCGAGGCCGGCACGGGCGACATCGTGGAAGCGGTCAGACACATGCGCAAGATCATGTCGCAAATCCGCAGGGTCACGACCCTGGCCGACGACGAGATCATGGCGGAGGCAAAACGGCTGCAAGCTCCCTATGAGTTGCTAAAGGAAGTGCACCGACTCGGTAGGCTGCCCGTGGTCAACTTCGCCGCCGGAGGCGTGGCGACCCCCGCCGATGCCGCTCTGATGATGCATCTGGGCGCCGAGGGGGTGTTCGTGGGGTCTGGGATATTCAAGGCTGACGATCCGGAAATACGGGCCAAGGCGATCGTCGAGGCCGTTACCCACTATCAAAACGACGACATGCTTGCACAGGTTTCGCGCGGGCTCGGGGAGCCGATGCGGGGAATCGCGGTGGAGCAAATGGCGGCGGAGGAGCTGCTGGCCAAGCGAGGCTGGTAGACCGGCCGGTCCGCGAGGTTCGATGGTAGGGCCAATGAGTTCGGTGGGCGTTCTCGCCGTACAGGGGGACTTTATCGAACACGTTCACATGCTGCAGCGGCTCGGCCGTCCGTCCCGCGAGGTGCGGCTACCCGAGGACCTGGGCAACGTAGACGGGCTGATTATTCCGGGCGGTGAGAGCACTACGATCGGCAAGCTCGCCAATCGATTCGGGCTTACCGACTTGATTCGGGAGCGGGCAATGAAGGGAATGCCGCTCTGGGGTACTTGCGCGGGCCTGATTTTCATGGCGAAGAACCTGGGCGCGCACGATCAACTCGGGCTGAATCTAATGGACGTATCTGTTGAACGCAATGCATTCGGCTCTCAGCTTGACAGTTTTGAGTCCGATTTATTGGTCGGCGCCCTGGGGGAGGAGCCGTTTCACGCCGTGTTCATTCGGGCGCCTGTCATAGACCGAGTCGGAGACGGCGTCGATGTCATCGCAACTTTGGCTGACGGGCGGATTGTGGCGGCCGAACAGAAAAATATGCTCGGAACCGCATTTCACCCCGAGCTAACGAAGGACCTGCGATTTCATGAATACTTTGTCGCCATGATCGGCTGATGTCGGTTTGCGTTCAGAATCGGTCAAGTGGTTAGAAAATCACGAATCTGGGATATTCCGCGCATAATTCGATCGTTCGTTCTGTCACCCAGCGGAGTGATCGGAGTTGTGCCCCCGTCCGGGAAACTCACGCCCGGATTGATCGCCGCGGTTTCGGCTCTGCCGATCGTTTCCAGGCGGTGTCACCCCTACATTTCCAGGGACGGCGGTAGATTTGGGCTTGCTCTGGCTACGCCTCGTCGAGTATCGGACCAGCTCGATCTTTCCTGGCTTCTCGTTCGATCCGAAAACGGCGTTGGCGTTAACGACGAGGCCTCGCGTCCTGACGACGAAACGCGGGTCGTATCCAATTTGGTCGAGGCTGTTTGCCTGAACGCGGTGGAGACTGGAATGGTTAGCGTGTTCGCTCGAATTCCTGAAGAATGCGCGCATCTCGAGGTATTTCAAAAATTAGGATTCACCGTTGTGGTGCGTGAACGCACGTACTTGAGAAGATCGACCGCAATCCCGGAGACCGTTCAACTTTTGAACTTCCGCAGCCAGGAGAAGCCTGACGCCTGGAGCGTACAGCAGCTGTATCGAGCGTGTACTCCGGCGGCGGTCCAGATCGCGGAGAATCTCACCAGCAGGACCTGGGAGCCTCCCCGTCGAACGTTTGCAGGACTCGGTGGGGTGCCGGACTCCGACAGTTTTGTGATTGAGGACCAAAACGGAATTGTCGCCTGGTTGCGAATCGATCGGGTTTCGAACCGGCCTTGCCGGTTCGCGCTGATGGTCCGGCCGGGAAGTCGCGAAGTCGTCCCATCAGCGGTTGATTTCGCTCTCGACTGGTTGAGCAACTACGCTCCTGAGTCTGTCATCACGACTGTGCGAGATTATGAGAACGGCACGATAGCGACGTTGGAGGAGAGCGGTTTCGAGGAGACTTACGCGAGGATTCTTATGGTTAGAAACCTCGGAATTCGATTTAAGGTTAGGGTAAAGGCCCCGTCGTTGGGGCGCGTGCCGAATTGAGAGTCAGGTAGGTCCGTCCTGAGAACCGTTGATATCCAGGGAACTCACCACGTCGCCGAGACCGACGCCGCCGAGCTCGATGATCTCCTTAGGATTTTTCCGGATGCGATCGCCGAGTCTATCCGAGCGCAGCCGGACTGCACCGATTTGATCGAGATTGTGCTCGATCTGGGCCGACGCCCCCTGGCTCGATTCCCGCCAGGTGAGATCGAACTGGGAATGTGGGAAGTAGACGATACAACAATCGATATGGTGGTCGAAGCCGTCGGCGAATTCAGCGACGACAATCGTGCCGGAATCGCTCGAACATTGCATCGAATCTCCGCGATTCGCAACCGGTCCGGCAAGATCGTCGGCCTAACCTGTCGGCGGGGCAGGGCAATCTACGGCCGCGTAGAGATTATCCGCGACCTCGTTGAGTCCTCGAAAAGCATTCTTCTGCTGGGAAAGCCCGGCATCGGCAAGACGACCATGCTCCGAGAGGTCGCACGGGTGGTCGCTGAAGACCTGGGCAAGCGGGTGATCGTTGTGGATACGTCAAACGAAATCGCCGGTGATGGCGACATTCCGCACCAGGGGATTGGCCGGTCTCGCAGGATGCAGGTCGCTTCGCCTCACCTCCAGCACCGGGTGATGATTGAGGCCGTCGAAAACCACATGCCGGAGATCGTCATCATTGACGAGATCGGAACGGAACTCGAGGCCGCAGCTGCCCGCACGATCGCCGAACGCGGTGTGCAGCTGGTGGGCACCGCCCACGGGAACACGCTCGACAATCTGCTTTCAAATCCAACGCTGTGCGATCTTGTAGGCGGCGTTGAATCCGTCACTCTCGGCGACGATGAAGCCCGGCGCCGGGGCACGCAAAAGTCGATTCTCGAACGCCGGGCCGCGCCAAGTTTCGATGTCCTCGTCGAGATCAAGGATCGTGACCGGATCGTGGTGCATAGGGACGTGGCGGCGTCGGTCGATTCGCTGCTGCGGCAAGAGAGCTTTATGACCGAAGTAAGGATTGAAAGAGACGGAGAAATT
Source organism: Chloroflexota bacterium (assembly GCA_963663505.2). Lineage (GTDB taxonomy): Bacteria > Chloroflexota > UBA11872 > UBA11872 > VXNJ01 > JAPOVO01. The sequence goes on from CAXXFA010000002.1 coordinate 570,847, forward strand.
GAAACTGATTTTGAGTACTCGGACGTTGAGGGTTCGGAGATGCTCACTTCGCTTAGCCCGCCGGTCCTTCCGGAAAGATATCCCGGACCGATGCGAATCTATCCGTTTGGAGTCAATCGCAAACGATTAGGTCATGCGCTGAAATCGCTTCACCTCGACGCCGAAATCGTGGACGCGATCGACAATGTGGACGTGCTGCTCACGCTTCGCAGCTACTACCGTAAGCGCCCCGCGCAGCTTCGCGTGGCCGAGGAGCTTAACGTTCCCGTTTATGTTTTGCGCAACAATTCGGTCGCTCAGTTACAGGCCTGTCTGGCCAACGTTTTCGAAATGCATATCGCGGCTCCACCGAGCGATCCGATAGCCGAGGCCGAGGCGGCGGCTCGCCAGGTGCTCAACACGTTGGACCCCGTGGAACTTACACCCGCGGATTCATTCACGCGCCGTTTGCAACATCAAATCGCCGAACGCTATAACTTGAAGTCATACAGCCTTGGGAGCGGACCGGGACGCAGGGTAAATGTCTCCAAGCGTCGATCCTCGAGCGGACGATAGTAATGTCGGAGTCCAGATCGGCTGCCGGGTATTTCATCGTATTCGAAGGCCCGGACGGCGGCGGCAAGACAACGCAGAGTCAGGGGTTGGCCACCCGCCTTCAGGAACTCAACCACGACGTAAAGTGGACACGTGAACCGGGCGGAACAGCGCTGGCCGAGTTGATCAGGGACGTAGTTCTTAAAGATATGTCTTACGGCCACATTTCTCCGAGCGTCGAAGCTCTTTTGCTTTCGGCGGCGCGCAGTCAGCACATCGAGGAGGTGATCCGGCCGAACCTCGAAGCCGGCCGCGTGGTTGTGTGCGATCGATACAAGTACTCGACCATTGCCTATCAGGGCGGAGGCTCCCGCCTGAACATCGCCGATCTCGAAGCGCTCAACAAGTTTTCGACTGACGGTCTCGATGCGGATCGTGTGATCCTCCTCGACATCGATTCCAAAGAGGGACTCCGTCGTAAGTTTCGACTTGGGGATGACCCGGCGTCCGGATCGAACAAGATGGAGCTGCGCGGCATCGATTATCACGAACGCGTTCGAGTGCAGTTTCGCGAGATGGCGAACGCAGCTCCGGATCGATGGATGGTAATCGACGGCGTGGCCGGACCCGACGAAATCGCTGAGGAGATCTCCAGCCGCGTTCTGGCAGAATTGGAGTCGAGGTCCATCTTGCCCGCGAGCGTAGGCTCGGGAAGGCCCATTTAACCCGTCGTGATCCGCATCATCCCCCGGACGGCATCTTGAGCATGGCGAGCGATCAGCGCTTGACGATGCGGCTGGTGGTGGCGATCGTCCAGGACGAAGATGCCGACTCGCTTGCGGACTCCCTCATCGCGGAGAATTTCGGACTCACCCGCATCAATTCAGCCGGTGGGCTTTTGCGGCAGGGGAATGTTTCTTTTTTGTTGGGACTGGAAGAAGATCGACTCGGGCAGTTGCTATCGATCATCCGTCGGAACTGCGTCACTCGAACGCAGTATGTCAATCCGCTTCCCCCGATAATGGAGCCGGGCGAGTTCTACATGCCGTATCCCGTGGAAGTCCAGGTCGGCGGCGCCACGGTCTTCGTATTCGACGTCGAGCGCTTCGAGCGCCTTTAGAGCGGCCCACCCTCGACAGATTCGCGAACATACCGCCCGCAGACTCGAATTGGACCGATTTGGGACATATTTCCTCGGTCGAATTGATGACGATGAAGCCGAGCGCTTTTCCAAGGCTCTGATCGTGATGGCCGGAATGCGCGCCGCCTCCAGGTCCGATGAAAAGCAGTTAAACGTGTACATAAATTCCGGCGGAGGTTCCGTGGGGGCGGGTCTCGCGATGATGGAAATGATGCACCGAGTGAAACGCGATTTCGGCATCAGGATTCGCACCGTAATTACCGGCTACGCCTATTCGATGGGTGCCATTCTCGTTCAGGCCGGAGACTGTCGAGTGATGGGCAAATTTTTGACCCTCATGCTCCATTCCGGCAGCTGGATGCTCGCGGGAGAAGATGCGCGTGTGTTTGAGGATTACAAGAAGCTCTCGGATCACTACAAAGCACTGGTCGGGGGCCTGTTTGCCGACCGGACGGGGAGTCACGATGCCCGCTGGTGGATCCGCTACATCTACTCCGGCCACGATCGCTTTCTGACGGCTCAAGAGTGCTTAAAGCTCGGCCTGGTTGACGTTGTAACGGGCGAGACTTACAACGATTCGACCGCCTGCTCTCCCTAGATCGGTCCAGCGGCCGGACATTCGGGGACTTACGGGCCGCAGGGATGCGGCGCCCGCCTCAGACTAGGCCCCTAACGCCGGGCGACGCGAACATTCTTGGCCAGGGCCACTGGGGGCGCGCATGCGAAATCTGGCCAGGAAATGTGCCTACTTAGAACCCTGCAAATAATCGTTGATTCGCCGGGCGGCCTCATGCAAATTCTCCCTTGAGTTCGCGAAGCTCAGCCGGAATGAACCTTTGCCGTGCGGGCCAAAGGCCGTGCCGGCAAGCACGGCGACCCCGGCTTCGTCGAGCAAACCAGTTGCAAGCTCCTCCGCGGACTGACGAAACCCTTCGACCTGCGGAAAAACGTAGAACGCTCCCCCCGGGACTTTGCAAGATACGCCGTCGATAGCGTTCAACTCGCCGACGAGTTGGTCGCGGCGCTGTCGAAATTCCTCGCCCATGGCTTTAACCGAGTCCTGAGGACCGGTCAGAGCCTCGATCCCGGCTCGTTGGATGAACGAAGCTGTGCAACTCGTGCTGTTCGTTTGCAGTTGCGCCATGGCGTCGGTGAGCCACCTTGGAGCCACCGAATAACCCATTCGCCAACCGGTCATCGCGTATGTCTTGGAAAAACCGTCGAGGAGTATCGTCTGGTCGGCCATCCCATCGACCGAAAGTATGCTGAAGTGCCCGTCGTCATAGATGATCCTCTGGTAAACCTCGTCAGTGAGGACGAAAATCCCGCGCTCTCGAACCAGTTCGGCAATGCGCTCGATGTCTTTGCGGGGAACCGTTCCTCCCGTCGGATTGTTGGGGGAATTTAGAATGAGAAGCTTGGTCTTGTCAGAAAGCAGCGACTCAAAGTGATCCAAATCGATCCGAAACTCGTTTTCGGGCAGCAGGGGGATCGAGACTGGCACCGCCCCGACGTAATTGACCATGGACTCATAAATCGGAAATCCGGGATCGGGGATCAATACTTCGTCGCCCGGATTGCAGAGGGCGAGAATCGAGAAGAACAGAATCGGCTTGGCGCCCGGGGTCACCAGCACGTCCGCCGCCGACACTTCCACGGCTCGCGACCGCGACACCTCCGCGGCTATCGTTTCTCGAAGCTCCGGCAGTCCGTGGGAAGGTCCGTAATGCGTCCAGCCCTCGCGGAGAGCTCGAATACCGGCCTCGACGATGTTCGGTGGTGTGTCGAAATCTGGTTCACCGATTTCGAGGTGAATGACCGATTTCCCTTTTGCCTCAAGTTCCTTCGCGCGAGCCAGGACTACAAATGCCGTCTCCGTTCCCAGTCGAGACATCGCGGTTGCCAGCTCGCGCTTAATAATGGTCGCCAATCCGCCTCCCGGTAATTTTTCAGTGATGTGAAGAACGTTCACGGAATCCGGAGCAGACGCTCGGGATAGAATCGCATTCCGGCCGAACTGAACGATGTCACACAGGATTTGGACTTGCAAATACAGCAGATGCGGGTCACAGACATGGAGGTCGTCAGCCGGACGGTTGCCAGCGCGTACCGAGACGCGGTCAGGCGGTTTTTCGGTGAATCGGCCGAGCGGCTTTACAGGCCTCGAAACGCGACTCAGCTGGAGGCCATGCGGCGTGAGTTTCCCGAGGGTTGTCTCGTCGCTACCGACGGACCCAATATTATTGGCGCGATTTTCGCGCGGAAATGGGGGCAACTCGGCTGGTTCTCATCGCTCGGAGTTGAACCCCATCTGCAAGGGCGCGGAACCGGCAAGGCCCTTGCGATTGCGTCCACTGAGTCCCTTCGGCGAGCCGGCTGTCACACGGTTGGCCTCGAAACCTGGGCGAACTCGCCGGGATACACGGCGATGTACGTTCGGCTTGGATTCAGTCCGGTCGCCATAACTTCGCAGCTTGTGTCAAACACAGACGTAACGTGGCCCACGGCGCGCCACAGTCAAATTCAGGAAATTGACGAGCTTCCGGCCCGACTTCGATTGGAAGTCGACGTCGCCGCCGATTCCATTTGCGACAAGCTCGTTCCTGGCATGTCGATCGCTCCCGAAATCGCCCGTGCGATTGGATCGACGGACAAATCGAGCCTCTGGCTTGTCAAGGACGACGCGATAAAGGGCGTTGGTCTCGTCGACTTGACCCCCGACTTCGACGGTACAGCGACTCACAGCGATATGTGGATCGCGATTCTCGATCCAGCCGACACGGACGCCGAGGACTTCATGGCTCTCGTCGGCAGGGCGGCTGATTACGGGCGTAGGGCCGGGCGAACGCGTCTGAATATCGATGTATCGAGCGACTATCCCAAGACTCTCAGGCTGTTGCTCGACTCCGGATTTACCGCCGCGAACCAGTTGCTCAGGTTCGTTGACAGTCAAAGCCACTACAGGGGAGTCGAGGACCGGCCCGTGTTCAATATCGGACGCTGGGCCACGTAGCGTTTTCGGACGCTAAAACACCGTTAGTCTCGCGAGGCGATTACCAGCATCCGGTCACCGGCGATGCTGAATTCCGAGCGATGGTAATCGGAGTAAACGCTCTGGACCGTGAAGCCGGCGCTGCGCAGTAGCAGTTCCATCTCGAAACGGAAGAAATAGCGCAGATCGTATCCGGATTGGCGGCGCTTGACTGAATCGTCGGATGCTACGGTGTCGTACATGTGCTCGACGGCGATTTGTTGGGCTTCGTAGTCCGACAGCCATGATACGAAATGCTTGATTCGCGCCCGGTTTACTCCCTCAAAATCCGACTGTAGGAGGACGGCCCCGTCTCTGGCGGACAACATTTCGGGATTGGCATTCATGACATCGATTGCAACGACGCCGCCTGGCTTGAGCGCCCTGAAAATGCCCGAAAGACAGGCCTCCTGGTCCTCGATCGTCAGCATGTGGCCAAATGAATCGAGGGCGCAGATAACAAGATCGAACTGATTGGAAAAGTGCAGGTTTCGCATGTCGAGTCGGCGGAGTTCCATTGGAACCCGGTTCCGCCGGAGCTTGCCGTTTGCGATGGTCAGCATAGTGTCCGAGGTGTCGACGCCGATTACGAACAGCCCGTCCGCTGCCAGCTTCAGTCCGACCCTGCCGGTTCCGCAGCCAAGATCCAGAACGTACGGTCCGGTGGCGCCGGCAAGGTCCTTGTAAAACTCGACATCCGAAATCAGGCCTTCGTGCTCGGCGTCGTAATAGTGCGCGAGGACGGTATATGGATCGCGCCGCGGCAGAGGGTCGTCACCGGCGGTCATTCGGTTCCCCTTATCGCGAGCCAGGTCAGTGCGGCTTCCGCGCCGAGGACGCAGACTGCTATCAGCAGAATGGTCGGCACACCCAACAATCCAGTCCGTGCTAGCAGCATGGCCATCATGATACCGGTGGCTCCAAGGAGAGCTTGTCGGGTGCAAGGCCAGCTATCCGCCGGGTGCTCCCGATCCGGTTCGGCCAGCCGGCGCAGCAGATATCCGCCCGACCAGATTCCAAAAAAACTGCCGAATCCGGCAAGCGCATAGAACGCCGCGATATTAGGGCCCGAATTCGGATCGGTAAAAAGCAGCAGGTAAATGATAGCGGCGAGGCAGATGAAGAATGCCGACATCACGGCCAGAAGAAGGCATCGCCGCCAGATGTAGAAGGCTTTTCGGGCACCCCGCGTTTCCCCCCGATACTCGGTCGATTTGGAGTTTGAAAACGTTGACGATGCCAAGCGCGCGGCTACACTTCGGCCATCGCCGTCTCAGCGGGCTGATGCTTGAAGTTCGGCAGAGTCGATGACTTGACCGTCCCGTTTTCCAGGGAAATTTGATAGTCGAACTGACGCGGGTCAACTGTGCCGGAAATTGAAAATACGAAAACCTGGCGGAAAACATCCCTGATCGCACCGCTGGTCAATGCCTGGACAATTCGATGCCGGCGAGGCCGATCTGTCAATGACACCGGATCATCGATGAACAGGAATCCCGGAGTGCCCGCCGCGGCCGGCACGAGAGCCGCCGAAGAACCAGCGAGTCGAAGAACCAGCTCCACCTGCTGACGCAGCCCTGCCGATGCGGCTGCAACGGGTAACCAGCAGCCGCCGCGCTCGTCCCACACCTCAGCGGCTCCCGACGGCTGTCGGCGAAGGTCGAAATATCTGCCTCCGACGAATTCTGGCAGCAGCTCCCGGCCCACATATTCGGCCCGAGCAGCCGTTTGGCGGACAACTCCGGCATCGGCCTTCGCGGCAATTTGAGCGGCCTGTTGTCGAATGGTGGTTTCGCGCTCAAGGCGCTCCACCTCAGTCGCCGACGAGTCGGCGTCAAGGTCTCGCCAGCTCAGGCCGATCGCTGATTCTCGCGATTGGACCTCCACCCTCGCCCCACTGATTTTCATTTGAAGTGAGGCGATCTCCGTCTCAATACGGTACTCATCACGGGCTGAGCCCTGCGCGAGATCGGGGAGCGCCGAAGAGAGCGACCCTTCTACGTCATCAGGGTCTGGCCTGACTCCGGCGTCGGCTGCCATCAGAGTGAGCGCATTGAGCGTCTTGTCGTGCGTGGCGTTGCGGTCTTCCAGCAGCGGCTCCAGATCTGCAATGCGAGCCGATATTTCCGCCAAACGGCCGGAGATTTCGACCGGATCCGGCGCGACCCCGGCGGCGTCGACGATGTCCGCGAGCATGTCCAATTCCTGCCCGTCCGGAAATTCGCTAAGGGAAGTTTCGGTCCATAGCTCGTTAAGACGGTCTACTCGCTGCGCTGCATTGCTACGGATTTCGGAACGGCGCGTTTGTATCGAATCAAGCTCAGTCTCGAGTCGCCGCAGCCGTGCCGCGTAGCCATCCAAATTCCGCAGTCGCTCATCGATCCGCGCAATCTCGAGATCAATTTCCTCGACGGTCGCGGCCAGTCTGTTTTGATCGATTAAATCGCTGGCCCGACGACGGTGTTTACGGAATTCCTCCATTGCCAACGCGTGATTGGCTCGCAGGACGTCAAGATCCGACCGCGATAGCTGATCTTCGGTGTTTACGATTTCATCGTCGATTCCGGTGAGCAGGAGTTCGTCGGCGACCGCATTTGAGGGTGCATCTTCGGCGGCGGTGTGCGCGGCGCGTTGCCGTGAAGTCGAAATTGCGGCAGACGCCAGCAACCCGAGGGCCAGCAGCGCCAGCGCGGCCGAGGGGACGAGTGTCGATAGATTCGACATATTTCCGAGTGCGAGCAAAGCCGTCCCGCCGAGCAACGCGATGCCTGCCGCTCCGGCCGTCGCGACCGACCCGAAAGGCCATCCGAGCCAGAACCGCTCCTTTCCGACGGGAATTCCGATCTCCGCCGCCATGCGCTTCAGGATCGACCGATCGGTTATCGAGTGGGAATCGATATCGCTTGATCCCGCGTTGACAGCGGACCGCTCTACGTTCACCTCGCGTGCGCCGCGCATCTCCAGAATTCGCGACCGGCGCGAGACCAGGTCATTGAGCGCCTCCTCAAGGCTTTCGTAAATTGCCGTCCGGTCGGCCATTTCGTTCGCCTCGGATTCGAGTCGACTTGCGTCCACAAGGCATTGACGCGCCTCAGTCAGCACAGGCAGCCTCCGGCTCGCTTCACCTGCTTCGACTTCGGCATCGCGTTCCGGCGCGATTTCCGTATTGATTGAGTCGATGCTGTCGCCCGCGGCGAAATCAGCTTCGATCGAGCCGCGCAGCGCGGCCAGGAGGGATTGAGTTGCAGATCGCGTTTCAGCTGTTCGCAGCTCTTCGCGCAAGGCGGTTCGACCGTCTTCCAATTCGGCCGCTAACTGGATTACTGAAGATAGATCCGCCGCGGCGGAACGGAATTCCATCTGCGCCCGGTGGATTCGGGCTGTGGCGAGCTGTGCGTTTAACGTGTCAAATTCGCCTTCGGCCGCCGCGAGGCGCGCGCCGGCCTCGACCAATTCCAGCCGCTGGCGCGCGGCACGAAGTTTGTCCTCGATTTCTGATCTGCGACCCAAATTCTCCGCGACGCGGCGCAATTCGTGACGTCGCGGGGGATCGAGACCATTGGTACCGGGCGACTGCCTGCTCGGTCGCGGTGCTGATAGGTCGCAGGTGCTGATAAAGCACGCCCGACTCAGATCTTCCACGCTGAACCCGAGCAGTCGATCCATGCAATCCATGGCCTCGGTTTCGGATTCGGTCGTCGATCGGACGAATCCGTCGACGGTGACCATGCGGATACGGCTCGGATTCGATCGGGAGATAACCCGCTCGACTTCAATCGAATGGAGATCGCCCGCGAGCCGGACGAATACGGTCGCCTGCGAAGCCCCGGTTTGTATTAGAGATTCGGCCGTGGCGCCGGACGGTGGCAGCCCGGTAATTGCGAATCGAACCGCATCCAGAAGACTCGTTTTCCCGGCCTCGTTAGGGCCTTCGATCAGAACGCAGCCGGAATCCGGGGCATGAATGTCAATCGCGTCCAGGCCCTTGAAGTTGCTGCAGCGAATCGAACGTATGACTAGCAAAGCTGATCGTAGATCACGTTACGAACCAAATTCGGCTCGCAGGCACCTGAGGAGCAAATCGGCGGCGGCGTCGACCGTCCCGCTGTGGGAACCGTTGGTGGTTTTGAGCGCGTCTACGGTGCGCCGAACCTCGTCATACGGAGAGGCGCTCGCGCGCGCGTGCGTGCCGTTGTGTTCCCGCTCTACGCGCAGCCCACTTACGTCGATCACGAAGTCCGCGCAGCGTCGTGATGCCCATTGTGAGAGCTCGGCGAGTCCGGCGCGCCGGAATGAATCAGCGTCCAACCGACCGACGATCGAAACGCGGACTGCGGACCCCGGCAGCAAATTCGGCTCTATCTCCTGCATTAGCGCGGCCATCGCCCCGTCGCCCGCCAATCTGCTCGCAGCTATGCGCATTTCGGTGATTGGTCGTTGAATTCCGTCAATTACGACTACGTCTTCGATCCCCCTGGCGGAGATGTCCAGTCTTACAAATCCGCATTCAGATGGGTCGCCCACGGGACTGCCCGGCACGATTACGGTGGTATCGCCGAATACCCGGTGTTCCGCGACATGGGCGTGTCCGCTCACTAACACATCAACGCCTACCAGCGCTCGGACCGCATCGGCGTTTATGGCCGGCTCAGGGGTACGTGCTCCATTCATCCCTTCAACCGCGACGTGCGCGAGCAGGATGTGGAAGTCAGCATCGCAGCGCCGGTCGAGCAAACCCAAACTGCCGTGATCATGAGCGCTTTCGGGGTGCCGCGGAAGACTTGAAATTGCGATGTCGCGTTGACCCAATTGCAGTGGGAAGGGGGCGCTCGCCGCCGCGCGATCCAGGTTCACGAGGAGCCCGAGCTGCGCGAGCAGTTCTATTGCCGACGCGGCGCCCGTCGGCGGCAGGTCGGCATCTCCGCAGATCGCCCCGACAAAAACCTCGGCCTGTCGTAAGTCGCGAAGGATCCCCGCCGTAAACGCAAGGTCGTCGGGATTCGGCGCCGGAGAATCAAACAGGTCTCCGACGATGAGCAGCGCATGCGCCGATTCTTTGGAGCAGTACTGGGCGACTTTTCTGAAGGCATCGCGATCGATCAGACTCGCATTCGTCGAATCGGTGTCCGACCCGCTGCCCGATTTCCGGCCCAGATGATTGTCGGCGGTGAAAACGATTCGGGCGCGGTGGCCGTCAGCGCCGAGAGTCTTCATGCCGGGAAGCCACAGCTTTCACGAAGCCTCCCAGCGTTCACGCGTGTTCAAGAATGTTATCAATGGTTTATCGGCGAGACAACAAACTGGCCCGGGCATGCGTCCGCATCTGAACAACTGTGGTACTTTGACTCGGCGAGCGCCTGCAGCGGCTCGAATCATGCCATCAGGCGTCGCTTCATCCTTAATTCTCTCGGCTGACCGAAATTGGTAACAATCCGCAAAAACATCGATGCAATGCTCGGCTACATTCCGGGTGAGCAGCCACGAGAGAGTGGCTGGATAAAGCTCAACACCAACGAGAGCGTCGAGTGTTCACCGGCGGCGCTAAGGGCGATTCGGTCGATCGAACCTGACGATCTTCGTTTGTATCCCGACGCCATGTCGAACGAATTGCGCGCCGAGCTTGCCCGGCGATTTGACGCCGAGCCTGAGCAGTTCGTGGTCGGGAACGGGTCTGATGACATTCTCAATCTGCTGATACGAGCGACCTGCGAAGCCGGCGACAGCGCGGTATTCACGATGCCCAGTTATTCGCTTTACCCGGTAATGGCGCAGATCCAGGGAGCGAGGAGTGTAGAAGTTCCGCTCGGAGCCGATTTCACGTTGCCCGTTCGTAAGCTCTCCTCGACCCGCGGCTCAATCCTTTTCATCACAAATCCCAACAATCCCGCCGGTACGTGGTACCCGCCTGAACAGATCGCCGAGATTTGCGAATCCGGTCAGAATCTGGTGGTCGTGGACGAGGCGTATGCGGATTTCTCCGGCGAAGATTGCTCTCGGCTCGTACAGCAGTATTCGAACGTTTGCGTCGTGCGCTCGCTTTCCAAAGCCTACGGTCTGGCAGGCCTCCGAGTGGGTTACATGCTGGGCTCGATCGAGCTTGCGACCAATGTTGTAAAGGTAAAGGACTCGTATAACGTAAGCAGCGCGGCCCAGATCGCTGCCGTTGCCGCGCTTCGCGACGATGAGTGGGCCCGGGCATCGTGGTCGGACGCGGCCCGGCGCAGGGACTGGCTGTCCGAGAAGCTAACGAGTGAATTGGGCCTGACGGTCCATCCGTCGAGGGCAAATTTCGTTCTTGTCGACTTCGGGGATAATTCGGCTGTGAACGTATTGGACTATCTCCGCGACCGAAGGATTCTCGTCCGCCATTTTTCGGATAATCTTCAGGTAAGTAACTCGCTCCGAATCTCGATCGGTAGTCAGGATGATTTGGATGCGTTGTTTGATGCGCTTCGCGCGGCACTTGAGGACCGGTAAGCGGTTGCGATCGATCACACAGCCTGCTTGAGATCGAACCGTCAAGTAGACTATTGCGTTAATTTGCCGGGCCGTCAGGTCCGGCTGCTCGCCGCCCACTTTTGCAAGAGGAAAACATGATCCGGATAGTTCCCGTCTCGATTGTGATCGCCCTGCTATTCGCCGCGTACTTGACGTGGGACATGCTTCGACGTGACCAGGGCAACGAGCGCATGCGCGAGGTCAGCGGCTTTATTTACGAAGGCGCTGTGGCGTTTCTGAAGCGTCAGTATCGGACAATTGCGGTCCTTGCCATTCTCGCGGCGCTTGCTCTGTCAGCGATCGTTGGGTTTTTAGGCGAGGAAACCCCGCCGGGCGAAGGGGCCGTAACGATAGATGGATTCGATCTTGCCTGGCACACCGGCGTGGCTTTTCTGATCGGGGCGTTCAGCTCGGGACTGGCCGGGGTAATCGGCATGCTTGCCGCCGTAAAAGCCAACGTTAGAACCGCAAGGGCCGCTGAATCGTCGCTCGGTGAGGCGCTTACCGTCGCGCTGCGCGGCGGAGCTATTTCCGGAATTCTGGTTGTTTCCCTCAGCTTGCTGGGCGTGTATGTGCTCTTCCTCCTTTTCGGCGGTTTTGAAAATCCGGCTCTCGCTCCATTCCTCATCGTGGGCTACGGATTCGGCGCCAGTTTTGTTGCGCTATTCGCCCAGCTTGGCGGCGGAATCTACACCAAGGCGGCCGATGTTGGAGCCGACCTCGTTGGCAAGATCGAGGCTGGGATTCCTGAGGACGATCCTCGCAACGCTGCCGTGATCGCGGATCTCGTTGGCGACAACGTCGGTGACTGTGCCGGACGCGGAGCCGATCTTTTCGAATCCACTGCCGCGGAAAACATCGGCGCCATGATTCTCGGCGTTGCGCTTTATATCGCCACCGGAAGCAACGACGAGGCCTGGATTCTGTTTCCGCTCGTCGTTCGCGCACTCGGTCTGATCGCGTCGCTGGTGGGACTGGCTTCCATCCGACCTTCGATGGTTAAGGATCCGCAGCGCGCCCTCGATTTCGGCTTCTGGGTTACCGCCGGTTTGTCGACGGTCGGGATGCTGATTGCAAGCATTGTGATGCTGAACAGTATTTGGTTTTTCTTCGCCGGCGTGGTTGGAATTCTTACAAGTGTTGCGTTCGTTTACATCACGCAGTACTACACCGCTGGTTCCTGGCGACCGGTGCGCGACATCGCCGAAGCTTCCAGAACGGGCCCCGCAACCAACATCATTGCCGGAGTCGCCGTCGGGTTTGAGACGACCGCCGCCCCAATTCTCGTGATTTCCGCTGCTCTGGGGGCCTCGTTCGTATTAGGTCGTGAAGGTGCGGAAGCTCTAAACATCGTGACGGACAACCCGATGGCCGGCGGCATTTTCGGAACCGCCGTTGCAACCATGGGAATGCTCATGAGTGCGGCATACATTCTGGCCATGGATACGTTTGGACCGATCACCGATAACGCGGGCGGAATCACCCAATTCTCCGGCGCCGACGAAGAGGCGCGAGCGATCACGGATGGTCTCGATGCCGTCGGTAACACCACAAAAGCTCTCACCAAGGGATACGCCGTCGGATCGGCTGCGCTTGCCGCGTTCCTGCTGTTCAGCGCCTACCTTGAGAAGGCGCATCTCGACTCCGTAAACATCGCAAAAGTTGAGGTCTTCATTGGCGGGATGCTCGGTGCGATGCTCGTATTTCTGTTCAGCTCGATGGCCATCAAGGCCGTGGGAACCGCGTCGAGCGCGATCATCGAGGAAGTGCGACGGCAGTTCCGCGAACATCCGGGAATCATGGACGGCTCCGAACAGCCTGATTACCAGGCGGCTGTCGATATCGCCACGAAATCCGCTCTGAAAAATATGATTGCACCGGGACTCCTGGTGATCCTGGCACCCGTCGTTGTGGGAATCGTCTTGCGAGCCGAGGCGGAGGCTGCCCTGCTTATGGTCGGCACAATCGCGGGAGTGATCCTCGGAACCGCGTTGAACAACGGCGGCGGAGCGTGGGACAACGCAAAGAAATACATCGAATCCGGAGCGATGCTGGATTCGGACGGAAATGTTGTCCAAAAAGGCTCCGCCATCCACGAAGCCGCAGTCGTCGGCGACACAGTGGGCGACCCGTTCAAGGATACGGCGGGGCCGTCGTTGCACGTTCTGGTCAAGCTGTTGAGTACGATCACATTGGTCCTGGCCCCGGTTTTCATTTAGGACCGGAGGACGTTCGCAAATGGGCGAATATGAAATCGCCAATCTAACGTCCGTGCCCGGCGCGGCGATGGGATGGCAAGCTGGCCGCGACTGACTGGGTGGCGGCGGCCCTCCTGGGGATCATTCAAGGAATTACAGAGTTCCTTCCTATAAGCAGTTCGGGCCATCTGATCGTCGTCCCGTGGCTGGTGGGTGTGGAGTCACCGGTTTTCACCGGTCTCACATTCGCGGTCGCGGTGCATGCCGGCACTGGATTGGCAGCGGTTTCGACGATGCGGCTTGAATGGCGTCACCTGCTGGTTTCGGCAGTGTCATCGCAACCGCAACTTCGCTCCGACGCGCGCCGGAAGCTTGCAGCCGTCATTGCCGGCATGGGAGTAGTGGCCGCCGTAGGTTTATTGCTGGAATCCGTCGTTGAAACGACGCTCCGGGAGCCGTGGATCGTGGGGCTGGCGCTGGCCGGTGGCGGGGTCGCGCTCTACCTTGCCGATAGAATCGGCGAAGCCGAAAGTGGCAACGGTCGATCGTTTGCCGTCTTGCTCGCCATAGCAGTCGCGCAGGCAGGCGCGCTCATTCCCGGCGTTTCCCGATCGGGATTGACCATAACGGTCGGGAGGGCGCTGGGATTGGGAAGGGTAGAGTCGGCCAGGTTCTCGTTTCTATTAATGGCGCCGGTGATTCTTGGGGCGGCGGTCCTGAGGGGATTCCGTCTGGCGCAAGCCGGCGCTACGCAGGACGAGTTGGCGATTCTCGGTGTCGGAGTCGTTTTGTCGGCCGTTTCGGGCTTTTTCGCAGCGCGGTGGCTGTTGCGATACTTGAACGAAAGGGGGTTTGCGGCATTTGCCCTGTATCGGACTGCGGTTGGAATAGGCGTGTTGATCCTGATTGCGACCCGCGGCTAATCTCGGACCAGGCGCCGCATACAAGTCATCCAGAGTCCGAAGCGTGATTAGAAGCCGTCAAACTCCGGGCGCCACGTGCCGGCGACGAAGTCGTGAAGAGCCTCGGTGGCATTCGCACGCAGATCGACGTCGTCAGGCGTATGAACTTGCAAGAGCCTTCTGAAATCGATTGAGGTCACATGAGAACCCCGAGCCCTGACGGTCGGCCGAACGTACTCTGGATCACGACGGACCAGCAGCGTTTCGACACGATTGGCGCTCTCGGCTATCCCCATATGCACACTCCAAATCTCGACCGGATAGTCGACAGCGGCGTGGGATTCAGTCGCGCATATTGCCAGAGCCCCATTTGCACGCCCAGCAGAGCCAGCTTCATGACTGGCAAATACCCCAGCGCGGTCCATCAGAACCGCAACGGCGCAGCCTATTTCCCGCCGGGGTATCGTGAGGAGCCGCTGCTTGTCTCAAAACTGTTGGCAAACGCGGGGTACGACTGCGGTTTGGTGGGGAAGCTTCACCTGGCCTCAAATAGGGGACGCCGTGAAGAGCGTTCGGACGACGGCTTCCAGTATTACCAGTACAGCACCCGGCCGGATGACCCGACGTTTCTACACGAGGATTATCACCTTTGGCTAATAGCTAAAGGCCAGGAGCCGGCGAACGTCCTGGGTCGCAAAGCGAAGGAAAGACACGGACACGAACGATTCTTTCCGCCTTCATCCGATGACGACGGCACGCTCGCACCGTTGCACCAGGCAACCTGGTGCGCCGAGAAGGCGAC
Organism: Chloroflexota bacterium; assembly: GCA_963663505.2. Classification (GTDB taxonomy): domain Bacteria; phylum Chloroflexota; class UBA11872; order UBA11872; family VXNJ01; genus JAPOVO01. The sequence goes on from CAXXFA010000002.1 coordinate 585,953, forward strand.
GGAGTTCATCACAACGCCCCGGGAAGATCCCTGGTTGCTTTGCCTTAATTTCTACTATCCGCATCCTCCCTTCGATCCACCGTGGGAGTTCTACCGTCGTTTTGAGCCCTCGTCACTGCCTCGTCCTCACTATCTAGATTCGGACCTGGAAAACCAGGCAAAGCTCAGCGGGATTACGTTCCAGACGGACGCGCGAAGACCGGACGAGCGCGACATCCAATTGGTGCGGGCCGCGTACTACGCGATGATCGAACTCGTGGACGAGCAAATCGGACGACTTCTCGAGGTTCTGGCGGATTCCGGCGAGCTAGAGCAGACGTTAATTATCTTCAACAGCGATCACGGTGAGATGCTTGGAGATCATGGATTGACCCGCAAAGGCTGCCGGTTTTACGAGGGATTGGTGCGAGTTCCGCTTCTCTGGTCGTGGCCTTCTTCGCTGGCGGAGGGATTAGTAAGCGATGCGCTGGTAGAGCTGACTGACATCGCGCCGACGGTGCTCGAAATCGTCGGCCTGGATATTCCGCGGCAAATGCACGGCCGCTCACTGCTTCCGATCCTCACGGGACAATCTGCTCCTGACCATCACCGCGAGCATGTCCGCTCAGAGTATTACGATGGTCAGGGAGGCGAATCGATGTTTGGCACGATGTATAGAGATCTGCGCTGGAAACTCGTTGTTTACCATGGGCACCCATTCGGTGAGTTATATGACATGGATAACGATCCAGGCGAGTTCACCAACCTGTGGGACGATCCCGATTCGCAGGACGTAAAGCTACGCCTCATGAAGGAAAGCCTTGATTCAACCGTGCTGGCGATGGATATTGGCCCTCCGCTCACGCCCCCGCTGTTATGACTTCCAGGTCAGACGCGGGATCCAATTCTTATAGGTGAGGTCATCGATGGAGGCGTGGGAATTCCGCACATATCATGTGATCCCTTCCCTCTTTGATTGTTGATCGTCAAAACTCATGGCGAGAGCTTTCTCCCTTTCGATCATGAACGTCAAAGCGACGTAGATGAGAATGCTGATAACAAGTCCTCCCATCGACCGAAGTTCTGACTCGAAGAATACGAACACCTGAGTAACGAAGATGTTCACAAGGATCCCGCGCATGAACCAGCGATAGGCGTCGACGCGAGAACGACGAAGCCTCGACGCCCCAATGAGGATCATCGCAGCAGCGACCGATGAAGACACGACCTGGGCCGCGCTGACGAACGTGGCTTCTTCCTCCGGTACGTCAGCCAGGGCGACGGCGAGGAGAACTATGGCGCCAATCAGCTACAAAATCGAGAACAGGACAAACAATCCCGTGAGTCCTGCAGCGAACAAACGGTTCAACACCACACGGCTGTAATACCTGATTAACACGGTGGAAAGTCTCGAATAGAGTCTCCGGTCGGCCCCTTCCTCGGTATCCAGGCCGCCGATGTACTCCCTGAGTGCTCGAACGGATGGATTCGCGGGTTCCATCGTTGCCATGAGATCCATCGCTTCGCGTTTGGATCTGCTGTCCAATCTTCCGCCTGCTGCAGCTCCAAGCTGGTTAAGAATGTTGGCCACAGCCTCTTCTGGGGTGGACTTTCTGTTCTGGTGGAGTACGCGAATTAGCAGGACGACCCCAATGAAAATGATGTAGATAATGCCAATAGTCGGTTGGAAGAAGTAATCGTTGTCGCTGGTGATGAACTTACCCAACTCGTCGATGAAGGTGCCAAATCCAATTCCAGCAAGGATGGCCGATACTTTCTGCGCGGCCCGACCCAGGAAGCTGAATAGCATCAAAAGGGCTAGCACCATGAACACACCGCCCCAGAGCATGTGGGCGATATGCAAACCGTCTCCCCCTGGCTGGGGATAGCCTGCCGCCGCCAGGAAGGCGCGAATTGCAAGAACAGAGAAGACGCTGGCGATGAGAAACAGCTCGACCAATTGCGGAGCGTCAGTATTGCGAACCAGAAATCTTCGGAGTTGCATCGTCTGACACTCTAGCTACGTTCGGTCCGGGGCGCTGGATAAGTACAGGGAACCTGTGGGACGATCCCGATTCGTAGGGCGTAAAGCTACGCCTCATGAGGGAAAGCCTTGATTCAACCGTGCTGGCGATGGATATTGGCCCTCCGTCCTCGCCGGAAGCCGACGTCAATTATCGGGTCTGAGGCGAACGGCGAGGGCAGGCGACCCCGTTCATTCCCCGGTGAAGCAACGGATCTGGCAACACGGGCAATTCGTAGCAGCAGGCGACAATACACTACCGCGGTAGGTCGCGAATACTTGTCGGAATTTCCGGCTGGGGTTGCTCACCTTCCCGCAATCTGACGGCGAAGGGGTCGGCCTCAATCGCCTTTTTTACAACTTGATGCAACCTCGCCGCGGAGACTCGTCGCACGACGGCTTCGCCGATCACAATTTCGCTTTGAGCCCCGGCACGGATCAAATCGCCGTTCAGCTTGTTGAAGTCGGACGAGTATGTGAAGTCCTGTCGCTTCGATGGAAGAAGCCGTTCATGACCCTCTTCGTCAATGATTCGAGCACCGGGCAGGTCTTTGAACCTTACATACGCGGGCGCCAGCTCCTCTTCAACCGCTTCAAAGGTCGTATTCGAGCTGTGAGAAACGCCGAGCAGAAGAATCTGGGCGTCAGTAGCCATTAGCTTCTGATACGGGCTTTCGGCCCCGCAGTTAGTGACAGAGTGCGTACTTGTCAAGAACTCGGCCTCGGGGCCGAAAGCGGAAATTGAATCGATCATATGGTGACTTCGACCGGCGCTCCGATTCCGGATGGCTTCCGAAATTACCCCGCGATCGGACGGGGTGTTGTTAACGTCGAATAATGGGTCTGGACCCAGGCCCGCTGAAGGTCGACCGGCAGGCGCCGCAACGGTCCCGGCGCGACCTACCGCCGCGACGAGCGCGTCTACGACCGTCTCCGCGCCACCCTCGACGTATCCAAACTTGCTCAGCGAAGAGTGACAGAAGATCGTGTCTCCGGCCTGGACGCCCACACGTCTCAAACCCTCGATCAAGTCGTCGACACCGACTTTGAGGCACTTCTCTCTGCGGATCGCAATATCGATTCTCGTCATGGTCGTTGCCTCCCAGCTGCACTTTAGATACCAGATCGACGTAACGAGAATCAAATCCGCCATCACGGTACGCGACTTCCAGAGGGAGAGCCTAAAGGTTTTCGATGAGCCGCTGGCTCCGTCCGTATACACATCGTTAAGAATTGGCAACTCCGCTAAAAAGGGTACGATCCGGTGCCGGGATAAACGAGGGAGGCCCCTAACGCCCGCGCTCGCACAGCACGGATTTTTACGTCGTGTCCGGATCGTGCGGGATTCTCGCTCCAATCGTTTGGTTAATGAGCACGCGAATCCGCGCTGAAGCGTTCGACGCCAATTCGAGAGCCGATTTGGAAGTCGATGCAGTATGGCAAGAGATCGCCGCGCTGGCGCCAATTCAGGAAAGGCTCGCGCTATTCAACTGGCTTCAGATAGCGGGAATGGTAATGCTGATCCTGGCGACGCTTGGCGCCTACTTGATGATCAAACCGTCGGGGACGATCGCCTCACTTACTCTTGCTGCGATATCGGCGGGGGCCGTGCTCTCGGTCGCGGTTCGCGCGATTGATCTGGGGGTTCTGTATGCAATCGTTCCCGAATTCATCGGAACCGCCGAGGACGCGAACCGGACCGGGCTGATCGATTCCCATGAGTCCATTGTGCCCGTTCAGAATCTCGCCAGTGATCTTTCCCTCGCGCTGCGATCGGGCATCGGCGCCCTTCTGCTTTGCGTTGCGATAATTCGAGCAGGCGCATTCCCGAAATGGTTTGGGTGGGTGTCGTTTGTTGTCGCGATCGCCGCCTGGTTGGAGCTCGTAGTGAAAATGCTCGACACCGGTGGAGATACATAGTCATTCGTCGTTGACGTTCGCGTGGGACTCTTTCGAGTTTGGGTCCTGGCAGTGGGGATTCTCATCCTGAGATACGCGGGGATCTTGCGGATCGGCCGGTCCGGCTCGCCAGAAGCCAACGTCAATTCTCGCGTCTGAGGCGAAGGCCACCTGCGGATTTACGCTCGTCCCGGTTCTCGCAGCAAGCGAATCCCGGGCTGTTAGCCACCTGGGTTACGACATCGATGACATGAGGTTGGTTGATTGTGGGAACGCGATTTGCAGTTGGCGTCCGGAAATCTGACGGAGCGGTCTCACGCCTCCCCTCCAAGCGCCTTGATGCGGTCGCCGATGGGAGGATGGGTGAGAAAGAGGCGGTTTAGCCAGGCGCCGGCTTTTTTGGTTCGCCGGCCGCCTTCGTTGTCTATGGGCGACTCGATCCACAGGTGCGCCGCGGCCCGGCTGGCCGTGCGAACGACCGTTCGGTCGGCCCCTAGCTTGCGGAGCGCGGAGATGAGTCCGCTGGGATGACGGGTCAATAGCGCGGCATCGGAGTCGGCCAGAAACTCCCGCCGCCGCGAGATTGCGAAGTGCAACAGCCGCGCGAAGATCGGCGCCAGTATCAGCAAGACCACGGCCAGAATCACCGGAATGGCTGCCGCCGCGCCAGACCCGCGCCGACGCCGTCCGCCGCCGAGCCAGACCGCGCGCAACATCAGGTCGCCGACCAGCACCACCAGACCGATTAGCGTGACGGAGATCGTCATCACCAGCGTGTCGCGGTTCTTGATGTGCGAGAGTTCGTGGGCGATGACCCCTTCCAGCTCGTCGCGGTTCATCTTCTCCAGGAGGCCCGTGGTCACGGCGACCGCGCCGCGCTTGGGATTGCGTCCGGTGGCGAAGGCGTTGGGCGCGGGATCTTCGATGACGTAAATCCCTGGCTTTGGAATTCCAGCGGCCAGACTTATCCCTTCCACGACGTTGTGCAATTGGGTGAAGTCGTTCTCCTGCGCCTCCCTGGCGCGCGCCATCCCGAGCGCTATTCCGTCGGAAGCGAAGTACGAACCCCAGACCATCACCAGCGCGACGACCAGCATGACCACGGACGGCCCCCAGCTGGCCTGGAGGTACACGCCGACCGCCCAGCCGACGGCGAACGCCAGTCCCGCGAACACGAGCATCAGCCCAGGCGAACCCCGAACGTTAGACGCGCTGCGGTCGTAGAGATTCACGCCGGTCCGGCTCATCGCCGTGAACGCCAGCCGTGAGGAGCATCCGGCACGTCTCCGACTCCGAAGCGGGCGTCTGGACATCCCACAGAGCGTACGAGCCGACTTGCTGGCCAATCTGTCGCAACTCGAGCGGAGGCTGGGTAGCCGCGGTGAGCCGCGCCTCAACCTCCCCGTACTCGCGCTGGCGTTATCCTTTGCTCATGCTGCTCCGCCGCTGGCAGGGCGACGAATATCGCCGCCGGTTAAGACTCGAAGTCCTCTTCGCTGACGACTATCATCTCGGCCAATGGGGGTTGCAGTCCAGCCGATGACATCGCGGAGGCCGAGCTCGTGGCGAAACCTTCACAGCAACGTAAGGAGCACGATGTCAGATGGTTAATTCAGGTCGTTGAATGGAGTTGCGGCACGCTCGTTGAAGCGATGTCCGGATGACTGGCGATTAAACCTCCCATAGCCGAGCGAGGCAGGCTGCCTGGACTTTGACGCCGCAGTCGATGTGCTGTGCGGACACTTCGCGAGGTCCTCCTCGGCGTGTCAGGCAAGATGAAATCCTGCGTCAGTGGAGTGTCGGACCGGACAGAACCGATCTTGCTCGCTTTCGTCAATCGGCGGCGTTCGATTGACCTACTTGAAATGAAAAGAGTTCAGCCCCCCTTAACGTGAACCGCAGGCGCCGGTAGGGCGGCGATACGTGCCCGAGCGATGGCGTGGCGGCGCGGTTTTACATACAGCGTGCGCGACTCTACGGATTTGCGTGGGAGTAAAACTCGAAAAAATCGGCTACGCGTGATTCGGGCGTGCCGGTGTCAGGTGCCTTCCCCCGTTGAAGGTCCTAGAAGCTGTAGTCAGCTCTGAGGACGGATTCGTCACGCCAGCGTTCGCTGGTTTGCTCGATTCGCCTGGTGCGAACGGCCAGACCCGAACAGTGCTGCGCAAGAGTTTGAAAGAGCGCGTTGGCGATCAGCATATGGCCAAGGTCGTTGGCGTGGACGCCGTCGTAATGGACCATCCAGGGCGCACCGCCATACGCGTGATAAACGTCGCAAAAGAGACTTTCAGTGGCGAGAGCGACCTGCTCGGTAATAAGGTTGAAACTCTCGAAAGCATCGGGGCTGGCCTTGTCGAAGCGCTCGTAGCCTTCGTAATCAGTCATGAAGTACGGGCCGGGCAGGACTATGAGCGGATCACAGGCTTTTCGTATCGAGGCGATCAGACTCGTCAGCTCGTCACGGAACATCTCGACTGGAGTGCCACCCCGGGCATCGTTCAGCCCGTAGGAGATAACAAGCAGATCCGGATCGTGCGCAATGACGTGCTTGTCAAGGCGCTCGTTTGCCGCAGGTTTTCCGGAAAATTCGTAGTTCGGCGATCCGGTGGATATGAGGTTCGCCCCGATGCCGCTGTTCACGAGTTTGACGGGTTCATCCTGAAAGTCGCTTATCAACGCAGCGAGAAGAGGAGCCCAGCACCGCTCCGGCGTCGAACTCCAGCCCCCGGCGGTCGTGCTCTCCCCGAGCGTCACCAACACTCGAAACGGATCGGAATGCCAGTCATGCGGTTCCGGTCCGGGGGACGGGTTCATGCTTGCACTCCCGTACGTCTCGAGAGATATTTCGGGGGTGACAAACGCATGCGCGATTTCATGGCGACCGGAAGCTAGCCGGGCCGGGCGATGGTCGGCAGCTCGATGATGGTGGCCCCGATCGCGACGCGAGGTGATGCCCCGAACCGACTAGTACTGCAATCCGCCCGGAATCATGCCGGTATAGAGCAAAAGGTCGGGGTAAAGTCGCTCCGCTTCACTCGCACCTGCGTCTGGATCACCCGCCTGCTCGATGGCGAGTTGATCGAGGTCGCAAAACCTTAGGCCCCAGACGTGCTCAAACCGCTCACCACGCCGAATGAGCCGAATGTCGGAGGTCAAGAAGATGTCGCAGTCCAGACCGATTGCTTCTTGCACAAGTCGTCGGTCTGAAACCGGAATGTCATCAATCAGTTGGGAAGGTGGACCTCCTGTTTCGAGTACTGGTTTTCGTTCAAAGGCGAGTTGCTGAAAACCGGGAGGAGGTGGCTGCATCGGAAGCCCATGCCCTCGCTGCACGCCTGTTCGATCTGACGGGGGCCGTTGAACGGTCTCAATTCGGTCGGTGCCTTCGTCGAGACCAAGTTCGCCTAAGTGGCGCAGTTGATTCGCATAGGCGACGAGTTCCGTGCGCCGGTCTAGTCGGCGGATAGCCGATAGCTCCTTGAGAACCTCATCACCGACGATGAGCCGGCAATCGTTGAGCCATGCCAGTGTGGGAAGACTGACAAGCGCCGCAAACTGCGGGACTGGCACGCTAGAAGATGATTGCTCGCAGTGCCGAGCGTCAGTTTCGTCGTCCCAGATCTCGCGCCGATAGTCCCACATATAGTCGATCACGTGTGTGTCGAGGTAAATACGGGGCCTCATGCTAATGCGGATTTATGATCGTTAGCGTAGATACAGAATTCCAGTAGCGGACATCGGTCACAATCAGGATTCAGAGGACGACAGAACGCCGCACCGATATCAAGAAGTCCGAGATTGAACTGACGACTGTAGCGCCTTGGGAGTATCTCGGCAACCCTATCTCGAAGAGGTGCGTCCGAGTAGGCCCTTCCCGTGAATGGCATCCCCAAGACCCGTCTCAGGATTCTGCCACTACCTTCATCAATCATTGGATACGGGTAGCCAAACGCGAGGCGGAGAATAGCCCTCTCACTGTATCCGCCAATGCCGGGAAGATCCATGAGGGTATTGAGATTGGCTGGAACTTCACCGTTATGCTCGCGAACTAGAATCTGGGCAATGTCCACCAAATGATTTACCCTCTGCGTAAGCCCCAATGGCTTGAACCACCTGCGGAGTTCGTCGACATCAGCGTCGCGTAAGGCTTGGGCGTCCGGATATCGACGAACCAACTCCAAGAACGGTCCGATGACGCGGGTTGCCTGCGTCTGCCTTGGGAGCACCCGGCACGTCTCCGGCTCCGAAGCGGGCACCTGGACTTCCCACAGAGCGTATGAGCTGTCTTGCTGGCCAAACTGTCGCAACTCAAGCGGAGGCCGGGTCGCCGCGTTGAGCCGCGCCTCAATCTCCCCGTACTCGCGCTGGCGTTGTCCTTTGCTCATGCAGCTCCGCCGCTGGCAGGTGCGAGCCGAGGCTCATGGATGCGCTGCAGGATAGCAACCCACTGGCTGTGGCGGGCCAACATACCGTCTCAACTACGCCGATCGAGTCCTTGCACCCTACGGGGTACGCGGAGACCGAATAGTGAGCGTTTCTCCACGCGACCGATACTTACCGCTATTCGCTGTCAGCGAGCTAGCGAGTTGGTGACGGTCGGGGCGAGAGGACTGGACTGGTCAATAGCCCCCTCGGCGCAGCCCTTGGTCTTGGTGGAGGGGCTCGACCCATACGTGGATCTGCTGAACCGAGAAACCGCTCAATGCGACTGAGCGGCGTGATGCCGAACGCCGAGTGAATAATTTCGTGCGGGGTCCAGATTTCCAATCCGAGGACCCCGACAGAGTTTTAGCACCATACGGGGCAGAGCAGCGATCTCGCGGCACGCAGCGAAGTCAAGTGCGTATCAGTTGCGGGACGCGGCGGACGGGAAGAGAATCGGACGCGGGCCTGAGCGGAATACAAGGGGGATCAGGGTGGAGTGCGAGCGCTGCGGACATGAGAATCGGGCCGGCGCGGCGTTTTGCGAGCAGTGCGGAGCGGCACTGAAGAGCACTTGCCCCCACTGCGGAGCCGACGCGCGTACGCAGGCCAAGTTCTGCGACAACTGCGGGAAGTCACTGAGCGCGGCGGAGGGGCCGGCCACGCCGGACCCGCTCAGTTATACGCCGGCGCACCTCGCCGACCGGATATTGGAGGGTCGGGAGGCGATCAAGGGCGAGCGGCGGGCGGTGAGCGTACTGTTCGCCGACGCAGCCGGCTTCACGCCAATTTCCGAGCGGCTGGACGAGGAGGAGGTGTATCGCCTCATGCAGGGCTGCCTGCAGCGGATGATGGATGCCGTGCACCACTACGAAGGGACGGTGGTGCAGTTCCGCGGCGACGGTGTGATGGCGCTGTTCGGGGCCCCGATCGCCCACGAGGACTCGGCGCGACGCGCGGTGTCTGCCGCGCTCGAAATGCAGCGAACGCTGGGCCAGTACGGCGCGAACTGAATTCACAGCATTCGATCGATTGCCGCTTCCGGGTGGGGCTGAACACTGGCCCGGTGGTCGTCGGGAGCATCAACGAGAAGCTGGAGATGGACTTCACGGCGATTGGCGACACTGTCAATATGGCGGCCCGGATGGAGCAGTCGGCCGAGCCGGGGACGGTGTATCTGACCGCCAACACCCACCGGGCGGTGGCGGACTACTTTGAATGCGAGTCGATAGGCGATCTAAAGGTGAAGGGCAAGCAAGAGGCCGTGGCGGCCTACCGCGCTGTCGGAGCGAAGGATGTCCGCACGAGGATGGAAGCGGCCGCCATCCGAGGCCTGTCGCCTTTCGTGGGACGCGAGCAGGAAATGGCGACCCTGGAGGGCTACCTGGAGCGGGCGAGGGAGGGCCGCGGACAGGTCGTGTTCGTGGCGGGCGAGGCTGGCATCGGCAAATCGCGGCTGCTGCTGGAGTTCCGGCGCCGGGCCGAAACGCTGGGTGCTGCCTGGATCGAAGGGCAGTGCGTGAGCTTCGGCCGCAACATCCCCTACCTGCCGATCGTGGACTTGCTGAAGAACGCCTTCGGGATCGAGGAACAGGACGGAGACGAACGCATCATCGCGAAGGTGGACGAACAAACGGCCCGCTGGACGCCGGAGACGCGGGGGCCCGTACCGTTCCTTTAATTCCTCCTCGATGTCGACGCCGGCGACGACGCGGCCGAGCGCACAGACGGAATGGGCCGCAGGGCGGGTATCTACGCCGGTCTGCGGGCGCTGGTCGCTCTGGTGGAGGACCTGCACTGGATCGATCAGGAGTCGGAAGCGGCGCTGGGAGCGCTCGTGGACGTCGTGACGAGCTTGCCCGTGCTGCTGGTGCTGAGCCATCGGCCCGGCGTCACACATGGTCTGGGCGAACGTTCGCACTACAGCCGGTTGGTGCTCCGCGATCTGCCGCCCGACGACAGCGCATTGGTGGCGGCGGGCGTACTGGGGGTGGACTGGCTACCGGCTGATGTAAGAGACTTGGTTCACAACAAAGCCGAGGGCAATCCGTTCTACGTGGAAGAAGTGACCAAATCGCTGGTCGAGATGGGAGCGCTAACGCGCAGCAACGGCGAATACCTGGTGGAGGGGTCGCTGCGGGATGTGCGGCTGCCCGACACGATTCAGGAAATCATATTGAGCCGGATCGACCGCCTCGACCGCGAACCTCGCGAAACGATTCAGCTTGCTTCAGTGATCGGGCGGGAGTTCACGCGTCAAGTGCTCCAGCGAATAAGCGAGTCGCAGGTTGAACTTGAGGGCATGCTCGGGGGCCTGCGATCGCTGGAACTGATCTATGAGAAGGACTACTTCCCCGAACTGTCGTACATGTTCAAGCACGCGCTGACGCACGAGGTGGCCTACTCCACATTGCTGATGGATCGGCGCCGTTCGCTGCACCGGACGGTGGCGATGGCAATCGAGGAGCTTTACCGGGACCGGCTGGCGGAGCACTACGAAGTGCTTGCGCATCACTTCGAGGAAGGCCAAGTCTGGGACAGGGCGCTGGACTATCTGGTGAAGTCGGGGCACAAGGCGGCGGCGACTTATGCGGCCAGGGACGCCTTGCGATTCTTCGATCGAGCGCTCCTGGCGGCGGATCGATTGCCAGTCTATCCAACGGAAGTCGTGACGCTGATCCACGAGGCGCGGGCAAGTCTTCTGATGGCCACGAGCGACGACGTCGGGGCAGTCACGGTGTTCAGCGACTTAAGGCGTATCCACCGCGATACTGGCGATAGGAAAGCCGAAGGCGAAATGACCGTTGCGCAAGCCTTCGCCCACGTTCTCAATCATGAATTTGACAAGGCGGAAGCGGTTCAGGCCGAGGCGTATGCGATCGCCGCCGAAATCGATGATGACAGCGTCAAAGCGTGGGCCATGGTGACGTCGCTGATGCTGGCGGTAACGACCGGGCGGCTGTCGGAGGTCGCGGGTCTGGCCGATCAGATAAGGCCGCATGCTGAGAGACTGCATCCCATGCTGGCCGGCATGTTCCGTATGATGTTGCCGTTCGTCAACACGCTGCAATCGAATCACGATGCCGCGGCGACGAGCGCCGGGGCGCCTCGTTACATCGCGAAGGGAAGACGGCTGCGTGGGCAGGCGCTGAGTGCGCTGGGGAAGCACGAAGATTCTGTGGTCGAGCTCGACCGGGCGATCGAGGTCGCCACCGATGACGGAAATCCGAGTCTGATCTGGAAAGCGCTGGCGGCCAGTGGCCAGGCTCAGGCAGCAGCGGGAGACGCGAAGGGCGGGCGGCACGCGATTCGGCGAGCGCTTGAAGTGATCGAGTCGATTGCCGGCGATCTGGAGGACGAATCGCTGCGCGATACATTCCTGTCGTCGGTCGCGGTTAGCGAGCTGCAAGAGGCCGCGAAGACGGGAAGCTGACAGATCAAGCTGCCTTCTAGGAAGGCTGGTGTCCGTGCGAAGAGGACCGTAGTAACAAACACTTGATCGGAGCTGCCTGAATGAAATCTTGACCCCCACAGGCTTTGGTCGGGGCGAGAGGAGTTGGCCGGACAGCACCGAACTCGCCGAATCAAGGTGCTGGGCCTCGATGAATGGATCGCGCGGCTCGAGGCAGTCGCGTGATTTCGATATTTGACCCTGGCCCAGTCAATGATGCGCGTGATCTTGCGGCTCTTGATCTTGCATCTTGCGGACTTCGAATCATTCCGGTCCATGGTGTCGTGGACGGCGCTTGCACGTGCCAATAAGGCGCTGTTTGTGACCGGCCCGGGAAGCACCCTCGCCTATTGGACTGGCCGGACCGGGCAACCGCCGCCGCGGAGACCAGTCGAGCTTGGTGGAAGAAGTGGCCCGATTCCAACATAGGAATCGCCACGGGCTCGGGAAATCACATCATTGTTCTCGATATTGACCCCGCTAGCGGTGGGGATGAAGGCCTCGTCGCTCTGGAGGACGAGCGCGGCAAGCTTCCTGCAACGGTAGAGGTGGTTACGGGCGGGGGCGGTCGTCATTTGTTCTTCGCGTATGGCGGCGACGACATCGGAAACAGCGCCGGTTTGCTCGGGCCAGGATTGGACGTGCGCGGAGAAGGCGGATTCGTTGTAGCCCCTACAAGCGTGCATATCAGCGGTCGCCGGTATGAATGGGAAGCGTCAAGCCACATTTTCGACGTGCCGATTGCGGACCTGCCCTCCGATTTGGCGTCCATGCTGCGCGCGCCAAGAAAACGATCGAGGCCCAATCATCCCGGTTGGGTGAGTGCGGATCTGAAAGGGGTACTCAAAGGCCGGCGAAATCACATTGCAGCAAAACTTGCAGGCTTCTAAATAAACGAAGGACTTGCACCCGAGCACCTGGCGGTTCTGCTGAAAAGCACCTTCGGTCCAAATTGTGACCCGCCGATGGAATCGGCCGAGATCGAGGGTGTCGTTACATCGGTAAGCCGCACTCACTCCCGCCGATGTCACTCGGGCCAGCCACAGCAGTCCTCAACCAACGCAACTGAGTGTTCTGATTCGGGCAGCGGTCATGAGATCGGTAGCCTGGCAATGGATCGAACGCACCCTAGACGACCGGCCGACTTCCCGCTCACCGACGCCGGCAACGCCGAACTCATCTGCTACCTCTTCGGCGATCGACTCCGCTTCGACCATCGTCGCCAGCGGTGGCTCGTGTGGGATGCCCACCTATGGCAGGAGGATCTGGATGGCGAGCCCATGCGACTAGTTCTCGAGGCAGCTCGAGTCCGATATCGAGACGCCGAACACATCCTGGACAGCAAGGAGCGCGAGAGGACGGCGAAGTGGGCGATCGGCAGTGAGGCGAGACAGCGGATCGACGCGGCTCTACACGTTGGGAAAAACATGCCTCCGATCACCGATTCGGGAGAAGGCTGGGACGCCGATCCCTGGTTGCTCGCGTGTGCAAACGCAATCGTAGACCTCCGCAGTGGCAATCTTGCCCGGGCTGCCCCGAGGACCGCATCACTATGTCAACCGGCGTGGTGTACGACCCGGTGGCCAAAGCCCCCAGATTTGAGCGGTTTCTAGAAGAGGTCTTCGAGGGCGACCATGAACTTATCTCCTTCGTTAATCGGGCTGACGGTTATTCGATTACAGGCGACACCAGTGAGCAAGTCATCTTTGTTTGTCACGGTGTCGGCGCAAACGGCAAGAGCACAAAATTTGCCGCACTCCGAGCGGGACTGGGCGACTACGCGCACAACGCGCCCTTCTCGACCTTTGAAAAACGTCGCCAGGGCGAGATCCCGACGGACCTGGCCGATCTCGACCGGCGCCGTCTGGTCACCGCCTCCGAAACGGGGGAGTCTACGCGACTCAATGAGTCACGCATCAAGGCTCTGTCGGGCGGAGATCCAATCACAGCTCGCCATCCTTACGGGCGCTTCTTCACGTTTGATCCCACGGCCAAACTATGGCTGAGCGTCAACCACCGCCGAGTAGTCGGCGACGATAGCCACGGATTCTGGAGGCGCATGCGCCTGATTCCGTTCGAACGTCAGTTCGACTAGCAAGAGACGGACCGGCATCTAATTGACCAACTGCGTAATGAAGCTCAGGGAATATTGGCGTGGCTCGTTCGAAGGTGTTTGGAGTGGCAGAACTTCGGCCTCCATCCTCCCTCGAAGGTGCTGGCCGCCACCGCCGCCTACCGCGAGGACTCCGATCCACTGGCGGCATTCATCGACGCATCTTGTGAACTGGCTGACGGCCTGTCGGCGACCTCGCGCGCTCTCTACGACGCGTATGCGGCGTTCGCTGAACAGCGACAATTACTTTTGCCGGTGACGACAACTATTTTTACCGGTCTGTGAGGTAGACCATGAGGCACCGGGAGGTGCCACATTGGTCACGGATCAACAGGTAGTTCTACTGAGGCAGAAGGTAATGGAAGGGAAGACACGGCAGGCAGCGGCGGCAGCAGCGGCCATGAGCGAGAGATCGGCGCGGAAGTGGCAGCGAGGATCGTTGCCGTCGGAGAGCAAGCAGGCCAGACGGAGTTGGCGGACCAGACCGGACCCGTTCGCGGATGTCTGGGAGAAGGAGATCGAGCCGCTGCTGCGGTCCGACCGCGAGGGTGAGCTGAGCGCGACAACCATCCTCGAGTGGCTCGACGAGCGACACCGGGGCAGGTTCGGCAGTTCCCAGTTGAGGACGCTGCAGCGTCGGATCAGGGACCACAGGGCACTTTGGGGACCCGACCGCGAGGTGTACTTCCAGCAGGACCATCCACCCGGCCGGGAGGCGCAGGTGGACTTCACGCACTGCTCCGAGCTTGGGGTGAGCATAGGCGGAGAGCCCTTTAGACACCTGCTGTTTCAGCTGGTGCTGAGCCACTCGGGGTGGAGCTATGCCGAGGTGAGCTTGGGAGAGACGTTCGTGGCGCTGGTGAAGGGGCTGCAGGGAGCGCTGTGGGAGCTGGGAGGCGTACCGCGGGTGGTGCGCAGCGACAACCTGTCCGCAGCCACACACGAGCTGAGGGACAGCAGGGGGCGCGCCATGAACGCCAAGTACGAGGCGGTGCTGGCTCACTACGGAGTGGAGTCCAGCAGGACCAACCCACGCTCATCGCACGAGAACGGCGTAGTTGAACAGAGACACCGCCGTCTCAAGAGCGCCATAGACCAGGCCCTCATACTCAGGGGCAGTCGCGACTTCGAGTCGGAGGATGAGTACAGGACGTTCGTGAGACGAGTGGTCGACCGGCGCAACCGGCTGGTGGACTCGAAGCTTCGGCGAGAGCGCCGTCATCTCCGACCACTGCCGCCTGCCCCTGTGCCGGAGTACGTCAACTACCGAGCGAGGGTGCGCAGATGGAGCACTATCAGGGTGGCGAAGCGGACGTACTCGGTGCCCTCGAGGCTGATTGGGATGGAGGTGGCCGTCCGTCTGTACGCCGACCACATCGAGGTGTACTACAAGGGCCACCTGGTGGAGCGCATGGAGCGCTTACACGGCACCGGCGAGGCGCGAATCGACTACCGCCACATCATAGGATCGCTGGTTCGCAAGCCCGGTGCGTTCGCCCGGTACCGGTTCAGGGAGCAGATGTTCCCGACACCGACGTTCAGGCTGGCATACGACGCGCTGCGTGGATGGAGAGGTGAGCGTGCCGATGTCGAGTACGTTCGTATCCTGCATCTGGCCGCGACGACCATGGAGTCGAAGGTGGACAGGGCGCTCGAGAGACTGCTTGAGTCCGGTCTGAGCTTCGACTACGCGATGGTGCGCAGGCTGTCTGCGCCGGCGCCTCCACGGGTTCCGGACCTGAAGCTGTCTGGGACAGTGGACCTCGGGGTGTACGACCGCCTGCTGGTGGGAGGTGCACCATGATGGTGGACATACACGCACCGAGCGCAGTGGCCGAACGTGTCAGGGAGTTGTGCAGGCAGTTCAAGCTGCCCACCCTTGCGGCCGAGACCGTCGGGAGGTTCGGCGAGGCCGGACACGCCGATGCGCTCCCGACCCTTGTGGAGGTGCTGGAGCAGGAGGCTGAGGACAGGCGGATACGACGGGTGGACCGTCTGCGGAGAGCATCGAAGCTGCCGGCTGGCAAGACCTGGGACACCTTTGAGCATGACAGGGTCTCGGTGAAGCTCAGACAGCAGCTCGGGAGACTAGGTGAGGGGGACTTCGTCGATCGCGGCGTCAACGTTCTGGCGTTCGGGATGCCCGGCACCGGCAAGACCCACGCGACGTGCGCCATCGGCCACAGACTGGTGGAGTCCGGCCGCTCGGTGCTGTTCATCCCCGCATACCGACTGGTGCAGGACATGCTGGCCGCCAAGCGAGACCTGGAACTGCCCAGGATGCTCAGGAAGCTGGACAACTTCGACCTGCTGGTGATCGACGACCTGGGGTACCTGACGCAGCGCGCCGAGGAGTCGGAGGTGCTGTTCACCCTGATAGCGGAACGCTACGAGCGTCGATCCCTGGGGATCACCTCGAACCTGGTGTTCAGTGAGTGGGAGAAGGTGTTCGCAAACCCCATGGCGACCGCGGCAGCGATAGACAGGATCGTCCACCACTCGGTCATCCTGGAGTTCGATGTGCCGAGCTACAGGACCAATGCGGCCCGGAATCGTCAGACAGTCAAGAAGTCAGACCGGCAAAAATAATTGACGCCCAACCGGCAAAAATAGTTGACGCGGATCATTCGCCGAACGAGACGGGATTCCCCAGCGCGAGCGGCTCAGTCAGAACGCGTTCGGCCGGCGCATGGGGGAGCGATTCGATGGTGATAAGACGCGTGCAGGCAAGGTCTACAAGGGCGTCGGGGTGGCATTGTGACGGACCCCCACAGGTTTGGTGACGGATTGGGACCCGTTTTGCAGAAACTCCTCTATGTATTCCTCGCGGAGGAGGTTTCGCGAAAAAGGGTCAAGATCCGTCACATGCGTCACACAAACCACGGTCGAGTGGCGCCAAGCCCAGGCGATTGACGAGAGCCTGTTCTGGACAGTATGCGGTGTGTCATCTGACTCTACGGGCGATCTATTGGTCCCATTCTCGAGCGGCGGCGTCACCTCGCCTGAAATGTCCGGGTTCTCTCTCGCCGCCGCAACAGTTCAAAGGAGGCAAAGGTTGGCTGAACCAGCGGCGGCATCTATGGGGACAGGGGGCCTTCGAAAGTCTGAAGTGATTTGGCTGCTGGTACCCGTGCATACCCACCTTCTTTTATGTTCGAAATTCAGGGCTTGATATTTCCGACATTCCCTCCCTGTGGATCGCTAGTCTCACAGAGGCGGACCAATGCAACGTCACCTAATCCGGACCGATTCAATATCGTGAAACAAATCGACTTGGCGAACTTGCTGTTTGGGGGTCCCGGACGCAGTGTCAGACGCTGACATGAGTTCAAATCGGACCGAACGCCCGACGACATCCGAAGGGTTCGAGATCCCTCGCATGCCCCCGCTCGGCCGGGGCCGTCGCTACTTGCGGGTCACGGAGCGAGCTTGGAGAGCTCTTTGGTCGGCGCCGCATCTTCAGGCGGAACCAGATCCGTGTTTTGCAGTGTTGATCGAGCGATACATTGTGGTGCTCGACCAGTGGCATCGCGCCATGCGGTCATTCAGAGGGTCGCCGCTCATCAAAGGCAGCAAAGGGCAACCGGTGTTGAACCCCTTGTGGCGTCGCCTTAACAGGCTTGAGATGCGTACTCGAGAGATCGAAAAAGCACTCGCAATGTCGCCCCTAGATCGTAAGCTCCAAGGGCTTCCGATCGATGGTCGGGCCGACGATTTAGAAGGATCGGGCAGTGAGGCTGACGGAGGGGAGATAGCAAACAGGAGGAGGGAACGAATGCCCCATCTTGCTGAGCGGGGACCCCGCCCCTAGATCGAGCGGGCCGCAGATGGACGAAAACAAAAGCGCGGCTCAACTACGCCTGATTCGTCCTACCGTTCGGTCGGCTCGACGTATACCATATCCATACTGCCGTGGGAGATTCGCTGGCCCAGCTGCGCGCTGCCGCACCCTTACGTCATCGACGCCATGCGGGCGACACTCGTGGGAACCCGGCCATTGATTCCCATTGCCGCCGAGATCGCCTTCATAGGATTCTGGGCGGCAGTGGGTGTTTGGTGTGGGCTAATTCTGTTTAACAAGCTGGATCGCATCGCTCGACGACGCGGAGTCATCGGGCTTTACGTTTAGTGACAGGACAAAGCAAATGCGCGTAGCGGCATGAGCAGTATTTACGATCACCCGGACGTCTACGAGGCAGTAGTGCAAGCACCGTCCGATCAAGTCGCGATCGAACCCGAGACCCTTCGGATTCTTTTGGGCCAGCGCGGCGTTCGGTCTGGCCGAGTCCTCGAAATCGCCTGCGGCACCTGTCCGCACGGTTACCTGCTCGCGGAGGCCGGATTCAGCATCACGGGCCTTGACCGTTCTCCGGCAATAGTCGCTGAGGTTCGGCGACGCGCTACCGGTTCAGGTCTACCCGTGTCGGCGCTGGAAGGCGACCTAGTCGACTTCGACGTGGACAAACGAGATTTCGTTGCCGCGATCTTCATGTCGGAGACATTTCCGCTCGTCACGGATTACGCAGATTTGGTAAGCCACTTCAGGAGTGTTCGGCACCATCTAGTCCCCGGCGCGATTTACGTCATCGACATCGACGCCAACGTCCGCGGAGTTGGCCGCGAACCCGAGCTATGGGGACGACGGATAGTAAAGATCGATGGCGGCGCAGTGGAGACGTGGAATGAGAGCCTGCCCGGAGACTGGGTAGCGGGCACATCGCACCTGAAGCTGCATTGCCGGATACAGCGCGCGGACGAAGTCACCATTATCGAAGACGACTGGCGAATCCGCCGCGATAGCCCGTGGCACCTGAAACGCACCGTCGCCAGCCTTGAAGGCTGGAAGCTCGCCGGGTTTCACTCGTGGCGCGACCCGGCCGAAGACATCGCCGACGAAGACCACTACTTTGTTGTCCTTGAGCGGATCTAGCTCCGGCGCCCCGGACCAGGTGAGAAGGGGATGCGATATGAGTGGGGACGGTAATTGCCAATGATTCGCTTACACACCCGATGAATTGGAACGCAGGAAACAAACAACCAGGTTGGGAGGTGCTTCTGATTGGCGGTCATTCCGCGAGCGGCAAGACCACTTTGGCCAAGGAGATCGGCCTCGCGTTGGGTCGACGGTGGCTAATGGCAGATGACCTCCGCCTGGCATTCAACCGGGCCGAAGCATCGCTCCCCGACGGCGGCGATGCGCTCTACTTCTTCGACAAGCCCAACCCCGATGTCTGGCAGCAGGACCCAATGATTCTTCGGGACGCATCGATAAAAGTCGGTAAGGCGCTATCGGCTCCCTTAGAAGCCGTAATTGAGAACCACGTCGATAGTTCTGAACCGGTCGTGATCGAGGGCGAGCCGATCCTGCCGGACCTCCTATCTCGTACTTCAGTAGCGGAGCGTGCACAGAATGGCGCGGTGCGGGCAGTGTTCCTAGCTGAGCGTGATTAATCGGTGATTCTTGACAATATCCGCAATCGCAAGAGGGCCAGGAAATCGTCTCCTTCCGACGATTCGGAGCGGCGAACCGAGGCTCGGGCCAAATGGTTGCTCGGCCAATGGCTCGCCGACGAGGCATATCGTCACGACCTGCCGGTAATCAAGCCGCATCCTTGGAAAACGCTCGTGGAACGATTCGCGGAGACGATCGCTTGGGAGCTGCGGATCTGGTTCGGAGAAGGCGTTTGCATCCCGAAGCCACCGTACGGCCCACGATTTGCACTCGTTCCGACAAACGAGGAAGGCGGCAAGCCTGCCAGGGCTCCGACCGAGGGGGCTTTGGTCGGGGCGAGAGGACTGGCCTGGTCAATACCCCCCTCGGCGCAGCCCTCGCTCTTCGTGGAGGGGCTTGACCCGTACGTGGATCTGCTGAACGGAGGAAACGCTCAATGCGACTGAGCGGCGTGATGCCGAACTCCGAACGTCGATGATTTCGCTTACCAGGCTGACGCGGAAAGCCAATCGACTCGCCGTAAGGGCGCAAAAAGCCGATAGAGCCCCGCGGATCGAATTTTGGACCCACACAGGGTCCTGCGGGTATTCGTGGACCACTACATCCATGTCCAGCCGCATTGCGGACTTGAGCTGCACGTACCCGAACGAGCGAGCCAGTTTCGATTAACGGACTGGTCTGAGCCGAGACTATTGAATCGGCGACATCGGCTGGGCGGCCAGCGTCATGAGTGCCGGCTAGCAGCATGATCGAGTTTTTGCGTCACACGGGGTGTTATCGAACCGCGTAGGGGCGGATGTTGGCCAGCGCCAAGGAAAGCAGTACAACCGTGGATATCACGACGCCCGCGGCGGCTAGGCCGAGCGCGATCGCGATCACACGCCACGACATAGGCACGCCGAATCCGACTACGTAGCCGAGCTGTGTGCGAACTGGCCCCAAACAATAATCATCACCAGCTCGTGCGGTCCGGCCGTTGAACCCTTGAGCGGATGCACGATCGCGCGAGGTCCGGCCGGTGGTGATGAGTCTTGAAAATCGCCGACCGCAAGCCCATCGGTGAATCGCAGGGACGCCTTCGGATCGGGTGCCCTCCCGCTCGATCGGTGCGGCGGGGCCCTAGAATGGAGGCGGCCACATCTGACCAGAACGTGATGTGACACAGAGGGAGAACCCGTTCGGTATGTCGCCCCGCGAGACCAGCCGGGCACCGACTCGCATCCACCCATCCACCAGCAGCTATGAGATCCATATCGAGCTGGTCGGAATCGATCCGCTGATCTGGAGGCGCTTCGCGGTACGGGGTGACTTGACGCTTGCCGCATTGCACTCTGTGATCCAGGTCGTCATGGGCGGGAGGACTACCACCTGCACGCCTTCGTTGTCAGCTCTGTCCGCAGAGCGGGCTCCCATCAGGTCCGGGTCCGCTTGTTCGAGAAACGTGGGCACCGTGGGGTCAAGACCTAAAGCAATTTCCTTGAAGTAGGCGACTTCGTCATCCGTGTATAGATCCACCAGCGGGTATTGCGCCGCGAGCTCGGGCTTGATGCAGAACACTGGCCATATCGATCTGGGCAGCATTCGACTAATTGCACCAAAAAGCGCACGATCTGCAGGTTGAAGCCGTGGCCAAGCGACCTGTCGCCTAAGGATGTGCAGCTCGTGGAGTAGAACGAGAATCTCCAGCTCCTTGCAGCCGTCCGATCGGATTAGGAAAGTAATAAATGCCAGCACACTTTGAAGCCCAAAGTAGAAAGACGACCACAACAACAGGCGCCCCCCGAAAGCCGATCACGTTATTCGTAGGCACCTTACTGAACTGAGAACTTGGTCAAGAAACGGCTGTCCACTGACCCTGATCGAGTTTTTGCACCCTAAGGGGTTCTCTCAGCCCGCGGAGAAACGACCGCAGTAGACTGCGGTCGGCCCACTCGGGCCTAACATAGCAAGTGGTAAAGGTATTGGGGGCAGGACAGTCACGGAACATGCGAAGGGGGGGGCCATGCCCGAGCAAGTACGAGTAGGAGTGATAGGGACGAGCATCTATGCGGATGTTCTGCATCTGACCGGCCTCGAAAGCCACCCCGGCGCAGAGATCGCCGCCATTTGTGGCCGACGTCGCGAAGCGGCCGAGCGTTTGGCGGCTAAATACAAGATCCCGCAGATATTTTCGGACTACCGCGAGATGATCGAAAAAGCGGGGCTGGACGCCGTGGTCATCGTCTCGCCTGACGACCTCCACTACCCAATGGTTATGGCCGCCCTGGATGCCGGTCTTCACGTCTCATGTGAGAAGCCCCTGGCCTTGAATCCCGGACATGCGAAAGCCATGTATGAAAAAGCGGAAGGCGCCGGCCTGAAGCACATGGTGTTTTTTGTAAATAGGTGGAAACCCGAATACCGATATTTGCGCGAGCTCATCGACGAGGGCTTCATAGGGCGATCATTCCATTGCCATATGCGCTATCTGGCCGGAGGCGGAGGGCAACGTCCCAAGTACGCCTGGCGGTATGACAGCGACCGTGCCAATGGTGTTCTGGCCGATCTTGGCTCACACATGATCGACCTTGCACGGTGGCTCGTTGGAGATATCTCGAGAGTTAGCGCCCACCTGAGCACGTTCCTCGATAGGCCGGGTCCTGATGGCAATCCTCTGAACGCCGCCAACGACTCGGCAGTGCTGGCCGTGGAATTTGTGGATGGCACTCAAGGAATAATCCACGCCAGCGCGGTCGCCCATCAGGCCGATCGCTCGCAAGAGCAAGAAATCGTCCTGCGCGGAGAGTCAGGCACGCTTGAAGCGGATTACAACCTTCGAGGCACCGACTGGGGGCGAGGCATAGTACGGACAGAGTCGGAGATTCGCGGAGCACGACGCGACGAACCGCGATTCGCGACGTTGAGCGTACCCGATCGAATCTGGGCCGGTGTAGACAGGAATCACGCTTACGAGGCGTTGGTCAAACATTCAGCCGGAAGCCGCTTATTCATTGAAGCGATCATCGACGACAAACCGATTTCCCCCAATTTCTACGACGGCTTCAAGGCACAGGAAGTTATCGATGCAGCGATCACCTCTCACAATGAGGGAAGGTGGGTATCGCTGGCGTCAGTGGCGGGTTGAAACCGAACACCGCGCCCTGCGACAAGTTTGCAACGCCTCTGTTTCTTTGCGCTTGCACATGGCTCTGCGGCGCCGTTAATCTCAGTCGAAACCCGAATCTCGCCGGAAACCCCGCGGAAGCGGCCGCTTATCGGGTCCGATTGACTCGCGCCAGACAGCCCTATCCCTTCACCCCGGTGAACACAATGCCCTGGATGAAGTACCGCTGGGCGAAGAAGAAGACCACGATAATCGGCACGACGGCAACGACTGCGGCCGCCATCGTCAGATGCCACTGAATGGTGTAGGTCGTGTCTCTGAAGGTCCTCACGCCCAGCGCGACAGTGTAGGAGCGAGTGTCATTCAGATAGATGAGCGGGTGGAAGAAGTCATTCCAGTGGTAGACGAACGAGAATATCGCCACGGTTCCGTGCACCGGAAGTGAGAGCGGTAACAAGATGCGGAAGTAGGTGCTGAGAACCCCACAGCCGTCTATCTTGGCGGCATCATCCATCTCCAGCGAGATCGTCATGAAGAACTGGCGCATGAGGAAGATGTAGAACGCGCCGCCAAACCAGTAGGGCACCACCAGCGGCCACCAGGTGTCCAGCCACCCCAGATTTCTAAAGATTATGAAAGTGGGGATGATCGTCACCTGGCTTGGCAGCATCAACGTGGCCAGAACGATGATGAACATCACGTCGCGGCCGGGCCAGCGCAGCCGGGCGAAACTGTAGGCCACAATCGAGCTGCTGAGGACGGTTCCGGTGACTGCCAGGACGGATATGACGGCCGAATTGCGGATGAACAGCGCAAACGGAATGTTGCCCATGAAAACATCTACATAGTTTTCAAGCCGCAGGAAATCGGCCCACGCCTCCGCGCTCGTCAGCCGGTCAAGCGGAACTGGTGTCCACTGGGGCGGGAAGGTGAAGAAATATCCCGGATCCTTGATCGATGACGAGATCAGCCACCCGAACGGCAGCATGATCAGTATCATGCCGAGGGCCAGCGTGATGTAAACGTAGGTCATCTTGACCGCGCGGCGGACGCTGCGGCGCTGCAGGACGGCCGGCCGCTCCGCTACTGCGGGCTTGATTACTGTCGGCGCCTTCGCCCCGGCCAACCTAGCGCCTGCCCCGCACGTCGCCGGCGTAATAAACCCAGCCCCTGCTAAAACGCAGAATTGCCAAGCTCAAGACGAGGCTGATCACGAATATGAGCCAGGCGAGCGCCGACGCATAACCCATCAGGAATCTCTGCCAGGCGTATTGGTACAGCGCGATCAATAGGGTGAACGTCGCCCGGTCCGGGCCGCCGCCGGTCATGATAAAAGGCTGGGTGAAGAGCTGCAGATGACCGATCATCCCGATTATGAGATTGAACAGGATCACAGGAGTTAACTGGGGGACGGTAATATGCCAGAATTTGCGCAGCTCACCCGCTCCGTCGATGTCCGACGCTTCATACAGTTCTGATGGAACCCCCTGTAGCCCCGCCAGATAGATCAGCATGCCTCCACCGACGCCCCACAGACCCATCATCGCAATTGCCCAGAGAGCCAAGCGCGGTTCAATCAGCCACGCCGGGCCGCTTAAGTTGCCGAACGTCACCGAGTCCAGCACCCAGTTGACCAGCCCAAACTCCGGATTCAAGATCCAGGCCCACAGTAGTGCCACGGCAACACCGGTCATCACCGCCGGCAAATAGAACAAAGTGCGCCAGAATGCAAGGAATCGCACCTTCTGATTCAGAAGCAGGGCGACCAAGAACGAAACGACGAGGTATACAGGCGTGGTCACCAAAGCGTACGTAAAAGTGACCTTGATGGCCTGCACAACGAGGGGGTCGCTGGTGAGCATGCGATCGTAATTTTGAAGCCCGATGAAGGACGGCGGCCACACCAGCGAGTCGTAGTCGCTCAACGAGATATATACCGAGGTCACCATTGGGATCAGCGTGAACGCCAAGAAGCCGACCATCCATGGCGAGGCCAGGAGCCACCCGGAGATGGCTTCCCGCCCGCTCATGGAAATCTTAGGCCGCCACAACACGAGGCCCGCTGGTCGGAGCCCTAGTCGCACGACCCCAGCCCCTCACTCACAGCCAATAAACCCAACGCCTGCCCATGCGGAAACGTTTTGGGCATCGGCTTTAACTTTTCTTTGCCAGCAGTCTCTCAGTGGCCTCCACCTGCTCGGCCATTATCCGGTTGAACTCGGCAACCCCGTCTTCGATGGCCGGCTGCAGGTCCTTTCGGCCGTTGAAGTACAGCGAGAGCTGCTCATTGATGGGGTCGTCCGCGGTCCACGAATAGATGCCCCACTGACCCGTCACCAGATAATCCTTGGAGTATTCCACTGCATCCCTCAGAACGTAGCGGGACTTGGGTGGCAGGTTCGCTTCGTAGAAGCCGTTCCATTCGTCTTCGCGGGCCGACTGGATGGAGCCGGTCGTCCCGTATATCGCGTGAGTCTCCCGGGTGGCCAAGTGTTTCGCCAGCTCAACGGCTGCGTCCAGGTTATCGCCTATTGGGTTGACGCCAAATCCGGTTCCATGCAGGGTCACGTGTCGATCTCCCGTGCTTGGAGACCGAGGGACGTGGGCGAGGTCCCATTCAAATTTCTTTATTTGAGTCACGTATGAGTTGGTACGCCAGCTACCATCAGTGCCCATACCCAACTTTCCCGTCGGAAACAGGTTCGCGAAGGATGTTGCCTCGAAACCCGACATCACCTCTGGCGATGGCGCTACGTTGTGAACGTCCCGCATGTCGCCAATCCACTGAAGGGCTTGAATCGACCTGGAATCCAGGAGTGGGTCTGCTTTGGTGTTGTCGTCCGAGTAAATTTCCGGGACGCCGTTAGACCATACGAAGCCCCAATAGCCCGTCTGGCCGGACGCATTTTGCGAGTACCAACCGTATTGCTTGTCTTCCGGCTTCGTAAGCTTCTTGGCTATTTCTACCGCATCGTCCCAGGTCCAATCCTCGTGGATGTCGGTCAGCGGCGGTACCCCCATCTCCTCGAACAGGCTCACGTTCCAGAACACGCCAACATTGTCGTGGTCCAGCCCCACTCCAAGCTGGCGGCCCTTGAATTTCATCCAATTTGCAATCTTTGGGTGGTAGGCATCCAAGTCCGTGCCGAACTGCCCGTCGGTCTTCGCCACCTCGGTGAGGTCGAAAAGCTGGTCGCGCTGTCCGAAGATCTGCACCATATCCCAGTTTATTGAGAACACATCCGGTGCCACGCCGCCCGCCAGCATGATGCCGATCTTTCGCCCGTAACCGCCCCCGGCCGGCGCCTCGAACAGGACTTCTACGTGAGGGTTCTTCGCCTGAAAGTTCTTGTGGATCTGCTCGAAGGATTTCGTCCACTGACCGTGGAAGAACATATGTCGCAAGACTACCTGTTCAGGTTTGGCCTTCGTCGCCACGACAGTGACTATCCGCTCGACGATTTTTTCGACGATTTTTTCTTTCTCTACGGGGACTTCCTTGACAACTTCCTTAATCCTGTCGACCGGCACCTCCTTGATGACCTCGATTACTTGTGTTTCCCCACAACCCGCCAGCGCCGCGACAGGCAGTACACCCAAACCGCCGACCAAAAGGCCGGACTTCAGGAGCCTGCGTCGGTTGACCGGACTCATGCTGGACATTGTTTCCCCCCCTCTTACTCACGGAACTCGTGAGAGCTAAGACACCTGCGCATTCCCAACGCGCCCCGCCCAATGTCTTGACTTAACGATCAGAAGCATGTTATCCGACAGCCCCGTAACGCTGTCAAACTCACCAATCTCCGGGGCATTCCAGTTGCTGAGTGAATTAAATTTAACTACGATTATGAACGAGCGGGAGTGTTGGCTCGAGCCCATGGGAGAATCGAACGTTTTGCTGGCAGGATCATGACGGGGCCACGCCGACGAGAGCAACCATAAAAAAGATGTGGCACGCCGTTCGGGCGTCTCCACGACCACGGTGTCATACCTCTTGAACGGCAAAGAGGATCGGATGTCCGAGAAGACCGTTCAGAAGGTGAAGCTGGCTGCTTCAGAGCTGATGTACTCTCCGAATGGGCTAATCCGGGCGCTTCGATCTCGTCGTACCGGAACCATAGGGTTCTGCTATCCCGTCCCGCTGGACTACACAAACCCTTACATTGCAATGATGTTTGATGGAGTTCGGGCTGGCGCCGAGGAGTCCAACTTCGATGTCTTGATCTATGGGAACCGTGGTAAGCAACCCGGCAACCTCGAACCCGCGGTATTCCTGGATGGTCGCATCGATGGTCTGGTGTTTTGGCCCGGGCTCGGCCCTCCCATCTTGGACCGCTTGTCGAATGCAGGCCTGCCCACGGTAGCGCTCTTGACGACTGAAGTTCCCCGGCCGTTCGGATACTCCGCAACCGACGAGTTTCAGGCCGCTGAGACGGCCCTTAACCATCTGATCGCGATGGGCCACAGGCGGTTCGTTTATGCCGCCGGAAACTTAGATTACTTCCATCTGGCCAGGAGGAGGGACGCCTTTCTGAAGGCGGCTTCGGCCATGAGGTTGGCCGCCGTGACGGTAATAGACGGTAGCGTGGCTGACGCCGGTCTGCGGCTTATCGAAATGCAGTCCAGCTCTGAGCACCGCTTCACGGCCGTTGTCTGCGCGTTCGACAATGTCGCGTTCAATCTTGCCGCCCGGTTCGAGAGCCAGGGCATTCGGGTTCCCCACGATGTGTCGTTGGTCAGCTTCGAGGGTGTCGCGTCGGGCTCCCGCGAGGATGCCATCACCACCCTCCGGCAACCGATCCGGGAGATCGGGCGCGCGGCGGCGCACAATCTGAAGACGCTGATCAATGGGGCCCGCCCCTCCCTTTGCAGAACTCTTTTTCCCGCGGAATTAATCGTGGGGCGAACGACCGCACCCGTTCTTGTAGACGAGCTGGGGTCGGATGGAAACCGTCCCGGCGGAGACGTCGTGACCGGGACAGCTACGGCAGTGGTCAATGGCTGAGGCACTTGCCGACCTTTCACTTGGCCTTGTCGGGTTGGAGCCTGGTCTCGGCTCCCGGCTGACAAAGCTGCGAAACCGGGCAGCCAATCTAGTTGACGTCGCCGTCGATCCGTCCGAGCGCCCCGTGCTCGTCGCGGTTTACTTCGATCCCAAGGTCGTAGGCGTCGCGAAGCATCGGAGGCTCACTGGAGCGGGAAACGCGACCATCGCGACCATATTGAGTAACGCGGTCAGGTTAGCGGAGTCGGGTTTACCCGTTCGATTCCGCACCCCCATCGTGCCGGGCGAGAACGATACGAGAAGCGATCTCATCGAGTCAGGTGATTTCTTGCGCGGGCTTGGGGCTGGTCCAAATGTGGAACTCGAACTGCTGCCGTACCATCAGCTCGGCAGAACGAAATGCAATACTCTAGGTCGGCGGAGCCATCTAGCTGATACCGCCCCGCCCAACCGGCAATTGATGACAGGCTACCGTGCTTGCTTGGAGAGTGTTTCGCAGAAACGAGTAATTGCGTAGCGGCATTGTCCGCTTGCGCCCGGTATGGGCGCGCTAGGAGTGAGATTGGATGGTAACCGTTGTTGAGGGCAAGGTTCAGACCGAGCGAGACGCGGAGCGCCTCGAGAGTCTTCGAAATCGAGCGCGGACGTTCGAGGATTCAGCCGTCCGGGGCGAGCGACTCCGACTCGTAACGGAATCGTACAAGACGACCGAAGGCGAGCCGGCAGTGCTTCGACGGGCGAAGGCCGTGTCGTACGCCCTCTCCAAGAACACCATCGCAATGCGTCCTGACGAGCTGTTCGTCGGGCTTCCCATGCGCTACGTATTCGTCTCGGATTCCCTTCAACGAAACATGCCCCAGGGCTGGCTCTCCCGAGCGGACTATCCGGAGTTTACCGGCGGGACGTTTGTGATTCGGGATGAAGTCCCCGACGATTTGAAAGATGACTTCGAATACTGGAAGTCCCACGTAACTCCACGGATGATCGCCGGCAAGCGATTCTCCGCCGAGCTCGTGAAGGCGATCGAATTCGGGACGATTGGAGTATCCGGATTCGTCCACGGCCACAGCACCGCCGGATTCGATCGGGTTCTGGATCTTGGTCTGGAGGGGATCAAGCGCGAGGCGGCTGAGAAGCTTTCCGAGCTCGAGTCCAAGGGTGTCAATGAGGGTCAGGACTTCCTCCGGGCCGTCGCGATCGTCTGCGACGGCGTTATCGCTCACGCACATCGATACGCGGCACTCGCACGGGATATGGCCGCCTCCGAAAGCGACGAGGATCGAAGGTCGGAACTGCTGAGGATCGCCGAAACCTGTGAATGGGTTCCGGCGAGGCCGGCCAGGGACTTTTACGAGGCGTTGCAGTGCGTGTGGTTCGTGCAGCGGGCCGTCGACATGGAGATGGGCGAGGCGGGCGTGGCGGCCAACGGATTCGGCCGTCTCGACCAGTACCTATACCCGACCTATGCGGCCGACATTGCCGCCGGTCGGATCACCGACGCGGAGGTGCGCCTGCTGCTCACGGAGCTCTATCTGAAGCTGAACCGGACCTATCAGGACACCCTGATTCTCGCCGGGGGGCTGAAGCCGGACGGCACCGACGGCACCAACGAACTCTCCTACATGATCCTGGAGATTCACCAGGACGAGAAGCTCCTGATCGATATCGACGCGCGGGTGCATTTCGACTCGCCAAAGGACTTCATTCACCTGTGCGCCGAAGTGACTCAGCACAACCTCGGATTTTCGATGTTTCACGACGACACCACCGTCGAGGCCCTGGAGCGCATCGGAATTCCACGTGACATAGGGCTGCAATACTCGCCGGTCGGTTGTGTGGAAAACATTATCCCCGGGCATGGCATTCCGACCACGATGGACAACATGCTGAACATCGCTAAGTGCCTTGAACTCGCCCTCAACGACGGCGTCTGCATGCTCACCCACGAGCAGCTCGGACCCAACACGGGAGCCCCCAAGACCTTCGAAAGCTTCGAAAAAGTCTGGAAGGCATTCGAACGGCAGATCGAGTACTTTTCCGATTTGGCATGCGAGGGCACAGCGATCGTTCAAACGTCGCAGGCCGAATCCTGCCCTCTGCCTTTCTACTCGTCGACGTGGTCGGATCCGATCCGGAAGGCCAAGGACCTTTCCGAGGGCGGTGCGGGATATCCGTACAGCGGCGTAGATACGCTGGGCCTGGCCACCGCCGCCGACAGCCTCCTGGCCATAAGGCAGCTGGTGTTCGAGGATCGCAAGGTTGACTGGGAAACGCTCATCGAGGCGCTGAAGGCCAACTTTGAGGGATTCGAAGAGCTTCGTTCGACGCTTCTGCACGACGCGCCCAAGTATGGCGTCAACGACCCGAAGTCCGACTCAATGGCCCGAGAGATCGCCCTAGTGCACAATCGGTTCCTGAAGGATAAGACGACCGCGCACGGCGGGCGTTACGCCCAGCTTCTCTTCACGAACACGCTCAATTCCGTTCTGGGGCAGGCCCTTCGAACCGCCGCGACACCGGACGGCAGGCGCAACTCCGATCCAATCGGTATCAGCGTTTCGCCAACACCTGGCAAGGACGCCGCGGGACCTCTAGCCGCCATGAAGTCGGTGTGCGCTCTGGATCACCTGTCGATTCCCGGCGGAATGTCGTACATCATGGAGCTGAACTCCGAGCACATCAGAGACGACACCGGGGAGATCTCGGTGGACATGCTCGCGGATTTGATTCAGGCCTATGTAGACATGGGCGGAATGAACCTGGCCATCAATGTTCTCGACCCCGAGGACCTCATTGACGCCAAGGAACATCCCGAGAAATGGCCGACATTGTCGGCCAGGTACTACGGGTGGAGCGGCTACTTCAACAACATTGATGAGAAGCTGCAGGATTTCCTGATCGACCGGGCGACGCGATCAAAGGCGAGTGCGTAGGGCGCGACTCCGAGTCTGTCCGACGAACAGCCCGTTCGCGCCCTGGCGGGATCGTGGCGCATCTCCGCTCGAGTCCCACGAATGGGCCGAGCGAGATGCGGCACGGGCGTTCCGACTAGATCGATCTTCCTGGCGCCATATGGCATGGCGCCACGGACGTAGCGCCGCCATGCGCGTAGATCCCGGCTCAAGTGACAAGAGCTCGCAGCTCGGCCGCGCCGGTGCAAGCCAACTTTCTCCAAACTCATGAGCCGACCTGAGGCCGAACAACTTCCAGCGATGTCGGATTTGACCGGGGATGACGACTGCGGCGTGTCCGGTTGGATCGAGGTTGCGCTCCTGGACTCCATCCGACGAACACCGGGCCTCCAGACCGTTCGCATCGCCGGAACTCAAGTCGTCCTCTGCCCCGCGGAGGACGGAGTGCGCGCGGTGGGCGCTCATTGCCCTCATTTCAGGGCGCCCATGGCGGACGGCTGGGTGGATCACGAAAGGATCGTCTGCCCGTGGCACCTGTGGGAGTTCGACCTGGAAACCGGACTGTGTGAGTACGCCCCGGCGGAAGATCCCTACTTCTTCTACAGTGGCGACTTCACGGGCGAGTACACGGATGTTCGACTGCCTGTTTACCAGTGCAAAACGGAAGGCGGCGGAGTCTTCCTTTACCTTGATTCCGGAAAACTCACACCGTCAGCGCAGCTTTGAAGGACAGCGAGAACTGATGGAATTCGGCCACTCGCCCGTGAGAACCGACCGTGAGGAAGAATCATCGTAGGCGATCGATTGAACGGCACGGTCGTTCTGGTGACCGGCGCGTCGTCGGGGATCGGCGCGGCGATCGCGCTGGCGTTCGCCGCCGAAGGCGCCGGAGTGGCAATCAACTACAACGGCTCCGAGGAAGGCGCTGAACGCACCTTGCAGCGAGCGTTGAAGCTTGGCGTCCCTGCCACGACGATCAAGTGCGATGTCGGTGACGACCGGCAAGTCCGCGCAATGGTCGGACAGGTGATCGAGAGGCTGGGCTCGATCGACATCCTCATCAACAACGCCGGCATCACGCACTGGATCGACATTCAGGACCTCGAGGCGATGACAGAAGAAAAGTGGGATGCAATCTTCCGGACGAACCTCAAGGGCGCGTTCCTTACATCCCGGGCCGCGATGCCGCATTTGATGAAGAGAGGTAGCGGTTCGGTGGTGAACATCGCATCCGTTTCCGGCATCACCGGGGCCGGCAGCTCGCTGGCGTATTCGGTTTCCAAAGCCGCCGTCATGGCGCTGACTCGTTCACTGGCCCGCTCGTGTGCGCCGAGGGTTCGAGTGAACGCCATCGCCCCGGGTGTCGTAGATACGCCGTGGTTGGAGGGCAATCCCGGGCTGCGAAGCGACTTCATAAGGCGGGCGCGGCTTAACAGGGTCAGCAAATCGGAAGAAATCGCGCAGACGGCGGTGTTCCTAGCCGGGTCTGAGGGGATCACCGGTCAGACGATCATCGCCGATAATGGTGTTCTACTCGCTTGAGGCCGGATCACCTCGTTGAGACAGGAGCGCTATGACGATGTCGAAAGCACATGAAGGGGTCGATGCCCCGGGTCTCGGGATCGACCCGGTTACGTTCGAGGTGTTGAAGAACACGTTTTTGAACATCACCGAGGAGATGGCTTACGCGGTTCGTCGCGCCGCGTACTCGACAAACATTAAGACCCGGGCTGATTTTTCGTGCGCGTTTTTCGACCGGCAGCTGAGATGCATCGCCCAATCGTTCTCAGAGCCGCCCCATCTCGGGTCGCTGCGCAGCGTGGTCCCGACCGCAGTCGCGGAGTTCGGGCCGGAGAATTTCAAAAACGGGGACATGATCATCGTCAACGATCCCCACCGTGGAAACAGTCACTTGAATGACGTCGCGCTGATCGCCGCCGTACACGTCGACGGCCGGCCATTCGGCTACGTCGCCAACATCGCCCACCACGTGGATGTCGGCGGGAGCGCCCCGGCCAGCCTCGGCCTCAACCAGGAGATCTTTCAGGAAGGAATCATCTTGCCGGGATCGCTCCTGGTTCGCCGGGGCAAGCTGGACGAAGGGGTCATGAAGCTGATTCTGAGCAACGTCAGGGCGCCGAGGGAAACCGGAGGAGATTTTCGGGCTCAGATCGCCGCTAACATGCTCGGCGCGCGCCGCCTGGTTGAGACTGCTGAGCGACACCATGTCGACGCGCTCGAAGATTGGTTTGACGAGCTGCTCGACTACACCGAACGCTGGACGCGAGCAGAATTCGCGCGGCT
The DNA here is from genome assembly GCA_963663505.2 of Chloroflexota bacterium. Lineage (GTDB taxonomy): Bacteria > Chloroflexota > UBA11872 > UBA11872 > VXNJ01 > JAPOVO01. The sequence continues at coordinate 618,616 of CAXXFA010000002.1, forward strand.
CCCCAAGGGCGAATTCAGCGCGGAGGGATTTCGGGACAGTGACGGGTTCAGTCCCGACCCTGTAAAGATATGCGTGACTCTGACGTTCGACGGAACCTCGATAACTCTCGATGTTTCAGGATCGGATCCACAAACGCCGTCGGCCCTGAACGCGACTCGCAACCACTCTTTTGCCGCTTTGGCGTACATCGCCAAATGCCTCGTCGACGAGAACATTCTTATCAACGACGGCTTCTACCGCGCGCTGGATGTGACGGGACCGGACGGCCTTGTGGTGACGGCCCTCAGACCGGCGGCCGTCGTGGGTGCGTGGGAGGTTGGCCAGCAAGTCGTCGAAACGATGTGGCGCGCCCTGGCTCCAACGCTGCCGAAGATGGTTCCCGCTGGAAGCAAAGGTATCATCTGCAACCTTGGTTGGGGTGGGATCGACCCGAACCGCGGCGAAGTCTATTGCTACATGGAAACGGTCGGTGGAGGTAATGGCGCTCGCTGGGGCAAAGACGGGCCGGACGCCGTGCAGACGAACATTCATAACACCGAAAACGCACCCATCGAGGAAGTGGAGATCAACTATCCGTTCCGAATCGCCCGCTACGAGCTGATTCAGGACAGCGGCGGGGCGGGCCAGCACCGGGGAGGCTTGAGCCTGCGCCGCGAATACGAGTTTCCATTCACTGAGACCAAATTCACGATCATGTCTGACGGTACGCGATTTCCGCCGAAGGGATTGTTCGGAGGGGCCGACGGTCGACCGGCCCATTTCATCCTCGATCCAGGCGGCAAGGCCGAAGAGCTTCCTTCGAAAGTTACCGTAGACCTTCCGATCGGGGGCCGGATTCAGATCGAAACCCCCGGCGGCGGGGGCTACGGCGCTCCACTCGATCGCCCGATCGAGCGGGTCATCGCCGACGTTCGCTCGGGTAAGGTTTCGGTCGGCGCCGCGCGGGAGTCTTATGGCGTGGTTTTGGCGCCGGACTCTCTCACGCTGGATGAACCGTCGACCGCGGAAGCGAGATCGCGCATGTCGGCCGGCCGCAATTCCGATGCGCGCGGAGCCAAGAGCCAGTGACGCGTTATCGAGTGGGAATCGACGTGGGGGGAACGTTCACGGATGTCGTCATGCTCAACGAGGAGTCGGGGGACATCGACCTGGTCAAGGTGCCAACGACACCATCCGATCCGTCGGTCGGCCCCTTGAGCGGCCTCGAGCGGGCGATGACGGGCACGAATGTCGATCCTGAGAATGTCGTTTTCGTTGTTCATGGGACAACCATCGCGACAAACTCCATAGTCACCGGAGGCGGCGGCCGGGCCGGACTCATCGCCAGCGACGGGTTCCGCGACGTACTCGAGATCGCACGGCAGGCCCGTCCCTCTCTCTATGACGTTTTCTACGAAAAGCCGGCGTCGCTAATCCCTCGACACTTGTGCATCGGGGTTCCCGAGCGCGTCGACGCCCGTGGAAATGTGCTGGTGCCACTTGACGAGGAAGCGGTGACGGCGGCGGGCAGAGCTCTTGCCGCCGAGGGCGTTGCGGCGATCGTGGTGTGCTTCTTGCACTCCTACCGCAATCCGAGCCACGAACGACGGGCGGGAGAATTGCTGGCGGAGGTTTGCCCAGACGTAGCCGTTTGCCTGTCTTCTGACATCTGTCCCGAGTACAGGGAGTATTGGCGGGCCAACACCACCGCGGTAAACGCCGTCCTGCTACCGGTCGTCGGCGAATACTTGCGCCGCTTGGCCAGCGGACTCAAGGAGAAAGGAGTCGCGTCGGACCTGTACTTGATGACTTCCAGCGGAGGGATCATCTCATCCGCGGTGGCGAGTCACCGTCCCGTGAACCTGATCGAATCGGGACCCGCCGCGGGAGTAATCGCGGCCGCCGAGCTGGCATCTAACGCCGGCCTGACGGACATCATTTCGCTCGACATCGGCGGTACGACCGCCAAGGCCGCCCTGATACGCGATGGAAGGATCGCGGTGACCAACGATTTTGAGGTCGGCAGCATGTCACTCGGGACCTCGACTCGAACACGGGGACGCGGATACCCGATCAAAGTTCCTGTGATCGATCTCGTGGAGATCGGTTCAGGGGGCGGCAGCATCGGATGGGTCGATCCCGGTGGAGCGCTGTCCGTCGGCCCGACGAGCGCAGGCGCCGACCCCGGCCCCGCTTGCTACGGGATAGGCGGCAGCGAGCCTACGCTGACCGATGCGCAGGTCGTTCTGGGACGAATCGACCCCGACTTCTTCCTCGGCGGCGAGCAGTCGCTTTTCTACGAATTGGCGGAGAACGCGATCATGGAAAAGATCGCTCGACCCCTTCAAATGGACCTGGAAGCCGCCGCGATCGGAATGATCGAGATCGCCAGCGCCAAGATGAAGGGTGTGCTGGAGCTGGTCTCGGTCCAAAAGGGGATCGATCCGAGGGCGTTCACCCTGGTTGCTTTCGGCGGATCTGGGCCGCTCTACGCAGCGGACCTTGCAGGTGCGTTGAGCATCAACCGCATCCTGATTCCTCCCGCTCCAGGCGTCGTATCCGCCTGGGGGCTCCTGTCAACCGATATCAGCCATTCCTTCTCGCGAAGCCACGTGGCCGATCTCGATGGCGTGGACACGGAGTTCCTCGACGTGGCGTACGCCGAATTCCGAGATGCGGCGTCAAAGATGCTGCTTGAAGAGGGAGTCGATCCCTGCGGAGCGGAATACATCGAGCATGTCGACGTCCGGTATAAAGGCCAGTCCTACGAACTCATCATTCCCTATCCCGGTGCCGAAGGACCAGCCGCCTTCCGAAGGGTTATCACCGACACTTTCGTCGCGGCGCACGAGCGGGCGTACGGATTTGCCGTCCGGGACGAGCCCATCGAGATCGTCAACTTGAGGATGGAGGCCAGGGGAGCCGTGCCTCGTCCCCAAACGCGTGAGGTCCCCGCCAGGCCAGGCGGCCCCGACCGAGCGCTGAAGCGTATTCGGCGCGTGTTCTTCGCTTCCGGCGAATCCGAGTGCCCGATCTACGATCGGTATTTGCTCGGGGCCGACGATGTGATTCAGGGTCCGGCCGTTATCGAGGAACGAGACTCGACCACGCTCCTCCCTGCTGGTTTTTCGTTGAACGTGGACCGGGTGGGAAATTTGATGGTCGAACGCGCCTAGCCGTTCATCTGAGGCCGCTATTCGACGTCCGGCTCGGGCAGGCCCGCCATTGCGATGCTCAGTCCGACCAGCGAACCGGAGAACTCCTCCATCGCGTTGACCAGAGTTCGCCAACAAAACTCAGCGTAGGAACTGTCGGGAAGTAGGCTGAACGCCGGCAGAGATCGATTTCCGATGTTCACTACGATCGTCGGCACTCCAGCCATTAATGTCTGCGCGGTCGCGAGAGGGGGGAAACTGTTCGATCTCAGGTCAAGGGCACATAGCTTCGAAACACATTTCGCCGAATACTGTCCCATCAGAACGAACCCGGCGTGACTATCCGCTCGCGGCAACGGGTAAACGCCGGGCGATTCGTCGCCTTCCAGGGACGAGACCAGCTTGGACGGAGCCGCGGCACCGCCCGGTCGAAACGAAAGAATCAAGAATTCCTGGAACGAAAGGCGGGCCACGATCGATCCGTCTTCGGCTCGCATGGCCAAGTTCGGAGCATCGGCAACCGGCAGGCCCATTCGCCGGAGCCAGGGCCCCGTGTCGGGTCCGTCAAAACCGATCCTGGGTAGGGAGCAGAAATCGGCGAGCGCCAGCCGGGCGATTTGCTCCTTCTCGAAAGACGGATCCTGCTCCGGGAAGATGGCGACTTCGCCGCCATCTCGGGACTCGAAAACCGCGCCGGCGCTCATCAGCTCATGGTGTACGAACGAACGTGCCGTCACGGCGTCATCGCCGGGGGGGGACTCCCGCGTTGCCAATCAAAGCTCCTGCCGAGCATTCTCGGGATCATAGAAGGGTGCCGTGGTGACCGACGCCAGGGTAGTGCGCCCGTCGGATAACTTGATGTGTATGGCCTCTCCAACGGCATCTAGATCGGGTGGCACATATGCCAGGCCGATGACGCGGTTGAGCGCCTGAGATCGGGCAGCCGACGTGACTCGCCCGATTATTTCGTCACCGTCCAGTACCAGATTGCATTCGAGGGGCAGCGGAGCGTCGGCGCCGTCGATCGAGAATGGAGCGAGCCTCCGCCTCAATCCCTTCCGACGCTGAAGATCCAGAGCGCGTCTGCCGATGTAGAACCGTTTTCGGGACGGCAGCGCCCACTCCAGATCAAGCTCGAGGGGGGTGGTCAGCGAGTCCGTATCCTGACCGAGTATGACGTGGCCTTTTTCCAATCTGAGGATTCGTAAGGCCTCAACGCCGACGGGCCTGACGACTCCCGGGGAATCTGTCCGGAGAATGGCATCCCAGAGCGCTTCCCCCTGAGACGCTGGGACGTGGATCTCGTAGCTCAGTTCTCCAACGAAACCGATCCGAAATACGCGACTCGGTATGCCTGCAACGTGACCGGTCCGGAAACCCAGGTACGGGAATCCCTCGGGAGACAAATCAATGTCGTCGCATACCTTGGTGAGCGCGGTTCGGGCCTTGGGTCCGGCCAGGTTTACCGCCGCGAACGCAGAAGTGAGATCCGAGATGGATACGTTCATACGCCAACGAGCTTTGTACCAGCGGAGAGTGCGCAACACTTCCTCTGATTTCCCGGAAGACGCCGTAACGTAGTAATGCTGATCCGCAACACGGCACACGACGCCGTCGTCGAGGATTGTCCCGGCTTCGTCGAGCATGAGGGCGTAACGCGTTCTGCCGCGTCGCAGCCTCGAATACGACAGCGTGTAGGCGCGGTCGAGGAACGCTCCGGCGTCGGGTCCTCGAACCTCCAGCTTTCCGAGAGTGGACACGTCAACCAGGCCGACGTGATTCCGAATCGTCAGGACTTCCGATTGAATCGCGCCATTTCGGTCCTGTGCCGATCCGTAGTGGGCCGGCCGTAACCAATCTCCCGCAACCATCATTTCGGCCCCGGCCTCGATGTGGCGGTGGTGCATCGCGGTGTGCCGCTCCCGGGGGTGAATCCGGCCCGCCAGGTGGCCGAGCTTGATCGGGAAGCTGGGGGGCCTGGCGGTCGTCGCATTCTGAAAATCGGCGGGTGCTCGGCTCAGCTTGGCTAGGACTCGTGCCCCGTTCAGGCTGGAGATCTTGCCCTGGCTCGGCCCCATTCCGAGGCTCGAATACCGTTTGAGCAGCTCCGGATCCTTGAATCCCTCTGCAAACGAGTTCTTGATGTCCTTGACCTGCACGTCCTCGTCGAAGTCGATGAAGTCCTTGGAAGTCGCGCCCGGTGAATGGTCTTCAAAAACGGCATCTCTCGACGGGCGCACGGGCGGCGGCGGTGTGCCAGCGCCATAGCCGGCGTGTGAGGCGGCTCGCAATCCCGCCCGCCGGCCGTCTTCCACCGCGGTTTCAAGTTCTGAGATTCCGGCGACCGAACCCGCCGAGAATACGCCGCGCGCAACGTCCTTTTCGTCGATCGATGCATAGCCATCGCGGAACTGGAGCGACGCACCAGCGTGACCGAGCAGGTCCCACGCCGGAGTCGAGTCCATCGAGATCACCGCCAGGTCGCAGGGGATCCTTCGGGATTCCGAACCGTTCAACGGCGACAATACAACACCGCCGATCCGGTGTCCGCGCTGGCCTGCGGCGGCCCTCTCGATAATGTGGCCGTCGAAGGTTGGAACGCGGAGTTCGACAGCAGCCCGTCGGAAATGCCCGTCAGGGGGCGTCTTGTCGGGGTTTACGATGGCCGCCACCTCGATTCCGGCGTCGATAAGGTCCAGAGCCGCCGCATATCCACGCTCTCCGGACGCTGCAACGATCGCTCGTCGACCTGGCGCGACGCCGTACAAATTGATCAGCCGTTGAGCGGCCGAGCCCGAGATGATTCCCGGAAGATCGTTGTTCCTGAATACCGAAGGCTGTTCGATGTCTCCGGTCGCCACCACCACAGCCGATGAACGAACCCGGTAGAGGGTGCGACCGTGGACGACAGCCAGCCAGTTGTCCGCGTACCAACCCACGCACTGGGCGTTGGTGAGCACACGGACACGGTCCGACCGTTCGACCTCATTCTGCGCGCTCTTACAGGCATCGGCCGCCAATTGATCCGGAGCGCCGAGCCTGGCGTGATTGAGGGATCCACCAAGAACGGGCATGCGCTCCACGATCAACACGTCAGCGCCCGAGCCGGCCGCCTCCAACGCCGCGGCCAGTCCGGAGGGGCCGCCACCCACGACGGCCACGTCGCAATGCAGGTGAGATTGTTCGAACGGCCGTGGCCGGCTGCTCAGCTCGATCCTGCCGAGGCCGGCGGTCCGCCGGATAAGGCCTTCCCAGAAATCCCAAATGCCGATCGGCCTAAAAAAGGCGTGATAGTAGAAACCGACCGGCAGGAAACGCGAGAGCTTGTCGAGCAGAAAGGCGAAATCCCGTTTCAGGCTTCCGACATAGTTCTGGCCTTCGATCCGCAAGTCATCTTCAATTTCTCGCAGATCCGCGTGGACATTCGGTTCATCGCCGACCTGGACCAGCGTGTTTGCGTCGTCGCCCGACATCGTGAATGCGCCGCGCGGACGGTGGTATTTGAACGAACGCGACAAGAGCAGCACATCGTTGGCGGCGAGGGCGCTGGCTATGGTGTCTCCCCTGAACCCCGAGTATCGGTGCTTCTCAAACTCGAACGATACGGAATGCGTCCGATCGATGAGCGTCCCGGCCGGAGCTGGTAGGCGCACGGAGGAACGGGTCAACTGGACGTATCCGCCTGAGGGATCAGGTCCTCGGGCGGATACGTCCGCAGGATCTCGTCGGTGACGGTGTTCCGTTCCGCGATCAGCCAGTAGCCCGAGGGTACGTGGTACCACCATTCGCGGACGACGCCGGCCGGATTCGCATAGGTGTAAAGGTAGTCGATCCAGCGCGAGTCGGGCTCGGCGTCGTCGGGGGGGGCCGAGAACTCACCGCCCCAGACGAATTCGGAGATGTTTCTCGGCCCGTTGAGCGGACATCGGATCAGCTTCACCGGCTAGTGTCCGACGGCTGAGGCGCCGCCTTCACCGATCTGTTGCATATCGGCGAAACGTTGAAGCCGGAACGGCTGAATCATTTCAGGAGGGCGACCGGTCGCGACCGTCTCCGCCATCATCTTGCCGCAAATGGGCGTCGCCTTGAAACCCCAAGTACCGGTCCCGGAGTCGATGAAGTAGTTTTCGAGGGGAGTGGTTCCCAGTACAGGGCTGGCGTCGGGCGAAACGTCGCACACGCCGCACCATTGCCGCATCACCGAAACATCTCCCAGAAATGGGAACAGCTCAAGGGTGTGGGCAGCAAGATCTTCGAGGAAGTTGAGCGTGCTCCGATTGGAGTAGAGCGTGTACCCGTCCACGACACCTCCGATCACCAACTCCCCGCGGGCGGTCTGCCACATGTAAACGTGCAGGAGATCGCTCGATACAACCGGGTTGAGGAAGGCCTTCAATGGTTCAGTGACGCATGCCTGGAGCGGCAACGTCTGGACGGGCAGCCCGAAGCCGGCCATCCGCGCGACGAGAGAGCTCGAACCGGCGACGGCCTGCAAGACCCGCTCGCAATGAATGTTTCCGCGATTGGTCTCAACGCCGATGACGCGGCCCGCGTCTTGAAGAATGCCGGTGACCTCTGTCTTCATGTGAATCTCGACGCCCCTGCGTGATGCCTGTTCGGCGTATCCCCAGGCGACGGCATCGTGCCTCGCGGTTGCGCCGGGTGAATGGTAGAGGGCCCCAAGTATCGGGTAGCGGGCACTCTTGGAGAAATCAATCCCTGGAATAAGACGTTCGATCTCATCCGGGTAGATGAGATCGGAATCCACTCCAAACTGATGACTTACCTCGTTTCTCCACCGCAGAGTTCGCAGTCCGGAGTCCGTATGGGTGAGAGTGACGTTTCCCCGGCGTGAATACTGGATATTCAGACTGAATTCATCGGTCAGCCCCTGCCACAGTCGAAGCGATTCCAGGTATAAGCGCTCTCCCTCCGGGGAGATGTAGTTTGCGCGAATGATCGCGGTATTCCTCCCTGTGTTTCCGCCGCCCACGTAGGACTTTTCGAGGACTGCAACATTGGTGATCCCCCAGTCCTTGGCCAGGTAGTATGCGGCAGCGAGTCCATGGCCCCCACCACCGATGATCACTACGTCGTACTGGCCCTTCAGTTCACGTGCGCCTGGAAGGATCCCGCGCGCCGGGTAGACCTTGGCCAAGCCGAATTTCAACAGTCCGAAGGGCACCCAGAGAATCCTTTCGATTGGTCGGAAGTCTTGTCGATTTTTACCAACGAAAGTTAGCGTAGCGGACACTGAAATCCAAGTTCGCTTCACCTTTGAGAGCTAACTCGGAGCCGTCATGTTTCAGGGAACTTGACCTTGCCCCCAAATTACCCTCACTCATAAGTAGAATCTTTTCTGATCTTGCCCCCAGTTGGGGTGGTCTGCAAACTCGATCGGCGTGAGCCCATCCAGGCTCGTGTGCGGGCGTGTTGTGTTGTAGTCGTACCTCCATTCCGCGATGATCCGCCGGGCTTCGGCCAGGCCGGCGAAGAGATGTTCGTTGAGGCACTCGTCGCGCAGGCGGCCGTTGAAGCTCTCGACAAAGCCGTTTTGGATGGGCTTGCCTGGTGCGATGTAGTGCCAGCAGACGCCGCGTTCCTGATGCCAGCGCAGGATAGCGTTTGATGTCAGTTCGGTGCCGTTGTCGCTGACCCCCGTGCCGGGGCGCCCCCGCAGCTCGCTGATGGGCTGCAGATGCGTGGCGGCGTCGCAGTCGATCTGCCGTGTGGACAATTCTCGAGCTTCTCATTGGCGTGTCATTCAGAAGGCTATGCTACGCGAGCGAGCGCTGTGACCCGACCGAACTCTCGGCATCAGCGTCGCAGAGGTCCGCAACCGATGACGACCAAGCTGGCCGTGGGTCTCGCCATCCTGTTGGCGGCACTGATTCTCGTTCCCGTTGCCGCCGTTGTGGCACTGGGGGCATACGGTTCGTCATTGGAAGGCCACGATGTAACAGCCGGCTCAGGCGATGCTGAGCTCGTTATTTTCCCCTTCCACGGCCTGCCGGGGTCCCCGCTCAAAGTGACCGGCAAACGCTGGCCACCCCGGTCCGGTGTTGAGATCTGGCTCCGGCGGCCAGGGGCGGGCCCAAATTCCAAGTCATCGACGCTACGCCTGGCAGAGATCGTCACGTCCCGTCGCGGCACGTTTGAGTTTGATACGACTATTCCCGTATCGATTGTTCCAATCGGAACCGCGACCGTCCGCATCCAGGCAACCGGTCGCAAAGCGGATACCGATAACGGTGAAGTGTTAGCCGCCCCATTCAGGATCGAACCGTTTCCAAACGAACTGACCATAAGCGTTGTCGATGCGAGCTCAGGACTTGCTTCGGCTGGCGCTATCGTCCGAATCGAAGACTCGTATGGTCAAGAAGTTGCCCTGGAGAAAACCAGTTCAAGGGGCGAAGTCTCGCTTGCCGGAATCCGACCCGACATAATGCGGGTAACCGTCCGCCAGGTTGACTACGCGATATCGGCGGTGGCCGTTGAGGTGCCTGAATCCGGTCAAGCCGGTCTTCGGGTCGCCCTGAAGAAGTCGCCCGGAAAGCGACTTCTGTTTTTCCTGAATCGCTCGGGCGACGACGGCGAGACATTCTTGGTAGGTCTCGATCGCACTTCGGGACTTCCGATTCGCGAACGCATAGCGGTTCCACCCGGCAAATTGGCGCCCGTCTCAGTGGGGAGATGGAATCTCTCTCAGGGATTCTTCCTGCCTGTCGATGAAGGTGCTCAATCAATTGGCGCAGGGATCGGCGACGGGGACGTGTTATGGGCGATGGGAGCGGCCGGTCGGCAGTTGCGCTCCATGAGCCAGGGTTTCTGGACCGCTCTGTGGCATAGCTACGTAGGCAGGTCGCTCATCGGTGATGTTATTCATTCGCGGGAATCCACGCAGATACCCGACCCGGGTTCCTACCTTTATATCGTCGATCCAGAGTCGGGACGGATCGTTTTCCGCCAACGCATGGCCCACTACATTCTCCGCCCCGTATTGTCCTCTGACGGGACGCGGATATACCTTATAAATTGGGATGCCCGCTCGGTAGACGTATTGGACCTTCCAACCGGGAAGCAGACGACTATTGTCGAACGACTTCCGGTGCAGGTAGTCGAAGCTATCGCCGATCCGTCCGACGAATCAAGATTGATTCTTTCCGCAACCGACGGAGCGGTTTACAGCTTTCACATGGTGACTGGGGAGATCACAGAGATCTACCGGGGCGGTCGCATCCAATCCGTGGTCCGCGTTGGGGATGAGGGAAGGCTGATTACATCGGCATTCGGCTCCAGGGAACTGGTCGTTTCAAGTTTGGAAACCGGGCAGATCCAGGCCGTCATCCCGCTACAATCGCAAGTTACCTGGCTATGGGCGGACCCGACGGGTCCGTTCATATTCGCGGCTACCGTGAGCTGGCCTAACGTCATCTCTGTTCAGGTGATCGATTCAAACACCCTTAGGGTTTTAGACGCTATAGAAATCCCGCGCGTTGAGTTGGTCACAGAATGAGTGGACAGTTCGGCCATCGAGATCTGGGTCGCGAGGCTCCCTCACGTCTCAGGGCACCGAAGATGTCCGGCGAAATGCTCCCGAACGCCGCCTCGTCTTACGCCATGGTCATGTCCACGATCGGTGAGCGCCGGCACTCGACGAAGAGCCCTCGCTGCTCACCAGGCGGGATGTGCTTGCCTCGCCGACGTCGGATACGAAGGTATTGCCGCGGCTCATCGAACGCCGAGCAAAAGGGTGCCGCCGACTCGAAATTCTCGAAGCCAAGCATCGGGTAGCAGCGCTGTTTGATGGCGCCGTAGTTCTGTTCGGCTAGGTTGTTCAAGAACTGGTTCGTCCAATGACGAACCTTTCTACCGAGGATCTAGCGTATTGCCTTGGGTTAGGCAGGATGATGGTCGGTGGTCAGGTCAACCCAACACCCATCGATCGGTTGACCCAACGGTTTTTTGCGTCCTCACGCATGAGGGCCAAAGATGCATGTTGGGAGGTCGACGTGCAGACACTGGCTCAGCTCCTGGATGAATACGTGCTCACAATGCGCAGCGAACGCCATTCGCCCCCGGCCATCGAGACATCGCAATCAGTTCTTAAATCGGCCATCAGGTACTGGTCGAACGGCGCTGCAGCTACATTGGATGACTTCACGCTCACGAACGGCCGCGCCTATCATCTGCATCTCCAGGATGTGCACGTTCGTTTCGAGGGACACCCGTGCGCGCCGCGCGGCGGAGCTTGCGCAAGACCTTGCGGGCCCTGTAAACCCTGTAGTTCTCCTCGTAGACTCTGCCGATCTCGGCCTCGAGCTTGGCGTCCCGCAGGGCCTGCCTGGAGGGAGGGCGGCGCTTGGCATCCTAGTATGTAGACGGGGCGACCGGTCGGAGCTCGCAGATCGGTTCGACGCCGTAGCGGTCCTTGTAAGCGTCGATGTAGGCGGTCATCTTCTCGGTCGGCGGTCGAGCTCCGCCCCGCAGAAAGCCGCCGCGGACTTGAGGATCTCGTTCCCGCGGCGGGCCTCACGGTTCTCGCGTTCCAGAGCCTTGAGCCGCTCCCGATCGTTTGGGGTCAGCCCGGGGCGGTTCACTGCTGGCGGCGCACCGAGTCTATGAAGGCTGGCCTCTCATCGTCGAGGCCCAGACCGGGCTCGACCAGGCCATCTGGCCATCCTCCTGGGTGACGCGCAGGTACAAATATGACATCACGGAGGGTTCAAGCGAGATGACGTGATCCAGCAACGCGATGCGGTTGCCTACCCGCTGATCAAAGACGACCTCGTTGTTGCAGACGATCTCGAGCTTGCTAATGGGAGCGGTCCCCAAGACCCGACCGGCAGCGCGGACCTGAGTAGAAGCTGAGGTGAATTCTTGTCCCATTGCGTGGCCATCGACCTCGAACCGAAGGACGATTCGAGCGCCTGTGGTGGCATAGCAGCGGCGCGCCCAGAGTGCGTCCAGGATGGCTTCGCGGGTCAGCTCGGTTGCGATGACCGCCGTAAGACCGCCGGTGACGTGATCGTGGAAATCTACGCCCGCCATTGGACACCGGTTACTGCCCGGTCGCCCATGATGGCTATCCGTACCACCCACGAAACCCAGGCGATGGCCGAGCGCGAGAGCATCCTGGACGGAGGCACCAAAACCCCCAATGGCGGTTGCGCCGCCTGGCTCGTCCGTCTCAAACGCTCCCCGGTTCTGGCAGATCTCCACCACGGGCTGATAATCGGGATTGTGCTGGCCCCAATCTTGTACGACCCAGTTGTCTGGGCCGCCTTCGGAGGTGGTGTTGGGGTGGTGTGGGATCACCACGGCGTCTGTCCCTTTCAGCGCAGGCCACAGATCTTGGAGTTCGATGCGTTTGATGCGGACGGCCGGACCGTCGTCGCGGGGAAACACCACTACACGATGGCCGGCAGAAGCTTCATCGAGCTCGATAGCCGCAAATGGCACGAAGCGATTGGGCTCGTGGAATCGTCGGGTCATCGTCTGATAGTCGACCCAATCATCGAGCCGCGGCACAGACGAGGTGTCCTGGAAGTCTGCAGGAGGTGGGAACCAAGCCAAGGCTACGAAATCCAGTCCAGCCACATCACGTGCATATGAGTAGGCTTCTTCAAATGTTCCAAACCCCTGAGCGGCGAACGGCCGGAGTGGCTCGCGGCTCTCTCGGAATTTTCCAGGCGCGTGGGTGTGCAGATCACCGAAGAAGATCCGTTCAGCAGCGGAGTTCACAACATCAATGGGGTTACTGACGCCCGAAATGCCCAGATCCCAGGCTTGGCCGGTGATGTGAAGCGGGCTGTCCGACCCCATGCCCGCTTTAAATGGGCCAACCCGAGCGGCGTCCTCGCCTCTCCGGAGTTGCACGGCGGGCGGACATTCCAGTTTGCCAGACCAAGAACCCAAAACAAGTTTCCCCTGGGAGTCCGGACAGGTGTTGCCGTACTCATCTTCTACGCGGACGAGCACGTCAAAAGCCTCCCCCGGAGCCACGGTCGCCGGCGCGGTGATTGCCGCGCGGCTCGGCGGTCCAGCGATCACGTCCAGGTGTGGTAGGTCGGGCAGAAGACGGTATCCCATTGGGTCTTTGTACGGATACGCGGGGTTGCTGTAGCTCGCATTGCCACGCACATCCACCATTACCTCAAAGTAGGCATCCTTCATGGAAAGTTCTTGGGCACGTGCTCGCTCGTAGAACCCGGAGACGAGAGAACCCGGATCTCCGAGAGTCAATTGGATCTGCTCCCCGAGGCGCAACGATTCGAGTTCCACGGTTACAAAAACGACCGGAAACTGGGCGTGGTGGTATACCAACGGGTAGTCGTTTCGGGTGCGGATCGCAAGCCCACAGCGGCCGTTCGTCGTCGCCGTGACGTGGCCAATACGCCAGCGTAAGCCGTTGTTGCAGGGTGGCACGACCGCGATGCTTCCTCCAGGGGCGATGCCCATGCTCCCCGCCGTATACGTGAGTGTCCACGTACCGAATGCCCCCGCCACGACCGGATCATCCGGGCTCAGGGAGCATTGCCCGAGTTCTGAGCGAAATTCTGGCCCAGACTTTGATTCGGTTACGTTGACCCCAATCGAAACACCCATAGCTGCTTCTCGCCTCTTTGCGCTCTGCTAATTGCTACCGTAAGGCCGACTTGCCGGCTAAGCATAGCGTCGCCGTCCTGCGCCCTGCGCCACGAGGCTGCGAGTGTTCGAATTGACAGCCAATTTGACAGCCACACGGATGGATTTGCCCAGACGTCTGGCAGCGATCCTAGACGACGGACGGTCGTTCTACTCTGTGGCTGCACGCGCGCGGACGTCGGTGGACTCTTTCGTCAGGATCTTAAGTCTCGTGCGCCTGAAGTTCATCGACACTGGCGAAACCGCATGACCGTAGAGCCGTCTGTCCGACCGAGCAGATTCGGATACGAACATCACGCTCTTCGCAGCCACGACGATTGAGCGCGAGTCTCACCGTAATTCGGGAACTATTTGGAGAGACTATGGCGTCATCCAGGACAGATCGCCGCAATATTCGTGCGGCCTCCAACTCCGTCCTTCTGCAGCATCGAGGCTCCCACATACGTCACGCGAACGGCTTAGAGACATCCTCTTTAGTTGCGGCGATCTTGGGCTCCGTTCGGATCAGTGATTCTCGAGCCGGCGAAGCGCAGCTCGCGTTCGCTTTAGCTCCTCCTTTCCTGGTAGGTGTCTGGTCCTACGCTCGAATTTGCGCGCAGATTTTTCCTTCATCCCACTCTCGCGAAGAAGATGAATGATTTCACGTCTATTCTCAGACAACCTGCCTGTCAGAGCCTCATTCCGCAAGAACTCCGCCAGAGCACGTTCCGGGTTCTTCTCGTTGAGAAAGTCTTCTTTTCGTTTCCCCCCGCGCCGGAGGCGGGCATAAACCGTGCTGCGCCCAATCCCGGCTGAAGCCGCGGCTATTCGTATCAGTTCGGAATCCGCACCTTTGGCTCGAAGCGATTTTATCCAGTATTTGCGATGACGAGCGGGGTTGTCCGGTCTCACCGTTCGACGAGCAATTTCATATAGATCACTCAGTGTCAGAGGCTCTTCAGGACCGTGGTGCGGCACGAATCTGAGGGCCCAAGCGTGCCACCATTGCCACGCATCGTCTTTGAGCTCGGGAACATTTGCGTTCGGCAGTTCGCGGACTCGCGTAATCCACTCCGCAACCTGTGCCATGACACTCTCGCGCAAAGCATCGCGCATCCAAGCCGGATCGATCGTCACTGTAAGGCTTGGGCTGAGCGCATCCAGCGCCTGGATGGTTCTGCGGAATCGGGCGCCTGTTACGTCCGGCAACCCGGGGCCCCGCTTGAGATTGTTCGGCCATGAGTCGAATAGCCCCGTCCCGTCGCCCACCAATTGAATGCTAATGTGCAACTTCGCATCCGATTCGGATTCGTCATATATAGATGAGTCAACATTAGGTGCCGAGGTAGTGAGGTGCCGAGGTAGTGGCCAGACGGATCAAGTCCGAGCACTCGAAGCCATCGCTCGGTTCCGTGGCTTAAGTTGTCATATCCCAATCGTCGTCCCGCTGCCAGATACCATGCTGCACCGGTGGGGAGTCTCCCAATTTCAGATTGATCAATGATGGACACTGACCACGACTTCTCTGACGGACGCAAGACTCCAGACCGCCACTGAAATCCTCTTGGCGCGGTGATATTGGCGACGTTGCCCCCATTGGCTGCGACTGCTTGAATTACGTCATCAAACGCGGCCGCAGCCGCATCCGTTGCCGGGTCGCTCATCCAATCTACTAATCGAACGACGGCGTCGCCTGTTGCTTCGAGGTTGCGCAGGCCGAACTGTCCCATAGCTGGAAATTAACAGGTTGACCGGGATGTATCGGCACAAGGCACGAAGAACCATGATAAGCGGCTTCGAAACGGTCCTGGCATCTCACGAATGTCGCAGCCTTCGAAGGCACAGGCGGAAACCAATGCCGTCAGTTGGATCGATTTCGAATAGTCGTGATCGGTTTCGGCCTCAGATTCAGGCCCATGAGGGCTCCTCGGTTACCTAAGAGAAGGGCATGACCATGTCGACAAACCCGAACGGCGAGACGGGGCAATCCAAACAAATTCCGCTGAGGTTGAGACTTTGAAGTCAACAGCCGCATCTCCTGCAAATCGTTGCGAAAAGTCGGCCGAAACTGGGCGTGACGAAAAACACTTCCAAGAGGCTCTGCTTACCGTGAAAGAGCTCAAGTTGATGTTGGCGCCCATTGGGGAAGGGACCCTTTACGGACTCCTTCGGACAGTCCAGATTCGGTCGCGCCTCGTTGGTGGAAAGTGGGTAGCAAGCCCTCAGGCCGTTCGAGACTGGCTCAATTCGATAACGAAGGGAACCGGAATGGAATCTGACGATATCGGAAACGACGACGAGTGACCGCAGCGACTTGGAACGTCCTGGTGGGTGACGCCTGCGTCGGCGCAAAACGTGATTGCGGAGAACACGGGCTCGTCGGTATGCCGGAGATCACGAGGTTACTTGAGTCGCAAGACTGGTCGCCAAAACACCACGCTGAACGAAATCTGACGTCCCCGGAGCTTGTGCCAATCGCGTGGGGTTCGCAGTCGACCTCGGGACCATCGAGTCGATGTTGGCTTTGCGCGTCGAACACCAATCAGATCATGCCTGGAGCTTCGGTATGAGCGTTGGTGGATACGGGAGCAACGATCCGCTTGGGGTCCGGAAATCGGTCGTGGGCGAATGTCCGAAACCCTTGGACTGCGTCGATTTCCGCGGAACCTCACGTCGCAAACAGGTGGTCTACGAGTCATCAAAAAGCTCAGACGCGCTCGCTATCATTCTTGCGAAGATAGTTGAACGCGCGATTCATTGGGAGCGTGGGCGCGATGCGCAGACATCGCGTCGCGTGGCGATTGACGGGCTCAGCGAATTAACGGCGCGCAGTTAAGGAATAAGAGATGGCCACGTTTGAGGACTTGAGGGGTAAGAATGCGTGCGGTTACCTTCGGGACTCGACGCAGGAGCAGCGAATGGGCTTCGGACCCGACCTGCAACGGCAGGCGATCATCCGGTTCGCCGAGATGTATGGCCTAGACCTCGACGGGGGATGGTATGAGGAATACGTCTCTGGTCGGTCGGTGACCCGTCGGGCGGAGTGCGGGCGCATGATCGCGGATGCGCGGGCCGGGGCATTCGACGTCGTGCTCTGTTACCACACCACGAGGTTCGCGCGGAACCGTGAAGACGCGGCGCGCTACAAGCGTGAGTTGACAGGAGTTGGTGTCACCGTGATTTGCGTGAGCCAAGGCATCACGAGCGGGGCCGATGAGCACTTAGTGGCCGACGGCGTACACGAGGTGCTGGACGAATCCCGGAGCTGGGAGATGGGACGATTCATCCGTGACGGGCTCCGCCAGAAGTTCGAGGCGGGCCTGGCCCGTGGTGTTCCACCCCTCGGCTACCGGAACGAGCCCGGGGGGGACGCGTGGTGAAGGTGGTGGACGATCAGACACTGAGCGTCCTCAAGCGGCTGGTGGAAGATTATGCGACGGGCCCCTATTCCTACCGGAGCCTGGCGACCCATCTAAACAGGTTGGGCCTACGCAACCGACTTGGAGGGTTCCTCACGAAGGCGGCGGTGGAGGGAGTTGTCAACAACCGGTTCTACTCCGGCGTCGTGGTGTGGCATCCCGGGAAACCGGACGAGGAGTTCCACGAGGGCACGCACGCAGTCCCGCCCGATATCCAGGAGCTCTGGAAGAGGTGCCAGATCGTGAGGCGCCGGAACACGAACCGGGCTCCGGCTTCCGTCCGCAAGCGGCGCGTGTATCCGCTAACCGGTGGCCTATCGGTCTGCGACGAATGCGAGGCGGATTTCCACGGCCAGCCCCACAAGGAGCGGGATGGGACGTTCACGCGCCGACTTGAGCACAACCGCGAGTCGTTATGCGGCGTGAGCCCGCGATCCCACCCGGCAGAGGCCTTCGAGCGACAGTTGGCCGATGGTGTCCTAGACCACTTCTTGATGCCCGCCGATTGGAAGGCGATAGTAATGCGGGCGCTGGCTGAGGGCGACGAAGTGGACTATGACGAGGCTAGGCGGGCCCGGCTGGACCGGGCCTTGGGAAACCTTCGAAACCAACATCTATGGGGTGACATCACAAACGAGGAATACCGCGCGACTCGGGACTCACTTCAGGTCGAGTTAAGAAAGTTAGAAGTCCTCCGGCCCAAGCCGGAGTCTGGGCGCGCGGCTGAAATCCTCTCGGACATGCATGGGCTATGGACACACTTGGGGGTCACGAACAGCGAACGGCAGGACCTCGCCCACTGCGTCTTCGAGCAGATACGTATACGCGGGCACCGAATAGTGAGCGTCTCTCCGCGAGACCGATACCTACCGCTGTTTGCCATGAGCGAACTTGCGAGTTCGTCACGGTCGGGGCGAGAGGATTTGAACCTCCGACCTCATCGACCCGAACGATGCGCTCTGCCGGACTGAGCTACGCCCCGAAGACCTCGATGATATCGAGGATCGGTGATTTCGTCTCTCTGGCGTTTCAGACCGTGCCGTCAGACGAGAATGCTATGCGGATCGAAGGCTCGCCGGAACTCGCGATACCCCGGGATGCTCTCTGCGCTCGATTGGTCGCCCGTCGGTGGCCAGATCGACGCCCTGCCCCCATTTTCCGAAATGATATCTCCGAGTCTGCGCTGATCCGGACCGCTCGCGATTCCCCAGCGGCTCAGCGGCGCGGCGAATGCGGCGTGGCCCGGCAAATCCCTGGATACCTGAACCAGAATCCGCTCGCAGGCCTCCGGACCGGCCGTCCACTTGATGGCTCCGCTCTGGGCACACTTCGAGAGCGAATCAAGATTGAACCGCTGCCCACCGCCTTCTTCGCTCGGTCGAAGTCTGAATTCTCGTAACGATTCGAGCGCAGTTTCGACGTCAACGTCGCGGCCCGAAATCGATATCCAGGCCGACGGGTGCGCGCCTTCCATGGCGGACAGGTGAATCGACTCGATTTCCTGCGGTTTCCGCAGCGCCGCTTCCACGATCCCGGGAACAACATCTGCTTCGGCCGTTGCTCGCCGTTCGGGAATCGCCTCGAGCCTGAGTTGAAAATCGACGGGAATTGCGATGCGCCCGAACGAACCGACCAGGGCCCGGGTGATGTCGTATCCGGCCGAGTTCTTAATCGTTTTACCGCCCGAACCGAGAAACGTCCCGCCTCCGAGCATCCACCGGCTCCCAAGAAGCCAGTGACGAAGGTCGGGTAAACCGGCGGAGTGAATGAGAGCGAGGCCGGAAACCACTGTCGCCCCGACGGATTCATGCTCGCCCACGGGCTCGACCGGCCACCGCAGCCGTTCCTTTGCCAGGGCGTTGCCGAGGGATTCATGGCTCACGCCAGCTTCAATCGAAGCCACTCGATTGGGGGCGTCGATCTTGAGAATCGTGCTCAGTCGGGACAGCGACACGCCTGCAACGGCCGAATCCGGGCGTGTCCGGCCCCACGGTCTCGCCGACGCCGCGAGCAAGTGCAACTTTTTGGCATTAGCCAGGGACGAAGTGACGACCGTTTTCAATTCTTCGGGTGTGGAAGGCGCAAAGACGAGACGCCCGGAATCGCTCCGCGTCGTGCCCTCAGGGCCTAGAATCGCGGATCGGAATTCGCTTCCCATTGGTTCCTCGCCCGGGTTCGGAGAAGATGACCGAGAGTCCCGTTTTCTCAAGTATCAGAATAGGCGCTTCGACTTGATGCGTGACCGGCTGGCTGTCGCGTCCGGAAAGATTGCCGGCGGCCTGACCAGGGCTTTGCGCCGAGGCGGCGGGTCCGCGATTCCCGGTCTTACGGCTCTCAAACTGAGCCCGGGCATCCTGACGCGGCTGCTTGATGCGATCCCGCAGGGATACGTATTCGTCACCGGGACAAACGGCAAGACCACAACCGTAGCCATGCTGAGCCGGATTCTTTCGGTCGCCGGTCACGATGTTCTAACCAACCGGACGGGTTCCAACCTGTCTCAAGGCCTGATTTCTCACTTAATGGAGCGGACCGGCTCACTCGGTCGCTTGCGAGTTAAGGCCAGTAGCATCGGAGTTTTCGAGGTCGATGAGGCAGCGCTGATCGACATACTGCCGGACTTGCGACCGCGGATCGTTCTGCTGACGAACCTTTTTCGCGACCAGCTTGACCGGTACGGGGAAATCGATTCAATTTCGATCAAGTGGGGCCGGATCATCGGCGGGGCGGGGGAGAGCCTGCACGTCGTGGTCAACGCGGACGATCCGGCGGTCATGAATGCCGCCACTCGGGGTAAAGGCATGATTTCGACCTTCGGGGTCAGGGACGGGCGTAAGGGCGCGGTGCCGGACGAGTGGGCGGACTCGGCTTCGTGCCCGGTGTGCAGCACGCCGCTCGAGTATCGAGGTCTCAACTACTCCCATCTCGGCGACTACAAGTGCCCGGGCTGCGGTTTCGAGCGACCGGCTCCCGACATTGAGGCAACCAGCGTTCGCGCGGAAGGGCTCGTTCCGGCAAGCTTTTCCCTGCATTACCGAGGCTCGTCCTATGACATCAGCCTCAAACTACCCGGCGTGTTCAACGTTTACAACGCATTGGCGGCGGCCGCGGCGGCGTTCGCACTCGGCATTTCCGCCGATGCGGTGCAAAGAGGCCTCGAAGAAGTCAAGCCGGTTTTCGGGCGGGCCGAGCGAATCGTGGTCGACGGAGTCGAACTGGTTCTCCTCCTGATAAAGAATCCCGCCGGAGCTAACGAGGTCCTACGTTCGCTCGGGCAGGGACCGGAGCCGGCAAATTATCTGATCGCCCTGAACGACGGGTTCGCCGACGGTGAGGATATATCGTGGATTTGGGACATTGATTTTGAGGGACTTAAGGCAACAAGTGTGGTTGTTACCGGTGATCGCGCGGAAGATCTCGCGCTGCGTCTGAAATATGCAGGCCTGTCCGGATCGGAAATGGTGGCCGTCGAAGCCGGTCGTGA
Source organism: Chloroflexota bacterium (assembly GCA_963663505.2). Lineage (GTDB taxonomy): Bacteria > Chloroflexota > UBA11872 > UBA11872 > VXNJ01 > JAPOVO01. The sequence goes on from CAXXFA010000002.1 coordinate 639,280, forward strand.
AAGTGCGCTTTCGCGGGTGCTCGGCGGCCCTGCGGGGAGGGTCAACGTTCTGGCGACGTACACAGCCATGCTAGAGCTACGGGCGTTGCTCGTTCGTGGCGGCCACGTGGAGCCGTACTGGGCCGAATGAATCTCCGGCTCGGATACTTATATCCGGATCTCATGAACATTTACGCCGATCGAGGAAACGTGGATTGCCTGCGCCGTCGCTGTGAATGGCGCGGGATTGCACTGGAGGTCGAGAAGATAGGTTTGAATTCCGGGTTCGAAGCCGCAGCAATGGACTTGATGTTCATAGGCGGCGGCCAGGACCGGCAACAGGAGGCCGCGAGCAAGGATCTGGCGGCTCGAACCGGTTCGCTCGTCAGGGAGGCGGTCGACCTTGGCGCGGTTGTGCTGGCGGTCTGCGGAGGCTATCAACTGATGGGAAATCGTTACGTCGCAGCTGACGGATCCGAACTGGCAGGAATCGGAATATTCGACGCTGAAACTCGACATCCCGGACCGCGGGTCCAACGTTGCGTCGGCGACGTCGTCGCGGATTGGGAAGATAGATTGCTGGTCGGTTTTGAGAATCATGGTGGCAGAACCTACCTCGGTCCGGGTTCCGAGGCTCTCGCGCGGATTGTTTCCGGAACGGGAAATAATGGCGACGACGGCAGCGAAGGCGCGCGAAATGGACTGGCTTTTGGAACCTACTTGCACGGATCGCTGTTGCCCAAGAATCCCCACTTCGCCGATTTTCTGCTGGAGGCGGCGCTGCAACGGAAGCATCCCGGCGCCAAGCTCGGCCCCCTTGATGACTCCGAGGAATGGGCAGCGCATCGGGCCGCCCTCGGCAAAGCGGGCGTTAAATCGTGACGGCGAGGCCTGATTGGGGTTGGCTGGTCAGTTCAATTCGTCGATAAAGCGTTCGATCAGATTCGACACCTGCGCGGGTGCCTGCAACTCGACCATATGCCCGCACCGAGGCAAAACCGTTACCGATGCATCTGCGGCGAGCGCAAGAAGCGTGTCGTGGCCGAGGAATGCGGCAAGTGGATCCCGGGCGCCAACGACACACCTGACGGGAACTTTGATCTTGCCGGTAGGGATTTGACTGCCTCCGTTGAGCAAAACGCCGATGCTGCTTTGCAAGGCCGCAACGTATCCCGACGTCCGCGCTTCCATGAAAATGGCCTCGGCGGCCCTGTCAGCGGCGGGCGAGTTTCGCGACAGCGAGCGGATCACCAGGCGCAGTAACCGGCGGCTCGAAAGGGCAAGTTCGAGCATCCGCGTTTCGAGAACGCCACCTGACGACTTCCAATCTAAAGGAAGACATGCGCCAACGATCGGCGACAATAGGACGATGAGCCTGACGTTTCCCTGGGAAGCTGAGGCTGCGTGAAGAGCAACCCGGGCGCCCGCGGATGAAGCCACCAGCACGGCCGTCTCGACGCACGTTTGCTGGATGAATTTTGCTAGCACTTCACCCTGCGCTCGCGGCGAATAATCGAAGTCCGGCGGCTTGGCAGACAGCCCCGATCCCGGTAAATCGACGGATATTGCGCTCATTTTGTCCGAAAGTTTCGATGAAGCGGCTGACCAGGTCCGGGTCGAACCAATGAGTCCATGCACGAGCACAACAGGCAGGCCCGCTCCCTCCTGACGGTAATGAACGCCAATTCCGTCGATCTGTTGGATATGGCCGTCGGTCATAAGGGCCTCCTCCTGAACGCGTGTGCGATCCTGGCGGAGCGCCCGGAATAACCACCTGAGCGTTAGTACGAGCAGCAGTCCGGCGCACATTTGAAGGAGCCGAAACATCATACGAATCTTCGGACCGACGACGACAGCGGTTGCTACCGACAGGTAAGAGTGATGACAAATGCCATCGCGCATAATATTCCGAAGTACTAATACGGGCTTTTGACGCTTTGGCCTGCCGCGCGGATAAAATTGCGACGCCGAGCAGATGGACCTTACAATCCTCGCCGAAGCTCGTGGCCGGTCCGAGAAATGAGGCGAATGGCAACGACCCAGGTCCGTTCGGATGCGGTAAATGCCGAATTGCCTCGCTTCAACGTTGAGATCCCTGATGTCGACTACTACCGATCAAACGTTGATTGCGCCGCGGCATGTCCCGTTGAAACCGACGCTCGCGGCTACGTCACTGCGATTGCGCGCGGTGACTATGAAGAGGCCTGGTGGATAGCCCGACAGCCGAATCCATTTGCTTCGATCTGCGGCTGGATCTGCCCCGCACCGTGCGAGTCGGCCTGCCGGCGCGGACGGATCGACGATCCGATAAACATCAGACCGCTTAAACGGTTCGCCAACGAGATGTCCGGAGTCCTGAAGAACCCGTCCGAGCTCGAAAGCCAGCTGAAAACCCCACAAAACTCAAAAACCGCTGGTTCGATTTCGGCGATTCTGGAGTACGTTCGGGATTTCTCCGGCGAGCGAAAAACCGGCGCCGGCGTCGCAATCGTGGGGGCGGGTCCCGCTGGACTTACGGCGGCGCACGACCTCTCCCTGATGAGGCACCGCAGCACAATTTTCGAAGCGTCGTCTGCCCCGGGCGGCGCGATGTACCTGGCTGTGCCCGAGCATCGAGTGGATCGACATCTCGTCGCTGCGGAGTGCCAGGCGATTCTGGACATGCCAGGAGTCGATATTCACTACAACACGAGCGTCGGACAGGACATCGAACTGGCTGATCTCCGAGCCCGGTTTGATGCAGTCGTGCTGACAACGGGATTGTGGCGGCTGGAACGTCCGGATATTTCAGGGGCGAATCTCGACGGGATTTTGGACGCCGTGGAATTCGTCAGAGCCGGACTCGTTGGAGCGCCCCATGCTATCGGCGACCGCGTAGTGGTGGTCGGTGACGACGACTCGGCGTTTGATGCCGCTCGAGCGGCAGTTCGCGCGCAGCTTTCGGCGGGCAAGGCTATCGACGTGAAATTGATTCTCAGCGACCCGGCCGGGCATTTGACGGACAGCGGAAACGAACGGCGTGAAGCGGAACTCGAAGGCGTTGCCGTCCACGCGGGCTGGAAGATTGTTGCGTGCCTGGGCGACGGGAATCTTAGTTCAGTCAAGTGCAGGCCGACCATTCGCGATCCCGAGGATATGGCGATGCTCGGCATCGAACGCAATCGAGATCAGGGAACGTGGGAAGTCGAATTGCCTGCCGAAACCCTGATTCTATCGGGTGAGCGAAGTGGAGACCCAGGCTTTCTGAAGGGGTTTGCCGATATCGAGGCGGGTCGGTTGATTGAGGCTGACGCTTCAACCGGTCGAACGGCAACAGCGGGCATCTATGCGGGCGGCGACGCCGCCTCGGGCCCCGCAACAATTATCGACGCGGTACAGGCCGGTCACGTGATCGCTCGAAGCGTGGAAGAGGACTACCAGGGAAAGAAGGTGGTGGTTCGTCGAAGTGGACACATGACCGTCATACCTCCCGAGGATTACCTCGTTGGCGGATTAATGGACGTCGCGCGGCAGGCGCCGGCCAACCTCGAGCCGTTCGCGCGAACCGAAGACAAGCAAGTCGAATTGGCGTTCAGCGAGGAGCAGGCTCGGACCGAAGCGTCGCGGTGCCTGAAGTGCAATATCAACACAGTCTTCAGCGCTGATTTGTGCATCCTCTGCAATCTTTGCGTGGATGTGTGCCCGTACGACTGCCTGCAATTGGTCAAGCTCGATACCCTGAAGGGCGACGGGCTGGACTCGGCAGTTAAGGGGCGTTATGGTCTCGGATTGGATTTCTTCCGTGCGGGCTCTGAAGAGGAACTGGAGCTCGGAACCGCCATAATGAAAGACGACGATGTCTGCACCAGATGCGGTTTGTGCGCGGAGCGCTGTCCGACGGACGTAATAACAATGGAGTGGTTTTCGTTTGGCGAAAGCCTTGAGCTTGTCGGCGCTGGCGCGATCTAGTGTCTGCGCAGACTGGCCGGACTCGATCAGCTTTGCTGAATAATCGATTTCTCAGGTCGATCGTGAAACCCGGTGGCTCGGATGACGCTACCGATCAAGCCCGAGCCACGTTCGGCAACTTTTTTCTCCAGTTGCATTCCGTAAAAGTCCGGCGCAAAAGCCTCTCGTGGAATTACACATTTGGGCTGGGCCTGATCTCGCTTTACCTTTTCGTGATTCTTCTCTTATCCGGTCTGGCTCTGATGTTTTATTACGTTCCCACAATCGAACGGGCCTATGGCAGCATGCTCGACCTCAAATCCGAGGTTACGTTCGGCGTGATCGTGAGAAACATCCATCGGTGGTCGGCGCACGGCCTGATTATCGTTGTCGTATTGCACATGCTCAGGGTCTTCTACACAGGCGCATACAAAGCTCCGCGGCGGCTCAATTGGGTGATTGGCGTGATATTGCTCCTGATGACCGGGCTAATGGCATTTACCGGTTATCTGCTTCCCTGGGATCAGCAGGCTTTTTGGGCGGTTCAAATAGGAAGCGAAGTGGTTAGGTCCGGACCGATATTTGGAGAACATGTGCAGAGGATCCTGTTCGGCGGTCCGGATATCGGTCAGGCAACCTTGCTGCGATTCTACGTCTTGCACGTCGCCGTGCTGCCGCTCACCGCGTTCGTGCTTGTGGGCGTTCATTTGTGGCGCGTAAAGCGCGATGGAGGCCTTGCCGCGCCTCCGGAATCAGACGCTGGCCAGTCGCTGGACGGAGACCAGATCTAATGCTGTTGTCGAACCTGCGCGTCGGAGCCGGTGAGTAGCGTGGCCGCGGATCAATACCGCCGCAAGCGCGACGATCCATTTCCGCGAGACGGCGACAAAACATACGCGCTCATGGGTCTTGTGAAGGGCACGAGTGATTCGGCGAATTCTGGGCCCAGCGGCACGGTTATGGCATGGCCGGCTGTTTTCTTGATTGAGCTGGCAATCTGGAGCGGCCTGGTTTTCGTGATGATTTTGATAGCTGCGTTTGCCGACGCGCCGCTCGGGCCGCAGGCCGACTCGGCGATTCCCAGAAATCCGGCGCTCATGCCGTGGTACCTGGCAAGCGTTCAGGAACTGACATTGCACATCCATCCGGTTTTCGGCGGCATTATGATCCCGACTCTTTTCGTCGCAGGGCTGGTTGCAATCCCGTTCATCGACACTGAACGAACTGGAGCAGGCCGCTGGTTCGGTGGCCGAAAGGGAGCGCAAGCTGCGTTTGGATCGGCGGTAGCGGCCGCCGCCATCGTGATTATTCTTGAATGGCTCGACGTTCAACGCGCACTGGCATTCCGGCTAGATCAAGCTCTCAATCTAACGAAGTTGAGCGGGGGCGAGTCGCCAAGATCGTGGCCGGAAGGATTTGGGTTTTTCGGGTTCTACGACCTCACGGAGTGGTCTTCATTTCTATGGGCCGGGCTGATTCCGTTTCTCATCCTGACGGTCTTGTTGGTGATGATCGGCGCGGCGGCCAAATTTGCCTTTCGGTGCAATCGCCGCGAGGTTGTCATCTCCGTATTTACGGCGGCGATCGTGTCCGTAATGGTGCTGACTTTCGTGGGATCGGCGATGCGCGGAACCGACGCCGATTTGTATGCTCCCTGGGACCGACCGGCGGTAATTGAACTCAACAGGTAATAGTCGCGGGCGCTGTGACGGGATTGTTCCGTTGACGAGTCGCCCGTAATTCGGAATGGAAGTTTGATGAGCATGGAGAAGACCGAAAGGGTCGATCCGATTCGAAGGAACCTATTCCGGTTTATGTTCGTCGGAGTTGCCGGAGTTCTCGCCCCCGCCACGACCGCAGCGGCGGGAATCAAGTTTCTCTGGCGGCCGGACGCGTCGGCGCGCCAGATCAATGCGGGGAAGATCGAGGACTATGAGGTCGATGACATGGTGCTCTTCGATGACGGCGAGTTCTTTTTGACGCGGCTGCCCGAAGGATTTCTCGCGATCAACCAGCGATCAACGCACATGCGATGCAAAGTCACCTGGGATCCGGAATCTCGAGAGTTCCGAAGCTCTTGCGACGGATCGAGGTTCGACGACAAAGGCGAGGTCGTTAGCGGACCCGCGCCCCGACCGCTTGGAACTCACGCGATCACTGTCGATGCCGGCGAATTGATCGTGGATGTCGGGGAAGAGAACGTGCGCAAGCGCGATCGCTATGAGCCGGGCCAGGGCGCTTCAGTTGGTTAGGTTGACCAGGACCGAGTTTTTGATGTCGGCCGTTGCGATCCTCGGCATCGGCATGGTTGCACTGATCGTTTTTGTCTGGGCCACGGAATCTTCACGTATGGGGACTGCCCGAAATGAGCTTGCAGACGTTCGCGGGCAAATGCTTCAGCAGGCGGCCATGACGGAGTCTACGGCCGAGGTCGTAGCCACAAAGTCGGCGGTGGAAGTCCCCGTTGCTGACACGGGCGCGGCAGACGTTGAAGCCGCACAGACCCTTTTTAAAACAAAGGGTTGTACGGGTTGCCACATGGCCCCCGGTATTCCCGAGGCAACTGGAACCGTCGGGCCGAATCTGGCCGGTCTCGCTTCGCGGGTGCAAATAGCCGGCACGCTTGATCTAAACGCTGAGAATCTTGCGAGATGGCTCGAGAATCCGCCTGACGAAAAAGCCGGCACTCTCATGCCGCAGGTGGGTCTGAGCGAGGCCGACGTGCAGACGCTGGTCGGCTGGCTGCTGACGCTGAAGTAAGACCCGCGCCGCCGAGGCGCGTCTCGGCTCGGCTGCAAGATCTAGATATCTGGGTACGCGAAGCCCGCTCGGCGAGAGCCTGGTTTAAATCTCGGTAAAAGTCGCCATCAGGTCGTCGTAGGTCTCGCGTCGCCGTGAAAGCGTGGCCCGGCCGTCTCTGACAAATACAACCGCAGGCCGCAGGGCCATGTTGTAGTTGCTCGACATCGCCAGGTTGTACGCGCCGGAGGCAGCCGCGGCGATAATGTCGCCACTGCGAAGTTTCGGAAGTGAGACATCCTTGAAGAGTATGTCGCCGGACTCGCAATACCTGCCTGCGATCGTGACGGTCAATTTCTCACCGGTCGCCTCCCGACCCGCTATGTCAACCATGTATTCCGACCCGTAGAGGGCTGGTCTGATGTTGTCCGCCATCCCGCCGTCCACCGCCGCATAGGTTCGAATGCCGGGGATCTCCTTCAGAGTGCCAACGGTGTACAGGGCTACGCCCGCGTTTGCGACTATCGATCGGCCGGGCTCGAGCGCCAGCTCCGGCTGGTGGCCGGATGGCAGACCATCCTTGAATGTGCGACAAATGATCTTCACCAGCCCTTCGATCTCAAGACCTGCGTCATTCTCCACGTACTTGATCCCGCAGCCGCCACCCGGCGAAATGACCTCAGGCGAAACTCCGTACTTGGCGCGCATTTTTGCCGAAAAGTCCAACAGGACTCTGACGTTTTCCGCAAATGGTTCGGCGTCGAAAATCTGGGAACCGATGTGTGCGTGGTAGCCGATCAGTGATATCCCGCTCGATTCAAGAGCGAGCTTTGCGGCTTCTTCCGCCTGGCCCGTGCTGATCGGGAGACCGAACTTGGAGTCCAGGGCCCCGGTGCGGATGTACTCGTGCGTATGGGCCGAAATGCCCGGTGTAAGCCGGAGAATCACATTTGCGGTGGCCTGTCGGCGCGATGCAATTCTCGATACCAGGCGGAGATCGTCCAGCCCGTCAATTGCGATTCGGCCAACACCCGCCGATAACGCGAGATCGATTTCTTCGGGCAATTTGTTGTTGCCGTGGAAGATCACGCGGTCCATGGGAAATCCGGAAGCGACGGCGCACTGGATCTCTCCGCCGCTGACAGCGTCGAGACCCAGCCCCTCGTCGGCGACGATTTGAAGCAAGGTCGGATCTATGTACGCCTTACCGGCATACGTCACGCTCGTGTTGGAATAGTTCGCGCGAAGAGCGTCGATGTATGAACGGCACATCGCACGGATCGTGACTTCGTCGTAGACGTAAAGCGGCGATCCGTACTCTTCGAGGAGGCTAACCACGTCGCAGCCGCCGACTACAAGATGCCCGGCTTCATTGCGGTGTGTGTCGATCGGAAATATCAATTGATTAGCTCACCTGGCAAGGCTGATTCGTAACGACGCTTCCCCACAAATCGCTTTTCGACCGCCTGATCAGCGGCAGTCGTTCGCGATTAAATTGATTCTGGATGCTTTCAGACTGTTCGCCCGCCTATTTTCCACTACTAGCACGAATTCGGCTGAAGAATGCAGGCTTTGGTCGTGCCTTCCTGAATTCGCAGCGCCCCAACGATCTTACGAACCGGCGCCCACCTGTTGTTTGAGGCGTTGCTGGGAATCAGTCCGAATTCGCCGCTCGCGCTGGCTGCGAGTGGATGTGGGCATCGAGGCCGTTGAATAAGCGACGTCGATCAAACGCCCCGCATCGTTCAGAGCCGCGATATTTGCCGCTCTGCCTGGCCGCATGTTCGCCAGCATTTGACCGACCAACCCCGCTGCCCAGACTTCAAAAGCAGATGGACCGTTGGCCAACCGGGCGACGCTGTTGTGCCGGGCGTTTATTACGATTTCGAGTTTGTCGGCGTCCCACGAAGCGGGATAGCCGCTGGGACTCATACCGAGATCAAACCGGACTCGGATGCCCCTGGCCAGCGATCGCAGCGCCGATGTTGGGTCGTCATGCGGTGACCGAAACCCAATGTCGAGCACCTTTCGATGTCGACCGATGGGAGCGTCCAGGTCAAGGACCGGAGCAAGCTCTGGCTGGAAATTTACAGCCTTCGAAAACCGCTGGGTTAGCTCGCTCCCAAGCTTCGATAAATAACCCGGACTAAGGAACGCTGGAGTCGACGAAACGTCCGACAGAACGGCAGCTATCAGATTTTTCGCAGCCGACCTGAATGCCCTCGCCGAGTTCTGCCGCCCAGCAGGACGTGTAGTGACAGGATCGAGTTTGAGCCAATCGCCTGCCGCGATCCATCCAACCAGCTGCCCGACTTCCGATCGTCGAACCGGAATGTCAAAGGTCGAGCTGTCCACCACCATGCCGTTGCGAACTATGTGTATGCCCTGGGCCGCCGGCCGGCCGCGTTTTCTTGACCGAGATTTCGCCAGCCGGAATTCATAAGCACAGTCCGACGAATGGACGGCGTCTTCCGCTTTCCAGGTGATTTGAAGCTTTCCACGATCGAGCAGGGAGCCGTCGTACGAGCGCGGGCGGACTTCAACCCGTCCTTCGATATCGTCCAGAAAAACTCGGAATTCTGGACTTAGCGGCAGCGATTCTAGCGCTACGTCAGCGCGTGCATCGACGAGGTCGGGGCTGAGATGTGACAGTGCGATCGTAAGCGGTGGACCCCGTCCAACAAGCCTTCGCGGGGGAGCGGTCTCGATCGAGGCTGAATTTTGCTCGCGATCAATTCTCAAGGCGAATGGCTCGCCCTCGGACCCGGCGTCGTGAAATTCAAGCCGGTCGCAAAAGGAGCCCAGGGAGAGCAATCCCAGGCCGAATTCTCCAAGCTTCGTGCGGTCGACAGGGACCTCGTGGCGGATCCCCGCGCGCAAGAACGACTCGAGAGCCTCGGATGACAGAGCTGCGCCGTCGTGGCGACATCGTATGCTTACGAGCCGCCCCGTAGAATCGCGATCCATCGCAACGTCAACGACCCGCGCACCGGCATCGTAGGCGTTCTTGCCGAGTTCTCGTAATAGAGTCGATACATTGGCTCGAGCAGGGCTCGAAGCCGCATGCAACTGATCTTGATCTAGTTGTATTTTCATGGCTATCGCCGGAATTGCCGGAATTGGGTCGATTTCGAGATCGATCTCGGCAACGTTCCGCACGGCGCGATCGGTACGCCGGATTCCGAACTCATGAGAAGCAGCTTTCGGTTTCGGTTGATGCTGATTCGGACAATTATACGCCAATTAACGTATAACTGCGGTGTCTCGCATGACGTTTCCCCCCGGCTAGAGGCGGGCGTTTACGTTGCTGTGTCCGATGTGGTCTAAGAATGAATCGACGATATCGGGATCGTATGCGGGGCCACGGCCTGACGTAACGATCGACCGAGCTTCGTCGGAACCGATGATGGCCGGCTCTCCGTCTGCGAGGATGGATTTGACGGCCCCGAAATTCAGGGACGGAGCATCTCGCCCGTGGCCCGGAGGCTGAATTGTCGCCCCCGCTTCCGGGTTTGATCTCTCACGAAGCGATGGGAACGGTCGGTCGAATTGAGTCCATACTTTCCCGAGTATTTCCGACAAGCCGATCGCGCAGCCAAGGAGCGTCTGGACAATGAAATTAGAAGGGAAAATCGCTGGCATAACAGGCGGAGGGGCGGGATTTGGGCGGGCAATGGCTCTGGCATTTTCCCGTGAGGGGGCAGACGTGGCGGTTTGTGACCTGGAGCTTGCGAATGCTGAGGCTACTGCCGGGATGGTGACGGAAAGTGGCCGCCGGTCGATGGCATATGACGCCGACGTTACCGATACGCCGCAGCTGAGATCGTTTGTCGACGAGATTGTCAGCGAATTCGGGCGGATTGATATCTGGGTTGGGAACGCGGGCAGAGCCGGTGGGTCGCCGGCCGAGGACGAGGATGAGAACTTCTGGCACGAAATGATGGACCTCGACCTCAGCGCGGTATTTTTCGGCGCACAGGCCGCCGGCCGCCAGATGCTGCGGCAGGGCTCGGGGTCGATTATTAATATCGCATCGATGTACGGGATGCGCGCTTCGGCAAACAGGGTCGCCTATTGCACTGCGAAGGCAGGAGTAATCATGCTCAGCCAGTGCCTCGCGGTGGAATGGGGAGCGCGGGGCGTCAGGGTAAATTCAATCGGTCCGGGCTACGCAGACACGCAGCTCTTTCGCAAGGGAAGGTCCCCCCTTTCGCAACCGGTCGACGATCTTCTGGACCGAGTGCCGATACGTCGGTTTGTGACCGAGGACGAGGTGGCCGCCGCGGCGACGTTCCTGGCTTCGGACGACGCATCGTTCGTCAATGGACATTGCCTCATAGTTGACGGCGGATGGACCCCGCGAGGGGCGTAGTCTCACCAGCAGATCGCGAAGACTCGGCAATTCCACTTCAACAATTCGACGCGGCGCTTCCGGCACCTCCAAACGGTGCTACTCGACCGCGCCGGACTCCATTTCGTAGGCGCCCTGCACGCCTTTGAAGTGGTGCACCCCTTCCCGATCAGAGCCTGGTCTGCCGAAGTAGATTGCGCCGAATTTGCTTCGGAGACGCTCAGCTTCGTCGGGCTGGTTGAGAATGAGATTGTTGGTTTCACGCGGATCGTTTTCGATGTCATACAGCTCGTCCTGGACCCCGGCCGGTCGCGCGATCAGGCTCCATTTTCCGTCTCGAATGCAGCGATCGGCGCCTTCGTAGTAACCGACGATTATGGCCTCGCGAGCCGAATCCTGGTTCCCGTCAACGACGCCTCGAAGCGTTTGCCCGTGCATATCGTGAACAAGGCTCTGAAGTCCCATGTAATCAAACAGGGTTGGAAGAAGATCGTGAAACTGCGCGACGGCATTGATGTGCGCACCGGCGTTTCTCAGTCCGGGCATCCGTAGCATGCACGGCACCATAAGAAGCTCGCTGTACATTCGGTCCGCGCCCTTCAGAAACTTCCCATGGTCGGCGAGTGGATGACCATGATCGGCGACGAGAAGAATAATCGAGTCTTCGTAGTAACCACTTTTCTCAAGTGTTTCAAGGAGTTCGCCCAGGGCGTGATCGACCGACGCGACTTCACCGGCGTAGAGACCGCGAATGTGGTCGATCTCATCTAAATTTGCCCAGGTCTCGGCCATACCGCCCATCGGCATCACCAACCTCGGCCCTGAATAGTTTGGATCGGTGTATGTATCGAAGCGCGTGGGTGGATCCCACGGTTCGTGCGGGTCGAAGCTGTCTATCCAGAGGAATATGTTTTCGTGCTGCCTGTTGCGCTTGAGCCAATCCGACGCACTCCGAAATACCTGGGGGGCAAACCAGTCGTCGGCGGTTTTGAAGTCGTCGGTGTTGGCCAGAAACTGGGCCACTCGCGCGCGCCATATATCGGGAAAGCTCTCGTTGACATAATCATCGAGGCGCCGGTTGGTTGGCGCCGACGTGTAAGGGTCATATTCCTGTCCCCTGATCCAGTCATACGAATTGAAACCCCTGTGAAAATTCATGTTCGGAGCTCGAAAGTGGTAGGTGTCGGAGATAAGTCCGCACACGAATCCCTCGGCGCTCAAGATTTCCGCCATTGTGACGTCCGATTTGTTAAGCGGCTGCCATGGGCGGTTCAAGAGGGTTCTCTGACCGGTCATCATGGCCGTCCTGACCGGAATGGTGGGCAGAGCTTCGGGATACACGCTGTCGAAGATCACGGAATCCCGTCCGAACTTGTCCATGTTGGGCGTCTCGCAGGCGCGTATTCCGGCGAACGGCGCCCCCGTGTGCTGGTTGTAAATCCCAACGTGATCCTGGCGTAAGCTGTCGAGCATTATCACGATCAGGTTCATCGATGATCCTCCGTGGACGGCGCCGGAGCCGGATGCTCGGGCGCCCCGCTCCAACTTTGCGATGAAATGCAGCCGCCCGGTTTCAGATTCCGGCGGATTCTAACCCGCGAGGCTTGCCGTAGCGACGCTCGTCAAAGCTGTCCAATTCAACCGGATTGATTACCGGGCCGTCATCCACGTAATCAGCCGAGCGCATGATCACCTCAAGGATTACAAGCTCTGCGTCGCCGATGTTATCGATGTAGTGAAAGCCACCGATCGACGCGTCGACTATGTCCCCCGGCCCGACATTTTCCTGGCGCTCGCCCATTGCTGACCCGACATCGGCGCGGCCCTGCCCGCTAATGATGTACCAGATCGCGTGATCTTTATGGTGCTGATGAATGGGAACGCCGCCGCCGCCGGGAGCCACAGCGATGTGATGCGAGTTCGTTGCAACCACGGGGCGGGTTGGGTCGATGATCCCGATGGGCTGACTCCATGAGATGGTGGTTTGGCCGTCGGCCGCCCGTTGCTGCCTTTCACCAACATGCAGAATTGAGCTGTCCTGGCCGTCCTGGGGGCTGTCGGTGAGTTTTCCGGCGTCTGGTTTCCGCTGCACTGCCATTTGGGTCTCCATCGCGCATCCCATTGAATTCATCGCAAGTATGAACTCGAAGGGGACGGTCGCCAACGAAGGATTTTTGCTGGCGTTGCGCGGGCCGAATTGCGACCGGTGTCGACGACTAGATCAAGAATGTCGGTGGTCACAAAATATTCGCAGGCCCGGCGCTAAACGCGCCGGGCCTGCGGTCGGCTGGTGACGACTGGGAGCTGGGGGAAACGCTCAGTCATCCGTGTGAATTCTTAGTTGCCGACCTTCACGTCGATCACTCTGGACTTTCTGGACTCTTCCTTAGGTAACGTGATCGTGAGCACTCCGTTACGGTATTCGCTCTCCGCCGTGTCGCTGTCGACCTCGTCGGGCAGGCGAATCGACCTGGAAAATGATCCCGAGCGGCGCTCGCGCAAGAGATAGCCGGAGTCTTCGAACTCGGTCGCTTCGCTCGAAGCACCCGAAATCGAGAGAATCCCGTCCTCGACGGTTACTTTGATTTCGTCGGGGGCGACGCCGGGAATTGAGGCGGTCACCACCACGCTGTCGTCGTTGCGAACCACGTCCAAAGGCAGCGTCCACCGCGAATCGGCGTCGGCATCCGGTCCTCGTCGATAGCCCCGCCAGAAAATTCCCGGCGTGCTGCTGAGGCGTCTTAACTCGTGAAATGGATCCCATCGTTGAAGCTGTGCCACTTCGGGCCTCCTGTGGGTCTGAGCTGCTTAAGCTCCGATTACCTATGCACCCTGCAACATAACAGGTGAGTCCTATGATGTCAAGTCATATGACTAATCACTACTAGAGGTGCGGGTCAAGGGGTGAATGCCGCTGTCCATGACGACGCGGTCTGGGGCCTAATTGGGTTTCGCGCGCGCCTGCCGATGCGAGGTTGCCTGAGGCGGGCTGTGTCGCTAACGCGAGCACGTCGTCAGTTCAGAGCGACGTTGATTCCTCGAGCAGCGCACCCAGGAGCTCCCGCTTTGCACGGACGAAGTCGGGAGCAACGATCATTTCACGAGGGCGGGGTCTTGGCAGGTCGATTTCGTATTCGAGTTTTACGGTGCCTGGCCGCCCGGTGAGGACGTACGCTCGATCCGACAGGAATACGGCCTCGTCGACGTCGTGCGTTATGAAGACGATGGTCTTTCCAAATTCCTTCCAGACGGATAGCAGCCACTCCTGCATTTCTAATCGAGTTAGAGCGTCGAGCGCTCCGAACGGTTCGTCGAGTAGCAGCACGTCGTGACCCGTGAGTATGGTTCGCAAAAGGGCCGCCCGTTGTCTCATACCGCCCGAGAGGTCCGCCGGGTATCGACTTTCAAACCCTTCCAGACCGAATTGAGGGAACAGATCACGCGCCTCGGATATCGCTCTGCGCCGGTCCCCCTGCTGAATCTCGACGCCGAGGACGACATTGTTCAGAATGCTTCGCCAGGGAAGCAAGAGGTCGCGCTGCGGCATATATCCGACGACCCCGGTTTCTCCGGACAGCCGTTCGTCGCGCAGAATGACTTCACCGCGGTCCGCGGTTTCCAGCCCGGAAATTATGTTGAAAAGGGTGCTTTTTCCGCAGCCGCTAGGACCGACGATGGATACAAACTCGCGGTCGAACGCTCCGAGCGAGACTGAATGCAGCGCGTGAACGGCGTCGGTCCCTTCCCCGTATACCTTGGACAACTCGCGAACCTCCAGGGCATACCCCGGCGAAGTGGGAAGATTTACATCGTCGCCCTCCGTGAGGCTACCGATCCGGGAGGAATTCATTCGTGAAGGCGGCCTCCCAATCGATCAGTTTCTCCACAAGCTCTCGTTCGACCATCCATTCGGACATGCGCCTCCAGATTTCGGGAGCCTGGTACCCCCACTGCGGAGCGTCGGATATGTACTGCGGGCTTAGCCAGTCCTGGGAAGATGCGACCAGCGCTGTATCGGTTTCCGGTGCCGACGCGACGAGTATCTCGGCCGCTTCGGCTGGATTTTCAGAAGCGAAATCGTAGCCTCGGGCAATCGCCGAAACGGCTCCGGCAACGGTATCGGGGATCTTTTCTATCGACGACTCGTTTGTCATGAGCAGCGGCGTGTAGTAGTCGGGAACCCCCCAGTCCTTGAGAAAGACCGTGTTTATCTCAATCCCTTCGAGTTGGGCTTTGATCCCTTGCCATCCGAAAAAGATCCAATACAGATCGACATCACGTTGAATGATGGTGAGGAAGTCCGCGGCTCCGGCGTCAACCATATCGACCGAGTCGGGATCCGCGCCGTCGGCCTGCATCATCGTTTTGAGAATTGCCAGTTCGAGTGGCGATCCGAATCCACCATATGTCTTGCCCGCAAAATCCCTGGGCCGAGTTATCGCGCGATCGGCGTGACTGGCGAATCCCGATGTGTTGTGCTGGATGATAGCGGCCACGGATACGACCGGTATGCCCTCGACGCGTGCGGGAGTCATGAACTCCTGAAAGCCAATTCCGAATTCGACGTTGCCTGCACCGACGACCTGCGGAACGCCCCCTTCGGCAGGCTCGATGATTTCGAAGTCAAGGTTTTCGTCGACGAAGTAGCCGTTTTCGCGAGCCACGTACAGGCCGGTGTGATTCGTGTTGGGCACCCAATCGAGCATGAGCCTGGCGGAAGTCCGCCTGGCCGTGGCGCCCGAACCTCCAGATTCGCCACACGCCGCAAGGGCGGCCATCGCCGCGCCGGACCCCATCAGTGCGATAAATCTTCGCCTCGTCATCGTTCAATCTCCCTTCTCGCGTAATGCCATGGCATCGACCAACGGGCCAGTAGATCGATGAAAATGAAAAGTCCTACCGCCAGTGCCGACACGAGGACAATTACCACGAAGGCGCGGTCGGCTCTGAACGAGTTCTGGGATCTGATCAGAAACACGCCGAGCCCGCGGCTTGCTCCTAACCACTCCACGATTATCGCGCCGATTACGCTGTAGGTTGCGGCGATTTTTGCGCCGGCGGCCAGCGACGGCATCGCGGCCGGTAGCCTTCCGATTCGAAACAGCTGCCATTTACTCGCGCCCATGACCTTCAGCAGATTCAGGATCTCGCTATCGGCGGCGCGCAAGCCATCGAGGAACGAAATGCAGATGGGAAAAAAGCAGACGAGGACAATGAGTGCGATCTTCGGCGTGATCCCGAATCCAAACCAGATCACGAGGAGGGGCGCGAGAACTATTACCGGGATCGACTGAGATATCACCAGGAGCGGATAAACGGTTCGTCGAACAATCGAAAATAGGTGGCTCGTGACGGCTATCGCAACGCCAAAAACGAGGGCGATGCCGAATCCGGCGGCAATCTCGACCAGCGTGATGTTGGCGTGATGCCGGATCAGGTCCGACGACTCGAAAAAGGCGCTTACTATGTCGGCCGGTGATGGCATAAGCCAGCGTGGCGTTTGCCGCCATTCAACCACGACTTGCCATGTCGCCACGAGGGCGATCAGCAAGATCGCCGGCAAAATTGTTTGACCAAGCCTGGTCCCGCGGCGGCCGCTCTTAGTGGTTTCATCAGAATTCTGGTTTCGAGTCTTTCGATTCATGCCGATTTCGCCCGTCGCGGCGGCCTTTCGACGGTGGTAGCGGAGGTCGCGGGGACCGGCCTAGGCGCCGTCATCTGCTCGAAAGGGTGCGGTTTTTTCACCTATCGTCATCAAGCCGGAGGGACGCTCCAGGAGCCGGATGTTCGACTGGACGGCGCTGGAGGTCTTCAGTGCGGCGCGGTGCGCGGCCGCCGCCAATTCGAGTAGCCGATCGACATCATCGCCTTCCAACGTGGTCTCCATGCCCCCGACTTCGTAGACGACTCCGCTGTCTCGAATCACGGCGATGGCCGCATTGACGGCGTTGATCGGATCGTCGCACTCGAGAGGCAGGACCTGGATCGCGAGGGTTGCGTTTGTCATCCATTTCTCCAAATAAAAAACCGCAGGCTTCTTCCTGAACCTGCGGATGTCAGCTCCGTTAAATTCCTACGCTGGCATTACCCAGATCAGGTTCCAAGGGTCGACGGTATTTCGACCGCCATCTCAGCCGGGCTTAACCCAGCTCCCCGTATCACTGATTGATTGCTAGATGGACCCTCCGGTCTTTATCAGTTCGATCGACGACTGCACGATCAATACTACATCGCTATCGCTGCGGTTTGTTTTCGATAACGACGGATTGGATCGCAGTGGCACCGGGACCCAGCATCACCGCAGGTTATTCGGCCAGGTGCGGTTCGACGAGCGATGCGATTCGCTCGTCGTCAAGCGGACCGATCCACCGGCCGACAAGCACGTTTCTGCGATCGATCACAAACGTTTCAGGCAGACCGGTAACGCCGTACTCGACCGCGACCGAACTTCCGCCTTGCAGGCCGTTCGGATAAGAGACGCTGTTGTTCGTAATAAAGTTCAGCGCATCGGCCCGCTCGTCCCATACGGCGAGCCCGAATACGACCAGACCCCGATCGGCGTAAACCCTCGAGGCTCTTTCCAGGGCGGGCGCCTCAAGCCGGCACGGCGGGCACCAGGATGCCCAGAAATTTAGCAGGACTACGGTTCCGCGTTGGCGTGACAGTTGAAATGTAGATCCGTCAAATTGCTCAACGGTGAAATCGGGAGCCGGGCGATTACGAACATCGCCGGGTTTACCAGTCGCATTTACGCCGAATCCGCCGAAGTCATCGCCGCGAGCGAGTTTGACGCCGATCAGGGAAAGGAATGCGCCAGCCAGTCCGAGCGCACCCGCCAGAGTGAAGGCGCGCCGAGATAGATAGCGGCCCGCGAAACGTTGTGATTTGGACCCCGCCCGCGACTCGGCGGGCGGGATCAGGTCCGAATCGATTGAATGACTCCGTTTCCCTTCCAGGGTCACAAGTTTAGCCGCCGCAACGCCGGTTCAATGGCGGCCGCTGGAGGCTCTAAGGCGCGATTGCGCTGGCTCCAGTCGGGACCGCCTACGTCGCCTGGGAATTCCGTTCCGGCCGTAGAAAAGTCTCCGGAGCGTCTTCGAATTCCATGCGGCAGCTCTTGCAGCAGAAATAGAAAGTCTGCCCCTTGTACTCCGCTGCTTCCGATGCCGTGGTTTCGTCAACTTCCATGCCGCAAACTGGATCTCTTGCCATCTTTGGTCCTCAATAGCCTCTTAGAAAGGTGTAACGCGTTCCGACCGCTATCTTGCGAAACTGGCTCGTTTAAGTAGCAGCGAGTTGGTAACGACGGAGAGCGAACTAAGCGCCATCGCCCCCGCGGCCAGCATCGGACTCAACTGAATTCCAAAGGCCGGGAAGAGCACGCCAGCGGCGACGGGGATGAGAACGATGTTATACGCGAACGCCCAGATCAAATTCTGCCGAATCATTCTGAGCGTAGACCGGCTGAGCTCAATCGCGCTGGCAATACTGCGAAGGTCGCCTCGAACCAGGGTGATATCCGCCGATTCCATCGCAATATCCGTTCCGATGCCCATCGCGATTCCGAGGACCGGCAGCGCAAGCGTTTGCAGAGTGTCGGTTCGGTTGCGGTCGCTTCGTTCTATCAAGTATTCGGCTCCGATTCGCAGCCGGGAGGGCTGATCAATGCAGCGGCTACCTGCTCGTTTGCCTCGCGAGTGGAAGCTACCCGGCGAAGATGGCCCGTGCCTTTGAAAACGTCCATCAATTCTCCAATGACCCGTTCTCGCTCCGTCTGATCCGATCCTCGAATGGCAGTCGTCACGCAGCTACGCAGATGCTTTTCCAATACGGCCGTGTTTACTTGCTCGATCGCCCCTTGAATCGCCAGCGTTTGCTTCAAAATGTCGACGCAATAATGGTCATCAGCGATCATTCGCTCAACGGCGGAGGCGTGTCCCACAATGGATTTCCAGCGGCTGAGAATTCTGTCTGTATCGCGGTCCAATCTGATCCAATTCCCGCGCGGCGAAAATACCAGGCCAGCCCACCCGGGTGGATAAATCGTTTTTACACTGCCTGTCAAATGATCTGACGAAATATTGCCCCTTGCCCGGGACGGGTTTGCAGATCGTACGGCGCCGCCCAGAATTCTGGACCCAGCGGGACTCCCGGGCGCTCCATGCTACGGTTTGGCAGGCAGCGGAATTGTCGTTGGAGAACTCCGACGTTTACCGAGCGGGGTGGTCCGCAATTTGATGGGGTTGTAGAGGAGGCCGGGATGCCCAGAACGGAGTATGAAAGAGAACTTCAGGAAATACAGGATGAGCTTCTTGAAATCGGCGCCCTGGTCGAATCCAGCGTCAACAATGCGCTTGACGCGCTGAAAAACCGCGATGCTGAGGCATCGCAGCGAGTTATCGATAGCGATGACGAGATTGACCGGAGACAGTTGGAGCTGGAAGAGCGGTGCATCGATGTTGTAGCCACGCAACAGCCGATGGCCGGCGACCTGCGAACTCTTGTGAGCGTTATTCAGGTCGCGTCCGAACTCGAGAGGATGGGAGATTACGCGGAAGGTATAGCAAAGATCAGCCTGCTTATGGGCGATGAATCGCTCGTTAAGCCCCTGATTGACATACCTCGGATGGGCGATTTGGCCACCCGAATGCTCCGGAAAAGCCTGACCGCTCTTGTTGATCGCGATAACGAGGCCGCTCGGCAGATCGGAGTCGACGACGACGAAGTAGACGCCCTATATGAGCAGGTCTTTGGAGATCTGCTGGCTAATATGATCGAGGATCCCCAGATTATTCGACGTGCAACGTATCTGATCTGGGTGGCACACGATCTTGAACGAATCGCGGATCGCGCGACCAACATCGCCGAGCGCGTAATTTACGTAACTACCGGCAGGCTTCCCAAATCGGTTAACCTGCTCAGTTAGGTCGGACCACCAGGCCGCCGAAAAGTCGCCACTCAGACGCCTTCAGATCGGTGCGTCCGAACCTTGAAAACAGGGCGGTGAACCGTTGCTGGCCCTTCTAACGTAATAGCTTAGGGACTCGTACGGGCCGGCTGGGCGGCATGTCCGCCGTGATTATCGGCCTTACAAATTGCGGCGAGTGCGATTTTGCATGTCATCTATCCGGCTTAGATCTCATTCGGCGTTGATCCTGGTCGGAGGCGTGGTGGTTGCCGCCATGATCGGCATTGTTTCATGCGCACCCGGGGATTCGCCGCTTCCCCAGTCGGATTCGGCGGGGCTGCCGTCCGCGACATCGACTCCAGCGCCCGTCAGTCCCACCGTACAACCGAGCCCAACAAACACCCCAACCGCGCTGGCAAGTCCGACATCCCGTCCAACCGCCACGCCATCTCAGGCGCCAACGGATACTCCAACATTAGCCGCCACGGCGTCTCCGACATCTGACGGCCCTGCTCGCGAATACGGCGACTCCTTCCGCAACCGCGACCTCGTCCCCGAACCCGACGGCCACCGCGACGGCGACCGCGTCTCCGACGGCGATCGCGACATCAACGCCGGAACCGCCAGCGACTGCCACTCCAATTCCCGTGCCACCGACCGCCACCGCTTCACCCGTTCCACCACCAACCGCAACGCCTCCGCCTCCGCCGACTCCGATTCCGTCCCCTGTACCCGTGGCGGACGGTGAGGTCAGTTTCTCAAGGAACGTGCTACCGCTGCTCGTGCAGAGCTGCGCGATGTGTCACGGGGGTACGGTGAATTTGTTTCTTGATTCGTACAGCGGTGTGATCAACGGAGGGTTCAGCGGCTCGGAAGTTTTGCCGGGCGATCCTGAGGGGAGCCGGATTATCAGGAGACTGCGCGGGATCGATCAGCCGCGAATGCCCTTCGGCCGGCCCTTTCTGAGCGATGACCAGATCGGTGTCATTGCCGCGTGGATCGCGGCGGGCGCGAAGGACAACTGACTGGTGGCGAGCTGTTGCGATGGTCACCTGCCACGTTCGCTGCCGGATTTTCAATGGCGCGAAACTCGAGGTCGCGGCGACTAGCGGTGAGCTGACTCCAAATAATGGCTGGCGAGCAGATCTTCGCCCCAGTCGTGCTCGAAATCCCGCCAAACGGAGTGAATGTGATTCCCGCCGTTTTGCGTGTTGTCGTACTCAATCATGAACTGGCGGCCAAGCACCGAGTAGTAGTGTCCGTGCCGGGCGTCCTCGGGACCCGCCCACGCGAACGTGACGGTATCGAGTCCGGCGGCCTCAATCCGCCTCCATTCGTTGCCGGCGACTTCATCGGCGGCGCGGTTGACATAATGCCGAATTAGCGCGGTCAGACGGTCTCGCTGGACGCCCGTCATCGCCGCAAATGCCAAACCACTTAGCGGCATGCCCGGTGATGCTGTGCGGTAGTTTTTTGTAAGGATGTCGTCCGGGGCCACGGAATCGACGATTGCCTGCGCCTTGAGGGTATCGTCGAGGCTTGCCAGAACCGCCCTGGCGAGATCCTCCTCCTCGGACAGAATTCTCTTGCCCTTTTCCGAACCGTGCCTGACCTCGGCCGGATTGGCGCCAAAAAAGAGCGGAAGCGGCGAGATAACCTGTCGGTCGATCACCGTAAAGTGAAGGCCGATGTGATGACCGCCCGCGCGCCAGGCCCAGGGATCGCTGCCGGAGGGATCTCCGAAAACGCTGAAATAGTAGAGTTCGGAGTCGCGCGACCAGCGGGTTGCAACCGATTGCATGCGCTCCCAAACTTCCAGTGTTGCTTCGAGATCGATTATTTGTTTTGCCTGATATGCGCCCCGCACGCTCAATCCGCTGGCCATCAAATCCAGCGCGTGAACGCGCTGCGACGGATTCATGGTCTTGAGAGGCAACCCGTTGCGGTCCACCGGCGTGTAGTGCCATTGGTAGCGCTCGTCCCCGGGGAATTCGAATGCGGCGACATCGCGTTGTTCATCGGTAAGGGCGTCGAGAAACCTGAGCGAGGCTTCGCGCATTCTTCGGGCGGTATCTGGCGCGTAGTGGGCCGCGCTCAGGTCAGCCGACAATTTCGTATTTCTCGGGCCGGGAACGATGTCCGGCGACACCTGTTTCCATTTTTCTAATCGTCTTTACTTTCGAGTAACTCAATCTCGTATCCATCGGGATCGTCGATGAAGCCCATCTTGTGCCCGGCGGCGAATTTGTCTCTCCACCCATCGGGCCAGATTTCTATACCGCGCTCTTCAAGGTCGGCGCAGAGCACGGTGAGATCGGGCACGCCAATCGCCAGGTGCATAAGGTCTTCTGGAACCTTGAGGTTGAAATCGTCGGAATATGTAAGCTCTAACGTGTGACGATTGCCGGGCAGTTCCAAATGAGCGATCTGATTGCCCTGTGGTGACCGGTCGCTGCGGCTCTTGACTCGAAATTCAAGGTTGTCGCAGTAGAACTTTATCGACGCATCGAGGTCGCTGACGCGGATTCGAGTGTGCAAGAACACGGCCATGTTGGCCCCCTTTTCAAAAGAGCGTACCGCCTATCGTTGCCGGCCGCATCTGCCGATGGCTGGATCTATTGTGAGGACGGAGGGGCCATCTCATACACGCGACCGTGCGCGAGAATCCCATTTGGCGTCACGGGAGTTTGGGTCCCATCAGGCAGCGCTGATTGCCTCTAAAGAATTGCTTCTCCGCCACTCTCGAATGATGAGCGCGGTTGCCAGCAGCAAAAAAGCACCGGGCAGGGCCCACCAGAATCCTCCAGGCGGTCCACTTGAGGAATCGTCAGCCTCCGGAAGGTTCATAAACGCGTTCGCCGGCCGGATCTCAAGTCCGGACGTCCGCATGTCCGCCGCCGAACGGATGCTTTCGGCATCATCACCGGCCGCTGCCACGACGTAGTTGACGTGCCGTAACGCCGAATAATTAGTGTCGCCCTTTTTTGAGTCGAGGACGGGACGCATGGCCGCGGATACCTGTGGAGCTCCACTGGCGGAAAATCCGTCCACGAAGATGTAGATATTTGCATCGGACCCGCGGTCCCGAACTTGATCGCGCCCGAATTTGAAATACTGGACGCGCTCTCCGTCATGCCAGCCGGGATGCAGCTCGGCCGCACCGGCCCGAGCGTCCCCCTCGACCAGCGGACAATTGACGATGAGCTCGGGTTCGATGACTCGATAGCCCGCGTCAATAATGTTGCTGACGGACGTCGCTGATCCGGCGACAAAATCGATGTCAACTACGTAGTAGAGAACGCTCCAAAAATCACTGTAAGCGGCATCCCCGGGCACGGTCCCAACGATCGAATCCTGGCCGTCTACAAATAGCGGACCCCGTCGTCGCCAAATCCGTGTATTGCCCGGTAAAGGACCGCAGTGCCGGTGCCAGATAGCCCAAAATCCCAGTACGAAATCTCGGTGCCCTTGTACCACGCTTTGTGCTTCTCGAGCTGCCCGGATCGCACGCCAAACTCGGGCGGGAATTGAGCCCGCGCGCTAGATGATGTGACAGGCGAGATTAGAAGCATTCGCGACGACGGCGATCCATTGCGAAGGCTTCGCGAGCGGGTACTGGTTCATTTCAGCGGTTCAGTTTAACCGAGCCGTGACGCCGCAATTGCCAATTCAAAACGGTGGAGCATTTCTTAGGATTTCTAGAATGCAAGTAGTTCACGACGGCCCCGTAACCGGGACCGGCTGCAGCAACGTCAGTTAGCCAATAAGATTCTCCGACGCGATTTCGCCACCGAGGAACCATCGCTCACGTTACACGGGGTGGCTCGAATCATTGATCGAATGGCTCGACGGCTGGCTGAACGGCGGCTGCACGCTCCGATCGCAGCGGAACTCGGCGTTGCTGGTGGGATTTCGCTCGGTCACCCTCTAGACGCTGACCTGTGGATTCACCTGAATACGGGTTCGTACCTGTCCGCTTTCGGGCGGCTACCGGTGCCAGATCCCTTTACGTTTGGCGCGGGTGGACTTTCCCGGGTTCCGCACGAGTGGCTGGCGGAATGGGTCATTTATCAGTCGATCGCCACGCTGGGGGTGGCGACCACGCAGGCGGCCTTCGCACTACTTTATGTGGGCACGTGGTTGACGGTCGCGCGAGCGCTGGCGATTTGTGGCGTTCGGACGTGGGTTCAGGCTGCGGCAATCATTCTGGGGGCGGTCGCGGCAGGGCTGTTCAGCGGAATCCGGCCAATGCAGTTCGGTCTGTTTTTCCTGGCTCTAACTGTCAGCGTACTGATACGGCACCGACAATCCGGGTCACGGGTGGTCTGGGTGCTGCCGGTGATTTTTCTTATCTGGGCAAACGTGAACGGTTCGTTTCCCATTGGGTTCGGAGTCGCGCTTGCGGTAATTGCGGACGCGATGTGGGCAAGGCATGGCCTGCCGTTGAACTACAACGAAACCAGGGTTAGCCTCCGGGCTATCGTTCCGTCATTGATCCTTGGCGGATCGGCAATAGCTGTCAATCCGTCGGGACCGAGTTTATGGCTGCATCCGTTCTGGCAGCTCGTTACGCCGGCGAGGGAATTCAACTCCGACTGGAACCCGCCAGAGCTATTTCGCAGTCGTGGTGGGCGTTGACGATCATGGTTGCCGGTACGGTCGTGGCCGTTGCCTGGGGGCGCACGCGCGTTACGCCGGTGCTGCTGGTCACGATATTGGTGCTCGTGGCGCTCTCTATTAGTGCGCGAAAGTCCATGGCCTTCGGGTCCGTTGCAATAGTCTCACTATTGGCGAGACCGTTGTCGGCAATCGAACGACCCAACTGGAGCCTACCGTCGGGTCTGCAGCGGAATGTCGCAGCGTTGGCACTCGTTATTTCGATTGCCCTCGGCGGGTGGCTGGGCCCCAAATCGCTGACGGGCCCGAGCGTGGTCCCGATGCCGCATGGGGCGCGAGACTACCTTGCCGCGACGGCGCCCGCTCGCATCTGGGACACATACCATTGGGGCGGCTTTCTCACGTGGAAGCTGTGGCCTGAGTCGCAATTATTCATCGACGGCCGCTACGATCCGTTCGTCGGCGAGGCGTTATCGAATTATCTCGATGTCGTTAGCCTCGATTCCCGCTGGCGGGAATTACTGCAAGCCAGAGCTCCCGGCGCAGTCGTCGTTGAGTCGGCTTCGGCCCTGGCGCGCTCGCTTGAGTCTGAACCCGGCTGGACGGTAGGTTACCGAGACTCGGTCGCTACGGTGTTCTTGCCGGCGGCCGGCGACTAGTTTGACCGACCGGTGATCCTTTTCCGCACGGCCGCTACCCGTTTAGATTCCTGCCGCGATCTTGCCCCATTCGCCTTCCGGATACGCACGGAGCGTTTGAGTCGAGACTCCGAATTCACGAAACGCGAGCATCGTCTGGGTGCATGACAGGTCGTCAGGAAATTCGACGATCATGGCGCCGTCGAACTGCCCCATGGTCATGTAAATCTCCACCAGCTTGCCGCCGTGCGCTTCAATCAACTTCCGGGCCTCAGGCGCGCCGTCGGCCATTGCGTCTTTGATCGACTCGCTATCCACGCCTGCCTCGGATCCCGTGAAGCTTGTCAAAACCAGGTACGTCGCCACAATCCGCCTCCCGTCGTAATTGACGTTTCGTGGCCCGAATTATATTGCCCTCTCAAATACAGTGCCTATCAGCCCTGGTTAGAGGGGTTACCGATCCTGGCCCGATAAACTCCGGCGACGGCGAATGCGGTTTTGGTGTCGAAACGAATATTCGAAGGTCGCCGAAAGGGGTTGTGCCCGATGGACCCGAGTTGCTTGAAATACCGATTAACCAAAAGTGAGCGCCAAGCCTTCGAGCGAGATGGTTTTCTCATCGTGGAAGGAGCGCTTGACCCGGAGCGGGTGGAGAAACTCATCGAGGTGGTGGACCGACTTCACACCGAGGGCAAGCTGTCAGCCCGTGGCGATACGGGTATCCAGCAGCGCACGAACACGCTGAATTTCGCCGGCATGGATCCGAATTTCATCGACATGGTCGACTATCCGCGAACGTTTCCCAAGGTTTGGGGCGCGCTCGGCTGGAATATCTACCTCTACCACTCGCACCTGGCGGTTTCATTCCCCACCGAGGGGAAATTCGAATCGGACCGAGATACTTTCCGCTGGCACCAGGATTCCGGGCGTTTGAACGGAGACATGGAGACAGACCCCGCCCCACGGCTTTCATTAAAGATCGGGTACTTCTTAACTGACCTGACCCGATCGGGCGGCGGCAACTTCTGGGTCATTCCGGGAAGTCATTTGAAGAAACGTATTCAGCTCCCGGCCGGCGGTCGCGGCCAGCCGGACGGTGCGATGCCGGTATTGGTGGCCCCCGGAGCAGCCGTTATTTTCGACCGCCGCATCTGGCACGCAGCCACACCCAATCACTCGTCAATCACCCGTAAGGTCCTCTTCTACGGCTACGGATATCGCTGGATTCGAACCCGCGATGAAATGACGATTCCTCGCGATAATTACGAGGCCGCCGATCCAGTTCGAAAGCAGATTCTTGGACATTCGCATAACGGGGAACATGGACGCTCCTCTCCCACCGATGACGATGTGCCGCTGAGAGTCTGGTTGCGTGAGCACGATCCGGCTGCCGCCGCTGACTAGCTTCGATTGCCGAGCGGGAGCGGACGCGATTCAGTCAACCGGCTGCGGCACTCTATAGATAACGGCGCGGCCGGGGGTACCGAACGCCACTTGCAGAAAGGAAAATCGGCGGATCACTTCGGGGCCATACTTTTTACGTTCGAGGGAACCGACGAAAACGTAATTGACGCGGTTCTCTTGCAAAAGGCTAAATGCGTCACTAATCGTGGCGCTTGAATAGATGGCATCGATGGCGTCGACCCGTTCAGCGACGCGCGGATTCATGTTGCGCCATAACTGCTCGTGTTGAACCCAGCCGACGAGCGTCGGAATCCCGGTCCAGGCGGATACGCGCCCGTATCTGGAGTACGGCATGTCCGAGGCTTCCAGAACGATTTCGTTCGATGCGACATTGTTTCGAACCCATTCAACGGCGTCTACGTCAGCACCGTAGATTTCGGCGGAATAGGCCAGGCCGTCGAGAGTTACCTGATCGAAATGACGGGTTTTTGACCATCCCGCGATGACTGAATACGACATCGACGTAATGACGAGGGCGGCAAAGGCCGTTGCCAGCGGCGCACCCAGGAGAATCCGTCGAACTCTTGACAGACGGGCCATCTCGATCGCGATCGAATAGATTGCTCCGCCTGAGGCCACGCCCACGATCGGCCACACCTGATAGTAGAGCTTGAACACCGTATTCATGCGACTGTTTGGCGGTCCAAAGAAGTCTTTGACGAATACCAGTTCCGGGATCGCCGCCAGCCCGAAGCCGCCGAAAAAAAGGACTGCTATGGCCCCGATTCCGAGGTTAGAGCTTTTTCGTCTTACGGTGACCAGAGCGGCGACAACCAGGATCGCGCACAGGATTACAACAGCCGTGCGATTGCCTATGAACCAGGCGAGGCCGACGATCGAAAGGCCGCCCGCGAGCACATCAATGCCGCGGCGTCGAGCAGCAGCCAGGTGATGCGCGACGAATACGATTGCAGCGAACACCCACAGTCCGAAGATGGTCAAAAACTGAGTGATGCTGGAACGGAACTGCACGGCGCCGATTCCACTCGCAAACGGCTCGAAATTCAGGTGAAATGGCAGGTAGGCGGCGGCCGCCACAAACGACGCGGCGGCCAGAGACATGATCAAATAGATAATCGCTCTCCGGTCTCGGCGTGGATTGAACGATAAGAGTCCAACTGTTGCGGCGATGGTGACAAGAACGAGAAACGTCGGGAAGTCCCAGGAGTTGATGACGTAAAGGGCACCGAGCAGCCACCCGGAAATCACAGCGACCGCCAGATCACGTCGCAACGCGCGCCGCGCGCGGGACCAGTTTACGAACCATGCAATCGCGACGGACGTTGCCAGCAACGTAAACGGTAGCGCCATTACGTGTGGATGGAGGTCTCCGAGGATGAAGGAGAAGACGGGGAATTCGTTGATCGTGTAGTCGATCAGGCGGTCGTCGATCGTTAGCCGAATTACACGAGTAGCGTCCCAGCCGAGACCGCGCCAAAAGGTGAGATCGTCGAGGTTGCGGTCCCGAATGATGTGGAGGACGTAGAGATTCCCGCCGAGCATGACGAGAATCGCCGTCATCGCTCCAATTCCGTGCTTTGCAAACCGACTTGCAAAAGGCCGAATGAGGCCCACCAGGTCATAGCCAAGCGAATAGGCCCCGGCGAATGCCAGGGCCAGGTAGGTAGCCAGGGCGAGATTGAATCCGACGGCCGGTTTCACGCCGGAAATCCACGTCAATGCGCTCGCCACCGCATATCCAAAGTAGTAATAGTTGATGATGTGGCCGGAAAACCACGGATCCTGCGGCGGGAAACTCGGGCTGCGAATAATTCCGTTCAGCAGCGCGAAGTCCATCGGTTTCTCGGTCCCCCAGATTTCAGGATTTCTCGACCGATAGAGGGCGTATGCCAGAAACACGCCTGCAAATATCAGCTCGGCCGCAAGAATCCGACGCCACGTCGGGTATTTCAACCGGCGAAGTTGTGGAATCATGTACCGAGCGCCAATTGAAATCGCGGCGGTTCCGAACAGAATCGTGAGATGAAATCCGCGGCCGTTGGGAAATGGCCCAACAAATAGAAGCAGCCAACCAATGTAGGTCACGAGCAGCAACCCAAGCGGCTTTGCGAGAAACGCGCCGCCGGATGGCAAGTTTCGAAATGCGATCGAAGCCAGCGGAATGCCCGCCAAGCTGGTTGGCACGAGCAAGACCGTCCAGGTGATGGCGTCTAGCAAATTAACTCACTTCACCGTGCTCGAGTACTCCAGAGCGGGAGCTTAGCGCGGGACCCGGGAACAGATCGCATTCATGAATCGGGCCGCCCCCCTCGTGTTCGATGTCGGCCGTGTGAGCGGGCTCGCCCCGATTTACAGCGACGGACGCAGCAAAGCGGCGGCATGTCGAACTCGGAGCGCTGAACGCGAGGACTAAGTAGCTCCGAGCGCGGGGCGAATCTGATAATTCAGTCGATCCGACGCGGAATCAAGCTTCGAGAACCGATCTTTACGGTGAATTCGACTCGGTGTTGTCGATTACGAGGTCCGGCAAGCCGAGAATCCTCACGAGTCGAAGCCGAGGGTACCGCATCGATCTGTGGATGACCCGGCACCGGCGATGCAAGCGGAATTAACGCTCGTGGCAATGGCGGCGTCCCCGCACGCCCGACCTTCAGCACCGGGCAACCGGCTTGCTGCACACGGAGATTCCTGGTCGTAAAGTCTGGTGATCACTGGAGGTTTTTGACGATATCTGAGAAATCGCGCCGAAACTTGTCCGGGCTGAAGTCTTTGCTCCGCGCCAGGGCAGCGCCGGCCATCTTTTGTCGCATACCGGCGTCCCGTATCAACCTCCATGAGATTTCTTGGAGTTGAGACTCCGATTTCCACAGAAAACCCGACTTTCCATTTTCGACGGATTCCCTGACACCGCCGCCGTCGAAGACGATGGGGACAGCTCCGGCGCTCATCGCTTCGACCGGTGCGATGCCAAAGTGCTCGAAGGCTCCGGGATCTCGCCGTTCGTTTTGGCCGAATCCGGCGGCATGCCAGTAGATGCTTGCGCGTCGGTAAGCGTCATGCAGCCGGGTTACATCGACATCGGTTTCAATTTCAATCGGCATGCCATCTGCCAGCGACCGTAGATTTGACAGATAAGAGCGGTCAGCAGCCGTGGATCCGGTGGCTCCGATGAGACGCAGCTTCCAACCAGTGAGACCACCACGAACCATCTGACTAAACGCTTGAACCATGACTTTGTGATTCTTATTATGGCCTCCTATAAAAAAGCGCCCAACAGATAGTATCTCCGGGCTTTTCAAATAGGTCTGCGCCGATAAACTTATCTGATCGACCGGTGGATGGACAACCTGAGACGGAAGACTCCACCAATTCCAAAGCCATTCGGCAGTGAAATTAGAATTCGCAACGATCGAGTCATAGCTGGTCAGAGCCGCGCGCCCGGCGCCACTACTGATCCGTTCCATTTCCTCACCAAATCGAGGAAATATCCGCTGCGTTAGCAGGCGGTACGGAATTTGGATTATTGAGTCGGTGTGGGGGTCGGCGACCGCTATTCCAATCTCGCGATCCTCCGCGCTGGCGGAGTGGATAGTGGAGGTGGAGCCGGAGATTTCCAGCTGAAGGTTGAGCGCCCGGTCGTCGATGGATCCAACTGCAAGCGGGCCGACGGGCACGAAATCGCCTCCTGTCGGCGGGATTTCCACGCTATGGATTTCTCGACCACCGGCCAGGATCGTGACGATCTTGGGTTTTTCCGATGCGTTGGCGGCCATGAATCTCAGCCGATTTCTGCCAGGGCGGGGGATAGTGATTTCCGCGGTATTGGAGGAGTTTCGAAACCAGCCACGACCGATGCGCTCAGGGCCGTAGAATCCCAACGTTAGTTGGGGAATTCCCAGACTTCGCGCACTGGCCGCAAGCGCGTGCGCCGCGCCGGCGGCGATTCGGTTGGGTCGTGGTGGGGGAAAGAAGAGCAGCCGAATTCCCTTGCCGCAGGGATTGGGAAGGAGACTGTCATAAGTCGCGTTGATAAATAAATCATATTGTTTGAACTGTCGTAATAGGAACTGGTCCGGCACATTTGGGCGAGCGCATAAGGCAAGATTATCAAGAGACAACCCTGTTGCTGTTTCAAGCATGCCTTTTGATACACGAATGTGACTGTGTACGTGGACTTCGTGTAATTCACTAAGGGCGACGGCTGCCGTGAGCATGTGCTTTTCGCCCCCACCGAGCGTGTGAAGCCATGCGTCGTAGATAGCGATCCGCAACGGCCGCTTACTCCGACGCCGAGTACTTGCCGGTCATGGCATTGAACCGAATTTTCAGCACGTCAGCGGTCATGCGCAGCGGGTCGCTCAGTGCCCGCACCTTGCTTTCCGGCACGTGGGTCCAGTGAACGGGAACTTCGACGACCTGGAGTCCCAGATAGCTTGCGAGGAAAAGGACCTCGACGTCAAAGGCAGTGACGCTCGGCCCCTTTAAACCGGAGTTTGGAGTGGCATGAAGGAGCGTCCTTGAGAATATTTGCCGGGCGGCATTTTTGGTGAAAGCCTTGAAGCCGCACTGTGTGTCACTGATCCCTTTGACGACCAGAGATCGCACCAGCAAGTTGAACGCTCGCCCGCGCAGACGCCGCATCGGCGATTCGCCGCGTCTATCGGCCCCGCGTGCCTCTCTTGAGCCGACCGCAACGTCGGCCCCGCGATCGAGCTCGTCGATCAATATCGGCGCGTCTTCGAGCGGAACGGCCAAATCCGCATCCATGAAAAGCACTCGATTCTGACTGGCGGCCATAACCCCCGTTTTTACAGCGTGCGCCTTGCCGGCGTGGGGAAGAACTAGAAATCGTGCAAATGGGCGATCGCTGCACCAGGCGGCCATGATTTCGGGTGTTGCGTCGTCGCTGCCGTCGTCGACCAGCAACACCTCGATCTCGCTTACATCCCCGGCCAGGAACTCATCCAGTGCTGCGAGAGTTCCTGGCAGTCGCATCCCTTCCTGGAAGGCGGGTATGACGATAGATAGGTCACGCATGATCGACCGCTACCCGGGTTCCGCGGTTTCCACAATCGCTACCCGCGAAAACGCGAAGTCGCAGCCTGGGCAGCAAATCCGTATGCGATCTTGCGTATACCTGCGTATACCTTGGAAGCCGTTTGTTGCGTGCCGTTTATATGCGTGTTCGCAATATAGTCGCGTTGTTCATTACTGTATAGAATCCAAATCGGCATTTTTTATAGAAGTGCATCATGCTAGCGATATCACGATAGGGAAGAGCAGGGCGAACTTGTCGGTCGTTTTGGTCGTCAGATGCAGCGGAGCATGTCCGAATTCTTCCCCAATAAGCGCAGAAAACCCGACGTCGCATACCGAAAGCATGCATCGGGCTCACGTAGGGTATCGGCATGTTGCTATCAACGGATTGGCGCCCGACATTCCGGTTCGGGGCGATATGCGAGTGATAGTGGGTGTCCCGTTGACGGAGGGATCTAGTCGGTGCAAGCGAGATCCAACTGGATTGCGCGCCTGGATGGCGTTCGATGATGTGAGGTTCGAACCAGCGGACGTGACCGCGCATTGGCGGAGAACTCGCGTGGTGGTCAGTCCTCGGGCTTGGAAACATCGTAGTTATCCGTAGGCAAAACAAGCGCCGTCCAATTCTTACGCGCGGACTCGATTTGAGCATGACCGGCGGCTACGGCCGCAGCGACGTTTCGCGGAGACGTTCCACCGTGCGATGTTCGAGCTTGCACCGACCAGGCTGGATTGAGTCGATCAAGCGCGTCCGGACCGAATAGTTTGGAGTGTCGGGTGAGATCTTCAAGTGCGATCGTCGAGAGTTCGGCGTCGCTGTCTTCGCATTGCTTGACGAGTAGGCCGATGATTTCGTGGGCTTCTCGGAAGTTGACACCCTTGCTGACGAGATAATCGGCCAGGTCAGTAGCTGAAGAATTCCCCATCGATGCTAGTCCGAGCATTCGCTTTTCATCGATTTCGAGTGTGGCGAAGAGTCCGTCGAGCGCAATAACCGTCGGCAGTAGGCTGTCCTCGACGTCAAAGACCGCCTCTTTGTCCTCTTGCATGTCGAGGTCGTAGGTTAGCGGGAGACCTTTCATAGTGGCCAGCAGGCCCGTAAGTCTGCCAATTATCCGGCCGGATTTTCCACGTGCCAGCTCGGCTACATCGGGATTTTTTTTCTGTGGCATTATGCTACTGCCAGTTGAATAGGAATCGCTTATGGTTAATGCGGAGAATGGCTGAGAGTTCATTATGCAAATGTCTTCCGCCATTCGTGATAGGTGAATTGCCGCCATCGTCGCCGCATACAGGAAATCCAGCACGAAGTCGCGATCGGATACGGCGTCCATGCTGTTTGCCGCGATCTTGCTGAAATTGAGCGATTTGGCGACCTGCGCTGGATCTACCGGATATGGGACCCCGGCCAGAGCGCCGGCGCCAAGTGGCAAAACGTCGGCTCGATCGAATGCGACGCCGAGAAGATCGAGGTCGCGATCAAGCATCTCGTGATACGCCATCAGTTGATGAGCGAACAGCACGGGTTGTGCAACTTGAAGGTGGGTTAGGCCCGCGGTAATCGCGGCCGGGTGTCGGTCGGCCAGAGCGACGATCGACGAGTCCAAACCGCAGATCGCGAGCGCCACGCGGCGACACAGTCCTTTCAGATAAAGTCGAAAATCGGTCGCGACCTGGTCGTTGCGGCTACGTGCGGTGTGCAACGCGCCGGCAGGGTCGCCGATCATTTCGCCCAGACGTCTTTCGACGTAGCTAAAGATGTCTTCGTCAGTCGCGTCATCAGGAAAGCCCCGGTCATTAATCTCGATCCGGAGTCTGGATAGCCCGGAAACCAGGGCCGCGGATTGATCGGCTGCAATTATCCCTGTTGCGCCGAGCATTTCGGCATGGGCGATGCTGGCGGCGATGTCCTCCCTGTAAAACCGTCGATCAAAATGGAATGAGCTGGTGAATTTGATCGCTTCCGAGCCGCCCTCTGGTCCGAAGCGGCCCTTCCAGAGCGTCATTCTTCGTCGGCTGACGCCGGGAGAATCGGTGTTTTGCCGGGATTGCCGAGTTGAATTCTCGCCTGAATTTGCTGACTGAGACCGTGAATCTTAATGAATCCGACGGCTGCGTCGTGATCGTAGTCATCGTTCTCCCCGTACGTTGCTAGACGCATCTGATACAAGCTCTTTGGCGATTCGCGGCCCACTACAGTGCACGCTGCCCGGTGCAACTTGATCTTGACCGATCCGGTTACATGTTCTTGATTTACGTTCACGTATGCGGCGAGCTCTCGATGCAATCCTGAAAACCACTGCCCGTTGTAAACCATGTCGGCGTACGCGTCGGAGACAAAGCGCTTGAACCGAGCCTGATCCTTCGCCAGGGTGAGTTTTTCCATTTCGCGATGGGCGGTGTGGAGGATCTCGGCGGCTGGGGCCTCGTATATTTCGCGGGACTTGATTCCCACCAGACGGTTCTCGATGTGGTCTGTTCGCCCGATGCCGTGGCGTCCGCCGATACTATTCAGCCGCTGGATCAACTCGACTCCATCGAGTTGCTGGCCGTTCAGCTTCACCGGAATCCCGCTTTCAAACTCCAACTCGACGAAATCCGGTTCGTCGGGCGCCTCGTTAGCGTCAACCGTCCATTCGTACACGTCGCGCGCAGGTTGCTGCCACGGATCCTCAAGCGGACCGGCTTCGATGCTCCTGCCCCATAGGTTTTCGTCCACGCTATACGGGCTTTCTTTAGTGACCGGCACCTCGATTCCATGCTTTTCGGCGTAGGCCAACTCGGAATCGCGCGACATTTTCCACTCGCGCACCGGAGCGATCACGCGCAGATCCGGGTCGAGCGTCATCACCGAAACGTCGAATCGAACCTGGTCGTTACCCTTGCCGGTCGACCCGTGCGCGACAGCGGTGGCGCCGACTTCATGTGCGGCGTCAACGAGTAGCCAGGCTATCAGGGGACGTCCGAGCGCGGTCGCCAAGTAGTAGGAATCCTCGTAAACCGCTCCGGCCTTTAGAGCCGGCCACACGAAATGCTCGACGAAAGTCCGCCTTGCGTCGACGAGTCGGGCTTCCACAGCGCCCGATTCAAGCGCGCGTCCCCGCACTTTTTCGAGATCCCGCTCCTGCCCCAGATCGACAGTGAGCGTTACAACCTCCATCTCGTATTTTTCCGCGATCCAACGAACGGCAACAGATGTGTCGAGACCTCCGGAATAGGCGAGGACAACTTTATCCAATCTGCAAACTCTCTATCGTCGAAAAACTTCGACTAAAGATCGACGAGTACGTTCTGAATTATGCCTACGGCGGCGTCGATCTCGCTCTGCGAGACCGTCAACGGCGGCACCATGCGCACTGTGTCGGCGGATACTTTGATTATCAGCAGACCACGATCTCGGGCCCCGGCGATGAGCGCGTCCGCGGTCTCAACCGCATCAAGTTGAAATCCGAGCAGAAGGCCCAGTCCGCGAACTTCGACAACCTTGCCGGTCGATTCGAGACCTTCCAGGGCATTCCGCAGCGTGTCACCTTTTGACTGAACAGAATCAAGAAAGGCAGGCTCCAACACCGTCCTGGCGACTACCGTGGCCGCGGCGCACACCAGCGGATTGCCGCTAAACGTCGAGCCGTGATCGCCGGGCCGCAGCACGGCGCAGGATTCCTTCATGAGCGCGGCGCCGATCGGCAAGCCTCCGCCGAGGCCCTTTGCGAGGGCGACCATGTCCGGCTCGATTCCGAATCGTTCGTATCCATAGAATGCGCCGAGTCGACCGACACCAGTTTGAACTTCATCGAGAATCAACAAGATTCCACGTTCGTCGCACAGTCCGCGAACACCGGCAACGTACTCGCGGTCAGCCACGTAAACTCCGCCTTCCGCCTGAACGAGTTCGATCATTACCGCACAGGTATTGGTCGACACGGCGGACTCGAGAGCGCCAAGGTCGTTGTATTCGACCTGACCGAATCCCTCCGGCATTGGCTGGAACGCTTCCTGGTATGCGGGCGTGCCGGTGGCGGCGGTCATGGCGAGACTACGACCGTGAAACCCCCGGTTAGTGGTTATCACTTCGAACGCCCCGCCCAGATGCAGCCGGCCGTATTTGCGCGCTGACTTTACGGCAGTCTCCGTTGCCTCACCGCCGCTGTTTACATAGAAGATCCGGTCAAGACAGGAGTTGTCGACCAGGATTTTGGCCAGTTCGAGCTGAGGAGTCGTATAGAACAGATTCGAAGTATGCACGAGGGTTCTTGCCTGATCGGCAACGGCGTCGGCGATTTCTTCGTTTGCGTGGCCGAGTGCGTTGACGGCTATTCCGGCGGTAAAGTCCAGATATTCTCGGCCCTCATCATCCCAAACCATCGTGCCGTTGCCGCGCACGATGGTGACCGGAGATCGATTGAAGCACTGAACGTAATAACGGGCTTCAAGCGCTTTCCAATCAGTAGCTGTTTGAGTCAAGTCATCGCTCCAAAGCCGGCGCGCGGCGACGGCGATTGTAGCACCAGCGACGATGCCGGCTTCGCGTCCGCGGTCTCTCACTCACTGGAGGATAAATCGCGTACCGGGGCCGTTGCCGTGTTGCAGTTGATCGATAAGGGCGTGGGCGATCGATCCGTCTACGACGTGGGATTCGCCAACGTTTCCCAGGGGCGCAAGCGCCGCCTCGACTTTGGGGATCATGCCGCCGGAAATTGTCCCGTCTTTACGAAGCCGACGCGCGATGAGCGGCGTGACTGTATCAATAAGCTCCCCGGATGCGTCCAAGACGCCTGGCACATCGGTCACAAAAACAAGGCATGAGGCCTGGAGGGCGGCCGAAATCTCGGCGGCCACGGTGTCGGCGTTTACGTTATAGATCTGCCCATTTTTGTCAGCCGCGATCGGCGCGACCACCGGGGTCATGCCCGAATCGATCAATCCATCGAGCAGATCGGTGTCGACCGCCACGATTTTTCCGACAAGTCCAAGTCCCGGCGGTTGAGTTTGTCGTTCAGCTCGCAAGAGGCCGGCGTCGATTCCTGATATCCCCACGGCCCGCAAACCCAGCACGGTGAGTCGGGCAGCAATTTCCTTGTTCACCTTTCCCGCGAACACCATGACGGCGACTTCGAGCGTCTCGGCGCTCGTGATGCGCAGGCCTTCGACAAAGCCGGTCTTTCTCCCGGTCAATTCGAGCCAGTATGAAAGCGCCTTGCCGCCGCCGTGAACCACGACCACCTTTGCGCCTTTGGTTTTGAGGTAGACGATGTCTTCGAAAGTGGACGCGGATCTTGCCTCGTCGCTACCTCCGATCTTCACCACGACAACTTTTCCGTCGTAGTCGCTCAGGTCGGAGTTCGTATAGGGCGCTGGGCCTGGATCAGCGTCCGCGACTGGCGAAACCATCAAGTCGTGTAGTCCGCGTTTATCTCAACGTATTCCTTGCTCAGGTCGCAACCCCAGGCGACGGCTTCGAAGCGTCCGGTATGAAGATCGATCACGACCTCCGATTCCGGTCCGTCGAGGTACCTGGACGCATCGACTTCGGAGTACTCCTGCGGAACTCCTCCGCTGAAAACTCTGAACGGACCGATCCAGACATCGGTTCGATCGGGATCGAATTCGGCTCCGCTGTAGCCTGCGGCGCAAAGAATCCGGCCCCAGTTGGGGTCCGAGCCGTGTACCGCCGCCTTGAACAGATTTGACGAAGTCACGGATCGGGCGATTGTTCGAGCCTGCGCTCGCGACGATGCGCCCTTGACGCTCACCGCGAACAATTTGGATGCACCCTCGCCGCCCCGAACGATCTCTGTGGCGAGATGAGCGAACAGTGCGCCGACTGCGCGCGCGAATTCATCGACCAATTCGGTTTTCGGCTCGACGGTAACAGCGGACGCTCCGTTGGCGAGAAACAATACGGTGTCGTTCGTCGAGGAGTCGCCGTCGACGGAAATCATGTTGAAACTGTCATCGACCGCAGGTTTCAAGATCGACGTGAGCAGATCGGGATCTATAGCGGCATCGCTTGCAATGAATGCGAGCATTGTGGCCATGTTGGGGTGAATCATCCCGGCGCCCTTGCACATTCCGCCGATGCGGACTGGGCCCGCGGGCGTATCCAGTTCGAGCGCGGCGTGCTTGGGAAACGCATCGGTGGTCATAATCGCTTCAGCGGCCTGCGGTCCCCCATCGGCGGTGAGCTGCAAGTCGCGGATTCCGCTCTCAATCTTTTCCATCGGCAGCCGGTGACCGATCACCCCTGTAGAACAGACGAGTATCAGGTCGGGAGAAATGGCCAGCTTCGAGGCCATGGCGCCGGCCATCTGCATGGTGTCGTCGAATCCGCCGCTCCCGGTGCAAGCGTTGGCGTTTCCGCTGTTGCAAACAACGGCCTGGGCGCGACCTCGGCCGACAACGGCTCGGTTATAGTGAATGGACGGTGCCTTTACGACGT
Organism: Chloroflexota bacterium; assembly: GCA_963663505.2. Classification (GTDB taxonomy): domain Bacteria; phylum Chloroflexota; class UBA11872; order UBA11872; family VXNJ01; genus JAPOVO01. The sequence goes on from CAXXFA010000002.1 coordinate 677,340, forward strand.
TTGTAGTAAAAACGCCCGCGGCCGAACACACGCCCGCTTCGGAGAAGACGCCTGCCATGTCCATATTGCCGGAGGCCTTGATACCGGCCGTCGTTCCACCGGCCACGAAGCGCAGGGGCGCGGCAATCCCACCGTCCACCAATTTGTAATCGCCGAGTGCTGCCAAGATCCTAAGGGTAGACCGGCGGGGCGGTCAGACCGGCTGTTTCTTCAAACCCCATCATGACGTTTGCGTTTTGCAGCGCCTGCCCGGCGGCTCCCTTGACCAGGTTGTCCAGAGCCGCAGTCACAACAATCACTGTACCCGCGTCGTTCAAGGCGGCATTCACGGCGCAATAGTTGCTCGAATACGTCCATTTCGTCCTCGGCGGCAGGTCGGTTACCAATACAAAGGGATCGTTTGCATACGCTGATTTATACACGTCTACGAGTTGACTCTGCGAAATTGACGACTTAAGCGTTGCGTAGCAGGTAGCGAGAATGCCGCGAGTCATCGGCACCAGATGCGGAACGAACGTAACGGACACGTTCGCGCCCGCGATCGCGGAGAGCTCCTGGACCATCTCGGGACCATGCCGGTGCCCACCCACAGCATAGGCGTGAACGCTCTCATTGACCTCGGAAAAGTGGTTATCGAGGTTCAGCGCACGTCCGCCGCCCGATATGCCGGATTTTGCGTCGACGATGACCGACGGCTCCACAAGTCCTTCAGCGACTACGGGCGCCAGAGCGAGAATGGCGGCGGTCGGATAGCAACCCGGATTTCCCACGATCCTTGTTTGCGAAATTTCGGCTCTGTGTATTTCAGTCAGGCCGTAAACCGCTTCGTCAAGAAGTTTCGGAGCCGGGTGGGCATCTCCGTACCACTTCTCGTAGACGGCCGCATCCTTCAAACGGAAATCGGCGCTTACGTCAACGACCGGAATGCCGCGTTCCACAAACGGAATAAGCGAATGCGCTGATGCGGAGTGAGGCAAGCATGAAAATACGAGGTCAACGGATACTTCGATCGCTTCCGTAAGCCGCATGCGGCCGAGCTGTGAACCGCAGGGCAGGGCGGCGATGTGTGGGGACACTTCAACCAGCCGTTTATCGGCCTGCGAGCGCGCGGTTATCGCGGTAATCCGGGCTTCGGGGTGAGATGAGAGCAGACGGATGAGTTCGAGCCCAAAGTAGCTCGTGCCGTTGATAATTCCGACTTGCATCCGCCGAACCCCCGAATGAATTTTGAAGTATAGCGGTCGTAGTCTGGCGTCTCCCCGCCTGGGAAGCATGCCAGTAGAATTCCGTTGGACTCGAAACGGAGGCAGCCGATGCAGGCGATCAAGATCACCTTGAACGACCAATTGGAATTGAGCGCGGACCTATTGGACAGCCCAACGGCAAACGCGGTCGTCGACGCTCTTCCAGTAGAAGCTACGATCAGCGCCTGGGGCGACGAGCAATATTTCGGCATTCCCGTGCAGGCGGATGCGGAACCCGGCGCCAGCGATGTCGTTCAACTCGGCGAGCTGGCATATTGGCCGCCCGGAAACGCGTTTTGCATCTTTTTTGGACCGACGCCGGCAAGTCAAGGTCATGACGACATCCGGGCGGCCAGTCCAGTGAACGTGATCGGTTCGCTGCGGTCGGTACCGGTTGATGATCTTCGGGCGATACGTTCGGGGGCGAGCGTCAGGGTCGAGGCTCTGGAGGAGTAGAGGGTCAGCGAATTCCGCGCGCCGGACCGCCAATATACGCCGTCATTCTGGCGAGCGTTTCGCAGAAAACGTCACAAGCGGGGGATTGCAGATCAGCTAGCTTGCCGCCACTGCCGCTTCGTAGACTTCCAGGGTTTTTCGCATGGATTCAGGCCATGTGAAGTGCGAAATCGCCCGCTTGCGGCCGTTTTGTCCCCATAAAGCAGCCCTCGCGGGATCCTGCAGGCACTGGCCGACGCCCCAGGCGATGTCGCTCGCGCTGGACGCGTTTACGTGGACACCGCACTTCGTCGGCCCGTCATTTACGACCTGCTCCCGAAACCCCACCAATCCTCGTGCGCCCACCACGACCGGTTTGGCTATTGCCATTGCCATTGCCATTGCCTCGAGGCAGACGATTCCGAAGGGCTCATACGTCGAGGGAAACAAGCAAACATCAGCAGCCGCATAGTGGGCGATTCGCTCCTCCTCGGTTACGAATTCGCACCGGAGCGATGCCAGACCCTCCAGCCGCAGTTCCGCGATTCGTTTCTCGATTGCATTCTGGAGTTCACCGACGCCGAGAATTACGAGCCGGGCTTCGGGAAACAGCGCGGCGACGTTCGCCCACGCCTCTACAGCCGGAACCACGCCCTTGACATCGGTGAGTCTGCCGACGAACAAGCCCATCAAGTCGTCGTCAGCGATCCCGTAGAGGGCTCGGATTCGACTTCGGTCGGCAACATCCGGCGAGTACCTGTCGGGATCGATTCCGTTCCAGATGGCGTGGACCTTCCGTTCGGGGAAGTCGTGTTCTAAAAGGTCGCGACGCATCGACCGGCTCACCGTGACGACGGCATCGGCATTATTGCCGAGTTCTCGTTCCCAGTATGTGACGGCGGGGGATGCGCCTGCGCCGCGTCTACCCCATTCGGTGCTGTGCAGGTGAAACACGATTGCAGCGGGCGACTGCTCGGCAAGAATCAGTCCCGCCGGAGCGCTGAGCCAGTCTTGCACGGCCACCAGGTCGAACGGTCGCTCCGCGTGCAGAATTCGAAACCTGTCGACCCATAAGAGATTGGTCAGGAACAGATCGCCAAAAAAATCGCCCCATTCCCCCAGATCCGAATTTATGACGTGCGGGAAAGCCGCCGATGCGCTGAAGGAAGGCGGCCTGACCACCGAAGTTCCCTGATAATCCCCGATTTCGGGCAAGTCACCTGATTTGGGTGCGAAGACAACGACTTCGTGGCCGCTGGCGCGGAGCTGCCGCACGGCATTGTCGCTGTACACACCGAGTCCGCCAATGATTTCGGGCGGGAACTCCCACGTCAAGAAGGCTATTCGCAAGGTCTGCCCGTCCCCGACATCTAGGCTCTATTCATTGCGTCGATGAAGTTCTTGTAGACGCACTGATGTTCCCAGACCATTCGATCCACTCCAAGGCGGCGCCACGGCTCAGGCGTGAAGTACTCGGAAACATCCGCCTCGGACCCGGTGCCTGTGACCCATTGCAGCCAGTGCAGGTTGTCAGATTGGGAGAGCCACAGGGCAATCGTCTCGAATTCAGGATCCTCGAGGAGCCTGGCTCGATTTATGGCGGAAATCATCAGCCGGAACACTGCGCGCTGAAGGTCGTTGCCCACGAAGAATTCCTGCCCGCCGTGGATTCCCGCCCAGGTTACCGGGAACGGGGGGAGCGGGATATTGTTGCTCCGGGGGCCAAACAGGGCGATGGCCTCGCCGGGCAGCAGACATCGAATTCCATGCCGATCGAGTGCTTCGGGCAGAGCCGCGAGAAACTCGAAAATTCCCGTACCGTGATTGTGGTGATGACCGAAGGTCTCGAAGTCCCAGGCGAGAGTCACCAAGTCGCCCTCGGTTTCGGCGATCCAGCGCGCATAATTGCCCGCCATAAGCGGCCAGCCGTCCCAGCTCGAATTCGAAAACCTGTACCCGACATCGTCGCTGAGGTCGAAGTGCCGTACCAGAATCTTTGCGTTACCGCCGCCGTCGTAGAGTTGCGAAGCCGAGCGCCATTCCATCACCCAGGGCCGTCCGTCCATGAACGTCCCCGAAAACCCGGCCGCGTCGATGGCCGCGTAGATGTCGGATGAGAGCATCATCTCGGTCGTATCGGTAACGGTCGGTTCCACTCCGAAATAGTCCTTCATCTGAGATTTCATGCTCTGCATTAATTGAATAAAGAGTTGGAGGTCAAAAAGTAGCGAAATCCCGTGGTATGGCTCCACACCCACCAGTTCGGCGTTCGGATGGGCGACCAGATCCTGGAAGTCCTCTAGAAGGTCGGGATGCCACATTTCAAACTGTCTGAGCACGGACATGGAGAATCCGATTCCGAGCTTCATTCCCTGATCGAGCATTTTGAGCCAGGCCGAGCAGGCGGGGCTGTAGCTCCACTGCGCAATGATGTCCACGTAGTGTTTGTCCAGTTCCGAATCGAAGAGCAGCTGCTCGATCTTGTCCGGCGGAGTGCCGTCGGGGATTTCTTGAGCGGGCAGGCGAACGCGCCGCGGTTGGTGGACAAGCGAGTAAATTACAAGATTCTCAGCCAGAGTGTTGCGGCTCCACGTGCTGTCTGATTGCCATCAGTGAAAGCTTTCTGATCATGAGGTCAACTGAGTGGTCCCAGGTGAACAGCGCGGCCAGTTCGCGAGCCTGGCGACGGATTCTGGCGCTCCATTCCGGGTCGTTGCGCAGTGCGATGGCCATTACAGCGATCTCCTCGCCAAAGCCGGTATCAAGCACGACCGAATTTTGGCCGGAAATCGCGTAATCCTCGCCGGTCGATCCGACATACGCAACGCCGCCGGCGGCCATCGCTTCCAGGCCGACTATCCCAAATGGCTCGTAGAGGCTGTTGGCCAGAGTCCCGTCGGCTGCGGCGTAAAGGGCGGGCAGCGCGTCATCGGGAATGAACGTTTGAATGTCAAGCACGTCAGCGTCGGCCGCGGCCCGCTTGAGGGTACGGGCCATGTCTTTGATTGATGAACCGTCGATACCGACTCGCTTCACTCGAAGTCCCAACCATCCGGCGTGTCCCAGAAAATGATCGCGATGTGATTCATGCAGGCCGCCCTTGATGACCAATTTGGCGGGCATACCTCGCGACTTCAGGTCCGCGATCGCGTCCGCCGACTGAAGCCAGCCCTTATCGGGATCCATTCGCCCGATCTTGAAGAAAAAGAAATCCGTGGAAAGAGCCTCCTTAAGGTCACGCACGTCGGATTTGGATGGCTGCTCCAGTAATTTCTGAGAGATCCCATTGGGGATGACGAGAGCGTCCGAACCGAGCGCTCGGATCTGGTGCTTCACGTACCGGCTTACGGCGGTGAACTGAGCGGTGTATTGGACGCGGCCCCAGTTGATGCGATGGAAGGACATATCATTGTTGGCGTTCCACATCAGAATGCACTTTTCGCGCAGATCGTGAAAGTGGAGCGAGTCGCTGACGCGGCTCAAGGTATCGGCGGTTTGCCAATCCTCGGCAATGACGGCCACATATTTGCCCTCTTCGATTGCCGGACGTACCACGAACTGAGTAAGGTGCCATGGAATCGACTCTTGAAAATCCAGGACCTTCCAGTTTTCATTTTCATAAACGCCGCCCCGGTGGTGCTCGCTTTGCCACTGACTCCAACGATTCACTTTGAGTTTTCCCTCAAACCGCTCCTCAAAGTTCGGAAGGTCAGGGTCGCCGATGAAGAAGAGATGCGTTGTGAAACCCTTTAGTGCCATGGCTTCGGTGAGCCTCGTTACCCGGACGCCCAGGCCGCCCGCCTGCGAGTACGGCTGGTCGGGACCCTCAAATGAAAGGACTACGAATTCGAGATTCGATGGGTCGAAGTTGTGCAAGATGGCGTCAGTCCGCGGCGATCGCAGCAACGGGGTCGGTTAACTCCGGCATACTACCGCGAGTGAATGGAATACTCGGAAGCTGCCGTGTCTAGGGTGCCGTCGAACCACCCCCCGGATGGCACGATCGGGTCCGGCGGCGTCGGCCCGGGGGCAGTCCATTCCGCCGAAGCAACGATCCGCGACGGCGTCTCCGCGACAGCGGCTCTTCTCGTCGTGTTCTACCTGGCAAGCCGTATTCTGGGCTTCGTCAGGCAGACTGTTATCGCCTCGTTTTTCGGTGTCGGGCCCGAGGCAGACGCGTGGTTCGCAGCGTTTCGTATCCCGGACACGCTGTTTACGTTGTTTGCCGGGGGTGCGCTGGTTTCGGCGCTGATTCCCGTCTATGCGGGATACAGAGATTCCGGCAGCCCTCGGGATCTTCGACGGCTGGCCTCCGGCCTGTTCAATCTGGTTGCCGTTTTCATGATCGTGGTCGGGGCTCTCGGCGTCGTATTCGCCCAACCGCTGACCGATCTCGTGGTGCCGGGATTCGACGACGCCACGAAGGAATTGACGGCGACGGCTACGCGATGGCTGATGCTTTCTCCACTGCTGCTCGGTCTGGCGGCCGTGGCGAAGGGGATAAGCCAGGCTGAGGGGCGGTTTGTAATTCCCGCCGCGGGTCCGGTCTTCTACAACGTGGGGACGATCGTCGGCGGCGTTTTGTTCGCCGGTCAGCACGGAATCATGGGGTTGGTGTGGGGGACGATCGGCGGGGCGGTCGTCCATCTCGCGATCCAGCAGTTCGGCATGGTCCGGCTGGGGATTCCCTTTCCTTTTTCTATCATCACCGCCCACCCGGGCGTGATCCGAGTGGTCTCGCTGATGATTCCGAGACTGCTTGGTTTCATGGTGATTCAGGTAAGTTTCTTTTTCATTAATTTTCTGGCGTCGTTTATCGGTCCGGCGTCGGTATCGGCCCTGGCGAACGCGTGGTTGTTGATGCTGTTTCCCGTCGGCGTTCTGGCGATACCATTCGCGGAGGCGTCGCTGCCGGGATTTTCGTCAATTTGGGCAAAGGGGGATCGCGACGCGCTCACAAGCCAGTATCACTGGGCGTTACGGCGAGTTCTATTTCTTGTTATCCCCGCGTCGGTGGGGCTGGCGGTGCTGGCGAGACCGATACTGGAAGTGCTGTTCCAACGTAATGCATTCGACGCCGCTGCAACATCGCTTACTGCAGGGGCGCTTGTTTTCTACGCGGTAGGCCTGGCGGGCCATGGTGCCGTCGAGGTGTTGGCTCGCGTTTTTTACTCGATGCAGGATACCAAAACCCCGGTAATCATTGGCAGCGCCTCGCTCGCCCTGCATATGCTGATTTCGTGGGTTCTCTCGCTGTTCATGGGAATAAACGGGCTTGCGCTTGGAGTGTCAGTTGGAGCTCTGGTCGAGGCCGTGGCTCTGTACATCGTCCTCGGTAGGAGGTTGCCGACTTCGGCTTACGTCCGCAAGATGTCGCGGTCAGCCGCGCGAACCATTACGGCATCGGTGTTGATGGGCCTCGCGGTATTCGGAGCAGTTTCGTTGACCTGGGAAGGTGGCTCTTGGTTGGCAAACCTTGGTCTCCTGGCGGGCTATATGGCGGTCGGCGCAGTGGTGTTCTCCGCGGTTGCGGCGGCTGTCAAATCGGAAGAATTGTTCGCACTCGCAAGCAGACTGCGCGCGAAGTTAATCCGCTAAAGGTCATGTCGGAGCCGCCGTAGCTGAACTAGAATCGGGTGATGACAACGAACGCCCCACAGGCCCGGATCCGCAACTTCTGCATCATCGCCCACATCGACCACGGCAAGTCGACCCTGGCCGATCGCATGCTGGAAATTACGAATACCGTGGCCGCGCGGCAGATGCGCGCCCAGGTTATGGACCGGCTGGACCTCGAACGGGAACACGGCATCACCATCAAAGCCAAGGCCGTTCGGATGAACTATGAAGCCCCCGACGGCGAGAGATTTCAGCTCAATCTGATAGACACCCCCGGCCACGTGGACTTCTCGTACGAGGTCTCCCGAGCGCTTGCGGCTTGCGAGGGAGCGGTATTGCTGGTCGACGCCTCTCAGGGCATCGAAGCCCAGACCATCGCCAACACGTACCTGGCCATGGAGCTTGACCTCGAAATCATTCCGGTCGTCAACAAGATCGACCTGGCGACCGCGCGCACGGAAGCGGTTCGTGGTGAGATCAGGGAAATACTCGGGTATGACGAGGCCGACATCCTGGAAATATCCGCCAAAACCGGATTCGGCGTGCCTGATGTGCTCGAGGCCATAACGGATCGAATCCCGCCTCCGGCGGGCCGGCCGTCAGCATCGCTGCGGGCGCTCGTATTTGACTCAAGCTACGACGCTCATCGTGGGGTGATGGCTTACGTGCGCGTGGTGGACGGTTCGGTTACCGGACACGATTCCGTGCGGCTAATCGGCACGAAAAAGCAAAGCGACGCGCTGGAAGTGGGCATCTTCAGCCCGGAATTCACAGCGGTTGACGGGCTTTTCTCCGGCGAGGTCGGTTATGTGGGAACGGGCCTGAAGGACGTTCACGACTGTCCCGTGGGTGACACGATTGTTCTTAACAACGACACCGCTTCCGCTGCTCTTCCGGGCTACGAACCAGCGAAACCAATGGTCTTCGCGGGTATTTACACAGTGGACCCCGGCGAATTTACGGCGCTTCGGACGGCACTTGACAGGCTGCGGTTGAGCGACTCGGCGCTTGCGTTCACGCCCGAGGACTCGGGCGCGTTGGGATTCGGCTTCAGAGTCGGTTTTCTTGGACTCTTGCATTTGGGAATCGTGCGCGAGCGACTCGAAAGAGAATACGGTCTAGAGCTCGTGACAACCCACCCAAGCGTTCAGTACAGAGTAACTACGGTCGGCGGCGAAACGATAGACGTCGATGGTCCGGGAAATATGCCAGACCGGGATCAGATCGAATCCATCAGGGAACCGTGGGCGGATTTGAGCATCGTCACACCAGCCGCCTACATCGGTGGGGTCATGGAGATGGTCCGCAAGAGTCGGGGGGAGCACGGGTCGATCGAGTACCTCGAGCCAACCCGGGTCCTGTTGACTTTTAAGGCGCCTCTATCCGAGCTCCTGATCGATTTCTTTGACAGGCTCAAATCATTATCTCGTGGCTACGCCTCGATGGATTATTCCGTGACGGAGCACAGGCTGGCGGATGTTGTTCGTATTGACGTATTGGTGAACGGGAACGTAGTGGACGCTCTTTCGACGGTCTCCGATCGCACTACTTCTCAGAAGATCGCTAAGGACCTGGTGGAACGCCTTCGCAAACTGATTCCCAGGCAGATGTTTCAGGTGGTGGTGCAGGCGGCCATCAACGGGAAAATCGTGGCGCGGGAGACGGTGTCGGCCGTCCGCAAGGACGTGCTCGCCAAGTGCTACGGCGGTGACGTGACCCGAAAGCGTAAGCTTCTCGATCGCCAGCGCGAGGGCAAAAAGCGAATGAAGCGGCTCGGCAATGTCGAGATTCCGCAGGAGGCGTTTACGGCGGTCCTCGGCCGATAGCGTTTGCACGGCCGATGGGGCTTATAATCCCCTTGCGTTAGGGGAGGCCATACCTGGGCGGAGGACGCCGCCATGGTCTGGCAAATCAGCGGATTCGGCGACGAGATAACCGACCTATTCCCCGACCAGCTCCAGCACATGGGCGAGCTCGGCATTGCTTTCATTGAAATCCGCCAGTTTCAGCTTGCGGGCGGTGACAAGAAAGGTATCGTGGATGCCACGTCTCAGGATCTCGATGGCATAGCCGCAGCCCTGGCTGATGCCGGGATGAAGTGCTCGGCGATCGGCTCGCCGATCGGCAAGTATCGAATCGACGCCCCGTTCGAGATCGATCTCCAGAGGTTCAGGGGATCCCTGAGCGCGGCAAGACGGCTGGACGCCCCGTATGTCCGAATCTTTTCTTACTATCCGCCCGAAGGCGGCGACATTCGTCCACATCGCGACGAGGTCATGCGCAGGCTTCGGAAACTCTGCGAGGTCGCCGAAAACGAGGCGCCTGGCGTGACTCTGGCTCTCGAAAATGAGTCGGACCTGTACGGCGAGACTCCCGAAGGCTGCCTCGATGTCTTGGAAACGGTCAACTCACCAAATCTCGGAATCGCCTTCGACGCCTGCAATTTTGTGGTTGCCGATGTGGATCCCGTTGCAGAGGCATGGCCGCTGTTGAAGAACCATGTCAGATATTTTCATGTCAAAGATGCGAACGCCGAAAAGGAAATGGTTCCCGCCGGACGTGGTGTCGCAAACTGGGAGGCTCTGCTAAAGGCGGCGCGCGAAGAGGAAATCGGTGATTTCCTGTCGCTGGAGCCGCACCTGAAGATCGCGGCCAGTAGCTACGGAGTGACGGGCCCCGAGCTGTTCAGTGTGGCAAAGAAATGCCTCGACGAAGTGCTTAGCAAAGTGCCTGGGTTGAGAGGGACGGCCTGAACAGAGGGCGATCGCGACTCGCCGAACCGCGATCGAGAGTCAACGTCGGGCGAGGTCGGTTCCTTGCCGTGATCGCGATGTTTGTGTTGGCGTCGTGTGCGGAAGCTCGGGCCGACGTGAGCGAATCGGTTTTCGTGCCAGCCGACGATCGAATTCCCGCGGCAGCAGCATCGTCACCGCCGGCTGCGCTGAATCCACCGTCCTCAATAACGATGCCGCCGAGGAAAACGCCTGCACCGCCGGTATTTATTCCGACTTCGACCCCATTGCCCACCTTGATACCCACTCCGACCGCCACCGCATCACCGGCGGCAACGCCAACGACAGCCCCGACGATGGAGGCGACGGCCACCGCCACGGCGACACCGACTCCAACTCCCACGGCGACGCCGTCGCCTACTCCGATTGCGATTCCCATCGAGAGGCCGCGTCCGCTGCGGGAGCACACGATAATTTTCCAGCGGGACCAGGGGCGCGATCTCAACATATTCGGAATCGCCGGCGACGGTTCGAGATTCGAGAGGATCACAGACGTTCGGACCGACGAGGTGATGCCCGCATGGTCGCCCGATGGAGCATCCATCGCCTATGCCAAGAACCAGGGCGGCGACTTCGACATCTGGGTGATGAATCCGGACGGTTTCAGGGCCCGGCGCCTGACCACCGATCCGGGTGAAGACCTGAGCCCGAGCTGGTCGCCGGACGGCCGCAGAATCGCGTTCCATTCGGCGCGCGACGGCAACACCGACATCTACGCGATAGACGTCGAGTCGGGGGAGGAAATCCGCCTGACGCGCGACGCGGGAGCCGACGTGGAACCTGCCTGGTCGCCGGATGGAAGCGCGATCGCGTTGGCCTCGGACCGCGACGGAACGTTCGATATCTTTCTACTTGACATCGAGAGCGGATCGCAAACGCGATTGGCTGACTCCGGCGGCGTTGATACTTCGCCGGCGTGGTCGCCGGATGGTTTAACACTGGCATTCAGTTCAAATCGAGATGGCGTGTTCCGGCTCTATCTGATGGCCCGAGACGGATCGGACGAGCGTGTCATTCCAATAGCGCCGGAGGGTCCTTTGAGCGCCGATAGCTCACCGGCATGGTCGCCCGACGGCCGCTACATCGCCTTTGTGTCCGAACGCGACTACAACCCCGAGATCTACGTAACGGACCCCGAAGGCACTTTCATTTTGCGATTGACCGGTTACGCGAGCGAGGATATATCGCCTGATTTCAGGCCGGACCCGGGCCGAAAGCTGTAGCGGGCAGAACTGGTGTTCGGCCCGGGACCCTGTACGCATGCCTTGGCAATTCGATCTACCCGGGGTATTTTTTCGCAGTGATCAATATGCGGCCCCGCATCAAGTGGCGAAACGTGAAGGGAGGGTGTTATGGAACCGCACGCGACTGAGCCCTGCGCGCCCTAATCGACACCTTTTTTCGGCGTCTCGCCGCTTCAGAGTTTGCCTGACCTGATCGAATAGGCGGCAAACGGGGTCGTGTGCCTCGAAGTTTGAGGAGTTTTTCGCTGCCTTTGCAGAATCATTCAAAATCTGGCGAGCCAACCGCCGAGTTGCGTACCGGGCTTCTTTCCGAAATCGACAGGATTCTCGCACCGCTTGGCTGGAACGACCGGCTACGCGATTTATTTGCGCCGTGGTTTGCGGAAGGAACCGTCCCCGGCAGGATTGTGCGAGTGGATGGAACGACCATGATGGTCGCCACACACGCCGGTCACTTGCGATCCGAGCCGCCGCCGCATCTTCGCGACGGCCCGCACGGCTCCGAAGCCGTGCCTGCCACGGGCGATTGGGTGGCCGTGCGTCTGGGCGACGATCTGCCTCTCCCGCGATTGGAGACGGTGCTGCCTCGCACGTCGGCGCTCACTCGCCACCGTTCCGACGGGGAGCACGATGTGGGTGAGATACAAGTGCTCGCGGCCAACATCGACTTCGCGCTCGTTGTTCTTTCGGCGGCGGGAGAAGCGTCCAAGCGCGCCCGGACCGACTCGGCCGGGCTGAACCTGCGCCGTGTGGAGCGCCTGGTGGTCCAGGTAGCGGCAAGCGGGGCGGAACCCGTGATTGTCCTCAACAAGGGCGATCTGTGTTCAGACCGCGATGCTGCCGCGGCTGCCGTGGAGTCGGTAGTCCCGGGAGTGCCGGTGCACGTAACGAGTGCCGTAACGGATGAAGGCGTGAAGCGGATCTCCCGCTACGCGGAGGGGAACAGGACCCTGGTGCTACTGGGTACTTCGGGTGTCGGCAAATCAAGCCTGGCAAATCGACTCCTGGGCCGCGATCTCCTTGAAACAGGTGCGGTGCGGTCGAGCGACGACAGGGGACGCCACACCACCACCGCCCGGCACCTCCTGCAACTTCCGGGCGGCGGCGCAATAATCGACAGTCCGGGACTTCGCGCGATCAGCTTGTGGGCGTCTGACGACGGCATCGCGCAAGTTTTCTCCGAGATCCACGATCTTGCGCAGGATTGTCGATTTCGGGATTGCAAACATCAGGGCGAACCCGGCTGCGCGGTAGAGCGGGCAATCGAGCAGGGCAACCTGGATCCCGATCGCCTGGTGAGCTACCGCAGGCTTGGTCGGGAATCGGAGCGGCAGCGAATCAAGACCGATAAGATCGCCCGATCCCGGGTGCGCGATGGGCGCAAGGCCGACGGACGCCGCAAGCGTAACGTCGTGCGATCGATCCGCGACCGGGAAGCGTAAGTTCGGAATCCGGTCTGGGAGTGGCTCGGTGGGTGTTCCCGAACAGGGCGCCGGAACCCGACACTCCACGCAGGCCACGTCGCCCGCTGCCTTAAGCGCCGGAAATCACCTGCGGCGCTGCGCGAGTTCCTCCCAAACGAGGGCCGGATCGGTGTCGGAGTGGGCGAGCAGCACGAGCGTGTGGAAAATGAGGTCGGCGGCTTCCTCGGCCAGGCGCTGCGGATCGTTGCCGGCGGCGGCGATGATCGTTTCGCCCGCCTCCTCGACAACCTTTTTGCCGATCTGTCGCCAGCCCTGGTCGAATAACGCAGCTACATAAGAGCCTTCCGGCATCGTGGCCTTTCGTTGCAGAATCACCTGGTATACCTCGTCAAGTATTTCCGGACCGAACGCCCGCGTCACGGTTTGCCCCTCCAATCCAGTTCACGGTAGAAGCACGATCGATTGCCTGTGTGACAGGCTGGACCGCTGGGACGGACTTTGAGCAGGAGAGAGTTCTCTTCGCAGTTGACGCCGATCGATTGCACGCGCAAAAAATTGCCGGACGTGGACCCTTTGTGCCAGAGCTCCTGACGGGACCGGCTCCAGAACCAGGCGTCGCCAGTTTCGAGCGTTTTATCGAGCGCGGCCGGGCTCATGAACGCAACCATCAGCACTTCTCCGCTGGCGGCGTCCTGACTCACGGCGGGAATAATGTTTTCAGATCCAAAGTCGATATCGGCGACTTTAAGCGCGCGATCGCCTCGATTCATCCGTAATCCATCCTCATGGGAATGCCTTTTTCTTGAAGGTAGTCCTTGGCTTGATTGATCGTGAAGTCTTTGTAGTGGAATATCGAGGCGGCCAGGACTGCATGCGCGTCCGCTTTGGAAAATGCTTCATAAAGGTGATCAAGGTTGCCCGCGCCGCCCGACGCGACCACCGGAACTGAGACGGCCCCGGCCACGGAGCGGAGGAGGCGCAGGTCATAACCATCACGGGTACCGTCGGCGTCGATGCTATTCATGACGATCTCGCCGGCGCCCAGTTCGACCCCCCGTTCGGCCCATTCAATCACATCATTACCCGTGTTGCGCCTGCCGCCGTGCGTCCAGACTTCCCATTTCGACTGGCCGCCGTTCTGGACCTGCAACGCATCGATCGACAGAACGATGCACTGGCTTCCAAATCGTTCGGCGCCTTCGCTTATCAGTTCGGGGCGATCGACCGCGGCGGTATTCAAAGATACCTTGTCGGCGCCGGAGCGCAGCATCTCGAACATGTCATCCGTATTTCGAAGGCCGCCGCCTACTGTGAGGGGAATGAATACCTGGCTGGCAACGGCCTCGAGCAATTCGCGCATGATATTCCGGTGCTCGGCGGACGCGGTTATGTCGTAAAAGACGAGCTCATCGGCGCCGGTTCGGTTGTAATAGTCCGCCAGCTCGACCGGGTCACCAGCGTCTTTGTCCGCCGAAAACTTGATCCCGCGCACGTTGCGACCGTCTTTTACGTCGAGGCAGGGAATGATCCGGCGGGTGAGCATCAGACGCGGATCGACTCGACTGTTTGAAGCGCCAATTGGAGGTCGATATCTCCTGTGTACAGCGCCCGGCCGATTATGACGCCGTCCAGTCCGGCAACGGCGGCCCGACGAACATCCTCCAAAGATGACACGCCTCCGCTGAGGATTACGGGTATGTCAACGGTTTCACTCAGTGCGAGGCTGGCGTCTATATTCGGGCCGGTCAGCATGCCGTCGAGGTCGATATCGGTGTGGATTAACGCAGCCGCGCCCGCAGTCGCGACTTTCACAGCCAGATCGATGGCGAGAACTTCCGTATCGATGGTCCAGGCGCGCGTTGCGACCTTGCCGAGGCGAGTGTCAAGTCCAACGGCTACCCGGCCCGGGAACGAACGCGCGGCGTTTCGAATGAGATCGATGTCTTCCACGGCGGCCGTGCCAATCACCGCTCGAGTGACGCCCAATTTGAATACTTTTTCGAGATCAGCGAGATTTCGGATTCCCCCGCCGAGCTGAATTCGGTAGTCGCTGGAATCGGCAATTTGTTGAACCAGGGCATCGTTCACCGGCCAGCCAGCGCGAGCGCCATCGAGGTCTACGACATGAATCCATGAGGCGCCCGCCTCAGCCCACCTGACCGCGACGTTGACCGGTGAATCGTCGAATACGGTTGACCGCTGGAAATCGCCGCGAACCAGATTGACGCATTTGCCATCCTTGATGTCGATTGCCGGATAGACGTCCACGGCAGTCTAGATCCTTGGCTCGGCGATTTCGCCGCAGAGATTTGCGAAATTGGCGTAGATCCGCAGCCCGGCCGGCCCGCTTTTTTCCGGGTGAAACTGGGTCGCGAAGATGTTGCCGTCGTGGAGGACGCTGAGAAATTCGACCCCGTAACCGGTGGTCGCCCCAACAATGCGGTGATTGTCGACGGTCGCATGATAGGAATGCACGAAGTAGAAATTAGCGTCTTGCGGCACGCCCTCGAGAATTGGTACCCGGCCGCGCTGGTGGACCTGATTCCAACCCATGTGAGGAACGTGGAGTCCGTCCGAAAAGCGGCGAATCTCGCCAGGGTAGAGATCCAAGCACTCCGTGCCGTCATCCTCTTCGCTGCGTTCAAACAAGACCTGCAGCCCCATGCAGACTCCGAGATAGGGCCGTCCGGAGCGGACGTAGTCCTTAACCGGCTCCAGCAGACCGCGATTGCCCAGACCCGCCATAGCGTCGGCGGCGGCGCCGACACCGGGAAGAATTACTCCGCTGGCCGCCGCGGCGGATTTAGGATCGGACGTCACCTCGAAGTCGCAGCCAACCTGCCGCAAGGCCCGCGTAACGCTGCGTAGATTTCCAGCGCCGTAATCGAGGACCGCGAGCATTTGAGGTTCCTTGGGAATCATGGGAAACGGGCGATGGTCGGTGAAATTAATGGTATCAGTGGCCGGAGTCGCGGAGAGGGCAGAAGGCTAATCCGCCAGGAGCTCCTTAATAGTTCGAGGGGCCTCGTCGAGCATTACGTCCGTTTGGGTCTTGCCGTCCATATCGCGAACCGAAACGGTGCCGGCGGCAATGTCCCGGTCCCCGATTAGTACCGCCATCCGGGCTCGAGCGGAATTGGCGCGTCGAAGTTGAGACCGGGCGCTGGCGTCACGGTAACCGAATACTGTGGCGACCCCGATGTGGCGAAGTCTGGAGGACAGCCTGGCAGCAATCAACTTCGTGGCCGCTGACAGCGGTGCCACGAAAGCGTCGGGCCTGGCGGGTTCAGCGGCGGCCACATTTTGTTCTTGCAAATTCAAAATGACCCGCTCGATGCCCGAACCGAAGCCCATGCCGGGCAGCGGGTCGCCACCGAGGTATTCAGATAGCAGATCGTACCGGCCACCGCCGGCGAGCGCGCCTTGAGAGCCGGACTGTGGCGGCGCAATTTCGAAGACCGTCCGTGTGTAGTAGTCGAGTCCGCGCACGAGCCGCGGGTTGATCGTGTACTCAATCTCGAGCGCGTCCAGGCCCTCGCGCAATACGGCGAAATGGTCCGAGCAATCGTCGCACAAAAAATCGATGGAACGAGGCGCTTGCCCGGCCAGCTCGTGGCAGTGGTCCTTTTTGCAATCGAGAAGCCGAAGCGGGTTCGACTTGAATCGCCGCTTGCAGTCCTCGCATAGCTCGGGCAGGCGATCCTGGTAGTACTCAACGAGGACGGCGCGGTAACTGGGGCGGCACGCAGCATCGCCGATGCTGTTGATTTCCAGCCGAAGGCCGGTAAGGCCGAGATTCTCGAGGACTCGCCAGATGAGCGATATAACCTCGGCATCGACGGTCGCATCCGCCTCGCCGAGAACCTCCGCCCCCATCTGATTGTGCTCTCGGTACCGCCCGGCCTGGGGCCGGTCGTAACGAAAATTGGGGGCGATGTAATACAGGCGGACGGGCTGGGAAAGGACCTTCATTCCGTGCTCGTTGTACGCGCGCACTACCGGGGCGGTTCCCTCGGGACGGAGGGCGAGATGTTCACCTCCGCGGTCGTCGAGGGTGTACAGCTCCTTGGATCCGATGTCGGTGTCGTCGCCGACGGCACGGATGAATAACTCGGCGCTTTCGATGGTTGGCGTCTGGATTCGGCCGAATCCGTGCAATCGGCACAATTGCTCGAATTTGGCGATCACGCGATCCCAATCCGGCTGTTCCTCCGGTAGCCGGTCCCTTGTCCCTCGCGGCGTTTTGAACTGGCTCATTCGGCCGCAGCGGCAATCAGAATCTTTTGGACTTCGTCCACCGTGAGACCCTCAATCGAGATCACTTTGCGTTTTGACCTGTGACCCCCCGTCACATTGACCCGTGATTTCGGTATCCGCAGGTGTTTGGCGAGGAGTGCGGCGACGGCGCGATTGGCTCGGCCTTCGCGGGGAGGTTCGCTAACGCGAATTTGCCACGCGCCTGCTACGAGCCTTTCAACGCGATTCTGTCTGGCGCCCGGTGTCACCACGGCATCGATCAGGGCCATGTCGCTCCTGCGCTGTGTTGGCGCGAATTGTTTGCTGGATCGCATGGGCCGGCTCCACGATCATTGGCTAGCCAGCAAGCCAATGATGATCCGCTCCAGTAGCTGAAGGCCCACAATTGCCACCACTGGAGTGAAATCGAATCCCATCGTCTGCGGCATCATCCGCCGAATCGGGCGCATAATCGGCTCGGTCAGGTCGATCAATATCTTCATCACCGGGTGATCAGGATCTTGAATAAACCATGACAGGAGGACCCGGACAAAAATGAGAATCGACAGGGCGTTGACGACCCAAAGAACCAAACTGCCGACTGATCCCACGCTAAAACCTTCCTATCGAACGGCCCGAGTGAGCCGCTTCAGCCTTAAATTGCTTCCGATACTCTATCTTCGATCGCCGAAGATTGCGCGACCGATCCTGACGATGGTCGCCCCTTCCTCAACGGCGAGTCTGAAGTCGTTTGTCATGCCCATCGAGAGATGGCTCCACGGCTGATCCGGCACGGCGTCCCTGGTTCGATCGAGCAGGTTCCGCAGGCCGGCAAAGCTGCTCCGAATGATGCCCTCGTCGTCGACGAACGGCGCGATTGTCATCAGGCCGTCGAGCCTCAGCGATGTTTCGGCGCCGATAGCTCGGGCTGCGTCGATTAGGTCGCTGGGAGCGAGTCCGTTTTGATCGGGATTGGCGGTGAGGTTCACCTGCAGCAGCACCGTCATGCCATTCTCCGCGCCGCGATCGATCGCTCGGGCAAGGCGGAGGCTGTCGACCGATTGGATAACTTCGAACAGGCTCGCGGCGGACTTTGCTTTATTACGTTGCAGGTGCCCGATCATGTGCCAGATCAGACCGTCAGGAGCGCTGGGAATCTTTTGTTCAGCCTCCTGAATTCGATTCTCGCCAAAATTAAGCAGCCCGCCGTCTGCGACGGCGCGAACGTCTTCGACGCCGAACGTTTTTGATACCGCCACAATCGTGACGCTTTTTGGATCGCGCCCCGAGCGCTCGGCGGCGTTCGCAACAGCTTCGATCGCCGCCCGGACGCGGCCGGCCGTGGACTCCTGGGATTCAGTTTGAGCCGTTTCGGATTGCGAGTTGTCAGGCGTGGCTTTCACGGGTGTTTTGAAATCTCTGGGTACCACGAAATGGTACCGCCCTCGGGCGGGAAAAGCGCCGGGCGGACATCGAGCACATTGTCGGGGATGGGATCGATTTCGTCTGTCACCCCGAAGGTCGCCCGAGAATCGGGCGCGCCGTTAGGTCGACGGTCCTCCACTGCGGCGCCGGAGGAACGCCGGAATGTCGAGCTCTGGACGCTGCCCTTCGCGCTTGCCTTCGAGTCCCAGTTGCCTGACGTTGCTGAATCTTGAATCACGCCGTTGTCCTATCGCGCCGGACCGTCGTCCTTCGAATCCGGTGGCGATGACTGTGACCCTGATTTCCGACTCCATGGTTTCGTCGATGACAGCACCGAAGATGATGTTCGCCTGCGGGTCCGCTGCGTCGGCGACGATTGAAGCCGCCTCATTTATTTCGAAGAGACTCAAATCCAACCCACCCGTGAAGTTCAGGAGAACGCCCTTGGCCCCGTCGATGGAAATATCGAGGAGCGGGCTGTTAAGCGCGGCTTCCACTGCCTGAACGGCGCGGTTTTCGCCGCTCGATTCGCCCAGGGCCATAAGCGCCGTGCCTGCCTGAGTCATTGTCGCGCGTACATCGTTGAAGTCGAGGTTTATGAGGCCTGGCTGGGTTATGAGATCGGAGACTCCCTGGATGGCCTGGCGGAGAACGTCGTCGGCGAGCCGGAATGCGTCCGTGATCGGCATCTTCTTGTCGGCAATTCGGAGGATCTTGTCGTTCGGGATCGTGATGAGCGTATCTACCCGGCTGTGAAGTTCCTCAAATCCTTCGTTAGCTACGCGGGCGCGGGTAGCTCCCTCGAATTCGAACGGTTTGGTGACGACGGCCACCGCGAGCGCGCCGAGTTCGTTTGCCAGTTCGGCGATTACCGGCGCCCCGCCGGTACCGGTGCCTCCGCCCATGCCGGTTGCGATGAATACCATGTCAGCTCCGGACAGAGCTTCCGAAATGTCTTCGATATTCTCCTCGGCAGCTTTCTGACCGAGAGCTGGATCGCCGCCCGAGCCGAGGCCCTTGGTGACTTTCTCGCCGATGCGGATTCGCGTTGGCGCCAGCGAGCGCATTAGCGCCTGCGCATCGGTGTTTACGGCTATGAATTCGAGGCCGGTGATATTGGAGCGGATCATGCGATCGACGGCGTTGCCGCCGCCGCCGCCGACGCCGATTACTTTGATGGCTGCAAAAGTCTCTATGCCAGGCTGGGGCCCCGGGCTAGGTTTGGCGCCCTTACGAGGACCTCCGGAGGTAGTGAGGCGGGTGACTCGGCTGCCGCCACGCGTTTCCTCAGCCATGATCCCTATAGACCTTTCCCTCGAAACACCGGACGTTGAAGGCGAATTGCCGGCGCGATCTCAGATTGGGCCAGGTCATCGCAGGCACAACGTGCAGAATACGGTTTACATAATAGGTCATGATTCAGGGATAACAATAGCTAGGACTCGGTTTCCCATCCGGGTTTGGGTGAAAGAAGCGTGCGAAATCGATCCTGTACGCTGGCGACGAGCGCATTTAATCCCGTCGGCTCCAGTTCGAGCCAGCCTCGGCTCGCGCGCGTTTTGAGCCCGGCAAGAACGAGTCCAATACCTGTTGAAAACTCGGGCTGCCGCACTTCCTCGTTAAGTCCGAAAAACGCCGGGGGCCGTCCCAGCATGGCGGGCCGATCCATGATGTGAGTGGCCAATTTCGTCAACCCTTGAACCTGTGATCCGCCGCCGGTGAGGACGATGCCGGCCGGTAGGAGGTTGTAGTAGCCGCTTCGCACGATGGCATCCCTGGCCATATCGAGAATCTCTTCCATACGAGCCTCTACCACGTCGAACAGGTCGCAGCGTCGAATGCCAATCGGGGCACCTCGGTCGAATCCCGGGACCTCAATTACGGATTCGTCGCCTGCGGCGGCAGGATCGACTCTGCTGTTCTGAATCTTCAATTCCTCGGCCACGGCCCTCGGCAGGTTCAGTCCGCGAGATATGTCGGAAGTGACCATCTCGCCGCCGACATCGATGACGGAGATGTGCCAGCAGGCCTCATCAAAAAAGATGGCAACGTCGGTCGTGCCGCCGCCTATGTCCACGAGGACCACGCCATCGCGTCGCTGCTCGGGCGTAAGGCATGCTTCCGCCGACGCGAGCGGCTGAAGGATTCGGCCTTCCAATCCAATCCGGGCGATGTCGACGCACTGTTCGAGGTTCCGCAAGGAATTTACAGCGCCGGTAACGACGTGGGCCTCGACTTCGAGACTGCGGCCCGCCAGGCCTCGCGGATCGGAAATGCCGACCATGGAGTCGACTGTAAACATCTTTGGAATCACCGCCACAATCTCGCGATATTCCGGTAGGGGGACGGATGCGGCGGTCCGGACGACGGCGTTTATGTGCTGGGGACTGATGCGGTTTTCGCCTTCTCGAAGCGTCAGCTTCGCCCGCTCGCTGCGAGATTCGAGATGGCCGCCAGCCACACCGGCATAGACTTTGTCCAGCCGCACGCCGGCGGCGCGCTCAGCCCGCAGGGCGGCCGCGTCAATGGCTTCGCTGGTCAGCATGATGTCAACCACCTGCCCGCCGCGAAGACCCTGGGAGGGGGCGGCTCCGATACCGAGAATGTGCACCTGCGATTCCCGATATAGCTCCCCGATAACGACGGCCGTCTTGGTTGTTCCAACGTCCAGGCCGACGACGATATCTCTCCTTGGCATCAGATGCCTCCTTCGGCGTGGTCAGCCCGATTCGAAAAAGTGGAATCCCTCGATTTAGACATGGCGTTATTTCTCAAGTACCTGATAGGTGGGTCTGTCGAGCGGACGCA
Organism: Chloroflexota bacterium; assembly: GCA_963663505.2. Taxonomy (GTDB): domain Bacteria; phylum Chloroflexota; class UBA11872; order UBA11872; family VXNJ01; genus JAPOVO01. The sequence continues at coordinate 698,567 of CAXXFA010000002.1, forward strand.
GATCGATTCGAGTGACCCGCTCCCCCTGGCGGGCGGCGTCGTCCAGCACGGCCTTGAGTGCGATCAGTTTGGCCGATAGGTCTTCGGGGGGCCCGAATATGATTTCGCGCTCGATTGCGTCCTGGATGACAAATCCGCCCGCGGCGGAATAGGCGATCAATGCGGGCTCGACGCCCATCACCGGCAGATTCCGGTTGAGCTTGTGAGCCATCTCCAGGGCGTCGGGATTTACCTGTTGACCAACGTTCGCCGGACCGCCCCCGAATTCTTCGACAGTCAGTGCCAGCGATTCGTCCGAGCCCTCCGCAAGTAGAATGGCGCCCTTGCCGACCAAATAACTCGTCCCGCCAACTTTCCAGTTGGCGACCGGGCGCCTGTAGGTGACCATGACGCGTAGCCGACCATCGATTCCGGCGCTGACGTCGGCCCAGTGCACTGCGGGATCCGCCTCGACCTGCGCGGCCACCTTCGCCGTATCCAGCCGAAATACGTTTTTCCCGTTGACCCAGCCAATGCGGGACCGCATGTCCGTGTCGTCCAGTAGCGCCGGAGAGGAATTTGAATCGTGCACCAGAACTACGCGATCGATTCGAAAGGTCGCGGAGGTCATCATCCAAACAAATAGAGCGAGGAACGCGATGGCGAACCCCGCGGCCGTCCATTTTGATCCGTAGCGGATCATGAAATCGGTAATCATCAGTCGTCGCCAAACCCTTCGCCGGCAAGCTGTATTTCAAGCTCGAGATCGATGCTGAATCGGTTTCGGACGACGGCTCGGATGTCCTCCACAAGCCCCCACACGTCGGATGCTGTAGCGCCGCCTTCATTTACGATGAAATTTGCGTGCTTGGTCGAAATCACGGCCTGGCCTCGCTTCCTGCCCTTAAGGCCAGCCCGGTCGATTAGCCGTCCGGCGTGTTCGCCCCGCGGGTTTTTGAAGACAGAACCGGCGCTTCTCGACGCGGGCTGGCTAGCGTGGCGGCGACGCGAAAGATCTGTGATTCGGTCGCCGGCCGCGTCGGGGTCGCCGGACCGGTGGCGAAGAATCGCGCCGACGACAACTGGATTTTCAGCCATTTGGCGAAGTTTGCTGGATCGGTAGTCGAACTCGAGCGATTCGTTATCCAGGGTCAGCACGTCTCCGGTCATCCAAACATCCGCAGATTCCAGTACATCCGCAATTTCCGTCCCGAAGCATCCGGCGTTTCCAAAAACTGAGCCGCCGACCGATCCGGGTATCCCGACACCGAATTCCAATCCTGAGTGCCCGCGGCCGACGCACCAATGTGCGAGACGCCCCATGAGAACACCGGAATCGACACTTAACATGCCGTCATTTAGATCAGAGATTTCCCGGCAGGCGTTGCGGATGACGAGTCCTGTTACTCCTCTGTCACCCACGAGCAGATTTGAACCTTCGCCAATGACAAGCACCTGAATTTCACGACCGTGGCAGTAGTTCAACACGTCGACGAACGTGCTACGGTCGCCGACTTCAACGTAAAACTCGGCCGGCCCACCGACGCCAAGATAGGTGTGTTGGGAAAGCGGTTCTCCGATTTTGAGATCGAGTAGGAATGGCCAGTCGATGGCGGGCGATGGAGCGATCGGAATCACCTCTCGAGCCAGTCCGCGATGGATCGACTAAGAACGTTGATATCGCCCGCGCCCATCACGACGATGAGGTCGCCGTCCCGTGCGGATTCCTGGACCTCCCGAAGGCAATCGTCAAGGGTTGGTTGGAAGGTGGTCGTTTCTCCGCCGATTGCCGAGGCCAGATCGCGGCCGGAGACACTGGAATCACCCTCACGACCGCTCGGTGAGAAGATTTCGGTGATTGTGACCCGGTCGGCCCGGTCGAACGACTTGGCGAAATCCTGAAAGAAATCCTCGGTTCTGCTGCGGAGGTGCGGCTGGAAAATCACCCAGAGGCGGCCGGGCCGTATATTGCGGGCAGCCTCGATCGATACACGCACTTCAGTCGGGTGGTGGGAATATTCTTCGACGACAGATATCCCACGCGCCTCGACGAGTAGCTGAAATCTTCGGTCCACTCCTGAAAATCCGCTGAGAATCTGTGCGGACGCCTCCGCTTCAACTCCGAGTTCAGCTGCGGCGGCGATGGCCGCAAGCGCGTTATAGGCGTTGTGAAGTCCGGGCACCGCAAGTTCGCCGTGCAGTCTGGCGCCCGATGGTTCAATTACCGTGAATTCGGAGCCCCACCCGAGCGGCCGGTAGCTGTCGATCACCCAGTGCCCGCCGTCGCCAATCCAAACGACGGGAATGGCGGCGGCAGCGGCGGCGTATTTCACCAGCGGCCCTTCGTTGCGAATGATTAAAGAGCCGCCCTCGCGGACCTTGCCCACGAATGCGCAGAACTTGTCGACCATGTTCTTTATTGACCCGAAGTAGTCGAGATGGTCGGGCTCGATGTGGGTGATAAGCGCGATATCGGGTCTGTATTCGAGGAATGCGCTGTCGTATTCGTCGGCCTCGACAACGAAGTGATCCCCCTCGCCCCAGCGGGCATTTCCTGCGAGATCACGAGATTCGGCCCCGATCAGATAGCCGGGAGAAAGCCCGGATCGATCGAGAATCAGTGCAATCATCGCGGTTGTTGTGGTCTTACCATGGGTGCCGGCCACGGCGATGCCAGATTTCTCGTCCATGAGACGACCGACGATTTCGGCACGGCGACGGATCAGTATTTCCGCTTCGGCCGCCCGGCGCAACTCCGGATTATCGGACTTGATTGCAGCCGAGAAGATCACGGCGTCGGCACTTTCAACGTTGGCGGGGTCGTGACCAATCGTGATGGTCGCGCCGGACTCAGCCAGGCGGTCGGTATAGCTCGATGGCGAGACGTCGGAACCGGATACCTCGTAACCCCGTTCGAGGAGGATGCGAGCGATACCGCTGAGCGCCATGCCGCCGATTCCGATCAGATGCACGCGCTTTGTGGTTGTGTTGGGGCGGTCGCCGAAAAGATTAGATGAAGGGCGACGCGTTTGTTGATCCAAGATCATGCGTCCCCTCGAGTGGCGATTTGCACGAGCCGTTCGGCGATGGAATCCGCAGCTCCGCGCGTTCCAAGTCCTGCCGCGGCAGCGGCCATCCTCCCAAGCCGGTTCTGGTCTGAAAGGAGTTCACGGACGTGGTTCAGAAGCGTTTGCCCGTCGAGGTCAGGTTCCGGCAGCGTAACCGCGGCGCCGGCAGTGGACAGTCTGCGGGCGTTTGCCCGTTGATGACCCTGAGCGAACAGTCCCGGTATAAGAATGGACGGCAGCCCCAGGGCGGCCAATTCGTGAGTGGTGCCGCCGGCCCGGGCTATGGCCAGATCGGAAGCCGCCATCAAATCGGCTAAACCATGATCCAGAAACGCAATCGGGTGGTACCGGTTCCTGATCCCATCGGGAAGGTTCAGTTGTCTGCTTAGATGCGCGGCAATGTTGCCGGTGCCGGTCAGATGAACGACCGCGCCTATCTCGAGCATGGACTCGAGAATCGAACCCACAGTTTTGTTGATAACGCTTGATCCCTGACTGCCGCCTATGACCAAGATAACGGGGACTCCGGGAGCGATTCCTAATCGGCGTCGGCCGCGCGCGGCGTCGGGCGAGTCGAATTCGACTCTCAGCGGCAGTCCCGTCACCTGGACGTTCGCCCGTGGAAATTTGTTGCTTGCCTCTTCCGTAGCAGCGGCAACATGGCCCGAAAATCTGCCTACGAACCTGGCTGCATGGCCGGGGCTGGCGTCAATCGCGATGAGAACTTGAGGGACCCTGCGGAGCAGGCAGGCCACGGCTCCGGGCACGGCGGCGTATGCCCCGGTGCTTAGCGCCGCATTGGGTCGGAACTCACCGACCTTTCGAAATGCTGTGACTATCGCCAGGCTCATGCGCATAACGTTTAGCGGCAAACCGAACCGCACGCCCACAAGCGCCGCCGCGCCTGTCGATTGAAAGTTAAAGCCGGCAGACTCGAATAGCTCGCGATCGGTCGGGGCATTGCTTCCAATCGCAAGCACAGAGAGGCCTGGGTCACGCCTCTTCACGGCCTCGACCACGGATATTGCCGGAAAAATGTGACCTGCCGTTCCGCCGCCGCTGATCAGCAGTCTCATGATGTCTGGTGCAGCCTTGCGGATCTGGCGATATTGATCAGGATTCCCATCATCACAAGCGAAACGAGCAGCGAAGTTCCGCCGCTGCTCACGAAGGGAAGCGGTATTCCCGCGACCGGATACAGGCCAACGACGACCCCCATATTTATGAATGCTTGAACCGAAATCTGAAACGCTATTCCCGCGGCGAGGCACCTTCCGAATCTATCCGGCGCCAGCGCAGCAATCCACAATCCGCGGGCAAGAATCACCAGAAACATCAGCAGGATCAGTCCGGTTCCGAATAGGCCGAATTCTTCGCCAATCACCGCGAATACCGAATCGGTTTCGGCCGCGGGAAGATAGGAGTACTTGACGGTGCCCAGACCCAATCCCTTGCCCGAGATGCCTCCCGATCCAAGCGCCAGTAAAGCTTGCTGCGACTGGTATCCCGAGTCCAGGGGATTCGCCTCGATTCCCAGAAAGGTGCGCAGCCGCGTTAGCTGATACGGGTTGACGGCGATCGAAATCGCCGCCAGCGCTGATCCGAACGGTATGACGGCCAGGAGATGCCAGGCCTTTACGCCGGCTGCGACGGCAACGCCAGCCGCAGTAATGCCTACGAGGGCGGCCGTTCCGAGATCCGGCTGGAGCACTATCAGGAGAATGGGCAATCCAGCAATGACGACCCCGGCCGCGAACCAGCGAATCTGAGTGAGTTTGGGGCCCAACATCACAGCCCAGTACGAAAGGTGAATGATTATCACCGGCTTGGCGAGTTCGCTGGGTTGAAAACTGATGCCTGGCAAGTCGAGCCAGCGCTTCGGCGCCCCTGTTATCGCCCCTCCCGGCAACAGGACCAGTATGAGCAAACCGATGACGGCGAAGTACGCGAACCAACTTCGTCCACCGAACCGGTGATAGTCAATCTGAGAGAAGACAAGGGCAACGGCGATTCCCACCAGGGTAATCGCCAGGTGGCGAGCGGTGGAAGCGGCGAACGGACCGGTATCCTGGTCGACCAACGGCATGGATGCCGAGGCCACCGCAACTACCCCGGCAAGAGGAAATAGGACAATCAGTATGAGAAGAACCGAATCTAATTCCGGCCAGGACAGCACCCCTTCTTCGAGAAACTTGAATCTTCGCGAAACGCGCGCGCTCAACTGGCATGCTCCGGCTCGATTCGCAGGTGCGAAAAGACTCTGTCGACGAGGTTGCGGAAGACAGGCGACGCGACCTGGGACCCCCACGTCCCGTCCTGTGGCCGGTCGATCTTGACGAGAATAAGAACTCGCGGCGCTTCAATCGGTCCAAACCCCAGATATGAAGCAATGGTCTGTTCGGGAAGAATGCCCCCCCTGTCGGGGATCTCGGCAGTGCCTGTCTTACCCACGGTGGAATAATTTTGACTAAGCGCCAGGTTCGTCGGATGGGTATGCTCGGCGTCGTACATCATTTCCATCAGAGTTTTGGCAGTGTCGGGGCGCACTACCTGGGTCACGATCTGCGGCTCGTTCTCGACTGTCTGCCCTGATCTATCGGTCCAGCGCTTGACGGCACGGGGCCTGACGAGTTTTCCACCGTTTGCCACGACTCCAAAGGCGGCCGCCAACTGTAGCGGCGTGACGGATATGCTTTGACCGAAGGCGTTGGCCGCGAGATCCGATGGATACCATTCGAGGTGCCCGCGCGCCTTGAGAAACCCCCGTACTTCGCCAGCAAGATCGACGCCCGTGTTCCGCCCGAATCCGAATGCCCGGACGTACTCGTAGAACTTGTCGGGACCGAGTCGATCGGCAACGTAGATCGCACCTGTGTTGGACGAGTTGGCGAGGACGCTGGTCATGGTCTGGTTGGGATACGTTCGCTCGTCCCAGTTATTGAACTCAAGCCCCGAGTATTCGTGCGTTCCCGGCAAATTGTGCGTGGATTGGCGGCCGATAACGCCGCTATCGAGTCCTGCGGCCATGGTGATGATTTTGAATGTTGAACCGGGATCGAAGACGAGCGAGATGGCCGGGTTGAGGAAGTCAGATCCGATGAATGCGTACTCGTCGAGTTTGGCCGGATTGAAGGTGGGCCGGTTGGCCATGGCGAGAATATCGCCGTTTCTCGGGTCGGTTATGAGAACGGTTCCGCCGGAAGACCCGAATCTGGCAAGCGCCTGCTCGAGTTCTTGCTCGGCAACATGTTGAATCCTTCGATCGATGGTCAGGGTTAGATTGGCGCCGGCCTGTGCTGGTACGGGATCGTATCTGCCCACCGGGATGTTTCGTCCCAGCGGATCCTGATCTCTTATCAGACTGCCGGGTTTGCCGGAGAGCTCCCGATCGTAAAACGCCTCGACACCCGCCTGCCCGATACCCTTTCCGTTAACAAATCCGACTGCATGCGAGGCCAGTGATCCGTTCGGATACACACGTCTTGATGACGGTTGCAGCGAAATGCCAGGCAATTCGCCACTTTCAATATCTTGTCTGATCGCGTCGCTTTGCTCGAGCTCGACGGCATCCGCGATGACGGCATACTTTATCGATGGGTCGCCGACCTTGAGCATTATCGGATCGGGGTGTTCGCCAAGAATCGCCGACAGGCGGCGAGCGATCGCGCTGGCGTCGAAATCGACCATGAGATCGGGCGAGGCCACAACTTTGTAGACGGGTTGGCTGAGCGCCATAAGCGAGCCATTTGAACTTGCGATTTCGCCGCGACGCGCCGTTAGCAGCTCCTCGCTTCGCTGCTGCAAGCTGGCGTTGGCGGCCAGGGCAGCGGATTCGGTTATCTGCCATTTGGCGAGGCGCTGACCGACCATCGCGGCCATGGCGGATCCGCCAAGAGCCAGCAACACCAGGCGCCTGGGGTGACCCGGCTCGCCGTTTTCGGGTCGCTTGCTTTTGGAATTAGCCATGGGGACTACTGGTGGCCGGCAGCGGAGGCGACGGCTGGATCAATTCGTTAAGTCGAATCAGCGCCTGCTGCCACCAATGCAATTCAGTTAACCGTGGTGGTTCCGACCACGGCGGATCCGAGAGGTCGATAGCATCCGGCAGGGTCGGGATCGGCACCACGCTCCTGCGGTCATTTGTGGTCATGTCGAGGTCCAGGAGCGCTCGTCGCTCGATCGCGGAAAGGTCGTGGAGGGTGGCAAGCTCCACGCGTAAGCTTTCCTGCTTGATCGACTCGGCCGCGAAATCTTCCTCGAGTTTTGCTATCTCGGCGCCCATCTGGACGAGCGACTGGATCTGCAATACATACAAAAGGGCGAGCACGAACGCTCCGATAAGCGCCGCCAGCAGCAGCCTTGCAGGACGCAATCCACCGGCCAGATCGACGCCGGAAGCCGTGCGCCTGGTTGTTATCGGGAGTCGAATACGAAGGCCGGTAAGCGCCACGAGTCAGCCTACGATCTCGGCGGCCCGGAAGCGGGCGCTGCGGCTTCTGGGGTTTGAGCGACACTCGTCTTCGTCCGGCCGCAAAGGTTTGGGCGTAAGGGCACGGAGGGTCCCCTCTCTGTGCCGATCGCGGATGAAGTTCTTTACGATGCGGTCTTCCAGACTGTGAAAAGAGAGAACCACCAGGCGACCTCCGGCTACGAGAATATCGAGCGCCGCCTCGAGTCCGAGGGGGATATTCTCCAGCTCGTGGTTGACATAAAGCCGAAGGGCTTGAAATGTGCGAGTCGCCGGATGGATGCGCCCGCGATTGGGTCTGATGGCACGCGCCACGGTCTCGGCGAGGTCCGTCGTCGTCTCGAATGGCGCTTTTTCGCGTCTCTGGACGATATAACGGGCGATCCGCCGCGATTTGCGCTCGTCGCCGAATTGATAAATTACGTCGGCCAGCTCTTTCTCGTTCATTCGCGCGATGACATCCCGGGCAGGCAATCCTGACTGCTGATCGAATCGCATATCCAGGGGCCCTTTGGTCTGGAACGAGAATCCGCGACGCGGATCGTCGATCTGCGTCGATGAGAAACCGAGGTCCATCAAAACGCCGGACGCGTTCGAAAATCCGGCAGCGCGGGCAACATCCGACATGGCTGCAAAATTGGCGGTTTTGAGTGTCACGCGATTGCCGAACGGCTCAAGCCGGGACGCCGCCCTCGCAATGGCGGTCGGGTCGGCATCGAGGCCGAGCACCCGGCCATCAGGCTGGCTGGCTTGCATAATCGCCTCGGCATGTCCTCCCGATCCGACGGTTGCGTCGACGTAATCCCGACCGCGTGAAGGCAGCAGGTAGGAAAGCACCTGCTTCGTCATTACGGGCTCGTGGTCAGTCGGCGGACCGTCCATGAAAGTGGGTACATGTGGGGCGAAGGGGAGGCACTTCACCCCACATGTCACACCCTAAGTTGGGGATGTGGAATGGCGGCTGGCACGTTCAAAGATATCCTGTGCCTCCGCGTCTATCGACGCCTTTCTAATCCGCCACCCTTCCAGTTGCCAAATTTCAATTCTTGTTCCCACGCCGACCACCGCTACGTCTTTGGTGATGCCGGCGTTCTGCCGGAGTTCGATCGGAATGGTGATTCGCCCCTGCCGGTCAAATTGGCACTCCTCGGCCGCGGCAAAGAATTTCCTCTGTGCGTCGCGAGCACCTGCGGTGAGGTCGTCGAGTTGAAGCATTCGTTCGACTTGCGCCTGCCAGGCTTCGGGCGGGAAGAAGTGAAGACACGTCTCGGCGCCCTCGGCCAGAGTTCCGCCTTCGGGCGTGAGCACTCGCAGTTTGGTTGGAATCGTCAATCGACCTTTCGCATCGAGCGTGTGATGAAAGGTCCCTGTAAAGAGCCTCATTGTCTACAGCTGGCTCCACCGGTTGATTCCGGACGGTAATCCCCACTGTCCCCCACAATTTGACACTTTCAATGTTGAATACGGGCTGAATTGCAACACATTCCCCACCATACGTCAAGTATCGGGGCGTTTGGGGATTCTGTGCAGCTTCTCTGGATACTGTTATCGGCGTTCCTGGGCTTACCATCGAGGTAGCAGGACCGCCGTCAGCGGAGCGCGTCGGTTTTCGGCGCGGGTGATCGCCTTGCGGTCCTCGGAATGACGAGCGGGGGCTTTGCTAGCGGTTGGAGCGCGCGTCCAGAGCGTCGTTTGCGAGAGCGTCGGCGTCTTTGTTTTTGGATCTCGGAACGTGAACGAATCTCACGTTAGAAATTTGCGCGGCGGCTTCCTTAACGCGATTGGCCAGATTCTTGAGCGTTGTGTCCTTGATCCGGTACTCGCCGTTGAGCTGTTTGACGACAAGCTCGCTGTCCAACCTGAATTCGACATCGGTGAGTCCCAGTATTTGGACCGACATGACGCCGGCCAGGAGCGCCGTATATTCGGCCTGGTTGTTCGTTCGATGGCCTAGATAAAGCGAAATCGTGCCGAGCGACTCGCCGCGTTGATCCCAGATCGCAACCCCCGCCGCCGATTCGCCTGGATTGCCGCGGGAAGCGCCGTCGCAATTGACTTTAGCTTGCCTTATTGGCTCCGCCGCCATGCAGCCTCCAGCTGTGTTGATTTTGCCCTATGGTACATGTCGGACGGGCGGATTGAAGCGGCCGGACCGTAGCGCGACGGGGCGGAGCGGCTAAATTCGGCGGGAAAGTTTGAGCGCGCTTTCGACGAGTTTTCGGGCGTCCAGATCGCCGAATCCGTCCGAAACCGTGGCCGTCGCATTAGGCCCTTCGACTGTGGCGCCGACGCCGGAAACCGTTGTCAGGTCGTCGCGCCATGCCTCCGTAAGTTCGGTTGGTATGCCGCTTCGCGCAAGTGCCGCGAGGGGAGCTTCGAAGCGCGGCGGCCGGCTTTGACCGTCTGCGCTGTACGCCCACAACACGGTCACGTTTCGTCCTTCCCACGGCGTCTGCAGGGCGATTGTTTTGCCAACGTCTGCCAGCGTTCCGCCGCCTTCTCGCCACGTTCGAAAAACGTAAGCGAACGTGCTTCGCTGCCGGTCGCCGAGGTGCGAAAGAAAACCGTCGAGTTTGTCGTCGATCAAGTCCAAGAGGTCGATCTCCCAGGGCTCAGTCTGTTACTGCAGCCGTCGGTAAGCACCGCCAGTCGAGTCGGGTAACTCCATCCTAATAGAATGGCCCCCAACGCAGGAGGCGAATATGGCGAAATACGGAATCGGAATTCACGGTGCGGGATGGGTCGCCGGCGCACACGTCGCCGCATACAAGATGGACTCGAGAGCCGAGGTTGTGGCCATTTCAAGCCGAAGAGAATCGAGCGCGAGAAGGCTGGCCCACGAAACGGATTGCCCGGACGCGTCCATACATACCAGCTACGACGAGCTGCTTGCGGATACGAGGGTCGACGTGATTTCGATTTGCACTCCCAACTTCCTACACTCCATCGAAACGGTTAGGGCTGCTGCAGCGGCCAAGCATATTCTGATCGAAAAACCGGTGGCGCTGACCGTCGATGAACTGCGGGCTTCGCGGGATGCGGTGCGGCAGGCTGGCGTTAAAACCGTGGTCGGTTTCGTGCTTCGCTGGAATCCCTTGTTCGCGATCATTAAGGAACAGATTGCGGCGCAAGCGATTGGGCGAATCTTCTATTCGGAAGTTGACTACTGGCACGAACTGGGGGACTGGTATCCGGGGTGGGATTGGGTGAGATCGCGCAGGACCGGGGGGAATACATTCTTATCGGCGGGGTGCCACGCCGTTGACGCGTTGAGGTATTTCAAAGAACAAGACATTGTGGAGGTATTCGCCTACGAGGTGGACGACGGTAGCGAAACTGAGGAGCCATCGACGAGCGTTCTCATATGCAAGTTCGCGGACGGCACGATCGGCAAGGCCAGCTCGAGTCTCGGGATCAACTCAACATATCAATTTAATATCGATCTTCTTGGCGAGGGCGGGACGATCCGCGACAACCGGATATTTGCGAAAGGGCTGGCGGGCCAGACCGACTATGCGACTATTCCGACGATAATGCCGAACAGCGGTGACGTGGCTCACCAACCGTTCAACGGTGAGATGTCGCATCTGCTCGACTGCATCGACCGAGATGAGGAATCGCACGTAAATCTCGAAGACGCAATCAATACCCACGAAGTCTGCATTGCGGCGGAGATTTCGGCGACTGAAGGTCGGCCGGTGACGCTTCCCCTGCTTTCGAACTAATCGAAATGCGATCGATGTTTGGCTGCCATGTGGAGCGCTGCGGGCGGGGCGCTTTTCGGTCCCGACACCAACCCTCTCCAGTGGGAGGGGGCCGTTTCAAACGGTGACGATGCGGTTCGCAGGCGCCCTAATTTGGCCTGTCTGAGGCTTTAGTCGCCTTCCCAGTCCGACTCGGCGACCAGCTCTCCTTCTTCCTCCTCGTATTCCGACGGAGCGTTTTTCTGGGGGTCGGCTACCGGTTCGCCGAGGTGCTCCGACCGGATCAAACGTCCCTCAGTGGCCGCCTCGACATCCTCCCAGTCGGTGTCGGGCGCGAGTTCGACGCACCGAAAGCAACCGCCGTCTACCTCGAAGACGCCAAGCTCGGTCACGACGGTGTCTACAGATTCCACCGCAGTGAGCGGAAGGCTGCACTTGGTGACAAGCTTGGGCTCGCCGTCCGGACCTACATGACTCATGACTACGATAACTCGCTCGGAGCCGACGGCCAGATCCATGGCGGCGCCGACTCCGTGCACGAATTCCCCTGGAACCGTCCAATTTGCGAGGTTTCCCCGCTCGTCGACTTCCAGGCCGCCAAGGACGCAAATGTCGATGTGACCGCCACGGGCCATGACCGTGCTCTGCGAGATATCGAAAAATGCGCCACCTGGCGTCACGCCGGTCGATTGGCCGTCGGCGCTTACGACCTCTCGAGGCGCTTTGCCTTGCGCGGGCTTGGTTCCCAGACCGAGGATTCCGCTTTCGCTGTGGAGCACAATCTCCATCGAAGCGTCAACAGCGCCGACGACCAGCAACGGCAATCCGACGCCCAGGCTAACGACATGGCCGGGAGAGAATTCCCGAGCAACTCGGGAGGCTATTTCTTTGCGCGACCACGGCATTCGCTAACTCGCCTCGACAACCATGTCCACGAAGATCCCCGGCGTGTCCACCAGGTCGGGGTCCAGGTCTCCAATGTCGTATAGCTCCCCCACTTCCGCGATGACGATGCCAGCGGCGGTAGCCATGACGGGATTGAGGTTGCGTGAAGTGCCGCGATAGCTCAGATTGCCCCATCGATCTCCTCTGAACGCGGAAATCAGGGCCACGTCGGCGGTCAATGGCGTCTCGAGAAGGTACGCTTCATCCTCTACTTCGATGATGCGCTTGTCGACGGCCATCGCGGTACCAATCCCAGTAGGAGTCAGAAACCCACCGAGTCCGCCGCCGCCGCACCTGATACGTTCGATGAGCGTCCCCTGGGGAACGATTTCGATCTGCAATTCGCCGTCCTCGATCCTACGTTGCAGTGCAGGATCAGCGCCGATAGAGCTGGCGATTAGGCGGCTGATCAGGTTGGCGGATGCCATTGATCCAATTCCTCGATCCAGCGAATGAATATCGTTCGTGATGACAGTCAGATCGTCGACGCGCTGGTCGACAACCTCTGCTATCAACGAGCTCGGTAATCCAACGCCTTGAAAGCCGCAGATCATGACAACGTCGCCGGGCTGGATTTGGGAAACCGCTTCCTTCGCGCTCGACGTTTTATCTAGCGCGCTTTTGTGCTCGGCGGGCGCGGCCGCCCGGGCTTCATCGGCCATTTCCGTGACCGTTGACCGAACCGCCTGGACAATCGACTCCGCGAGCCCGCCGTAGGATCATGTTTTCAACGACTTCTCGCGGTCGAACCGGAGGCCGAAACCAATTGCTGCGCCGAGTCGGCGGAATCCCCAAAAGGGAGCGTCAAATGAACCTTCGGATAATCCGAGCCGCAAGTCCGGATAAGCCGATCGCAATCCCAAACATAACCGCAGCTCGGGCGCTCATCAGAGCCCGCACTTCGCCGTGAACCGCTCCGCCAATTACGGCCAGCGAATACACCTTGTTCGCTTCGACGTAGCCCCCTATGAGCCACTGCACGATGCTGTTATCAATTCTTACATGGCCGCCACCGGCCGCAACCGTGTAGCTGTTTCTCAAATGGGTTGAGCTGCCTATCGTTGCGCCGACGGCGCTCGTCTTTATCCGGACGGTGTCGGCCCGGACGAATCCAAGTGCCGAGCTTTTCGAATCAACGGTCTCGGCGGTGACTTCGCGGGCGGCGGAGCGATTGAATTCAACGGTGGCCGCCTTGACTTGACCAGTTTCCCCGTTGCTTGTGGACTCAGTCACCGGCCCCTCCCCTGGTTGATCGCGAACGGAGGCAGGCTCAGGCGAGCCGCTCCAGCATGGCATCTCTACTGTGATCCATGACCTTCCGCAACGGAACTCCAAATTCTACGGCGATGGCGCGGCAGTCTTCGTACTCCGGCGAAACATCGCGCACGCGACCATACATGAACGAAACCTTAACACTCACTTCACCCCATGGAGTTGCCACTGTGCGGACGTCGCGCTCGAGCTTGCGCCGTCGGGTTTCGTACATCCGCACTCCGAGGGTCGGGGTTTCGGTAAACAGTACGTCGGTGAGAGATTCGACTTTGTCGGGATCCGCAAGAACCGTGATTTTGGCCGCGGCCCTGCCTTTCTTCATCACAATCGGCGTGATGAATACATCAAGGGCGCCGCGCTCGAAAAGACGCTCGACGACGTAAGCCTGAACGTCGGCGGGAGCGTCGTCGAGATTGGTCTCGATGACCGTCGCGACATCGGATTGCGCGGATGATTCGGACGTTCCGATGACTACCCTCAGCACGTTGGGCAGATCGAAGTCCGCGCTGCCGGCTCCATAGCCGATCTTGTCGACCTTCATGGCCGGTAGCGGGCCGAAGCTGGAAGCGGCTGACGTGAGAACCAGGGAGCCGGTGGTAGTCAAAAACTCGCGATCGTCGCTGGTCGAATACACCGGGGCGCCGACCTCCTGAGCGAGGAGCAGCGTCGCCATACCGGGCACTGGAATCTTGCCGGCCAGGGTGTTTACGACTCCACCACCGGTATTGATGGGTGAGACCACGATCTCCTTGGCGTCGAGCCACTCGAGCCCGGCTGCCGCGCCAACGACATCGAGAATAGAGTCAACGGCGCCGACCTCATGGAAGCGCACTTCTTCGACCGTCTCACCGTGAACTTTGGCTTCAACGCGCGCGAGCCGCGTGAACATCGACCGGGCCCGATTCAGAACGGAATCGGCGAGATCGCCTGCGTCGAGGATTGCGAGGACGTCTGCCAGACCGCGGTGGGAGTGGTCGCCAGCCTCGATTTCGAATGAAACGCTGGTGGCGGCTACGGCGCCCTTCATTACGCTTGCGACATTTACCTCGTATCCCCGGACCGGAAGCTTCGAAAGTGTCGCGATGAGATCGTCAGCGGGCCAGCCGGCGTCTACCAGCGCGCCGAGGAACATATCCCCGCTGGCTCCTGAAAAAGCCTGAAAATAGGCGATGTTGCTCATTTTGCCTGGCTTGCGATTCGGCATATCTGGGCCGCCATGAAGCCGGCGCCGAATCCGTTGTCGATGTTGACCACGGAGACGCCCGGCGCGCACGAATTCAGCATGGCCAGGAGGGCGGCCAGCCCGTTGAATGAAGCGCCGTATCCCACGCTTGTTGGGACGGCGATTACGGGGACATTGGCGAGGCCTGAAACGACGCTTGGCAGCGCCCCTTCCATGCCGGCGACCGCAATAAGGACGGTCGCCTCGTCAATTTCATTCCTCTGCGCGAGCAACCGGTGCACACCTGCGACGCCCACATCCCACAACCTTTTAACTTCCGCGCCGTATGTCTGTGCCGTTACGGCGGCCTCTTCGGCGACCGGGAGATCGGAGGTGCCTCCCGTCAACACAAGCACGCGACCCGGGAGTTTCCGAGTGTCGGCGGCACGCACAACGACAGATTTAGCCAGTTCGTTGAACTCGGCATCGGGAAGTAGCGCCTTGATGGCGTCAAACGCGGCCTCGTCGGCTCTGGTGGCCAGGACTGTTTGGCCGGCGGACGCCAGCGTCTCGGCGATGCGGGCGATCTGATCGGGCGTCTTTCCCGGGCAATAAATCGCCTCGGGAAAACCGGTCCGCCCCGAGCGGTCCAGATCTACTCGGGCAAACTGCAGGTCGCGGTCTTTGTTGACGATTCGATCTAACGCCGTATCGGGCGTGATCGATCCTTCGGCGACTTCTTGAAGAAGTCTGCGGAGAACTTTAGTCACCCCGCTCTGCGTCAACTTCGAGGTTGTAGAACGTGCTCAGACCGCCGTACTCGGCCTGGGAGCCGAGCTCCTCCTCGATTCGGAGGAGTTGGTTGTATTTGGCAACGCGATCGGTGCGGGCCGGAGCGCCAGTCTTGATTTGCCCGCAACCGGTGGCGACGGCGAGGTCGGCGATTGTCGTGTCTTCCGTCTCTCCCGAACGATGGGACACGACGCACGTGAACGATGCATTTCTGGCCATCTCGATGGTCTTTAACGTTTCCGTCAGGGTTCCGATTTGATTTACTTTGATCAGGATCGAATTCGCAGACTTTTCTTCGATAGCGCGGCTCAGAATCGCGGTGTTCGTTACCGTAAGGTCGTCGGCGACCAGCTGTACGGTGCGTCCGAGGCTCGCGCAGAGATGCCGCCAGCCCTCCCAGTCGTTTTCGCCTAGACCGTCCTCGATTGAAATTATCGGATACTGGCGGCACCAGCCCCCCCAATAATCCACGAGCTGGTCGCTCGAAAAACGCTTACCTTCCGTTTTTAGAACGTACTCGTCGCCCTGCTGAAATTCGGTCGCAGCGGCGTCAAGGGCAAGGAAAATTTCGCCTCCGGCGGTAAAGCCGGCGGTATCGATGGCCTCAAGTATCAATTCAATGGCCTCGACGTTGGATGCAAGCGTCGGTGCGAACCCGCCTTCATCGCCGACGTTGGAAGAGCGTCCGTGTTTGGTGAGGACGGCGTGCAGCGAATGGTATATCTCGACGCCCGCTCGCAGCGCCTCGGAGAATTCTGTGAAACCCGCCGGCACGACCATGAATTCCTGGAAGTCGGCGGAATCGGAGGCGTGAACTCCGCCGTTGAGAATGTTCATCATCGGCACCGGCATTCTGGTGGCTCCAACACCCCCCAAATAGGAATACAAGGGGAGGCCTACCTCGTCGGCGGCAGCCCTGGCGACGGCCAGCGACACCCCGAGAATCGCGTTGGCGCCGAGGTTGGACTTGTTCTCGGTGCCATCCATCGCGAGCAATTCGGCGTCTATGGCGGCCTGATCGGTGACGTCCATCGCGTTGAGCGCCGGGCCGATGACGCTGTTTACGTTTTCAACGGCGTTGCGAACGCCCTTTCCCGCGTAGCGTGTCAAATCAGAATCGCGCAATTCAACCGCCTCGCGGCTACCCGTGGACGCGCCGGACGGGACCGCGGCCCGTCCCATGGCGCCGCTGTCGAGGACGACCTCGACTTCCACGGTTGGATTGCCGCGGGAGTCGAGGATCTCGCGGGCATGTACGTCATCGATCAGAGTCATGAGCACCTTCGCATTGGTCGGATTTTCGGGACCGATAGTCGTTGGATTCGGCGGCCTGATGTTGAATCGGCGACATGGTCGACGGAATCGACGTGCCGCGACCAGATTTTAGCGCCGCGAGCTATATATCCGCCTGCTCACTGATTGGTCAGTAGGACGTGTCGCCGGAGGCGGGCAAATCGGGAGATCCCGGATGGACGGCCGGCCCCCGTTCGACCAACAGCCCCGCGGAAACGTCGAGGTCTATCGGCGACCCGGTCTTGATACTGTCCATCGCGGCAAAACAGCACGACATGGCGCGTGCGGCCGCGGTGGCGTCGACGGGCATGCGGCCTCCGGTCAGGATCGCCTCGGCGAGCAACTCAAGTTCGCGCAGATGACCTTTGTCCTGGGCTTGCAAAGTGACGTCGAGTCCTTCTCCAAAGCCAAATGCCCGCATCGACCGGAAATCATCGATTATCACCACAGCCTCGTTCGCGAAGACTTCTATTGACTCCTTCGGCAGATCCCTGTGGCCAATATCACCGTGAACCACTGATGCCAGCGAGCCGTTTTCGAAGGCGACCGTCAAAATGGCGTTGTCTTGTCGCACAGTTGAGTTGGCGTGAGTTAGCGCGCCGCCATGAGCGTGAATTCGAACGGGTTCGGAGCCGATGAGAAAGTACAGCATCTCGAAAATGTGCCCGGCTTCGGATATCAGACGGCCTCCGCCGATTTCGGGGTCGAGGGCCCAGCTATGGGTCCATTTTTGATCGACCATTCGATAGGAGAGCACCCACGGCTTGGGCCGGTCGCCAAGGAGTTCCAGTGCCCGTTGGCTGAGCGGCGAGTATCGCCGGTTGTGACCCACGGTGTATACGACGCCCGCGTCGGCGGTGGCCAGGAGAATCTCATCGACTTCAGCCGGCGTCATACACATGGGCTTTTCAACGAGCACATGCTTGCCGGCTGTGAGCGCCTGAAGTGTCAGTGCAGCATGCGTATCGTGAGGCGTCGTAATGATGCAGAGATCGATTTGATCGTCGGAAAAGACTCGCTCAGCGTCGTCGGTCGCGTAGTCCGCGGCGTATTTGTCGCGCTCGGCCGCGGCTATCGTTTCGATCAGATCGCATGTGCCCCTCAGCCGTAGATTGGAAATCTTTTGAATGTTGGGCAGATGCATGCCGCGGGCAAAATTACCGCACCCAATAACAGCGACTTGAATAGGGTGTTGCACTAATTCCTCCCGTCGCAGAGTTGGCGCTGGCTTTGTGATGCGCTGCGCTCCGGCGCAGCATTCGAGGGTGCTGAGCTTTTGGTCGCGCCGAAGATTCTCAACGTCCTATGCCGAACGCGAATTGAGCGATTGATAGGACGAACTCTTTGCGCCGACAGTCCGACAGGGCGCCAGTTTCCGGCGGGTCCTAGTCTCCATCGTCGATCTGCTTTTTCACGTCGTTGCTCAGTTCAACGACGTCATTATCGGAGATACCGAGAATCTCGAGGATCACCGACGGTAGGTCCGGGTCGTCGGTTTCGTTTGAACCGACGCCGGTTCCATGACTCCGGGCCAATCTGTTGGCCAGCACGCATACGGCGACCAGGCTGGCCGTCTCATCCGGCTCGCGACCGCTGGGAGTGCGATGATGGCCGCGGATTGCTTCGGACAGGAACTCGGGCAGCTCCCAGCGTTCGCTCAGGATTGCGCCGACTTCGCCATGATCCATGCCGAGCAGGCGCCGTTCGGCCTCGGCGAAGCTGATTGAATCCCTGTGAGCGAGGTCGGTGATGGCGCCGATCCGAGATTCGATGTGACTGTCCAGGACCAGCTTGCCGATATCGTGAAGGAGCCCGGCCGTATACGCTTCGTCCGGTATGCCGCGGTTGGTTTGCCTGGAAATCCGATTCGCGGTGCGAGCCACGACGAGCGAATGCCTGAATAGCTCACCCCGAGGCAGGCCATAACCTGAAATGGGCCGTTCGACCGCGCTGGACATCGTGGCGGTCAGGGCCACGTTTCGCACCGTCTTCTGGCCCAGGAGCATGACGGCAGACTCGATCGAGGCAATCTGACGCGGCAGGCCATAAACGCGGAGTTCGCAATTTTTAGAACTCGGGCAGCAAGAGCCTGATCGGTCTGGAGGACCCTGGCGATTTCCGAGGCCGTGCTCGAAGGATCGCCCGTTTGCCGGATGATCTCCATGGCCGTCTGATTAAGCGGAACTGCCTCAGGGGCGTCGTCGAGAACGCGCTCCAGGCTGAAGTTCTCAGACACTGGTTGTTCTCGCCTTCGACGGTACCGTCGTCCATGACCCGTTTCGGTGTCCGGCCGTTCTAGATTTTGTCAGCCTGTTGCTCAAAGTCCCCGTACCTTAGCGACCTCGCTCTGATCGCGCATGGTTTCGCGCGGGCTCGGCGATGCGCGATCTGATCTGGAAATCAGCAAACTCGCGCCTACGGAAATTGCCGCGATCGCCGCGCCGGCGACGAACGGCACTGCGTAGCCAAACGCTTCCCACAAAAGACCGCCCGTAACCGGAACGATAACAGCGGCCACGTGATTCATCGTCTGGCCGGCGACCATTGTAGGCCGCAAGTCGTTTGCTTTAACCAGGATCTTTTTACCGTACGTATCGATCCCGACCGACAGGCTGAACATAGCATTGTCGATCACGTAGAGGGCGAAGAGAATCCAGACGATCTCGATAAACGCGTAGCCGAGGAATATAGCCGTGAGGCACGCGAATCCCAGCGCGAGTACTTTTCGTTCCCCGTGGCGGTCGATCAGTCTACCCGCGGCGTAACCGGCGCCAACGCCGATAATCTGGTTGATAAAAGACAGGATTGTAACGGTTTCGACGCTCGTCGCGTAAACCCTGACCAGGGCGAATATCGCAAACGTCATAAATATGTGTCGGCGTGTCCCGTTGAGAAATTGAAGCAGATAGAAAACCCAGTATTGACGCCGCAGGACGATCCTCTGGGATTTGACATTGTCCTTACGGTTGATTCTGAGAAGAACAAACGCTGCCAGGAGGATGGCGATTCCAGCAACGACAAACATCGGTCGAAAAGGCAATGACATGAAGCGCACCATTACAAACACCATCGCAATGCCGGCGAGGCCGCCGACGTTGCTGACCGACCGGAGGAGACCGAGTCTGCGGCCCTCTTCGCCCTCCGGACCCATTCTCAAGGCCATCGACGACGAAAGCGGCGCCCAGGTATGGAATCCAATACTCCATACGAGCGAGAAAAGCACCAGAGACGACACGGCGTCGACATGCAGGTAGTTGATAACGCCGACGGCCATGATCGCCAGCGCAATGAACCCGAGGACCGGTTCGATAAGCCACATCGTGACCGCCGCGATTGGGACGCTTAGCAATCCCGGGACTTCGCGAACCGATTCCAGTACGCCCAAATCCCTGGGATTGATGCCGATCTCCTCGGCCACGAAGTTAATGAAAACTGTGTTGTAGATCGAGAACCCGAGGAAGAAAAGAAGCGAGGCGGCCATGAGCGCCCTGAGATCTCGGGATCCGCCGAGTCTGAGGAGCTTGCGAGTGCGGGATCTAATTGTTGGCATCGGCCATCGAAGCGATATCCCCTAATGCCGGCTCCAAGGACGTGTAAACCCTTTCGTAAACGTCGGTCAGGTGCGCGTATTGTTTCACACCCGCGGGATCGGGAACGATATGACCTTCGATGGGGACGAGCCCGGCGGTTTCGAAGAGCGAGTCGTATAGGCCGAGCACTCGCATTGCCAGGAGCGCCGCACCCAGCCCTGAGGCGTCTACATTGGGGGGCAACGACAGTCGCTGGCCAATGGCTTCGGCCATGATTTGAATCCAGAGTTCCGATTTGCGGAAGCCGCCCGTGGCCCTGATTTCGACCGGTGGGCCGCAAACTTCAACGAGGGCCGCGGCGGCGAGCGCGAAGTGAATGGATATACCCTCCATGGCCGCTCGGGCGATATGGCGACGGTCGTGACCGAGATTCAATCCGACCAGCATTCCACGCGCATCGACGTTCCAGTTGGGCGATCGCTCTCCCGAGAGATACGGAAGCATTAGAAGACCGCCCGATCCGCGCGGAACCGATGCCGCGGCGTCGTTTACAACGTCGTATCCGTCAGCCCCGGCCGCCATCAGCGCCGCGGATTCGTTGCGGAAAAATGTATCGCGAACCCACCGATAGACGATTCCACCGCTGCTCAGCGACGAGCCGCAGACCCAGAGTCCGTCGGCCAGGTACAACGCCCACGTCTTCTTTTGGGGATGCAGAAGTGGCTGAGACGTGACAGTTCGAAAGGCGCCGCTGGTGGCAAGCATGGCGACATATTGACCCGGCTGTAACGCTCCGGCGCCAAGGCTGGAGAGCATTCCGTCGGCGGCGCCGATGACGAGCGGCGTCCCGGTGGCGAGTCCGACCTCCCTGCTGACCTCGGGAAGAATTGTCAGGATGGTCGATGGTTCCACAAGCTCGCCGAGCCGGCTGGCTGCAACGTCCAAATACGATTGCCAATCGGAATTCCACGTCGAACGTTCCATTCGCAGGAGGCCGGAGCCGGAGGCCACCGATCGGTCGATGAGCATCTCACCGGTCAACCTTTTGACGAGGTATGTTTTTGTCGGAACGAAATGTGTGGCGTCTCGAAATACGGTCGGTCTGGAACGGCGAAGCCAGGCGAGCTTCGGCCCAACGTAAAACGAATGTATCTGACAACCGGTGTCGCGGTAGAGATTTTCCTCGTCAATAGCGGACTTCGCATCGATGGCGTCGGCGGACGGGCGCAGGTCGGCCCACGTGAGGGCATCGTGCAGCGGCGATCCGCGGGCGGACAGGGGAATGATGGAACCGAGAATCGAGCTAAGGGCAACGGCCGCGATGTTCGTATGGCCCTTTTCATGAACTTCCCGGACACAGCCGGCGAGGCAGGCAAGGGCACGATCAAGAAGCACGTCGGGATCTTGCTCAGCAGCGCCGGGTTCCGGTTGCAGTAGATCCAGGGCGGCCGTCTTAGCGGCGATCAGCCGTCCCCCGCCGGTGTAGGCGGATGCCTTGACCGAGCTGGTGCCGGCGTCGAGACCGATGAAAACGGGCTCTTCGATCAGAACGCCCGGAACGCCGGAAGCCTAATCGAACGAGTTGAGACCCGTGTAACAGGTCAACTTCGAAGGCGGCCCTTTCCGTTGCACTTCGGACATTTCCCTTCGAGTTCGTGCCAGCCGCCCGGTTTTGATGGGTCTGGCCATCGCTCGTTGACGAATCCTGAACCGTCGCACCGATTGCACGTGGGCCCGCGTGGAGGAAGTATTCGGGGCAGGAGGATAACGGCCGCGACAATGACGATGAGAATGAGGATGAACGAACTGTCCAATCTGAGCCTCACCGCCTGTTGGGGTTATGAACCGGGGTACGGATGGTCATCCGATTTCCAGGGCGAATCATGATAACTCGATTTGCCCGAGAGCCCGGCCGATCGAATCAATGCTTAGATAATCGTCCCGGCCGCGCTCAACAGACGACTTGCCCGGGGGTTTACGTGGGCGTCCGGCCGAAGTCCGATTGTGAATTCTGAACGCTCCAGACGGTCGTTTGTTAACGATCGCCGCACCACCTAAAATCGGGCCGATGTTTAACGCCCCCGCCACCAGCTTCGCTCATCTTCACGTTCACAGCGAGTTCAGCCTCCTGGATGGAATGTGCAAGATCCCGGAACTCATCCGCCGCACGCGGGAATTGGGCATGGATTCCATCGCGATCACGGACCATGGCGCCATGTACGGTGCGATGGACTTTTACATGATGGCCCGCGATGAGGGGGTAAAGCCCATCGTCGGATGCGAGTTCTACGTTGCGGCCCGTTCCCGTCATGACCGCGACCGCAAGCTTGACTCAGCATCCAGTCATCTCACCATAATCGCGACCGACGATGCCGGGTATCGAAGTCTCTTGCAGCTCGCCACGAAGGCACAGCTCGAGGGCTTTTACTATCGCCCGCGAATCGATCGAGAACTGGTGGCGGAGCATTCGGCCGGTCTGATCTGCTTGTCGGGGTGCGATTCGGGCGAAGTCAGCCGGTCGGTTCTGGATGGAAACCTGGACGATGCGCGCCAGCGGGCCGCCTGGCACGCGGAAGTCTTTGGAAAAGATAATTACTTCATCGAGATTCAAAATCATGGCCGGGCGCACCAGGCCGAACTCAACCACGCGCTTGCGGGCATCGCGCGAGACGTTGGAGTGGGTCTGGCGGGAACGAATGACGTTCACTATCTGCGAGAAGAAGACGCCTACGCCCACGACGTACTTCTCTGCGTCGGTACCAACTCGACTATGGACTCGCCGAACCGAATGACGATGGAAGGCGCGTACCACTTGCGCGGGCCCGAGGAGATGATCGCGGCGTTTGCGGATCATCCAGAAGCCGCCCTCAACACGGTGGCAATCGCCGAGCGATGCAACCTGGAATTGGACTTCGGAAGGATTTCGCTCCCGAAAATCGACATACCCGAGGGGGAGACCGAAGACTCGCATTTGCGGAAAACCGCAATTCGGGGAATCGAGGAGCGGATATCCGAACGGGACGACCGCTACCGGGCGAGGCTCGAACGCGAACTCGACATCATTGAGGATCTCGGGTTTTCCGCTTACTTCCTGATCCACGCCGATATCTTTAGGTTCGCGCGGAGTCGCAAGATGCTGGCGGGCCCGCGCGGCTCAGTGGGCGGGAGCCTCGTAGCATACGCGCTTTACATCTCGAACATCGATCCGGTGGATCGCAACATTCCGTTCGAACGGTTTCTGAATGAGGGTCGACGCGGGCAGCCGCCCGACATCGATATGGACTTTCCCGACGACGGTCGGGAGGAGGTCATCGACTATGTGGCCCAAAAGTACGGTCGAGATCGGGTAGCCCAAATAGCTACGTTTGGCACGATGGCTGCCCGGCAGGCGATTCGCGACGTTGGCCGGGCTCTCAATACGCCGTATGACACGGTCGATGAGATTGCCAAGGCGATTCCATTCAACTCGGTCGATCCATTCGATATCCAGAGGGCGCTCGAATCGGTGGATTCTCTGAGAGTTCGATATGACGCGGACGAGTCAATCCGGCGCCTCATAGACACCGCGCGCCAACTGGAAGGGGTGGCGCGAAACGCCTCGGTGCATGCGGCGGGGGTAGTGGTCGCCAACGTTCCGATAGTCGAGCACGTCCCCCTGATGCGGTCCGGAACGAGCGGCGAGCCGGTTGCCCAGTACAAATTCGGAACGCTCGAGCGGATCGGATTCCTGAGGATGGACTTCCTGGGATTGGCGACCTTCAGGACCATTTCGACGGCACTCGATTTCATTCGCGAAAACCAGGGAGTGGATCTGGAGCCGGCTGGAATTCCGCTTGACGATGCGCCGACCTTCGATCTGCTTACAAGCGGGCGGACCGTCGGGCTGTTTCAACTTGAAAGCAGCGGCATGACGAGATATCTGACCCAATTGAAGCCCACGTCGGTCGGCGATCTGGCGGCCATGGTCTCGCTGTACCGGCCCGGCCCAATGGCCAACGTCGAGTCGTATATCGAAGCCAAAAGGGATCCCTCCAAGGTCAGTTACGCTCATCCCAAGCTGGAACCAATTCTTAAAGAGACGTACGGCGTCATGGTGTACCAGGATCAGGTGCTGGTCGCGGCCCGCGATCTGGCGGGATTCAGCTGGCCGGAAATCGACGTCATGCGCAAAGCGATGGGAAAGAAAATCGCTTCGGAGCTGAGAGTCCAGCGAGAAAAGTTTATCGATGGGGCCACGGCAAACGGCATCGATGGCGACATCGCCCGGCAGATCTATGACCTTGTGGAGCCGTTCGGAGGTTACGGATTCAACAAGGCGCACGCCTTCTTCTACGGCACCGTGGCGTATTGGACGGCCTATCTGAAAACCAACTATCCGGTCGAATATATGGCTTCCGTATTTATTACCTGCAGCGGCGATGCGGGCAAGCTGGCGGCCGCGGTCGCGGAATGCCTTGAATTCGGCATAGAGGTTGTCCGGCCTTCGATT
This sequence comes from Chloroflexota bacterium, assembly GCA_963663505.2. GTDB lineage: Bacteria > Chloroflexota > UBA11872 > UBA11872 > VXNJ01 > JAPOVO01. The sequence goes on from CAXXFA010000002.1 coordinate 723,269, forward strand.
TCGCGCAGCGACATCGATTTCCGCATCGATGGAAACGTAATTGTTTACGGGCTCAGCGCGGTGAAGAACGTCGGGCGGGGAGCGATTGAAAGTATCGTTGCGGCGAGGCGCGACGGGCCGTTCGGGTCGTTGCAGGACTTCTGCGAGCGGGTCGATCTGCGGACCGTGAACAGGCGCGCCCTCGATAGCCTGACCATGGCCGGGGCATTCGACGAGCTCGGGGAGCGCAACGCGCTCGTCCACGCCCTCGGCCCGGCAATAGAGCGGGCGAACAAGCTCGACCGCGACGGACTTCGCGGCCACGCCACCTTGTTTGATGCGATGGAAGTGGGCGAAGCGGCGCCGCCGCCGCTTCCCGACGTGAAACCGGCCTCCGAACAGCGAAAGCGGCTGTGGGAAATTGATCTGCTCGGATTCGCGTTTACGCGTGGGGAAATCGACCGCGTCTGGGGGGAATTGCGAAAGGCCATATCAATGTCGCCTGGTGAGGTTGGCGAAGCGCACAATGGCCTGACCGGAGTCACGCTCGGCGGTCAGGTGAGCGGCGTCCGAGCGTTTACTACACGCAAGGGCGCCGAAATGGCCGCATTCACGCTGGAGGCGCCAGACGGTGCAATCTCGGTGACGATTTTTCCGCGAGCTTTTCAAAAATATCGTGATTACATCGTTGACGGAAACGTGATTGTGGCCTCGGGCGAGATCGAGGCCGACGACCGTGAATCGAAGTTGCTCATTGGAAACGGCGGAGCGATTCGCGAGTTTTCCACGGATTACATGGCAGCCGCCGAAGCGGAAAATCAACCGCCGATCGAACCGGCGTCGAGTTCAGTCGCGGATCCTGAAATCGGCAATCTCTCGTCAACCTCGTCGAGTGACGGACCCGGCGAAGCGTCGGGTGCCGGCGTGCAGTCGGTGGATGAAGCGCCACAGGAAGCGGAACAGGTCCACGTGCCGGCAACGGTTGATGTGGTGACCGTGACGCTTAAGAAGAGCGATGACTCCGATCGGGACGCGGGATTACTTGAGGACCTGGACCGAATCGCAGCCCGATTCGCGGGTCATTCGGAACTGCAACTGGTTGTTGTGGGTGACGGCGAGCAGTCAAAGTTACGCTGGCGTCGTCGAGTGACCGTCAGCGATGATTTGGTCGCCCAACTCAGAAATCCGTTTGGGGCGGAAGCCGTCGAAGTGTCCCGGTCGCCCGCGGGCGTGGCGGGCTGAAGGGCCGCGGCTTGCCGGGTAACATCGTCCGCCACGAATCATTGATGTTTCCGACATTGTGTTCTATTCGGCGCGAGGGCGTCACTGTCTTGCGGGAACCTGGAGGTGGGAGCAGATGAAGGTTGGATTTATCGGTCTGGGTCACATGGGGTTGCCGATGGCCGCCAATCTTCTGGCCGGCGGTTATGAGGTTGTGGTCTTCAACCGAACCGCATCAAAAGCGGATGAACTGGTGGCCGGTGGCGCCGAGCGGGCGCGATCTCCGGCGGAACTCGCGGCGGCCTGCGATGTGATTATGGCGTGCCTGCTTACTCCGGACGTCTGTGAGCAGATCTTTCTTGGCGACGGCGGCGTGGTTGAGGCCGCTAAGACCGATTCACTGATCATCGACTTCAGCACGAATGGCCCCGACACGTCCCGGCGAATCTACGATGCCGCGAAGGCGCGTGGCCTGGGATACCTGGATGCTCCGATAAGCGGCGGCCCCACCGGAGCCAGGTCGGCGACGCTTGCGATCATGGTCGGCGGCGACCTAACGGACTTTCAGCGTGCCAATCCGATTTTTGAGGTACTTGGTTCCATCGTCAATCACATGGGCCCCTCGGGCTGCGGGTCGGCCGCCAAGCTCGCCAATCAGATAATTCTGGGAGGAACTCTGGCGGTTTGCTGTGAGGCGTTCGTCAGCGCGGCGAAATACGGGATCGATCCCGGTCAGCTTTTCAATGTCTTGATGGGGTCTTCGTCCGGTGGAAAGGTGATGGAGCGAAATATCGGAACGATGATTCTCAACGACGACTTTGATGCTCAGTTCAGCCTCGATCTGCTCACCAAGGACCTGGCGTTGAGCACGAAGCTTGCGCGCGATCTTGGGGTTCGAATGCTGGTGGGCTCGATGGCTGAAATGATAGCCCGAGAGGGGCAGGCGCTCGGGCTGGGCGCGGCCGACATGGTCGCGATGATCCGGCCAATGGAGGAAGCGGCCGAAGTTGAGGTTCGAGCGCCCTCCGCGTGAAATCTTGAAGGACCTTTGCCCGAGCGACGCTTGAATGGCCTCTCCTGGCCCCGTGGATAGTGCTTAGAAGAGTACTGGTTCAGTGGGCCTCAAACTTTGTCGGGATTCTGCTCGCATCCGCGGTTCTGAATCCTCACATTACGCTTCCGCCGGATGGCACGCCGGAATACTGGTCGACGGCGGCCGCCTTTGCTGCCGTTTTGGCCGTATTGAATTCCATCGTGCGTCCCTTGCTTTACATGCTGCTCGGTCCAATTGCATGTTTGCTGATGCTCGCGACACTGGGATTCGCACACTTTCTGATGGGAGCGGTGATGTTCTGGCTGGCCGACATATTTATCGATCCCATCACCGTGGAGAACTTCGCGTATGCACTGGTCGGCGCGGTAATCATGGCCGCCGTCGGAATCGTTGGCGCTGCCGTGCTCGGTGAAAAGAGACGTTGATTGAGGCCGTCGGACTCGGGCGGTGACGGCCGTCGGCGCAGCGGCATTGCGGAGTCGGCCTACGCCTACCTGACCGGCCTGGGCACACCCGCCGCGCTCGATGCGGTTGTTCGACACTCGCTGGCACTCAGCGGCCCGCCGCCGGCGCGGCTTGCCGAACAGATATCGGCTCTGATGATCGACGATGCTCGATTTCTCATCGACGACCAGAGTATGTGCTCGCTGGCTGACTGGGAATTGGATCGAAGAGCCGTCGATGAGGTTGATTTTGTGGTCTTTGATGTCGAAAGCAACGGTGGGAGATCCGGGAGGCACCGCGTAATTGAGCTGGCGGGCGTCAGAATCAGCGCGGGGCGCGAGAAGGCGGAGTATTCATCGTTCGTGAGATTGGGACGGCGGCTACCTCGATTCATTTCAGAAATGACCGGAATCGAGCCGGAGCAGCTTGACGACGCCCCGCCAATCGAAGCGGTTCTTGACGAATTCTCCGGATTCGCAAGCGGAGCGATTCTGGTTTCACACAATCTGCCGGCCGATCTGGCTTATTTGCGTCACGAATCGATTTGGGCTGGGCTGCCGCATCTCCCCGGCAACGGACTCGACACTATGGAGCTCCTGGCTGCACTCGTTCCAGATCAGAAACAGCGCAGTCTCGTTGCGGGTCTTGAACACTTCGGTGTAAACGTCGAGGCGGCGCACCGTGCCCTGCCGGACGCAAGGAACACCGCCGAGCTCTTTCGGCGGCTTGTGGAGGCGGCGAAGGGCCGAGGCCTGGTTACCGTTGAGAATCTTCGGAACTTAGCGATGAGCTCCGGCGACCCGGCTCTCCCTCGACAGCGAGCCAATCTGGCGAGATGGGCCTCGCTGAATCTGCCTGCTTTGCCGGGAGTGTACGTATTTCGCGGGGTCAACAACGAGGCGCTGTACGTTGGCAAGTCAAACTCGCTGCAACGCAGGGTTCGTGGCCACTTTACGGGTGCGCGCGCCGCGCGAAAGAGGTGGCAGAGCCTGCTGGATGCCACGGCCTACATCGATCACGAGGTCACCGGATCCGACTTTGCGGCGTTGCTGCGGGAGGTTGAACAAATCCGTGAACTGGAACCGATCTTCAACATTCAACTGCGGCGACGCTTACCGGCCCGGTCGGTGCGGCTAGGGCCTGTCGACGATCCGGTGGTCAGTTGTGTTACCGAGATAGCCGACGACGGCGGGGTCTATGCCGGTCCGTACAGGACGGCCGATGATGCGCAGAGCACTGCCGGCATGGTGCGCCGGGTGTTCGAAATCCCGTCCCGGCGACAGCCGTTTGAAGTCGAGTCACCGCTTAACTATCGAGCAGCCGAGCACTTTCTACGCCGGGGACCGGAGGCGACGGTTGAGTTCCTCGATGCGGCACTTTCAACTGATGCAGACGTGGGGCGCAGGATTTTGAGACGCTTGCGCAGAGTGCGCCGGTTTCCAAATCCAGTAGCCGGAGGATTGGCGGGTGCGAGAGCCATCGTTTTCGATCACGGGCCGGGACCTGACGAGGTGGAGTTTTTCGCGATCGAAAATGGTGCGGTGATCGCCCGGGAACGCGTCGAACGGCCGTCGCGGGAGTCCGTTCGAGCCGTTGTCGTGCGGCTTGTCGAGACTCGAACTACTAATTCTCAGGTCGATACGAGCAGCATCAATTTGGCGATTGCCTGGCTGCACCAGCATTTCGGAGATCGAAACGTCGCTTTTGTCCGTGGAGCGGACGATTTTGACCGAATGCTGGCGCGGATCTGGAGGCACGTCCGCGAGATCACTCGTTCTTGAAAATCGCGATGGATCGAGGTTGCAGAAATTGAGCTCCGTTCCTGCGGCATTCCAGGGACCGCCGGAGCGTCCGTTCCGGTCCCCTGCGGCCGACCGGTCGGGCCACTGCGGGATTGATTCGCGGGAGGCGACGGTCGGAATCGAACCGACGATAAGGGTTTTGCAGACCCCTGCCTTAACCACTTGGCTACGTCGCCGGGGACGGTGACCCACCGGCAGTCTTATTTTAATGCCTTTGCCGAGGCGGAGATGTTTCGCGCGGTTTGAAATGACTGCGGCGGATTACGGCGGAGTCAGTCACAACGGTGCTTTCTCGCAGGGGATGATCATTCGTCGTCGCGAAATCGGCACGCGGCGTTAATCGCTCGGCAGCATAGAGCGGTCGAGCGGTGGGCAACCGTTCCAGGCCTCGACGAACGGGCAGGTGGTCGACCAGAATCCGGCGGCCTGCAACTCGGCGGCAGCGCGCAGGGCGGGCACCCGCTCGGTAAAGAGCCCAAAACACGCGCTTCCACTACCCGACAGGATTCCGACCTTCGAACCGAGTTTTCGCAGCCGCAACGTCAGCTCGTCGATTTGTGGGCAAAGACTGAGAGCCGTACCTTGGAGGGAATTCCGCATCTCCGAATACCGAAGCCGGCGAGCGCTCAGCCCTTTGGCAAGGGAGCGCGTTGCCGCTCCGTCCGAGAAGTCGTCGCTTTCGAGATGCTTATATACCCGAGCGGCCGAGAGAGACCGTTGCGGCATGGCGATCACAACCTGGTGCATCGGCGGCTCGGGCAGCGCGGATGTTTCGTCACCCCTGCCCTCCGCAAGTGCTGTTCCTCCCCGGAGGAAGAACGGCACGTCCGAGCCTAGCTCTGCTGCAAGCGGCTCCAATTCTTGGAGGCTGAGATTGGCTCCCCACAACTTATTGAGGCCGATTAATGCGCAGGCGGCGTTTGAGCTGCCGCCGCCGAGCCCGGCGCCTATTGGTATCGACTTCCGTAACGTCAGGCGAGCCCCGGGCGCGTGGCCGATATTTTTTCTGAGCAGATCGGCAGCTCCGCGAACGAGGTCAGGCCCCGGTACGTCGCGCGGGATGTCGCCATCGACCGCAACATCGACGGATTTCGAAATCGTCAGGGTGTCGTACAGGCCGATTGACTGCATGACCGATATCAGCTCGTGAAACCCGTCAGGACGCTTCCCCGAAACCTCAAGGCCGAGATTGATCTTCGCGTATGACTTAAACCTCAGGTTCTCGGACATCGCTCGGGGCGAACTCAGAGGATCTCTGTGGATCGTCGCGGGTTCGCTATACCCATCATCTGCAGGACGCCGTCTTCCGCATCAAGCATTTTTTCGTGGTCTTCGTCGGTTTGGTGATCGTGCCCCAGAAGATGCAGTGCGGCGTGCGCGGCGAGATAGGCGACCTCGGCTTCGGTCGTGGCGCCGTTGCGGTCGGCCGTCGTTCGTGCATAGTCGATAGCGATAGCGATATCGCCGCCGAGACGGCCGTCGTCCCTTGGAAACGCCAACACGTCTGTTTCCCGATCGACCGATCGAAACTGGCTGTTGAGGCGGCGAATTCCGGGACCGTCCGTTAACCGGCAGGCGAACTCGACGTCGCCAACGATCCCCGCTCGCGAAACGGCCGCGTGGCACGCGTCGTGGATCGCTTTGACGAGCGATTCGGGAGTCTTCTCGCCGGATTCTGACAGGACTTCCACTCGTGCTACCAAGTCAGAATCGATTCGCGATGTAGAAGCTAGGCCGGGTCGTTATGCGCCGAGAAGTTCACGGTCGACCTCGGAACACGTCGCGCCGTCCGCCTGGCCCCGAAGCCGGGCCATCAATGGGCCCATAACTCGTCCCATGTCCGTCAGTGTCGTGGCCTGCACATCGGCGATTATCTCCCGCGCTACATCGCCTATTTCGTCCCGGCTGAGCTGTCGCGGCATATACGAAAGGATCAATTCGAGTTCGGCGGATTCGCTGGCGACTAGATCGCCGCGCTCGGCCTTCTTGAACTCGGCAATGGACTCCCGTCGCCGGCGTGCCTGGGTGGCGAGATTCTCAACTACCGCCGAGTCCTCCAGCGGCTTCTGGATTTCCTTTTCAGCCTTCTGAATTTCACTCCTGATGAAGCGGAGGGCGGACACGCGAGCCGGGTCGCGATCGCGCATGGCCTGTTTGACGTCGTCGAAAGCCTGGTCGGCTATGCCCATACGAGATTAATTTGGGAGGATTTAACTGCCGGCCTGGCTGCGGACCAGCGGAAGTCGGTTAAAAGGCGTATTCGGAATTCAGAGCCCTTGAAGCTTTGAGTGCGGCTCGACGAGCTTTTCGGTCACGGGCGGCTTCTTTCTTTTTCCGGCGAACACTGGGCTTCTCGAAGTGCTTGCGTCTACGAGCTTCGGCGAGAATGCCGTCCTGCTGGACTCTCTTATTAAATCGGCGCAGACCGGCTTCGAACGATTCATTCGGCCCGAGAGCAATTTGTGTCGCCAATATACCTCATCTGTGCGATCAAACGACCCGCTCAGTCAGCGAGGCGCTCATAATCCCTGATCGCTCCAAAGCGACTCAACGTTGCCGCCGTCGCACGAAAAAGTTTCGAAGCGGACGCCAATTGTACGTCCTCTTTGAAAACGCGGTCAAAAAGGGCATTTCGCCCACCGTTGGGAAACGATGCCTTCACGATCCCGTCATTCTGAAACATATACTTGGCGCGGTTGGTGCGACGACCCTGAAGGGGGGGCGTTTGTGTCCGATTTGAACTGGCTGGCGCTGGCCGTCGCACTGCCAGCCGGATTTGCCGGCACCTGGTTGGCCCGACTTATCGGCCGCCGTTTCGATTGGGTTGAGGCTCCGGGTCCCGGCAGAATTCATTCGCTGGCTGTCCCACGACTCGGCGGCCCGGCGATGCTGGTTGCCTTCGTTATCGGCACGGTCATCGCGGTTCCGCTTGATACGCCAACGATCGGACTGCTAGTTGGCGCCGTCGCGGTTGTTGCGATCATCCTCGTTGACGACTTCCGGGAATTGACGCCTCGTGACAAGTTTCTGGGTCAACTGGTAGCCGCCGCCATTCCGGTAGCTTTCGGCGTACGCATCGACGGAATCAGCAACCCGCTGGGCGGAATAGTCTTCCTCTCGCTCGTGGTCGCGATCCCATTTACGTTGTTCTGGATAGCGGGAATGATGAACGCTCTGAATTTCGTGGATGGGGTAGACGGGCTTGCAGGCGGCGTGGCCGTGATTGCGGCGGTCGTGTTAGTGATTCTTTCGGTACGGCTCGGACAGTACGCCATAGCAACGATGGGGCTGGCACTGATTGGCGCCGCATTGGGGTTCCTACCGTTTAATTTTCACAGGGCATCGATCTTCATGGGCGACTCCGGCGCACATCTTCTCGGGTATCTAATAGGAGTTCTGGCCATCATCGGAGGTGCAAAGATCGCGACCGCGCTGCTGGTTCTCGGCATTCCAATTCTCGATGTCGCCTGGACCGTCTTGCGCCGGCTCCGGGCGGGCGGCAAATTTCATTCGCGAGACACCGATCACCTCCATCACAGACTGCTGCGGGCGGGTTTTTCGCAGCGGTCTGTCGTACTTTCGTACTACGCCGTGGGAGCCGCGTTCGGGATCGTGGCTCTGTATTTTCACAAAGTGGCAAAGCTTTACGCCCTCGGCGCGCTGGCCTTACTGATGATCGCAACGCTTTACTGGCTGGCACGTTCAGATCGCTCGTCTCCGAGGGAAGATCGCTCACAAAACTGATACTTTCTGCGTGATAAACTCGATATTCAACCAGTAAAGTCCCTGTTTGGGAGACGTTATGAAGCCGGGAATCCACCCAGAATTTGTTGAGTGCGAAGTCACCTGTTCGTGTGGCAATACCTTTGTGACCAAATCCACGAACCCCGAAATGCGTATCGATATTTGCTCAAATTGCCATCCGTTTTTTACGGGGACGCAGAGGCTTGTCGATAGTCAGGGGCAGGTCGAGCGGTTCAATCGCCGCCTGGAGAAAAAGGCCGAACAGGTCGAAGCGTAGATCTCTACCGACAACCACGCCTGGGCCTTAGCGCCCGTTCAAGGGGATTTTGGCGACGACCCTAGATACGGCAACTCAGGACTCCGTCAAGCCAGTTTTGCCCAGCACCGAGGAACGCATCGCCTATGGCGGTCAGGCTGTGCTCGACGGCGTGATGATGCGGAGTCGCGCATGCGTGGCTACGGCCGTGCGTCACCCGGCCGGCCACATCGTGGTGAAATCCGAATCGGTGGTGCCGGGCCGGCTTTCGCAAGTTTTCAGGCGCGTGCCGGTACTCAGAGGCGCGGCTTCAATGTGGGACATTCTGGCAATCGGAATGAAATCCCTAGCCTTCTCCGCTGAAATCTCGATCGAGAGCCAATCGCAGGTTGCAAATCCCGACGTGGTGGATGAAACCATCGATGACGAATCCGGACGTCGGGAGGCCGTAAGCTCCGAAGGCGGTTGGTTCGTCCGGGTCTCGCTGGGAGCGGGCCTGGTGCTGGGGATCGCGCTCTTTTTCGTGGTGCCGCTATTCATAACCCGGTCCCTTGACTCGGGGATCGAATCGGACTTCGTCAGCAATCTAATCGAGGGGCTCGTTCGTCTCGTTATCCTCGTCGCGTATCTTTTGGTGGTCGGCCTTCTGCCAGATATTCGGAGAACATTTGAATACCACGGGGCCGAGCACAAAACGGTCAACGCCCTGGAAGCCGGTGACGATCTCACGGTCGACAACGTTATGCGGCACAGTTCGGCGCATCCGCGTTGCGGAACAAATTTCCTACTGGTCGTCGTTCTGCTATCGATCCTGGTTTTTGCCACTCTCGGCAGGCCCGACCTTCCGATCAGAATCGGCTCGCGGATCGTCCTTGTCCCGATAATCGCCGGCCTGGCCTTTGAGTTGATACGATTTCTGGCGGCGCACCGGAGCAATTTTTTGGCCTCCTGGCTGTTGCAACCCGGACTATGGCTTCAGGCCATCACCACAAGGCAGCCAATGATTGATCAGGTTGAGGTTGCGATCGTGGCAATGGGGCAGGTGTTGCGATCTGAAGGCGTGTCCGGAGCCCGACCCGCCAAAGACATTAGATTCGAACTCAGAGCATGAATGAGCGCTACGAAGCAATCGAGGCCAGACTTGAGGAGTTGTCGAGACTTCTGAGCGATCCGAAAGTTGCGTCCGACCCGGGCGCGCTGGCGAAGCTGGGCAAGGAATATTCCGATCTTGATCCCAGAGTCCGACTGATCCGAGAGCTTCGCAAGCTCGACGGCGAGATCGAATCCGCCAAGGAGCTGGCCACCGACAAATCAGACCCGGAAATGGCCGAACTGGCGGAATCCGAGTTGGCGGAGCTTGGCAGACGCAGCGCCGAAGTCGAAGCGGAGTTGCGGCAACTGCTGCTTCCCAAGGATCCTGACGACGATCGTGCCGTGATAATGGAAGTTCGCGCCGGCGCCGGTGGGACGGAAGCGGCGCTATTCGCCGCCGATCTAATTCGCATGTACAGTCGCCACGCTGAACGATCGGGCTGGAAGGTCGAATTGTTGGGTCAGACACTGACCGAACTCGGCGGAGTCAAGGAGGCGATCGTCGCTATTCACGGCGACGGCGCGTATCAATTTCTGAAGCATGAAAGCGGCGTACACCGGGTTCAGCGCGTTCCGGTTACGGAGTCATCGGGCCGCTTGCACACGTCGGCGGCCTCGGTCGTAGTCTTGCCCGAGGCTAAGGAAATCGACGTGAAGATCGACGAGGACGATATCCGCGTCGATGTTTTTAGATCGTCGGGGCACGGGGGGCAGAGCGTCAACACGACCGACTCCGCCGTTCGAATCACTCATCTGCCCACAGGACTTATCGTATCGATTCAGGACGAGAAGTCGCAGCACAAGAATCGAGCCAAGGCGATGGCGATTTTGCGGGCGCGATTGCTGGATCTGGAACGGCGGAAGCAGGATGCCCACCGCGGCGATTCGCGGCGCTCTCAGATTGGCGGAGGTGACCGGAGCGCGAAGATGCGGACTTACAACTTTCCACAGGATAGGGTTACCGACCACCGCATCTCTAAGACACTTTACGGCGTTGAGGCATTTCTTGATGGAGAGATCGACGAACTCATCCGGGCGCTCATCGAAACCGACGAAGCCGAGCGACTCGTCTCAGCAGGAGCATGATCTCAGGCTAGATCGACCGCGCTGCGGGGCCGCCAGAGCCTGGGGTTGCCTGCGGCTCAAGAAGGCCAAATTGGAATCCTACATTCTGGACGCCGATCTTCTTCTCGCGGGAGTCCTTGATGTCGGGAGGATCGACCTGCACATAAATAGAGACCTTTTTCTAACCGACGAACAAACCTGGCGGTTCGAGGATTTCATTGAAAGGCGGAGCCGGCATGAGCCGGTTGACTACGTCCTCGGTCACCGAGAATTCATGGGACTGGACTTCAGGGTGGATCCGCGCGTGCTGGTACCGCGTCCGAGCACCGAGCTGATGGTGGAAAGAGCGTTGGAATTTGTAGGTATGGACGTCGGCCTGGGACGCGAGCTTCGACCCGATTCACAATACGATCCGCTCGTGGTTGACATCGGAACGGGATGTGGGGCGGCGGCGATATCGATTGCGCATTTCTTGCCGTCCGCGCGGGTAATCGCGTCGGATATATCGACGCCCGCCGTTGCAGTAGCGCGGGAGAACGTAATTGCGCATGACGTCGCCGGTACAGTCAACGTTGTGGTTGCGGACATGCAGCCCGCGACGAAATCGCGCCCTGATCTCCTGGTCGCGAACTTGCCGTATATTCCGACCGGCAAAATACGGCACATGCAGCGCGACGTTCGCGAATTTGAGCCGCACGTCGCTCTCGATGGTGGACCCGACGGATTCGCACTGCACCGCCGCCTGATTCACGCAGCCGAGGTAGGTCCGGGGGGTGCGATGTTGCTCGAAATCGGTTACGAGCAGGCGGACTTCGTCCGCAGCGCGGCGTCGCTCCGCTCCGCGGATCTTGCGGTGGAAGTTTTCCCTGACCTTGTCGGTCTGGACCGCGTGGCCTTAATTACGGGTTGGAGTTGAGCGGATCGCGATTCGCAGGGCCCGCGGCTAAAGATGACCGATATACGGGATTCGGGATGGCGAATACAGCGGGCTCGGTATCACCTGACCGTATAATTTGAAGCGGTATTTCCGCGACGGTGCACCGCGGCCTCGAATGTTCGTGGAAATCCGACTTGGCGGGTTTTCGCGTGCGCGCGCCTGCCGTTTGGAGGCATCAGCGAAGGTGAATAGACGGGGCAATCTTTTTGTCATTACGGGCCCTTCCGGCAGCGGTAAGGACGAATTAATCGGGATACTTCGCCGCGGTGACTTGCAATTCCGGATGGTGACCACTGCCGTCACACGAGAGCCGCGGCCCGGTGAACGCCGCGGCGTTACTCATTTCTTCCTGACTCCCTCGGAGTTCGAAGAGTGGAAGAACGATGGCAAGCTACTCGAGTGGGCGGAAGTCTATGGCCGCCAGTACGGAACGCCCCGGCGGGAAGTCGAGGGTCCGATCGACGATGGCCAGGACGTGGTTCTTCGGGTCGACGTGCAAGGGGCAAGATCGGTAAAGGAAAAACTTTCGGACGCAGTGCTGATATTCATCGCTCCGCCGTCGGCGGATGAAATCAAAAAGCGGCTGGAGTTGCGGGCGACGGACGACAGCATCGAGATCGGACATCGCCTGGCTGCGCTGAATTCGGAAATGGCCTTCAGGGGCGAGTGCGACCATGTATTGGTAAATGAAACCGGCGGCCAGATGCAGGCCGCGCACGATTTGGGTGAGATAATTCGGACCGTCCAGCGAATTCGCGGAAGACCGGGCGTCGAATATCGCCGCGCGGATTCAGTCGAGGGGTAAAGACCGATCAGGGAGCACCAGCTAACCGCGGATGGAAGTTCCACAACTTCCGCTCTCTTCGCCGAAGTCGCCGTAGGCGCGCCGGACGTTCGTGGAGCCGGGACGTTTCACTACAATGTCCCCCCTGATCTCAGGGCGACCATCGCCGTTGGCCAGCTGGTAGTTGTGGGATTCGGTAGGCGACGATTGCACGGAATCGTAACGGGTTTCGCTTCGTCCAGCCCGGTGCCGACAACAAAGCCCATTCTGGACGTGGCCTGGGAGTCGCCGCTGCTCGAAAGCCGCGGCCTTGAATTCATGCGGTGGCTCGCCGGCAATTACGGGGCGCCGGTCGGAACGTGCCTGGAGAGCCTGCTGCCAACAAATATCGAAAAGTACCTCGACTATTCGTATTCGCTTCGCGTTGACGTGCCGGCCAGGTCGGATTCGGACCTGAGCCCAGACGCGAGAAAGGTTGTCGAGGCGCTGCGGGTCGGGACCTCGGTCTTCGGAACTACGCTCTCCAAATCGGTTGGAAAGGCGGCTGCAGATAGAGCTGTCGTGGAGTTGATGGAGCAGGAGCGGATCGTCCGGCACGCTCGATTAAATCTGCCGTCGGTAGGTATTCGCCAGGCGGTTCTGGCGGTCTCGATCCCAGAAGTGAGCGACGCGATCGTTGGGATGGCACGGGCCCCGAAGCGGCAATCGCTGCTGAAGCAGCTCGCACAGAATCCGAGTCCCACAGCCGTTTCAGATCTTCTGCGGCGGGCCGGGGCCAGTTGGTCCTCTCTAAAGCCGCTCGTGGAGGCGGGACTCGTGAGGATCGAGACCAACTACAGCCTTCATCGGGCAGCCGCTATGAAGCACGAGGAGTATCAAGTACCTGACCTGGCCGACGAGGCAGCGTGGAAGGCGGTCGAAGCGTTTACCGACCGGGAGGGCCACGGAACCGGGCTGCTGCTCGGTGAATACAACGAGCGCCTTGCCGTCTACGCGCGGGCTGTCGAACGTGTCGCCGGGACCGGCCGACAGGTGTTGGTTCTTGCACCTACCGAGCGGGAAGCGGAAAAGGTCTACGAAATGCTGGCTGGCAGGATCGGGGGGCAAGTCGAATTTACGGCTCGTGCCACGACTCCCGGTCAGCGGGTCGGGCTCTGGCGCTCGATACGTGCCGGGGAGATCGACGTGCTGGTGGGTCCGCGCTCGGCGGTTTTTGCGCCATTGACGCGGTTGGGACTGATAATCGTGGACCGCGAAGAGGACAGAAACTACAAGGACCGCCGGGGGGCCCGAGTTCAGGCTCGCGATGCGGCGATTCAACTGGGTCGACTGCATTCATGCCCGGTCGTCCTTGGGTCGGAGACACCTTCGGTGGAGTCGTTTTACGAAGTCGAAAAAGAGCGATACCGCTTCATATTGATGGGCGGATCGGAACTGTTGCGGGCAACGCGGATGAACGTCGGTCGCGGATGGGGTTCGCAACGACCGGCGGGCGTGGTGGACGTTGTCGACATGCGTAGCGCGCCGCGGATGGGGCACGGAGGCATGATTTCCGAACATCTGCATCGGGGTCTCGCCGAAATCGCGGCGGAGGGTGGGCGAGCTGTGCTTTTCGTCAACAGGCGCGGCAGCGCTTCGCTGACCGTATGCCAGGAGTGTGGCTATACCTTCGGATGCCGGAATTGCAGCACGAGTTTGGTTCAGCACCGCTCGTCGAAAAGCCTGGTTTGTCACGTATGCAATGAGCGCGAACCCGTGCCAACGTCTTGCCCGGAATGTGGCAGCGGACGGCTGCGGTTGTGGGGACACGGGACGGAAGCGGTTGCAGACACCTTGAAACGTCTATTTCCCGGTGAAAGGGTTGAGCGCGTGGACGGTGACGTTCCCCCGGATTTGATCGCAACGATCGCCGATGGGTTCCGGCGCGGCGCGATTCGGTTCCTGGTTGGCACAACCAGGCTGTTCATGGCAGCGGATTCGCTCAGCAGCGGTCTGCTTGGCGTTGTGCAGGCTGATCTCGGCCTCGGATTTCCCGATTACACCGCTCCCGAGCGAGTGTTTCAGACGCTCAGCCGATTGCGGCGATCCGTGGTCAGCGGTGGAATGGACGGCCGGATGATCGTCCAAACGATGATGCCCGACCACCACGTCATCGAAGCCACACGAATCGGGAGTTATCTGAAGTTTTTTCGGCCTGAACTGGAGATTCGGCGCGCACACGAATTTCCACCCTTCAGGCGTCTGGTGCGGTTTATCTACAGTCACAAATCTTCAGAAAAAGCCATGATTGAGGCCGAAGCGCTGCTGGAGCGGTTGCGGCTGGCGATGTCTGAGTCCGACGGAACCGGCGTTCAGTTCATGGGGCCCGCGCCTTCCTTTCGGCATCGAGAGCGTGGTCAATACCGGTGGCACATCATGGCTCTTGGATCGAGTGAGGACTTGGCTCCACTCATTTGGCTTCCGCATCGAGGATGGGTTGTGGATGCGGATCCGGTCGATCTGTACTGAGCAATCGCCCGAAGGCGGGTGCCCTAAGATCGGATCATGAGCGTCCTCCAAATACTGCCGATCGAGCATCCCTCCCTACGGCGGGTCTGTAGCCGCGTTAATGGGGTCGGTCCGTCGATTCGCAAGCTGATGCATGACCTGGAAGAAACGATGGCAAGTGCGAACGGAGTCGGACTTGCGGCGCCACAGATCGGCAAACCATTGCGAGTGATCGCGGTCGTGGACGGGGATGCCGTTGTTACGCTCGCAAATCCGGAGATCGTCAAAGGTGGAGGCGAATCGGTGGAGGAAGAGGGTTGCCTGAGTCTGCCGCGGTTTTACGGCCCGGTTCCTCGCTTCGCTGAAATTACGATTCGGGGTCTGGATGTGCGCGGTAAGAAGATACGACGCAAGGCCGCTGGAATGGTCGCGCGCGCGATTCAACACGAAATCGACCATCTTAACGGGGTTGTTTTCAAGGACAAACTTGCCGTGGGTGCGGAGCTTCGCTTCGCCAAATCGCAGCCAGCGGAAGCGCAGGACCGGGTCCCCGAGTAGCCGTGCGCCTGGTTTTTCTCGGGACTCCCGAATTCGCGATCCCCTCCCTTGCCGGACTTCACAGGTCACACGAAATTGGGCTTGTAATAACCCGGCCCAGCCGACCCGTCGGCCGCAAACAGACATTGACGCCGCCTCCGGTATTCGAGGAAGCCGATCGTCTCGGTCTCGAACGCATCCAACCAGGCGACGTGAATTCGCCGGAGGTCGTGGACAGGATCCGGTCGATAAAACCGGCCGGGCTTGTCGCGGTCGCTTACGGTCGCATTATTGGGAACGCACTTCTGCACATCGCGCCGCATGGTGTTTTGAACGTCCACCCGTCGCTTCTACCGCGTCATCGAGGAGCCTCTCCCGTGAATGGTGCCATTCTCGCCGGGGATTCTGAAACTGGCGTGACAATCATGCGAATGGACGAAGGCCTCGATACCGGGCCGATCTTGATGCAACGGTCAACTTCGATCGGTTCCAACGAAACGGCCGAAGATCTGGAGTTGCGGCTGGCCGTCGCCGGCGCCGAGCTTCTCGTCGAAACCCTGGGGCGGCTGGATCGCGGTCCACTGGAACCCCGGCCTCAAGACGACGCGATGGCGACGATGACCCGACCGCTCAAGCGGTCCGATGGGGAAATCAACTGGCAAAAAACAGCCGAAGAGATTTACAGGCTCTGGCGAGCCCTTCACCCATGGCCTGGAATACACACCAGTGCCGGGCGTCAGACTCTGAAGATATTGAAATGTTCGATTTCCGGTGAAACCGAGTGTTCCGGTCCACCAGGGCGGGCCCGCTTTAGCAAGGGAAGTTTGATCGTCACGGCCGGGGACGGTTGCCTGGATATCGCAAGAATACAGCCGGAGGGCAGGAAGCCGATGAACGGCGCCGATTTCGCCATTGGATACAGTGCGGCGATAACGGCCGTTTGGGGAACTTAGCGAGCATCGGGATGGCCACAGACGCGGCTTCGACATCGGCGTGCGAGATTCATCGGCGGCCCCCGAAATGACGATATGGAGGCGTTACTTTTGCTCCAACGACGGGTGGTAAGGTACTAAACTGTTCTCCTTATGACCCCGTGTATTTGCTCTTCTTCGCGCCCGCGATCATCTTTACGATATGGGCGCAAAATAAGGTAAAGCGATCCTAAGCCACGTACTCGAAAGTTGCTTCGATCGCCCGAATGCCCGGCCACATCGCCGCGGCCTTTACATACGTGGTGGCGATGGCGACATCGTTCTTGACGCTGCTCTACTTCGTGTTCAGGCTGCTGGCTCTGGGGAACCGGCGCGACTAGCCGGGTTCCGTCCTTAGACCTGCTGCAATTCGATTTGAAGATGGCCGATACGGCTGGCGCGATCAAAAACGCATCAGATCCTCAAGCAGGCCGGGCCGCAACCGCGAAGGATGCTGCGCAACCCGGCAGCATCCCCCTGACGAGTTTTTCAATCGAAGAACTCCGCGAGCGCGTGGAGGCGCTGGGCGAGTCTCGATATCGCGGGGATCAGATCGGCCGTTGGCTGTACAGGCGTTCGGCCACGGACATCAGCCAGATGAGCGATCTTTCGTCTGCGCTGCGCGAGAAACTGAAACGATCGTTTCACGTCCATGGTCTGAGGATTGAACGGTCGCTTGAATCGCTGGACGGGGTTACTCGGAAACTTCTGCTCGCGGGCCACGACAGAGTTCTTGTCGAGTCGGTCCTTCTGCCGAGACGGCGTGGATTGGCACTGTGTTTGAGCAGTCAGGCAGGTTGCTCAATGGGATGTCCATTTTGCGCCACGGGACTTGGCGGACTTCGCCGGAACCTCACAGCCGGGGAGATCGTCGATCAGTTTCTGGTGGCCCGTTCGCTGGCGCTCGCATCGGGAACCGATATCGGCTCGATTGTGTACATGGGAATGGGCGAACCGCTGGCGAATCTGGACAACGTCAAACGGTCGGTTGAACGCCTTGTGTCCGACGAGTACTGCGGACTTGGCGCCCGGCGGATAACGCTATCGACTATCGGGCTCAGAGGCCGCATCCGAAATCTGGCTGGGTGGCCGTGGAAAATCGGCCTGGCGATCTCGTTGCACGCGCCAAACGATGAGGTGCGCCGTCGACTCGTTCCCCCGAGCAGGTCATTTGGCCTGGCCGAACTGATGGCTGAATCGATGTACTACCAGTGGAAAACCGGCAGACGAGTTTCCTATGAATACGTGATGCTTGAATCGGTGAATGACTCGAACGATCAGGCGAAGGCGCTCGGCGACCTGCTAGCAGGTCAACTCTGTCACGTGAATCTGATTCCATACAATGCCGTAGCCGGCGCGAATTATCGGGGGTCGGCTTCCGACACCATCGAGAGATTTCGGCGAACGCTCGAAGCGACCGGGGTCGCCGTCACTATCCGTCGGCCAAGGGGGCGCGATATCGCCGCGGCATGCGGTCAGCTTGCAGGTGCCCGAGTTGAGGCATCCCCATGATTCGGATCGCACCGTCGATCCTCGCGGCCGACTTCACAAGGTTGGGAGATCAGCTGGCGGAGCTTGAGCGGGCGGGAGCGGATCTCATCCATTGCGACGTGATGGATGGCGCCTTCGTGCCCGCAATCTCGTTTGGAAGTGGAATTCTATCGGCCGTTGCCAGCAGCTCTCGGATTCCCCTGGACGTACATCTGATGGTCGAGAATCCAGCGCAGAAGGTTCCCTTATTTTCCGAGTTGAACCCCAGAATCGTCACCTTTCACGTCGAGGCCGTTGCAAAACCGATTGAGCTGGCTCGTGAAATACGCTCAGCGGGGGCGCTTGCCGGGGTCGCAATCAATCCGAAGACTCCAGTCGAGCAGCTGCTCGCCCTGTTGCCGGATATTGACGTCGCGCTCGTGATGACCGTCGAGCCGGGCAAGGGAGGCCAGAGATTCATGGAGGAGATGATTCCGAAGGTTTCGGCTGTGGCGGCGGCCGTTCGCAACGGCGGCCTCGCAACGCTTGTGGAGGTCGACGGAGGAATCGATTCGGACACGATTGCGCAGGCGTCCGCAGCGGGAGCCGACACGTTTGTCGCAGGCACTTCGGTATTCGGCAACGCTGGAGGAATCGCCGATTCTATTGAGCTGTTACGCGCAAACGCGCGTCATGCCACTCTCTTCTAGGCGGCCTTGTCGGCTTTGTGCAGCGTCCTCAGACAGCGTGTGCAGATGTTGACAAGGCGAAGACGTCCATCGATCGTCACCCGCTTTCGCTGGACGTTGGCGAGCCACCATCGAGGCTTTTTCGGCGCCCGCAGGGTCCACTTTCCTGTCGCTTTGTGCCGGATATGGCGGCCCGCCTGGCGTCCTTTTCCGCAAACGTCACAAGACGCCACTGGCTCTTCGCTCCTGGATCTTCTGGCACAATGTTCGGGTCGGATGAATGTCGCAGCATTATACCAGTGGCGGCGATTCAACCATGCCGGTGATAGGCCAAACGCCAGTTTCAGGGGGTATGGATGGCTAAGTCCCAATCGGCCCGCAGGCGATACGACCAGCTCATGACAGAGCCGCTGACGACGGGACCGGGGCTCCGAATGGGCCTTCAGGCCGGACTGGACTGGCTGACGGCCAATCGCGAAGCCATCGACCGCCTCAATGTCTTTCCCGTTCCGGACGGCGACACCGGTACCAATATGGTGCTTACGCTCGAGGCCGCGCTCGAAGAGATAGCCAGAATCGATCCCGTCTCGGTCTCGGACGTTGCTCGAGCTGCCGCGCGGGGTTCGCTGCTCGGGGCACGGGGAAACTCGGGCGTTATTTTGTCGCAGATAGTCGGTGGAATCGCCAGGGGGCTCGAAGGGCTCATCGAATTTACGCCGACACAGTTTGCGAACGCTCTTAGCGTTGCCTATCAGGTCGCCTACGATGCGGTATCAAGGCCCGTCGAGGGAACGATTCTGACGGTGGCGCGACACGCGGCCAGTGCTGCGGTGCAGGCTGCGTCGGAAGGCGTTTCGGTGGAATTGGTTTTGGCGCGGACGGTCGAATCGGCGGAACGGTCAGTCGAGGACACCCCCAATCGACTCGCCGTGTTGAAGGAGGCGGGGGTGGTGGACGCCGGCGGCCAGGGTCTTTTCATAATCCTTGAAGGTCTTCTCAAGTACGTCCGCGGCGACGAGATCGAAGCGTCGGTAGTGGTCGGGCGCTCCGAAGACGCGTTTGCTGCCTTCGCGCTTGAACACTCCGGCGATGAACACGGTTTTTGCACCCAGTTTCTTATTCAAGGAGCAGGTCTCGATCTCGCCGGCGCGCGGGCGGATCTCGAATCCATGACTGACTGGGCGATCATCGTCGGCGACTCCGACGTGATTCGAGTACACGTTCACACGGAGCGACCCGGCGACATCCTGAACTACGGCGTGGTACTCGGCGAATTGGATCGAATCAGCATCGACAACATGGACATTCAGCAGGTAAAGCATTTTGCGGGTGCTGTCGAGACGCTTTCGCCCCCCGTCGCCGAGGCTGATTTGGTGGCAGTTGCGCTGGGCGAGGGGTTTCAAAAGATATTTGCGAGCCTTGGTGTCCGAGTTGTCCCGGGCGGGCAGACGATGAATCCGAGCCCAGCCGAAATCCTGGAAGCCATCGAGGCGTGCCCGGGACGCGAAGTGCTGGTCTTGCCGAACAACTCCAACGTGATAATGGCCGCGAAGCAAGCCGCCGCCGAGTCGCCGAAGCGAGTTGAGGTGGTCGAAACCATCACGGTTCCTCACGGAGTAGCCGCTGCGCTCGCCTATAAGGCCACCCGTGATCTGTCTGAAAACATGGTGAACCTGGTCGAGGCCGCCGAAGCTGTTACGGTTTTTGAAATTACAAAGGCCGCTCGCGAGTCGACGGTAGGTGGCATCGACGCGCGCCAGGGCGACTTCATCGGACTGATTGACGGTAAATTGATGGCGTCTGCTGAATCGGTTGATGTCCTGATGTCCGGCCTTCTCGACAAGATCGCGGATCTGGATGTTGAACTCGCGACGATCTATAGGGGCGCGGGGTTGGAAGGAACCGATGGGTGCGCAGTGACGGACGCCATCGAAGCGGCCTATCCGGACATCGAAATCGAGATTGCTGACGGGGGCCAGGTGCACTACGACTACATCATTTCCCTCGAATAGCGACGACTTAACCTCCAAGCTGGAAGTGCTCGCGCGCATCCTCGAAACGGAGCGGGACAAGGGTTTCGCCGATCGGGCCGTGGCAGGCGGCCTCGGTAAATTTGTGGCGGGCCTGATTTCCGGCGACGTGGCGGGGACGCTTCCGCCGGACGTTAGAGCGCTCGCGGGTTATCCAAATATGAACGCTTCGGCAAGAGCCGCGGCGGTGAGCGGCGCAATGGCGATCCTCGGCGGCGCAGCCGCGCCCACCGATCTTCGGAGACGCGGAAAACGATCGTCGCGCGATAGCCTCGATTCGTCCGTAACGAACCTCTTTAGAGTCGGTCCGCGATATGAAAAGTTGCTGGACAATCTCGGGATTCAGATTTATCGGGACATGCTTTTCCACTTTCCGCGGCGATACCTCGATCGATCCACGTTCACTCCGATAGCCGAGGTTCAGTCGGGAACCGCGGTCAATGTGATAGCCGATGTTGTGGAGGTTTCAAGCCGAAAGTCCCCGCAGCGACGCCTCATGCTTACGGAAGCGCTTCTGGGCGACGATTCGGGTTCCATTCGCGCAATCTGGTTCAACCAGCCGTATGTGGCCAAGAGTCTTGGGAACAAGAAGGGCGTGGCGTTCTTCGGCCGGGCCGCGTGGGGCGCCTACGGCCCCGAATTGCGGGCTCCGGAATACGAACTCGATATGGGCAGGTCACTGCATTCGGGCCGTCAGGTTCCGGTGTATCCGAGCACCGGCAAGCTTTCTCAAAAACTCCTAAGGCTCTGGGCGTCGCAGGTCGTCGATTCGTGCGCGGCGCTGGTTGGCGAATTCCTCCCCCGGCGAATCCTTGATTCGGCAGGGATCATCGCAATTGAAGAGGCCCTTCGATGGATCCACTTTCCCGCCAGTCCAGAAGATGCCGCTCGGGCAGTAAGACGCCTGGCGTTCGACGAACTCTTCCTGCTTCAGCTTGGTGTGCTCGAACGCAGAAGGGATTGGCGAGAGGGTAGTCCCGGAAAGGCGATATCCGTCCAGCGGGAAGAGGTGCGGGAATTCGCTCGTTCGCTGGAATTTGAGCTTACGGCCGATCAAAAGCGGGCCGTTGCCGACATCCTCGATGATATCGAATGCCCCGTCGCCATGAACCGGCTCCTGCAGGGCGATGTCGGTTCCGGCAAGACGGTCGTGGCCGCCTGCGCGGTACTCGCCGCGGCGCTGGCGGGAGCGCAGACGGCGTTCATGGTCCCAACTCAAATCCTGGCCGAGCAACATTTCCAGACGCTGACCGACCTGCTCGCGCCGTACGGCTTCGACGTGGCTCTGATAACCGGGGCGATTTCGAAGGCGCAGCGCCGCAAGAGGTGGAAAAGTGTTGAAAACGGTGATGTGAAGGTGGTTGTCGGAACGCAGACGCTGATAACGGACGAGGCGGAGTTTCGCGATCTCAACCTGGTTGTCGTGGACGAGCAGCACCGCTTCGGAGTGCATCAAAGAGGTCGGCTGAGAAGCAAGGGCTTCAATCCGCACATGCTGGTCATGGCGGCCACGCCGATACCCCGGACACTGGCATTGACGCTGTACGGCGATCTTGACATAACTCGAATATCCGAAATGCCTCGGGGGCGCGTCCCTGTAAAAACCGCTCTCATCGCGCCGGATCAGCGAGAAAAGGTCTATAAATTCGTGCGGGATCAGATTGCGGCGGGACGGCAGGCGTTCGCGGTATATCCAGTAATCGAAGAGTCCGAGACGCTACAGGTCAGGGCTGCCGAGCGAGAATTCGAGCGACTGCGTAATGACGTTTTCCCGGACCTGGAGGATGGCATCGGTTTGCTGCACGGCCGGATGAGCAACAAAAAAAAGACGGAAACCATGAACCGCTTTCGAGAAGGCGGTATTAAGTTGCTGGTCAGCACGGCCGTGGTTGAGGTTGGGGTGGATGTGCCGAATGCGGCGGTGATGATTATTGAGGGCGCGGAACGATTCGGTCTGGCGCAACTTCACCAATTTCGCGGACGGGTCGGGCGCAGCGATCAGCAGAGCTACTGCATGCTGCTCAGCGACTCGACCGACGCCGCCGAAAACGCGCGGTTGCAGGCAATGACGCGGTCGGTAGATGGATTCGCGCTGGCGGAAAAAGATCTGGAAATTCGCGGTCCCGGGGAAATCCTGGGGTCGCGACAAAGCGGCCTGCCAGTGCTCAACGTGGCAAGCTTGTCCGACGTTGAAACACTGGAACTCGCGCGAAAAGAGGCGGTGGCGCTCTTCAAACGCGACGGGTATTTGAAAGATCCTGAAAATGCGGGCGTCGCCGAGCGGCTGGCGGATTTCTGGGACAGCCTGGCCGAACTGTCCTGATTTGCGGGAGCGGATAGCTTGCCGGCTCGTGGCGTTCGCATCACTGCCGGGTCGGCCAGGGGAAGATTGCTGCAAATTCCGGGTCGTTCCACCACACGTCCGACATCGACGCGGCTCCGAGAAGCGATATTCTCGTCGCTTGGCGATCTTCCGTACGGTCGCGTGGCCGATCTGTTCGCGGGCAGCGGAATTCTCGGGATCGAGGCCCTCAGTCGCGGAGCAAACTTCGCCACGTTCGTCGAGTCGGATCGAACGGCGGCATCGATAATTCGCTCGAATCTCGAAAAATCCGGATTTGCGGCCTACTCTCAGGTTGTCGGGCGGTCGGTGGAATCGTTTCTGCGAACGGCGGAGAGAGTGTTCGACCTGGTGCTGGCCGATCCACCGTACGAATATGGGGAGCTCGACCGGCTGGTTGTGGACCTGTCGGAGGCGCTTCTCCTGGAACGCGGGGTGCTGGTGTTGGAGCACGCTTCGCGTCGTTCTGCGCCATCCGCACCCGAAGGATCGGAGATTTCTAAGACCCGCGTGCATGGCGACTCAGCGTTTACGGTGTACGTGAAGGGCCAGGTTTGATTTAGCCGCCCTACGCGGTCGGGGTTGCGGCGGGTTCGGCGGCCGAGGAATCGAGCACATCAGCGATTCTCCGGGCCATTAAACCTGCAAGCGGCACAACATCTCCGAGCACAAATTCATTGCGGGGACTTAACACGATCAAGGATCCGAGAATGCGATCGACAGCGAACGCGTATAGCGCAAACGTACGGTCGCCCGCGGCCGATTCGCCGTGAATGAGAATCGCACGTCCCCCGTCTCCAATGGCCAGGTCGGTGGTTTCAATCTCGATCGAGTCTGGATCGATTCCTTCAGAATCCAACAGTCCCGCGAAGACTTCGCCGACAGTTTCCGCATCGACGATAGTTCCCATTAGCTCAAGCAAGAGCTGGGCTTCAACCGCAGATGGGTAAAGTTCAATCTCACTCTTCAGCGCAATGATCCTGGTCGATCCAATAACTAGTGACGCGGAATCGAAATCCCGGCTGTAGCGGGCGAGACTCAGAAAAGCTTCGTCATATCCTTCCGACCTGAGCGTCGCTCCGTTGGGAAAGTCGGCGAGAGTAAGGGCCATTGCCGCCAGGTCGGGGATGCCAGGAGGTTTGACTATTCGGCTCTCGGCATCGGGGCTTGGAAACGCCGGCGCGTTCGCCAGTGGTTTGCCTTGAACCGCAATGGTTCCAAATGAGTACTCCATGATCGGGCTCAGTTCCTCGAACTGAGCCGCAGATGCGGCATATGTAGCGTTGTAGGCCACTTGTCTATCAAGAACGAACATAAGCCGGGCAAAGCGTGCAACACCACCGGGATCGGTGATAACAGCCAGCTGTGCCGGCTCGCCCCCGATCTCGCCGAATCTCGAGTTTGAGATGACTAGAATGCCCATCTCTTCCGATTCGACCCGAGATTTGAACAGATCGACGTACTCGTCCAAGGTTAATTCGCCGAGTTCACTTGCCGCGAGATCTTCAATAGTGATTAGAAGTCGATCGCCCTGATCGCTAACGAACTCCGCGGTCTGATCCGCGTCCGGGACAACCTCCTCCCAATCCGCCGGATACTGGATTGAGAAAGCAAATTCGGCGTTGCAGTATGTCGCCATGAGTCCGTACGGACTCGATACGGGAGTAGATTCGGGGATCTGGGTACGGGGCACGGTGACCGCTCTTGGTGGCGCCGTTTCGATCGTCAAGAAATAGCCACCGACTTCGCGAAATCCGGTGTCCCGGATGAGGATTATGTAATTCCCTGAATCTGGAGCGGTGTATGTGATTGCAGCATCTAGACCAAAGACGCCACCGCCGCTGTCATCGTCTACGATTTCAGCCTCAGCCCCATTGGGGCGGGCAACAAGCACGAACGGATTGATTGCGACAGAATCGACGGTTATTAATACCGATTCGTCCTCCGCCGGCTCTAGTAAGGAAGTAATCGATATCAAACGGCGAATCCGTGCTGGCGAGGACGGTTTCGCCCACTTCAACGGCGCGGTGATCGTCTCGATCTTCGATGAATATCAGATCGCGGTCCATCTGAATCGCAAATCGCCCAGATTCCACCGAATACTGCTGGAAAAACACAAAGTGAGGCCCGGGATATTCGAACGTCATCGAACCCGATTCAATACCTGTTACCCAATCATCGATTTCCAATACGACGTCGCCAAAAATGTCAGTAACGACGACGGCGGAATCGTTTACGGATTCAAGCCTGATCTCAATCTCAGAGCCAACTGGCTCGCGCAGCACTGCGACTTTGGAGTCCCAATACCCAGTCAACGTGAATTCGCGTTTGCCGGCCGCGTCTGATGCCGGCAGACGCCGGTCGCCCAGTCCGTCGACATCCTTGCCCGCGATGAGGCCTTCGACGCGGGGGAGCAGGTCGGCGGCGGAGGCGGCGAGCGCGAAATCCTGCTCCTGGCCAAAGCCAAGGCCAGAAATCGCGATGACATCGCCGTTCCGGGATACCATGACGCCACCGCTCTGGCCGCCCGAGATCGCCGCGCCGCTCTGAATGAAGGTCAAGTCGATAGGCTCCCACTGCCTGAATCGAGAAATTACGCCGCGTGTAAGGCTGGGCTGTGGAAATCGATCGACTTCGTCGGGGTATCCAATCAAGTAGACCTCAGAACCAACACCAAGTCCTTCACCATCTTCCAGTGGCAGCCCACTGCGCGCCGTCTCGATCGGGCCAATTACGGCCAGGTCAGCCATCAGATCCCACCCGATAACCGGAACGTCGAGATGTTCGGAACCATCCGGGAACGTGACTCTGACCGTCTCGAACGGCCAGACGACATGGGCATTCGTGACCACAAAGCCTCTTCCAATCAGAAGTCCGCTTCCGGCGGTGGCATCGGTGTTGATGAACGCGACGGAGGGCGAAACGAGCGTGAAGATGCCGGCGGGTGTTAGCGGAGTGGGGGTTGGGGATGCGGTCGGCGCTGCCGTAGGGATCCGAGTCGGCGTTGCCGACGGCAACGGTGCAGGGCTGGGCGTGGAGGTTGAAGTGGCAGTTGCCGAGCCGGCCGTACGGTCGCTGGAGTAGGGGGTGCGGCGGTCGAATCGGTTCCATTCTGCTGGCACGCGGCTCCGATGAGGAACGCGGCGGCGAGAACCGCGCCGACGGCGGCATGCAGTCGTCGGAACCAGTTGTCAGGTTTCATGTAGCGTTCCTCTTCGAACTGTCCCGCACGATACGCCACGGGGTCAGGCTAGTAAACAGGGCGATCGAACTCACGGTCTGAGGACCGTTTTGCGTAACCGTCAATTTGCCCGACGCAGAGTCCGCGCCTGGCCGGAGAAACGCTGGCGGAACGTGGACTCGAATGGTCGAGCTGAATTTTGTCGATCCCCCGACCCTATTCGTCCGGCAACGCGAGAGTGCGCTGCCAGGTGAGTTGGGATTACGAGTACATTGCCCGTACCAGGATTCCTCCGGAAACCCGGGCTGACGGCGCGGAGCGTCATGCTGACAATACGCCGGCTGCGTGCGCGCAGGGCTCCGTTGCTATAATTCGCGCCTGTTTTCGGGGGCTGATTTGAAGGCATTCTTCCCAGGCACTTTCGATCCGGTGACAAACGGTCATCTCGACATCGTCAGGCGGGCGTCCGTAGTCTTTGACAATGTGGTCGTGGGGGTCTATCGCGTTTCCGACAAGGACCCGTTGTTTTCGCCGCGGGAACGTCTGGCAATGGTTCGCGAAACCGTGGCTGAGTATTCCAACGTGTCTGCCGAATCCTACGAGGGGTTGACGGTTGAATTCGCGAAAAGCATCGGCGCCCGGGTCGTAGTGCGCGGACTGCGAGCCATATCCGACTTTGAGTATGAGTTCTCACTCTCGTCAATGAACCAGGTGATCGAATCGGATATCGAGACGATCTGCCTTTTGACCTCACCCCAGTTCGCCTTCATCAGTTCGAGCCTCGTTAGGGAAGTCGCGTCGCTCGGACAACGGGTGGACAACTGGGTGCCGCCGAGCGTTGCGGGGCAACTGCGCGCTAAACTTGAATTCGATCCCAGTCGAGCACCGTCACGGGAGTGAAATCAAATCGACCTTATCAATCTGATTGAGCGGCTTGAATCGCTCCTCGAGGCCGGGCAGCGGGTCCCGATGATAAGGAAATTGATGGTAAATAAGGGTGAAATACTTTCCATCATCGATCAAATGCGGATAAGCATTCCGGAAGAAATCAGGGAAGCGCGGCGCATCCTTCGTGAGCGGGAACAGATCCCGCAGTCGGCCCAGATGGAGGCCGACCAGATTATCGCCAAGGCGAGGGAGCAGTCGGAGGCGATGATCCGAGACGAGGAGATCGTGCGGCAGGCCCAGCTGCGAGCGGACGAGATCGTGCGCGAGTCGCAAGAAGTGGACCGAGCCGCTCGGGACGAGATGGACGACTACGCTCTGAACATGCTCCAAGATTTGGAGCGGCGACTGGCCACTCACCTGACAAGCATCGAGCGGGGCATCCAGGCCGTCGAGGCAATGCCAGAAGAAGCACCGGTTGAATCTCTCGACCAGGCTCCGGCGCCGTAACCCACCAGGTTCAAACAGTGTCCAGCCGGAATTCGGACATACTGATCAAAAACGCAAGCCAACTCTTTGGCGCGGGCGCCGGTGCGGAATTTCAGTTTGGGTTCGAGGGCGATTCCGACGCGCTCGCCGTTCAGGAAGTTCGTGGGCGGCTATCCGGCGAGTGCCGGGTGCTGCGTGGCGACGGAGAACTGATCGTGGTGGGTACGCTTAGTTGGGAGATTTCGGTTCCGTGCCGAAGATGCCTGGAGCCGGTCGCCGAGCGAACGAAAACTTCGTTCGACGGCAGGTTTGTCGCAGCCCGAAATCCGAAGTCGAACGCGGATTCGGATCTGTACGATCCTGAAGTATTTACACTCGACCGGCACGGCGCGATTGACCTTACGGATTTGCTGCGAGAGACCGCGATCGCCTCGATCTCACCTAACGTCGTCTGCCGAGACGACTGCGCCGGGCTGTGCCCGGTTTGCGGCAACAATCTGAACGACCTTAACTGCGGTTGCGAAGAGTATGATGTAGACCTGCGCTGGGCTCCGCTCAAGGAGCTATTGGAAAAATCTCTGGCGCAATCCGAAATCGACGGAGACTGATAGGCCTGTGGGAGCGGAACCCAAACAGAGGACGGTTAAAGGGCGCCGAAACAGGCGACGGTCTCACGATGCCCTGAGAGCCATGAACCTTGGCCGGTGTTCGCAGTGCCGCAGCCTGATGGCTAATCATCAGGTCTGCCCGGTGTGCGGCCATTATCGAGATACAGCGGTCGCGGTCACTGAACAGCTGAAGGTCAAATATCGCTGACGGCTCCGCGGTAATGCCGAGCGGCTAGCGAGATTTGGGATTCTCCAACGTTGAAATACGCACTTCTCTTCCCAGGGCAGGCATCTCAATACGTGGGGATGGGGCGCGAAGTTGCCAGCGTATGGAAATCCGCCGAAAGCGTCTTCAACACAGCCGACAGTTGCACAGGTCTGCCGGTTCGTCGACTCTGCTTCGAGGGTCCTGAGGATGAATTGCTTCTGACCGCCAACCTGCAGCCGTGCGTGGTGGCGACCAGCCTTGCGATCTTGGCGGCCGCCAGCGAAGAGGCTGGTCTCAGTCAGACGGACGCATTCGACCTTCGTGGATTTTCTGCCCCTCCTGCGTTCGTGGCGGGTCACAGCGTCGGGGAATATGCCGCACTGGCTGCATCGGGAGCACTATCGGTGAGCGAATGTCTTGAGATCGTGGCGTTCCGGGGGCGGGCAATGGAACAGGCGGGCCGACAGCGGCCGGGCACCATGCTGGCACTGTTGTCTGGACCGGCTGACGCCGCAGGGAAATTATGCAGTGAAATCAGAGCGAGCGTGGATGGCAGCTTCCTGGTCATAGCAAACTACAACTCACCAGACCAGGTGATCGTGGCGGGCGATCATGAGTCGGTGGACCTTGCGGCCAAACGAGCGGCCGGATACGGGATTCGACGTGCTTTACCTGTACGCGTGTCCGGCGCATTTCATTCGTCCGCCATGCTTCCCGCGTCGGAGAAGATGGTGGAGCGCCTGCTTTCCGCCGAGCTTGCGGAGCCGCGGATTCCGGTGGTCGGCAATATCGATGCTGAACCGATCCCGGACCCCGATTCCATACGCGGAGAGCTTTCGGCCCAGATCGTGGCGCCTGTGCGGTGGGCTGAGTCGATGAGCTACATGGGATCGCGCGGCGCGCAATATTTCGTCGAAGTCGGACCGGGCCAAGTGCTTTCGCGTCTTGCCACCAGGGCCGTGGAGGGAGCCGAGGCTCTGGCGGTTGGCGATGTTGAGGGAGTGCGAGCGCTCGCCGGACGGTTTCTGGGACAATGAAACCGTGATGTATCCGGGACTCAAGAATCAGCGCGGCCTCGTGACGGGCGCGTCGGGAGCCCTGGGCAGCGCCATAGCGGAAGAACTTGCCCATACGGGAGTCGTGGTCGCTGTTCACTTTCGGTCCAACGAGAAGGCGGCTAAAGCCGTAGTCGAGCGAATTGCGGCGGCCGGTGGCGAGGCCGTTCAAGTCTCGGGTGACGTTTCGGACTCGGTCGAGGCGAACGGCGTTGTGTCCGAGGCCACCGAACTGTTGGGCGGTTTGGATGTTCTCGTCAACAATGTCGGGATAACGCGGGACGCGCTACTGGCGCGAATGTCGGACGAAGATTGGGATTCCGTCATCGAAACGAACCTCAAGTCGGCGTTTCTGTGCAGCCGGGCGGTAGTGCGGTCGATGATGAGGGCGCGGAACGGGCGGATAATAAACGTGTCCTCGGTGGCCGGATTAATGGGAAACGCGGGCCAGGTCAACTACTCCGCCGCGAAGGCCGGTCTCATCGGCCTCACGAAGTCGCTGGCCCGTGAGGTCGCTTCGCGAGACATAACGGTAAATGTCGTTGCTCCCGGTTTTCTGGAGTCGCCCATGACGGACGCCATTCCGGAAAATACGCGTGCCGAAGTCACAAAAATGATTCCGATGGGGCGGATGGGAACGCCGGCCGATGTGGCCGGGGTCGTGGCTTTTTTGGCCTCCGACCGTGCGGCTTACATTACGGGACAGGTGTTTGTGGTCGATGGCGGACTGGCGATGTAGGGTGTAGCCCGATGTTTTCCAAAGTATTGATAGCCAACCGCGCCGAGATCGCCGTTCGGATCATTCGGGCTTGCAATGAATTAGGCGTGGCCACGGCGGCGGTGTATTCGGAAGCTGACCGAGATTGCATGCACGCGCAAATTGCCGACGAAGCCGTCTGCGTTGGACCGGGCCCGGCAACCGACAGCTATCTGAACATTCCGAACATTATCAGCGCGGCCCTCAAGGTTGACGCAGACGCGATTCACCCTGGCGCGGGATTCCTCTCTGAGAATGCGTATTTCGCGGAAATCTGCCATCAGTATGGAATCTCATATGTGGGACCGTCGCCCGATGTCATCGCGGCCGTCGCGGACAAGAGCCTGGCCATCGAGCTTGCGCGAAAGGCCGGCCTGCCAACGCTTGAGACGTCGGACAAAGAGCTCGTCGACGTTCAAACGGCGAAAGCCGAGCTTCAAAAGCTGGGCTGTCCAGCGATGCTGAAGGCGAAGGCGGGTGGCGGCGGGCGTGGATTGCGAAGAGTGCTATCGCCGTCCGAACTGCCTGATCTGTTCGTCCGCGCCCAGGCCGAGGCGCGCGGTTCATTTTCAAATGGCGACCTCTATCTGGAACGGATGGTATTAGGAGCCAGGCACGTCGAGGTTCAAGTTCTCGCCGACGAATCAGTGCACCTGCATCTCTGGGAGCGAGACTGCTCGATCCAGCGCCGTCATCAGAAGGTCGTCGAGGAGAGCCCGGCGCCGGGTTTACCGAGGGATTTGCGCGCGGACCTCGCCCGATTTGCCCTCGACCTGACTCGACACCTGAGTTACACAAACGCCGGCACGGTGGAATTTCTGGTTGCGGACGACGGCGACTCCTATTTCATCGAACTCAACGCTCGGCTTCAGGTTGAGCATTCGGTTACGGAGGCGACCACGGGAATCGATATCGTAAAGAAACAGCTCTCGATCGCAGCCGGCGAAGGGATTGGACTCGCGCAGGATGAAATTCAGTCCAGAGGCCACGCCATCGAATGCCGTGTTCTGGCGGAAGACGCATCTCGCGACTGGGCGCCGGCTTCCGGAACGATCACGGATTTCGCGATTCCGGGCGGGCCGGGCGTTCGAGTCGATACCCACATACGGTCCGGGTATAGCATTCCGCCGAATTATGACTCCCTGCTGGCAAAGATAATCTGCTGGGGGCGAGACAGGCCGGAGGCGGTGGCCAGATCTCGCCGGGCTGTCACCGAATGCGAGATCGCGGGCGTCACGACCAATCTTCAATACCTCAGAGACCTGCTGTCGGATCCCGCTTTTATCCGCGGGCACTACGATCTCGATCAGTCTCTCGGTGCGTCCCGGCCTACCGGCGCACTTGCCGCGGTCTGAGACAAT
This sequence comes from Chloroflexota bacterium, assembly GCA_963663505.2. Taxonomy (GTDB): domain Bacteria; phylum Chloroflexota; class UBA11872; order UBA11872; family VXNJ01; genus JAPOVO01. The sequence goes on from CAXXFA010000002.1 coordinate 754,716, forward strand.
TGGTGGGCGCCGCTCGTTTTCGGCACGATCGCATAGCTGTGCGGCCATTCAGATTTTGGAACGATCGTGGCGCGTAGAGGTCGAAGATATGCTCGGGAATTCCTGCTTGAGGTTCTGTTCGAGGCAGCGTCAAGACGGACGGATCGCTATGAGCTGCTCGAGGAGCGGGCCCAAGATGCGAGGATCGGGGATGAGGACCTGAACTACGCCGAGGAGCTTTGTACGGCCGTTTCGGAGCGCATTGGCCAAATAGACGCCAGGATCGCGACGGCGGCTCCACTATGGCCGTTGAATCAGCTCGCAAAGGTCGACCTGTCGATTCTGCGCCTCGCCACCGCCGAACTCATGCTTGAGTCCACGCCGGTGCCGGTGGTGATCGATGAAGCGGTGCGGCTGGCAAAACGATACGGTGGGGAAACGGCGGGATCCTTCGTCAACGGCGCGTTAGGTTCCATCGTTAGATCCATGGGCGCGCCGGTCGGCGCGTCGGAAGCCACATAGGCGGACGGCAATATTGGCAGAGTCGACGATAAACACCGGTCAAGGCGCTGGTCCAGAGGACGGAGCCGAAGGGATAATGACGCTCCGCGAGCATCTCGTGGAGCTCCGCAAGCGACTGACGATCGCCGCGATCGCTGTCGTGTTGGCCAGCTTCTCACTTTGGCCGTTCAAAGACGCCGTTTTCAGACTGATGGCATCGCCGTTGCCGGAGGGTGTAGGTCTACAGCAGATAGCCCCAACCGAGGCGTTCTTCACGTTCATAAAGCTGTCGATGATCGCCGGAGTTGGATTCGCCAGCCCGCTGGTTATGTACGAGATTCTGGCGTTTGTGGCTCCTGGGTTGTATGCGAATGAAAAGCGGTGGCTCTACATATCGATTCCGGCGATCGCGGTGATGTTTACGATTGGGGCCCTTTTTGCGTGGTTCGTCGTGTTGCGATTTACGATGATTTTCCTCACTCAGTTCACGCCCGATTTCATCAGAACGGAACTGACGCTCGATAATCACGTTACATTCGTGGCAAAGTTGATTGTCGCGGTCGGACTCGTCTTTGAAACTCCATTCGTCATTTTTCTTCTGGCCAAGCTGCGGATTGTCGACGCGAGGAAACTGTCGCACTTTCGCCGGTACGCCATCGTCGTGATCGTAATCGTGGCGGCTATCATCACGCCGACGCCAGACCCGTTCACGCAGATGACCGTCGCGATACCCATGTATTTGCTGTATGAGATCGGCATTCTGATGGCCCGAATTGCGGTGCCTGCGGTTGACGCTGAGCAGGTGACCGAGCAAACGGCGGAGTAGGACCGCGCGCCAGCTCCCGAAACGCATCGAAGAGGTTGACCTGGGTACAGAGCAATCGGAGTCAACGGGCGGCGGGATTCTGGCGCCCTTGACGATTGACTGCTAGCGTTACGCCGGATGCATCTCAGACGTGAAAGCGTGGGTTGTCGTGCCTGGCAAAATTGTCGCTCAGCTCTACTCAATTCGGAAGTTCACATCGAATCGCCGCGATCTTGAGTCGTCGCTCGCAAAAATTAAGGCAATAGGCTACGACCGTGTGCAATTTTCGGCCGTAGCGGCGGTTGAGGGCGACGACGCTGACACATCACCCCGGGAGGCCCGCGCGATTCTGGACGACAACGGGCTTGAATGTGTCGGCGCGCACAGCCGTTGGGCGGCGTTGCGGGACGAGACCGAGCGTGAGATCGAGTTTCTGGAAGCCCTGGGATGCGGCTTTGTGGCCGTAGGGTCGCTGGCCGACGAATACGACCCTTACGAGGCGGATTCGTATTCGCGATTTGTCGACGATTCGGCGGCTGTTATCGAAACGCTGAGATCGCGCGATATTTCATTTGGATACCATAATCACGCGCACGAGTTCATGAGATCGGTTCCCGGCGGCGCTACTTACTTCGACACGTTGATAGACCGCGGCGAGGAGGGACTCCTGATGGAATTCGACGTGTACTGGGCCGCCGTCGCGGGAGTTAATCCGGCGTCGATATTTGAGCGAATTCACGGGCGGGCGACTTACATTCACGCCAAGGATGTGGAGATGGTTCTCCCCGACGACGGAGGGCGGCCCGCGCCTTTCTACGCGCCGGTCGGCGAGGGTAACCTCGACTGGGACTCGATAATCCCGGCTGCCCGAGCGGCTGGAACCGAGTTCTGGATCGTCGAACAGGATGCGGCGCGCCGCGACATGTTTGACTGCCTTAGATCGAGCTACGAGTTTCTGGCTCAGCGGATCGATTAGCCGAGCCCCAAAAAGGGCCGCCTCGAACTTCGCGGTAAATTTCAACTGTCGAGGTCGTCAACGGCGGTCGGGAATCGCTTTGTCTGGCGAGTGAGCTCCGTCTGCGCTCCCGATGGTGGGTACACGGCTATCACCGTCATCACGAGATTGATCGTGGTGAGTCTGGGCGGCCCACCGCGACGGCGAAATGTCTTTTCGGATTGGCGTCGCAGGCGTCGATCTGAGTGGAGCTCGATCCGAAACTATCGGGAGCCAATATCGGCAATATGTGATTCGGCGCATCGGATCTACTCCCCGCTAAATGACCGGCTATTCATCGGAGTTCCAGCCTGTGGCTTCGTAATCCGTCAGGACCGTTTCGGCGATCCCGATTTCGGCGGCGAGGCGCGCGATATCCGCGGGCATGGCCGCCTGGCAAGTGATTCGGGATTTGTCGGGCCGTTCAGCCGAAATCCGCCAGGCATGGAGCATCTGCCGCGTCGGAACCGGCCGCTTCGCCGCACTGGCTGCCTGCGGTTCCGGATTGCCGTAGGCGGTATCTCCGATAACTGGATGGCCAACCGCCGCGAGGTGGACGCGCGCCTGATGGGTTCTGCCGGTTATCAGGGCCAGCTCGAGGAACGTTACGTGCCGGGACCGGGTGACCACGCGGAACCGAGTGACGGCTTCCTTTCCAGACCAGTCGATCTGCATCTTTCGCCTGTCGGAGGGTTTGCGAGCAACGGGAGCGGAGATAACGCCGGATTCGTGCCGAAATTCGCCTTCGACAAGAGCCAAATATGTCTTGCTGACCGTACGGTTCGCAAACTGTTCGACCAGGCTCAAATATTCGTGATCTGTTCGGGCAACGAGAAGTATGCCGCTCGTATCCATATCCAGTCGGTGGACAATGCCCGGACGGCCCCTTCCACCCACGTCGGCGATTTCCGGATAGCGGAATAAAAGTCCGTTGACAAGAGTCCCGTCGCGACGACCCGCGCCGGGATGCACCGGGAGGTTTGGCGGCTTGTTGATAGCGATGATTCCGGAGTCTTCGTAAACGCACTCGAAGTCAACGTCCTGCGGGGCCGGAGTGCCGGGCCGATCTTCGTCAAGAGAAACGACGATCTCGTCGTCCGCCTCGAGGCGATGGGACGGTTTTGATGGTTCGCCGTTGACAAGAACCGAGCCGTTCTTGATCGATTTCGCGGCGCGCGTACGGCTGAGGCCATCGTGCTGATCGGCCAGCCACTCGTCTAGCCTTCGGCCGACGTCGGCCTGTCCGACGACGAGGGAGTCTGGTTCTAAGTCTTCAACGGGTTGGATGCTGGACTTTCCCGGGGGGAACGGTTACCCCATGAAGGGCGATGGGCGGCTCGACTGCTTTTCGACGCGCCCCAGCAAAAGTAGCACTACAAAGGCAATCATGGAGATATTGATCGCGGAATCGGCGATGTTGAATACGGGCCACCAGCCGAGATCGACGTAATCGATAACATAGCCGAGCCGAAAGCGATCGATAAGGTTGCCGAGCGCGCCGCCGAAGGTCAGCCCGAACACGACACGCGTGGCGATGGTTGGGGATTGTATTTGGCGGGCGAAGACGAAGAGAATCGCACCGATCGCTCCCATCACGACTAGCGAAACGAGCAAGGGGGGCACGCTACCGGAGAACATGCCAAAGACAAATCCTGAGTTGTGAACCAGCCGAAGTTTGAGCACAGGTTCGACAACCCAAATCTGGCCGCCAGTCTGCGATTCGAGGTAGGGGGCGAGCAGAGCCTTGGCAACCTGATCGAGCGATGCAACCAGAATTCCGGCAAGGACGGTAGGTAGCGCGGCTTTGGTGTTCGTTAGCAACCTCGGATCGAATCGAGACGAGATGCCGCCGCCCAGAATTCCAGTGCGCGGCATCCCCTGGCGGGTACCCATCATTCAGCCGATGTTAGCATGATGAAACTGTGATTTCGGATTCTGTCAGGTACAAAAAAGCGATCGCGGCCACTACCCGTAACACCATCGCAGAGATCGGTAACGCCACATGATGCTCGGGCTTAGTAGGCGATACCAGATGGCCTCCCTGGAGATCCTGGAGACGGCGCTGCTGGCTTTATTCATATTCTTCGCGACAAGGCTTGTCGTTCAGAATTTTCGCGTCCAGGGGCCGAGCATGCGCCCAACTCTCGCATCGAGTGAATTTCTTCTGGTAAGCAAGCTGTCTTACATGAGATCGACACCGAGCCGCGGTGACGTGATCGTCTTCCGAAAGCCCGGCGGAGACAGAGAGGATCTGGTAAAGCGGATCATTGGTCTTCCGAATGAAACGATCGAGGTGCGCACGGGAAGGGTGTTCGTAAATGGCCTCGAGCTCGACGAGAGCGCGTATATAATTCGCGCCGGCAACTCCGTGCTCGAACCGGTAAGAGTCCCGGCGGGAAGTTACTTCGCGATGGGGGACAATCGATCCGTAAGCGAAGATTCGAGGAGATTCGGCCCCGTGCCGCTGGCGGCCGTGGTGGGTAAGGTTTGGGTTATCTACTGGCCGTTCGGGAAATTCGGCGTATTTCCGAAGCAGACGCCACCGGTCGTGCCGGCGCCTGTCCGATCGCTTGCCCCCGCCGGGGACGTTTTGACGGCTTAGCGCTGCTCACCGTGGCCAGGCTTCGACGATCCGCAACTTGGTCTGCTCCAAAGACTCGGGTATCACCTTGGTCTGGCCGACAACGGGCATAAAGTTCGCGTCGCCAGACCAGCGCGGAACTACATGAAAATGGACGTGACCCGGGACGCCGGCGCCCGCGGCTGTTCCAAGATTGAGTCCGATATTGAAACCTGAGGGCGTCATCGCCGATCGAAGCGCCGCGACACCTGACTGAAGATTGGCGAACAATTCCGACTGCTCTTCCGGAAGCAAATCTGTGATATCTCCAACATGCCGGTAAGGCAAGATCATTATGTGTCCGCCGTTGTACGGGTAAAGATTAAGGGTGGCATAGGAAAACTCTGACGTCGCCACGATGAGCCCGGGAAGTTTCTGGGCTGCCTCGCGCGTGACACAAAAGGGGCACTCGCCATCGACCGGCGGGTCGGATTCGATCCACTCTATTCGCCAGGGACTCCAGAGCCGTTCCAAGTTTGCCTCAGCGTTTCGGTCGACCACGACAACGATTCAAAGAGTACAACGCTCCGATATTTCGAGGAGGACTTGATACCCAGAACTCGATTCGAACGGTCGCTTGAAGAGCTTGGTCTGCGAACGCCTCCGGCAGAAATCGTTGACCATCTCATCGAATACGGAGATCAACTGCGCAGCCTTGCAGCCCCTCGCGGATTCATCGGGAAGTCGACCGTGGCCGATCTGGAGATCGTCCACCTGGCTGACTCGCTGGCGGTTGTGCCCGTAATTGATTCGTTCACCGCGGGCGGGTGCGGGCGGCTTGTGGATGTGGGATCGGGAGCGGGTTTGCCGGGCGTGCCAATAGCCATCGCCATGCCCAATATCGCCGTCGTGCTTGTCGAATCATCGGCCCGCAGGGTGGCGTTCTTGTGGCAAGCCTTATCCGCAGTTGGCATCAAGAACGTCAGCGTCTTGCATGCCAGAGCGGAATCTGCCGGTCGCGACCCGGATCGAAGGGAGAGCTACGATCTGGCCGTCTCGAGGGCCGTGCTGCCGGCAACGCCTGCGTTGGAGCTGACCCTGCCTCTGCTGCGAGTTGGGGGTCTCGCAATTCTGTATAAGACGGCCGATCAAGCGCGGACTCTAAGAGATTCGGAAGCCGCGGCCACGCTGCTCGGGGCTCGATCCGGCGCCACGGTCGAGTACTCGTTGCCGGGATTGCGGCAGGACCGGTGTCTCGCGCTATATGAAAAGATCTCAGCTACCCCTTCCACTTACCCGCGACGATCGGGTGTCCCAGCCAGGCGCCCGCTGTGAGACTTGCACATCGGGTCAAGCAAATGGTTGCGCGCAGGCTCAAGGAAGGCTGAATGTGGGGCGGGACTCCGAATCGAGGTCGGCTCAGTCTAGGCTCGGACGACGCCCAGGTTTTCCACGGTGTCCAGGGCCGCGTGAGAAATCCCGCCCCCGGGTACTGGCGCGGTCCATTCCAGAGCGGTTCCGGCCCATGATAGGCCGGCGCCAAACGCGACCATCAAGAGGTTGTCGCCCGGCTTTATCCGGCCTTCCCCGATAGCTTCGCAAAGAGCCACGGGTATCGAGGCGGCGGACGTATTTCCGTAACGATCGACGTTGGTGAAGACTTTTGATTCCGGAATCTCCAGCTCGCGAATCGCCGACTTGATAATCCTGCTGTTGGCCTGATGCGGAATAAAAAGGTCGAAGTCATCAAGCGACATTCCGGCTTTGTTAACGGTTTCCCGTGTGGAATCGATCATCGCTTTGACGGCGAATCTATAGACTTCGCGGCCGTCCATCTTGAGGTAGTGATGCCCTTCGGAATCAGTCTGGGCGCTTGCCGGATATCGGCTGCCACTTCCGGCGAACAGCGACATGGCGCCGGAGCCGTCTGATCCAAGCAGAGTTTTAAGAATTCCGCCGCCATTTTCCGAAACCTGCAGAACGGCGGCGCCCGCTGCGTCACCAAAAAGTACGCAGGTCGAGCGGTCGCTCCAGTCAACCACCCGAGACATGGTTTCTGCTCCAACCAGCAGGACGTTGTTAATGTGGCCGCTCACGATCATGCCGTCTGCGAGCGCGAGGCCCGCCAGAAATCCAGTACAAGCGGAGTTGATGTCTAGGGCTGCGGCATTCCGGGCGGCGAGCGCGTCCTGCAGAAGATTCGCCACGGCGGGAAAACCGTAGTCCGGAGTGATGGTTGCGACAATGATCATTTCGATGTCTTCAGGAGCCAGACCTGCCGTCGCGATGGCCTGTTTCGAAGCTCCAAGCGCCAGCGACAGGGTCGATTCGTCGTCGCCGGCGATTCGACGCTCGCGAATTCCCGTGCGCGATTGGATCCACTCGTCGGTGGTGTCGACCATCTTTTCAAGATCTTGATTTGTGCGAACCTGGCTGGGAAGCGACATGCCCCAACCCGTGATCGTGGTTGCTCTTACCAAAATATCTCCCGGTTACGGGCAGCCGGGCGGTACCGGCGGTAGCTGATGAAGGCGGTGGCGGATTAAGGACTTACATCGGAGTATATGCGTTGGCGCGACGGCGGAGCTTCACAAGGGGAAACGTCACCGTTGATATAATTCGAGGCAATTGGACTCAAAACAGTTTCCCGCCGGTGTGCAATCCGGCCCGTTGCGTTGACCGTTCTCCGGACTGGATAACCGCCGTTGGCAGCCGATGTAGCGATTACTGGGATGGGGGCCTTGTCGCCACTGGGCATCGGCGTAGAGGCAATGTGGCGAGGTTTGGTGGCCGGAAAGTCGGGAGTACACCGAATCACTTTCTTCGACCCGTCTGAATTTCCATGCCAGATTGCGGGCGAGGTCGACGACTTCGACGCTCCGGCCTTGCTCGGAGAAAGGCTGGCACGACGCACCGATCGATACGTTCAGTTCAGCATCGTTGCCGCGAAGCAGGCGCTGGCTGATGCGGGACTAGAGCTCACCGACGAGCTTCGAGATCGCGTGGGTATCTTTATCGGCAGCGCAATCGGCGGCATTACAACCCTGTACGAGCAAATGCAAATTCTAGAAGAGCGGGGACCCCGGCGTGTATCGCCGTTTCTGATACCAATGATGATTCCGAACATGGCGGCGGGCCAGGTCGCTATTGAAACCGGAGCCGCCGGTCCGAACATGGCGCACGTTTCCGCCTGCGCTTCGGGAGCGCATGCGATCGGTGAAGCCGCCGAAACGATCGCCCGGGGCGACGCGGTAGCCATGCTGGCTGGCGGATCCGAATCCGCGATAACGCGGATAGGCCTGGCGGGATTTTGTCAGGGCAGGGCGCTGAGCACGCTTCGAAATGAATGCTCGGAAAAGGCTTCGCGCCCGTTCGACGCGCTCCGTGATGGGTTCGTTCCAGCGGAGGGGGCCGGCATTCTGGTGCTGGAGGACATGGATTTTGCCCGCAGCCGAGGAGCGCGCGTGCATGCGCGGTTGATTGGGTATGGGGCGAGCGCCGACGCTTTCCACATAACCGCGCCGCCGGAAGATGGAGCCGGAGCTGCAAAGTCGATGGAGCGAGCGCTGGCCGGCGCCGGAATAAGCGCATCGAAAGTGGACTACATTAACGCTCATGGGACGTCCACACAGGCTGGCGACGTCGCGGAAACAATTGCCATAAGAAGGGTTTTCGGCGCGCAGGCGGAGAGCGTTCCGATCAGTTCAACGAAGTCGATGTTGGGTCATTTGATCGGTGCGGCCGGTGCGACCGAGGCGATCATATGCGTCAGAGCTTTGCAGGAAGGCATCGTGCCGCCAACGATCAATCTTGAAAATCCGGACCCGGGCTGCGATCTTGATTATGTTCCCGGGCAATCGCGGGAAGTGGAGATTGAGACGGTTCTGAGTAACAGCTTTGGATTCGGCGGACAGAATTCCTCGCTGATCTTCGGCCCGGCTTGAGGACCTTGCAATTTTCCGTGCGGGGCCGGTGACGGCCGCGAATGCCGGGGTTAGCCAGCCTAGTAACATCGCTCCTCGATCGCGTACGAGATACGCCGGTGCGGGAGGTGGAGGTCGGACGGGGGCGATTTCGCGTACGGATCCGAAAAAGCACCGAAATTGGCGGCACGGCCAGGAGGTTTCGTGAATCCGCGGTGTCGGTGGGCAAACCTGCCAGTGTCGACGACGATCCCAATCTGGTGGACGTATCTACGCCGGTGGCAGGTGTATTCTACCGGGCGCCGATACCAGGCGGGGAGCCTTTTGTGGCCGAAGGTGACATCGTGCATGAGGGCCAGGTCGTTGGATTGATCGAGGCCATGAAAACGTTCATCGAGGTGGTGACCGACGTAGCTGGTACGCTTGCGAAGTTCGTAGTCGAGGACGGAAACGAAATCAGTGCAGGCAGCACGGTCTTTCGAATTAGACCTCACGACGCCGTCGCGTCGAAATCAAACGGACCGACCTACGCGTAATAGGGGTTTGAAAAATTGAAGATTCTGGCGAGGCGCACGGATGCAACGGTTCTGGCGGATGAGAATAGTTTCGTCCGTCACGCGCAGCTCGTCGTGGGCGGGAGCCTTCTGCTTGCGCTGAGCGCGCAGATTTCAATTCCACTCTGGTTTACGCCCGTGCCGATAACGGGTCAGACGCTAGGCGTTCTGCTGGTCGGCGCGGTGCTGGGCAGCCGTCGCGGAGCGTTGGCTATTGTGCTGTATTTGATAGAAGGGGGGTCCGGGCTGCCGTTTTTCGCGGGAGGCGGCTCTGGATGGGCTACGTTTTCCGGTACGACCGGCGGCTACCTGATTGGGTTTGTGGCCGCGGCGTACGCCGTGGGATGGTTGGCGGAACGTGGATGGGACCGGCGATTCTGGACGGCCGCCGCAGCGATGCTTGTGGGGGAATTTTTCATATACCTGATTGGCGTCCCATGGCTGGCCTACTTTGTCGGCGCCAGAGACGCGCTTCCGCTCGGAATGTTCCCGTTCATCCCGGGCGATATCGCGAAGCTCGTTATTGCCGCGTTGGTGTTGCCATCAACGTGGAGTCTCGTCGGACGGCAGATTCCACCGTCCAGCTAGACCTGTCAAGCTGCGCTGTGGTGGCCCGACCGCAGGGCAGGCGATTGGGATCAAGCTATTCGGCTATGTACAATCACGGCTGGAATTGTGCCTGGCCAGGATCGACGGTACGTTCTTCGTTTAACGTGAACCGCGCATACGCAAAGGTTGAGTCCGACTTCGATTTAGTGACGTAAGGAGAGAGCATTTGGCAGTTTTTGATGAGGTGGTCGAGGTGATTGCGAAGACGTTGAAGGGTGTCGATACGTCGACCGTGACGATGGGAACCAAGTTCGAGGACGATCTGAGCGCGGACTCTCTCGACCTCGTCGAACTGATCATGGAACTGGAAGAACGCTACGATGTCACGATTCCGGACGAAGACGCTCAAGGTATTGGAACCGTGGGTGACGCAGTCGTGTACATAGAAAAACTTCAGGCAGAAGAGTAGAGCGCCAGGCCGCGTCAATCCCTGCGACGACAGGCCGCCGATAACGTTATCTACTAGTCAATTCGTGGATTGCACTGCCTGGATGGCCGCGCCCGCATACGGTTTGGTGGTAGTCCGCCTGCGGGCCGCCCAATGAGACCGTCCGCGACACCGGAAGCGCATTGCCTTTGCTTCGACACTTGCATTCGCTGGTCTCAAGCTCGGTAGACGTAGAGCCGATCAATACGGATATTTCCAAAGATATATCTCAGGACTATGCTTAAGGCCGTGAACTATTGGCCAAACAGTGACAACTCTGAAATGAATAACATATTAGTATGCAATGCCGGATGCAGTCGCGGCTGAATTCGTTCCGCGCGTTGATTTTAGATCGCTGACGCCAACTCCTGAATCCGAGCAGGTCCTGCGGGTTGAATCAAAGCACGATTGCCAGCGAATACGATCGGATCGATATCGCGCAAAACCTCGTTCGAATTGAGCGACGACCTGGTTAGCCTTTCGACGACCGCATCGGTGAGTGATATCTCGAGTTTGTTTGAGGGCCGCACCGGATAGCTCACTTTGACCACCTGATATTGAAACAATAGGATTGAGGCATTGTTCTGCTCCCCTGATAGCTGCCTATGTGGAGATTTACGTGTTTACGCTGCGGCAGATCCAAATGTTCGAGACGGTGGCACGGCTCGGCAGCTATTCGAAGGCTGCCCAGGGGCTGGGCGTAAGCCAGCCTTCGGTTTCCGTTCAGGTACAGGGACTTGAGAAAACTCTGGGCGTCCAATTGTTTGAGCGGGCCGGGCGGCGAAACCGATTAACCGAGATCGGGACGGCGTTTTACGCGAGATCTGTTCGCATACTCAGCGCCATTGAAGAGACGATGGTAGAGGTTGACAGTTACCTCGGGCTCGAACGGGGACGGCTTCGGGTTGGCGCAGTCGAATGCATCGGATTGTATCTGCTGCCCAATGCGATGCGCGGTTTCGCGGAGGCACATCCGGGCATCGATGTCGAGCTTACGATTGAGACGCCTTCAGAGATTGCTGGCGGATTGAGCTCGGGCCGGCTGGACCTGGGATTCGGAGACCAGGATGCGGAGGGGGAAGAATCCGTTGAGTCTACGCGGGTCGGTTCCGCTGAGTATGTCGTCATAACCAGCCGCGATCACTCGCTGGCTCTGCAGCAGAGAGCTCCGACCGCAAACGTCGCCGGCGAAATATTTATCGTTGAAGGCGAAGGCTCGCCTTCTCGTCGAGGGTTGCAGTGGCTTGCCGCCGGAATGGACCGGCAGTCGCCCAACATCGGCATGGAGGTGACCAGCGGCGATGCTTTGAAGCGCATGGTTCGAGCGAACCTCGGAATAGCTGTAACTTATAACTTCTGTGTAGATTGGGAGTTCGCGGCGAGCCTTTTGCACGTTTTGCATATAACCGACCTTGGGACTAGTCGTAATCTATATCAATATCGTATACGTGGTGCCACGGCGTCTCCCGCCGCTGCCGAATTTGTTCGCATTCTTAATGCGGTGATCGCAGCCTCATCAGCGGCGGTGTAGTCGCTGTTTCGGAAGTTCCCATTGTGGGGACCAGCGAGCCTGTTCGTCCCGTCGTGGGTGGCTAGTATATTCCGCTCGGTCTGTGTTGAAATTGACCTGCTTCACGTCTGAGTAAGGATGGGAATCCCGGTTTGGACGGCTCAAGTGACGCGTTTCGCGATGTAATGAGACGGTTTCCGACCGGAGTAACCGTGGTTGGGGCAGCGTACGAGGGGCTGAAACGAGGGATGACTGTAAACGCCATCACGTCGGTTTCGCTAGATCCGCACATGGTGGTCATCTGCATTTCGAAGGATTCTGGGTGCCACGGACTAATTGAGAATTCGGGAACGTTTTCGGTGAGCGTGCTATCTGAAGATCAGAGCGAGCTGTCGGGCAAGTTCGCCAATCACGAGGAAATCGAGGTACATCAATTTCTTGGTGTAGATCACCACTCTGGCTCCCTGGGAAATCCTCTCGTCGATGGCGCTATTGCGGAGCTTGAATGCACCGTTGCGGATCGGCTGCCCGCTGGAGACCACACGTTATTTGTCGGCAAGGTGGCATCGGCGCGGCTGATATCTGGAAAGGGTCCGCTGATTTTCTATCAATCGCGGTATGTGAAGGTCGGAAACTCCGTCGAAGATTGATCGTTCATTTCCGCACAACTGGCGTTCGGAGTTCATCGTCGAACGGACGATTTCGCCAATCAGCTGGGTCGCCCCCGCGCGGTGCTTTTATCGGGCTAACCGGCATTTTGAATTGGCGGGACCAGGCAGGCGGCGTGGATCAGAAACTTGCGAGTAGAACGCTATCCCGCGCAATTTCGAATAGCCAGTTCGAGAAAATGCCAATTGCGAGGCTGCCGATTCCGGCAACAAAAATCACCGAAGCCACGGAGTCTGAAATCGCGAACGGCTCGGCGTTGGTTCCCGGCTCGGGATCGCGCATGAACATGAAAACCACAACGCGGAGATAGTAGTACGCGGAGACGACCGATCCCACAGCCAGGATGATGGCGAGCCACACGAGATCGGCGCCAATCAGCGCTTGAATGATGAACAGTTTTCCGAAAAATCCGGCGAGTGGTGGCATGCCCATCAGGGACAACATGAAAATCGTCATCATGAGCGCCGGCATCCACGATGTTTGCACCAGACCGCGGAATGCGGCAACGTCTACGCTGCCGGTCCGCTTTTCGACCACGAATACGACGGCAAAGGCGCCAACGTTCATGAGGGCGTAGGCCACGCCGTAATAGAGCAGCGTATGAAAGGGCCTGTCCGTCGAGCCCGCTACGGTGGCTGCCGCGATACCGGCGAGCATGTAGCCGCTGTGGGCAATACTCGAGTAGGCCAGCATCCGCTTGATGTTGGTTTGCTGAACCGCCCAGATGTTGCCTCCGATGATGCTGGCGGCAGCGAGAACGTAAAGGAGGACCTGGATGTTCGCCGAAATCGGTTCGAATGCTATGCCCACCATTCGGATGAGCATCGCCATCGCCGCGATTTTCGGCCCGACGGACATGAATCCGGAAACCGGTGTGGGCGCGCCGTCGTACGCGTCGGGGGTCCACACGTGAAACGGGACGACGGCAATCTTGAAGGCCATGCCAACCAGCACCAAACCAAGCGCCAGTAAGACTTCGATATCCGGCGCGTCCACGGTTGCAGGCAACGCTTCGGAAATTGCCTTAAGTCCCGTCTTGCCGGTCAGCCCGTACGTCCACGCCATTCCGTAGGCCAGGATCGCCGTGGCGAACGCCCCGAGGGTGAAATACTTAATGGCCGCCTCGGTGGAAACTTGCCTGAATCGTGTAAACGCAGTGAGGACGTAGACGGGAATGGCCATCAGTTCTACAGCTATAAATATCATTATCAGGTCGGTCGATCCGGCAAGCAGCATCATGCCAACCGTCGAGAACAGGACAATCGACGCAAATTCCGCGAACGGGATTCGTTCGAGCTGATCAACAGCCAGGACGAGAGTTCCTATAGCCACCAGCAGGAAGATGAATCGGAAGAACACGGTGAAGCGGTCGATCGTGAGCTGACCGCCAAAAATCGGCGTGGGATCGATGTTCAGGTGCTGGATTGAGTACGCGGCGGCCGCCAGGGCGCCGGCTACAGCCAGCATCAGCACCAGCCAACGATTATTGCGGCTGCTGAAAACCGATACGAGCAGAATCGCGGCGGCCACGGCCGCCACGATCATCTCGGGAACGATCAATAACAGTTCGGCTCTGGTCACGCTGAAATCCCGGAGCGGCTCACCTGGCCGGATACCGTCATCATCTGAGTATTAATGGGATACGCGCGGTGGAGCTGGCGATGAAGTCCACGAATGTTCCGGGCGAAACTCCAACGAAAACGACCAGTGCCGCAACCGGGGCCAGCGCCATCACTTCGATCCGGTTCATGTCGGGCAATCTCGAAAAAGCCACATTTTTGACCTGTCCGAGCACGACTCGCTGATACATCCAGAGCATGTAAGCGGCGGCCAGCACCACGCCGCTGAGGGCCAGAACGCCAGCCCAATACCGCCATCCAAAAGCGCCGACGAGGACCATGAATTCGCCAGCAAAACCGCTCAGCATTGGGAGACCGAGGGAAGCGAGGCTGAAGAACCCCAAAACAACGGCGTAAACGGGCATCGTGCGGGCCAATCCGCCGAGGTCGGAAAACATGCGGGTGTGAGTCCGCTCGTAAAGGATTCCGACGCACAAAAACAGGGCGCCGGTGACGAGACCGTGACTGAACATCTGAATAATCGCGCCGTCAACGCCGATCTGCTCACCCGAGAAGATACCCAGAGTCACGAATCCCATGTGACTGACGCTTGAATACGCAATGAGCTTTTTCAGATCCCTCTGCATAAGCGCCACGAGAGCGCCGTAGATGATGGCGATGACAGAAAGGACCATCATCCAGACCCGGGCGTCATCGACCGCGTTTGGAGTCAGCGGCAGGATGTAGCGAATAAAGCCGTATCCGCCCATCTTCAGCAGCACGCCCGCCAGTATCACACTCCCGCCCGTCGGGGCTTCGACGTGAGCGTCGGGCAGCCATGTGTGAAATGGGAACATGGGGACCTTGATCGCGAACGCCAGAAACAATGCGACGAAGACCCACCCTTGCAAGGATGTGGAAAGCGCACGATCGGACAAAACTTCCACGTCAAAGGTTTGGGTATTGAAAAATATGGCGAGTATGGCGACGAGCATTAACACGCTTCCGATGAACGTAAACAGGAAGAACTTGATGGTCGCGTACACGCGGTTTGGCCCGCCCCAGACACCAATGATCAGGTACATGGGAATCAGCACGAGCTCCCAGAACACGTAGAAAAGTACGAGGTCCAGGGCCAGGAAAACGCCGAGCATCCCGGTCTCCAATACAAGCAACGACGCCATGTATTCCTTGGCGCGCTTGTTGACGGTCAGCCAAGACGTGGCGATTACGACGGGCGTTAGGACGGCGGTCAAAACGACCATCAGGACACTTATGCCGTCGATTCCAACCTTGTACTGAATATCAACCGCCGGAAGCCATTCGCGCGCCTCGACGAACTGGAATCCGGTGGCGTCGCGGTCGAACCCCGCGACAACGGCGACGGTTGCCGCAAGACTGACAAGCGAGGCCACCAGGGCGACGGCAGTGGCGGACGAGCGGCTGCGCGTCAACAGGACCAGCACGGCCCCGATGAGCGGCGCCCAGATGATTATCGAAAGTTCGGACAAGCTAGTTGCGCCCGTTTATCACAGGCGAATCCGAGGCAGCGGGTGGCGGGGTCATCAACGGAAAATCACCAAAGCGCCGACCGACACTACCGCACCGGCGGCGACCAGAAACAAGTAGTTTTGCACCTGGCCGGTCTGGATCCGTCGCGTGAGCGAACTAGTGCTTCGGACGATCCAACCAATCAGATTTACGATTCCGTCGACGATCTTGGCGTCTATCGCCCAGAGGAGCAGCCCAACGCCTTTGGTAACGCCGACGATGCCGAAGCTAACGATTTCGTCAATGTAGAACTTGCGATACAAGAGGGTGTAGACCCCCGGAGATAGCGCGGCGACCGCTTCGGCTGAAGGTTGGCGCCGTACGTAGATCGCATAGGCGACAACGATTCCGATAGCCGCGATGGCACTTGAAATTATCGCGAGAGAGATAACCGCCGTCAGCTCCCCGGCTCCGGCAAAGTGGACCACGCCGGGAATATTGTGCAGATAGCCGTGGATAAATCCGTCTTCGGGTGGAAAGCCGATGGCTGCGCCCAGCACTACGGCGCCAACCGCAAGGACGACCAGCGGAGCCACCATAACGGCGGGCGACTCGCGCGCACGGGAGTGGAGCTCGGCGTTTCGAGGTCTGCCGTGGAATGTGAGAATGATCATCCTGAACGTGTAGATTGCAGTGAAGAGCGACGCTATAAGTCCCATGATCCAAAAGACCGTGAACGGCCATGAGCCGTCGCTCGCCACGCCCTTGAAAAACGCGCCGGCCAGAGCTTCGTCCTTACTCCAGAATCCCGCCAGAGGAAATACGCCCGACAGCGCCAGGCCGCCCACCAGAAAGGTGAAGTACGTCCATTTCATCCGGCGCCACAGGCCGCCGTACTCTGACATCTCCTGCTGGCCTTGCATGGCGTGAATAACGCTGCCGGAACCGAGGAAGAGCAGGGCCTTGAAGAATGCGTGGGTTGCCAGATGGAAGATTGCGATTGAATATGCTCCCGCACCCAGGGCCAGGAACATCAGGCCGAGCTGGCTCACAGTGGAATACGCGAGCACTCGTTTGATGTCGGTCTGCGCGAGGCCGATGCTCGCGGCGAATAAAGCGGTGAAGGCACCGATTCCGCCGACGATGAGCAGGGCTTCGCCGGACATTTCAAATATCGGGCTCATCCGAGCAACCATGTAAACGCCGGCGGTGACCATTGTGGCGGCGTGTATCAGGGCGCTGACCGGAGTTGGACCTTCCATGGCGTCGGGAAGCCAGATGTGCAGGGGAAACTGGGCCGACTTTCCCATAGCGCCGACGAACAGCAGAAGGGCGATGATCATCATGAGGTCGGTGGACTGTTGGGGGGCGGCTTCAAAAACGTCCCGGTAATTAAGGCTCTGGAAGTTCCAGAAAATCAAAATTATTCCGATGGCGAACCCGAAGTCACCGATCCTGTTTACGAGGAAAGCTTTCACCGCCGCGTCGGCGGCAGATTTTCGCTGATGCCAGAAGCCGATCAGCAGGTACGAGCACACTCCAACCAATTCCCAGAACACGTACAGCGAGAGGAAATTATTGGACAGCACCAGCATGATCATGGCGAAGACGAACAGAGGCAGCCACGTGAAGAATCGGGCGAACGATTCGTCGTGGGCCATGTAACCGATCGAGTAGACGTGCACCAGGAAACTCACTCCCGTTACGACAAGCAGCATCACCACCGTGAGTGGATCGAGGATGAAACCTATGTCGATCGTGAACGAACCGGAAGAGACCCAGCGATACAGCGTGAAGTCGGGCGTATCGGCATGAACGCCTTCGGCCCATAGGACGACCGAAGCCACAAACGCCCCCAGAATCCCGGCGGAACCAATGTAGCCCGTCGCTTCCTTAAGGTACCTGGGGCCAAACGCGCCGTTGATGACGAAGGCCGCGAGCGGCAGGAGAGGAATGATCCAGGGAAAATCGGCCATCAAGCTGCCAGTTTTCGAATCGATTTGGTCAAGGCGGCTACCAGCGGAGACTGTCGAGCCGGTCGACGTAGAATTCTGTTACGCGCCTGCTCAACGCAACCAGAATCGCGAGTCCCACGGCCGCCTCCGCGGCGGCGACGGTCAACGAAATTATTACGAACATGCTGCCGGCCATGTCCTCCAAAAATGCCGAGTTAGCCACAAACGTCAAGTTGACACCCTGAAGCATCAGTTCTATCGATATGAAAACGATTAGCACGCTCCGGCGAATGAGCACGCCCAGCGTCCCCAGCGAAAAGAGGATCGCCCCGACCACCAGATAGGCGTTCAGAGGAATGCCCAAGGTCGAACTCCTGCTTGAGAGCTATGCACGGGGCGCCGGCGTTGCGGGGCGTTCAGAAATCTCTTCGGATGTCTGGTTCCCGGATTCTCGAAGGCCAGACGCATCCTCCACACTGTCGGGAAAGGAATCGAGTGTATCTTCGTCGGGGTTTCGCGCCAGCACCAGCGACCCGACCGCCGCCACCAGCAGGAGAACCGAGGCCACTTCAAATGGAAGAAGGTATTCGTTGAACATTACGGTCGCGAGAGCCTGGGCGCTTCCGCCCAGTTCACTTATCCGTTGGGGAGGAAAGACGCCCTTCAGGCTTTCTGAAATTTCAGGTTTTGAAATGGCGATCCAGCCGACTTCGGCGAACAGGAGCAGGGCGATTGGAATCGCCAGCCAGATCTGTCGACGGTGTACCGTCCGCTCGGTTTCGTGCCGACGGAGGTCCAGCAACATCATCGTAAAAAGGAACAGGACGACGATTGCGCCCGCGTAGACGATGACTTGCACAGCGGCCAGGAATCCATTTCCAAGAAGCACGAACATGCCGGCCACGTGGAATACGACCACCACCAGCGAGAGCGCGGAATGGACCGGGCTGCGGAGCGATATTGTCGCCAAACCGGCAAGGCAGGCAACGATGGACAGATAGACGAATGCGATTATCTGATCAGTCACGCCACAAGTGCTCGAACAGTGGCTGATCGGGATTTTCCGTCATTCGCATCATTTCCTCGTCCGTCAGGACCAGGTCGGCTCGATTGGGCGTCGAAAGGTGGTAGGCGCGTGTCATTTGCAGCGCGTCGACAGGGCAGGCCTCCACGCACAGGTAGCAGAAGATGCATCGGCCCAGATCAAATTGATAGCGTTCGACCCAGCGAGTGCCCTCTGCCGTTTGCGAAGTGTCGATGCGGATGACATCGTTCGGGCAGGCGGTTTCACACAGTCCGCAGCCGACGCAAGAAAGCTGGCCGGTTACCTCGTCGCGCCGCATGCCCACCATTCCGCGAAAGCGTTCGGCCACGGGTCGCGGACTTTCGGGATACATGTACGTCACGGGCTTTCGCAACCCGATTGCAAGAACTCGGAAAAGCCCGGACATGATTCCCGTTCCGAATGCCATCGGCTAAGTCCAGCCCAACCTGAGGACAGCGGTTACGAGCAGATTAATGACTCCAAGGGGCAGCAGAAACTTCCAGCAAAAGGCCATCAACTGGTCGTATCGCAGCCGCGGCAGCGTAGCCCGAAGCCAGAAGTATACGAACATCAGCGTGAGGGTCTTCAGCAGGAACCAGACAACGCCGGTGAATCCCTCGATGCCTGGAATGGTCCATCCCTGCCAACCGCCCAGGAAGAGCACCACGGAGAGCGCCGAAATCAAGAACATTCCGGCATACTCGGCGATAAAAAACATCGCGAATCTTATGCCGGAGTATTCAACGTGATACCCGGCAACGATCTCCGTCTCAGCCTCGGGAAGGTCAAACGGCGCCCGATTGGTTTCGGCGACCCCGGAAACGAAAAAGATGAAGAGGCCGATTACCTGCGGTACGGCGAACCACATATGTTCCTGCTTTTCGACGATATCGACGAGGCTAAAGGAACCCGAATACATCAGCACCCCGAGAACGGCGAGGCCCATGGTTATTTCGTAGCTGATAACCTGCGCGCTCGATCGGAGCGCGCCGAACAAGGCGTACTTGCTGTTCGAGCTCCAACCGGCCATGACGGGTCCGTAAACGGCGACCGAACCGAGCGCGAGCACGTAGAGAATCGCGACATTGAGATCGGTTACCCAGAGACCGAATTTGCGGCCGATTTCAACTTCTGGCCCAATCGGGAGTACGGCCCAGGCCATCGTGGCCGGAACGACCATGAGTACCGGAGCGAGCCAGAAAACGACTCGATCACCCGCGGGCGGTATGAAGTCCTCCTTGGCTCCAAGTTTGACCCCATCCGCAAGCGTCTGAAGCAGGCCCCACGGTCCGACTCGATTAGGCCCGATTCTCGATTGGATTCTCCCCAGAATTTTGCGCTCAGCGAGGATGAAAACCAACGGCGCGAGCGGGACTATGAGAAATATCGCCAGAGCCTTGACTACAAGGATCAGTACGTCCCAGCCGTCTACCAAAGTCAGGCCCCGACCTTCCGCAAAGCTACGGGCGTAGCATCGGGCGCCGACCGGTTCAGGTCCCTGGCGGAGACCTCAGGAAGGGTGTCCGCGAGATATACGATCCCGGCTGGTACGAAGCGCGACAGCTTGGCGGAAGCGGTGACGCTGCCATTCGATGAGCTAACTTCCACCGTCTGGCCCTGAGCGATTGCGAGATTTTCGGCGTCAGATTCGTTGATCTCGACCTGGGCCGGATAAAGGCCGGCGAGAACCGGTCCTCGGCGGGCCGACGAACCGGCGGTGTAAAGGTTGGTCTCGGTCACGAGCGCGAATGGGTAGTCACCGTTCGGCGGCGGAACAGCGCCGTTGACGGATACAGATTCCATGCTGCCGGGCAGGACATTCGGTTTCGCGACCTCATTGATTTCGTTCGAGAGTTCCGAGGCTTGCCTGTATCCGAAGTCAGAGCCCATCCGGGCGGCGATGCGCGCGGGGATTTCCCAATCCTCACGCGACTCCGCAAACGTCGGCGTGGATTTGGTCACCGGGCAGGCGCGACCCTCAAAGTTCACGAAATGGCCGCTTTTTTCGGCAAATGATGTGCCAGGCAGCACCACGTCTGCAGCTCTGGTGGTGGCGTTCATGAATATGTCCTGAACAATCACAAGAGATGCTGTTTCGAGCGCTGCCTGAGCAGCGCCGGGGTCACTGGCGGTTCCGACGATATCTTCGCCCAGCACATAAAGGGCCTTCATGTTTCCGCCGTAGATAAGCTCGTCCAGCGCAATTCCCGGACTGACGGGGGGCATTGCGCCCCAGAACTCGCCGAGTCTCGCTCGAGCTGCGGCGTCGTCGATGGGGACAGGCCCTGGCAGCGCAGCCGGATCCATGCCCATCTGCACGGCACCGGCGAGATTGCCTTTTTCCGGAAGCGGGAAAAGCTTAGTTTTGCTCGTATTCAACGCGATGTTGCAGGCCGCGCCCGCGATATCGGCGGCTCGCCCGAAAGTCCAAAGCCCCGTGTCCCAGACGATGGCGGACCTGGCGGCGCTGTTCAGGGAATCGCGAATCGCGGCTATGTCCTCGCGACTTGCGCCGACGGAATTCTCCGGATCGGCGATTTCCTCGCCCGCAATAGCGGCCAGCAGCCTGGACTCCGCGCCCGGACGCACACGCACTGATTGTTTAGCGAAGATGTCGAGCGCCGATCCGATGCGAGTGGCCACGATGAGGCTCGGTCCGCCTTTTCGAGCGGCGGCCTTGAGGTGGGCGGCGAGAACGTTGTGAGTGCCGTTGATGTCCGCGCCAATCACCAGTACGACGTCGGATTCGAGCAATTCGTCCTGCGAATTGAAGACTGCTTCGCTTCCGAGCGTGGAGCTGATCACCTTGTGGGCGGCGCCGAAACCGTTTGCTCCGAGATAGACGTTGTTCGTGCCGACCACGGATCGCATGAGTCGCTGGAGGGCGTAGTTGTCCTCGTTTGTGCAACGACCGGATCCAACGGCGCCGATTGTTTCCGGGCCTTCAATTTCGGCGATGGCAGTGAGGCGGTCGGCCACGAAATCGATAGCTTCGCGCCACTCAACCTCCACCAGTTCACCGGCGCGCCGAATCATGGGAGATGCGATCCGTTCTTCGCTATTTACGAACGACGATCCGAAGAAGCCTTTGACGCAGACGATTCCTCGGTTCGGCTCGACCGGCTCGCCCACGCGCACCCTCAAGACTTCGCCCTTGCGCGACTCCACCTGAATCTTGCATCCAACGCTGCAGTGGGGGCAGGTGCTGTCGGCCTGAACGGTCTGCCATGCGCGGGCAACGTGTTTGAACGGTCGGCTGAGAATGGCTCCCACGGGGCAAACCTCGATGCACATCCCACAGCGTTCGCAGTCCATGAATTTGTGCTGGGCGGTAACGATGAACGAGCGCCCGCCGCGATCTGAAACGTCGAGCGCATGGACGCCCATCTGCTCGTCGCAGACCCTTACGCAGCGGTAGCAGAGAATGCACCGGTTGTGGTTGATCATGACGACTTCGTTGAGATTCTCTTCGGGATATGCCTTGGAAACCGTCTCGAACGGACTCTTCCAGATGTTGAGAGCAAACGTCTCGTCCTGCAGCTCGCATGTCCCGGACTGGTCGCAGTACGGGCAATCGAGCGGGTGGTGCTGCAAGAGCATTTCAATTGTTTTGCGGCGTATGTCAACAAGCGATTCCGTGTCCGTGCGGACTTCCATGCCGTCGGCGGCGGGGGTAGTGCAGGACGCCGAAGGACGCGGCGGCCCGGGCTGAATTTCAACCACGCACATTCTGCAGGCGCCCACCGATTCGAGAGTAGGGTGGTCGCAGAGCGTGGCAACATGGATTCCGAGCGATCTGGCGGCGGTCAGCACCGACGTTCCACGAGGTACCGAGACCTCCGTTCCGTCGATCGTCAGTGTTACGGTTTCCTGGGCTATGACAATAGCTCCTCGGGACGGTTGTTCATCTGTCCACTTCGCCAAGGACTATGTCGATGCTGCCGATCGCCGCGACCATGTCGGCGAGCATGTTGCCTTCGACCAAAAGTGGAAGCGAAGCCAGGTTCACGAACGAGGGGGATCGAATGTGGCAGCGGTACGGGATCCCCGTGCCGTCGCTCACAAAATAGTAGCCAAGCTCCCCCTTGGGAGACTCGACGGCCATGTAGCAAGCGCCTTCAGGCGGCGAATAACCGCCAATCCAGAGTTTGAAATGGTTGATCATCGCTTCCATGTCGCCTTCGTCGGTTGAAGGTTCCCAGCCCGTCACTCTCTCGATTTCCGGCGGAACGACGTTGGCATTTGCGGCGTTGACAGGTTCGCCCTGCAATTCGCGCGACCGGGCTACGCATTGCTTGATGATGTAAGTGGATTGATATAGCTCGTTGAGCCGCACCAGAAAGCGCGAATACACGTCGCCGTTTTCTCCGACCGGAATCTCAAAATCGATCTGATCGTAACGGCAATACGGGCGGGCTTTGCGAAGGTCCCAGGCCACCCCGGAGCCTCGCAGGCACGGGCCCGTGAGACCGTAATTGATTGCGTCTTCCGCGGATATTATGCCGACGCCCTGGGTTCGGACCTGCCAGAGCTCGTTTTCCGTGAGGATGATGTTGAAGTCATCGATCGTGAACCCGTCGGCGAACTCGTCAACGTGGTCGAGCCATCCCGGCGGATCGAAATGCCGGCCGGTTCCACCAACTCTGAACAAATTGGTTGTAAGGCGGGCGCCGGAGAGTTCTTCAAAAAGACCCGATACCTTCTCACGCTCTCGAAACGCGTACAGGAACATGGACATCGCGCCGAGGTCCAAACCGTGAGTACCTATCCATACGAGGTGACCGGAGATGCGGGCCAGCTCCGATGCAATCATTCTCAGATAGTGCGCGCGTTCCGGAACCTGATCCTCGATCCCGAGTAGCTTTTCGACGGCAAGAATGTAGCCAACGTTATTTGCGGCGGCGGCCGTGTAGTCGGTTCGGTCGGTGTAAGTCATGCCGTGGTAGTAAAGCTTCGACTCGATGAGCTTTTCGACTCCGCGATGCAAATATCCGATGTCCGGAGTCGCTTTGGTTACCGTTTCGCCGGTGAGTTCGGTAAGCACGCGGAGCACTCCATGAGTGCTGGGATGTTGCGGGCCCAGGTTCAGGACCATCTCGCGCCCGCCAGCCTCGGCGGGTCGACCTTCAGCGTCGGCGTTGATTGGTTCGTTCGAGATCATGCGGGGTCGTTCCAGAACTCGTCACCCTCAACCCTGTTATGCGCATCCGTCTGGTAGGCGTCTATCGGGAAATCAGGCCCTTCCAGCGGAAATCCTTTCCGTAGTGGGTGCCACTGGTAATCCTCTGGCATCAAGATTCTGCGCAGGTCGGGGTGGTTCTCGAACGGTATGCCCATAAGGTCGTAGACCTCGCGCTCTTGCCAGTTGGAAGCCTTCCAGAGGGAGGTCAAGGATGGAACGGATTCACCGTCAGCCACTCTGGTTTTTACCGCCATGAAAAGATTCCTGGAGAGAGAACGCAGGTGATAGACGAGTTCAAATTCCCGTTCGTCGACCGGCCAGTGAACTGATGTGACATCCACCAGCATCGCCATGTCGAGATCGGGGTCGCTTTTCAGCCGCTCCATAACGGTTAGCAACTGGTCCACCGGAACGTCGATAATCACATCGTCTCTGTAGATTTCGCTGGCGCTCACCGACGTGCCCAAAAGCCCGCGGACTTTTTCGAGCAGTTCGTTTGATGTGTACTTTTGTTCGTAGGTGGTTTCGGTCATACGGCCGCTATCGGATTCATTCACCGCGATTCCAGTCGAAGACACGCTTCTTGAACGCGTAGACATACGCCACAAGCAGGATGCCCACAAAAACCGCCATCTCGCCGAACAGAAAGAGGCGTTGCGAGAATACGTCCTGCTGCGCGTAATGGATTGCCCACGGGTAAAGGAATACCAGTTCGACGTCGAAAACGACAAATAACATCGCGACCAGATAAAAGCGGACGACGTGACGGCCCCTTGCGTCGCCTATTGGCGGGACGCCAGATTCGTAGGCGTCGAGCTTGGCCCCGTATGGGCGGCTGGGCCGGATCAACCAGGTGCCGACGAGGCTTCCAACGCAGAAAAGCAAGCCGAGCACGGCAAGAATCACGACACCTACATACGCGGGCAAATCGCCAAACACTCGCTTTCCGCCGTCGATGCAGCGATTAACTCGGACATTCTAAGAGAGTCGCCGCCGCGTCAGCGAATACGAAAGGTATTCGACCTCAATCGCAAGATCCACATTTGAGATTTCGACCTCCGCCGGAGCCTGGAGTCTCCGCGGGGCAAAGTTCAGTACCGCGCGAATTCCGGCGGCGAGGAGGTTGTCGAGTACCTCCTGGGCGGCTTCCGCGGGCGTTGCCAGTATCGCCAACTGAATGTCGAGCTCACTCACTCGTCGCGCTACCTCGGAAACCGGCTCGACGGTCAGTCCTGACAGAGTCGCACCGACCTTCCGATGATCGTTGTCGAACGCAGCCACTATCTTGAACCCCATCTGATCGAAGCCTCTGTAAGCCAGCAGGGCCTTGCCGAGGTTGCCAACGCCGAGCAACGCGAGCCTCCATCCAACGTCCACCCCGAGAATGGCGCGTAGGTTCTTTTGAAGCCCATCGACGGAGTAGCCTACGCCGCGCCTGCCGAAGTGCCCAAAATTCGCCAGATCGCGCCGCACCTGTGCCGCCGTGAAACCGGTGACGGCCGAAATCCGAGCCGACGAAATGCTCTGTGTCCCGGACGCGGCTTCGAGTCCGAGTGTGCGAAGGTAGGTCGACAATCTACGCACCGTGGTTTGCGCCACAACCGGCTCACGTATTGTCGGATTTCGAATCGAAATTGGTCTGGGCCCCCGTTTCGCGGAGCGATCGTCCGACCGAACGGATCGACCGTTTGAGTACGTGAAATTTATCACATACTCTTTGGATGGAAGCACGATTTGGCGACGCCGACGTGGGGCGACGATAAACGGAGCAATAAAACGGATCTACGCGCCGGGGTGGATGTAGGCGGGACGTTCACCGATCTGGTAGTGATCGCCGACGGGCGGATGACCGTTGGCAAGGTGCTGAGCACGCCCGACGATCCAAGTCGCGGCGTGTTGCAAGGATTGGCGTCTGCCGGCGTGGAGCACGCCGACGCGATCGTCCACGGTTCTACAGTCGCGACGAATGCGATTATCGAGCGGAGGGGCGCGCGGACCGCGTTGATAACGACCGCTGGCTTCAGAGATGTTCTTGAAATCGGTCGTCAGGACCGACCGCATCTGTACGCTATTGAACCCGTCCGCGAGCCGCCGCTTGTTCCAAGGGAATTGCGCCGTGAGGCCCGCGAGCGTATTGACTACAAGGGCGAGGTGGTGCGCCCCCTGGACGAAGAAGATCTAGGCGCCGTGATCGATCTGCTGAAGCGCCGGCGAGTCGAGTCGTGCGCGGTCTGTCTCTTGTTCTCGTTTATGAATCCGGATCACGAGCGCCGGATTGGTGAAATGCTGAGGCAGGCGGGCTTCGAGCACGTCAGCCTTTCCAGCGAAATCATTCCCGAGTTTCGCGAATTTGAGCGGACCAGCACGGTCTGCATCAACGCCTATGTCGCGCCGATCATGAACGGCTATCTGAGACGCCTGGGAGACGAGGCGCCGGGTCCGTTGTGGATCGTGCAGTCGAGCGGCGGAGTGTTGCGGGCCGACGAGGCGGCTAGCGAACCGGTCCGGACGGTTCTCAGCGGACCGGCGGGCGGGGTGGTCGGCGCCCTCCATTCGGCTGGCGTTTCTGGCTTCAACCAGCTCGTTACGCTGGATATGGGCGGCACGTCGACCGACGTAACGCTGTGTCCCGGCGAAGCTTTGCAAACAACGCGCGGCGCAATCGGCGGCTTCCCGGTCTCTATAGGAATGATGGATATCCACACGGTTGGGGCGGGAGGCGGATCGATAGCGAGCGTCGACCAAGGCGGCGCACTCGTGGTGGGGCCCGAGAGCGCGGGCGCGGTGCCCGGTCCCGCGGCCTACGGTCTGGGCGGAAATCGGCCTACGGTCACAGACGCCAACGTGGTGCTCGGCAGATTGCCGACGGGCCTCCGGTTGGGGGGTGCCCTGTCGCTTGACTACGACGCGGCGGAGCATTCGATCGAATCCCTTACGCGGCGGATTCGGGATGTGACCAGGCTGCCGCGCGAGCAGGGCATCATGCGAACCGCCGAGGCGATCGTGGAGCTGGCGAATACGACGATGGAAGGCGCGCTTCGAGTCATGACCGTGGAACGGGGCTTCGACCCGCGGGAATTCGTGCTGGTTCCGTTCGGCGGCGCCGGACCGGTTCATGCCTGCGAACTTGCCGAGCGGCTGCACATCGAAACGATTCTGGTGCCGCGATATCCGGGCGTGCTGTCGGCCCTGGGTTGCCTGGTGGCGGATCGGATGCGCCACTACTCACGCACCGTGATGGTTTCCGCGGGAGCCAAATCTCTCAAACTGCTCGAATCCGCGGCGAAGAGCCTCGAGCGGATGGCGACGGCGGATCTGAAGGCCGAATCGTCAAACCCGATCCTGGCACGTTCTTTGGACCTCAGATACGCCGGACAGTCCTACGAGCTCAACGTTCCCTGGGAGGGGAGGGGTCTAACGGGGGCGGAACGGGCGTTTCACGAGGCGCACGAGCGCCGTTTTACTTATTCAATTCGAGACTCGGACGTGGAGGTTGTGGCGGTGCGAATTGCTGCGACCGTGCCGTCGCCAAAACCGCTGCTGGAGGCTCAGGAAGGCGAGCCGCATCAACCAGATCCGACGTCGGTCGAACGGGTGGCGTTTGCGGGCAAATCGGTGCAGGCGCGCATATTTTTCAGGGATGAACTTCGGGCCGCGGCCGAGGTCGAGGGGCCGGCGGTCGTTTCTCAGTCGGATTGCACCACAGTGATTCCGCCGGGATGGGTGGGGACAATCGATCCATACATGGCGCTGATCCTGCGACGGCGGTAGCGGCTTGATTCGAATTGTTACCTGTCAGGTGAGCGCGCCCACGGCGGTGAGGCACGGACCGATATGACAGCCCCGTCGGGGGGGAAATCGGTGTTGCGAGACCAAATCGCCGATCGCATCGCCCGCAACGGTCCGATCGGGTTCGCCGATTTCATGGAGTCGGCGCTATATGACCCCGAGCACGGCTACTACATGCGCGAGCCTAACGGGGATATCGATTACTTCACGAGCGTGAGCGTTCACCCAATATTCGCCGAGATTCTCGCCAGGCATCTTGACAACTTATGGGAGGCGTTTGAACGGCCCGATCCGTTCGTTGTTGTCGAAATGGCCGCCGGTGACGGCACCTTCGCCGAACACTTGCTTCGGGTCGCGCCCGAGCATCCGTGGGCTTCGGCCATCAGCTATGTTGGCGTCGAACGAAGCCCCGGAAGGCAGGACGTGGCGAAGGTGGCGACAGGCGCGAATTTTGTTGGCTCGATAGCAGGCGCCGGCCAGCATTCTGCGGCGGCGGTAATTAGCAATGAACTCTTCGACGCTCTGCCGTTCGACATTGGTCGCCGTTCCGGCGGTCATTGGCTGGAGGAGCGCGTTGGACTGGATGGCGACTCATTTGTGTTCGTGGATGCGGCGGCGGACGGGTCCATCATCGATTACGGTGAGCGCTACGGCGCCAAGGTTCCCGACGGTGGCCGGTTCGAGATTCGTCGGGGTCTGCGCGACGTGTACGCTGCGCTCGACCAACTTGCGGATCAGATATCGATAGCCACGATCGATTACGGTGACATTGCCGAACGAGTGCATTGCGAGCGGCTATCGGCGGGAACGGCTCTCGCATTTCGTGAGCACAGGGCTTCGGAGGACTTGCTGGCCCAGCCGGGCGAGCACGACCTGACCTGCCACGTCAATTTCAGCGAACTCGGAGACATTGGCGGATCGTTCGGGCTGATCGCCGCACAGCTCGTGCAGCAGGCGGATTTCCTGGCGAACCTTGGGATCGGGGAGTATCTGGTTTATCTGCAATCGTCGCCGGGAATGACCGCCGAGCGGTATTCTCGCGAGCGCAAGTCGATAATGCGACTTGTGTCGCCTTCGGATCTGGGTCGCTTTCGAGTTCTGGTGCAATCGCGGGGCATCGAAATCAACGGGCTTCGCGGACTGTCAGCTGGCGGCTGATCGTCGAACGGCATCACCCGGAAAACGCGGAATGCAGCGCCCTCCGCTCGCGAGTCAGCGCGCCGGTGTCGTTTCCGGCGGTTTCGATCAGATGAACGGTTCCAGGGTTGCGACCGAGCGCTCTGACGATTTTGGCCAGGTCCAGCCCCTCTTCAAGCTCCACGTGTAGCGGCAGGCTCGGCTCTCGCCCCGGAGCGGTGTTGTGCCAGCGAATTTCGGCAAGGCTCTCGTCAAAACGGCGCATATAGCCCAGCCGGTCTTCGAACCGTGAATGGTTCGTCCCGACCGAGTGGAACGACAGGCCGGTGTGGAATGAAAATCTGGTGTTGGGGGTGTTGTCAAGGAAGGCCAGCAGAGTGTCGAAGTTGGCCAGAACGCCCTCCGGGTCGCCATTTTCGATTGCCATCGGCAGGCCCGGGAAAAGGTTGTCAAGCGTGGTCAAACTGGCCTGCAGGGCCCGAAGATGGCGTTCGACTTCGGCAAATCGCCGACCGGGATGAATTACGTACATTTCGATCGGGTGATTGTGTTCGAAGAACTCGACGACCTGCACGATGCGGCGCATGGCGATACTGCGAGGGTATTTCTGAGGATCGGTCAGAGAACTTTCGGTTTTGCGGACGGTGTCGTGGAAAAGGTGCAGGTGAAAGCTGGTTGGGGCATCGTTCATTACGTCGAAGAAATCGCCGCCGAAGACGGTGGACATTCCCAGCTCGTAGGCGTCGTAGGTGAGCGACAATTCAATCACGTCGAAATCGAGTTGCCGCGCGTTTTCGATCGCCAGTCGAAGCTGGTCCACGTAGCTCTTACGGTTGATAGGAATAAGCCTTGGGTTAAATCCGACTCTCATGGAATTTCACCCTTCAACTAGCCGCATTGCGGCAGATTTACGTCTGTGGGCAGCCACTCATCACAGTGCCACCGGACGCAGTACATCGGTCTGCATCAAGTGTCGAATGGCGCCGGGAATCACAACGGAACCGTCCTGCTGCTGGTAGTTTTCCAGAAGTGCGACAACGAGTCGCGGAAGCGCCACGCCCGAACCGTTGAGCGTGTGCACGAAGCCCGGTTTTGAACTGGCGGTCGCGCGGTAGCGGATGCCGGCGCGTCGCGCCTGATAGGACTCGAAGTTCGAAACTGAGGAAATCTCGAGCCACCGTGCCGCTCCGGGAGACCATACTTCAACGTCATAACACTTGGCGGCGGATCCGCTGAGGTCGCCGGCGCTCAAAAGCATCACTCTGTATGGAAGGTCCAGACGTTTGAGCACGTCTTCGGCGTCGGCAAGGAGTTTTTCGTGTTCGTCGTAGGAAGTCTCGGGCTCGACAAATTTGACCAACTCGATCTTATCGAATTGATGGACGCGAAGAAGTCCGCGAGTTTCAGTTCCGGCGGCGCCGGCTTCCCTGCGAAAACAGGGCGTGTAGGCCGTGTAGTAGATCGGCAGGGTGCCCGGCGTTAGGATTTCCTCGCGGTGCAGGTTGGTCACGGGCACCTCGGCGGTCGGATCAAGCCAGAGCGAGTCGGACTCGATAAAGTACGAGTCGCCGGCGAATTTTGGCAACTGGCCTGTGCCAACCATACATTCGGGCCGGACGAGCGCGGGCGGATAAATCTCGACGTAGCCGTGCTCGGCGACGTGCAGATCGAGCATCCAGTTGATCAATGACCGTTGCAGCCTGGCCCCGGCTCCCCTGAAAACCCAAAATCCCGAGCCGGAAATCTTGCCGGCCCGCTCAAAATCAATTATGCCAAGACGCTCGGCGATCTCAACGTGATCCAATGGCTCAAAATCAAAGACGCGAGGCTTGCCGAAGGAGTGGCGTTCGATATTGTCGCCCTCGTTTTTTCCGGGCGGAACGTCCGAATGCGGAATATTGGGGATTTCGAGCAAAGAATCATTGAGACGGACGTCGACATGCTCAAGAGCCTCCTCGAGCGGGCCTATCGCCGTTGATGCGGACTTCGACTTCTCGATGAGACCGCGCCGCTCGTCTTCGCTACTGGCAGCGCCGATTTGACGGGATGCGGCGTTGACCTCGTGGCGCAGATCTTCGAGTTTGACCAGCGTTTCGCGGCGGAGAACATCGAGCTCAATAATCTCGTCGAGGATATTCACAGGTTCGTTACGGAGTTCCAGCGCTTTCCGCACGATGTCCGGATTCTCCCGGACGAAGCTAAGGTCAAGAATCAGTTTCCTCCAGGGTCTCTACGGAATCCGCTTTTTTCGGCCCGCTAATTCTTAGTTCTCAGTTGGGGAAAGAGTATTACTTCACGAATGTTGCGATTGCCGGTCAACAGCATCACGAGTCTATCGATTCCGATCCCGAGCCCGCCGGTCGGAGGCATTCCATGCTCCATAGCCAGGAGAAAATCTTCGTCGAGGATTTGCGCTTCCTCGTCACCAGCGGCATGAGCTCGGGCCTGTTCTTCGAATCGCTTTCGCTGATCTAGAGGGTCGTTGAGTTCGGAAAATGCGTTGGCGAATTTTATTCCGGCCGCGACCGCTTCAAACCTGGCGGCGTAGCGATCATCATCCGTTCGCCGCTTGGCAAGCGGCGAGGTTTCGACGGGGTAGTCGACGATGAAAGTCGGCTGATCGAACTTTGGCGTTACCAGCTTTTCGAGCAGAAGATCCAGGATCTTGCCGCGGCCGAGATCCGGATCGGCCACGATGCCGAATTCCGCGGCAGCTTTACCAAGGTCGATCGCCTCCGGAAGGTCGTCGATGTCTAAGCCGGTTTCAGCACGGACGGCGTCGCGAAACGAAATCCTTTTCCATGGCGGCGTGAAATCGAGGCGCCATGCTTCGGTTTCGACAACGTATGAGGCGAAGAGCATATTGGCTAACTGCGAGACAATGGACTCCGTGAGGGTCATGATTTCCTCGTAGTCCGCGTACGCCTCGTAGCACTCGAGCATCGTGAGTTCCGGGGAGTGCGTTCGGTCGATCCCCTCGTTTCGGAAGTCCTTGGAGATTTCGTACACCTTTTCGAATCCGCCGATTATGAGGCGCTTGAGGTAAAGCTCGTCGGCGATGCGAAGGAAGAAGTCACGGCCCAGGACGTTGTAACGCGTCACGAACGGGCGCGCCGATCCGCCGCCGTAGAGGGGTTGAAGGATCGGCGTCTCGACT
The DNA here is from genome assembly GCA_963663505.2 of Chloroflexota bacterium. Classification (GTDB taxonomy): domain Bacteria; phylum Chloroflexota; class UBA11872; order UBA11872; family VXNJ01; genus JAPOVO01. Next base: position 786,562 of record CAXXFA010000002.1, read on the forward strand.
TCCATGTGACCGCGTGCGTCCAGTATTCGACGAATCTCGCTGATGATGGCCGTGCGCGTCTCGAACGTTCGGCGAACATCGGGCCCGGCGATCAGATCGAGGTATCGCTGACGATATCTGGTCTCCGGATCAGACAGACCATGAAACTTCTCGGGCAGGGGCCTGAGACTTTTTGAAAGCATGCACAACGACTCGACGCGCACAGTGATCTCGTCCGTTTTCGTCTTAAACAGCGTGCCCCGGGCTCCGAGGAAATCTCCTATGTCAAAAAGATCGAGGAACCGCGCGTATTCGTCTTCACCGAGTACGTTCTTTTGCACGTAAAGCTGTATGCGCCCGGCGCCATCCTGAATGTGGGCGAACGCGCTCTTGCCCATTCGATTGAGCCGCACGAGGCGACCGGCAATAGCAAGAACCTGCGATTCGTCGATGCCGTTTTGATATTCGGAAATCGCGGCTGAAGACGTATGTGTGCGCTCAAACCTGTGCGGAAATGGATCGATCCCGAGGTCCCGTAATCTGTCGAGTTTCGCGAGGCGCGGCGCTACGAGATTTTCCGCCTCCAGCGTGGCCTCAGAAGCCATCTAGTTGCGATTGATCGAAACGCTACGAGACTTCCAGAATCGTGTATGCAAAGGTGCCCGCCGGGGCCGTGACATTGACCACATCGCCGACGCGCTTGCCGAGTAGCGACTGAGCAATCGGTGAATCGTGCGATATTTTCCCGTTTTCGGGGGATATCTCCGCAGGCCCGACAATGTTGAATCTTGTTTCAACGTTTTTCTCGTTTCTTACCCTTACAAACCCGCCAATTGATACGACGTTCCGGTCGTGATCTTTTACGATTCGCGCGTTCTTGAAAATGTCCTCAATCTCGGCGATGCGCCCTTCGATAAATGCCTGGTCGTTTTTGGATTCATCGAATTCGCCGCCTTCGGGCATCTCGCCGGATTCCTTTGCCTCGTGAATCTTTGCGGCGATTTCGGGGCGTCGTTCGTACTTGAGATGCCTCAGCTCTTCGTCCAGCTCCGCCTTGCCCTCGACCGTGAGAAACGTCTGCGGGTCCATTGGTGACTTCACCCAACGTTAAATGTGAAAAACGCTCCGCAAGCTGCAGAGCCAGACGCTCTGCGAGTGTCAGTTATTGTAGTACCGCGCCGGGCAATCGGCTATCGAATCGCAGACTGTGATGTCTGCGGCGGGTTTTCCTAACGAAGCGCCTGGTAGTTCGGGGCTTCCTTTGTGATGATTACGTCGTGAGGGTGGCTCTCCTGCAGTCCCGCGGAAGTCATGGTCACGAAGCGGCCTTTTGCCTTCAGTGTGGCCAGATCGGGCGTTCCGCAGTAGCCCATGGCCTGGCGCAGTCCACCGACAAGCTGAGCTACCGTCATGCTCAATGCTCCGCGAAACGGAATTTGGCCCTCGATACCCTCGGCGACGAGTTTTGCGGTGTCGTCAACGGTCTCTTGAGAATAGCGGTCGCGTGAGTGGCCGCGAGCCTTCATGGCGCCAATGGATCCCATGCCTCTGTAGTGCTTGTAGCGCTCACCCTGATAAAGGATTATCTCTCCAGGACTCTCGTCTGTTCCGGCGAAGAGGCTGCCGATCATCACGCAATCGGCGCCGGCGGCAATCGCTTTTGCGATGTCGCCCGAATAGCGAATGCCGCCATCGGCTATTAATCCAATGCCATGCTCGGTACAAACGCTGGCGCAATCGCTTATCGCGGTTATTTGCGGAACCCCAACGCCCGCGACCACTCTCGTGGTGCAAATTGTCGAGGGGCCTACTCCAACCCTGATCGCGTCGGCGCCGGCGGCAATTAAGTCGGAGGCTCCGGCAGCGGTGGCAACGTTGCCGGAAATAATGACCGCGTCGACGTTTTCTTTGGCCCACCGGGTCATTTCGATTACGCGGTGACTGTGGCCGTGCGCGGTGTCGACTACCAGCACGTCGACCTCGCTGCGGGCCAGTTCCTGCGCGCGTTCCTTGGCGTCGTCTCCGACTCCGACTGCCGCGCCGACCATCAACCGACCTTTGGGGTCAAATATTGTGTTCGGATACTGGGCTCTTTTGTTCAGGTCCTTGACGGTAATGAGGCCGCGCAGAACGTAGTCGTCGTCTACGACCGGAAGCTTCTCGACTCGGTGTTCGTGAAGGATCCGCTCCGCCTGATCGAGGGTTGTGCCGACGGGGACCGTGACCAGGTTCTCGGTGGTCATCAGATGCGAAACCGGAGTGCCCAAATCCCGCGAGAATCTGATATCGCGATTCGTGAGGATTCCAACGAGCCTTCCCGAAGCATCAGTGATGGGCACGCCGGAAATGCGGTACTTCTGCATGATCTCAAGGGCATCGCTCAACAGGGCATCCGCACCCATCGTGATGGGATTGATGATCATGCCTGATTGAGTGCGCTTTACCCTGTCGACTTCGGCGACCTGAACGTCGATGGGAAGGTTGCGGTGAATGATTCCCAGACCTCCGTCCCGGGCGAGGCCGATTGCCATGTCCGACTCCGTGACTGTGTCCATCGGCGCAGACATCAAGGGAACCGCGAGGTTAAGCGACTCGGTAATTCGAGTCTGCAAGTTGACCTGGGCCGGTAGAACGTCGGATTTGAGCGGCATGAGCAAAACATCATCAAATGTGAGGCCACGACCCGAAAATTTGTCAGGCGACATAGTCGTTTCCAACCTCCACGTTTGCTAGCGCCGGGATGCGCTGATTGCTGGCAACCTTAGCTTCGAGACCTGAATTCGCGATCGAGAGGCAGCCCAGAGGCCAGCCAGCGCTCCGGACGTATCGATGATTACATCGCTCCACGTCCCGAATCGGCCGGGCACGAATGTTTGGTGAACTTCATCGAAAACGGCGTAAGCCACGCAGATGAAAACAACAGCCAGAAGACCTGCCGCAGATGTGCGTAATGGCCCGACCGCCCGAAAAACGAGTGCTCCGAGCACGAAATATGCCGCGAAATGACCACTGTTTTTGACGATCGCGTCAATCCAATGCGTGTCTAGCGCGGGCAGGGTTGATTGATGGGAGACGTAAAAAATAATCCCCATCCAGAGGATCGCAGGGGCTACCAGAGGCAGGTGTCCGCGCAGATTCTGGGCGCGCGTCATGCGATGCTGGATTGCCGGCGATTATTGAAACGCAGCCGGTCAAGTAACTCCATCACGAAATTATACCGGCCAAGTCGCCTGATTCCAACCAGAATGCAGCGGCCACGGAGGAAATTGACTCACCCGCCGGAGTGAAACGATCGAGGGCCGGACGTTGCTAGAATCTGCTCTCGCGGAGAATACCGACGATCATTTTCGTCGCACGTCGCACGTGGTGGCCGTAGCTCATCTGGTTAGAGCGCTTGGTTGTGGCCCAAGAGGTAGCGGGTTCAAGTCCCGCCGGTCACCCCACATTCGCCGGGCTATTCTTTGTCGGAAAATGGGCGGCAGACTCCTCAAGATCGGTTATGCCTCTGAATTCCGAGAATCAGATCACGGGCCGGATCTATCTGTTCGGCGCGGTCGGCGGCGTATTGTCTAAATCCGTCTGGCGGCAGCGATCCGCGTTGTCGAGGTCCGGGTTCGCCGGGATGCAACCGCGGATCGGGCTCCTGGGTCCCCAAGACAACCACGGGTCGCGACTCGCATGAGTTCTGCCCGCGGGGTGGCGATCGGGGCTGTCTTCGTTTTCCTGGTGATCATCATCGCCGGCGTCGTCGCGCTGGATTTCTATCTGCAACGGGCGAGTTCGGAGCCGGAGATATTGCGTCCGCAACCCACTGTTGCCAGCCGAGCCACGGTTCGACCCATCCTCGAACCACCACCAACGCCGACGCAGATCGTCATCCCGATTGTTTTGCCGCCCACGACCGTTACGGCGCCGCCGACTCCGACGCAGGTGGAGACCGACGAAAACGCTAACGAGCCTGAAATTTATGAGGTAATCGCGGGAGACACTCTGCTTGGAATCGCGAGTCAGTTTGGAGTCACCGTCGAAGAAATCATGGCTCTGAACGAAATCGAGGACCCAAGCGTAATCGGCATCGGCCAGGAGCTTTTGATACCGCCGGAGTAGGGGTGAAGCGCTCAGTCGAGCAGAAGCACTCTCACGGGCGAAGAGGCGAGTCCGGCCAGGGAAAGCGGCAAAGCCATCGCGGCAAACCGTCCGCCGCCGCAGCGGTCGAGATTCACGAGATTGCGAATGATTGGGACGCCGGCCTCAAGAAATACCCGGTGGGTATCGTACGATCCTGCCAGGTCGATATTGAAGTGCTCATCGAATCCGACCATTTTCGCGCCCCGGTCCACGATCCACTGAGCGGCGTCGGGGGTTAACGTTGGCGCCATCGTCCGGCCAGCGAGGTTTGCCAGCAGTACTACATCGCCGTGTTGCAACAGCGACGATGCGCCGTCCTTGACTTCACTCTCTCCGACGTAGCCACCGGGACTTTCAAACTTGAATCTAATTACCATCCCTTCTCCGAGAAAGGTTCCGATATCGATGTCCTGCATGGTTGCGCCATTGATATCGAGGAAATACGGAGCGAGGACGTGCGTTCCGGCGTCTCCGGGCATCTCAATCCGGCTGACCCGTACGGTTGGCCGTCTGATGTCTCCCGATTCGAATATCTGAGTCCGCGGACCGTCGAGCGAACCGTCAGGCACCATCGGTTTTGAGGCGTCAATTATCTTCTTCGGCAAGTTTTCTCCTGGTAGGAAATGCCATGTGCGGCGAGTACTTCGGGTCGCTCGCGCAGGCCCGACGATGATAGCTTGCGGATGGCCATGCTCCGGTCGGAGCATTTCATGACTGAACGATGTCGATCGCCAACCCGGCGCGAGGCACAGCCACCGTGATGCCGGAGTCGGCCAGGCTTTCAGCGATTCGCTCTGGATTCTGTGTGTGCACCGGGATGACCTTCTCCGGAGATACGTGACGGACGAATTCCAGAACTTCATCTTCGGATGCGTGGCCGGAGGCGTGAAATCCCTTGTCCTCATCGGATTCAGAATCTGGATCGCCGACGAACCGAAGATTGAATCGGCCAATCCAGGCTCGCATTCTGGCAACGTCGATCTCCTGCTCCTCCGTGTAAGGCTCGGCGGTTGAGTAAATGTAACTACCACCCTGTGGATTGATGTCGAGCAGGCGCGGGAAATCGTAAAAGCTGAGACAGATGATGTAACTTCCGGGAGAGCGTGCCACTTCCTGCCAGTCGACGATCTTGTGGTCGAATCGCTCCCAAACTTTCTTTTTCCATGCAGCGGTGTGACCTTCTCGATCCTTATAGACCCACAGGTGGTCGTCGTACTGAGGATCAGGCACATCTGATTGGGCGGTCGTCATTGCCGAGAGAAGATGCGCGTCTTTGGCCAGAACGACGAGCTTTCTATCAGTGTCTTCGGCGACTTCCAGAAACGAAATAAGGCGCTCGATGTTGCGGGGGCCGAAATCGGCTACCACCAGCCCATCTTCGCCGCGCACGAGGTCCAGCGCCCGGTCGCGAACGTCCGCCTCGGAGCTCGGTTTCTCGTGCAACTGGCCGGCGCGCGTCGCCTCGCAAACGAGCGCGATCGGCCGGAGATCGCGGGCTTGCTCGGCAAACTGGTTGGTGAGATTACCATGTCGGCCGTGAGTTCGGAAGTCGCCGGTGTAGACGACCCAGCCCTCGGTCGTTTCGACAGCGTAGGCCGACGCGCCGGGAATCGAGTGGTCGACGGGATAGGCTCGGACCGGAAAGGGTCCGATGTCGCCGGTGAATCCGGCGGCGCCGTGCCCCGCCACAACCCCTCTGGCGCGGGATGACTCGGCCCAAAAATCATCTGCCGACTGCGACCAGTTTTCGGCATCGACCACCAGCCACGGTCGCCGCTGAAGTTCGGCATTGGGAGTCGAGCGCAACACGTGGTCGATCTCGTGTCGCTCGTTTTGGTACACGACCTCGGCGCTCATTCCTCCCACGCCGGAATCTTGAATCGACTTAGCGATAATGGCCGTGGTGGCCGTTGCAATCACCGGGGTGTCCGGCCGAAGAAACGAAATGAATCCGATATGGTCCATATGGGCATGACTGGCAAGGACCGCGAGCGGATTCACATCGTCACGGTAGCCGACAGCCTGCCGCGCGCTGCGCCACGCCGACGAGTCCAGCGCCTCGACCGAAGCGTCGGTCCGGAAAAGATTGGCCAGGGGCGGGAGTAACCCCATCATGAGGTGGTCGTACGTTCCCGAAGTCGAAGCGCGCGGCGACAAGAATTCCGCGAAGTATTTGCCGGAGTCTTCAAAATTCAGACCGAAATCAAAAAAGAGCTGAGCCTCACCGTCCTCCAGCAGGATTTTATTGCCGCCGATCTGGCCCGCGCCGCCATAAACGGTCACCCGCACCCCGCTCATGGTCGTCCGGGCCTATTTCGAATCGTGGCGGGTCCGTCATTGCAGCGCATCCATTGGAGCGCCTCGTGCAACGCCGCCACTACCCTTCTCCGGCGTTTTGCTGGCTGAGCCGCTGCAGCAACGCATGGCGCGCTTCCGCCAGCCGCCGCAGTCGGGCACGAGCCTCGGCTGCGTCGGTCGAACCGGCGTCCAATTCGGCCAATCGGAGCTCAATACTCGCGCTCATCCGTTCGTGGGCGGAATCGATCCTATCGCCGCGGTCGGCCTCCCAGGTCACCAGTCCGAGCGCGCGCAGATGAGCCGGGTTGGGCCGTCCACTCAGCGCGTTCCCGACACGCTGGGGCCTGAACGTCGAATGTTGTTCTTCGACGGCATCGCTGTGAGACAGGGTCGGCAGTCGAATCCCGTCACCTGAAAGCGTGAACTTGCCCGCTGCTTCGACGGCGCGGCGGTACGTGATGCCGAGGGCGATAAGCAGGACGGCGACGACGGCGATGATCGCATGCACCGCCCCGAATTCGAGACTCTTCATTAGCTCTCCGAAGCGTCAACCGGCAAGGATCTGCTCCCGATTGTCAAGCAGGTGGACCCAACTGTGACCGGGCCGCAGAGCGATGGGACTGCCAGACGAGTCCACAAACCGCGTCCGCGAGTCGAGTTCCCGCCGGATCCATCTTCCGTCAATCCGGCGTCCATCGTGAAATACCACCGCCCTACCCTCGCCCACGGTTCTTATCGCCAGGCTGAGATTGCCGAGCGAGTCTTCGATGTACTGAGTGGGTTCCGTCTCTGTGAACTGCACGATCACGTTTTCGACTGAAATCTGCCCTCCGTCAAGTTCGTCGATATGCGGTTGGTCGCCGATCCATCGCGAGTAGCTTCGCGCATCTCGATCGTAGTCGTACTGGACCCGGTACGCGTTGCTCGAGGGCGGCGCGGGAATATGAATCGATCTCACCGAGCCGTGATCCGGGGAGTCTTTGTAGAAAACCCACGGCGATACATCGACCAGGGGCGCTAGTCCGATCGATACGGCGTCGATCCTTAATCTGGTCAGATCGACGTAGGCGTTGTGGGGCGGAATGCGGTCGTCGGTGCGGAAATAGGGACCGTCCGCGCCGTAGAAGAACTCATCCCGATCCAAATCGCCCAGCACCGTCAACGCCCGGCGGACGGCCGGGCTTCCACCTACGTGCGCGAAGAGGGCCGAATACTCACGGATGAGATCTACATCGACAAATCGAGCACTGCGGATCGGGCCGACTTTCGTGAGTTCGCTGAGAACGAAGAAGGCGGTGAATCGAGTAATACCCCCTTCAGTTTTGTGCTCGTAGACGACTTCGGCCTCGCTGAGACCGGTTGCCGGGCGCGAGCCCAGGTCATTGGGGATCTTGACGGCGATCGGACGGCGCCCGGCAACGTCCGCGGTGCTCGTCAGGCCGCTGAGCGGTGATGTCGGCAGTGGAATTGGGGTTGACGAAGGCGTGGGGCTTGGACTTGGCGTCGGCACCCGAGTGGGGGCCCGGCCGCTTCCGGCAGCGGGTGTCGATTCGGGCGTAAGTGAAGCGGGCGGCACGGTGAGTTCAGGAGTGGCCGGGGGGCGAGATTCGGGCGTGGTCGCCGTCGGCGTGAGGTCGCTGATCGCGGCGATCGAGGCGACCGGCGTTGCTGTCTCGCTCGTCGGTCCCGGCAGTAGGACTTCCTCTTCGGTTTCGCAGCCGGCCAGCAGGGACATTAACGCTCCGCCCGCCGCCAGCATCAGCACATCACGCCGCCTGATGCGGGGCCGGGATTTCATTACGTCCGGTGGCAATTGTGGAGAGCAGTTGATGGGGCCTCCGTGTCGCGTGTCATTGGCGAAGCCGAAAATATAATACGGAATATGCTTGACCGATTGGAGAAACGCGAACGTTCTAGCCTCGGCGCGGAATAATCCAGATCATCTGCAAATGACCGGGACCCACGGGCTTTGACACAGCAAGATTCAACGCGTTGGATCGGGGTGGAGCGGCGCAGCGAGGATGCCTCTGAAGACATCACGCACGAGTCTGTCGAGCTGGCGCGACTTCACGACATCGCCTCAAAAATAACCGCCGGACAGGAGCTTTCCGAAGTTCTCGCAAACCTCGCGATGGTGGCTGCGGAGGAGGCGGGAACACGTATGTCTGCCATTTTTCTGGTCCGAGAAGACGCTTCAAGCATGGAGATGATGGCTCATCTTGGCATCCCGGACGCGCTCGCGGACACGCGGGGAAAATCGAGGATCGGCCAGGGAGTGTGGGGACTTGCGGCGATGAAGGGCTGCGTGGTCATCGTTGAAGACTACGACAAGGCTCCAATGGTCGCCGCCGAGCGCACGGCGTACAAGGAGGCCGGAATTCACTCCGCGTGGGCCGTGCCCCTGTTGGGACGGGACCATCAGACGATCGGCTCGTTTGCGATGTTCTTTTCGGACCGCAAGCGACCCCGCCGCCAGGAAGTTTTCATGGCTCAGCTCTACGGCTTTCACGCTTCGATGGCCATCGAAAACGCAAGACTGTTCGAGCAACTGAGGATTCAAGCCATCAAGGACGGCAAGACCGGCCTTTTCAACCACGATCACTTTCTGGAACTATTTCGTCTGGAGATCGACCGGTCTGCTCGCCAGCAGAACGAGCTGAGCGTCCTTATCGCCGACATTGATGACTACAAGGCCTACAACGACACATACGACCATCTGATGGGGGATCGAGCGTTGCGAATCTGCGGATCCTGTCTGCGCCGGATCGCCCGGTCAACGGACATCCCGGCCCGGTACGGCGGCGACGAGCTTGCGATGGTGCTCCCGGACACGAGCACGGCGGGAGCGCTTGCCGTCGCTGAGCGACTTCGAATTGAAGTCGAATCGGCGAAGTTTCCGGGGCATGATGGGGAGCTCGACGTGAATCTGACGGTCAGCGTCGGCGTCTCCACGTTCCCGGGGGACGGAATTGAAATCGATAGCCTGATCGAGTTCGCCGACCGGGGCCTGTATGTCGCGAAGGGAAAGGGCAAGAATCAGGTGGGCCGTGCGGCGTCAATGCATGCGATACCAACGCGGAGGAACGTTTAGGTTCGACGATCGACCACTCGGCGTGACGTCTTCGCCAGGGACTGTCTTTCATATAGTCGGCCGGCCTGCTTCCCACCGAACAGTCGGCAATCTCGCGCGCCGGTCGGCGAGGGATCGACCTGAAAGCGCTCGTCGGCGGTCCAGATTTCCCCGAATTCAGTTGAGTGCGGTCTGGATGGCTTTCTCCGCCTTCTTCCGCGCTTCGGTGGCGGCTGCGAGCGGCTCGAGACTCCGGTATTTTGGATTGAATAGTTCGACCTCGGCCGGTCCCCGGTAGCCCGCGCGATCGAGGGACGTCAGGAAATCAGTTAAGGGAATAACTCCGTCGCCCGGCATGACGCGATCGGCATCCATCAGAGTCGAGACGTCCGCATGCGGAGCGTCGTTGATGTGAACGCCGGTAACTTTTCCATTCGCGACGTCTGACAGCTCGCCAGCCGTCGAACCGGAGCAATAGAGATGAAAGCTGTCGGCGAGGACGCCGATGTTGCTCGCGCCGGAGGCCCGGACAATCTCCATCGTTCCGGTGACCCCGGTTAGAAACTCGAATGGCTTGTTATGAAACATGTCCGGGCCGCAAAACTCAATTCCCAAACTGAATCCGTGGCCGCTCAGCAGATCGGCGATGACGCCCAGACGCAGGGCTGCCAGGTCGAGCGACTCGTCAAGCGGCCGGTCGGTTCTATTTGGAACGAAGGTCGCGCACGCAAGTGCTCCGAAATTGGCGGCAAACGCCGCGTTGCGCTCGAGCTCGACAAGGCCTTCTTCGAAGTCTCTGTCCGCAGAAAATACGGACGGGCCGCCGCCCCAGCCGCTGGGCTCGAGGTTCAAACGCTGCTTTAGTAGAGCCTTCGCCGCGCCCGAATGATTCTCACGGTCGAATTCGACTGCCCCCTGCACATCGAAGGCGGTGGCGCGAAAACCCGCATCCCGCGCGAGCAGGGCGCGCTCCTCGAACGACAAGCCCTGCCGTACGGTAGCCGGGTGGAAGGATGGATAGATCGGAAGATCAGGCATCCCGTAAATCCTTTGGTCCAGAAGGCCGGCACCTTACCGGTTCGGCGGATTGTAATGCTTCCGGCCCTTCGAACTGGTCGGGTCGGGGGGCGATGGCTTCCAAATGCCCGGTGCGCGGGAGAAACGGGAACGCGACCAGTACAAGACCCGCTGCAACGGCATACGTCGGTTGGACGCCGAATACCGCGGCCGCGGGCAGTGCGAGAAGCGGGCCGAGGGCGGTCCCGATGTCCCTGAATGTGACAAATCCGCTCATGAGAACCGCCCAATCTCCGTCGCGGGCCAGGTCCGCCGTCCACGCCGAGAGCGCGACCTGTAGCCCGGCGGCTGCCGCGAATACGACTATCGATCCCAGGGCGATCCCGACGAGCGACCCTGCGAAGAACAAGGCAACGAGTCCGGCGACCATCGTGGAGAGGGTGAGAATGGCGGTGAAGCGCCGGCCGAACCTGTCCGAAATAACCCCGAAAATGGGCGCAAGCACTGTCTCGGTGGCGAACCTCGCGGACACGAAGACCCCGGCTACCGCCGCGACGCCGGCCGCCAGGCCGAAAACGTTCACGGTGTCGCCGTAAGTCGTGAACAGTAAGAGGCCGAGGGTCGGGACGACAAGGCCGGTTCCAGCGAGCGAGCCGACCAGGACGACGATCATTATGCGGAATTCCTGCGACCATCTGAAAAGGGTGACGATGTCGTGTATCTGGACGCTGCTGTTCGTGGCGTCCTCGGCATGATCCAGGTCCTTACCCACTCGGCCTGATAAAGCAAGGGACAGAAAGCCGCCCAGTCCGAACGCGATTGCGGTGGCGCGAAAACCGACGGTCTCGACGAGCATTCCGCCCGCGAGCGCCCCGACCGCGCTCCCCAGCCAGGTGACCGACTGAAACACGCCGATGAGCCGTCCGCGATTTGCATCGGTCGATGTGGCCAGGATCGTGTTATATGCGCCCAATCGGAGCAACGAGAATGCTGAGCCCCAGGCAAGCCTTGCGGGCAACATGGCGGCGAAAAACGGGAATAGCCCATATGAGAGCGTTGAACCTATTGCCAGGATGGAACCGGCGAGCATACTGCGGCGGGCGCCCCACCGGGCAAATGCGCCGGCGGCGCCGAAATTTGTGGCTATCCGCACCCATCGGTTGACGCTCAGGAGAACTCCAACGAGGGCGATGGGAATGCCGAGGGATACGGCCTTTGCTGGAAGCACGGCGTACAGCATGGCGTCGCCCAGAAGGGTTATGGCAAGGGCGACGGAGACGGTAAAAACAGATTTAGGCAGGCTAATAACGATCGAGTGGCGGTACCGCGAGGGCATCGCTGCAGCCGGTGCGGATTCTATATGATGGCCCGCCCTCCGTCCGCCGATCCCGCGCATGGCTGAAGAGTGCCTTGCCACGGAATCTTCTCTATAGTTCGAGCATGGTTGCCGCGTGAGCTGGATCAACCGATAAAGCGGAATTGGCCCCGTGCCGGGGGCGGTCTTCCGGGAAGCGTTACTCTGGGGCTGCACGCTGGCAGGGCCGGCGACCGCGAGGGAATGACGGCCCCTACACGGCCCTTTCACCGACGGAAACGGCCTACGACAGGGAGATCTGGGGGCGATAAGGTAAATCGATGCTCGATCCTGAAATCGTCGAACATGTTTCCGTGCTTGCGAGGCTGTCGCTGTCCGATGACGAAAAACAGCAAATGGGCGAGGAGCTCTCACAGATTCTTGACAATTTTGAGGTCTTGTCCGAACTCGACACGAGCGCGGTTGCACCGACCGCCCAGGTGATACCTCTCGAAAACACTATGCGGGAGGACACCGTCCGCGCCTGTTTGCCGGCCGAAGAAGTGCTTGCCAATGCGCCGCGAACGCACCGCGGCTTTATTCGCGTTCCAGCGGTGCTAAAAGAGTTCTGAAGGACCGGGTGCGAGGGATCGACGAACTCTGTAATCTGACCGTCCACGAGGCGTCGGGGCTGCTACATAGCAGGCAAATCTCCTCGGTGGATCTCACCCGTGCCGTGCTCGGTCGAATTGACGCGGTGGAGGCGAAAGTCCGGGCGTTTATCACACTGACGCCGGATCTCGCGATGGAACACGCGGCGGAAGCCGACGAGCGACTCAGCGGGTCCGACGCTCCGCGACTCTGCGGTATACCGCTGGGCCTCAAGGACGTACTGTCCACGCGAAGCGTCAAGACCACCTGCGGCAGCAAGATCCTTGAGAATTTTGTACCGCCGTACGACGCCACGGTTGTGAGATTGCTCCGGGAGGCGGGGGCGGTGACAGTGGGGAAGACCAATATGGACGAGTTCGCGATGGGATCGTCCACTGAAAACTCGGGCTTCTCCCCCACGCTCAATCCCTGGGATCTCGACCGGGTGCCGGGTGGCTCGAGCGGGGGATCGGCGGCAGCCGTGGCCGCGGACGAGTGCATCGCTGCGCTCGGGAGCGATACCGGCGGTTCGGTGCGGCAGCCGGCGGCGCTCTGCGGTGTGGTCGGCATGAGGCCGACGTACGGACGCGTTTCGCGCTACGGTCTGGTGGCATTCGCGTCGTCGTTGGACCAGATCGGGCCGATTACCAAGGACGTGACCGATTGCGCGATTCTCATGCAGGCGATCTCGGGAAGCGACGAATTCGATTCCACCTCGCTCCCGGACGAAGTTCCCGACTACGAGGCGGTCCTGGACCCCGATGTGTCGGGTTTCAAAATCGGCTTGCCGCGTGAGTACATGGCAGCGGGAGTGGACGATGGAGTGCGGAAAGCTGTGCTGGCGGCGATTGACAGACTTGCGGATGCCGGAGCGGAAGTGGTCGATATTTCGATGCCTCACACTGAATATGCGCTTGCCACGTACTACGTAATCGCACCCGCGGAAGCCAGCGCTAATCTGGCTCGCTACAACGGTGTCAAGTACGGCTATTTCGATCCGAATGCGGACAGCATCGAAGAACTGATGATGAACAGTAGAGGATCGGGCTTCGGGGCGGAAGTGAAGCGCCGAATCATGCTGGGGACTTTCGCCCTTTCAACGGGGTATTACGACGCTTATTACCTGAAGGCGCAGAAAGTGCGAACGCTGATCAAAAGAGACTTCGACCGAGCATTTGAGTCCGTCGACCTCATCGCCACGCCTACGACTCCGACGGTGGCGTTCGCCCTTGGGGAGAAGACTGATAATCCGGTTTCGATGTACCTGTCTGACGTTATGACACTTCCCGGCCCGATAGCTGGAATACCTGGAATTTCAGTGCCCTGCGGATTCTCTGAACGGCTGCCGGTGGGTCTTCAGTTCATGGCGCCGCCGTTAGGGGAGCCTATCTTGCTGCGGGCCGCCTACGCGTACGAGCGGATTTCCGACTTCGATTCAGCCGCGCCCGAAAAGGCGGTTTGAGGGAAGAGCGATGGCGCAAGTGGACAGCCCGTACAAGGTCGTAATCGGCCTTGAAGTTCACGCTCAGCTACTGACTGAAAGCAAGATGTTTTGCGCATGTTCGGCGAAGTATTCCGACGAGCCGCCCAATACCGTCGTATGTCCCATTTGCCTGGGAATGCCCGGCGTGCTGCCCGTGATTAACAAGCGGGCCGTCGAGATGACTGTACTGACCGGCCTGGCGCTCCACTGCCAGATTCCTGAGCACGCGAAATTCGACCGGAAGAATTACGCGTATCCGGACCTGATGAAGTGGTACCAGATATCACAGTACGATTTGCCGTTTTGCACGGGTGGATACCTTGACATAATCGTCGACGGGAGCGAGCGCAGGCTTGGAATTACCCGTGTGCATCTCGAAGAAGACACCGCTCGAATGATTCACGGAAGCGATGAAGCTGGGGATGATTACAGCCTGCTCGATGTAAACAGATCTGGAGTGGCGTTGATGGAGGTTGTGAGCGAACCGGACATGAAAACGGCCGCTGAGGCCCGTGAATACTTAATGAGTCTCCGGAACATCCTCATTTACCTCGGCGTTTCATCCGGAAGTATGCAAGACGGAGCGTTCCGGTGCGACGCAAATATTTCGGTTTGGCCCCGGGATGCCGAGGTGCGTGACTCGAAGGTCGAAGTAAAGAACATGAATTCCTTCCGATCGGTATACCGGGCCCTGGAATTCGAGGAAACGCGGCAGATAGCGGTGTGGGAGCGTGGCGGCGGGCCGCCCGAGCAAGAAACGCGCGGCTGGCACGAGAGTTCCGCTACGACCGTATCGCAGCGCACGAAGGAATACGCCCACGACTACCGGTTTTTTGCCGAGCCCGATCTGCCGCCATTGCATATCAATGCCGAACAGGTTGCGGCAATCGCCGCGCAAATGCCCGAGCTGCCATCAGATGTGGAACGACGGCTAGTTGATGACGCTGGAATTCGGGCGGAGGATGCCCGACAGCTCATAAACAACCGCGACTTGCTCGTGTACTTCGAAGAGGCCGTGGCCGATTACGGCGACGCCCAAAGGCTTGCTAACTGGATAACTCGCGATCTGGTGTCGGCGCTTGGCGATGCCGGCAAAAGCCCGGCTGAATCGCCGGTTAAGGCCGGAGATCTGATCGAGCTATTGCAGCTCGAGGACTCCGGCCGGATAAGCGGAAAGATGGCGCGAGACACCCTGAGGGCCATGTTCGAAACCGGCTCGGGCGCCGCTGAAATCGTGGCCGCGCGGGGCGAGCAAATAACCGATCACGACGAGATCTTGCAAGCGGTTCGGCAGGCGATTCAGGAGAATCCGAAAGCCGTGTCGGACTTCAAGGCCGGGAAACGCGCGGCGGCGGGTTTTCTGGTGGGGAAGGTGATGAAGGCAACGAACGGACGCGCAAATCCGGCTCGGGTGAACGATCTGATTTCATCGGAATTGGCCTAGCAGCCGGGACGTGAAGCCGTGACGCCTGCGGTTCGAAACCGCGAGCGGGTGTCGGAATCGATACGGTTTGGCGGTCAATATTCCCGCTACGATTAGGTTCGGAAACGCGTATAGGGCAAAGGAGCCTGCGGCAATGACATCCGAGGTCAGATCCGAAACCGGTCGATCGACCGACGACAACCCCTACGAAGCCGCTCTGTTTCAATTTGAATCCGCCGCTGAGCGCCTTGGGCTCGAGAACCGCCTGCGTTCGATCCTTCGAAAACCGCGGCGGGAGCTTACGGTCAATTTCCCGGTCGAAATGGACGACGGCACGGTCGGCATGTTCCGGGGCTATCGAGTTCAGCACAACGTCCATCGCGGTCCGGCTAAAGGGGGAATCAGGTACAGCCCGATGGCGGCGCTTGACGAAGTCCGGGCGCTGGCAATGCTGATGACGTGGAAGTGCGCCGTGGTCGAAATTCCATTCGGCGGAGCCAAGGGTGGCGTCGAAGTAGATCCGAAGGTCCTTTCACTTCGCGAACTCGAAAAACTCACGCGGCGATATGCGACCGAGATCTCTGTCCTGATTGGGCCGGAAAGAGACATCCCGGCACCCGACGTGGGCACGGATCCGCAGATAATGGCCTGGATCATGGACACGGTGAGCATGCACCACGGGTATTCGATTCCAGCGGTCGTAACGGGGAAGCCGGTAAGCATCGGCGGCTCGCGCGGCCGCGCCGATGCGACGTCCGCCGGGCTGGTTCACGTGATTGTGAGTGCTGCGTCCAAACTGGGAATCGAGATCGAGGGCGCAATCGTGGCCGTTCAGGGCTCCGGAAATGTAGGCATGGGAACTTTCGAAATACTTGCCGCGATGGGCGCCAGGATCGTTGCCATCAGCAATAGCCGCGGAGGCGCTTTCAATCGTCGCGGGCTGGACGTGGACCGCGTGCGCGCCGCCGTGGGAGAGCGGACGCCGTTGGGCGAAATAGCGGGTGCGGACGCCGTCACGAACGCGGAGTTGCTGGCGCTGGACGTGGATATTCTCATCCCCGCCGCGATGGAAGGGGAGATAACTAGCCGAAATGCCGGAGCTGTTCGTGCCAGGTTGATCGCCGAGGGGGCCAATGGGCCCATAACGCCACTCGCGGAAGAAATCTTGGTCGACGCGGGGACGGTCATCGTGCCCGATATTCTGGCCAACGCCGGTGGCGTGGGCGTCTCCTACTTTGAATGGGTTCAGGATCTGCAGGGCTTCTTTTGGACCGACGCCGAGATCAAGGCCCGGCTAGCCGGGATGATGCGGAAGGCGTTCGATGATGTCTGGGACCTCCACGAAACCGAGCACTGCGACCTTCGAACGGCGGCCTACATGCTGGCGATCGCACGCGTGGCCGAAGCGGCCAGCGTGCGCGGACTCTATCCGTAGCGACAGGCCGTAGATTCCTGAAGCTTGTCCGTTAGGAATTTCGCTCTTGGCCTATCTGGAAACTGCGATATACGATTTAAATGAGAGGAATTTGCCGAGGGATTGAGTTTGGACTCCAATACTTCAAATGGCGGCGGCGTACTAAGTGCCCTGCTCGTCTCAAAGGTTCGGATAACGGCGCAACGCAAGCTTGTTGCTTCGATCATCGATGAGGGGCGATCGCATCCCGACGCGGATGAGATATACCGCCGGGCGCGAACATTGGACCCGAGAATCAGTCTGTCAACGGTCTACCGAACTCTGTCGCTCCTTAAGGCCGAGGGTCTCGTTCAAGACCACCGCTTCGACGAAGAGCACGCGCATTTCGAGCCCATTCTCGACAAGGCGGGTCATCATCACATCATCTGTCGCAAATGTGGCGACGTCACCGAGTTCGATCTCAGTTTGAATCCCGCTCAACGCGCTTCGGTGGCGAAGGACACGGGATATCACTTTGTTGCCGAACGTATCGAAGTCGTTGGCGTCTGCCAGCGCTGCCGGATCGAGGACGCCATCCCGGAGTAACCGACGTTGCAGGGCCGCCGCAGCCAGCCGAACACAGCGACGTTGCCCCCGCTTTTTGGGATATATCCATTGGATACGCCTTGTCTTCGTGATAAGATCGCCGTCCCCGCACTGAAGAAGAATCACGCGAACCCATTGATTGAAGCTACTCGGGCAAGCCTGCGGGACTACTGATAATGCTGCGGCCAAATATGGCAAGGACGGCCAGATGAGCGGAAGAAAACCGCGCGGAACCTACGGTTACCGGAATGAAATTCGGCGAATAGCGCAGCAGATCGCGGACGAAATCGCGGACGTCTGGCCGGGGTCGCAGGTATCCGTTGATCTCGATACGGTCGACGACGAAGACGCTTATCTGTGGATCACTCCCGCGGACCCAGCGTTTTCCCAAAAAGTGGCGTTTACGGCGCTTGAACTCGTGAATTCGCTGGCCGCGCGCTATGGATTTTGGCTGGTGCCGAGGGTCTTAAACGACCGCGCAGCGGCAAATCCAACCCATCGGCTTCGAATTCGAGCGCAGGCCGAACAAAAAGTGTCTCCGTCTTAAGCCTGCGAGTCGAGGCCGACGCTTCGACCGCTGTGCACGGATCGACATGATTCCGTGCGCTCCCAAACTCAGCTTGAAAGCGGATTAATCGATCCGATTGATCGGCAGAGAGGATATGTAGCGGACTCGCGCCTCGCGCGGGAGGCTTGCCCTCCAGCGCCCGCGACAATCCTCAGCGTCTGATCGACCGGCGCGGGCGAGATGCGCCGGCAGGCGTTCTCTGTGGGACAGCCGGAGCCGCGCCCGGGGTTCGCACCCATATGGGCGAAGTCCATGCCATGCCCCCATCCCACGATGTAACACGAAGGTAGTAATGGTCCACGGCATCTTTTCGCTTTCGATCTTCCCAATCCATGATGTGCTCAGTCGAGGTGGCGGCCTGCGATACGACGGTCTCACCGCTGCGAATTATTTCGACGCGTCGCAGATCGGATTCGGCGGTGACACGGACGTGAAAATTCCGCCGATCGGTGAGCGGTTGCTCGACGATTTCTCCGATGGAGGCGTCATTCATATGAAACTCGAGCAGTGTGCGACTGCCCGTGGTCACGTAGGTTTTTCGACGCCTGATCGCGCTGACCATGGCCTCGCGAGTTAGATCGTCAGCGAGCACGGCAGTCAGGCCGTTGCGGAACGGTCGCCAGGCGTGCATCGAACGAACATCGTGTTCTTCCGGCGACAATCCGGGCGTTCCCTCGTAACCGGCGCTGCAGCCGAGGAAGGCGACCTGTGATCCGGTTGCCAATATTTCATCGACGGAAATCCCCTGGCCCGCCAGGCCCCCCCGGTCAATCTCAGCGCGCCGCTCGGAACTTCCGAAACTTGAATAGAGTTCCACCGCCGTTTCCAGCGTTGCTTCGTGCTGTTCCCACGATGCATCCAATATCGGGTGACTTGCGAAAACGACGATGTTCTCCGGCGATTGGCCGATCTTTTCGAGCGCTTCGATCAGGCTTGCACCCTTTCTACCTCCCCTGTGTAATTCGAGCGAGTCCGCTGAGGTCAGAATCGTACGTGACCCAACCTGGCGTCCGCTGGCTGCAGGTGGCGGACCGTTCCATTGATACCCCAGCAAAGATACGAACGCGCCGTCCATGTTGGCTCGGACGGATTCGCGCGACGCACTGGCCCACTGTCGATCGCTCATAAGATTGGCCGAGTCGGACACGGCGCAGAAGTCGAGAAACGCGACGTCCCGTGCGAAGCTGAGAGTTTTGGCGGGCGAACAAACTCCGCCAGAGAATTTGGAAAAGCAGTGCGGATCGCCCCAGTAAACGGTTTCTGTCGGAGTTTCGGGCAAACAAACGATGGGATTGCTGATGCCGGTTCGTCCGGTCGTGTCGTCAACACTGACACGTACGGTTCCGTGCGCAACGGGCGTCCAGGTTATCGACTTCGTGCCACTATCGCTGCCGGCGAAGGTTTCACGCGAGGGAGCCACATCGCCGCCGCCATCGATCTCTACGCGTACTGCGCCTCGAAACGGCGGTATCGACGGGTTGTTGAACCTGTCCACGCCGATTGCGTTTACGGTGTGGGGGATGCCGACCACTGCATGGCTCGGTGCGATGACGAGAAACTTTGAAATTTCTCCGCGCGTTACTTCAATCGAATGGCGCCGTCGAGCAGCTGTGAGGGTCAACCTGCCGATGCCGAATCGATCGGTAACAACAGTCAGCGGGGCCAGGAGATTGGCCTGGTGACGGGGGGTTGATCCGCCCATGACCTGTGGCGTGACCGGAGCTATGGTTCCAGGTCCGTTCCGAGAAGTATCGCCGTAAACAACAGTGATCTGGTCGCCTGAGACCATCTCCGTGCGGCCGATTACCACCTGAATGCGCCAGTAGTCCTGAAATTCGTCTCCGCCCGGCCGAAAAACGTCTTCGATCTGCGCAGTCCCCCGACCGGTGTTGTGGATTGTGAGGTAGCCCTCGGCGGTCGCGTCGCGTATCTGAGGAGGCGACCACCCGTTATCCGGGACGAGAAATATGACGTTCTGACCGACGGCCAGACCGTGGCGGCCAACGGTGTATGTGCCCCGAATGACACAGGTGCTGCCCGCTTCGACGGTGGCTGGCCTGATCTGAGTGCGACCCGACACGTCAGCAAACAGGGCATTGATTTCATCCTGGGACTGCATTGAGGCCGTGGGTTCGAAGTCTGGATCGTCCGTTACAAAGATCCCGAGGAACTCGGAAAGGTCGCCCCCGGGGAAATAGACGGAGACATTGAGATATGAACCCAACTCTTCGATGGTTAGGCCATCCGACCAGGCCACTCCCGGCTCTCTCGGCGGTTTGCATGTGCGGGTGGATGTGACGCCGGAGATCTCCGCCACCAATACGCGGTCGCCGTGCCCGGGCTGCG
Organism: Chloroflexota bacterium; assembly: GCA_963663505.2. GTDB lineage: Bacteria > Chloroflexota > UBA11872 > UBA11872 > VXNJ01 > JAPOVO01. The sequence continues at coordinate 806,818 of CAXXFA010000002.1, forward strand.
ACTTAACGCCGAACATCAACCGGAGATTGGAGGTGGTTCGCCAGTCAAGCGTTGGTACCGCCAGGTCGGCGACGGGCCGCCCCTCGGCGTCAACTCCAAGCTGAAATTCCGAGGAGTCAAAAAGTAGGTAGACCTCCTCAGCCGGGACTCCTTCGGGCCGGGCGGGCGCGGCGCGTTCCAATGCTGGTCGCAGCGCGTTCCAATGCCGGTCGCAGCGCACTTCGAGAAGGACCGGATTCTGGTTGGTCGTCGGGGATTTCGCTAGTTTCGAACACGTCGGAAGCGCCCATGAAACGCCGGGAACGTAGCCAGTCAGCATTGTAGTCGGCGCACGTTCGGCAGTCCGAGTATCGCGATTACGACTAAGGCCAGACCCACCGATCCAAAAACTGTGAGGGCGAACGGCAGGCCGGCGGCGCTGGCGATTGCCGCGAGAGGAAGTGTGCCGACGGGCATCAGCCCCCATATGAGCAGTTGAACGGAACTCATTCGCCCCCGGAATTCATCAGGGATGATCAACTGTGTGATGGCTGCGCTGGTAGCCATTATCAGGCCGCCGCCGATCCCCGCGAGCATCAGCCACACGAGCGATAGCCAGAGGATATTGGACAGTGAAAGCAGCAAGACTCCGGTTCCGGTAATCAACCCGCCCGACAGGAGCACCAGACCGCGTCTCCGATAGCTCGAGCTGGCGGCGGAGATGAACGAACCCACCACGCCGCCGATTCCGTTGGCTGCCATCAGAAATCCCAGGCCGGCCGGCCCCATCTGTAGGACGTCCTTCGCGATGGCTGGTACGAACTGTGTGTAGGGCATTATCACCAGCGAGTACAGGACTCCGAGTATGTAGACGCCGCGAAGTCTAGGATCGTGAACGGCGAGGCGAATCCCCCCGAATAGATTGTGAACGAAGCTCTCAGTCGATCGCGGGCGGCTAACGCGGGGAGCCGAGATTCGACGGAAATTGAACAGCGCCCACAAAAATGTGGTGGATTGAATCAAGTATGACGCTCCTGCGCCCACTGCGGCGATAAGCAATCCGGCTATCTGCGGACCAATGATCCGTGCGCTGCTGACGGTGGTGGCATGAACCGCCATGGCGTTGGCGAGGTGGACTTTGGGCACAACCATCGCGGTCAGGCCGTAGCGAGCCGGAACATTTACGGCGATTGCGATTCCTGACAACGTGGCCGATGCAAGTAGATGCCATGGTTGGATATTTCCGCTGAAGACGAGTGTGGCCATGACCAGCGCCATGATTATTGTGAACCCCTGGGTGGTGACGAGGATTTTTTTCCTGTCAACCCGGTCGGCAAGAACGCCCCCGAAAGGGGACACGATCAGCATGGGCACAGCCCTGCTGATAGCCGCGAGGCTCAAATAAAACGGCGATCCGGTTAGATCGTAAATGAGCCAGCCTTCGATGGTCATCTGCATCCAAAACGCCATCGACGTGCCTACGCTGGCTTGCAGCAGCCTGCGATAGCCTTCGTTCTGGACCGCCGGAAACATCCGGAGGGTCCAGGATCGGACATGGGCAACGACGGCGGATTGAAGGCGCGGTGCGCGGGCGTCGGCCCGATTGGAATCGCCGGTCGTTGCCACCGGCGGCACTTCGGCGGGATGAGCTCGGGCGGATTTCCGAACGGGGGTAGCTATGCGGCGCCTTTCCGGCGGAGCCTCGGGCGGCTTCTCGTGATACTTATGGTCGGGGCTGCGAATAAGGCTGTCAAACGCCGGGCACGACACCCGCACGAGATCACGTCCGCCGGGGCCGCGTTGCGGACTTGCGGCGAGGGCGAGCTAATTAAGTTTCATCGACTTGGAGATGCCTGACTTGCGGATTGTTCCAACGATAGTGACCATATCCATCTGTCCCCGGATCGTGGGCTGAGGTGACATTGGAGAAATGAAATGGCGGATTTGAAGGGGCGGAGTGCTGTAGTAACCGGCGCCGGACGCGGGATCGGCCGCGCCATTGCGCTGCGATTGGCCGACGACGGCGCGGATATCGTGATAAACGATATTGAATTGGAACCTGCGGAAGAGGTGGCCGCTTCAGTTCGGAAGCGGGGTGTCAAAGCCATTGTTGATGACGCGGACGTTACCGATGAGTCGTCGGTAACGGCGATGGTCGAGTCGGCGGTATCGGAGTTTGGCAAGCTTGACATAATGATCGCGAATGCGGGCATTCACCAGACCGCTCGGGTGGCCGAAACGACTGTTGAAGATTTCGACAGAATCATGCGGGTCAACGTTCGCGGCGTCTTCTTGTGCGCGCGCGAAGCCGCCAGGCAAATGGTCGTTCAGGGATCGGGCAAGATCATCAATGCGGCGTCCGTTTCCGGACATCGGGCGTCGGCTTTTCAGCTTGCCTATACGGCTAGCAAATTCGCGGTCGTCGGGATGACCCAGGCCCTGGCTCGCGAGCTGGGCTCGTCGGGGATAACGGTAAACGCCTACTGTCCCGGAATCGTCGACACGCGGATGTGGGCGAACATCGACATCGAGAAATCGAAGATTCTGGGCGGACCGACCGGTACCGCGCTCGAACAGGCGCTTGCGAGCGTGACCCTCGGCAGGCTGGAGGAGCCCGAGGACGTGGCCGGCCTCGTAAGCTTTCTCGCGTCGTCGGATTCGGACTATATGACCGGCCAGTCGATCAATATCTGCGGTGGGATTCACATGTATTAGTGATTGGCGCGCGAAATGGAGCGCTGTACGAGAATCGGATTACATTATTCATTCAATCCGCGGGTCTAAGATGCAGGGGGCGGTCCAGGGTTTGGAGATTGCCACCGCCGGTCTACCGCAGTGTGATCTGGCAAACTTGCGGTGCGGGATGTCCCACAGCCCGGTGACGCCTAATTCGTTTTCGCGGGGGCAGAAAGGTTGATTTTGCGCGTTGCCATCGGCGGCGATCACAACGGCTTTGAATACAAAAATACGTTTGGTCAATCCCTGAAGAGCCGTGGATTCGAAGTGATTGACGTTGGACCGTTTGAGCTCAACCCGGGCGACGACTATCCGGATTTCGCGATTGGCGTCGGTAAGGAAATTCAAGAGGGCAGGGCTGATAGAGGGATCGTAATCTGCGGGAGCGGCGTTGGCGCGAGCGTCGCAGCCACGAAGTTGCGTGGCGTTCGGGCCGCTGTTTGCCACGACACGTACTCGGCGCACCAGGGTGTCGAGCACGACGATATGAACGTGCTTTGCATTGGATCGAAGATCGTTGGGCCGCACCTGGCGAACGAACTGATCAACGCGTTTCTGGCCGCGTCGTTTTCGGGGGAGGAGCGCCATCTGCGCCGTTTGAGCAAAGTCGCCGAGCTGGAGTAAGAATATTTGAATTGGAGAGGTTTAGCGCTTCGCCAGCGCGCGCCATAGGAGCGAGAACGATGTCTGCGACCCCAATACGTGAACTTGGAAACCTCGGGCAATCGGTCTGGATTGACCAGATAAGCCGGGAGATGATCACCTCGGGCGAACTTGAGCGACTCACGGATGCCGGTGTCACCGGCCTCACGTCCAACCCCACGATCTTTCAGAAGGCCATCGACGCGGGCTCGGACTACGACGACGCGCTGTTTGCTCTTGCCGGAAAGGGACTTGGCCCCGAAGCGATCTTTGAATCCGTCGCCCTCGAAGACATTCGCGCGGCCTGCGACCTCATGCGGCCCGTATACGACGCGGCCGGTGGGGCCGATGGATTTGTCAGCTTTGAAGTGTCTCCCCAGCTCGCCCACAAGACCGCGGAGACCGTCAGTGAAGCCCGGCGCCTCTGGGCGTCGATCGACCGTCCTAATGTCATGATCAAAGTGCCGGGGACGCCGGAAGGCATCCCGGCGTTTCAAACCCTCATAGGTGAGGGGCTCAACATAAATGTAACGCTGCTGTTTGCGGTTGATCCCTACGTTAAGGTCGCCAATGCCTACATCGAGGGGCTGGAGGCCTACGACAGGGCCGGCGGCGATGTTGGCACGATAGCTTCGGTGGCCTCGTTCTTTGTGAGCCGGGTCGACACGGCGACCGACAGCGCTTTGCAGGAGCTCATCGATGGAGGACGCTCCGGCCTGGACGATCTGCTGGGACAGGCGGCCGTGGCCAACGCGAGCATCGCCTATTCTCGTTTTCTGGACATATTTCAAAGTTCCCGCTTTGAGGCCCTGAAGAAAAAGGGAGCCAGAGAGCAGCGGTGCCTGTGGGCGAGCACCAGTACAAAGAACCCGGCGTACAGCGACGTTCTTTACGTCGAAGAGTTGATTGCTCCGAAGACCGTCAACACAATGCCCGCTGACACCATCGAAGCATGGAACGATCACGGCGACTCCAGGCTAACGCTGGAAAGTGGCATGGACGGCGCCCAGGCGATCATCGACCGCATCGAATCGGCGGGTGTTTCGTTCAGGGCGATCACCGATCGACTGACCGTTGATGGCGTGAAATCGTTTGCCGATTCGTTCGACCTGTTACTTGCGAATGTCGACGAGAAGAGTGCTCGACTGACCGCAGCCGGGGCCTCATAGCTTGCCTGAGAATCCCACAGCTGGACCCGCGCGGCGAGCGCTCGATCGACTCGCGAGGGATCGGATCATCCAGCGAATATGGGACAAGGATCCTACAGTGTGGCGCGAGGACCCCAGGGATCAGGGCGAGATCGTCGACCGGCTGGGCTGGCTAGATTCGCCTTCCCAGATGCTCGACGAGGCGGAAGATCTTACGTCGTTTGCCGAGGAAACGCGCGACCGCGGGATCCGGCATGTAGTGGTTCTGGGCATGGGCGGAAGCAGTCTTTGCCCCGAGGTGCTGCGTTCGAGCTTCGGGAGCGCACCGGGATTTCCAGAGCTCCTGGTCCTTGATTCAACCGTGCCCGAGACGGTTGAGCGTATCGCCGAAACCATCAATCCCGAGCGGACGTTGTTCATCGTGTCCAGCAAGTCGGGCACGACAACCGAACCGCTGTCGTTTTTCCGCTACTTTCATGGAATCGTCGCCGCGGCGGTGGGGGACGGCGCTGGCGATCAATTCGTGGCTGTCACCGATCCGGGAACCCCGTTGGAGACTCTGGCCGGGGAAATGGGGTTTCGGCGTGTTTTCAGGGCCGCGGCCGACATCGGCGGTCGATATTCGGCGATGACCCATTTTGGGATCGTGCCTGCGGCGCTGATCGGCATGGATATCAAAAAGCTGCTGAGAAGCGGCCAGTCGATGGCCCGGAAATGCTCGCCAGAGGCGGCGATCGACGAAAACCCCGGCGCGTTGTTGGGCGCGGATCTCGGGGGGTGGTACGGAGAGGGCCGCGACAAGCTGACGTTTGTGGCTTCGCCTACGCTCGAACGATTTGGACTATGGGCTGAGCAACTCATCGCCGAAAGCACGGGGAAGAACGGCAGAGGCATCCTGCCCATCGCAATGGAGCCCATGGCCGCTTCGGGTTCATACGGCGACGATCGCCTCTTCGCCTACCTTCGGCTGGCGGATGGCGACAACGCGGCAACCGACGCGCACGTAGCGAGTCTCGAATCGGCGGGCCATCCGGTAATTAAAGAAGACTTCGCGGATGTTTACGACCTCGGAGCGTCGTTTTATCGGTGGGAATTCGCGACCGCCGTAGCCGGCGTTCTGCTGGACATCCATCCGTTCGACCAGCCGAACGTTCAGGAAAGTAAGGACAGCACCGTTCGCGTTTTGACGGAATATGAATCGACTGGCCAGTTGCCCGATCTGGAAGCGGGCATCACGCTCAACGGTCTGTTGACTGGAGCTAACCCCGGCGATTACGTAGCAATCATGGTTTATGTCGATGAGTCGTCCGAGGTGGATGCGGCCGTCACGAATTTGCGACGGGCCCTTCTTGAGCGGCGTCGATTGCCAAGTACATTCGGCTACGGTCCGAGATTTCTGCACTCGACCGGGCAGCTCCACAAGGGTGGGAAACCGAACGGACTTTTTCTGCAGATAGTCGGCGCCGACTACAAGCAACTGGCAAATCCGGGGGAAGCTTATGGATTCGATGTGCTTGTCGCGGCGCAGGCCGCTGGCGATCTGCAAGTTCTGCAAGCGCGGGGGCGAAGGGTCGCTCGGGTCGAACTGTCCGGCGATCATCCGGCGCAGATGCTAAATCTGTCGGAGGAGGTCTAGCCTCACGACCCGCGGACCGGATGGCACCGGCGTCGCCGGGATTTGAATTTTGAGCAATTAACGGGAGGTTTTGTGTTTTGAATATCGGTATCTACGGACTGGGTCGCATGGGCGCAAACATGGCGAGGCGCCTAATCGCCGGGGGAATTGAAGTAGTCGTATCCAACCGCAGCCCTGGGCCAGTGGAGGCGTTGGCCGAGGAAGGTGCGGTACCGTCGTCATCGATCGAAGACCTCGCAGGCAAGCTGGAGTCGCCGCGAACGGTGTGGCTCATGGTGCCGGCAGGCGCGATCACCGACGCGGCTCTCGATTCGGTGACTCCGTTGCTCGATAGCGGTGACATCGTCATCGACGGCGGAAACTCGAACTACAAGGACAGCATCAGGAGAGGCGAGGCCCTTTCATCGCTTGGAATTCGATTCCTGGATGTTGGAACCAGTGGTGGCATATGGGGCCTGGAGCGCGGTTACAGCATGATGATCGGCGGAGACCGAAGCGCGTTCGATCAGATCGAGTCGATTTTCCAGGTGCTGGCCCCGGGTGCGGACCGCGGATACGGATTTGTTGGGCCGACCGGAGCCGGCCACTTTACGAAAATGGTTCACAACGGCATCGAATACGGCATGATGCAGGCGATGGCTGAGGGCTTCGAAATCATGCACAAGAAGACTCAGATGGAGCTGGATCTGGCCGCTGTCGGGCGAATCTGGCAGCACGGTAGCGTCGTGTCATCCTGGTTATTGGATCTCGCGGTCGCCGCGTTTGATGATGACCCCGATCTCAGCGAATTGGAGGCCTATGTCGAGGACTCCGGAGAAGGGCGCTGGACAGTGGCCGAGGCCATCGATCTGGACACGTCCGCCCCCGTGATCACGCTGTCGCTTTTGCGCCGATTGCAGTCCCGTGACGCATCTCCGTTTGCCGATCGGGTGCTCGCAGCATTGCGTAACCAGTTTGGCGGTCATGCCGTAAAAACAAAGCAGGGCTGATGGTGACGGGGGCGACGCTTGTCATCTTTGGCGCGTCGGGCGATCTCACGCACCGCAAGCTCGTGCCCGCGCTCTACAGCCTGCGCCGCAAAGGCCGTTTTCCGAAGGGCATGGCGATAGTCGGGTTTGCCCGCGGCGAAAATAGCGATACAGAATTTCGGGCGCTGATGCGGGACGGTGTCGCTGAATCCGACTTGTTCGAATGGGACGACTTTGCGTCGACGCTACATTATGTGACAGGCGACTTCACCAGGATTGACGACGTAAAAGCCCTCGACGAGAGATTGTCGAAACTGGAGAACGGCGAGGAATCAAACCGCGTCTATTACCTGGCGACGGCCCCTCGCTTTTACCCGACGATCGTGAAGCACCTCGGCGAGATCGGTATGGCTGCCGAAAAATCAGCCTGGCGGCGGGTGGTGATCGAGAAGCCTTTCGGCAGCGACCTGGAGTCCGCGCAGTCGTTGAATGAGGGCGTGCATGCCGTATTCAACGAGCGGCAGGTGTATCGCATCGATCACTACCTCGGCAAGGACACCGTTCAGAACATCTTGTTTTTCCGCTTCGCGAACGCGATCTTTGAGCCGATTTGGAATCGCAACTATGTCGAGCAGGTACAGATCACTGTGGCCGAGGCCGAGGGAATCGGGCACCGCGGCGGGTACTACGAATCGTCGGGTGTGCTGCGCGACATGTTCCAAAATCATTTGCTGCAACTGCTGACGCTCGTAGCGATGGAGCCGCCCGCGATCTTCGAGGCGGACGCGCTCAGAAACGAAAAAATCAAGGTTCTACAGGCCGTGCGTCCGATTTCGACCGACAACGCGCCCCAGCACACCGTCCGTGGACAGTACCGCGGTTACAGAGATGAAGAGGGGGTGAATCCCGAGTCGAAAACGGCAACGTACTGCGCCATGCGCCTACTGGTTGATAACTGGCGCTGGCGGGACGTGCCTTTTTATTTGCGGTCGGGTAAGGCGCTCGACGAGCGCATGACTGAGATCGTCGTTCAATTCCAAAGCCCGCCGCACGCGCTTTTCGAATCGAGCGGGGGGGAAAACCTGAGACCCAATGCACTCGTCCTTCGGATTCAGCCGGATGAGGGCGTCCATTTGCGGTTTGAAACGAAAGTCCCCGACTCCGATCAGGACATGCGCTCTGTGAATATGGAGTTCAGCTACAGCTCGGGCATGGAAGGAGTGCGAATCCCCGAGGCGTACGAGCGCCTCCTTCTTGACGCGATTGAGGGTGACGCATCGCTTTTCACGCGGAGCGACGAGATCGAGCTGGCCTGGCAACTGACGGATCCGATCGCACGTGCATGGGAGTCTTCCGACGGCCAGCCGCTCCCGCTGTACGCTCCAGGGACCTGGGGGCCGCTCGCGGCGGAGGATTTTCTTCGCGAGCACGGCCACCATTGGATTAACGGGGTCACCGACCGGGAGGCCTGACTCGGGCGGTTACCGCCGGCCGCCGTCAGACTCTTGTCAGCCGGCAGGATTTTGATCGACGCGACACCAACATTCGCGGCGAATCACAACGCACCGAAGGTGGGGATCTGAAAATATGCGGTGGGCGGTGGTCGGTTTTGGTGATATTGCCGACAGGGCGGTCGCGCCCGCGATTCTGAGGCATTTCGGCAGCGAGCTCTCGGCCATATGCCGGCGTTCCGAAGCGGAGCTTGACATATTTGCGCGGAAATTCGACGTACCCAACGCCTTCGCAGCCTATCGGGAAATGCTCGAATGGGGCCGATTCGACGCGGTATACGTCGCGACTCCCGTGCATCAGCACGCTCCTCAAACACTCGAAGCCCTCAACGCTGGTTTTCATGTGCTCGTCGAGAAGCCCATGGCGCTATCCGCCCATGAAGCCGAAATGATGGTTGACGTGGCGATAAACAAGAATCTGACACTGGGTATCGCGTATTACCACCGGTTCATACCGGTAAACATCCGAGTCGGAGAAATTGTGAAGTCAGGCGAGCTGGGGGAATTGGTGGCGCTGCACGGAAACGCTTCGACTTTGTTCAGCGTGACGCCGAGCCATCCGAAATACTGGCGGCTGGACTCCGCGCGGAGCGGTGGCGGTTCGCTGGTTGACGCGGCATCTCACCGTCTCGATATATTTCACTCGCTCGCGGGTCGCGCGGCGAGGGTGGCGGGATTTTCCAGCCAGCGTTTCACCGACGGGGATGTGGAGGATACGTGCTCGGCAATCGTCGAGTACCGTTCGGGCGCACAAGCCACTCTGTCGTCGCTGTGGGGTGCTAGTCCCGGGCGCAGCGATTACGAAGTTATGTGCAGCGAAGGACGAATCCACGTGCCCGATGCAAGAGGGGATAGGATCGTTATCAGGACGGAACGTGGCGAAAAAGACATCCTCGTGCCTCGCGACGAGCTCCACGATCTGCCGCTCATCGAGCGATTCGTTGACGCGGCGGAGGGGAGATCCGAACTCGATCTCTCGGGAAAAGCCGGCCTGGAAGTGCAGCGGATAACCGACGCCGTTTACGAGTCGGCATCCAACGGGACGATGATCGAGTTATAACAGGACCTAACTCGATAACCCACGTCACATCGGCCCGGAATCATATTCCGGCGGCGGATCGCTCTCGCTAGCAAGCGCGACGTTGCTGCAACGCATCCGGCTCAACGACATTTCGATCGCGATACCATCGTGTGAGATGTTTAACGAGCGATGGCGACGGCTCTCGGGGAATTGTCTGCTCGTCGCTCTGACGCTTTCGATAGTCGCCTGCTCACGGGGCGAGTCCAAGTCGGAAGACTCGACGCAGACCGGGAACGTCGCCCAATCTCGGGTGATCGAAGCATCACGAACGCGTGATCAGACCGGAAAGGCGCGTGAAGCGCGTTCGGACCAGCCGCTGAGTCCGCGGGCGGACGTTTCGATCGGTGACACGATCACCCCCGAGCCGGCCGCCGCGGCCGCCCGGCAAGCCTCCACGGCCGCGGCGACGGCGACCGCCCGGCAAGCCTCCAAGCCTCCGCGGCCGCGGCGACGGCGACCGCCCGGCAAGCCTCCGCGGCCGCGGCGACGGCGACCGCGTCCCCGAGCATTGCGACTGTCCCGTCTCCAACCCAGGCGCCGAACTCCATCGCGACCGGCGAGCCACACGACGACGAAGACGGGTTGCTCGAAAATATCAAGCGAAGCGCCCGCGACGCGCTCCTCCAGCTGGTTCCCGACTGGGAGGACGCGGGGCGAATCAACATCCTGCTGCTCGGCATCGACAAGCAGGACATTCGTGAAGGGAACACTGACGTGATGATGCTGGCGAGTATCGATCCGGCGACGAGATCGGCGCTGCTCTTGTCCATACCCAGGGATTTGTGTCTTAACGAATGCGAAACGTATCTGGACAGGCTGAACGGAATTTACGAACGAGACGGGCCGGACGTATTGAAGGGAAGAATCTCCGAGATCCTGGGGCTTCCGGTTGATTTCTACGCGGCGGTGAACTTCAATGGATTCGCTGAGGCGATCGACCTGTTGGGCGGCATCGAATTCTGGGTCGAACGGGACTTCGACGAGCTTTTTGAGTTCATCGAAACTCGAGAGCAGCTTCGTCTACGGCTTGGTCGGGGATGGCACGATTTGACGGGTCGGGACGTACTGCTGCTTGCCCGGTCGCGAAAGTTCGACGCTGGCGGCGACTTCGCTCGAATCTGCCGCCATCAGCAGATAGTGCGTCAGATCCGCGAAAAGGCGCTTTCGATCCAGATCGTTCCGCGAATTCCCGAGTTGATGATCGGACTCGGCGATTGGTTCGAAACGGACTTTCCGGCGTTGAGCATGCCGTCGTTCGCCGAACTCGCAATGACGATTCCGTCGAGCAGGCTGCATTCGAGGGCGATCACGAAAGAAAACGGGATGTTGGAGAGCGCAGTGGGCGACGACGGCGCAAACCTTTTGCGTCCGGATATGAATCTGATTCGCGATTTCGTTGACGAAGCTCTCTTGCAGTCAATCTCGGACAAGCCGAGCGGTGTGGCGATCCACTGTCCCACGCCGGCGCCGCGCTAACAACGATCTGTGGTAGCCGAGCATCGGAGCCGAGCCCTTACGAAACTCGCCATCGTATTTGCCGTGGTGGTGGCGGCGATTGTCGGCGATCCGACCGCCAACAAGGCTTACGGGGCCGAATCGCCGGAGGTTGTATGGCGAACGCGCGATCTCGCGCGACCTCGCGGCGTGGATGTGGATCGGCAGGGGATCGTTTACGTAGCCGACACCGAGAATCATGCCATCCGGACTCTCGACGCGCAGGGGAATCTGCTGGCGGTCTGGGGCAGGCAGGGCAACGGGCCCGGGGAGTTTAGCTATCCGCGCGATGTCGCGGTGGATCCGGATGGGCGCGTCTATGTCGCCGACACTCTCAACGATCGGATTCAGATCCTGACGGCGGATGGTAAGTTCGCCGGCCAGATTGGACGCGGCCGCGGATCGGCGCCGGGCCGGTTGGACGGTCCCAAGGCAGTCGCTGTCGATGGGTGGGGCAATGTCTACGTCGCTGACACGTTCAACGACAGGATTCAGGTGTTCGACGCCGACGGGGCGGTGCTGTTTGGATGGGGCGGCTCCGGCTCGATGGACGGGCAATTCCGAAATCCAGGCGGGATCGCCGTCAGTGAATCGGGAGTCGTCTATGTTTCGGATACATTTCACGATCGCGTCCAAGCGTTCAACGCCGCGGGTGGGTTTCTGCGAACGTGGGGAGCAACCGGTGATCGGGCCGGCGGGTTCGTCAGTCCCCGTGGGATCGATGTCGATAACGCGGGACGAGTCTTCGTAAGCGACTCCGATAACCATCGCATACAGGTCTTCGCGCCAGACGGAAGTCACCTGCAGACCTGGGGATCGCGGGGGGAGGATCGGGGCGAGTTCGATGGACCAAAAGGTCTTGCGGTGGGGCCCGGCGGCCGCATTTACGTGGCGGATCAGCTGAACGATGCAATTACGGTGTACGAAGCGCTTTCTCCGCCCGAAGCGGATCTCACAGCCGATGACCGCACCGACTTCAGCATCGGGCCGGCGTCGGCGATCGCTTCGGAGCACGTTGCGTCATCGTCCCACAATCTCGTAGTCGTGCTATTGCTGCGCGACGGGGAGAGGCATGTGGCGGACTTCCCGGCATTTTTCAGGTTTACCGGCGGGTTGGAGCGGTGGGGCGACCCTCTATCGGAAGTTTTTGAGGAACGAGCCGGGTCGCTGACACAGTATTTTCAACGCGGCGCGATCGATTGGCGATACAACTACGAGAACCGAGGTTTCGAATTCCAGCGGCGACTCGCGTGGGAATTTGTTGGAGGAGGCGACGCCGAGGGGGGCGATATGGGCTTCGAGCCGAATATCGTCAACCAGAATCCGGGCGTTGCATTGGGGCCGTGGGGGCACAGGGTGTCAAACGTCGCGGTCGACGGCAGCGCTACGGGATTTCTCGATTTTTATTCGACGCACGGGGGCGTAGCCAGTTTTGGATTCCCGAAATCGGATGCCAGACCCGACGGAGAGTCGCCGGGCATGCTTGTCTGGTCACGTGGGTTGCCGGGAAGAGTGCGCCAGTATTTTCAGGCTGCGGTTCTCGAATACAGTCCCGGCCAGCAACCGTCCGTGGTGGTTCCCATGATCGGCTACGACCTTCTGTGGACGTTATACGGCGGTGATGCCTGGCGGAAGATTGCGGAATTCGAACCGGCCGGCGAGGTCGGAGTTGGGGCAGCGTTCGGCTTTCTTCCATAATTCATAGCTGAGTGGGCGCAACTATTCCATGTGTGGCGGGCGATAGCCGCTGAGCTGGGCTACTCGACGATCAAGCGTAACGTGAAGGCGGTTGGATACTTGAGACATCTCGGATGACGGCAATGGGAAAAGGAGCCGATCTTCACACTCACACGACTGCTTCAGACGGTACTGAAACACCAAGTTTGGTGGTGGTAATGGCTGCCGCGGCCGGTCTGGAGGCCGTCGCGATAACCGATCACGACACCATGGACGGGATTCCCGAGGGAGCCGCCGCGGCGAGCGAATTGGGCATCACGCTCGTGCCGGGCGTTGAGCTTTCGACGGCGTTCGTTGGGCCTGAGGGTAAGAAGCAGGAAGTACACGTTCTTGGCTATTTCCCCGACCCCAGCAGCGAGGCTCTCGCCAATCACATGCTCGATTCGAAGGGCGATCGCGAGAACCGCGCCGAAGAGATGGTCGTAAAGCTGAACGAGCTTGGCGTAAAGATCGCGTGGAAGCGAGTGCTGGCTATCGCTGGAGACGCACGGATCGGCCGGCCTCATATTGCCCGAGCAATAATGGAGGCGGGGTACGCGAAAAGCTGGGATGAAGTTTTTTCGAAATGGATCGGCAACGACGCACCGGGATACGTCGGGCGGTCGAAGCACGATCCGTCGGATGCCGTAAGAATGCTCCGGGATGCGAATGCCGTGACGTCGCTGGCCCATCCAATGTACGACTTTCACGGGGGCGTCCTCGATCTCGACGCCTTGCTGCCAGGGATGATGGAAGCTGGATTACAGGGGCTGGAAGTATACTGTTCAAACCAGTCAGCCAGGGTAACGGACAAGTATCGCGTCGTGGCGCGAAGGAACGGATTGCTCGCCACGGGCGGCAGCGATTTTCACGGAGACAAGGTATCCGCGGGAGTTAAGGTCGGCGACGCAATCACTTCCCACGAAGTGCTGGCGGCTGTGTACGAAATGGGGCGAAATCAATTGCTTTCACCAGTCGATAGATCGGTCCCGGGGCCGTAGCAAGCCCCAAGGAGGAGGCTCAGATTGGCAACAACGGATCGTCGAACTACGAATCTGCCGGCAACGCGCCCCAGCCTGGACGATATGGATTTAAATCTCGGTAAGCGAACGCGTCTTCATCGCATGCTTTACGAACACGGTCCCGGTGGTGGAACGCTTCTGATCCTGCCAGTTGACCAGGGTTTGGAGCACGGACCGCGCGACTTTTTTGAGAATGAGGAAAGCCTGGATCCCGCTTATGAAGCGACGCTTGCCAGAGACGCGGGCTACTCCGGCATAGCGCTCCAATACGGGCTGGCATCTAAACATATGCGCGATATTGCCGGATCGGTTCCGCTGATCCTGAAGGTCAACGGACGCACCGAGATTCCGCCATCGACCGCGCCGCGGTCGCCTCTCACTGCCAGAGTGGAAGATGCCGTTCGACTTGGCGCCGATGCCATTGGATACACCCTCTATGTCGGTTCCGCTCAGCAGGAGCAGGACTTTGAATCGTTCTCCCAGGTCAGGCTCGAAGCCGAGCGCGCGGGAATGCCGGTGATCGTATGGGCATATCCACGTGGCCAGTACATTGACGCAAAGGGCGGGAAAGATTCCCTTTACGCAGTGGATTACGCGGCGCGTGTCGCTACCGAACTCGGCGCGGATGTCGTAAAGGTCAACCTTCCGAAGACCGCGGCAGACGGAATGGTCGGTCCGACACCCGACGCGCCAAAGCCCTACGATTCGACAAAATGGACTTTGGAGGAAGCGGTATCTAAGATCGTTCGGTCTGCGGGCAGGACCCTTGTGATCATGTCCGGAGGCGAGCAGATCGGCGACGACGCGTTGTTGACGCGGGTTGAGGTTTCGCTGGCGGCTGGGGCCACGGGATTCATCTTCGGACGAAACATCTGGCAACGGCCTCACGTGGACGCTCTGCGGATCGTTGGCCAGATAAAGCATCGAATGGTCAACCATGCTACGCCGCCAGGCCGATCGACAGACTCGCAGGCGAACGGGCTTTAAAAAACGCGAAAGGCTTTTTGATGACGGGGGATATCGAAAAACGCGCCAAGGGGTCCGAGCGGCGCGAAGACTCGAACAGGCGAGAGGACGCAGTCGCCGTTCGAATTCTAATCGCCGGCTCACTGAAGACCGACGAGCGAACCGAGACGAGCCTCCGCTGGACGACAACAAGCGCGTGGCCAGGCGTCGCTCGGAAATGAGTCGCCGAAACGATGAAGACCGTCGATTAGCGGCTAAGCGCCGGAGTCGTGCTCGCCGGGGTTCGTAGCCGAGAGAGATGACCACCGATTCAGACGCGGCCAAGCGGGTTCACGGGCATCCTGGATCGGCGTCGACCGAGGAGCACCGTCTCGCGGCTGCGGAGTATCGGGAAGTCGTAAGCGCGATAGTCGTAGTAAGCGATTCCCGGTACGACGATACCGACACGTCCGGCGATATGGCCGAGGGCCTGATAACGCGGTTCGGGCACAAAGTGGTCGAGCGGACGATCATACCCAACGACCCCGACGCCATAACCAGAAAATTCCACGAGCTCGTAGGCGTGAAGGCGAAGTTTGTGGTCTTCTGCGGCGGAACTGGATTGAGCGAGAAGGACCTGACCGTGGAAACGATCACGCCGTTGCTGGAGAAGATTCTCGACGGCTATGGCGAATCGTTCCGCCGATTCAGTTGGGACGAGATCGGTCCGGCGGCGATGTTGAGCAGGGCTATGGGTGGCACCGCCAGGGGCTGCGTGGTGATTTGCACGCCCGGGTCCACCGCAGCGGTTCGACTGGCGCTCGAGGATATCGTGTTGCCCGAACTCGATCACATAGTTCGAGAAGCAAACAGATGAGAGCGCCCGGTCATTGACCCACGGTGACAGCGATTGGCCCAACTGAAACTGCGCTGGTTCAGAGGCGAGGGGGATGAATCGCGCTCATGAACGCCAAAAAACAGGAACCGGACCCGCAACCACGTCACGGGATAGTGGAGCTGGTCGCTAACCGCGAGAATCAGCCGCCGGGTTCAGCAGCCGTTTCGGCCCGGCGGCGTGTCTTTGGCTTCGAGCCGGGAATCCAGTACGGAGTAACCTGACTCATTGCCCGAACCGATCCCACCCGGTCGGTGACCAGAGTCCCGTCGAGGTGATCGATCTCGTGCTGAAGAGCCTGCGCCAAGAGACCACGCGAGTCGATGTTGAGATGTTTTCCGTCTATGCCGGTGGCCTCCGCGATGACATGCCGAGCTCGCGCTACGGTTGTGGTGAACCCGGGCAGAGATAGGCAGCCCTCGGTCGTGTCCTCGTATTCGTCCAGCTCCAATATGACGGGATTCACCAGGTAGAAGACCTCGGTTGAGTCCCAATCCCAATCGTCATGATCATCTGACTCGTGGCCGTCGGGCACTTCGATGACGATCAGCCGGATGCCGACGCCAACCTGTGGAGCCGCGAGGCCAACTCCGTTGGCCTCGCGCATCTTCCAGAGCATCGCCTCGCATAGTTGAATTTCGGCAACGTTCAAGCGTTCGATCGGGACAGCGCGATTGCGGAGTTTCGGGTCACCAATGCTGAGAATGCGTAGTGACAATCGCCTATCCGATTGCGGGATTGCCGGCGCGGCGGCCGCGGCTGCATTGACACCCATAAGAGCGCGTTCGTAGTCTTCCTAGCGCGGCAAGGTCGTCACATATTGAAATTGGGTGCATTACCGATGGGTTACCGAGAAAAATCGCCTTATCGAAGGCGAAGATAATGAATGAGGCTCACATTAGTCCAGTCGATTCGTTTGAGACCACCACGCTCGACACCGGACTTCGCGTAGTCTCCGTGACCCTTCCGCATACTCTGGCCGTGTCGCTTTCGATATATGTCGCGTCCGGTTCGAGATACGAGTCCGACGCCAGCGCTGGAATTTCTCACTATGTCGAACACATGTTGTTCAAGGGAACTAAAAGCTGGCCCACGGCACGAAAAATCAGCGAGGCGGTGGAAGGGGTTGGCGGGAACCTGAACGCCTCGACAGGGCACGAGATCGTAAATTACTGGGCGCGCGTCCCCGCCCCGAAGCTCGAGATTGCGGCAGACGTGATTTGCTCACTTGTGAAGGAACCGATCCTCGACGCCGCCGAGTTTGAGAAGGAGCGCAATGTAATTCTCGAAGAGCTCGATATGACCCGAGACGATCCGCAGTCTCGAATAGCGATGCTTGCGGAGGAGATCACCTTCCCGGATCATCCCCTTGGACGCGACATCGGCGGTTCCCGCGAAAGTCTTGAGACATTGACCAGAGACGATCTAGTCCGCCACATCTCAGACGAATACGCGCCGGCGGCGGGTGTGGTCTGCGTAGTGGGCAGGATGTCACACAAGGAGGCGGTGGAGGTCGTCGAAAAAATCCTGGGTGACTGGGGCATCGACCGGTCACCGAAGCAACGCAGCGTTTCGAGGGGCCTGGCGTCGGGCAAAGTTGCACGGGTCGAGCATCGTGATATCGAGCAGGCCAACGTTTGCCTCACAATGCCCGGAATTTCCTACGAAGATCCCGATCGGTGGACGCTGTCGCTCGTCAACGGGATTCTCGGAGGTGGGATGAGCAGCCGGCTGTTTCAGCGGATTCGAGAAGAACTCGCGCTGGCGTATGCGGTTCAGTCGTTTTCGCAATCGCACTCCGATCAGGGGTATTTTGGAGTCTACGCCGGAGTCAGCCCAAAAAACGCAACGGCCGCGGTTGACGCGATCCTCATTGAGTTGAGCCGGTTCGCGGAAACGGTCACGTCAGATGAGCTGAATCGAGCCCGAGAATATCTGAAGGGCCGGCTCGTACTTGGAACCGAGGACACGCGCGGCGTGGTCTCCTGGGTTGGCAGGCAAGAGGCTCTGGTGGGGCGAGTGGTCACGGTCGCGGAGGCGCTGGACAACATCGATGCGACAAGTCTGGAAGACGTGCGAAGAGTCGCCGCGCGGATCTTTGATTCGAGCAATTACCGGCTTGCGGTTCTCGGACCGTTCGAGTCGAGCAAGGAATTCGATGCGCAGCTAACAGCGGCCTGAGTTGGCCGCTAACCGGAAGCTGACGGATACTTAAAGCGATCTGACCTCATATCGGCGCGCGGTAGCGTTCGCGCGGGACCGAGGGACGGACTCGGATCTGCACCGCGCAAAAGATACCGGCGGATAGCGGAGGGTCATTGCCTACGTTCATAACGGGTGGCACCGTGCTCGCGCCGTCGGGACGCATCGAGAACGGAACGGTCACTATCGATGACGGCCGCATCTTGGACGTGTCGGACGTGCGAGCCGAACTCCCGTCCGGCTCGCGCCGAATCGACGCGCGCGGCCGGTACATTTGTCCCGGATTGATCGACACTCATACCCACGGATACAACGGCCATGATGCGATGGACGGAGTGGCGGGCGTTCGAGGCATGGCGGCCGAGCTTGCCACCCGTGGAGTGACGGGTTTTCTGCCTACGCTGATAGGCTGCCCCTCCGAGCGGCTGAAGGCCCTGGTTGAGCAGATCGCCGAGTTGGAGGTTGAGGGAGCCTCTATCTACGGTGTTCACGTCGAGGGCCCCTATCTCGATCCCGCGATGCCGGGGATGTTCGACCCAGAATCATTTCGCGATTTTGACGAGGAGGAGGTCGCTAACCTCGCGGTCGCGGCCGGCGATTCTGCGATGGTGATGACAGTTGCATGCCAGGGGCAGCGAGCGGCCATCGCGGCCGCGCTTATCGACGCGGGAATCATCCCCTCGCTCGGGCATTCGTCCGGCACCTACGAGGATGCCGTGGCGGCCGTGCAGGCAGGGGTTCGCCGGGCCACTCACTGTTTCAACGCGATGACAGGGTTTCACCATCGCGAACCGGGAATTCTCGGCGGAGTTTTGGCCAGGGACGAATTTCGAGCCGAACTCATTTTGGACGGACATCATGTGCATCCGGCTGCAGCCTCGCTGCTGCTCTCGCTAAAGGGGCCTGCCGGCGTGATTCTCGTCACGGATTCGACGGTATTGTCCGGGTTCGCCGACGGCGCCTATGAGTGGGCGGGGTACACGATAGAAGTATGCGGCGGCGCTGCGCGAGGGCCAGCGGGCAATCTGGCGGGCAGCCTGCTCGGTATGGATCAGGCTGTTCGGAACGCTGTGACATTACTCGGCGTTCCCCTTGAGAAGGCGGTCGAGATGGCCAGCCTGACCCCGGCCCGTTCAGCCGGACTTGACGGATTTACGGGAAGCCTGGCTCGTGGAAAGAACGCCGATATTGCGATTCTCGACGCCAATCTCGAGCCTGTCACCACAATCGTGCGCGGTGAAGTGGTCTGGCGGAGCTAGACCGCCGGCGCGTTTGCGGGATTCCGTTTCTGTCCGCGGACCATAAGTCCGGGCCGTCCGTGAGATTGTCCGGCGATCTGGACGTTGGCGGGGTCGCGGTATCCGAAGCGGACCAGTCGGCGCCATCCGCTCGTGCGGTTGGGCGCCGATCCATGGACGGTGTAGTAGCTGAACAGGACCACATCTCCGGCGTCGCAGTGCACCGAAACGGCATCTTCGAGCTTGTAATCGTCAGTGGGAAGGTGCGGGCTGCTGTCTCTGGTTATGTGTACGAGGGGGCCGGCGGCATGGCTGCCGGCCAGGAATTTGAGACACCCGTTTTCCTCGTTCGCGGAGTCGACGTGAACGATGGCATCGATGAAGGCTGCACCCTCGTGGGGATAAAAAGGATGATCTTGATGCATCGGAAACGGAGTTCCCATCTCGGGCGCCTTGGCGTGGAGAGTTGTGTGGTGAAGTTCAACGTTGGGGCCGATCAGGTCGGCTATCGCTCCGGTCATTGTGTCGTTCATCACCGCTCGCATGTACGCCTCGGAGTAGAACTGCAAGTCGTGCATCGCCGTGAGAACCGCGCGTTCATCCTCCTCGGCAGTCAGGTAGACGTTGCGCCAGGGGCCGCTCCAGCCAGGCCCCCTTACCGCCCATTCCTGCATCAAACGCTCGAGCTCGTCAGAAAGCCACGTGACCTCGGCGGATGTAAAAGCTCCGGAAACTTTTAGAAACCCATCTTGGCGGAATGATTCGACCTGATTTTCCGTGAGAACGTTCATTTGAGCAGCTCCCGGCGCTTCGCTTGGATTTACCCGCGGCGATCGATTTGGCTCGAACGCCGATCAAGCATCCGCCCAGTCTAGCGATTTTGCAACAGCCCTGGCCCAGTCGCGGCGCTTACGAGCAATGTGATGATTTACCGAAGGAGCGAATTCCCTTTCCAACTGCCAGATAGAACGTAATTCCTCTCTGGAATTCCAGAATCCGGTTGAGAGCCCCGCCAGGAATGCGGCTCCGAGGGCGGTTGTCTCGATTGCGGTTGGCCGCAGAACCCGGGAGTCTAGAAAATCGGACTGCATCTGCATAAGGAGATCGTTCTGGCATGCGCCGCCATCGACGCGAACGTCGCTCACGGTCAGGCCGAATTCCAGCGCCATCGCTTCGGCGACGTCCGTGACCTGGTGAGCTATTGATTCCAACGCGGCTCGGACGATGTACGCTCGCGTCGCGTTCTGCGTGAGACCGGCTATGAGTCCTCGTGCCCGCGGGTTCCAGTGCGGCGCGCCGAGCCCGACGAACGCTGGAACGAACATGACTCCGGCGGTATCGTCGACCTCGCTGGCCACACGTTCCGAATCTTCCGCCGACTCGATGATCTGCAGGTCGTCGCGAAGCCATTGGATTAGTGCGCCGCCTATGAATACGCTCCCTTCGATCGCATATTCCGTTTTTGGCCCGATTTGCCACGCTATCGTTTCGAGCAGGCTGCTTTTTGAGCGGCGGACCTGGTGGCCGGAATTCGCCAGGAGAAAGCATCCGGTTCCGTAGGTCACCTTTAGCATCCCGGGATCGAAGCACGCCTGACCGAACAGCGCCGCGTGCTGATCTCCCGCCACTCCACCAATTGGCACCCCGTCAGGAATTCCGTCAACGCCGCGAGTCACCGCAACATGCCCGCTGCTCGGGACAATTTCGGGCAGGATTGCCGGCGGAATATTGAATATGGCAAGAAGTTCGTCGCTCCACGCGACCTCCACGATGTCGCAGAGCATCGTTCGCGATGCGTTTGTTGCATCGGTGATATGGGATTTTCCGCCGGTGAGGTTCCACGCCAACCAGGAATCGACGGTTCCAAACTTGAGCCGTCCAGATCTCGCGGCATTCGCCAGGTGAGGGGCGGAATCGAGCAGCCAGCGGACTTTTGTAGCGGAGAAGTAAGGATCGAGAACAAGACCGGTCATGCTTCTGACGAAGTCCAAGTGACCTTGATCTTTAAGATCCTCGCACATCCGTGCGGTACGGCGGTCCTGCCAGACGATTGCCGGCGCAAGTGGCTCTCCCGTGGCGGAATCCCACAGCACGGTCGTTTCCCGTTGATTGGTGATGCCGATTGCGGCGAGCGTGGGCTGGTCCGGGCCCAGCGCTTGAGCGGTGGCCTTGAGCACTGACTTCCAGAGCTCGCGAGGGTCCTGCTCCACCCAACCATCGGCGGGATACGCAGACGTCACGCCTGCGTATCCTCGCGACCGAATGGATCCGGATCGATCTACCAGCAAGCACGTCGTTCCGGTCGTTCCCTGATCTATCGCGAGTATTAATTCGCCGGATGACAACGGGACTGGCCAGCTCCTCGGGGCGTTTGTCGGTCTACGCTAGCATAGATAAATCGCCGCGAGGTTAACCATCACCCAACCGAGGAATTAGGAGACTTTCGCATGGAGGCTGGGAACCGGCCCGACGAGCGAGAGACCGCTACGTTGCTTTACTCGGCCGGCGGCGTTCCGTTCCGGACTTCGACGGACGGCCTCCAGTTTGCGATGTGCAAAAGCTTTGCCGGACACTGGGTGCTGCCTAAAGGCCGGCTGGAGTCGGGCGAAAGTTCGGAGGAGGCTGCGACCCGAGAAGTATTTGAAGAAACCGGCCTTTCGACGCGCGTGGTTTGCCATCTCGGGGATGTGCGATACCGTTTTGAGGCTGCAGGCTCCCGTTTGTCGAAGCGGGTCAATCATTACCTTCTGGCGGTCGTGGGTGGGAAATTGCGGCACAATCCCGAAGAACACTTGGAATGCGAATGGTTCGACCCCGCCAACGCCCGGAGAGTCGCACGCTTCAAAAGTGAAATTGGAATCCTCAACAGCGCTGAGCAAGCGATCGCCGGCGCAACCGACACTGGAGCCGAGATGGTCCGGGAAGGCTATCGCGACGGTTCCGGGACATAGCCGTCGTACCAGGGATTGTCGAGGGTTGAATATCTTCCCGAGATTGGGATTGGCTTTGATTGCCGTGGGGATTGCGGTCGCCGTCGGCTGCGCCGAGGGCGACCGGCCGCAGATCGGGGGATTCGACGCGCAGCGCGGTCGATTTTCCGCGCCAGTTGAATCGGCCGCGGCGCCCACTGCGAATGCCGCTCCAGCGCAGGTATTGCGGATCGCAGGGTCGCAACCGCTAACGCTGGATCCTGCTCGAGTCCGCGATTCGGGTTCGTCGCAATACACCGTTGAGATATTTTCCGGTCTGGTCAAACTCGATCCGGCTCTCAATGTTGTGGGCGATCTGGCCACCGGGTGGGAAGTTATCGGCGACGGTAGCGTTTACAAGTTCGCCATGCGCCCATCACTCAAATTCGCGGATGGGAGGGCACTGGATGCGGACGATGTGCAATTTTCACTTACCCGGGCGCTATCACCGAAGACGGAATCCGAGACTGCGCTCACTTACCTGGGCGACATCGAGGGTGCCCGGGCATTCGCCGAAGGATCGGCCTTCAGCCTGACCGGGGTGCGCGTCGTGGATCCTGAAACCGTGGAAATTCGTCTGGTCCATCCCCAGGCATTCTTCCTTTATCAGCTGACGTACCTGGTTTCGTTCGTCGTCGACGCCGGCGAGACCGACGAACCCGGATGGTACCGGTCGCCGAATGCCAGCGGTCCGTTCAAGCTGGCGGCATGGAAGTCCGGTGAGGAGATCGTGCTGGAGAAAAACAGCAATTATCACTCACCGCCAATGCTTTCGACGGTTCGGATCGCCCTGGTCGGGGGATCCGAGGCGCTATTGCGGTACGAGACGGGCGGCATCGACATAGTTCAAATCGGCCAGGGAAATGTCGACCGGTTTCGCGATTCAAACGATCCGTTGAAGGCTGACTACGAGAACGTCCCGCAATTTTCGCTTTTCTATCTCGGCTTCAACACCCGGGCGCCGCCTTTTGACGACGTAAACGTGCGTCGTGCCTTCGCGAAGGCCATCGACGTTGGCAAGATCGTGCGTGTGAGCCTGCGCGGTCATCAAAAGCTGGCTAATGGAATCTTGCCCGACGGTTTCCCGGGGCACGATCCGTTGCGATCCGCGCTCGACCACGACCCGGCGGGGGCACGCGCCGAGCTTGCGAAATCGAGTTACGGGTCGGCTGAGGCTCTCCCTGATATCACAATGTTGATCTCGGGCGCTGGGCTGCTGCTGCCCTCTCACATCGAGGCTTCAATATTTCTGATACGCGAAAATCTCGGCGTGGACGTGACGGTCCAGTCGCTTGAGTGGCCAACCTTTCTGGAGCAAGTCTATGGGGATATGGATGACTTCCAGATGTATTCCCTGGGGTGGAGCGCCGATTATCCCGATCCACATAATTTCCTCGATCTGATGTTTCACTCCGAAAGCATGGAGAACGTATCGCGTTATTCGAATTCGACGGTCGACACGCTCCTGGAAGCCGCCCGCGAGGAGATCGACCCCGCTCGAAGGTTACGAATGTACGCGCAGGTTGAATCGATCGTCGTAAACCAGGCTCCGATCATCCCCTTCTGGTTTTCGGTGGACCACCTTCTGGTAAATCCGAACATTCGCGGGCTGAGGATGCCGCCGAGCACCCAGGAATGGATGTCTTCAGTTTGGATAGCCGAATAGTAGCTGGAGCGCGCGAAGGTTGAGGCTGAATAAACGATTTAGAAGCCGGACGGCCTCTGCAATGCTTATCCTTGCGGTGGCGACGATGCTGGCCGCCGCCTGCGGGCCGCTGCCTGCAGTAGGAGTACCGGGCGAACCGGAGCAGCGAATCCTGCAGCTGGCGATGACCGAGCCGGGAAGCATCGACCCTGCAACCGCATCCGATGCGGGTGCTCTAACGATAGTGAATCTCCTGTTTGAGCCGCTTTCCAGAGTCCTGCGCGACGGAACCGTGGTTCCCGCCGCGGCGGAGTCGTGGGAGATTTCCGGAACGGGGCGAACGTTCTACTTCCGGCTGCGCTCCGAGGCCAGATGGCAATCGGACAAGAGTTTGACTGCCAGGGATTTCAGATATGGCTGGACTCGTAACCTCGATCCGTCGGTGGCCGCGGATTATTCGTATTTGCTCTATTCGATCGCCGGCGCTCAGGACTATGCCGAGGGAATCACGGAAGTTGACGATAACGTGGCTATCACCGCCGAATCGGCCGATGAGCTGAGAGTGGATTTGAACGAACCGTCCAGCTCATTTCTCGCGCGCACCGCCACCTGGACGTTCATGCCACTGCCGAGAGATTCGATCAGCGACTGGCGAGATCGCTGGACCGAGGCTTCTCACATCGACACCAATGGCCCGTACAGACTTGTCGAGTGGTTCCACGGGGAAAGCATGAAGCTGGTTCCGAACCCGAACTATTGGGACTCATCTCGACCGCGTATTGACGAGATTCGCATAAAGATCGTGGATCCTGATGAGGCGCTGATTCCGCTCTTTCGCAACCAGGTCGCAGACGTGATTGAGCTGGGGGGAAGGGACCTTCAGGCCGTGCGCGCGAGTGACGATCTGCGATCGCGGACCGCAGTGTTCCCGATGGCCGGAAATTGGTTTCTGGTCTTTAACGTCCAGAAGGAGCCGTGGACAGATATTCGGGTTCGCGCTGCCTTTTCCATGGCGATAGACCGACAGGACCTGGTGCCGCGCGTGTTTTCCGGATCGGAGCAGCCTTCCGTTAGCCTCGTACCAGGCGCGATTAATAGTGGCGCGATAAGCGCGCTGGAGCCCCCGGAGGCGGCCGCCGATGAAGCCCGCAGGCTTCTAGCCGACGCCGGTTATCCGGGCGGTGAGGGCTTCCCCAGCGTGAAACTCTCGTATCACCTGACCAGCCAATGGGAGCGGCTGGCGTTGTCGCTCGCATCGCGCTGGTCAGATGTTCTTGGCGTCGAAGTCGGTCACGACGTCATGGAGTGGCGAGAGTATCTTGATTTCACTGAATCTCCGGGCGATTTCGACATGTACCGGGCGGGATGGAATTCCGAGTATCTGGACCCGGAGAACTGGCATAACGCGCTGTGGTACTCACAGGAGGACCTTTTGCGGACGGGCTGGTCGAATGCCGAATACGACTCTCTTGTCGAGCGAGCCGACATTATTTCGGATCAGCAATTGCGGCGAGCAACATACGCCGAGGCTCGGAGGATTCTTGACGCTGAATTGCCGGGCATTCCGATCGCGGAGCGGGGCATCGCTTACCTGATCCAGCCGTACGTGACGGGTGTGTGGGCTTCGCCGCTTGGCGGTTATCTGGTATTTGACGACGCGGTGGTGGAGCGCCCCGACTAAGGGCTCGACTGCGAAGATGCGGCAACTTCGTGCAGGCGCCTGCGAGCCCATTCGGCTGCCCCGAGGATACCCACGTTTTCTCCGAGGGTCCACGGCTCGATTCTCAGATTTTCGCCAAATCCCGGGAGCGCCCGTTCGAAAACTATCGCGCGCAACGGCTCAAATAGCAGATCACCGGCGTTCGCCACGCCGCCGCCGATCACTATCAACTCGGGATTCAGCACGTGAACGAAGCTAATGAGACCCGCGGCGAGCGCTTCGACGGCGTGGTTCAGGGTCTCCAGCGCAAGATCGTCGCCGAGGCGGGCGGCGTCGACGACGTCGCGACCGGTCACGCGGCCTCGTTCATTGAGTATGTCTCGGAGCGACGAATCTCGACCGCCGGTCAGAGCGACATCAGCGTAATGGGCGATCCCCGTTCCCGATGAGTACATTTCGACGCATCCGATGTTTCCGCAAACGTGGCGATCACCATGTACTTCGACAGTCATGTGCCCGACCTCGCCGGCGTTTCCGGTCGCTCCGAGCAGAAGCTCGCCGCCGACAAGGACGCCCCCGCCGACGCCTGTGCTGACGGTCACATAAACCATGTTGTCCACGCCCTTGCCCGCACCGTAGGCGTGTTCCGCCAGGACGGCGAGATTGGCATCGTTGCCAAGGAACACTGGAAACCCGAGCCGGTCGCTGAGTGGCGAGGCAACCGAAACATTCTCGAATCCGGGAATATTGGGCGCCCGCAAAACTCGGCCGGTTTTGTGATCGAGCGGTCCGGGCGCCGCGACGCCCATCGCGCGGATGGCGGCCGCGTCGACGCTGGAGGATTCGATAGACTTTTCGATGCTGCTGATTATGCTTTCGAGGACGGCGGAGGGACCCTGGTCTCGGGGCGTTTCCGCGTTATTCCAGCCGTCGATCGCGCCGCCGGAATGGACGAGAGCGCTACGTATGTTGGTGCCCCCGAAGTCGACCGCCGCGTACGCGGCGGATTCGGTATCCGGCTTCATTTGTCGCTCCGTTCCAGTGCTTGCGAAACTCCCGCGGCGGCGGCTTGAACTGGGTCCTGGGCATCACCAACTCGGTTAGGCCATCGGTCCGGGTGGCGCCCGTAGTGAACCATAGCCCACCAGACAGTAAGGGCCGCCGCGCCGCACAAGACGGCTGTCATTGCCATTGCCGCCTGCAGCCCAAGTGGACCTGCGACCGCTCCGACGATGGGGGGAAATACTATCGCCCCAATTCCGGCGGAGGCCACCATGATGCCGGTCAGAGCGCCGGTCATCGACTTCTGGTTGGTCACGCCCACCGCGAGCCCCGTTGGGAACGCGCCGGCTATTAAAACGCCGACGAGTCCAAAGCCGACCAGAGCCACGACGTGATTCTCGATGAGCGATGCCGTCAGGGCGATAGGGCTGGCGACTGCCAAGAAGAGCGCTAAAAGCGGCAGCGGGCCCATCCACCTAACAAGAAGGCCGGCCAGAAGCCGGCCAACCAGGATTCCCGCCCACACCACTGACACGGAGACACCGGCAAATCCTCGAGTGTAGCCATGTTCCAGCTCGAAGAAACTCGGTAGCCAACCGCTAACCGTCACCTCAAAGCCGACGTAGAGCGCGAGTACCACCATCATCAGAAGAACTATCGGTTGAGCGGCGCTTCTTCGCATCGCCGCCAACGAGGGCGGGCGGCCGATGTTTACATTTGAGATTCGCAAGAACGCGAACGGAACGGTCGTCGTAAGTCCGACTAGCGCCACCGCACCGTAGATAAGCCGCCAGTCCACGTCTCGCGCGAGAGCGATTCCGGCGAGAATGGGCCCCGCCAGTGCACCGATGCCAAAAAATAAATGCAGGAAATTGAGCCATTTTGCCGCGCCGCCGGGAGTCATATCGACGATAAGCGCATTGAGAGGGCCGTCGAGGAGACCCATTCCAAATCCGGCAATGACTCCGCCCATAAGCAGAACAGACCACGCCGGCGCGAGAGCCATTACGGCAATGCCGGCCGCGATCGATGTTGTTCCGGCGATTACGAAGGGACGGCGCCCATAGCGATCCGATGCAACGCTGCCAATTAGAGAGGAGACAACGTAGCCAACGGCGGTGAATGGAAATATCAACCCCAGCTCGGCAAGGCCGAGCCCAAACGACTCGCGAATCGGTTGCAGGGTTGGTCCGACGACGGTGGCGGCGAATCCGAACATCACGTACGCCCACGCGCCGGCCAGAAAATGATATACGGGCGGCGAGGATGGCCCCTTCGACTCGGCGGAGATCACCGTCGGGTCAAGCTTCAGCGACCGTTGCGAGGCTGACGGATGCGACCGGGGCTAGATGTTCGATAAGTTCCCGTCCAGGTCGAATCTCAACTGGCTCGGATCGCCATCCCGCTGTGCGGCGCCGGCCAGGCACATCTCATCAGCGACTGGCGGCGTCATCGAAAAGGTCTCGAGCTCAAGGGTGTTCTTGATTCGACCGATGCGAAGGTCGGATTTGGCTGTTCGCTCCGCAAGGCCGATGGTAGCTTCCAGGCAGTCCCGGTCATTTGCCATCGTTACGGGAATCCGAGCCATAAACGGGGCGAGGGCTGTAAGCGCGTTGACGTAGGTCTGCTCGCGGTCAATTGCATCGACCAAAGACTGCGTGGTGAAGTCGGCGAGGCCGATTCCAGCGGCGTTACCGTCGGACGTCTCACGCAGTCTGAGAACAGCCAGTAATCCGTAGTCCGGTATTCTCTCGCCCCCGATCCGCCGCCACATGCCGATGATATTGGTGTCCATACCTGTGCCCGATATGTCCTTGCCCATCTCGTCGACGATCAAAATATCGAGGCGGTCGGTCGGGATTCGAGGCAAGATCCGCCCGGCTTCGATTAGGAGTTCGCGGTCGGTCTGGTGAAATTCGTGCGGTGCGGTTACCCGCACCAGGTACGGCCTGTCGAAAGCGTTTTCGACCAGAGCTACGCCGAAAAGGACCCTTCCGGAATTTATGGTGACGGTGGCCGCCTCCGGGATCGTTTGGGCAAGACCGCCCGCGTGGATATTGGCGGCTCCCGCGCGTTTCCCCATTCCTACGGCGAGCATCTTGCAGAGCCCGCTTTCTATGTCGGAACGGAAGCTCGTATGTGGTTTGACTCGGGCGACTATGACGACGTGGTCGGCGCGGAACGCGTTGAGGTCCAGATGGACATCGACACAGCTGGGCGTGGCGCCGAGGCACTGAGTCTCCATCGTTGCCTTTATGGGTGCGCCGATGCCCGATTCAGTAATTCCGTATTCCTCGAGAACATGTTGTTGTCCTTCGGCCGTCCCACCGCCGTGGCTGCCCATTGCGGGAACCACGAACGGGCGAAGCCCGCCTGACTTAAGCTCGCGGACAAGTGTGGTCACGACCTCCCGAATTGGTGAAACGCCGCGGCTGCCAACGCCGATCGCTACGCTCTCGCCGGGCTTTGCATTGCTCGCGGCGAGACGATCTCGTATGCCTGCCACAAGATCGCCCTGGAGATCGATTACCTCGCGGGCATCGAATTCTTGTCGCATCGGAACGAATTGCGGCCAATTCACGTGACGCTCCAGGTACGGACACGGGCGGGCTCAGATTCGGAATATAGCGCACGAGACGCATCGGACGAGACTGCGCTGTCGACCCATGGCCGGTGGTTTGGTACGCTTTGGCACCGGACTGCATTGTTTGAATCGCGCCCCGGAGCCACGCGCCATGCGAATCGCGATCATTTCCGATCTCCACGGAAATATGACGGCGCTGGATGCCGTTACGCTTGACATGGATTCCACTGGTATTGAGACGGTATATGTTGCAGGGGACCTTGCTCTTTTTGGGCCGAATCCGCGTAAATGCGTCTCGACCGTCAGGCAAAATGAGTGGCCTAGCGTTCGGGGCAACACCGACCGGATGATCGCCGACTTTGATGAGCTGGTGGCTGCGGAGAGCCTCGATCCAGAAGCAGGAGTAGGTAAAACCGTCGCGTGGACCCGAGACCAATTGGGTGATGAGCTGGTGAGCTATTTGGGCTCGCTGCCTGAGAGCCTCAGAGTGGAAAGCGAGAGTGTCGCGGGAGCTCTGACGATCGTCCATGGGACTCCGCGAAGCGACGAGGAGGGGTTGGTTGAGGGCGACAACGACGAACGCCTGCTTGTATTGACGCAGGCAGCTCACGCCTACGCCATCATCGGCGGTCATACGCATAAGTCCTTCGCCCGGATGGTTCACGGCACGCTGATAGCGAATGCCGGATCGGTAGGTCGATCGTACGAGGGCCGTCCAGGCAGGGCCACCTATCTGGCGCTGACGGACGAGCGCGGAGTTTGGTCGGTGGAAATCCGGCACGTAAGGTACGACCGTGGGCGAAATTATCGCGCCATCGAAGAGCAAGGCGTGCCCATCGACCACGCCTTGGCGGAGCCGTTCAACACGGCTGTTGCCCCGACCTAGATCGCGAGATTTCTCGCGGTCGATCCTGACGGAGGCATCGAAAATCGCTGAGCGCCCGGGTACCCGGAATTGATTGACCCGACCGGGTCGGAGCCGCCGTTCGGCCGGCGTTTCTGCCGCTTCTGCGGCGGGAAAATGCAATTGAGCGCTCCCGTATCGCCCGTCCGGCTGGAATGTAGGGACTGCAACCGCCCCGATTATGTTTCGTCGAAGCCTTGCGCCGAGGCGATTGTGGCTGTCGGCGGCAAGGTGCTGCTGGTCAAACGCGCCATCGAACCGTTTCTCGGATATTGGGACATTCCTGGCGGCTTCCTGGAAGACGGGGAGCATCCCGAAGACGGCGCGCGTCGCGAAGTTCGGGAAGAGGCCCGAATTGAGATAGAGCTAAAGGGCCTAATAGGCGTATACGTGGGAGGCTATCCTGGCGAGGAGTCGATCAACACAGTGACTCTGGCCTACGCGGCCGTCCCTCGAGGGGAGCCAAAGCCGGGGGATGAAACGACGGCGGTCGGATATTTTCCGGCGGATGCAATTCCGGAAAACCTGGCGTTCGATCACTCGAAACGAACGATTGCGGACTGGCGGGCCGGAGATTTCGGGCAGCGCTAGCTGCGGGACCGCCCTCACTGAAAAGTCAGGTCGGCGCAACGCAATCCGGACTGTGATTCATTGACCTCACCACCTCGTCGTAGCTCAACAATAGAAGTCCGGCTTTGACATTACCGGTGGCCGGAAGGTCGCATTGATTTTCGAACTCAACCGGGTCGTTTCTTAGATCGCAGAGTTCGCCAACGCCCCGCAGAGATTCACCGCGAATTTCCAGCGATCGTTGCGAAGCGTCGTCAAGTATGTATGAGCGCGCGCGCCCGGTCGGGCCGGCCCCCCGCGTCGAAGTATTCCCAACCAGCTCGATCGCCGCGCCGCAGTCAGAGGTTGGTGGGGTCGCCGTACACGTGTACTATGCGCTCGTGCTTGCGCCCATGGGAGTTTAGAGGGAGGAAATTCCGCATGCCCGATTTCCCCGTTGAGGGACTGGTTGCAGCGTCAAGCAGGGTCTTTGTGGCCCTGGGCGTGCCCAGCGACATGGCTCTGCAACTTTCGAAGTGGCTTGCCAATTCAAATCTTTCCGGGCATCCATCCCACGGATTCCAGCGGGTGCCGGAGTATGTGGGGCGGGTGATGGACGAAGGATGGGATGCGGCGGCGCGTCCAGAGGTCACCGCCGAAACAGATACCACCGTTCTAATCGATGGCAAAAAGGGCTTCGGCCATTTCGGCGCCGAAATGTTAACGAGGACTCTTGCCGAGAAGGCCAGGACCAGCCACGTGGCCATGGGCGGGATCGTTCGGTCAACTCATATCGGGCGGTTGGGCGAGTGGTCGGAACTAGGAACGGACCTTGGCGTGCTGAACTTCATGTGCGTGGGCTGGAGCATCGACGGTCCGGCCGCCCCATTCGGGGGAGGCGAAGGACGGATGCTAACAAATCCGCTGACGTTCGGGGCTCCGGCTGCCGAAGACGATCGAATGATGCTCGACGTTGCGACGACCGCTTCAGCCGAAGGCAAGATCCGGGTATATCGTGACGCCGGCAAACCTCTCCCGGAAGGTTGGATAATCGACAAGAACGGGCAACCGAGCACAAATGCAAACGATTTCTACGAGGGGGGGTTGATGCTGCCCTTTGGCGGGCACAAGGGCTACGGTTTGTCCGTGATGGTCTCGATCCTGGGCGGAAATCTCGTTGCCGCGGCCGCTGAGGGAGACGATTCGAGCGGAGTGTTTGCACTGGCGATGGACCCTGGCGCGTTTGCCGACGCCGAAAGCGTGCTGGACGGCGTCCGTGCCAACCTCCAGCGATTGCGGCATACGCGCCCGGCCGACGGGTTCTCGGAAGTGCTCGTTCCCGGCGATTTGGAACGCCGCAATCGCAAGCAGAATCGCTCACAACCGATGGAGCTGCCCGAGTCGACGTGGCGAATATTCCTCGACGCGGCAGAACGCGTCGGCCTCGATCGAGATGAGATCGAGCGTGTGGCCACTACCGGGTAAGCGACGGCATCCCGCGGCTTCGAGGAACCGGCAAGCAGCGGAAGATAGGGAGAGCCGGTATCCAAGAGCTTGAAGCTGAACTGGTCCTTGACGCGCCGCCGAATCTGGCAGATGTCGTTGAAGAATGGCGGAAGCCTGGAGCGAGTCCCATAACGCTTTAAAACTACGTGAAATCGCGTGCGAAGTTGCGGCCTGGAACGTGTGGGGGCTTTGCACCCGGAGGGAGATCCAGATGAACGTGAGTGACCGGATAGCACTGGTGACGGGCGCGAGCCGGGAAATTGGCAGGGAGATCGCGCTCGGATTCGCCCGCGCCGGGGCGCACGTCGTACTCACTGCCAGGGATCGCGAGCGACTTTCAGATGTGGCAGCGGAGATAGCCGCAAACGGTGGGGCGTCGAGCACTCACGCACTTGACGTTACCGACCACAAGGCCATTCGATCCGCTTTTGATCGGGTGGTCAAGGAATTGGGCCGGATCGACATCCTGTGCAACAACTCCGGCGTCAATACCGCCAGGGGAAAGGTAGCGGATGTTTCGCCCGGTCGATTCGCCGAGGTTCACGCTGTAAACCTGTTAGGCCTTTACGCGTGCTGCCACCTTGTCCTGCCACATATGTTCCGGCAAGGCTACGGCCGGGTTGTCAACGTCTCGTCCGGATCGGCATTCATGTGTGACGCGGAAGCGTCTGCGTATTCAAGCTCCAAAGCAGCGGTGAACGCGCTGACGATCGCCCTGTCAAAGGAAGTGAAGCCGGACAACGTTCTCGTCAATGCCATGAGTCCGGGATCCGTTACGACCGATATGAACCCGGAAGCGGAGACCCCGGCGTCGGCGGCGGTGCCCACGGCGATTTGGCTGGCATCTCTTCCCGACGATGCTCCCACTGGTCGGTTCTACCGCTTCATGAAGGAGCTTCCGATTGTCCCCGACGTCGAGGTGGACTTCAGAGCGGGGCCATGAACGCGCCGGACCTGAATTATCGGCCGTCGCTGCACCAGGGAGACATCGTCTGTTCGGTCGAAGGTTAGTATTTTGGGGATCAGGTGTTGGTGACGCCGAGATTCTTCGCCTGAGGCTCAGAAAGAAAAAGCGTGGCCCGGAATTCAGAACCAAATGTTGTCGACGCGGAGATTCGGGCCAACTGGCCGGACGAGGCGAACTGGGAATTCGTATGACAGTGGCTGATGCGGGTTTGCGAGTCGACATCCCAGCTCAATTCCGGTGACCAGAATTGCCGTTCGGATTCCGATTTCGATCTTCGGGCCCGTGGCGGCGTTTGTGGTGTTCGTGCTGCTTCTGGCCGTCTCGCCCGCCGTCCGAGAATTCGCACAGGGCGTCCTGCTGCAATTCAGGGAGCGTCCTTTCTCGGTGGTTCACATCGACGGCCAGGTCTTTGAAACGGGCTTGACCGCATTGGGACTGAGCCCCGCCCAGGCGGTTGACATCCAATACGAAACCGCGCCGTCACGGCGCGCCGCAGATCCGGGCGATTCTGGAATCCGGAGCGATCTACCCGGAAGTCCCGGTGGGATTTCGTCGGAACCGTTTGAAGCGATTTGGGAACCGGTAACCGGAACGATTTCGATACGTCTCGAAGGTCTGCCTGCTAGCGGGTTCGGCGATTCTGGGCCTGTCGCCATCCGGTTTGAAATGCCGGCCGCGGCGGTGGTCGCTTACGCCGAGGATGCGGCGACCCTGGGGGCGCTGCTAGATCGCAGTACGCCAACCGGCTCCGGAAGATTTCTGGTATACGGAGAGATTCCCGTTCCCGGAATCGTTACGCAGGGAGCCGAGGATTTGCCTGGGATCGCGGAGACGGTATCTGAGATTCGGCTGCTGCCTCCTCGATTTCGCGGCCAGCTCAGAGTCGTGGCCGAGTGGCTTCGATTTCTGATTCCGACCACGGCGGAACCGGACCGCGGCACCGGGCCGCCGCCCGTCCTCATCGAGGGGCTGGGCGCGGGCGATATCGTGGTCTGGGAGGTTGACGGGTTGATCGGGATTCTTATCGGGAACGTTGGCGGCGAAGTCCTTCTGGAAATTGCGCGGCGAAGTGGTTGAATCCGTTTCCGCGGTCGCCGTTTCACAGCTGACGAAGGCGTACGGCGCGGTTGTGGCAGTGGACGGCATTGATTTGGAGGTCGGGGCGGGCGAAGTCTTTGGCCTGCTCGGTCCCAATGGCGCGGGCAAAACAACGCTGGTAAGAGCCCTTGTGGGGCTCGCCCGAGCAGATTCCGGATTCGCGACGGTCTTCGGGCATCCGGCTGGAAGCCTGGAAGCCAAGGCAGTGACGGGATATCTCCCCGAACTTTTTAGATTCCACGAGTGGATGACTGCGACCGAGTTTCTGGGCTTCCACGGCAAACTCGCCAGGATCGACCAGGCGAGCGCCAACAAAACGGCATCGACGCTCCTGGAGCGGGTCGGATTGTCGTCGCGGGCCGATTCAAGATTGAGCACGTTCTCGAAGGGAATGTTGCAGAGAATCGGCATCGCGCAGGCACTGGTGGGCAATCCGCGCATCGCGTTTCTCGACGAACCGACATCAGCGCTTGATCCGATCGGGCGCCGGGACGTTCGCGATCTGATCCGCGCACTCAGAAACGAAGGCATCACGGTCTTCTTGAACTCGCATCTGCTGTCCGAAGTTGAATTGGTGTGCGATCGAGTGGCGATTCTCAGCGCGGGTCGGCTTGTAGCGCAGGGCAATCTGGAGCAACTGCTGGGCAACCGCGTATTGACCGTCCGCGTGGGCGATTTCGAGCCAGGAATTGTGCGTGCAGCACTTGAAGGCGTCGAGTTCGATGTGCGGGAGGGCCGGCAGCTTGTGTTCGATATTGACGACGAGAAGGTGGTGCCGTCGATCGTCCGAGCGATCGTGGAGACAGGAGTCGATGTATATCACGTCTCCATTGAATCGAACTCGCTTGAAGATCTGTTCGTGGACATGGTCGAAGCCACCGACAAGTGAGGCGCCGCCCTGGTCGGATCTCGACGAACCCCCGGGGGGCGGGTGACTAGAAATCTATGCTGATCGTTGCAGTTGCAACCCTGAGGGAGGCTGTACGCCGCAAGATAGTGCTGGCTGGATTGGTGCTTACGGCCGGATTCTTGATCCTTTTTGGGCTGGGTGTGTGGTTCGCGTTTCAAGAACTCAAATCGGACGGACCCGTCGATCCCGCGGAGCAGGCCGTATTCGGCGGATTTCTCCTTTCCGGCGGCATGTGGGTCCTGAACTTCGTGGCCGCGCTGCTGGCGATCTTAACGGCGGTCGGAGCCGTGTCTGCTGAGGTGAGCAACGGAACAATGGGAGCGTTGGCCGCGCGGCCCGTCTCTCGCTGGCGGATATTGATCGGCAAGGCGATCGGTCTCGGACTGATGCTGGCCGCGTTTGTCGCGATTTCCACGGGGGCAGCCACCGCGGTTGTGTACTTCATCGCAGGCTACGTTCCTTCGAGTCCCGTCATACCTGTGCTTCTCATACTGCTTGCGGCCTGGGTGGTGCAATCACTCGCACTGTTGGGAACGACGCGGTTGCCTACGATCGCGAATGGAATTCTGGTCTTTGCGCTGTTCGCGGTCGGGATGGTTGGCGGCATCGTCGAGCAACTGGGCTCGCTGCTCGAAAACGTCGCAATGGTCAACATCGGCATTATCAGCAGTCTAATAATTCCCAGCAGGGCGATATTCGATATGGCCAACGTGCGATTGATCTCGGGGATCGCGATCCCAACTCCAGGTGGTCCGGCCGGCGGTCCGTTCGCGCTGGGGGACCCGCCGAGCCTGCTGATGGTTTTTTATGCGATCGCTTACTGCGCGGCGGCGTTTGCGCTGGCAATTCGAAGCTTCAGCAACCGCGATTTGTAGAGCGTCATGCCTTTCGATCCCGGAGAATACCATCGAACGCCCGCATCGTTGGGTATGATGCCTTCGAAAGGCGGATCAGTATGGCAAGAGCGCGAATCAAGTTCACATATCCGACGGCAAAAATTCAGCAGCCGATTATTCATACGATTTCCAAGAACTATGACTTGATCAGCAACATCCGACGAGCCGAGGTGACCGAGAAGGTGGGCTGGGTGGTTCTCGAGCTGGAAGGCGATCAGAGCAAGATCGACGCGGCATTGACCTGGGTCAAGGATCAGGGTGTGCGCGTTGATCCCGTCGAGGGCGATATAGTTCACTGACGCTGTCGGTACGCTGGTGGATCGCGCCGCAATGGCCTCGGTCATGGTGAGCAGTTCACGCATTCGACTTTGGATTTTGACCGCCGGTCTCCTGCTGGCGACTACCGTTTCACCGGCGCGGGCGCAGGAGAACTCGAACTCGGGCCAGGTCTTTGCCGTCGCTGCGGAGTTCAGACTGATCCACGCCAGGCTTGGCGGGTCGGAATCCCTGGGCGAAACGATCAGCCGCCCCTACTACCTCGGCGACACACTCGTTCAGTATTTCGGCCGGGCGCGGCTTGAGCGAGCCGGACGCACGTCCAGCAAGCCACTGGGGACAACACAGGTCTCAGAGCTCGGAAGATACCTTGCCCGACTGACCGGCGATTCGATACGCCGCGTATTCTTGCCGGATCAGCCCGCCGATGACGGGCTATTTGTCTCTGAGACGCAGCATCGCATCGGGGGACAAATTCTTGACTACTGGCGAAGTCAAGGCGGACTTGAGAGATTTGGCCAACCGATTTCCGAGCAGTTTCGCATGGGTTCGCGCTCAGTTCAGTGGTTTGCGAAGGCTGTTTTGGAAATCGCGATCGAACCATCGAACTCCGAGGAAGTAAGGGAGCGCGAGGTCGGCCGCGAATATCTGATGTTTCCCCGTGACGAACGCGACGCGATTGAATCAATACCGCCCGTCGATGCTCGCGATCTGGCCGATCCGGCGGGCGGGCTGGACGTCCCGATCGTTTACATTCACGAAATTCCGGACGACGAACTCTTTGAGCGCCAGATTGTTGGAATCCTTGATGCTGACTTTGCACCAATCCCGCTGGCCCGACTCGTGCGCTCGCTGGCCTGCTGCGCGACGTTGCCGAAGAATCCCATCGTCTTCACGTTTGATGACGGTTGGGACAGTCAGGTCCAGGCGGCTCTGCCGGTCCTTGCCAGGCACCGAATTCCGGCCACATTTTTCGTGCTGCCGGGATTCGACGTCAAACAGGCAAACCATATGACATTCGAAGATTTCAAGACGCTGGCTGACGCCGGTATGAGCGTTCAATCGCATTCCCTGAATCACGCTGAGTTGCCGCGTCTCGTCCGTTTCAACCGGGGGGCGGCGGAGGCCGAGGTGGTCGAGTCGAAACGGATTCTGGAGCAGATCGGTGGCGTGGACTACTTTGCTTATCCGTTCGGCGCGTACGATCCAGAGACGGAGGATCTAATGGCGCGTGCGAACTACGCGGCGGCTATGTCGACGCGGTTTGGGCGGATCCATTTTCGGGATGACCTTATGCATCTTTCACGAATCGCCGTAAACGCTTCGGCTTCGGTTTCCACCGTCATCGGCAACTTACAGCGCGCGAGCGAGCTAGACGAGCGCCGCCTGCGGAATGACTCAGGCGTCGGCTGACCCCTGCCCGGCGGCGGCTTGAAAACACACTCCGACAAGACCCGGTCCAGCGTGGGATCCGACAACGGCGCTGAGCTCGCCCTCGTACCAGCGTTCGACGTCAAACCTCGATGCCACTTGATCCTTGAGCCGCGCTGCGCCGTCCTCGTTGCGGACGTGCATGATGCCGCAGTATGAAAGATTGCCGGTTGACTCTTCGTCGATGTATCGAATGAGACGATCGACGGCCTTGCCAAATGAGCGCGCGCGGTCGAGCGGCTCGACGCGGCCGTCGTGGACGTGCAGAACCGGTCGTATGCGGAGCAGCGACCCGAGAAATGCCTGAGCGCCACCGATTCTGCCGCCGCGCCGCAGGTATTCCAGCGTGCTCACGGCGAAACCGATCCGGAGATCAGGAATCAGCCGCTCGATTGCCTCAACGATGATCTCGCGGTCGGACCCGTGACGGGCCATTTCGGCAGCAACGACCGCCAGGTGCCCGAGGCCTATGGCGACGCTGCGGCTGTCGATCACATCGACAGTAGCGTCGAGGTCCTCGTCTCGAAGGGCGGTGCGAGCCGATTCACACGTTCCGGATAACTCAGACGAAATGTGAATGGAAATGATTGAGTCCGCGTCTTTGGCCAGACCTCGATATAGTTCGAGGAACTCACCGGCGCTGGGTTGCGAGGTCGATGGAAATTGGCTGTCGGTTGTAAGCCGCTCGTAGAACTCCGCGCTGGATATGTCTATGCCTTCGCGAAATGCGTCCGCTCCAAAGCGAACGACGAGCGGAATCGTGGCGATGCCAAGTTCGTCCTTTTGAGCCTCGCTCAACCCGGCGGTGCTGTCGGTTACGATGCGTACGGTTGCCATATTCGGATCTGCCTTCGATTAGTATCCGCGGGCGGGTGTCGTTTCCCTAGAGTAGCGATTTGAGACTTTGAAGAAGATCATCAGACGGATTCAAATGGGAATCGGAGTCCTGGCTCTTGTCTTTGTCGCTTTCGTCGTGGCAACTGCAGTTTTCTGGAAAATAATGGCATTTGTCGTGGCGGCGTTATACTTTTTTGCCGGCAGCGTGATCATATTGCTGGCCGTGGCGTTCGGCGTCTACGTGGTCCTAAGACGATCGCGTCTCTGAGTTCCCGTCAGTCTAACAACCGCGCGAATTCTTGGGGCGATTCGTTGGCGGCCATCAGCCCCCGGGCGGCGAAGCTGCGGCCGCGCTGGAAACCGGTCCCGGCGGAGTCACGCCGATATTGGGTTGGCATAAGATAATGCTCATACGCATCTCATACGCATTATACGAATAATGTATTGCCGCCGTCTTGAGTTGAAGGATTTTCGAAACCTGCGTTCGGTGGAGCTGCGATTTGAACCTGGAATCGTGCTTGCAGTCGGCGCCAACGCACAGGGTAAATCAAACTTGCTGGAGGCCATTTTAACGCTTTCCACGGGCAGGGGGCGGTCGACGCGACCTCTGGTAGAGCTGATTTACTCGTCCGCCGGAGACCAGCGGCCATTTGCCCGTGTCCGGTCGGATGTGTCCGGTCGAATCGGGGATACCAGGCTCGAGTTGGTGTTCTCGGCGCTCGTTGCCGATGGCCCGACAAAAGAGTCTGGTCGCGGTCGCACGGCACGTCGCGCTACCGTCGATGGCAAGCCGACGTCGTTATCCACGTTCATAGGGCGGTTAAAGGCCGTCCATTTTTCGCCGGAGGACGCTGATCTCCTGACCGGTCCACCGTCGCTGCGGCGGCGGTTTCTCGATATCTCGGCATCGCAGGCCGACGAGACTTATTTGCGAAATCTGATGGACTATAACCACATAGTCACGCAGCGAAACGCGCTGCTGCGCGAAATCAAGGCGACCGGGCCTGGGATCTCCCGCTCACTCGAATTCTGGGACATCAAGCTTTCTGAGCTGGCCGGGCCGATAGTGGATTCTCGACTTCAATTTGTGAGACATCTATCGCGCTTTGCGGCGGAATTCTTTCGGCGGTTGACTGGCGGGGACCAGGTACTCGAGTTCAGATACGCAGTCGAAGCGCCCAACGGGTTGGAGCCGGCGCCGCTACGGGAGGCCCTTGAAGCCTGCAGGTCGCGGGAGATCGGGGCCGGGCAAACGCTCCTGGGACCACATCGCGACGACCTCCAGATAACACTCGGCGGCGAGCCCGTGGCCGGGTTCGGATCGCGCGGTCAGCACCGTTTGATCGTGCTGAGTCTAAAATTTGCGCAGCTTCAATGGCTCCGCGATGCAGCCGGAGAATTGCCGATCTTGCTACTCGACGACATTTTCTCCGAGCTCGATTCCTACCATCGCGAGACGGTTGCGGACCGAATTCCCGAAGATGCGCAGGTCTTTATTTCCGCAGCGGACATCGCCGGCGTTCCGGCGCGCTTGACCGGTTCAGCGCGCGTTCTTGATGTGACCGGTGGCTCGGTTGAGTGGAGGCAGGCGCATGCGGCGTCGAAATAGAGAAGAGAGCGGAGACCGATCCGTTGGAGCGTTGCTGGAATCGATGGTTGGGGATCTCTCGATCCGACTCGGCATGGAGCGGGCGCGGCTTCTTGACGCCTTTCCCAGCATCGCTGAGTCGGTTCTGGGACAGAGTGCTTCGTCTAGCTGCCGTGCGGTGCAGGTAACGGACCAGACGATTCTCGTAGAAGTGTCGGACAGCATCTGGGCGCAGCGCGTCCAGCTCTCGTCGCGCGCGCTGCTTGCGGCGCTACGTGACGCGGGTGCCCCTGCGGGAATGGCGCGCATACGCACGCGTCCGACGATGGCCCGGCCGCAAACCACACCTGATATCGCAACGGCATACGGCCCACCAGTCACCCGCTGCCAGCGATGCGGCGGGACGAGCACAGCCGGGACGCATTGCCTCGCCTGTCAGGCGGAGACGGAGTTCTGGAAAATACCGAGCGAGTGACGGCGGCGCAGGCATTCAGGCGCCCGTGTTGATTCCCTGGCGCCAGACGGGCCGGAGATCGTTTGCCGGCGTGTCCGCGACCTGCCAAAAAAACTGTTCGAGCGGATCGACCACGTAAATCGCGTAGGTCGCATCAACCGACCGTCTGGAAGCAAATGCAATCAATCTCCCGTCCGGGGACCAGGCAGGCGTCCGGTAGTCCCAGCCATCGCGCATCAATGGCCTTATCTGAGAACCGTCGGGGCGCATCGTGTAGATACCCTGCGACCGTCCGGAATGAACGGCGAACACGATCGTCTGGCCGTCGGGCGAGATATCGGGATTTCTGGCGTTTCCGGGAATATTGGTGAGTTGCACCGCGCGGCGGTCGGTCAACGACATACGGTAAATATAAAAATCTCCGTCGCGGTCGGACGCGAAGATGATCTCGCGACCATTGCTCGACCAAACGGCGTCAGCGTCGGCGCCGAGCGACTCCGTCTGACGGACCAGTCCCGTTCCATCAACATTGATCGCGAA
Source organism: Chloroflexota bacterium (assembly GCA_963663505.2). GTDB lineage: Bacteria > Chloroflexota > UBA11872 > UBA11872 > VXNJ01 > JAPOVO01. The sequence continues at coordinate 847,847 of CAXXFA010000002.1, forward strand.
AATATCGTCCTTGCCGAATCGATCGGAGCTGAACAGGATCGAGGCGCCGTCGGGCGAAAATCTGGCAAATCCGTTGAAATTCCCGGAGTTCGTGAGCTGGCCGAGTCCCGTTCCGTCGGAGCCAACCACGAAAAGGTCGAGCGTTCCGTCGCGAGAGCTCGTAAACGCGATTTTCCGGCCGTCGGGTGACCATGCCGGAAGAATGCCAAGCCAAGCGGACATCGTCAGGTTCACGGGCTCGATCGGTTGCCGAGAGTGGGAGCCGGCCCAAATATCGGTGGTCCCCTGCGAGACGCTCGACGAGTAGAAGAGCAGTGTTGCTTCGTCAGGAATTGGTTTGATCGGGCCGATCCGCGGAGTGATCCTGGCTACGGTCGGGTCCCGATCGGAGCCATCGCCCCCGACCAGTTTTGCGGCGGTCGATCCGTTGACGGCGACCACGTAGATGTCCTCGTCAAAGGCGCGCTCGCTTACAAAAACGACGAACTTGCCATCGGGCGTAAACGACGGCGAATGATCGTGCCCCCTGCGGTTGGTCAGGTTCCTGAGATTTGAACCATCCGGATCGGCGGCAAATATGTCGTGTCCAAAATCCGTCGATCTTGAAAATACGATTGAGTCCCCGGCAGGCGACCACTCGGGGCTCAAGTCGGTCGCACGGCCATCGGTAATCCGCGTCACCTCGGTACCGTCCGGTCGTACCGAGAATATTTGAAACGGGCCGTCGTGGTCGGACGCAAAAATTATGGTAGCTCCGTCGGGAGACCAGTCCGGCTCTGTCTGGCTGGAGCGCAACGCCAGCAATTTGTTGCTCTCGGCCGTTGCGACGTCGGCGACATAAATGTCGGTGTCGGAATCAGCCCAGCCGTTGTATACGATTTTGGAACCATCCGGAGACCACGCGGGTGACCCGGCCCAGACGCCCTCCGGGCTTACTTGTCGCTCGTCGCCGGACAGAAGATCTCGAACGACAATTCTCGGCAGTGTAAGCTCGCCCGCCGAGGGATCGCGGCGCTGGTCGAAGGGTGGAGCTCGATCCCCGCGCGTGAAGGCGAGCATGTCGCCATTGGGCGAAATCGCGGGGAACCGTTCGACGTTGTCTGTATTCGTGAGCGCCACGGAGTTCGCGCCGTTCGGCGCCGACGCGTAGATCTGCGTCGCGCCGGTGCGTTGTGAACTGAAAATCAGCCGGTACGCTCCTTCGATTCCAGCAGGCAGATTGGTCGGCGATTGCGGCTCGGCGGAATCTGCGCCAGGCAGCAGCCCGGCTTGCATGAACAGGTCGCCGCCGTTGACAAGACTGATCGTGCCGGGCGGTTCGCCTCCGGGCACGTCATCCACCCACAGCTGCATGACCGCTCGTTGAAACCGCTGAGCGACAAATCGGCCCATCCGCTGCGGCTTCGACATTGGCAGGCCACGGAGTTCGATCGCATTCTCGTGGGACCAGCGAGCTATTCTGTTCGGATTGGGGTTCGAAAAGTAAGCGTCGCGTAGAGCTTCGTTTTCAAGCCAGCTCAATCGAATCTCAACAGCTTCTTGATAGTTCGTTGCCGCGTCATCAATGATCGGTTTCGGAATGCCCTGAGACTCGAGATAATCATTGAGTCCGGCCGATTCCAATATTTCGAAAATGTTTGCCTGCTTGAGGCGGCCCTCGAATCGGTCCCAGTAGAGAAGTGATTTCTGGGTCAGCTGAGCCCAATTGAGATCCGCCCAGCGGAAGACCTGCGACGTTGGGTAGCCGAACGTTGAAATGCCTCCCTGCCGGTCGAATTCGGACCAAAATAGCTCCATTCGGAAGCCCAGTCGCCGCTCATCAAGAATTCCAAAGCCGGTGCCCAGTCCGATTCCTGTCTGAGAATAGAAACGGCCCATTTCGACGGGATGATCGGCGGGTCCGAAGTCCAGTTGAGAGGCGTGCGCGACCGACGCTGTGACCAGAAGGAATACGAGGAGCGCCGACCTCGCGGCTCGTTCGAGAAAGGTGGACATCCAATTGGCCTGATCGAGTAAGACGACGCGCAATCATTACCGGAAGACTGGATCTCGCGCCAGCGGCCACGCTGCCGCATGGTCCGATGTTTCAGCTGGATCGGAATTCGAACCCGATGCGAACCGAGATCGTCAAGTCTCAGTGCGCGATTGACTTCAACGATCTGGTCGAGACTCTCGAAGCGTCTGCACTGGGATTTGAACTCGACTACCCCGCGGCGCCGAGTTCGGCCAGCGTAAGGCGCTCCCCGCTGCGAGCTACAGATTCTTCAGCGGCGATTCCCAATACCGCCGCCCAATAACCGGCCTCGAGGCCGACGGCGGGATCCTGACCGGTATCCAGGGCCCTAAAACAATCTTCCAGCAGTCCAACGTCACCCCCGCCGTGGCCGCCTTCCAGACGTTCGATTGGGCGGGTCTGGATCGTCTCTTCTCCGGCTCGGGTAAGTCGCACCGCATCGTTGGCATCGGAGCATTCCAGCTTGCCTTCGGCGCCCCAAACGCCGAATTCGCGACCTGTATAGCTGGCGAACAGGCAGAGTGCGTACGAGGCGCGGGGTCCGCCCTCATACTCAACGTAGGCCGCCGCGTGATCCACGGTGTCCTTTTCGGAGTTGAATACGCACGTATCGGCGATATAGCCGCTGGTTGCTTCGGCTTCATAATAAAGATGAGCGGATTCTCCCGCGGTGATATCGGTGTACTCGGGACAGGTCGTCTTGGCATCGCACGTCAGGCAGCGCTCGCCCGCCCAATCCTTAGGCGAGTAGACGGCGATGCCGCCGGTTGCGGCGACGGCCGTGGGGCGCCGGTTGAATATCCAGTTGATAGCATCGAGCGCGTGGCAACTCTTGTGGACGAGCATTCCGCCTGAATTCCGGCGCAGCCGGTGCCAGCGCCTGAAATAGCTTCCGCCTACGCGGTTGTCGATCGCCGTCAGAAAGCTGGGCGTACCGATCTCTCCGCTCGAAACGGCCCTGTGAAGCTCGGCGAGCAATTGCGTGTAGCGAAGCACAAATCCGACCATGAAAAGCCTGTCGGACCCGCGTCCGGCGGCAAGCACTCTGTTGCAGTCCTCGATCGTAGTTGCGAGCGGCTTTTCGCATATGACGTGTTTGCCGGCGTTGATGGCCTCGAGAGCGATGTCTGCGTGCGTAAAGTCGGGCGTGGTTATCACGATTACGTCGACGTTTGGGTCGTCGATGAGTGCCGAGACGTTGTGAGAGGTCGATTCGACTTCCAGCGTCTTCGCCGCGAAGGCAAGCCGGATCGGATCATTGTCGACAAGGGCGACAATTTCCGAGCGATCGCCAAAGCGCTCGCGCAGGTTGCGGCCGAACGCATTAAGCCCGCGTGATCCTGTTCCCACAATCCCGAATCGAGTCATGTTTCCGGCCCAACTCCCCTGTTCCGACGACACCGTCGAACGGCCAAATCCGGCGCCGAACTCGGCGGTCGTTTCGCACCTGAACTTGCTGTTGGCAGTCGATTGTGGCCAATACGCCGCAGATTCTCTCCAATACGCCGCAGATTCTCTAAAGTTCGATGGTGTTCACTCGCGCTATTCAGATATCCGCCCTGGGGGCAACGACCCGTTGAGCGCTGCGAAGTTCGATCTTATTTCGCTGAACCGACTCTCGCCGCGGCGGCGATGGGGTTTGGTTTTTGGTCTTGTCGTCGCGTATCTAATGCTGTACGTGTCGGTTGATCCGTCTCTTGCGCGCGTCGTACCCATAATGGCGATCATTCCGGTCGCCGCGGCGGCGTGGCTGCTTGGATTCAGAGCTGGAGTGGGAGCGGCGCTGGTAGCGTTTCCAACTAACGCACTCCTCGAGCTAACGTGGCTCGACCTCTCATTATTCGAAATATATTCCGCGCCCGCGTTGTGGTTAGGCCACGGAGGGTTGCTGTTCGTTGGAGCCGTATTCGGACTGCTGCGCAAAGGCTATGACAATGCGAATTTGCAGCGCGAGGCGCTTTCTGAAACGAACATGCGGCTCGATGACGAGATCCGCGAACATCGACTTACGGTGGAACGGTTACGACAGGCCATTACCAACCTGGAGTCTCTGGTAAAGGCCTCGCCTGCGCCCATTGCCGCCCTCGATCGAGAAGGCCGCGTCCTCGTTTGAAACCCTGCCGCGGAGCGGGTTTTCGGATGGAAGGCCAGCGAGGTCATTGGTAAGGATAATCCGATAGTACCCGCAGAAGAGGAGGACGAGTCGCTCAATATCTGGGAACGCCTGATCGCGGGGGAGTCCGTCGATGGGATCGAGGTGCGACGAATGCGGCGGGACGGGTCGCGAATCGACTTGAGCATTTCGACGGCCGCATGGTACGACGCCGACGATAACGTTACGGGAGTTGTAGGGGTGCTGATCGACCTGACCGAACAGCGCAAAGGAGAGCAGGTCCTGCTGGACGAGCGGAAACGCATGGCTCGCGATATGCACGACGGACTTGCGCAAATCCTTGCATACATAAGCGCCGAGACTGCCGGAATCAGCACACTCATGGAATCGGGTAAGACCGACGAAGTGCGCCGTGAGGTGGACAAGCTGTACGGCACCGCCCGGGAGATGTCGTCGGAAATTCGCCAGACGATCCTGGGGCTCAGGATTTCTTCGAGCGAGCCCGACCAATTCGCAGACATGTTTTCCAAATACGTGCGCGACTTCGCGTTCAAGAATGGACTGAAGATCACCTTTGACGGCGAGTCCGTTTTTGAAAACGTTCGACTCCCGCCGTCGGCCTATCTGCAATTGGTACGCATATTCCAGGAAACATTAGACAACATTCGCAAGCATGCCTGTGCCGAATCGATTCATGTCGTCCACGCCCTCGAGAATGGGCGCCTCGCGATTACTGTGGAGGACGATGGTGTGGGGTTCGACGCGGCGCTCAACTTCTCCGCGAGCGTCCGGCACTTCGGAATTCAGACCATGCAGGAGCGAGCGGAGTCGATCGGAGGATCGGTAGAAGTTGAAAGTTCGCCACATGCCGGGACCCGAGTCAAAGTGGACGTTCCTGCATAATGCCAGCTCTCGATTCGAGTTCTCCCGGCGCCCGCGTGTTGATCGTCGACGACCACGAACTATTTCGCGATGCACTGTCGATGCTGCTGGAAGCCCAGGGACACGATATCGTTGCAACCGCATCGAATGGGCGGCACGCCATTGAGCTCGTTGGAGAGTTGGAGCCGGACGTCGTTCTGATGGATGTCCGAATGCCAATCCTCGACGGTATCGCGGCTGCGAAACTCATCAAGGAAAGCTGGCCGGAAACAAAGGTGGTCATGCTTTCGGCGTTTGACGATGACGAATACGTAACCAGCGCAATCAAATCTGGGGCCGACGGCTACATATTGAAAGATACGCTTGGAGAGGAGTTCGGAGCGCTGGTCGCGGCAGCAAACGGAGGGGAGCGGACTCTGCCAACGGCAACGTCGCCGGCGGACTCTGGCGCGCCGCGAATTGAGGAGGCTGAACTCGTTGGTTCGCTCAGTCATCGAGAGCGCGACGTAGTTGAGTGCGTGGCAGCCGGACTCACAAACAAAGAGATCGCCACGGAGCTTTCGATTTCGGCGAACACAGTTCGAAACCACATATCTCGCGCGCTATCGAAATTGGAATTGCGCAACCGCGCTGAAATCGCCGCCTTCGTCGTCGGTAGGCGTCGCACGAACCGGGGTTAGTTTTTCGGGACGTAGCGCCTGAGTTGGGTTTTCGATGCGGTACTCCAGATCGGTCAGGGTCGGCGGCGGTCAATGGAGATCCGAACCTAGGCACGGACACTGCCGCGGATCGCACTCGCGATCCCGGACCAATCGACTCGCAAGCTCGTTTTTTGCAAAAATGCGCTCCGTCGGACGTGCGAATTGACTGATGGTACGAATGGACTATATAAACGGGCGGCACGACCGCATTGGGCGGCGAGATTGGTTTCGTGCAGCGTACTCGGGACTGACCACGCGGAGGTCGCCGCTGCTCTCGCTGAAAAATGGGAATTGCCGGATTTCCTCGCCGATGCCATGAGGGATCATCACGGACTATCGATGAACGGACGTGGGGGATCCGACGCGACGAGCCTTACGGCGGTATGCATCGTTTCGAACACGATGGGCAGACGGATCGGCAGTGGAAAGGGCGAAAACGAGACGGATGATCCGCCGATCCAGGGTGAGGTGCTGGAGGTGCTTGGGATGACCGGTGAAAACCTGGATGAGCTTGTCGTTGTCATCGAGAAAAGTATGACGTCGGCCGCGGAAATGGTTGATGGCGCCTAGAATCGACGTCGTTTGCGGGGCCGCGGGCTGCGTTCAGCAAAAACCTGGGTCGAACTAGCGAACCTGGATTGCCCTTACGGAGAGTTTTCGTCTCCGGCTCAAATTGAAGTGGTCAGCACGAATTGGCAGACGCCGCCGACTGCCCGTCATCTAACGGCCGGCACAAGATTTCAGATCTCACCCTCGGCGCGGCGTAACACATCTAACGTCATTTCAACGGCTGCGAGCGGATCTTCGAGATCGTTCCTTACCTCGATTGAAACCGGCCCCTCGTATGGCGATTCCCGCAGAGCCGTGAGAATCTCGCGAACGTCATCCGCGTCAAACAGGCCGTTCGTCAGCGCCAGGTGTTGGTCATTTTTGCCATCGTTGTCGTCCAGGTGCACGTACCCGAGGCGATGTTCCGCGGCGCGAATCACCTCGGCAGGGCTCTCGCCAACCAGGAGGCAATGCCCGATGTCGATCAGCGCATGAACGTTCGGGTGACCGATTCGATTCGAGAAATCGATAGCCTCGGAGGCCGAGCCAACCATTGAACCCGGCACGTGCTCGATGCAGAACCGCAATCCTGCCCTAGCAGCTTCGCCGGCAAGTTTGACGACCGATTTCTCGAAGTTTCGCAGACTTGCATCAGATTCCGCGGGTGGGCCCACGTAAACTGCTTCGGCGCCGAGCTCTGCCGCTTCCCGAATCCCCGCTCCAATGTGTTCAACCGCGATGCGGCTTGCTTCCGGCGCTCGGTTTCCGAGGCCGCCGGCCGCTGGCATCAGGTGGTCGGCGGCCAGGCAGTTGACGGTTATCGCGGCGGCCGCGCTGACCCGGCCTCGACTTAATATGAAGCCGGGCTCCACGTCGACGCCATCAACGCCGAGGCGGTCGAGTTGTAGGGCGGCTTCGGCGGGCGGTTCGCGCAAACCCCAGAGGCATGCCGAAACAAGCAATTACAAATCTCCCGACGTTCCAACGATCGGATGATTCTCACTGACTTCACCCAGGATTGTCTAATGCGATCGAGGCTCGGGTGGAGCATGGGCATCATCGTCAGACTGGCGAGCGATCTGGGCTTCGACGGCGGAGAGCCAAATGCATCTCCGGAACCCGCGCTGATGGATCAACGCGGACCTGCCCGACTGCGACCAAACATTACATTTACATTACAAATTCACTTTTTGGGGTTGCATAGGCACTGTCCACGGCCCGATAGTCGGAATTGGCGAACGGTCTACCGCCTCGGTGGGGATTCGACGCCATCCTCAGCGGAAGCGGGTCCCGCAGCTACGGCTGCGGGACCCGCGGTCTTTGTTGCTATTGCTTATCTGCTTATCGCCCGGAATGTCGATACCGCATGCGGCGGGGATTGCGGGTCAGAGTCCGGCGGCTTCGGCCTTCTCGACCACCAACTCAGCCATCTTGAGCGTCGTGGCGTCCACCATTTCGCCGTCGATGGCGATCGCGCCCTTGCCTTCATCCAACGCTATGCGGTATTCCGCGACGATCCGGCGACCCCTGGCAATGTCGTCGGCGGAAGGCGTAAACACGTCGTTGGCAACGTCGATCTGACTTGGATGAACAGCCCACTTCCCGTCACAACCGAGCGCCTGGGCCATTTCGCAAGATTGTCGGTATCCGTCGAGGTTGGCGTAGTCGGCGTAAGGACCGTCGACCGCCTGGATTTCGGCAGCTCTTGCGGCGACAACAATTCGGTGAATCGCGTAGTGCCACACATGGCCCGGGTAGTTATCGCTGGCGCCTTCCCTCTCCCTCAGGGAGAGGGAAGGCGCGAATGGTTTGAGCGAGTACACCGAGGTGGATTGATGTAGTCGGTGACGCCCGATAGATCGGGGTCTGCCGGCGTCACGGGCTATGGGTGGGAGAGATTAGAGGTGTGATAGATGCTGCGATGTTCGTATTGTGTATGGTAGACTGCGGGTCCGCCGTGAGCGGGTGAACAGCGCGGTTGACCACGCATGAATGAGCGTGGAGCGAGCGAAGGAGTAAATGGATCGACCCGTGGGGAAGCCTTTGCCAAAGATCTCCGAAGAGTCGGTAGGGCTGGGGGCGCCACGTCTGGTGTCTGGCCCTCACCCTAACCCTCTCCCAAGGGGAAAGGGGATTCGACCTGGCCCTCACCCTGCCCCTCTCTCGGGGGGAGAGGGGACACGCGGGCAGGCGGCGCGGCGGGAGTCGTTACGAGAGGCCGTGCTTAAGGTGGAGCGGCGTTGGGGGGTACGAGCCTCGGGACGGCTGTTCGCCGGGAGCTACGCGCCGCCACTGGGGCTGGCCACGGGTCTGCCGGATTTGGACCGAGCGACAGGGTTTGGTGGCATACCTCGCGGGAAGCTGTCGGAAATCACAGGCTCCCGTTCGAGCGGCAGGCTGACACTGGCGATGCGGGCGCTGGCGGTGGCGGTGGCGGATGGAGGGCTGGCGGCCTACATCGACTTGCCGGGGCAGTTCTATCCGCCTGCGGCATCCACAATGGGGACAGACCTGCGGCGGCTGGTAGTGGTGCGTCCGGACGATATCCGTGGAGCGGAACGTGCGGCGTTGACGCTCCTGTCGAGTGAGGGATTCGAGGCCGTGCTGCTGGATCTCGCCGGGGAGATTCCGCGTGCCAGCGTGCTGGCGCGGCTGGCAGGACTGGCGGGTCGCGCCGTCACCGCGTGCATGGTCACCACCGAGCGCGGGCTGGCAGGACTGCGTTTCTACTCGTCGTTGCGGCTGAATGTGGCCCGCCGCGGCTGGCTCTGGCATGAGGGGCCCATGGGCCGCGCGCCTGCGGGCATGCGACTGGGGATACGCATATTGAAAACCCGCAGTGCGGCGGGATTGGCGGAGTTCGTGGTCGATTGTCCGTTCACCAGGAGGCAGGTGGGTGCGGAAGACGATTTGCATTCGGACACCCAGGTTTCGCACGTCGCTGGAGACCAGGGAGCGTCCAGAATGGCGGTCGCGACCCCTGGCTATCTACAAGCCACGGGATAGAAATCGCGCGCTTGTAGAGGTGTCAGCGGTCGCGGAGGCGGAGGGTATTCGGTTCGGCATGGCCTTCAAGGAGGCTGAGCTGAGGTGTCCGCAGGGTATCTATCTTCCGGACGATCCGGAGAAATACGACGGGGCCTTCAGCGAGGTGCTGGAGGTGCTGGATCGTTTTTCGCCCTCGGTGGAGGACTCTGGGGTGGGGCTGGCCTTTATGGATGCGGCTGGCCTGCAGCGACTCTACGGCTCCGACTCGGGCCTCTGCGATCGGGTCCAGCGGGAGATATACGAGTCCACCGGGCAGACGGCGTGGATAGGCCTCGCGGAAAGCAAGTTCGCGGCGGAGGTCGCGGCGCGTACATCCTGCGAGGGGCGGATAAACGTAATTGAAACCGATGACCGTCAGTACCTGGCCGGGCAAGCGGTGGACCTCCTTCCTCTGCCCGAAAAGGCGCTGGCGCAACTGCGGTTGCTCGGCGTTGACACCATGGGCGGTTTTGCCGCGCTTCCTCGCAATTCGGTTCGCTTGCGTTACGGGACCGAGGGTTTGCTGGCCTGGCGGCTGGCGCAAGGGGACGATCGGCGGCCGGTGGAAGGACGAGAACGGGCGCTGGTGCTGGAAGATGTTGTGGAATTCGAGTGGGATGAGCACAACTTCGACCGTATAACGTTCGCGCTGCAAGCTCTCTCGGAACGGCTGGCTACGCGGCTGGAAGCCAGGGGGATGATGGCCCAGCGGATGCGGACCGAGATAGGCCGTTCCGACGGCGCATCGAAATCGTTCACGCTCGATCTGCCGGAGCCCTCGGCCCAGGCGCGCACCTTTCGCGACGCGGTTCGGTGGTATCTGGAGGCGAACGAGGCGTCCCACGAGCAGATGTCGAGTCTGGATGAAATGTCGCTCGATGAGCCCGGGGTCGCATTTATCCGGATAGAGGTGGAGGAACTGGTGGCTTTTGAGGGTAAGCCGCTGGGCTTATTCGCAAACCGCGCGGATCAGGTAGAGCGGGCCAACCGAGCCATGAGCCGCTTAAGGGTGGAACTGGGCGATGCGGCGGTGTTCCGAACCGAGCTGTGCCTGGAAGAACGTCTGCCGGAGCGCGCTTTCAAGCGGACCGATGCCTACTTTGAGGAGGTGGATGTCAAGGGGAGGCAACGGTTGGTTCGAAACCCTCTCCCAGAGGGAGAGGGGACCAGGTGGGGAGTGCCCCGTAAATCACAGCAATCCGCCGAGCAAGAGGAGCGCTACGCTGCCGGTTCGGGCGGCATGTTGCGGCTCTTCGGTCGGCCGGTGGAGGTGCGGCTGGTTGAGGGGGGGTCTTATGTGTTGATGGGTGGCCGTGGCCCTGACCCTCTCCCAGAGGGAGAGGGGACTCGAGGCAGTCCTGATCCTTGGCTTCTTGCAGGGGGAGAGGGGACTCGGCGGGAGGTGCAAGGAAGCGCGTGGCGTCTGGAGGTCGGCGGCATTTCTAGAAAGGTTGTCGCTTGCCGCGGGCCGCACAGGATCACGTCGGAATGGTGGGAGGAGCCGGATGACCGCGACTATTTTCGGGTGTCTCTTGACGATGGAGTGGCGCTGCTGATGTATCGCGATTTGAAGTCCAGGCGCTGGTACGTGCAGGGAACGATTGATTGAACAGCCAGCAGCTGCGCTACGCCGAGCTACACGCGCATACCAATTTTTCCTTCCTCGACGGCGCGTCGCATCCGGAGGAGATGGCCGCCAGGGGCAGGGAGCTTGGACTTGCCGCCCTTGCGGTGACCGATCACGACGGCGTTTATGGCGCGGTCCGATTTTCGAGGGCTGTTGCGGAGGCCAACGAAGCCACCGACGCGAAGCCTGAGTTGAAGGCCATCGTCGGCATGGAAATCACGCTCGACGGCGGCTCGCATCTAACCCTTCTGGCCCGAGATCGTCGGGGTTACTCGAATATCTGCCTGCTCTCGACCGAAGCTCACCGCGACCGGCCCAAAGGGGAGGCGGAGCTTTCGCTCGCGGATTTGGCGCGGCATACCCAAGGGCTTGTAGGGCTTTCCGGCTGTAAGCGTGGCGTGGTGCCCCGGGCAGCGCTGGCGAGAGACCCGGCTCGCGCGGCGAAGCTGGCGGGCTTGTATGCGGGCATGTTCGAGCCCGACTGTTTCTTCCTGGAACTGCAGAACCACTTGCAGGAAGAGGACCTTGTGACGGGCAACGGTCTCATCGAGGTATCCAGGCACACCGGTTTGCCGGTTGTCGCCACCAACGACGCCCACTATCACGACCGATCGCGCAATCCCCTTCAGGACGTGCTGGTCTGCATAAAGCACACCAAAACGCTTACCACGGCCGGACGGTTGTTGCGGCCCAACAGCGAGTACTGCTTGAAGCCGGCGGCGGAGATGGCGCGGCTCTTCGACGGCGTGCCGCAGGCGATAACCAACACTCTGCGCGTGGCTGAAATGTGCTGTTTCGATCTGAGCAAGCCGCTCGAATACGGGCTCCCCGAATTTCCCGTGCCGAACGGCGGGACCGAGTACGACTACATGGAAACACTGGTCTGGCAGGGAGTTGACAACCACTACGAGCAGCTGACCGACGAGATCCGAAATCGAGTCCTACGGGAGCTGGAGCATGTGAAGCGGTACAGCCTGGCCGGCTACTTCCTGACAGTTCGTGACATCGTGGAGTTCTGTCACGAAAACGACATCATGGTAAACACGCGCGGCTCGGCCCCTGGTTCGATCCTCTGCCACGTGCTGGGAATTTCGCTGGTGGATCCCATCCAGGCCGGGCTGCTGTTTGAGCGGTTCATGTCGTCCCAAAGAGGCGAGCCGCCCGACATCGATCTCGATATCGAGCACCAGGAACGCGAGCGTGTGATCCAGTACGTGTATGAACTTTACGGGCGCGATCGAGCCGCCATGGTCGCAAACGTCATAGCGTTTCGCGGACGGTCGGCGATCTGGGATGTCGGCAAGGCTCTCGGTCTGCCCCTGGCGCAGGTGGACCGTCTGGCCAAACAGCTGCAGTGGCACCGATCATCCGATATGGCCGAGGAGGTCAGGGAAGGAGTCGAAATTCCTCATGAGATTCCCAATCGCGTGGCGGAGCATCTGCTGGAGCTTTGCAGGCAGATAGACGACTTCCCCCGCCATCTCGGGATCCACACCGGCGGGATGATCATCTCCTCGCGTTCGATGGCGGAGACGGTGCCGGTGGAGCCGGCGACGATGGAAGGGCGGACGGTGGTGCAGTGGGACAAAGACGACTGCGCCGACGCCGGACTGCTGAAGATCGATCTGCTCGGCCTGGGCATGCTTACGATGATTCACCGCGCCTTCCGGCTGATGGAGGGTCAAGATGGTGAAAGGTATAGCCTTGCGAGCTTCAAGCCTTTCGGGGATCGAACTAAGGAAGATGAGGACGTTTACGACTCCATCTGCGCGGCGGACACCCTGGGCGTGTTCCAGATAGAGAGTCGCGCTCAGATAAACGCACTGCCGCGCACCCGGCCGCGAAAGTTCTACGATCTGGTCGTCGAGGTGGCCATTATCCGACCTGGTCCCATGACTACGAAGATGCACCGGCGCTGGATACTGCGGCGCTTGGGCAAGGAGCCATCCGATGCGGTTTGGCCGGGTCTTGAGGACGTTCTGCATCGTACGCTCGGGCTTCCCATCTTCCAGGAGCAATGCATGCAGATGGCCGTGGTGGCCGCCGGATTCTCGACCGCGAAGGCCGATGCTCTGCGTCGCGCTATGAGTCGCAAGCGGTCGCTTCAGCACATCCAGCGCTTGCAGCAAGATCTGATGGATGGCATGGCCGACAATGGGGTGCCGAGGGATGCTGCAGAGCAGATATACGCCCAGATTGAGGGCTACTCGGGTTATGGCTTTCCGGAGGCCCACTCGTGGGCATTCGCCCTGCTCGTGTATATATCGGCCTGGATCAAAGTTCGCCGCCCGGCCGAGTTCCTGTGTGCAATTCTCAACTCGCAACCCATGGGCTTTTATCACCCGCACACGCTAATCGGCGACGCGCAGCGGCATGGCGTGAAAGTGCGGTCGGTGGACGTACGTCACAGTCGCTTCGAATGCACGATGGAGAAGGATGGGGCGGTACGGATCGGGTATCGCTATGTCAGAAGCGTGGGTGAAGCGCACAAAGAGAGGCTGGATCGTGAGATCGAACATGCGGAATATCGATCGCTGGAGGAATTTTGCCGCCGCACGCGCCTGCCGCTCGATGTGTTGGAAAATCTGGCTGTTGCGGATGCGTTCGTGGGCTTTGGGCTCGAGCGCCGCGAGGCACTTTGGCGCATCCGCGCATACGCGCCGGCTGAACATGGAGACGAACTGCCCGAACTGGGAGATGAGCTCGAGGAGGAGGTGGAACTGGAACCCGCAAGCTGGATGGTACAGGCGCAGATGGACTTCGCCGCAACAGAGATTTCGACCAGGTTCCGCGGCATGGAATTCCACCGGCCCTCGTTGGAGCGTGCAGGCGTGCTAACTGCGATGGACTTGAAGAACCTGGCGGAAAACCTGCCGCAGCGGAACAGACCATCTGGCGGAAAAAGTCGGGCGATTCACAACGACGGCCAAGAAATCCTGAAGCAGGTTTACGCAGCGAATGTTTTACCGAACAAGCAAGTCAGGAAAAAACGAGGATTGGACGCCATCGGCGCGCCAAGGTCGCGCCTGAGTCAAGGGCATCCGCGCCACCAAACCGCTTCAGCCTTGCACAGCGCGTTTGGCGATAAGGGCGGAATCGTAAAAAGAGAGGCTTTTGAGACGGAAGTGGACCAGCCATCTGGCGCCTACGGAGAAGGGGGGCGACGGATAGGAAACAGCTACGACGGCAGGGGATCCGGATTGCAAGTCCACGGCCTGGGCGACTCGGCTATTCCGGAGTACCTGCACAGGGAGGCGCGGACGGGAATTTATGTGACGGTGGCAGGGATCGTAATAAATCGTCAGATGCCCGGGACCGCGCGAGGATTCGTGTTCATAACCCTGGAAGACGAAACCGGTTTGGTGAACGTGATAATTAGCCCCAGCGTCTTCAAGAATCATAAGAACGCAATTTTGGATGAACCCACGGTGGCGATCTATGGCGAAATGGAGGATGAGGACGGCGCCGTGCATGTGATGGCTAAGCGAATATGGGGGCTGAATGGAGCCCCCATCGAAACACCGCCCTCGCACAACTGGCACTAAGCCAATCGCCGCGGCCAAAACCCAAACACTCGACCTGCTGCAACCGCGCCTCCCCTCCCGGCGGAAGAATCCGAAAGCGAACCGACCGCGCGCCTGATGGCCGAAGCACAATCGCAGCACGAAACTTCGGTAAACTGCCAGTTACGGCACCACCGCGAGTCGCGCGTGCCAGGCGGGGGTAGCTCAGTTGGTAGAGCGCTAGCCTTCCAAGCTGGATGTCGCGGGTTCGAGCCCCGTCCCCCGCTCCTCCACAGGGGTGGCCTTGACATAAAAAGGCCATTTCCGCTTTTCCGATCCCGCTAGTGACATATAGCCTGCACCCTTCGCTCAGGTTGCGATTGGGCTGCGGCGTGTGTTAGAGCGGCTGTTCTGGGTCTGGCGTGCTCGGGCGGTCAAGGTGTCCCCGAGAAATCGGTAATCAGGCTCCCTGACTCGCAGTTCGAGTCAGGGTGGCTCAACAACGCCATCGCCAAGTTCGTCATCGAGGAGGGGTACGGGTACGCCGTCGAGTCGGTAGTCGAGAGCACTCCACAGATGCAGGTCGCTCTTCCCGCCGGAAACATCGACGTCAACCTGGAGGGATGGCAACAGAACATCAGCGAGTGGTATGAGGAAGAGATAGCGGCGGGGACCATACTCAACCTGGGCGTGATCTACGAGGCCAGCTCACAGGTCTTCGTAATCCCGAGCTGGGTAGCCCAGGAGTACAACATCAGGACGGTCCCCGACATGAAAGACCATTGGGAGCTGTTCACAGACCCGCAGGACCCATCGAAAGGGGCCTTCTACAACTGTATCGCGGGGTGGGAATGCGCCAAGATTAATAAGGTGAAGCTAGATGGCTATGGGCTCAGTGAGTACTACAACGCGGTATCGCCGGGCTCGTCGGCCGCTCTGGACGCGGCGCTAGCCGAGCCGCAGAAAGCGCGCAGGCCAGTTTTCGGCTACTACTGGACGCCAACGGCGCTCATGGCGGCCTATGACTGGTACGTGCTGGAAGAGCCACCGTACAGCGACGGGTGCTGGAGGCAGGTGTTGCGCGCAGCGGAGGGCGATGGCAGTTCGCCGACTGCGCAGGCCTGCGCCTATGAGACTATCCCTATTGACAAGCTGGCCCATTCTGGGTTGCGGAGCAAAGCGCCCGAGGTGTTTGCCATGATCGACAAGATGATGGTTGGGCTGGAGCCTCTAAACACCACGGTGGCATGGGCCGTTCAAAACGCCGTCGAGGACTGGGAGAAGGCGGCGATCTACTATCTGCAGAACTATCAAGACCGATGGCGGACCTGGGTGACACCGGATACGTATGACAAGATCAATGCAGCCCTCAACAAGTCCAGCTAGGTCCCGGCGCGTGGGGCGGCTGGCAGTCCGTCGGACTCTGAGAGAAACCGGTAGCCTGCCGTCGAACTCATGGCACACGACGCCAACTTAGTTGAGCAATCCTCTCTAAAGCGCATATCTCTGCCGTCGGCGACTATCCCGGTGGTGGCGGCGGTGTTCGGCGCGGCGGCATTGGCTATCGTCGTGGCGGGTCTGACCATCCCCATTCCTGGCACCGGCGTTGTCACTGACCCGCGTGAAATATTTACGACCACCGGCGCGGCCCTGACAGGCCCGTTCGGAGGCGTAGTTATCGGCATACTGGCCGGAATTCGCGAGCCGGGTGGCATTGAGCTCGCCAGCCTACTGGCGCATATTGCCGGTGGGCTCTGGATGGGTTTCTCGTATAAGAAGCTGGTCCGCGAACACACACAGATGCCGCTTCGAGCCTGCTGCCGGCCGTCCAGTCCCTTGCGGCGCAGATTGCCTCGGCGCTGCACGGGGCCAGAGTCTATGCCCAGCAGCTGGCCCACGAGAGCGTCTCTCGGGAGCTCGCGCTGGCCGGGCAAATACAGGCGAACTTTCTTCCCGACACCCTACCTGAGGTTCCTGGATGGCAGCTGGCGGCAATGCTTGAGCCGGCCAGAGAGACGTCAGGAGACTTTTATGACTGCATCCCGCTGCCGAGCGGGCGGTTAGGAATACTAATCGCCGATGTGGCCGACAAAGGCATGGGGGCAGCACTGTTCATGGCCCTTAGTCGCACCGTCCTCCGGACTTATGCCGTGGAGTACGACACGCACCCTGAGCTTGCGCTCGGCGCCGCCAATCGCCGGATCCTCGCGGATACACGTGCCGGCCTTTTCGTCACGGTATTCTACGGTGTCCTCGATCCAACCTCAGGAGAGCTAACGTACTCCAATGCGGGGCACAACCCACCTTATATCCTTGAAGCGCCCGAGACGGCACCACAGTCCAAGAGCTGGACAGAACGGGCGTGCCCCTGGGCATACTCGACGGCGGGACATGGCAACAGAAAGTTGTTCAGCTAGCCCATGCCGATGTGCTGCTTCTGTATACAGACGGCATCACCGAAGCGCAGAACGCCCAAGAAGCATTCTTCGACGAAGATAGGCTGCAGGATGTTATTCGCGCCAACCTGGGGCGTTCGGCTCAGGAAATACAGGATAGCGTGATTGCGCGGGTCGCTGCCTTTGTGGGCGACGCGCCCCAGTCTGACGACATAACCTTGATGGTCGTCGTCTGCGGATCCGCACAAGAAGATTGAGTCAGCTTGCTCGCCCGGCTCCTGGCTTGTCAGTAGGTGTTGTGCGGCGGCTTCACTGCGGAGGCGGAACGGGTTGTCTCCAGCCGTGACCATTCGAAAAAAGGAGGCCACTGTCTCGCATGTACTGGATCAATAAAATTTCTGCGAACGGCGCATACATTCGGTTAGAATCGCGAAGTTACGCTGATTTGTCGTCGCGCGATAAGGTGGTGTGTTTGGGCGTCGGACAGGGACGACGATTAATCGTTCTGTCAAGAACCGTCGATTAGCTATTTTGAACGGATACGCATTGGACAACAAGTAGTAGGAAGGAACTGGGGGGTAATCGAATGGCGAGCGCAGGGTCCAAAGGACTAAGCCGGCGGCGATTTGTAAACGCTGCTGTGGCTGGCGGCATTGGCTTGACGGGAATTGCGGTTCTGGCGGGCTGCGGTGAAACGCAGATTGTCACCGAGACCAAGATTCAAGAGGTCATCAAGGAAGTGCCGGTCGAGAAGATCGTGACCAAGGAGGTCATCAAGGAAGTCCTGGTTGAAAAGATTGTCCAGGAGAGAGTCGAAGTACCGGTAGAGGTTGAGAAGGTCGTTGTCAAGGAAGTCGTCAAGGAGGTCCCCGCCCAGCGGGAGACCGTCACGGTGCGCTGGCAAGAGGTGTGGGCCGATGTCTTCCAGGAGGTGATCGAAGACAAGATGATCCCTGGCTTCGAAAAGGAGTTCCCGTACATCAAGATCGAGAACGAGCGCATCGAACAAGCACAGATGTATGAGATCTACCTCAGTCAGATCGCCGGCGGCGACCCGCCCGACGTGATCATGATCGCGGAATCAAGGGTGCCGCAGTTTGCGGCGCGCCAGGGCATCCTCCCCCTCGATCCGTTCATCGGGAAGGCCGGCCTCGATCTGGCTGCTACCTTCTACGCGGGTGAGTGGCCCAAGGGACAGTGGCTCGGGGTGCAGTACTCGCTGCCGCTCGACAATACCGGTGCCTGGTACCTCTACTGGTGGGACAAGGACACCTTCGAAGAGGTCGGACTGGATCCTGACACGCCGCCGACGACGTGGGCCGAACTCGAGGAGATGGCCCTCAAGGTCACCGTGAAGGACGGCGACAAGATCACGCGACATGGCATGTTCGTACCGGAGATGGCCGCGGGTGCGGGCACGGATCGCAGCTTCAAGGCCTGGCAATTCCCGGCGGGCGGCGACATGTTCACCGAGGACGCCAAGACCGTATTGTTTGATGACGAGATTGGCCTGCGGAACGCCTCCTGGCAGTTCGACATGGTGCAAAAGCTGAATGGCGGCTGGGAGAACGTGATCGGGTTCATGGACGCTATCGGGGCTTCCCGAACCGCGTTCTATAACGGCAAACTGACGATGCGAGTCGAGGGCGTGTGGTTTCTGGGCGTCATGCGCCGGGATGCACCCGACATCAATGCCGGCGTGACACACCTGCCGTTCGATGACACCAACCCGACCGCGAAACCACGCGCGATTTCGGACGACGGCTGGTCCTATGGGATACCCACGGGCGTGCAGAATCTGGAAGAAGCCTGGGAGTGGTTGCAGTATCTGACCGCGGGCGAGGGAAACCTGGCTTTCATGGGCAACCTGAAGCGACCGTCGTCGGTGCCCAAGTACAACGATGACCCGATCTATCAAGATGAACCCCTATGGGGCGACCTGAAGGCCACCCTGCCCTTAGTGGAGGCATCGCCGATAACGCCGGTGCATCCCGACATCGATCAGGTGCTGAAGGACGAAATGGAGTTGCTTATGGCGGAGAAGAAGTCGCCCGCCGAGGCGGTCACGGACATGGCCAGCACGTCGCAAAAACTCCTGGATGAATACTTCGCGAAGCAATAGTCCGGAGCTACTCGCTCACAGCCACATCGGATCGCTCGGGAGACCGGCCCAAAGGCGGAAATGAGGCTCGCGTGGCCGCGACCGGCCATGCGAGCCCCGCGCTGGACGGTCGGCCGCCGTGAGGCGGTCTGGGGCATTGCCTTCATCTCGCCCTGGGCCGTCGGATTTCTAATATTTACTCTGGGTCCGATGGTGGCAATCGTCGCCTGGGGGTTCGCCGAATACGACATTCTCCGGCCCCCTAAGTTTGTCGGCCCCCAAAACTACATAAAGATCTTCACCGACGACGATCTGTTCCTGAAGTCACTGGTCAACACAGCGGTCTACGTTGCGTTGCTGGTGCCGGCGCAAGTGGTCCTCGGATTCCTCCTTGCCGTGCTCGTCGACGCCAAGCTTCGCTTCGTGTCGCTGTTTCGCGCCTTCTACTTCCTGCCGACCGTCATGCCCCTCGTCGTCGCATCAGTTGTTTGGGCATGGGTACTGCAGCCGGAGATTGGACTTCTCAAGTTCTTGCTCGAAGACACGCTTGGCGTCCCCTCCCCCCGGTTCCTGGTTGACGAGTATTGGTCCAAGCCTGGAATAGTAATACTCACCATCTGGTCCACCATTGGCGTGCAGATGATCCTATTCCTCGCTGCACTCCAGACCATTCCATCCGTCCTGTACGAATCCGCTGTAATCGACGGCGCGAGTCCTTTTCGCAAATTGGCGCACATCACGATCCCCCTGGTATCGCCAACGATGTTCTTGGTCATAATTATCGGAATCATCAACTCATTCCAGGTGTTCACCACCGCCTTCGTCCTCACCTCTGGTGGACCGCTAAACTCCACTCTTTTCTACGTTCTCTACTTGTGGCGCAAGGCTTTCGTCTCATTTGCATTCGGATACGCGTCAGCACTGGCCACTATTCTCTTCGTCGTTATTCTGCTCTTTACGGCCTTCTCGTTTTGGGTGTCGCGGCGCCTCGTCCACTATGAACAACCCGCCTCGTGATAGCCACACTTATTTGGCTTGGTTTTGTTGTCATCGGCGGGAATACGATCGGCCAACAAGAAACCCCAATAGGGATTACTTCAGGTCAACTACTTTGGGCGATTGTGATGGGCGGCAACTGGATTCTGGATCTGTCTGGCGCTGCGTGGCTGCTCTCCCCACGGATGCGCCGTTGGATCGGTCCCAAAGGACGAAGTCGACTGGCTTCGGCAATTCGGTATGAGTTGCTTTGCGCAATCGGCGTCCTTGCACTCCTCCCCATCTTCTGGATGATCTCCACTTCCTTGAAGACGCTTCCGGAGACGTACGAAATCGATCCCTACCTGGTGCTTCCCAGGGAAGCCAAATGGAGCAATTACCCTTACCTCTTCACCTTCGAGCGGTTCAATATCGCGCAGCTCTTCAAGAATTCGAGCCTCATGACTGGTTTCAACCTGGTGGCCAACGTGGGCATCGCTGCTCTGGTGGGCTACGCCTTCGCCCGTTTGAGGTTTCCGGGTCGAAACATCCTGTTCGTGCTAGTACTCAGCAGCCTGATGATCCCCTTTGTGGTTCGCATCATTCCTCTGTTCGTGCTGTTCTCTGGCAACACCTTCATCTGGCACGATGTGCTGGGAAAGGTGTTTACTTGGACGCCATTCTTCGAGTCGAAGAGTTGGGCGCAAAATACATACTTCCCGCTCATCGTCCCGGAGTTTTTCGGGGCGGGGGGCGGTAGCGCGCTATACATCTTCATCATGCGGCAATATTTCTTGACTATTCCACAAGAACTGATTGAGGCGGGCAGAATTGACGGTGCGTCTGAACTGGCAATATGGCGGCGCATAGTTCTACCTGAAGCGGTGCCGGCGATGGTCGCAGTTGCGATCCTCAGTATTGTGGGCTCGTGGGGCGCATTCTTGGAGCCCCTAATCTTCCTCCGTAGGGTGGACCTGCACACGCTCCCTATCTGGCTGGCCAGCTTCCGTAGCGTCGAGGGCGAAAGCGCCATACAATGGCAACTGGGAATGGCCGGAGCTGTTCTCGTGACACTTCCGATTTTCATTCTGTTCTTGCTGCTCCAACGATATTTCATAGCGGGCATCTCGCTTTCGGGTGTTAAGGGGTAAGGGGCCGCGCATGCTACGACACAGCCACCTCGCAGTAATCGAGCGAAACGTTTGGTGGGATGGTGAATTCGAAACCGAGCCCTACGAGGTCGGCTGGGCGTCGGAGGCGATTGGCTTTCTTCGCGTGTTGGAGACCGAGGGCGCGGAGCCCGGCATCGATCTTCGAGTGCAGATTTCTGCGGATGGGCTGCAGTGGGTCGACGAAGGTAGCGCTATTGCCGGACCGATGCAGCCGGGAGTACGCTTTGTGCGCGTTTCGCATTTCGGGGGCTGGCTGCGTGTGGTCGGGACTACAAAGGACCAGTTAAAAATCATCTTTTCGTGGTCACTCAAGTAGGGATGCGTTACAGAGACCGGGCGGGCGCAGATCGTCGGCGACGAGTCAAGATTAAGCGCCCATGACTGACCGAATGAGGAGTCTGTCGGCATGAACGTATCTACGCTGAGCCGCGGCGATCCTAATCTTGGTAAGTTCGAGCCCCTTCCTCGCATCGTCGTTTACGACGATTTCGACCGCGGACTGTGTGGTTGGACACAATTGATTGGAAACTACGAGGACACGCTCGACAACATTCGCAACTCTGAGGACACCCGGCCACCCATGCTCTCGTCGGCGCCAATGTTCGATATTGGATCGCATGGTGCAATGGACGGCACCTATTCGATGAAAATTGCCACGCGTGCGCAACCGGGGCACTTTGCTTATGCGGTCAAACGATTGACCTGGCAGCGGCTTGGTGTGATTCAGCTCGAAGCCTTCCTCACGTATACAGTCGAGGCTTCGACGCTCACTCTGGGTGATGAGGATCTACGCGCCTTCACCGTACAAATGGACCTGCAAGGTGGCGCCGAGGATCGGGGCTTGCGAGCGCTTCCCACGATGCGTTACCACAACTCACAGGACGGCGAACTTCGCCGACGTTGGCAAATTCGCTCCAAGCATTTCAGGCCGAAGGTGCAAACCGGATCCAGCGGTAAGGCATCAGCTGGATCCACTCACCCACTTCGCGCCGACGAATTTGAGGATATCCCGGATGCCTACCAACCACTTTGCTACAACGAGGTGGCGACCAAGATCAACTGGCACTACGTCCGGTGGCTCGTCGACCTCCAGACGCTCCAGTCGCTAGAGTTCCAGTGCAATGACAGAGTGTACGACTTGCGCGGGATTCCACCCGTCGTTGGTCCGGCCGAATCGAATCTTGCTAACCTTCTGAACTTTGCCTTTGCGATAGAGGCGGACTCGGACCGTCGCTGTTTTCTCTACATCGACTCGCTTTTGCTGTCGGCTGAGGAGTAGTTGCCATGGCAAAGACGCGGTTAGGGATGCCTGTAGCACTGGGAATTGAAGGCGAGCGCTCGTACGATATTTTCGTCGCGGGTAGTGTCGCCGCCGGCTGGAGCGCGCCAGTCGTGGCGGCACGCTCTGGAGCAAACAAGCTGCTGATCGAGCGCAGGGGACACGTCGGCGGCACTTCGGCTTCAGGATTGTCGCTGCTGGGATTCCACAACAACAACAACTACGAGCGTGTCGTCGGTGGGATCGCCCATGAGCTGGTCGAACAGCTCGAGGTTGCTGGGGGGGAGCAGTGGCTATGAACTGACGCCGATGTGGCACAAGTCCCTCGTACCAGTGGATCCTGTCATCATCAAGTCCGTCATCCGTGATCTACATGGAAGATGCGGGCGTTGAGCTGCTGCTTCATGCGCAGATCATCGGCGTCGAAGTCTTGGACGACCAAATAACGGGTGTCGTCTGCCAGAAAAAGTCTGGATGCGAGCTCGTGCGGGCCGCGGTTTTCGTCGATGCGAGCGAGGACGCAGAGGTTGCCCATATGGCCGGCGCGCCCACCCAGCGCGGTAAAGGCGAGACTCACTAGATGCAGCCGCCATGACCGCAGCTGCGGCTGCGGTTGAGAACGAGCTGGGTACGCCGCAGATCTTGATGGTTGGAACCGGGAATACGTCGTATAGCGCCAGTAAGGGGGACATTGTGGGGCTGACGCATGAACTCGCCATCGGGTGGGCGCCCTGTGGCGTTCGCGTCAACGCCCTGGCCCCGGCCTGGTTCGACACGCCAATGGGGCAACGTGGCCGTGAGCGGCGCGGCGTCGACTACTACGCGTCGCGCGTTCCAATGGGTCGCATAGGTGAGCTGTGGGAAATTGTTGGTCCGGCGGTGTTCCTGGCGTCGGACGGCTCGTCGACGGTGACAGGCCACACACTGGCCGTCGACGGGGGATTCTTGTCGTGGTAGGCGGGGCGTCCCGGGGGCCCAGATGCGATCGGCTGCGGCGGCACCGAGCAGGGGGTGGGATTATGTCGAAGCCTATGAATGTGGTTCTCGCAGTATCGGACACGCTGCGGCGCGACTTTCTGAGCTTTCACGGCAACGACTGGATCCGCACACCAAACCTTGAGGGGTTGGCCGCCGAATCAACTGTCTTCGACAACTTCTACGTAGGTAATTTCCCGTCGCTCGAGGTCCGCATGGATCTCATTACCGGCCGCCACACGATCGCCTACTACGACTGGTCACCGTTGCCGCCGGGTGAGGTCGTGATCTCCGAGATCCTCGGCGAGGCGGGCTATACGACCATGCTGATCTGCGATCATCCGGCCCTATTCGTCGACGGGAACAACTTCGGTCGCGGCTACGCGGGCAATGTCTGGGTTCGCGGACAATCGATCGACCGCTGGAAGACCGCGCCAAAGAACCCACCGCTGCCCTGTGCACCCGACAAGATCTTGCGCGGCCCCGAATACCTCAAACCCTACCTGCGCAACGTCGCTGGCCGGCGTCACGAGGAGGACTACAGCGCCGCACGGGTAGGGATCGAAGCCGGCCGCTGGCTCGAGGAGAACCTGGACAACCAGCCGTTTTTCCTGCATCTGGAATTCTTCGATCCGCACGAGCCGTTCGATCCACCGCGCCACTACGTGGATAGCTACGATCCCGGCTACGCGGGTGATGACGTGATGATGCCGCGCTACGAGCCATGGGCCGATTTCATGACTGAGCGCGAGTTGGAGCACACGCGGGCCCTCTATGCCGGCGAAGTGACCATGGTGGACACCTGGTTCGGCCACGTCCTCGACCGGTTGGCTGAGCTCGGGCTGGCCGAAAACACCGTGGTCATCTTCTTGTCCGACCACGGCTACTATCTCGGCGAGCATGGCTGGATCGGCAAGAGCCGTTTCAAGGGCGACAGCGGCCATCGCCTGCCCCTGTACGAGGAGATTGTGCACATTCCACTGGTGGTGCACGTTCCCGGTGCCACGCCCGCGCGGGCCGATCCGCTCGTGCAGGTGGCAGATATCGCTCCCACAATCCTCGACCTGTGCGGGGTGAAACCCGCCCCCACACATCAGGGGCAGTCGTTCCGCCGCATACTCGAGGGCGACATGGCGCCACTCCGAGAATTCGCGCTTTCCGGGACCGGCGTCCATCAGAGGGGACGCTACCGGCCGGCCACGATCACGACCACCGAATGGTCGCTCATCCACACGGGCAAGTTACTCGCTACGGACGAGCCCGCGTTCTCCCGGAAGGTCGACAACGTAGCGCGGTATGAAGTGCCACCCGATCCGGTCCCAGGCCCCGAGCTGTTTCACCTTCCAACCGATCCGGGCCAGCAGATCAATCGGATTGAGAGCGATGAAGGGATCGCCCAGGAACTCGTGGACCGGTACGTGGCGTTCCTTCGGGGCCTGGACGTATCTGACGACGCCCTGGAGCTCCGGAAGACTCTGAAGCTCTGATCTCGCCCCCGAGCGGCTGGCCTGCCGAACGCGCCCTGCGTGGCTATACAGTTCATTTGCGGGAGCTGGGCGTTTAAGATACATGTCCTGAAATTGCGTGCCGGTCTCGAGCGATCCGCGGGCACGCCGTGCGATGGCAGGCACGCAGGGGTGGCGATCATCTAGGGAGGCGACGGGTGAGACGAGCCGAAACGACTGTCTCCAAGACCGCCGTCCGTTCGTCCAACGGGATGATTTGTACAGGCCATCGTCTATCTGCAGATGCCGGGGCCCAGGTTCTGGCGGACGGCGGTAATGCGATCGACGCTGCGGCGGCCGCCGTCTTTGCATCGTGGGTGGTCGAGCCCGAGATGTGCGGAGTCGGCGGGACCGCGCAAGGCGTGCTGCACCTGGCGGCTAGCGGTGAGACCGCCATCCTCTACCCCGCCCGCGGCGTTCCAGCGGCTGCAGCGGAGGACATGTTCGAGCTCGAGCAGGGACTTGACCCTTGGGGGCGATGGCGCAAAGTCAAGGACGACGCCAACATGGTCGGCCCGAGATCTATCGCCACACCCGGCGCGCTGGCCGGGATGAGCGCCGTGCTCGATGCCTACGGCAGCATGCCGCTGGGGCGCCTGCTGGAACCGGCCATCGCCTACGCGCGGGATGGATTCTCCGTTGACGGCTACACGGCCCTGACAATTGGCAGCCACCTCGACAAGATCCTGCGGTACCCGCCCACCGCCGAAATCTTCGCGCCGGGCCGCGTGCCGCCGCGCCCCGGTAGCACGCATCAAGCTGGCTCGAAGATTGTGCAATCCGACCTTGCAGGGAGTTTGCGACGAATTGCCCACGAGGGCGCGGCTATCTTTCACGGCGGTGAGATGGCCGATCAGATCGAGCAATACCTCGCGTCGATCGGCGGAATTCTCAGCGCTCGGGATCTTAGCGACGTGCCTGTGCGCATCGATTCCCAGGAACGTTCGTTCACCTACCGAGGATTCGAACTGGTCTGGAGCGACGGCTACTTTGCTCCGCTGATACTCAACATCCTTGAGAACTTCGATCTGGCGTCACTTGGCCCCGATAGCCCAGCTTATCGTCACCTCATGATTGAAACTATGCGCTACGCGTTTACCGCAATTCTTGAGCACCTGGCCGATCCCGGCATGATGCCCTCGCCCGTCGATGGTTTGTGGAGCAAGGCGTACGCATCGGAGATTGCGGATCGGATCAACATGCGGCAGGCGACCGGCGCGGTGGGACCGGTAGACCCATGGCCACATGAAACGCGCATCACCGGCCAGCAGCGTCCGGCGAACCATCGTGAGCCCTCACGCGGTATCAACAACGCCGGAACTACCCAGGTAGTCGCCGCTGACAAGGACGGCAACTTCGCGTGCTTCAATATCACACACGGTGGCGCGTTCGGGTCGGGGGTCACCATCCCTGCTACGGGCATTGTGCTGAACAATGCGATGATCTCGTTCGATCCGGAGCCCGGCAGAGCGAACTCCATCCACCCAAATCGCCGGGTGATGGGGTTCGCACCAAATGTCCTCGTCCTCCGGGACGGAAAGCCACGGATGGCATTCGGCGCCTCCGGCGGTCGGACTACAATCTCGTGCCAGGTCCACGTGATCTGCGGTGTTCTTGATTTTGGAATGAGCGCGCAGGAGGCAATTGAAGCGCCACGAGTGCACTGCGAGACGCATCACGCCTCGGTGGATCGCCGAGTCGGAGAGGACGTGCTGCACGAGTTGCGGGCGCTTGGGCACGACATCCGGGTCGTGGAGGAAACCTTCCACTCCCCATTCTTTGCCCGCCCAGTGACGATTGAAGTCCTGCCCGGTGCGCAGGGTTACCGAAGCGGCATCTCAAACCTGCATCGGACCGCGGCTGTAGCCTTGTGACGGATGGTCATGCAGTGTCGGGGTTATGGGGGTCCAAAACCCCATCCTGACAACCCCGATCGGGGTTCGGCACGCCACCGTGTTCCAGTCCTCGAGGTCAAGGAGGTGTAGGACGGATTCGGAGGTCATCAGGGCAGCGACTAGCTCAAAGCCGGGACGGATCGATTATCCCGATTCGCGTTGTGTATAATCCCGTCGGCTGGCACGACGACTCAGGCAGAATCAGCCTCGGGTTTAGATGACCGGGTTGGCGGGCCTTATTGTATCCGTGCCCTCCGGCGAGCAGCCCCGGGGATCAAGCGTTGAGGAGCGGGTCGAGTCCCCAGGCTGAAACTGACCCACGACCCACGTTTGCTGGTATTGCCGAACTCGCGGAAGATTGCGTCGCTGGCGCGTCTGTGCGACTGGGAGGTGGACGAACGATGAGCGAATTGGCCCTGCTCGGCGGCAACCCGGCGGTGACCATCCGACCGCCGCTCTGGCCGCACATTGGCGATCCGGAGATCCGCGATCTCGAGGCCGCCATCAAGGCCTCACATACCGACGTCACGTACCTGGACTCGATGCCCGCCGAAGGCCCGATCGCCACGTTCGAGGCCCACATGCGCGACCACTTCGACCGGGCGCACGCGGTGGCCAGCAACTCATGCACCGCCGCGATCCAGATGGCCCTCTACGCGGCCGGCGTCGTCGCGGGGGACGAGGTCGTGGTGTCGCCGTATACCTGGGCACAGACCGTCTCACCGATCCTTCACCAGCTCGGCACCCCGATCTTCGCCGATATCGACCCGGATTCGTTCACGATGCGCCCCGAAGCCGTCGCAGCGGCAATAACCGAGCGCACCAGGGCCATCGTCGTCGTCCACCTCTACGGCCATCCGGCCGATATGGACCCGATCGTCGAGATCGGGCGCAGGCACGGACTCCCCGTCATCGAAGACTGTGCCCAGGCGATGGGCGCGTTCTACAACGGACGTGAGGTCGGGACGCTGGGCGATCTCGCCTGCTTCAGCTTTGGCAACGGCAAGCAGATCATCGGCGGCGACGGCGGCTGCGTGGTCACCGACGACGCGGCGATGTGGCAGCGGCTGATCGAGATCGGCTCCCACCAGCGGCGCCAGGAGCGCGACATCTCGGACCCTGAGGTGGCGCGGGACATCGACAACCTCACCTTCACCTTCCGCATGCACCCGCTGGCGTCCGTCATCGTGAACCGGCAGCTCGATTTTCTCGCCGACTGGAACCGGGCGCGGCGCGCCAACCATCACCGGCTGTCGGCCGGGCTCAACGACATTCCCTGCATCAAGCCGGTGGTTGAGCTGCACGGCGCCCTGCACTGCTATCACAAGTACTGCCCGTCATTCGTCGCCGCCGAGGCCGGCGGTCTGACTCGCGAGACCTTCGTCGAGGCAGTCGCCGCCGAGGGCGTCCGCATCACTCTCGGCTACGTGCGGACGCCGATCCATCTCCGCGCGCGCTTCCAGGAACGGCGCTATTTCTTTGGCGACGGCCTGCCGTGGTCGCTCCACCCGAACGCCGACGATCTCTACAACGCGGGTGACTGTCCTGTCGCCGAGCACCGCTGTGCCGAGACCGAGCTCGAGGTCATGGGGGCAGCGGCTCTACGGGACGACCAGTCCGCGCTCATCGACCAGTATCTCGACGCCTTCCACAAGGTCTGGGACCAGCGCGACGCACTGGTGGCCGGCCAGCCTGATCCCACTGCCGTGTAGGTGGCCTCGGCGCCGCTCGCTGCGAGATGGGCAAGGGCGACCGCGAGGATCCACTCGTCCGCCTCACCGGGCGCCTGATCTGCTCGATCCGCGCGATCGCCTGATGCTGCTGCGTTTCCAGGGCTCGCGTGTGGGACGGAGTTTCGTTCTGGACGGCACCCGGCCGCATGCTCGAGTCGGACGCGCCCAGGGTGCACAATCGTTGCCGCGCGAATTCGAGCTACCGGGGGGCATTAGGATGCATGGGTAAACAGGCTCAGGCGGCGGCCTCGTCGGTCTGACTCCTTACCCGTTCGCCATCCTCGTAGATTGCTCCCTCCGCGACCTTGGCCAGCAGGTGCGGCGCATTCAGGCGCCGGAAGCGGCTCTCGGCGATCATCCAAGTTCTTCCAGATGACTGCGGTGGCATTGGCAACGCGCTCGCAGCGCTTCACGGCAAAGGGTAACTCGATTACCCTGGTCGCACGCAGATGTTTCCAGTGCGCCCTGGGGAAGCGATAGAGCGTGGCCATCCGCTCCCAGTCGTGGTCGAGCCGCGCGGCTGTGAGCAGCCTTCGGAGTCGCGGTCGGCCAACGAACGGCGCGATCGTCGTCTCGCGGGGGAGCGAGAGCCCGATCGCCGCCGTCAACAAGGGCAGGGTCGGGCGGCTCGCTACAACCGCCGGAGGTGACGCCATGCGAGCTCGCAGCATAGCGAACAGTGGTCCTGGAGCAACGCGGTGTGTCAAGCTCTCGCGCTGCGACGACTTGTGAGCCGATGAGGGGCCCTCAGTCCCACTTTCCCGATCCAACGACCCAAATTGAGGGGGCACCAGTTTTCGGGCGGGAGGTCACACATGCAGGGCGCCTCCCGCTGCAGTCGGAGCGTGGACACACAGGGCGGCTCCCATCAAGCAGGAGCGGGCGGGATAATTGCATCCCACAGGCTCCGGACCGACGGCGGTGGGATGCCTACCTTGCGCGGATAGCCGGTCTCGGCTCGCTGTCGGCGCTCCGGTAAGGGCAATCTTCAATCATGAGGACTAGGACACCCCGGCGGACTCACGCCAGCTCCCGGGCGGGCGAAGTCTCACGCAGCCGATGAGGTCCGGCGCGGTCTGATCACCGACTGTCAACCGGAGCAGTCGCCTTCAATCAAACCCGGCTGCCGCGCCATAAGACTCCCGCGGCTCCGTCGCTTCAGAAGCAGTCCGTCGAACAAACCAGGCGGCTAGGCGCAGAGTTCGTGATCGCCGGTCCAACGAGCTGCACCAAGAGGCTCGCGTTTCGCGAGGAGGATGTCGCGCACGCCGAGCCAGCTCTGCCGCCAGGCCACCGGGTCGCGCAGCTCGGAATCGGGATCGGCGCGGCTGCGAGCGACAAAGCTGGGGAAGAAATCTCGTCCGGAGGGCTGGCCAGTCGGGTGGTAGCGAATGTCGAGGCTCCACCGGACCGCGTCGCTGACGTTGGCAAGCGACGCGTGCATGCAGCGTCGGTGCATGAAGAGGACATCACCGGGCGACATCGGCAGTGGCCGCATGCGCTCCTTCGGAACCAGCTCTGTCGGGATTTGGCTCTGGTGCGCGTCGTTACAGTGGACGCGGAGACCTTCGACGTGGCTGCGCGGCACGACCATCAGGCAGCCGTTGCGCTCGCTGGCCTCGGTGAGCGCAAGCCAAACAGTGAGCAGGTCGGTGTCGTCCGCCTCGGTCTGCACGACCCCATTGTCCTGGTGCCATCCAGTCTTGGCGTTCAAGCTCGTGCGGTGGTCCACGCTGATTAGGTGCTCGGGCACCTTCATTCGCACGTGCTGCACCGGGTTGGACATGATCTCGGAGCCAATGATGGACTCGACCGCATCGAGGAGTCGCGCATTGCGGAGCAGGCCGAAGACGGCCGGACCAAAGTGGAATTGGGTCTCTTCCGTGAGGGCGCTGTTCGCCGGGAAGCTGATATCGAACGCCCGCGGGTCCAAGAACCCCGCGTCCTTGGCGACCGCAATCGCGCGCTCGCCGAACGGCAGCTCGGCGTAGGTGCTGCGGATCTCGCCCGCGACCTGCAGGCGCTGAGCCACCCCATCGAGGATTTCGTCGTACTCGTCGATGAGGGGCTGGAGATCTTCGTCGGGGACGAGCACGTCCTCGGCGACCACGTAGCCCTCACGCCCGAAGTGCTCGAGCTGCTCCGCTGTGAGACTCATAGTCTTAACTCCGCACGGCACCCAGCATTTCACCGTATTCTAACCTGATTTCAACGGTTGGCGGGTTTTGAACCAGTCGGGAAGTGGACTTGGCGTTACAAACGGTGTTTGGCGTCGTGTTCTGAGGGTGAGGTTAGGGTCGGGGTTGCCCCCGTTTAGTTGACAGGTTCGGGCTTACAGTACAGCGGCAACCTCCCTTTGGTTTTGCATGATCTTTTCGAACTCAACCGGGCTTAGATTGTCCAGCAACGAATGACGCCGGTGCGGATTGTAGAACCTCTCGATTTAATCGAAGACGGCCAGCCTGGCCTGGTCGCGGCGCTTCGAGGTACGGCGGTGTATGAGCTCGCACTTGATGGTGGACATAAAGCTCTCGCAGGGAGCGTTATCGAGCGCATCGCCTCTAGAGTCCATGCTGGCGACCAGGCCTGACTCTTTGAGAGTGCGCCCGAACGCCAGGCTGGAAAATTCGGAACCTCGATCGCTGTGGTGGATCAGACCCGGTTCGGGCCTGCGCCGCACAACGGCCGACGCAGGCTACCTCGCCGTGAATCGCGTGGGTCTACATTGATTCCACCGAGCCAGTCGCGATTCGAAGACACCTGATCTGGGAAGAGATCACCCAGGTATTGGGGCCACGTAATGACTCCTGGTGGTATCCGGACAGCATCTTCTACGAAGGGCATCAGAATACATCGCAGCTTGTCGATATCGACGAAGCGGTCGTCACGATGCTCTACGATCCGCGGATCAAACCGGAGATG
Source organism: Chloroflexota bacterium (assembly GCA_963663505.2). Taxonomy (GTDB): domain Bacteria; phylum Chloroflexota; class UBA11872; order UBA11872; family VXNJ01; genus JAPOVO01. Next base: position 879,216 of record CAXXFA010000002.1, read on the forward strand.
ACGATGGAGGAACTCGGACGGCTGGGGCTTTAACCGATTTCTTTCTACATCAACCGTGCGATTGGCGGTGAGGCGATATTGCGTACTGAGGGACTGAGGACTGCAGGAGCGGCGGAGCTTGACAAGAGGTCGTGTCTTCTACGTCGAGCTTGACGATCCCGGCGAAGATGACGAGGGAGGGGCGGGTCAAAACTTTGGCGGCGATGGGCAGCTCTAGACCCGTGCTCAGCACATTTTGTTTATGTTCGAAATTACCGAAGCGATCTGGGCGGGGCTGAACCTGTGGGGCGTGGGGCCGACAGCGGCGGCCTAGACGGGCATCTAGTAACCGAGCAAATATGACGAAGGCGAACAAAGCGAAATGGTCACCTTTGGTGATTTACGGGCGAATCCGCGGAATGGTCGGCGCATCACGCCGGCGAGGAGGAGAGACACAGAATGGCAACTATCAGATACATGGTTAACGGCGTCGAAGAGGCCGTGGCCTTCTACACCCAGCGCCTTGGGTTTTCGCTGGAACAGAATTTCGGCCCCATCGCGATGGTTTCCAGAGAAGGCCTAACGCTTTTGCTCAGCGGACCTAACACTTCAGTTGCCCTGCCAATGTCGGACGGGCAGATCCCGGTGCCAGGAGGCTGGAATCGCCTCGTGATTCAAGTAGATGACCTCACATCGCTGGTCGAGACTTTGAGAGGCGAGGGCGTCCACTTTCTAAACGAAATCATCGACGGGGGTGGCGGCAGGCGGCAGACGCTTGTGGAGGATCCGGCGGGCAACAAAATCGAGTTGTTTCAGGGGCCTAGATGAACTGAAGCGAATTGGGTTTGTTTAGTATCTAATCCCGACCGACTGGGAGATCGAGCAGACCACCGATGATCACCGAAGCGACCTGGGAGTGGAGAAGCCGGTTGAGTGTATGAGGCGGCCGATGGCGAATCACGACGGCGACGTCTACGACCCCTTTCTCGGAAGTGGGACGACGCTGATAGCTGCTGAACGGACGGGCCGGACTTGCTACGGGATAGAGATCGATCCGACGTACGCAGACGTGTGCCGGCAGCAATCTGCTCCGTTTTGTGAAGGCGACCTAACAACAAACGCCGCGGGCGTACGCGCGTTACTGCCTTCCATTGAGAGCAAGTCGTCGACCGGGGCTATACAGGGCAGTGAGCGGAGCCGTCCACACTAGCTCCAGGCAAATCCGTAAAGCCTGGCACGACGGAGATGAAATCGAACGGCGGCGACATCGACAGGGCATAGTTCCCCACCTGCCCAGCGGAGCTGAGCGGCCTTGGCATCCCCCCGCCAGGGATCGAAATCGTCCAGCCCGAAACCGTTGACCGGCTTGCCCGCGCGGTCCAAAAGCTCGGCTCGCAGGACCCCGTCCTTGACCGTAGCGGCATTAATGGAGAGTCGTTTTCCGCCAACAGCGAGTGGATGAGTGGTCAAGCTTGCTTCCATGTTCCCACCGGGGCCCGGTACAGCGGCCCAGTAGCGGCCCTGATCCCAGCGGGCACGGCATATTGCGCCGTTGAATTGCCAGATGGAAGGTTCGTCTTGCGAAGCGTCGCCGTGGAGCCCCTCCAACGCACCGTAGTAGACGAACATGCCGCCGCCGTCCTCGACCAGATGATGCGTCGGCCAGACCATGCCTCCTCCGTAATCCCCGAGTGAAGCGAGTGGAAGACAAGGGAGTCGAGCGGGACGGCGCCAGTTCCGTCCATCCGCACTGCCAGCAAACTGAAGGTCTATGGTCTGGGTGAGTGGGTGGTAGCAGGTTGCGATGCCCAGATATCCGCCTTCCACCGGCGTTGAGGTCAGTTCCATGAATTGGAGATCGTGGGGATCGCGCCAGTCGGGTGCCATCACCAACTCATAGGGGCCGAAATCCACTCCGTCCGAGCTGGTACGCCGCACGATGACGCGGCGCCTGGGCGACGCAACGTCGTAAGGCGCCAGGCCTCCGGGGTGCATCGGCTCGCTGATTTTGTGGTAGACGACATAGCCGCCGTCGCTGCCGCGATATACGAAGACCCCGTCGGAGGTGCCCAGGTAGGCGCGGTAGCTGACGTTTCGGGGCTGGCGCTGGTGGATCAGTACAGGCCCTGCCACCGGCTTCCATCTAATACCATCGGGCGAGACGTATCTATATACACCTGACTCATGAGTAGACTTGCCGGCCGGAAGCGGCAACCCGTCGATGATTAGATCTGTGTGCAACCCGTGGAGGTCGGGCCTGTCGAAGCCGTACGCAGGCGTCCGAAGCAAGTACATCTCATACCTTCGATCCGGCGCTGCCGCGGGATCGACGAGTACGGATGCGTACATATTGATGCCTCCGGAGTCGACATCGATGAGAATGTTGGTACCGTCGTGGCCGGGATACGGGCACACGTCGAGGGCCGGTCGGGTCCATTTCACGCCATCTTCCGAGGTCGCATACGTCAAGCGCCAGTCATGAGTGCCGAACGGCGCCGACGAGTACCACGCTTTCCAGAGATCATCGATGGGGTCTTTCAGTACGGTACCGTGGCTGAAGACGACTCCACTGTCCCAAGGAAACGCCGGCTCGATAAGAGGATTATCTGGATCGGGCGTAGCGTGCTCGATCCTCCAGCCGATCCGGTCCGCCTCGGCGACATCGTCCTCGAGGATCATCGCTATGCAGTTGGTCCGGCGAAGTGCCTCGTACGTTTCCGATGGTCCACCGAAATCCGACAACGATCACCGTCCGATACGAGAACCCGCCCAGTCGATTTGTGAGTTTACGCCAACTCCGAGCTCAGGGGAGGATGACCCCACGCTTATGTTGCCGATGGTGCGGACGGTTATGTTCGCGGAGAACTGGATAATCCTGCCGTCGTTGATTCTGCTCGGAGTCTTCGGCGTGTTGGCTGGTTTCTATAGAGGTTATGACCTCATCGGGACGGGGTGGATCGTCGTATCTTTTTTCGTCGGTCTTTTGGCCCTTGTGTTGTCAATAGCGGTCATGCGTGCCGGATCCTCCAGGCTGGTGGGTGCTCTCGAGCGATCGGTGGAGACCAGCGCCGGCACGACAGAGGAAGTCCGGCGTCTCCTGGCGGATCCGCGTCCTCGAATCGGTGGCGCCTTTCTGTTTCTCCTCAGCGTGTTCGCGCTCGTTCTCATGGTGTTCAAACCCTTTTGAGCGATAAATCCGAACGGCGCATAGCCCCGTCAGGGTGAATTAACCTCTCGATATACGAAGGCGCGTTTGATCAATTCTTGATCGCATGTACCCATATGCCTAGAATCAGCTAGTTTCTGCGCAGGCCGAGGTGAAACCCACCAAAGTAGTGTCTATTGCGGTGGCTTGGACCGTGGAAGCCTAATCTTCTCCAGGATGGATCCACATGAATAGCTCAGGTGCGGTGACGTCTTCATCTCAGGAATACACCGGGGGACTGCCCGTTTGCAGCCCAGAATGGTCCGACAGCATGCGTTGGTTGTTCGACGTAAATGGCTTTCTTGTGATCGAGAATGTACTAAACAAGGATGAAATAGCAAGGTATCTGGAAGCAGGTCGGCGGGCTATTGATGAAGCCAGCGCCGCCCAGGTCAGGCCGATGATTGAGGCCGACCCGGTCTTCCCGGAACTGATGGATCATCCCATCACGTTTCCGATCGCGCTGAAGCTCATGGGGAACAGCCTTCAGGTCTACGCGTCGACATTGGTTGCTAACGGTCGAACAAATTCCTTTGTATCGAAATGGCATCAGGACGGTCCTGGCTACGGAATGAGATTCCAGGATCTCGCGTATCCCACGCCGCTATTGCAATTGCGCATGTCGTATTTTCTTACCGACTGCCTGGAACTGGGACAGGGAGGACTCACGATTGTTCCGGGATCCCACAAATCGCAAGCCGGGTTGCCGGAGGACCTCCGCGATATGGAGAACCTGGTCACGCCTGTGCTGGCGAAAGCAGGTTCGGTATTCGTATTCCACAACGGCCTATGGCATGCCGGGACCGAGAATAAGACTGACAACCCGCGAGTAACCGCCCACATCCAATACACGCCGGTGTGGGTGAGACCTGTCAACAATCATAGATACTCCGACGAGTTCAAAAGGTCATTAACCCCGAGACGGCGAATGTTGCTCGCCGACAATGACGACCCCCACGACATTTATCACAGCGGCGTTTACGCCTATGCCGATGACGGTTCTATCGCCTCCCCTGAGAATTAGAGTCGAGATTGGGTAGCCGTCTAGAGATTTCAGGGCTGAGTTTCGTCGCGGTTTAACATTCGAACTCGCAGACGGCACATCCCATTCAACCAGCGAGGGCGGCGTGTTCCGGCAGCGCCCGGCTACGCCCCGGGGTGATCGCTGCGGTCTCCCCTTGATTCATCGACGATCGGAGGCCGACCGCCCCCCATCTGACCGTTGTTTCATACGCGAGATTCTCGTTCTTTCCTCCCATGTTCAGGCTAGCGCCCTCGGCGAGCAGCCGTTCGGCAATCTCGGGATAACCATTGGACGTGGATTTTCCGCACGTTCGAATACAAGCCCCGGCACGGCGTCGGCCGTTTTGGAGTGGCCAGGGTTGGCGACGCCGTCTACTACTTACCAGGCGATCGCGGTCGGGATCGTACGCGAGCGACAGCGGGTTGGAAAAGACCGTTTGATGGCGTTCGGACTGCGCGGCACTAATCCGTAAAACATCCCGCAGATGCGCCCTCGCCCCGAGCGTCATCGGGTTATGTTCATCGGAAGGGAGACTTTCACCCGGCGCGCCGGTCCATCCCGGTTAGCTCAGGCTGGATGCTCTGGGAAGCACGCGTTATCGCCTAGGCGCCGACCGGCTCCAACTCAACCGCGCGGGCCCCGTCCTGCACCCGACGGGCCCTCCCGTGGAAATCGGTAAACGATTCCAACCGAAAGTCTTCCTTGAGCTTCGCCAACGGAAGCGAAGGATTGTTGGATTGAAGCGTGAACACGTGTTCCTCGTCCAGGGTCGTAAGCGTGATTTCTCGACCGTGCTTCGCTTGCAGATCAAGGAGCCGGCGGGCGTTGTCATCCGTATGGAAAAGCTCCTTCTCCAGATCGATTTCCTCGACGACCATTCCGGAAAACCGGGTAGTCTGTGCCAAGATCTGACCGGTGATGTCGATGACCTTCGCATGCTGTGACCAAACCGAGCTGACTACGTAATACTGATTCCGCCAGGCGTACGTCTGGAGCGGGAAGCCGCCATCATAGGCCGACGGCCAGAAGACGATCTCCGCACGATCCTCACCGAGCTGATCCCAATGCTCCGGCCAGCCGATGTCGTAACAAATCGCAAATCCCAAACGCCCGAAATCAGCGTCGTAGACGGCGGGGCAGATTTCACCCGGCACCACTCCCATCTCGATTTCGCCTACGGTGGGATGGATTTTCTCGTATCGCCAGACTTCCTCGCCCCGGCGATCGAGAACCAGAGCGGTATTGCGGACCTCACCGGCGCGGAAGTTGTACAGTCCTGCGACCACGAACATCTCATACTTGCGGGCGATCTCGGAAAAACTGTCCGAGGCCGGCCCGGGTATCCCGGGCTCTACATTGGCGACACGCTCATCTTGCGGCACTCCTATGAAATTGAGGCCTTCGGGAAGCACACACAGGTCCGCACCGCTGGCCCCTGCGGCTTCGAGAAGCTGGCAGGCGTAATCAGCGTTGTCGGCGGCGCCCGAGGCCGTCCGATTGTTCCAAGATGTTGTTGCTAACCTGATTTTTCGAGGCATTTCATACCCTCCCAATCAACCTACGCTTCCGTCCGACCGCTAACGTCCGCCCAGTCCAGTTAGAGCAATTCCTTGTAGGAAATACCTCTGCGCGAAGAAGAAGACGAGCAGGACCGGCAATGTCATCAATACCGACCCGACCATCATGAAGGTGGCCCCACCACCCCGCTGATACAGGCTGTTCAAGCTTCGAAGGCCTACCGAGAGGGTGAGGTTCGGCTCCGAATGCAGGTAGACGAGGGGGTACAGAAAATCGTTCCACGACGCGATAAACGCAAAGATGATGATAGTTCCTACCACGGGCCGTGACATGGGCAGCATTATCTGCCACCAGATGCGGAGGCTGCCGGCCCCGTCTACGCGCGCCGCTTCGTCGTACTCGTACGGGATCGTGCGCAAGAACTGCCGGGCCAGAAATATGAAGAAAGGCGTGCCGAACCAGGCAGGCACTATCAGGGGGGCAAACGTGTCAATCCACCCGAGAAAGCGGAACATGACGAACGACGGGATAAGGGTGACCACCGGCGGAAGCATCATCGTGGAAAGGCATACGATGAACAGTTGATCGCGCCAGGGAAATCGCAGGCGTGCGAACGCATAGCCGACCAGGGTGGAACTGATCACCGATCCGACGATCGTCGCCAACGCGACAAACGTCGAATTTATCATCCAGTGGGCAAAAGGAGTCTTCTGGAATAGTTCGGCGTAGTTGACCCAGCGTGGGCTCGACGGAAAGAACGTCGGCGGCCAACTGATTATTTCGCCAGCCGGCTTCAGCGAGGTTGCAAGGGTCCAGGCCAGCGGCATCAAGGCGATGATGCCAAGCAAGATAGCCGCCAGATGGAGCAAGCCGACATTAATTCGCGAGACTTTTCGCTCTCGTGAGGTCCTGCGAACCCGGGCATCGGGTGCCACAACGCTCGCGGTCACGGCGCGTATTCCTCAGCCCTTTGGAGGGTCCTAGGCCCGCTCATAGTAAACCCAGCGCTGGCCGATCCAGAACTGCACCACTGTGAAAATTAGAATTATCACGAATAGCAACCACGCCATCGCCGAAGCGTAGCCCATCTTGAAATACTCGAAAGCGTTCCGGTAAAGATGCAATACGTAGAATAGCGTCGCGTTTTGAGGCCCGCCCCCGGTGGCTACGAACGCCTGGGTGAATACCTGAAACCCGCCAATAAAACCCGTCACGGTGACGAAGAAGATGGTCGGCGAGAGCAGCGGGAGGACGACAAATCTGAATGCTTGCAGCGGGCCCGCCCCATCTATCCGGGCCGCTTCGCGCGTCTCCTGGGGAATGGACTTGAGACCCGCGAGGAAGATCGGCAGCGCACCGCCGATCGTCCAAAGGTGCATGAATATCAATACCGGCTTTGCTTGCTGCGGGTCCGTGAGAAAGCCCTGCTTTGGTATTTCGATCTTCGCGAGCAGGTAGTTGATCACACCAAACTCCGGGGTGAAGAGAAGAACCCAGAGGATCGTCGTAGCCACGATAGGGGTCACCGAGGGTACGAAGAACACGGTCCTATAAACGCGAATGCCCTTGACTTCTGGGCTCAGCGCCAGGCTCAATAGCAACGCCATAACGACGTACAAAGTCACGCCAAAAAAAGTGTAAATACTCGTGTTCAAAAGCGAAATAGTAAGCAAGCGATCGCGGATAACATTATCCGTGCCCGTGAACAGGACTCTGTAGTTGTCGAGCCCCACCCATTTGGGCTCCAGCAGCATCTGCCAGTCAGTAAGTGAAAGCACCAGGGAGGCGGTCATGGGCCCCAGGACGAAAACGGTGAATCCGACGGCCCAGGGCAGAATCATCAAATAGCCGTCCCGCCTTTCGATTCTGGCCAGAGCTGAACGGGAGCGCTTAGTGGTCGTGATCATCTAAGCTCTTTCCCCACCCGAAGAGCAATTAGCTCTTCGCGTCGTTAGTCCTAACGCGCATACGCGTTCCGGTCTCGAGGGGGGCGACCGAGCGATCCGGCCGCCACCCCCCGGCTCTTGTCTCAAATCCAGGCTCTAGAAGGTCTTCGGCCTCTGCGCTATCAGAGGGTCACCGACTTTTTGCATCTCGATGGCCACTTCTTCAGCGCTCTTCTGACCGATCCAAAGTGGGTCCAGCTCGGCCTGCATCGAGTCGCGGATTTCGGCCCAGCCTGCCTCGAACCACCACGGTACGAAGCCGTACTTTGCGGATTGCTCGTAGAACGCCGCATTGAAGTGCTCAGGAATGCCGTCAGCCGGCTGAGCGAAGTGTGCGAAGCTCAGACGGGTGGGGAACCAGCCGCCGTTCGCGCCCATTCGCTTCTGGGCTTCCTCCTCGACCGCGTATTTTGTCCACTCCCAGGCTGCTTCCTTGGCCTTCCCACTCTCAAGCATCACGAACCCCTGACCGCCAACCTCCACCGTGGTGTTGGGGGTGGTCGGCAGGTTGATCACGTCATAGTCCTTTACTTTGCTCCCCTCAAGATGCAGGTGAAGGTTCAGACCGATCCATGTGTGCTCCATGGCAATCTTGCCAGTCGACATGGGCTGAACGCCGCCCGTCCTCAAGGCCTCGGTGTCAGCCGGCCGCGTCGCCACATGATGCTTGTGGATCATGTCGGCGAAGTACTGCATCGCCGCAATCCCTTCCGGCTCGTTAACTCGGGACTCAGTGAAATCCTTATCGAAGAACTCGGCCCCCCCGAATCCGTGGTACTGGTGGTAGAAACGGTAGAGTTGCGGCCGGAACGAGTAGCCGAACGTGTCGGTGTTGTTTTCGTCAAATTGACTGGAGGCGACGTTGTTGCCGGTCTTGTCGAAGGTGAGCTTCATCGCCGTCTCGAGAATGTCGTCGTACGTCCACTCGGGCTCCGGAAGAGGCACACCATTGGCTGCGAACAGCTCTTTATTGAGGTAAATGGCCCCCGAGCCCAGATCGATCGGGAGGGCATACAACTTGCCCTCAAGCTTCTGCTGGTCCAGTCGAGCCGGGATGAAATCGTCCATGTACGTCATCCCGCTTCGAGCAACCCAGGAATCGAGCGGCTCCAGTAGACCCCGGCGGCTCATCTCCTTGATGCGCTCGTTGTCGATCGAGGTTCCGTCGGGCGGTTGGCCGCCCGCTGCCATCGTGACCAGCTTGGCCGGCAGCTCGCCGTACGGGGATGATATTCCGAACCAATCAATCCACGGATTCTTGGACTTGAAGTCGTCGACCATCGGCTCGAAAAGTTCCGACCAGAGCGCCCCGGTGAAGAAGTGCAGGAAGACCATCCGCTGCGTTTCCCGCTGCGCCTTCTCCACCTCTACTATTTTGGTTACGATCTTCTCCTGAACGACCGCAACTTCCTTGATGACTTCCTTTACTTTTTCTACCGGAACTTCCTTGACGACCTCCACCACCTGCGTCTCCCCGCATCCGGCCAGTGCCGCCACTCCTACCGCGCCGGCGCCTCCTATAATTCCGATTTTCAGCAGATTTCGCCTTCTAAGGCTTTTTTTCTCCTCCAACATCGTCCCTCCTACGGGCAATCGCGGCGGGCCGACCCGACCCGACCCCCACGTAACCCAATACGTCAGCCAGCCGACAGACCTTCTGACATTCCGACTTGCTAGAAGTATAAGCGGGGGTAACGTCCAGTCAATCTCGCTCCAAATCCCGAGGAGCTGACGTGTTGCGGAAGTTATGGCGGAAGGCCGACCGTCAGCAGCTCATTTCGGTGAGACAGGTTCGTACTACGCTGCGCCGAAATGCCGGATCGCGTTCCACAGCGCCCCCCGGTTCGGAACCGACGGCGGTCATTTTCGTCCGATGGGGGCGTTCAGCCCGATGTTTCGGTATTCAGTTCCACAGCCACCCTCGCCGGAAGGTCGGATGTGAGGCTTGTTGACATCCTCAACGCCTTTGTATCCATAGGGATCTCGCCCGGCGATCATCACAATGTCGCGGAAATCGAGTCTTCCCATGCCTACCTGCGACTCCTTTGGCGCATGCCACGGCAGGAAAGACTCGGCACTCATGTAATGGTTCGATAGGGATCGCCTGTATCCAGACTCGGCTCTGTTTGGTAACGAGCGGTGCATCAGATAGCCGTTGAACAGCAACACCGAGCCCGCCCTCATCTCAACAGGCACCGCGTCGTGGTCTGAATAAGGATGCTGGTAGACCTCCCCCGCGCAATCGAAGCGAGCATCGTTGTGGGCCCGCTGCGGCCATAGGATTCCGTGCTTGTGGGATCCCGGAATCACCCAGAGACAGCCGTTCTCGACGGTGGCGTCGTCGATGGCAATCGACACTCCGGTCAGGGAACGGTCCCGCGTAGGGATGAAAAACTCATCCTGATGCCAGGCCTGACCCGGTTTCCCCGACGCCTTTATGAACAACATCGATTGCATGCACTTGATGTTGGGTCCGATGGCCCGTTTAAGAGCCTCCACGATCACGCTCTGGAACAGAACGTCGTATACGACCTGGGAAATCTTGTGCGGAAAGTGGATGCACAGGTAGCGGCTCAAGGTGTCGGCATCCGACTCATCCGGCAACGCTAGCTCCAGTCCTCGGACCTCGCCGCGGCAGATTTGTACAGCCTCGTTTCTGAGGTTGGCTATCTCGTCAGTGCTGACCGCGTCCTCGATAACCAGGAATCCCTGTTCCCGATACAGTTTGCCGTGCTCATCCGTTATCTCGGGCGCGACCCAAGGTTTGACTCCAGAAGCCGTCGACGATGCCGATGTCACGAGCCATCTCCGTGTTTTGAACGCGTGTGAATTGATCTTAAGATACCGAATACCGATTTGCGGAGATGGCAACGAGCGCTGCTGACTTCATTGGGAGTACCTCGGGGGTTCGCCCGGTTGCAATGGAGAGTTGTTGCCGAACGGCGTGGATCGCTGCGAAAGGTCCTTTTGATCCGAACGCGTCGGACGTCAGTTTCTCCACTGCCGACAGTCGGCAAAGGTCCGAATCCGCCAGGAACAGGCCATCCATTTCGACATGTAGGGCGTCGATCGACCTTGTATCGTCATCGAAAAGTTGCGATGCTCGTTCAACTGCCGTAGGTCGTAGCATCCCGTGGAGTCCGCCGTGAACCTAACGGTCCGCTTTCAAGCAATGCGAAGTACCTGCCCGAATGAAAACGTCGAGGCGAACATCGCCACCGTGGAGGCGGAATTCGATCTCGATCCAGCCGAAACTGCGTTGGTCCTTGTCGACGTTTGGGGCGGCCACCACATCAAGAGCCATTACGAGCGAACCGGCCGAATAATGGTCGAAAAAATCCGCCCGTGCATCGACGCCGCACGCAAACGGGGCGTTACGGTGATTTACGCACCCTCTCCTGATATTGCCCGGTTGTATCCGCAGTGGATTCGGTACGCGGGCGACTCCGAACTCGGTCCTGGGGATGACGCCGCAGACGATGATTGGCCCCCGCGCGAGTACAGGCTTGCGGATGGTAAGTACTCGAGCTTTCGCCGCCCGGACAATGACAAGATGCAGAGTTACGACGGCCCGCTACCAGAATGGTGGCACTTTAAGAACATCGCCCCTTCGATAGCTCCTACTTCCGAAGATTTTGTCATCGCCGCGGGCGATCAGCTCCACCGCTTGCTTCGACATCGAGGGCTAGTTCACCTCATCTATGCGGGCTTCGCAACGAATATTTGCGTGGTCTATCGAGATTACGGGCTTCAGGCTATGCGAGGTCGCGGTTACTTTCCGGTTCTTCTTCGGGACTGCACAACGGCTGTTGAAACGCGCGAAACGTACCCGAGTCTGGGGCTGACTAAGGCCGTGATATCCGACCTAGAACGTTGGTTTCCCACGGCGGATTCGGCGGAGTTTATTACCGCATGCGAGGAATCCGCCTAAAGGTTGGTCGAATTCAGGTTCCTTGGATAACCAAGCTCGCACAATTCGAGGTAGCCGGCTATAAATCCTTCGATATTTTGGGGACAGCGCCCCGCCCCAGAGTCCGTACGACTTACCATATTGCGACAATTCGAGTAACCCCTTCAGGCGCCGTCGCCGAGCGGGTCAAGTGGCGAAAAGCCGCGAATGTTCAGGGTAATGTCCGCCAATTTTACAGGGTTCATTGACAAGACTGAGGTCCCTCGCTGGACATCCGGCATCCTTGACCAAATTGGTCGGATAACTTACCCCAACAGAGGACCCCAAATGTCTTTATGTTGATGTTGACCGCCGGTGGCCGTCTTCGCCGCAACCTTGTGCTGCTTGAAACAGGATCGGTTCAACCGGCTTGCTAGCAACAGGACGATCCGCTCAGGGGTGACTTGCGACGAAAAGCACGTAGCGGACCGTAGCGAGACGCTTCAAAGAAACCGCGCCTAAATTGCATCGAAGGCTCGAGTAGCTATTGGAGGGGCGAATAGTCGGTCGGTACGAGTATCGTGTTCGTGAAATTGGACACCATCGCTCCGTCTGCTTCCGACTCGGCCTTGATGCGCTGCCATTCGGGATTGTTGCGGAAGGCGGTCCAAGCGCCCTCGCGGTCCCCCATATCTTCTAATTAGGCGTCTATAGCACACAACGCGATCGACTCTACGTCGCCCACGAGCTACGCCCCGGTTCAATCAATCGCGTCCAACAGACGGGAAGACTTCAGGCTCAGTGCATGGTCTGGAGGCGAGCGGGGGTGACCTCGTAGAGGAGGGGTTTGTTGTGGATGAAGCGTTCGAGCTCGCCCACCATGGCGCCGACCAGACGGGAGCGGCTCTCGACAGTTGTGCCGGCTACGTGGGGGCTGAGGATAGTTCGTTTGAGGCGGTGGAAGGGGCTGTCCGTGGGCAAAGGCTCCTGATCGAAGACATCCAGGGCAGCATCAAAGCGCTCCTTCTGAAGCTCCTCAAGCAGCGCGTCCATGTCGATGAGCCAGGAGCGGGCATTGTTCACGAAAACGGCGTCGTCTTTGATGGATCGGACGAGATCTCGGCTGATCATGTGCTTCGTTTCGGGAAGGATGGGAGCGTGGAGGCTGATGACGTCAGAGGAACGCATCAGCTCCGGGATGTCGGACTTTTCAACGCCGAGTTCGCGGGCATGATCCTCTGATAAATAGGGATCGTAGACGAAAATCCTTACACCAAACGGGCGGAGCAGGGGGATGAGGCTGCGGCCGACCATGCTGGCTCCAACGATGCCGTAGCGCTTGCCGTAGAGCTCCCGGCCGTGAGCACCGACGACCTCGCGCCAGCCACCGGCTCGTATCGCGGCGTCGAATTCGTGAATCCGGCGAAGCAGATGCAAGACGACGGCCAGGGTGTGCTCGGCGACGGACTCGGCAATGACCTGGGCGGCGTGGGTGACCTTGATTCCGCGCTCGAACAAGGCCGGGGCCGTAACGTGCCGGATGCTTCCGGCAGCGTAACAAATGATTTGGAGGTTGGGGGCGGCCTGGAGGACCCGCTCGTCGTAGAGGCATGAGCCCCATGAGGAGATGACGGCATGGACGTCTCGCAGTCGAGGTATGACGTCGTCCTGGGACCAGGGGGACTCGGAGTCATTGAATGCGACCTCTCCGGCGATGTTGCGCAGCTTGCTCCTGGCTTCCGGGGTCGAAAGCTCATCAAAAAGCGGCTTTTGCAGGGTCACAAGCACATTGGGATGGGCCACAGAAGTTCTCATCTCACTCTCACAGAACCTTTGTAACGGTCATCTTATGCCAGCAGACCAAATAGATGACAATGGCCAGGATCGACGGTTTTCATGGCTGACCGCCCAACTCTCCTGACACACTCCGGAAAAACGGTTTTACGTAGAATTCAGTGAGCATAAGGTGACCGAAGATGCGGTGCGAGCGAACGCTGGAATTCCGACGCGGAGCCCCCGCCTCGGGGATGCACTCAATACGTGAATGGGCTTTTTTGAAGCATGCACTGGCCGAGACGTCGTCGCCTTGGAAGATTCTTGTTCTGAGCGATTCGTAAAACGTCAGGGTCTGCTGACTTAGGTTGACCTCTTGCATGAGGTCATGACGAGAGGCCGGTGGAACGTCCGCGCTGCAAGTCGGCCGAGACGTCTAAGCGCAAGCACCCGACCGCACTCGGCTATTCGCGGTTCAGCTGCCGCTCATGCGGGCGTCGATTCAACGAGCGGACTGTAACGCGGTTCAACGATCTGTAATTGCCGACCGCCGTCGCGCTCCCAGCCATGCCATGGCGTCTCCGTTACAGGCTCAGCCTCCGCGATTTGGTCAAGCAGTTGTCCGAGCGCGGGACGTGGCCATGCCCAAGACCGGCGCTTCAGAGTTCGATCTTGCGACCGCCCAAGGGTACACTGGAGCCGCCTATGATGGGCTGGGCGGGGAGGTCGGTCGTCCCCGTCAGGGGGGAATGCCATGGAAAAAGTGATTCTCGCCGTCGGCGACGCCGACGAGGCGATCGATACTCTCTTCCGCCTCTACCGGATCCAGGAAGATGGCTACCACCTCGACGCCGACATCGCCTTCCGCAACGCGGAGCCGGACGATTACGTGGGTACCATTCTAGGCGGAGGCCGCGCCCGACTACATCCGCCAGGACGGGCATGTTGTCGACCTAGCCCGGCGCTTCCTGGACCGGGGTGGAAGGCCAACGTTTGAAAATCGTCCTTTTCAGCAAGTTTCACGAGACCGTCCCGCCTCGCGAGTTGGGCGAGTACCTGCGAGGCGTCGGCTACGACGGTATTGACCTGGCCGTCCGCCGCGGGTACCCGGTCAATCCGCAGAACGTTGGCGCCGCTCTTCCCGAGGCGGTCAGGCTCTGGGCGGACATGAGCCTGACCTGCGAGATGGTCACCGTTGAGACGGACCTAATCGACCCGTCCTGTTCCGACTCCGTAGCCATTTACGAGGCGGCCGCCGAGGCCGGCGTCCCGCTTGTGAAGACTGGCTTCTTCAAATATTTCCCTGGCGACGACTACTGGCAGAAGGTGGCCGATGCCCGCCGCGCGCTGGAAGGCTTCGTTCGCCTCGGCGAGCGAACCGGCGTCAAGACCGTGTATCAGAACCACAGCGGGAACTGCCTGGGCTCCAACTGCGCGGGCCTCATGCACCTGATACAGGGGTTCGATCCCGACTGGTTGGGCGCCCACGTTGATGGCGGCCACTTGGCCATCGGCGGCGAAGACGTCGAGATGGGCCTGGCCATGTGCGAGGGGTATTTGACCGTCATCGGCGCAAAAGATGGCCGCCACGTTCCCGACGGTCGGCCCGATGCCCCCGCGCCTTACGGGCCCGCCTTCGTCTTCCTCGGCCAGGGTGCCACCCATTGGCGCAGATTGCTCGAAGCCGCAAAGAGATCGGGGTTCGACGGCCCCATCACCGTAGGCACCGAGTACACCGAGGATCAAGAAGTCCTCTTCACGGTCGGAGGCAAGGATCTCTCGGCGGAGGCCGACTCCCGGCGCGAGGTCGGACTGGTCGAGGACCTCCGCTTCCTGCGCCGCGAGTGGGCGCGGACCTGAGGCCTGTCTCTCTCCCCCGACGCGAGTCCTCGGTTGGGATTGGGGTTGTCCCGGTTTGGTGGACACTTTCGGATTTACAGTTTGGAGAGTCTGAGAGTATGAGGAGGCAAGATGCTAGCAACGCATCCACCATATCCGCGGGAGTTTCGAGAAGAGGCCGTCAGGCTCGTCAAGGCCGGGGAGAAGGCGAAGTCGCAGATCGCCCTGGACCTACGGGGCTCCGCGTATTCACGCCGAGTTGAGGGAGGCCCATGGACTCCGGGTCGGTCGCAAGGGCGTGGCCCGTTTGATGCGAAAAGCTGGTATCGCGGGCATATCGCGCCGGTGCAAACGGCGCAGCACGACGATCCCCGATCCGCGGACGCCGCCGGCGCCTGACCTGGTTAATCGTCGCTTCCACGCCGACGGGCCGAACCTGCTCTGGGTCGCAGACCTGACCTACATCCCAACTTATGGAAGGGTGGCTCTTCCTGTCCGCCGTGGTGGACATGTTCAGCCGTAAGGTCGTGGGCTGGTCCATGCGCAACGATCTCAAGGCGGATCTTGTCGTCGACGCCCTCTCGATGGCGGTTGTCCGGCGCAGACCTGCTCCGCGTGTCATCCACCATTCCGATCGCGGCTCGCAGTACACCAGCCTAGCGGTGTTTGAAACCATCGAGACGTTTTACAACGCTCGCCGCTGCCATTCGTCGCTCGATTACAAAAGCCCGGCTGAGTTCGAGAAAACAATGCGAAGTGGAAGGGAGGTTTCTAACCGCAGCGCTAGGCCCTTAGGTGTCTGCTGAAGCGGGGCAACCCCACTTTTGTGGTAATGCTTGCACTGGATTGCCACCTTTTCGGCTAGGCCGGAACGGCTTTGCGTAGCCACGAATTGCACCTAGAATGGGCAGCGGCCAAACGTACTTTGACGCTCGTGGCAAGACACCACTCCCATCCAGAAACATGAAACCGGTCAGGCTGGCGGTCATTGGCGCCGGGCTAGTTGGTAGCAAACACGCAGCCCTCATTGATGCCCACGACACCTGTTCGCTCGTGGGCGTTTGCGATGTTGATCGCAGTCGCAGCTCGGTTGCCGACAAGTTCAACGTTTCCTTTTACCTGGAGATTGAAAAGCTGCTGGAGAACGAGCGCCCACAGGGTGTGATCATCTCCACTCCCAACGGACACCATGCGTCCGCCGCTGAAGTCTGCGCACGGCGGTCTGTACACGTTCTAATCGACAAGCCGATTGCAGATAGCCTTGATGCTGCCGACCGCATCGTCAAAATGGCCGATGAAGCCGGAATCCAGGTACTGGTCGGCCATCACCGCCGCCACAGTCCATTCGTTCAAGAAGCCCGCTCCATCGTTTCGGGCGGCACACTGGGTAGGCTAGTTGCTGTCTCCATGTTGTGGACGCTGATGAAACCGGCTGACTATTACGACGTAGACTGGCGATGCAGACGTCCAAGCGGCGGTCCGACGCTCATCAATCTGGTCCATGAACTGGACAGTCTGCGGTTCATCTGCGGCGAAATGCTCCAGGTCTACGCTCACTCAAGCTCTGCGGTGCGAAAACTCGACGTGGAAGACTCCGTGAGCATCTCGATTTCGTTTGCGAACGGAGCCGTGGGGACGGTTTTGGCGTCCGACACGACGCCTTCCCCCTGGTCGTACGAGGCGACCACCGGCGAGAACCCGTTTTACTTTCAAACGGATGAGAACTGCTATCACTTTTTCGGCACTTTGGGTTCCCTGGCATTTCCACAACTGCAGTTGTGGCGCTATCCTCATGACGATCAGCGTGGCTGGCATCATCCATTAGAGAAAGTCAACCGTAGTGTGACTCCAGCCGATCCGCTCAGGTCTCAGCTGGAGCATTTTTGTCGTGTGGTAAGGGGGGAGGAAAACCCGATCGTCGACGGCCGAGAAGGCAGTCGATCGCTTGCGGTGGCGCTGGCCGTGCTCGATTCGATTCAGCGCCAGATTCCCATCGAGTTGTCGCTGCCAGACCGGCGAGATCACTTCTCTCACGAAAAGGCGCATTCATAACATGAAGCTCAACGAGACCCACATTTCGCAGTTTAGTGAGCGCGGCTACCTGTTCTTACCAGCCTTATTGACACACGATGAGGTGGAAGTCCTGCAGAGGGCGCTGCCGGACATCCTGAATGGCAAAGGGCCGGAAGTAATCCGTGAGAAAGAGAACCCCACCGCCGTCAGGCTGGCTTTTGGGGCGCATCTGAACTCCGAACCGTTCCGCCGTCTCTCCCTGCACCCACGCCTGTTGAACCCAGTCCGCGAACTTTTGGGGGACGAAGTCTATCTCCATCAGACACGCATCAATCCCAAGCAGGGGTTTGGCGGCGGCGGCTCATGGGACTGGCATCAGGATTACCCGCCCTGGCACAAGATCGACGGCATGCCGGAACCGAGGAGCATTATGGCATCCGTATTCATCGACGACTGCACGGCGGTCAAGTCGCCACTTCTGGTTGTGCCTGGCTCTCAACGCTATGGTCTTCTCGACTCACAAATTCACCCGGACTCCAAGGGGAAGGGTTATGCTCTGCATCATATCGATCACGCCACCCTGGAACGGCTGACCGAGGAGAGCGGGATCGAGGCGTTGATTGGGCCCGCCGGGTCGGTCGGCTTCGTCCACTGCAACGTCGTGCACGGTTCGGCCAACAACGTCTCCCCGTGGCGCCGGGCGATTATGTACCTGATTTACAACGCCGTCAGCAACGCCTGCACCGGCACTGAGCGTCCCAGTTACCAAAACAATCGCGACTTTACCCCGCTGCAACCGCTCGACGACGATTGTCTAAAGGGATTGGCTTAGTCACTGACCTCCACCGCTTCGCTCAGCGGCGAGGTAGCTGAACGAAGGTCGATGCCGCCTTCGAAGTCGGCGGCGTAAGGGCTCGCGCTCCGGCGCCAAGAACGTAGGCCCTTCAGAACATCCTTCATTACGAGCCGACGATCCTTCAGACCTTGATATTGATCACATGGTCCCGCTTAAGAATGCGCATGAGTCTGGCGCTTGGGCATGGGACGCTGCGAAGAAGGAGGCATATGCCAACTCACTTGATGATCCAGATCATCTATTAGGGGTTACCGCATCCGTGAATCGATCAAAAGGGGCAAAAGGTCCCGAGAGTTGGAATCCTGCCGAGCAGAGTTACTGGTGCGAGTACCCCCAGGATTGGATTCGGATCAAGATCACGTGGGAGCTTGCAGTGACACAGGAAGAGGCCAAGGCACTGCTCGCGATGCTGGAAGAGTGCGAAGGTGAGATTGTTGTCGCCTCAACAACCCAGCCCACACCACGTCGGGAGCAAAAACTCGATCGGGGTTGGTAATGAGCCATTTTTCGAGGGGGTTCTCGGTTCAGTAGGGTGCCTGTGAGTTTGGACGCAGCGAGCAACGGAACGTCGCGAAAGGCCCTCGCTGGTACTTCCATATAAAGGACGTCGTCGTCGCCAGTCGGGCCGACGCGTGAAAAGATCGCATCGCGCCCAGGTTTACAGAAGCGGGCGGCCCGGCGAGACGAAAACGGGCTTGATCAGATTCTGTGGGCCACGGATTTCTCACGTATACGAGAGCGCAGGAGGCACGACGCCGGCCCTACCGAACCGGATTAGATGGCCGTTTTTATCTCGAAGAACGGATTATCAATGTTCTAGAACCAATTACAAGTGTTCTAGAACGAATTGTGACCGCGTACGGTTAAGCCTACCGACCCTGACGGGCAAAAGGCTGGGGCTGGCCGTCCCGGGACTCACATAGGGAGTGGTACAAGTCCTAGGGTGAGGTAAGCGGGGACAAGCAAGAGACTATTTAACTTCCCGGTAGTGCATCAAATTCTTTTTGCTTTTCTTCCATCCACTCTTTCATAGCTTTGGGGTCATCCATGCCCTTTTTCATCTCTTCCATTACCTCGATGTGCCCCTTGTCGCCTTTTTCAGCCATCTCCATGCCATGCTTTTGACCTAACTCTGCCATCTCTTCAAACGTTTCAGCA
Organism: Chloroflexota bacterium; assembly: GCA_963663505.2. Taxonomy (GTDB): domain Bacteria; phylum Chloroflexota; class UBA11872; order UBA11872; family VXNJ01; genus JAPOVO01. Next base: position 898,416 of record CAXXFA010000002.1, read on the forward strand.
TGAAACTCTTCTTCGCAAGGTCCGCCGAGTTGTTTACAGGTCATTGTCTTCATAAGTAATTACCTCTCGTACAAAATGTAGCATGTAATCGGACCCCCCAAAACGGTTCTGTCAAGTGAGTTGGCCCAGAAGTCCGACGCAGGCCTTCGCGCGAATCACCATGTTAGTCCCACTGTGGCCAACATCCGTGAAACAGTACGGGTTCGAATTCGAAGAAGTGCCAGCGCCTGCTGAACAGGACGGATGACGACGGCCAAGCGGGCCAAGACAAGCTCGCTCTTCGATCATCATTAGGAAATAGAAGGGGATCGTAGATCCGGGGGTTGCCGAGGTCGCGGAAGGAGCTGTAGTTGTCGACGGGGAACCCTTGAAAAGCAGGTGACAAAAGGTGGCCGCCTAAATCTAACTACACCACTCTCAGGGGCAACCCCGCGAGCCAGGCACAGACCTGGCTACGAGGTCGAGGTTGGTGTAGGCGTGGGCCCGGCGGACGCTGAGGCAGGCGTCTTGGCCGTTGGATTTAGCTCGGGGCCACCGAAATCGCAGGCGGCGCGGATCTAGGAGGCTGACTTTCTCCTCGGCGCGACGCCAGACACGCCACTCAATCCGCCTGAAACCACCAAATACTCGCCGGTCATATGTACCGAGTCATCGGACGCCAAGAATGCCGCGGCGGCGCCCAGGTCCTCGGGCTTGGTCCATCGCTGGAGCGGAATCGACTGGCGCAGCCGTTCACGCAAGTCCGACTCCTCAATACCCATTACGGCCGAGCGCTCGGCCATGTTTGCCCTCTGGAAGTCGGTGTCCACGGGGCCGGGACAGATTGCGTTCACGTTGATCTTGTAGGGGGCGAGTTCGATCGCGAGCGTCTTTGTAAATCCAATAACCGCCCATTTGGATGCGTTGTAGGCGACTACGAGAGGCGGAGCGGAAATTCCGTTGACTGAAGAGATGTTGACGATCTTGCCGGACTCCTGCCGGATCATCTCTCGCGCCACATACTTGCTACAAATAAACACCCCCGTGATGTTGACCGCCATGACGCGGTCCCATTCAGCCTCGTCGAGGTCTACGGTTTCGACAACTGTTTGTCCAAGACCCGCATTGTTAACGAGGACGTCGATATGACCGAATTCCGAAAGCGTCTTGCCAACCATCGCCTGGACATCTGAGGAGCTCGTTACATCGCAGACGACTACCAAGGCGCGCCGTCCCCTGGATTCAACTTCCTTCGCCGTCGTCTTAGCGGTTTCCTCATCGAGCTCGACGATGACTATGTTCGCGCCCTCGTCGGCCAAGCGCAGAGCAATGCCGCGCCCTATGCCACGAGCCCCCCCGGTAACGATTGCAACGTTGTCATCTAACCGCATCCTGTCGCTCTCCTTCTAAATAGCGCTGCGTCGCTCAGGCACCGGGTTGGTGCTCAGACTCTTCGCCGCCGCGCACATGTGATCTCAGTGAAAGTCGCCTGTCAGAAGATTTCGGTGTGTCACCCAATAATGTTCAGCGAGCGCCAGACCTGCGGAAAGCCAGTCGGCCACACGCCGGTCGATTCGTTCACGTCAAGCGCTTCGATGCCGAATTCGAGCGACGTTGCACCCAGATCCGCGACCGGGACCTCAAGCCGATACGTTGCACCGCGACCTCTCTTAAGCTCGAGCGTCGGCAACTCGCGATCTTCGGCTGTCCTACGTTTCAGGCGGACGGATGCGATCGCGCGCTCGCCGGTCACAATGGCCCTGACGATCAGCCGGTCGTTGCTCCAGAGCACCGAAGGCGGCGACAATACCTGCACCAGCGGCGGATCCGAACCCGGGCCCACCCGGACTATCGCACCAAACGATTTCATCGACTCGAGGCGTGGGGCTGCAACCGCCGTGATGGAGTACTCGTATTCCCCGGGGGACGGCGGGGCGTCTTCGAGGCGAGCTTCGGTTATCGGTTCGGGCGTGACGCACGCCCACTGGTCCCCTCCAACCTCGCGACGCCAAACCCTGTACCCCTGCGCGCTGACTGATGGCTTCCACTCGACGACCGCCGAGTCGTCCGAACCAAATGCGCGCACTCCGTCAGGTGGCCAATTGCCGCGGTGGGTTCCGAAGGCATAACTTGCCTCATCGTAAGTTGACATGGCCTTAACGTTGATGGTGGCGAGAACGCCCAGTTCACCCCGGCTTTCGATCTTGCGGGCGTACGAAAGCATGGCGTCGCGCAGCGGAGCCTCCCGCAGCAGCTCCCAGATCCCCTCGTCTAAGCGGTGATCGGGGTCGCCCTGAGCGGCTTTCTGATACACGATATCTGCCTGCCGGTAGAAGGGTCCGCCCGCCTCCAGCGTCAGCGCAACACGGTCGTACTGGGTGAGCCATTCGACGGTCAGGATGAGCCATCGAAGCCGGTCCTGGCCCGCCGGCTCTCCGTCGGCTTTTAGTTCCGAGAGCATACCCGTGAGCCGCCGTCGGATTTCGCTCAGGCGGTTGAGATTCACTGGACTGGGCCTGCTGTCGGGAATTGCGAAATGTCCGTCCGCGAGCGATAGACTGCTTCCAACACCAAGCCACTGAAAGTTCGAACACTCCCACTGGCCCCACGAGCCCGTCCAGCGCGGTCCCATGTGCTCGAGCTCGCGCAGTATCGTCGCCACTTCTCTGGCATGGCGTTTCCCGTAGGCTCGTTCGGCGTAGTCGTCGTAGAAGGACTCGAATGTCAGATCAGATTCCCATGCATATCGAGCGGAGTAAGCGAAGACTTCTTCGAGGTCGCGGGTTCGCCAGTGAATCCCCATGAAGCCTCGGCATCCCTTTTCGTGGGCGTCTCGACAGAGATCCGCGAATACGTGTGTGTTTGGCTGCGGGCCCCACTGGTCGCGCCTGGAACCCCCAGCATCGGATTCAAACCAGGGAACGGGCCAGCTTTCCCGGCCTTCCGATAGCTTCCCGTATACATGGCTCACCGACCGTCCCGCCGATGGGTCAATGTTGTCCAGTGACGAGAAGATCACGTCATGCGGGAGGGATTTGTCCAGTCCAGGATAGAGTTCGGTCGACTGCATCCAGTGGTCGCCGCCCCAGCCGCAGATGAGCAGGCGCATCTCGGGACGGATCGCGGCAACGATTTCGCGGGCCAGATTTACGTACGCGCTCAGACGCACTCCTTCGGCGATGAGGTCGGGACGGCCCAGGTACTCGAAGTGCGATGCGATGCGGTCGTGCTCTTGCTTGAAGCCAGAGGACTTCAGCCACTCGTCGACCTCACCGACCTTCGGTCCCACCCATGACCGCATTTCCGCCTGCCATATGGCGAGGTAATCGAGACCGGGATATGCGCTGAGAATGTGATTGAGTCGGGCTTTCAGCGCCGCCTCAACCTCGGGATCGAACGGATTCCCATCCACTTCCGTCCCCAACACGATCTGCAGTCCGCGCTTGTGCGCGTATTCGAGCGCCTGCGCAAACGTCTCCTGAGCTCCAACGATCTGCTCTTCCCGAGTCTCGCCCTCAACGGTCGCCGTCGATCCGAATACTTCCGTGTCGAACCAGTCGCCCGTTCCAAAGCCGAATTCCTCGCATCTGTAGCCGGACATTTGGCCCCACCGACGCGTTGGCGTACCCCAACCGTAGGTCAGAGATGTTGCGAACGGATCTCCACCGCGCCACGCCTTCTCGTCGGCATAGTGAACCCGTCGCGCCGAATCCACGTAATACGTCGCCTTTCCGTCCGGTGGATAGGCTTCAAGCGGCGTCCCATACGCGGGAATGTGGACTACGTTGTTCTTCATCTTCACCATCTGGTCGAAGAACACCTGATAGTCCGGCAGATCCCACGTCGCCGGGCTGTTGAGAAAATTCGGCCACACAAGGCTTCCACGGACATCGAATACGGGCTCGGCCCGTGTATTGACCGGCTTCCACTCGAAGCCATCGCGATCGGGAAACGTGTCCCCGCCGAGATAAAATCCAAACCCCAGCGCCTCCAGATAGCCGTAGACGCCGTACAGAACGCCGATCGGCTCGGCCCCGGCAATCGTGACCGTAGTGTCCTGCGTGGAGATGACGTAGCCCTGCGGATGGAGGTCGGAGAGACTGGACTGGAGGACGAAATCCGGCCCGCCCTCGGAACCAGCGGACATCAATCCCACATAGCGACGCAGCTCGGCCGCCGCGAGGTCGATATGGGGATGCGACTCCCCCCGGACATCGATATTGGTCATTTCACATTCTCCGGCCTTCTGGCGCGGTGCTTCCCAATCGTATGGGATGGGGGGAGGTCAGCGTCATCGGCTTCTCCAGGAGGCCTGACCGATGCCCTAGCTCAGCACAATCAACGATTGCCAGACCGCAGGATATCCGGTCGGCCACACGGCGCTCTGGCCGAGCTCGTCCTTCGCTTCCAGCCCGTACAGCAAAACTTCGCCTTCATATTCATCTAGAGGCAAATCAACCCTGTAGTTAGAGCCGCGCCCCGGTTCCAGATCGACCGGCGCGAGCCGCTCACCCTTCAACTTGAGTCTGTGAAGGACCACCGTATCCAATCCGCGGTCACTGGTGATTATGGATCTCAGCGTGAGCTGGTCGTGGGCCCACAGGACCGTCGGCGGCGCAAGGACCTGCACGTGCGGGCGATCGACATCTGGACCGACCGTCACCGTTGCCCCGACTGATCGAAGACTCTCGAGCAGCGGATCGGCGACCGACGTTACGGCGTATTCGTAAACGGAGGCGGCCAGCCCAGTGTCTTCAAATCGGCACTGCTTCACTGGTTCCGAGACGAGGCACGTCCAGTCGATTTCGCCTCCGCGCCGCCGCCAGACCCGGTAGCCTCGGGCGCTCGTCGATGGTCGCCACTCAAGGATGGCAGAGTCCGTACGGCCACGGCCAAATACATAATCCGGCGGCCAGTTTCCGCGATGTGAGCCCATCTTATGAGCGGCGTCCAGGTATGTTGAGTAGGCCTTGACATTGATGGTTGCGAGCGCGCCGAGCTCGCCCCGGCTTTCGATTTTTCTGGCGAAGGCGTGCATAGCGTCGGCCAACGGAGCGGAGCGAATCAGCTCCCAAATGCCTTCGTCATGGGAGTGGTCCGTTGTCCCGTGAGCGTCGTGCATAAGAAGCGCGCCGGCCTGCATCTCATAAGGCCCAAGCGGCTCCAGAAGGACCGAGGCGCGATCGTACCTGGTGATCCAGTCGATCGTAAGCACGAGCCAGCGCAGCCGATCGTGTGCGGCCGACTGGCTCTCGGGATCGATATCAGCCAACATCGCCGATAAGCGCCTCCGCATCTGGTGCAGTCGGCTCGTGTTCAGAGGACTCGGACGGCTGTCAGGTTGGTCAGAGCCAGCGCTCGAACCCAACCACTCGAATGGCCGACATTCCCATTGTCCCCACGAGCCGGACCACCTCGGCCCCATGGACTCCAGCTCCCGCAACAAACTCGATATCTCGCGCCAGTGCTTAGATCCGTAGGCCCTGCGAGCGTAGTCGTCGTAAAACTCGTCGTAACCGATCTGGGGTTCCCACGCGTAGCGCGCGCAATAGCTGAAAACCTCTTCGAGATCACGGGTTCGCCAGTGGATACCGAGAAAACCCTCGCATCCTTTTTCGTGGGCGTCCCGGCACAGATCCGAAAAGATTTGCGTATTCGGCTGCGGGCCCCACTGGTCGCGACGGGAACCACCGGCGTCGGACTCAAACCAGGGAACGGGCCAGCGCTGCCGGCCTTCCGACATTTGGCCGTACACGCGGCTCAGCACGCGATCGGCCGTCGGTTCGATGTTGTCAAGTGATGAGAAGATAACGTCCTGTGACAGTGTCTTGTCGAGACCAGGATAAAGATCGGTTGATCGCATCCAGTGGTCGCCGCCCCAGCCGCATACAAGGAGCTGCATTCCGGGTCGAAGTTCAGACGCGATCGCATGAGCTTGATTAACGTATGCAGTGAGCCGTACGCCCTCGGCGATCAGATCCGCCCGCCCGAGATAGTTGAAGTGTTTGGCAGTCCTGTCATATTCAGTCTGAAAAGCCGGTGAATCGAACCACTCGTCGACCTCGCCGGGTCGCGGGCCCGCGCCAGATCGGCTTTCCGCCTGCCATATGGCGAGGTAATCGAGACCGGGATATGCGCTGAGAATGTGATTGAGTCGGGCTTTCAGCGCCGCCTCAACCTCGGGATCGAACGGATTCCCATCCACTTCCGTCCCCAACACGATCTGCAGTCCGCGCTTGTGCGCGTATTCGAGCGCCTGCGCAAACGTCTCCTGAGCTCCAACGATCTGCTCTTCCCGAGTCTCGCCCTCAACGGTCGCCGTCGATCCGAATACTTCCGTGTCGAACCAGTCGCCCGTTCCAAAGCCGAACTCACTGCAATGAAACCCTGACCTCCGGTCCCACCTACGTGTTGGCGTACCCCAACCGTAGGTCAGAGATGTTGCGAACGGATCTCCACCGCGCCACGCCTTCTCGTCGGCATAGTGAACCCGTCGCGCCGAATCCACGTAATACGTCGCCTTTCCGTCCGGTGGATAGGCTTCAAGCGGCGTCCCATACGCGGGAATGTGGACTACGTTGTTCTTCATCTTCACCATCTGGTCGAAGAACACCTGATAGTCCGGCAGATCCCACGTCGCCGGGCTGTTGAGAAAATTCGGCCACACAAGGCTTCCACGGACATCGAATACGGGCTCGGCCCGTGTATTGACCGGCTTCCACTCGAAGCCATCGCGATCGGGAAACGTGTCCCCGCCGAGATAAAATCCAAACCCCAGCGCCTCCAGATAGCCGTAGACGCCGTACAGAACGCCGATCGGCTCGGCCCCGGCAATCGTGACCGTAGTGTCCTGCGTGGAGATGACGTAGCCCTGCGGATGGAGGTCGGAGAGACTGGACTGGAGGACGAAATCCGGCCCGCCCTCGGAACCAGCGGACATCAATCCCACATAGCGACGCAGCTCGGCCGCCGCGAGGTCGATATGGGGATGCGACTCCCCCCGGACATCGATATTGGTCATTTCACATTCTCCGGCCTTCTGGCGCGGTGCTTCCCAATCGTATGGGATGGGGAGCCGAGAAGCATCATGTGACGGAGAACCGAACTGGCTTGCTTTTCGAGTCCCGCTTGACCAAGCCCCGACCTTCGAATCGCTCGAGGTGCCCTGCAAACGAAAACGCCAGGAGCTCGTCCGCCTCGCGCGGCCAGTCGCCGAGCTCAGGTCCGAGCTCCGCAATTAGGTCGCGCATCGTGACGCCGGTTTTCGCCTGTTGCAGAGCCTCGAGTATGAGCCGGTTAGCCTGCACGACGTACCGATGGCTCTCATCAAGAAAATCCCCAACTTCATCGCCATGCTTTACGGGCCAGTGAGCCAGACAAAGCATCTCCGCGCCAAGGCTTTTGAGATATCGAATCGTCATGAGATAGCTGTCCACGTAAAGGTAAGTAGGACCCAGGGCGGCGCCGCCTTCCACGCTCGGATACACACTGCCCTGAACGGCGTCTCCTCCAAAGATAGCCTTGTTCTTGGTGTCAAAGACGCAAAGGTGTCCATACGTGTGGCCGGGCACATGATGGATCTCCAGCACCCAATCAGGAGCGATCCGGAGAGTCTCGCCGCCGGACCAGGTAAAGTCCACCTGCTGGGCAGTGCCCAGGTCTTGCATGATCGCCGCGTGGGCGGCATCGTCGAACTTTATGTCGTGATCCGCCTCGTAGTGGTTATACCGGAAGCTGTACGTGGTGTCCGGATCTTCAACCATGAACCGGTCTTGCTCACCGCAGGTGAGTAGAACGGAAGGGTTGGCTCGCTTGATGGCGCCCAGCCCTCCGAAGTGGTCGTGGTCGCTGTGAGTGACTACAACCATATCCAGATCCGAGGGTGTGAGCCCGATTCCCTCCAGGTACGGGAATATGACGTTCTCGGGTTCCGATGAGCCCCCTGCGTCCACCAAAACCGTTCGATCGCCGCCCACGAGCAAGTAAAGCTGTAGCGGGCGCCCGCCTGTGACCGAGTCGATCCTGTGGATGCCTGGCGCAACCTCCATCTTGCCCCCTTACCTTTCAGTTCACCGGAAAAGCGCCGGCGACTGTGTAGCCGCCGTCAATCATGAGATTTGACCCCGTAACGAAACTCGCCTCATCGCTCGCCAGATACAGGCAGGCCTGTGCTATCTCTTCGCTCCGCCCAACCCTGCCAATCGGATGAATCGAATCGAACCCGCGACGGGACTTCTCTTCGTCCGGCGCGACTGCGACCGCGGCGTCCAGCATTGGCGTATCCACCGTTCCCGGCGAGACCGCGTTAACTCGGATGTCATCGTTGGCGTAATCAATCGCCATTTGCCTTGTGAGGGCCACGATGGCCCCTTTTGACGCAGTGTACGCAGCCGTCTCCGGGGTGCCCACGATCGCCGTGACGGAACCCGGCGTCACAATAGATCCACCGCCGCGCTTCCGCATCTCAGGAATCGCGTACCTGCAAAGATGAAATAGTCCGCGCACATTGATCGCCAATACCCGGTCCCAGTCTTCCTGAGTGGAATCGGCCAGGGTGCCGACGGGCATGACCCCGGCGATGCTCACAAGAACATCTAGACCCCCGAATTCCTCTACGGTAGTCTCCATCAGCCGCCGGGCTTGATCGTCGTCAGAGATGTCGGTGGGCACGGCGATCGCTGCGCCACCTTCCCCGCGGATCTGTTCGGCTGTGTCCTCGATGGGCGCTTTTCGCCGTCCTGCCAGGGCAACCTTCGCGCCCTCGCGGCCGAACAGAATTCCAGTTGCCCGACCGATACCCGATCCAGCGCCCGTGACAATGGCGACTTTACCTCCCAGGCGCACGGGCTTCTCCCCTACCTATTTAGGCGGCAGCGCGGGCTTCGACGTTGGGCGGTCAAAACTTTACGGCTCCCGACGTCAAACCTGCGACAAAATGCCTGTTGAAAACAACGAATAGCGCCACTACCGGAATCATCGCCAGCGTGCTTCCAGCGAGAACCATTCCGTACTCGACACGGTATACGTTGATGAGCGCCGCCAATCCAAGGGGAACCGTGAGCATGTTTTCACTGCGCAAGACGATGACGGGCCACAGATAGTCATTCCAGGAAGTGAGGGTGGTCAAGAGGCCGAGTACCAGAAACCCAGCACGGGTCATTGGAATGACTAAGTGTCTGAACAGTCTAACCTCGCCGGCGCCGTCCACCCTTGCGGCATCCAATATTTCGTCGGGAATGCTCAACATCATCTGCCGCATGAGAAAGATCCCGAAGGCGCTCATAGCCTGGGGAACGATCACGCCCTGATAGGTGTTTAGCCAGCCCAGTGAATTGACGACGAGGTAAAGCGGCACCACTTGAACCTGAATCGGAATCATCAACGTGGCCAGAACAAACAGGAACATCTGGTTCTTGTATCGGAAACGATACTTCGCGAACGCAAATCCGGCGAGTGATGAGAAGAACAGCACGGACACAACGACCACAAGTGCGATGACAGCGCTGTTGAGATATTGGCGAGCAAAAGGGATCTCATCGAAAAGCCGCAGGTAGTTGAGAGGTTCCAGCTCACTGGGAATCCACGTAACCGGTACGCTGTAAATTTCGTCGCGACGCTTGAGCGAGGAACTGAGCATGTAGGCGAATGGGACAAATGCAAGAAATGCCGCAGCCGTCAACAAAACAAATAGGCTGATCCGCGACGACCTTCGCAGCATTCTTGAAAATGTACGTTTCCCTGTGTCCCTGGGCGCGATCGATTCATAGGTCTGGCCGGCCAAACCAATAGCAACCGTCGCACGGTCGTCGGCACGTGGAGGAACCATCTCGGTTTTCAGCGCTCAGTCATCCTGGAATACTCGAAAGATTCGTAGCTGGGCCAGTGAGATAACCAAAATTATGAAGAAGAGGACATAGCCAATGGCGGATGCGTATGTGAATTTCGCAAATCCAAAGGCGTTGTTATACAAATAAACCATTGACATAAGTCCGCGGTCTCCCGAATTGCCCAGAAGCAGATACGGTTCGGCAAAAAGATTGTAGGAACCGATGATTGCCAGAATCACCGTGAAAAGAACCACCGGGCGTAATTGCGGAAACGTGACGTGCCTGAAGACCGCCAAATGCCCAGCGCCATCGATTCGAGCCGCTTCCTCGATGTCCTTGTTCGCGTTTTGAAGTCCAGCGAGATAGTAAAGGCTATTTATCCCGGTCCATTTCCAGAGCCCCATAAGAACGAGCGAAGGTACGACGAAGTTGCCATCCAGCAGCCAGCTAATACGATCGAATCCGAGGGGCTCCACAATGTAGTTGTTCAACAACCCGTACCGCGTATCGAATACCAGCGCGAAGATCACAGCAACCACAACACTGGACGTGAGCAGCGGCACGAAAAACGCGATTCGGAATCCGCCCTTGAAAGGCAGGCTTGGCGAGTGGAGAGCCAAAGCCAGGGCTAGCGCCACAGGCAGGATGATAAGGATGCTACCCAGCCCGTAATACGTGGTGTTCCAGAGTGAATGGCGGAATCGTTCATCAAGAAGTAGGTCGACGTAGTTCTGAAATCCTACGAAGGGTCGCTCGGCGACCAATCCGACCTGATGATGAAGACTCAGATAAAAGGCATAGATTGTGGGAAACAGACCGAATACGCTGAACCAAATGAAGAACGGCGCTGTAAACAGGTAGGGTGCAGACCGCCTTTGCAGTCGAGCCCAGTTCAAATGCCTAGTCTCCCGTCAGAACGCCGTCTGTTGTGCATGCGGGTTCGAAGTTCGCCGCGGAACGCCCTTATCCCCGCAGGCTAATCGGGCTGAGGCGGGGTTCCCGCCTCAGCCCGCCGAAGGATCTCTTTAAGCTAGCCGCCCTTGGCGATGATGTCGCGTACTTCTGTTGCCGCCTGCTTCAGCCCTTCTTCTACCCCGATCTTCCCGTCGAGAACATCCGGCAGGATCTTTGATTCCCAAATGTCACGCAGTTCCGGTCGGAACGGATGCTGATGCTGCGGCGGGACTCGCTTAGCCACAAACTTGAAAACCTCGGTCAAGTCCTGACCGCCGTACCACGGGTCGGAGAAGGAGATCTCGCTACTTTCCATGGCCGGGAGGAAGGCCGGGAACTGGCTGATCTCTTTGTACCGGCGAACGCTTCCATCAATGGTCAGCATTCCGAATTTGATGTATTCCCAGGCCTCAGCCACGAAGTCCGTGTGCGTCGTGATCATGATGCCGGTGCCGCCCCAGCAGCTCGTGTCCGTTTTGGTCGGATCGTCGGCCCACAGGGGCAGAGGCTGGCCTCGCCACTTTCCTTCGCCTTCGGCGCCAACGTTATCGCGAATGAAGTCGGCGCCCCAGTCGGCTCCGACGGCGGTGGCGTAGTGCTCTTCCTTCAGAGCTCCCCACATCGCAGGGCTCCACGGCTCCGCCCTATCGGCGATTCCCCCTTGAGCGCGCATGTCCTCCATCCACTGCATGGTTTCAATTAAGACGGGGTCGTCAAGTCCGACGTCGCCGTCTTCAGTGAAGTAATCTCGGTTCCGTTGACGGAACATGGGCTCCATTGGCATCGGGAAGGCCCCGGTGCCCGTGCCTGTAATCAGGGTTTCCCCGCCCGACCCGCTCTTGAACTTGGCTCCCGACTCAACGAAATCGTCCCAGGTCGCCATACCCGTTTCCGGATCGACTCCGTACTTTTCGAAGAGGGATTGGTTGTAATACATGATTACCGGCGTAAGCGCATACTCCACACCGTACGTCCTACCCTCCCACGTATAAAGCGCTTGTCGAGAGGTAACCAGTTTGTCCCAATAACCTTCTTGAGTCAGCATGGGCTTAAGGTTGACGAGTTGAATGTCTCCCTTCAGGAAGCGACCCATCGGGCCTTGCTCGATGTCCACCATGTCAGGGGCGCCAACGCCCGTTTGCAGCGCTACGGAGAGCTTGTCCCATATCTCGGAAACGCCAACCCACTCCGTCTTCACGGCAGGATTGGCTGCGGTGAACAGTTTTCCGTTGGCCTCGTGCCATCGCGGAAGGTGAGCGAAGGTCCAGCCAGTCAAAGTCACTGATCTAAGCCTGGGGGCGACTTCGACCGTAACGATCTTTTCGACAATCCTCGTTACGATCTTTTCACTTTGAACGGGTACTTCTTTTATGACCTCTTTTATGGTTTCTACCGGGACCTCTCTCACGACCTCAACTATCTGAGTCTCCCCGCACCCGGCAAGAGCGGCGGTGGCCGCCACCGCGCCACCTAAGGCTCCATAACGGAGGATGTCTCGCCTGCGCACACCACTGGATTTATTCATTCAAGCAATCTCCGAAGATATTCCTATTTCGAACACGATTTGTCAGGACAGCCCGCCGGCCGCGATCCCCTTCGAAACGGTCTTCCTTCCGGTTACCACCTCCTAAAACCTGGTGGTTAACCAACGATTGAAGCCGTCTGGCTAGAGAACGGCCCGTTTCTAACTCCCAGGGCACGATAGTGAGCCATCCGCATACTGTCAATCGCTTGTCGATTGGTATCAATTCGATGCGTTTGCGGCAAGTACCCGCGACACCACGAGCTGCGAAGGAAGGCGCGATCGTTGGCTCTCGGGGCAGATAGAGAGTTAAAACCCGCGGGGAATCCGTCGCGGTTGATGCCCGTCTTAAAACTCACGCCTATTTGGGCCGGCGGCCCTCCCGGTCTCGGGCCGGTTTGTCGGCTATCCCCAATAGAAGAGCGAGCAACCGCCGTCGACGAGCAACACTGAGCCAGTCATGTATTCGGAATCCTTTGAGCAAAGGAATGCGGTTGCCTTCGCAACGTGTTCGGCAGTTGACAATTTGCCGAGCGGTATGACCCGCTCAGCCTGCTTCTCAAAAGCCGGATCGTCTTTCATCACCTGCGCCGCCAGTCCGGCATTGACGATTCCCGGTGCGACGACGTTGACTAGAATTCCCTTCGGCGAAAGCTCCCGCGCCATGGATTTGGCCAGCATTTTTACGCCGGCCTTCGTAACCGAATACGCACTGTCTTCGGGCCAGGGAATGTCGCCGACCCAGGACCCCGTAAAGATGATTCTGCCGGGCGAACCCCGGCTGAGCATTATCCGTGCTGCCGCCTGGCCGACGTTGAAGCACCCGGTCAGATTGATGTCGAGATGTTGATTCCACTGCTCTTGAGTCAGGTCCAGGAACGGAACCGGGATGACGATACCGGCGTTGCTAATTACGACATCGAGCGGATTGACGGCGGCGAGGACCGATTCGACGGTTGCCCGGTCTGTCACATCGGCCTGAACGTACCTGGCATTCCCGCTCGCAGACACTTGCTCCACCCAGGGTGATGCCTCGTCGGGGCCTTTGCGATCTAAGAGCGTCACCGTCGCGCCCCGACGGCATACTTCCGCAGCCATCGCGGCGCCGATGTCCCCGGCCCCGCCCGTAATAACAATGCCCAGATCCTTCAACTCTTCCACGGGTCCCTCCCTTTGCCGTTTAGGTCGCCAAACTGCCACTCAACATAGGGCCGCGCATTGAGGGTTAACGGTAAAACCTCAAGTGCGCGTCGACGCGCACTACATCGGCCGACGCGTATAGCTGACGCCGTTGCGCGGTCGCCATATCGACTCTACCTTTCTTAGCGGATAATCTGCATTCTCGGGACTGCGATGCTCGATTCGGCAATCATGAGGCGCATTGGATTTAGCGCTGGAACCATGAAAATTCCTGATCGCTGCGCAGCTCGCGCGGATGGAACGTCAACCGGCAGCTGCGCGTCATGTGGGCGCTCCATTTGGCGATTGGGCGGACCGTCCGGTCCGGTCGATTGCCGGCCGTTGAAGTGCGGACAGCTCCCCCGAACTGACAACGAGAACCGGCCATGAGCACGATTCCGTTCAGCGGTTCCAAGGCAAGACTCGAAGGAGCTCTTACTAAGGAACGGGTCTTCGGCCTGCTGCTGCTGGCGGCGCTTCTCACTCTATTTCTGGTCTTCAATCGGGTGCCAAAGCTCGACACGGTTCATGCGGATCTGGCGGCCGCATCGGCGCCCGCAGCCAGATGCTTTCAGGGATTCTGTGTGGATGCGGATCCAGGTTCCCCACTTCTCATCCGCGTGTGGAACTTTTCTCTCGCCTACCTCAAGCTCGTTTCGACGGGCATGGGATTCGCATTCCTGGTTGCCGGTCTCACGGAGTCTTTTCTTTATCCTCGAGCTTTTTCGCCGGGTATTCGAGGAGCTGGTTGGCGGGGCCCACTCAAGGGAATCGCCGTGGGCACACCATTGACCCTTTGCTCCGCTTGCATCGTTCCGGTCTCGTCCGCATTTCGCAAAGCGGGCTCGAGCATTGGTGAAACGATCAGCATCGTTCAGGCGTCGTCCACACTAAATCTACCTGCCTTGATAATGGCGGTGATGGTCTTCGCCCCTGTAATTTCCGGCTCCAGAATCGCGCTTAGCCTGCTGGGCGCGATTCTTATCGGGCCGATCGTCGCCCGGGCTGCCCGCCGGCGAAAGGAGCCCAGCGCAACCGACACAGGCGAAAATAGCGTCTTACACCCGAAATACCCAACGTGGACGACCCTCCTTACAATCGGCGTCCAGGATTGGCTGAAATCGAGCTTTGGATATCTGCTTCGGCTCGGTCCAATCATGATCGTGGCAAGTTTGGCCAGTGGACTTGCAATTCAGCTGCTGAATCCAGAAATCGTCGAATCGTATCTGGGCGATCATGCGCTCGGCGTGGTGATAGCCGCCTCGATTGGTGTTCTGGTAAACGTACCTCTTTTGTTTGAAATACCGCTTGTGGCAGCGCTTCTCATGGTCGGTATGGGCACAGCCCCTGCAGCCGCTCTCCTGTTCACCGCCGCCGCAGCCGGCCCGATAACGTTTTGGGGGCTTGCGCGAGTGCTGCCGGGCCGAGCGATTGCCGCGCTTGTTCTGGCAACCTGGACGATCGGAGCTTTCGGCGGCATTGCGGTACTGGGATTCGGTGCGTTGGCGCCGGCGTTCGACTACGGTGACAGCGTCCGGCTGGCTGATCGTCAGGCCGTGACGGCCGAAGGTGTTCAAAGGGCCAGCGCGACTGGCGGCCCGGCCTTATCTCCGTATTTCACCGATGTCACTGCGGAATCCGGAATCGCCTACATTCAGTACCACCTCAAGCCTGAGGGCTCCTGCCTTCTCGATGGAGGAATCGGCATCGCTTCCGGGCGTGGCCAGTACTGCGGCCCGGAGCGTATGAGCGATGGCGCGGCGGCGGCCGATTTCGACAACGACGGACTGGTGGACCTGTTCGTGACCCGGCTCGACGCGCCCGACATCCTTTATCGCAACGTTGGCGACGGAACCTTTGAGGACCGAACGGCGGCGGCTGGACTAGACGAGTTCGATCACAGGTCGACGGTGCCGTCTGGGCTGACATTGACAATGACGGAGACCAGGATCTGTACGTGACGACAATCGCCGACAAACGCTTTTATCCCTTCATTAACGGCGGCGCGGGTCGATTTACCGAGGAAGGCGTCGAAAGGGGCGCGGCTGTGCAAACGGACGAGCTCCATCTAGGCTTCAGCATTGCGACAGGTGACTACGACCGCGACGGTTGGCTAGACCTACACATAACCGAGTGGGGTTCCGACCCGGTCATTTCGACTGGCGCTCCTTCCCACGCCCGCCTGCTCCGGAACCGGGGGGCCGAAGCGCCCGGGCATTACGAAGATATGACGGTGCCCGCCGGTGTTCAGCTTGATGATGTTCGCTCCCAGGCCCTCGCCGGACCGAATTCCAATCCGATGCTGTCAATCGCTGATGGCGCCAGACTCAATGGTCCCTTCGCATTCTCGTCGGCCTTTACCGACCTTGACGGAGACGGCTGGCCCGATCTCGCAGTTGCCTCTGATTTCGGACAGTCGCGTCTGTTCTGGAACAACCGCGACGGCACGTTTACTGACGGTTCGGTGGCCGCGAGAATTGGTTCTGACCGGCATGGCATGGGGTCCACGTTCGGCGACTACGATGGCGACGGTGATCTGGATTGGTTCGTCACTTCCATCCTGGACCGCTCCGCGAACTGCGACCGCATTCTCATTCAACAAGAGTCGGCTCGGGTCGGACTTGGCTGTCGTTCGAGCGATGCCGCCGGCAACCGCCTCTATCGCAACGACGGAAATCGAATCTTTGCTGACGCGACCGACTCGGCCGGGGTCCGCGACGGAGGTTGGGGCTGGGGCGCGGTTTTCTTTGACTACGACAACGACGGGGATCTGGATCTCGCAATGGTCAACGGAATGAGTCATTCCGACACACCTTCTGCGTCGGCATTTCAGCCACCAAAGCTTTGGCGGAACGACGGTACCGGCCGGATGACCGAGATCGGGACTCAATCTGGCCTGCGGCACCTTGACGCCGGCAAGGGCCTTTTGACATTTGACTATGACGGCGACGGAGATTTGGATCTCTTCATAGTAAATAATGGAAGCACGCCTCGCCTTTATAGAAACGACGGGGGCAATTCCAATCCTTCGATTCGCATTCGCCTGGTGGGGGCGGCCTCAAATCGAAGCGGTGTTGGAGCTCGTGTTGTTGTGACGGCGCGGCTGGGTGGCCCATCGCAGGTGCGAGAATTTGGCGTCCGAAGCCACTTCCTCGGACAAAGTGAACCCACCGAAAAGTCGCGACGGGTACACCGTCCAATCTTTAGATAACCGCTAGCACGCTCGAAAAGGACGATGCCCGGGGCGACGGTCACTGCGTCTCCTGGGCCTGACGATTCCATACGGGCTCGTCGAGTGACTCACCTCTAATTCCCATCGGCCCTCAGGAATTTTGCGGCATGCGGGGGGCGTGCACGGACTGCTTCGTGACGAACGGAGAAGAAGTTCTTAGTCCCGAGCATCGAAAGGACACGTTCCAATACGACCCTCGACCGACAAGATCCACCCGCAATGATGCAGACCATTCAGCCTCGACGACAGCCCGCATCTGCGCCGAGATTGCGTGTCCCGAGGTTCACGTTCGCAGTTGAGTCAACCGTCGGCTCCACCCATTTGAACGTGGGAGAATACCTTCGCAACCGCAAGCCCCCCGCCTAGAACTGGTCACCATTCCGGCGGAAGCCCGCCAGGAGGAACTATGACAGAAATAGGCTTCGCGTCTGCGTCCGAGCTCGCGGCAATGATTCGTTCAAGGCAAATCGGCTGTCGAGAGCTGCTGGATCACTACCTTGATCGAGTGGAAAGATTCAATCCTGGCGTGAACGCGATCGTAACGCTCGATATCGAGCGTGCGCAGAAACGGGCCGACGAGGCGGACTCCCCACTTGCGCATGGTGAGAAAGTAGGCCCCCTACACGGGGTTCCAATGACTTTGAAAGACACTATCGAGGTAGCGGGAATTCGAACGACAGCGGGCGCCGCCAGATACTCTGATCACGTTCCCACGACCCAGGGTCCCGTTGTGCAGAAACTCGTTGATTCCGGAGCCATCATCTTCGGAAAGACGAACACGCCCGAGATGGCCAGCGACGCGCAGAGCTACAACTCTCTTTTCGGGACGACGAACAATCCCTGGGACCACGCCCGAACGCCGGGCGGCTCGTCTGGAGGTCCGGCGGCTGCAGTGGCGGCCGGGTTGACCCGATTCGACATCGGCAGCGACGTCGGGGGATCGATTAGGCATCCGGCACATTGCTGCGGGATCTACGGGCACAAGCCGACAAACGGAATAGTCTCGTTTCGCGGGCACATTCCAGGTCCTCCGGGGGCGCTGGCCCCATTCGATATCTGGTCGATGGGTCCAATGGCGCGAAGTGCGGAGGACCTGGGCCTGATCTTGGACGTAATTGCCGGTCCCGAACCGGAGGACGCCATCGGTTGGAAACTTGAACTACCGGAGTCGCGCCACAAATCGATTCGCGACTTCAGAGTGGCCGCTTGGCTGGACGATCCCGAGTGTCCAGTAGATCAAGAAATTCGCAATCGATTGGAGGCATTAGCGGTGAGCTTGGATGCTGCCGGCGTATCGGTCGATACAACAGCAAGACCGCCAGTGGCGATGAATGAAGCCGCCAAGCTATGGCGCAAGCTGTATTCCCCAATCCACTCACCAGAGGCGCCTGACGAGAGATTCGATGCTCTGATCAGGCGCGCAGAAGAGTTGGGCGAGGACGATCCGCTGGCAATACCCGCTGTGTATACCGTGATGCGACACCGGGACTGGCTTCGCGCGAACGAGGAGCGACACCAACTCCGACGCAAGTATCAGGACTTCTTCCGAGATTTCGACGTGTTGCTGGCTCCAATAATGCCAGCGGCAGCGTATCCACACGATCAAAGTGACGACAAGGACGCGCGGACACTTACGGTGAACGGTGAAGACCGGCCGTACTGGGACCTGCTTCACTGGATGATCGTGTTCGGGGTTTTTCTATTGCCCGTAACATCGGCTCCTGTGGGCTTTACCAGCGATGGGCTCCCTGTGGGCGTCCAAATCGTTGGCCCGCACCTTGGTGACCGAACGACGATCGAGTTCGCGAGACTCATAGCCGACGTGACCGGAGGATTTAAGGCTCCGCCAGGTTACTAGGTTCAATCGCCAAGATGGGTCGAAGTGCCCGTGACCTGACCCCCGAAAACTGGTCCAGGTTGAATGTTAGTAATCTGGCCAGAAAAGGGGGATTCAGATGGCGAGCAAACGACGTACGCCGGAGCAGATTATTGCCAAGCTGCGGGAAGCCGAGGTGGGCCTGGCGCAGGGCCAGACGGTTGCTCAAGTCTGTAAGGCCATCGGTGTCACAGAGCAGACGTTCTATCGCTGGCGTAACGAATACGGCGGGTTGAAGCTCGATCAGGTCAAGCGTCTGAAGAAGCTCGAGAAGGAAAACACGCGGCTTAGAAGAGCGGTAGCAGACCTGACACTGGTGGACAACCAGATCCTCAAGGAGGCGGTAGAGGGAAACTTCTGAGCCCGGCGCGTCGCCGCAACTGCGTGGATCACGTCATAGAGGCGCTTGGGGTATCCGAGCGCAAGGCGTGTCGGGCTTTAGGGCAACCGAGGTCATCCCACCGCTATCAGGCAGTCGCTGCGTCTGACGAGGACGCTCTGACGGCGGACGTCATCGAGTTGGCGAGCCAATATGGTCGCTATGGCTACCGGCGGATCACGGCCATGCTTCGACGCCTGGGCTGGAAGGTAACTCACAAGCGGGTGGAACGGATCTGGAGGCGTGAAGGCTTGAGGGTGCCGAGGAAGCAGCCGAAGCGAGGGAGGCTCTGGCTGACCGATGGATCATGCGTCAGGCTACGGCTGGCGCGCCGAAACCACGTGTGGGCCTACGACTTCGTGGCTGCACGGACCCATGACGGCAGGCCCTTCAGGATCCTTACCATCATCGACGAGTACACGAGGGAGTGTCTGGCCATCAAAGTGGCCCGCAGCATCCGCTCGCACGATGTGCTCGATTGCCTGGCAGATCTATGCGTGATGAAGGGAGTGCCGGAGCACATTCGCTCCGACAACGGCCCGGAGTTCACCGCCAGAGTGGTGAGGAGCTGGATTGGACGGGTAGGGGCGAAAACCCTCTTCATCGAGCCCGGAAGCCCTTGGGAGAACGGCTATGTGGAGAGCTTCAACGGCAAACTCAGGGACGAGTTCCTAGACCGCGAGATCTTCTACAGCCTCAAGGAGGCGCAGCTGCTTATCGAGCAATGGCGCAACCTGTATAACGAGATCCGCCCACATAGCGCCCTAGGTTACAAACCACCAGCTCCTGCGGCGATGTCGTCCAGAACAGAGTGGTTCAGCCTACTAATCTCAACGGGCAGTAGGCCGGGGCTGGCCGTCTCGGGACTAACATAGCGAGTGGTACAACTCTTGGGGCAGGTCACCCAGAAGATCCGTTACATCATTTCTTGACGGCTAAAACTGAACGCTGGATTCTGAATCCTCCGCAGTGGGAGGCTGTCCGACACGGCAGCGGACCGCTTCTGATACTGGCGGGGGCAGGTTCGGGCAAGACGCGAGTAATCACATACCGAATCGGCCAGCTGATCGCGGACGGGGCCGCCGCGCCGTGGAACATCCTGGCGGTCACCTTCACAAACAAGGCCGCCGATGAAATGCGTAACCGGGTGGCGCGCTTGTCGGTGGAAACGACTGGCGGCGTTGCGATCGGGACCTTTCATAGAACCTGCGCCGAGATGCTGCGCCAGAACTCTGAAATAGCGGGTCTGGACCGCAATTTTCCGATCTATGACTCCGCCGATCAGCTTGCGGCGATCCGAACCGCGATGAAGAATCTCGGTCTTACCCCGACTCAGGTGTCGCCGACTGCCGCTCGGGCGGAAATCTCGCGGGCCAAGGACGAGTTGCGAACGCATTTTCAGTACGCCGAATATGCGGAGGGCCATATTCAGGAGATGGTCGCTCGCGTCTACCGGCGATACACCGAAATCCTCGCCGAGTCGGGCGGACTTGATTTTGGCGACCTAATCATGCGGGCGGTCGGATTGCTACGTGAATCGCCGGAGGTCCTGTCGTACTACCACGACAAGTATCGATATGTGATGGTCGACGAGTATCAGGACACGAATCGCGCCCAGTACCTTCTTGTGCGAGAGCTGTGCAAGGCGCATCGGAACCTGTGCGTCGTCGGGGACGACGATCAGAGCATCTACGGCTGGCGGGGAGCCGACATTCGAAATCTGCTGGATTTTGAGGACGAGTACCCGGACGCGAAAGTCGTCAAACTCGAACAGAACTACCGTTCGACCGAAATGATTCTGAATGCCGCCCACGGCGTTGTCTCGAAGCTGCCCGAGAGGAAAGAGAAAAAGCTCTGGACCGAACGTGTGGGCGGAGACAGCATCCGGGTGATTGAGGCGTATGACGAGGAGGATGAGGCGCACCGCATCCTTTCGGAATTGCAGGCGTCGGCTGTCGAAGAGAGGCTGGGACGCGGCGACGTGGCTGTCATGTATCGAACAAACGCACAGTCGCGTCCTTTCGAAGAAGCATTCGTACGGGCTGGAATTCCATATCAACTCGTGGGTGCGACTGAGTTCTATCAACGACGTGAGGTAAAGGACTTGCTGGCCTACATCCGTTGTGTTGCGAACCCGCGAGATTCGGTTAGTTTCCAGCGGATCGCGAATGTGCCTGCGCGCGGAATCGGGTCGAAAACCCTGGACGATCTGGCGCAATGGGCCGCTGGGAGATCGATGACAGCGGGCGAAGCGATACGAATCTTGCCGGACGGCGGTGCCGATGAGATCTCGCCGCGCGCGGCGAAGGCCCTCGTGCCACTCGGTCGGCTACTCGCGAACCTTGATGAAATGGCAGGTAGCACTTCACTACCGGCACTCCTTCAACATGTCTACCGAGAAAGCGGTTACGAAGCGCTTCTAAAGTTGGATGAGGAAGCGGGCGAGGAGCGGATCGATAACGTAGTTGAACTCGTGGCGGCGTCCGCGCGGTACGCGGATCTGCCCCCGACCGACGCAATGACGGCGTTTCTACAGGACGTATCGCTCGTCTCGGACGTCGACCGAATGCGTGCCGACGGCGACGCCGTAACGCTGATCACCCTGCACGCCGCCAAGGGTCTTGAGTTTCGGCAGGTCTTCATTACCGGGTTCGAGGAGGAACTCTGCCCGCACATGCGGTCCTTCGCCGATCCGGTGCAAATGGAAGAAGAGCGCCGGCTCGCGTACGTGGGAATTACGCGCGCCGCCGACAGCCTCGTCTTCACTTATTGCCGGTACCGCGGGGGGTGGGGTAGCACGTCCCGATTGCCTTCACGGTTTCTACGCGATATCCCGAAGGATTTGCTGGACTGGGAACGGAAGCCCGAACAGGAATCGCAACGAATCGGATGGTCCGCGAACGTCTCCGCGGGACCGGATATGGAACCGTCGAAGACGGTGCTGGCAACCGAGCGACGCTTTGCCGACGGCGCGAGGGTTCGCCATTCGGTTTTCGGCGATGGGATCGTGGTGACCGGTAAGGTGGGCCCGGGTGGTGAAGAAGTGACGGTTGCGTTCAGAAGCGAGGGCGTAAAGCTGCTCAGCGCGGCCTTCGCCAATCTTGAGCGAATCTGAGAGGCTTTGTCGTGCGCTGATGGAAATTCCGCCAGGGGTTTCGCGCCACGGATGCCAAATAATCGCTTGGGTCTGGGTGACATGACGTCGAGCATGAACGTAAGGGTCGGTCGATTGCGAACGAGCGTCCGCAACCCGGTGGCTGTGCTGGAGCCGGTGCAAAGCGGTCAATCAGGGGCCGGGATCGCGTGAAGTTTTACGACCTGGCGACGTATTTCGAACGCATCGAGCAGACCAGCGGCCGTATTGCAATCACCGAGCTGCTGGCAGAGATATTCAAAAGCGTAGACCCGGCAGAGGCGCGACGCGTCGCCTACCTCATCCAGGGGCGAGTTGCGCCGACATTCGTAGAGGTCGAGTTTGGCATCGGCGAGAAACTGCTTGTATTGGCGATCGTGTCCGCGTTTGACATCGAGCCCGAACAGGCCTCTGAGCAGGTGCGTGCGCTTGGCGACCACGGCCTTGCCGCGGAGAAGCTGTGGGACGCTCCGGGTGGGAGTTTGACCGTGAGCGAAGTGTTCGACCGGCTCGACGCGCTGGCGCGGACCGCCGGGGAGGGCTCGGTGGAGAGCAAGGTCTCGCAGCTGTCGAGCCTGATGCGTGACTTGGGGCCGCTCGAAAATCGATATCTCGTGCGGATACCGCTCGAACGATTGCGGCTTGGCGTCGGCGACCCCACGATCATGGACGGGCTGTCGTTCGCCAGAGTCGGGGACAAGTCGGAACGAGCGGCGATCGAGCGGGCCTATAACTACGTCAGCGATCTGGGGTTGGTGGCCGAACGCTATGTCGAGGGCGGCGCCGATGCCATATCCAGGATTAACGTCGCGGTTGGCAACCCGGTGCGAATGGCTCAGGCCGAGCGGCTGTCCTCCGGCGCCGCAATCGTTGAAAAGATCGGCGAATGCGCGGTCGAGCCGAAGTTTGACGGATTTCGATTACAGATTCATCGTTCGGGCGATGACGTGAGTATTTTCTCCCGAAATCTGGAAAACATGACCGGGATGTTTCCCGAAGTTGCGGAGGCGGCGCGAACGCGACTCAACAACGACAACGTGATTATCGAGGGTGAGGCGATGGGGTACGACCCTGACACCTTCCAGTTCCTGCCCTTCCAGATCACACTCTCGCGGCGCCGAAAACACGGTATTGCAGAGCTGGCCGATTCATTGCCGCTCAAGCTCCTCGCGTTTGACGTCCTGCACACGGGAGCCGAGGACCTGACACCTCTGCCCTACACGGAGCGCCGCAAACGGCTTCTGGAACTCGTCGATCCGAACGAAACGATTGCGGTGACCGAAAGTATCGTCACGGACGACCCTGACGTGATAGATGCCTACTTCGCGGACAAGATCGAAGACGGCTTCGAAGGAATCGTCGTGAAGAGGTTGGAATCGCCGTATCAAGCGGGAAAACGCAATTTCAATTGGATCAAACTCAAAGGCAGCTACACCGGTGACCTCAGCGACGCGTTGGATTGTGCGATCGTCGGATACTGGCGAGGCAGGGGGAAACGATCGGCGTGGGGAATTGGAGCGATATTGAGCGCCGTATGGGACTCCCGAGACGGCCTGCTCAAGACGATCGCCCGAGTGGGAACCGGATATTCAGACGAGGAGTGGGTTCAGATGCGTGAGCTTCTGGACAAAGACGCGCGCAATGGGCCATCGCCGCTGTTGGATTCGGCGGTCGAGGCCGACGTCTGGGTGGAGCCGCGTCACGTCGTGCCGGTGCTTGCCGACGAACTCACTCGGAGCCCAAACCACACTGCCGGACGTTCGGGCCACGAACCCGGATACGCGCTGCGATTTCCGCGAGTCCTGGAAATGCCCCGCCCTGACAAGGGGCCGCAAGACGCCACCACCGTTGACGAAGTCCAATCGATGTTTGACGCACAGATTCGCGGGAGCGCGTCGCCGAGCTGACACGCTGAGTTTGAACGTACGCGTCGCTAATCGCCGTCGGCGCCCCCTCGACCGCTCATATTGGATAGTATTTGCGCCCGGTCAACGCACCCGAGAAAGGAATCCAGATGGACCCGATGATCGAAGTACTCGACACGCGGCTGTTGGAACTGATCCCTGACGATACACAGATAGAGCGTATCGCCGGGGGCTTCACATTTACCGAAGGGCCGCTTTGGCGAGGAGACCATCTGATATTCAGCGATATCCCGAACAACCGCATCGTGAGATGGGACGAGGGACCCGAAGGGCCGTCTGTCAGCACGTTTCGTACGCCCAGTGGGCGCTCAAACGGTCTGACTCTTGATAAGCAGGGACGGCTCCTGGCCTGCGAGCACCTGAATCGGCGGGTGTCGATAACTCAGGCGGACGGCACGGTCGAGACCCTGGCCGAAACCTACGACGGCAAGAGGCTCAACAGCCCGAACGATATAGTCGTCCGTTCCGACGGAATCGTTTACTTCACGGATCCGCCGTACGGTCTGATTCCATCACCGAATAATCCCCTCGATGCCGAAATCAAGAGTGAGCTCGGCTTTAACGCACTGTATCGAGTGCTACCAGATCGATCGATCGAAATGCTTGCGGACGATTTTCTGCGGCCGAACGGGCTGGCCTTCAATCCCGGCGAGCAAGTCCTGTACGTCGACGATACTCATGCGCGGCACGTCAGGGCGTTCGATGTGGCCAGCGACGGTTCACTGAGCAACGACCGGGTTTTCTTCACGTACCTTGGGGTCGCGGACGATCAGGGACCCGACGGAATGAAGATCGACGTCGAGGGCAATCTGTGGGTCACGGGCCCGGGCAGCACGTGGGTCGTGTCGGCGGAAGGCGATGCGCTGGGGCGGATCCGGCCTCCCGAGCATCCCGCTAACATCGCATTTGGCGGGGCGGACTGGAAGACGTTTTTCATGACTGCGGATACGAGCGTCTATCGAATGCAGGTCAATGTGGCGGGCATCGCGGTACCGTAAGAGATTCAATACAACGGGTCCCCGTCCGGTTTCGGACAGTTGAATTTGAGAATCGCCCGGATGCTTCCGGTCGCCGTACTTTTGGCGATCGCCGCTTGCACGGACGGCCAGGTTGAAATCCGCGGTGAGAACGAACCCTCGGCCGTAACCGCCGTGTTGACGAACGTCGTCCCAACGACGTCAGTCTCAAGTCCTGCTTCCCAACCTACGGAAACCGCCACGGCTCACGCAGCTCCCACGGCGTCGCTGAGTTCCCAACCGAGCCCGCTGCCCACTTCGACGGCGGCATTCATCGCGTCACCGACGCTGACCGTCGAACCCGCCGTGACAGCCGTCGCGCCCACGCCGGTGCCTGCTGCGCCGCCATTGGCGGGAATCGCAGTCGAAAAGGTCGCGGATGATTTCGATCAGCCGGTTCAGTTGACCCACGCTGGCGACGGGTCAGGGAGGCTTTTCGTCGTAGGCAGACGCGGAACGATCCAGTTCCTCGACCAGGATTCAATTCAGCCGAGGGTGTTCCTCGACATCGGAAATCTGGTCAGCACGGGCGGTTCGGAACAGGGACTGCTGGGTCTGGCGTTTCATCCCGGATACATCGATAACGGCCGGTTCTTCGTGAACTACACGGATACAGATGGGGACACCGTCGTGGCCGAGTACTGGGTTTCGCCAGAGGACTCCGACCGAGCGGATCCGGCTGCCGTCGAAATCGTGCTGACGTACGATCAACCGTTCAGAAATCATAACGGAGGAATGCTGGCATTCGGTCCCGACGGATACCTGTACATCGGAACCGGCGATGGCGGTAGCGGGGGCGATCCTCAGGGCAACGGACAGGATTTGTCGAGTCTTCTTGGCAAAATGCTGCGCATCGACGTAAACCGCGGCGCCCCGTACGCCATACCGGCGGATAATCCATTCGCGGGCGACGCGAGCGTTCAACCCGAGATTTGGGCCTACGGACTGCGCAATCCGTGGCGTTACTCGTTCGACCGGGAAATCGGCGACCTGTACATCGCGGATGTTGGGCAAAACCGCATCGAGGAGGCGAATTTTCAGGCTGTCGGGAGCCGCGGCGGTGAAAACTACGGATGGAACGTCACCGAGGGATCGCGCTGCTTCCAACCGACTGCGGATTGCGACAAGAGCGGGTTCGCGCTCCCGATCGCGGAGTACGAGCATGACGAGGGATGCTCTATCACCGGCGGATATGTATACAGGGGCGAATCCGAGTCCGCGTTGCTGGGACACTACATCTTCGCGGATTACTGCAGCGGTCGCATCTGGACCTCCGTGAGATCCCCGGACGGCGGGTGGACGACCACCGAACGATTGAGAACCGGCCTGAGCATCAGCTCGTTCGGCGAAGACGAGAGCGGCGAGGTCTACTTCGTCGACTTCGCGGGCGGGGCGGTTTTCCGAATCCTGGCTGTAGCCGGTTAACGCGGTCTCGGTAAGTACGAGGCACCCGGGTCAGTTCTTGATGTGGTCTTCGAGCGGCCGTGCACACTTTCAAGACATGCGATAGGGGGAGCCTGGGCCGTGCGCAATTGGACGCTCGGGCGCTCGCAAGATTTGTAATGGCACTTTCCCCCGATCCAACCGTATTGCCTATTCGATGTACGGGGTTGTCGTAATGCGACGCAAATGGTGTCGCCAGCCTCGATTTGGTACACATGGGGTCGACCTGGCAGGGGGATTTAGACACGGTTCTTGAGCTACATCGGCGAATCGGGTAGATGGTGAGGGTGGCTGGCCGGTCCATCCTTCATAGATGGGCGGCCAGGCCATTGCTGCGCGCCCTGTTCCGCGTGCCGATATTGATAGCAATCGTCGTGGGGATAACGGCGGCGGCCTACCGCAGCGAGCCCGCGATACCCGAGGCGTTGCTGGACGTTGTGTCGGGCCAGGTCGAGGTCTTTTCAGGGCCGGAGCTGGCGCTGACGGTAGTCACTGACGAGCTTGAGCTATCCGCGAGAGACCGCATCCGGGTATTGGAAGGGTCGCAGGCGGCGGTGGTGTTCTTTGAAGGGTCGGTGGTGTTGCTGGACGGCGGGTCAGACATCACACTCGAGGAGCTGTCGGGAGACCGGGAGACGGGGTTATGGAACATCGCGATATTCCAGGGACTGGGGCGGACCGTGCATCGGGTATCGAAGCTGGTGGACGCGGAGTCGAACTATGAGGTGAGGACGAGTTCATCGGTGGGCTTGGTGAGAGGGACGGGATTCGTTAATAAGAGGAAGACCCAATAGAGGGGACAAAGTGGAAGAGCTTCGAGGGGACAGTGGGAGTAGCGGGAGAGTCGGGTGAAGAGGTACCGGTGGAAGAGGGGACATCGACCGAGGTAGCGCCTGACGAAGACCCGGCTCCGCCGATAGTCGACCCGCCCACACCTGAAGAGCAAGCACTGATCGAGACGACAGACGAGGTCATAGAGGAGCGACAGGTAGAGCCGCCGGCGGCGAAGGACCCGGAGCAGAGCACACCGGCGCCGGCGCCGACACTGCCGCCTGTGGACCGGCCACCGCCGGCTGCGGCGGAGGCGCATTGCCGCCGCCGTCTACGCCGGCGTCGGCACCACCGCCGACCGACACGCCGGTGCCAGCATCCACAGACACACCTACGCCTGAGCCGACTAACACGCCGACAGCCGCACCTGCGACGGCCCCGGCCCCCACTGCAACACCGCAACCGCCCACACCACAACCCGCGACGCCGGTAGCGCCGACGGTAACTCCGGCGCCTCAGCCGACAGACACACCTACGAGCGCGCCCACGGTCACGCCGTCACCGGTACCTACCCCGACATTTACGGTCATCCCCACGGAGACGCCGTCACCGACGCCAACACCGACACTGATACCGAATCCGGCAACGGCCCCTCGATAGGCAGTCCCGGAGGATCGATAACGGTGACGCCGGGCACGATCATCAACGTATCGGGTAGCTGTAACGCATCGGCGGGACTATCGATCGCGGAGATGCGCTGGACGTATGCGGGACAGCACATCAGCGGGGAGACGAGTTTCACGTGGCTGGTGTCGGCGGGCGGCACGTTGAGCCTTACCTGCACCGACAGCGCCGGTCAGACGAGCGGGACGGTGAGTCGCGCGATCGGGATAAAGGGTGCAACGCCGACGCCGACACCAGTACCGACATCGACGCCCACGTCAACGCCCGTTCCTGCCGCGCCCCCCCGCCCCGACGCCCACGCCGACTCAGACACCTACGGGCACGCCGACCCCGACTGAGACCCCAACCCCAACTCCTGCAGACACTGCGACGCCTACCGCAACACCCACACCGACGTCTGCCGTCGGCGATCTATACGTTCGGACGGATGGAGATGATACGAATTGCAACGGGACTGCAAACGTAGCCTATCCGGGCAGCGGATCTGGACTTGCCTGCGCTTTCGCGTCCCTGCCAGCCGCCGTAACCAATGCGGCCGCGGGAAACACTGTCGTCCTCGCAGCGGGCACTTATGCTCTCACTTCCGACTTGACCGTGACCGCGGCGAATCTGCACTTCATCGGCGATCCCGGCGCCAGCCAGATCGGGCCCGGCTCGAATCCTCCGGTAATTGATCTGACACCCGCCGGCAGCAATGGGAGACTCCTCCTCAACGCCAGCGGCATCATTCTGGAGGGATTCGAAGTCGTACGCGGTGGTTCGTTCAATTCTTCGACCGGCGCAATAAGCGGGCAGGGATATAAGCCCGTTGTCCGCGTAGGCGGTGGATCAACAGGCGTCACGGTGCGACATAACACCGTGAGAGGCGGCGGTCGCGGCATCGCGGTCGCCGATTGCCAGGCTTCCTGCGCGTCAAGCGCGGTCATCACGGACAACATAATTAAGTGGAATAACACCGGGATCTGGATAGCGAGCACAGCGAACAGCGTCGTGCGAAACAACGACATTTTTGAGAATCAGAACGGTATCGGGTTCGGAACGTATTTTGGGAATTCATCCGGAAACCTGATCGATGCGAATCACATTCACAAAAACGCCGACAACGGTGTGATAGTCACCGGAACCAACAACACGATCCAGTACAACCTCATCGACAACAATGGACAGTTCTCGCCCAAGAGCTCTGCGGTGGCTGGAATTGGGATAAAGTCCGGGTCCAACAACACTATCGATCACAATACGATTTCAACCAACGGCTGGTACGGAATCGAATTCGCTTCAAGCAGTCACAGCGGAATCACTATTTCGACTAACCTGATCACCGGCAACGGCACTCATAATGCCGGAACGTCGAATCCCTCGGGGGTCTTTCTTGCCTCCAGTGGCGCGGTCGGCGCCATCGGGGTGACGCTTACGGCCAACGATATTTCCAATAACCGGGGCGACGGTATTTACGTCAAGAACGATTCGACCAACGCCTCGGCCACCGGGAACATAATCACAAGCACCGGTTCGACTGGGTCCGGCATCGCTGTGAACCACGCTTCGACGGGCGCGTTTACGGCGACGAACAACGATTGGGGTGTCTATACGAGCGGAGAAATCACGCCGCTCATATCGATAACCGGTGGCGGTTCCGTGCCGTTTACGCCATTCGCCACCTCGGCGCTGACGTTGAGCGCCGGAGCTGGAGATACGTCAGGATTCCCGTAGTCTTCGACCCCATCTGCCACCGAGGGATTCAATATTGAGTTCTGTCCCGCGTACACACGCCCACCGCGGCAGTCATCTCGATAGCCAGCGACGGCGAGTCCTCACCGCGGCCTTCACTTGCTACCTGCTGGGTGTGGCTGTGGCCGTTTCATTAATGCTGAGTTGCCAGGGGTCCGACGCCAGCGGCTCTGCGACCGGTACGTGCAATATCGTTACCATCCAATCGGAGAAGCCCGGTACGGGTGATGTTACGCCCGGTCCAGAGAATTCGGGCCCGAACCGTTCGAGTGACGCGGGCAGATCGTCCTCGGTAACTGTTGAGCCCGTGCTCTCGTTTGAGGCCCACTCAAGCTGGATAAGATCGGTACAGTTCAGCCCGGTCAGCGATGTACTTGCGAGCGGCCGCCGCTCGCCGGGATACGTCGCGGGAGCGGGAGGAGGAACCGGCGGAGGTGGCGGCTCGGGCGGTGCTGGTGGGTCAAAAGGGAAAACCGAAACACTTTCGCTGTGGGACCCTGCGACCGGTGAGCGATATCTGATCATCAGCGGGGAGCGGGACGAAGTGCGGAGTCTGTCGTTTAGCAATGATGGCGGCCGGCTTGCAATGGGCAACGAGGACGGGGAGATTCGAATCTGGAAGGTCAGAGCGGAACTCAATTAGGCTTGCCGGGCGAGACTCGACAAACGATGTCTGAACGCGTTTCGGTGGCTGTCTCAGGCACTTCGCGACAGCCCTGAGCCCAATAAATGGCGCTTGGAGAATCCGGTCTTCCTGCGCTGCGGGATTCTGACCGCACGACGGGGGCCGAAATCGCAAGACCATGGTCGTAAATAGGGACCTGAGTACCGACGATCACTACACCCTGTTGCGCTCCGGTTTGACCAACGCGATCCCAGAACTTCCGAGTCCAATCTGCCGCCGGTTTTGCGGCATTGAATGGCCGAAGCCGAGATTCTTCGCTGTCGCTCAGAATCACGGGGGTGCGGCTCGGAATAACCCGGCGGTCCGGTTCAGCGCGGCAGATGGGGTCGGCGCGCGTTATTCCGGGCTGATCGCTTCCAGCGCCTCGCGGTCAAAACCGACAACTATGGTATCGCCGGAAACGACCAGGGGCCGGCGAATCAGCGTTGGTTCTTCGACCATGAGCCGGATGAGCTGGGGATCAGAAAGTTCGGCCGAGTCGAGACCGAGTTCCCTGTACTTTTTCGAGCGTTGGCTCAGGAAGTCGCGGACACTTCGCCCGGAGAAAATGTCGGTAAGCTCATCGACCGTGAAGCGCTGCCTGAAAAAGTCCCGAACTCGCGGTTCAATCGCCCTGCTCTCCAGCAGGTCCAGGCTCTTACGGCAGCTTGTTCAGCCGGGTTTTATGTATATCGTTGGTGACTTCATTGGTAATGCCGCGTGCTTTCGGCGGCGGTTATTTCGCCTGCGGGCCCCGGAGCGCCCGACCGGAAAGCTCAGGCGTCTGCGTTCCGTTATTCACTACGAATTTGCCGCCCACCACGACGTGGACAATCCCCTCGGGAAACTGGTGGGGCTCCTCGAAAGTGGCGGTATCGATGACTCGGTCGGGGTCGAAGACGACTAAGTCCGCGTCGCGTCCCGGCTCAAGGATTCCCTTCGCGTCGAGGCCCATTTTCCCGGCCGGAATTCCGGTCATCTTGTGTACCGCTGTTTCGAGCGGAAACAGGTTTTCATCGCGGGCGTAGTGCCCGAGAACTCGCGGGAAAGCGCCATAAAACCGTGGATGGGGACGCCCCATGTTCAGCGGCGGCTCCGGCGATATGGCCGATCCGTCCGACCCGATCATGGCGGCCGGATGGCGGAGCACGTACCGCACATCGTCCTCGTCCATACCGAAGTGGACGATGACGCCTTGCAAATTCTCTTCGATGAGAATGTCGCACACAGCCGTCTCGGGCCGGATGTTTCGTTCGCTGGCGATTTCGGCGATGCTCTTCCCTTCGACATCCGGGTTTCCGGAAGCCGTCCACGAAACGTTGATAGTGTCCCATTCGCGCCAGCTCGATCTGACTTCTTCTTCGAGTTGGTTTCTGATCTCGGTGTTACGCAGTCGGGCGAGGATTCCTTCCGGCCCCCCTTCGTGCGCCCATTCCGGAATCAGCTGGGTCAGGCCACCGCTGCCAGCCGTGTATGGATAAACGTCGACAGTCACATCAACGCCTCGATCCCGCGCCGTCTCGATCATCGACAGAGAATCGCGAACCCGCCCCCAGAATGGCCTGCCGAAGGCCTTGTGGTGCGCTATCTGGACGGCAACGCCGGCGCGCTCCCCAATTTCGATGGCTTCGGCAACGGCTCTCAGCAGACTGTGACTTTCGCCCCGTATGTGGCTGAAATAAATGCCGCCAAACTCGGCCAGAACGTTCGCGAGTTCCACGATCTCATCGGTGTCGCTGTACGAGCTGGGCGGAAAAATGAGACCAGTTGAAAAACCAAACGCGCCTTCTTCGAGCGATTTTCGCAGCAGAGACTTCATTTCGTTGAGTTCGTCTGTGGTCGGATGCCGCTTGGCATAGCCCATGACCGCTGTGCGGATAGGGACGTGCCCAACAAGGGCGAGCACGTTTACGGCAATGCCCGTGGCGTCGAGTCTGTCCAGGTATCCGCCCATCGAGTCCCACGACCAATCAAACTCCGCGCCCATTGCGAGGTGGCGGTTGGTATCGATCATGTCGCTTCGATTCATGTCGGTAATCGGGGCGGGACTGAAACCGCAGTTGCCGACGATTTCCGTTGTGACGCCCTGGCGGATCTTGCTCTGGGCGGAGGGATCGATCACCAAAGGGAAATCCGAGTGACTATGTGTGTCGATGAAACCGGGACATATCACCAGGCCGCCGAGATCCACGACTGTCGGGGCTTTGCGATCGGCGATGTCACCGACCGCTGCGATCTTCGATCCGCTGACCGCCACGGAGCCCCGACGCCGGGCGGCTCCCGTCCCGTCGAGAATTGTGCAGTTGTCGAAAACCAGGTCGTATTCGACGGCTCTATTCACGCTTTTCTCCAGATGGGAATTCGGCTGCGCGATGCACGGTGTGTTCGGTCGTCCTACGAATACGAAATCGTGCGAGTGGGACGGATAACGAGTTCTGGAACGCATGCGCGCGGCGGCAGTGAGCAAGCGAACACGATCGCGGCCGCGACATCCTCCGGTTGAAGGAACAGTGCCACCTGTTCAGGGCTCGGCGGGTCTGGGCGCTTGGCCAATATGGGTGTTTCGACTTCGCCGGGGAAAATTGAGGTCGCACGAATCCCGTGCCCGCGCTCCTCGTCGTTGATGCTTTCTGTAAGGGCGGCCATACCGAACTTTGAAGCCGAGTAAGCCACGCCCGCGAGCTTTGACGCCGTTTTGCCGGCGAGCGAGACGACATTTACGATCACACCACCGCCGTTCTCCTTCATGAGAGGCAAGACCTCTCTGACAAGGTTGTAGGCGCCGGTGAGGTTTACGCTGACGACACGATCCCAGTCTTCGGCCGATATGTCAGAGACGCCTCGCCGGACCGTGTTGGTGCCGGCGTTGTTAACAAGAATGTTGGGAATTCCGAGTTCCTCGCGGGTCCTCTTTACCACCATTGCAACGGCGTCGCGGTCGGCTACGTCCCCGGCATGGGTGAGTATTTTGACCTGCCGCCGCCGTGCCTCGTCAGCAACCTGCTGCAGGCGGTCCTCGCTTCGGGCAAAGAGCGCAACATCGGCGCCAGCGGCCGCGAGCGCCTCCGCCGCGGACTGCCCGATGCCCATGCTTGCGCCGGTCACAATTGCGACCTTTCCCCTCAACTCACCTGCCATGCTGCCCTCCTAAAAAGTGCGATGGCGGGAAGTTGACCTGATCGCGGTAATGTCTTAGCGAGTCGTCTAGCGCCAATGCGGCCAACAGTGTAGCGGACGCATTTCCGTTGTCGTGGGCCCGTCGGGCAGAGTCGCGGCAGCGACGATCAGACAGCGACGGATGGTATTTCGTAGCTGAGCCGATCGGTGGTGCGGCAATAGAGCGATCCACTTAGTCTTCCGAGCGCGTTCACCGCGTCCGCTCAGATATACTTCAAAAGGGCTAGAGGCTGGTGGCCGGCAGTTGCCGAGGTTCGTGTTCTTGGTCAGGAAGACCGGCCGGTCAACAGCTCCGTTATTCACGAACGACACGCGCCTGCAAGCTCCATGGCAGGTCCGGGGGCGCTGAATACAGCCGCCGAGCAGATCGCGGAAGCTCTCGAACCAAACATGCGGATCGGTGGCAACCGAGCGGGCGCTCGGACGCCGGTGCGAGCGACATACCGGTAAATGCGAGCGAGGTTTATCTGGCTGAGGAAATGCTAAGTTCAACCGTAGAAGACTACCTGCTGGCGATTTATAGCCTGAACTTCGAGCAGGTTGAGGTTATTGCGGCGCGATTGGCTGACAAGTTGGAAGTTTCGGCCCCAACCGTGTCTGTGACGGTGGAGCGGATGGTGAGGGACGGTTACGTCGATGTCGATGCGAACCACACCATTACACTAACCGAGAGCGGTCGGGTGCTCGGGGAGGGGCTGGCTCGGCGTCACCGGTTGATCGAGCGCTGGCTAAACGACATGCTGGATCTCGACTGGGTAATGCTTCACGAGGAAGCGCATCGCCTCGAACACTCTCTCTCAAGTTCGTTGGAGCAGAAAATATCCGAAGCCTTGAACCATCCTGAGACCTGCCCGCACGGAAATCCGATTCCCGGCAACGCCAAGAATTGGACATTCGAAGGGATGAGACGGCTCTCGGAATCGCAGGCGAGTGAAGAGTTAAAGGTAGCCAGAATTTCGGAACTTGCTGAAGACGACGCCGAGATCATGCGCTACCTTCAGCAGAAAAATCTCGTGCCCGGAACGCTCATGGAAGTCCAGGAGATCACGCCCTTCGGTCACGTTGTCCTGAAGGTAGACGGCGAGACCGTGGTCATAGACCCGGAGATTGCAGTCTACGTGTGGACCAGATTGGTACATTCTCCAAATTAGCGGATTCCGTCCGCGCAGCCAGGGATGGTCATTCGTGAGGGCCCCGCGCTTCGAAAACCACGGCAATCGAGCAAGATGCCGGTAATCGAAGTACGCGATCTCCGAAAGCATTACGGAGATGTAAAGGCCGTCGACGGGCTTTCGCTCGAGGTTGAGCGCGGTGAGGTCTTTGGCATGCTCGGCCCCAATGGAGCGGGCAAGAGTACGACGGTCGAAATCATCGAGGGTTTGCGTGATATGGACTCTGGTCACGTGCGGATACTCGATCTCGATCCGCACCGCGACGGCGTAAAAGTACGGGAGACCATTGGGATTCAGCTTCAATCGGCGTCGCTCTTTGACAAACTGACGGCTCGCGAGCACCTGGCGCTTTTTTCGTCGTTCTACAAACGCACTCGAACCGTGGACGACCTTATCGAAATGGTCGATCTGGCGGACCGCTCGAACGCGATTTCGAAAGAGCTATCGGGCGGTCAGAGACAGCGCCTCTCGTTCGCTCTGGCTGTGGTGAACGATCCGGAAGTTGTATTTCTGGACGAGCCGACGACAGGGCTTGACCCGCAAGCGCGAAGGCATATGTGGGACGTCATCGCGGCGATGCGCAAGGAAGGTAAGACGATTTTCCTTACGACGCACTACATGGACGAAGCGGAGCTGCTTTGCGACCGGATAGCCATTGTCGATCACGGCCAGATAATCGCGCTGGACAGTCCGGCGCGGCTAATCGAGAGCAATTTTCAGGCGCAGACCGTGAGCTTTAAGGCATCCGACAGCCAAATCTCGAATGGCGATTTGGAATCGCTGGCCGGGGTCACCGGCGCGGCCTCCGAAGACGGCAGTGTAGAACTCTTCAGCGCCGACGTAGCCGCGACGATCGGCGCGCTGATGGACTATGCGAAAGACCGAAACATTTCGATGCAAGATTTGAGCATCGGGCGGGCCAATCTGGAGGACGTGTTTCTCAAACTGACTGGCCGGCGGATACGCGACTGATAGCTATCGGGGCGCTGGTTCTGGCGTTTGGCCGTGAGTTTGTTCGCGATCGGACCGCGCTGTTTTTCACGCTTGCATTCCCGTTCATTTTCATGGTCATTTTTGGCGTGTTGATGCAGGGCCTGGACAGACCGCGCACTTTTGATATCGGCCTGGCTGTCGAGGACACCTCAGCCGCGGCGAGTAACCTTGCCGATGCTCTCCGGAATCTGCCGGTGCTCGACGTTACGGAAGACGGATTCGATACAGAGCGGGAAAAGCTCGAGGATGGCGATCGGGACGCCGTAATCGTGATTCCCGAGGGATTCGGGGACGTGGTGGCCGCGGGCGAAACGGCGAGGGTCCGCATCTTTTTCGATCCGTCTCGGACGACAACGGCGATGATCGTCGTGCCGATTCTCCGGCAGATACTGGACGACATCGATCGCCTTCGTACCGGGACTCCGCGAGGGCTTGACATCCAACCCGTCTCGGTCGTCGCGTCGGATCTGCGAACGGTGGACTTCATGGCGCCCGGAATAATCGCGATGAGCGTGATGCAGCTTGGCGTTTTTGCGTCGATAAATTTGGTGATCAGGCGTGAAAAACTGATCCTCAAACGTCTGGGCGCAACTCCAATACGGCGGAGTACCTTAATCGCCGCCGAAGTCATTTTCCGCCTCGTCGTCGTGTCCATCCAGGCCGCGCTTCTCACTTTGATGGCGACGCTGGTGTTCGATGTCCCGATCAAGGGCGGAATCGCCGAACTGATAGCAATTATTGTTCTGGGGGCGCTCGCGTTTCTGGGGATCGGCTTTGCGATTTCGTCGTTTGCGAAAACCGAGGAAGGGATGCTGCCCATAGCTCAGCTCGTTTCGCTGCCGATGATGTTTCTCTCGGGGATTTTCTTTCCAATCGACGGGCTTCCGAACTTTCTGCAGCCGATCGTACGGGTGCTACCACTGACTTTCTTGAGCGATGGTATCCGGCAAACGATGGTCGGCGGCTTCGCGGTCAATCCCATGTGGCTTAATTATCTGGCGCTGGCCCTCTGGCTCGCGGGAACCTTTTTTGTGGCGGTTCGGCTTTTCAAATGGGAGTAGTGCCCAAACCGGTACCGCAGGGCCGCTTACTCGCTATCGCGCGGTATTCACGGAGCTGTCGCCCGATTGAGCGACGCCCAGAATCATCTGATGAATCACTTGCTCGACCGGCGCAAGGTCGTCGGTAAACGCGCCTTCGGCCGATTCAACGGCTCGGATGTTGATGCCGCGGTTTGCTATGGCCTGGATCGTGGCGTTGTCGGTATTCGCGAGCCGTCGGGCGGCATCATCAATGGAAATAGGGCTGTTTGACGCGAAGATGAGGCTGTTAAGGTAGCCGGCCGGAAGGTCGATGACGAATACCGTCGGAAATACGGAACGCATTGTCCTGCTCAGCGCCTCGACAAGGCGAAAATCATTCGGTGCGCGACCGGCGTTCACAGCTACGACTCCATCGGCCTTTAGCCGCGCCTGGATCTCCGCGAAAAACTCGCGGGTCGTCAACTGAAATGGAATGTAGGGTTGCCGGTATGCATCGACTGCGACAACGTCGTAGATGCGGTCCGTGCGTCGCAGGAAATACCTTCCATCCTCGGCTACCGCGTTTAGATTCGGCTCGTTCAAATCGAACAGATCGCGGCCGACTTGAATGATCTGGGGATCGATCTCGACGCCGTCAATATACGTGGCTTCGCCATAGACCTGATGGTAGAGCTTGGAAACGGTGCCGGCGCCCAGTCCGACAATTAGCGCGTTTTCGACCTGGCCGGGATGATCTTTGCGAAACTGGGGCGCGAGCAGAAAGTAATCCCACGGGCCTTCGGATAGCGGTTGTGTCTCCCGCCCCGGATAGAACACCGAGTGCGTGGCAAGACCTTCATTGAGGACGAGGTGCCGCACACCCATACTGGTTTCCTGGACCTGTATGAAGTTAAACACCGATTCTTCTTCGTACAGCAGACGGCCGCGTTCGGCCGCGCGGATCGTCTCAGGCCGGACGTTAACCAGCACCGTGATTGCGACCAGCAGCCCCAGCAGAATCAAAAACCGCCAGCTTTTGAGTCCGGCGACCGTAAGGGCCAGTAGAACGAGCGCGAATGCTAGAAACGTGTTTCGAGTTCCAATATTTGGAACCAGCAGAAGCACGGGCAAGAACGCGCCTAGAATGCTGCCCAGAGTTCCCAGAGCATAGATGCGGCCTGCATTGGCGCCAGCCGTCTTTACGTTGGCTGTACTCAGCCTTATCGCAAACGGCGACACGAAGCCGAGGATCGTTATGGGGATCGCGAACAGTAACAGCACCCCAAATAACGATCCCCAGAAAACTCCGAGGGAAAGCCCGGAAAAAGCCTTTGTTGAAAGCTCGAGAATTGGCCTTGCAAAAAGGGGGACCAGGCCGATGGTGAACGCCGCGACTGCCACAAGGCGGAGCAACAGGCGGTCGTCGGGTCGCCTGTCGGCGATCCGCCCCCCGACGTAGTAACCAGCCGTGAGGTAGAGGAGAACCAGTCCTATGACGTTGGCCCACACGAACAGATTGTTTCCGTAAAACGGAGCCAGCAGACGAGATGCGGTCAGCTCCACCCCCAGCACCGTCATTCCAGAGAAAAACACAATGGCAAGCAGCATGCCGTCGCGGATGGTTCGCGGATAGGTCAGGCCGGTCGATGCATCCTGGTCGGCGGTCGTGGGTCCAATTGGATCCGTAACGGCGCTCACTGTGGGGCGGACCGTGTTCGGACCGGGCTCAGGGGAGGTTTAGGACCCATACGCCAGGTCGAACGGAGCGTTAGCGGCTAACTGATCGTACCGGCGGAGAGCCGCAGTCTTATTGAGCATCCGGCAATGAGCATCCGATCGCGTCGAATGTCGCGTTCAAAACACCTACTATATTCGCAGTCCCGGATGGCCGGGATAACGGAGGGCGCTCTGGACGGCGCGGATTGGCGTTCAGGTCGAAATGTCTCTGCGCCTGAAGATCGCGAGGGCCGCGACCATGGCCACGCCAGCGATAGCTGCCATGGTCAGCGCGCTTCCGGAATCAAGTTTTCCCGAGCTCAGTTCGTTAACAGGCTGCCAATAATGAAACAAGGAGCCATACCGAAGCCACGAAAGGGAATCGACGAACTGCGCAACCAGGTTTCCGAGATACATGATGACCATTATTCCCGCCGCCAAACCGTACGATTTTCCCGGTTCCAGAAAAATTGACGCGAGAAGCAGCCCAATCGCCATTGCGGCCGCGGTGAAAAGCAGCGCTTGAACGTGCATGAGCGAGATGGCGCCAGCACGCAGTTCCATGCCATCGCCCCACAGCGCGACACCGATAAGCAGGCCGATGGCCGACAGTGCCACTACGGGAATCGACGCGAAGATCGCGCCCGCGTATTTGGCCAACGCCAGCTGAATCCGCGTCAGAGGTTGGGCCAGCAACAGATCGAGACTGTCCCGATCGTATTCTCGGGCAATGATGCCGGCCCCCAGCCAGATTCCGAAGTATCCAAGGATGAGCGGCAGCCATGTGCCGTACCGGGCGGCCAGGTATTGGAAAAACGTGGTCTCCATGACGGATTGGCCGCCGATGCCGGATCCGAAGAAAGCCGATCGCACCGAATCAGGGAGCTGCTCGAACATCGCGGCCAGGTCGAGACTGCTCGAAAAAGGCCAAAGTGCCATGGTAAGTAGTGAGTAGAAGAGAGTTCCGACCGAGAACCAGATAATCGCCAGCCGGCGGCTTCTCAATGTGTGCCGGAGGAGATTTACGGTCAACTTTTATCTTCCCCGTAATAGCGAAGGAATACGTCTTCGAGCGTCGGTTGCTCGATGAACAGATCGGTCACCTGATAGCGACCGAGCGTCTTGACAATGGAATCGACAGAACCGCTCACTTCGAATCGAAGCTCCGAGCCGTTCCGCTCGATAAACGAAGCGTTGGAAAGTTCGTCATCACGAGGCAGGTGGCCGTCGAACATGACGGAAAAGCGCCGCACTCGTGCCTTTTTCAGACCCGTCACTGTCTCGACAGCCACAAGTCTGCCGTCGCGCAGAATTCCGACGCGGTCGCAAAGGGCTTCGGCCTCCGAGAGGACATGAGTTGACAGAAATATGGTGCGTCCCCGTTCGCGGTACTCACGGATGATACGTTCAAATTCCTGCTGCACCAGCGGGTCGAGGCCGCGGGTCGGCTCATCGACAAGGTAGACGGGCACGTCGTTTTGCAGGGCGCGGACTATCACGACTTTCTGGCGGTTTCCCGTCGAGAGATTCTTTATTTTGCGAGTCACGTCCAGATCAAGTCGTTCGGCGAGTTCGAGGCCGCGAATCCGCGTGGCTCCTCCGAACCGGCAGAACGTCTGGAGGTACTCGG
Organism: Chloroflexota bacterium; assembly: GCA_963663505.2. Lineage (GTDB taxonomy): Bacteria > Chloroflexota > UBA11872 > UBA11872 > VXNJ01 > JAPOVO01. The sequence continues at coordinate 938,441 of CAXXFA010000002.1, forward strand.
CGGCCGTCATGTACTCGTACAGGCCGCCAGCGCTCGGCAAAAAGCTGACCATCTTGCGGCTCGCCGTCCCCTCAGAAGCCACATCGAATCCGGCTATCGACGCCGAACCACGAGTTGGCCGCAAAAGTCCCAGGAGCAATCGAATGGTTGTTGTCTTGCCGGCGCCGTTTGGCCCCAGAAAACCGAAGATTTCGCCCTCGCTTATCGTGAGGTCCAGGTCGTTCAGGGCTTGAACCACGCCGTAATGTTTGGTTAGTCCCCGGGCGACTATTTGATGAGCATTCGCGCCGCCGGCTGAACTCATTCAATTCCTTCGCTGTCGCGGCCGGCGTGCGGACGGAGCCAGGTTTTTCGGACCGGACTGGCGGCTGGACTGCACTACGAAATCAGGACACCCCGAACCGGACGGAGTGATACCCGGTGGCGCCATCCGGGCGAGGTTGTTGCACTTTGGAAGTTTGCGTTTGGCCGTCTCCGTCGGTAGCGCGGACCGAAATTACGTGGTTGCCGGGCGTCGCGTCAAATGCATATGCCCAACGACGCCAGGAGTCCGTGGTCAGCGCTTCACCGAGACGCGCTTCCGACCAGAGACCACCGTCGATCTGAACCTCGACCTTGTCAATACCGCGAGTCGGGGCCCATGCAAACCCGGCCGCATGCTGCGGACCGGCATCAAGCTTCGCTTGACGCCTCGGGATGTCGATGCGCGACTGCGTCTTGACGGGCGCTCGCTTGGCCCAGCCTCGGGGTATCCAATACGCGTCGAACGCAGTGAGGGTCGTGAGCTCGATCTCCGACAGCCATTTCGTTGCCGAAACGTAGCCGTAGAGCCCTGGAACCACCAGACGTGCGGGAAATCCATGGTCGAACGGCAAAGGCTCGCCGTTCATGCCGATCGCCACGAGGGCGGCCCGGCCATCGAAGGCCACTTCGGTTGGAAACCCGACCGTGAAATCATCAACGCTGCGACCCACTATCTGCGTGGCGCCGTCCTGAACCCCAGCCCGATTCAAGATGGTGCGCAAAGGAATTCCGAGCCATTTGGCGTTGCCAACGAGGTCGCCGCCAACCTCGTTCGACACGCAGGAGAGCGTGACGTAACGCTCAACGGTTTGCATGCCGAGAAGGTCGTCAAACGTCATTTCGTATGGGCGATCAACCATCCCGGTAACGTTGAGCCGCCAGGAATCAGGATCGACTTTGGGAAACGAAAGTGATGTGTCGATGCGGTAAAAATCGTCATTCGGCGTCACAAGCGGATCGAGGCCGACCACGTTGATGGCCTTCTCCGGAGACGGTGGAGAAACGAATTCGCTCGGTCGAGGTAGGACGACTTCCTCCCGACTCAAGAATGCGGCCCGACCTCGTTCGGCAAGCGAGCGTCCAGCCGCGGCGAATCCTATGGCGAGGGCGATCAAACCTCCCCCTCGAAGCAGGAACGAGCGCCTCGGCAACGCCGGTATCGATGTGTTGGTTTCATCTTCGGCCTCAGCGCCACGGATGCGCTCTGGACTTAGCCAGGCGAGCGCTGCGATGCCCGCTGCCGCTGTGATACCCGCGGCGATCACAGCCGGGGCCGGACCGTAAAGCGGATCCCTGATCGCGGCGATGGCCCCCAGTACCCCAAACGCGGCGAACCCACCGGCGGCCACGCGAAAATTGCGAACCGATACGATCCCCAACAGTCCACCGATCAGAATCGATAGAGTGGCGATCCCAGATATGAGCGCGACCTTATCGTTGGTGCCGAATACGCGGATCGCGAAGTCTTCAGCAAACGAGGGCGAGTAGTCGATTACGAGCTTTCCGACCGACAGGACCATGGACGGTAGTCCAGAAAACATTCCAGCAACCAGCTCGCCCGCGCCAAGGGCAATAGCCGCCGCGATAAGACCGCCGACGGCCGGCTGGACCGGCGGCCGCGCGCGGTTTCGTGACTCAATTTGGTCGGGTTGAATCATTTGCAGGTGGTTCGAACTCTCATAAGCGAGCCGTCAACCGTAATACGGGCCGACCGGTCGCCCGGTTTCTACCGGACGGTGTGCATCGGCATGATAACGTGAGTATACGATTCGTCGCCGAGGGGACGAATCAATCCCGGGCTTGTAGCGCCAGACAATTGGACTTCGACCTCCTCCGTGTCGATGGTTCCCAGGCACTCCCCGAGAAAGCGCGCATTGAAAGCGATGAACGCCTGCTCTCCCTCGATGGTTGCATCGAGATCGCCTGAATTTTTCCCCACGTCAGCCGACTCGGCGGACACCGATACCGAGCCGGAGCTATTTCCCGTCGGATCGGCCTCGAATCGAATTACATTGGAACCGCCGCGCGCGAATATCGATGCGATTCTGGTCGCCTTCGAAAACTCTGCTGTACTCATCACCAGGCGGGTCTGAAAATCCGTCGGCACAAGCTGCTCGTAATTTGGAAACTGGCCCTCGATCAGGTGCGAAATCATCTGAACGCTGCCCACGTTGAATACCGCGTGGGTTGCTTGCGGGGAGATAATGATCTCGACTTCCTCTTCGGCCTCGCCGAGTATGCGAGATAGCTCTAGCATGCTGTTGCGGGGGACGATTATTTGAACCTTTGTAGAGGCTTCGGAGATGTCTGTTTGCGTCTCAAGCGTTTTGACGGCCAATCGATAACCGTCGGCAGCCGCGAACACTAACGAGTCGGGACCAATTGCTATCGAAACGCCCGCGAGAACAGGCCTGCTGTCATCGGTGGCCGCGGCGATTGTCGTGAGATCGACCATTTGTTTGAGCTTGGCCGGGTCGATCCGCAGCGCAGTGCCTGGTTCGGCGGTCGGTAGCGGCGGAAAATCGTCGGCCGATATCCCTTTGACCGTCGCGCGATACTTTCCGGACGATAGCGCCAGTTCCAGGGTCTCCGAATTTAACTCGAGCTCAACCGGTCCGGCTTCGAACTGAGAAACGAGATCGGTGAGGAGGCGAGCTGGAACAGTAACCGCCCCCTCCGACTCGATCTTGCATCCCACCACGACCGTGGTGGAGATTTCCATGTTTGTGGCAGCGAGTTTAAGCATCGAGCTGTCGGTCGCGACGAGGACGTTTGAGAGCACTGGAAGGCTGCTGCGGGTGGCCACAGCCCGATTTGCCACGGATAGCGCTTTGCTGAGATTCTCCTGGACGCAAGTAAGCTTCAATTCGCGCTCCCGATCCAGCAAGGATCGATTAATTTCCGATGAACAAATGCGTACCGACAATGCCGGTACGGGCCTTAATATTGTACCGATGTCTTCGGAAAACCGAATTTGCTACCAGATGTAGTACCCTGCGGCTCCCAACAGTCGATTGGGGCGCGTGTGCGCAGTAGCTGGGGCGCGTGTGCGCAGTAGCGGCTTGCTGGTACGCTCAACCGTCATGTAAAGCAGGGAAAATCATCAATTGACGAAAGAAACCGCCGTTAAAGCGCTCCGAATCGTGGTGGCTGAAGACGAAACGATAATCCGCATGGATCTGAGGGAAAGACTCGAAACTCTCGGCTACCAGGTCGTCGGGGACGCTTCGGACGGCGAAACCGCATTAAATCTTGCCCGGCAAACGCGACCCGACGTGGTTGTGATGGACATCAAGATGCCGGTTCTGGACGGCATCTCCACGGCGGAAGCTCTAACAAAGGAAAGTATCGCTCCGGTCGTGCTTGTAACGGCGTTTTCGGACGACGGGCTCGTGCGACAGGCGAGCGACGTTGGCGTGATGGCATACGTAATGAAGCCGCTACGCGACAACGATTTGCGTCCCGCTATTGAGGTTGCCGTTTCTCGGTATCGTGAGTACGAGATTCTGTCGGAGCAGGTCGCGGATCTTGCGGAGCGCCTCGAGACGCGGAAAGTGGTTGAGCGAGCGAAGGGCTTGCTTATGGAAAAGCACGGACTCACCGAGCGTGACGCGTTTCAGCGGATTCAAAAGCTGAGCATGGACCGAAGGCGCACGATGAAAGAGATCGCCGAAGCCGTGTTACTGGCCGAGGAAGTCTGATCCGGACCACCGCGCAACCCGGAGATCTTAATTCGAACCTCGACTTTCTGGGTCGCAGGATCGGATCGACCACCACCAGAACTTGACTCGATTGGGAGCGAGATCGCTCCCCGTTCCCGCTGGTGCGCTCCTGAGCCTGGCGGCGATCACTGCCGCGGTTTTGGCTTCGTACAATCGCGTGATCTTCCAGGGCTTGATCCTTTCGGGTTATGACGTTCAGACGTACTTTTTCCCGATTCGGTCGTACGCCTCCCAGGCTTTGCTGAATGGCGAGGTTCCGCTTTGGAATCCGCACGTGTTCATGGGAGTTCCGTTCCTGGCAAATCCGCAGACGGCCGTTCTCTATCCGTTGAATCTGGCGCTGCTCCCGCTCGATCCGGCAAGGGCGGTTTCGCTGTCGGTGGTCATTCACGTGTGGATAGCGGCGGTCGGAGCCCTCGTGTTCGCGAGGCGCGTTCTGAATCTTGGATGGATCCCGTCAACGGTCGCGGCCCTGGCGTTCGGTCTCGGTGGAGTGCTGAGCGGCCAATCGGGCCATCCGAATCAGCTTGCGGTTATCGCATGGGTACCGTTTGTCCTCTGGATGGTGTGGTCGATGTCGGGCAGCCGGGTCGCCTGGTCGACGCTGGGGCTCAGCCTGGTCGTTGCCCTGCAGATCCTGGCCGGCCACCCGCAACAGGCTTACATGTCCGTGGCAATCGCGGCGGCGTTCCTATTGTTCGCCCTTCTGGTTCGCCACCGGCACGGGAAGCCGGTCGATTTGCGGCACGTCGCATCGCGGGGTGGCTTGTTTGTCGGGGCATTGGCGCTCGGTATCGCACTGGCCGCGATTCAAGTTTTGCCGAGCCTGCTACTGTCATCGCTTTCCATCAGGTCGGGAGGACTTTCGCTCTTCGAGTCCGGATCGTTCTCGCTGCCGGCCGGCGCTCTGGGACCGGCGCTGCTGCCAAGTTTCATTTACGTACCGTCCTCGCAGGAGTTTTTGGCGTTCGTCGGCTTTACGGCGACCTGGCTGGCTGCGGTGGGGATATTCGCTCCGGATCGACGCCGGTTTGTGTTTTTTTTCGCAGCGCTGGCGGCCGTCAGCTTGATCCTGGCGGTGGGTCCGGCCACTCCGGTGTTTCGGGTGGCGCACGCCGTGATACCGGGATTCGATCTGTTCAGGGTCCCGGCGCGCTGGTTGCTGGGACTCAACATTTCCCTGGCATTCCTGGCCGGAATCGGTCTTGATCACGTTCAAAGACGGCGCTCTGACTGGAGCCGCCGCACGATTGCCGCGCTCGGAACGGCCGTCGCTGCAGTATCCATTGCGGCTGTGATCAGCGTCGTTGCCATCGGACACATTCCCCCGACCGTTCCCGTAGTCTGGGCTATCGCCGGTGTGCTGGCGATGGGCGTTCTGGCGCTGGTACTGAGTAAACCGGGGCGGTTGGCTGTTATTGTTCCGGTGGCCGTCGCCGTGGAGTTGATCGTAGCTCAGCGACCATTTGAGCTTGCCCGGCCGGTCCCGATGGAAGCCTACTCAAATCCGGGGCCGGTGGTTTCACTCTTGCCCACCGATCTCGAGGCGCCGCGGACGCTGGGCCTCGCCGATCCTTCGTACGAAATCAACGACCGCGACAGAGCGGTCTTGGCATCGCGACACCAGGAGGAACTTGGCTATCCGACGTTCCTTCAGTTTTTAATCAGTCTGAAGTACCGAGACACTCTGAGCCCCAATTTGCCGATGGCGTATCTTCGATCGAGCCCGGATGGTTACGACGGCGGCGTGCTCCCAACCCGTGATTTCGTCTTGCTCAAGGATGCTCTTTTGGCGGGCGCGGCCCTGGCGCCAGATGCCATCTTGCGGAATCAGGTCATAGGTCTACCCGATCGAAAAACGCTTGATCTCCTCGGAGCGGGGTATTTGATCGTGGATCGGAAGAGTGACATTGAAGTGGACCGATTCTTTTTCGACACGGAGATCGAGCTGGATGTCGAGGCGGCCAGTACCAAAACCGTGCCCTTCGCCGAGGAAATCAGAGTAAGCGACATCGCAGTTATCGGTGATGCGGCGGTACACGAGAATGCCGCACATCCAGACAGCGCGGGGTGGTTGGACATCCTGCGAGGCCAGGACGTTCTTGCATCGATGCCCGTGTCGTTGGGCGCCTCGACGCCAGGCGAAAAATTCGCGCTCGATATAGGAGATTCGATTGCGACCGACTTGACGGCCGCAGCGTACGTGTCAAAGCATGTCTTCGATACTGCCGAGCTCGCGGACCGTATCCGAATTCGATCGGCGTCGGATGTGCGACTTACGGTACGGGCGATCACAGCGACCGACGAATCGGGCCGCTCGCATCCGCTGCCGTTGCGGACGGAGGACCCGCTGCAGCTCATACACTGGACTGATGTAAAGGTCTACAAGGACCCGAATCCGCAGCAGCGGGCGTTTCTCGTCGAGTCATTCGCGCTGGCGGACGATCGTGAAGCGGCTGGGATGGCCCTGCGGAGCGGCCAATTCGATCCGCGAACCGTCGCCGTGCTCGAGAAAGACGACCGGCGTGAGTCGCCCTCACGCTGGTTCCTCGGCTGGTTTGGAGACCGGCTGCGCGATGCGGGGCTTCGAGGCCCGCGCGCGAAGTTCGGCGCTCTTGATTCCCCCGCCGCCGGATCCCTTACAGCCGGGGCTATCGGTGTTGCGGAATCGTCTCTTGGCATCCCGAAGTTTGATTTGGATTCAGCGCCAGCCAATGGTGCGGCCCGTATCCGATTTCATGGGCAACGTCGCGTCGAGGTGGCGGTGGAAACGGCTAATAGAGCGATATTGGTTGTCGGGAACGCGATTTACCCCGGATGGCGGGCTCGGATTGATGGAGTAGAGGTGCCTCTTATGCGAGCGAACATGCTCTTCATGGCGGTGCTCGTCCCGGCCGGATCTCATGAAGTCGTGCTTTCGTACGAACCGTCGGACTTTACCCTTGGCGCCGCGGTCTCGATCGCGTCGTCGGCCGCGCTCCTGACGGCTGCCCTAACGGTCGGTCTAGTTGGCCGCCGTAGGATGCGCCGGGGTTGAAGGTAGCGTTCGTCGCGCCGTTCGCAACGGCGCCGAAGGGCACCACGTCCGCGCGGGTCCTGCCCATGGCTCGTGCCGTAGCGTCGAGAGGGCACGAATGCGTCGTGTTGATTCCTCCCTACGACAATCGAGGCGAATGGTCGCCGCCAAAGTTTGAAGACGGCGTTTGCCTTGAGTGGCTTGGACCGACCCGGCACCGCCGTTTCCCGTTGCTCGAAACAGCCCATGACCAGGTGGCGATGTACCGGCAGGCGGTGCGCCGCGTGGAAGTCATAGATCCAGACATCGTTCACGTTTTCAAGCCGAAGGCAATTTCCGGTTTCGTGCAGATCGATCTCTGGTTTCGGCGGACCCGGGCCGCCCTGGTCCTGGACTGCGACGATTGGGAGGGGCGGCGGGGCTGGTCACAATTCGAACCCTACCACTGGGCGCTCAAATGGATGTTCGATGTTCAGGAAAGGATTTCGCTCTCCAGAAATGATGCAGCCACCGTAGCGAGCGATGAGCTGGCGCGGCGGATGCAGCGATTCGAGAGGCCGCTGATCAAGATCGCCAACTTTTACGATCCAGCTCGGTACCGGGGATGGAACGCCTCCGACGATCGGCGACGGGGACGCGCGATTCTTGGCGTTGAGGACGACTGTCCTGTCGGGCTTATCTACTCGCGCTTTTTCGAGTATCCGCTGACTGGATTTGCGACCTTGATTCAGCGCTTTATCACCAGGTTGCCCGGAGCAAGGGTTTTGGTGGTCGGCCAGGGGAAGCAGGGTCAACAGATGGATTTGGAGCGACTGACTGCGATCGCCGGTTTGTCGGACAGGGTCGACTATTGGGGATGGTCTGGTCTTCATATGGCGCGGCGGGCGATGGCCGCCGCCGATGTCGCGCTTATGCCGTCGGTTGACACGATCGCCACGCGGTCAAAATGTCCAGCCAGACTGCTCGACCTGCACGTTGCCGGATTACCGGTGGCCGCTCATGACGTGGGCGAGGCGCGCACATATGTGCAGGACGGCGCCAGCGGCGCGCTTGTGCGCAGCCCAGACTCGGACTCACTGGCCCGCGCTGCGGTAAATCTCGTTCTGATGGGTAAACGGAGTCGGGATCGGCGTGCCGCAGGCGGCCTTCTCAATGGCGCGCTGTCGACCGACAAGGCAGCTGGCGATTTGGAATCTATCTACGAACAGGCTCTCCGTCGTCGCGCGGCTCGGTAAACGATTTCCGACCTCAACCGGGCCAGAAATTATCCGGCGGCGTCTTATCCTGTGGGCGTGGGCGGATTCGTGGCGGCAGGGGTCGCGGTTTGCGTCGGAACGGCCTCCTGCGCGCCCTCGGATCCGGTCACGGCGCTCGGCGTCGCGGTGGGCGTCGGCGTCGGGGCTGGCGTCGGCGTCGGTAGCGAGCGTAGCGTCAGCCTTACAGTGCCCGGGACCACCGAAGCCACATCGATTCCCGGCGGAATTAACACCGTTGGCTGGACCTGGTGGGTACCCGGTGCTCGGTTGGTTAGATCGATCTCGGCGCGAATGTCCGTAGGGCCTAACTCCCGGATCGCATCGGACGATCCGATCAGCAGGACCTGCACGGAGGTGGGGCTGATTGATGCGACCGTTCCGGGCGCCAGGTTGCGCATTAGGACGCCGGTAACGAAGACGGTGCTGTTATCTATCGTGTCGATATCGACCCGAACATTTACGGCTGATTCGGCTCGAACAAGAGCGATTTCCGCTGGAATTATGAGCGAAACGACCGCCCGCACATCGTCTACCGCGCCGCCGATATCGATCGGTTCTGCAAAAATTTGCTCCGTTGCCTCGACGATCTCCGGTTCGCCCTCGATTTCCACGCTTGAGGGAACAGATGAATAACGCGTGGCGACCCTGCCCGAAGCCGGAACGCCTACCACCTGGAGCCGAATCGGCACAGACTTTCGTGACGTAATTCGCTCGATGGGTACGAGCACGTCAATCAGGTTGGATTCCGACAGGATTCCAGGGACTTCCTCACCTGCGGAATCGACTGGTAGCGCGGCAACCTGAACTGACAGATTGTTGGTGGCCGCGGCAAGATTCACTCTGGCCTCCAGGACGGCGACCCGCTTAACCGCTTCTTCCGCCCCCTCGATGAGGATCCGGTCCGGTTGAAATGAGATTTCATTCTGGCGCGCGCGAAATCCCTGGGTCGGTTCGCCGGAAATTACGAGCCGCACCGGTTTTTCCAATGTGATGTTGCGCTCCAGCCTGACGACGAGCTCCGACGGATTTACGCGCTGGATTTCGACGCTCGGATCTGTCACCTCCGCCTCAACCGGCACGAGATGCGTCCCCGGCCCGAGCGCGGTGAGCCGGACGCGGGCAACAAAGCTTTCAGTATCCAGGAGATCGAGGCGGGTTTTTGGTCCTCTTACTGCGATTTGCACCTTCGGCAGCTCATCGACCCGGATGATATTTTCCGGCAGGTCGACCGCTTCGACCTGGATTTCTTCCTGGAGGACGATTTGAGCAGTTGGATTTGCGTCGAGCGTGACCGCTCCCCAGACCAGGACGGAAAGAATCATCGCAAAAACGAAGCGGACTCCGAGATTGGTGGCAATCCACGCCCCCTGTCGTCTGAGGACGCGGCCTACCTGGCTATCTGATTCCAAATCAACGTCGCGTCAACCATGCTGGAATTCCTTGAAGGGCCGGCCCGCGAACTCCCGTTCGGAAGACTGCCTGCAATCGCCGGCGCAACTGGTCCTCGGTCAGATCTCTACGCAGCCTTCCATCGATTGCGAGACCAATGGAACCAGTCTCCTCGGAGACGATAACGGCAACGGCATCCGTTTGCTCGGTAATACCGAGTCCGGCACGATGCCTTGTGCCAAGGTGTCGCATTTTTTCAACTTCGTCACTTATTGGCAATACGCATCTCGCGGCCAGAATCGTATTACCAAGGACGATAACCGCACCATCGTGCAGTTCCGAATTCGGGTAGAAAATCGCCATCAACACCTCTTGCGAGATGTCCGCATTGAGACGTGTTCCAGCATTTACGAACTCATCCAAACCACCCGAGCGTTCGAGAACCATCAAACCGCCCCAGGACCTGCGCGAAAGCGCGCCCGCAGCGCCGGAGATCGCGGCGATCATATCGCCGGTGACGGTGCCGTCGACGGTACCAAATGGGTGCGCAAGGATTCCGCCCGTCCGCCCCACGCGTTCGAGCATGCGGCGTAGCTCCGGAGCGAAAATCAGCGCTACGACCAATACGATTCCAGGGAGAGCGTTTTCGAGGACCCAGTTGATCAGCGTCAGGCGAAATACGCGACCTACGACCAGGATCAAAACGAAGATCGCGACGGTGCCTCGAAGAATCAAGTCGGCCCGAGTGTTGCGAATCAGCGTTAGCACGGCATGAAACAGTGCGGCCACAAACAGGATTTGCAGAAACGCCAGAAAGCTAAACTGACTTGCCAGATAGGCGAGCTGATCGCGCAAAGAAGCGCCAATCCATTCGTGCTCTGCACGGGCGAAAGACGGTGCTACCTGAGCCTACCGTCTCAGGCGAGTTCTTTGAAAGCCTCGCTGCCGCGGATCAGGTGAACCAACAACGATTTCTGCGCGTGCAGCCGGTTTTCGGCCTGGTCGAAAACTACGGAATGCGGCCCGTCGATTACGTCGGCGGTAACTTCCTGACCGCGATGCGCGGGCAGGCAATGCATGAACAGCGCATCGGGCTTGGCTGCGGACATGACGTCGGCATTGACTTGAAAGGGTTTAAACAGCGCAACGCGCGCATCGGACTCCGATTCCTGTCCCATGCTCACCCACGTATCGGTGTAGACGGCGTCGGCGCCGGCGGCTGCCTCAAGAGCCGTTTCAACGAGAATTTTCTCGCTGCCGTTCAATCCGGCTTCAGCCTCAGCGAGCAAAGCTCGATCCGGTTCGTACCCGTTCGGACAGGCACACACCATCGACAGACCCAGCCGCGGGGCAGCGGCGAGCAGCGAGTTGGCCACGTTGTTGCCGTCGCCGATGTAAGCGAGTTTTATCCCCCGAAGACTGCCTTTACGCTCGCGAAGGGTCATCATATCGGCGATGATCTGGCACGGATGGCTCCGATCGCTCAGACCGTTGATCACCGGGACGCTTGATGATTCGGCAAGACGCTCCAGAACGGAATGATCGAATACCCGAGCCATGATTGCATCGACCCATCGACAGAGATTTTGCCCGACATCTTCGACTGTTTCGCGTACGCCAATCTGCAGGTGTTCCTGCGCCAGATCTATGGCATGTCCGCCAAGCTGGGTCATGCCCGCTTCAAATGTCGCACGGGTTCGCAGGGAGGGCTTTTCAAAGATCATTGCCAGCGTGCTTCCCGACAACAAACCGCCGGGGCGACGATTTGGTTGCGCGAGCTTCAGCCGCGCCGCGCCATCGAGAATCGATTGGAGCTCCAGCTCGTCAAGATCGGAAATGTTTAGGAAGTCGCGCCCGGCGAGCAATTCTCATGACCTCCGATCGACTGCCTGGTACCGCCAAATCGGAAAACGAACAAAGAAAACGAACAAAAGGGAAACGGGGATTATACAGTGATTTCGGCGGTTTTCCGTCAGATTGGCGATCAGTAGATCAGTAGGCGTAGTCGAGTTCCACGTCCGAATAGTAAGTCTTCAATATCTGCTCGGCTGCGATTCCAAGCCCGGCGAGGGCGTTTGCGCTGCGCAGAGGCATGCCTACGCCGTGTCCGATTAGCTGAAATCCAGCGCTAACAGGGTCCTCGACACCAACAGACCAGGCACGGCCCGGAGGTCCCCAAGTCTCGGCCCAACCATAAGTTCGGCCACCGGCTTGCGAAAAGTAAACGGATTCGATGATCCCGCCATCGAACGTAATTACCTGGCCTCGGGTCGCCTCGATCGCCTCTCTGAGACGGCCCCCCTCGTAGTCACGTCTGACGCCAGCGTAGAACTGGTGCCGAGTGAAGTACGAGGGCGTGCGAGTGGTTGAGGATGCCAGGTCAAATGGCTCGAAGTTTTTCCGCCGCAGTCGAGCCCGAACCGCCAGCGCATAGCTTCTGAAGGCAATTACGGATGCCTTTAGAGACTCGCCAGGGGCGGACTCGCCCTGCTCGATTAACCCGGCCAGGTAATCATCGACGGGCAGGATATTTATAAGCCACGAGCTTTCCAGTTCAGGAGAGTGCCTGAACTCAAAACTGCCTCGGTACAGACTCCCGGGTTGAATTTCGTCGACGATCATCAATCCTGTGGGAGACGTTGTGAAGACGACCGGCTCGGCGATCCCGATACGTTCCTGTCCGAATATCCGAAGGTTATACATGCCGTTGGCGTAAGTCGTAATGACTCTGACTCCTGCGCTGACCGAGGCGACGCTCGAACCGTTAACTGTCTTTATTTCGAAATCCGCAGTCGCGGATACGCTGGCCTGTTTGTCTTGGTCATTTGCTGGACCGAGTTCAAGTATGCCGACGCGGACTTCCGGGATCTCGGATTCGACTCGGATCTCGCCAACGCCCGCGACGGTGCCAATGTCGGAGAGCCATTTGTCACCGATTCTTGGATCCCAAATGATCGAGTATGGGCCCGGCTTGTCCGGGAGCGGAATGTCCAATTCGAAGCCAATCTTGCTTCCCGGCGCGACCGGGGTCCGGACCGGGAATTGCAGCGATTCACCGGCCACGTCAAGCTGCTGATCGCCCTTCCAGTGATACGAAATCGCAAACCGATCGGGACCGGCCGCTTGCCACGTGGTCGAGCCGGTATTTTCGACCTCAAGAAGAAACCGAGCGGTCGAGGCTGGGGCGGCGGTCGCACGCATCGGTCCCATCACGACCGATGCGTGCCATGGGCTCGCGGCTTTGACCGCGAAATCCTGACCGAGCGGCAGGGGCTGTACCGGAATCGGGTCGCCCGCGATGTACTTCAGGCCGCCGCGTTGAAAGTACTGAAGCGTTATGCCGTCTTGCTGAAGCTCCTCAGAAATCGGATATCCGAGCAGCTCGATCCCACCCGTCTTGCGAAAGAAATCTAGAAAGCCAAACCTGACTGAATGACCGGTTTCCGGGAAATAAACGACGGAGTCTTCAGACTGAAAAGGCCTGATCGTTGGGTACCAAAACCGTTTCGTAGCCTCTACCCCGAGAAGGGTCGGCTGAACTTCGTAGGGTGTTACGGAAAGCTCGGGCCAATACTCAAGCCTGAAATTTCGATGCTCGCGGTAAAACAGGCCCGTGCGAGACTCAATCGAGACTGCCGCCCCGAGTGCCGGTCCAACCGATTCGAGCCCGCCGTGAAGCGCTACGAAACGGTCAAATGCGGCCTCGACAAGAGCTGTTGTGGCGGCGGCGTCCTTGGCCCGGACGGCCTGCGGACCGGCGACGAAAAGTAATGCGAACAGGATTACCGCCATGGCAACCGTTGACGACGGCGCAAAGCTGTTGAGGGCGAGCCGGCTCATCAGTAAGCGTTTGTGGAATTTTCGTAACATCTTGCCGGATTCGCACGCGACTGCCGCCGCGAAACTTCGGACTCGCACCTCCCGCGACGACCGTTTTCCTTTCCGGCCGGCGAACATAAGGACTTTTTTGACTCACCGACAGCCAACTGGCGAAGGCTATCACAGACTTCCAATGGCGATTGTCGCCAATCACGGCGCTTTTTCACAGTGAACCACAGGGACTTGATTGGTTTGGGTTGTTTTGACCGAGCCCGGCATGTGCTGGTTGTATTTCTGGATATACAGTCGCCTTTCTTAGCGACCATAAATATGAAAACAAGACGAAGTAATTGTTGGATTTCGATTTTATGTCGATATAATTTGATGCCGGTAGGTGAGTTCGGGTGACCACGCAGCCAGATCGCGGCGGCGCAGGAGCATACGTGCATTTGGATAATCCGAGCGAATCCACTGGACGTCGGGCTCCGATTCTCTGCGTTTTAGGGAATTTCAGTGACAATTTGCGGCGGGACCGAATCACCCGGTTGCCGGCCAGGGTTTCGTATCATGAGCAAACGCGCAATTTTGCAGTCTGCGCCGACCCTGAAAGGAGTAGCCCGACCCAATTCTGGAACTAGCGGGAGGCTAGCGACTGAGACGGTTTGTTGGACATCCTCTATTTGTTTCCGCCGTGGATATTAGTGAGTCTCGTGGCGGCGAGCGCGGCGGTTTTCATTTTCTACGTATTCATCGGTCACAGGCATCGAAGCAGCCTTCTGTATTGGCCATTCGGCATTTCCGGATTTCTTGCGGGGCAGGTCGTTGCCGAGCGGGTCGGCTTCGAATACGTTCAGGTCGGGAACATATCAATGCTCACGGCACTGGCCGGCGCGGCGATCGGTCTTACCCTTGCCCACCTCCTGGTGGCGTGATAAATTCGCGAAAACCGCATATCCGTCGGGGGCAATTATTTCGAGGACGATCCGATTCGTGGCCGGGCTTTTTTGGGGTGTCGTCATCGGGGCGGCAGTACGGCTCAGGCGGTCGAGCCCCAGCGATCCCTCAAACGGTAACCCCACGGCTTCTGCCGTAGGCGCCGTCCTATCTCGTGGTAAGTCGGCGGATCTCAAGGGCGGAGAGGGGATCGCGGAGCCAGGGTAGAAAGCGAATTCGCGAAATCCGGGTCGGCGGAGGACACGCACCGCCGACCTTTTTGAATTCCCGGGCCAATCCCGCGAATCGGTGGAGCGCAATTGAACGGTAACGGGATTCGAAGCGTTTTCTTAGACTTCTTCAGAGAGCAGGGACACGAGGTCTATCCAAGTTCGTCGCTCGTGCCGGCCGCCGATCCGAGCGTTCTTTTTACTTCGGCCGGCATGCAACAGTTCAAGCCTTTCTACTCCGGGGAAAAGACTGCGCCGCATCCGCGGATAGCAACGGCCCAGAAGTGCGTTCGCACCAGCGACATTGAAGCTGTGGGCGACGACAGCCATCTCACGTTTTTCGAAATGCTGGGAAATTTTGCCTTCGGCGACTACTTCAAACGGGAGTCGATCGAGTTCGCATGGGAACTGCTGGTCGGTCGACTTGGACTCGACCCCGACCGAATCTGGGCAACCTGTTTCGGGGGCGAGGGGCTGGTTCCGCGCGATGAGGATTCATTCGCGATTTGGCAGAAGACGGGAGTGCCCGCCGAGCGCATTCGATTTTTCGGAAGAAGCGAGAATTTCTGGGGACCCACCGGCGACAGCGGGACTTGCGGTCCCGACAGTGAAATTCACTACGAGCTCAGACCGCCGGCGGCTGGTCACGACTGCGCCGGACCGAACTGTGATTGCCAGCGGTTTCTGGAATTATGGAACCTCGTGTTCAATGAGTTTTTTCAGGACACGAATGGCGAATTGACGCCTCTCGATGCGGTGGGCGTCGATACGGGAGCGGGTCTTGAGCGCTGGGCTGTTGTTCTGCAGGACAAAGCCAATGTCTACGAGACGGATCTGTTTCAGGACATCAGGTTGTCCACGGAGAACGTCCTCGGTAAAAGATCAACTGCTACCTCCAACGGGGCCAGGGGGATTCGAATCATCGCGGAGCACAGCCGAAGTTCCGTATTCATGCTGGCGGACGGCGTTTTGCCGGGGAATACGGGCAGGGGCTACGTTCTGCGGAGGCTAATGCGCCGTGCAGTGGGACAGGCCAGACTGGCCGGTCACGAAGGCCCGTTCGCTCGTGAGGTCGCCGAGTCAGCTATCGAATCGATGGGCAATTTCTACCCCGAGGTGGTAAATCGTCGCGATCACATCCTCTCGGTGATCGAGGACGAAGAACAGGGATTCGGACGAACGCTCGATCGCGGGTTGGCGCTGGTGGAATCGAAGATAATCGAATTGCGCGAATCGAAAATCCTGGATGGAGCAACGGCTTTTGCGCTCCACGACACCTACGGAGTGCCGCTGGACCTCGTCAAAGATCTGGCCGATCGCGCGGGGATTGAGGTCGATGAGCCTGGATACGAGAATGCAATGCAACGACAGCGACGGCATAGCCGCGCTGGCGCAACACCCGGCGGCGATGACCTGCCAGCGGGACTTGGCGCAAGCGCCTTTCTCGGCTACGGCGGGGTTTACTCAGCGGAAGATGAGATTACCGCGATTTTTTCCGCGGGCGAGCCGGTCTCGCTGGTCGGGGAAAACGAAGACGCTCTCATCGTTCTGTCGAAAACGCCGTTCTACGCCGAGTCTGGAGGTCAGGTCGGTGATGTCGGGCTGATCATCACCGGCGGAATGCGATTTCGGGTGACCGATACCCGATCCAATACGGAGGGGACTGTATTTCACATCGGTACCGTCGAAGATGGGACACCGAGGATCGGGCAACGAGTCACATGCGAGGTGGATGCCGACCCACGGCGCGCCACCGCGCGAAATCACACCGCAACTCACTTGCTTCATGCCGCGCTTCGAGCCGTTCTCGGCGATCAGGCCCGGCAGTCGGGATCGTTGGTTTCACCCGACTATTTGCGGTTTGATTTCAATCATGGCGCACCGTTGAGCGCAGCGGAGATCGCGGAAGTCGAGCTAACCGTCAACCGTGCCGTTCTTGCGGCTATCGAAGTCACTACCCTCGAGGAGGAGGTTCGGCAAGCGGTCGAGCAGGGCGCGATCGCCCTATTCGGCGAAACCTATGGCGACGTGGTGCGCGTGGTCGGCATCGAAAACGTCTCGAGAGAGCTATGTGGCGGGACGCACGTCTCGACAACGGCTGAAATCGGTTCGTTTGAAATCCTCCGTGACGAAAGCGTGGGGTCCGG
This sequence comes from Chloroflexota bacterium, assembly GCA_963663505.2. GTDB lineage: Bacteria > Chloroflexota > UBA11872 > UBA11872 > VXNJ01 > JAPOVO01. The sequence goes on from CAXXFA010000002.1 coordinate 955,256, forward strand.
TCTGAGGCGCATCGAGGCGGTTACAGGAATGGCGGCGGTTGAATCCGGGCGTGTCAGGACGCTGGCTATGCAAGAAATTGCCGACGCATTGAGCGCTCCCGTCGAGGACGCGGCGTCCAGGGTGCGCCAACTCGTCGAAGAAACTTCGGCGCACCCGCGCGAAGCGCAGCGGCTCCGCCAGAAGATCGCCAATTTGCAGGTCGATGGCGTGATCGCAAACGCCGAGCGACTGGGCGACTCCACCGTAGTTGCTGCGCGGGTCAACGTCGACGATTCCGACACTCTTAAGGCTCTGAGTGAGAGCATGCGATCCAAACTTCAGGGAGATTGGGCATTCATTCTCGGCTCGGTGGTGGACGGCAGGCCGCTGTTTTTCTCCGCGGCATCGAAATCCGCCGTCAAGGCCGGTGCAAATGCCGGGAAGATCGTCCAGCGGGCCGCCGAGGTTACCGGGGGTGGTGGCGGGGGGAGGCCTGATCTCGCCAACGGAGGGGGACGGGACGCTTCACGTATCGACGAAGGATTAGATGCTGGCAGGGGACTGATTGTCGAAAGCCTGGACGGGTAATTTAACCGACGTTTTCGGCTCCGATCCAGATTCCTGGCGTGATTACGAAACGTCCAGAGGCCATCCAGGTGTCTGATCAGCGACCGGAGCATGGACCGGCGATAATCTACGTCGCCGCGACCGATGATCCTGATGCGATTTTGTATCGATTGCGTCAACCTGGCGGGGCGAAAACGCGCCTTGTTGTTGGCCGCCGTGGATCACCGATGGCGACGCCCGTCGATCTGAAGCGTCTGGCGAAGCGACTTCGGGAATATCCGGCCGATGTCGAGCTTGTGTCGCGCTATCGGGATGTGCGGGCCCTGGCCCGTAGCGCGGGCTTGAGAGCAAGTTCGTCGCTTGATGGACGGCCGGCGATCAGACGTCTGGCCGAATATCCGATACGAGCGACCATGCGGACGTTCAAAATCGGCAGTGCGAATGCAACGCGGGGATTCGAAGCCGAACATTACGGCGTGCCGCTCGGGGCCATTCTCGGCGGTCCCGTCTTACTTGCGGGAATGGCGATCGCGGCGATCTGGGGCACATTCTATTTTTTGTTTCCGACCACAACCGTCGCCATCGCCCCAAAATCCATGGAAATGAGAGTTGAAGTCGAGGCACTGGCCGATCCGTCGGCCCGGTTCGTAAACGCCGAGCAGGCGACAATCCCCGGCCGAATCGTCGAGGTCGAAGTTCAGGGATTTCGTTCGATCCCGACGACCGGCAGCGAATTGGTGGCAGGCGCTCGGTCGTCCGGCGTAGCGACCGTTCGCAATCTGACTGCGGGTTCGCTAAGGATTCCCAAAGGGACAGTTGTTTCAACCGCGGACGGGATCCAATACTCGACTGCGGCGGACCTTGAGCTGCCCGCGGCGTTGACAAACGACGCGGTGGACGAACCGGCGGGGCTTCCGGTTGCCGTTGCGGCAATTAACGGGGGCAGCGAGGCAAACGTGGCGGAAAACTCGATTGTGGCGGTCGAGGGACCGCTCCGTTTCTCGGTGAAGGCGCTGTCTTCAAGCGCAATGACCGGGGGATCTGACCGCCAGGTCGCGCGAGCGAGCGAACAGGACCGAATCAAACTGAGGAGACTGCTGCTCGAGGAATTAGTCCAGGCGGGCACATCAAAACATCAGACCGGCGCGACTTCCAGTGAAATCGTCAACGTCTGGCCCCTGGGTTCCCTCAATCCCACGGTCGTTGACTCGACATTTTCACCGCGCGGCGAGATTGAGGACTTTGAAGTCGGACTCGAGATGCGGATCAAGGTATTTGCGACTTCCTTCAGCAGAATCGACGCTCAACGGCTGGTGGACGCTGCGCTCGCGGGCGGGCGCTCCGACGGGAATTCGGAGTTTGAAATTGCCGAGAATTCGGTTGCTTATGGCGAACCTGCAATCGATCGAGTGAGCGGAGGGAGAGTCGCAATGCGCCTGGGAGGTCGCGGCATTGTCATCCAACGCGTGGACCTCGCTGAGATCGAGCGGAGCTTACTTGACATATCTGTTGCGGATGCAGACGCGTACATGGCCGCCATCGACACTCTTTCGGACTACGAAATCGATCGCTGGGGACCGCTGACCGACCGCACGGCGCGCCTGCCATTTCGAGTGCGGGTCACGTTGGTCGAAGACTCCGAGCGGACAAAATGAAGGGTGCGATAACGGCGCTTGATTTTGGCGATCGGCGGATCGGAGTCGCTCGCTGCGACCCAACCCGCACCGTCGTAACACCGTTGACAGTATTGGTCCGGCGGAGTCAGGAATACGATCGTCTAAAGCTGGGCGAGGTAATCTCGCAACAGGAGTCAGTGCTGCTGGTGGTTGGCCTGCCGCTGAATATGGACGGTACCGAAGGTCCTCAGGCGATCAAGATTCGTGCGCAGGCCGAACTGCTCCTTGAGGGAAGGCCGGAGCCGGTGGTTTTTTACAATGAGCGACTTACGACGTTCCAGGCCGATGAGCTTAAGGCTCACGTTGACGCAAAGTCGGAGGGTGACGCGCTGGCAGCTGCGGTACTGCTGGAAGACTACGTGCGGTCGGAAGGTACGGAGATATGAGAGTTGGCGGGCTAGTTGCTCAAATCCTTCTCATAGGCACAGTCAGCGTGGTCGGCATTGTTTACGTCGCGTACTCGGCGTTGGCGCAGGTCGCGTCGCCGCCTGCGACGGTGGCGTTTTCGACCGTCCTTTTCAGGGTTGAGCCCGGTCAAACCACGGCCGAAATAGGGAAGAATCTCGGTGGCGAGAGCCTGATTCGCAACGACCTCCTGTTTCGACTGCTCGTATCTCGTCGAGGTCTCGACGGCGAACTGCAGGCTGGGGAATATCTGTTGCGTCCGAATATGTCGCTGGATGAGGTCATCGACGAGCTTCTCAAAGGCCGTGTTCTTAACGAGGTGATAACGGTCGTTGAGGGGTGGCGGTCCGAAGAAATAGCCGAGGCTCTGTCCGCGCGGGGACTAATCGATCCCGAAGAATTTATGCGTATCGTAGCCAACGGCCCGGCGGACTTTGACGGTGATTTTGTTCCACTGGCGGGCGCGGGCACATTGGAGGGTTTCTTGTTTCCGGACACCTACGAGATCGGACCGCAAACCACGGCTCGCGATCTCGTAGCCAAAATGCTCGGCAGATTCGATCAGGTGTATACGCGGCCCATGCGCGACGCCGCGGCGCGGCGGGGCATGTCTGCCGTCGAAGTTGTGAATCTGGCCGCAATCGTCGAACGCGAGGCGGCACGTGAGGATGAGCGATCCATTATCGCGTCGGTTTTTCTCAATCGACTTGAACTTGGAATGAAACTGGAGGCGGATCCGACCGTTCAGTACGCGGTTGCGTCGCCGGAATCGCGTGGATCGTGGTGGACCGTGGATCTGACGGTCGACGACCTTGGCACGGACTCGCCGTACAATACTTACGTCGTTCCGGCGTTGCCGAAGGGTCCGATAGCGAACCCGGGCATTAGTTCCATTCTGGCCGTACTCGAACCAGACGACACGGATTACTTGTTTTTTGTAGCCAGGGGCGACGGTAGCCACGCATTCGCGACAACGTTTGAAGAACATGAGCAAAATGTCCGGCGATTCCGCTCATAGATCCGGCCTGCATTCGGCCAGAATTGGCAGGTTGGTGGACGCATTCGGTAGTCACGGGATCGACGCCCTACTCGTCACGTCTCCAACGAATCGCCGCTATTTGAGCGGCTTCACCGGAAGCTCGGCAAACCTCGTAATTACCCGAAAGCGAAACATTCTGATAACGGATGGAAGGTACGTGATCCAGGCGGCAACGCAGGCGTCGGATTATGAGTGCGTAATCCACACAGGACCGCTGCTCGACCAGGTAGCTTCTTCCGCGCTGGAAATCGGAGCCACCAGACTGGGATTCGACCCGAAGCTGACGACGGTCGCCGATTTTGAAGCGCTTGCGACGTCCTTGAAGCCGAATTGTGAGTTGGTGGCGGTGTCGGGCCTGGTTGAGGGGCTCCGTCTGCTGAAAGATGACACAGAGATTGAAGCGCTGGTACAGGCGATCGCAATCGGCGATGCGGCTATGAAGGTGGCGGATGAAGCAATCAGGCCTGGTGCGCGTGAAATAGACGTTGCGATAATCATCGAGCAGGAGTTTCGGCGGGCCGGCGCTTCCGGACCGTCGTTTCCCGTTATCGTTGCATCCGGTCGAAACGCGGCGATGCCTCATCACAGCCCGTCCGACAGGGCAATTGAAGAAGGCGATTCGGTCGTCGTGGACATGGGTGCGAACCTTGACGGGTATTGCTCCGACATGACTCGCACATTTTGCGCGGGTAAGCGGACTCCGATGTTCGAGAAGGTATATGGAATCGTCCTGGAGGCGCAGAAGGCGGCAATTGGCGGCGTGCGCGACGGTTTGAAGGCCAAGGACTGCGACCGCCTTGCGCGGGAAGTTATTACTTCAGCCGGTTATGGCGATAATTTCGGGCACGGAACCGGTCATGGCGTTGGCCTGGACATTCACGAGGCTCCTCGTGTGTCGTTCAATTCCGACGACGTACTCCGTGCGGGGATGGTCCACTCGGTTGAGCCGGGGATCTATTTACCCGAATGGGGAGGCGTGCGCATAGAAGATCTGGTGCTCGTAACAGAGGGCGGTTCGAAGGTACTTTCCCGGTATCCCAAGTAAATTTCCGTTGGATTGTTCGTAAATATGGAGGGGCTCGTTGCTGTCGGCGAATGAAGTCAAGCGCGGAATGGTGTTGAGGATCGACAACGCGCTGTTTCAGGTGCTCGAATTTCACCACCAGAAGATTGGACGAGGCGGCGCGAATCTGATTGTCAAACTTCGCAACATGGATACGGGGGCATCGGTCGACCGCAGCTTTTCGGCCACGAAACGCCATGAGCGCGTCCACCTCGATTCGCGCCAAATTCAGTACATGTACGCTGATCCGTCCGGATATCAATTCATGGATATGGAAAGTTTTGAAGAGGTTACGCTTACGAGCGAACTCTTGGGCCAGGCGACCAAATATCTGGTCGACGGGATGGAAATAGAGTTGCTCGTCGAGGGAACCCGGCCCCTCTCCGTTCAATTGCCGGCTTCGGTGGAACTGGCCGTTGTGGACGCGCCCCCCGACCATAAGAGCGATACGGCCACCGCCGGAACGAAGCCGGCGACCACCCAGACCGGCCTGCTGGTTCAGGTTCCGCTATTTGTAAACAAAGGCGACGCAATTCGAGTGGACACTCGCTCGGGCGAGTATTTGGAGCGGGTTTAGCAGTGAGCTCGGTCAGCGACCGCGACGAGTGGCAACGGATGATCGGCGAAGATCTGAAGGAACTCCTTGATCTCGTCGAGAATACCGACGTTGCAGAGATCGAAGTCGCGGACGGCGACCGTGTAATAAAGATCCGAGTTGACCGGTCGGCAGATCCGTTACCCGAAAACGACGACGAAACGCCCGTGGAAACTGTCGAACCGAAATCCTCGACTGTCGCTGTCACGGCTGATCGTGTAGGCACCTTTTATCGTTCGGCGGAGGGCGAGGAAGCCCCGCTCAAATCGGAAAACGATGAAGCGGACGCCGGCCAGGCCATCGCGTTTATCGACTCTCTGAACGTGTGGCATGAGGTTGCCTCGCCCCGGCCCGGGCGAATAATCAGCTTTGACGTTGACGACGGAAGCGACGTTGAATTCGGGCAGCAGATCGCCGTCATGGAGATCGAGGAGCCGGATTCGGATCCGCAGAGTTAATCCGGCTCAGGCGCGCAGCGCCTTGAGCGGTAATCGGGCCAATCTGCCGAAGTCCCCTGCTTCCCAGCCCGCGAGCAAACAGCTTGCGGTGAAAATAGACGAATAGGTCCCGACCGATACGCCGATGATCAGCGCCAAAACGAAGTCGCGGATAGTGCTGCCACCGATCGTATACAGAGCCGCCAGAACAAAAATCGCGGTAAGCGAAGTGTTGAGCGAGCGATCTATCGTCTGATTCAAACTGAAGTTCACGACATCCAAAAACGGCGCGGTCCGGTGACGAGATCGATTTTCGCGGATGCGGTCGAATACCACGATCGTGTCGTGAACCGAAAACCCCACCACAGTCAGCATGGCGGTCACGAATAGCGAATCGACCTCTACGCCTGCGAACTTTCCGAGAATCGAGAATGCGCCGAGAAGAATCATGCTGTCATGAACGAGGGTAATGACGGCGGTCACTCCGTAACGAAAAGGCCGGTCAACCTTGCGAAAACTCCATGTCAGGTAGATGAGAATTCCGAGTGAAGCGACCGCAACCGCCATAAAGGCTTTACGCGTGAGCTCCTTGCCGATCACGGGTCCAACGCTATTGAACGACAGCTCTTCCATCGACCCCAGTGCCTCGCGCAGGCCGGTCTCGACGGCGACCTTGTTTTCGCTCACTATCGATGCGGAACGAATCAGTAACGATTTATCGTCGGCCGTCTTTACCGATGCCCCCTCGATGCCCTGGGCTTCCAGAGCGGCAGCAAGCGCATCCGGCGTAACCTGTGCCTCGAACTGCAACAGCAGAATTGAACCGCTCGTAAAATCAATTCCAAGCTTCAGACCGAATACCAGTAATGACGCCGCTGAGATTGCGACGAGCGCAGCGGATATGGCGAAAAAAATACGCCGGCGCGGAATGATTTGAAACATCGGTCAGGTCACCTTCTCAGCCGGCGGCAAATCGACTCCGTACCAGCGGGGATCCTGGCGGCGCTGCAGCCGCACAATCAGCCTCATGAGCGTTCGGCTCGCCGTAATGGCCGAGAACATGCTTACGATGACGCCGATGGCCAGGGTCAGCGCGAACCCCCTGACGATGCCGGACCCGAATTGCCAGAGGACAGCGCAGGTGATGAGAGTGGATACGTTTGAATCGCGAATGGAATTCCAGGCCCGCTTGAAACCTGCCTCGACGGCTGCGCGGGTGGTCAATCGAGACCTGAGCTCTTCTTTGGTCCTTTCAAATATCAGGATATTGGCGTCCACCGCCATCCCCACTGACAAGATAAAGCCGGCGATTCCGGCTAGCGTGAGGGTGACCGGTACGAGCTTGAAGATCGCGAGCACGAGGACTGCGTACAGCAACAGCGCAACCCCCGCCACCAGACCGGGGAGTCTGTAATAGGCCACCATGAACAGCAGTACGAGCACAAATCCGACTATGCTCGCTCTGACGCTTTTGGACAGCGAGTCCTGACCGAGGGTGGGTCCAATGGTTAGATTCTGAACGACTCTCAGCGGCACAGGCAATGCGCCGTATCTCAGTTGAATGGCTACTCTGTTCGCTTCATCGAGGCCGAACTGACCGGTAATTCGCCCTCTGTCAGATATCGCGGCTTGAATTACCGCCGATTGGATCACCCTGCCATCGAGCGTTATCGACATCCAACTACCGATGTTGGCCGACGTGTGGGCTTGAAACAACCGGCCCCCCTCGTCGGTCAATTCAAAGTCTATTTCCGGGCTGCCGATCTGATCGAATCCGACATCTGCGTCCTTTACATCGGCGCCGGTGAGGATCCGCACTACGCCTTCGGTCGTCTCGTCGATAAATGAACCGTCTTCGAAAGGGATGAAGCCAGTGCCGAATATCTCGAGGCTCCCGGTTTCCCTAAACAGCTTGATGGCTTCGTCGGGATCGCTTACGCCCGGCAGTTCAACGATCACGCGGTCGTTCCCTTCAAGTTGGATTACCGGTTCCGCTACCCCAAGGGCGTTGACGCGATTTTCAATAATCTGCTTCACCGCTTCCATTGCTCCGTCCGACACCTGCTGACCGGATACGGGATCGGCCTGAAACACGACGTGCAAACCGCCCTGAAGATCGAGTCCTTGCCGGATTTCCAGGTCACGCAGATCGCGATTGGCCAGTGTGAGGGGGATTCCCGGAGTTCCCGGCCAGTCGATATAGATCGCCAACCCGGCGAGCGCCACAATCGAGGCGAGCGCTATGAATAGTCTTCGACGCGACATGGCAGACTCAACGACCCGGCTGGAGCCGGGGACTTTGTGTGAAATCCTCCATCATCTTAATCGGGCGCCGTGCCGCGACTCCTCCCGGCGCCGTCCGATTCGCTATGCTTCGTCGGCTCGACGATTAAACGTTATTTCGGCCGCGGCGACCTGGAATTTCGCATTGCCGTCAACTTCGGGATATTCGGACTACGAGCCGAATAAGAGATGGGCTCCCCGGGAAAGGTTGTGATATGTCAAAGGCAGCGACACTGAGACAGCGGCTGGACGGACCTGAAATTATCGTGATACCCGGCGCCTACGACGTGCTGACGGCCGTCCTGGTTGAGAGAGCCGGCTTCGATACGGTCTTCACGACCGGATTCGGGGCATCGGCAAGCATGCTCGGAGTCCCGGATATTGGCCTTTTGACAATGCCGGAAGCGGTGGATCTGGCCCGTCGCGTCAGCAGTGCTGTGGAGATTCCGCTGGTCGCGGATATGGACACGGGATATGGAAATCCCCTTAACGTGATCCGTACAGTCGAGCAATGCATGGCGGCGGACGTGGGTGGAATCATCCTGGAGGATCAGGAGTGGCCAAAGAAATGCGGACATTTCGAGGGCAAGCGAGTGATCCCGCTCGAAGATCACGTGCAGAAGATTCGAGCGGCCGCTGACGCTCGGTCCGGGCATGACCTCGTTCTCATAGCTCGCACCGACGCGCGCGCGCCGCTCGGGATGGACGAAGCCATCAGCCGTGGGCGGGCATATCGAGACGCCGGAGCAGACGTGGTGTTCATCGAGGCGCCGAATTCGATGCACGATCTTGAAACTATCGTCGCGGCGTTTCGCGAAGTGCCGCTATTTGCGAACATGATTGAAGGAGGCGTCACGCCGTTCCTCAGCTACCACGAGCTTCAGGATATCGGCTTCAAGATGGTTGTCTATCCGCTTTCGTCGCTGTTCACAACCGCCAACGCCGTGGGTCAGATGCTGACTGTCTTGCGAGACACCGGCACCACGGCCGGATTCAACCAGATGGTTTCCTTCAAGCAATTCGAAGCTATCGTCGATGCGCCGAAATATCGCAAAATGGAGTCCGAATACGTTGTGAGCTAGTTTCGGGCCGAGAATCGGCGGAACATCGCCCACTCAGGTCTGGCGACGTCAACAGCCACCTGGAGCCGGGTAATTAGTGTTTTGGCTAGCCACCACGAGGGATAGGAAGCGACCATGGAATACCAGGTTAAGGGCACGGTAATGCCGCATCTCGAAATTCAATTGGGGCCGGGCGATTCGATCTACACCGAATCGGGGGCGATGGCGTGGATGGATACGAACGTCGAGATGAGCACCACCGGTCACGGCGGAATCAAGGGAATGTTCTCTCGTGCCCTGTCGGGAGAATCTGCTTTCGTGACCAAGTTCAGCAGCAAAGTCGGGGGGGAAATGGTGGCGTTCGTGCCCCCGGCGCCCGGTTCGATCGTGCCGGTGGAGCTGGCCGAAGGCGAATCAATAATCGCCCAGAAGGAGGCGTTTCTGGTCGCGGAAGAGTCGGTAAGTTTCTCGGTGACCTTTACGAAACGACTCGGGGCGGGTCTGCTTGGAGGCGAGGGGTTCATATTGCAGCGATTTACCGGTCCCGGCCGCCTGTTCGCGGCGATTGGGGGCGAAGTTCAGGAATACGAGTTGGCGGATGGGCAGAGCCTCAAGGTCGACACTGGACACATCGCCATGTTTGAGCCAAGTGTGGATTATGACATTGCGATGGTGAAGGGCGTGCGGAACGTTCTATTTGGTGGGGAGGGTCTGTTTCTGGCAACGCTTAGCGGTCCTGGAAAAATCTGGCTGCAGCGCATGCCCGTCAGCAGGCTCGCCGCCGCGATAATCCAATATCTTCCGAAGCGTCGACGCGGGCGCTAGTTGGGGTTCAACCGAAAGTGGGGAGCTCGCGCTAAATCGCCCAAAGTCAGGAACGGCCCAAATCTGAGGGCCCGCCTCAGATAACCGGCAGCACGCGTGGCGGACCCAGCGGATCGTCGCGAATAACCGTCGTCGTGACTCCAAATACAGAGTGAATTAGTTCGGGCGTGATGACCTCGTCAGGCGAACCGTCGGCGACGCATTGGCCGTCGCGCAAAACGATGATCCGCGGAAAGATGGCGGCCGCGAGGTCGATATCGTGAAGTGATGCCAGAACTGTCAACCCCCGCTCGATATTGAATTCCTTGACGAGACGCAGAACTTCGATCTGATGTGAAAGGTCGAGTTGAGCCGTTGGTTCGTCAAGGAACAGAATCCGTGGATCCTGTGCAAGTGCCAGAGCGATAATCACCCGCTGACGCTCGCCGCCGCTAAGCTCGTTGAACGGCCTGCCCTGCATTTCGTCAGTACCGGTCTGGGCGAGAGCTGTGTCGATTGCCTCGTGGTCCGATTCGGATAGGGCCCCCAAACTTCCGAGATACGGGCTGCGTCCAAGGGCGACGATTTCTCTTACGCGGTAGGCGAAGGGAACCTGGAATTCTTGCGGAACAGAGGCAAGCACCCGGGCGATGTCACGCGTCCGCATAATCGATAATTCCCGACCACGCAAATAACACTTGCCGGCAATCGGTCGTAAGAGTCCGCTGAGGCAGCCGAGCAGTGTGGTTTTGCCCGAACCGTTCGGCCCGATAATCGCCACACACTCCCCAGATTGGATTTTCAGGCTCACATCGCGAACCGCCGGTCGATCGCCGTACGAATAACTAACGTTTCGACCCTCGATGGCGGTGGTTTCGTGTTCAGAAGTCATATGACCCTCGCGCGCGACGCAAGAGCAGGATGAAAAACGGCGATCCAACGATGGCCGTGAAGATGCCGACCGGCAGTTCGACCGGGGCCAACAACGTACGGGCAAGAACGTCCATCAGTATCAGGTATGCAGCCCCCCCAATGGCGGCGGCCGGCAGCAACAGACGGTTGTTTGGTCCGATGAGAAGCCTGATCGCGTGGGGGATGATCAGGCCGACGAACGCGACAAGGCCGCTGATGGAAACCGCCAGGGCCGTAAGCAGCGAACCAACGGCCAGAACCATCAGCTTGGTTCGTTCGACATTGATGCCAATGCGTGCGGCGCCTCCCTCGCCGATCGCCATTGCGTTGAGATTCCCCGTGAGGAGAAACGCGACGGCGACCGTCGCCAGCGTCGCGGGCGTGATCATGAGGACCTGACTCCAGCCATTGACGGATACACCGCCCAGAAGCCAGGCGAACGTTTGTACGGCCCGGATTTGAAGTTGATCGCTGACCAATATGAGCAGCGCGTTGATCGCACCGGCAACCGATCCGATGGCGAATCCAGCCAGAATCAGACCGCTGATATTGGTTCGTCCGCGATAACGCGAAAGACCATAAACGATCCAGACGGCTCCGAATGACCCGGCGAACCCGAGTATCGGGACGATGCCGAATCCGAGAAAACTAATTTGAAGACTCAGCATAATTGCGCCCGCAGCGGCGCCCATTGCGGCGCCTCCCGACGAGCCGATGATAAATGGGTCCGCCAGCGGGTTTCTGAGCAGTCCTTGAAATAAGACGCCCGCAGTGGCGAGCGCCGCCCCCACGCCGCCGGCGGCGACGACTCGCGGCAGCCGAATCCAGAGCAGAATCTTCTCATCTGTCGGCTGCCACCAGGGTTCCAGCTCGGTAAGCGGCAGCGCTCGCCAGAGTGCTCCGATCAGCACTGCGGGAGATACGGCGACGCTGCCCACGGCGACGCCAACCGCTGCCGACGCCAGAAGTAGCAGAAGCAGGAGCGCCAGAACCGGCGCCGCCCTCGGGCCGGTCCAGCGCGGGGGCGTTGCCGTGCCGGCCGGGCGAGACACGGCTTTTCGGTCGGCGGCGACGGTCCGAGTCTCTATTTAAAAAGCTCCGGATGGAGAAATTCGGCGATCGCGCGCAGGCCCCGACCAATTCGAGGTCCAGGTATCGACATCTGATCGCTGATCTCCTCGGTGACCGCAAATAACCGATCGTGCGCTACGGCGTCGATGGTCTCCCAGCCTGTACGCCCCCTGACAGATTCGGCCGAGACGCCAAACGGCGCATCGGCAAGGATTATCGCCTCCGGGTTTCGAGCTAGGACCTGTTCAAAACTCACCTGGGGATACGCCATTGGGGCGTCCGCGAAGATATTGTCGCCGCCGGCCAGCGTGATGAGGCTGTGTACGAAGTTTCCCGGTCCGACGGTATAGGGCTTTGTGGGGTTAGTGGCGTCAAGTTCGTGGAAGACCCTGGGACGATGCTCCGTCGCGGAGACGATCGCAATAATTGAATCGATTTCCCCAAGAAGTTTTGACGCGACGTTCGCCGCTTCATCGCCGTGACCGATTGCCCGGCCGAGGAGTTCGATAGCCCCGGGGACACCGCGCACGTCGGTACTGTCGGCGATCCAAACAGCGATTCCCGCCGCCTCGATCTTCTCGATGGTCTCCGGCGCGGTAATAAAAGCGCCGACCACCAGGTCGGGTTCGAGGGCCACCACTCGTTCGATATCGGGCGATAGCGCCCCAACCTTGCGGATATCTGCGGCGGCGGCGGGATAGTCACTGAAATCGTCCACTCCGACGAGTTTCCCCCCGGCCCCAATGGCGAACAGCGTCTCGGTCGCGCTGGGGGCGAGTGAGACGATGCGCTCGACTTTGCCCGGCACACGAACTTCGCGTTCGGCGCTGTCGATCATGGCTGTGGCCGGGGCCGATCCGCAGCCGGCCAGAACAGTCCAGGCCAGAACGGTAGCCAGCAGCAATGCCGCTGGGAACCTGAGAACAGGGCGAATTCGTCCGTATGACAAAATGAACTCCATTTGATTGAGACCGCCGCGTCGACAAGCGGCAGTGCGTCTCCAAATCGTGGTATTGGCGCGTCAATAAACGACGGCGCGTGGAGGCTAGATGGAGGTCAAAAAACGGAGGTCATAGTCAAGGTCCCTTTCATGCGAAGGTGACCACCGACCCGTCTCGAGGCAGGTATCCTGGCTTCCCGGATTAACCGAGCTACAGTTGCGCGACAGCGCCGGACTTTGACCGGACTTCCCCTGCATGGCTCCGCGAGATGCGGAGTCTCTCAGACGAGAGGCAAGGTCCTGAAACACAAATCCAGACGTAGGATAGCAGTTAACAATAACGGTGTGTAGATAGCCCGTTGAACCCTGGGGACATGGGCGTAGAACGCCAAGCTAGGGCGCCGGATGAAAGTCTTCCATCGAACTGAGAATTGAGCGGTTGACCGGCGGGGCCGTGAGTATGGGCGACCGGACGGGCCGAAACCAACGCGCTTCTAAACGAAGTTGTGCCTGAGTGTCTGGGCACTGGGATTCGCGCCGGATGCAGCGATCTGCACGATTCGAGCCGCAGATTTGGGAGGGCGGTCGAGAGTGGCGTCACAGAATCCCGCTCCGGCGGCGAGCTGCCCGCTACGCGAGAACGGAATGTGTCGGTGCGTAGTTCTTTCCCACTCACGCCTGACGCAATGCAGCCCTCCAGCTCTCGTGCGCTTCCCGCCAGGCCGTCGCCCGCTGGCCTGGCTGAACCAGCGCGTACCAGGCGGCCCGTCAACTTCCGATTTCGCGCCAGTTTTCCAATTAACGAACGCCGCGTTGTAGGCGCGCTACCGAGCCGCGCGGACGGTGATTTTGACGTGATCGGGGACCAATCGGAGAAATAGGCGGTGAGCGGCGGGTTTGCCAGAAGGTAGTCGGCGCGCAGATCAGGGTGGAGGTCCCAGCGGAAGCTGCCGTCGTTCTCAGTGCCCAGATTGGCCTCGATGAACTGCTCGCTGCTCACGAACATGCCGCCCGAGCTGCAGCAGGGTTTGCAGACCCGCCCCTTGTAGGCGCGAGCGTCTCGACCGGCACGCGCACCAGGTAGCTGGGCGTGTAGAACTGGCCACCGTTCTTGCCCTCAGCGCTCGCGAACTGGGAGAGGAAGTACTCATGGACGCGGCCGAGCGTGTCCTTGGCGCGCTCGGCGGGGTCGCCCAGCGCAATGTCGCTCACCAGGTTGATGAGCTGACCGATGCGCTCCCTGTCGAGGCCAGGGCGGGCGCAGTCCTTGGGCAGCACACCGTTGAGCGAGGGGTTGTCGCGGTCGACGGCCGTCATGGCGTCGTCCACGAGCCTTCCGATGGTGGGCTGCGGCGCACTGGCCTTGAGTTGCGGCCATCGCGACACCCTCGTCACCCAAAAGACGCTCGTCCTGCGGTACTCGTCCCGGTCTTCGGGATCGGCACCTTCGTCGCGCTCGGCCCCGAGCTCGGCGTGAATGGCCTCGAACGCGGCGGAGATGTATTTGAGGAAGATCAGGCCCAAAACGACGTGTTTGTACTCGGCGGCGTCCATGCTCCGACGCAGGGCGTCGGCCATCCGCCACAGCTCGGCTTGGTATCCGACGTTTGCACCGCCAGATATCGTTGTGGCCATCGCATCCTTTCGATTTCGGAATGGCTCGGACCCGTCCGGGAAATGCACCTTGCTGCGCCGACGGATTGACATTGTTGCAGGAGACTTTGATTTTGAGGAAGGCGGGACACGATCCGGATCGATTCTAGGGGGGATTGTCAGAATCGACTCGGGTCGGCGGATCCCCAAAAGCGTGTCGTTCTGGGAGCGGATCGCTATCAACAGATAGTGGTCGATCTCCGGAGACTTCGGCCCGCCCGCAAACCGGAAGACGGCGGGCAAGTGCATGACGTTGCGACTTATTCGGTCGATCCTCGGCGCTGCCCTCGATAGATAATCCTCCCTCCATTACGCGCCGATAGCGACCCCGATATTTTGCAGATTCGAGTTGGGCTGGAGGGATCGTCCTGACCCTGCCCCAGAAAATGCCCTCAGTTTTGAGTAGAGTCCGTTTCCCGAATTCCCAACAAACGCCAGCGGATCCCGGTTGCGTGGCTAAGGCAACGATTGCGAGGCCGGCTCTTGCGTAATCAACCCCAGTGATTTCGGAACTTCGGCAAAGTCGATGGATATGGCGGGCCGGGGCGCCAAAGTATGGTCACGTCCACCGACAATCGGCGAATCCAGCTCGTTCTCCATGACCAGCGATATGCCGTTTGGGTGCCCTTGCGGGCGTAGGCGAATCTAGCTGCCAGCGCTATCTTGCCGCCAATTATCTTCGTGTCTCCACTCCAGGCGGGCTACCGTTTCATCTCGGTGCCGTATGTGCCCGAACGAGATTCGACCACAGTGGCTAAAGGAGCAGCGAAGGCATGAAAAGGGACGGCCGTGCGCCTTAGCACTGCCTTTCTTGTTGCGTTTCGACAGTCGTCGGCCCCACGGATCCTCAAGGCAAGTGGCTTTCGCAGGCTTTGGATCGGTTCCGCAGTCGAAGCATTCAGTTTATGGATGGAGCGGCTCGCGATCGGTTGGATGGTGCTAGACGTGACCGGCTCAGTTTTCCTGGCTGCGCTGTCGTTCGCCGTTCAAAGCGCACCAAACATGGTGATCGGACCATTAGCCGGTGCGCTGGCCGATCGGATCGAGCGCAAGCGACTTCTGGCAATAACATCGGCGAGTAAGTCGGCGATCATGGTCGCCATCGGTGTGGTCGTGCTCGGCGGATCGAATGCGATCCTCCCAGTGTTTGTGCTCGCTATTCTCGGCAGTTCAGCGCGAACCTTCTCACCGCCCGCCACCCAGACACTCATCACTGACATCGTGGGATCGAGTGATTTGGCGAATGCCGTCGGAATTCACTCGATTGGCGTTAGGTCGGTCGGCGCGCTGGGCACCCTGGCAGGCGGAATATTGATACAGACGATTGGAGTGGCGCCCGTGTTCTTCCTGGGGGCAGCTCTGTCCGGTGTCGCTACATGGGTCTTCGTGTCGATACGAACGCAGGCACGTGCTAGAGGGACAACCGATGTCTCGATTTGGCGAGACGCATTCGACGGACTAAAGGCAATGGTCCGAATCCCAGAGGTCGCTGCGCTCCTGACCCTGGCTCTAGGAGTGGAGATATTCGCATTCTCTTACAGGTCAATGCTGCCCGCATTCGCGAAGCTCGTGCTATCGGTTGGACCGGCGGGCCTCGGAGCCTTAACACTTTTCGGTGGACTTGGTGCGGTTGTAGGGTCCGCGGCCATGTCGCTGCTGCGAGGGACCGTGGGCCGAGGTCCCATGCTTTTGGCCGTTACCGCGGGATACGGCTGTTTCTTGGTCGCCTTTGCAGCTTCGAGCAACTTCACTGTTTCACTGGTCCTGGTCGCGGGAATAGGCGCGATGGCCGCCCTTTTCGACGCCCTTCAGTGGGTGCTATTGCAGGGGAATGTACCGCGCGAGATGCGCGGTCGCGCTATCGGCGGTTGGATCTGGGTGATCGGATTCGGATGGGTCGGACCAATCGCGCTCGGCGCGGCGGGCGAGGCCCTCGGTGTGCAATGGGCGATTGCCGGAAGTGGCGGAATCGTCGTCATTTCGGCCATTGGAACTGCGTTCTTCGTGGCCCGCCTGAGACGGGCCTGAGGTCCGCGGCGCTCGATAAGGCTACGTTGCCGAGCGTCCGGACGGTACGTTGCCGATTGCCCACGATGGCGGACCTTCGGTCGTGATTTGCAATCCTACAAACGTCCGGGCGCACTTTCCCTACCCGATGCAATCTCGCCGTCGACACTATGAACGGATGGTGGTTGAAGGCCCGCCAGTTAGGTGTCGAGAATTAGTCGAGTTCCGCGACCACCCGAACATCCAACCGCTGCTTGGATCGACCCGACCCCAAAATCAGCCGGAAAGGAGCCGCTGCAACTGTTACTGCGACCAAACCGCGTCTCATGATCGTTGACTGGATCCATGCTGACGACCATCCATTGTGGTATTGGCGTGTTCAAGAACACATTCGCTGCAGGTCGGTCGGCACCCCAAGAGACTCGTCCCGTGAACCGGCGAGTTTGCGACGAGCGCATAATCAAAGGCTTGTGCTGGCGGCATCAAAGGTAGTTCTGTGCGGATAGTTCACGCGGCAGACATACATCTAGATACCCCTTACGTCCGCCACGAAGATTCTTTGCGGCGTCGCCTTCAAGATGCCGGCCGCGAGTCATTTTCACGGTTGGTCGAACTAACGCTCGATGAGAAGGCGGACGCGCTTCTCATTGCCGGCGATCTATTCGACAACGAGTGGCTGACCATCGCCACTGAGCGCGTCTTGACCGATGAGCTACACCGGCTTTCGGAGTCCAACGTAACCGTCGTGTACGTTACGGGCAACCATGATCCGGGCCGGGCCAATTATCGCGCCGCACAGATCGATTGGCCCGGACAGGGATTTCACATAATTCGTGGCCGCCAGCCCATAGAAATCCCCATTGAACGCAACGGTCAAACCATCGGCTGGATTGTGGGAGCAGGTCACCAAACTCCGCGCGATACTGAAAACCTTGCCGCAGGCTTTCCCATTGCGCCTGGCTCGGAACCAGCCGTCGCGCTGCTTCACGCTCATGTTGCTGGGACCCAGACCGCTCCGGAGCATGAGCCCTATGCACCCGCTGCGCTGGCCGACTTTCGTGGCAAGGGGTACGCATATTGGGCGCTGGGCCACATTCACCGACGCCAGAGCGTACTGGATGACCCTCTCGCCGCTTACTCTGGCAATCTCCAGGGGCGCAGTTTCAAGGAAGCAGGCGCCAAGGGGGCACTCGTCGTTGACATATCGGCCAATACAGCCACCACGGTCCGTTTCGCCCCGCTGGCCCGCGTGCGATGGGAAACGTTGGAGCTCGACGAACTGGCGGAGGCGGATTCGATCTCGGATATCAAGGCGATTGCCAGAAGCGCGTTCTCCGAATTGGCGGAGTCGTCGGACGATGTTCTTCCCGATCAGGAATGGATTCTGAGATTTGAGCTGCGGGGTCGTTGCCCGATGGTCGAAACATTGCGTCGGGAAGACGAGCGGGCTGACCTTGCGGAGTATTTACGTGATGCCCTCGACGTGCTTGATATCGAGGTGCTCGACGGAGGGCTTCACCGGCTCCTCGAACTCTCCGATCATCGCGGCCAGCAACACGTACTGAGCGTAGCCCTTGACCTGCTGGACCAGGCTCGCAATAACGAGGAGGCGTTACGTCAAATAAAACCGGAAGTACTCGCCAATAGCGATGCGTTTGGTTCGGATGAGGAAATGCTCGACTACCTTCGTGGATTGATCGAGGGCATGGACGAGGCCGTGGCGGAGGCACTGCTACGGGACACTCGGCCTTGAGAATTGAAGCTTGGCGGATAGACGCGTTTGGGCCGCTTTCCTCCTGGACCGAATCGGGCCTGAGCGAGCACAACCTTCTAGTGGTTCTAGGAGACAACGAGACAGGAAAGAGTGCCCTGTTCGAGTTCCTAGCCACCGCGCTCTTTGGCTTCGCGCCTGCTAACGCGCAAGGCCATCCATATCGGCCTTGGGACGACAGCTTCCCCGAAGGGACCGTGGATGTGATCCTGCACGACGGACGCGAGGCGCACGTGGCGCGGCGACTCTCGTCAAGCGCCCAGGGGCGCCTGACAATTGACGGTGTCGAAGAGGACCGAGGCAACAGACCGGTTCCGTGGGTCGGATTGCTCAACCGTGCTGTCTTTCAGAATGTCCACGCTCTTACACAGGACGAAGCACTAGGCCTTGATAAGAGCGCATGGCAGGCGGTGCAGGATCGAGTCCTGGGCGGGAGTTCGTTCGACTTCCTGCGGCCGTCGCGCGAAGTGGTCGAAGAGCTGGAAAGTAGGCGGACGCATTTCTGGCGGCAGGACCGTCGAGGGAAACCGCTGGACCGCGAGATCACGGCGCACATTCGTGAATTACGGAGTGACCTTGATCCCGCACGCGAACGCCGCACACGCATCGAGGGGATCGAGGCAAGACTCGACCGAATTGGTACGGAACTGAGTGAACAAGAAGAAGAGCTCAAACGTACCGAGTTAGTCCTCGAGCGGGATCGCAACCTTGCACTGCTGTTTCGGCGAGCGAAGCGGAATGATCAAATCGAACGCGCGGCCGCTGAGCTAGTGCCCGTCGACGATCTGCCACACGACGTTTCGAGCCAGCGCAAGGAAACAATTTCCAGGGTAAGCGAGCTTGACGTGGAAATCGCCGGGCTAAAGGGCAAGCTCAAGAAACTGGACTCAGTGCAGGACATCGACAAATCAACGGCTCAAGTTTTGGGGGTGCGTGAAACGATCGACGGCATCAACCGGAATGCTGAACGGTCCCGGGAGGACGCGAAACGGATTCAACGTATGGATCGCCACCTCCAAGAGATGGCGGGAACGCTGAACGAGCTGGCGGAACGCACATTGACAACGGATTCGATGAACGACGACGTCCGCGACGCCGTCATGCACCTCTCATTGGCCGAACTGCGAGGCCGTCATCGGGAGTGGTCGGAAAAGGACCGCCAGGTGCGATTCCCTTCGGAGGAACTGAAGTCAGCCAAGGCGGATCTAGTTCGACTTGAGAAGGAACTCGAGCCGGGGGAATCCGAGCCGGAACTAAGAGAACTCGACGAGCGGCTCGAAGGGGTGCGCGAACTTCAAAACCGAACGACTTCCCGCCGAGCCGGGGCAGTCCGGCTACCTACGGTCCTATTCTGGGCGCTTTCTGCAGTCGCGTTTGGGGGTGCGATCATTCTCGTTGCGGGATTAGTTCTGGGTGGGAGCACCGGGACAGCGCTGGCGATTGCCGGCGGAGT
Source organism: Chloroflexota bacterium (assembly GCA_963663505.2). Classification (GTDB taxonomy): domain Bacteria; phylum Chloroflexota; class UBA11872; order UBA11872; family VXNJ01; genus JAPOVO01. The sequence continues at coordinate 974,973 of CAXXFA010000002.1, forward strand.
CCTGGCAATTGGGCTTGGCACGGCACTGATCGTCGCGCGAATGGTTCAAGGGTCCACAGACGCCGGAGCCGCCGACATTGCTGCATGGCTAAGGCGATTGGGCCTGACCGAAGATGCTGATCTCGATGCGGAACTTGAGCAAACGCAGAAAGCGCGGGACCGAGCCCTTCGGCGCGAGCCACTGCGCGATGAATTCGAAAGGGCAGAGGAGCGCGAATTGGAGGCGAAGGAGGCGGCAGTTACAAGCGAGTCGTCTGCTGCGGCCGCTCATGATGCGCTCAGCAAGCTGCTGAGTACGCTTCCTCTGGCACCAGTTCATCTCGACAGTCCTAATGATTCCTTGGTGCGTGATCTAGAAGGCATGCGGCGGGTTATCGGGGAAGAAAAGGATATTCACGATGACCGCACCGAAGTCGCTGAGCAGCTTGAGGCATGGACCAGCGATGTGGAAATTGTCCGCCAGAAACTTGCCGACGATCTCCCCGCGGATTCCTTCGACCTCGTGGCAACTGCGCGGCGGCAGCTTGAGGCCGCGTTAGATGTCCAGCGCGCTGCGGATGCGGCCAATGAGGAAATACCAGAACTCCAGTCGCAACTCGATGAGAAACTCGACGAACTCGCGGCGTCCAATGCTGACCTTCAAGAACTGGACACACGGCTGGCCGAACTCGACCCGGAGGGTAGCGATGCTTTACGGGGGCTCGAATTGGTCGAGTCAGCACGTGAACTTCGGATCGAAGTTGCAAGGGCGCGCCAGGATCTTGACCGCGAGTTCCCCAATTGGGCGGACCGCGTACGCGAGGCCGAGCACCTGCTGGAAGGGGGCGAAACGATCGAGCTAAGCGACGAGCAGAGGGTTGCGATTCGCATTGAACGGGACCAGGCACACAAGACGGGGCAGGAACTCGCCGACGAGCGGGGAAGTTTGGGCACCGAGCGAGACGCACTGATGAATAAGCTTGGGCCTGCCCACATCGCCGGAGAGATCGAGGCGGAAGAGGAGTCGCTTGCGTTTGTGCGCAGAGAGCACGATCGACTTGCCGTGCTCGAGAAGCTGATCCGCCTCGCCGAATCTGAGTTTCGGGGACGCTACCAATCGCCGTTGGTGACGGCAGCCAGTAGACATATTGAGCGCTTCACCAGTGGTCGCTACGACATGTTGGTTCTTGACGAATCCGATCCTTCAAAGGTGAATCTCCAGGTCCGCCGCAGCGGGGCCGAATTTTCAGAATCAGTGGCGAAGCCTATCAGTCGTGGGACAATCCAGCAGATCTATTTCGCTCTGCGTCTAGCTCTGGTCGACCAGGTCGAAGGCGACGAACCATTACCGCTGTTTCTTGATGAGATGTTCGTGAACTGGGACCCTGGCCGTACGGCAAAGGGGCTCGCTGTGCTGGCCGCGATGCCGGATGATCGACAGGGGTTCTTATTCACAGCCGACCCATTCTGGGCAGAACGTGCAAGAGATCACGTTGGTGCCCGAATTGTCCAAACTCCTCAATTGGCCGCCGAAAGCGATTAGCCAACGACCATATCTCGAATCGATCTCATGGGTACCCCCGCAGGCATACTTACTGGGTGCTCGTCGACCGTCCCCCTTAGCAATTCGGTTCCGCAGACGCAGCCGAGACGGCTTGGCGAGGCGCCAGCATGTGTCCAGCGTCTGAATACGGTGCGTCTCTCAAATTACCGCGCACTATCTCGGAATAGTGGGCGGTTTCATCGACGAATTCACCTCACCGCCAAGAGGCAAGCCAATCGGTGGTCGCGGCTCGATGCCGGATGTCGGTTACTCCCTAGCGAATGCAGACTGTCCACACTCAGGACCGGGCGCCGAGGATCGCCTCAAGCGAACTGAAACCCGTACAGTTCTGAGTTTTGCAAATGGAACCTGAGTTTCACTGCGCCCGGTACTTCGCTGACCGTCTCGTGCCCCGACCACGCGACACGGTGGCGCACGGCGTCGCCTGTGAACGCCTCACACTTGTCGCGGCCGTATTCCTCCCAAACGTTATTCCAGGTGTCCATCACCTCGACCTTGATGTAGCCGTTGTTGTGGCATCGCCCGTTGATGAAAAGGTGGGCGCCCGTGGAAAATATGGGCTTCGTTTCAATCCAGCCCTCTCGGACTGTTGCGTCTAACGACACGTAGCCGTCCAGCCGCATGGTGGCCAGGCACAGGTGGTGCCCGTTCTCGGCCATGGTCGCGTCATGGGCCTCAGGAACGTCGAGACCTTCTTCCTTGCCGAGGATCCACCAGTCGTGGTGGACGTTCATGCCGCCGTAGTAGATCCATACTTCATCGCCCACAACAAGCGGCTGTGACGGGGTCTCGATATCGAATCGATCGTAGCTATCTTCGCCGCCACGGGGGACAAAGGGGCGGTGGTCGAGAAAACGCTGCCAGTCGATCCCATCGCGGCTGTGATGCAGGTACATGTCCAGGGTGTCGTCAACCTGGTGCAGCACGTTGAGAAGCCCCAAATGCATCTCGCCGGCACGCCACGGTACGAAGGCATCGATGCGGCACGCGCACGCTGGCTCGATTGGGCCATCTTCGAGCCGGGATTGCGAAATCCAGGTGTCGGGCCGCGGTTACGGCAGATCGTGGACGAGTATTCCGGCTGGGATTGGGTCAACGACGATCCCGAGGATTCAGCGGAGACGCGCGCGGTCGAACGGCTTGAAGAGATTTCCGCGCGGACACTAGTTATCGTCGGCGAGCTCGTTCGGCCCGACTTCCATGAGATCGCCAACACGCTCACGGACCGGATACCGGACGCAACCAAGGTCCTAATTCTTGAGGTGGGTCACATGTCGAATATGGCGGCCCCGGAGCATTTCAACCGAACGGTATTGGAGTTCTTGCGGCCAATAGCTTGACAGCCAAACCGGACCGACTTCTGCTCCCATTTGCCGCAAGCTCGGTTGTGAAGATAAATGCGCGCTCGGATGTGTACAGGTGGTCTCCCGGCCCGCAACTATGACTCGACGATCGCGACCTCGGCCTCTCATCTACGCCGCATCCACGCGTACACGGTACGGATCCCAGCCCTCCGGCAAGCGAGTGTGTTCTAGGGTGGAGCAACGATGCCGCGAAAGCAGATAGGCGAATCCTGCCGCTATACAGCAGCCGGGACTTTTGAGCCTTCGGCGTATCGCATTGCCTGGGCTACGAAGTCGAGGCCGACCATCTCGCTGAAGCCTTCGCGCAAGCGGAGAGAGACGGGGCCCGGCGGCGGAGTTCCGAGCGCTCGACCTTCAACCGTCGCGACGGGCATCATGACGAACGACGTTGTGCTGAAGAAGGCTTCGTCGGCGTTGATCACATCGTAGGCGTCGATGTTCCGTTCGCGGAATGGGATCCCCAGGTTCGACGCGACGTCGATGATGGCACCACGCGTAATGCCTATCAGGATGTTGCGGGGTTCGGGGGATATGAGCGCGCCATCCTTAATCATCATGAAATTCGATCCCGTGCCCTCGGTGATGAATCCATCTTCGTCAGTTAGCAGCGCCCACGCTTCGGGCGAAATCCGTTTTGCCTGGTTGTCGGCCAGCCTGTAGTAAATCCGGCTGGTGTTTTTGATCTTTGGGTCTATGAGGCGAGCAGGTACGGATCTCTGCCTGGGAATTACGGCATCAACGCCCGTTTCGTAGAAGCGGGCCTTTTCGGATAGCGAAGCCGAAAGCGGCCTCACGTAGATAAGGACGGATGGCTCACCGCCGGTCCACGTTTGACCATTCGAGATGAGATGATTAATCCAAAAATCTTCGTCGGGGCCGAAATGATGAAGATTGCGGTCGATCGTCGCGTGCGTAGCGTTTTCGAGTTCGTCTGAAGTCATCCCAGAATCGATTTCGGCACATTTCAGAGAGGCTTGCAGCCGCTCCAAGTGCCCGTGAGGGCCGCTGAGCCGGAATGGTTGATGGTTGAAGGTGCGAGTCACGTCGAAAACCATGTGCCCATAGCCGACGCCTGAATCGAAAATGGATAGCGACGCCTCGGATTCCGGCACGAAATCCCCGTTCTTGAATACAAGGCGCTCGTCGGTCATCTCAACGCTCCCGGCTACGACTCAGACTGCGGGCAGAGTTTAGCCGCCAAGGACGACTTGCATTCTCTTCATTGGGGGAAGCTGACTTCCGGACTCGTGCAGCCGAACGGCGGTCATGAGATCCGAAATAGCCGCGACTATCTAAACTCATGTTCTCCTAAATCGTCGACCGCTGCTGACCTCAGTTACTTTAGGACGGGTACCATGACGGGCCGGCCAGTTTTGGCGGCCTCGTTCATTGCAATGACAGTCAGAGTCGACTGCAGCTCGCGCTTGAGTGACAGCGGCATTTCCTTTCCGACGAGAACGCGCTCAACGAATAGATCGAGGTAGGCCGGTTGTGCGGGCGCGGGCTCGATGTCCTTAAGTGGACCATCGCCCGTCGCGATGCGCAGGCGGCTGTTGTCGTCCACAGTCTCGATCATGCCTTTGGAGCCAAACAGGCGGAGTTGGTCGTTGCCGTGGGAACCGAACTTCCCGTCCGAATGCTCCGATCGGGTTCTTGCAGCCTGCGGCTCGATTTCCACCCTCGGTGGAGTTTTCGAGGTGTCACGCGTCAACCGCGCGCATCATGCGCCTGAAGGTGGCATCGGATAACCGGTGATAGTGGAACCAGTTTTTCGGGTGGCCGAGTTTGTCGTTTAGTTCGTTGATTCGATCCAGCACCGTGCGGACCTCATCTTGCGTGCAGCCGATGTCATGAGGTCGGTAGCGCACGCCGCACGAGTCCAGCAGCGCCTTCGTCTCGTCGAACCCAGATCCGTACAGATAGCAATTTATGGCGGCTCCAAGCCCCACGCCCTCGCCGTGGATTAACTGCCGTCCGAGCACATGCTCAAAGGCGATCACGAACACGTGATCAAGGCTGTGCCCTACGTCGCCCTGGTGGCTCAGCAGACCATAACGCTCCCGGTTGATCTCGGCCGCAACGCGGATCCCCGCCTCGCCCGGCTGTCCATCCGCATCGCGATCGCTGCTGAAGGCCGCCGCCCGGTCCCCGGACCCAGGTGAGGGTCGTATCAGCAATCACCTGGTCCCAGGCCGGGCCATCCAGTCGCTCATCCACCCACGCGTGCCAAGACTCAACGACACCCAGGTGCGAGATGCACTCCGCCATGCCTGCGCAATTGAGCCGTGGAGGCGCCGACCGTATCACGCCGAAATCGAACAGCAGGTATTCGGGCGACACATCCTCCCGGATGAATTCCCGCGTCTCCGAACCGCGGATCGCCAACGCGGTTTGAAACACTGAGCCCGTTGACACGATGGTAGGGATCGCGACGAGCGGAGTGTCGGTCTTCCAGGCTACGTACCTCGCCACATCCAGCGCGTTACCCCCGCCGATCCCCAGCACGAAATCCGAGGTCGGGACGCGCGGCAGGAGCTCGTCGAGATCAGCCTCGCCCATTCCTTTCTGGAATTCCAGAAGACTGGGATCAGTCGTGAAAAAGCGTCGAACGGCCTCCCAAGCGCTGGGGGACGTGACGGCGATATATGAGTCGAACTTGTGGCCGTGCTCGGCTAGCAGTTCCCAGCCATAGCGCGCGTCCCAATTCTGACTTGGGTGGACGATCATCACTCCGCAGTTCGTTCAACAGCCAGACATCGCGGGTGCACTGGGCGCTACCCGCCATCAGCGTCTACGTGACCGGCGCCTCGGCCAGATAGGGCGACTGACATCGTACGGAAATATCATCTCGGACATCATGATTTTCCCACGGGATGTTGCCTCTCCCGTTGCGCCGACTTGCCGCCGAACGATGGGAATTAACGCGTTGGATTGCGTCGTAACAAGAGGCATAAACGGAGCCACGTAGGGCCGCCGGTCCCGGGGTCAACGACCGTCGGGTAAACCAGGATTCCGGCTTCGTCCCGCCAATGCGGCTACGAAGTCGAATACGCGATGCCAGCCCCGAGTTTCGATACTCGAAAATCGAGAGTAGTTTTGTCCCCGAGGGCTTCAATCACGGCACCCCGTCGTTCCCGCGGGACGACCAGAAACAGAAACCCACCGCCACCCGCCCCGGTTACTTTTCCGCCCAGAGCTCCAGACGCCATCGCGGTGTCATACATTTGATCGATCTCCTTGAAACTCACCCCTGTGAGCAGGCCACGCTTGATCCGCCAGCCCTCGTCGAGCAAGTGTCCAAGGGTTTCCAGATCGTTCTTGTCGAGGGCGGTCCGGACATCGTCGACGAGATCCACGAGCAATTTCGTGCCGGCGGTGGCCGGTCCGTCGGCGTCCAGGTTGGTTTTCAGTCGATTCAGCAGAGCATTTGCCGCCCTCGACTGACCCGTGTATATCAGAAGTGTGTTGAGCTCGAGCATCTCGAGTAATTCTGGCCGCATATCGATGCGTCGGACTTTAGTCGAGCCGTCCGGATCGATTTCGAACTCATTAATGCCGCCGTACGCTGCCGCGAGATGATCTTGTCGTCCTACCGGGTGACCGAGCTCCTCCGCCTCCACCGAGAAAGCCAGATCGGCAAGAGCGGCGGGACCGGTCGTCCGACCCAGATACCCGTCCGTGACACAAATCAGGGCCGTAAGGTATGAGGCCGACGCTCCCAGTCCCGTTCCAGTTGACGGAACGTCTGATACCGATACGATTTCCACTCCGCGGTCGATTCCGACGCGCGTCAATACCGCTCGGCCAAGGTCGTGCTGCAGTTGCGAGACAACTTCCACATTTTCAGTTACCGAATAGCTCATCCGAACGCGACCATCGAACTTTGGGTTCAAAGTTATGTAGACGAACTTGTCGATCGCAAAGCTCAGCACACGACCGCCATGTTTGCCGTAGAAAGCAGGAAGATCGCTTCCCCCGCCCGCGAGGCTTACCCTTAGAGGCGCTCTGGCCAGAATCAATCCCTGCACCATTGCCCGAAGGGTTGGTTCAAGCCAGAAGTCGATCGATCAACTGTTCGGAGTTCCGATTGATATCCCAGAGGTCCGCGATCGACCATTCGTTACTATCCTCGGTTGAATACGCGCAGTGCACGCGAGTGCCGGATCTGTTGACCGGACCCGCCCACCAATGGCAACTCCGCGTTCGATTAAGGGGGCTCGCCAACCGGACTTGATTGAGGATCGACGGTATTTCCCGAAAGAATGGTACCCGCCGTTCCGAGAAACCTCACCCCCAGTGAGGTTACGTTTGCCGCTTCCATCTGCGGGCTGCCGCTTGGTCGAGAGTCGCTCGCCCTGCTTGAATGGCTGGTGCGGGATCCAGGATGTGCGAATTTGGACAAGCTCCTCGTTCAAGAGTGCGCCGCAATTATTGTCGGCGACATTGTGTCCAGCTCGCGAACGGGGACGTTCAACGACTGCCCAGGCCGCCACCACATGAAACGCGCCGAATGCAAATCGAGCCAGAACTGCAATTCCATCGACCGCCCCGAGGTCGTACCCGGTCATCGGATTGCTCCACCGTTCAGATACGGTCTTCGCGTCCGTCGGCGACGACGGCTGTTTGGACTTCGGCGCCTGTGTATGGCCCAATTCAACCGTCGAAATCCCGCGACGCGATCAGGTATGCACCGAATTGACTGACAACAGGCCTCAATCAGCCCATCGCCCAGGTGGCAGTGGCGGTGTTATCACGATCCTGGCCATACATCTCCTTGGCGACAACATTGGTTCCGGCGGAGATCGTATGCTCGTCGAAATGGCAAAGCGATGGAAGCGATCTGGCCGGGACGTCGTTGTGATTGCGCCGGCAACCGCTCCTCGCTCATTGCAGTCTCAGACCGGAGCCAGCATGCGATTTGTTGGCACGACGCTCTTCGACAGGTACCCGGGTCTCTTCGCCATACCGTTCACTTTTTTCTTCAGGGCCATCCGTGGCATCCCGATCGTTGCCCGCGTGGGCGCCGGCGCGATTTATTCGGGTGGTGACTTCATCTGCAATATCGTGCCGGGCGTCTGGGCGAAACATCGGTCGCCTGATAGCCCAAAACTCGCCGTTAGCATCCACCACGTAAACGCGAATCCGTTCGCGCGACACGGTAACAGCATGATTGCGAGCGCGGTGTCCTACTTGCTTCAGCGTCTCAGTTTCCTTCTGATAAAGCGTCACGCTGACATCGTCTTTGTTCTCAATAAGGCCATGAAGGAGTGGCTGTCGGGGCGCGGGTTCGACTCTAGCCGCATCGTAGTAACGGGTGCCGGAGTAGATATCGCCGGGATCGACCGGGCGGTCGCGCCCGCCGCCCCTCGGTTCGATGCGTGTTTTGCGGGCCGGTTGAATCCAACCAAAGGGATCTTTGATCTACCCGCGATCTGGCGCGCTGTCGTGGATCAAATTCCGAACGCTAGGTTGCTCGTAATGGGCGGCGGGGAAGAATGGCGTGGCGAACTCGAATCCAAAATAGCCAGCCAAGGTTTGGATCGACACATTAGCGTCGCGGGCTTCGTGCAGGAAAGCGACTACTTCGCTTCGATGAAGAGTTGCAGAGTCTTCATTGCGCCCAGCTATGAAGAGGGCTTTGGAATTTCGTTATGCGAAGGAATGGCGTGCGGGTTGCCCGCCGTGGCCTACACGCTCCCTGTTTATACGGAACTATTCGGGGATGGCCCGACGTCCGTGCCCGCTGGTGACACTGCGGCGATGGCACGCGAAATCACAAAGCTGCTTACGGACCGTCGTTACTACGATCGCCGTTCCGCAGCCGCGCGCAGGTCCGCTGTGCGGCACGACTGGCAACGTGTCGCAACGATCGCGCTAACCGCCATCGACTCCGCAGACTCTCCAGCGCGGTAGGTCGCCCGCCAGTATGGCTAGAGTTCGTGCGTGCCCCGGTCGCGCCGCCTGGTTAGCAGCTTTCGCCACCTTACGGCACCAAGGTCCCGCAGATAGCTGGCATGGTCGCTCGCTGGCACGGGCGGCCCGGCGCGATTTTGACAGTCGACCGAGATTTTCAGCGTTTTCTGGCGACAACCCAGTATGCCCACGAGAGGCGGTCGATCGTTCGCAGCGGCGCCATTCGGAGAACGTCATCGAGCCATCCGAAACCCCACCTTCGAACCGCGCTCGTCACAAAATCTCCGCGCCACGCAAGCAATTCAAATTCCGTATGCTCGAGCAGTGCCGACAGGCCGGCTCTTGAGAATGAATAGAGATGCTCGCCGTCTGGATTGAAGTATGGATATATCAGATTGAGAAGCGAATGCTCGTTGGGGACTGACAAAATCAAGACCCCATCCCGCTCGAGAACGCGGTGGGCTTCGCGAAGGAAATGCACCGGCGACTCCAGATGTTCCAGAACGTGACTCGCCACCAGCGAACCGAAATTGCGGTCAGCAAACGGCATGCCATCGTTGAAATCGCAGACCACCGGGGTCCCGCGGTTTGGCGTAACCGATTTGAGAGCCGGATGGCTGATATCGGCCACGATCGTTCCGTCGGGCAGCAACGACGCTAGCTCGCCGCTGCCTCCGCCGACGTCTAGAACTCGTTTAACCGCCCATCGCGGAAGTACATCTCTGGCCGCTTCGGAGACCATCGATCCGAAGATTTCTTCTCCGTATTGTTGCGAAGCGAAACGGCCGCCATCGGGGACCGCCGTCGACTGATGGTCTTTGATGCGGCTCAATCGATTTTCACTCCTCGACATCGTCGACTGAATGGGAGTTGGGCGCGTTTCCGGGTGCTAGCATAACCGTTCCAACACAACCTCTCCGAGCCCAGATCTTACGTGAACCAAACGGCATCGCCGCGGAGTCGCGATGCTGCTTTACGGCCACGGACGCGTCCGGCCCGGACGGAAGGATCTGAGACCAATAGCCAACGATACGTCCTCGCCGCATGATCCCGCGAGTGACGCTGTTGAAATGGCCATTCTTCCCACCGCCGCTCTTGATGATGCGGGATGGGCAAATCGCCTGGCAGATCTTGTGCCCGACCTTCAAGCCCGCAACATCGACCGCTCGCGCTGGCTCACTGCCCAAGAATTTGAAGCACGAGAATGGCAATTTCGAGACATCGTCCAAGCAGAACGGCATGAGTTCATCGAAAGATACGCACCGGTCATCGATCGACTCCGCGTCAAAGGGCTTCTAGACAGGCGCGATTCGCTCCTTGAAGTTGGGTCGGGTCCAACATGTCCATCGACCGCCCTGGAAATTCCGCGAACCTACGTGCTCGATCCGCTGATGGACAGATTCTTCGGCGTTCGCGATAAAGCCGTAACCGCAAGCATCACGGCAATCGGTGAGGATCTGCCCTTCGACGACGGCACGTTCAGTATCGTTTTTTCACGCAATAGCATCGATCATGGGCTCTCGCCGCGTCGGGCGATACAGGAGTGTGTCCGAGTACTCGACAACCGGGGCCTACTCATCTTGGGCCAGTGGATATACGCGCCCGCCGTCGCGGTCGCCAAGCAATTAGCGGAACGTTCCGGCGTCTGGCGGAATGCCGGGCATCCTCATGCTTTCAGCGTTCGGCATTTTGAAGCCCTCGTCGAAGATCATGCGACCGTCGTTGACTCCGGAGTCCTACACGTCGCGTCAGGGTCCTCCGACTTTGGAAAGCTTGATTCCTCCTGCGATTCGCCCCCTCCGTTTTCCCACCGATTGCTTTCGACGATGAACCGAGCCCTCCTTCGAAGCAAATGGTTCGCGGCCGAAGCGTTCTGGATCGCTGTTAAGAATTAAGGCAAGACCACTACTCCCGAAGTGACCGTGCCTTGCTCGATATGATCGTGCTTGAGCGCCGGAGCAGGTGCCACGGTTGCCATCCAGCCAGGACCGCGAAGAAAAGCAGTGCGAGGTTAGCGATCTGGATGGCGAAGTAAGCATTTTGAACCGTGAACTCAGCTTCGATAGTCGAGCCGGGTGAGAGGTCCACGACCCATCCGTTGAAATGACCGTCCAGCATTGTGTGTGCGGATGGATCCACCTTTGCTCCGTCCACGGTCAGGGACCACCGGTGGTCGAACTTTTCATCCAGGCGAACGAGGGTTCTATTTCGGAGGCCTTCGTAGACGCCGGCCACTCTGGTCGGGCTGCCATCGCCGGTAGGCCGTATGGTCGCTTCCGAAGCGGACCGCGGCTGCCCGCGGGAGAGAGTTATCGAGATGCCATGCGGGAGAGCCGACTCTTCCACGGCGAGCAACTCGAAGTCCAGGCCTGCGTTGGAACCGAGACGCTGCCGCACGTCGAGCCTTGCCTGCGATGACCCAGGATCGAGACGAACAGCAACGCGGACGTTCTCGATTCCTTGGCCGCGGAGGTGGACCGTGTTGGAGTACAAAACATCCGGTTCGACCTGGAACGCTTGAACCAGAGCCTGGTTTTCCCCCAGGCGCAGCCGTCCGGTGAAGGTGATGGTACGGCCGTCGGCATTGGCAGTGGCGAGATAGCGCACGGCGCCGCTGCAAGTGGCGCTAGCGCAGCCGGAATCGGCGTCACCGCTGTGGTAGAACGAAGTGACGGCCTCGACGGTGACGGGGCTATCTGTGGAGGCGGATGCGACGGTGAGGATGTGGCTGCCTGCTTCGAGCTGAATTTGGACCTGCAGCCGTTTCTTGCCGGGGACTGGGGAATCAGATTCCGTCGCTGTGACCGGCACACCGTCGATCGACAGCGCGGCAGCGAAGTCGTCAGGCACCAGGGTGTCCAGCCGGAATAAGCCGGCGACTGGGAGGCTGAACCGGCGCTTGCCATCTGTTTGCTCCAGGTCTGGAAGCACCAATCCGAGGGGAAGGTTCGCAATCGACCGGTTTGCCTGGTCGCGGGCCATTCTCATAACGTTTTGAGGCGCGAGGACCACCTGCGAGACGGCGTTGAGTCCGGCGGCCGTCGTAGCGAGCTGGAGAACGTGCTCACCGGCCGGCAAGGGTGGAAGCGGGAGTTGAGTCCAAACATAGCCGTAGACGTCGGCCGCGGTGGTTGGAATCGATCCGAGCACGTTGTCGTCCAGCTTGACGGCAAGAGCGCTGCCGTCGGGGCTGACAAAATGACGAATCCACAGCTCGTGAGGTCCCGATTCGGTGATGAGGGACATCCGAGCGGAAGAGTTGGGGGCCTTGGTGAGAATGCTGGAGGTAGCGTCGGAGATCTCGCTGTTGAGGTACCACCAGGCGTTGAGGTAGGTGGCGACCCACTCCTGGGTGGCGTCGGAGGAATTTTGACCCATCTGGACACCGGGCTCGAAGATGTGCTGCGGGGGGACGAAGAAGATGACGGCGTCGAGCGGGTCGGCATCGAGCCAGATCTCAGATGCGAGGGCGTTGGCGGACGGGGAGCGGCGGTAGGGTCCTTGCAGATGGGTGATCTGACGGTCCGAAGGGAATGCGAATGAGGCGGTGGTGAGGTGTCTCAACGAAGGAGAGCTGAGAGCGACCCTATCCGGGACGCTGAGCCTTTGGCCGAGGACTGCTTCGACACGGGCGACCCGCACAGGCCCCTGGGAGAGGGTTGAATCGTCAACCAGGCCTGTCTGCTGTTCCAAGGCGAGGGTCAGCCGATCGGGAGTCTCGTAGCCGGAGAGCCACGGTTCGCCGTTCGTGACTATGAAGGAAGCGTATCTGGTTTGCCAGTGCGGATCGAAGAGCACGTAACCGACCCTACCGAAGTTGAGGAGGGCGCGAACCGGGTACCGTGCCGGATCGAGCATTGAGTGATACAGGGCTGAGAAATACTGCGGGAATGTGGCCGGCTGCGGAGAAACCCAGATGCTGGACTTGGCCGGCCAGGTGACGAAGGGGTTGTCGCCGGTCGCCGACAACCTTCCCGTGTCGCTCAGGTAGACGGCGGGTCCCGACATCGGCAGATTCAGCAGGCGGGAGTCGTCGGGCATGGCACGAATGCGGTCGTGGGCCTCAAGCGTGGTTTCAGCGACATCGTATGGGGTCAGCTGGCCAAGAAGATCGCCGGACCAAAATCCCAGACTCGAAGCAATCAGCACAGCGCCCAATCCGGCGCTCGCCCACGGGCGGAGTCTGCTTCTCGAGGTGATCCATGCGTGGACCGATAGTCCGACCAGGAAGGCCAGCGCCATCGCCGCTGGAACGGTGAAGTAGCGGACGTTTCGGAAGACCTCCGCACCAGGCAGTTCGCGCAGCCAGAAGCCGCTTATGGAAAGCGGCTCGCTAATGCCCTTGCCGAGGAGGCTGAAGCCGATGAATACGAACGCGAAGAATGCCGCCCATAGCCTCGCGCGCCCCCTTGCAACCGCAACAGCGGCGATTCCAAGGCCGACGAGCAGGGCGCGCCCGATCATAAAGATGGGTGATGCTCCAGAGATCATTGCGAGCGCTGCTTGCTCATAGTTGTACGGCGGACCGATTTGCGAAACAGATTGGAAGAAGGTGGGAGCCACAGCATGAATCCACGTTACCGCCTGGCTCTGCGCCAGGGCCGTTAGCTCCTCCCTTGTCCCCGGGACGAATAGAAGTCCGTGGATCAAAGTGGCGACCGGTGGATGGAGCAGTGCGATACCCAAACTCATTCCCAGAACCGACAACGCGCTGCGCATCCTCGTGCGAATTAGACCCGGCCCGACCGCCATCCGAAGAACGGCGTATCCGCCCAGGACGGCCGTTACCAGAAAGGCCATATGGATGGTGCTGGCCGACAGTCCGATCCAAACGAACCCCTTGAGGAAGCGCCTGAAACCGGGCGGTTTGTCGAACGCCTCGTGCACGGTGATGAACGCTTTCGGGAATAGAGCAAGTCCGATGAACAGGCTGAGATACCCGGTCACATACGAGTCGAAGAAGAACGGCGTTGATGCGTAAGTCAGCGCGGCCGCAAACGCGGCTTGCCGTCGTACGCCGAGCGTTCGGCATCCCTGATACATAAAAACGGCCGCCAGAAATAGTAGAGCGATCGGATACTTGGAAATGAGCCGGCCGTCCACCGAGAAGACGTATGCAAGGAGCCCCGAAAAGTGGTTGACGTAAACGCTCATTGGTCTCTCGAAGATCGGGAGACCGAATGTGTTGGAGGACCATGCGCTGAAATGCTCTCCGCCTGCCTGGATGATCTGCCAGTCCGTGGGCGGGACCGTCCAGTCGTCGCGGAGCCCGAACTGGCCGGCATCGAAGATGAAACCCCGAAACCAGAATGTGATAACAAACGCGAACGCGAGATAAGCAGTGGCGTCCGGATGGATGGAAATCCACTCGCGAATCGGTCGCGCGAGCGTTCGGTAGGCGCGTGCGGCCGCGGAACCGAGGGTAATGGCGCCGATGGCAAGCGCGAACGCGGCTCCGGCGCCGGCAGCGCTTGCCATCACCTGGGTGATGCGGCGCCGAATCGGTCGCGCGAGCGTTCGGTAGGCGCGTGCGGCCGCGGAACCGAGGGTAATGGCGCGGATGGCAAGCGCGAACGCGGCTCCGGCGCCGGCCAGCCGCACAATTTCGGGGCCGACTCCGTACAGAGCGGCGTGAAATCCACGCTCCCTTCCAGTCAACTCGTGCGCAACCGGGCCAATTGCGTCAATGAAATCTTCGTTCAATGTCGGGAGCGCTAGGTCCCCAGTACTCCGCGTGATGCCGATTGTCACGAAGGTCGGCGCATCTTCAACAACGGCGAGTTGAAGGGTGAGGCGGCGGTCACTTGGAGGTTTATAGGATGTGAACTGGACGGTTTGAGGCTGTGGCTCGACGGCTGGTGCCACATACAACGCGAATTGCCGTACTGGAGAATTGCTTCCGCTGACGAGCAGCGATACGTTGATGCGAACCGGAGCAAACCCTAGCCGCGCTGCAGCCCAGATGCGGGCCTCGACGACAGGGCTCACGATTACACCCAGGTCTTGGCGCACGCCTGATCCCGGGAAGACGGGCGTCAGGGCCGCGTACTTCACAGGGTCCGCGGTCTTTCTGATCGTGAAGTCTGTTGTCGGAAGCAGGCTTACCAGCAGCCCAGTACCAATGAGAGCGAGCACGACAGAGATCAGCCGCAGACGATGACCTGCCCCCAAGAGTTGTACCACTCGCTATGTTAGTCCCGAGACGGCCAGCCCCGGCCTACTGCCCGTTGAGATTAGTAGGCTGAACCACTCTGTTCTGGACGACATCGCCGCAGGAGCTGGTGGTTTGTAACCTAGGGCGCTATGTGGGCGGATCTCGTTATACAGGTTGCGCCATTGCTCGATAAGCAGCTGCGCCTCCTTGAGGCTGTAGAAGATCTCGCGGTCTAGGAACTCGTCCCTGAGTTTGCCGTTGAAGCTCTCCACATAGCCGTTCTCCCAAGGGCTTCCGGGCTCGATGAAGAGGGTTTTCGCCCCTACCCGTCCAATCCAGCTCCTCACCACTCTGGCGGTGAACTCCGGGCCGTTGTCGGAGCGAATGTGCTCCGGCACTCCCTTCATCACGCATAGATCTGCCAGGCAATCGAGCACATCGTGCGAGCGGATGCTGCGGGCCACTTTGATGGCCAGACACTCCCTCGTGTACTCGTCGATGATGGTAAGGATCCTGAAGGGCCTGCCGTCATGGGTCCGTGCAGCCACGAAGTCGTAGGCCCACACGTGGTTTCGGCGCGCCAGCCGTAGCCTGACGCATGATCCATCGGTCAGCCAGAGCCTCCCTCGCTTCGGCTGCTTCCTCGGCACCCTCAAGCCTTCACGCCTCCAGATCCGTTCCACCCGCTTGTGAGTTACCTTCCAGCCCAGGCGTCGAAGCATGGCCGTGATCCGCCGGTAGCCATAGCGACCATATTGGCTCGCCAACTCGATGACGTCCGCCGTCAGAGCGTCCTCGTCAGACGCAGCGACTGCCTGATAGCGGTGGGATGACCTCGGTTGCCCTAAAGCCCGACACGCCTTGCGCTCGGATACCCCAAGCGCCTCTATGACGTGATCCACGCAGTTGCGGCGACGCGCCGGGCTCAGAAGTTTCCCTCTACCGCCTCCTTGAGGATCTGGTTGTCCACCAGTGTCAGGTCTGCTACCGCTCTTCTAAGCCGCGTGTTTTCCTTCTCGAGCTTCTTCAGACGCTTGACCTGATCGAGCTTCAACCCGCCGTATTCGTTACGCCAGCGATAGAACGTCTGCTCTGTGACACCGATGGCCTTACAGACTTGAGCAACCGTCTGGCCCTGCGCCAGGCCCACCTCGGCTTCCCGCAGCTTGGCAATAATCTGCTCCGGCGTACGTCGTTTGCTCGCCATCTGAATCCCCCTTTTCTGGCCAGATTACTAACATTCAACCTGGACCAGTTTTCGGGGGTCAGGTCAGAACGTCGGCGTCCGCTTCCTGGAACACCTCGAGTTATGGCGACGGTTCGCACAGCCTGACGCTGGTCGCTACCGATGCGGCCGGGAACTCGACTTCATCGAGCGCGGTTACCGTCACCGTTGATAACACAGCGCCGGCCTCGGCGATAACGTCGCCCACGGCCGGTGCGATCGTGGGCGGAAGTGTCTCCGTTTTAGGCACCGTGACAGAGACGAATATATCGTCGTGGACGTTGAAGGCAGGGTCGACCGTCATAGCAACGGGGACGGGCACAGCGGTGTCGGCGACATGGGCCACGACGTCCGCCTTCAGTGACGGCAATCACACTTTGACGCTTGAAGCTACCGATCTGGCCGGCAACGTCGCCACTTCCAGCGGAGTTACGGTGACTGTGGACAACACCGCTCCGGCGCTCACAATCAGTACCCCGTCCGGCGGCGCACTGGTCACCAACTCGGTCCAGATAACCGGGACCGTTTCTGATGCAAATCCAAACACCTGGACGCTGAAGGTCGATGGCTCGTCCATAGCCACGGGGACAGGGCTGGCGGCTTCGGCGTCGTGGGATACGGCTGCGGTCGCCGATGGCAGTCATACGATCACGCTTGACGCCACTGACGCAGCCGGCAATGCCGCGACGCAGCTAAGCGTATCGGTGACCGTGGCAAATACTGCGTCAGACGTTTCGTGTGGAGGCTTCACGTCAGCCACGGCGGCCGCCGCCGGATACACATGGAGGCTGGGCACCGACGGGAACGATCACATCGATGGCGATTCCGGGAAGGACATCCTCATCGGCTTGGGCGGAAATGACAAGCTTCATGGGAAATCGGGTGACGACATTATTTGCGGTGGTCCGGGCGACGATGAGTTAAAAGGCGACGGCGGCGACGACGTCATCTATGGGGGCGACGGCGACGACGATGTTGAAGGTAAAAGTGGAAACGACACACTGTACGGCGACGCCGGCAACGACGAAGTTGAGGGCGGCAGCGGCGACGACACGTTGTACGGTGGAGCGGGCATTGATGAAATCGAAGGCGAAAACGGAAACGAGACCCTTTACGGCGACGCAGGAAACGACGAGCTCAAGGGTGGTGACGGCAATGACACGCTACATGGCGGCGACGGCAACGATACTCTCAAAGGACAAGACGACAACGACACGCTTAACGGCGACAACGGAAACGATATTCTCAAGGGGGAAGACGGTGACGATCAGCTATTTGGCGGCGCCGGAGATGACCAACTCAAGGGCCAGGACGGCGACGACAAACTATACGGCGGCGACGGGAAGGACACCCTGACAGGCGGCAGTGGGAACGACACGCTGTTCGGCGAAGCCGAGGACGACACCCTGAAGGGTGAAGGTGGAAACGACGCCCTCGACGGCGGAACCGGATCCAATGACCTCGACGGCGGCAGTGGCACTGACACGTGAACCAACGGTCCCGCCTTCGATGACTGCGAAGACCAAGCAGATACCGAGGTAGAGGGCGCGGGGGCCAACAGTCCGATAGCGATCACGTTTAGTGGTCCGGTCGATCCGGCCACTGCGGGCGATCCTGGAAACTACACTATCGAGAGTCCAATCGGCGTGGCGCTCGATCTCAGCGGCGTGACGGTCGAGGTGAACGGGGACACCGTGCGGATTCTCGGGCTGACGTTGATCACCGGTAACACGTTCAAAATCGCGCTGGTTGGGGTGAAGGGCGCCAGCGGCAACTTGATTCCCAACGATGGCATTTCCAACGTCGCGACCGGAGTTGTGGGCGGAGGTCTCGAGGCGACTCCAACTCCGGTGCCGACCGCCACGCCGGCGCCGACTTCGACCCCGGAGCCGACACCCACTCCGACGCCCGAACCCACTGTGACGCCAACGCCAACGCCAACCGCCACGCCAGCGCCTGAGCCGACGAGTACGCCAGTTGCCGAGCCGACGGCTACACCGACCCCGACTCCAACGCTTGAGCCCACGAGTACGCCAGTTGCCGAGCCGACGGCTACACCGACGCCGACTCCAGCGCCTGAGCCCACGAGTACGCCGGTTGCGGAGCCGACGGCTACACCGACGCCTGAGCCGACAGCGGAACCGACTCCCACAGCAACCACGCCGCCCGCACCGACGAGCACGCCAGTAGCAGAGCCTACCCTCAGTCCATCTCCAACTCCGGCGGGCTAGCTACCCGGGCGTGACCGGCCAATCTGGTCGAACGTCGGGGATATGCGGGACTGGGTCACCGCCCCCCCTATTTCCCAGGCGCAAAGTTTGCAGAAGTAGCCGGGCAGGACGCGATTCGGCTGCCATCACGGTTTCTACCTGCCGGTTCACGGGAAAATGTGTAGCCGGTCAGGTGGTATTAGGCGCTGGCCGACTAATGCTCCGAAAATTCAGGAGCCGGTGGGACGGTCCTTGTCGGGGCCGTACCGCGGCAGCCAGTACGATCGGTAGAGGGCATCGCATTCAATCGAGCAAAAGGAATGTCCGTCGGCGCTCATCCAAATGTCACGTGGAATCATCTGGCCGCACATTTCGCAATTGATGACCTTGGGGTCCCACCAGCTTCGATTCAAGCTCTCCCAATGACCGTCAGAGGGTTGATGCTTGCCGCTATGTTCGGTCGAGTCGCTGGTCATTACGCCTTGCCCTGAACAGACGATGCGGCTCGAAGGGCCGCCGTCTTATCCTCGTTTATCACGAACGATCCACCGGCATTCTCGATTTGGACTCCATAGCTGTCGCGGGCGGCCCCGACGGTGATGTATCCGTCCAATACATCCTCGAGCACCGACTCTTTGGGCCGCTCGGTGGGAGGCCCGAACCCGCCTCCACCCGGACTACAAAGCATAACTCGGTCGCCACGCGTCAACTTGATATTGGCGATTCGGGAGTTGCTGGCGGTTCCGTAAGCCTCGCGAAAGGTCTTGAACTCTTCGGTGCCGGCGCGCTGTACGAGTAGCGAGGACGTTGCCGCGGACTCCCCGCCAAAGAGACCCCACGGGGCGCTGACCATCCGGTCGAATAAGGCTGAAACTGTTATCTCAGGGGCCCGTACCTCCATTATGCGTTCGCATCCCAGTCCGCCGCGATGGCTTCCAGGACCGCCAGAATCTTCGCGAAGTCGATACGACCACTCGATGAAGGGATATCTAGTTTCAAAGATCTCCACCGGCGTAGTGCGACAATTGCCATTGGGCACGCAGAGATTGTCATTGCCATCCGCGTGCGGCCGGCCACCCCAACCGACCCCGTCCAGGTGATAGTGGACGTAGTAACGCCCCGTATCCGGGTGCGAGCCCCCGAATAGAAAGTTGCACGAGGTGCCACCGGTTGCCGCGGCAATGCGATCCGGAACGGCGCTGGACATTGCGCCCATAACTATTTCCCACATCCGTGGGTGAGTCTCCGTATTCCCACCAACCGACGCACCGGGCTCCATGACGTTTGTGATTGTTCCCGGCGGTGCGACGATGGTGATGGGGCGATAGGAGCCCTCGTTGTGCGGAATGTCGTCGTCGACAAGATTGAAAATGGCGTTATATACGGCCGAGGCGGTGACTCCGTACGTGCAGTTAAGAACGTGGGGGCCCTGCGGATCGCTTCCGGTGAAGTCGGCGATAATGCTGCCGTCAGAAACTACGATTCTCAGGCGCACCCAATCTCGAGTCGGTGGATCGCTGGCGTCCTCCATGTGATCTTCGAACGTGTACTCGCCGTCGGGAATGGTTCGCAGTTCCTCCCGCATCCATCGCTCGGCGTAGTCCTGGAGCTGAGCGCTGATTGCCGCGATTCGCTGCACGCCCTGCGCGTCGAGCAATTCGTGGACGCGCTTTTCGGCCACGTCCAGCGATGCGAGCATGGCGTGCAAATCGCCCCAGGAATAGCGTGGCGCGCGGTGATTCGCCATCACGATTCGCCAGATGTCGTGGTTGTACTCGCCCTCGCGCATCAGCCAGACCGGCGGGAGTCTGAGACCCTCCTGATAGACCTCGGTCGCGGTCGCCGCGAAGCCGCCGACCGCCATTCCGCCGATTTCGACCATGTGGGCGATGTTGGCCACATAACCAAACAGTTCGCCCTGGTAATAGACGGGCTTGATTACGACGTGTTCCGGCATGTGGGCCCCGCCGCGGTAGGGATCGTTGTGCACCACAACGTCCCCGGGCTTTAGATTGTCCTCGCCGATTTCAGCAATAAGCCATTTGACGACAAACCGAATCGCTCCGACTTGTGCGGGTGAAAACTCTGTCTGGGCGAGCATGTTTGCGTCTTTGCCGAATAGAACGCAGGAAAAATCTAGGCTTTCGCTGAATATCGGGGAGTAAGAGGCCCGCATCATGGTCGTTCCCATTTCCTCGACGATTCCCACGAGGCGGTTGTAGACAACGGTTAGAGATACGAGATCAGCGGCCGACGTGTCCTCTTTGACGATCATGTTCTGTCAAGCTCCGGGATCAATTTGCGGCAGTTAGCCTGTCACTCGATCCGGATAATCGCTATCCCGCCGCGCGTGACGGTCAGCGCGTCGGTCGGTCGAAGGAACGTGGTCGAATCGAGCTCCTCGATCAGGGCGGGCCCTTCGATCTCCTGGCCAGGCGCCAGATCCTCGCGGTTGTAGATGGGGCAGTTCGCGACGTTCCGTCCGTCGAACAGGATCGATCTGGTTCCTGACGGGACACCGTCGGATTTCGATTCGAGCTCACGGAATCTTGGGTTCTCCGTCTTGCCGATGACGGTTACGTTGAACTGAACCATTTCGATGATCTCATCCGCTATGCGGTATCCGTAAATCTGTTCGTAGTGCTGATGAAACGATTCGAGCAAATCGGCTGCAGACTCGGTTGTGATCGGGCCGTCGGGAATTGGCACTTCCTCTTCGTAGTTCTGGCCCATATAGCGCATGGTTACGGAACGTCTGAGGGTGGGCACGCCTCCGTAACCTTCGCGACGTAGATCTTCGGTCGCATCAAGAACGAGATCTCCCAGCCGCTGGTCAATCGCCCCGGCGTCGAGGCGGTCGGAACGGACGATATTGGTCCAGGTCTTGTCGACGCGGATGTCGGCCAGCAGCGAGCCAAAAGCGGAAGTCAGCCCCGGATGAGGGGGAACGATGACCTGCTTGATACCGAGAGATCCCGCGATCGCCGCCGCGTGGAGAGGACCGGCGCCCCCGAACGCGACGATGGAAAACTCGCGTGGATCAAGGCCGCGTCCGATCGTCATTTGCCGTATGGCCTCGGCGATGTTTTCGTTGGCAACCTCCACGATTGCCGCCGCGGTCGCCTCGACCGAGGTTTCGAGCGATGTTGCCAGAGTCTCGACCGCCTGCACCGCCAAATCGGGATGTAACTTAACTTGGCCGCCAAGAAAGTTATCGGGATTCAGTCTTCTCAAGACGACGTTGGCGTCGGTCACCGTGGGGCGATCGCCGCCCTGCCCGTAGCATGCGGGACCGGGTCTGGCGCCGGCGCTGGCTGGGCCAACCTGCAAGAGTCCGCCCTTGTTAATGAACGCGATCGATCCGCCGCCGGCGCCCAGCGTCGTCAAATCGATGAACGGCGCTGAAACGGGCAATCCGAATTCGATTTCCCATTCGGTCGAGTATCGGACGAGGCCGTCAACAACAGCGCCGACATCGGTGCTGGTGCCTCCCATATCGAGGGTAATGACGTTGCTGCAATCGACGGCCTCACCAAAATGCAGGCCAGCGATGATGCCGCCCGACAGCCCGGATAGAAGCGTCTGCACGGGTCGGTCCGCCGCCGACCCAGAAATCATTTGCCCGCCGTTGGATTTCATTATCGACCAGTGACGGTCGATCCCCCGCTCCGTGAGGCCCGCCTGCATGGATTCGACAAACTCGCGAATTAACGGGCGGACATAGGCGTCGACGAGGGTCGTGCTGGCGCGGTCGTATTCTCGCCAAATCGGCGCCACTTCGTACGACGCCGAGACCGGAATATCCGGAAACTCGCGTCGAAGATAATCCCGAACCCTGAGCTCGTGATCGGGGCTCACATACGAAAAGAGGAAGTTGACGGCCAGAGCCACGTTGCTGTCGTCCTTACCATTCAGGCGCGCTCGAATGTCCTCGCCAAGTTGGGCCAGTCCGCCGTCAGTAAGAGGTCTTAGAACTTGTCCCAGGTAATCGATTCGCTCGGGAACACCAATTGAGTCGCGGCGGAGCACCAGGGGCGTCGGACTGCTCCACTTGAGATCGTAGTGAAACTTTCGGTTGGTCCTCTGAAGAAATGGAATGTCCTCAAAACCGGCCGTCGTAACGTAAATGACGCGCGCCCCTGTCCTCTGATGAATTGCGTTTATCGCCACCGTGGTTCCGACGACCAGATACGCGATGGCCTCTGGCGGAGCGTCCAATTGTTGGAGACATTCAAAAATGGCGTCGCTGGGTTTGTTCGGTGTGGAAGGTCGCTTGTGAACCTCGACTTCACCGGTTCGGGCGTCCATCGCAACGAGGTCAGTGAAAGTGCCGCCGGTATCGACTCCGACCCTGAACCCCACGGTATCAGCGTCCATCGGGGGCCGGTTGTTGACTGATGCCATCGGGATCGCAAGTGATTGACCGCAGCTCGATTAGTCCGCTCATTCCCGGGATTCGTCGATTCTTGCTGAAAACTGATTCCAGGCAAGCTCGGTATTGCTTACTTCTTGCAGAGTACGAAACATGTGGGACCACATTTCGTCGAGCGATTTTTTCGCAGACTCTCGGTCCCGCTCGTTCAATGCGCGAATCGCTTCAGGTGCGACTTGACTCAGAGCGTTGACAGTTTCGTCCACTCCCGCGGCGAGATCGCGTACGGAGGAATTCAGCGCTTCTGCAAGATCCGTCGATGACTTACCCATCGCGGGATCGTGCATTTTGCGATCTTGCTGAGTTGAAGGACCATAGCTTGGCGGAAGCTTTTTCCCGTCATCGTCCCGTCTGGTGTGCGTGGGTTCGACATGCGGGGTTACGGAAAGATACATAATCATCGGCTCGTCGCCGACGCAGGTCACGCTGTGCCGTTCGTCGATCCTCGCAACACACAGTTGCCCCTCGCTCAGAACTTTCTTCCGGTTCTCAACCTCGAATTCAGCCTTTCCCTGTAGGACGAGAAATATTTCATGTCCGAGATCGTGACTGTGTCTTACGGACATTTCGCCGGGCTCCATCTTCACGAACCGCGAACGGATTTCCGGCGAGATGAATACGTTCCGAAGGTCATCCCGAAAATCGAAAACCTCAAGGGCGATCAACTTACTCCGGTACCGGGCCAGGCCCGAACGATTTTCCGCACAAGACCTACGTTGTCGATAACTTCACGTCCGGGCGTCGTCGGTTCGCGTCCGTTGCTGATGCAATCGCCGAAATGCGAGAGTTCGTTTTTGAACGCGTTTTCGTGCCACTGCAGCGTTTTCTTCGAGGGATTCAATTCGCCGTCGATCTCCATGACCGTAACATCGGTCGGCAGCCCGCGGGCGAAGCCGGTGGGAAACGATACGATAACGCGCTCACGACTGCCGTAAACGGCCAGCGTTTCTTCAAAATCCCACAGGTCGGGAAGATCGACCCAGTTCAGAATTGCGCGAACACCGTGCGCGTATTCGAGGATAGTTGATACGGCCTTCCCGCGCAGCCAGATTTCTGTGTACAAAACGCGCTCGGGTGGTCCGAACAGTCCGTGCAGGTTGCCGAGATCGTGAATCAGACTTCCGTTAATAAGCTCAAACGCGATTCGATGCTCAGGCGTCGTGGTGCGCAGGCCCAGTGCCGCGTCGATTTGAGCGTCCGCGTCGGACTCCGCGGCCTTCATTTGTTCCAGCGAAATGTCTGTCGGCCTGTGAAACCTGAACTCAGCGGTATGCAGGTCGTTGCGCGGGTGAAAATGATTGACCTGCACGAAGGTCACATCGGACATGCGAGCTACGCGCTCCCTGGCAAAGATGTACGCGGGATCGTGACGTTTCGCATAGGCGACCATCAGCACGACGCCGGCCTTCTCGGCGGCGACCGACATCGCTCGTGCCTCGTCAGCCGTAACGCACGCCGGCTTTTCCACGAGCACATGTTTTCCGGCTTCGATGGCCGCCAACGTGACAGGAGCGTGGTTTCCGGAGGAACAGATGATTACTCCGTCGATATCGCCGGCCAGAAGATCGTGGTAGTCCGCGAACCGGTCGGCGTCCGGGACGTGGTAATCGTCGCCGACTCGTTCCAGGAGATCCAACGACAGGTCGCAGATGCCGCCGATCTGCAGCTGTTCGTCAAGTTCGCGCAAATGGGGGAGGTGCTGAATCTGGGCGATCGCGCCGCACCCGATTACGCCAATCTTAAGTCGGTCCAAAGAATGTCTCTCGCCTTGCCGCGGACCGACGGCCGTGACCCGATCCGGATTTGGTCGTAACGGGTTGGCGGCGACGATCCCGTAGTGCTAATCGCAAGCCGATACCTTAGCCGAGTCCGACGGTTCCGTGCATGGGCGGTTCCTGATCGAACGAGATGCTAAAGCGGACCGAAGCAGACGCGACGATTGAAAGCCCGACGCCAGGATTGCGATTTTCGCCAGGCTAATTCAGGCGCCCATCTCCGCGGGGATCTGTCAGCAAGCGGAACTAATCTTGGATCGAATCTGTGTCCGTAACGACGCCTATATTCAGAACATCGACCGCGCGGTTTACATATGGAAATGCGAATCTGCGAATCCTGGCGAGAGGGCTGAATGCCTGAGTCGTCAACGACATGGATACTTCGGCTGCTGGACGCGCCGAAATAATGTCAATGTTGCGGTCCCGTTTTAAAAGGCTGCCCGCTGCGTTCGGACTGAAAGCCTACGGGTCGTCAAAATGGCGCGTCGGTCTGCTCCTGGCGCTGTGGCTGTCATATCTGTCGACGGCGCTGTTCCTTCTTTCCCTGATCGGGCCTGCGGCGGCCATCCTTTCGGCATTCCCCGTTATCGCCACAGCCTGGACTCTGGGTATTCGCGGCGGGCTTACCGTGGGCATCCTCGCGACCGTCGTCAACAGTTTCCTGCTGACCGTCGGGACCGGAAACGGGTTGAGTGCCCTTACGCTAGATCCGGGCAATATTCTCGGAAGCCTGGCGAATCTCGCGGTGGCGGCTGTGGTTTGGAAGGATAAGAGATCTTCGAAAAAACGCGCGCGCGAGCAGAGCGAAGACCTCCTCGACGCCAACGAGACGTTGCGGCTGGAGATTGTGGGACGGCAGAACGTGGAAAAGGGGCTGAGGGAGGAGCGAAACCTGCTGGACATTCTTATGTCAAACGTGCCAGATCTTATCTACTTCAAAGATGCCGATCGCCGTTTCACCCAAATTAATACGACCGCTGCGAAGGCATTCGGATTGACGGATGCCGACGACGCCGTCGGGAAAACAGCGGATGAATTATTGGAGGGGTTAAGCGACCATGTCCGTGCCGAGGATGTCGAAGTGCTGCGGAACGGGAAATCGCTGATAAATAGTGAAAGTCTCGTTCGCTTCAAAGATCCGGAGCGGTGGTTGCTCACGACCAAAGTTCGGTTCGAAGATGATACCGGCGCCATCGGTGGGTTGATCGGAATCTCGCGCGACGTGACCGACCGGAAGCTTGCCGACGAGGAGCGCCGCAAGCTTGACATCCAGGTTCAGCAGGCGCAGAGGGTGGAGGGCTTGAGCGTATTGGCGGGTGGCATAGCGCACGATTTCAACAACCTTCTAATGGGCGTCATCGGCAATGCGACGCTGGCGCTGTCAGAGGTTGACGAAGATTCGCCGTTGGTGGAAAGCCTCGAGGCTATCGAGCAGACGGGCCGTCGCGCGGCGGATCTGTCAAACCAGATGCTCGCGTATGCGGGCGAGGGCCAACGCAGCGTGGAACGGGTGCACCTGTCGCGGCTGGTTGACGATATGACCAATCTGATTGAGGCGGCCGTTTCAAAGAAGGTGACCATAAAATTTGAACTCGCGGACGAGCTGCTTGCTATCGAGGCCGACCCCGCCCAAATCCGGCAAACCTTGATGAATCTCGTCACCAACGCGTCGGAGGCGGTCGGGGACGGGATGGGCGAAATCGCGGTCAGGACGGGCGTTATCAATGTCGATGGCGATTACCTGCGTCAAATGTACCGCGCGGACGATTTGAGCGAAGGCGAGTTCGTGTTCGTCGATGTCGAGGATACGGGTCGTGGCATGGACGCGGATACTCAGGCGAAAATCTTCGATCCATTCTTCACGACCAACCAGCGCGGGCGCGGGCTGGGTCTTGCCGCCACTTTAGGGATTGTGCGCGCCCATGGGCGCGCGATAAGGCTCGAAAGCCGCCCTGGCGAGGGGTCGACGTTTTCGGTGCTTTTTCCAGCTGCCGGCCCGATGGATGACCCCAACGACGCAAGCGGCCTTGATTCGAGCACGGCGCGGCCGACTTTCGAAGCGTCTGGCGCCGGCGCCGTCCTGGTTGCTGACGACGAACCGACGGTTCGGATGGTGACAGCCAAGATGCTGGAGTTACTCGGGTTCAACGTCTTCCTCGCTGTAGACGGCCCGAGCGCGGTCGACGAGTTCCGCAGCCATCTCAATGAAATAAGCCTTGTTCTGTTGGATATGACGATGCCGGGCCTATCGGGACAAGAGGTGTTTTCTGAGATTCGGCAACTGAAAGCCGACGCCAGAGTCATCATCATGAGCGGCTACGAGAAGAAGGACGCCACCCGGGGGCTCGAGGGGCGGGGATTGGCGGGATTCCTCAAAAAACCTTTTCAGATTTCCGATCTCGAACAGCAACTGTGGGTGTCGGGGACCGACCTTGTGGAATAAGCGGGGATCCAACGGATGCGATGGCGAGCATTTTCGTTAGGCGACCTTGCAACCGAGCAGCCAAAACCCGCTGAGGCGACAGCGCCGCGTAGGCGAAACGGATGTCGCAATTGTCGCAGTTTGGCTCGCCCTGCCCGGCGGATAACCGGTCAGCCGGTGAGCGATTCGGCCGCGTCCTTTGCCGCTGCTATCGCCATTTGTATGTCGTCCTGCGTATGGGCGACCGAGACCATGACAGCCTCGAACCGCGACGGAGGCAGGTAAACGCCGCGCTCGAACATGGCGCGATGAAAGCGTGCGAACCGATCGGGATCTGACAGCATGGCGGTGTTGTAGTCGACAACAGGGCCGGGCCCGAAAAACCACGTAAGCATCGAACCAACCCGATTGCTGCAAACATCTGAGCCGTCTGCCGTAAGAGCGTCGGTGAAGCCGTCGCCCAACGTCGCTGACGTGGCATCCAGCGCGTCATAGGGGGGATCGGCCTCCAGAGCTTGAAGGGTGGCGATGCCCGCGGCCATAGCCAGTGGATTACCGGACAATGTCCCCGCCTGGTACATCTGTCCGAGCGGCGCGACATTGGCCATGAGTTCGGAAGAGCCGCCATACGCTCCGACCGGGAGTCCTCCGCCGACGATTTTGCCCAGGCACGTGATGTTGGGTCGGATACCGTATAAACCCTGGGCTCCGTGGGGACCAACTCGGAATCCCGTAATCACTTCGTCGAAAATTAGCATCGCGCCGTCGGCCGACGTCCTGGCGCGGAGTTTTTCGAGGAATCCCGGCCCGGGTGGAATCACGCCCATGTTCCCGGCGACCGGCTCCACGATGACCGCGGCGATCCGCCCCGCGAATTCGTCAAAGGTACGCTCGATTTCACCGAGATCGTTATAAGGAATCGAGATCGTGAGACTGGCGATACCTTCCGGGACGCCTGCGCTATCGGGAATTCCCAGCGTCGCGGCACCCGATCCGGCCTTAACCAGGAGACCGTCGGCGTGACCGTGGTAACAACCATCGAATTTCACTATGAGATCGCGACCGGTGGCGGCGCGGGCCAACCGCAGAGCGCTCATTGCCGCCTCGGTGCCGGAATTGACGAATCGAACCATCTCCAGGCTCGGGATCGCGGCGATTACACGCTCGGCCAGTTCCACTTCGAGCGACGTGGGCGCTCCGAAGCTCGTTCCCCTGGCTGCCGCGATCTTTATTGCTTCGACGACTCGTGGGTGCGCGTGACCGAGGATAAGCGGGCCCCACGACCCTACGAAATCGAGATACTCGTTGCCATCTTCATCGCGTATGCGACTGCCATTCCCTTCCGCGATAAACGGCGGCGAACCGCCAACGGCGGCAAAGGCTCTGACGGGACTGTTAACGCCGCCCGGGAGCGCTCTGTTGGCGCGACCGAGCAGGCCCCTGGATTTCGAGCGGTTCATGTCGAGAATACTTCGATGATCGCGGGAATTATCGAACGGCAAGAGCACGCGGGGCCGACGCATCCGCTCTTCGTGATCTAAGCTCCTTCGCGGCGATCCGCAGGGTTGGCCGGCTCGGTTTGCGGAGCCGGCTCGACCGTCGTCCGGATTTCCGCGCCGAGGTCAAAAAGCTCCGCCGCAGCTCCCGCCAGACTTCTTCCATCGTGCCGATCTGCGATTCGGCTGATCGGATTTTGAAGGATTCTCTTGGCGATGACGGATCCCAATTTGCGAACCACTTCTTCCTGAGACTCGCTTATCGGCCCGAGCTTTCGGAGGGCGTATGCGACCTCGCGCTGCTGAATCTGTTCTGTCATTTCCACGAGCCGTCGAACGACCGGAGTCACGTTCTCGCGAGCCCACCAACTGAAAAATCGGGATGTTTCGTGGTCGATAATGGACTCGGATAGAGCGGCCGTATCGGACTTCACGGGTCCGGGCACAGGCTCAGAATCGTAAATATCGGCCAGAGACCAGCTCCGAACTCCGTCACCGGTGGGAAGATCCAGTGAAGCTTGTCCGAGATCGAATACGGCCACGGGTTCGCCTGTCGGTCGTGCCAGCGCTGCGGACAGGTGAGTTGAACGGTCCTTTGATGGTGTGGCGAGCACGATCACGTCGGGCGTCCGGTCAATTCTTGAGATTGCGTCAACCGCGATGGCGCGGGCGCCGAAGCGGCCGGCAAGGTTGCGAGCTCTTTCAACGGTGCGATTGGCCACAAAGCGAAGTTCGAGAGTCTGGCTTTCAAATGTTGACATTACCGACGACGCGGCCTGGCCAGCCCCGACAACGAGCAGAGCCTTACCGTCCAACGGTCCGACGTGCGCCCGGGCAAGGTTAAGAATCCTGCTCCCCAACGAGCCTGCTTCCGACTCCAGATCGGTTTCATCTCGAACGCGCCGACCGGTCGCCACCGCCATTCTCGCCAGCTGGCCGATAACGTGACCGAGCGTGGACGATTCACGGGCAATCTGGGCCGCGTGGCGAACTTGACCGAGAATCTCGCGTTCGCCGATCAGCATCGACTCCATCCCGGCGGCGAGTCTGAACAGGTGGGAGACCGACTCGCGTCCACGCACTTCAAAGAAACCGTCCGGAAGATTACGCTCCGGGCCGGCACTCGTTCGAAATACAATGTCGTTGATGGCCGACGCCGCGGCGCGGTCCGGGTGAGCTGTCACGACGGTCACTTCGGTGCGATTGCAGGTCGCCACTATCAACGCCTCGGCGAATCGATCGTTTAGCCGCTCTAGCGCGTTTCGCACCTCGATTTCGTCGAGCGCGAACGGTCCAAGTCCTTTCAGTCCGGCGGTCCGGTGATTGATTCCAGCCGTGACGATGCCGGCGGCCGCGCCACCGGTGATGTGTTTTTCGCTCAACGGTTCATCGATCGGATGTGCTTGCTGCCACTGGTTCGGTCGCTCGCCCCCTGATTCTTCTCAAATTTCGGCGTGGAGTGACTCCGACACATAGTCTACGAATTCGGCCAGGTTGCCGCTGTGGACCTGCCTACAACAAATTGTAGGTTGTTCGGCATTTTTGATACTCGTGCTGAATCCTTCGTAATGCGTAGGCGGTCTGTTTGAGCCCGGTCACGCATCGTCCCGGGGCCATCGACAAACGACCCCGTTTCGAGGCTGGCTACAGATTCAAAAAACCGAACGTCGAAAGATCGGGTTACACGCCGCAATATTGATCTAGTTTCGGGATGTTCAGAGCGAGTAAACGGGCGTCCCCGGTACTGGCCGACGGCTCAGGTGCAGGAAATGGGCATCGCCGCAATCGCAGGCGACAATAAATGAGGACTTCTGGAAACTGATTTGATTGATCGTCAACTTACGGACGGAATTCGGTCGAATTCACCACCGGCAAGGCAAGCACTGCCTGGGAGTTCGGCATGTTCTCAATCGTGGAGTCAACGGCTATGACATGGCAGCCACCGTCCAAAGGTGCGAAGGCTTCGTGGACCAGACGGTTCACTAAAGACGATGTGGAGGCCTTCGCACGGATAACCGGGGATCGAAATCCGCTGCATTTTGATGCTGAGTTTGCGGAATCGACACGTCTCCAAGGTCTCGTGGTTCAAGGCGGGTTGACCACCGGACTATTCAACGCCCTCGTCGCGATGAAGTTGCCGGGGCCTGGGAGCGTCTTCCTTCGTCAGGAGTGGGATTATCCGGCGGCCGTTCATATCGGAGATACCGTCACGGCGGAAGCTGCGGTCGTAGAGGCGCGGTCGGACAAACCCATTACCCGTCTCCGCTGTCAGGCACGCCGGCAAGATGGCACGATCGTGCTCACGGGCGAATGCCTCGTGTATACGCTCGAGCGTGAGAACAACGGAAGTCGCTAAAGCCGGATCCGAACCGGCGAGTCCATGGCGGATTCTCGTGACGTTGGCGCTGGGCGAGCTGCTGGCGATGGCGCCCTGGTTCAGTTCGGCGGCGGTGGCCCCGATTCTGCAGCGGGATTGGGAGCTGTCGGGCTTCGAACTGGCCCTGTTGACGGTCGCGGTCCAATTTGGATTCGCTGGCGGCGCTCTTGCCTTAGCTGCAACCGGGGCCGCGGACGTGATTTCCTCAAAGCTGCTCTTCGCGGCGGGGGCAGTCGTTGCGGCGCTGGCAAACCTTGGTTTTGCTGTGTTCGCCCAGAACATCGCGTCGGGAGTGCCCTTCCGCCTTTTGACTGGCGTTGGACTTGCGGCTGTCTACCCGGTGGGTATGAAGATGCTTGCCAGTTGGTTTCGACGGGATCTCGGCCTGGCGATCGGGGTTCTGGTCGGCGCGCTGACCGTCGGATCAGCACTCCCCCATCTGTTTCGGGCACTGGGGTCATTGGCGGACTTCGACTGGAGGATCGTGGTCGGGCTTCCAAGCGCGCTCGGCGCAGCCGGTGGGCTGCTGGTTCTATTCGGTGCAACACCGGGTCTGTACGAGGCGCCGGCCGCACGGTTAAGCGCAGCGGTTGCGGTAAGGGCGCTGCGCGAGCCTGCGGTGCGGCTGGCAAACGTTGGCTATCTGGGACACATGTGGGAGCTCTACGCCATGTGGACTTGGATTCCCATTTTCCCGTCGGCGAGTTTTGCAGCTGCCGGCTCACCCGACCCTGCCACAAGCAGCCTCGCCGCGTTTGCGGTTGTTGCGGTAGGGGGGCTTGGCTGCGTCGCCGCCGGGATTTTGGCAGACCGATTGGGGCGTACCACTTTGACCTCAGTCGCCATGGCCGCTGGTTTCCTGTTTGGCGCGCCGCCCTGGGCGACGTTGGTGATTTGCCTTGTGTGGGGAATATCCGTTGTCGCCGATTCGGCGCAGTTCTCGGCTGCCGTATCCGAGTTGAGTCCGCCCGGTACACAGGGATCGGCTCTGACATCGCAAACCGCGCTTGGATTTTTCTCACCGGCGGGACGATACTGTTGATCAGCAATCTCAGCCCAGAAGATGCAACCGGATGGCGAATTGCCTTCGGCCTGCTTGCGCTCGGCCCGCTGGTCGGCGTGATCGCGATGTTGAGGTTACGACGACGTCCTGAGGCGTTGCGGATGGCGGGCGGAAAAAGGTAGGGCATTCTGCCTGTCCAGCTTGATGGGCTCGCTGTGAAATCGGCGTTGACGGCAAATTGGATGTTCCACGGGCGGCGTCAATAATTTCAATACGACCAACGGCGGCGGGTTACGATGAATCCCAATCTGTGCATGGGGGTGTGTGCCGTTGCGGCGTGCTCGTGGACTTCCGGAATACCTTTTGGCGGTGGTCGGTACGACAGTTGGGTGGCAAGTTTTCAGCAGTGGTCTCATTTCAGACGCCGTTCCCCGAATAGCGATCGTCATAGTTCCACCGCTCGCGCTCGCGGTAATTCTGGTCTTGCGGCGGACCGCTCGAAGCGTGGCGGGGGGCGGTTCGACACTCAGAATCGTTGCGACAATGGTCGCCGAAGCGCTGTTGCTGGCTCTCGCGGTGGGCCTCGTCGCGGCCGCAGCGAGATCGATCATTTTCGGGGAATACCTGCCGTGAGACGGTCGTGATACGGTCGGTTGAAAAGTCGACGCCGCGGGAGATATGAATGATTGATAAGCCGGCTGATCCGTTTAAATGGGCACCCGGGGATGTGGGGAAGTTCTACCACGCCGGACTGACGGGCTACACGGGTCTTGACTACCACGTCGTCGCTCAGCTCTCGAAGCAACCGGCGGTCAGATCGCAGATGGGCGGTCGGGGCCTTTACAAAGGGGGCATGGCCGTGCTCCCCAACGGCGACATCCTGGCTTCGCCGATTGACATACTCGCGCCATCGATACTCAGCCCGTTCCCGACCGGGGGCCGAAATCAGTTTTTTGGCCAGGAGCCGCAACTTAGGAACTGGCCGGTCCGCCTGCACATCTCACGCGACAACGGTGGAAGCTGGCAGCCGATGGAACACACGCCGCTGCTCGGCAAGGAAAACTCACTGACATGCCTTGAAGATGGGGGTCTTCTATTTACGGGAGAAAGCGTGGACGCGGTATCTCGTTCGGAAGACGGCGGGCATACGTGGACGATGACTTCGATGGAGACGCCAAGGGAGGAATACCAATCGGTACAGATAATCCGAGGGCCGATTCGGCAGCCTGATGGATCTATCTCGATTGTTCGCTGTGCGGGTACCCATGAGGGTTCCAATATTGAGGATCCGGCGAACTGCGGAGCGTGGCTGCGTCACTCGTCGGATGCCGGGCGGAGCTGGTCGGAGCTCGAATCGATCGAGGTCTGGGAAGATCCGTTTCCCATGTTCGTGGAGTCCGACTTTCTCACCCTGCCCGGCGGAACGATATTGGCGACAAGCCGGTTCGAGTACAGCCACGCAATCAAGGGAACGTCACCGCCTCACGCCCCAGGATCGGTGCCGAACGATCACGCAGGGGGGCACATCGTGTTGATCGAGAGTTCCGATGGCGGGCGAACATGGACCGAGCCCAGAGATTTTCTTAGCTACAGTGAGGTGCATGCCCATCTTGCACTGCTGGCTGACGGGCGAATACTTTGCACGTACCTGAACTACCACCTTCCATTCGGGACAGCGGCCGTAGTCAGCAACGACATGGGTAAAACGTGGGATTTCGATCATCCAATCCAATTGTCAATAAGCAACGGTCCGGGAAACGGTTGGCCGACGACCCGTCAATTGACGGACGGTACGCTACTGACGATCTACGCGCTGTCACCTTATTACCGGGAGCCGGAGGAGTCTGGACAGACAGTCGTGCACACGGTGAGATGGCAGCTGGCCTAGGATCGATCCGGGGATGGTTGGAGTGCTCAAGGGAGAGAGATTTGTCGACGACGAGGGTGCCGACCTGGTTACTTCCAGAGTTGCTTAGGGGGCTGTTCGCCGGCGGGTGGGCTCGATTCACGTATCCCCTCGCGGGCGATCACGCGCCGAACCGCGCTTCTTGACGATTTCTCATGCGCCGTTTACTAGTTTGGCTGCGGTCAAGCTAGCGATCTCGGCTCCAATCAGCGGGCGACACGCTCTGGGCCAATCGCCGATGCTCGCCTGCTCTCAAATGTCCGCCGACAGGGCAGTACGGTTAACTCGGAGTAAATGGGGATGCCGCTAGGGCCAGCCGTCAGGTCCGCCTTTGGACCATACGAGATCTACGTAGCCGACGCCTGGCGGCGCATATGGATGAACATGGATTCCCTGTGCGACTTTGTGGGGTCGCAGGTCGAAACGGACACGATTCTCGAAGTAGGCTGCGGCGAGGGAGCGATCACTAGCAGGCTGCTGCAGCGCTAACCAACCGCCGATGCCGTGGGCCTCGACATCACGGACAATGTAGGGAGACTCTTCAGAGGCGACCGTGCTCGTGTGGAATTCCGAAATCAGAGTATCGGAGGATACGCTAATTCAACGGACCGGCGATTCGGGCTAAGTTAGCTCGTCGATGTCCTTCATCACGTACCTCCTTCCGACCGCCAAGATTTTGTGGAGCAGATTGCCAGCGTGATGCGCCCCGGCGGCATTTTCATTTTGAAGGAGTGGCTCGATCTGCCTAATTTGATCAACTCGGCGGCAACGTTTGTCGAAACCAGAATCTCGGAAGCTCCACCGATCTTCGAATCGCGAGACTACTGGCTGCGGCTGGTCGAATCCGTATTCGGTCGAGGAACGGTCGTCAGCGAGACGAGAATCGCTCCGTGGAGGAACAATTTCGCAATGGTAATCAAGGTATGACGTAATTTTGCAAATAGAGCCCGTTTTCGACCGCGACATACGAGGCGCCGAACCGAAGTCGCACGTGGATTGCCCTGCCGAGCCAATTGCCGTGCGCGCGCTCGGGAGCACCGCCACGCGCTGATGGGTACTTGGGCCGCGACAATACGGTGCATCGCAAGCTAGCCGCTTGAATTGAACGGCCTTCAGGGACCGACCACCCTCCCAGCTAGATCGCTTGAGCGCTGGTCGTGGATGCGCGCCTTCATTCATTAGGCAACGGGGCCAACGCTGATTCACGCGGGGGCTCCGAGACAGGTGATGGCCAACCCTATCGAAGGAGCTCAAGCGTCGCCGATTAAATTTCCGGTTAGGCCGGTGGATTAATGGAGCCGGCGGTGGGAGTCGAACCCACAACCTGCGGTTTACAAAACCGCCGCTCTACCGTTGAGCCACACCGGCGATTACAGGTTTGAGTCTACTTCTAAACCGCCGACTTTTGTCCGCCGCCGCCGCCGAAGCCGAAAATTGAAGCACTCTTCCGGAAGGCCTGAAACGTACGGCGGTCGGGTCAATGGATCGGCCGCGAGGGGTTTAACGGCGGCTGACTGATAAGGCTCTCGCTACGTCCGGCTTCAGCGACATCCGGGAGACGATCGCGCCGTAATCAATGCGACGGCGTCGAGCGACTATTCGCCCTTGATTGAACTAATCAATTCCTCGAATTCGGTGACGTAACGGGGGACTTCCGCGAGGGAAAGGCCTTTTTCGAAGTCGGCGAGCGCTTCCTCCGTCTTGCCAAGTTCCAGATATGCCTTGCCTCGTCGAAGATATCCGAACATGTGTTCAGGATTGAGCTCAAGGGCCCTGTCCAGGTCGACGACGGCGTTTAGGTTATCTCCCGCGATAGACCGTTCGTGTCCTCGTACCGTGTAGGCCAGCCAGGAGTCTGGATCCAGACTCATCGCCTTCTCGGCGTCATTTATCGCAGCCTCGGAAATGCCGAGGAAACTGAAAGCGTTGCCACGCTGGGCGTAGGCGTCCGCGAACTCAGCGTTGCCCGCGATTGCGTCATCGAACTCGTTTATCGACTCGAACCATCTGTTCCCCTGGGTGAGTTCAAGACCCTTTTGGTAAGACTTCTGAGCTTCCTCGGCGCTCGTTCCCCCGCAGCCAACAAGCAGGAATAAAGACAGTACGAGTCCAGGTCCGATCAGTTTTCTCAATTATCTTTCCCCTACGCTACGCCAGAGCATTGTCTGCCACGGCCCGCATCTCAAGCGTCGTCCTCATTATCTCCGCTGGAACCGAGTTTGTCTCCTCGCCGATCTGACGCTGAAGTCGGCCTAGCGGATAAGGTGGCCGGGCTGCTGTGATTCTGGACCGATAAGGCGGTGCTTTCGAGCACGGGTGGGGCCTACTGCGTTCTGTCGCAGCCCTGGTGCTCTTGCCCTATTTGAGCTTGCCGCCAGGCGGGCGGCGAGGTTCTAGCACTCGCTTGACGTGCGATAAATGGCATTTCTGCCGATGGTTAGGTAAATACAGGATGGCTCCCGCCCGACGAAAGGTCCGGGAACGGATTCCCGGTCGGGGAGCGAGCGGATGACCGTGGTTACGTAGGGAAAGGAAGCCCTCGGTTAGCACTATGGATGTAAGATTGGATTCAGCCTCCCAGGCTGGCGCGACGCGCGGAAATCAGGCGTCGGCACGTTCGGTTCCCGCAGAATCGGCGGCGGCGGGTCGGAGTAGCCTTCCGACGCTTCACAACGCCTCGGCAAGTTTCGCGTATGACAAGGATTCTGGCTTGATTTCGATCAAGATCGTAAATTCCAACACCGGCGAAGTGATCCGGAGCATTCCATCGCGCGACTACGTGCAGGTTTCTCCGGGAGTGGCCAAGGGGAAGGGACTATTGCTCGATGCGAGGTCATAACGGCAAAGATCCAT
Organism: Chloroflexota bacterium; assembly: GCA_963663505.2. Taxonomy (GTDB): domain Bacteria; phylum Chloroflexota; class UBA11872; order UBA11872; family VXNJ01; genus JAPOVO01. The sequence continues at coordinate 1,011,646 of CAXXFA010000002.1, forward strand.
CCGTTCCCCGGCACTCAAGCGTCCCGTCATTATCGAATGACGAGCTAAAGGGAGTTACAAACGGCAATTCAGAAGAGCTCAAGCAGAAGTATCGAGATCTTGTAAACCATGCCCAAACGAAAATCATGGAAGTCATGGGAGTCGATGAGTGGCCCATCGGGCAGCACATCGAGCTCTCGGACGACCAGATTGAACGCCTGGACGATCCTTCCCGGCAATGGGGCGCGGCCGAATACGAATGGATACGCATTTCCTGCGCCATGGCGGGAGTCCTTTTCTAGAAACCGACTGGGCCGTCTGCCGCGCGCAAATTGCCATTTAGAAAACCGCGATTCCGGCCGGTTCCATGCAACGCAGCAGCAGAGCTACGGGTTCCGAAGCTGTAGCTCTCGGCTCGTTAAGTCCAGCGCTGCTAATTGCATCGCGCGGCCAATGCGCGAGGGCGTCATAGGGCATCCGAAGGTCTCCACAACCCTCCACCAATAACGGCCGTCAACTTATTGAGTAGAACCGAAAACCGCGGGGCGAGTTACAGGGGTGCTTCTCGGGACCGAGATTGTTCGCTGGCGCAGAGGGTTCAAAATCCCGTGCGGGCCGCCGCCCGAATGCGAGCTCGTGACCGCGGGAAGGCATGCGCAAGTAACTGGAATCGGTGTCGTGAAATTGTCGGCATACAGGAGGCGCCATTGCGATTCTCGGATCGTTGAGAATCCACCCGGAACCGATCGAAAACGAGGTCAGGGGTACCATCCGCCGGCCGTTGATGAACGTGGCGGGGCGAAATTGAAGAGGCAGGCATCTTCATGGCCCGGCACGGTATCGCGATCGGTTCCACGGGAGTTATGTACGCTGTGCCGGTCGGCCAGGCGTGTGCCCGTTCCGACTTGGTACCACGCCCCATTCAAAAATGCGTATTTGGGGGACGAGACGGGTGCCATTCCGACTGCCGGGATCGATGCGGCTGCAGATAGGAGGTCAGAGCTATGACTCGAATCGGAATCATCGGATGCGGGCGAATCCTTCCGGCCCATCTCCGTGGACTGCGGGAGATCAAGGCGCGGGGACTCGCGGAATTCGAGATCACCGGGCTTTGCTCGCGCAATATCGACGACGCGAAAATGTTTCGGTCTCCGGACGACGGGGTAATCCCACGACCACCTGCGGCCCGGTTCGAAGGCGACCCTCTGTCGGCTCCACACATTTACGTGAGCGAATTCCAATCGACGAAGCCGGATGTGTACGACGATCACCGGCGAATGTTGGACTCGGATTCAGTCGACGCGGTGATCGTGCTGACCGCGCTTGATTCGCACCACACGATCGGTGTGGAGTGCCTAGAATCAGGGCGACACGTTTTGATGGAAAAGCCCCTCGCTATCACCGTCAAAGCGGCTCAGAGACTCGTGACCGCGGCATCCGAACGCGACTTGATGCTGGGTACGGCCGAGGTCATTCGATTCGCGGCGGCGACGAGGGCGGTGCACTGGGCGATACGGCACGCCCGAATCGGGCGGTTGCAGGCTGTCCTGGCGGGCGGCATGGGATCACCCGACTGGGCCCCCGACTACATCGCCGCGCATACCGCCTGGCGGCACATCAAAGAACGAGCCGGTGGTGGGCCGAGCATCGACTTCGGCGTCCACCAGTTCAACATGATCGAGTATCAATGCGGCGAAATCGATTCGGTAGGAGCAATGGTAGTTACGACGGAGCAAGTTCGCCGCTATCGGGACGACGCAGGGATCGCCGGGTTCGTTGAAAACGAGCTTGAAGACGTTGCGATGATCACTTACCGCTTCAAATCGGGCGCGATCGGGAGTCTTACGCTGTCATGGGGAGCGCACGGCGAGGTCGTGGCTGTTCCTGGCGGAAAGGCAATTTACGGAAGCGCGGGTTCGATTGTCGGTTCGGAGCTTACGGACGATTTCGGGGAAAAGGTTGACGCGCTCGATCTGATGCGGAGCGAAGCCTCCAAGGACCGGCTCGATCTCTGGTTTCCCGGTGGCCTTGAAGATCCATTCGGATTGGAATTGCTAGACTGGCTCAAATCCATCGAAGCCCCGAGTAGACGGCCCGAGGTTGATGGCGCGGGGGGACTTCGTGATCTGGCGGTTGCGTACGCGGTTCTTGAATCGTCAGTACTGGGTCGGCAGGTACGCGTGGACGATGTGGCGTTCGGTACCGTCAACGAGTACCAACGCGAGATTGACCAGGCCCTCGGGATTTGATTGTTGCGGGAGGCCGTCGGCGAGTACACACATACCGGGGCAATGCGGTCGAGCCGGTCTTGAATTCAATTGTTAATTGCGTTTCGGCTTGGGACGATCGGCCATGACGCGGGCGCGTCAATCCTTGCGCGGCGGCAAGTTCGTGTTCTGGGACTTTCACGGCACACTGGCCGAAGATCCAGGAGGCTGGGCGCGAACGCTGTCCGAAGCGCTCGATCGTCATGCGCCGGGCCACGGCATCGATTCAGAAAATTTGCGGCCGTCGCTTCAAGAGGGATTCCCGTGGCACCAGCCTGAGAAACCCCACCCGGAACTGTCGAACCCGGATTTGTGGTGGAAGCGACTGGAACCGGTATTCGGCAACGCGTTTGAATCGGTCGGGATACGACCGGTCGAGGCGCGCGAACTGGCCGGAACGGTCAGGGGCGTGTACATGCGCCCGGGGCGGTACAGGTTATTCGACGACTCAATTGCAGTTCTTGAATCTCTTCGGAAGAACGGATGGCAACACGTGATTGTTTCAAATCACGTGCCCGAATTGTCGGAGATCATGGATTCCATCGGTTTGTCCGGACATTTTCTTGCGGTCGTAAACTCGGCGGTTACAGGATACGAAAAACCGCACCCACGCTCCTTTGAAATCGCGCAGGAGGTTGCCGGCAAACCGGCCACAGCCTGGATGATCGGCGACGACCCCCTGGCTGACATTCTCGGCGCCGAGCGGGTGGGGATTCAGGCGATTCTCGTCAGGCGGCAAGATCCGCGCTGCCTGCGCGCGGCGCCCGATCTTTTCGCAGCGGCGAAGATTATCGAACGAAGTGACGCAATCACCGGTCCGTAGCTACGTCCGGCTTCGGTATCCCATCGGCCCAGAAATTCCAGTAGAACCTCGGCCATAACAGCGAAGGCGGCCATAATGGCTTCGAAATCCGCTGTCCGGGAATGTGAGATAACGGGGATGTCAGGTGAAAAACGAGGAACTTTGCTTTACGCCGGCCACAAGAATCGTGGAACTGGTACGAAATCGGGAGGTTTCGGCGGTCGAAGTCACCCGCGCTGTGCTCGATCGCATTGAAGCGATCGACGACCGTCTGAACGCCTACTGCACTCTGGCGGCGGACGTGGCTCTGGAAGCCGCCGAGGCGATCGACCTGGCAATTGGCAAGGGAGAGGACGCGGGCCCGCTGTGCGGAGTACCTGTGTCGATCAAGGACCTGGTCGCAACAGAGGGAATTAGAACCACGTTCGGGTCGAAGATCCACGAAAGAAACATTCCGAACTTCGACGGCCCGCTCGTAGAGCGACTCAAACGAGCCGGCGCAATCATATTGGGGAAGACGAACACTCCTGAGTTCGGCCATCTGGGTGTAACGCACAACCAGGTTTTCGGCGTAACTCGCAATCCGTGGAGCCTTGAGCACTCTCCGGGCGGATCGAGCGGAGGCGCGGGGGCAGCGGTCGCTGCGGGACTGGGGCCGCTGGCGGTCGGGACCGACGGCGGCGGGTCGATACGGATTCCTGCATCGTTCTCTGGGATTTTCGGGTTGAAGCCGAATCTCGGTCGCGTCCCGCAATACCCGGTGGGAGTGGGTCTCGAATGGTTGTCACACGCGGGGCCCATGACACGAACCGTCGAGGACGCCGGCCTGATGCTCGACGTGATGGCAGGTCCCGACGATCGCGATTTGAGCACTCTGCCTCCACCACCATCGAGCTTTCAGGCGGCCGCGCGCGAGACCGATATCAGCGATCTCCGTATTGCCTGGAGTCCGACTCTCGGCTACGCCAGGGTTGACGGCGAAGTGGCCGAGGCGACGGAACGCGCCGCGGGAGTATTGGGAGATCTGGGCTGTGAGCTGGACCGAATTGAGGATGTTTTCGATGATCCGGGCGACGACTGGTTTACGCTGCTTTGCGCCAAAATCGCCGCCGGTCATCGAGACGATCTGGACCAGGTGCGGGACATTCTCGAGCCGGGCTATTTGAGCTTTGTTGAATCCGGGATGAAGGCATCGGCCGTCGATTGTCAGATCGCCGGATCGCGACGGAGGAGCTTGATGCAGCGAATGGGCGAAGTGCTTGGCGACTCTGACCTGCTGCTCACGCCCACGGTGGCTGTCCCGCCGCTTCCGATCGGAGTCGACAATCCGGTGGAGATAGACGGCGACGAGATTTCGCTATTTGGCTGGATACCGTTTACATATCCCTTCAACATGACAGGGCAGCCGGCGGCCAGCGTTCCATGCGGATTTACGAGCGACGGCCGGCCGATTGGGCTGCAGATCGTCGGTCGCCGCTTCGACGAGTACACGGTTCTGCGGGCATCGGCGGCGTTTGAACTGGCTGCTCCGTGGGCACAACGTCATCCGCCCGCGCCGTTTGGCTAGCATGGGCGTCTTGTCCAGACCGAGTGCCACCCAGGAATCTCCCGGGCCGTCGCCGAGGCCGAGATCCGTCGCCGGGCCAGGGATCGCGGTGGGTATTCAGGGTGACGAATAGAGTCCGTTTAACATGACGGCGGGCGTACCAACTCTCCCCTTCACCCAGGGGGAAGGGGGACGATTGGGGGAGCTAGAAGTCCGAATCGGGACGGCGACCGTCAGGCGTCCGCGCCGCGGACGATATCAAGTTGTGGAACCTCGGAGATGATTCCGTGACGGTGAGCTCGCGAGTACAGCTGGATTAGCGCGGCTTCGCCCTCCGCTCCCATGTCGACCGTCAGTTCGTTGACATACATTTTGGCGAATTTCTCGCCCCGCGCGGCGTCGATACCCCGACCGAATTGCAGGGCGTATTTGACGGCATCGGCGTTGTTTTCAAACGCTGCGGCGATGCTTGCGCGAAGCGCCTTGTCGAGAGCCGCATGCCACTCGTCGCCAAGATCGCGCTGAACGCAGTCGAGTCCCAGTGGGAGCGGGAGTCCAGTTTCCGCGTGCCATTTTTCGCCCAGGTCGAGAATTTTCGTCAGGCCGGCGTCAACGTAGGTCAGCTGCCCTTCGTGGATCACGACGGCGGCGTCAACTTCACCGGACGCGACGGGATTCATCACGGTGTCAAACGGAAGCTGAACGGCCTTGACCTCCGGCAAAAACATCTTTGAAAGCATGAAGGCGGTCGTATTGACACCGGGCATTGCCACTCGACCTCCCTTCAGGCTCTGGATGGATCGTTCGCGGTTTGCCACAACGATCGGTCCGTAGCCGAGGCCCATCGACGCCCCGCACGAAAGGATTCGGTACCGGTCGGCGACCTGCGGATATACGGCGGCCGATATGGCCGTCATTTCCAACTCGCCCATGAGTGCCCGGGCGTTCAGACTCTGGATGTCCTCCAGAACCTCGGTATGGTTGGACGGTTCAGGTCCTTCGATGTTTACGATCCCGTGTGTGATCGCGTAAAACATGTAGGCGTCATCGGCGTCGGGACTATGTCCGATCTTGATTTGTCGCATTAGCCCTGGTTGAGAGAATAAGGATCGTAAACCCACCCAAATCGGCGTCGCGTGGTTTGCATGAGCGGGCTATGCCGTAACCGCGGCGAGCTGGTTATCAAAGACCCGCAATATTTCGTATTGACTGTTGCGTTGCGCCGGAGCGAATCCCGAGTCTCGAATCATTTGCCGCACTTCTTCGGCCGTCGTTCGGCTGTAATGCCCCGCCTCGTTCATGACGTTTTCGTCGAACAAGGTGCCACCGTAGTCATCGGCTCCAAAGTGCAACGCGACCTGGCCGGTTTTCTTGCCTTCTGAAAACCACGAGGCGTCGATATGTTCGACGTTATCCAGGTACAGCCGGGCCAGGGCCAGGAGCCTCAAATAGCGATTGGGACCGGCCCGCTTCTGTTCGATCCGCCGCCCCAGCGGAGTATTGCCGGGACTAAAGCTCCAGGGGACAAACGCATGGAAGCGACCCGCGTGGCGCTCATCCTGCAAATCCCGGATTCTATCCAGATGCTCGATGACGTCGGCATCGGTTTCCAGATGGCCGTACATCATGGTGGCCGTCCCGCGAAAGCCGATTCTATGGGCGCTCCGCTCAATTTCAATCCACTCGTCGGCGTCCATTTTTAGTGGACTGATCTTGCGTCTGACTTCGTTGGTGAGAATTTCGGCCCCGCCTCCGGGAAGCGTCCGCTGCCCGGCTTCCCAGAGCGCGCTCATTATCTGGTCATAGGCGAGTCCGGAAACCTGTTTCATTTTGTAAATCTCGGGCGGCGACCAAAAATGCGGCGTCACGTCGGGATAGGCCTCGAGGCTGGCGCGCACCATGTCGGTGTAATAGCTGAAGGGAAGCTCGGGATTGAGCCCTCCTTGCATGAGAACGGTCGTGCAACCCAGGTCGCGGGCCCGGCCGATCGAATCGACCATCTCGGCGATCGAATACGTATATGCGTCGGACGCGGTGCTCGTGTGGGGACGGTAGAAGGCGCAGAAACTACAGTACGCGTCGCAGAGATTCGTGTAGTTGAGATTCGTGTCGACAACGTAGGTCACGGTCGGATCGGCATGGCGGGCGAACCTGACTTCATTTGCCAGGGATCCTAATTCCAGCAGATTCGCTTCCGTCAGAAGATGCTGACCTTCCGCCGATGTCAGGCGACCGCCAGCCAGGACTTTTGTCCGGAGTTCCGAGATCACGCGGCGTTGACCCCGTGTTGCAGATGCGCGTCAAGTTCGCGGAACCGGCTCAATCCTTCGAGTTCCGCATCACCGAGGCGGTAAGTAAAGTTTCGAATGTACGAACCGACCTGCTCCAGACTCAAATTCAGTTCGATTCTGCACCGATGGATTCGGGCAGGGTCCGACAGGTTGATTGTCAGGTTGTTGTCGAAGTACTCCCGAACGCTCTCCCGGTCCACTTCAGAGACTTCGGTCGCGGCATACCAGAGTGCGAAAACGAACGGTAGACCTGTTGCTCGCTTCCACTCATCCGCAAGATCGATTACCACCGGGTATTCATTCGTCGGGCGAGCGTCTTTCAACGCTTTATCTCCAATAAGGAGTACGGCGTCGCTACCGGAGCTTATCGACCCGAAACGGGCCACTGACTTTGTACCGTGCCAGTGACTCAAAAGGACTTTCAGGAGCCGGACGGATGTGGCGGTTTCATCGATTATCCCGATCTGGCAATCGGCAAGCTTTTCGATGCCTTCCCTGGATTTGAGGATGACCGATTGTGCGGGGCCGAAGCTTGCGATTCCAAAGTTGGCGATAGGCACGAACCTGCCGGGATAGTCGAACTCGGCGACTACGGGCAGCGGCGCAATATCAACCTGGCGTCGCACGGCCAGCGATAGCATCTCGCGAGGTGGGGCAACGACGGCTCCAGTTCGGATTTGGTCGTCGGCGAAAAAGGGTTCGGTATTCAAATATGGAATACGACCGAGCTTAGGCGTCAAAGACGCGCTCGACGTTGTAGGTGGCGTCGCGTTCGACCGGAACTTTTCCGGCATCGCGGATCAGATCGATCATTCTGTCTCGGGCGATTCCGAGCGGGCTGGCCGCCAGTGCGGCGTGAGCGATCCTTTCCTGGCCAATCGTCCCGTCGAGATCGTCGGCGCCGAAATTGAGGCCGATCGACGCCGTGGATTCGCCCGTCATCACCCAGTAGGACTTTATGTGAGGAAAATTGTCGAGCATGAGTCTCGAAGTCGCGAGGGTCCGGAGATCGTCGATGGGTGAGGTGTGTCGCTCGACCAACTTCGTGGTTCCAACCTGATATTCGAGCGGAATGAAACAGAGGTAGCCGCCAGATTCGTCCTGTGCCTCGCGCAACCGGATCAGGTGCTCCACGCGCTCGGCCAGGGTCTCGATATGACCGTAAAGCATCGTGGCGTTGGATCGGATTCCCATTGAGTGGGCGAGGCTGTGAATCTCGATCCAGCGGTCGGCCCCGCACTTGCCTCGGAAGAGCTCACTCCGAACGCGCTCGGAGAATACCTCCGCGCCGCCGCCTGGCATCGAATGCAGACCGGCTTCGATCAGGCGTTCAAATATTTCGCGGTCGCTTAGCTTCCACCGCTTGTTGAAATAATCGATCTCGGCGGCGGTGAATGCCTTTATCTGTACACCGGGACGTTCCATTTTGATGGTTCGCAGAAGGTTCTCGTACCACTCGAATGGCCAGTCGGGGTGATGGCCGCCTACGATGTGGACTTCACGCAGCTCGGGATGAATGCTGTTCAAAATATCTTCGACGGAATGTTCGTAGGCGTGAGAGTCACCCTTTCTGGCGGCAAAATCGCAAAACGAGCACGACAGCACGCAAATGTTAGTCGGATTGATGTGCACGTTGAGCACGAAATAGGCGCGGTCTCCGGATACGGAACGGGATGCGTGGTCGGCGATTTGCCCAAGGCCCAGAAGGTCTTGCGTTTGCAACATTGCGAGGCCGTCCTCGCGGCTAAGGCGCCGTTCGGCAACGACCTTGTCCCATACGCGGCCCAGAGCTGGGTCTCGAAAGTTCTCCGCCGTGCGCTCTTTCAGATCAAGCATCTACTGAAGTGTCGTCCTGGAATTGTGCGACGTAGCCGACCGGTCGCGACGATGGTTGGGGTTGCCGGTGTCCGCCCTCACCCCGGCGCTCTCCCGCGGGGAGAGGGGGCGGAACCCGATGAATTTCAGCTCCGACGCTTCTCAGCAGGGCGGCGCGCAGCTCGGGCATTTCGGCCTTGAACGTGTTTTTGTCCGAGATTCGCAGCCATTCCGTCACGACCTCGGCGATCGCGCCGAACCACGCCCGCGAGACCAACCGGGAGTTCACGCGCTCAATCGCGCCCTCAGCGATCGCGGCGTCGAGCTGCTTCTCGATGATGCGGGCAAACCGACGGCGCATATCAACAATCGTGTCTTGCAGCGGCGTGCGTGCCCCGGGTAGCTCCACGAGCGCGACTCGAGCAACCTTGCGGTGCCGGGCAAATGTCGACAGGACCGTCGTGAGCGCGGCGTCGAGCTTCTCGAGGGCAGACGGCTTCGACAATATAGCTCTTTCGACCTTGCGCTCGAGCCGATCCGCCAATCGCAAAAGTACCGCCTCGAAGATGTCGCTTTTGCTCGGGAAATGAAAATATGCAGCGCCTTTGGACCGATCCGCCGCTTCGACGATATCGTCCATAGCGGCGTCATGAAAACCACGGTCGGCGAATATATCCTGAGCGGCGTCAAGTATTAGCGTGCGTGTGACGAGGGAGCGTGACTGATGCGTACCTGCGGAAATCTTTACTGCCAACACTCACCTTGAATATAGAAAAACCGACTCATCGGTCGCTTTTAACACCTCGTGAACGAGTTTGTCAAAGGATGCAACTGCGTGAGCATGATTGCGCCGCCGTGGCCCGACTGGCCCGCCGGTCGGGCCACCCACAACTCGCCAGCCGGCATGGGATGGAACTCTGCGTCGCCTCGTGGAGCCGTGGAATTCTGACGATCTCCTGCAAGGGATCCCGCCGCCCGACCGCTGGATCCGCTGAATCGAGCGGGGCAGACGTTATCAGGCGTGCCCAACCGGCGCGGCGTCGCCGCCGGCATTCGATCCTCGATAGTGGCCGCGCGGTCACCGCCTGGGCGCCTGCCGCCCGGATCCTCATCGTGGTTATTCTCTCGGTCCTATTTACGGCAGGATGCCGCTCGTCGGGAAAGGCCTCGGACGGTGCGGCCGAGGATGTTCGTCGCGCCGTCCAGGCGATGGGGGCGGTGGTTCGTCATCGAGAAATGGTGGGCCATTTGCCATCGGATGATCCGGCTGAAGTCGCTGGCCTGTTCATCTCCGCTCGATTGGAACTAAAGGAAAGCGCCAATGATTTTCGCGAGGCGGCGGCTGCCGCAATGCCGTACGAAACGCATCTGCTGGCAATCCGTTTGCTTGATGAAGAAAGCGAGGCGTGGAGTCATATGGAACTGGAGGTGCTAACCGACCGTGCCGAGTACGGAGAATTGGCGGACATCTTTTTCGCGCGGGTTGATGCCGGTTGGTCGGTGTGGTTGGACGAAGTGCGCGGGTTCGCCGAATCTGAGCGAGTCCAGTTTGACGTTGGCGGACTGGATCTGCCGCGGCGCAAGCCGGTTGCTAACGGCGACGATCCAGCATCCCCCGCCGCGATAGTAATTCCGCCTCCCGCGACGCCAACCAATACTCCGATCCCTCGTCCGATTACCCCTTCGAGGCCCTTAGTGCCGGCCAGGGTGGAAGCGCGGAAGGTCGCCAGCGTGGAGCAGGGCTCGGTCGAGGCTGTTCAGCGAACCCCGGCGCCAGCGACCGCCCTCGGCGAGATAAGTCCGGGCTCGGCTTCGCGGTCGGTTACCGCCGCGCCCCCCAAGGAACTCACCGATCTCGAAACTCCCGCCCGAATTACGGTTGCCACGCCGTTACGACCGGAAGCGACAGCTTCTCCCCGGGTGGTATCAACTGCACCGTCCGGCGCAACGATTGTCCCCGATACGAACATTGAGATCAGCACCGCTCGGCCGACGGCTTCCGCGGTCACCGAGCTGCCAGCAACGCCGCGAAATTACCAGGAGGCCGTCGAATGGAAGCAGGATTCGACGGTCGTTCGATTTCGCGACTGGCTGGGAGCACCGGCCCTGGTCAGTCATTGGATCGTTGCCGTAACGCCGGAATCGGTTACGGTTTTGGAGTATCCGCTGGCAGCCGATGATGCGCTTCAACTTGACATAATAGTAACATCAGACGGGGACCTCGACGGATTGAGTGGATTTTCGTTTTTTCCGCAGCCGGGACTGTAGTTCCCTCAACGCCGATCAACGGACACCATTGACTAACCGGGATCAGGATAACCGAAGCGGTGCATACGTTTGTCGTCGAGAACACCGGGCCTGGCCGGATCAAGACCGTTCATCTGCTCGTAACCCAGCACACGAACGAGTCAGGCGGCACCGTTCCTTAGGCCGATCGGTTGTCTGTCGTGTTACATCGCCTGAATCAAACAGGAATCCAAATCCGGGCTCGCTGTGCCGACGTATAGACACCTGACGGATCGGAGCCTGCGAATCGGCGGTTACGAAAATCCGGTGGATGGCGATATCGCGACATGAGTGGTCTAGTCGATCGAATGATCCCGGTGCTGTTCGCCGCCGGGGTGGCGATGGTGTCGATTATGGTACGAGCCACGTTGGTAGGGCCATCAGCCGGCCGCGCGGGGACCGGGTTTTCCTGGGGCCTGATGGTCGCCATGCTAATAGTCGCGACGGCATCCTTCGTAGTCGGCTTAATTTTGGCGAACCGGCGAGCCGGAACTTAGTCCCGCGCGACGTGCGCTAATCCGTCGCAGCCACCAATCCGCTTCGACCATCCCGCCAGGGAATTTGACACCTCGGCGGTGGCGTCACTCAAACTAGACTCTGCGGAATGCCCGTAATAGAGGTTTTGCGGCAAAATAGCGGCGGATGGCAGGGGATCGAATCGCTTTGCTACGTTTGGTCTGACAAGCTGAGGAGGAGTATGAAGCTCTCGAAGCGTGCGACGGAATTGAAGGAATCGGCAACGCTTGCGGTGAGCGCCAAGGCCGCGGAGATGAAAGGCCGCGGTATCGATGTCGTGAGCTTTGGCGCCGGCGAGCCTGATTTTGACACTCCCGATCACATCAAAGAGGCGGTGTCGGCGGCATTGCGGGATGGCCAAACGAAATATGCGAAGCCCGCATCGGGCATCTTGCCGCTCAAGCAAGCGGTGGCGGCCAAGTTTGATCGGGACAATCACCTCCAATACGATCCGAAGTCGCAAGTGCTGATAACCGTGGGAGGCAAAGAGGCGCTCTTTCTAGCATTCGCGGCGATCCTCGATGCAGGGGACGAGGTCATCCTGCCGGCGCCATACTGGGTTTCGTACCCGGAGCAAATCGGGCTGAACGGCGGGAGATCGGTTGTAGTTCCGGGCGACGTGGCCAACTCATACAAGATCACGCCTGACCAACTCGAAGCGGCCATAACGGATCGGACGCGCGCCTTTGTCTTCAATTCACCCAACAATCCCGGCGGATTCGTCTACGCGCCGAGCGAGGTCGGCGAACTGGCTGAAGTCCTCGAAGGCCGCGATATCGTCGTGTTAAGCGACGAGATGTACGACCGCATTCTCTTTGGGAATCAGGTGTACAGAAGCTACGCGAGCGTCTCTGACCATGCCTACGGGCACACCATCACCTTCAACGCCGGATCCAAGACGTATTCCATGACCGGATGGCGGATCGGCTATGCGGCTGGGCCGGTTCCGGTGATTAAGGCGATGGCGAATCTGCAGTCTCAAACCACGAGCGGGACGGCGACGTTCGTTCAGCACGCTCTGGTCGCCGCGCTGTCGGCGGATCAGTCGCCCGTGGAAACGATGCGGCGTGAATTTGAAAAGCGCGGCGCGCATATCTGCGAACGATTGAATGCGATACCGGGAATCGTTTGTCCGGAGCCGGGGGGTGCCTTCTACGTGTTCCCCGATGTTTCACAGTGCTATGGCAAGCTCGGAGTCTCTGGATCGATCGAGTTTTCAAGCCGCCTTCTCGAGGAAGCGCACGTGGCGGTGGTTCCCGGTGAGGCGTCGGGCATGGACGCCTGCGTTCGATTGAGCTTTGCGACGAGTATGGAGATTATCGACCAGGGGATCGACAGGATCGCCGGCTTCGTGAGCTAGGCGCGGCATCCCTCTAGTTTATCCTTCGCGGGTCGGTCGATGATTTGCGGATCCGAGGAACGTTTGAGCTACTTCGTTCTTGATGATTCGTACATTTGAATGTAATCATCAACCGAGACTCTGGCTACCACCCGGCCAATTAGCTCCACGGGTAGGTCGTCGAGTCGCCTAAAGCGCACGCACGACTTTCCCATATTCAGCTTCTTCCCGGTTGCCTTCCACTCGAGTTCAAACCACTCAACAATCTCAGTGCTTCCGTAGACGCCCATCAGATAGAGCGAAATGTAGTTCTTCTGCGAGGCCAGAGACACGATTCCGAGCGGCTGGCCGTTGTAGGTAATCGGATACCGTTCGAGCGGCACGACGTAAGAAATCATGCCGTACTGCATCCTTTCTTCGAAACCGTCGGGCAGGTTCTCCACAATGAGGTCCCGCACGGCGCCTACAAGTGCACGACGTTCGGGGCTTAGCTCCGACAGATACTGGGAAACGGTTGTCGCTTTACTGGATACCATCGCGACTTCCAACCATCCGAGCGATCGCACCGTCGCCAGTCACGATTGTCGGACCGGTTCTGGAGAATTCGAAACTCGAAGCGCCAGGACGGAAGCGGGTTTGGTTCGCCCGTTGCCCGTGTGGCGGATCTAGTTTGCGCCGCCCTGCGCGGGTTTGAGCAGAACAAGACTCGCGGTTTGGCCATGAATGTGATTGATTGCTCCGATCGGCCCGATCTCACCCGCGCAGAAGAAGCCGGCGACCGGCAAATCGTCGCCAAGCGCCTTCCTTACGACGCTGATATCGCCGTCCGGTCGCTCGAATAGGCGCGCGCCGCGGCCATTACAGCTGAAGAGCAGCGCCATCGAGGGTGGATCGGAAAACGCCTGGGGGCTGAGCAGCATTTCGAAATCGTCGGTGGCCGTCTGCGCGTCGCGCACGAAGAACCTGACCAACTGCCGCGGCTGTGCAATATCGGTAATGGCCAGCGCGCCGGTCGATGGGTCGGCTCCGGCGATATTACGAATCAGGAAGTCGCCGGGACCGGGGTCTTCCTCCGCGGAGTCGGCGGCAATGCCGATGAGCAAGCCATTTTCGACCATGCGCTTCCGCTCAGAGTCAAGATCACCGAAAATGCTGCGAAGCGTTTCGAGCGGCGGCTGGCCGTCGAGACTCATTATCAGGTTGCGGTCGCTCTCTGTTATATGGAGCAGCGGCCCGATCCCCAGGCATCCCTGAGATACGATCACATCCACGTCGATATTTCCCGAAAGGGCAAGACCCACCGCCCCGGACGTGTGGATTCGATCGTCGAGGCCCAGCACGTTCATTCCGGGGGTCGATCCGGCGCTGGCGATTCCGCCGACCAGCGGGACGCCCGGATAGGCGTGATTGAACGCAGTCAACAGGTCACCGGTGGGAGTCGAAAACGGTTCAGCGATAATGATGAACACCTTGGGGTCGGCATTGACGCCGACGGCCAATTTGAACGCGTCGGGATCGCCGGCGGAGCCGACGACATCACTCTCATCGAGGTGGAACGGGGAGATCGCTATGCCCGGCAGCGAACCGATCGCAACGCTGACGGCAGCTTCGTCTTCGATCTCTCGACCGCCGCCAATAATGCCTCCGGCGGTGCATGCGAGAAAGTGTTTTGAATCTATGGAATCTCGGAGATTTGGAATCAGTTCCGCGGCGCGGGCAGAATCCGACACGTTCACGAACGCGACGGCAAGATCGATTGGCTCGCCGTCTCTGACGATTTGACCTGTTAAGCCGTCGACCAGCTCGGCCGGGTCGTCGGACACGAATACCGGCGTCGAAAACTTCATTTACGGACTCGCAGGGAAATTTGCAATCGCGAGTTCTGGCCGGCGTGTCTCAGGCAACGAGTCCGTTAGCGCCCGGTGCAAACGAAAACCGGGGCGCTAGTGAACTGGTTATGAGTCGTCCTCAAGATCTCCAAGCTGGATTCCCATCGGCTGTGCAATTTCAACGGGTTCGTCGTGCGTTTCGCACGGCGCGTCGAGCGCTACGCCCGTGGATGCGTCCGAGCTGGCCACCAGCACCTTTTCGTTCAAGTAGGCTTCGACTTCCTCGCCGCTTACGTCCGCAAGCATGACTCCGTTGATTTCGACGCACGGTTGAAACTGCTGGCCGGACGCCAACACCATCTCGTAGTAATTGTCTTGATTGTTGATGATGTCTTTGTCCTCGTATTGGAGACCGTACTTGTCAAAGACGGCACGGACACCGTTGCTCCAACCACATGACGGTTTCATCCAAGCGACGATAGTCGGATTTTTCGACTCCAAGGATCGGTCCTTTCGCCCATCGAACTGGGGCCACGAATACTCCACGCGCCTGCGCTCAACAATCGCGTATAGACAATTTTACGAACTGGAGAGACGGCTATCAATAGATGATTCTATCTTCGGAGATCAAACGGCAGCCCGCACGGGCGCGATCCGATCCGGGAACGACAATGAGAGCCGCAGAGCGTACTTCGCCAGCCCGCGTGAATGACCGTTGGAAATACACCGGCCGTATCGGCGATCTCCGTGGCGGAACACGGACTTGCCCTGATGCTTGCGGCGGCGCGGATGCTCGCGAAAATCGATGCGGATATAAAGAGCGGCGCCTGGCGGAAGGCGACGGCTGCACAACTTCATGGAAAGACCCTGGGCATAATCGGTCTCGGCGCTGGATGTGCTTGTGGCAGGACCGCCGCCGGCGGGTCCCTCGCTGCTCCGAGCACCGAATAGCCTGCCGACCGCGCACGCGGCGGGGTTGACTATGGAGGCTCTCGGAGCGCGTCTTTTAATTGTGGTCGAGAATATCCGCAGCTATTTCGAAGGACCGCCCGTCAATGTCGTCGTTTGAACCGGCCGTCTAACGAAGTTCGTTCAGATAGTTTGCAGCACCCTCGGCGACGAACGCGGAGTCACCGCCAATACTGACGAACTTGAAGCCTTCCGCGATTCGTCGCGTGCCCATATCCATGCTGCCGCAGGCGTAGCCGGGAAACTTTCCGGTTTTCTGGCACGCCCGGAGCACATGGGCGACGGCTTCGTTGTGCGCGTGATCAATTCCGGCTTCGGCCACGTCGAGCCCCATCGAAAGGGCAAGGTCGGCCGGCCCTACCCAGCAGCCGTCGACGCCTTCCACAGCAAGAATTTCTTCGGCGTTTTCGACCGCCTGATGCGATTCGATCTGAACGGCCAGAAAAACCTGGCCGTTCACGTTCTCGGCGTAGTCGTCGCCGTAAAGTGAGGTGATAAACGAAGCCGCCACCGATCTTGCGCCGGCCGGCGGATATCTGACCGCCCGTGCCGCAGCCTCCGCTTCGGCCTTTGTGTTTACCAGTGGAACTATGACCCCCATTAGACCGTCGTCAAGCAGGCGACCGATAAGTGTGTAATCGTTGATGGCGACTCTTGCGACCGGCGCGGCGCTACCGCGCAAGATTGCTACGACGGCCGACCTGACCGAGTCGGGCGACCAAAATCCGTGTTGAGTGTCCAACAGCACCCAGTCGTAACCCGACTTGGACAGGATTTCGGCGGACCACGGTGAGGCGAGGGCGGCGGCCGCCCCGATGGCGGCCTGGCCGTCGAGCAGCTTTCGTTTTGCATCGTTGACTCGCATGGTTGTAATTCCTCCCACCCGCTCTCATGTCGATCGTCCCGCTGTCGCGGCGCCGCAGAGAGCGACTAGCCCGGTCCGTCCATTTACGTGGCTTTGATCTGCGAGCAAATCGTAGCCGACGAATTGAGGTCATCCGAAATTGAATGAGGGCCGTGGGTCTGGCCGGCCGGGCGATCCAAAAGTTACGGCGCGACGACACGCTCGATTTCGGAAAATTCCCGTGCTGCGCCGGGTACGCGCCTTTTGGAAAAGGCTCCAACCAGATTTCGGCACATCCGATTGATTATCGAGGAAGGTGTGGCGGGTTCGAGAAACTGCTCGGTGAAGACGAATCCTCGATCGGACACCAGTCGCCGGCAGTCGGCGCCACTCATGCGCCTGCCGCCATGAAAAGGATCGAGATAATTGTCGTCGTCGGCTTCTCCAAAGCGGATGACGAAGTGACCGGGTAATCCGACTCCCTCGACGCGCAGGCCGGCCTGCGATCCGACGAGGATGTATATCAAGCTGAGCGTAATGGGAATCCCCGACCGACGATCGATAACGCTGTCGACAAAGCTATTCATCGGGTCGTCGTAATCATCGGAATTTCCGATGAATCCCAGGTCGCCGGTCATGAAGCGTTGGAATGCCTCGAGGTTGAATTCAGTTTCAGGCGCCGGAGCCAGCAAGAGCGACAGATCGTTGGAGAAATCGTTCAACTTCGCAACGTAGGAATCGACGTCAAGGTCCGGATTATCGATTCCGGAAAGGGCGAGGGCCACACGTTCGAGGGGCACGGAGCGCGGATTCGCGGCGAATTCCTGCAACTGGGTCACGAAACCGCGCTTGCCAATCTCGCGCAGGATTCCCCACATGCTTGCCCGAGTTCTGGGCGACGCCGACAACGCATGGTTTCTTAAAGGCGTTAAGGCGTCAGGTCCCAGTATGAGGAGTCTTTGACGGGCATCGGCCCGGACCGCCGGGTCCGAGTCACTGAGGCGTTGAGCCAGATCGTCGATCTTCAACGGGCCATGCCGCAAGTTTCGAGTCGGCGGATTCCGTCATTTGCGGAGATTTGGATGTTCCCATCGAAAGGCCGCTCCGGCGGCGATTATCTTCCATCGCGCCAAAGCAGGGATGGTGCTCCTCAGATTTCCGAAAGCATCATAAGCTTGAAGCATCATAAGCTTGAGTCGAGTTTAATGGTATGCCGATGCGGGCGTGCCGGCTGAAGGCTCTGTGCGGAGCATCGCGTTGCGGTCGGGTCTACGGAGGACCAATGGCGCTCAATAAGCTGTCGTGGATGATTGGCGGGCCACAGGGAAGCGGAATAAACCGATCCGCTGAGGTTTTCGCCAGAGCGTGCGTTCGCAGGGGCCTGCACGTTTTTTCAAACATCGAATACCACTCGAACATAATGGGCCGTCACAGTTTTTACCGTGTTCGCGTCAACGACAAGCCCATACGATCCCACGTGGACCGCGTCGATCTCCTGCTGGCGTTGGACGAGGAGACGCTGATCGGCGACGTAAATGCTGAATATCAATCGCACCGAGGTCACATTCACGAGATTTCTCCGGGCGGTGGTCTGATTCTGGATGCGGCTTTGGGAATTACGAAGGAGCAAATCGGGCGCGACGAGGTGCGGATGTTCCCAATTCCCTATGCCGAACTGCTCAAGGACGGGGTAGGCCGGGCCGGGCTCGAATATAAGGCCAAGCAACACGACATCATGCGAAACATCGTTTCGGTGGCGGCGTCATTCGCGCTCGTCGACATGGATACAAGCGTGATCGTCGACATTCTGCGGCAGCAGCTGCCGGCACGCCGCGCGCATCTGATCACGGTCAATGCGAAGGTCGTCGAGGCTACGACGGACTTCGTCAAAAGTGAATTCGGGAACGAGTTCGATGTGACTCTTGAATCGGTGGAGAGGGACGCGAATCCCCTTCTCATCCGCGGCGCGGACGCGGTCGGGCTCGGAAAGCTGTACGCCGGCTGTTCTTTTCAGACCTACTATCCAATAGCGCCCGCAACGGAAGAAAGCGAATTTCTTGAAAGCGTTCAAACCAAATTTCCGATAACGGTGTTGCAGGCCGAAGACGAAATCGCGTGTATCAACATGGCGGTGGGCGCGGCTCACGCAGGGGCCAGGGCCGCCACATCAACCGCCGGACCGGGATTTTCGATGATGAGCGAGGGGATTGGATTCGCCGCCATGACGGAAGCTCCGGGCCCGGTTGTCTGCCTTTACCAGCGCGGCGGGCCAAGCACTGGATTGCCGACCCGGCACTCGCAGGCCGATCTGAAATTTGCGCTGCAACCGGGCCACGGCGAATTCCCGCATGTGGTGGTGGCTCCGGGCGACGTTCAAGAATGCTTTGAGTTCACCTTCAAGGCGTTTAACTATGGCGATAAATATCAGATGCCAATCATCGTGCTCATGGATCGGGTTCTGGCCAACAGCTTTTGGACCGTTGACGAGATCAGCATGGAGGGGTTGGAAGTAGACCACGGGGAATTATTTTCGCCTAACGGCTCCGAGAATGGCGCGTCGCCTTTCAAGCGACACGCCGTTACGGCTTCGGGCGTGAGCCCGCGCAGCATTCCGGGAGAACCCGGAACTTTATTCGTAACCACGAGTGATGAACACAACGAAGCGGGCAAGATAAGCGAGAACATCGAAAACAGGCTCGAGCAGATGGACAAGCGAATGCGGAAGCTTGAGCTTATGGACTCAGAGACTCCGGAATCGGACAAGTGGACGCTCTACGGACCCGAGCAGGCCGACGCGATGATCGTTTCCTGGGGGTCTACAAAAGGGGCGATCATTGACGCCATGCGGGTCCTTGATGAAGACGTTGGGGTCCGGGTCAACTTCCTACAGATTCGACTGATGAGGCCGTTTCCGACGGAGGAAATTACGAGGCTGCTGACCGCGGCGAATAAGGCGATTCTGATCGAGGATAATTATTCTGGACAGCTCGGAGATCTCATCAGGGAAAAGACCGGAATCAAGATCGATTTGAAAATCCTTAAATATGATGGCCGGGCGATATCCCAGAATGAGGTCGAGGAGGGTGTAGCGAAGGCCGTCCAACTCGAATCTGCGCGCATTGTGATGAGTCATCCGTGACATTGAAGGTTTGTAACAACCGTTCCATGACATGGACTATCCAGGGAAGGTATCGATGGCAGTAGCGGAAGCGCAACGTGCGGATTTCAAAGTCGAAACGCACCCCGACTGGTGCCCGGGATGCGGCGATTTCGGGATATTGAACGCGATTCGTCAGGCGCTCACAAATCTGGAATTGGAACCGCACAACGTGGCGATGGTTTCGGGCATCGGCTGCTCCGGCAAGACGCCCCATTACATAGCCTCGTACGGTTTTCACACCCTGCACGGCAGGGCCTTGCCGTTCGCGACGGGCGTCAAGCTCGCCAATCGCGAGCTTACGGTGGTTGCCGTTGGCGGCGATGGCGACGGCTACGGAATCGGGGCCGGGTATTTTGTAAATTCCGGCAGGCGGAACCTTGACTTTACATATATCGTTTTCAACAACGGCGTGTACGGGCTGACCAAGGGACAGGCATCGCCGACGATGCTGCGAGACGAGCAAACCAAGTCGATGTCAGAAGCCGCCATTCAGGACGGCATTAACCCCATCGGACTCGCTATTTCGTCTGGCTTCACGTTCATCGCACGGGGCTACGCCATGGATCCGCGTGGACTCGCGAAGTTGATCGCCGAAGCGATTCGCCACAAGGGAACGTCGTTTATCGACGTGCTTCAGCCCTGTCCCGTTTACAACGACAAGCAAACGGTCGAGTGGTATATGGGGCGAGATCGCGACGACAAGGAGCGCCGGGTATATCAGCTCGTCGACGAGGGGTTCGATCCGGTCGTACGCGATCCGAGCAACGTTGACGAAATTGTCCAAAAGAAGCAGGTCGCGCTGGCCAAATCATACGAATGGGGGGCGCGAATACCGATCGGGGTGTTGTTCCAGATCGATATTCCCACCTTCGCGGACGGACTCGATCTCCGTCGCCCGAACGGGTCCAAAGGAGCCATCTTCAAAGAGGCCGTTCCGAAACCAGACGTCTCCTGGATTCTCGATCGATTTCGTTAATAGTTCGGCCCACGACCCGTCGACTCGACTCGTCGCACGGTGCGGAGGCGATGCCGTCAATCGCGATTCGCATGCCTTTCTCGGGCGAGCGTTGCGCCGGAATCCGGAACTCAGCGGCGGGCCTTTGAGTAATTGCCGCCAAGCAGGACTTTGAGACGATAAAGCGGTAGCCACAAAAGTGCGCGGTGCTGATTCTTCAGGCGCGTGCGCCAGTCGGCCCCTGGATATTCAAGATTAGTTCGAGCAACAACGGTTCTTCTGGACTCAATCGCGGTGCGCAGATCGTCGGGCGTTTCGCCCTCAAAGATCGTTATGACCCGCCCCACGTCGCCGTAGTGGGCGTCGGTTCCTCCAATCCCGGCCCCCAGGCGCTCGCCGTGTTTCTTGTAGAAGTCGAGCAGATTGCGGCGCGCCGGCGAGGAAAGAAATGATGAGTCCAGTTCTATCCCGTCGAATGTTGTCTCTTTCATCCACCCGGTTATCGCACGCAACGAAGCGGACGTTGGAAGCCCAAGCCCCGGGTGGGCGACAACCGCCAGGCCCCCCTGCTGGCGAATCGCCCGCACCGTATCAGGGACGGTACGAAATAACGGGACCGGTTCGCTGAGATAAAGGCCGATGATGTGGTGCTGCCACCTGGTGGTGACTTCCTGTCCAACGACCAGATCTGTTTCGCGATGAATGCTCAGCTGACTGGCTTCCAGCGCTCCGCGGATCATGTCGTGGTCCGTGACGGCTAAGACACGGATTCCGCGTGATTCCGCGACGTCGAGTACGTGCTCTGGAGGCACGACCCCGTCGCTGCGGTCAGTGTGACAATGGAGATCGGCGGCTGAAAGGCCGGCGGGCAGAACAATCCGCCCGGCCGGGTCCACTTCGACAGGTCGTTCAATATACGGGCCGTTGTCGAGTAGGGACCTGCCACGGCCGATCGCTTCTCCGGACTCGACTGTCAAATGGCTATGCTCAATGGCGTGAATCCAATCAATACTCAGCAAGGCGGCGAGCGATTATCAAACGAGTCAAGACGGCACTGGACCCTCGACGGCCATGACGGGATCTGAGCAGCCGGACCCGATTGAGATTCGAGGACATCGCTTCGAATGGGGCCTTCGCACGTATGTTATGGCCATTATCAACGTGACTCCGGATTCGTTCTCAGGGGACGGCGTAGGCGACGACCAGGCAAAGGTCGCGCAGCTGGCCAAGAACGCAGCCGATGCCGGCGCCGACATCATAGATGTCGGCGCCGAATCAACGCGTCCCGGCGCGAAACCGGTATCGGTAGAAGATGAACTCGCGCGGCTCATTCCCGCGATCCGAACGGTGCGGGCGGTAACGAATCTGCCCGTATCGGCGGACACGTACAAGTCGTCCGTAGCTCGGGCTGCGCTGGCTGCCGGCGCGGACGTGATAAACGACGTATGGGGCCTCCGAGGCGATTCCGACATGGCGGCCGTGGTGGCCGAGTCGCGTTGCCCTTTGGTGCTGAACCACAACCGCCAGGCGCAGCTGCGCGAGGGTTCGATAGGCGGGCATTACAGAGGCCCCGACTACGGCGATCTGGTGCACGACGTGATCAACGACCTGAGCGATCGACTCGAATTTGCCACCGCCTCGGGAATCGATAGAAACCGGATCATAATCGACCCCGGCATCGGATTCGCAAAATCGCCGATTCAAAATCTTGAGCTTTTGTCGCGCCTGACGGAGCTAAGAAGTCTTCGTCGTGCCCTATTGATCGGTTTGTCCAGGAAATCGTTCATCGGCCATGCGCTTCAGGACGGTACGGCCGACCGGACCTCGGGCACGGCAGCAGCCACTGCACTCGCTATCGGCAGCGGGGTTGACATAATTCGAGTGCACGATGTGCGTGCCATGGTCGCTGCGGCGCGCGTAGCCGACGCCGTCGTTCGCGCGTAACGTATACGAATTCGGCGACCGATGACCGCGGGCTATCGTTCCGTTTTACGAACGTAGGCGGTAAAAGCAAGTTAAGCTGCAGCGGTCGAGATCGAGAATGTCGGCGCAGCGTATCGGCGGAGCTGTCTCGAGAGGGAGAGTTCGAAAATGGTGCAGGAGCGCAGTCTTCTTCTACGCCTCAGCCTTGTCGTTCTTGGTACGGGCACACTTGTATTCGGCGCAATAGCGCTAGTCGCTCCTAACTACGCGTTTACCCAGTTGGGTGTTTCCGACCTTAACGATGCGAGCCTATTTCAAGGCTCGTTTCTGGGCGCCGTTATGGTTCCATGGGGGGCCGGACTTGTAATCGCTGGGAGACGCCAGAGCAGCGGAAGGGCGTGGGTGGGGCTGGGTCTCACGAACGCGGTCGCGGCGATCATTGTCCTGGTATTTTTTGCCGGGAAGGGGACGATCACCTTCCTCGGAGTGTTGCCGTTGATGGTGGTATACGTGATCGGGGTGATTGGAACAGCCGTATTTGGACACCGGGAGCTTCGAGCACGGGACGATATTCGCGTCACGGGGCCCAATCGGGAGTCGGCGACCGCTCAAGATTCGTATCGCGTGAAACTTGACCCTGAATCCGATCCGGGCGACTCCTCGAACTGAGACGTCCACTTCTGGGCGTGGGTCGATGTACTAATCGCCGGTGGTTTGAAATTCGCCGACAATACGATGCAGGCCCAGAGCATTGCTGCCCTTGACGAGTACAACGTCTCCTTCTCGCAGTTGGCTTCTAAGGCTGCCTGCCAGATCTCTAATCGATTCGTGAGCGGAGTTCGGATCGGTGGGATCAGCCGCGTAATGGGAAACTCGACGGGGGTCGATACCCGCGGAGCTCGCCGTCTCCCCGATCAGTCGCGACGCGTCACCGATCGTTATTAGCTGGTCGAGAAAGCCTGCGGCGGATCCGACGGCCCGATGATCGGCCTCGGCGAACTCGCCCAACTCCAGCATATCGCCGAGAACGGCTATTTTTTGGCCGCCGACGATTGCTTGCTCCAATTCGGCGAGTGCGTACAGTACGGAGTTGAGATTGGCATTGTGGCTGTCATCGACGATAGTTACTCCGTTTGCCTCCAGGACTTCCATCCGGTGCGGCGCCGGCTCGAAGTTGCCGAGTCCCTCGACGAGCGTCTCGAAGTCGACACCCAATGCTTCGCCGCACGCCAGAGCCGCACCGAAGCTGCCGGCCAGGTGACGGCCGATGGCCGGGATCCGAACTGTCGCTGATTTACGCCCTGAGACGATATCCAGGCTGCATCCACGAAGACTGTCGAGCGCTGAATAGCGCGCGGTGACGCCTTCACCATCGGACGTGCCAAACCAGGCAATTCGGGCCGGGGTGCGTTCGCGAATCGACTGCGACCAGGGGTCGTCGCGATTGAGAACCACTACACCGTCGGACCCGATTGATTCGGCCAATTCTCCCTTTGCTCTGGCTACATTTTCGGCTGAGCCGAAGAGGCCGAGGTGGGCGCGGCCAACGTTGCTGATGATCCCGGCATTGGGTGTGGCCATGCGGCAGTACCCGGCTATCTCGCCGACCACCTGGGCGCCCATTTCGACCACCGCGAAGTCCGTTGATTCATCGATTTCGGCGAGCGTGATCGGTACGCCGAGCTCGTTGTTGAAGCTGCGTTCGGATTTGACCGTAGTCCCGGCGGCGGATAGGGCCGCGGAAACGGCCTCCTTGGTCGTTGTCTTGCCGTTGCTTCCAGTCACTCCGATCACTTTGACCGTGTGGGAATGGCCACGAATATAGGCTCCCAGCCTGCCCAGCGCTTCTATCGAGTCTTCAACGACGAGCTGGCGGCCATAAGGCCACTCCCAACTCGATTCCTGCACGATCGCCGCCGCGGCGCCCCCGGCGAATGCGTCGCCGACGAAGTTGTTGCCATCTCCCGAACCGCTGCGGAGGGCGACGAATAGACGGTCGGTCAGCTCAAGTCGCGAATCGATCTGGATCCCATTGATGCCAACGTTTTGGCTGCCTTCCGGCGAATCGCGACCGAGTGCGGCGAAGACATCGGAAAGCGTGAACAACAGATACCCTCAGCTCAACCCGGCGGCCGGTTAGTTTTCAGACTCGATCTCGTCTAAGAGGCCTCGAAGATATCGAAAATCTTCCCCTGTCTGGGCGTTGCGGTCACCGGCTCCAGAATATTCCAGGCAATAGGGACCTCGAAAGCCGTGCCGGTACATGTCGCGAAGGATGATTGAGTAGTCAAGATCACCGCTGCGCAGGGGATAGTGATAGTCGGTGTCGCGGTTGAAGCGGCGGCAGTTTTTAAGGTGGGAATAGGCAATATACGGTGCAGCGTCATGCACGGCTTGTTCGGGACGTTCGGCGTGGTCGTACCCGTGCATATTGGCGGGGTCGTAGTTCATTTTGAGTCGGGAGCCGCCGACTGCGTCGATTATTCGCGCCGCCGAGCGGACGGTGTCGTGAATCATGTTCATGTGAAGCTCGAGCGCAACGTCGATATCGGCGGAATCGGCGGCCTCGGCGATCACTCCAGCGCCCTCGATCGCGCGGTCGTAGTGGGCTTCGGTTGCCATGGCCGAACCACTTTCGTGGTACGAACCGCTCGGAGCGGTGAGCGGTCCGATCCAGCCATTGATCAGTTCGAATCCCATATCGGCGATCGCGGCGATGTAATCGGGGCACGCCGCCATGGTGTTGCGCCGGGCCGATTCGTCATCGGTCGTCATGTCCATCTGAAGCGATGCGACGGGCAAAGCCAATCCTTCGGATTCGGCGATGCTTTTTAGCTCCCGCTGGCTCTGTAGCGGGTCTTTAGGGTCCCGGAAGTGGCCTGGAAACGCCTCCGCCCCGTCAAAGCCAAACTCTCTGGCGCGGCGCACGGCAAGTTCAAACGGCTGCCCGCGATAATTCCAACCGTGAAGATAAATCTTCTGCATCGCAAGTTCCCCGAGCGAGAACGATTCGGCGTCAGCTTAAGCATCATGGTCACCCAATCATGGCTATGGGGTCAATCCGGAGTCTGCTAGCCGTCCCTGACGTGGGGAAGCATCTGGGTGATTATTTCGTAGCTGATGGTGCCGGCTCGACGCGCGGCTTCGAATGCCGAAATCGTCTTTCCCCCCTGAGTTCCGATCAGCACGACCCGATCGCCCTGTTTGACGCCGCGGATTTCGGTGACGTCGATCATGAATATTTCCATGCACACCCGTCCAACAACGCTGGCTTCGCACCCTCGAACGAGAACCGGCCCCCAATTCGTGGGTCCGCGCCGGAAACCGTCGCCGTAACCGGCGCCAACGACGGCGATTATCGAGTCTCGTTCCAGCTTGCCGGTGTATCCGTAGCCGACGAATGTTCCCTTCGGTAGCCGTTTTACCTGCGCGACTCTCGCCGACATAGTGACTGCGGGTGAGAATCCTTCGGGAAGTGGGGATTCGAGTGATGGGTCGAGTCCGTAGATGGCGATGCCGCACCGGACCATGTCGTATCTGGACTCCGGGATATGCATTGCGGCTGCCGTATTGGCGGCGTGAACGATTCCGGGATCGATCCCAGCCGAGCGAATTTTGGCCAGCGCCATGTCAAATTCGGCGAGCTGGCCTATGGCGTGCGATTTGTCCGCTTCGCCGGAGCGACCCAGGTGGGTCATGACGCCGACAAGCTCGAGGGAGTCCGACGAAGCGATCAACTGCGCCAACCCCGGCGCGTCGGCTGGCATCGCCCCGAGACGACCCATTCCGGTATCAATCTTGAGATGAACCGCCAGTTTCTTCCCCAATGATGCGGCGGCTTGTTGCAGCGAGAGCACTCCTTTGCGATCGAAGACGGTCAGCTCGCAGCCCGCGTTTACAGCCCAACGGGCGTCCGCCGGCCGCGTGTGACCGAGGACCAGGATGGGAGTGGCGATACTTGCGTCCCGGACGTTCCGTGCCTCCGAGAGGCGGGATAGGGCGAGCCGCGACGCTCCGCCTTGCAGCGCAGCCTTGGCGATTCGGCGGGCGCCGTGTCCGTAGCCATCGGCTTTGATAACCGCAATGATCTCGACCCCGGGTCCGACGACTGCCGATATGCGCCGGACGTTTGATTCCACGGCCTCGAGATCGATGTCCAGCCAAACGGGGCCGTCGGAGTTGAGGGTAACGATCTTATTGACCGGCTTGGCCGAGCCCTTATCGGCGGAAACCGCATCCGTTTTCGGAAGTGTTTCCGAAATCGCGCCGGCGACGTCCTCAACGGCCAGGCCGAACGCCGCGGCCACGGCTGCGGCAGCGACCGCCGAATTCAAATCGCTAGAAATCTGGGTCAGCAAACGAGTGGCGGCGTCGCAGCCGTTCATCCGGAGCTTGAACTCGATAAAATCGCCGGAGTGCCGAATCTCGGTAGCGGCAACGCGAGAATCCGTTTCGATTCCGAATGTGAAGAGATTCGTCGAATTCCGGTCGCGGGGGGAATAGGCGGAAGTTTCGGTTTCGGAAACGACGATTTGGCCGTCGGGCCGGACCGAAGCAGCCAGAATCGCCTTTATCGCACTGCTGATTACCCCGGACTCCTTGTCGTTCGAGCCGTTTTCGAGGTCCGGGAGCAGAAGGCCCACGTCAGGGGGTATGACCGTCGTGAACTCCTCAACGAGTTCTCGCGAGCACCCGGAAAAGTCAAACAACGCCACGTCGTGACCCGGATGCATAGCGCCGATCGAGAGCCAGATGGCCGAAGAATCGGTTATCGGGTCAGCGTGGCGGAAAACGTCGAAACGGGTCGAGAGAGTTTCCGAAAGCAATCGTGTTATCGATGCATCGCGTCGGCTTCTTCCGCCGATTCCTACGATCTTCGTCCCGAAGTTTTGGATCGCGAATTCCGCGTACATTCGAATGGCGGATCGCGAGTCCGGCACGATGAGGACAGCGGCGTGGGGCGATCCGCTCCAATTCTCGCAGAGCGCGGCGGACGCCCCGGCCTGAAGGGCTTTGCCAGCATGCAATTGGCCGTCTCCATTCAGCGCGACGTACAAATCGCCCTGCGACGGCGCATCGGCATCGCTGCAAAACCTGGAAAACCGCTCGGGAAGGTCCCGAGTCAGTGGGTGGGCCCCGGTTGCGGCCAGAAGATCGGCCAGATAGATCAAGCGAGGCCGGTTGGTGATCGAACCAGAGAATGTAGCAGTCTTGTCAACTTGCCGGAGAGTCCCGCTTCCGCGGCGCGCTTAAGCGCCTCGTGTACGTACAAGTTTCGCCGGTGGAGTTGCACGAGAGCAAGCTCGTGATGACCCTCCTGCTCGAATCTCATCTGACGGAGGGTGAGAGTTCCGGCGTAATCAATGCATCGCGCCACAGCAGCAAGGTGAACGCGCATTCGTAACTCCGGTGTCGGGTCAACGCGGTCCAGAGAGTTCGCGTAGCGAGCGATAAATGACTCCTCGTCGCGGCCAAGATTGACAAGCGGATACGAGAGGAGCTCGGCTATATCCATCTCCGCCGGTCCCGTGGATAGCGTTTCGAAGTCGACGATGGTTGTCCGACCTGCGTCACTGACCGACAGATTCAAGGGTGAGAAGGAACCGTGTACGACGCGCCGCCGCGACTTCAAGAGCGGGGCGACGATCTCCCGATGGAACTCGGCATTTTTTTCGGAGGCCGACAGCGACGGCTCCCCGTTCGGAATCGCGCAGCGATCCAGAGCGATCCTGAATCTGGCCATCATCGTGCTGGATGTAATCCGATCGAGGTTCGTGCTGTAGCAGAGCGCCCGAAAAATCGACGAGTGGAGATCGGTTTCGCGATGGAGAGCGACCAGGGAATCCGTCGCCTGCAGCATGAGCCGCCTGCGAGCTTCCGGAGGCGACGCCTCCAATTCAACGTGCAGGGTTGTGTCTCCGAGGTCCTCAAGCACCAGGAAGGCGCCGTGCCCCTCGGTAATTGAGCCACCGTGGAGTATTGGTACGAGACCCGGGGAGAAGCGTCCCAGAAGGCCAAGGGCGCGCTCCTCTCGCCGAAATCTGTGATCGAAATACCGGTCCGTGGCGTGGTGGTAGTACTTGACGACGTAGCTTTTCGGTCCGGGCGTGTCGTCGGGCAACCGCATTCGCCAGATGCGATGACGCGACTCGGGGGTAACCAACTCCCACCGCACGGCTTCGAGATCGACTGCTGCTTCGAGACCCAGTATCGACAGCACGCCAGGGGTGAACGGACGCCGCGAAGGTTCGGTCAGCACGTCGGCTCGGCCTCGGAATCGATCGGGATGCCATCATCATTCGGTGAAAAATCATTGAAGATGCGTCGCGCGGTTATGGGATTCATTTTTTGGAGAAGCGGCGGTAAGTCGGCGCTGCTTTTGTCGGTGGGAACGGATTTCCTGCCGATCACGAATGACAATTGCAGCCCGATGAAGTTTTCGGGGCGACCGGCGCATAGCTCTAGCTCAGAGACTCCATCGGTCCTTGCGAGTCGAAAGAATGCGGGTCTAAAAATGGACGATCCGAACCACAGACCGCCGAGTACCAGCAGGGCGATGACATAGGCGACAATCGCCGTCACGAATGTTCCGACGAGTACGGCTATTGCCGCCAGCACCGCCAGCGCAGTGCCGATTCCGTAGAGGAGAGCCGCAATCCGGCCCCGTGACATTCCGATCAGCTCAAGGTGATGGTGCAGCGGCGTGGCGACAAACGGCAGTGGAAATTCGGAATAGTGGACGCTTGCTCTGTCGGATCCTCCCAGGAAAGCGAGCCTGCGGTACATCGGCACCATTATTTTGGCCTGGAAGAGTGATGAAAAGCCCTCCAAAAGGTAAACGCCAACGATTACAGGAAGAATCAGGTCGATGCCCGCCGCCATCGCCGAGCCGGCCAGCAACGCTCCGATGGCCAGCGCACCGGAGTCGCCGAGATATGCTTTTGCGAATCGGCGCGATCCGCTGCCTTTTGTCCAGTTTGACGGCAGGTTCAGCGCTAAGAATCCTAGACATGCGCCCGTCAGCGCGGAGGATGCCGGGGCGCCGATTTGCTGAACTCCGGCCGCAGCGACTATAGATCCGGCCGCCAGCACCGCCAGTCCCGGGGTGAGGCCGTCGATGCCATCGCTGATGCCGGTACCGACCGTGACGACCAGAAGCAGTGCGGCAACCCAGAGAAACATAAGGACCGCGCCGCCCGTTCCGGACCCGACCCAGTGCCAGAGCGAGAACGGCGAGCCCTCGTTCGCATCGAGTCCGGCGACGAGAACGAACGATCCGATGATCGATCCGGCCAGCGCCAATAGCATGCTGGACCGCTCGGAGAATCCGGTTCCGGCGATTAACGGTGACTTGAGGATGTCGTCGCCAAAACCCAACCCGAAGAACACCAGACCGACGACCAATACCGGCCATGGAACCTCGCGGTTCAACAAGGCAGCTATTCCAAACGACGACGCCACCGAGATGATGATGGCGATGCCGCCAACGAGAGGGAGCCTGCTCGAAGAATCCAGGCCCGGCCGGTACAGGCCCTGCTTCGACTCGACCGAAATGAATCGGGGAAATGCTCGCAGGGCAATGACGGTAAACACGGCGGCGAGCGCAAACGCCGAACCGCCGATGGCGAGTAGATCCACCGAAGCTTGCGTCAGTGCGATTCAACTCCGATTGTACGCGGCGTCATCGTGACTCCCGAAGTACGTCCTCGTAGATGGCTTCAATCTTGCGCGCCCCGGCCCGCCAGGAAAATCGCCTGCAAGCGCGAAGGCGTAACGCGGATCCGATTTCCGCTCGCAGGGTGGCGTCGTTAAGGAGTGTCAGAATTTCAGCGGCCAGCGATCGTGAATCTCCGGGCTTTGCATATCTGCCAGAGTCGCCGAGGAGTTCACGTGCCACCGGCGCCCCATAGGCAACGGTTGGGATCGAGCATGCCATGTAGTTCAGCAATTTGCCGTTACCCTCCGTTTCGGAGAGCTTAGGCGATACAGCCACGTCGAGAACGGAAAGGTAGGCGGGCGCTTCGGGATACGGGATCCGACCCGTAAATGTGACCCTCGAACCAATTCCCATCCGGTCCGCAAGCGCGCGATAAGTGCTCTCGCCCGGGTAGCCCATGATCAAGAAATGACAGGCCGAAAATTCTTGAAGCACCGCGGATGCCGCCTCAAGAAGATGCTTTGTCCCCTGGTACCCAGCCAGCAAACCGAGATAACCGACCACGAGCGTGTTTTCGGGAATCTTGAGTCCGGACCTGATTCGCGCCGCCCGGCCTTCGTTTGAACGCCGCGGCTGAAACACGGTCGCGTCGACGCGATCGGCCACTTCCACGACCATCTCTGGCCGGACGCCAAAGTCGTCAATGAGAACACTTCGAGAGTGCTCGCTGCTTGTAATTATCCTGGCGGGCAATCGGTTGACGATTTTTTCCAGCGCCTCGAAAATCGCTTCGAGCGGGTCGTGCGGTGAAATGAATCCGTGGTCGAGCATTTCTGCCCGCAGGCTTCCCTGGAAGTCGAAAACGAGCGGGATGCCTTTTAGTTTTGCCAGAATGCTTCCGATGAGCGCGCCCTCGTGTAAATGAGCGTGGACGATGTCGAAGTTCCGCGGAAGCCCACGCGCCAGAACGGTCATCAACAAAAGCGGGTCGAGGAGAAACTTATTCCAGTGCGATCCAATGTGAGATCCTCTCTGCCACGGAATCCGTGGACCGCGAATGACGGTGCTGTCGGGCGGCGTTCCTCCGCTGGGATAGGCGAATATCGTGCTCGTATGACCGAGGTCCTTCAGCGCGCGCACCTCCTCGAGTACGCGAACGTGGCATCCATAATCCGAAAAGTAGGCTGTGGGTGCGATATGAGCGATGCTATAACTCAATCGGGCTTCGCCTGCCTTTGCCGATGCGGGAGTCGCGCGTCTGGCGCCCGAAAACGCCGTCGACGGGGGAGTCAGGGTGCCGGGCTATCGTAGCCAGTAGTGAAGGTTGCCGTGAACAGGGGCGGAAAACAAGCGAAGCGTAGCGTTAGCTTCGAAATCACGACAGCTAGCCCTGAAGAGACTGCCCGAATTGGCAGCAATTTGGCGTCAGTGCTCGAAGCCGGGGCCGTGATTTTATTGATCGGCGACCTGGGCGTCGGAAAGACGGTCTTTGCTCAGGGAGTTGCCCGGGGATTGGGGGTGGATTCACCAGTCACCTCCCCGACGTATACGCTTGTTTCGGAATACGACGGCAGGTCCCTTCCGTTCTATCACCTGGATCTATATCGCCTGAACGGGGACGATCCGTTCGAGGAATTGGGGGCTGAAGAGTACCTGTCCGCCGACGGTGTGACCGCGATCGAATGGCCCGAGAAGATTCAGCGCGTATGGCACGGAGACTGTATTACGGTAACGTTGGAACATCTCGTGGGCGACTCGAGGAGAATTGAAATCCAAAGCGCCGGGTCCAGTTCCATTGACGCCCTGGAATCGTATCTAAAGACGTTTGCGGAGCCGGGGGCCAATGGATGAAGCTCGCAAGTTGACGCTTGCCCTGGATACCTCGATGCCGACGTCAAGCGCCGCACTGTTAAACGGGGCCGACGTCATTGCGAATCGAACGTGGCAAGCGGGTAGAAGGCATTCGATGTACCTGGAACGAAACGTCAGGGCGGCCCTGGCGGCCGAACTCGACCATGTTGGGATTGTGGCTGTTGCATCTGGACCGGGCGGATTCAGCTCGTTGCGCGCATCGATGGCATTCGCAAAGGGGCTCTGCGGGGCCCTCGACACTGGGTTTGTTTCTGTATCGACTCCGCTTGCGCTGGCGTACTCATCGCCAGCTGACGCACGATCAATATTGACGCTCGTTCCTGCTGGGTCTGGTCAATACTTTATGCAGGCATTTGAGCGCCGACGCGGCCCTCAGCCTCTGCCAGGGCGAGATGGAATCGTGGGGGGCCTGATCAAAGCCGTGGGCGAGTGCAAGCTGGTCCCGCAAACCGCTCTGCACGAGGGGCTTACCGGACCGGTGTATGTTGCCGGAGGCGTGAACCCGGATGACCTCGATAGTCTGCGTGAGGCTTCGAATTGGCCTGTTGAATTCGGAGTTCAGCTGATCGCGACCGGGCTGGCCAGATTCGTCGGGCTGGCGGCGTACGCCGACCCGGAACAAGCGGCGCCGATCAGCGCGATGACTGCGGTTCCGCAGTACATGCGAGGCGCGGGGATCACGGCGCCGGTCCGCGGATGGGCCAGGCGGTGATGGTAAGTCCGGCGAGATCGAAAACGGGTCAGGAGTCATGGCATGTCGAGCCCATGCGGTTGGAAGACCTCGACAGGGTTCGGGACATTGAGCGGCAATCGTTCAGCACGCCGTGGCCCCGAGAATCGTACCGAAATGAGTTGGTCGAAAACAGGATGGCGCATTACCTCGTCCTGAGGCGCGAAGACGCTGGCCCGAGCGAGGGGCATTCGCCGGCGGTCGATACGCGGCCGAGTTTTTGGCAAAGGATTCTACGGCGAAGCGACAACCGCGATTCAGAGAACGTCGTCGGATTTGCCGGGATTTGGATGATGGTTGATGAGTCTCACATTACGACGTTGGCCGTCGATCCCGATTGGCGCGGCTGCGGTCTGGGGGAGTTGCTGGTGCTTGCGCTGATTGAAAAAAGCGCTGAGTTACGGGCGAACCTGTTGACACTCGAAGTTCGTGCGAGCAACGGCACAGCTCAGCGCCTGTACGAAAAATACGGTTTCTACTCGAACGGGGTTCGGACCCGTTATTACAGCGATAATGGCGAAGACGCATTAGTCATGTGGTCTGAGGAGATTGAATCGCCCGCTTTTCGACAGCGACTTGCGGAAAACAAAAGAGTGCTTGGCGGGCGCCTTAAGTGGAAGCAGACGTTCTGACGCGTTCACGGTGATTCTGGGCATCGAAACTTCCTGCGATGACACGTCCATCGCGCTGCTCGACGCATACACGGTCCGATCGCTGGTTACTCAGTCGCAACTCGCCGACCATGCCAGGTATGGCGGCATAGTGCCGGAAATCGCCTCGCGCCGGCATATCGCGACGATTGCTGCCGTTCACGCGGCTGCGCTGGATGCGGCGGGAGCCGGTGCGGAGGAAATCCGTTGCGTCGCCGTGACACACGGGCCGGGACTGTCCGGTGCTCTTGTAGTCGGACTAAATTTTGCCAAAGGCCTCGCCATGGGGCTGGGAATACCGCTGGTCGGAGTCAATCACCTCGAAGCCCACGCCTACGCGACCTGGATCGGGCGTGATCCGTCGGAACACCCTGAGTTTCCCGCAGTCTGTCTGATCGTTTCGGGCGGTCATTCGGAGATCACTCTCATGCGCGACCATGGTGACCACCGGCTGATCGGACGGACTCGCGACGATGCCGCGGGAGAGGCGTTTGACAAGGTGGCACGAGTGTTGGGACTCGAGTTCCCGGGCGGTCCCGCGATCGAGCGGTTGATAGATGACGGCAGAGACAGTCACTTGACCCCTTTCCAACTTCCGCGCGCAATGCTGGAAGGCACCTACGACTTTAGTTTTAGCGGACTTAAGACAGCGGTATATCGTGCCAAAGCGGGCAAACTCGGTCCCGCGGAGACACGGCGCATCTTCAAAGAGGGCGGTCAGACGGAGTTTGAACGCGGAGATGCCAGCGCTCACGCGCGGATGGCGGCGGGGTTTCAAAGCGCGGTCGTCGACGTTCTGGTGGCAAAGACCGCGGCGGCGGCGGAAGAATTCGAAGCCAAATCGGTGATCGTCGCCGGAGGCGTGGCCGCAAACCGGCTGCTGAGACAGAAGATCCGTGCCGCGGTCGGCGTGCCGCTCCACTTACCCGAAATCCGGCTGTGTACGGACAACGGAGCCATGGTCGCAATGGCGGGTGCGTTCTTGTTGAAGCGGGGCCGAATTGCGTCTCCGGACCTGGACGTCGATCCGAATCTTCGCCTGGCTTCGGAACCCGTTGCGACAGAGCGGTAGCCGCGCTGATCAGGAAGCTTTTGAGCGGATGTCCTTCGTTCGCTTTTCTCCGGCCAGGTTTACATAAAGATCGGAATACTGGGGCGCTGACGGGCGCCACGAAAAGTCCTGCGCCATGCATCGAAGCATGAGGGCCGTCCAATCAGCCGGCCTGCGATACAACTCAAACGCGCGCGCAATTGCGGCAATGAAATCGAGCGGGTCGAATGGATCAAAGCTAAAGCCGGTCGATCGATCTGGATTTGCCAACGCGTCAACAACCGTATCGGCCAGCCCTCCGGTGGCTCGCACTACCGGCACGGTTCCATAGCGCATTGCAATCATTTGGGTGAGGCCGCACGGCTCAAAACGTGAGGGTATCAAGAGCATGTCGGCGCCGGCATAAATGCGCTGAGCAAGCTCGGGATCGAATCGGACAAACATTCGCGCCGCCCCGTTGTGAGCTCGTGCGGTGCGATCCAGCTCCGCTTCGATATCGGGACCCCCAACGCCGAGGATCACAATCTGACCGCCAAGCCGCGTGAGCGCCGGGAGCGCCTGCGCGACGAGATCGGCGCCTTTCTGATGAGATAGCCGGGTTACTACCGCGGCCAGGGGCTTGCCGGGGTCCGGTTCGAGCCCCGCTTCACGTTGCAACGCGAGCTTGTTTTCGGATTTGAGATCGCAGGAGGAGGCGTCGTAATTCGCAGCGAGATTTGGGTCGGTGGCGGGGTCGTAAACATCGGTGTCGATGCCATTGAGGATGCCCGTCAGGTCATCCTTTCGGTCTGCAAGCAGCTCATCGAGCCGCTCGCCGTATTCGGCGTGAGAATCTCCTCAGCGTAACGTTCGCTGACCGTGTTGATCTTGTCGGCGAAAATAATGCCGCGGGCCATGAACGCGAGGACTTCCGACCTTTCCGGATACCTTGCGGACGGAATGAAGCCATGCTGGGCGATCCCTGCGATTTCGAGTATGTTCCAGCCGAAAATCCCCTGGTACGCGAGGTTATGGATCGTGAATAGGGAGCGCGTTCCAGCGAAGAACGGATCGTCGCGGTAGATCGTTTTAAGCCAGTTTGGGACGAGACCTGTGTGCCAGTCGTGGCAGTGGATAACGTCGGGTTTCAAATCCAGAGCTTTAGCCGCCGCCAGCGCCGCGCGGCAGGTGAAAATGAAGCGCTCGCCATCGTCGGGGTAGCCGTAAAGTCCGTCGCGTTCGAGGTATCGTTCGCTGGCGACGAAGAACACTCGGGCGCCACCGAGTTGCACGCTGTGAACAGATCCCGATTCCATCGAGTTTTCAATTGGAACCGGCAGCTGCTCGATTTCGGTGGTCGCGCCGATGTCCCGAGTTTCAATGTGGCCGTATTTCGGTACGAAAACATTGACTTCGTGCCCGAGTTCGGCGACATATTTCGGCAGAGCTCCGATAACGTCGCCAAGACCGCCCGTCTTGGCAAACGGCGCGATCTCCGCCGCGATCATCATTATTCGCAATCCGCGCACCATTTATCGAGCACGAATTCAGGCGTTGTCAGAAGCTGCGCGGCTTCCCGCCAGCTCGGATTGTGTTCCTTCTCAGTGCCGAAAATGGCGCTCACCGTCCGTGAACACGAGCACGGCGCCATGACGATTCGCGGCGTCGAGGACATCCTGGTCGCCTTTGGATCCTCCCGGTTCGATTATTGCTTCCACGCCAGCCTCGAGTGCGACCTCCGGACCGTCGGCAAACGGGAAATATGCGTCCGAAGCCAGGACGCATCCGGCAGCGCGATCGCCTGCGCGGCGCACTGCCATGAATACGCTATCGACCCGGTTCATTTGTCCGGCTCCGACCCCCACGAGGCTCGATTCCCTGGCCAGCACAATTGCGTTGGACTTAACGTGTTTCACGGTTCGCCAGGCGAATCGAAGCTGGATCATTTCCCCCTCCGTAGGTTGACGATTGCTGACCACTTCAGTGACCAGCGCATCGGGGGGCAGCATGTCTCTTGCCTGTGCGAGATATCCACCGGGCACGGACCGCAACTGAATTCCGGTTAACGGAATCGTGCGGCTGATATCTGCATGTGATTTGCCGGACATTTTTAGAATCCGGGTGCTCTTTCGCTTCCTGAGCGTCTTGAGGGCATCGGGCGCGAAATCAGGTCCAATAATTACGTTCAAGAAAACGCCCCGCATGGCCGAAGCCATCGGCGCGTCGAGCATCCGGTTGGTGGCTACGATACCTCCGAATACGGATATGGGGTCGCCCTCGTAGGCTCGACGGTAGATTTCGGCCAGGTCCCCGCTGCCCACGGCGAATCCGCACGGGTTGCCGTGCTTGATCACAGCGACGGCCGGTTCGTCGAAATCCGACACGAGTTCCCAGGCGGCGGCCGCGTCGAGCACGTTGTTGTACGAAAGCTCGGGGCCGTGAAGTTGTTTCGCGGCCGCGAGACCCGACTGATCGAGGCCCGTTGATCCAAATCCGTAGAACGCGGCCGCTGCCTGATGCGGGTTTTCGCCGTAGCTGAGGTTTTGGATCCTGGTCATCGGGATGGCCAACTCAATGGGAAGTGGCTCAGCGCCGCGCCCCGAGAGGTAGGCAGCGACCAGGGCGTCGTAAACGGCTGTGTGGCCGAATGCTTTGGCAGCCAGTTTCTCCCGCAAATCCGTTCCGCCCCCGGATTCCAGCGCTTCGAGTACGGCGTCGTAGTCCATCGGATCGACCACGACAAATACGCCATCGGAATTTTTTGCCGCCGACCGAATCATGGCCGGTCCGCCGATATCAATCTGCTCGATAATTTCGGCGTGCGTATCTCCAGCGGCCAGCGTTGCGGCAAATGGATAGAGATTGTTGGCCACGACTTGAATCTGGGATATATCCATGCTCTGGATCGTCCGCATATCGGACGGATTGTCATGGCGGGCCAGCAGACCGCCGTGAATTTTCGGGTGCAGGGTCTTGACTCTGCCGTCCAGGATCTCGGGATGTCCAGTTATTTCCGACACCTGGCGGACGGGTAAGCCGGCAGCGTGGATGCATGCATGGGTTTTGCCCGTGGAAACGATTTCGAATCCCAGATCGACGAGTCCTCCCGCAAATTCCACGATACCGCTCTTGTCGAACACGCTGAGCAGCGCGCGCTTCTGGCTCATTCCGGGGCGCCGACCGGTCGCTCGTGAACCGGCCCTGGCAGAACACAAACCAGGCGACCATCCACGCGGACGCGGTCATCGGCGAACCATTGAATCACCCTGGGCAGAATCTTGTGCTCCTCCACGAGAATTCGACTGGCCAGGGCCTCAGGTGAGTCGTCGTCGAGAACGGGAACAGCCGACTGCGCGACGATCGGACCGGCATCGACCTCGTCGGTCACCAGATGCACCGTACAGCCGGAAATCTTGACTCCGTATTCGAGTGCATCGCGTTGCGGGCCCGGGTTCATTCCTCCCGCGAACGCCGGCAAGAGCGAGGGGTGGATGTTGACCATCCGGTTTTTGAAATGATTCACGGTCTGCGTGGACAGGATCAGATTGAATCCGGCGTGAACTACCAGGTCGACATCGCCCTCAACGAGGGCCTTATGGATCCGCGCAAGCTGATTGGCACGCCCACCGGCCGCCTTCCCGGTTATGCACTCCACGGGGATTCCGGCTTGCGAGGCTCGGTCGAGGGCAAGGCAGCCGGGCGTGTTGCTGACCACCAATGCGACCTGCGCATCCAATCTGCCCGAATCAATGGCGTCCAGAATCGCCCGAAGGTTGGAGCCCCTGCCCGATGCGAGCACGGCGACCCGCAGGCGCCTGGTCACCTTAGTATGCGGACCCGATCCGCGCCCTTTTTCAAGGGCCGGACTATGCCAACCAGAGAAGCGCCTGGAATCCGCTGGACGAATGCATCGACGTTCTCGGGATCGCACATAACAGCCATTCCAATCCCCATGTTGAAGACGTGACACATTTCGTCGAAATCTACGTCCCCCATTTTCCTGACCAACTCGAATATTGGCGGCACTTGCCAGGTCCCCCATTCGAGATCGACGCCAAGCGATTCGGGCAGAACTCGCGGAATATTGTCGGACAGTCCGCCGCCCGTGATGTGAGCCATGGAATGAACTTTCGGCAAGAGTGCCCGCAAGTCTTCTACGTACGGCCGATGGATGGCCAGGAGTTCGTCGGCTAGAGACCGTCCAAGCTCCGGGAAAATGTGATCGAGGGGATAGTCACTCAATACGCTACGCGCGAGCGAGTAGCCGTTTGTGTGCAGTCCGTTTGACGGGAGGGCTACAACGGCATCGCCCGACTGGGCGCGGTTGATGTCGATTAACTCGGCTTCGGAGGCGATTCCGATCATGCAGCCCGCGAGGTCGAATCTATCGTCGTGATAAATGCCCGGAAGCTCGGCGGTTTCGCCGCCAATCAACGCGCAATCCAGTCTTTTGCAGGCATCCGCGGCGCCCTGAACGACGCTGGCCAGTGCGTCCAGGTCCAACTTTGAAGTAGCGAAATAGTCGAGAAACGCCCACGGCAACGCCCCCACGACAAGGATGTCGTTAGCGCCATGATTCACGATGTCGGCGCCGACGGTGCCAAAACGCCGGGCCTGCGACGCAATCGAAACCTTCGTTCCAACTGAATCGATACTCGAAACGATCACGGGATCTTCGATGCCGGGCGGAATCCGTATTGCTCCACCGAACCCGCCTAGGCCGTTTACAACTTGAGGCCCGTGGGTGGCATGGACGGCGTTCTTTATTCGTCCAAGAACAGCGTTGCCAGCCGCGAGGTCGACGCCGGCTTGCGTGTATGAGGGCGAGTTTCGGCTTTCAGACAAGTCTGATTTGAGCGGAAGCCTCGTCCACGGCGGCCGCATAATCGCTGGCACCCGCATCGATTGGAGCCGGCGACACCGCGTCCGCCTTGTCTGATTCGAATACCAGTTTGTCCATTTCGAGCTGGACCGGGATCGGATAGTTCATGGTCAGGCATCCGGTACACAGCTGTTTTGAAGGGATACTCGTAGCGGCGATGAGTGCCGGAACGCCGAGATACTCAAGTGAATCCGCACCGATCTGGTCGCAGATCTCATCGACGGAAGTGTTGTGGGCGATCAACTCGTCGGCGTGCTGAATGTCGATTCCATAAAAGCACGGCCACTGGATCGGTGGACTGCTTACGCGGACATGAACCTCCTTGGCGCCCCCGGTCTCGCGTATCAGATTGACGATTGCCCGCGTGGTGTTGCCGCGGACGATGGAATCATCCACGACGATCACGCGCTTGCCCTCGAGCACCGATCTCAACGTGCTGAATTTTAGTTCGATACCCGCTTTGCGGATTTGGTCGTCCGGTTGAATGAACGTGCGTCCGATGTAGCGGCTCTTAACAAGCCCTTCCGCATATGGAATTCCGGATTCGCGCGCATAGCCGATGGCGGCGGCTATGGCCGAGTCCGGCACGCCTATTACAACGTCGGCATCGGCGCCATGTTCATTCGCGAGCGCGGCCCCGAGCCGGTTGCGAACGTCGTTTACGTTCGAGCCCTCGATTTCGCTGTCGGGCCTTGCGAAATATATGTACTCAAAGATGCAAAGCGCCGTGGGAGGGTGGTGATCGGTGCTGAAGGTCCGGGGACCGTCGTCGTCGATCTGAAGCACCTCGCCCGCATAAAGGTCACGCTCGAACTTAGCTTTGAGTGCGCCGAATGCGCACGATTCCGAGGCGACCATCCATCCCCCGTTGTAGCTCCCGAGGCAGAGCGGGCGATTGCCAAGATCGTCACGCACGGCGACGATCTTGTCGCGAGTCAGGAAAACCAGGCTGAACGATCCGCTGAGTTTAGGGAGCACGGACAGGATCCGGTCAACGAGCGTGTCGCCCGCAGCCGTCGCAACGAGCTGGAGGATGAGCTCGCTATCGGTGGACGTCACGAAATCAAGACCTGACTGCCCGA
Source organism: Chloroflexota bacterium (assembly GCA_963663505.2). GTDB lineage: Bacteria > Chloroflexota > UBA11872 > UBA11872 > VXNJ01 > JAPOVO01. Next base: position 1,052,070 of record CAXXFA010000002.1, read on the forward strand.
GCTCGTCCCGGAGTTCCGCCGCATTTACCAGGTTTCCATTGTGGCCCATTGCGATTGGGCCGAGATCGCTTTCAACCACGACAGGCTGAGCGTTTTCGACTCTGTTGGACCCGGTCGTCGAATAGCGAGTATGGCCGATGGCTGCAATACCCTTGAGGGCGGTAAGGGCTGACTCATCAAAAACCTGGGAAACGAGCCCCATGTCTTTGTGCGTACTGAGGTGCGCGCCGTTGGTGACGGTTATGCCGGCGCTCTCCTGCCCCCGATGCTGAAGCGTATAGAGACCGAAGTATGTCTGGCGGGCGACGTCTTCGCCCGGGCCGTAGACTCCAAAGATTCCGCACTCATCGTTGAATATGCGTGAATCCGGGTTGTAGTCGTACGTCTGGCCCTCGCTCGGCAATCCACATCTCCGAACTTCGAGTTGCGAACTCAATTCTACTGTTTCGCCGGCTTGCCGGACAAAGCCGCAGCCAGCCCGGTAGTCCATCTGTCTCGTGCAATTTCCAGGGATATTGCCGCATCGTCGCTCAGGACGATTTGGTCGCCGCCGACTCGACCGATCACATTCAAGTCAGCGCCCTGGGACAATGCCACAGCCCGAGCTTCCGGCAGGTTTTTCTCGGACAACGAGACGAGGATTCTGGACGGGGATTCCCCGAACCAGAGTTCATCGGAACGGCTCGACACCGAACCGGGTTCCACGGCAGCCCCGATGTCGCCGGCGAAGCACGACTCGGCGAGGGCCACTGCGAGGCCGCCGTTCGAGATGTCGTGTGCCGAAGCGAGGACTCCGGCTTGAATCGCGGAGGCGCAGGTAGCCTGGACCGCCAGCTCCCGAGAAAGATCGATTTCTGGCCGCCCCTTAATCGCGCTGTGTAACACCTTCAGGTACTCGCTCCCGTCGAGCAAGCCGTGAACGCCGCCTATGACGGCGATCAGGTCGCCTGCGTTCGCGAACGCGATCCCGACGCGCAGGTCGAGGTCGTCGATTACGCCAAGCATCCCGATAACGGGAGTGGGGAAGATTTGAACCCCGTCGGCCTCGTTATAGAGACTCACGTTGCCGCCTGTTACGGGGATTGCCAGCGCGCTGCAAGCCTCGGCGATGCCGTCTATAACTTCGGCAAGCTGGTAGTAGACATCGGGATTGTCCGGCGATCCAAAATTTAGGCAGTTGGTGATCGCCACAGGACGCGCACCGGCGCAGACCACGTTGCGGGCCGCCTCGGCGACGGCCATCGCTCCTCCGGCCCGGGGGTTCAGATAGCAGGATCGCCCGTTTCCGTCCGTGGACAGAGCGATCGCTCGATTCGTGCCTTTGATCCTTAGAACGGCGGCGTCCGCGCCCGGCCCGGCGACGGTGTTAGAGCCGACGGTTTGATCGTACGTTCGATAAACGCATTCTTTGGAGGCGATGTTTGGAGAGGCCAGCAACGTCAAAAACGTTTCCGCTATGTCGGCGGGTTCGGGAATTGCGCTGAGATCCAGATCGTTTACATCGGCAAGATAACCGGGAAATTCCACGGCCAATCGATATTCGGGAGGATCGTTTATCTGATCGATGGGAATGTGGGCCACCGGATGGCCGGCTTCCGAAACCGTGATGTGCCCGTCGGATGTGACAGCCCCGATTACGTCTGAGTGCAAGCCCCATTTGTCGAATATCGCGACGATTTCGTTTTCGCGACCTTTCTGGGCTACGGCGATCATCCGCTCCTGACTCTCGCTGAGCATTACTTCGTACGGCGTCATTTGGGTGGCCCTGCGGGAAACTTTGTCCACGTCGATCCGAATGCCGGCGCCGCTTCGTGCAGCAGCCTCAACCAGGGAGCTCGTAAGGCCGGCGGCTCCAAGATCCTGGAGGCCGACAATGGCGCCCGTGGCCAGCGCTTCCAGGCATGCTTCAATGAGCAGTTTTTCAAGGAATGGATTTCCGACCTGAACCACACCACGCGCGGAGTTTTCCGGGTCTTCGACCGATGCGAAGGTCGCGCCCTGGATTCCGTCTCGTCCGGTATCGGCTCCGACCAGGATGATCGGATTGGATTCGCCCACGGCCTCGGCTCGAATCAATCCGTCGTGGCGGAGCAGACCCACGCACATGGCGTTGACGAGTGGATTTCCGGCGTAACAATCCTCGACAACCACCTCGCCGCCGACCGTCGGGATTCCCACGCAGTTTCCGTACGAACCAACACCGCCCACTATCCCGTTGGCAAGGTAGCGGTTGCGGGGATCGTCTAAAGGGCCGAATCGGAGAGAGTCAAACAGCGCGATCGGGCGCGCGCCCATTGTGAAGATATCGCGAATTATCCCCCCAACACCCGTCGCGGCCCCCTCGAACGGTTCGACCGCGCTGGGGTGATTATGGCTCTCGATTTTGAAAACCACTGCGAGACCGCCTCCGATATCAACGGCCCCGGCATTTTCTTCGCCCGCCCTTACCAGCAGCGCCGCGGACTCCGTTGGGAACCGTCTGAGGAGGGCGCGCGAGTGTTTGTAGCCACAATGCTCGCTCCAGAGAGAGCCGAACATTGCGAGCTCGAGATCGTTTGGCTGCCGTCCAAGCCGTTCCAGAATTCGGTGGTATTCGAACCGATTGAGCGCGACCGCTCGCAGCGCCTCATCCGTCACGCAGTCCTCGGCGACGGAATTCATGGATTTACCTACGCTGCCAGGGATCGCCAGATCAACGCCCCATCTTGACCGCCAAGAATCGCTTCCGAGCACCGCTCGGGATGCGGCATCATTCCCATCACGTTTCCGCGCTCATTCGTTATCGCGGCGATGTTTGCCAACGACCCATTGGGATTCGCGCCTGGAGTGGCGCGGCCTTCAAGATCGGAATATGTGAATACAATTCGTCCATCGCCCTTGAGCCGGGCGATGGTTTCGGGTCGCGCAAAGTAATTCCCTTCGCCGTGGGCGATGGGCATTCGCAAGATTTTCCCGGGAGCGCATTCGGTCGTAAAAGGCGTTGCGTTGGCGTCAACTCTGAGGTTTACCCACTGGTGGCGAAACTGCAGGCTGCTGTTTCGGAGCATCGCGCCGGGCAGAAGACCCGCCTCGAGAAGGATTTGAAAGCCGTTGCAAATCCCCAAAATTCGCGTGCCCCGAGCGTCTGCCTCGGATACCGCTCGGAGCGCGGGTGCGAACCGGGCGATGGCGCCCGCGCGTAGGTGGTCACCATAGGAGAACCCGCCGGGGATGACTATGAGGTCGTAGCCCGTCAGATCGGTGTCTCGGTGCCAGCGAATATCAGTTTCAAAGCCCCCGATGACGTTGAGGGCGTGGACGGAATCCATATCGCAATTACTGCCGGGAAATACGATTACGCAGGCTTTTAGGCTGATATTTCTTTTGCCTCGCCGACTCTGACGTCAAACTGCTCTATCACCGGATTCGCAAGTAGGCGTTCCGACATGTTTTTTGCCAGAGTCGCCGCTTCATCCTCGCTGGCCGCCTCGACATCCAGTTCGATCAGTTTGCCAGCGCGCACATTTGATACACCGGAGTAGCCGAGATCCCGCAGGCCGGCCTCAACGGTCGCGCCCTGGGGGTCGACAACCTCGGCAAGCGGTCGGATGACGACGCTGACTCGGTAAGCCCTTCGATTCACTCGGCATCCGTCAGGCGTAACAGGGCGTCCTGATATTTACGGGATGTCCTTTGGACCACGTCATCGGGCAAGTTCGGGGGCGGCGGCTCTTTGTTCCAGCCAGAATCCTCGAGATGATCGCGGACGAACTGCTTGTCGTAACTCGGTGGTGAACTGCCTACCACGTAGGTGTCGGCGTCCCAGAACCGCGATGAATCAGGCGTCATCACTTCGTCTATCAATATGACCCGGCCATCGACCAATCCGAATTCGAATTTCGTATCCGCGAGAATTATTCCGCGGCGACGCGCGTGATCATGACCCATGGCATACAGCCGGAGCGTATATTCTCGAATCTGCTCTGCAATGTCGTCTCCGACGATCCCCTTAACGCGCTCGAAGTCGATGTTTTCGTCGTGACCGGTCGTGGCCTTCGTTGCCGGTGTGAAGATGGTTTCGGGAAGCCGGTCGGCCTGCTGGAGGCCCGACGGCAGTTGGATTCCGCAAACTTCGCCGCTTCGTTGGTAGTCGACCCAGCCTGATCCGATGATGTAGCCCCGCGCCACACATTCAACCGGCAGCGGGTCGGCCTTCTTCACCAGCATCGAGCGGCCTTCAAGCTCGTCCACTTCGACCGTTGCGGGAAGCCTCATTTCGCCGATGTCCGTTGTTATGAGATGGTTTTCAACGATCGATCCCGTCAGGCCGAACCAGAAGGCGGAGAGTTGCGTCAGCACACGCCCCTTGTTGGGGATGGGCGTCGGCAGAACCACGTCAAACGCCGAAATTCGATCCGTTGTCACTATTAGCAGGTTACCGTCGTGCTCGTAAATGTCTCTAACCTTGCCCCGCGAAACGAGACGCAGATCAGTGAGCTCGGTCTCGATGATTGTTGCCAAATCAGCCTCCTTGGTTCTCGGTCACGTCCAGACCGAGACGGGCGAATGCCGTATCGATCCATTTCAGATGTCGCGCTGGCTGAAAGTACTCGTTCAGGCTCTTTTCGTCGATCAGTTCCGTGATCGCGGAGTCCGCGGCCAGCAGTTCGCTCAGCGGTAAACCATCGGTAAAGGCCGTCATGGCATGTTTTTGGACGGCTGCGTAAGCGTCCTGCCGTGACATGCCGGCTTCGATCAGACCCAGCAGGACACCCTGGGAATAAATGAGGCCGTGGGTGAGGTCGGTATTTTCGCGCATTCGAGCAACGTTGATACGGAGCCCCTTTAGCAGGCCTGCAAACTGCCAGAGCATGTAATCCAGGACAATCGTTGAGTCCGGGAGGATAACTCTCTCCAGAGAGCTGTTACTCATATCGCGCTCGTGCCAGAGTGCCATGTTTTCGAGCGCGGCGTGGGCATTGCCACGCAGCAATCGGGCGAGTCCGCAAATCCGCTCGAACCGAAACGGATTGCGTTTGTGCGGCATGGATGAAGAACCGTGCTGACCTTCCCCGAACTGCTCCTCCGTCTCGCCAATCTCGGTGCGCTGAAGGCTCCGCAGCTCGGTGGCGAATTTTTCAAGGGATCCACCGATCAGGGCGAGAGTCGTTAGGAATTGCGCATGACGGTCGCGTTGCAATATTTGATTGGAAACATTCGCAAATTTAATACCAAGCTTTGCGCACGCTATTTCTTCGACCTGGGGAGGGACGTTGGCATGCGTGCCGACCGAGCCTGAAATCTTCCCGTAGGCGATCTGCTCTTTTGCCGCTTCGAGCCGGTGAATTTGACGCCGGATCTCATCGACCCAAACCAGAAGCTTGAATCCAAACGTCGTAGGTTCAGCATGAATGCCGTGCGTCCGGGCGATCGTAAGGGTGTTCCGGTGTTCGACTGCGCGTGCCGTCGCAACCGACTCAAGCAGTTGCAAACGGTTCAGCAACTGGTCGGCCGCAGCCACCAGCTGGAGTGACAGTCCGGTATCGAGGATGTCGGACGAGGTCAGCCCGTAGTGCAGCCAGCGGGATTCCGAGCCCATCGATTCCGCGGTCGCCGCGACGAATGCGTCGGTTTCGTGATCGGTTGTCCCTTCGATCTCGTCGATGCGGTCGATGGAGAATGATGCCCCGCGGATTTTTTCGATATCCGCCCCGGGAATGACACCTATCTCGGCCCAGGCTTCGCAGACCGCGATCTCAACTCGTAGCTGACATTCGAAGTAACGGCGCCGGCTCCAAATTTCACCCATTTCCGGTCGCGTATAACGGGGCGTCATTTGTTTGCCACCTCGTCGGAGTCGGCCAGGACTTTGGCGGCCAGACCAGCGCGGTGCCGCCGCAGCGATTCCGCGAGACCCTTATCGTTCAATGCAAGCATCTGCGCGGCGAATATGGCGGCGTTCTTTGCTCCTGCCTTTCCGATGGCCATGGACGCAACCGGAATTCCGCCCGGCATTTGCACTATCGCGTGAAGAGAATCGACACCGCGCAGCTCACTGGTCGGCAACGGAACGCCGATTACCGGAAGCTCCGACCAGCTTGCCACGACGCCGGGAAGATGCGCTGCGGCGCCAGCTAGCGCGATAATTAATTTTGTGCCATTGCCAGCCGCATTTCTGGCAAAATCCCTGGCGGCGTCGGGCGAGCGATGGGCCGACAATATTCGGAGTTCGGCGGCAATTCCCAGATCGGCCAGGGTACCCATTGTCTCGTTGCCGTAATCGAGATCGGACTTGCTCCCGAGGATCACGGCCACTGGCGCAGAGGTATTCGAGTTATCCATCAAGCAGGAATCCTTTCGGGGTCGGTGGCGGCGATGTCGGTTCGGTGATGCGCTCCGTTGAACGTAATTTTTCCAATGGCCTCATACGCCCGGGTCCGGGCTTCGCCGAGGTGTTTTCCTCGCCCGACCACCGACAGAACTCGTCCGCCCGACGTCTCAAGAATGCCATCTCGCTCGGCGGTCCCGGCCTGAAAAACCAGCGCGACATCGTTGGCTTCGGCGATGCCCGAAATGCGATGACCGGTCCTGTACTTTCCAGGGTATCCGCCGGAGGCGGCCACGATGCAGCACGATGCGGCTTCATCAATTCGCAGTTTAGCCTCATCAAGCCGGCCCTCCGCGGCGAGCAGCGCGACTTCGGCAAAGTCGCAGTCGAGCAGCGGAAGGATTGCCTGAGCTTCCGGGTCGCCCAAACGGCAATTGAACTCCACAACGCGTGGTCCGTCGCCGCCGATCATCAATCCGGCGTACAGGAATCCGACATAGGGTGTACCGCGTCTGGCGAGGGCATCGACCGTGGGACGCATTATGGTTGTTTCGATTTCATCGGCGAGCCGCGGATCGACTATCGCGACGGGCGAATAGCACCCCATCGAGCCCGTATTTGGACCATCATCATCGTCAAAAACTCGCTTAAAATCCCGAGCGAAAGGCAGCATTTTCAGCGACCGGCCGTCGGAGATCGCGAACGCGGAAACCTCCTGTCCAAAAAGACAGTCTTCAATGATTACGGAATCGCCCGCGTCGCCAAAATCACGGTCCACCATGAGGGATTGCACGGCCTGGCGGGCCTGCGCCAGCGACCCCGCGACCGTGACGCCTTTTCCGAGCGCGAGACCGTCGGCCTTGACAACAACAGGGAATGACGAGCGCTCGACAATCTCGAAAGCCTTGTCAGCACGGTCGGTCACCTCAAACGCAGCCGTGGGGACGCCGGCTTCGGCCATCAGATTCTTCGCCCAGGCCTTGCTGGATTCGATGCGCGCGGCCGCGGCAAGCGGACCGAGACATCTGATGCCGGCTTCCTTCAACGCGTCGGCGACTCCGTTCGCTAATAGATCTTCCGGTCCGACGATGACGACGTCGATTTCGGCATCGGTCGCAAAGTTTGCGACCGAATCAAAATCCGCGACGTCAGTTTCAACGTTGCTTGCATGGAACGCCGTTCCCGGATTTCCAGGCGCGCAAAAAAGGTTGTCGACGGACCGACTGTGTGACAGTTTCCAGCATATGGAGTGCTCGCGCCCGCCGCCTCCCAGAACAAGCACATTCACGCCAGGGTCACCATCCTGCTATTCCCACTCGATCGTTCCGGGTGGCTTTGATGTTACGTCGTATACAACCCGGGTAATCGAGGGGATCTCGTTGACGATTCTTGTCGATGTTTTCTCGAGGACTTCGGTGGGCATCCTGTACCAATCGGCTGTCATGTAGTCATCGGTGGCGACAGCGCGAAGCGCAACCATCTCGCCGTACGTGCGGCCGTCGCCCATTACGCCGACGGTTCGGACACCCGTGAGGACTGCAAAGTATTGACCGATCACTCGATCGAGGCCCTCGCGGGCAACCTCTTCGCGAAAAATGCGGTCCGCGTGTCGGAGCGCGCCGAGACGATCGGGTGTTATCTCGCCGATGATCCGCACTGCCAGCCCCGGTCCCGGAAACGGCTGACGCCAAACTATCGATTCCGGCAAACCGAGCTCGGTACCGACCTGCCTGACTTCATCCTTGAACAGGCGTTTCAGCGGCTCGATGACCTGAAGATCCAATTCATCGGGAATCCGCGTGTTGTGATGCGTTTTTATTTTTGCGGACCGCAGGCCAGCCGTTCCGCTTTCTATGACATCCGGGTACACGGTGCCCTGGACAAAAAACTCGATAGACTGAAGTTTCCGCGCCTCTTCGATAAATACCTCGAAGAACTCATCCCCGATAATCTCCCGCTTGCGCTCTGGTTCGGATATTCCGGCGAGCTGATCGACGAATCGGGAGCGAGCGTCGACGGTGACGACATCCAGAGCGAGGTGGTCTGCCATTGCCTGCTCGACGGCTTCTACTTCGCCGTCTCGCAGCAGGCCGGTGTCCACGAAGATGCATGTGAGCTGTTGGCCTACCGCTTTGTGCAGTAGCGCTGCCGCAACGGTTGAGTCCACTCCACCGCTCAGCGCGAGAATCACCTGTCGATCGCCTATCGCATCACGAAGAGACGCAACGCTGCTATCGACGAAGGATGCAGGAGTCCACGCCGGTCGGCATCCGCAAATTTCAAGTGCGAAGTTTCGAATGAGCGCGTGCCCGAGCTGAGTGTGCTTGACCTCAGGATGAAACTGCAGGAGCAAAATGTTATCGTCGGTATTTCCTATTGCCGCCCACTCCGAATTGTCAGTTCTGGCGATTTGTTCGAATCCGAACGGCGGGACTGTCACCTGATCGCCATGGCTCATCCATACCCGGGACTCCTCGGGGAAATCTTTAAATAGGGGGTGGCGCCGGTCAACGATTTCAAGAGTTGCCGGGCCGTACTCCCGAGTCTTGCCGGGCTGCACCGTTCCGCCGAGCTTCTGACTGACGACCTGCATCCCATAACAGATTCCCAGAATCGGAACTCCCAATTCGAGTACGTAATCGCGAAGATCGGGCGATCCCTGCTCGTAAACGCTCGAATCCGAGCCGGAAAGAATGATCCCCCTGGGGTTGAGTGAGCGTACGCGTTCTTTTGGGGCGTCAAAGGGAAGTATTTCGCTGTAAACCTCGGACTCGCGAACGCGCCGGGCGATAAGAGGCGTGTATTGAGAACCGTAATCGAGCACAACAAGGGTATCGACGTTGACATGAGGCTCTTCGGCGATCGGCTCGGTCGCGGTTCGTGTCGACACGCTAGGCGGCAAACTCGGAAATTGGGCAGGGAGGCCCGCAGAAACCCAATCGGTATGCGCGCGTGAAGCTCAAACCAGCGATTTCGCGCAGCTTCTCCACGCACCGATTATACGGGCGGAGGCTCCCGGCGGGCAAAGCCCGATCGGTTTCTGATGAGGACGCGGGGCCACCGCTGGTCGGCGTTCAACTTTGGCCCGACAGAGGCCCGCGACAGTTCGGCGCTACTCGCCGCGAACCATGAGACCATCGCTGGAGACGCGAGACGTGAAACTCCGACATTTCACCGCGGCGGCTTCGCAAGCGGTTCGCATGGCCGAGCCAACCCCCTCCGCGTCGGATTTGGTGAAGGCGATAATCGCCGAACCCGATCCGCTCAGAGCGGCGCCAACGGCGCCGCTCTCGTAGGCCGCCTCGATCATCTGCGACATCGCAGGATGTAAACGAGACCGGTGCGGCTGATGCAATCTGTCGCGCATCGCTTCGGCAAGATTCGAGTAGTCGGCTCGTTGAAGCACGGCCACGAAAAGTGCGGCGCGGGAAACGTTGAACACGGCGTCGGCAAAGTCGATTCGGGCTGGCAAGACTGATCTGGCCGGCTGAGTTTCTATTCGCGTATCGGGAATCGCGACCGAGATTTCAAGGTCCTGCGGAAACGGCAGTTTCGTCCAGATCGGGCCGGAATCGCCCTGAGCGATCACCGTGAGCCCCCCGGCATAGGCGGGGATAACGTTGTCGGGATGACCTTCCTCGGCCGTCGCCGCTTCGATCAATCTCGCCTCGTCGACACTCAAACCAGCCGATCGATAGGCGGCTACGAGTCCCGTCACGGTAGCGGCGGCGCTGCTGCCGAGTCCCCTCGAAACAGGGATCCGCGAAATCTGGCGCACGGATCGATGGCGGAACTCGGTGCCGAGCACTCTGGAAAATCGAATTGCCGCGTCGAGGACTCGATTCGATTCATCCGTTGGCGTATCTCCGGCCGCTTCGCCGTCAACCTCAAGCGAAAATGAATCTGAGACCTCGAAGCGATATTCGTCATACCAGTCCAGGGCCAGCCCCAGCGTGTCGAAACCCGGTCCGAGATTTGCGGAAGTCGCCGGGGCGAGGATCGTAAACGGGCGGTGATCGGCCTTCAAGCGCGCTCGTGGATTCCGGTGGCTGCGCGGCGCGCGCGGGCGGGCAGGCCAACCCGAGTAGGCCGGTTGAACATTGGGAGACCTCGGTGCAGAGATACGCTGACGACGGCTCCCAGAGCTATGAGCGTAACAACCAGAGAACTGCCCCCGGAACTCATCAGAGGCAGAGTGATGCCCGTGACGGGCGCGATGCCGATATTCATTCCGATGCTGACGAATACCTCAAATATCAACAAGATCATGACGCCGGCGGCCACGAATCGACCAAAATCGTCGGTGGCCCGAATCGCAACGGCAAGCGCGTACGCAAAGATTATGACGAAGAGCGACAAGACGATCATCGAACCAACAAACCCCAGATGTTCGGCAATGACCGCGAAAATGAAGTCGGTATCTCGCACACGTAGGAATTCGAGCTGACTCTGCGTCGCGCCAGCGCTGCCGCGGCCCCACAAACCGCCCGAGCCTACAGCAATTCGCGCCTGTAGAACGTTGTATCCAGCGCCCAGCGGATCGATTGTGGGATCGAAGAAAGTGACAACTCGCTCGCGCATGTACGGCTTCATGAGGAACCAGGCGACGGGTGCCGCCGATATCGAAAGCAGGCCGACCGCGCTCAGATGCAACAGGCGCGCCCCTGCGATGAACGCGATTCCAATCCAGACGAAAAAGAAAATCATCGCCGTCCCAAAATCAGGCTGCAAGAGCGTCAGCCCAATGGGGAGTGATGGGATCAGGGTGGAGACGGCGAAAACGCGGAGTTTGATCGGCTCTCCCTGATATTTTGCGAAGTATCGGGCAAGAAGAACGATCTCGGTGAACTTTACGAGTTCGGAAGGCTGGAATTGAACGGGGCCAAGAACGTACCAGCGTTGCGCTCCGAATCGGGTGACGCCGAAAAAGAGCACCAGCGCAAGGGCGACGATGCTGACCGCGAATAACACCCAGGCGATCATGCCAAGAGCTCGGTAGTTGGAATACGACATCACAACGAACAGACAAACTCCCACAACCGCGAACATCGATTGGCGAACGATTTGACTGTCCATCCCGGCCGAGGGGGGCAGCCCAACCCTGGCGAGAGTGATGAGCCCCAGCGCGATCAGGCCCAGAATCGAAAGGAGCGCGGCAGCGTCCATGGGACGTGGGCGAGGACGGTCGATCATCCTGAGGCCCTTCGCGTGCCTTTAAGGGGAACGTACCGCATAGCAGGAACGCTCCCCGTGAAATAGAGTTCGACAAGATCACGCGCCACAGGCGCTGCGGCGAATGATCCCTCGCCGCCGTCCCTGATCAAGACGACGAACGCGACGCGTGGCGCCTCGGCGGGCGCGTAGCCAGCGAACCACGCGTGGCTAAGGGGGTTGCCGTCGGCGTCGGTGGGACCGGCGTATTCCGCGGTGCCGGTTTTGCCGGCCATCGTCACAACCGAGGTCCGGGCGCGACTGCCTGTTCCCTGAGATCCGTTCACGGCTTCGACGAGCCCGCTCCTGATCAACGCCATGTTCGTTGCGCTGACCGAGACTTTCCCAAGCTCCTGGACCGGCGGTACCTCCAACACCTCGCCATTCGAGTCTTCGATTCGATCGATGATTCTTGGTTTGAACAGCGTTCCGCCATTGCCGATGGCTGCGTACATGTTGACGATTTGCAAGGGGGTTGCCTGGACGAGCCCCTGGCCGATCGCGGCCTGGTAGGTATCGCCGGTTACCCACGGTTCGTTCAGATTCCGAGTTTTCCACTGATGGTCGGGCACCACCCCGGGGACTTCGTTCGGGAGGTCGATACCGGTGGCTTTTCCGAAGCCGAAGGAGTGACCGAACTTCGCCAGCCTGCGCTCACCGAGCCCCTTAAATTCCGTATACGGATTGCCCCCTGAGATGTTGTAAAAATATACGTTGCAGGACTCGGAAATAGCTCGGTGCAGATTGACGGTCCCGTGCCCGGTCAGCAGCCAGTCGTAGAAAACCCAACCGCTGGGCAATATCAGGTGCCCGGCACAATCGACTGCCGTTGAGGGCTCAGCGACTCTTTCCTCGAGAGCTCCGGCCGCGGCCACTAGTTTGTAGGTCGATCCCGGGGGGTAGAGGCCTGAGATGGCGTGATTGATAAGTGGGCGCCGTGGATCGCTGGACAGTCTCTCAAATTCTTCGGACGAAATACCTCCCGCAAACGATTGATTATCGAAGGATGGGTAGCTGACCATACTCAACACGTCGCCGCTGTTGGGATCCAGCATGATGGCGACGCCTGCCCCCTGGTCGCCCAGGAAGCGCTTCATGATTTCCGCAACGTTCTCCTGAAGGTCAGCGTCAATGGTGAGGTATATGTTGCTGCCGGATTTCGGCTGGGTTACGGCAAGCTCGCGAACCTCGCTGCCCAGCGCATCCACCTCGATCAATCTTCGCCCGTCGTCACCGCGGAACTTTGTTTGGAGGCTTTTTTCTATCCCCGCAAGGCCGATGTCTTCGTCAAATCTCACTCCACGCCGCGAATATTCGGCAGCGCGCTCGGCGGGGATCGGACCCGTAAATCCCACGATCGCGCCGAGAGTTTCCCCTTTTGAATATTCGCGTTTGGTCGAATCGCGAATTGCGATGCCCGGAAGTTCCAGGGTCCGTTCGGCGACGATTAGAGCCGTTTCTCGCGGAACGTCCCGAGCGACTCGTATGGGCTGCGCCGGGTCAGAGCGTCCGAGAGAAATTGCCAACTCGATCTCGTCCGGAATGCCATCGGTGAGATGCGCAAGTACCGTCGCCACGCGTGCCGTCTCGTCATTTGGAATGTCGGCGGGGGTTGCCCAAACGCTGAAGACCGGGATGTTCCGAACGAGCCTTTTGCCCATCCGGTCGAATATCAGCCCTCGTACGGGAGGGACCGAAATGGAGCGGGTGCGATTGGCTTCGGCCTGAACGGCAAACTCGGAGCCATTCGCGATTTGAAGCTGCCACAGGCGCCCGACAAGGGCAGCTACGCCAGCGGCGGCCACGCCGCCCATCAGCAGCGATCGCCGGCTCTTACTCGCGGGTTTGCCGGTTCCTCTCAGCGATGATTCTTGGGACTGCGACATGGAGGTCTTTGCGGGCCTGGCAAGTGCCGGACGCGCTAGCCCATCGTGTACGGCCGCCGTCCTCGCGTCAGGCGTTCGAGCGCGGTCACGGGACGGTACAAAAACACGCAGGCCATCAGGTTCACGGCGACGGCGGCCGGTGTCGTGGCGGCGATGGCATTGAGCCAATCAACCGAAGGGCCCTGTATGGCAAGCATCAGCATCATTATCGGATAGTAAACAAGAGTTCCGAGCAGAGTTGCCATTAGTGCCCAGATCAAATTGGTTCGAAACAAGCCCGCACCACCCATGGAGGCGACAAACATTGCCAGGCTGAGTGCAAGCATGTTCGCGCCGGCGGGGACCCCGCTGACGACATCGAGAAAGAAACCCGCCCCGAAACCCCAGAAGATCAACCCCCTTGGTCTGGCGACAGCAGCCCACGTTGCAAGAAAGACGAGCACCAGGTCGGGAATAACACCAAAAACTTCAAATTCCGCGGAGATCGAACTCTGGAACATTGCAGTCAGCAGGATCAAGACCGCGACGATGTATGTCCGTGACGAAGATCCGGTTCCGGGCACCGGCCTGGCCGACACCGGGCTGCGCCGCCCGCGCGCGATCACCCTAATCTCCTTCCCTGGCCACAATGACTTGAACGGTGTCGAGACTGTATGTGTCTACGAACGGTCTGACGTCGGCTTCCCTCAACACACTGGCGCTCGATGTTCGGATATTGACGACCTGGCCGACGAGAATGCCCTTTGGAAAACCGCCGCCGAGGCCTGACGTGACTACGAACTGGCCAGTCTCAATCGTTTGATTCTCAAGAATCTGCCCCATGACCATGAGACTGTTTGAACGGCCGGTGGCTGATCCGTCGGCATCGGTATCCGCCCCCTGGATACTGACGTTTACGACGCTGCTCGGGCTTGTAACGGGCAAGATTTTCGCCGTATTTCCCGTGGCCTCTATCACCCGGCCGACGAGCCCACCCCTCGAGACCACCGTCATTCCCTCTTCGATGCCGGAAGATGACCCCTGGTCAATCAATATCGTGTCAAGAAGATTAGAGCTGTCGTGTCCCACGACCCGAGCCGCGACGAGATTCAGCTGCGGGTTCTCACGGACGTACCTGGCGGCCTCACGAAGGGCAACGTTTTCGCGAGCGGTGACTCTGAGGCGGGCGATTTCGGCCAGGAGTTCGCCGACAGTAGCACTGAGACGTTCGTTGTCGGACCGTAGCTCGCCGAAACGCCGAAGGTCTTCGAGCGTCAGCGCGGCGGACGACGACGCCCCCTTGATCATCCGCTGAACCGGATTGGCTGCGCGGAGAATGATGTCTTCTACCGGCGACAGCGCTCCGTTGTTATGCAGAACGGAGAAGCCCAACGAAAGCGCGGAAAGCAATATGAGCCAGAAAAGGGATTTTTGGGCTCTCATCGATCAGGCCGCGTTCACATCAATAGAGCGGATATCCGTTGTCCGATACGAATATCTCGCGATACGCGGCAAGGTTTTGAAGGCACGATCCGGTTCCACGCACCACGGATTCCAGCGGATTTCGAGCCACGACCACCGGGATGTCCGTGCCTTCTTCGATACGCTTGTCCATCCCCTTCAAGAGCGCTCCGCCACCTGCTAGATATATCCCTTGTTCCATGATGTCTGCGAGCAGCTCTGGAGGCGTTGCCTCAAGAGTCAGTTTCACATTCTCAACGATTTCGTTGACCGTTCCAGAAATCGCTTCTCTGACCTGGCCGCTCGAAAGTTCGAGCGCACGGGGCAGACCGGAACTCAAATCTCGTCCGCGGACGAACGTCGTACCGTCATTTCCGTTGGCCGCCGCGGATCCAATTTCGATCTTGCAGGTTTCAGCGGTGCGCTCGCCGATTAGCAGACCGTGAACAGATCTCACGTATCCGACGATTTGCTCGTCGATTTCGTCACCAGCCACTCGAATGGAATGGCTTACCACAATTCCACCGAGCGAGATGACCGCAACCTCGGTGGTGCCTCCCCCGATGTCGACGATCATGTTGCCGGTGGGCTCCTGTATGGGCTGTCCGGAGCCGATGGCTGCAGCCATCGGCTCCTCGATCATGTAGGCCTCGCGGGCACCGGCCTGAAGCGCTGCCTCATGGACGGCTCGTTTTTCAACCTCAGTCACACCAGACGGAATCCCGACAATGACCCTCGGCCGGGGAAAAAACGGCGTCTCCTCATGCACGCGGCTGATGAAGTACCTGAGCATGGTTTCGACGGTTTCAAAGTCGGCGATTACGCCGTCGCGCAACGGTCGCGCCGCTACGATGTTGGTCGGGGTTCGGCCGACCATTCTCTTGGCTTCTGATCCGACCGCCAGGACTCTGCCGGTTCTCGTGTCCGTTGCCACTACGGAAGGCTCCGAGATGACCACGCCCATGTCACGTACGTATACGAGCGTATTCGCGGTACCCAGGTCTATTCCGAGGTCGCGCGAAAATAGGCCAAGAACCGCGCTTATAGGGCGAAACATCTAGACAACTCTCCGGCCTGGTCCTCCCACCGAAGAATTCAGCGCGCTGGCCGTTGAATTCCAGTGTGGGCCAAAGCGTATCACGTCAGCCCGTGATGAACCGACAAAACCACAGCTTGCTACTACATATTTTCGACGGACAACGACCTTGACTTGAGACAGCCTATGCGGGCGGACCGAGGAGTGCCGCAGCCACAACTTCGGCCATGTCTTTTGCAAGAACGAAGGTCAGATCGCGTTTTGCCTTTTCGGGAACATCATCGAGTTCCCGGGCGTTGGCCTCGGGCATTATGAATTGCTTCAAGCCGGCCCGGTGGGCCGCAAGGATTTTTTCCTTCAACCCCTCGGTGCGAAGGATTCGACCCCGGAGCGTGATTTCGCCGGTCATCGTCGTGTCCTTGCGAACGGCTCTTCCCGACAGGGCCGAGGCAAGTGCGGTCGCAATGGTTATCCCCGCCGACGAACCTTCTTTAGGGATTCCGCCCTGAGGGATATGAACGTGGACGTCGATGCTGTCGAATTTCTTTTGATCTATGCCGAAATCGGCCGCATGAGACCGCAAATACGTCTGGGCGGCCTTTACCGACTCCCTCATAACGTCGCCGAGCTGGCCAGTCGTCATCAGACGACCGGTGCCTTCGTTGATTATTATTTCGACGGGCATCAGCTCTCCGCCTGAATTAGTTCTGAACACGCCCGTGGCGGTGGCTACCTCATCCTTTTCCTCGGCCGCGCCATACCTGAACTTCGGCGGCCCGAGATATTTGGGAATCGAGCGCTTCGTGAGTCTGATGGATGACTTGTCGCCATCGGCCAGCTTGTACGCCCGCCTTCGGCACAATGTCGCGATCTCGCGTTCGAGGCCACGGACTCCGGCCTCCCGCGTATATTCCCTTATGATCCGTTGCAGGGCGCCGTTGCCAACGGTTAAGTATTTCTCGTCGAGTCCGTGCTCTCGGATTTGGCGAGGAACGACGAATCGATCGGCGATGGCCAGCTTTTCGTCTTCGATGTAGCCCGGAATTTCAACGACTTCCATCCTGTCGACAATGGCAGGCGGCAGACCGTAAAGCGTATTTGCGGCCGCAACGAAGAGCACCTGTGAAATGTCGTACGGAATTTCGAGATAGTGATCCGAGAAGGCGTGATTCTGCTCGGGATCAAGAACTTCTAGAAGGGCAGTCGTGGGGTCGCCACGAAAATCGATCCCGAGCTTGTCAATTTCGTCGAGCATGAACACGGGATTGATCGTTCCCGCGTCGCGCATCGTCTGCAATATCCGGCCCGGCATGGAGCCGATGTAGGTCCGTCGATGACCGCGAATCTCCGCCTCATCGCGAACTCCGCCCAACGATACTCGGACGAATTTCCGGCCCATCGCATCAGCAATCGCCTCTCCGAGGCTTGTCTTTCCGACGCCGGGAGGGCCGACGAGGCAGAGCACCGGGCTTCGCGTCCGTCTGGCCAGCTTCCTCACCGAAAGGTATTCGAGGATGCGCTCTTTTACGTCATCCAGCCCGTAGTGGCTGTTATTTAGCACCTGCTCGGCGACCGCGATATCCAGGCGATCTCTGGACCTTTTCTTCCAGGGTAAATCGACGATCCACTCCACGTAATTTCGGATTACATTGACCTCCGGAGTGCCGGGCGGCATGGAACTGAGCCGGTCGATTTCTTTCGTGACTCGCTCCGTGACGAATGCTGGATAGGATCCCTTTTCGAGTCGATCGATTAGCTCCTGGGCGTCGCGAGCCGTGATGTCCGTTTCGCCGATCTCTTTCGTAATGGCCTTCATTTGTTCCCGGAGAACGTAAGCGTGCTGCGCTTTCTCGACTTTGGAGTTGATCTCGTCCTCGATCGATCTCCCGGTCTGGAGGAGCTTGATTTCAAAGGTGAGAATCCCGTGAAGACGCTGAAGACGCTCGGATGCCGGTTCGAGTTCGAGCAGTTCCTGTAACTGTATGAACGGAATGTCCATCGACGACGCAACGACGTCTGCGAGTACCGAGGGACTTTCGGCGTTCATCGCCCTGACATAGACGTCTTCAGGCAGGTTGTCCCCGAGGTCGACGACCTTCTTGAAAAGCTGCAGCATTTCCTTCGTCAGCGCCTCCGCCGCAGGGTCCAGTTCCGGGGCTTCGTGAATTGCCCAACCTCGCCCACGAAGGTACGGTCTCTCCTGTGAAAATTCGTCGACACGGATCCGGCGGCGCCCCTCAACGAGAACGCTCGTCGTTCCGTCGGGCAGCTTCAGCATTCTGGCCACTGTAGCCTGAGTGCCGACCGTGAAGAGATCGGCAGCAGTAACCGCTTCCTTGTCCGGGTCTTGCTGCGCCAGGACAAGGATTCGCTTGTCGCCCGCCATTGCGGTCTCAATCGCGGCGATGGAAATATCGCGGGAGACGAGAAGAGGGCTCAATACCTCCCGGACCGGAAACAGAACCGTGGCGCGCACGGGAAGAATGGGTAGATCTACGGAATCGGAGCCGTCGCCGGCGTCATCATCTGCTTCGATGTCGACTTCTACCATTTCAAACTGATCTTCCGGGTTGTCCTGTTTCTGCTCGCTCGGAAGCCAGACTTCATCCTTTTCTTCGGGGTTCAAGTTCGCTGCCTCACATTTTCGGTAATTTTCAGATCCAGTCCGATTCGCCGCAAAAGACGTTGCGGGTTTTCTTCGAGAACGGTTGCGGCTTCGGACTCCGACAGCCCGGCGCCCATGGCTATTTTCAACGCACGCTCGACAGTTAGAACGTCGCCGGGCTGATGAGCGTCACTATTAACGATCATCGGAGTTCCCGCCTGGCGGCAGGCCGAGGCCACCGAACCGTTGGCAAGTCCGTGGGTCGCTCGACCTGATAGTTCGATGAACTTCCCCGTGTCTCGGGCGAGTTCGGCGGTTTCCTGATCGATAAGCCCGGGATGTGCGATCACGTCGACCGCGTTCGATTTCGCCGCGGCAAGGTTTGTCCCCGACGGCACGTCCTCAGAAATCGTCTCTCCGTGGACAATAACCACGGCGGCCCCGAGTTCTTTGGCACGCAATGCTGCAAGGTCGATTTCGGACGGGGGGACGTAGGTGAGTTCGACACCCGGCAAAACGCGTATGTTCCAGTAATCCGATGCGGTTTGACAGTCCTCGATTACGGAGTTCAGCAATCCTTCCAGATTTGCGAGGCCCGCATGGTCGGTAATTGCAAGAACGTCGCAACCGTGCCGGTAACACCGATACGCAAGTTCCAGGGGCGACATCGCCCCGTCGCTAAAAAACGTATGCGTGTGAAAGTCGTACAGCAACTCTTACCGTCCATTTGGCGGGTCATGCTCAATTCAAAAGGGTCCATCTATCAATTATCGCAGGTCCACGCCAACGACGGCGCGACAGGCTCCAACCGTGGATGTGGACCCTTCGCTCCCCGGCGTGCAGCCATCCACCCGATGGGGAGACGATCGAGCAATGCCGCGGAGTGAGCCCGGATTAAGTCGGCAGTCTTTCCGCAAAACGTTCCCGGCCGCAATGGGGATTCGGTCTGAACCCGTGGCATTTCGTTGTCGGGGTTATCGGCGGGAGTTTTAATTCCGGATTCGCAGACTCCATACTTGGTGGTGGACGGGGATGCAAATCGTTCGCGATTTACGAAACCCGCCGGCCAGAGGAACCTCCGCTGACATACTTGGCCCCGGTTGAGGCGGCTCTGTGCAAAGCTGCCAGCCCGCTTACCGGCGGGCCGGTGAACACCGCACCGGCCGATTGGTACGCCGTATTTGCAGGTTGGGCCGGTCAGAAATTGTTCGTAACGCAGCGAAGTGCAGGTTGATGTGGACGTTTGGCCGATCCTGTTCCTGGTTATTCGAGCCGTTCACGCCGTAACAGCTGCGATATGGGTCGGCGGTGGAATCGTATTGATCGTAGTGATAATGCCGGCACTGCGAAGAAGGGCCGAGGATGGCGGGCAAAAGAACTTAGCCGCAACCGTGGCGGCCAGCTTTGGCAGGTTTGCCAGCGGCGCAATCGGAGTATTTGTGCTAACCGGCGGGGTGTTGACCTTCGAACGGCTTGCCCAGCCGGGTGTAACACCGGCCTACGGCGCCGTACTTGGACTCAAAGTGGCGCTTGCGTTTCTCGCGTTTGGCCTTATCTGGCGGAGCGGGGCATGGCTCGAAGGCTGGGAGGCGAAACCGATAAAGAGCCTCATGAGATCGGTCCGGACGAGCCGGAGCGGACTGGCGGTCGTTACGGGGCTAGTTATCTACCTCATTTCGATTCTCTTGCGGTTCCTGTTTGAGCAGAGCCTTCTTAAGGTTTGAATTGTTCCGCGGTTAACCGAATCGGGTCTCCCGACCACCCGTATAATGGTCAACGTCGTGAATTTGCAGAGGCCGGATGGGTCCAGGGCCACTAATTGGAGCCGGGCCGCCCGGCAACCGTGTTGGATGAATTTCTAAATGTCCTCAGCGGCGGCGCTACGCGCATTTCGGGTGCCACGCCTCGGCTTCCTTATTCCTTCGGCCGTTATTGTCGTAGCGGCCGGATTTCTTGTCTGGACGGCAACTCGTGCCGCCGCGGTTTACTACCTCACCCTTGACGAAGTGCTTATCGAAGGACAGGCCATATCGGGAAAGGCAATCAGGGTACAGGGCACGGTGAAGGACGGTTCCATTGAACGGGTCGACGGGAACGCAGGAATCAAGTTCGTGCTGACGGACGACGTGCGGCAGATTCCGGTCGTCTACGATCAGACGCCTCCCGACCTCCTCGGTTACTCGACGGAAAACCGGTACCAGGACGTTGTGGTCGAGGGGTCGATTGACGAGAACGGCGTTTTGCGGGCGCGAAACTTGCTCGTGAAACACGGACCCGAATTCATACCGGTCGATGCCCTCGCAATCGAATGAATTGCACCTATATGGGTCGACTATCTTGTCGGATGATCGGCGTTTGGGGCGGGGGGCCGCGACAGCAGCGTCTATGACGGCCGGTCGGCCGTCGGTGGACCATCAACGCCGTGCGAGCGGCGCAGAACCCGTCGCGAGCTTGCGGTCGGTAACCTGCCGGTTGGGTCGAGCACTGGCCGTTCGAAATGTGTCTCTCGAAGTCTTTCCCGGCGAAACGGTTGCCGTACTTGGGCCGAACGGGTCGGGCAAGACCACGCTGCTCAAAACAATGGCCGGCCTGATAACACCTACAGCCGGTACCGTGGTGGTGGGTGGGATGAAAATCGGGCGGAGCCACGTTGCCGCACGTGGAATCGTTGGGTACGCGGGCCATCACCCCCATCATTATGGGGATCTGACCGTAAGCGAAAACCTCGCGTTCGTCGGCGACATTTTTTTGGTCGACGACCCGATCCCCAGGATTGAGAGACTTACGTTCGATCTCGGGATCGCGTCGTACCGTGAATCGCGGGCCCGAGAACTATCCCGAGGGCTGCAGCAGCGGCTTGCCCTCGCCATCGCTCTGCTGCCGAGTCCACGTTTGCTACTGCTCGACGAGCCCGAAGCGGCGCTCGATGCGGCGTCCAGGGAAAAGCTGAAGTGGATTTTCGATACGTACGCCGCCGACGCCGGAATTATCTTTGCCACCCACGACCTCGCGGGGGCGTCGGAGCTGGCTGACCGCGCTGTGGTTCTGAATCGGGGTTTGCTGGCGGGCGAGTTTACCGTCCAGCAAGACGACCCCGACGCTCTACCACGCCACGTCGCGGCGGCACTCGATAGCCCGACGCGAATCCGCCCGAGCGCCGCCATCGGTACCGAAAATCGATCGAACGGACGGGCGCCGGCGCCTGCCGTTTGGAGCGCTCGGCGAGTCGATACCCTTAAGCAGATGGCAGTGGTATTTCGGAACGATATCCGGCTCGAGTTGAGAACGCGCGAGTTCATTCCGGCGCTCACCGTCCTGAGTCTGCTTATGGTCATTGCGTTCAGTCTCGCGTTTGTTGTGCCCGCTGAGGATGTGCCGGCCGTGGCCGCCGGCGTGTTCTGGGCGAGTTTGATTTTTGGAACCCTCGTCGGCGGGTCGAGAAGCTTCAGAGCCGAACGCGATGAGGGAACGATGGAAGCTTTGGTGCTTGCGCCCGTTTTGCGCGCGGCGATCTATCTGGCAAAAGCAAGTGTGAATTTTATTTTCCTGACGGTAGTTGGACTGTTGACCCTCGTCGGTGTGGCGGTTTTGTTCGACGTGGGGCTGATCCGATGGGAAATGTTTGCCTTGCTGCTTCTGGGCGCTGCGGCGTTCTCATCGACAGGTTCACTCTACGGAGCCGTGACCGCCAATATGCGCGCGAGGGAACTACTGACACCAGTCCTGCTGCTGCCCGTTGCGTTGCCGATCTTGATAGCTGGAGTGGCGGCCACGTTGGCGATTTTGGACGCGACGAGCAATGCGTCACAATTGCCATGGTTCGGTCTTCTTGCGGGATTTTGTGCCATATTTGCCAGTATGGGTGCCATTCTTTTTGATTACGTGTTGGGCGAATAGTTGTCCTATCTGATGCTGGGAGTTTTGATGGACCGCGACATCGAATTTGGTGGGCTTGGAATTGTGCGGAGGAACAGGCGGAGTGTGTCAATTCTGGTTCTCGCAACAGCGGTCGCCATGGCGGCGGCCATCTACATGATTTTTCTCTACGCACCGACGGAAGCCGTTCAGGGCGATATTCAGCGCATCTTTTATGCGCACGTCTCGATGGCGCTGATCGCATACATTAGCTTTTTTCTGGTGTTTATCGGCGGGGCGGTTTACCTGGCCAAAGCGTCGAGCTTTTGGGACCGGCTTGCAAGGTCGGCCGCGACAATCGGCGTGGTGTTTACCACGCTGGTTTTGATCACGGGCTGCCTCTGGGGCACCAGGGTATGGGGCGCGTGCTGGACGTGGGATGCCCGCCTGACGACTACTTTGATTCTCTGGTTCATCTACGTTGGCTATTTGATGCTTCGCGGATACGTTGAGGATCCACAGGCGAAACGGCGGCTCGCCGCGATCGTCGGAATAGTCGGATTTGTCGTCGTACCCATCAATTACCTTTCGGTGTATTGGTGGCGGACGTTGCATCCGACGCCCACGATTATTCGCGCTGACGGACCGTCGCTTCCCGGTCCGATGCTCGCGACGCTGCTCGTGACGGTTGCCGCGTTCTTGCTGCTCTATGTGGTCCTGATCCGGCATCAACTGGCGTTGGAGAACCTTGTCGATGAGGTCGAAGAGCTGCAGTTTCGCAGGCTGCTGGCGGAGCCGGAGCGATGAGCGAAAGTTCGAAGTTTCTCCTGTTTTTGTTTATTGGTTACGCGGTGATTTGGGTTGGAATTATTGGATACGTCATGTACGTCGGAGCGAGGCTTCGGGCAGTGGAGCGGGATCTGGACTCGCTGCGCACCGAAGCCGGTGATTTGCCGGATGCCCAATCTAATTCTGGTGCGGAAAAGGACTAAGCGCCACCGGACGGCCCGGGGCTGAGGGCGTGCTCGATCTCTCGGATGTAGGGCGGATCGCCGTCGCGCTCGCGCTTGGGCTGACGGTATACGCCCTCGCGGCGTCATTGATCGCCGCCAGATCGAGCGCTCCCGAAATGGCTCTGAGCGGGCGAAATGCAACCGCCGCGGCGGCGCTGTTTACGACTATCGCCATCGCGACCCTTGCGGTGGCATTTGTGACCCGCGATTTTTCTATCCAGTTTGTCGCGGAAAACTCGAGCAGGGCAATGCCCGCCGGGCTCACAGTGGCTGCTGTTTGGGGCGGACAGGCCGGGTCACTCTTGTACTGGTCGTGGATCCTCGCGCTATTTACGGCCGCCGCCAGCTTTCGGGCCTCCGCGGCTGACCGAGATCGCGGCGTGTGGGTGACTGCGACGATGGCCGCGGTGCTCAGCGTATTTCTGGGTCTCGTGACGTTTTCCGCCTCGCCGTTCAAGGAGCTCCCGATGACGCTCGCTGATGGCCGGGGATTGAATCCGCTTCTCTGGGACAGCGGGATGCAGATTCATCCGCCTTTGTTGCTCGCCGGATTTGTGAGCTTCTCCGTGCCGTTTGCCTTCGCCATCGGAGCGCTAGTTACCGGAAGGATCGACCGCGAATGGATTCGGGCGACCAGAGGTTGGATGCTGCTGGCATGGGGACTCCAGAGCGCGGGACTGCTATTCGGAGCCTGGTGGGCCTATCGAGTACTGGGTTGGGGAGGCTACTGGGGTTGGGACCCCGTGGAGAACGTTGCGCTTATTCCATGGCTGATCGCAACGGCCTACCTGCATTCCGCCATCGTTCAGGAGCGGCGCGGAATGCTGAAGCTGTGGAACGTTTCGCTTGCCATCGCGGCCTTCGTCCTCGCGATACTCGGGACCTTTGTCGTCCGTAGCGGGATCCTAACGTCGGTTCACTCCTTTGCAAATTCCGACATCGGACCGGTGCTTTTTGTGTTTCTCGGGCTCGTTTTGGTCGGCTCGATCGCGTTGGTGGCCTACCGGTTGCCGCTCCTCCGCCCGGACACGCAGTTTGAAGCCGCGACTTCGAGGGAAGCCGGATTCTTGTTCAATAATCTCCTTCTGATCACCGTCGCCGCGGCAACTTTTTGGGGGACGATGTTCCCGCTGGTATCCGAGATATTTCGCGGCGCCAAGATGGCGGTTGGAGCCCCGTTTTACCAACAGGTCAACGGTCCGCTGATTCTGAGCCTGGTGGTTCTGGCTGGTGTGGGACCGCTGCTGGCCTGGCGCAGGGGAGCTACCCGGCAGGTTCTACTGCGGTTCGCGTGGCCCCTCGCGACGGCGGCGCTCGTCAGCATCCTACTGGTTGCTCTCGGTATGCGAGTGGGACTTGCGGTTCTGGCGTTTGCGGCCTGCGGGTTCACGGCGGCGTCGATTGCGTATGAATTTGGTCGCGGAATACTGGGTTACAAACGGAACCGCCGAAAAACGCTCTGGGTAGCCGCGCGGGCAGCATTGCTCTCGAATCGACGCAGGCACGGCGGTTACGTCGTGCACCTCGGAATCGTGCTAGTCGCCGTCGGCGTTATCGGCTCGACCTTTTTCTCGGTCGAGAAATCCATTTCGCTCCAACCTGAGGAATCCGCCATCGTGGGGGCGTACACCATCACGTTTGAGCGATTGGTATTTGGAGAGTCGGCTGACCTCGACACCGTCGATGCGTTGATACACACGTCGATCGGCGGCTCCACGCAAACGGCGCTGGAGCCCGGTCGCAGAATCCATCGAGGCTGGGAATCGCAGCCCGTATCGGCCGTCGCAATAAGAACGGTGCTTCCGCGACTTGACGATTTGTACGTGCTTCTTTCGGGCTGGGATATCGAGACCGGCAGCGCTACGTTGCGCGTGATTGTAAATCCGCTCGTAAGCGTCATTTGGATCGGGGGCATGGTCTATTTCGTGGGCGTCTTGATCGTTGGCTGGCCGGGCGCTCTCAGGCGT
This sequence comes from Chloroflexota bacterium, assembly GCA_963663505.2. Classification (GTDB taxonomy): domain Bacteria; phylum Chloroflexota; class UBA11872; order UBA11872; family VXNJ01; genus JAPOVO01. The sequence continues at coordinate 1,077,390 of CAXXFA010000002.1, forward strand.
GAAGTGCGTTCGGTCGCACCGCAACGCGCAGCGCCGGCCGCGGTGAGGGCAGGCGGTTGAAACCAACTCGCCTCGCCCTGGCGCTGTTGACTCTGTGGGTGCTTTCCGCGAGCGCCGCGGCGGCTCAGGAACCATACGAGGAGCAGATGTGGGAAATAGCCGAAATAGTGGCGTGCCCGGTTTGCGAGGGACAGTCGGTCAAGGACTCCAACGCCCAACTTGCCCGGCAGATTCGCGATTTGATCGTTGAGAGGTTGCGGCTTGGAGAGGACCCGGCGACGATTGTCCAGTTTCTTGCGGACCGTTATGGCGAGGGAATTCTGATGGAGCCTCCAAAGGCCGGCCTCGGGCTGGGAATCTGGATAGGTCCGATGTTTTTCTTCGCCGTCGGAATCGGGACGGTTGCCCTTATGCTCGCGCGGCGCCCCCGCAGATTTCCAATAAATTCAGGATCCGCTGAAGACCATGAGCGAGAGGATCAACCGGGAGCAGAACTCCCGGACCGGCGAAGACCAGGGTGAACGTCGCTCTCTTTGCAATTCTGATCGCCGGATTCGTTGTGTCGGCCGGCGCGATAGCGGTTCCGCTGTGGCGTGGGCCCAGGCAAGTTCGTGAAGATCGCGATGAGTCGGCCGCGCGAAACGGAACGGATGCTGAGATTCAGGTTAGCGTCGACGAATTGACGGAAATCGAGGCTGAGTACGCTGGCGGCTATCTGGCTCGGGATGAGTATTCCGAAGAAAAGCGTCGCTCCGGAGCGAGATTGCGACTGCTGCATCGTCGCCAGAAAAGCCGGAATTCTATTCTTGAACGCGCGATCGATGCACGTGCCGAAGCGTTGAAATCCGGTTCGTCAACGCCGCTGGACTTCGAGGTTGCCGAACCCACGGAAAAATATTCCGAGCGCGTTTCGGCCGAATCGAGAGAAGCGCCTACCCGGCGAAAAACAGCCCTGATCGGCGTGTTTGGATTGATCGCGGCGGGATTCGTGATCGGAGTAATCGCTCTCGTTTCTTCCGGGCGTGCGGCGACGCCTCAGGCACCCGTGGCAGAGGTCGTACTGGCGGACTACCGATCGCTCGTGGCATTCGGAGGCCGCGCAATTGACGGGCTCCTGTTGAGCCATGAGTCCGGAATTCATATCAGCGGGGACGGCGGGAGAAATTGGTCCGCAGTTCAGAGTGACAGTCCCGTAAACTCACTCGCGGTTTCACCCGGCACCGTATACATAGGGACCAGGGGTCTTTTCGCTGCGACCGATCTCGAGTCGAATTGGCGGGAGATCACCCCGCCCGGTGGCAGCGGGGAAGTCCTGGCCGTCGCGGTCAGCCCGGCCGACTTCGAAGTCATCGCGGTAGTGGACAGCGCCGGGGCCGTTTTCGTGAGCTCCGACGCCGGCGGCAGTTGGGAACGGTTGCCCCTTGCGGCACCGGTGTCGACCAGATCGCTGACCATCATGCCGACGCACGGCTTGATGTTTCTGGGGACCACTGATCAGGGTGTTCTGGCAGGCGACGGGCGAGAGCGCTGGACGAGCGTCAATGGATTCGTAAATGGCGCGCTCCCCACGGTCCGGTCGCCGTCAGTTGTCTATGATGCTTTGAGCGGCGACTCGTTTGAAGGTGTGAATGGGAGATTTGAGGGCGCCCTCTACGCTGGCACCGACCTCGGCCTGTTCAAGAGCGTCGATGGCGGAATGTCATGGAACCGGCTGGCGCTCGATATCGCTGTCGAGGCACTGGCTGTGGGTGGCGGCGACCCACGCACCATCACCGCGGTGGACGGCCGCGGGCGGGTTTTTCGGAGCGATGATCGAGGCCTTTCGTGGGACTTCGGCGCTCGGTAGTCCGGTGTGAAATGAATTCCTCGGCAACGCCGCCATGCAGGCGACGCAGTCACGCAAACGTTGGTTCGACCGGTCCGGCCGGTTTCACAACTCGGGAGTCTGCATAGATGTCTGAACCGATTCGCGTCACGGTTTGGAACGAGTTTCGACACGAGCGAGCCGATCCCGAGGTGCGGGTCCACTATCCCGACGGCATCCACGTGACCGTCGCAGGATTTCTGGATTCGTTACGCGGTATTGAAACTCGGACTGCCACGCTCGACGAACCGGAGCATGGTCTTTCCGAGGACGTGTTAAGAGCGACCGACGTGCTCATCTGGTGGGGACACCTGGCCCACGAGGAAGTGGAGGAGCTCGTCATCGATCGCGTTCAGAAGCGCGTGCTGGAGGGAATGGGGCTGATTTGCCTCCACTCCGCTCACCTATCGAAGATCTTCAGGCGGCTGATGGGGACGGGCTGCAATCTCCGCTGGAGGGAAGCCGACGAAAGGGAGCGCGTGTGGGTAATGGAGCCCGGTCATCCGATCGCCGATGGATTGGACGCGTACTTCGAAGTCCCAAAATCAGAAATGTATGGCGAACGATTCGATATCCCGTCGCCCGATACGCTCGTCTTCGTTAGCTGGTTTCAGGGGGGCGAGGTGTTTCGGAGCGGATGTTGCTATCACCGTGGCAAGGGCAAGATTTTCTACTTCAGCCCCGGTCACGAGACTTACGGAATCTACCATCAGAGCGAGATCCAACTTGTCATTGGCAACGCTGTGCGCTGGGCTGCCCCGGCGGGCTCTGCCATACCTGAATTCGGGAATCGCAAACCGCTCGAGGAGCTAATTTCAGGCTGAGTCGATGCAGCGGTCAGATTCACAGCCTGTCGGTTGCTCGGGGAAGCCAGGTTGCCGCATCGATTCGGAGAGTTTCCCCGCTGACGTAGGAACCCATATCCGAGGCCAGATATAGAACGCCGTTAGCTATGTCCTGCGGCGTTCCCAGCTGCTTCCACGGCAGGGTCTCGGCGCCGGCTTTCATCTCCGCGTCGGTTGCGTATTTTCGTTCGCCGGGCGTATCAATCCACCCCGGTTCGATGAGATTTACGCGAATTCTACGCGGAGCCAATTCGGCGGCCAGAGTGTAAGTAAGACCTCTAAGACCGTTTTTAGCGCTGTTGTAGGGCGCCGATCTGGGCGGATTTCGCTCGGCCTGAATCGATCCGATGAAGACAATGCTGCCCGGTGACTCTCTGCGGATTAGGTCACGGGCGGTGCGTCTCGCCATGAGAAACCCGCCGGACAGGCTCACGTCAATCGTGCGCTGCCACTCGGTGAAAGGCATGTCCACGGCGAACTCGCGATAGCTGTAATAGGCGCTGTGCACGGCGACGTCGACGCCGCCGAAGGTTTCTATTGCCTCGTCGAACATTGCGTCGACTTCGGATTCAACGCCCGCATCGGCACGGATAACGATCGCCTTTCGGCCTAGATCCTCAACGAGGCGGCGAGCCTCCTTGGCCTCGAACGCCGAATCGCGATGGTTGATGACCACGTTGGCCCCCGCCCCGGCGGCCGCGACGGCAACCCCGCGGCCAATGCCCTTGGAGCTGCCCGTTATCAACACCGTCTTGTTTTCGAGTCCCGTCACGCTCACGAGCGAATTCCTTTCTGGATCCAACTCCGATCGTTGCTTTAACCACCTGCGCAGGAGATGCCGAATCGCGGGCGACCTCGGAGATACAATCGACGAATCGGGCAAGCCCGGCCGCATTCGACCAGGCAGCAAGGTTTACAACGCCGGAACCGCAAAGTCCAACGATGAGAGGTTGATATGGAGAAGCGAAGACTCGGTGCAACGGACATGGAAGTTACGAGGCTGGGATTTGGCGGGGCTCGGATCGGATTCGGACAATCGACGGATCAGGAGGCCGATCGTCTGCTTAACGGACTGCTCGATGCGGGTGTCAACTTCATCGACACGGCTGCCTGTTACGCCGGAAGTGAGGAGCAGATAGGTAAGTCGATTTCAGGGCGCCGGTCGGATTACTACCTTGCAACCAAGGCCGGCCACGCCGTCGGCGGCTCGACGGGTGAGGAATACTCTGAGCAGGTCATATCGGAGAGCATCGATCGGTCACTGGAGCGGTTGCAGACGGATGTGCTCGATCTGATCCAGATCCACAGTTGCTCGGTCGAGGTGCTGTTACGGGGAGAGGCCGCCGACGCGCTGGTCCGAGCGAAAAAGGATGGCAAGACTCGCTATATAGGGTTCAGCGGCGATGGCGACGCCGCGGCGGAATCGATCGGCATGGGAATCTTCGACACTCTGCAAACATCGTTCAATCTCGTCGATCAGACTGCCGCCGACGAGATCCTTCCGATGGCGATGGCCCGGGGAATCGGCGTCATCGTGAAACGCCCTCTCGCGAACGCTGCGTTCAAGCGCGAATCGTCGCCGACCGCCTACGCAGACGAGTATTGGCGCAGATCGAACAGCATGTCCGCCCCGGAGGACGCCCCAGACGATCCGATCGAAGTAGCTTTGCGATTCGTGCTCAGCTTCGATGAAATCGATACCGCAATATTTGGCACGTCGAGCTCGGCGCACGCGCTGGAAACTGTGGCGTTCGGAGAAGCCGGGCCGCTGGATCCAGTAGCCGTCGGCGATTTGCGGCGTCAGTTCGCAGTGCTTGGCGCGGAGTGGGGCCAGCTCACGTAACGGCAATGCCGCGCGGGCTCGTTTTCACCAAACGGCGGCAGTTATCGGTGGTTTGCCACGGGCTTTGGGCGGCGGACGCCGCGGTCAAAGGAAACCACCGATCGGTCACGCAGCCAGTTGGCGACTTCCGCGCGTCGATAGAAAACGGGAGGCTCCCCCGGGGAGCCTCCCGTCTGACGTCAAAGGCTATCCGTGGTCCTTGGCCAGACCGATGATGTGCCCCTCGGGGTCGGCGAAAAGTCCAATAACGACACCCTCCATAACCTCGGTTTCGGGCATAAACACTTTTCCACCGAGGCTGACCGCCTTATCAAGGTAGGCGGAAATATCGTCGACGCCGACATAAAAGGTCACCATCGACGATCCGTCAGGCGTTTGACCGCCGCCGCCGCTGAGACCCTTTTCCGGGTCACCGACCATGCCGTAGTTCATCGGGTTGTCGGCGTTGACTTCCCAATTGAACAGATCGCCGAAAAACTTCTGCGGGGCCGGCCCGTCCTTACCATTCACTTCGCAGTGGACGACTTCGTTTTTCACTAATTCCTCCTTCTGCGCGGACATTGCCGCACCGTAATGACTTCCCCACGTTATCTACGATTGGGAATTGCGAAATTCGACAGGCCCCTTCGCTACTGCTTCAATTTCGGCATGTAGGTGGACGCGGCACAGCTCGTCCAGCACGGCTCGGACCGGGCTCGTTTATGAGAAGCCGCGGACCAGCGATCGTAGATTCAGCCGCGGAAACGGTGAGCCGGCAAGCCGGTGGGCCCGGGCCGTGCCCGGTAAATCCCCCCTGCATGAGGCTGTTTCCGCAGGTCTTCGTCAGACATGAACTGCGCCGCCGTTGTGATATAGAGGTCGCCGAGATCTTTGCCGCCGAAGGCGCAGCTGGTGACATTGTTGACGGGGAGCTTGATCTCCATGTCGGGGACACCATCCGGATCGAATCTGCGCACGGTCCCGGCCCCGTGGATCGCGACCCAGAGATACCCCTCTGAGTCGACGGTCATTCCGTCCGGTAGCCCTTCGTCATCGTCAATTTCAACCAAGGTTCTTCGGTTGCTGATACTGCCGTCGGCCGGGCCGAAGTCAAAGGCATCCACATGGCCGGGTGTGCTGTCGATGTAATACATCAGTTTGTCGTCCAGGCTCCAACCCAGACCGTTCGATATGGTGACTTCGGACACGATCCTGTCCACCTGCCGATCGACCCCGAGCCGGTAGAGAGCGCCCCCGGCCTTCTCCTGTTTCAGGTCCATGGTGCCAGCCCAGAACCGGCCGCGACTGTCGCATTTGCCGTCGTTCATGCGATTGGCGGTGACGCCGGATTCGACGTCCGCGAAGGACGCGAAAACACCATTATCGTCGAGCACGGCGAAGCCGTCCGCGACGGCGAGGATAAGTCCCCCCGCTTCGCGGGGTATCGCGGCGCCAACCGTGGTTTCCACAATTACCATCGAGTCTTTTCGGGATTCGGGATCGAACCAGTGAATTTCACCGGGCGTGATGTTGACCCAGATCAGCCGCATGGAATCGGCGTCCCAGTGAGGTCCCTCTGCCAGCACCGCGTGCGCGTCAAGGATGAGTTCGGCTTCTAGCTGTCGCATGGCGCTCCTCCCAGTATTCCGCGGCCGGCGAAGCTTCTCAGGATGGCGCCAAGTTGGCAAGTTGTTGGATGGTTCAAGCCGATTGTGACGGCGCTTGCATTCTGTAAATGCAAATAATTATTTTTATGAGCAGTCGAATTCGCTTCACCGCCTTTTTTCCTGGACTCGTCCGGCGTGGCAAGACTGGGCGGTCGTTTAGAGGGCGATCAGACCAGTCGTATCAACCGCGAATACCGCGACGGTTGGTGCCTTCGCTCTGAATCGGCTTTGTAAGCAAGGCAGTGTCGACGATTCGATAGCGGACGGCGTGAGGCGCCTTCGCAGATCCGGCGTGATTGGACAGGGATCGCTTGCGCGCAGTCCATCCCGACATCATGATGCTTGTGCGTCTCAAAAAGCGATTTCTGCGGGAGGGCCGAATTGTCGTTGAATGACGGACCGCCCAAATACCGGATCGTGTACAACGATGATGGAATAGGCCCGCTGCAGAAGGCACGCTATTCCAGGACTGGACCGGTCACTGCAGAGGATTACGTGGAGGCTACCATCGGGCCGCTGCGAGGCACGCCTGTCGACGCATACCTCTGGTGTCCGGGCCACGATCTGACCCTCGTGCATGACACGAAGTCGGGCGAGTTCTACGGTCATAACGTATCCACTTTTGGCGACACGTTCATGGCTGCGTATCACGACACTCCACGCGAGCTGATCGAGGCCGGGCACGATCCCTTGAGGCTCGTTGCGGATGCAGCTCATGACGCAGATATGGATGTTTTCGCCACCGTACGGATGAACGATCTTCACGCCATGAAGCCCGACATGGGCGAGGCTTTATCCGAATTCAAGAAAGAGCATCCTGAATATCTGGTCCGCGATCCCCGGGTCTCGGTTTCGCCGGGAACCTACGAGCGGGCGGAGCAATTCGCGCTCAATCACATATTCAGCGAGGTTAGAAAAGTCCGGCTCAACATGATCGCGGAGCTGGCGGAGAACTATCCGATCGACGGTATTGATATGGATTTCATGCGATTTCCGGTGTACTTCCCGCAGCCGGAGTCGTACGCGCAGCGTCACACGCTCACGGAATTCGTGGGCAGAATTCGGGAATCATTGAACTCGATCGGCGCTGCGAGGGGCAGAAAGCTGATGCTGACGGCCCGGGTTCCCGACACGCTGGAGGCGGGGCTGAGGTCGGGATTGGACGTCCGGAGGTGGCTGCGTCAGGGGTTTCTCGACTCGGTGGCGATCGGTGGGGGCTATTACGAGTTTGGCAGTCCGTTTTCGGAAATGTCGACTGTGGCTCATGATTTCGGCGTTCCCGCGTACGCGTGTCTTAGCACTTCAAACAGCCAGTACGCTCACGATCAAAGCAAGATGCGCGGCGCGGCGTTTCGGGCGTGGACCAGTGGAGTTGACGGACTCTATTTGTTCAACTATATGTACCCCCCTGAGCGACCGGGCGGACCTCCAAGCGATGATTGGTTCAAGCTGCTGGACGACATCGGCGATCCGAAGCGGCTGGCGGTCCAGAGCAGGACTTACGCGCTGGACCGGTCGATGCTGGCGACTGAGCCAGAGGTTGCCGTCTACTATGCCCACGCTGTATGGCAGGGCCAGGTACCGCTATCGGTCGGCATGAGTTCTGACGAGATCGGCCAAACCGTAGTCTTCGACATTCCCGAAGATCTCAAGAGAAACCATCCTGCTGCCGTCGCGTTGTGGCTAAAGGTGGAGCAGGCATATCCCGGCGATGATCTTGCGATTTCGTGGAACGGACGGATGCTACCGTGGGAAGACGGAGCCGAACTTCGGATGAGCGGTCGTGTTATGGATAATTATTGGGAATTTACGTTCAATCTTGACGCAGGGCAGATCGTCAAGGGGGAGAACGCCCTGCGAATCGTCCTCTCGAAGCGCGCGGAGCACCTCTTGCCATTTGTGATTCTGAGGGATGCAGAGGTTCAGATTCGATACTGAGTTGGGCAAATCGGCGCCTCGCTATGCCTTAGGGACGTCGCTGATAACGGCGCACAATGGAGACTGAGCCGCACCGTCCTCCGGAATCATGGACATTTGAGAAGAGCTCGAACGAATCGCGGCGCCAACAATCGTGAAAAATCCCCGGCAGCTTGCTGACAAACCTTCACTTACCTGTCGCTTGGCCAATGGACCGCGCAAATATCGGCAGAGCTCGGCGGAATCGACGTTGCGCGTGAAGTATGGTCGGTCGGAAGTGAGTCTGTGGCGTCGCGCGAATCCCACATCGCTCCGTAAAGCTGACGTTTCACTTGCTTAAGGCCGAGCTATACGGCTCTAAGTTCGCGTAAGCCGACTATTCTGGCCAGCGCGTCTCGCCTGAGCCTGTATGCGGGATTTCAATGAGGGGTTGGACGTCCGATCAGCAATCCTCGTACGAAGACGGATCACATCCCGGGCTGCGGCAAGATTTCCAGGAACTCGATCGACGGACCGGGCGCTTCGAAATGCGGATGCTCCTCGAGAATCTTCCTGGCCGCTTCCGCCGACTCAGCTTCGACGATTGAATACCCGGCGATATGGTCCTGGCCCGCGGCGCCTTTGATGAGCATTGAGTCGCCAAGCGGGGAGCCCATCTCGACCACGGCTGAGCCGTGATTCTCGAACCATTTCCCCCACGCCTCCATCGCGGCATCCCCCATATCGGGCGTCATGTTTTCCATTTGCTCCCGCGCGGACATCGTGGAACGGTAGAGGACGAGGAACTTTTTCATCTTGCACTCCTTGCGGCGCTGTTCGCCGACGAATCCACTGGTATCGGTCGCAGGCGACGCCCGAACCCTCTGTTTTCAAGCAGCCCCGGCCCCTGCGTCCAGCGGGCCTCATCAATGCGGTTCGTAGCGCCGATTCCTCGCTTGCGTCCAGGCGCGGAAAAGCGGCCTAACCCTTGGCTTTGGCTCCTGCGGTCGATGCCGGCCGGCATCGAATCAGGCGCTCGCTCGTGCTGCAGGTTGCGCACTTCTACCGCGCCACCTCGCGGCAAACGCTACCGTATTGCAGTGGCTTACGGCGATCGGATCGCCTTTGGCGCTGCGGGGAAGATGACACAGCATCTGATGCGACCAATCACCGCATGGCTTCGCGGCTCTTCACACTATCTGCGAAGAGCGTCGCGCAGCCTCACGATGAGCCTGGTTTCATCCGCCGCGGGCCATTTCGACGAGCTTTAGCACGGTCCGCCAGTTTCGAACTGTGCTAGTCGTTTTGAGCGCGCGATCGAAGTATTTGTTCGTGAGCTTTGTGCGCGCCACGCCATTCGGCAGGTGTAAGTAGATCTCGCGTCCCTGCACCCCGAACGTGTCCGGGGGCGACCGGTCGGTGTCCAGACCAAGAACTGCCGCGTGGCTCGGCGTCTCGGCCAGGAACCCTACGTGGATCTTCGCTTCATCCGCGCCCGACGAGAGAAACGGGTTGTTGTGAGCAACCAGTTCTATCTCATCTCCTGTACGCGCGACGACAGGAACTTCGAACCCCCTGGCTTCAGCGATTGATTCAGAAATCACGGCCGGAATCCGCTCCGCCAGTGCCTTCTCGGCCCTGAACACGACGTTACCGCTCTGGATATACGTGCGCACGTCCTCGCAGCCGGCCTCGACGAACATCGCGGCGAGCTCTTTCATCGGCAGCTTGTGCTTACCGCCGACGTTGATTCCTCTCAACAGTGAAATATGAACGCCGAGCGAGTGTGGGCTTTCGGTTTGACCACATTCCGGCATGATCGCCTCCGGTTGGCATTCCAGCGAGCTGTCGCCCGGTCAAAGGGGATTCGACCATGACGCCCTGGCTTGAGCGTTCCACACTCAAATCAACGATGCCGAGGGTTTGCGAACCCCAGCTGGTCCATGAGTTTCATCTTCCCCGAACGAATGCGACCCGGGACAATGCCACGAGAACCGTCGCTATCACCCGATAGTGTCCCGTTGAGTGCCGCTTAACGCGTGTGGCCGAGCATGAACCGGCGATCCACTATTGCGCTGTGACGGTCGCGCCAGTCGTTGCGGTTGATGCGGGTTCGCGCTCGGAATGGTGCCTCAGGACACATGGAATCGCTACCAGTCAGGATTGATATCAGGTTGCTAACCGACAGCATTCGCCCTTCGACTGCTCAGGGCTCGGTGATAACCCGCCCGCCTTGCATAACGAACTCCACCCGTTCTAGAACAGAGAGGTCTTCTAACGGGTCTTCCGCGACAGCGACCAGGTCCGCATACTTGCCCTGCTCGACCGTACCTATGTCTTCTTCGAGACCCATTGCCTGTGCCGCGACGGAGGTCCCGGCCATCAGCGCATCCTTCGGTGACATCACTTCGCCCATTAGCCTGAACTCAATGGCATTTCCGCCTCCGTGTGGCGTCCGCTCCTCGCCCGTATCGGTACCCAAGGCGATCCTGGCGCCGGCCTCGTAGGCCCTGCGGAGGGATCTAATCTGGTCCCGATAGGTATCCTTCGCAAAGGGAGCTGGATTTGAGTGTGTAAGTCGAAGCGTTGGAACGACGAACACACCTTTCTCGATGATGAGTCCAAGCGTTTCGTCGTCGATGTTGTACGCGTGCTCCACCGTATCCACTCCTCCCAGCACGGCATTACGAACGCCTGGCGTACCCATCGCGTGGGCCGCGACCCTTACTCCCCAAAGGTGGGCCTCGTCCGTGATCGCACTGATCTCGCCGACGCTATAGGTCGGGACCTCGCCCCACGCGCCATCATGTCCGGTAGAAGCGCCGATCTTGATGACGCTCGACCCTTCACGGAGACACGTGTGGACGGCCCGAATGCATTCATCGACACCGTCAGCGGCGCGCACCCAGAGCCACGAAGGGTCGATCCCGAACCACGGCCCTCCCGTACGAGCGATCGCCATGCCGGCCGCCATCATCCGCGGCCCTGGCCAGACGCCGTCATCGATGGCCCTTTTGACAACAACCGACGTTTGGGAACCGAGATCTCTCACCGCCGTAAAGCCGCCTTCGAGAAGCGAGATCGCTTCGGCTGCGGATCGCAGAGCCCTGTATTCGATAGGACCGCTGGCCCATGGCATTTGGTCGCCGGGGCTTCGCCCCCAGAGATGAACGTGTGCATCAATGAGACCTGGCATTATGGTGCAGGGTCGCAGATCGATGGTTCGATCGAGATCGCCGGTCGTGACCTCGCCTTCTGGCCCAGCGGCGGCAATCCGGTCGCCGTCGACAATAACTACCGCATCGTCGATGGGGTCGGCGCCAGTTCCGTCAAAAAGACGGCCCGCCCGGATCGCAGTGCGCGCCGGGCGGTCGGAGTCTCCCGAATCAATCTGAGATCCACTCACAATTACCCCTCACTTGCCCGCGGAAGGTCTTCCAATATCGCGCGACGTTCAAATACGTGATTGGCGGCGGTGCGAGCCCGCCGGATTACAGTGGATTGACCTCGATCGACCACTAGCGCTCACTGAGCTGGTCCACCAGCCACGGTTCAGCCAAATCACCAAACCATTGATGCTCACCAGGACGAACGTCATGGACTAGACTGTGCTCAGCATCGAGAATCGCGTACGCCTTGCGAGTAATCTCGACCTGGTCGCGCACATTGTCGACTCCCCTGGCCCCGTTGAGCGGATCCCGATCGCCGGTTTCGATCAACAGCGGGCGGGGAGCGACAAGAGCACCCATATCGCCCATGTCCACCGCCTGCCACAGGCCCGGCACATAGTTGCAGGCGCAGTTGTCGTTTCTATCGAGCAGCGCCTCAAGATTGCCATAGAAGTAGCCGCTCACGACCGCCGCACGCACTCGATCGTCCATGGCGGCGAGCCACAGTGTCTGGTGGCCGCCGCCGCTCAGACCTGCGCACCCGATCCGCTCGGGGTCGCAATCGTTCCTGGATTGGATGTAGTCGACCAGGCGCATCAACTCAAACGTGTACATACCGACTAGAGACTGCCCCAGACTAATGGCCACAAAGTTCAGGGCAGCGCACGATCCGTTTCCGAAGTGCTCCTCGTCGTCGAACTGGCGGACGGGCTCGCGCCGCTCCCCCCAGCCTCGCGCATCGGGTGCGAATACGATCAATCCCCGTTGAGCGAGACGATGACCGTATGCATAGTTATATGTACGAACAGCGTCCGCGACCATAGGAACGTCGTCCCGACCCACCACGCTGAGCTTCCCAGCGCTACCGTGCCCGTGTGCGGCAATAACGGCTGGTCGTCGCTCCCCGTCCTTCAAATCGTCGGGGACTAGCACATACATAGTCATAACGACATTGTGCTCGGTGAAGATTTCGACGCGGTTCCGAACGTAGCCGTGGCACGGTATGGATTCGGTTATTCGGGGTCCCGGATCGACCGCCTGCATCGAATCGATGCCCGCAATCTTGCGAATGTGCTCTCGGGTCTTGCGACGCCATGCCTCGAGGTGCTCGCGATCACGCGCGTCCACCGCAAATTGTCGCGCCTCTTGATGAAAACGGGCGCGTAGCTGTTCGTGAGCCGGGAAATATCGATCGATCCGCTCTATGCGCGACGCCATTTGCTCGCCTATCCCGAAACGTATCGCGAGAGCACGCTCGCCAAACTCGACGGCTTTTCTTCCGGCGGCAGTTTTTCCGCCGCCGCCTCGTCGATGTCGGCCCCCAAGCCCGGGCGGTCCGACAGCAGCAGGTACCCGTCCTCGTATTGAATCGGCTCGGTCAGAATCTGGTTGTAGCGCTCCAGATACGGATGGAAGAACTCCTGAATGATGAAATTGGGAATCGTCGCATCCAGGTGCATGCTGGCCAGGGTGGAGATCGGGCCGTTCGCGTTGTGGGGCTGCACAGCCACGTAGTAGGTCTCCGCCATCGTCGCGATCTTCTTCAACTCCATGATCCCACCAGCGTGACAAATGTCTGGCTGGATGATCCGCACGCAGTGGCGCTCCAGCAAGCTGCGGAATTCCCAGCGTGTGTAGAGCCGCTCGCCCGCGGCCACCGGTATGTTGATCGCCCGCGCCACCTCGGCCAGCGCGTCAACGTTGTCGTAAAGAATCGGCTCCTCGAAGAAGAACGGGTCGAACTGCTCAAGCTTTCGACCCATCCGCACCGCGCTCCAAACATTGAAGCGCCCGTGGCACTCGATAAGCAGATCAACTTGCGGACCGACCGCCTCGCGCACGGCCCCGACGCACTCGATGGCAAACTCCTCCTCTGATTTGGAAATCGCCTGGCCGCCGCGGCGAAACGGGTCCCATTTCATCCCGGTGAATCCCAATGCCACCATCTCGAGCGCCAGCCGGGCGTAGTCCTGCGGTTCCAGTGTTTCGCTCCAGGACCATCCATTGGCGTAGGCCCGCATGCGATCTCGCAGCTTGCCGCCAATCAATTCATAGACCGGCACGCCGAGGGCCTTCCCCTTGATATCCATCAACGCCTGCTCAATGCCGCTGATCGCGCTCAATGAAATCGGCCCACCGCCCCAGAACCCGCCCCGGTGCATATCGTTCACGATCGCCTCTACCTGGAACGGATCCCTGCCGACCACCAGCTCGGAAAAGTTCTCCACCTCGGCGCAGACCGGCCCGTCGCGCCATTCCAGAGTCGCTTCGCCCCACCCTGTGATCCCGCTGTCGGTTTCTACTTTCACAAAAATCCAGTTGGCGTGGCCACCGGCCGTGATCAATGTGCTTACCGCCGTCACCTTCACCGTTTCAGCCTCCAGGTGGCCTGCTGCTGTCCCCAACAGTCTGCCAGCCTATCCTCGCGGCATTGAACGTGCACACAATCACCCGCATTGCTGGGTGAGCGCCTGGACTCCGGTGCCATTCTTCGATCGTTGACGTCATGACGCGGCTGCCACGGCAAGTTGGCCTTCCCCGCTCGCGATGCGTGCCGCTGCTGAAATACCATCTATTCCCGGACGGCGCCCAGAGTCAATCCGGAGATGAAATGCCGCTGCATCAACAGGAACAGCCCAATGACCGGCAACGAAATGAGCGTCGAACCAACCATGATCGCCCCGTAGTCGACCTTGATAAGTTGCGCATTGAGCGTTGCCATTCCGACCGGGAGCGTGTAGTGCGAGTCACCGCGAAGAACGATCAGCGGCCAGAGGAAACTGTTCCAGATGTTGACGAACGTGAAAATTCCCAGAGCGCCCAGCCCCGGCCGGACCAGAGGGACGACGATCACATAGTAAATCTTGAATTCTGAGGCCCCATCAATCCGAGCAGCGTCAAGAAGCTCATTAGGAATTCGGGACATGAACTGCTTCATCAAAAAGATCCCAAACGCGGGTGCCACGAACGGCATGAAGACCGCCAGGGGGTTGTCAACCCAACCTAGTCTCGCGATCAGTACAAAGAGCGGTATTAGGATGAGCTGGAATGGAATCATGAGCGATCCGATCAACACGCCGAAAAGTATTGTGCGTCCGCGAAACTCGTACTTTCCGAACCCAAATCCGGCCAGCGAACTGAAAAACAGCGTCAAGATGGTGCCAGCGGTCGTGATCCACACGCTGTTGAAGTACCAACTGCCGAACGGCTGTTCCAGGAAAAGCGTGGTCACATTCGCCACATCTATCCGCTGTGGCAGGATCGTTGGCGGAAAGCGATAGATTTCCGTGTCGGTCTTGAACGCGGCGAGCACCATCCAAACGAACGGGAGGAGCGTGAGAAGGGCCCCGATCACCAGAGCGGTGTGAAGGATCACCACTGCAACAGCACGGACCGGTGCGGCGGCCTGATTCGCCCCCTCGTCGGAGCCCGGTGCCCGTGTTCGGTCTGCGGTTCTATCGGCCGAGCCAGAAGTCAGGTCAGTCCTCACGGAAGATTCCGAGCAAGCGGAGAAGAATCAGCGAAGTGACCAATATTGCCGTGAAGAACAACGCGCCGATCGCCGAGGCGTAGCCGAAGTTCAGGAAATTGAGCCCTACACGGTAGAGGTACATTGCGAGGCTGAGACTCGAATCGGCTGGACCACCGGCAGTGAGTATGTAGGGTTCGTCGAAGATCTGGGCCGACCCGACCAGCACGATTACGGCCACAAACAGAATCACCGGCCGCAGCATCGGGAGAGTTATGTGCCGGAAACTCTGCAGCAAGTTGGCCCCATCAACCTTGGCGGCGTCGTAGAGATGCTGCGGGATCGCCTGGAGTCCGGCCAGGAAGTAAATCATGTTGAAGCCGACCCAGTGCCACAGGACGAGACCTGCGACTGAAAACTTCGACCAAGACCTGCTCCCAAGCCAGTCAACAGGCTCGATTTCGATCCACCCCAGGGCGGCATTGATCATTCCGTAGCGCGTCCCGTACATGAGCAAGAACACCAGGCCGATCGCAACCGGCGAGGTGACGATCGGAAGGAAATAGAACGTGCGAAGCGCTACTTTTCCGCGTATGAATTTGGAGTGCAACGCAACTCCCAAAAGAAGCGCCAGCGGCGAGATTACAAATAAACTGACGCCCGAATAGAACAGCGAATTCCGGACCGCGAGCCAAAAGGTGGCGTCGTCGGCGAGGTTGCGGAAGTTCTCCAAGCCAGCCCAAACGGGAACGCCCACCCCGGTCCACTTTTGCAAACTTAGATAGAAAGCGAAGCCGCTCGGACCGAGGAAGAAGACTAAGAAAAGAAGATAAAACGGCGAGATGAATAGGTAGGGGGCCAGGCCAGCCTGATTGCGCTGCCACCACGACCGGCGCGGTTCTCGCGAAGGAGCCTCTGCAACGAACTGACCCACGGATTGGTCCCCCACGCCGCGGCTATCCGACGCTGGCGGCGAGAATCAAATCGGGCTCACCTAACTCCACGGCCTACGTTAACCTTGGTGCGACGGCTACCTCCCACAGGAACCCGATGGTCCGGCGCCACAGGTCTCCGAGCGGTTGCGGTCTCCGCTAGCTG
Source organism: Chloroflexota bacterium (assembly GCA_963663505.2). Classification (GTDB taxonomy): domain Bacteria; phylum Chloroflexota; class UBA11872; order UBA11872; family VXNJ01; genus JAPOVO01. The sequence goes on from CAXXFA010000002.1 coordinate 1,093,440, forward strand.
CCTTTGGCGATTATGTCCTCGACCTCTGCGATCACGTCGTCGATAACGGCCTCCGGCTCAGCTTCGCCATCATAGGCCCGGATAAGGTTGTTTCCCAGGTTCCCGAGGGCCTCATTTTGGAACGGGCTCGGATACTCGGGAGCCACGCTGTCGGCCATGTCCAAAAAGACCTCACCCATCTTCTGTCCGCCGAGAAAATCGTCCTGCAGATCACGGAAGCGCGGATGCTCGATTGCATCGAACATAGTCGGGAGGTAACGGATCGCCTCCCAGCGCAACAACTGCCCTTCCACCGAAAAGTTAGCGGTCTTGAGCAGATCCCAGACCAGCGGCAGATTCTCCTGCGAAGTCGGTCCATTTTTCATAATCGTCATTCCAGAGCCGCCCAAAGCACTGGTTTTGAAGCCACCTTCCTTCCACACTGGCGGCACCGCGACGTTCCACTGGCCGGCCATGTCCTCGGCCCCAGTCTTGAGGAAAAGATCGAGATACCAGTCGGGCATGATGCTTCCGACAAGCGATCCGTCATGGTAGGCAATTATGCGGCCCTGACCCCAGTAGTCGCCGTTGGCCATTGCCAACAGCACGCCTGAGTCGATATTTGCTTTCTCGTATTTGAGAGTCTCTATCGCGAGCTGCCGGTGTCCAGGCTCGCCCATCGCGAAATTTGCTTTGTCGTCGAAAAGCAGGCCACCGCGCTGGACGTATTGCATCATGAACATCGAATTCCAGCCGCGATCAACCGCGCCGATGCTGTGCCCGGCCGATTTCATTTTCTGCCCCACCTCGGCGAAATCTTCCCACGTCTCGATTGGGACGTCGATCCCGACCTTTTCAAAGGCCGCCGGCTGGTAGTAGTAGAAAACCGTGGACGGCACGTTTTCGGCACCGTATATCTTTCCGTCAACCATATAAGGGGTGAAACGCGCCTCGATGAACTTCTTGCGGTCGTCGCCGAGGAGTGGGGTTAGATTAACGAGCTGTTCCTCGGCGAGGTTCCCCTTCATGAATTTGGAGAACTCTCCGACCGCGAGTGCGGTGAGATCCGGTAGCTCCGCGCCCGCAGAGATGTTGGCCAGCAACTTGGTCGGCAATTCTGCGTAGGGGACGGTGCTAAAGTCGAATGTGATGTCGTACTGCGGAAACTTGTCCTTCCAGAAGCTCGAGACCTGGGTGTAGTGCTTAACGTGCAGAGGATCGAACGTCCAGAGAACGATCTCTACGGGCTCGACCACGAGCACCGTAGGGGCCGCAGTCACGACCTTCTCGACGATCTTCTCTACTTCGACGATTTTCTCTACTTCGACGATTTTCTCGACTTCTATCGCCTTTTCTACCTCGACGATCTGCGTTACGATCTTTTCGACGGCAACTTCCTGCGTGACAACCTTGACGACCTCTCTCTCAAGGATCTGAGTATCGCCGCAGCCGGCCAGCGCCGCTACACTGACGGCCCCCGCGCCAGCGATAAGCCCCGTCCGGATTAGGTGCCTTCGTGTGATTTGCTTCATTCCGATTCCCCCCAAACTCATGCTCTGGATTCGCGGCACGATAGTCCAGCGGCACGTCCGTGCCGTTCGAGCGGATGCCGCTAAAGGCCGATAACTACCATGCGCGTATGAACATACGCCCAATTGAAGATTCCTACAAGTCAATCACTTTCACCTTCAGCAGCGCGGTGTAATTCGGCATCGTTTCTGTTTTCCTACCCGTCTAGATCGCTAGCTCGTGGGAAGCTCACGATCGCGAGCTGCTCCCCGATCCTGGGCGGGGTCTCGATTGCATCCCTGGATAGCGGTGCCGGGCCTGTGATATCCGAGACACGGATTCCTCCGCTAGCCTCACCGTGACTGGCGACCCGAAACGGAACCCTCCGGCAAACCGTCCGCGCCCTGCCGCTCCGAAGCGACCGGCCGGCGGGCGTGGCGAAGCTACCGTGGGTACCGCTCATTTGCCCGCAGGCCCACGAGGTCATAAATCTTCGCGCGATCGCGATTAACTAAGAACGCGGAATGGCGATGAAAGGCCGAACGGCCATTGACAGAGGCTAAATCCTACGGCCAGCAGATGATTGCGGCATAGCAAGCGCCCAATCCAGACGGTGCAACTGACACCCGGGCAGAAGTCCCAACGGCTGGTTTAGTGGCGTGCCAGCTGGGAATGCGTTCGCGTAGTTGGGCACCGCGATTCACGACCAATCGTGCGAGCGTTCGGCGACCCACCTTCGCAGCGGCTCGCGCTACAAGCTGAAAACACTAATCCATGGCACCTCGCCATACTTCGAATCCCCCGAGACGCTAGGCTTCAGTCCCACGGTCTTTTCTTGAAACGGGACGGACAATGCCAGACGACGTTGACATCACCAAGCTCGCGAAGGTGACCACCGCCACGGCAACGGCTCTGCTATTCAAACTTGGAGTCCGAAATACATTTTTCGAAGGCATCAAGCCCTTGGCTTCCGGTGCTGTGGTCGTCGGTCGTGCCCGCACGCTCCGGTTTCTACCAATGAGAGAGGACCTTGCGCCGGATCCCAAGGATCGGCGCGGGAATCCTCAACGGAATGCAATCGAGATCATCGCGCCAGGTGAAATTCTCATCATCGATGCCGGCGGTGATCTCGGTGGCGGGACTGTCGGTGACATTCTGTGCGAGCGGATGAAATACCGTGGGGCTGTCGGAGTGGTTGTTGACGGCGTCGTTCGCGACAGTGTACAGATTCAGGCCGTTGGTCTCCCCTTGTGGAGCAGAGGCATCCACGGAGCAGCCAACTCCCGCACCCTGTGGCCGGCCGACAACGACGTCCCCGTAAGCTGCGGCGGATGCTCCGTGATCCCCGCTGATTACATCATTGCCGATGACGATGGCGTCGTGGTGATTCCCTCGATGCATGCCGCCCAAATTGCCGAGGAAGGATCTGATACCGAGCAGCGCGAGCAGTTCATCCGGATGAAAATCCGCACCGAGGGGTACTCGACCGACCGCGCATATCCGCCTAATGACGAGGTCCTGGCCGAATACGAGAATTGGAAAAAGAGCGGCGGGTCGATCGACTGAGACGCGCTGACAGTCTGGCCGACGACGGCGGAGATGACCCGGTCCAGACAATGTGGCAAATGCTTCTTCGCACACGCGAAACCAGCGGACGAAACGATTCAGGGGCGGTCTGACTGGAAGACTGGCGCTGGTCACCGGAACGGACGACCGAATCGGCTTGGCACCATCTCAACGTCTCACCTACGATGGCGCCGACTGGACGAGCGGAATGGAAATACCTTGAGGTACCTTGGAGTCGGCGCATAGGTCGTACAACGTACCGAGATTTTATTAAAGCTCTTCTCGGGAAGGCGTGGGCCTATTAACTCAACCCAAGTAGCGGGCTGCTCTCGGACTCAATTGCATTCGGAGTAACGATCGGGTGGCACCGCTCATCGATTACGAATGCCACCCACCAAACAGGTCCTACCTGGACATATTCGTCGTCGGTTAGAACCTTGTTCGAAAGGCCTCGGTGTGTAGGAGTACCAGCACCTTTGGCGGCTTTGCTGACGACTAACTTAGTCATCCTCAGCGCCCTTCCCATCGAAGCGACGGATCTCGTCCGGAGCTTCCCAAGTGCGATCCTCGATCCGCCGGAAATCTGAGGCAGTTGTGGTAAATCAGATCACTATGCCGTCATAGTGTGCGACTGCTGTCGTCAGCGGCTGCCGTTTCTGCCGACCCCGAAAAACCTCCCAACTGCCGCTTTCTGCACGGCGATCTGAAGGCGACTGGAAGCAACGCCCCGGTTAGCGCACTATTCCTGAAGTGTGGCCATCGCTAGGAATCCCGCCATCGGACGTTGACGCGTGCTTGGCTTCTCGCACATGGGAGGGGACGAATGGGACTCGGCAGGCTACTGAACTGGATTCTCGGATCAGGCAGGCCGGACGGTAAAGCGCGGTTGTCGGAAGAAGAGCCTTGGGCAGAATCCGCATCGCTACCGCCTCGGCCGTATGACCCTGTCGCATCCGCCGAACTGTCCGCGGAAACAGGGAATCCAGTGGAAGCAGAGTCACTTTTTGAAAGGGCAGTCGAGGCCTACCAAATGATTGAGCCAGATGGTCTGGACTTCGCCTTGGGTCGGTATGGCGACTTCCTTCAACAACAAGGAAGAACGACGGAAGCCCAGCATGTATTGGGGCGCGCAATCGACCTCGGAACCGATATCCCGGCCGTGTGGAATTGCGCCATGCGGGTCGCGCAGGATTTGGGCGATTTCGATGAGGCGACGAGCCTGTTCGAGTCCGCGCTCAAGCGCGGACTCGACACTGCGTTCTGGCCGTTCCTCGACATGCTTGCAGCGAAGCGAGATCTCCCACAGCTCTTTGACGCATCAACGCGAGCCTTTCAGATAGCTGAATACAGGGACGACCGAACTTCAGTACTTCTCGCATACGCAGATGCGGCAAGCCGATCAGATGACCATGATTACGGTGAGGCGATAGCAAGGCGCGTGATCATGGAGGCAGACGAGGAGAACGATACGGCTAAGCGCTGGATGGCCGTTGGAATCCTCGGGCATGCGCTGGAGAGAGCCGGCAACGCGGACGAAGCAGCGAGGCTTTGGACGGGGGCGTTTGAGAAGGGTAGCAACGACCCAGTGACTGCGAACCCCTTGTCGATGTATCTGGAACGTCGCCGGAAGGACTACCGAGGTGCGGCTGAGGTGGCAGCAGAGGCGCTCAAGAGAGACCTCCCCGCAAATATCGAAGAGCAGATTCGCAAACGGTTGGATCGGTGCGAATCGAAGACAACGGGACGGAAGCGACGCGACGTTGCTGCGTATTCGATCCGCTATGGAGCAGAGTCAGTACCTGAAGTGTTTCAAGCGCGGATCTCACCACCTGCAAGATTCCTAGGGAGCAATGGTGACCGGATTCGGAGCTTCGGTACGTCGAAAGGTGTTGGAACACTCTTTGATTTGGACGCAGTAACCGGCGAGGAGAAGCATCGCGTCGAGGATCTGCCCGACTTCTCGGAGTTGAAGTTCTCTGCCACGGGTTGGGCCACAGGGCTAATTCGGACGGCTCCCGTGGGTCAAGGGCCCACGCGTCTCTGGTTCATGGACGCTGCTGGAAGAATCGTAGGGGAGTCGAAAGTACCGGATGCGACTTCGGAGATCGCGTTGGCGGACGACGGCTGGGTTGTGGGGTGTCGAGATGGAAAACTCTACAGCTTCTCAACGGTCGGCGGGACTCGATGGGAATGGGTGACCCCGGGCTTAGAAGAAGACCAGGACGCCGGCCCATACTCCAGACGCTGCCCATACCTGGTGTGTGCTACATCCGATCACACAGTTGTCGCGAGCTATGGGGACCTCTACGCCATCGACCAGAACGGCAAGACGCTGTGGCACACGGAGCTTCCTGAGGAGGACCAAACGCGATTCACGTACTCGTTTGGCATTCCTGGCCTCGGGGATGCCGGCACGGCATTTGAAGTTCTTGGTGTTCCACGAGACTCAACATACGAAGATCTCAAAACTGCGTATCGAAAGCGCGTCAAAGAGACCGATCCTGATCTCCATCCGCAGGAGGCAGAAGCTCCTGAGCGCTTCAAAAGAGTGCAGGTGGCATATGAGGCGATCGTATCGGGTGAAGCGATTCTGCATGGGGAAGCTGAGATAACCTTGTCGATCGAAGTTATGGGTGCGGGACCGACTTTCGGCTTTCTGAGCGCCGGTGGCGAGAGTATCGCCGCAGGTTCCTCATCTGGTCGTGTGTACCTGTTCAATGAAAGCGGAAGGATGGAACAAGCTCGGGCGTTTGGGACAGGGTACGCACGTCCGTTTCTATCACCAAGCGGAGAGTTGGTGGCTGTCTGGTGCGACGAGACGATGTTCTTTCTCGAGGACGGAGATGTCCATCAAAGCACAGAATGCAAATCTCTATCCGGCATACGCATGGTCGGCCGAAACCTTTTGATCTGGAATAGCAGAACAGCCGAGCTTTATGACAGAAATGGACGGACCATCTGGGCCGCTGAGTTTTCCCGAGGAATTGCCGACGTTCTCACCACCCACGATAGATTCACGATAGCCGCGGGAGTGGTCGCGACTTTCGAGGCAGGCGCGTAAGGAGGCCGAACGCGGTTCTTCTGCGCATTGTGCCTCACATCGAGGCATTGTAGGTCCAGGGTCCAGTCCACCAGAGAGACTTCTTGGGTCTCCTTGAGACGGCCGCTGGTTATCAAACCAGCCAAACGTCTCCGGTTTGGGAGATTCCTCGACCGGGCGTGACACCATCAGGCAATAGTGTCGATTATTCCGTTGGTGAAGAGCCGGTCATGTACGACCGGATGACGTCTCGCACCTGGGAGTGCTCTCCCATGAGCTCCAGATTCTCGGCCCGGGCCAGTCCTCGCAGACTTTCGCCGAAGATGTGGCTCTTCGCCAACGCTTCGTCGACCCGCACACTGCGATGGCATAGCGATTCCACCGTATCCCGGCTTAGGGAGATCCGAGAGTGTCCAGAGCCCGCTGGAGCCCCTCCGCCGTCTCTCGCGCCTTCTGATTCGCTCTTCGGCGCTCGCGCACGAATTCCGGGTCTACGCCGCGCGGTCAGCCGGCCATCACGGTGGTTCGAACGGTTCGCAGTGAATAATGCGCATCGTCGGGATACCCGTCCTCCGACCATGCCGGAATCGCCCCCGCGGCCATGACCCGAATCGTTCGCGAAGGTGGAATCTCGACCATTGCGCAGCTCATGCCGGCAAGCGGGTGCGTGTGGTAGGTCGCCCCCTGACCTAGCAGATCGCCGCGAAGGTGCATGCCCCATAGATTGTCGATTCGAAATCGAACCGGCATCGCGTCCTCGTTCTCGCCTTCATGGCGAAAACCGTCAACGGGCGTTGCCTCGATGAACACAACTCCCGGAGGGGTGCACGCGCTGCCGAGCACCGCGACCCTGATGATCGGATCGTCCTCGTGAATGATGATCCCGTCGGCTGGCTCCCGCATCATCCCGCCATCTTCGGTTGTCTTCACGGCGAACAACTCGATGCCGTGCCGCTCGCCTCCCTAACAAACCCTATCCACTTCAACGTTTGGATAGTTGAACGGAGTCTCGTATTCGTACACCTCGAATGGCGTGATTCGTGTTTTTTCGCGGACCGGGTCGTTGGGATATCCCGGTATTCGACGGTCGCTGTCCACTGCCATGCCAGCCTCCCTGACGATTGGACCATGTAACGCCGCCAAGTCTAAAGGACCTTCAAGACTGCTCTTGCTAAAGGGCAGAACGTTTAAGCACCTTTTTCGACGTTGCCGTGGGCCTGGGGATGCCGGTCGGCGCTGTCCTCACACTGGAGTACGACGGCCCGTCCATACTGACGGATCCCCCGTCAGCTTATGTCTGGCGTCCCTGGCCTCCTGCCCAATTCCGCACCGTGCGGTCGTCGCTGCCGCTGGCAATCAGCCGGCCGTCGGGGCTAAAGCAGGCGCTCCGCACGAGGTCGGGGTGCTCTCCGAGCGTTTGAAGCGCTATCCGCGCCTCAAAACCGCAAACGATTACCGTGCCGTCGGCACTCCCACTTACCTTGGCTGACTGGTCGGGGTCGCGAGGAGGCGATTTAGAAGGGCTTTTGCGACCGCCACCTTCCGCCCCCAATTGCGATGGCTGCTCTGCCGCCTTCGTCCACCACCGGAAGGTTAGAACGTCGAGGTTCTAACCCGTATTAGGTGCGCCTCGTAGCACGCGCCCTTCGACCGGATTACCGCCCCTGTCCTTTACGTCTGAGCTCATATAAATGATGGAGTATGAGGGGCGCGGATTGGGGGTCCTATTGGGCTTCGTCTGATGTTGGGTCAAACAGTGGTGCCAGGAGCAGCCTCCGACCGGCAACTCGACCGTCTTCGCGAGAGACTCATCGACATCCATCTCTTGCAATCCGGATCCGGCGATAGGGCGCTGCTCAGCTGCATCTTGCTTGTTGCTGCCAGGGATGAAACGTAGTGCGCCATTCTCTTCCGTGACGTCGGCGAGAGCGATCCAGCATGTAACAAGATTGGGTGGATCGTAGTCCCAGTAACCGTTATCCGTATGCCACGGAAGCTCGCCACCCTGAAATGCCGGTTTGAGTAGAGCCTGGTCACCCTCCACCTGGATGTTGGGCCCGAGAAGCGATTCGGCCATATCTAGGATTCGCTGGTCACGAACGAGATCAGCGAAGGCTTCATCCTTCTCGTGTACGTTACGCACCTGAAGAAAGCGATCCCCGGCTTGTGGCTTTTTGTACGTGATTTCACCGCGCGACTCAGCTTCGCTTAGCACGGCGGCGGCCGCCCGAGCGTGCTCAATGGCGGTCGCAAGGACCTTCGTTGCTTGTCCGGGATAGCTGTCAACGACGCCTTGCAGAATGTTGGATAGGTCGATAATCCCGTCCGAACCTGGTCGCACGGCCATGTTGTCGCGGACGTTCTCCTGTACGAACAAATCCAGGAGGTGGGCGAGAAGAACGTTGACTTCTTCGGGTCTAAGGAGTGGGCCGCAATCCAGGTATCCGTCGTTCTGAAATTGAGTTACTTGTGACGATGTGAGGCCCATGCTGCAATTCCTCCCGGTAGGATGGCCCGCGAAGGTCCTATGCCGAGCGTGCGCCAGTATAGGCGAGACGATTTCGGAGAGAGTATGACTCAGTGTGGAGACCGTTGCGCGCGACCGCGGGCATGGGCCGCCTGGGCGCTCTTGACGCCCACGCCAGGCAACGGGCGGTGATGCTCTCCGTTCGTCTTCGAGGAGGACGTGGAAGATTGCGTCCCGCCGCAAATCTTTGAAGCCCGCGGTCGCGCGCAACGGGCGATTGAGCCGAAAATCCGCTCTCGAACTCGCATGCGGATGCGCCGCCTTGCCGACTCTCCGCTGCCTGAGGAACGAGCAGAGGAGGCGAGGAGTGCTAACGTTCGTATGTTCACCATGCACGCAAGAGGAATCCCAGATCTGTACTCGTCCGAGTCGGAAGCCGCGACGGCGCGTAATCGGTTTCTGACCTGGCAGTGCAAGCTTCGCCAGCGCGCCATGCGCTACGAGGCCGGCCGTCCGAGTGCAGGTATGAGACCGGCACTGGACGATCCGATGCGGCAAACGACGAGACTTCGAATTACCGTCCTGATCGTTCCCCGAGAACCGGCCGCCGCAGCCGCCCAGTTCCAATACATCGTTCGCATGACTAACGATCCCGCCGAACGCCTCGCCAAGGGGCTACAGATTCTAAGCGGGGACTACTTCCAGCACGCTTCTCAGTTCAGCGATGAAATGACCGCTCTTTTCGGCGGCGGATCTTCCATAGTCGAGCATCTCAGCGGACATGGGCGTTGCGTTCTTGACTTCCGGGAAGGTGGGGTCGAATTCCACGTGCCCTGCCAGGTGGCCAACCTCGACAGCGGTCATCCGGGCTTGCTTCACACGTACTGGCACAACCGTATTTTTGGTCCGGACTTTCCGGGAGAGATTCGTGGGTTGTCGTTTACTCCAAACTGGGGCCAGACCGAGCACGACACATCGACGTAGGCTCCGGCCGCGAGATTATCAATACTTCAGGTAGGCGTCGCGGAGTTCAGCCAGATGATGACGTGGGGACATCTGAAACTTGATGAGGAGTTCGCGAGCAAGCATGTCGCGGTCTTGCGGATCGTCAGTTAGAAGTATGTGGTCAGGTACCGTAACCCATCCGTTGATGTTGCGGTCGAAGATCGCCGCCCGACCTTCCTCGAATCCCATGTGAACGTCCTCGAGCCAGTTGAGATCTTTCCAACCCATGGTCGTAATGTATTTCATCAAGAAAGGCGTGAGTCGCCCGTAATCCGGCAGCAAATTGACATCATAGCGATAGCCGATGTGCTGGCCAGTCCATTCCTCGTGCTCTAAATCGACTGAGTCGGCCACCCCATCATTCACAGAACAACTCCCCGACCGTGCCGTACTCTCCATGGCATCTCCCCGCAGATCTAATACTTATGGTAGTCATCCAGTCCGACGACATGGTTCGTTCCCGTCAGAGGTACTTTAGCGAGCGCAGACGCTTCCATCGTCAGCGCGGCAAGGTCCTCGGGCTCCAGCGAGTGGATGTTCGTCTTCCCGCATGCGCGGGCCAGCATCTGGCACTCGAGCGTCATCGTATGAAGGAGGTTGTATACGCGCACGGCGGCTTCGTCGGGGTCAAGTCGCTTTCTTAACTCCGGATCTTGAGTGGTGACCCCCACGGGGCATCGCCCCGTGTGGCAGTGATAACAATAGCCAGCTTCAACGCCGATTTCGCGTTGGAAATCGGCTTCCGGAATGTCCTTGTTGCAGTTAAGCGCGATAAGGGCCGCGGTTCCGATAGCGACGCCATCCGCGCCAAGGGCGAGTGCTTTTGCGACATCGGCTCCGTTACGGATACCGCCCGCATAGATAAGCGATATCTCACCCGTTTTATCCAGCTCGTCGAGAGCTCGCCGGGCCTCCCGGATCGCAGCGATTCCCGGAATGCCGGTCTCCTCCGCGGCGATGTGGGGACCGGCGCCGGTGGAGCCTTCCATTCCGTCAATATAGATGCTGTCGGGACCCGTTTTCGCCGCCATTCTCACGTCGTCGTAGACACGGGCCGCACCAAGCTTTAGCTGTATTGGCGTCTGCCCGTCGGTCAGTTCGCGGAGTTCCTGAATCTTGAGTGAGAGGTCGTCCGGACCCAGCCAGTCGGGATGGCGAGCTGGCGAGCGCTGGTCGATGCCGGCCGGCAGCGATCTCATTTCGGCCACTTGATCGGTCACTTTCTGCCCCATCAAGTGACCTCCAAGGCCGACTTTGTGGCCCTGGCCGATAAATACCTCAATTCCGTCCGCGATTACGGCATGATGTGGACTGAATCCGTATCGCGACTGGATGCATTGGTAGAGCCATTTTTCGGAGAACCGGCGCTCATCGGGGATCATCCCGCCCTCTCCCGAGCACGTGGCGGATCCAGCCATCGTGGCTCCACGCGCCAGCGCCATCTTCGCTTCGTAGGAAAGGGCGCCGAAGCTCATTCCGGTGATGTAGATGGGAATATCCAAGACGATCGGCTGCTTGGCCTTGGGGCCGATGACAGTCTCGGTTTCACAGCGTTCCCTGTAGCCTTCGATTACGAATCTGGTGAGCGTTCCGGGGAGGAACACGAGGTCGTCCCAGAACGGGATCTTCTTGAAAATCCCCATGCCGCGCATGCGATAACGACCAAGCTCGGCCTTGATGTGAATGTCATCAATTACCTCGGGCGGAAACGCGAATTGACGCCCCAGTACATGTGGATTTCGGCTGATCTTCTGCCACGGCTGGCCGTCCTGTGGCCGCGCGCCGTCGTTTTCTACCTGCTTCATGGACTCCGTCTCACATCTGAACCGAGGAACTGGCTAAAGGATCAATTTCTTCTCTGTCGGCTCAAGGTTGTCGTAGTTCCACAACTGCTTTCCAGCCACTATTTTTTGCATGTTCTCTATCGGTGACCGAGGTTTCAGGTCGTAAATCTCCAACTTGTGCCTAATCCAGCCGACGTCGGCATCAGTGAGTTCGGCGGGAACGGCATCAGTGCCCAGAGATTGGATCTGGCCCGCGACGTAGATCGTCCCGTCGTACATGGAATCGCCGAGGTTGGCGCCGACGTCTCCAAGGATCACGATCCGGCCCCGCTGCATCATGAAGCCGGTGAAAGCTCCGGCGCGTCCACCGATGATGATCGTCCCGCCCTTCATGTCGATACCGGTTCGCGCGCCCACATCCCCCTTGCAAACCAGGTCGCCGCCGCGCAGCGCCGCCCCCAGACTCGAACCGGCGTTTTTCTCGATTACCACAGTTCCCGCCAGCATGTTCTCAGCACATGACCAGCCCACACGACCGTCTATTCGCACGTTGGGGCCGTCGATTACGCCGACGGCAAAATAACCCAGACTACCTTTGAAACGCAGGTTCAGACGATTGAGGATTCCAACTCCCAGCGAATGCTTGGCGCCCGGATTCAGAATTGAAATGGTTCCATGGCCTTCTTTCATCAGTTGGCGGATCTTCGCATTTATCTCCGACGGCTCCAACGGCCCCGCGTCCACTTCGGCAGTCTTTTCAAAATCGACGTCCATTGCCCACGAGTAGCAAAAGTTCTCATCTTCCTCGGGATCGAAGAACACTTGCTGCGTGCGGCCCGCTAGCCCCTCTGTCGTCATTTCCAACTGTTGAGATTCCCGCTCGGTCACGTTTGCCATACGAGCACTTCTCCCTCGTACGGGTCCCAGGTGTCTATTTCGTGTGGGACGATGCTACGAATCGCCCCTTCCTCGGAAGCCAGTGCAATTAAGTCATCGCCCTCGTAAAGCACCATCGGTTTTGCCGCCATAACGTCCTTTACCATGCCAAGGGCATCGTCAGTAGCAACAAGATAGCTGAATACTCCGTCGAATTCGTCCACTGACTCGCGCAACGCGTCCTCGAATGAGTGGCCTTTGTTCATCCTGTTGGCCAGGTAGACGCCTATTAGCTCGGAGTCGCAATCCGACTGAAACCTCATCCCATCGCGCTCGAGCTGCCGCCGCATGGTCCAGTAGTTGGTGAGCTGGCCATTGTGCACCACAGAAATGTCATAAAACGGATAGGCCCAGAAGGGGTGTGCTGAACGGATGTCCACGTCAGATTCGGTCGCCATCCGAACGTGGCCGATCGCGTGAGTACCTCTAAAACCTTGTAAGTTGTATTGGTCGGACACTCTGGCAGCATCCCCGAGGTCCTTCACGAGCTCGAGTCCCCGGCCGAGTGACTGAATCTCTACCTGATCGATGTCTTCGATGTAATCGACGAGCCGCCTGATCTCGCCGTCGTATTTGAGATCGTAGCGAAATGCGTATTCCGTGGGTTCTTCTACATCGATGACCACGCCACCGAGCGAATCGATGCGCCTGTCAATCTCGTCGCGACGACGCGTGATGGCGTTGCGAACGTCGAAGCCCTCGTTCAGATCCTCCTGCTCGGCCAGCTTGACCCGCATGACTATTCCATCTTCAGAATTCGACCCATACAGGCCAAAGCCCGTGGAATCCGGCCCGCGGTGCTTCAGGGCCTGAAGCATTGCCGTCATGTCGCTACCGATGTCGGCGGTTTGATCTTTGTAGATTATTCCGGCTATGCCGCACATGTTGGACTGCTCCGCAATAACGGGTCGTGGCATTTCCGTTTCGTTGGCACGCTACGGTAGCACGTCCATGTAGGTCTCGATGTCCCACTCGGTAACCGTGGCCAAGAACTTTTCCCATTCATCCCGTTTGTAATGCATATAGACATCGTACATTTCACCGGGCAAAGCCTCGCGAATGGTTTGGTCGTGTTCCAGGTCTTCGTTGGCCTGTCCAAGTGACATCGGCAGCTTTCGGACGCCGCGATTCTCGTACTCATCGGCCACGTCGAAGACGTTCTTGTGCTCCGGCGCACCCGGATCAAGGTTGAGGCGAATGCCGTCGTCGGCGGCCTTGAGAAGGCCCGTAGCTACCAGATACGGATTGTTGGACGAATCTACAATTTTGACCTCGAACCTGCCTGGCGCCGACACCCGAACTGCGCATGTACGGTTCTGATGGCCCCACGAGGGATAAGTTGGCGCCCAGAAGCCTACATCGAGAAGACGGCGGTAGGAGTTTACGGTGGGGCAACCCAGCGCGGTGAGGGCATGGGCATGTTCCATTATGCCGCCCATAACCTTCAGCCCCGTCTTGCCCGGCGTACGGACGTCATCGGTATCGGGCAGAAACATGTTCTCGCCGTTGCGCCAATATTTGAAAACATCATCCATACCTGGAAGCACGTCATTCCCCAGGGCGTTAATTTTGCTCTCGCCACCACGCCACAGCGATATGTTCGTGTGGCAACCGGAGCCGGAGACGTTGAGAAACGGCTTCGGCATGAAGCAGGCGATCAGGTTGAACTCGCGCGCTACCTGCGCGCAAATCTGGCGGTACGTCGTTAGACGGTCGCAATTTGTCAGGACGTCGTCATACGTCCAGTTCAGCTCTAGCTGGCCTGGAGCGTCTTCGTGGTCCCCCTGGATCATGTCGAGTCCCATAGCCCGTGAGTACTCGATGGCCTTCATGTATACGGGCCGCAACGCCTCGAACTGATCGATGTGATAGCAGTACGGGTTGCTAAAGCCTCCAGCCGGCTCGCCCTTGTCCCCCCGCTTTAGCCACATCATTTCCGGCTCTGTGCCGGATCGAAGTTGCAGCCCGTCGTGGTCATCCTGGAACTGCTGGTGAATTCGTCGAAGATTGCCGCGGCAGTCCGCAGTGTGGAACGTGCCCGCATCCTCGGGGTGTTCCCGGCCTCTGAAGAGCGTGCAGAATACGCGGGCCACTCGCCCATCCCAGGGGAGCTGCACAAAGGTTTCCGGATCGGGGATGCCTACGAGTTCCCACTCCTCGGGCCCGTATCCGATGTATTTGCCGCTCCGGTCAATGAAAAGGTTGGCCACGGCACCGTAAACCAGTTGAAAGCCCCTTTCGGCCATAGTTTCCCAATGGTCCGCGGGCACGCCCTTGCCCATGATGCGGCCCGTCAGCGAAACGAACTGGTAGTAAATGTAATTGACGCCCAGCTCGTCTATCTTGGCGCGGACCTGTCTGACCAAATCGTCACGGCCGTCGGCGTTTACGTAGGACTCTATCTCCATTGCTCCCCCTCTCGTGACCGAACACATTACCGCACCGAGGCGAAGCACGCTACGCAAGCAGGCCCGGACGTTCGCGCTTGCCGAACCGCTCTCCCGCTAAATCAGACGTAGCCCTGCTCAACGCACGTCATGCGTTAGCCCTGAACATTCGCCTCCATCGACTCATACGCAAGATCAGCCCGGTCAGCTCCAGGGAAACGGGCTGTTTGAGACTGGATGTAGATCGCCCTTGGCGTAGCGTGAAAACCGGAACGGCTCCAGGAGTCTGCTTGGTCGCCCGCAGATCTCGCCGGCGACGAGCTGGCCCACGCCGAGCATCTTGTAGCCATGGTTGGAATCGGCGATTACATACGCGTTTTGGTTGAACACATCGAATACAGGAAAGCTGTCCGGCGTGAAGGCTCCGATGCCCCCCGACGGGTCTTCCCGATATAGGCCATATTTACCTTCAAAGCGCTTGTGCGTAGCCGCCAGCGCCGAACACCACATTCGAGCGAAGCGGTCATCTACGACGTACTCCTTCGATTCCGGTCCATACGGGTCGACGGCCACATCGTCGGCTCTCTTGTCGACGCGATAAGGCATCGCTCCGCCTTGTACGCCACCGATATCGAAGTCGGGCTTGTAATAGATGCCCCACATCTGATCCGTGATAAGCGAGCCGTCAACGTCCGAGTACAAGGGTTCGTCTGAATCAACGTGCATGACCGGCGGCATATCGCCGCTGTTGGTCCGGAGGTAACTGGGGTCTACGCCCAATGTGCCTTCCTGTAGAGCCCAGAATGTCCACATTCGTACGTCGTGGTGCAGTTTGCCATTGGCTCCCTTAAACGTGATTGACGACGGAAGATCGAGCATCTTCCAGACCGAGGGAGTCCACGGCCCCACTCCCAAGACCACGTAGTCCAATCCGATGGATCCGCCGTCAGTCTCGACCGCGCTAATTGCACCGGAACTATCACGCTCAAACCCGGTCACCTCGACGCCAGGCATGATTCTTACGCCTTCCCCTTCGGCCTTGGCCGCGAGTCCCCGCATGCTTGCCAAGTTGTTGGCGTAACCGCCTTTCTTTTCGTGAAGGACAGACGTAATGCCTTTCGCTTGCCAGTCGTGAAAAAGCCCCCGCATATAGGCGGTGCATTCCGATTCGCCCTCGATGAATACGGATGGATATCCGATCGCTTTCTGTTGATCGTAGATGGTTGCGACATCCTCATGCATGGTCGCAGGGCTGATTTGCATGTAACCGACTGAGTGGTAGCTGAACGCCTCGGGATCGCTTTCCCACACTTCGACACTGTGGGCCATGAGTTCCCGCATCGCCGGCTGATAGTAGTTGTTCCTAACTACGCCACACGCTATCCCGGATGCGCCGGCAGCGACTCCGGTCTTATCGACGATCAGGATGTCACGGCCGCTCCCCCGACCGAGCAACTTAAGCTCAAGAGCAAGGTGATAGGCGGTGCTGAGTCCGTGGACACCGGCACCGACGACGAGATACTTCACGTGACTGGGCAGCGCCATTGATCCCACCTCCTGGGGCATAGTTGCCTGGTAAGGAGCCCCAACTTCCCGATGCCGCTGTCGGGGGGCATATCCACTACACCGGGCCAGGCACCTACGTGTGCTGGCGCGCGCACGACAGACCCTCCACAATCCTGCGGCCATTGATCGTAATGGTCCACCACATACACTACAGCGGCAGCGGTCTCTCTTCCGTCAATCTGTTCTGGTCGAGCGGCGTTGCCGAGGAATACGGCGGGTGGTTAACAGTTGAGGGAATGAGCGATCTGAGTGCGCGATTCGAGCCTCTTTCAGCTACAGATCGAGCTCGATTGGTTCCCAGGTGCGAGATTGCACACTTCGATACGCCGCGTCGATGACCATATTTGCGATGTAACCATCCACGAAATCCTCGCGTGCCGGTGTGCCGTTCGCCACGCATTCGACGAAGTGGAACATCTGCCCATGGTAACCATATGACCATGCCTCATCCGACAGAGGAAATGTCCACCCTGTGTCCATGTCGGCCTTTTCCACGACATAACCGATTCCGTTTGGACTGAAAATCCGGGCCGGAGTGCCCCGGGTTACGTCCAGGTGGACCACGCCCTCGGTGCCGTACACCTCCGTTCGGACATCCATTCCGCCGTGAGAGCTCCAGCCCGCCTCGATCTGACCAACGGACCGATCAGCGAAACGTACGATGGCGATGGCATTGTCCTCGAACGGTACATCGTGTTCGAGAGTGTCTGCCCAACACATGACTTCCACGGGCATGACATCCTTCCCAACAAAGATCCGGCAGGCGGCAACCGAGTGCACTCCCATGCCTAAAAGCGGTCCGCCACCCATGCGCTCCGGATCCCAGGCGTAGGATGCGTGGGAGCCGGAGTGTGCTTCTCTACTGCGAACCACTAGTACTCGGCCGATGGCCCCGTCGTCGACGGCCTGACTTGCCCGAACAAGATCGGGCATGAACGCTTCGGTCTCCGCATAGCCATGCCAGACGCCAGCGCTACGAACTGCGTCGAGGATTTCCTTTGCTTCCCTGCCGTTGCGGCCCAACGGCTTGGTGCAAACAACAGGCTTGCCAGCTTCGGCGGCCAAAATGCATGCGCTTGCATGAATGTCGTTGGGTAGGCCGACAACCACGACGTCTACGTCATCTCTATTTATCGCAGACGCCATATCCGTCGTGTAGGCGGGCACACCCCATTGCTCTGCAAACGTCTTTGCTCGCGTCTCGCTGCGTGACGAATTCACCACGACGGTCTGATTGGGTACGTACCGCAGCGCCCGCATGTAAAAGTCGCACACAAACCCGCTGCCCAGCATCGCTATCCGGACCAAAAGTCACCACCCAGAGAGTCTTTGGGTACAGAAGCGTACTTTGTCATTAGCCTTCACTGCCGTGAAATCCGGAGATTCGCGAGATGTGCCGTACGGTCCCAATCCGGCAATTGCGCCCGATGCGCTTGTTCGCCGGTGGCACGGGAATCCACGCGACTACCAGGGCTGTACAGGCACCTTCTGGAGGCGAGCGAAACGATCGAGGGTAACGCCGGACAGAGGGTTCCGGCCGGTGTGGAATGGGACCTGGCGCATAAAAAGGATGCTCGGAACGCGAAGTTCCGCTCTCCGCTCGATGCCACGCCAGAAGCAGACGCACGTGATATGCAAAAGAAAGTTGCTTTGTTTGGAGCACGGGGATTAGATACGGCTCGCGCTAGCCTCTGGGCGATTGCGTTCGGTCTGAGTTTGATGCGAGTTCGTCACATCGATTCTGTCACTTCGATATACGTGATGTCGGCGGGGAGCCGGGCTGTACTTGCCGCCAATATTTCGAACACGCGAGCGAGGACCGTTGCATCGGACGCTCGACGCCTTCGGAAACCCCGGAATCAATTGTCGCAATGGATTATTGGTCGATGACGCTCAGCACCTTCGGCATGGCTTCCCCGGTTGGCATGAGCCTGTTAGGGAATTCCAGAGAGTGCTGGTACTTAAGCGTAGAACTGTCGAAAAGGTGGACGCGTAGAGAGCTTTCCTGGTAAGCGCCAGCGTATAGGTAGGGGCCCACGGGGTCGGCCCGAATCCACTCGATGCGAGACGTCAACTCAATCGCATATTCCGGTTCGTTTCCTGACGGATCGACCACGACCAGCTCGTTCCTGACAGGGTTCGCAAGGGCGACGCGACCGTTTGGGAGCGTCGCGATCCAGGCGGCACCCGGCACCGATGCTATCGGACCGCTGTGGTTCGCCGTAGGCAGGTGGACGCTGAAAAGATCGCCATCCGAAGTAACGACGAATGCTTCATCCTTTCTGGACGCGTGGGAAACGGCATGCATGACGCTGTGTGGAAGGCGCGATTCTGTGTCGCGGATTTCTCCGGTAGCCACATCGAGCGATCGGATGGTTCCCCTGAGCCGAGGAACCAAATACACCACGGAACCGTCCGCGGACAACACCGGAATCTGGCTGCCGCTCATGGCTCGTCGAAATATGATCTCTCCCGACTCCGGCGCTACGAGGAAAATCGCGCCCGCCCCTCTGACGACGCTGGAGTAGGAAATGAAATAATAGAGGTCGCCGTACTCCGTAGTGTCCGAGATTCCAGATCCAATCAGACCGCGGATGGCCGATTCGCGATAGTTGGTCAAGGCGCTGGATTTTGCCGAACGACCACAGCTTTTCGGCGATATCGACCCGACGATCGGAACCCGGAAACATTCCGCCCGCGGGCGCCAGGTATCCGAAATACGTATTTCCCAACGCGTCAACAAGCGGCGGAAGGCGATCCGCGGGTACTTCGATGTCCCGCACGAACGGTTCACCCGACCATCTGTCGACACCCATAACACGGATGAGCCCGTCCTCGAGCGGATACGCGGCCGCCGTGTAGAGAGACAGCACGGGAGCCTGGTGCAAACGCACCTCCAGCATCGTTGATCCGGATTCACCCACATCAACAGGAGCTGAGATCCGTCGGTAGCCGGGGTGGCGCACGGTTAAGTCCCGCTTGCCGGGCCTGAGTCCCGATAGCGTCACCGTCCCGTCATTCGCTGCGATGGATTCCACCACCTGCTGGCCAAAGACGTCCTGGATGCGGACCTTTGCCCCGCGCAAGTCCCCGCCCGATGATGCATCGACCACGTGGATCCGAACGACGTTGGCGTATGGATCAACGCGGAAACTGGCCGAACTCTCGGTCTGCTGCGAACTGGCGTTTTTAGTCGCGACGGCTGTCACGAGAACGTTGAGTGTGTCCGCACCGATCAGAGCGGCGGGAATTACAGTTTCGATGTCAAATTTTCCGCTTCGCGACGTAACTATGTGCGCTAGACGTGGGTAGTTGGCCGCTCCGCCGTCTCGCCGGCCGCTTCGAGAGATACGCAAGTCCACGTTGGACCGGGGAGGCCAGTCGTGTCCCTGGACGCGGATGCTGCTGCCCGGATGACCGTGGGCCGGATAAATAGTGAGCCTGGCTTCCGAGGAGTTGGACGAGACGGAGCCGCCACCGAGCGCTGAGCCGTACATACCAAGCCCCACGACCACGGCGACCGGTATGAGGACCACAACACCCAGGAGCGCGGAAATCAGTATCGCGACTCTAGCGCTGATCCAGACAGGCAACGTTTTTACTCTAATTCCCGAGACCCATCTGGATCAGGATCGGCCACTGAAACAACCGGGCGTTTCCACGACAGACGAGTCAATGTGGGCCCAGCTGGTCTCTGACTCTTGCCGCCGCGGTTGCGAGGTTTCGAAGCTTGCCTACGGCCGAGTCGCGCGGGAGCGATTGCAGGCCGCAATCGGGGTTGAGCCAAAGTTGGTCCGGGCTGATGTACTCGAGCGCCAACTCTATTCTTGCCGCGATCTCATCGACCGTCTCGATGCGTGGGTCCTGAGCGTCCACGACCCCAAATCCCATACCTCTTCCCTCGGGAAACGGGTGTTTCTCCAAGACGTTCAACATTTCGCGCGAGACGTGCGATAGCTCCATGCAGAACACCTTGGCGGGCAAGTTCAGCATTCTCGGGTAGACCTCGTGAAAGGCCCCGTAGCACATATGCGTATGTAGCGTCACGTTGTCGGGAAGGCCGTCAACGACCACGTGCATGGCGTCCTCGGCCAGTTGAAGCTCGTCGGGCTGGTCGTAGCGTGTCACATAGGCGGGCTCGTCGATCTGCAAGTGACGCACGCCGGCTTCGATGAGCGATTGAACTTCCTCGCGTAGGTAGCCTGCTATGGCGAGCACCGCCTCGCGCCTTGAGCTGTGATACTTGTCAAAACTCCAGTCCCGCAGCGTGTACGGCCCGGTGATTGTGATCTTCACAGGACGCGTTGTGTGATCCTCGGCGAATTCGAACCAGCTCATCAGCAGGTCTCGCGGACGAGTCGCCTGACGCACCGTCACCGCGCGCTGGGCATAGAGATTGTCCAACACCCAGACAGGGTCGGGATCGACTTCGGCAGCCCCCCAGCCCTCGAGGAAATAGGAGATCATCGAACGACGGTACTGCTCCCCGTCCACGACTAGATCAATTCCCAGATCATCTTGGACGCTCAACCACTCCGCGACTGCGGTCTCCTGCGCAGTCCTAATCTGGGAAGTATCTTGCTCGGCTAGCGGCGCCTCTTCTGCCTTTGCCAGGTCATTTGGCTTGGGCAGGCTTCCGATGCTTGAGACAGGCAACAGGGGCAGTTCTGTCAATTCTCGACCTCCCGCGACTTAAACGCGTGGGCAGCTGCGCTAAGAGTCCTTAGCTTTGAGAAGGCCGTTCGGCGCGGCAGATAATGAAGTCCCGCGTTTGGAGAAACCAGGCAATTCTCCGCGGGTACACGCTTCGATAGGGACGTCAGCACTTCTTCGAGTTCCGCGGGCGTCTCCATGCGAACCGATCTTGCGTCCGCTATTCCGGCCTGCAGAAGCAGACCGTCCGGCCAGCCATTTAATGAGAGCATATTGGCGTCCCTGTGATCCTCGGCGAAGTCGAGACCTAGTCCTCCGAGCCGTGGGAATCTCAGGACAGGCTCGAGCAGATCCCCGATCGCCCCGAAGGTAAGCTGGAGAATCACCGTGGCGCCTGTGGCGGCCGCAGATATGCGTTCGACCGCGGTTCGGACCATCGACACGTCGCTTCTGTTCTCAGATCTCAGCAGCACCGACTCATCCAGCTGTATGTAGCTGGTGCCCGCGTCAACCAGAGCCCGGACATCGGCAACCCAAATGTCCACCAGGTCTTCGAAGGCGGCGGCGGCCGCTTCGTTCCTGTTCGCGTAATTCCATATCGTGTACGGACCGAAAAGACATGCTTTGAGCGGTGAATCAGTCGTCCCGGCTGCCGACTTCAGCACCGCGGCCTGGGGGTTTGGCGCGGTGCGCAGCGGACGATTGGTGATACGCCAATTGTGGTAGTACGTGTTCGTATCGAGGTATCGGATAGGGCTTTCGACGGTTATCCCCTCGATGCCGTAGGCACTTCCAAACCATTCGTCGTAGACAGGGATGTAACCGTCAGTCGGCAAGTCGAGTCCCGCGTCCAATTGCTCCTCAACAAGCTCGTGCGCAGTCTCCATCTGGACAGCCATAATGTGCTCATCGTCGACAGCGGATGCCGGGGTGGCGTCGCCGCGTTCACGCCATTCTTCCACCGAGGCCCGCAAGGGATGATCTCCCGCAAGCACGATGGGAAATCTTCCAGACGCCGTTACCTTCATCGGGACATCTCAGGGGTATGAAACCTGATGGTTTGTGGCGTCGAATGACGCAACCATCCGCTCTGAATTGCTGACAACAATGTGACGGAACATGAGTTTCCCTCGGCTGGCTCGTCAGTGACTTTAGTGCCGCCTACCATTCTCGTCCAGATAGCGAACGAAATGGGGAAGTATCGTGCCTTGGGTTGCCGCCGGCGCGGGAGTGAACTAGCCTTCAGTCTGGCCCCACCGGATTGACAAATGACCAGCCGGGCCGGAGTAGTCTCGGATACGCGACTTAGACGATTTGTCGGAGGTCCCAGGGCCGAGGCGGGGATTGCCATGAAGAGTGCGCTGCACAGTATCAGCTACGGCGGAGTATGGGCCGGTCAGGCCAGGCTGGACATGGAGGGCGTCTTCGACCGAGCGGCGGAACTCGGATTCGACGGCATCCTTCTGGCGGCCAAGCGCCCGCATCTTTCGGCGTTGGATTTCGACGCGGCGGCATGCGCGGAGATGCGGAAAAGGATCCATGCGAGAGGGCTCGAGGTATCCGCGCTGGCGGCATACACGGATTTCACCGCTAACCCCGAACGACCCGACGTGCCTACTTCGGAGATGCAGGCTGTCGCCATCCGGCGACTCGGTGAGCTGGCCTCGGAACTCGAATGTCCCATCGTCCGGGTATTTACCGGATACGAGCGAGAGGGTCTGTCCGCTGATCGCGCTTGGGCCACATGCGTTGAATGGTTGAGGGAATGTTCGCGGCAGGTGGCTCCGCTCGGAGTGACGATCGCGGTCCAGAACCATCACGACATCGGGGTTCACTTTGAAACTATGAGAGCGCTGCTGGGCGAGGTGGACGAACCCAATTGCCAGGCCGGTTTTGATGCCTGGAACCTCATGGAATTAGACGTTGATGAATACGACGCGGCCGTAACCATGGCCCCATTGACCGCGCTGACAATCGTCGCCGACTACGTTACGCGTCCAAGGTTCCGCTATCGGCCCGATTTGGTGAGCTATGAAGCCGACCAGCCGAAACTGCAGGCCGTGCCATTCGGCGAGGGAGAGGTGGACTACGTCCGTTTCTTCCAGGGACTTTGGGAGGGAGGATATGACGGGCCGGTGGCCTACGAGATGTGCTCACCGTTGGAAGGTGGCGGCTCGCTTTCGAATCTCGATCGGTATGCCAAGACATTCCTGAGCCGGATTCAGGAAATGGCGCCTAGCTCCGCCGCAGCGCCGACATCCTGACATCCGTCCAACCGTTAACCGACTGGCCGCTCTGCGAGACGAGGGAGGGTACCGTGAATTCGGACATCAAGGTTGAAGAAGTCCGACTGGAGTTCGAATACCTCAACTGCCGCACACCGATCAAATTCGGGGCAGTCGTAATGCCGGGCGGCAGCTTCGCCACCGCCCACGTGACGGTTTCCAACCGTGATGGCGACACCGCGACAGGGACAGGCGGGGTACTGTTGGCGGATTTCTGGGCTTATCCCACCGCGGCTCACGACCATCCTGAGCGGGATCGGATGATGTGCACCGCCACCGAGATGTACGGGAAGTTGGTAACGGACTACGCCGGCTACGGCCACCCGCTCGATATTGTGATGCACCTCGAGCCGGAGCTCGAACGGATTTGCCGGCTGATCGAGAACGATTTCGACATGACCGAAGAGTTCCCGTTACTCGCGACGTCGGTGAGCATGTCACCGCTGGACGCTGCTCTGCACGACGCTTTCGGGGTGGTCAACGGTATCGACACGTATGCGGGCTACGGTCCAGAACACATGGAATTCGATCTCTCACGCCATCTGGGAACCGAATTCGCCGGGAAATTTCCACACGACTACCTCAGGCCAGCTTACAAGCCCCAATTGCCGCTGTTTCACCTGGTGGGCGGGCTGGACAAACTCAGCAAAGACGAGTTGGGTGAGGATGATCCTCGGGACGGTCTTCCGGTCTCCTTGGATCAATGGATAGCGAAGGAAGGCCTGTACTGCCTGAAGGTCAAATTACTGGGGACCGATCTCGATTGGGATCTGAACCGAATCCTGGATGTCGATGCCGTCGCGAGGGAGACACTGGGGCCAACCAGATCCGCCGATCTAGCCTACAGCGTAGACACCAACGAGCAGTGCGAGAGCCCCGCCTATTGTGTGGAGTTGCTGAGCCGTTTGAGGGCGGAGCGGCCCGAGGCATTCGATGCGGTGCTTTACGTGGAACAGCCGACGGAACGCGAACTGGGCGCACACCGTCACGACATGAGAGAACTGGGCCGGATCAAGCCGGTCATCATCGACGAAAGCCTTACCGAGCAAAGCGCTTACGATCTGGCGATGGAGCTCGGGTGGTCCGGAATCGCAATGAAAACGGGCAAGGGCCACACGGGGAGCCTGCTCTTCCTGGCCAGAGCCGAAGAGATGGGACTCCCGTACACGGTGCAGGACCTTTCGCTGCCCAAAATGGCCTACTTGCACTCCCTGGGCTTCGCGGCGCGCACCAACACGCTAATGGGCGTTGAGGGCAATGGCCGCCAGTACCACCCATTCGCGTCCGACCACGAGCGAAAACTTCACGGTGCGGCCTTCGATCCGGTTGGCGGCGACGTGTCCACAAAAAGCATTACCGGCCCCGGTTTGGGGTTCCAATTTGCCCAGATGAAATAAGCGTTTACGCAGCGATCGGAGGAGATGAAGTGCCGCTCAATCCGTGGCAGATATCGATGTTTCGTCACAATGGCTTTATACGGATCCCGGGACGAATTCCGGAGGACGAAGTGGCGGCGCTGAAGGCGGCTGCCTGGGACAACATCAAGAATCATCGGGAACCCCTGTCGAGGGGTGCGGGCGACGAGGTGGTGCGGGTTTCGAACGTACTGGAACGGGAGCAAATTTTCTGGGACACAGCCACCCACCCCAGGGTTCTGGGCCCGATGGTCGACCTGATGGGGCCGAATATCGAGATGATGCGCCAGAAGCACAACCACGTGCAGCTGGTGACCAAGGCGGCCAACGCCGGCGCCTACTATCACCGTGATTGCCTCACCTGGACCAAAGGCAGCATTTCGGCGATCTACTACCTGGAGGAATCAACGGTGGCGAAAGGATGCACGAAGGTGATACCCGGATCCCACAACCTCCCCTGGATTGACGCTACGGGTGGCGTCCACAAGGACCAGGACACGGCGGACGCCTGGGGCGTGATGGACCAGGAAGTGCTCGTTGAGATGCCGGTGGGGGGAATCCTGTTAACGGACAATCTGCTGCTCCATTCAATTGGGATCAACACGACCGACATGACCAGGATGAGCATGACGATCGGCTATTCGACGCCCGACGAGTTCGCCACGCTGGACGATCCCAACCGTTGGCTGATTCATGGCGAGCGCCGCAAGGAAGGCAACCGCTACGAGCGGCTTCGAACGGTACAAACATAGCGGGCGAGCGGCGCACGCGGACTTTGCTTCTCAAGTAGGTTGTGTAGCGGTCGAGTGAGCAGCGTATTGCGGGAATTGCCGGCGACTCCAGGAGGAATCGATGTCAGAGCCGCTCGAATTGACGAAGAGCATGATGCTCTACGAAAAAGCACTCGGCCTAATCCCGGGCGCGAGCCAGACCAACTCAAAACGGCCAACGTCGTTCGCTCACGGGGCGTATCCCGTTTTCATCGAGCGCGGGTCAGGCAGCCACGTTTGGGATGTGGATGGCAACGAATACATCGACTACATTGCCGCGATGGGCCCGATAACACTGGGGTACTGCTATCCGGCCATTGACGAGGCAGTCCGCCGACAGCTCGAAAGGGGCATCGTATTCAGTCTCCCCTCGCCGTTGGAGATCGAGGCGGCGCAGGCCGTTGTGGACGCCGTCCCAGGTGCGGAGAAAGTGCGCTTTTTCAAAGGTGGCGGAGACGCTACGTCGGCGGCGGCGAGGATCGCCCGAGCCTTCACCGGGCGGGAGAAGATCGCCAGCAGCGGCTACCACGGCTGGCCGGACGTGTGGACTGCCATGCACAACGACGGGGGCGTGCCTCGCGCGCTAGAAAAGACGGTTCGCAATTTTCCATTCAATGATCTACCTGCTTTGAAGGCGATCCTTGACGAATGGAAGGGCGACGTAGCAGCAGTGATACTCAATCCTGCGGAACGGGAGCATCCGGAACCCGGATATCTGGAGAAGGTCAAGGAGATGACGCGGTCTGCCGGGGGGCTGCTCATCTTCGATGAGGTCATTACCGGGTTCCGCATCGCCCTGGGCGGCGCAGCGGAGGCCTATGGGGTCCTTCCAGACCTATCGTGCTACGCAAAGGGAATCGCAAACGGAATGCCTATCTCGGCCGTAGCAGGCAGGGCGGACGTGATGGAACGCGCGGAAAACCTGCTGATAAGCATCACGTACGGCGGCGAAGCGCTATCCCTCGCGGCCGTCGTGGCCTCGATCAAAGAGTACAGGGACCGAGACGTTTTCACTCATATGAACCACGTCGGCGAGAAGCTCAAACACGAGCTCAACGCAGCCGCCGAGCACGCTGGCTCCAGCTTCCGTGCCAGCGGACCTCCGAGCTTCCCCTGGTTCGAGATGCAGGGGGACTCAGACACCGAGACCGAGTTGATGTGGAACGTGTTCCTTCAGGAGGTTGCCAGGGGAGGAGTGCTGTTTCGGAGGGCGGGGATTAACTTCGTCACGTTCTCGCATACCGAGGAGGACATCAAGCGCACGGCCGAGGTTTGCCGGGAAGCCTTCCTTACCGTCGAAAAACACCGCGGAAAGGGCTCACTGGCCGAGTGTTCCACTGTGAAGGAATATGCGGCCTCGTTCCGAACGTTTTAGGACGTCTCCCAACCGACGGCTATAGATCTTCGGGCCAAAACCTGAACAACCGGTTGGCGTTTTTCCAGACGATCTGCTCCAACTCCTCTCCCGTGATCCCGGCGCCGGTCACCTTCGCCAGGCACGAGGGGTAGGACATATTGTCGGTGCCCAGCAGGAGCCGCGAAGGATCGGAATATTTCAACAGGCGCTCGGTAGTCCCGGCCTCCGTGTAGGAGCCCCCAAGGTCAACCATGAGGTTGGGCGCGACTTCCATTGCTCGAGCGCCATACTCCCACTGTGTTCCCACGTGGGCCATGTAGACCATCGCTTCCGGATGGCGATTGCTTAACGCGGCGGTCTGCATGGGTCTGGTCTCACGGGGGTACGGCTCAGTTCCCTCCGGCCCGTGGCCGCCAGTGTGCACCAGCATTGGCAGCCGCACTTCGATGCAACGTTCGGCGATGGGATCGACCAGGGGATCGTCCGCGAACTGGGAGAGCCAGAGCTTGACGCCCACCGCTCCCTGGTCGAGGCATCTGTCCAACTCCGCCAGGCAGAATTCGGCGCCATGGGTTGCGTCGAGATAACACGACGTTTTTACGACCGGGGAGAACTTCTTTGCCAGCCGAATGGTCTCGTCGTTCAGAACCGGTATCTCGGCCGGCGTGGGGAAGTCTGAGCCAAGAGTGCAGGCGACGATTCTGTCCCAGGGGTGGACGTTGAGGATACGCTCGATCCGGGTATCGGCGGCCGCCTCGTCAATCGCCCCCACGCTGGGGTGGAAGTGGACATCGACGGCGTGTTTGGTTCCGGGAATCACCGGCTCGCGCCTTTAGCCTTCAGACCAAACGTACGGGCGATAGTCACGCCCCAGATGGCAGCGCGATCCTCATCGGAGATGTCGGCCATCTCGACTCGATACGCTGCGACCTCGGGATAGTGAAGAGGCGCGCCTGTCCCAAAGGCGATGTGGTCGGCGCCGATGGCCTCGACCATCTCCTCGATTACGAAAGTTGGCGTTTTCATGTAGGAAATTTCCACGACCGTACGCGAATCGCGGATGGCGGATGCTCCAATGGGCGCTATGTCCCGCCACGCACCCGCTGCCAACACGATTGGCACGTCCAGCCACTGCCGCACCAGCCACTCCAGGTCTCTGAATTGCACCGGTGGCTTGTAGAACTGCTGCTGTTGGTGACGCTCATCGTGGAGGCGGATGTTGACGACCAGGCCAATCCCCGCTTCGCGGATCGCAGCCATCAGGCGTTCGCCCGGTGGATCGGCAATCCAAATTCCCCAGTAGTTTGGAAAGACGCGAATCGCTTTACATCCGGAGTCGACCGCCCACTGCAGGTCTCTTTCCCACCAGGGACGCGCCGGGTTGACAACGGGAGTGTAGGAAAACAACGGATCGTCGCCGAGCTCCTCTAGCGCTTCCTCGTTTGCGTCCCGCGGATCCAGGTAGAACGCGCCGCTGAGATTCCCGACAATGATGTGATCGAGTCCCACCAGTCGCCCTACACGCCGAAGGCCTTCCAATCCGTCGTGGGCGAGCCTCCTGTAGGGCCAGTGACCCAAATACGCGTTGGCGTCAATTCGCATTATGTTTCCGATAGAACATGAGGAGCAGTCTTCCCCGCGCTGAGAACGTTGACACTTGAAGGCAGCTGAGTCAATCTCCGTTCCGAAGACTGGGCGTTAACATGCGTCCGAGTTCGGGAATTCGTTATGGAGGTCGAGATGGCACTGAATCCATGGCAGATCACTCTGTTCAGGCACAACGGATTCATGCGCCTTCCAGGAGTGATTCCGAGCGGTACCGTGAAGCGCTTGCGCGAGGCCGTGCGTGTTGACGTGGATGCCGCCGTGGAGCCAGTGGTGCGAGGCGACGACCAATCCGTGATCCGAATATCCAATGTCCTCGAACGCGACGATGTGTTTTGGGAAGTTGCCACGTCACCGCTCGTGTTGGACCCTCTCGAGGACATCCTCGGACCTAATATCGAAATGCTCAGGCACCGCCACAACCACGTCCAGCTCGTCACCAGGCAATCCTATAAAGGATCCCATTTCCATAGGGACTGCCTGACGTGGACGCGAAACATTGCCACTGTAATCTTTTTCATCGAAGAGTCCACGGTCGAAAAAGGCTGTACCAAGGTCATTCCCGGCTCACACTATCTTCCATGGATCGAAAACGCTGCAGGCTCCGTCGAAGGATCTCAAGCCTCTCACTGGGAAGTGTTCGATCAAGACGTATTGGTGGAGATGCCGGCCGGTGGCATGCTTCTAATCGACAGCCAAATCTTGCACTCCTTAGGCATCAATAAGACTGACCAGACGCGGATGAGCATGACGGTCGGATACTGTGCGGCGGACGAGCTGTCGACCGTAAGAGAGCCGCAGAAGTGGCTGGTCCACGGCGACCTTGCGGAGCAGGGGAACGTCTATCCCGCAATGGCGAGCCGTGCGTAGCTGCGAGCCGGTTCGCTCGCCGGAGGTCTGAGGCCGGCGCTTGACTGGTATTTCGCCCGATGGTATAAGCGGCAAGGCAAGGGGGGAGTTCCGTTCTCGATGGCGGCTACTAACCGAAATTCTCCCGCTTTTTCAAATTGAGGGGATCTAAATCCGCTGTCTGGCGGAG
Source organism: Chloroflexota bacterium (assembly GCA_963663505.2). GTDB lineage: Bacteria > Chloroflexota > UBA11872 > UBA11872 > VXNJ01 > JAPOVO01. Next base: position 1,122,803 of record CAXXFA010000002.1, read on the forward strand.
GATCCCAGGGAAAGGATGCACGGGAAGATGGACATCACGTCAACTAGTAGACGTTCGCTGCTCAGGGTTGGTGCTCTGGGGGGCGTTGGCGCTGTAGCGGTGCTCGCCGGTTGCGGTGAGACCCAGATCGTAACCGAAACCAGGATTCAAGAGGTCGTCAAGGAGGTGCCGGTCGAAAAGGTCGTCACCCAAATTGTCGAGAAAGAAAAAATCGTTGAGGTTGAGAGGGTCGTCACCCAAGAAGTTGAAAAGATAGTGATCCAAGAAAAGGTCGTCACCAAGATCGTCGAAGTGGCGCCGATGATGAAAAAGGCGACCGAACTCGCTCTAACGACCGTACGGTTCTACGGAGTGGAAGAGGACAAGATCGTCTTTGATGAGACGTTCAAGATCTTCAAGGACCGATTTGGTGTCACGATCAACCCGACGCTGGTACCCGGGGGCGGCAACGCGTATTACGTCAAGGTTCTGACACAGATCGCCGGCGGAACTCCGCCCGACGCCCTGTACATGCACCCCGAGTTCATGGGGAACTTTGCGGGCAAGGGCTCGATCATTCCGGTCGACGAGTTCATCAAGCGCGATGGGCTCGACATGTCGGACTACTACGACAACATCTTGGAGTACTTTCGTTTCCCGTCTCACACGCCAGGGTCCAGGCTGTATGTTCTGCCGTTCTATAGCGGTCCGTCCCTCACGATCGTCAACGCCGACCTGTTCAAAGAGAAGGGGATCAGACTCCCTGAGGAATTCGGAGACGACTGGAACTGGGACACGATTCACGAGGTATCAGCGCAGCTTACCGGAGGGACCCGCGGCGATAAGACCTTCGGATTCGACTCCTTGACCACAAGGTTGAAGGTGCTCGCTCCGATGGTCTGGAACTTCGGCGGCAAGCTGTGGAACGACGACATGACCGCGACTCTTTTGAACGCACCCGCAGCGGTCCAGGCGTTTCAGCAATACGCAGACCTTCAGTTCAAAGAGAAGGTAGCTCCAACCGGTGCCGACCGCGAGGGACTGGCCGGTGGGTTCAGATCTGGACGCGTTGCTATAAGTGCCTGGGGAATCAAAGGTTCGGTTCCGGGTCTTAACGCTCAGCCTTGGAATAAGGCGATGTGGCATGCGCCGTCCGGTCCCGGAGGCTCGTTCGTGCGCAACGGCCCCAACGGGTTTGCGATCATGAAGGCAGCCAAGGCCCCGGACGAGGCCTGGGAGCTCATGAAGTTCACCACGGGCCCCGATTTCTTCGCCGCCTCCAACTCCATTGGAGGGACGCTGCCGCTGACCCGCTCGCTAATGCGCGGTCCCGATTTCATCCAGTCGTTGCAGCCTTGGGAGAGTGTCGATATCTATGAGGCGGCGTCCGAGAAGGACCTCGCTCCGCGGATCCCAACGACTTTCAACGAAATCGCCAAGCTGACCGTTGGTCCGGCTCTCGAACTGGCCTTCATAGGGCAGGACACAGTCCAGGAGGCCATGGACAAGGTGGCCCCCAAGGTCGACGAGCTGCTGGCGCAGTCTAAAGTGGAGCTGGCGGAGTACGGCTACTAGACTCTTGGCCTAGTCGGTCTGACTTCGGGAGCCGGGACTCGAATAGCACTTTTGAGTGTGCCTGTGGGACTGCGATCCACAGGCACACTCTGTTTCGCGGGTTTTGCCCTCTCGGCGTTAGCCCTCTAGCATGTTTCGTGTGCTGAACGTGAGGAATGGCAAGGTGGACGCTTGGCTGCCGTAACGTCCCGACCCACCACGACCCGTAGGCGGCGCATTTCCCGGATGGCACTCCGGGAAAACATCGACGCCTATGTTTTTCTGGCTCCCTGGCTCGTCGGGCTTTTTGGTTTGATCCTGGGTCCAATGATCGGCTCGATCCTGCTTGCTATGGTCAAGTGGGACATCCTTTCCGATCCCGAGTGGGTCGGTTTAGACAACTTTAAAAAGATCTTCCTAAAGGACGACCTATTCCTCATTTCGCTGGGCAACACTGTCTTCTACACCTTCCTAGCTATCCCGATCTTCCTCGTCGTATCACTACTTCTGGCCGTGGCTTTGAACGAGAAGTTGAAGTTCGTCAACTACTTTCGCACGATGGTCTACCTTCCGGCGGTGACGCCCTCGGTGGCCTTCTCTCTCCTGTGGGTATGGATTTTCAATCCCGACTTTGGCATCGCCAACCAGTTCCTGGACATCTTCGGCATACCGCCTCAGAACTGGATTTGGGACCCAGTGCAGGCGAAGCCATCGTTCATCTTGATGAATCTATGGGCGATCGGCCCGACCATGGTGATCTTTCTCGCCGGGCTTCAATCCGTGCCGGAGACGATGTACGAAGCCGCGAGCATCGACGGGGCGAACGCGTTGCACAGGTTCCGGCATATCACGCTCCCGATGATGAGCCCGATCATCTTCTTCAATCTCATCGTCGGGATCATTGGATCGTTCCAAATATTCAATTCGGCGTTCATCATGACGCAGGGTGGACCTGGCAACGCCACACTTTTCTATGTCCTCTACCTTTACAGGCAGGCCTGGGAACTCTTCCATTTCGGCTATGCGTCGGCCTTGGCCTGGATTCTGTTCGTGATCGTTCTGATTTTCACTCTCATTCAGTTCAGACTGGCGCGCCGCTGGGTGTTCTATGAAGGCGACATAAAGACCTAGAAGGAGAATAGTGGCTCAAGGGACGGAAGTGGACAGAGGGTTTCTGGCGGCCTCCCGCCGGTCACTCGAGTCGCGGCAGACACGGGAACGAATTCTGCACGTTTCTCTGTACGTAGTCCTGACCGCCATCAGCCTCATGGCGTTGGTCCCAATCTTCTACATGATGTCGACGTCATTGAAGGCGCATGGGATGGAATACGAATGGCCCATGAAGTGGATTCCGGACCCGGTCGTTTGGAAAAACTACCTTGATGCTCACACGGTAATGCCATTCCACCTCTACTACCGAAATACGATTGCCATCGCAGCTATTTCGACGGCGGGGGCCATGCTTACCGCCACGATGGCGGGGTACGCGTTCGCGCGACTGCGGTTCGTCGGTCGGAATGTCCTCTTCATCTTGACTCTTTCGACAATGATGCTGCCCGGCATCGTCACACTCGTTCCGACCTTTTTGATCTTCAGACAACTAGGGTGGATCAACACGCTCTACCCGATGATCGTGCCGCATGTACTCGGCGGCGGCGCATTCTTCATCTTCTTGAGCAGACAGTTCTTCATGAGCATTCCGTACGAACTGGAGGAAGCCGCACGCATCGACGGCGCCGCCAGCTACCGCATCTATTGGCGGATCATGCTCCCCCTGGCCGGTCCTGTGCTTGCGGTGATCGGAGTATTTAGCTTCGTGTCGAGATGGACGGATTTCCTTGAGGCCCTGGTTTATCTCAACACCGAGAACGTCAGGACCGTTGCGGTGGGTCTAGCCTTGAACAGCGCATTGTTCGGAGAGAACCGCAACTTCATAATGGCCTCTTCGTTTACGATGGCATTGCCAATCATCGTGCTGTTCTTCTTCGCACAGCGGTACTTCATGCGCGGCATTGTCATGACCGGAATCGCGGGTCGCTAGCAAGGGATTTAACGAGAGCATCGTTCTCGGAACTCCTCCGCTCGATCGGAGTCCCGAGAGCGTGCCAACTTCGAGTAAGGTAGCAAAGATGGAGAGCCGGCCAAAAGTCGCCTTAGTGATCGATCCAGACGTTGTCTACGAGAACGTCGACGAGCGGTTTTTCGAGACCACGGCGAACCGCTTCGACTTTTTGAGGCAGGAAAATGCACGGCCAGCGGAAAACGAGCTTCGGGACCTGATTCACGCGGCGGATGCTGTCGTCAGCGGATGGGGAACGCCAGAGATCCCTCCGGATCTCGTGAAGACAGCGCCGAACCTGCGAGTTTGGATTCACGCGCAGGGCGGAGTAAAGCAGCTGCCGCTGGATGCCATTATCGAGAAGGGCATTCCGTTCACGAACTCCGCGCGGGCATACGCGAGGACCATGTGCGAATCGACCATCGGCATGATGCTGGCGCTTGGCTACCACTTGCGGTATGCCCACGAGCTCTACACCTACCAGCGGACCACGGATTTCAACCGACAAGAAATCCTGGGCATCGGGCTCGAGCGAAAGACCGTCGGCATAGTGGGATTGGGACCGATCGGCCAGCTGCTGGCCGAGATGCTCGCCACGTTCAGCGTAATGATCATGGCGTACGACCCGTATGTTGACCCAGCGATGGCGAGCCGGGTCGGCGCAACATTGGTGGATGACATCGTCGAACTGTTCGATCAGTCCGACATCGTCACGATCCACTGTGGTTGGACCGACGAGACGACCGGCCTCGTGACAAAAAGGGCATTGGAGAAGCTGGGCCCCAGAGGGATGCTTATCTGCAATGCTCGGATGCCCATCGTGGACGAAGATGCGCTGTACCAGTTGGTCAAGAGCCGCGGCATCTATGCCGCGCTGAACCTGATCCCGATGCGCGATGATCTGTGGCTCGATGCGGAGCTGCAGGGCTTGCCGAACTTACTCATGACCCACGGATCGGCGAATGTGTCGGACACCTGGTACGACCAGGTCTCCCGCAACGTCGGCGCGCAACTCATCAGCTTCTTCGATGGTAAGGGGATCTCGCCAGAACTCACCGCGGAGCAGGTTTCACGGAGCACCTAGCGCCAACGCAACGTGCAGTCACGCAAGAGTTCGAGAATGGCGCGTTGCTGAGTAGGAGCCTTGGCCCGCAAACCGGTCCCTGGTGATGCGCGTACGAGACGGCATCAACCCGGCTACAGCGGACACAATCCCTAGGAAATTGAAAGTGGCGAGGCGATACCGATGAAGTTACTCATGTTCACAAAGCACCTTCAGCCCCTTCCGGTGGAGCGGATGGCTCGGACTGTCAGCGATCTCGGCTTCGACGGCGTCGATCTCACTGTACGCCCGAACGGCTCGATACTGCCGGAGCGCGTCGTCGAAGACTTGCCCGAATTGGCATCGGTGCTGTCCGATCATGGGCTCGAAATCGGCATGTTCACGACCGCGTTGACTGACGCCTCGGAGCCTCACTTCGAGGACACCCTTCGTATGGCATCGGAGCACGGGGTGGAGCGAATCAAGCTCGGCTATTACCGGTACGAAAGCTTCGGCAACCTTGCCGCTCGCATGGAGGAGATACGGGCGCGGTGGAGAGAAATGGTCCCACTGGCCGAGCGCTACGGTGTGACTATCTGCGTCCACACGCACGCCGGCGATACCATCCCCGCGAGCGGCGAGATGCTTTACATGATGCTGAAGGGCTTTGACCCGGAGCGCGTTGCCGCATACGTCGATCCCGGAAATATGGCCTGCGAGGGTCCCGTCTCGGCCTGGAAGATGTCAATAGACCTCCTCGCCGATTGCACCAAGCTTGTGGCGATCAAGGACTTCGGATTTTTTGCGGAAGAAGATGCCGAGCGTGGGGTGACTAAGTGGAGTCCGAAGCTCGTCCCGCTCCGAGATGGAGTCGTGGACTGGCCGCTCGCCTTCGAGTGCCTGCGGGCCATCGGCTACGACGGCTACGTTTCGGTAGCCAGCGAGTATCAGGGCCCGTCTAGCTGGCGGGACCTGAGCGTGGACGAACTGATCGATCAGACGCGCTTGGATCTGGAGTATTTACGGCCGATCGTTCAGGGAGCGGCTGCGCCGACCTAACCCGTTAGGAATATCTCGTTGCGCTGAATGCCAAGGCCGTCGATCTCGGCTTCGATCACATCACCGTTGCGCAAGAAGCTGCGGCTGCCATGACCGGTCTCCCCGCAGGCTCCCAGCGACACGACGTCGCCCGGACGCAGTTCCATGAAGTTGGAGATGAACGCGATGCATTCCGCCACCGAGAACAGCATTTGACCTGTATGGGTCTCAAGTCGCGGTTCCCCGTTCACCTTTAGTTGAATCCGGAGATCGTGGGGGTCGGGAACCTCGTCCCGCGTGACGAAAAACGGCCCGCAGGGGGCGGTGCCGTCGAAGCAGTGGCCTTCATACCATGCAAAGAACCGGCTCCACTCATCGTCCCCATAGCCGCGGGGTACCCGGAGATCAGCCGCGTACATGTCGTTGAATATTGCGTAGCCCGCCACGTGTTCGATTGCGCAGGCGGGATCGAGGCGAAATCCACGACGGCCGACGATCGCGGCGAGCCCGAGTTCCCAGCCGGGTTCACCCATCTCGGCGGGTATGAATAATTGGGATGATGCGGCAGCGAGGGAGCCGGGCGGCCGGAGAAACAGCCAGGGAGAACCCTTGCGATTTCGGTCGTAGCCATCGATCCCCCACTCGGCGAGGTGGTCCGCATTATTCCCGGCCACGCATACGACTTTGGACGGATTGGGAACCGGAGGGGCGAGCCTCAGACTGGATAACCCGGGCAACGTCTCCTTTCTTGCCAGGCCTTCCGCGGCAAGCGTCGCCAGACGCAAGCCTTCGGGACCAGCCTCGAGCAGCCCTATCACGGTGGAAGGGACTGAGGCGTCCAGCCCATGAAGCGAGGGTAGACCAGCAACGAGGTCGCCATCTACCACGACACCCGATTCGACGCGGTCTCCCGCTGAGTTCGAAACCAGCTTCACATGGGACGCCCCTAAATTGGAACCGGGTAGCTCGGCGGCCAGATTGTAGAAGGAGTCCTCGGTGCGCCACCGAAAGGCGTCGCCTTCGAGCCTCCGCCACGCTCACGATTTGGTAGAACCTTTACCGAACATCTAAGCTATGCCGCTCAAGTTTCGGATCGACTGAGGCAATTTTGGCTACGTTGAAGGCGGCGTTCGTCGGTGCGGGGCCCTGGGGCAATCGCAGACACTACCCCTCCGTTACGAGCATGCCCGACGTTGAGCTGGCGGCGCTGTGTGACATAGACGAAGCACGCGCTAAGGAAACCGCCGAGCGGTGGGAAGTGCCCAGGATCTACTCCGACTACCGTCAGATGTTTGAAAAGACCGATCCCGAGATCGTCTACGTCATCATGTCTCCCTGGTGGTCCTACGAGATTGCGGCCGAGGCGTTGCGCCAGGGCCGTTCCGTTTACTGCGAGCAGCCCCCGTTCATGAGCACTAATGAGATACGCATGTTGGCGCATATCGCTGAGGAACACGGCTGCAAGACCATGGTCTCCTTCCAGCGGCGCTTCATACCCGCGATCACTGAAATGAAGCGACGCGTTGAGGAGCGGGGACCCGTTCACACGGCTTCGGTGGACTTCTTCAAGGTCCACGCGGGGCTCAGTGGGCACGGGTCCTACACAGGTGCGTGGGAGGGAAGAATGACCCTTGCCGAGGGCGACGCGACTCACGTGTGCGACGACCTTCGCTACCTCTGCGGAGGCGAAGTGGTAGATGTCATGACTACGAAGCGGAGCCTGTATTCAGATGCCGGATTCAACAACTCCATCTCCGCCATGGTCGAGTTCAGCACCGGCGCCGTGGGAAGAATCCACTTCTGCTTTGCGACGGGCAGAAGAGTGTTCCGAGCAGAAATTCACGGTAAGAATTGCTATGCATACGTGGATGCCGAGGGGGAAGCGACTTTTGCGGCAGACGACGGACCGGAAGAGTCGTTTAGATCGAGCGACTTTCGTGGCGAATTGAGCGCCGAGCAGGAGAATCACTGGCTCGGATTCTGGCACGCGCACCGTCATTTCCTCGACTCAATACATGACAATCAGCAGCCGCTGACGAACTTCGAGGACGCACTCAAGACTCGCGAGTTGGTGGAATTGATCGAGCGTGGCGGCAAACCGACCGCCGCGTTCGGGGTCTGAGCGCTCAGTCAGATCCCACGCGGGAGGTCCGCATATGCTGGAGTCTGAACAGACGTTATCTCGTGATCAACTGAGGCAATGGGGCGAAGGGGGTTATCTGGTCGTCGAGCGTGCGATCTCAATGGATCTCGTGGGTCGCATGCGTGAAGCGACCGAGCGTCTGACAGCGGAGCGCGAGAGTGCCGGCGGAATGGAGCGTCTGGTCTCGTTGCACAGCGCTCCTTTGCGGGAGCCGGTGTTCTGGGAGGCGGTTCGGCACCCGGCACTCGTTGCAACTGTTACTCAGCTACTCGGGCCCGATGTGATCATTCACGATGCGAAGCTCAATTGGAAACCGCCGGCCAAGGGTCGAGGCGAACTTGGGTGGCATCAGGACTTTCCGTATTTCCCGCGCACCAATTTCAATACTTTGGCCGTGCTCCTATTCTTGGATGACTCCACGGTTGCGAATGGATGCGTGAAGGTGATCCCGGGCAGCCATAAGCGGGGACCGGTTGATCATTTCCGCAACGGCGATTTCACGGGAACTGCGACCAATCCCGCCGACTACGCCGACGAAGATAGTGCCGTGAACCTCGAGGTCCCGGCGGGGACATTGACATTCCACCATGGCTGTATGCTTCACGCTTCGGGTCCCAACACAAGTGACCATTCGCGGCGTGCGCTCGCGGTCGACCTTGCCCGAGCGGACGCAGTGCTTCTGGGCGGCAACTCGCATGAGATATGTGGGACTGTGTTGGTCGGCGAAGACCCGCTGGTGGCACGACTCGAAGGTGGTCATGAGTTCAAGCTGCCGCGCCCTGTAACGCCCCAACGCGTCGAGTCGTAATCGTGTCGGTGGAGAGGATGGCAGACATGAAAATAGCTACGATCGGGGCGGGTCGCTTTGCGAACATGATGCATTACCCGTCGCTGGCGGACATTCCTGAAGCGGATCTGGTGGCGATTTGCGATCTCGATTCAGAGCGGCTGAAGGAGACGGCGGACAAATATCAAGTTGCCGGTAGGTATTCGGATTACCAGGAGATGATTGCCGAGACGGATCCGGACGCGGTTTATGTCATCATGCCGCCGGGCCCAATGGTGCCAATAGCGCTTGACGTACTTTCCACTGGGCGGCCGGTATTGGTCGAGAAGCCTCCGGGGATGAAGCTCGCGGAGTCACGAGCTTTGGCGGAAGCCGCAAGGAAGGCCGGGACCTTCGGAATGGTGGCGTTCAACCGCTGTTACAGCCCGGTCATCACCGAGGCGCGTCGCCGCCTCGCCCAGATCGGAGATGTAAACCTCGTCGTAGGCGAGTTCCACAAGCCGCCCCATCCCACGGCTTGGGGTGCGGGATCTCACGCGGTTGCCGACGTTATTCACATAATGGCTCTTCTGCACCATGTCGGCGGGGTTCCTCGTTCGATAAAGATCAACAACCGAAGGATCGGCGACGAAGGCGCCGTCGATCTGGTAACCGCTCTCTTCGACTTTGAATCGGGGGGCGCTGGTGTGCTGATCTCAGACTTCGCGAGTGCCTCGCGCTACGAACGTTTCGAGATCCACACCGTCGGCGGCGCGGCCTATATTTTGGCTCCCGATACACGCCTGGGCGCATATCCGAATGCCCCGGCGAAGGCCGAACTCTACCTCGAGGGAAATGAAATCGAAATGCTCGACGCTTTCGAACTGGCAGGCTCCAGCGAGCCTCATCGCGGGTTCGGCTATTTTGATGAGTCTCGTCACTTCATTGAATGTGTGAAGGCGGGGAAGTCTCCCAATACCGACCTGGATTTCGGCGTCGCCGTAATGGAGTCAGCTACGCAAATCGACGAGGGATAGTCTTTTTTCGGCCGAGAATCGGATTGGTGAATTGACCCGCGTCGACATAGCGGGCCTAATCGCTGCAACTCGGCTGGCAGAGCTTGCCGTCTCGCGTCACGACCGGGCTTGTGAAGCCAGCTGGTTTAGTCTGGTCTGATTTGACAGAGGAAGGCGAATATGAAAATAGTCGGGATCCAAGCACGGCCGCTCGCGCTCGAAAACAAAGTGCCCTATCACTACTCCCGCGGCGTACCTCTTGGCACCAACGTTGTCCTCGTTGAGGTTCGGACCGACGATGGGATCGTGGGCTATGGCGAGTCGACGGGCGATCGGGGGGCGGACGCGGTAGTCGCGCTCATCCAGCACGTGTCCCAGCTCCTGATTGGAAGGTCTCCGTTTGACATCGAAGCCCACACGACGGGCGCCCAACGTTTGGCAAAGCTCGACAACGCGCCGCGCTACGCGAGTCATGCTCTCGCCGGTGTGGAGATGGCGATGTGGGACATCGTGGGCAAGGCGGTTGGCCAACCCGTACACAGGCTGCTTGGTGGGGCCGTGCGCGAAGAGATTGACTACTTTGCATTTCTGCAAGGCGGTGCACCTGAGGAATTGGCCGAGGACGCGAGAAAGGCCGTCGCGGACGGGTACTCGGTGATCTACCTGAAGGTGGGCCTTGGGGAAGCGCGGGATGTGCGGAACGTCGCCGCGGTGCGAGAAGCGATTGGCGACCTCAGACTCAGAATCGACGCCAATGAGGCCTGGGACCCGGGCACGGCTATACGAATGATCAACAAACTGGCCGAGTACGATTTGGAGTTCGTCGAGCAGCCGACCCCGGCCCGGTCGATAAGGGCGTTACGGCAAGTCAGGGAGTCCGTCAGCGTACCGATAGCGGCGGATCAGTGCGCGTACACATTGTCCGAGACCTTCGAGGTGTGTGCGATGCGCGCTGCCGACGTGTTGGTCATTGGCCCTCATGAGACCGGAGGACTTCTCGGACTCCGCAAGGCGGCGGCTATCGCAGAGGCCGCGGGGATCTCGGTCTGTATGCACGGTCAACAGGACTCCGGCATATCCTCGTGTGCCGAGAACCAGATTGCCGCCACGATCCCCAACCTGACCGACGGGAACCAGATAATGCACCAGGTTCTGAAAGAAGACATCGTTGCGGAGCCGGATCTCAGGGTCCGACAGGGAACGCTGCCGGTGATTGACGGACCTGGACTGGGGATGGAGCTGGATTGGGACGCCGTGGAAAGAGCGGCTGAGCGCTACCGGGAAGAAGGCCCCTTCAACCCCTTCTAGCCTCACGGTGTCTGGGCGGCGCCACTTTCACCCGCGCGCTGGCCGCGTCGCAGCAGGGCCAACCAGAACACGCCCGCCCCCAGCAGGGTTAGGGCGGAACTCAACAAGAAGAACTCGCGAAAGCCAGCCGCCGCGACTAGGTATCCACCGCCGGTGCCCAAAAGCGCCCCGGTGAGGCCGCTGGCGCCGATGATCGATCCGTATATCAGAGGTCTCTTATTCGGCCGTACCATGCTCATCGAGTAGACCTGAAACGACGGCCAGAAGAGCCCCATCGTCAGGTTCATGCTCAGAAATCCGACTCCGGCCGCGCCAACGCGCGGAACCAGCGCAATCGGCAGCAGAGCGAAGGCGCCGATCATCGATGCCAAAGCGGAAGTGCGACCGTGTCCTACTTTGGCGGCAAGGATGGGCATTGCGAGGGCTGCCGGCACGGCCAAAAGCCTGCCGGCGCCGCTCAGGGACCCGATAAGGACCGTATCTGCGCCCAGGTCCGTATCCATATACACATTAAGGAAGATCCTCACCGAGGTCGTTGCCGCCTGTAGGAGCACCGTGGCGACCAGAAACAGCGTGATCAGGCGAGCCGCACCCGTGCCGCTGAACCCCTTGAGGGCATGTCCCGCAATCTCGGGGGCGTGTCTTTCGGGGGTGCGCGCCATTCCTATAGCGACAATGGCTATCAGTGCAGCCGATGTCCACAAGGCGTACCGAAATGGTTCGGCCGCTTCAACGGATGAACCAGTCACGGCAGCGTACGCGGGCGGAAGCGATCCTCCGACCAGATTTCCAGCGAAGCCACCAAGGGCAAGGAGCGCCCAGCGGACCGAGAATGCTCGGCTGCGCTCCCCTGCATCAACAAGAGCCATCATGAAGGGATTGCCATTGACAAACCAGAGCGACAGGGCGAACGCCGTCAGCGCGCTGACCATCACCAGCCAGCCCGTCCGTGCGGTCCCGTGTAGAAGCTCGGCGACGGGAAGGGCGGCAATCAGTGCCGCCGAGCAAGAAAGCCCAACAACCATCGGCGCCTTTAGGCGCCAACGGCGGGCGAGTGCAGCCGCGGGCAGGGCGAATGCCGCTATCGCCATGTCCGCCACGCCGTTGAAGAGGCCATCACGGTTGTCCCATAGCCCAAACGCAACAGATATAGATTCACGAGCAGCGAATAGATGCCCATGAATGCGAACGAATGCAGCGTGCAAACGCAGAGGAAAAGGACCGTGGGCCGGTTGAAACGGCGAACCGTTCCCAGGTATTGGACCATCAAGCCGAAAGTTTTGCGATGCCCTGGAGAGGGCAAGAATGGTTGCCGGTACGTACACAGAAACTCGACATCGCACTGCTACTTCGGTTCCCTGAGGGAACCATGCCGGCATTCGACAGCTCTTTCACTTCACTTATGGACCAACCACGAAACCCGGATCGAGTACGTCAAACACACGATCGAAATGTTCGTATGTGGGCCTACGTCTCCGACACCCCTTGTCAAACGATCGGAGCATCAGGTCCGCCATAACCGTTGCGGTGTCCGGACGTCGCATTGACTTTCCCTGGGGGTGATCCTGAAGGCCTCAATAGTCGCAGAGCAGCGCTTCTGGTGGCCTGATGCGCGGGACTTGGGTTGCTGAGGCTGCAAATGGAGTTATCCTCGTCGGCGGAGAACTCGTCTAGTAGAGAAGAGAAAGGAAAAGTCGCCGCCGGAAGCTAGCTACACAATTTCAAGTGGATCGCCCGCCGGGTGCCGTTCAACTGCCTCCTCATGCGCTGGCTGCATCGACGTTGGACTGTAGCGCACTAAAGCGTGGATTAGGCAAACGAGATGCGTGGGCTACGCGTGGCCGTCGCGATCGACTGGCAGCAGGGAGGTTTACCTTTCTTTTCATCGGCCCATGGAGTTCCGAACGAACCCTACTCAATCGATCCCTTTGTATGTTCAACGCCCCCGAGGACACCTCGGGCAGATGGGTCACGGAAACTGCCCGGGCCGCAAAGAAACTTGCTCGCGGTTGAATTCCGTAAGCAGAGTGCCGGTAATGCCGAAATACCCCAAAATTAGCTGAGTTGGGCGTCAACGCTCTGCCAAGACGGGTCGTGGGTCGACGGAACCAAAAGACGCTCGAAGCCTATCGCTCACATGTCCGTCGTAAGCTTCAGAATTCTTCGGGGAAAAGCAAAGCACTGGAGCGATCAGCCGAGGAGTCGCCCCTTCCATCCCGACTTCCGCACTGGCTCGGGCAGGTGGCCGGCCACGGACCGTGCCATTGCGCGTTCAGACCGCCCCGTTCCCGTTGTCGGGGCGGAGTCTCGCGCTCAGTCCATCGATGTAATCTGGGCCTACTCCGCAGCATCCGCCGACCAGGCGCACGCCTGCACCTACCCATGCTGCCCCTTGTTCTGCGAACCTCTGCGACGAAATCGTCGGTTCGTGCGTTGGGGTGTCCCTGAACGTCCCGGAATGCGGATACACCCCCAGCGGACCGCTCCAGTGACGGCGAACCACTTCCAGCGACCGCTCCACGTCTTCGAACTCAGTGTGCATGATGGCCACCACATCAGGCGCGTATGCCAGAGCCTTCTCGATTTCGGGCTCAAGCAGGTTATCCCGGTGGGTGTTTGACATGAGCACTTCCGCGCCGTCCGCGGAAATCCTCGTGCTGAATCCGGCCATGAACGGCGCCCCGGACTCATCGGCGGTGACCAGGATCGCCTCAGCGTTCTCGGGCCAGCTCAACATTTCCAGTGCCAGCAGGTCGGCGCCCGAATCCAGCAAGATACGAGCCTGTTCCCTGTAGTTCTCCCTTGCGCGTCGTTGTTCATCGGGCCCATCGTCGGGACTGGTTCCCCAGTACGAGATCGAACCGGCCACGTACACGTTCCGCCCGGGCGCAGCAACCTCAATCGCCTCGCTCGCAAGCGCTACGGCGTTCCTGTTTGCCTCCTCGGTATCTTCCTGGAGCCCTGCCTTGGCCAGCGCACTCCGGGATGAGAAAAAGCTATTTGTGATAATGGTGTCGGCTCCCGCCCGAATGAAGTCGGCATGCGCCTCGCGGATAATGTCCGGGTGAGTGAGCGGCGCCATCGCGCCCCAGACGGCATCGTCCCGGGGCACGCCCCGACGAACGAGTTCAGTCCCCATCCCGCCGTCAAGCAGGAGTAAGTCCCCGTCCGCCAATCGTTCCAGGAAGCCGACCATTCTCGATCCCTCCTCTGATTTCGACAGATCCGCCCTGGCATAATAGGCTGTATGCCGAAGCGAAGTTGCCTCAATTTCGAAACGGCGAGGATTGAACGATGGCCACCAAGACAACGCCCATGAGCGAGCTTGCGCTGAAGGGCGGCGCACCCTTCCGTGTGCCGGACGATCCGCTACCCACCTCTGTTCCGAGGCCAGTCGCACCCGAGGCCAGCCGGTATGTCAATATGGTCCTCGACAGCAAGTTTGCATATGACATGGTCGGTGAGTTCGAGCGGACGTTCGCGGAAACAATGGGCGTCAAGCACGCGGTTGCGATGTCAACGTGCACGAACATTTTTCACGGCCTGCTCGCCGCGAAGAAAATAGGTCCCGGAGACGAGGTGATCGCCAGCCCGATCACGGACTACGGGACGGTTAAGGGCATTATCGCGCTAGGGGCCAAGGCGGTTTTCCCCGACGTGGACCTGAGGTCCGGGCTCGTCACGGCCGAAGAGATCGAAAAGGTCATAACTCCGAGAACAAAGGCGATTATCGCGGTGCACATGTACGGCCTCGTATGCGACATGGACCCGATAGTCGATCTGGCACGGAATCGGAAGCTGCTGTTGATCGAGGATGTGTGTCAGGCGCCGATGGCCGAATACAAGGGGAGGCTGGCCGGGACCATCGCTGAAGTGGGCTGCTTCTCGTTCGATGGAGGCAAGCACCTGTCCAACGCTGGGGCGATGGCGATTACGGACGATGGGGATCTCGCCGAGGAGATCCGGTTCGTGGGCATCAACCGGGGAGCTCGACCCGCCGAACGCGGAACCCGGGTTCACGAGGTATTCGGTCACGCCTTCCACCTTAGTCGCCTGGAAGCGGCGGTAGGTATGGCGAATCTCCCGGGCTTGCGGGCGATCGTCCACCGGCGGAACGAACTCGCGGACCGGCTTTCGGAGAAGGTCCGGTCGATCGACGGCGTGTCCCCCCCGTACGTGCCGGCCGGCTGCGGCCACGCCTATTGGCTCTACTACCTGAACTTCGACCTGACGCGATTCAGTGCCGATATCGGGGAGATCATCGACGCACTTAACGCCGAAGGGCTGAAATGCGGACCGGCGATGTATTACCTCATTCCCTACAGCCATACCTTCCTCCAGGGCCGCAAGGAGGACCTGCAACGGCTGAAGAATGCTCGGGCGCATCTGGCTGGTATCGTCCGGTGGCCATGGTCCGAGCATTACACGGATGGCGATATTGACGACGTTGCCGAGATCGTGGCGAAGGTTGCGGACGCCTACCAGGCTTAGCCTGGATAGTTCGGGCGTCGAGCACAAGGGCCCCGCCAAGGGCGCGGGTGAAACCGGGCTCGCGGTGAGAAGAAGCTTTATTTCGCTCTGAGGAGAGGGTGTCGAGAACGGACGGCTCCAGCTTATGGGCTCGTGCCGCAACGCTGAACGAGGAATAGTCTGCAAATGGATATTCGCGTCGAGTTCCCGGATCGCGTACGGTGTACTGTCGCCCTGAGCTACGACCTGGAAATGTGTGCGGGCTACTCGCCGGTGGGGATCAATCACGGCCGGATCATGGCGCCAGTGCAGGACTACGCCCTGCGCCTTTGCCAGACCGCCGAAGAGTACAGCGTGCAGCTTCACTTTTTCCACGTGGGAAACGGACTAGAAGAGGACGACGTTGGATATCTGGAAGAGATACTGCGCCGCGGTCATGTGGTTGATAGCCACACTTACAGCCATCTCCGTCTCGGAACCCCCGACTCCGAGAAGCTGCACGCCGAGCTTGAACTCACGAATCGCCTCTTGAGCCAGCGGCTTGGCTGGACTTCGACGGTGCTTCGCGGCCCCGGCGGCGAAGCCAACGGACTAAATGGTCTTGAAGACAATCAGCGCGCGATCCTGAAGAACGGTTTTCGCTGGGTCACGTGCCACAAGGACGTCACGATGGGCGAGGACGGACTTGACTACGATGCCGCGGCACCCTCTCGCCTCCAAGCGTATTCCTACGCGACCGGCCTGATAGAACTGCCAATCCAGGGCTGGCTGGATCGAAGTTATTTCGACAGCTTCAAATGCGTCGATCAGGAGGCCTACGACGGGTGGCGGGCTGAATACGGCCACGAGCCGGTACCGAGCGGTTGGAAGTGCCCGTGGACGGATGATGACGCGCTCGACGGTTGGATCGAATACAACCTCGCCGCCCTCGATTTCGCCTACGAGAACGAACTTCTATGGGTTCCAACGTGGCATCCGTACTCACACTACCTGCACGATCCTCAAAACCGGATGCTCCCGGCGCTTCTCGAACGAGCGCGATCGAAGCCCGAAAAGGTCCACGTCGGCACGGTCCGCGATGCCGTCCAGATGCTGCGGACCAGTTGAGAAACCCGCCGAGATTCAGCCGCTAACGTCCACCAAGGGGGCCCGGGGCCAATCGGATGAACTTGGGTGTCGTAGGGTGCAAAAACTCGATCAGGGTTGGTAATCGGCCGTTTCTCGAAGCGGTTCTCGGTTCAGGAGGGTGCCTGTGCGTTTGCTGATCGTGGTTTGGAGGGCACCTGTTGTTGTGGTCGATTGTCTACCTCGGGCTTCGAAGCGTGCTGGCATTTATCGCCTGGCTGGTCCGATCAGACGGCTCCAAAGAGCTGGAGATCCTGGTTCTATGCCACGAGCTGCAGATCCTTAGGCCACAGGTCGCCCGGCCCCGTTTTCGACCCGCAGATCGTGCGCTTCTTGCTGCTATGAGCCGAATGCTGCCGAGATCAATGTGGCCAGCGTTCTGCATCAGGCCCGAGACGCTGCTTGGCTGGCATCGCCGTCTGGTAAAGCGTAAATGGACGTATGCGCACTCTCAGCAAGGACGGCCCTCGGTGCACGGTGAGGTGGCAGCACTGATTCTGCGCTTGGCCAGGGAGAAGCTGCGCTGGGGCTATCGGCGGATAATACGGGGTGCGATGGCTCCAGGAGCACCGAAAACGGCCCTGACGATTGCGGCGCGTGTTCTTGTCGTTTTGGATGGCTTGCTACTGCCTCTCTACGCGGCCACGATGAGGCTTCAAGGGTCTGGGTGATCGGATGCGATTCTGGATCGATACAGAGCACGACGAGACCCATGATGAGGTTCAGCTCATCAGCCTGGGCGCCGTAGCTCAGGACGGCCGAGAGTTCTACGCAATCTCCGACGACTTCGGTCCCGGAAAGGCGAAGCCGTGGATTATCGAGCACGTTGTCCCCCATCTCGAACCAGCGGAATCACCAATGTGGATGCCACGATCCGAGATGGCGAACGAGTTCATCGCGTTCGTCGGCGAAGAGCCCGCTTAGTTTTGGTCCCTCATCGCAACTTACGACTGGTATCTGGTTACTCGCCTGCTATTCGGTGGCCTCGACCGTCTGCCGTCGAATTGGCCATTTGAATGTTGGGACCTTTATCAGTGGGAGTGGCGATTGGGCTTCCCGGCGCACCCACCGTTCGAAGGTCGTGAACACCACGCTCTCGATGACGCTCGCCGGGCCCGAAGGATCTATGAATCGCTGGCGAGTATTGAGGAGGGCAAACCCGAACCCCTGATCCCATGAAACGTGCGAGGCTCGAGGTTTCTTTTCGGCAGGCGAACGTAAGTGACGCAAGATCGATTGCTCGCCTGAATATAGAGACGTATCGGGTCGCTTTTCGCGGTGTCCTGCCGGATGCCCATCTAGATGGGCTGAATGTCGATTCCCGTGCCGAGACGTGGGAACAGAGAATGGCTTCGACTGAATCCACGCGTCACCACTGTATCGTCGCGGATTCGGAACTCGGGATCGTCGGATTCGTTGCGGTTGCCCCGACTCGTGACGCTGACGAGGATCGAAATTCCGTCGGTGAAGTCGTAGCCATATATGTACATCCCGACCATTGGAATCGCGGTATCGGGCGCAAGCTCATGAGCCGGGCGATTGCATCGCTCCGACACGTTGGGCATGTGCAGGCTTCAATTTGGACATTCGAAGGCGCTGAGCGAGCAAGACGATTCTACGAGGCTGGTGGATGGCGATTCGATGGTTCGACGAAGGTTTTAGAACTCGGTTTGCCGGTCGTCCTCGTTCGCTATCGATTGGATCTGTCCAAAGACGAAGGGAAGGGGGCGTCGAAGGTGTGAAAGGAATCCGCGGCTATGGACCCATGCTCGGGCAGTTGTTTCTGTTCTCGAAGTCCACGCCCGAATTTCTAATTCGTCACATTAAATTGTGTCTGGGGGCGCCCCAAGGCCACCAAGCACGCACGCTTTAACAGGCTCCTCGAATTACATGCGGAGTCCGTTTGGCTCAATCCGCCGCCCGAGGCTCGTTAGAAAAAGCCGCTAGGCACTATGACGGCATAGTGTCGATTGTGGGCGAGCGCTTTCGAACCTCCCGACTCTCAGCCTTTCAGCTCATCCCCCAACCTCCACGTTCGCCATGTCCGCCGCACCGACCGCTATCCGCGCGGGAATCCTAGCGGGTGACTGAGGGCCAGGAGCGATCAACTGTAAAGGAGCAAATGGTGGTGGGTGCAGACGCTTTTCGTACAGACTCCGTGTGGCCGAGCGGCGTGCTTCCAGACGGCCGTGTAACTTACTTTTGGGACTCGAAACGCATCGTCGGACGATGTTTTGGTGAAAATCTACATCCTGACCGATGGCCAGATTCCATTTCGATCGTTTGGGATGCTTTCTATCGCGGGCTCATTCGAGCGGTGACGCGGGCTTGATCGTCCAGGCTTGTCGCTTGGCCAACGACATCATGTGCTGAGCGCGGAAGCCCGGCGGGTGCGGAGACCAATCCCAGATGGCCGTCGAGTCGTCCGCTACGAACTTCTCTGTCGCGAGCGGCACGTGTTCCGTCTCCAGCCGTTGAGGGGACTCGCCGGCCTCGGCCCCACCGAGGAGCAAGCGACACAGGCTTGTAAGCAGACTCTCCGGCGTCAGGTTAGCGCCTCCCACTCGAGAGACGGCGGGGAGCGCCTTGCCCGAGCGCAGGTCGGAATCCAGCGCCACAGCCGTGTCAATTAAAGCGCGATGGTCCACCGTCGTCGCCTCACCGGCGACTCTTCCCGGCAACTCCTTGGGACCTAAGGGCGAAACCGGCCTGATAGAAGCTGCGGCCGCGCCGCCAGTCATCGACCGCACGTGCCCGACCACCACCGCGAAGACCTCGGCCGGGCTCAGCCAACCTCGGTCGCCCCTAACGAAGCTCTGCTCGTCGAGAAACGCTTCAGCCATCGAGCACGCCTGACGCCGATCGTACGCCTGGCCCACCGACACATCTTCGTATGCCTCGGCCAGGAAGCTGGCGTTCACTATCTTTACGTCTGCCCGGGATTTCATGTACTTCACATAGTTCTTGAATCGCTCGAATCCCGCTTCGATTTCCGATTCGGGACGCGGTGGCGGCAACTCGTAAGAATCGCCTGCCGGGTTTTGACCAGCGGAGAAGTTCATGTCGTCCCAAAACTCGGAGCTGACGAATTCACAGGGATGGTAATACACATTGACGACGCCACCGCCCGATTCTTTGGCGAACCCGACTGCCCGGTCCAGGGTCTCTTTTGATTTCCGAAGCGAGTCCGGCTCCGACAACGCGACCCGTGCGGTGGCGTCCCCGAGTCCCGAGATGCTCAGCAGGTTGCAGAAGCGGTAGGGCGCGTTGTTGACTACGACGTGGGGTCCATCACTCAGCCATACCGGAATGCCCCACTCGAGACAGGCCGAGTAGGTTTGGGGCGCCCATGTAGATCCTCCCTGGCCATAGCAGGAAGGCCCGCGGCCGAAGACTCGTCGAATGTCCTCGAATCCTGGACCTTCGTTCTTGAGGATCAGGTCCACGCCTTCGTCCCAGCCGGCGTCGGCCACGTACTCCGAGACGGTCGGATGGCGGCTATGCCAGTTGGAGTGGTATCCGATGTCGTGGCTTGACAGGGCGTCAATCACGTCATCCCTACCTCGGCGCTCCAGCGCTCGAAGCTTCTCACCCACCAGTTTGAAGGTACCGGGCGCATCTAGCTCGGTCAGGATGCTCGCCAGTCGCAGGGCCGCGTCGTCCGCGCGCGGATCGACAAAATCTTCCGTGTCTAACCAGATGGAGACGAATGCTTGGTCCATCGCTGCTCCCGAGCCTAAGGCTTCAAGTACTCGAATCTCCGCTCCGGCGACTCATGGAAGCCCGGCCTCCACAGTCCCGTACGATTTCGGGAACATACGTGCAGCTACAGGGAAAAGTCAAGGACAGTCTCGGGAGCCGGAGCCGGAGGCCTGACGGCGAAAGTCGGGCTTGGGCGATGAATGCGGCGCTGCGATGACGAGTGCCGGATCTTCACCTGGCGAAAGTATGGGCACGTCCTTGAATCCAACACCTGCTCCGCCAGTACAGAGACCCTGCGGGGCTCTGCCGTTCGGAACAGCCAGGCCCATTCATCGTCACACCTCGAGGAGCCGCCGAGGCTATGCTGAGGCTCTGTCGGTTTTAGGGCTTGGCCGTAGAAGCTTGACAGGCGGACCATTCGATCGATTCGGCAGGGGGCTGAGCGTGGCGACGGATAAAAAGGTAATCATCGTTGGCGGCGGTCACAATGGGCTGGTGGCGGCGGGATATCTCGCCCGCTCCGGGTTGGATGTGCAGGTGTTGGAGCGCCGGGAGCTCGTGGGTGGTGCGGCAGTGACCGAGGAGTGGTTTCCGGGATACCGCCTCTCGAGCTGCTCGTACATCTGCCATCTGCTGCAACGGAAGGTCATCGAAGATCTGGAGCTGCGCAAGCATGGGTTTCACGTCTATTCACTGGATCCGATGCGGTTCATGCCGTTTCCGAACGGGAACTTTCTCAGGATGTGGCATGACGACGACAAGACCGCTGAGGAGATCGCCCGCGTGTCTCCTCACGATGCCGAGTCGTATCCGCACTGGATGGGATTCTGGAAGCGCGCTTCCAGAATCCTCAACGAGCACTTTCTGAGTCCGCCGCCCACGCTCACGGAACTTTTCGAGAAAGCCCGTGAAATGGGTGAACAGGACGTTCTGGAAACGCTGCTGACAGTGCCTTTGAAAGATCTGATCGAGCAGTATTTCGAATCGGATGAGATGAGAGCCCTATCGTGCCCGCAGGTGGACGGCGGCGACATCACCGCGCCGGGTAGCGCCTACGCGTCGGCCTATTTCAGGTTGGGGAACTTCCGCGACGACCAGGAGAACTACGGACTGGTGCGCGGGGGGATGGGTGCCATCACCATGGCGATGGCGCGCTCGGCTGAGTCGTACGGAGTGTCGATAAGGACTGGCGCCGAAGTCGCTCGCATACTGACTGAAAACGGTCGCGCGACCGGTGTGGAGCTGGCCGACGGGGAAGCGCTGCAGGCGGATATCGTCGTCTCGAATGCAGACCCAAAACGGACTTTTCTGACACTCATTGATGGTGGAGACCTGAGCAAAGAGTTCGTACGGGGCGTCCGCGGGCTGAAAACCAACTCCGCCTCGCTCAAGTTTCACTGCGCGCTGAGTGAGTTACCAGACTTCAGGGCGTATCTGGGTCCAGACGTCGATCCGAAGCATGTAGCTTCGATCAAGATCTGCCCGTCGGTCGATTACTACCAGGCAAGTTGGGAGGACACCCGCAAGGGCAAAGTCAGTCGACACCCGATCATGGAGGTCCAAATCCCCACGGTCTATGACCCGACGCTGGCGCCCGAGGGACATCACGTGATGTCCATGTGGGTCTACTACCAGCCGGCGAAACTGAATGCGGGAGCCTGGTCCGACGAGCGGGAGGCCGTGGGGGAGCAGTTGATCGACGAGCTTGGCCAGTACGCTCCCAACATTCGGCGGGCAATCGTGGATTGGGCTTTGCTAACTCCGGAGGATATAGAGGAGCGGGTAGGACTTACCGACGGCAACATCCGCCACATCGACATGATTCCCGAGCAGGCGCTGCGCCGGCGACCGCTTCCTGGCTGGGCGGATTATCGAACACCTATTGAAGGTTTGTATATGTGCGGCGCAGGCACACATCCGGGCGGAGAGGTGACCGGCGCGCCCGGACACAATGCGGCCCACGTGATCCTCGAGGAGGTTGGAGCCAACAAATAGCCGGTCGGGTACGGAGGAGTGATGCCCTGTCCCCGGCAACGCTGGGCCGGTAATGCTCAATCCCGGACCTATTCGCCCCTTGCATACCTCGTCACCACTACTGAGCGGGCAGCTCCAGGGTGGCGATCTCGTGTGCCCGTCGATCCTCCGTGACCAGAGTTCACCTCATGCTTATGGTCTCGTCCTGACGGGAACATGCCGCACGCTATTCGCAGATAGCGGGAAAGTCCCTGTCGCGAAAGACGGACGAGCTGGCCAAAGCACGTGGCGTTCGAGATCGCCTACGCGCCCGGACCAGCATTTCGCACTAGTGGCCGGGGATCATATCGATCTTATTCCGGGTGGACCCCCGTGCGATGCCGGATGTCGTAACTTCCAGGGTACCTAACCGGTAGATGACATTCCGCGACCATTGTAGACAGCGGCGACTCCTTGGTTCGCAGCGGCATATGCACGAGTGTGTGAGTCCGGGCGGACTCGTATATCCCCATCATGATCGCGTGCGATCTGATGCTCAGATGTGCGTCTTGACGGTTCCGTGATTCGTCTTTGATCCAGGCCATCATTTCCGCCATCTGCTGGTACTCGGCATCAACCTCCGCCAGATCGCCGGGTTCGAGTTCGAGGCTCTTCCCGGTGGAGGAGATGAGGGACAGAGAGTGAGCTGCAAATCCTTGCCCGGGGCGCGGCTCGATCGAAATAATCCCCTGATCGCCCGTAATCACGAAGGATCGGTCGGGCAGGGGACCGACATCTCCGATATCGCAGTCGATCGCAATTCGAGTTCCGTCGCCGACAAATGCGATGCCCATGCACAGGTCCTCGCAGATGGTGCCGCGCTCGTAGCGATCGGTCTCGCGTTGCAATTGACCTAAAACCGATTGCGGTTCCGGGTCCCCGAGCATGTACAAGGCCCGATCGAGTAGGTGCGACCCCGAGTTGAGCAGCCCGCCTTCAGCGATCGACACGCTTACCGTAAGCGGACGCCCAATGGCTCCTTCCAGGACAAGGTCACGCGCCCGCACAAACGCAGGGTAGTGCCGGCCCTGAAAGCCGATGGCAAGCTTGACCGCCGACGTGTCGCAGGTCGCAAGCATTGCTTCGGCCTCGCCCATGTTGACTGCGAATGGCTTCTCGCAGAGTACGCCCGCCGGTCTGTGCGCGACAGCCGAGATAACCATGTTGGCGTGCTGCTGGGCGGTGGTGGCCACAACGACGAGATCAACCTCTTCGCGCTCTAGCATCTCGTCATACTGCGTGTAACGGTTTTCCACTCCCAAGCGTTCGGCGGTATCACCGAGCCGGAAAGGGTCCAGATCGCACAAGGCTCGGACCTCGGCCCCGTCGCAGGCTTGGATCGCTTTCGCGAGCTGCTCCCCACGACGCAGCCCGACGATTGCCGCACGAATGGGTTGTATCTGCGCCGCCATCCGGTCACCCCGGGAGCTGGGCACGGTACCTGATGTCATAGCGACCGGGATACCGGACCTCGAGATCACCCGCCTTGATGGCATCGACCAAGGGCGATGACTGCGTTTTCAGCGGCAATCGCACGAGAGAGTGGGTACGGGCCGATTCATAGATCGCCATAAGGATTTCTTGAGTTTGGATCGCGATGTTGGCGTCACCACGGTGCGTCTCGATTTCTCCGCGCGCCCATCGGGCGAGGTCAGCAATCTGCGGCACTATGAAATCGTGACCTCGTTCTGGGCCCGACGGGAAAACCTGAAATTCCGCCGCGTTTTTCCGCAGGACCTTGAGGCCGACTGGGGCCCGCGTGAAGTCGCAGGGCAAGAGCATGAGCCCATCGCTTCCCGCCACGATCTGAGCCGACTCGTCGTCGATCACCGAAGGCCGCACGTCGCTGTCGATGGCCATACGTACTCCGTTTTCCAAACCGACCATCGCTCCCGCGAGATCCTCGGCCGGCCAGCCGCGCTCGTACCTGTCTGTCTCCCGTTGTACGTTCGCCAACACCCACCTCACTTTTGGGTCGCCAAGGACATAGAGCGTGTAGCTGATCTGGTGGGTGCCGCGATTCATTAGACCGCCCGGATCAACGCTGACGTAAGCGAACAAGGGCTCCCCGATCGCCCCCTCCGCAATCAGCGACCGCGCCTTGACGTGGAGATCCATCCAACGCCACTCATGTCCGATGGCCAGCCGCACGCCGTTTCGCCTGCAGGCCTCGAGCATCGCGCGCGCCTCGCCCATATTGGAGGCCATAGGTTTTTCGCAGAGAATCGCCCGTGGGCGGTACCCGGCAGCCTGGATCGTCATCTCGGCATGGAGCGGCTGCGGGGTGGCGATGCTCAACAGGTCAGGCTGTTCGGCGCGCAGCATCTTTTCGAGGTCGGTGTAGAGCCCTTCAACGCCGAAATCGCGCCCCGACTGCGCGAGCTTTACTGGGTCCTTGTCGCACAAGGCAATGAGCTGGGTGTCGTTGCAGGCCCTGTATGCCGCGGCGTGCAGCGCTCCGATGCGACATCCAACCACCGCACTACGCAGTCGCGTGTCAGCCATCTCGAACCATCCCAACCGGCGTCCGAATGCCGAATCGTACCTTACTTCGGAAAGGTCGCGTGCTCCTGGCGGAAGATAGACGGACAGACGCTCTCATGGTCACTGAACTGATTGAGACCTTCGCGTTTTCCCGTTTTCGGCCAGGCGGGCATCGGCTACTGATGAACGGGCATTCGGCTGCGGAGCAGATGGGGCTGGTGTCGAACCAGCCTTCTGTAGTGATCCCGTCAAGGGATACGGAATGGGCCAAACCAGTGCCGCGTCACTCCGTATCGTCTGTGACGTAGAAGTGGTCGCAAATGTCCTGCGACCAATCAGCATTACGGAAGTTCAGCACACCACTTCCTAATAGTGATTCGGTCTAGGAAGCCTGGACGTGATGTCGGACAACGTGGTCACACGGTGGAGATGTTCCATTTCTACAGGTCTGCAAGCACTTCCGTTTCGTCGTGCCTCACCAATCGAATCTCAGAGCCTGAACGGCCGATTGCCCAACTATAATTAGAAATGGTCAATGTTTCGGATATGCATCCGATCCAATGGTATTCGGTTCCTCGAACCGACTTGACCGGCCCCCCAGGAAGCCGCAATACAGCGCGGCATGACAAGACGCTTAGTTCGCTGCGTGCGTATAGGCCCGTTAGTCCCGAGCTGGTTCCGCTTGAAACGTGGATTGACTATTGCGACCTTCGCAGCGGCCCTTTCGCAACGGTTTTCTACTGCGGAACGGGCAGAACGGTCCCGGGTGACCTGCTCCCAAGAGTTGTACCACTCGCTATGTTAGTCCCGAGACGGCCAGCCCCGGCCTACTGCCCGTTGAGATTAGTAGGCTGAACCACTCTGTTCTGGACGACATCGCCGCAGGAGCTGGTGGTTTGTAACCTAGGGCGCTATGTGGGCGGATCTCGTTATACAGGTTGCGCCATTGCTCGATAAGCAGCTGCGCCTCCTTGAGGCTGTAGAAGATCTCGCGGTCTAGGAACTCGTCCCTGAGTTTGCCGTTGAAGCTCTCCACATAGCCGTTCTCCCAAGGGCTTCCGGGCTCGATGAAGAGGGTTTTCGCCCCTACCCGTCCAATCCAGCTCCTCACCACTCTGGCGGTGAACTCCGGGCCGTTGTCGGAGCGAATGTGCTCCGGCACTCCCTTCATCACGCATAGATCTGCCAGGCAATCGAGCACATCGTGCGAGCGGATGCTGCGGGCCACTTTGATGGCCAGACACTCCCTCGTGTACTCGTCGATGATGGTAAGGATCCTGAAGGGCCTGCCGTCATGGGTCCGTGCAGCCACGAAGTCGTAGGCCCACACGTGGTTTCGGCGCGCCAGCCGTAGCCTGACGCATGATCCATCGGTCAGCCAGAGCCTCCCTCGCTTCGGCTGCTTCCTCGGCACCCTCAAGCCTTCACGCCTCCAGATCCGTTCCACCCGCTTGTGAGTTACCTTCCAGCCCAGGCGTCGAAGCATGGCCGTGATCCGCCGGTAGCCATAGCGACCATATTGGCTCGCCAACTCGATGACGTCCGCCGTCAGAGCGTCCTCGTCAGACGCAGCGACTGCCTGATAGCGGTGGGATGACCTCGGTTGCCCTAAAGCCCGACACGCCTTGCGCTCGGATACCCCAAGCGCCTCTATGACGTGATCCACGCAGTTGCGGCGACGCGCCGGGCTCAGAAGTTTCCCTCTACCGCCTCCTTGAGGATCTGGTTGTCCACCAGTGTCAGGTCTGCTACCGCTCTTCTAAGCCGCGTGTTTTCCTTCTCGAGCTTCTTCAGACGCTTGACCTGATCGAGCTTCAACCCGCCGTATTCGTTACGCCAGCGATAGAACGTCTGCTCTGTGACACCGATGGCCTTACAGACTTGAGCAACCGTCTGGCCCTGCGCCAGGCCCACCTCGGCTTCCCGCAGCTTGGCAATAATCTGCTCCGGCGTACGTCGTTTGCTCGCCATCTGAATCCCCCTTTTCTGGCCAGATTACTAACATTCAACCTGGACCAGTTTTCGGGGGTCAGGACATTGGAGCGGCGAGCTTCCGACCCGAGATTCTACGCTTCACCGAATTCGAACCCGTACAACTCGGCATTTTGAAGAATGAAGCGCAGCTTTACGGATCCCGGTATTCGGTTCACGACAGGCCCTCCGGACCAATTCACTTGATGCCGGACGCTGTCGCCGGTTAACGGAGTGCAATCGAGGCCGCCGAAGCCCTCCCACACGTTCCCCCAGGTGTCCGTGATCTCAGCGCGAATCGAACCGTTCATTTCGCAGCGACCGTTGATGAACAGATTCGGCGCGGCAGAAAAAAGAGGCTTCGTCTCGAGGTAACCCTCGCGGATGCCGGCATCGATTGAAACGTAACCGTCCTTGCGCAACGTGCTCAGACACAGGTGGTGGCCGTTCATCGCGTACTCTGGATCCGTTAGTTCTTCCGCTTCCAGGCCCTGCGGTCCACCGACGAACCACCAGTCGTGATGCACTTGCATGCCGCCGTAGTAGATCCAGAGCTCGTCGCCCACTTCAAGCGGAGGGTTCGAAAGTTCCGCTCCGAAGCAGTCGTAGGTGCCTACGGGCCCGCGCGATACAAATGGGCGGTGATCGGCCAGTCGCGACCAGTTCAGCCCGTCGCGGCTGTATAGCAGATAGAAATCCATGTCGTTTTTCACCTGATGCAGGACCGTTAGGAAGCCAAGATGTAGATCGCCGGCTCGCCACGACATGAAGCCATAGTGGGAGTCGTCCAAATTGTCGTTGAGACCTGGCTCAAACAGGAGCTCGGGCACCGACCAGTTCAGGCAATCCGAGCTCTCAGTTCTGTAAACCCGCCGGCGAGTGCCCCATATGCCTTCCGGCTGTGAGGGAATCACAGGCGCGAACCAGCTATCGTGCTCCGGATGCGGACTCGGTCCCGACTGTCCACCGTACCGCCCGTAGATGATGTATTTCTTGTCGACGGCATCATACGTAAGCATCTCCACGTCCCCGCCCCACGATTGAAAGATTGGATTCCCGTCGTAAGGAGTCCAGTCGGTACCGTTTGGGGAGAATGCAAGGCACACTCCGTCCGAGTGGGGGTTAAATGCGTGCTTCTTGGGAACGTTGACGTTTTCAGTACGCAGGTAGTAAGCCATCTTGTAACGCCGCGCCGGATCATCCTCGGTATCGTCCAAGATGATCGAGCAATCGCTCGCGTGCTGGTAGGGCGGATAACTGAATACGGTGTTGGTGTCCCGGCCGTCGATCTGGTGCTTTCCCAATCCCGGCTTCTGCCAGTGAATCCCATCACGTGACTGGGCGTAGTACACGCGGTTGCCGATAAAAAGGGAGTGTTGGTCTCGCTTGAACGAGTCGTAGTAGTCCTCGTAGTAGCACTTGAAAAGCTGGTCCGCTGGATCGTGCAGAACGTTCATGCAACCCATGCGGAAGAGGGGGATCACTTCCCAGGGCTGATCGCGACTGATTAGCGGATTCGAAGGATGCTTTTTGGGCGAGTGCAGCGTCCTCGTCACGTTCTTGACAACGGCTATAACGTCGTCGTCTATGAAAAGCTGGCGAGTTGTTCCGACGTCCTTAAAGATTTGATCCCGACGGTACGCGACAAACATTGTTAGTTCCTTCTCATTGTTTCTCGATTTCCCCAATTCCCGGCCGTGGTCAGCGCAAAGACTTCACGCACCGAATTTACCGATGCGGGGATAGATCGTGAGTTTGACTTGGCCGGGCAGTTGAGACCTTTGCCTGTAGGAGCTAGATGATCCTCGTACTCGAGCAGTAAAGCAATCGCTTCCTGCACGTTGAGTTCTGGGAGATGGAACGAATTGATCGGCGGTCAGCTGCCGTCGCTCGCCAATGCCCTTTCAACCGAAGATCTGCCGCGCTGCAACATGCAATAGTGGATTCGTTCGCCATCTTTCGCCTTGCCGTACCTACCTCAAGCGTTTGAATCTACATTCAGCGGTTGAACTGGTGCGGTTCGGACTCCCCGCCCTTTTCCGCGCTGAGACGCCGCTCCCCGACATAGGTGCGAATTTCATCCGCGATATCCGTCGGAACCTCCGGCGAGTGGTTGCTCACGATTTCGGCAACCAGCTCCTGCGCGCGTTCCAGCGCCGGACGGGGACTCCCTTGCAAGGAGTCACGATTAAATACCTGCGAGCTGAAGCGGCTTCCGTCGCGAAGGTGCTCTAAAGTGCGCCGCCCGATAAGGAAATTTCCGCCGGGCTCAGTATCCGAAATCTCGTCAAGCGCCAGCTCCTCGTCGTTCACCGCGAAAGACCCGCATAGCGCCCGAACGTGGCGGTACCACTCCGCGTCCATTAGCAGTTGCTCGGGCGAAGCTATGGTGGCTTTGTGAAACTGCCCGGCCGAACCCATAAGCGCCGGCCCGGCCAGCCACCAGGCCAACATGCTCAGTCCTCGCTCAAGTCCCGCTTGATAGTCCAATGAGGGCGAGTCCGTGTGTGCCAATTGGTGGTAGTTGGGTAATCCGTAATACTCCGCCAGGCTCATTGCCCCGAGGTGCATCTGGAAGAACTCCGGCGTCGCCATGCAGATGGCGGCCGTTGCCATGTCCATAACACTGGGGGCGGGCGCGAAGAACACCGGGGTGCCCGGCTGAACTACTTGTGCGGAGATAAGGATTGCGAGATCCTCGGCGTTCATCAAGGCCAATGTTCCCGCCTGCGTGTACGGAGCGGTCGCTCCCATGATCGGGGCGCAGGTCGCGGCGATCGGAATCTTGTGTTTTGCCAGGGCCACCAGCTTTTGCTCCCCCTCAATTCCGATGCGAAGCGGGCTGATCGGACAGATCATTGCACTAAAGAATGGCCGTTCACCGATAGGTTCCCCGCGTCTGACGATTGAGGCCACGTCGATCCAGACATCGACCATATCGATACCTATCGGCGATATGAAGTGGTGTTTGGTCGTGTTCAGTAAGAGCTGTTCCGTCACGAGCAGAATTCCGAGAAATCCTTCGGGCTCCCTGAGCGCCATGGGCTGTCCGCGCGTTATGGCGATCTCCGGAAGCGCATCTGCCAGACGGACATATGGGCCAACATCATCAATCATGGGATCACGCACGGTGTCATTGGCGGCGTCGTAGAAGTGCAAAGAATCGCCGGGCGTCGTCAGAAGCCGAGATCCGGCCTCCAGCTTGATTGACTCTCCGAGCATGTCGTAAAGGCGTATGTCCCGGGGTGCGTTGGAGAGTGATTCTTCCACCAGAGACCGCGGTAGCTTGAGAAGCTGATCGCTGGATGGGACTGCGCCCGCGTTGACCAGGTGCCCGCGCAACTCCTCGTCGTACACAGCAATGCCCTTGTCGGCAAGTATTTGAAGCGAAGCCTCATGAAGGCGTTCAACGTCTTCATTGGGCAGGCGCGGCAGCGCGGATGCATTTGTCACCTGGTGCTCCTTGCAGCCGGCGGTCACGCCTCGCCGTTTAAAGAAGAGCGATTACCGGTTAATTGTACTAGGTCAAGGCATCCGAATCGCTGGGCTGTTTGATTGTGCAGCCGCCTGCACAACCTACGAATCACCCTCGCCTTTCGATCATTCACACGGTGTCTCTCGTGTTTCTGGACTAGCTCGCCAGACACGGTTCCAGCTGAAGCATGACGCCTGTTTGAGGCGCTGAAAGCCCGCCGTGATTCGTGACGTGGATGTTGCCCGAGGGGCTACGGCCAGCCCCGGCGGGATCGGCTTGGAGGCTTGCGTTCGCGTGAGAGATTCTTTGACGACCTAACGGCCGCCGAGCCCCGTCAGCGCGATTCCGCGGATGAAGTACCGCTGGGCGGAGAAGAACAGAATCAGGATCGGGACGAGCATCACCACGGAAGCGGCCATCAAAATGTTCCATGGGGTGGGCGTTCGCGCGCAGCAAAACGTGAACTGGTTGATGAGGTACCGCAACGCGAGGGCGAGCGTCCGCCAGCGCTCGGTGTCAATGAAAATGAGCGGATTGAGAAAATCGTTCCAGTGATGGATGAATGAAAAAATGGCGGTCGCGGCGAGCGAGGGACGCGCCAGTGGCATGATGATCGACCAATAGATGCGCCAGTGCGAAGCTCCGTCCATAACCGCGGCCTCGTCCAGGTCGCGCGGAAGCTGCATGAGGAACTGCCGGATCAGAAACACGTAGAACGCCGAGCCGAAGGCGCCTCCTCCGAACCAGAATGGCAGGATCAGCGGCAATAGGCTGTT
The DNA here is from genome assembly GCA_963663505.2 of Chloroflexota bacterium. Taxonomy (GTDB): domain Bacteria; phylum Chloroflexota; class UBA11872; order UBA11872; family VXNJ01; genus JAPOVO01. The sequence goes on from CAXXFA010000002.1 coordinate 1,153,724, forward strand.
GGTCAGGCCCAGCGACCTAAACAGTATGAACGTCGGGACCAGAGTGATTATCGCCGGCAGCATCATGGTCGCAAGCAGTAATCCGAACAGGGTACTTCGACCCGGAAAGCTCATCCGCCCGAATCCGTAGGCCACCAGAGAACAACTGAGCACCGTGCCAACGGTCGCGAGTATGGAGACGATGAAGGTGTTGGAAACGAACAACAACAGATTGGTGATCCTGGACCAGACGTCCACGTAATTCGCCCAAACAGCCGGGTCCGGCACCCATTGGGGCGGAAACAGGAATTCATTGCCCGACTCTTTGAGCGACGTGGAGATCATCCAGATGAGCGGCACCGACGAGACGACCGCAACTGACGTGAGCATCAAGTAGCGGATCAAGGCGACGCCGACCAGGCCGGCCAGCGTGGTTCTTGTCCGGCGTCGTGTGGCGATTGCGCTCATCGACTAGCCGTCCTCAGACTCGTAGTAAACCCACCGGCGGCTGGTTCGAAATTGAACGAGTGTGACCGCCAGGATTATTGCCAGAAGAACCCAGCTTGTTGCAGAAGCGTAGCCCATTCTGAAATTCTGAAAGGCATTCCGATAGATCCACAGAACGTAGAACAAGGTCGAGTCCACCGGACCGCCTCCGGTGGCAATGAAGGCGGTTGTGAAGGATTGGAACGAATAGATTATGCCCAGCACGACATTGAAGAAAATCGTTGGAGTGATCATGGGAACGGTGACGTGCCAGAACTTCCGCAGCCTACCTGCACCGTCAATGGATGCTGCTTCTAATAGAGCCTCGGGGACGCTTTGCAGGCCGGCGAGGAATATGATCATCTGGCCGCCCACACTCCAGAGGCTCATAATTATGAGCGAAGGTTTAGACCACTGCGGATCATCCAGCCACTTGATGTGCTCGAATCCAAACCATCCGAGAACCGTATTGAAAAGTCCGAAATCGGGATTGAGGAGATACATGAACACGAGCACGCTGGCGACCGTGGGAGTGACGGTCGGAAGGTAAAAGAGTGTTCGGAAGATGTTGATGCCTCTAAGGCGTTGATTGAGCATCAGCGCCATGGCAAGCGCGACCACAAGCTGAGCCGGAACGGAGATGAATGTGTAGAAGGCGGTGTTGCCGAGCGCGGTCATGAATCGTGGATCGCCGGCCATGCGGCGAAAGTTGTCGAGTCCGTTGAATCTCGGGGGGGTTAGCAGGTCATAATCCGTGAATGACACGATCACCGAATACACCAATGGGAAGACGGCGAACACGGCAATGCCGATGAGCCAGGGACTGATAAAGAGGTAGGCGGTCCCGTATTGTCTCAGGAACTTGAGCGGCCACCGATTCCTTGTACGACGGCCTGAAACGACCAACGTCAAGACGTATCGACCTGTAACCGCCGCAATGGCGTTTCGCGCCCTGTTTGAGCGGGGCGCAGAGCCCCCCGCCGGGCGGCCATCACGACGTTCAAACCGAAGCTCCCCCTCTTAGCATAATGTTGCGAACGGATGAACCACACCGCCTCCGCGCGAAATGCATCGACGTTGCGCAGCTGCCCGGAGCCCCCTCTTTGAGAACGGCGACCCGGCCGTGGCCGGGTCGCCGTTCCGTTATTCCGCGCTCTCTTGGAGGATCGAGTCCACTTCGCTCTTGATCGCGGTGAAGGCATCCTTAGCCGACTTCTGGCCAAGAGTGGTTTCCTTGTACGCGTTCTTCACGAGGGTATTGATCTCGTTATACCCGGGTGGCTGATAAAAGCCCCTACGGACTTGCTCCGCGGCCGCGTTGTGCGCCCGGATGTTGTCCCAGGGTACTATCGAGTTCTTCCAGGCATCGCTGTTCAGGGCGGAACGTGTCCACGGGGATGTGTACCCCACCGCCATCAGAAGTTCCTGGAAGTCCGTTCCCAAATGTTTGATTAGCTGCCAAGCCTCTTCTGGCGCCTTCGCCTTGGCGTGCAAGGCGATCCCATCGGTGCCGTCGCGGTCGGTGTCGTCGCCGTTTGGCATCTTGTACATGGGTGCCGTAGCGGCTGGAAAATCGTTAGGAATGTTAGTTGTCACCCACCGCGCGGCCAAGTATACGACCAGCTTGCTGCTCTTGAACATTCCCTCGGCACCACCGGCAAACGAAGATAGGGCCGAGCCGGCCGCCCAGGCCCCGTCATTCTCGTGAGCGGCCATCCACTCCCAGGCCGCAACGGCTGAGTCTTCGTGCATGAGCGACTCAGTCACCGTGTCATTCCACACTGTATTGTCCCGGCCCCAGAGCCACAGATACCAGACCTTGAGGGCGTTCGGGATTTCGTTCCCGCCGAAAACCTTGTCCGCCCCGCTGCCCGAGGTGCCCGCTTTGACTATCTCGTCGTACTTGTCGATCGTCCACTCACCCTGCTCGAACAGCTCCCACGGATCCCCGAGCCCAAGCCCGTCAGTGATCTCCTTGTTGTAAACGAAGATGATGGGGCCTGAATATTGCGGCATCCCGTAGATCTTGCCCCGAAACGAGAGGGCTGACAGCGGGCCATCGAAGAAGTCTGCCCGGTCGAAGCCCGAGTCGCTCTTCATGAATTCGTCGAGCGGCTGCAGCACGCCCTTCAAGGCGAAGGTTGCGTTCAACTGCGAGTGCGTATAGCCGAGGTCCGGCGCGTCTCCCGCCGCCAGCGAGGTGATTTGCTTTAGCTCGATGTCGGCAAACGGGATCAGCGTCGCGTCAACCGTCACGTGTGGCGCCTTGGCCTCGTAGTCCTTCAGCGTCTGCTTAAACGCTGGACCATAGTCCTCGCCGTTGTCGGCGGTCCATAGAACCAGAGTGACAGCCGTCTTCTGAGCCGCTGCGGCCGCCACGGTTGTCGCCACGGCGGCCGGAGCGGCGGTCGTCGCCGGAGCCGCCGGGACTACCGCTTCATCCTCGCCGCAACCAGCCAGCGCCGCGGCTCCGATCGCTCCCGCCCCGAGTGCCAGACTCGAATGTAACAGGCGTCGCCTGCTGAATTGTTTGCTTCCAGCTGTGTTTCTCATGAATCTACGATCTCCTTCACGATCCCCTGACTCCTTCGCGATCCCCTGAGCCAATAACGAAAATGCCACTCACTCTCCACGTTCCCGGAAGAATACACCCCTAAATGCGCCCCGACCAGCGTCCCTAGAGAAAAAGGCGGCCGCATCGCGATAATCGTTTCTTCATAGACCTCCCGCAGCGTCGATTCCCCATCTGTCATTACGACTTGGCAAAATCTTGACGATGGACATCCCCTCACGTTGCCAATTTGCGAATACCGTGGGTGCGTCTAAGTCTTGGTCGGTATGATCAAGACCCGGACCGGAACCGCCAGCAATCGTTCCACTGTTGCGCTAGATAGCTATGCTGAACAACATGGTCACAGACAGCGAGATGCCCGTGTTTCTATATACAGGATCCATCGGCACGATCCTTCGTTCGTCAAAGGCGCGCCGCGGGTATTCATGCGGCAAAGCCCGTTCGACAAGGTGTAATTCGATTCTCATGTAGGAGAGGACTTTCATGACCGACCTGGATACGACCTTGTTAGTTATCGAGGACCAGCCGCAGTTCTTCTTTGACGACGGCATTGTGGAATCGGTGCACAACCTCACACGCAACATCCATAGGCCGGAGAAGATCGACGCCAACCCGCTGATCAAAAAGGACAAGCCCTGGGAGCATTTCGTCTATTTCGGATCCGCCGATTTCGCGTTGTGGCGCGACGCGGATTCGGGACAGTTCCGATGTCTTTACTCCGATTGGAACTTCGATCGTGCTGCGCATGCCGCCGAGGGCGGTTCGATCATGGCCTGGGACTACAGCCAGGACACCCATCTTTACGCGCGCTCCGAGGACGGGCTCAATTGGGAAAAACCGGCCATGGGGCTTATTCAAGTGGATGGGCACGATACGAACGGTGTGCTCGGAGGCGCCGGCTACGGGTCGGTCTGGAACATGACCGTGCTCGACGATCCTCTCGAAAGCAACGCGGCCCACCGATACAAAGCTCTGCACAGCTTCATTCCGGCGGGTTCGCCTCCCGACGCGGCCGATGCGCAGGAGATCCGCCTGGCATATTCGCCCGACGGTGTCCATTGGACGCCAGCCGAGGAGCTTCCCGTTTTCGGTCAACTCAATAACCGGCTCAGCGACGTGACGATCGCGACATTCGATCAGGCCACACAAACCTACCTTCTGAATACACGCCACCCGTGGCAGGGGCGGGCGCCCCGGCAATCCGCTTTGGATGTTCGTGAGGTCTCGGGAGGCCCACGGTTCGATGCGATGCAGGGTGTAGCCAGCCGCCGCAATCGAAGGCGGATTTTCCAGTGCGAAAGCCGCGACTTTGTGAATTGGAGCACGCCACGGGCGATCATCACCCCCGATTCCGTAGTGGACAATATCGACGATTCGTTCTACGGCATGACCCAATACGACTTGGGCGGCCAGTGGATCGGATTCCTTTCCGTCTTTCACATGGTGGACAACTACAACGAAGTCCAGCTTGTTCACAGCCGCGACGGTCGCAACTGGCGGCGACTGGCCCCGGGCTGGCCGTGGCTCAAGCCCGGACCGCCAGGCTCGTGGGACGAGACGCAGGCTTACGGTGTGCAAGCTATTCCGGTGGGTGACGAGCTCTGGGTCTATTACGGCGGCTCGCGTCCCCATCACGACTGGTGGTACGTAGGCCAGTCCGAAGGACTGCAGGTACCCGAGGTGTGGGACGACGAGGAGGTCCAATACGGTCTTGGTTTGGCCAAAATGCGTCAGGACGGCTTCGTTTCCCTCCGGGCGAACGCCGTTCGAGAAGGCGTGCTTGATACGCAGCCCTTCGTGGCCGGCGGCGATCAACTCATCATCAACGCCGTCTGTGGCAACGGCGGCCACGTTAAGGTCGCCGTTGCCGACCAGATGGGGGCGATCCTTCCAGGTCGCGGGTGGGATGATTGCGACGTCTTTTCAGGTGACGCCCTTCGCCATCGCGTCACCTGGGGTGGCGATCCGTCGCTGCCGATGCCGGCCGATCGGGACTCTTCCGCGTATGGCCCGCCCTACCGAAGGCTGCGATTCCGGATGCACGATGCGGAGCTTTACTCCTTCCGCGTCATCTCGAGCGACAACGGAGCACGTTGAAGCCGCCGGCAGCCGCAGTCCATCACCCTCGACGCAGCGCGAATCTGATCCGCTCTAGTCGCGCTCAGACCCCAGCAAACTGGAAACCGTAAAGCTCGGCGTTTCGTAAATGGAATCGGAGTTTAATGGAGCCGGGGATATTGTTGACGGCGTCACCGCCCGACCACGTCACTCTGTGGTGCACGTCATCGCCTGAAAAAGGCCGGCAGTCACCTTTGCTGTAGCCCTCCCAGACGTTGCTCCACGAGTCCATGACCTCGACCGCGATATACCCATCCTGCGCGCACTTGCCATTGATGAACAATCCTGGAGAGGCAGAGAACATTGGCTTGGTCTCGACATACCCATCTCGGATTCCCGCGTCGAACGAAACATAGCCATCGCGCCGCAGAGTCGCTAGATTCAGCGTATGGCCATTCATTACAAGCTCCGGATCTCTCGCTTCCGGTAGATCGAGCCCCTGTTTTTCGGCGAAATACCAAAAGTCGTGGTGGACACGCATCCCGCCGTAGTAGAAACGTAACTCGTTGCCGACCTCCAAAGGCTGGATCGGCATCTCAATGCCGAAGCAGTCGTAGCTGTCAGCAGGGCCGCGGGGAATAAATGGTCGATGTGTGACGAAACGGTTCCAATCCCGACCGTCGCGGCTGTGCATCAGGTAGATATCCATTTCGTTGTCCACCTGATGAAGAACGCACAGCAGGCCGAGATGCATTTCGTCGGCCCGCCACGGTGCGAAGCAGTAGTAACTATCGTCGACGTTGTCGTCCGGCCCGGGATTGAACATCAGCGTGGGGTCGGTCCAGTTGATGCAATCCTGACTCTCTAGCCGGTACACGCGGCGGCGGATGCCCCACGTTCCGGCGGGCACGTTCGGATATACGGGAGCGAACCACGAATCGTGATCGGGATGCGACCCGCTGCCCGCCTGTCCGCCGTAGCGGCCATACAACAAGTACTTTTCATCAATCGGATCGTAGGTCAAAACCTCCACGTCGCTCCCCCACTCCGGAATGATGGGATTCCCCTCATAAGGGGTCCAGTCGATTCCATCGGGCGAAAACGCGATTCCGAGTCCTTCGACTTCGTTCCTCGACATGTTGTGTCCATAGACCTCATCGTCCCCTCGCCCAGATTCGAATTCACTTAGTTTGTAGTACACAATCTTGTAGCGCCGGGACGGGTCGGATTCACTTGGATCTTGCAGAACGGTGATGCAGCTTGCCCACTGGTACGGCGGAATGCTGAAGCACGCATTAGTGTCGCGACCGTCGACCTCCAGCTTGCCAAGATTGGGCTTCTCCCACGAGATGCCATCCTTTGACGTCGCGTAATACACACGGTCCCTGTTCCAGGACCGGGGCGTGGAGAATGCGCCGTAATAGTCTTCGTACCAGCACTTGTACTGGTTTTCCTCTGCGTCAAATTGCACGCCGTAGGTCGGCGACCGGAACATCGGCAAGACTTCCCACGGCCGGTCGCGTTGGATGACTGGGTTTGAGGGATGCTTCTCCGGCGCGTGCATTCGCCGGGTCACGTTCTTTACGACCGCGACGATGTCGTCATCAATGAAAAGCTGCCGCCTCGTCCCCACGTCCTTGTAGACCTGGTCAGGTTTATAGGCAATGAACATCGGCCGGCGCCTCCCTTGGAAGACATATCGTGTCGGTCTGGAGCCGCATATTGTAGTTCGCGCGGAAGTCCACTAATTGGGTCGTTTCCGGCCCGGCTGGAATTCGCACTCTGGATGCGTGAAACCAGTATGAATCGGTGCAGCTAGAGCGGGCCCGAACCCTTCGATTCATCAGATTGCTTCAGCTATCGGACGCGGACACCGTTCAACGGTCTACAGGATCCGACCGAGGTCGTTTTTCCGGCCGCGCTCGACTATGCGTACGAGAACCGACTTCTATGGGTCCCGACGTGACATCCGTACTCACATTACTTGCACGATCCTGAGAACCGGATGCTCCCGGCACTTCTTGAGCGAGCGCGGTCGATGCCTGAAAAGGTCCATGTCGGCACGGTGCGCGACGCCATACAGATGCTGCGTACCGGTTGAGAAGGCCATCGAGCCCCAGCAACTGACGTCCACCAAGAAGGCGCGGGGCCAATCGAATGAACTTCGGCGTAGCTAACTTCAAGGAAGGCAGTGCGCCGCAGCTTCCCCGCGTTCTACCAGATGATCCCACCGTCGCTCTCGACCTGCTCACGCGGGAGCGAGCATCGATTCGGTCCGACGCGGTCCGGCTTCGGAATCGGATCCATGCGCTGCTCATGCAGCTCGACCCTCAGTACAAGGAGCACCTGCCCGATCTCCGCTCCAAAGGAGGACTGAACGCGCTGATCGCAGACCACGCCCCACGGCTGGGACCGCTTCAAGAGGCCCGGGGCGCCTCGATACGCCGCATCGCCGAGCGACTCTGCTTGGCGCTGCAGCAGGCAGCGGACCTTGGTAGGCAGATCAAAACGCAAACGGTGGAAGCGGGATTCACTCCACTCCCCGGCATATGCGGGGTAAACCTGCTCACGGCGGGGACTCTAGCAGGCATCCTCGGTCCCGGCAAGCGCTTCGCCAGTGACGCTGCCCTCGCTGCCTATGCAGGGGTCGCACCGCTGGAAGCATCGTCCGCTGGTCGCGTGCGCCACCGGCTGAACAGCGGAGGCAATCGACAGCTCAACTCGGTGCTGCACATGATCACCGTGACCCAGATGCGGTCCTGGCCAGCGGTGCGCGCCTACATCACCAAGCGAGTAAACGAAGGAAGACGGAACGGGAAGCTCGACGGGCGATCCGGTAGGCCTGGAAGACTTGCACGCCGGTCGAAGCGCACGTAGACGCCTACGCGGCGTAGCAGCGACACCGGTCAAGGCCCCGGAATTGACATAGGAGCGTCGAATAGTGATCGGATCAGAAGAACTTCGCCCTCGCCGGCGTCGTCACACGACGGCAACTTGTAGTGCTAGCGTTCTTGAAAATGCAAATCAGATCGATCAGCATTCTCACGCCAATACGTAAACCCGGCGCTTTACTCAGGACCTGATGAGCGCGCAACATGAAATCCGTATAGCTGCGCATCCCGCATTATGAAACGTAGCCGCCGGTACGGCGTCCGGCCCCCCGGCTCGGCTTGCGAAGGCATCGGAAACGTCTGGTCGCCGCGCCAGGACACCGTGTGCTCGACGGCATCACCTGAAAAGGTATCGCAGTCGTCCCGGCCTCTGCCGGCGAGAACATTTTCCGAGGCGTCGGCAGCCTCCACCTTGATGTAGCCGTCCGGCCCGCAAGCGGCGTTCATGATCAGCCGATCGCCTCCGGCGATGAACGGCTGGGTGGCCAGCATTCCTTCTCGTTCGCGGTGCGCGTCGAGCGACACATAACCGTCACGTCGCAGTTTGGCAAGACCCAAGTGGTAGCCCACCGCGTTCCGATCCGTCACTTCCGGAGCATGACTCCATAGGTGGGGCTGGTCCTTATTTTCCGACGGTCCGGCGAACCACCAGTCGTGATGATTTTTGGCCCCTCCATAGAATATGAACACTTCATCCCCCACTTCTACAGGACGACTCGGCATGTTCACCATGAATCGGTCGAAAGCTCCCTCAGGCCCCAAATCAAGCCAGGGATGGGTGGGACGCACCCGGTGCCACGAGCGGCCGTCCCGACTGTGGGTTAGCTCCACGTTCATCGTGTTGTCGACCATGTGAAAGCAGTTCAGGAATCCCACCCACTGGCCACCCAACCGTAGGGGCGTCATGCCATAAAACGCGTCGTCGAGGTTATCCAGATGAGGGTCGGGCGCGATCACGATCCGCGGCTCCGACCAGTTGAAGAAATCCGCGCTCTCGGATAGGAACACGCGGCGCGTGTTTCGGCGATTCGATACGCCAACGACGCGGTTGTAGCCCGGCGTGCCGCCGATTCCCGATCCCTGCGCCGGACCCGGTCGCGGCCCTCTACCCTGCCACGGATGCCTCGTGAAAAGCAGGTACGAGCGTGTCACGGGGTCGTAATCGGTGATCGTCACGTCCCCCAGATCGGAACCCTGTTTACCGAACGTCGGCGATCTGTCGGCAACGGTCCAGCGGATTCCGTCTGGCGAGAATGCCACTCGAACACCAGTGGAAGTCGATGGCGTCGTGCGCGGAATGTAAGTGAATAAACTCCGGAATCGGCGTTTTGGGTCCGGTTCGTCCAGAACCTCCAGCGGCGTGAAGTCGTACGCCGAACCGAAATCCTCGGTGCCGAAGACAATGTTGGTGTTGTGGCCGGCTTCGTCTTGAATCCCCATCGGCGGCTTGATCCAGTCGATCCCGTCTTCCGAATGGGCATAAAGCTGGCGCAAGCGGGCGTTGTCCCAGTCAACAATGCTCCCGCCACGCTCCGCCACGCGGTCGCGGTCGATCTTCCAATCCGTGTACAGGCATCTGAACTGACTACTCTCTCGATCGCGCCAAAGCGTCCAGGAGTTGCAGGAAAAATAAGTAACGTGTTCCCAGGGTTGGTCCCGCTGAATAACCGGATTGGCATCGATCTTCTTGGGACTGTGGATCGTTCTCATCAAACCAAGTGAGGTTTCGATGATGCCGTTGTCAAAGAAATACTGAGGCTCTTCGCCGATGACTAGCGTGGTGGTGTCAAGATTCTCCATTAGGCAGCCTCCTCAGTGCTATCTGTTGTAACGGCCCTCGATCCCGGCTATGTACGGCTTCGCATATCCGCGAACACACTAGCCAACAATCCGCGTCCTGATCGCGCGGTTTGACGCGCCAATTCGCGAAGGGTCACTGGCTTGACTGCCAGGTCGGCTTTCCAAGCGCGGTAGCCAGGCCAAAGATGGCCGAAGGACCCGCACCGCAGCAGGCGCCAATGTACCGAACGCCCATTGCGGTGGCATCGCGTGCGAACTTCGCCCAATCCGCGCGGGAGATCTGGATTCCCTCGGAGATGTCGGGGTCCACCTCATTGCGTCCCTCATCCTGTGTGATCATTGCCCACGGCTGGGCGGCCAGCGGGATGTCGACTGCAGAGCGAATCTCCCGCAGGATCGGCAGAATCTTGGCGGGATGGTGCCGGCAATTGAAGCCCACCACTTCCGCCCCGGCGTCGCTCAAACGCCGTGCGCACTGGCCCGCCGTAAAGCCGTCGGTGGAAGTCTCGTCGACTGGGCGCCAGCTCATTGTCGCGATTACGGGCAGGTCGGCGGATTTGGCCACCTCGACCGCGACGACCGCTTCGTCCAGCCGATCGAAAGTCTCGGCGATTATTAAGTCCGATCCCTCCTCTGCCAGCCAGGCGACTTGCTCCCCGAGCACAGCCCGCACTTTACGGAGTTGCGCCTCCGCCTCCGTATCGCGCAACGCCTCGGCGTGTTTTCGCGACCCCATAAGCGTGGTGGTGGTAAGTGTGCCTGCAACCAGCGCGTTCCCCGCTGCGGCTTCCTTCGCAATCCGCACCGCATCCCGGTTTAGCCGCTCGGTATCAACCCCGCGCCCGGCCTTGTCGTCCAGGATGTTACGCGATGTCCAGAACGTCAGCGCCTGTAGCACCTCTGATCCCGCACGCAGAAACTCCGTATGGAGCTGGGCCAGCGCTTCAGGATTGTCAAGCACGACCTCAGGCACCCAGTATTGGCCCTTCACGTACGTCCGGCGTTCCAGCTCTATCAGGTAGCCCCCGTCCCCAAGGACTGGGCCCTGCGCGAGCTTGTCAAGGATCCCGTCGCCCATCATCTTCGTACCTTTTCTATTTAGAACCGGACCACGTCAATGATATGCGGAGGGTGGTTGGGTGGTCAGCGCCAGCGGTGTGCAGGGAAATCCTCCCAGTCTCAATTATGCCCCAAGTCCGTTCATTGCACGTCCCCGGTGGAATTCTGGATTCTGGGAGAGAAACAGCGGCTCAGGCGCGCCCTGTTCCATGCTCTGACGACCGTACCGTGAGCGCTCCGTGGCAGATTTCCGCAACCCACATCCAACACGGATCCATGTATCCGTCCCTGCTCGGCCAGCCCGATTGGGCCGCTTCCCAGGATCACGTTCAATTGGCTTCCCTCGCCCATGTTCGACCTTCACTCACATTCGACGTTCTCGAAGATAGTACTTCTAGACGTAGACGATCTGTTGATAGTTCAGGTATGGGCTGACTTGGGCGAAGCTCGGACTCTCTCCAACTCCGACTGTCGTCATGCAAAATGCCTTTCTGGAGGTATCGAATTTCCTTCAGACAAAATTCGTCAACGAGTTGGAACTCTAGAATCTTCGTCCGCACTACAGCCCAACGATTCGGTCATCGAGCTTCTCTCAAACGGGTCAGTGTCCGGCGCTTGCAGGTGAATACGGGCTCATAAGGCATCGATGTTGAAGAATGAGGACATCCCCCAACTGCTTGACAGTCATGAGACTCCTACCGACCTTTTCGGTTGCTAGACTTGGGCGCTGGCGTCGACAGGACCTTCGGGCGTTCAGCCGGTGGAAGACGGTTATTTTGAATGGATGATGCGGCCCCGGCGAGATCTTGCAGGTCGCGTCGCAGAGCCCCGAGGAACAAAACAACCGGGAGGGAAAAAAGATGTCTCTAACAATCAATGGCGAGGCACCCGACTTCGTCGCAGACACAACGGAGGGACCAATCAAGTTCCATGATTGGATCGGCGACGGTTGGGCTCTCCTGTTCTCCCATCCCAAGGACTTCACGCCCGTTTGCACGACCGAGCTCGGAGCCGTAGCAGGAATGAAACCTGAGTTCGCGAAAAGAAACTGCAAGATTATCGGTATTAGCGTCGACACGGTTGCCGATCACGAAGCCTGGTCAAAGGACATCGAGGCCTCACAGGGACATGCCGTCAACTACCCAATGATCGGCGATCCGAATCTAGAGATCGTCAAGCTTTACGACATGTTGCCGGCTGATGCCGGTGAGACGTCCGAGGGGCGGACAGCAGCCGACAATGCCACGGCCCGATCCGTATTCATCATTGGACCAGATAAGAAAATCAAAGCGACTCTGACGTATCCCATGACCACCGGGCGCAACTTCGTCGAGATATTGAGGCTATTGGACTCATGCCAATTAACGGCGAAGGAACAGGTGGCGACTCCAGCCAACTGGGGGCAGGGCGACGACGTGATAATTGTGCCCTCAGTATCAAACGAAGACGCCTCAAAGAAGTATCCCGAAGGTTGGCAGTCTCCGCTGCCGTACATCAGGTTGGTTAAGCAGCCGGACTAGGGGGCTTATCGAACCGCGGCTGGGGAGACTCAATCGTCTGGCGTGGACCCCTTCGCTGGCACAGCTTTGAGGCCGGAATGAGCGAGCTGCACCTCTTGTCTAAAACGGGTTAGGTTTAGGTTGTGTCAGCTTGGCGGCAGATCCGGAGGTCGAGCCTCCCCTTGCTTCCGCATCGTGACCATGAACAGTTTCTTCGGAAGCTTTCCCTCCTCGAATTCCTCGATCTCGATAATTCGATAGCCTGAGGCTAGGCCTTCCACCTGCTCACGACTCAAAAAGTGCACGACGAACCCCTCGTCCTCGTATATGTCTTCGACGATGTGCGTGCCCATCCCGTAGTCCGGATCGCCGGTGTTGCGGGCCGTGTAAACGTTGACTCCGCCCGGTTTCAGAGCTCGCTAGATCTCCTTTTGAAAGCGCGTGCAGCTGCTCCGTAGTCAGGGCCATGCAGTAGAGCATGTGAGAAAAACACGCATCGAAGGACGCGTCGTTGACGGGAAGGGGCTCCCTTACATCGTGAGCGGCTGTGTCGACGAGTTCCGCGACGCCCAGGATCTGTGAACCTCGCTCGATCGACTCCAATCCCGGCCTAGCGTAGTCCAACACATGCACGTGAATTCCGCTGCGCGCCAAAAACAGTGTGTCCCGACCCTGCACGCCGCCCAGCTCCAGAACCTTTTCGGCGCCCACTTCCTGAAACAACGCCAGAGCTTTGAGAGCTGCGTAGCTGGGTTCCGTCCCGAACATTTCGCTGCGTGCCGACATCATCGATTCCCAATGGTCTCTCTGCGCGTTGAGAGCCGGCCTGTCGACCTGTTCGGCCATCCGTCAATATCTCCTTCGCGGTGGAGTGGCACCATTTTGGGAACAACGGCGCTTTCAGACTATGCGCGAGTTCTACCTTAGCCCAGGGCCGCTGAGGTGCCCGCCACGGTTCGGCGGGCGTTTGCGCAACGCCTCCTGTTGTCGAAGCGCCGCCGCGGATGCGCCTTGATCAGCTGCATCGGTGCGGTGCCGCGACGCCTCCCTTTTTTGTTTCTGCGAAGCAATAGCACTATTCGCGCATAGTGGTTGCTAATCCCGTGGAACAGAGCAAATGTGATGGTGCGCTTCTATTCGAAGGAGGACACCATGACGAATGCAAAGGTGCTGCCGGCGATATTCAATGATTCCGCCGCCGCCTGGGAACGCGCTCTCTACGCCTTCCTCTCCGAAAAAGAGCGGCGCTCGGGCTCCCGACGCACGCTTGAAAGTTACTACCGCATGCTCGAGCATTTCTTTCGCAGGCTTGGAAAGACACCCGATCAGGTCACCAGGCAGGACGTTTTTGCATTCGCCCACGGAACAGGTATTTCAGGGCGTGAACCCTCGGGTATAACGATCGGCGCTCGACTCTCGTGCTTGTCGTCGTTCTTCAAGTTCCTGATCCGCATGGACATCGTGAACGCCAACCCCTGCGATGCCGTGGAGCGTCCGCGTTCCCAGCCGAGCCCGCCGCGCGGTTTGAGCGGCGAGCAGGTCAGACGGATTCTCGACGTCATCCCCGACACGGTGAAGGGCAGGAGGGACCGGGCGATTGTCCTCACTCTCGTTTTGACAGGCAGGCGCAGACCCGAGGTCCTCAACTTAAAGGCCGGCGATATCAACTTTGCCAACGAGATCGCCTTCTACAACTACCGCGGCAAGGGCGGCAAGAAAGGCCGTCGGGAGCTGCCCTTGCCAGCGCTGGAAGCAATCCGGGGGACCCTGGCCGACATCGGGAAGGATCTGTCGACGACGAATGCTCATGAGTCGCTGTGGCAGGCGGGAGCCAGCGTACCGGGAGTCACGAGCGCGACCTTTTACAATCGATTCAGACGATATCAGGACCACGCTGGACTCCGCCCCTCCGGTGTCCACATTCTTCGGCATACCGCTGCGAAGCTGCGTCGTGACGCCGGGGAGACAGTTGAGTCTGTAAGCCAGTTCTTAGATCACAGTTCACTTGGGGTGACCACGACGTATCTCCGCCGCCTCGAAGGCGTCAACGATGGTAGTTGGCGAAGTGTGGCTAACGTTCTCGGCGTATAACTCGGCTCGCGCCACGCAAGAGGGGCAAATCAGAGCAGCAGGGGATCTAACGGAATATCGCTGTGGCACCCACCGACGAACATGGCGACCGTATTGACCTCAATTCCAGGGTAGATCTCGATGCTATCCGTAGCGCGCTGATTACCCACTGTTAAGGCACAGGTTGTCGCTCGAGCCGGTTCAGGATTTGGAGCGGCGGAGCTCGCTCCCATTTAATCGAGCTTGGTTCCGAACTATTAGCAAAAGCGGATTGGCCTCGAGACACCAAGATGACAGCCACCTCGGCACGAGAGATTTGCAAGCGGCTGCGGACAATGGCGGAAGTCATGACTCAGGAAAGTTTCCTGAAAAGCCGCCGTCACACGCCCAATCGGCTTTGCATGAGGTACGGTCCGTTCATTCGAGAGCTTTCGAATAGGGCGATATTTTGTCGTGAACTCTCGGAGATGAGACTAATAAGGTGGACGCCGGTAAACGAGGACGTGGCGGCATGGTGGAAGCTACTGACCAAGTACCGATTTCCAAGCGAACCTCCGTACGACGTTCAGTTTTGGCATCGCTTGCTCACCGTGCCGCTCCTCGGTGAGCCAACCGAGCTGGCGATACTGTTTATGGGAATAGAGAGTATTGAAGTCCAATTTGCATACAGCGGGAGCATCCCGCAAATGCTTGAGTCGGTCTACCACTTCCCTATCATCGAAGCCGCTTCAATTCCGTTCAGCTCAGGTATGACATCGAATGAATTTATGGCGCTGGTTGACGAGTCCTGTCTGCCAAAGTTGGAAGTGTTCAGGCGTCGGACCAAAGAATTAATGTGGCGGGCGCTGAGCAGCCGCTTTGAGGCCCGCCTCCTGATCTTCTCGGACATCAGTCCTTTGCAAGCGCCGGCCCCGGGTTCTAAAGGTAACGTTAAGACTACCGTTTCGAACCCGGTCTTTCGCTCGGCAGTATCGACCAGTTTCAGCACTTCCTTTCAAAGACGACGCCACACTCGAACCACGTTGAAGGAAATTCTTTCGAGCGCAAGCAAAGTTCTAGAGGCCGAACTTGCATTAGTTCCTGGCTCGGGGCGCCCGCCACGTACCGAAAAAATCGCCCGATGGTGGGCTCTCACGGTTTTTGACAGGCTCGATCCTAAGGAAATCGCGGACAGGGAGACGGAAAGTGATTCCGACCTGTTCAACCTTCCAGAGACTGTCGAACGAGACCTCCGAAAGCTGGGTTTATCCATTCGGACGAAATAGGCCCCCAGAACTGCCCGCCAAACGCCCAGATTGCGCCGTCATTTCGTCCTGTAAACGCTGATCCGATTCAGGCATGCTGAGTTCAAGACAAGCACTGAAGCTGGGCGTCCTCGAAGATCAGCTTCCGAACTCTGGAGTTTTTGTGGACCGACGTAGAGTCACAATCGTGCCTTCGTCAGGAGATCGGATGCAATCCCGCGCCGGTGGCCGGTCCAGTCGACTCGTCGAGTTGCTCTCCGCGGCACTCGAAAGAAAGTTCGCTCATCCGGAAACGGTCGGCTCACTCGCACATCGTATGGGCAGTGGACGCGACTGGTCTCTGAGGCTCAGGAAAAAGCGCCGCAATTTTGGGGCCAGGTGCGATCAGCACGCTTTGGGCCGAGCCAAATCATGGGTGAGCCTAGAAATCCGATCGCCCCAATTCCCCTTGCCGTTTCTAATTCCTGCGCTGAAACGCGGGGAATCACGGAAAGACTTCGCTCGATCCGAACCAACTTCGTTGCCAAGAGCGTCGGGCAGTCTCGGGAGGTTGGGCATTTGATTCCTCGAGAATCGGCCGTGCCTGACGAGAAGAATCTGTCGAAGTACTCAATCCCTGTCGGGCCGGACAGACGCGCCGAGGCGGTCCGGCCGCCATCGGCGGCAAACGACTCGCTGGCTGTGATCCTAGCGACGATGGCTGAGAGCGCAATCTCTCGGAGCAGACAAGTACGCGAGAGACTTGAAGCCGATGAAGAGTATGGAGCTAACAATGCATCGAGTGCGGATTTAGGACTTTGCGATGACGTCGTTTGAGGAATTCAGAGGCCAGCAGGTCCGGGGAAATATCAGGGGTTCGACGCAGGATCAGAAAGATGGAATCGGCCCTGATGTTCAGCGGAAGGCGATCATCACGTACGCCGAGAAGTACGGGCTCCAATTCGATGGGACTTTCTGCGGGGACTACATCGCAGGTTGGTCGGTGAAGCGGAGAGTTGACATCGCCCGCATGGTGGAGGACCGGAAGTGAAGACCGTCGAGGCAGGGCGGATGCCAGTTCCCCGGAAGCGACTGCTATTCGTCTGCGATCTTCGATTGATGCTCCCTGGAATCGGACGTGACGCGATCTACGGTCTGCTGCGTTCCGGAGAGATTCCGAACCGTTTGATAGCAGGAAGGCGTGCTACCACTCCCGAGGCAGTAGATAGGTGGCTAAATTCGATCGGACAGAGCGAACATGAAAGCGGATGCGATGAACTCACAGGAGCGACGAGCTAATGGCTTCCGTTTCGAAAGTCCAGGCGGGGGTCTACCGCGTCCGCTGGTGTACTGGCAGAGATGGTGTGGGGAAGCAAATCACGGGCAGCCAAACCGTACACGGGCCCCGACGAGATGCCGAACGGGTGAAGCGTGACAAGGAGCGGGAAATAGAACGCGGGCTGGTCCAGCGAGTCACCGACATGAATGTTGGAGAGTACCTCCTCGAGTGGTGCGCCGAGATGGCTTTGCTGAAGGCCCCACGCACAGCGCATGGCTACGCACTTGACATAAGCAGCTATCTGATTCCAGCCATCGGGCCGATCAAGCTTCAGCGCCTTACTGAAGATCACATTCGTCAGCTCATGCTTTGGCTGCTTGCCCATGGAGGAGTCGGTGGGAAACCGTTTTCGAAGCGGACCGTTCAAAGAATTCTCTCCACCTTGAGGAAGGCGCTAAACGATGCCCAGGATCGGGGATTGATTTTGCGGACTCTCAATTGGCGCGGAATGATGCCGACTCCTGATCGTCGACCCGTCGATCCTCGTTCCAAAACCGAGTTGGCAGAGATCATCCACGCCGTGCGGGGCAGCGACGTCGAATCGTATGTCAGTTTCATGGCTAAGACGGGCGTCCGGCGAGGAGAGGCGTCGGGCCTAACATGGTCGCGCATCGACTTTGATAAAGGAACGGCAACGATTGGAGCCTCGCTTCAGCGTGTGACCGGCAAGGGTCTTGTGATTACAGGTACCAAGAGTCGAAGCAGTGATCGCACGATCAATCTCGATCCCGGGACCGCGGCAATGCTGCGACGCCATCTGGGTCGCCAAAACGAGCTCCGTGCCTTCTTCGGTTCGGACTACGATGAAAACGACCTAGTCTTCCCGTGGGACGATGGCCGCCCGCGAGACCCGAATAGGGTTCTCAAGAAGCTTCAGGCTGTTCTGAAGCGCGCGGAATCCCTCGAATGCGCCTGCACGACCTTCGTCACGCCCACGCGAGCCACCTAATCGCAGACGCTGTGAGTCCAAAGGTGGTTCAGGAGCGCCTCGGGCATTCATCCGTGCAATTCACGCTCCAGGTTTACGGGCATCTTCTGCCCGGCCAACAGCAGGCGGCCGCGGACGGATTCGCTGCATCGCTAAGTGACGAAATCGATCGCGCAGTTGACGCCCAGTTGACGCAGCCGTCGAGCCAGGGACTGGAGAAAAGCGCATGAATCGGCAAGTCACGGGGAAGAAACTGGGTGACCCGCCAGGGAATCGAACCCTGAACCCACGGATTAAGAATCCGTTGCTCTGCCATTTGAGCTAGCGGGCCGCAGGGATTGTAGCAACGCTTCGCGGGGGACCGGTCGGAGAAACGGGAGTCCGTCCTATCCGGGCGACCCGGTCGAATGCAGAGATGACTGGGGCGCACGTCCGTAATAGCAGGTCGAGAGGCCGAAGCATCCCCCGCTGAAGTCCTGACCGGATTCGCAGTGACTCGACCCTACTTACTGGCTGAGCTTAATAGCAGTGATTCTGGCCGCGAGTTCCGTATCGGACTCATTTTTGATTACGAGTTCCGTAAACTCTTCCGCCGTTAGGGTTAGCTCACCGAGCACCCGAAGGTCAATCGGTCACGGATATATGTAGTCGCCAATCGAAGCCGTCGCCTTGGCTCGCGCCTTGTCAGCCATTCGCGCAACCCAGGGAACGGAGCCAATTACGAAATCGCGAGGCCGCGGTCGAAACGGATTATCGGCCAATTGACGTCTCCTTGGGTCGATTGCTCAATTCGCTCAGAAAGTCTAGCCGAGGGCGCTTCGGAGCCGATCGGCGGTTGAATTGGGATATAACGGCACGCGTGTGAGATCGTGAAGGCGCGATATCCGCTGCTCCGCGTTGGGCCAGGCTTCCAGAAGCGTTTGGGACTCCGGAAGTTCGGGTGCCCTGATCGCGCTGGTGAGCCGTTGAATCGAATAGAGAACCGCCGTCAAGAAATGTGCGTCCAGCAGCTCCCCCGCAGCGTGCCCCGCCCAGACCGCCGTGCCGAGTTGCTGGTAGAGCCGTCCGGCGCGCTCGTCGAGTGCGGTAACAAAATTTCCGCTCGAATGACCGGCGCCGGTGGCGATCAGATATCCGGCCAGCCGCCGCTCCGGCCAGTCGGCTCCGATCGTCGAAAAGTCGACAAAATAGGGTCCGTCTGGCGTGAGCAGTACATTCGACGCGTTGTAATCGCGCGAACCGATCGTCCAAATTCCAGCTGATACCTGCAGCTGGAGGTCCGTGGCTGCGTTCTCCGCTGCGGCGGGCGACCGGCCAGAGTCGACAGCCGTCGCACGGGCCGCCATCTTTACACATTCGAACACATGTTCCGTTTCGCGAAGGAGCGACTTCCGAGCCGACTCGCTTCTGGATCGGCCGATCCGACTCCGTGCCGAATCAGCTCCAACCTCAATCGCGATGAACTCTCGAATAACGCTATCAACGCCGACTTGTTCGGGGCCTTCGGTTGAGAGTTTTCGTTCCATAGTGGGACCCTCGAGCCAGTCCGTCGCCAGCACTCCCAGCGTTGCATCGAAGGCAATCACGCGAGGAGTATTGCATCCGAGAGAGTTGAGACCCCGAAGAGCCGCGGCTTCGGTGGCGATGGCGTTTCGAGCAAGACTTGCCGGTAGAGAGTCGGAAGCCAATTTCACCGCGCAAACCCTGTCGTTGCCCAGTGTTGCTCGGTAAACGCTGGGCGGTCGGTCAGTGCTCGGCTCGACGGGCAGCAGATCGGCCACATCAATACCCGGCAGCAGACGACCGATGAGATCGGTAACGCGGACTCGGTCGTATGCAGATCTAAATTGACGGGCTCGGGAATTCATAGATGACGCTCAAACGTTGGTTTCGTTCGACCTCCAGGTCTAGGACGCGCGCCACATCATTGGGCCGGCATGCGGCTCCGTGGCCCAGTTTTAGCTGCATGCCAAGAGCGTCTTCGCCAATTGCCTCCAGGCGCAATACCGCACCCCTCACGTCGATTTCACGGACCTTCTTGCCGCGCGTAACCTCGATCGGCAGGCTGTTTTTGGAAAGAAATTCAGATATCAGAACAGGAAGATTCGCGGGCGGATTCTTAAGAATCGTTTTGTAGTTGGCGGCCCGGGCGGCCGACATGAGATTGGCCTTGCATACTGGCATGATGCTGGCCGAAATTACGGCAAGTCCCGACGGGAGGGCTTTCGACAGTCCTGCCATAAGCGCGTCGGGAAACACTGATTTCTCAAAGTCCGCGTCTAAAAGCTCGCTGCAGCCGTCGTATCCAACCGGAAGCGGCGGGCCGAACCTTAGCTCTGGACCGGGAGAGAACCCGCCTGTGTAAGCGAGCGGAAGACCGGCGCGCCGAAGGGCTCTTTCCCAGGTCCGCACCAGGTCGTTGTGCGAAAGGTAGCGGGCGGGCCCGCTTTTGCTGAAACAAATTCGGACGCGCTGTCTGCTGTCGTCGACGATATCCGGCATCGACGTAGGATTATCCGGCAGATTCAGATTATTCGGACCCTTCGCTCCCAGGTTGAACTCTTCGCGACGTTACTCGCGGCGAACGGTACGCCGGTGGCAGTGTCGAAAGCCGATCGAAGAGTCCATTATGGATTTGTACGCATTTCGTCGGTAGCGAACGCCGCGTTCTCAGCAGCGATTTGAACTGATGGATCGGCACTTTTCGGCATCGTGTAACATCGTTCGCTGACGGCAATTCAAGTGTACGGTCGTTCAAGTTGCATGTATTAGTTCTAAATCAAGACTACTCACCTCTGAACGTTTGTCATTTTCGACGTGCGTTTGTTCTTGTCGAGAAGGGCAAGGCTGAGATCTTGGAGCGCCATTCCCGAGGCATCAGGACGGCAACTTCGAAATTCGTTCGTCCCTCAGTCATCAAACTCAGGTACTACGTCCGGCGGCCGATGCCAACTGTAAAGCTAACTCGCCGGGAAATTTTCGCCCGAGACGGTCATACCTGTCAGTATTGCGGCAAGGGCCAGGTGACGCTCACGATCGATCATGTAACTCCACGCCGCCTGGGCGGCAAGCGACGTTGGGAGAATCTCGTGAGCGCCTGTCAATCGTGCAATCGACGAAAAGGCGGTCGAACACCGCGAGCTGCGCGAATGCGATTAAAGCAGATTCCGGGCCGCCCGGCTCCGACTCTCGAAAATCTGATTTTGCATCGAGCAAACGGGGGAATCGACCGCAGCTGGCTGCCGTTCTTACCGTCCGGGCGTCGCCGGGTTAGCTAACCCCGCCCGTCAAATCCGGCGTAATGCCGGAGTTCGATCCCGGTGTAGTAGTGAAGGAGGATCTCGTCGAAGGTCCGGCCCTCCGAAGCCATTCCCTGAGCGCCCCACTGGCTCATTCCCAGGCCGTGGCCAAGGCCTCTACCATTTATGACCACAGTTGATGGCATTGAGACCGTCCGAACGAACACCGAGCCGCCGACCTGCCTGACGCCTTCGGGGAACTCCGCGAATGAAATCGACCGGCGCGGGGAGCTGGGCAGCATCCCGCGCTGCGTATACCGGCGCACGGACGCGGCTGTGGGCGAAATGAGGTTGACCGTCCGCCCGGGCTCGCTGCGGATTTCAAAGACAGTGCTGCTAAGGCCAAGAGTCGTGCGGATCTCGTCCCCTCGGAGATCGATGTTCTCTGGTTCTGAATCGATCTCCAGGCCAATCACGCGACCCGAGGCTGTGCGCTGCACGACGTTCACGCCATCAATGCGTCCAACTCCATATCCGCGGTTTCTAATCAAGCCGGTCAATTCCGATGTTGTGAATATCTTTTCCCAGATGTAGCTCCCAGCACCCCACGTTGATTCTTGCGCTTCGGAGTCGGTAAGTGATGGGACGGCGCGGAGATACGGGACGGAATTGCCCCAAACGTCCTCCGAGTTCGCCGTAAATCCTCCCATGTTGGCGCTGTACAGGGCGTCGATCGGAACACCGCCGTAGACCGCGATCAGACCGGCGGTCTCGTCAACGGCACTCCGAGTCGATTTGGTTTCCGCGCCGAACCCAGGGTAAACCTGACAGCGCGGCGTGTCGCACAGGTCAAACTCGGCAGCAGGGTCGATTCTCCGGAACGCGTAAGTGCGGGCAGCCACGGCCTGCGCTTTCAACGCTTCGATGTTCCAGATGGACGGCATCTCCCCCGCTACGACTGAATACAAGTACTGCTCCAGGGGAAGTGAGTTGACGACGGAAAGGCCGGCCGTCTCGGGTGTTATCTTGATCTGCCCTCGATATTGCCGGTTTCCCAAACCAATGGCGGTCCTGTCGTTCTGCGCTGCGACCAGGGTGAACGAATCCTCCGCAACTCCGACATCTTTGCCGTTTACCAGGACGTGCCACGCGGCGAGCTCGACGCCCGGCATGATGCCAAATTCAGACAGCACGATTCGCCGTAGGCGCAAGGCCGACGCTCGGGCACCGTAAGAGCCATATCGAAGATCTCGATCGCTTCGGGCCGACTGCCTGGCCGCATCCGCCGCAGGCGGAGATTCCGATGGCAACACCAATCGCCATCCGTGCCGAGCGACAACCAGACGGGAGCCCCGTGCCGGGAGATCGAGTTTCTTGTCCCCAAAGGTCACGGCTCCCCCGGCGGGAACTGTGAGGCTTAGTCTGCCCGCGTCAGGGACGGTAAGGGCGACTCGAATCTGAATCGGACCACTGGAATCGTGAGCGGCCCGCGCATGGCCTGGGACTGCAAGCAGGGCGACTGCAGCAACGACTACCGGTAGAAGCCAGTTCGCGCGGCCGCCGATGGAGATCCGCACGGCCGGTTAACGAAATGAAATTTGGCTAGTCAGCCTTGTCGGCGGCCCCGGATCCAGCAGACGCTGATTTCGTGCGGTCTCCGGAATCGTCGGTGTCCTCCGAGCCGGCCGCATCGGCGGTGACTTCCTCGCCATTTTCGCCCTCTTCTTCTTCGTCCGGCCGCGCTTGTTCTCGGAATTCTCGAATGCTCTTACCGAGCGCCCCACCGACCGTTGGTAGACGGCCAACGCCGAAGATGATTATGACAATGACCAGGATGATGATCCACTCAAGCGGGCCTACGCCACCTATGAACGGCAAGACCTTCTCCTCTCGCCTCCCCAATCTCGGGAAGCAACACCACAGTTGATTTGGTTAGGAACTACCCGGTTAGCCAGGGAACCGATTCCGTGGCTAGACGCGATTATACAGCGGCGGATGGAACTTGCCCTCATTTGTCGCCGGTGCATGATCGGCGACTCGCGCTGACCCGGGTGATCGTGCTGGATTTGCTCGCGCATTGCACGAACTAGAGTTCCGTGCGGCCAATAAGGCAGGCGTACGAGTATTTGCTGTTTCATCCGCGAGGCGAGGGGCGGGAATCATAAATGCTGAACCCGTAGTCCAAAAGCAGGGCAGCGTCCGCAAAGTGCTTGTCGGCGCCGAGGATGACCGCGAATAGCGTCCGGCCGTTCCGCTTTGATCCGGCGACCAGCGTATACCCTGAATCCTCAGTCCAGCCGGTTTTTACGCCGAACGCCCCGGGGTACTCGGTCAATAGCCGGTTCAAGTTAGTCGGGCCATACCACCCGTGCTTATCGTCCTTCTCGATCACTAATCGGCTCGTTCCGGCGATCTGGCGAATAATCGGCTGAGATTCGAGTGCGAATTCGGTGAGCGCGAAGAGCTCCCGGGCGGTTGAATAATTGTCGGGGTCGTCAAATCCCGCGGGATTGGTGAAGTGGGTGTTTTGGAGCCCGAGGTCGGCGGCAATCGAATTCATTTCGGCCACGAGCCGGTCGGTACCTCCGACTCCATCTCCCAGGGCGTAGGCTGCGTCGTTACCGGAGTCGAGCAGGAGCCCAAATAGCAATTGCTCAACCGAAAGCAGGTCTCCGGGCCTCAAGCCCATCCGGTTAGGAGGCATGGCTGCCGCCGCTCGCTCGATTTCAACCAGCCGGTCGAGCGGGGACATCGCAAGCACCGCCAGGGCGGTGGCGATTTTGGTCAAGCTTGCGATCGGGAGGCGGCGCTCGGAGTTTTGCTGCGCCAGAACTTCGCCGGTGCCGGAATCGACGACGAGATAGGCGTTGGCGGTGACGCCCGGGGGTGGCGGCAGTTGATGTTCGGAGACGAACAGCCGTTCGATTCCAGATTTGGGCGCCGATTCTGAAGCGATTACCGTCGGCGAGGCCAGTTCCGCCAATTGAGTCTCGGGCGGCCGTGATCGCTCGACGCCGCCGACGATGGGGCGGCCTGCCGGTTGACCATCCGCGAACGTACATACGGATAGCGCGACCGCAAACACCGCGCCAATGATGAAAGTCGAAATCGTGAGAGGAATCGCTTCGGAGCGATTCGCCGACCAGATTGACGTACGCCCCGCCCGCCCCCGTTGCAGATGTCCATTAAAGAGGGACGGGGGAAGATCGAAACTGGAATCCGAGCCGGCGTTTCGGCGCCGTGCCACGGGCGCTCTCAGAACGGATTCAAACTTGACCGTCCCGTATCGCCGATGTCTGCCGCTGTCGGCGCCAAGCGTATTCATTCAGGACATTTACGTGCAGCGGCCCCAGCCCCCCAAAAGTTTCAGGCCCGATTGCTTCGTATGTAGTCCAGGCTCCTTTTGAAGTGGTCCTCGCGTATCCAACCCTCGGACATGTAGAAATTCAGGATTGTGGTGAGATTGATTATGGGTATCAGATTTATCCGATGGGAGCGGAGTCGATGGCTTGCTCCTTGATCGCGATCGATCAGCACAACGGCGTCCGTAACGTTTAACCCGGCGCCTCGCAGAGCTTCCGCAGTGGCGATCACGGAGCCTCCGGTAGTGATCAAGTCATCAAGGATCAGGACTGACTGTCCCGGAAGATACCGCCCCTCAATCCGTGATCCGTCGCCGTCGTCTGGATTGACATAAATCATCGGCTGATTCGCGATAAGCGAGAAGGCCGTCGCGATGTGCAGTCCGCCCAGCGGCACACCGGCGACGAGGTCAAACGGCCCGCAACGTGGATGTCTCAAAGCGGCGCGGGATGTCGTATCGGCACTGATGAGATTGGCGGCGGTTCGCAGTGCCTCGGGATTGCTGATCAGGACCTTCGGATTGAGGAAAACCGGCGAATTAACCGTCGTCCGTCCCATGGTGAAGTCGCCAAATTCGATCCCACCAAGCTCGAAGATCGCCGTCGCCAACCAGAGACTGTTCAGTTCCTGCGGTGCGTCTGAAGCCATACGTTTCTTAGCCCATCGAACAGCCGTGTTAGAACGCAAAACCGCGCCGGAGGGCTGTAATTAGTCCGTTTGCCTCCACGCACGGTGAACGGATTATTGTCAAGTTACGGGTCAAAGGTCAAGAAATTCGTTTGACGGTTCGGTCGCTTGCGTCGTTGGGGCCGAGCAAATAGGCAGTCGTCAAGTCCGACAGCTGAAATGGCTACGGGGAGGGTCGCAGCTGCGACCCTCCCCGTATGGCTCTGCCTTGCGGCCAGTTTCGGCTGCCCTGGGCGCTTACATTAGCGAGCCCCGCAGGCAGCGGTTCGGACTATCCGCCTATCCGCCCGATTGCCACTTGATCATGTCCTTGTTGCCGGCGATGACGTCCAGATATGCCTTCTGGATCGCGTCGAATTCAGCCTGCAGCGTGGCCGGACGCTGCGCGGATATTGAGCTGAGAAGCTGAATAAGTCTCTCGTTGACCAGCTGCCGGTTCAGTAGCTTTTGGTAGTTCGTTGGCGAGATATCCGGATCGGCGGCAAGCCATACGGTGCCGACATTGTGACCCGTGGTATCACCGGGTTTGGCGTCCTTTATCCAGTAATAAAGAGGCCAGCCGTTGTACGTTATCTGGGAAGGCCCGTCAGCTCGTTTGATGAGGCCCAGTCCACCCAGGACGCCCTTGCCCGGGAGAACCGATTCCCCGTTGCGAATGGTGAGAGGCGGCCAGTTCACAGCGCATTGGCCCGAGCAGTTGCTGACGCCCGCTGTGTCTTTCGTGAACGTGTAGAGCGTCATTCCGTTGAATCCGGTCAAAAACGACCCGAGTTCCGCACTGGAACTCATCGAGACAGTTGACGGCTGGACCACGAACCACACGTTTCCGACGTTCTGCCCCGTGGCTTCGCCCGGCTTCGCGTCCTTTACCCAGTAGTAGAGGGGCCAGTCGTTGTAGGTGACCGGGCGCGTGCCGTCCGCGCGGGTGATCGTCCCCAGCTTTCCGGTAACGTCCGCACCACGGGTCGGTGAAGTCCCCGCGGAGACCGTGAGAGGCGGCCAGTTGACCGCGCAATTTCCGGTGCAGTTACTCTTGCCAGCCTCATCCTTAAGGAAAATGTAGACGGTCATGCCGTTGTTGCCGACTACAAGATCACCCAGATCGGAGTTCATGCCGGTACCGACGGTGTCGGTCTTCATTACCCACCAGATATTGCCAAGGCCCTGTCCGGTGGCGTCCCCAACTTTGGCATCTTCGGCGAAGGAATAAAGAGGCCAGCCGTTATACGTGACCTGGGGAGTTCCGTCCGTGCGAGCTATGGTTCCAAGCTTGCCGGGGACCCCAGATCCTGCCGTGGGAGTCGTTCCCTCGGCGACTCTCAGGGGAGGCCAGCTTGCGGCGCATCCTCCGGAGCAAACGCTCGTATCCACCGAGTCTTTGGTGAAAATATAGAGCGACATGCCGTTGGGGCCAACGAGAAAATTACCGTGGTCAGCGTTGCCGCCAACGTTCACAGCGGCAGCTTCTGCTCCGAAAGCCGGTACCGCTACACCTGCTAGCAGCCCTATCGATATCAGGAAAACAATGAGTCGCTTAACCACGTAGGTCCCTCCGAATGGCGCGCGGCGGTTGTTTTCCGCCGGCGTAACAGATATACAAACCCGGTTCAGCTTCCCAATATGAGAAGTGAACCGAAACGGATTGCCATCCGGTGATCGTCGACCGAAGTTCGTGCGCCGAAACGTGCGGAACGACAGCCAACCGCGGCGGGGCCAGTCGAGTTACGTTCGAATTCGGAGCGAGTTTGCGACGACTAAAGAAGGGTTCGGAATTGGGGTGTTCATGTCCGCACCGAGGTCGGTGAGATAATGGGGATCATAAGTTGCCTTCAACGATTGGCCCCCCGAACGGAGCGCCGCGTTTTTGATCCACGAGCTTAAAGGAATCGGAATCAAGTCGGGCGCCGTCCTCAAGGCAATGCAACGTGTGCCGAGACACGAATTCGTCCGCAGCGAGTATCTGGCTTGCGCCTATGAAAATCACCCGCTTCCTATCGGGGTCGGCCAGACGATTTCGCAACCGCTGGTGGTTGCCCATATGACTGAGGCTGCCCGAATTGGTCGTGGAGGTGCGGTGCTTGAAGTTGGGACCGGTTCGGGATATCAGGCAGCGGTACTGGCCGAGGTCGGAGCGAGGGTCTTCAGCATCGAGATAATTCCCGATCTGGCGGAATGGGCGGCCGAAAACCTTGCCCGCGCTGGGTATGGAGACGTTCGGCTGCTCGTCGGCGACGGGTATCTGGGTTGGTCGGAGCATTCCCCGTACGATGCCATCGTTATCACAGCGGCTCCGGATCATGTGCCCGCGCCGCTTGTCCAGCAGCTTGGCGTGGGTGGGCGGCTCGTCGCCCCCGTTGGAGATGCCGGTTCAAGGCAGGATTTGCTGCTGATCGAGCGGAATGAGAGCGGGTTAAGGACAGCGAATCTCGGACCAGTTGCGTTTGTCCCGATGACCGGCGACGCCGTAAGCGCCAGGGGCGCGTAGCTACCGCGCCGATCGCCGCGAGTGCTGATGCGACAGCGAATGCCCTGGTCGCCGGCCGGTTCTCACCTACGCGTCTATCGGCATTTGACGTGAGCGCGCGCCGGCTTACCAACCATTGATATGCAGGATCCGTCCACGACGCGGCGGGGATCGGGCACCGGCTCACCTATATGCAGCTTCGAGGGCCGCGATCTGCTCCCGATTGAGTTGCCAACCAACCGAGCCGGCAAGCTCGGCGACCCGCTCATGGCGATCGGTCTTAGGGATGGCAACGACTCCGGGGCGGCAAAGGAGCCAGTTCAACGCGACTTGCGCGGCAGTTTTTCCGGTTTGTTTCGCAATGCTTGAGATAGCTGTCGGGGCACCCGACGAGAATAGCCGCCCCATGGCGAGTGGAGTATGGGCGATGAGAGTCACGCCGTTTTTCTGGCAATACGGGAGCACGTCAATTTCGACGGTTCGCTCCAGCAAGTTGTACTCGACTTGATTGGAAACGAGCGGATTGGATATTAATGCATCGCTCGCGGATTTCATCTCTTCCACCGAGAAATTGCTGACCCCGATGAATCGGATAACACCCCAGGCAACGAGCTCCTCCATCGCTCGCATGGACTCGCCAATCGGAATCTCGGAGTTTGGACCGTGGATCTGGTAAAGATCGATCGTTTCCACGCGCAGGCGACGGCGGCTGGCTTCTGCGTGCTCGATCAAGTCGTTGAATCGAAGGTTCTTCGGCGAGACTTTGGTCGCGATGAAGATATCTCCACGTACGCCGTCGAGCTCATCAGCCACGAGCCGCTCGGCGGCCCCGTACTCTTCGCCCGAGGCGTTGTATGACTCGGCGGTGTCGATAAATCCCGCGCCGAGTTCGACGGCACGCCTGAGCACGCCGGCGCCGCCATGAAATCGGGCGGTTCCCAATCCGATTTTCGGAACCATCTCGCCGGTCGTTCCGATGGTTATGTATTCCACGAATGCCTCGTGTGCAGTCCGTCGGACGGGGTGGCGGTGACTATCGGTATACCGTGTCGCGGGCCTGTTTTTGTATTTCGAATATCGTACCGGTCGTTGTGGTGGCCGGCAGAGGTACTCGCACTGTCTGGTTCGTAACTTTAAATTCGGAGCCTTGCTCACCTCGAATAAGCGACCAATTGAAAAAGTCGAAGTCGCGCACCCCCATGAGAGGCCATGCCGATGCAGCCGCGTATTGAATCAGCCATAGTCGCCGGGGCGCGGACGATCGATTCGGGGCTGAGCCATGCAAAAGACTTGTGTGGTGGATTGTGACGTCCCCGGCCTTGATCTCAAGTGGTACGGCCTTGTCGAGGTTTACGGCCGCTCCTGATGGCGAGATCGCTCCAACAAAGACTCCGTCCTGATGGTGATCGAAAATCCCGCCCAAATGGGATCCCGCCAGAGCCATCAGACATCCGTTTTCCACGGTGGAGTCATCGAGGGCGACTCCCACGGCGAGAAGATCGTCCGTTGTATGGGGATAAAAAGCGAAGTCTTGATGCCACTCGACGGGACTTCCAACCATCGCCGTTTTCATATTCAACTTGTCGCCCTGATATCGAACGCCGTCACCGAGCAACGGTTCGACGAGATCGGAAATGGAATCCGATCGCATGATTTCTTCGAATACCGGATGGTTCAGCGTAGGGCTTTTTAGTCTTCGCACGAGCGGCGTTTCACGGCTGTGACCTGGTTCCAGGTCGAATACGGTGTCGTTTTCCTTGAGGCTACGAGATTTCGCCACGAATTTATCCACCACGATCCGCAGTCGCGCGATCGTTGAATGGGGAATGAAATCCTCGACGATCAGACAACCGTCACGTTTGTACGCGCTGATATCAGATGCGGCGAGAAGCGGGCCGGTTGCCCTTCGCACCGGCTGATTTGCAGCCACCTTCGAACCTCCCGGGTCCAACGAGGCGTCTACTGATTCCGGGAGAGTATATATCCGGACTGAGAGCGGTTCGCTCGGGTCACCGTCCGAAAGAGCCAACAGGCCATCACACGGCGGCCACGGCGACCAGCGCGTCCAGATTGCAGAGCTGGACGCTGAGTCGCCTGATCTTGACCAGGCCCTCCCGTTCCATTTTCGATAGCGCCCGGGTGACGGCCGGCCGCGATGCGCCGACCGCTTCGGCGATCTGCTCGTGGGAAATTCTTGCAAGATCCCGGCCCTCGCCCGCGGCCTCGAGGATCGTCGCAGCCAGCCTGCGTTTTAGCTTGAATGTCACAGCCGCGAGACAAGCCCTGTCGAGCGCGCCTTCTAGCCTAAGACAGGTCTGCCAGCAGCGGCATTACTTCCTCGGCCAGAAGAGTCATCGAATGAGTCCAGTTTTCGCTGGGCTCCCATTCGTGGCCCATCGCGAGCAGCGTGCCAAACCCCCCCAGTTCCTCGTGCAGCCGCCGTATCTTGAGCGCAACTTCGTCTGGGTCTCCAACGATCCAGAGATTGTCGAGCGCGTACTCGGGCGTAAACACGGAATCCGGCATAGTGGGGTCGGTTTTGGTCAGATCGAGCATACGCGTTTTGGACAAAAGCGGCTGCCAGTATCCGCGAAAGTCCCGGCCAAGAGTCCCTTCAATGGCTTCGCTGCGGGCGCGATCTGTCGAATCGGCAACATAAATGTCTCGGGCGACTCGCCATTTGCGCCGGTCGGGATGTCGACCGGCATTCTCCGCCCCCTGCTCCACGGACTTCCAGTGGCTCTTTAAGATCCGCACGGGGACGATATTTATGCTCATAGGAATCCAATCACGTTCGCCCGCCAGCATCAATGTATCGGATCCTTCGGATACGCCGGCGACGGCGATCGGCGGATGCGGGAGCTGGTATGGACGGACGTGAACGCCCAAACCGATATCGTCCTCTGGCTCTGGAATCGTGAAATCCCAGAACTCGTTTTTGTATTGACCCGGTTTCGGATCGTTCCAAACATCAAGGACCAGTTCGATGGCTTCGCGCGTCATCGTGCGGTGATCGCCCGTTTTTGGGTCAAATCCGAATACTGTGAAGTCACCGGGAAAGCCACCGGAACCGACGCCCCAGTAAAACCGTCCCCTGGCCATTTGATCCAGTTGCGCGATGCGGTGTGCGAGCACAAATGGGTTGTGATTCGTCATGCACGTCACCCCCGTCCCGAATTTGATCTGCCGCGTCAACGGCAAAGCAGCCGCAATCAGAAGATCAGGCGCCGGGACGTTTTCCCACGCGGCAGTAAAGTGCTCGCCGATCCAGGCTTCAGCGAACCCAAGACCATCAAGCCTGACGAGCTGATCGAGGTCGGCTTCAATCGTCTGGGCCAACTCGCTACTGGGAGGATGCAGGGGCATCGTAAAAAAGCCAAGTTCCATCGACATACTTCCCGTTCGATTGCTTGCGCCTTGGGTCGGGTTGGCGTGAATCGAGATTTCGGCAAGTTATAGCACGTATTCGAATGCCCGGCTTCAATCCCAATTGCCGACGCGTCGACGAAGTGCGTTGAATCCGTGAATCAAGCTGCCCGTACGCCCCTTGACTGCGCGATCAGAGCGATTGGCGGATCGCTGACCCGTTAAAGTCGGTTGGAAGCAGGCCGGAATTCGGTTAGGTCGCGGACCCTCGCCCGATCACGGTCTCGTTTTCGAGATTCGAACGACTTCGTCTCGAAACGCCAGCACTGATTGCGGTCGGAAATGTGTGGCTGGTGCGGTAGGCAAGGGTATCTTTTTCGACGAGGTGAATCGTAAGGTTTCCATCCTCGTAGCTGCCCGCGAAGATAAACGGTCCCTCCGGATCGATCCATGCCCAGGACGTGCGTCCCGGTAGTTGAATTGATGTCTCCCATCGCGATCCGGTCGCGTCGAGAACTACGATCTCGGATTGGAGCGGATTGACCAAATAAACTTTTCCCTCCGGCCCTCGGGCCATCATCGTGCTGCCCGGGTTC
Source organism: Chloroflexota bacterium (assembly GCA_963663505.2). Lineage (GTDB taxonomy): Bacteria > Chloroflexota > UBA11872 > UBA11872 > VXNJ01 > JAPOVO01. The sequence continues at coordinate 1,185,343 of CAXXFA010000002.1, forward strand.
GTGGATAGGACCGGTCCGACGCTCAGGTTCTCCAGGTTGAAATCGTGCAACGTGCCATCGGCCTTCAGCAAGAAAGCGTTGATCCCATCCGGAGCGAGTGAGATTGCCTGCACAATGGGGGGCGGCACTCGCTCGGTAAGCTTCACGATGTCGCCGGTGGACAGGTCCACGGTGCGAATTACGCCGGTGAAGCGGTGGATCAGATGTACCAATTGTTGCCCGGGCGGAAACACCGGAATTTCAGCGCTTGATATCGATTCGTTGAAAACGAGGTCGCCCGAACGAGGATCAACGATGAATATCCTCGAAACGAACGATATGAGCCCGGAAGCCGCGAACGAGTGGATCACGTCTCCCTTGTCGGTCTGGCCAATGTGTCGAAGCGCTATTGATGTCGGAAAGGCACTAACATCGGGTTCGGCGGCCGTCAGGGCCCGTCCGATGGCCAGGAGTTGACGTGGCGTAGTAACTTCGCGGACCGTGGCGGCTGGGACAACATCGATATCGACCGGCAATAGGTGTCCAAAAAAGACGCGGCGGTTTTCGCCGATCGTGGGCAGCCTCCGATCGGGCGGAATGGAGACTTCATGCTGAAACCTGAGTCCGGTCCACCTATCAATTCCGGTGAGAGTAGCAAGTTCACCGTTCGCGCTCATCGCGGCGGGAACATACATTCGCCTGATCGGCGCCCGAGTCAGGGCCAGCGTCTGCTCCGAAACTCCTTCCTGGTTAACACCAATTGACCCTTTCCCTTCCATGTAACCGAGGCGGCGAACGGTAACGGTGAGCGATCCGGGAGTGAGACCTGAAAAAACAGCGGAACCGGTCGGCCCGGTTATGGCGTCCGTCACGATCCGGCCGAATGCGTCGCTGATTTCCAGGACGGAGTCCGCAAGCGGCTGTCCTGTTTCCGCATCAACGGTTTTGACGACGACGGAGTTGGGATATGGCTCTATGTCAAATCCGGCCGAAACATCGGCGACCGGATTTTCGTTTCGATCCAGGGCCTCGGCAGTTATGAGGAAACCGCGAGTATCGGGATTTGCAAGCGCCGCGGGGATCACGGTATCCATTCTGAACGTGCCGTTTCGCGACGCAATGAGATTTTGGAGCCGCATGCGAAGCGGTTCACCGCCTTCTGACGTCGAAGGGCGTGAAAGCGACACGGTGATTCGCGCCCTGGCGGGCCAGTTCCGACCTTCAACGCGCACCGCGGTTCCCGGAACGCCGTGGGCGGGGATCAGTTTAAGTTCCGCTCCTCTGGTGCCAACGCTGGTGGTCGACCCGCCGAGCGAAGACCCATAGGCGCCAAGCCCGATGACGGTCACGACCGGTATCAGTATCAAGACACCGAGAACGGCGGAAACTATGACAACGATTCGCGTTCTCATCCCAGCGACCATCCCTGGACGGGTTTGCGAAGGACCCGAATTCTCGTCTCTGATTTCACGATTCGATTATCTCGAAAATTACGACTCGGCCCTTCTGGGCGCGATCGGTGAACGGGATGAGCTGGCCCGCAGGATACCGGTCAATCAGCCAGCGTTGCGTGTTCGTAGCCGATTGATCTCCCGGATTCACAAAGATCACGCATTCAGGTGATCCATGAGATTCTAATACGCGCGCGAGCGCGGGGTAATCGCTAATCTGTGATTCGACTCCATCGGAGCCAGCGAAGGACTGCAGTGCGAACTTAAGAGGATTCTCGATGCCGGACCCGACGAAGATCGCTCCAGTCGCGCCACGCGAGCAAGCTTCTGAGCGGGCGGCGCCGACGCCTATAGCCTGCTGCGAGAGATGAAATTCGCCGGGCGAGACCGTCCAGAAGCGGTTGTAGTTGAGTCCCAGGATTGCAATCGCGACGACGATGGCCGCCGCTGGTCCCGACCAGCGTAGCGAGAAGATTCCCGGTCTGAACCGTGCCGCTCTCCAGGCCTCGACCAAAGCAAACGCCGCGAGAACCGCAAGCGGCGGAATCAGGAAGTTAAGACGGCTGATCGCCACGCCCGGATACGGCGACAGAACTCCGGTTACGACGGCGCCGACGCCAATCCAAATCAAAAGCAGTCGAAAGGCCGAACGCCGAATGTGACGGATGGCGAGCCCGGCGCCCAGGACCGCGAGGACGGCCGTTAGCGGGTCGAGCAACGATCCGGTGACGTAGTGATGAGCGTCGGCATTGAAGTTGAATGCCAGAAGATTGCGAGTGACGTTCTCAGCCATGCGCTCGAGCGCCGGACCTGAAACCGTGGTCGAGTAGCCGCCGGGGACTTCGGTGATCATCATCGAGATCGTGTCCATGCGGCTTACAACAAACATCGGCGCCGCCGCGATGATGAATCCGATCGCGATGGGGCGCAGCGACGTGATCGCCCGCCGCAAACTTCCCTGCGAGAGCAGGAATATCACGATAATGGCGATCGTGGCCCTCGCCGAAAAGAATGTGTAGAAACCCAGACCGGCGAGCACGCCGCTGGCGTACAGACTCAAAGCACTCTGTTTGCGCACACCGTGGACTAGCAAGGCAAGCGCCCAGACCGACGGAGCGAGAGCATGAATGTTGTTGTAGCCCGTATGGGCGTAGGCGAACAGGTAGTGGCTGGACGCAAATATCGACGTAGCCAACGCGCCCACGCCGCGCCCGCCGAGGTGCCGCCCGATGACATACACGCCCGGAATCGAAATGGCGATCGCAATGACCGATGACATCTTCCATCCGAAGTGAGCGGACCCCAAAACGGCCATCACGAGCGCCTGGTAGGTCGTGCCGAGAACAGGGTGCTTGCCATAGACGCCGGCTTGATCAAATGGTCGGAATACGCCGTTTTCGAGCTGCGACCGGGCTTCGTTATAGAACGCGTACTCGTCGCCAATGACCGAGTAGTACCAGTCGGTGAGATCGCGGGCGTTCAACGCGACAAACGTCGCCATAACCGCGGCAACAAACGCGATTTCCGCGATGCGGCTGCGGCGTTTTGAATCTTGACGCGGCCTGCCGGGCAATATGAATACCGCAGCTACGGCGACCATGGACGCCAGCCATGGAAACACATACCAGCCGAGGTCGGCGCCAATGACCAGGGCCTGGATCAACCCGGCAAAAAGAATCACCGCGGCTATTAGAAAAAACCGTGCGGCTTTCGATCGGAGTAACGCACGGATCGACAGCGTCGCGGAATCCACTGACCAGGCATTGTGACCGAGCCTGGATCGGGCGGAGCCAACGGCGAACAACGCCGCGCCCAGGTGGAGAATCGCGACCGCGTAGCCGGAGGCCTGGCCATCCGAAGCGCTCGACGAGAGTCCAATTTGGCCGATGACCGAGAGTCCCGCCCCCACACCGAGAAATCGATTTCCGGCTGGCGGGTTTGAAAGAAATCTGCGCACCGGACCGAAGATCGCTCGGAGATTGTTTCGGGCGGCTTGCAGTGCGACCGAGATCGAACGCGCGGCCCGGCGCGGGGCGCGCAATATCAACCCCTTTTGTGTCGGCGCCCCTTCCCGGCCCTGAGGTTGGAGACCCTCTCCGCAAACGTCGCAGAAGCGATGCCCGGCAGGGTTCTCGGCGCCGCAAGCGGGACATCGGCCCAGAAACTGTCCGCAGTTCCCGCAATAGCTCGCGTCCGCGCGGTTATCAAAACCGCACGATTCGCATTTCCCGATGTCGGGATCAGTCACGGATGTAGTTTGCACTATGCGATTGAGGAGGCTGTACCGTTCCGGGCGGCGACCGGGCCCATCAGAAATGTACTTCCACATAGCCCGCACATGTTCGCGCTCCGGTGACTAGGGCCAGATCCGACGATTCGTTCAGGATGAGGACGGGCGCCGTTGGTCCGATCGAGTCGCAAGATCATGCGTGCCGTCAAGCTCAGGCGGTCCCGGGGACAACGCATCATGGGGCAAAGGCGTGAGCCGATAGAAATCGATCGGTACGCCGCAGGCCGATCCGTTCTACATCGCCGCGCGCATCTCGCGGTAGGAACCGGCCATCGTTGCGTTGGCGTCGGCGGTGCTCTCGAGATCTTCCTGCAGCGATTCGAGAGTCTTCGACGGAATTGCAATCAAACACAGATCTGGAGCGATTTCGGTAAACGTGCGCATTCCAATGCACCCGAGCGACATCGAAGCGTTTCCGCTGTCGGCCGCGGACGGTAGAACGGCGCATGCGGGACGGCCGAAAATCCGGCCGTTTTCACCCGTCCAGCTTGTGGCTCCCATTGTTTCTTGCATGATCATGGCCTGTAGCGGGGTCGTCCACACGAGCACGACTTCGGGCTCGAGAGGAAAATCCGCAAGCGGTCCGTAGACGGCGCCGGTTCGTGCTGATTCAAATTTTGGAATCAGCTCGACCTCTTCCGCCTTTAAGTAATTGATGTCGCACATCGAGCCGACGAGACCCATCAACTCAGCGCCTTTGGATTCAGAGAGTTCGAATCCCATCACCATCGCCCCGATCGGGCAACCCATGTGAGCTTCCGCGTCGGCATAGAAAACGCTGTTTTCCGCCTTTCTCCAAAACGAGCAGGCCGAAGGGACAGCCTCGGTCGAGGAATCGACCTCGTCTGGCCTTTCATCGGTCCGCGTCATTGCGACCGGAGGGTATTGGAGATCAAGGCGTTGCCGCAGCACTCCGGCAAGTAGGTCGTAATCCATGCGGTTCAGTTTCCTTTGTTGATCTTAAGTGTCATACGGACTCTAACAAAGCGCCCGAATTCGACCCAGAGTACAGGGCCGATGGGTAAGGGGGCAGACTCCACGGCTCTCGACCTGGTCTCGCCTGCCACGCCGGCGACGCGATGGCGTCGACCAGTCCATCCGCGCTTGAGGATTGCGGTCGGCGGCCCGCTGGGCCGGATTGTCTACCTACCAACCAGATGACATACGCCACGGCCATCAGCCCGATCACGACGGACGCAATCGTGAGCGCGACGATGGCCGTCAGGCCTTTTCGCCATCGATCGTCCGGAGAAAGAGGGTCGCCCGTCATGAGCTGGCAGAGCTCTCGGCACGAGACTCGATCGAGATTTCGACAACCCGGGCACCCGCAATCGTTACGAAACCCCAATATGCGAAAGTCGCGCCGGCCAACAATCCCAGATTCAGCCCGGGGATTCCAAATCTGTTCAGGGTGCCTCCCGCCGCCGCAAGGACCATTCCGGCGGCGATCATGATATTCCCGACCATCCGGTCGAAATGTGCCCGCCGACGCCAGTAGCGGAAAGCGGACCATAGCGCCCCGCCGATCAGGGTGACAATGCCGTAGATATTAAAAATCGGGGAAATGATTCGGACGCGTACGGGCAGTACGCCTTTTCCGGTGAGTTCGCCGGCGTCTCCAAGCAGCGGCGTTGGATCGACCGGTGCGCTGAAAACCCAATATGCCGCGAAAAGGCTGCCGGCCGCCAGTGCGATAAGAGTTGGGACGGCAATAGGAATTTTTCGAACTCCGGAATTATCCGCGGATTCTGCCGCGGCGGCTGAATGCTCCATCGGAGCGGCACGCCCACCAGCGATCCGAACCAACCGCGAAAACCACTCTGGAACCGTCGTGAGCGGCAGGCTTCGCCAGAGTAGAAAAACCGTCCCCTGCCCCATCCACGGCGCAGCCAGAACGGCCCCGAAAAAAATACCAGATCTTGAAATTGATCTCCCCCCAGGCTTCTTGCCATCCAAAAATCGAATACAGAGCCGCTGCCAGTGACGCGATGAAGTAAAAAATCAGTCCCACTCCCCAGATCAAAAGGTTCGTAGGGCGACCGCCGGTTTGCCATCGCGTGAGCACCTGATAGGCGAAAACCGCCGTGATTACCGCCGTGGCCAGCGGAAGATAATTAGTCAATAAACACCGCTCCCCCGGTTACCACACGAGACTCGGATTCGCGTATTCGATCTGATTCCAGCGCACGTACGATTGGTCGGCACTTAGTTGAAGAACGGACATTAATCGAATCGAAGTCCCTGAATGCGCAATACACTCGAAGGCTTTCCTCGCCCGCCCAACGACGGAATGCATCATCTCACGCCGTCGCCGGCCCCGAAGTCCAATCCGTCGGAATCGGCGCGAGTCACCGCAGTTCAGTACGGATCGGGTTCATCGGTGGATTGATTAACTTGACATAACGCTCGGGATTGTAGAGTTTGCGTATTCATCCGAGTCAGCTTCAACGGAGTTAGCGTGCTATCGACCCTATTGGCATGGCGAGTTGCTCGCACATTGCTCATCACGATTTCTGTGTTTGCCGTATCGTGGCCGGCTGCCGTCGCCGCCGATGGATCGGGCGATGTGGTTGGAGTTGTAACCAACGGCACGTTCGGGGGCACGGTTCCAGCCGGGCTGCCTGTGACCCTGACGAAATACGTGTCGGGAGTAGCAGTTGAGACGCTGGCAACCGAAGCTGGCGATGACGGAAAATTCGCATTCGCGGATCTGGAGACCGTTCCTCGGGTCGTCTATCAGGTCCATGTCGAGCACCTTGCGACCCGGTTTACGGGCGATCTGTTTTCACTGTCGGATTCCAGTCCGGCGGAAGTTGGCGTAACCATTTACGAGGTTACCGATGCCGACCCGGGGATCGAGATCGCGCGTCACGTAGTCGTGTATACGCCGGAGGCGGATAAGACTGTTCGAGCGTTGGAGATTGTGACCCTCACCAATCCGAGCGATCGGGCATTCGTTCCCGCGCAAGATGCCGCGAACCAACTCTCGTTTCCTCTGCCTCCAGGGGCTTTTGACTTTGTTGTAATGCTTGGATTTGATCCGGAACAAGTCGAGTTTGTTGGAAATCGAGTTGCCATCGAGCGGGCTCTTTCTCCAGCGTCGAATCAAATTAGCTTTGCGTACTCGTTCCCCTGGCGATTGGACGGAATCGATATTCCGCGGCGTGCGCCGTTCAGGACGGTCGAACTTGTGATCATGGCCCCGGCCGGCGATCTATCGGTGGTCGCGGACCGAATCGAGCGCACCGTTGAGACAACCATCGAAGGTCGGGATCTCTGGGTGTGGCGAAACGTCGAACCCCTGGCGGCTGGAGCCGATTTCAGTCTTACGGTAAATGATCCGAGCCCTTCGATGGCGTCGAGAATCTCAGCGGTCACGTCGGGGCAATGGGGTCTGGCATCGATAGCCGTGGCGCTCGGATTCCTTTTGATCTACTCGGCGATTCGATTCGGACGATCGGGTCTGGGGCCAGGGCGGTTGTCGAGCGAAGACCGCGCCGGCGCCCTGCTTGAATTGATAGCCGGGTCCGGAGAACGCAGTGAAAATGAGGCGGAGCGCGCGGCCTGGGAAGCCGAATTGATCCAGATTCTTGAATCCGACGACCAGCTGGCGAAAAAACTGCTGGGAGTATCGGACATTGCCGACTGACGTTTTGCTTGAGGCGCCGCTCAGATCAAGGCCAGGGACGGGAGGCGGCAGCGAGTCCTTGCTATCCGAGGGCTCACCCCGCCCTTATTGGGCGGAGCCGATTGCGGGGATCTCAGGCGGCAGCCCCAGGCCATCCCCGGCTACAGATCGACGTTAATACGCGGGGAGCGGCTACTTCCACTTGATCGTGCAGCCGATCGCCTCGGTATCGGTTACTTTGGGATCGCGGCCAGCCAGCAAGGCCTCGATCGCGTCGCGAAGGTAATGATTCTCAACTTTTGGTCCGTCCTGATTGTCATCGACAAGTCCGTGGTAGCGGAGATTCCGATCTGAATCGAACAAGAAGACCTCCGGCGTCCGCTCGGCTCCGTATGCGCGTGCGACGGCCTGTGATTCATCGTATAGGTAGGGAATCGAGTAGTTCTTCGCCTCCGAGCGAGCTTTCATCTCATCAAAGCTGTCGTCCGGATGTTCGATTGCGTTGTTGGCGCTGATGGCCGCCGTTCCGACGCCGCGGCCGGTGTATTCGAGGCCAATGTCAAGAATTCTGTCTTCCCACGCCTTTGCGTAAGGGCAATGGTTGCACGTAAATACGATCACCGTGGCCTTGCCGCGGCTCAGGGAATCGAGCGAGTGGCTGAACCCGTCCGTCCCGGGGAGATCGAATGCCGGCGCCATTGTGCCGAGAGCTATTGTCGCCATGGAAAAAACACCTTCAAGTTAACCGCTTTGACAGTTCCGCCCCACAGTATCAGAGCTTCGTTTAAGCGCAACCGCTTCCACAAGGGCAAAAGGCAGCCGTCGGCCTATCGAAATCTCCGGCAGGTCAAGACTGGCCCGACCCGCGCGCGGGCCGGGTCGATGTCGCGCGCCGTGCCAGTGCGAAGGGCACTTCGGATACTGGCGAAGATCATTTATCACGAGCGAGGCAAGATGTCGAAAACCTGCGACTCAAAGGGTCGATGCGACAATTCGATCCAAGCATCCGGAGCTACATGACGGGATTACTCAGGACTCCGCAGCCCTCAAGCTCGACTTCTACAACGTCACCGACGCTTATGCGCGAGGTTTCTCCCGACGTGCCGGTGAAAACCACGTCCCCTGGTTCCAGAGTCATGAAGCGGGTCACGAAGGCGATGATCTCGTCAACGCCGAAAATCAGCTCAGACGTGTTACAGCTCTGCACCGTTTCGCCATTAAGACGCGTCGCCAAATCGAGGTTCGAATAGTCCAGGTCGGTAGCAATCCAGGGTCCGAACGGAGAAAAAGTGTCGGCCGACTTCGCCCTCCACCACTGAACGTCCTTGTCATCGCCGCCCTGCCAGTCTCTTTCGCTAACGTCGTTGCCGGCGCAGACGCCGAGAATGTAGTCACTTGCGTTTGACTGAGGCACATCCCTGGCGCGGCGGCCGATCACGACAGCCATCTCGCCTTCGTAATGAACGTTTGCCGCCCCGCTGGGGATCTGAATTGACTGACCCGGATCCAGGGCCGACGAAGGCGTGGCGATGAACGGTTGAGGTTTGTTGAACGGTGGTCTTTCGCCCATGTGACTCAGGTAGTTGCCGGCGAGATTTATTATTTTCGAGGGGGCGGATGGGCATTTGATAGCCACATCTGAAAGCGCGACCGTGCGCCCCGTTCGATCCAGGCTGCCGTAGAAGTCACCGTCGAGTTCAGCTATTTCGCCGTCCTCCAGAACGCCGTGACGCTCCCGACCGTCGACTTCGTAGCGGATTAAATACACAGGAGCTCCTTCGTTGAGTCGATGGACGGAATGGACCGCCCGGATCGATGGACGTGATGTGATGTTCCGGCGAATTGTACTTGCGTCCACGGTGGGACTGGTTGCAGCCCTTGCATATCGCGTTGACCATTGGAATTCGGAACTGGTCGGGGCGACAGGATTTGAACCTGCGACCTCTTCAACCCCATTGAAGTGCGCTACCGGACTGCGCCACGCCCCGTGGGAAGCGAGTGTATCAAACGATCGTCACCGGTCGATCTGGGTGACACGGCTCTGACTGGGGGGCGGTCCGGCTTTCGCCGAGTTCATTCGATGCAATCCGTTGTGGCGTCCCGGCTAATCCGTCGCGCGCCCGGCAAGCACGGATCGCAGCCGCGAGTAGCGGCGAAATAGCGCCCACGGGGTGTAGAAACCGTCCATCATTCGCGACAGTTCGGACCATTGCACGCGCCGTGATCGCTGGATTGCACGGCGTTTTCTAAGCACCGGACCGAGCTCGACGAGCGCGCGCAACCTTCCGAGAAGGATCGATGGATCGCGTCGGACAATCAACGTATATGGGATGGCGCCCAGGTCGTAAAGGACGATCAGGGGAGCGAAAAAAAATAGACTCGGAAGCGGATAGTTTTTCACGATCGTCCATATTTTGTTACGGCCGAGATGAAAGTTCTTGAAGGAGGACCCTTCTACAGCAGTCGCGGAATGTTCGTGGCGGACTATCGCTGTCGCGACGTACCAACATCGCCATCCGGCCAGGCGGGCGCGCCAGGCGAGATCAACGTCTTCCAGGTATGCGAAGAACGACTCGTCGAAGGCCCCTACGTCTTCAAACAGGCTCCGACGGTAAAGCGCTGCGCCGGCGGAGGGTCCGAACACTTCTCGCGAGCGTCCGCCGCTTTGCTCACCGAGGTTTCGATCCCATGCTATGCCCGCGAGATCAAGCGAGATTCCGGCTGAATTGATCGTGGTCGGGTCGTGGTGGAAAACCATTTTGGATGCGAACATTCCAAAGCCGGGATTTTTATCCGCGAATTCGACCAGGCTCGACAGCCAGTCGGTGTTGGGCCGGGCGTCGTTGTTCAGGGTGGCCACGTATTGGCTGTCAGAGACTTCGATCGCGCGGTTTACACCCGCCGCGAATCCGGCATTCTTGTCCAACCTGACGACCCGAACGTGCGGAAACTCATCTCGCAGCAGTTTGAGACTGCCGTCGGTCGACCCGTTGTCGACTACGATTGTCTCGAAGTCTTCATAATCCTGCCCTTCCACGTCTGGCAGGTTGCGGCGCAGCAAGTTTTCGCCATTGAAGTTGACTATTGCGACGGATATTTTCGGCATGGTCCATTTTAGGTTTGGAATCGATGAGCGGCTGGTCCGACGCGCGGGAAAGTCCAGAACGTCCGCGGTGATCGAGCGTGATGAAAATGGGGGTTGAAACCGCCTAATGTCTGATTCAGGCTATCCGCTTCCTACCGTTTCGCCTACTCAGGTGCGGACGTTTCAGCGATGCCCACTGGCGTACAAGCACCGTTTTCTGGACCAATGGACCGGCGCCCAATCATCAGCGGGGCTTCTGGGGCACGCCGTCCATTCCGCGATCGAGGCCACCCTGAAAGCCAGGCGGAAATTCCGAATCGACCTGCCTCTGGATGAGATGGAGAATGTGTTTGATGAAGCCTGGAATCGGGGTTTACCCGCGGAAACAGAAGATGCGACCGGCTCGCGTGAGGAGTTCGATTCCGCGCGCGAGGAGGGGTACGGGATGGTCGAGTTCTATCTTGAAAATGTCGCGCCGGGCTTGAAACCGCACCTTGTTGAACACCGAATCACCTTTGATCTGGACGGTGTGCCGGTGCCGGTCGTGGGTCAGGTGGACTTGATCGAACGCGACGGCACCGTCGTCGACCACAAGACATCATTGCACCTGTATCCGGAGGACTATCTGGACAACGACCTCCAGCTATTTTGCTACGCCGTCGGGTATGCGTTTTTCCGCCTGGGCGTACGGGCCAGAAAAGGCGTCGTCCCTCGCGCGGCTCTCGTAGGCGAAGCAAGGGTGGACGTAATTGTCAGGCAGCCGAGTCCGCAGCTTCAGCAAATACGAAAGAAATATTCGGACGATGACCTGAGCAGAATCGCGGAAACATTGAGAGGCGTGGCATCAACGATTGAGATGCGTAGATTTCCACCATTCTGGGAGGTGGAGGAGCGAATTGACCCCTGGCGCACGTGCGATTCTTGCGAGCACCGAGATCGCTGCGAACAGAGACTCGTGGGGCCGACGGCAGGTTGACGAAATGGGGCGGTGAGCCTAGATTCAGGGTCAAAGTCCAGGCATGGATTGTCGGACGCCGAGGCGAAGGGAAGCGCGAATGGTCGATTCAGTCGGTAAGAACCCGCAGCTTGCGGTGGCCATCTCCCTTATTATTTCACGGCGCGCCATGAACTCGGACGCGATGGCAGTCATGACGTTGATGAAAACCATTGCAGTCCCGATAGCGGAGGCGCTGTCGGAACGAAGGTAGACGTTAGGGCCTGAAGCTCGGGGTTGTCACTGCACCTTGACGGTGGCGACAGAGATCAAGAAGAAACTGACGGTGATCACAATTGTGAAATTGAAAAGCAGCTTGTCGGCGCCGCGACGGGTGCTGAAAAAACTGTCGCTCTGTCCGAATCCTGATCCTAGCCCGGCATTCCGTACCTGAAGCAGAACGGAAACGATAAGAATCAGGGCCAGAGCTATCTGCACCCACTGAAAAATCGCACTCACGACAATCACCCCTCTTGAAGCGAGTATAGCTCCGGATTCGAAGATCTGGCGCTTCAGCGCGAGCGGTTCGCGAGCCAGTCAATCGAAGCAACGATAGCGTCGTCGCCGCCAAATGCTCCGGCCTTGGTAACGATGGGCCGTCCGGCGAATCGGCCGCCTTTGATGAGTCCGCCGACAATCCCGGATTGTACTTCCGCGACGATCTCGATCGCGCCGGCGCAAAGTCGGTTCACGCAGAGCAATCCGGTTTCACCGCCGGTAACTACCAACCCGAGGCTGTCGAATTTAGCTTCGAGCGCCCAACAGACATCGCCAAGCCAGGATTGGAGCGCCGCTATATCGTTCCCGTGGGCGAGCGGTACGCCGCGATGCCCGGCGAATCCCATCCAGGTCCTGCCGGCTGTCAGATTCTCGCTGGCATGTGCGATCGCGTGCGCCGGATTTGCGAGATCAGAATCCGACGGCGAGTAGACGGCCGCTTCCATGCGGGTGGCTGCGTGCATGATCTGCCTGCGCGTGACCTCGGAAAACGATCCGGCAAGCACGGCCAAATATTCCGATGAAATGGTTTGGACCGTGAGGTCCGCGGCCGATCGGGTTTCGACGAGTTGCTCGGCCAGTCCAGCGGATCCCGCGGATAGCTTGTCCATGCCGGCGAGCTTGATGGCGGCGGCGATGGCGGCCAGGTCTAAGTCTGTTTCCGCGTCAGTGACGATAACTTGGGCTCCCCTGTTCGACAGTTTCGTCATGCTGGCCGCGAGGGCGTCGGGGGTCGATCGAACTACGTCCAGCCCGATTTGGCCAGTGCGCAGGGCTGACGTGCGCTCGACTAGCGTCGGGATGTGATCCTCGATCGCGGGCGCGAGAGGGTCCCGAGCTGCCTCGCCTTTTGAAATTGCGACTCCGCGAACGTATTGGGTCCCGCCGACGGTCGACCGGCCTTGAGCCGGAAACGCCGGCGCAAGCACAAGACTTTGCACGCCGACAGCCTTGAGAGCAACCTCAAGTTCAGGACCGATGTTTCCACGAAGCGTTGAGTCGACTTTCTTGTAAATGCGCGCGCCGAGCGACTTAGCGTGGGCGGCGACGTCTCGAGCTGCGGAACGGGCCGAATCCGGATCAAGCGACCGGCTGTTCGAGCTCAGAACGAGCGCGTCGTATTCGCCTGACGCTCCGCCGAGGTCGAAAACCGTTGACAGTCCGGACTTCGCAAATTGCAGCCCGGTGTCCATGGCGCCGGTAAAGTCATCCGCGATGACCGCCCATTCGGCCAAAAGACTTCAGCTAACGGATATCGGGAGAGTTTCGGGGGCGTGAGTCATCACCGCGACGGATGCGTCTTTGCCCAAGCGCCGCCGGGCGTCGGTGAGAGCAGCGTCGAGCGAAGGGAACGATTGAAATCCCAGCGCCCGGCAATCTTCCGCCGATATTCCATCGGAAACGAGCGAAATTTCAGCGAATTCACGAATCCGCGACCATGCGATGGCATTCGAGGCGCCGACGGGGTCGGCTGCCCCGCCCGAGTCCACAAGTTCCCGGATGCGGCCATACGGCTGGTCGGCGTAGTTGAGTACGTCGTCATGAGTCCTTGCGACTCCCTCGGGACAGGGTGCGACGACAATAATCGTGCCTCCCGGCCGAACGATTTTCGCCGCCGGGAACAGGCTCTTGTGCGCCTGCCAGAACTCGATATCGCACGGATGGCTTCCCGCGATTACGATGTCCACGCTTGACGGCGAGTTGAGGCCGTAGATTCGCCGGGAAGACGCCGTGCCCGCGCGAAACGCTGCCCTCGGGTCACCAAAGAACGAGTCCACCATCTCGCCGCGCGCGTTGAGCGTCGTGTTGAGAATCGCTGTGAGACCGGCTTTTGCGGCGACTTCCTCCATTTCCAGGCGCACCGGACTTTCGACAACGCCCAGGATTTGGGTGTCGGATACCGCGCTGAACATGTGTGTTGACGCGGTCGTGGGCTCGCCGGAGACGCCGGGCTGAATGATCTTTGAACCGCCCGAGTATCCCGGGATGTGATGTGGAACGATCGAGCTGAGCCCGATAACGACATCGGCGTCAAGCACCCGTCGATTAACTGAGATTGGAGTTCCGTTACCGGTCAGTCCGAGGTCCACCAGCGTAGAGGTCCTGTAGTCGTGGTTTTGGATATCGAAGCGGCCGATCAGGTCGTCCCCGAATCGTTGGTGGATTTCCGCGGATGTCATGGGTCGGTGGGTGCCGGTGGCGATCAGCACCCGTATTTGAGAATCGTTGACGCCCGCCGCATTGAGGACATCGGCGACGACCTGGATCATGGCGGCTACCGGCGTTGCGCGGGTCATGTCGTCGGCGACGATCAGATATTCGTCGCCGGATTCACCCAGGTTCCCCAGTCCTGGAGATTCGATCGGCGCGTCGATCGCCGCCCGCAACGCGCTTTCGACCGACGGCGCAGCGGCGACATCGGCCGGCTCAAGGACGCCTGCGATATTGAGTCCGCTGGGATCGAGCGATATCACGCCATGATCGCCGTACTGTATGTCGATCGGCTTGCGGTCATTCATCGCCGATCTCGATGACTCTGCCCGGATCTCACGTCGGCCTGAACGGAACGGATTCTGACTTTACGGGTCACAATCGAACCAAAACCACCGTCCGGGACCGCACGCGGCTCCCGACACGTTCAGCGACCCCGCCGGTTCCACAACATCAGCAGGACTTTCCGCGTCGGACCGCCTGCCGTGGCGTACGGCATTACCCGAACGAGTGGAAGGAAACGATACCACGATGAAGATTGCGACTGAGCTTACAGCTCGCGTAGTAATTCCAGCATGTTGGTGTTGAACAGGCGGGGAGATTCGATCATCGCCATTTGACCGGCCGAATCTATCGTTTTGAGTCTTGCGGTGGGAATTCGCGATCTCAAAATTTCGGCTTCGGCTGCTGCGCCGCTGGCGTCCTTCGATCCGCGGATAATCAGGGTTCGACCCGTCAACCGATGCAGAAGATCCAGCGTGCTGGTCCGTGCGTATTCGCGCGCGATGCCGCATGCGGCCTCCTTTTCGGTGGCCTCGGCGACGTCGAGCAACTCCTGAAAGAGCTTTTCCCGCGGCCGCCTTACGTACTGCGATGCTAACTCTTCGGTCAGGGCCTCGCGGGTCCACTCCAGGTCAACGAGACGCTCCGCCTGAGATTCGGCGGCTTTCGAATCGAGTGCAAAGGCCCGGGTGCCGCTAAGCACCAGTTTGAAAACCAAATGGGGATATCTCGCCCCGAGGCTCTGGGCAACCATTCCGCCCACTCCGCTGGCAACGACGCTGCAGCGTTCAACCTCAATGCTGTGGAGGGCTTGACGAATGCTGTCGGCCATCGCGTCGATCGTCGGCTCCGCAAGCGGCGTCGATCCTCCGCAGCCGGGAAGATCAAACGCCAGCCGCCGAAACTCCACGGTCGGCATGCCGCGCATCAAGGGCTTCCACAGCGCCGACGACTGAAGCAATCCGTGGAGAAACAGGATCGTGTGAACTCCGTCGCCCTGCTGCTCGTAATGAATCGAGCAGTCGCGGGCATCGGCTACGGGCATTGGCTTGCGACTCCTGTGTTAGCGACGAGCGACCGTGGACCGGTCGTTGATTTCAATGTTTAATCGTCCGCGATTCCGAGGCACAGCGCGACTCAGCAACCCTCGAGCAATCCGATGAATGGCAAATTGCGATACCGTTGACGATAGTCCATACGGTATCCGACGACGTATCCGGGTTCCAGTTTGAACCCGACGTAGTCGAGCGGCGCCGGCGGAGCATCCGCGCGATTTCTGCTAAGTAGAGTGCAGACTCTCAGCGACGCCGGATTCTGACCTCGCAGGTGGTCAACCAGGAACCGAAGCGTCAAGCCGGAATCAACGATGTCCTCGACGAGCACGGCGTGCCTGGCCTCGAGATTGTCGTCGATGTCCTTGGTCAACTCCACGATTCCCGTTGAAGTCTTGCCCGAATAGCTGGACACCGCAAGGAAGTCGAGTGAAAGGGGAAACTCTAGCCGACGAACCAGGTCCGACAGAAACACCGCCGAGCCGCGCAGCACGCCGATGAATACAGGATCGAGCTCGCTCAGGTCCGACGAAATTTCACGCGCCATCTCGTCTAATCGGCGAGAAATCGCCGCGGCTGAGTAAAGAGTATGAATTTGCTGCTCGGCGATCGCGGTTCTCGCTTGACCTGAGTGAAAAGCGGTCGGCGGAGTGTAGCAGCGATCTGAGGCGTCGGGGATCCTCGTTGATATACTTCCCCTCTTCCGACGCGGAGCAATCGGTTGTTGCTGCCGGCCAGTGGCCGGGAGCGCGAGACACCCTGGGGGACGCAATGGGCAATCAAATTGATTTTGCGGTGGTCGGCCTCGGGGTGATTGGAAGAATCCATGTCCGAGCCGTCGTCGAATCGGAGGGAGCCCATCTGGCCGCTGTCGTGGATAAGGATCTAGAGCGCGCGCGAGGTTGGCAAAGAATACGGAGTCCCAGACTTCGGCTCGGTGGAAGACCTCGTGGCCAGTGGTTTGGTCCAGGCGGCGACAATCGGGGTGCCCAGCGGTACGCATGCGGAGGCGGGCGTGTCTCTCGCCGAGGCCGGAATTCACTTGCTTTGCGAAAAACCGATTGACGTTTCGCTAGAAGCAGCCGACCGCCTGATCGGCGTATGCGAGGCCACCAGCGTGAAGCTGGCATGCGTTTCTCAAAGCCGGTTCGAGCCTGACGTGAGCGCGGCGCGGGAGGCCGTCCAGAGTGGGAGGCTTGGGCGGATGGTGCTGGCGCAGGCCGACACCAAGTGGTATCGGTCGCAGGAATATTACGATGTCGGCGGTTGGCGGGGGACCCTCGCACAGGACGGCGGAGGGGCGTTTATCAATCAGTCGATTCACGCGGTTGATGTCTTGCAGTGGGTTATGGGACCGGTGGAACGGGTGTGTGGATTTACGGCTAATATCTGGCACAAGATCGAATCCGAGGACACGGGCGTGGCTATCATCCAGTTTAAAAGTGGGGCGCTCGGCGTCCTCCAGGGGGCGACTTCGCTGGGTAAGGCTCAGCCAAAGCGGCTTGAGTTTCACGGAGACGCTGGAACGATAATTCTCGAGAACGATGAAGCGATCGTCGGGGACCTCAATGATGGTTCCGCGGCACCCGGCTCCGTCGGCCAGCGGGCGGTTCGTAAGGTCGCCGGGAAAGACGCTCGCGACGTGAGCCATCTCGGTCACAAGAAGCATATTGAAGACCTCGCCGCGGCGATTCGAGACGGCCGGTCGCCAAGCATCACGGGTCGCGACGCCAGAGTCCCTCTTGAGCTGATCCTGGCGATTTATGAATCTGCAAAAGTCGGCGGGAATCCGGTGGCGCGTCCCCTGATGGGGTAACGGCCTTCGGCCTGAGCGACGCCTGGCCCTAGGTTTGCTCGTCCCCTCGAATTGACCGGACAAACGTGGTAACCCAGGCCGAGTATCGTTCCGCCGACGCCAGTCGGGGCAGTATCGATTCGGTCACGGCCGCGTCGACGCGACTTTCCAATTTTCCGGCGCTCTTAGCCTTACGCCGGAGGAACCGGCGTGTTAGCCCGGTGGACTCCACTACGCTGATGCCCGCCACGATGACGCCGATAAGCAGCGCGACGAACAGCAAGATCAACTCTATCGCGAGTACCATCAGCGCGATGCTGGCCGGCGTTGACACTACATCGACTCTACTTGAGGCGCGGGCTGCTAGCCCCGCCGGGCCTCTTCGAACGACTCCTTGACGGCTTTCTCCGCGTTATCAGCAGCCGCATCGGCTTCAACGCGCGCCCGTCGAAACTTTATGCGAGCGTTTTCGAGAATGTCGGCGCCCTTCTTTGGCGCCAGCATCGCACCCGCAACGCTGCCGACTACGAACCCTATCAACGCACCAAGAAATGCGTATGGCATGGAAAACCAACCTACTTTCGTCCAAAGCGCAGGAACGACGGCCGTTTCCGGGCGCGCCCGGCGGCGATTACGGTCTTGACTACAGTTCCGGTCGAGGAATTATCAGCGGCGGTGGTGATTCCCTGGATCGTCGCCGCAGTCGATGCGGCCGATCTAAGAATCGGTTCAACTTCCCGCCTGATCACACGAATCAGCCGCCACAGGAGCGCAGCGGTGACGATAAGTACGAGAACCGTTACTACAGATACGGCAGCAAGCGCGACGATTGCCACATCGCGAACGTTAGCAACATCCAAACTTAGCGCCCCTAACCGATTCGTTTCCTGCGCCGACCGATAATTCCTCCCAAGAGTTTAGGCCGAAGCCTCTTCCAAGCGCGATCCACGGTGCGCCTGTCTGTCGGCAACGCGCCGTGATCGCTGTAAAGCGATCGCGCGTACTGTCTCGCGATTTCGACGGGAGGTCGGTCCTCTCCCAGAAATTCTCGCGTGGTTCCGTTTGGTCCGGATTGACCGTTGCCGGATGGAACGTTGCCCGGATACAAAGCCTCAGACAGGCCCCAGGCCAGTTCTATCGGCGTTCGCGCTTCGCTTGGATTGTAACCCGCCCAGCGAGCGTATTTCAGCATTCGCATGTATGTTCCACGAATACGAGTTTTGGGACTCTGGAATCGAGTTGTGGCGAGACCGATGAGGAAGTAGAGAAGAAACCCGCCGATAAGGATGGCCACGACGCCACCCACCACGATAAGGGCGCCCGATGCCGACTTGATGAACCTGATTATCGGATTGTCGTTGATGTCGCCGGTCGGGTCGAAGTCGCCAGCGATAGAGCCAAGCGCGAGGTCGTCGAGCAGCGCCTCGAGATCGAAGATGTCGATAAGGTCCCCGGGGCTACCGCCGCCAACACCACTCCCGCCTTCTTGCCGCACGAGCGGAACCCGATATCCCGAAGGCTCAAACGTAATCCACCCGAGAGCGGGAAAAAAGACTTCGACCCAAACGTGGGAATCTTCGGGGCCCGCAATGAATCGGCCGGTTTCTTCGTCAAACGCGCCCGAAACGTAGCCAGAGGCAATCCGTGCGGGAATGCCATTGGCGCGAACGAGGACTGCCATTGCCGAGGCCGTGTAGTCGGCGTAGCCCCGCCTCAATTCGAATAAGTATTGATCAACGACGTCGGACCCCGGAGCGGGTTCCGGAATTTCTATGGAAAACGGATACCGTCGAAGGAAGAATTCGATCCGCTGGGCCCTGTCGTAGGCGTTGTCGCCGGACGTGGCAAAACGGGCTGCGAGTTCTTGGACACGGGGGCTGACATCCGGAAGCTGCAGGTATTTATCGATCCAGGGCGGGTACGCCGTACCAGCGCCTCGGAGTGTTGCCACTGAGGGTCCTGGAATCGTGGATTCCACGGAATACGCGATTCGGCGGCCGACACCGCGAGTGGCCCTGATCGACGAAAAGTCGTTTACAACGTCCTGCTCGCTACTTTGAATCAAGTATTTGCGGCTCATCGTAACCAGATCGCCCGGAATGAATAAGACCGATGAATTCGAGTCGAGAATTTCAATATTGGCTTTGACGGCTATCCGCGATCTGAGTTCAACCTTTCGTGTCAGAGCCTGGCCGGGATCGCGAGCAGTAAGCGCCTTGTCCGTGTTTTCCCAGCGATCCCCAAAGAATCGGTCGTAAGTCACGCCACGCCAATAGGCCTCGTGCGTCGACTGCACGATCAGCGTGGCGCGCTTTGTGAAGGGAAGCACGGCGCCGACCGGCAGCTGTTGCGGCCCGGAAAGAGATGACGAGCCCGAAGGGTTGGAGACCCCGCTGAACATGCGATTTGCGGCGGCTTCGACGTTGCCCCACCCGTCTCCCATATAAGTCCAGAATGACTCAGAAAGGGGATTGGATCGAATTCGGGGAAAGAACACCGCAAAAAGGGTCACAAGGGCCACGAGAACCAGGCTGAGCGCCGTGATGTTGATTCCCAGTTCCGCGGAATACTCGATCTTCGCCTTGTCCCACCTGTCCGACAGGGCAAAAAGATTGACCTGGACCATCAGAAGGAGAAGGGCGACCATGAAGATTACGAATGGCAGTCGCGTTGGGCCAACATAAGTGACGTTGATGGCAAGCCCGATGGCTGCACCCAGGGCGGCCATCGTGACACTGCGGCGCCGGTATAGGCCCCACGCGCCGACAAACCCCATGCCCCACGCTGCGTAAGCCATCCAGAGAAGGAATATGACATTGTCAGTGCTTGCCCGGAATGAGGAAACGACCTCGACCCAGTCAGCTAGACGGATGGCGAGGTCGACGACGAATTCCCAGCTGGTGGTCAGCGCTCCGGTCAGGGGCTGAGCGCCCGTTGGGACTCCGGTGCGTCGGGCCTGCACCCATTCGATCGTCTGTCTGAACAGGTCTACGAAGTTCGCAAGAAGGTCGCCGGGGCCGGGAAAGGCCTCGGAAACGATGATGAATGCGAGCAGCCCACCCACAGTTATGCCGACTGCGAGAATAATCGCGGAATGAACTTTTCGATTGGAGAGCCAGGCGCCGAAAGCAATTCCCAAAGTCGCAAATGGGAACATGATCCCCGTGTTTGCAGCCCATCGCGCCTGATCGATTGAATAGACGACGGACATCACAAGCGCGATAAGGAGGATTACGGGCAGCCAGCCCTGAGCGGGACGCGCCAGACCTGAGCGAGAAAGGGCTTTGGCGGCTATGGTCATCGTCGCGCCGAACCGCCGCGCGAAACGGCGAAGGCCGACCGCGGAGCGGTGGTTGAGAATGAGTCGACGCCGATCTCTGGCCGGATCGTGTCGAACTCCTGGCCCTGCCGGACCGTCCGGACGCTTACTCCCGACGTTGCCAGGAGATCGCGAATCTCGTCGTTGGCCCCCGTTCCTCCAAAGCTTTCACCGTCGATCAACACCGCACCGGGAAACAGACCGCGACCACCAAGGTTGAGTAAGGCCGTGGCCCAGTCGGGGTCGCTTGAAGGGGTGATTGCAACCAGGCTCATTCCGCGGCCGAACGCGGGGGCGGTTTCGGTCAGGAATTGGGCAAAATCCGAGTTTCCGTTGGCGTTGATAGTGGCAAGTTGCTCCAGGATTCGCCATAGCTGTCGCGTACCCTTCTGAGGCTCCACGAGAATCCTCTCGCGTCCGAATGCGGCCAGGCCCACGGATTTGCCATCGCGCACCTGCTGGTATGCCAACGCGGACGCGATCTTGACGGCGTATTCCTCGGTTGATTCATCGCCGCTGCCGTTTTGGATTGATCGCTGCATGTCGAGAACCAGCCATACGCTGGCGGCCGGTTCAAGGTCGAATTCCTTGACCATGAGGGTCATCTTTCGAGCGGTGGAAAGCCAGTGGATTCGCTTCATTTCGTCGCCCGGCACAAGCTCCCGAACGCTTGACGCATCGGCAGTAACCTGCGGGCTTCGAATGTTGGATCGCGTATTGCCGAAAAACGACCCGGTGGGTATCCGGAAGTCTGGCATAACGCTGATCGGCGGATAAACGACGAGCGTGCTGACCTGAGGAAAGTCAAATTCGGCGAGAAATATTCCGAACGGATCGCCGGTTCTCACCGTCATCGGTCCGAGGGTAAACAGCCCGCGGCGGAGCGCCTTACCTCCGCTTATCCATCGCTTTGTTTGGCGACCGTCGAGGTTCTCGGCGACGCTGGCCGTGTATCCGGGCAGGTTGGACCGATCGTCGAGCTCGACTAGAAGGATCGGCAGCCTGCCTAGATTGCTGAGAAGTATCTCTTCGTCGATCGCGTCGCCGGTAGTGGCCCATTTGTTCGTGAGCGTCCGCCGGATTCGGATATTGTTCGCCGCGCTGCGCGTCCAGAAATAAGAAACGATCACGAGGACCGTAAGACCGTAGAAGAACCAGAAGACGATCGCGGAAGTGGTCACAAGCGCCAGAACGAAAAGTGCGCCGATAAGGACGAGCGCCATTGGCCGCTGGACGAAAATCTCCGGTTGCTGCAGCAGTGCTCGCTGCTCTATCGCTGAGATATCGCTCCGCCCTTTCCCGAACTCCAGCTCAATATTCGGATGCGGCCGCGTGGTTCGCCGCGGGACCAACGATTGTACAGCTACAAACCCGGCTGCTCGGCGAGTGGCGACCCGGGTTTCAGACCAGGTCCATCACCATTGCGACCTCGTCGCAACGATCGAACTTTGTGACCTGACCCCCGAAAACTGGTCCAGGTTGAATGTTAGTAATCTGGCCAGAAAAGGGGGATTCAGATGGCGAGCAAACGACGTACGCCGGAGCAGATTATTGCCAAGCTGCGGGAAGCCGAGGTGGGCCTGGCGCAGGGCCAGACGGTTGCTCAAGTCTGTAAGGCCATCGGTGTCACAGAGCAGACGTTCTATCGCTGGCGTAACGAATACGGCGGGTTGAAGCTCGATCAGGTCAAGCGTCTGAAGAAGCTCGAGAAGGAAAACACGCGGCTTAGAAGAGCGGTAGCAGACCTGACACTGGTGGACAACCAGATCCTCAAGGAGGCGGTAGAGGGAAACTTCTGAGCCCGGCGCGTCGCCGCAACTGCGTGGATCACGTCATAGAGGCGCTTGGGGTATCCGAGCGCAAGGCGTGTCGGGCTTTAGGGCAACCGAGGTCATCCCACCGCTATCAGGCAGTCGCTGCGTCTGACGAGGACGCTCTGACGGCGGACGTCATCGAGTTGGCGAGCCAATATGGTCGCTATGGCTACCGGCGGATCACGGCCATGCTTCGACGCCTGGGCTGGAAGGTAACTCACAAGCGGGTGGAACGGATCTGGAGGCGTGAAGGCTTGAGGGTGCCGAGGAAGCAGCCGAAGCGAGGGAGGCTCTGGCTGACCGATGGATCATGCGTCAGGCTACGGCTGGCGCGCCGAAACCACGTGTGGGCCTACGACTTCGTGGCTGCACGGACCCATGACGGCAGGCCCTTCAGGATCCTTACCATCATCGACGAGTACACGAGGGAGTGTCTGGCCATCAAAGTGGCCCGCAGCATCCGCTCGCACGATGTGCTCGATTGCCTGGCAGATCTATGCGTGATGAAGGGAGTGCCGGAGCACATTCGCTCCGACAACGGCCCGGAGTTCACCGCCAGAGTGGTGAGGAGCTGGATTGGACGGGTAGGGGCGAAAACCCTCTTCATCGAGCCCGGAAGCCCTTGGGAGAACGGCTATGTGGAGAGCTTCAACGGCAAACTCAGGGACGAGTTCCTAGACCGCGAGATCTTCTACAGCCTCAAGGAGGCGCAGCTGCTTATCGAGCAATGGCGCAACCTGTATAACGAGATCCGCCCACATAGCGCCCTAGGTTACAAACCACCAGCTCCTGCGGCGATGTCGTCCAGAACAGAGTGGTTCAGCCTACTAATCTCAACGGGCAGTAGGCCGGGGCTGGCCGTCTCGGGACTAACATAGCGAGTGGTACAACTCTTGGGGCAGGTCACTTAACCAAGATCTGCCAACCGCGGCATCACTTCGTTCTTCAGGAGGCTCATCGAATGTGTCCATTGCTCTCTAGGTTGCCACTCGTGCCCCATGGCAAGCAGTGTGCCAAAGCCACCCACCTCGTCGTATAGCCGTCGGAGCTTGGATGCAACCGTGTCGGGATCGCCCACGAGCCAGAGATTGTCTAATGCGTACTCAGGAGTGAACACCGAATCGGGCATATTAGGGTCAGTTTTGATCAGATCGAGCCTGCCGTACTTGGGCACCGTCTTCTGCCAATAGCCCCTAAAATCCCTTCCCAGCGTTCCTTCTAGAGCTTCGCTCCGAGCACGACTTGACGAGTCGGCAACGTAAACATCCCGTGCGATACGCCACCTGCTGCGACAGGCTTCGTGTCCCAGTTTGGCCGCTCCCTGTTGTACAGAATCCCAGTGGCCCTTCAAAATCCTAGGGGGAACGATATTTATGCTCATCGGCATCCAACCCCGCTCCCCTGCCAAAGTCAAAGTATCAGATCTGGGCGATATGCCAGCGACGGCTATAGGTGGATGTGGTAGCTGGTAGGGACGCAAGTGAACGCCAAGCCCGACATCGTCTTCGGGTTCGGGGATCGTGAAATCCCAGAATTGATTTTTGTATCGGCCGGGCTTGGGATTGCGCCAGATTTCGAGGACCAAATCGATCGCTTCGCGAGCCATTGTACGGTGATCGCCGGTCTTGGGATCAAACCCAAAAACTTTCAGGTCTCCGGGAAATCCACCGGACCCGACGCCCCAATAAAACCGTCCCTTGGCCATATGGTCAAGTTGAGCGATACGATGCGCTAACACAAAAGGATTGTGGTATGGCATGCACGTTACCCCGGTTCCCAATTTGATGTTTTTAGTCACCGGTAATGTTGCAGCGATGACAAGATCTGGTGACGGGATGTTCTCCCAGGCGGCAGTGAAGTGCTCCCCAATCCAAGCTTCTGCGAGACCGAGGTGATCAAGTGTGATCAGTTGATCTATGTCGGCGTCCAGCGTCCGCGTGAAGTCGCTCCCTGGCGGATGCAATGGCATGAAGAAGTAGCCGAGTTCCATGATGTGATGTCTCCGAATCATTCCGCGTGTTAAGAGCGAGTTTTTCTCGTGCCGTCAGAGAGTGCTACAAAGGGGAAGACAACGGTCTTTGTGTGCTCGTAGAACACCGGGGCCATCCCCGACAAAGCACCCACTATCCCTCGCAGCAGTCACGACGCCCATTTTGCCCAATACAGGTCAATATGGCCAGTCGGTACCCTCCTACTTACCCGGAAAGCTGCTGTACATGCTCGAGAAAGGGCTAAGGAGTGGAGAGTCTAGAAGAGTCCCAACCCCCCAATTCATGGCGTAAACGCATTGACAATTCCCACACCGTAGTCTTTAGTTCTCCAACCACTATTACAGTGTCGGGACGCAGGCGAGGAGGGTGATAGATGGAAGGTTCAGGCCCTACCCTCACGTGTAAAAAGTGTGGGGCGGAACTACTAGACGACTCCCAGTTCTGTCATTCCAAACCAGTCGGCACCGAAGTTTGGACGCCCATTCGGCAGATTCGGCCGTCTGATTTGCCACTCGCGTCTCGACGAAATCTCGCATTCATATACATCGGCGAAAAACTCCGAGGATGAATACCCCCCGACGAGAAGCCCAATCGCCGGTCTTGGTCCATCTGAGTCGTACGATTCGTCGTATCTCGGGCGGAGGAACGCGAGCAGTGCATCTGCCACACCTCTAACCGTGAAATCCTCATTCGACTCCGCATTCGGATACCCAAATTCAAACTCCATCAAAAGACTTTGAATTGATCTATCTTCAATGCTGCCAGGCCCCCAACTCATCACTCCAATCGGGTAGTTCTTGAGTTGAGAGACCTTGTTGGCAAATTCAAAACTCTGAGGCGTCCCAGATGTGTCGCCAGCAGAGCCGTGGAGAGTCCCCTGAAGCATGACGGCACTGTCCGCCGCCAACACCAACCCCTCCGCAACTTTGACCGATATGCAGATCGTCATGTGCCGACCCCTCATGCAGGACGAGGAGCGGTGACCCGCTACCCCACCATATAAAACAATGGCAACATCCATCCCCACTCAGCAGAGATCGTCTATTGAAAAGTTGACCTCAGGTCTCCGCGCCATCCCCCGCGACCTAGATACTGGATCGGTAGTTCGGGGTTTATCTACTGCTGATGTTTTGCCAATGGAATGCCGGCGACGACCGGCTATGGGCGTCGAGCAGCGGCCATAGACCTAGGCGGCTGACGGGAATAGAAGGCACCAGCGGCTAGAGGCGAAAAAGAGCGGAAACTGGTGAGAGCGAATTACAAAACCGCTGGTCTGCAAGCCGCCTTGACCGGCTGAGACCCCAGGCCGCTACCCGCCTACCCGGCTTGCCCGGTTTTCAACCCCGAACGGGCTCTTACTCACGGGTAAACCGGGTTCACGGGTGGCCGGGCGTCAGCTAAGCGGGCCCTTCGAAGGTCCTCCAAGAGGCTTCATTTCGCAGGTCCTAATCTTACGTATGAATAGCCGTGTACTTTCGTCGTGACTTCACCTGTGAACTGCGGGTTTCCAACGGGCTATAGGGCCGTGTTCGCGGGAGTTTGAAGGGCCTGATTTGCCCATCCTGCAATAATCGGGATGCCTTCGCTCGGACGGCTGCAACCAACGAATCATTGCTGTGGTCACAGCCCGGAACGTGATGCAACCAAGAAACCCTGGAAAAGCTGTGCCCGAAGCCAATTGGCGACTTCATTGCTGGCTTGGCTTCTCGCCCATGTGCTTCAAAACATCAGGCTTTTTCAGCTCTTCTTAGCCTTCTTCTTATATAGAGAGTCACCGGGGCGCTAGCCAACAGAGTGGATTGGGGCCAGCCCGCTTACCCGCCCACCCGGTTTGCCCGTTATTCACCGGCGGATCACATAGAAACCCGGGTAAACCGGGTACACGAGTGGGCGCCAGATCTTCTTGATTAGCTCACAAAGACACATCGGCGCTTGTCAATATCGGAGATCGAGTGGTATGGACACCACTGCGATTTAGCCTGATGTGTATCATCGGCAAACTCTTGCCAGAAGCACGATCCACGACTGAGTATCATTCCCGCCATGATGTCGTTTCGACTCGAAGAGCTTGTCCGTGCCGCCGAAGGGGCGTTAGCGCACGTCATTGATGAGAGTGGGAGGTTGCTGCAACTCAATGAGGCAGAGACCCGCACCTACGTCATCGATCCGTTGCTCAATGCACTTGGCTACCACGGACTCGATCGCATACGCCGTGAGTACCCGCTCGAAGCTTCCGGGCAGGTCGTTGATTATCTTCTAACAGCCGGTGACTCACGCGTAGTCGTTGAGGCGAAACAGATCAAAGCGACTCCGACTTCAAAGGACGCAAGCCAGCTTGTTGGTTACTGCGCGACGGAAGGCGTCCGGTGGGCGTTGCTCACCACAGGAGCAGAGTGGCAGATCTTTGACGTGGAAACGTCCGGAAACTGGGCTGCGAAGCGTGTCGCAACCGTTCAGGTAGCTGACCCGCGCTCGGCAGGTCGCCTTGGCGAGGTTTTGAGGCCGCTCGGGTTGTTCACTTTCGAAACTCTATCCCAGGACGACTCGAGTCTCCAGGAATGGACGCGGAGCGTTCGCAAGTGTCGTTCATAAGAGGCCCTGTCGAGCTGGTTCCGACAACCGCGACGATACGGCAGTCTGTTGCTGGTCCCAAGCTGTCCGAGGTATCGAACTACTATGTCTTCCCGGCGTCGAGCGCGGGGGGCTTCACTGCGATCGAACATCTGGATGCATGGCTTAGGGCGGGGTTCTGGGGCCTGCGAAAATCGACACCCCATGTTGGTCGGTTGGCCGCGTGGAGCCTACCGCTGTCAAAAACGCGGGCCAGGGCTGCCGGAGCCAACGGCCAGCCCCCCATCATTTCGATAAACCGATGGCGATTCGGCTCCACGGAATGTTCGTAGGCTTCGAGGCTCGAGAAATCCGGCTTCCACCAGCGGTCTTTCTCCATCAAGTAATCACCGGCACGCCACTGGTAATAGGCGTCGATTTGCCGAAAGGAGGCTAACTGGATGCGGTCAACCTTCAGCGCAGAAACGTTAAGCTGGAGCTTGTCCATTTGACTGCCTGGACGACCGCGGCCGTAGGCCGCCCAAGTCCCAACTCCACTAGATTGTTCGTCGCTTCCCATATTCGTCCAGATCCCCTATGTGTTCGCACAGCCGCATGGTCTTAACCGCTTCGCGAATGCCGGTAAGTGGCTCTCGGCCTTCGACGATGCACCCCAGGAAATCCCGGTGCATGGCGTCCTCGCCCTCGTCGATCCGCTCGCTACTGTCGCCGGCAATCGGCTTCCCAACCACGATTTCCGCCTCCGGCCGGTTGTCGCGGTAGACTTCGGCCCGCTGCGGCGGCCGCAGGAACGCCGAGATTCCGTTCCCGTACATCTCCACCGAGTAGAACCGCGCGCCCGCGTGCCCCGTGCATGTATGCACGCCCGCCGCGCCGGTGCTGAACTTGATCACGGAGCTATAGCTATTCATCCAACCCGCGTAATGGTCGGCGGCCGCTGTGTGCACGTCGGTCCAGTCTCCGCCGCACACATAGCGGATGTAGTCGACCATGTGGATGTCTTCCTCATACAGTCGATTGATGACATCACGATAGCGAGTTGTGCCTATCAGATTCTTCCTCATACCTGCCAGCATGAGCCTAATCGGACCGCGTTCCTCTACCTTTTCTCTTACTTCACGCATCATCGGCGTCCACCGGCGTTGCAGGCCCACGCAAACGAGTCGGCGGCTTCTCTCGGCCGCCGCTGCTATGCGCTCCGCTTCGGCCGAGCCGGTCCCCGCCGGCTTCTCGATGAAAACGTGCTTTCCCGCCTCTAGTGCGTGGGTGGCGATGGAAGTGATGTGCTCAGGGCCGGTTATCGCGTAGACGACGTCGCAGTCCATCTTCTCCAGCATCTCGCGGTAGTCGGTGAATCGGCGCGGTATACCGTAAGCATCGGCCGCGTCAACCAGGCGCTTCGGGTCGAGTTCGGCGACGGCCTCTATCGTCACCAGGTCCTTGGCCCTAAAAACCGCAGGATAGTGGGCGCTTCTCGCCCGATACCCGCCGCCAATGAACACCCCTCTTAGCATGCTCGTCCCTCTTTCGTTCCGTTCAGAGCCAATTCATAGCGGTAACCGCATCAGCGTGCCACTACACAGCTTTGGCGGCGTCGGACACAGACCTGCAGGCGGCCACGAAATCCTGGTTCGACGCGGTGAAGCCAAACTGCTGCTCGATTTCCCGTACGCCGATTTCGGTCACAAAGAGGTTGTCGAGCGTGTCCGGAAACTCCACGCCCGTCGTACACTCGCGGAGGGCGATGATGTTGTAGCCACGGCCCGCCATGCGCCGGATGCCGTAGTCGCGCCCGAGCAGGCACCAGTTGGTGGCAAACCCGGCGTAAATCAGGTGCAGCACATTCCGCTCCGCCAGGACGTGGTGCAATTGCGCCCCGGTGGCGACCACGTCGTCGTTTTCCTTCACCTCCACCGCCGGCAGCATCGCCAGTTCAGACGCCAACTCTTTCCAATGCACGTCAATCCCGGGGGGCTGGCTGCGCGGTCCGCGGTAGGCGTAATAAGGGTTGTCAGCTCCGTTGAAGGATGGTTGGTACCGCCGCCTGAACGCCTCCGGCGGCCAATCGGGTTCGTCATCTGACCTGGGGGGCTCGATCCCGGGCGGGCTGCGCTGGGCCTGCGGATATTGCCGGGCGACCTCGGGATTAAGAAGCAATTCTGGGGAGGGAGCGTGGATGATAGGCAGCTTGGCTTCCCGTGCGGCCTGGATAGCGGGAAGTATGAAATCGTTCACCACCCGCTGCTCCCTCTCCACGTAGCTCTCGATGAAGTGAACGTTCCATATATCCACGAGCACCATCGCAGTCTGTTCGACGGGCAGGGCCATCTCGATCTCGCGGCGGACGAACGCCGATTCGCGGCAGGGGACGCCTGCTATCGTGCTGTCCTGGTAGTAGCGAACCTTCAGCCCGAGCTCGGTCATGTCTTCTCCATTAGCAGTTGTGCGTTCGGGCCCGAACGGGGCCTTCTTTATACCCCCACGGCCACGCGGCTGCGGACCTTGCGCATCTCATCTGTGCGCTGGATGGTCGAGGCGGCGATGTAATCGTGCCAGCTTTGCAGTTGGAATCTCGACTTCACCTCGTCGATGGAGAGCTCGGGATCGAGCGTCTCGATTATGCAGGTGCTGTCCTGTGGGCGATTTCTGATCTTGATCCTGTCCCCGTACTCATCGGTCAGTTTGTTCAGCTCGCCAAATGACTCGGTCATCGGATAGCTGGCAAGGTTGCAGTGGAAGACCTCGCGATCGAAATTGAGATCTTCGAAGATCAAGTTCGCTTGCCCGGTTGTCTGCGGGTAGATGGCGGGGGATTCCGTAATGATCGTTCCGTCCATGTCTACAAACATGGAACCGTTGGGAGTCGACGAAACGATGTAGAAGCCGTAGCGCACCGCGCGGGCGACCAGCCACCTTCCACCCATCCACATGGACGACCAGAACACCAGCTTTGCACCGGAGTCGCGGGCCGCCTGATACACCTCGTCGAAATGGACGTCATAGCAGATGGAGAACGCCACTGGGACGCCGGCGAGCTCGATGGCGGCGTTGTCTGTGCCGGGCGGCGCCTCGCCGGGGACGGGGAACATTTTCCGGTAGGGCTTTAGGATCTCGCCCTGAGCGGTGATTGGCACGAGGCTGTTGTAGGCGAGATCGTCGTCGCGCTCCACGATGGGGAGCACTATGTTCACGCCCGCTGCTTTCGCCGCCGCCTGCACGGCACGCACGTACGGGTCGTCCAGACCGATGGCTACCTCGGGATAAGTGGTCTTCGCCGGCGCGGGTGGTTTCAAGGTCCTGGCCGGCGCCCAGCGGCGCAAATCCGAGCCAGAATCGCCATCGAGCGCGACAAATCCAAAGAGCTCCTGAAACAGGAGAATGTCCACGCGGAGCTCTCCAGCCCGGCTGATCGCCTCCAGAATCGCTGCACGCTCGCGTTCTACCCGGTCTCTTACCCGAACGTCGCCATATTCGAAATACGTTGTGCCTATTCGGCGGAACTTAGCCATTGTCACATGCGCTTAGGTTCGCTGAACAAGCACAAGGCTTCAGACGCCTCAACCGAATGCGAGCGCCTCCCGCCCAGCGGGAGGCGCTCAGACACCCGGTCTCGTCCAATACCATGATGCCGTCCGGCACGGAAATGGTCTGTCTTTACAGCGCGTCTGTAGCGGCAGTCTCCATCTTGTCCAGCGTCTCCTGGATCGATTTGTTACCGGAGACTCCAGCAAGGATCTGCTTGGCCGTCTGTTCCATCATCTTGGTCGCGGTCGGGTTTCGAGGTAGAAAACTTGATCTCTTGAGTACCGGGATAGTGGATAGCCAGTGAGCATCCGAGGTCCATGGTTCCTTGTCTTCGCCTCCGTGGTGCCACGGCACGTAATTCCCGGCGCCAATAGGCTTCTCGGCGTCGCGGTAGTAGTTGTGTAAGGCATCGAGCAACAGCCAGGACGCTTCCTGCTTGTCAGGATCCTGAGAAAATACACCCCAACTCGCCATGGAGGCGTTCGTCTCCGCTGGTCCATCGATACCTGGAAGCGGGAAGTAGTCCAGTTTCAACTTTCCGATGAGCTCCGGGGGAGTGAGTATCTCCTCAAGCAGTTTCCTCTCCCAGTTGCCGGAGGCCATGGCCATCGTACCCTTGTTGCCCAAGAGTGCCGTGAGGTCGTTTATGAACTTGGTGTCGGCAACCTTGTACTTGTTATACAGGTCGTGATAGATCTGCAGCCCATTGGCCCCTGCTCCGCTGTTGAAGGCGACGGTACCCGAATCTCCGTCGCTGAGGACCTTGCCGCCGGACATCTTCAGGAGTGCTGCCCACCTGTTGAACACTCCCGCGATCCACTGGTTCTCGTAAATTCCCATGCCGAGACCCATTTGCGACATGGCGTCGCCGTCCCAGATCGCCCCCTTGGCACCCCACTCGCCCAGCTCGTCCCAGGTCTTGGGCCATTCGCCGAGCGGAAGGCCTGCCTTTTCGGCCAGACCAATGTTGATGGCGATGTCGCTCGGGTCGGCATCCAGCCAGCACGGAACGGCCATGACCTTCCCGTTCACGGTCGCCCCATCAATTACGGTGTCAACACATTCAGCCTTGAGCTTGTCGGAAAGCCATTTCGGCGTTTCGACCAGCAGCCCTTTTGTAGCGTACTCGACAGCAAACACGTCCGATAGGAACAGGACATCGGGCGCGTTTCCACTGGCGATGGCGGTGTCAAGCTTCGCCTTGCCCTCGGGGGTGTACCACGCGAGCACCTCCCATCGGATACTGGACCTGGGAAACTCGTCCCTTAATTGGTTCTTCCACATGGTCTCGATGCTTATACGGTTGGGATCGTCGACGCCTTGGTGGTTCCACACGACCACCTCGACGGCGATATCTCTCTTCTTCGGCGCCACCTCGACGATCTTCTCGACTATCTTTTCCCTTTCGACGAGTTGAGTGACAACCTTCTCAACCTCAACGACTTTTTCTACGACTACCTCTTTCTCGACAATTCGGGTAACGACCCTTTCGACCGGCACCTCCTTGACCACTTCTTGAATCCTGGTTTCGGTAACGATTTGGGTCTCTCCACAACCGGCGAGGGCCGCAACGCCCACGGCGCCGCCCACCAGAACCGCCCCGCGTCCAATCAAGTGTCTTCGAGATATGTTCATTTCATCCCCTTTGGCACAAATGGCCTGTAACTTGACGCCATCTCTATCAAAAACAATACGCGCAGAACTGATACCAGATGGCCTCTCCTTGCTAAGACAGAAACCGAACCTTAGCAGTAGTGAAAGTGAACTGAGTCGACATGCGACTTTGTGGCTCCCTTCACGATCATATTCCCTGCAACCCTGAAAGGTGAAAGCCCGAAGTAATGTGCCTCTCGGCGAGGAAATAGACGATGAGGATCGGAATCAGAGCGACAAGGCTCATGGCGATCGAGGCGCCAAGCCGCGAGAAATCAGTGGCTACGGAGTAGGTGACGCCGCCGCTGAGCCTCCAATTGGCGATGGCCAGGGGAATCGTGTTCATCTCCTCGCGGTTGATAATCAAAAGCGGCCAGAGAAATCCGTTCCAAGTTCCAATAAAATGGAACAGAGTCAACACACCCAATACCGGCATGCTCTGTGGGACCACGACCGCCCTAAAAATCAGGAACTCTCCCGCACCGTCGATCCGCGCAGCGGAAAGGTAGTCGGGATGAACACTGAGCATGTACTGGCGCACTAGAAATATTCCCCAAGCCGTAACCAGCGTTGGGAGCATGATGCCGAGGTGGGTGTTGACGAGCCCCATCAGATTGACGAGTAGGAAAAGCGGGATCATGATGGCCTGAAAAGGAATCATCAAGGTGGAAATAGTGCCCACGAACGCAACACGTCTTCCGGGGAAATTAAGATGCGCGAAGGCGTAGCCTGCCAACGCGCTGGTGAATACAGCCACTGCGGTACTTACCACCGAGACAACCGCGCTGTTCACGAAGAAGCGGGCTAACGGCTGCCGCGTCCAAATCACCACGTAATTCTCGACGTGCCATGCGTAGGGCAGGACCGACGGGGGAAACTGCTCGATTTCGCTCCGACCCTTGAATGACGAAAGGATCGACCACACAAAGGGGAAAATAAAAGCCACAGCCCCAGCGATAAGCATGAAGTAGAGCAAGCTCAAGCCGACGGACCTCGTTACCATCCGCCGCCGGCTCCGGATTCTCGTTGGAACCAACGTCAAATCGTCGGCTGCGACTTGGCGAGAGATGGTCACGAGAGAGCTCCTAGACTGCTCTGCGAGCGATTCGTAACTGTACCAATGTGATGGCAAAGATCATCAGGAACATGATGAAACTCATGGCCGTCGCACGGCCCAGGGCCCCGAACTGGAACGCCTCTGAGTAGATTTCGTATGCAAGCACGCGGCTCGCATCATTAGGACCGCCGTTGGTCATCACGTAGATCTGGCCAAAGACGAGCAGGGCACCGATGGTGGCCGTGATTATCACGAACCAAGTCACGGGAGCCAGAGCCGGCAGTTTCACGTGCCGGATCGACTGCCAGCGATTGGCCCCGTCAACTGCGGCGGCGTCCAGCATTTCCTGAGGCACCGTCTGTAACCCTGCGAGGAAGATGATCATTGTCGCGCCCACCTGGTGCCAAACCGTGAACAGCACGAGCGAGGGTATTACAGTAGCCTCTCCCACAAGCCATTCAAACCGCGGAAGCCCGATCCCTGTAAGGATGGAGTTGAATATCCCGAAACGAAATTGCATCAGATATAGCCAGATCACTGAGACCGCTATTACGTCCGTAATTACGGGCATGAAGAAGACCATCCGAAACAGGCGTTTGAACCGCGGAATGTCGTTCACAAGCAAAGCGAGGACAAGCCCAACCACCGTTCCGAAGCTAACGTAGAGGACACTGAAATACAGCGTCCTGAAGAAGGATTCTCGGAACACCTTCCGCGTAAACGCCCAGATGTAGTTATCGAGACCGATGAAGTGGTTCGTGGGGTCATTAAGGTCGTATTGCTGGAGGCTAATCCAGAACGTCCAGAGGAGCGGCCCAATGGTGAAGCTCAGAAAAAAGATGATGACGGGCGAGATAAAAACCCAGCCCAATACTCTTTGCTGATTCCTCAAGATTTCCTGCCTCGTCGGGCTATGCTTTCATGGCGCTTGGGCGACTCGACTCGTTCGTTGAACGATCGTGCCCTGTCCCGCTGCGTCCTCAATAGCAGCAAACTCTGGACGTGGGGCGCCAATTGTCCCGTCAACTATCCACTACGAATCTTGGGGGGGGAGTGACGGCGTCGCTCGATTCCTGCCTGGTCCTCTCGCCTCGTACGTCGCGCGTCTTTCCTCTCTCAGCCGGCTGTAAATCAACTATATACTCCGACCTGCTCCACTCAAATCAAAATGGATCGCCATCGCCTCACGCGCCCCGCCTTCGTCCCCCTCGGCGATGGCCGCCGCGATTTGCTTGTGCTGCCCTAACGAAATTGAATGGTGTATCCCACGCTTCGTCTCAAAACCGCGTCCTTCATATGCCCGCCGCCACAGAGGCGTAACCATGTCCAGGATTGAAGACGTGATGTGATAGAGCAGACGGCTCCCCGCCATGTCAGCTATGAGCCTGTGGACCTGCATATCGAGCGTTAGATACTCGGACGGCGTCGCCGGGGGAATGCGCATTAAATCCAAGTCCCGACGCAGCCGGCCCACCCCCTCGTCAGAATGATTCCGAGCGGCCCTTGCGCAAGTTTCGACTTCTATCAGCTGACGCAGATCAAGCAGATCGTCGCTCCCTGAGACGATGGACCAAGACAGCGGGCGAGCCAAGATCGCGCTGGTGTCCGCGGCCACGAACGTTCCCACACCCGGCCGGACTTCCACGGTCCCCATTCCGACCAGCGTGGAAATCGCCTCGCGCAAGGCGTTTCTAGAAACCCCGAACTCACCCGCCAACGTGTGCTCCGATGGTAAACGCTGACCAGATGCAAGGCTCCCGTCGAGAATTCTTCTTTGCAGCTCGCCGATGATCAGGGTCGAAGTTGTGCCTCGGGTAAGCGGTTCAAACGATGGTTGCCGGTTTGAGACGGATCGCTCCTCTCCTGCAATCCTACCGTCGGACCTCCTGCAATACGGGCGTAACGCCATGGCGGTCAAACCTTATTCAAGCGAGTGTCACGACCACGCACTGCGGTTCGCGGAGCCCGCTGAACATATGCGGGCTCTGCAGCCTCCGCATTGATCTCGGCGGAGGCCCATGCCGGCCTTCGTGTGCCTGGGGGGCCATCGCCACGTTGTCTGCTGGGCACGCTCTATGATTCGGCTTATCAAGAGCATCCCTAGAATCGGTTCTCAGACTCGAGGGGAGGTCGGATGAAGTTTCTGATGTTCACCAAGTATCTGCAGGATTTGAACGTGGAGGCGATGGCGAGCACAGTTGCCGACCTCGGCTTCGACGGTGTGGACCTGACGACGCGTCCCGGAGGATCAGTACAGCCAGAGCGTGTAGAAACGGATCTGCCTGAGTTCGTCCGAATCCTACGTGGCCATGGCCTGGAAGTCGGTATGCTGACGACCTCCATCACCGCAGCAGACACTCCCCACGCAGAAGACATTTTCAGAACGGCGAGCGAGTTCGGAGTCAGCTACCTGAAACTCGGCTACTACCATTACGGCGAATTCGGCACCTTGGCGGGACAGCTCAAGGAGATCCGCAAGGGTCTCCACGGGCTGGCTGCCCTGGCCAGACGCTACAAGGTCACCGCCTGCGTGCACACCCATTCGGGCCACAGCGTCCCGCCCAGCGTCGAGCTTCTTTATCTGCTGCTCCAGGGATTCGACCCGGTCGAGATCGCGGCTTACCCGGACCCAGCCCACAATTTCGTCGAAGGAGGCCTTTCGGGATGGAAGATGGGGCTGGATCTGCTGTCCGGCCGGATAGCTGTCGTGGGCATTAAAGACTACGGTTGGTATCACCAGGACGATCACCCGGATCACCCGTATTTCACCCAGGACCTCGGAAAACAGGGGTGGATTCCGCTGCTCGTTCCACTGACTGAGGGCATAGTCAAATGGCCGGAGGTCTTTGCCTGCCTTCGGCGGAGCGGCTTTGACGGTTACTTGAGTTTCCACGCGGAATATGAGGCTGTTACCAGTGGAGGCCGGCTTGTGTTCAAGAAACTGTCCGCCCGAGAGGTGCTCGGGCAAACGCGCCTTGATCTAGCCTACTTGAAGCGCGTGATAGCGGCATCGACCATGTGAGCCAATGAGTATCTGAGGTTGTGGTTGACGTTGCTGATTCCGTTGACACAACGGGGCTATCCGGCCGGGGGCTCCCGCTTTCCGGTCCGCGTCATTTTCTCGAACTCAGCGGGGCTTAGGTAGCTCAGGGCCGACTGGCGCCGGCGGGCCCGGACGTAATGTCCATCGGAATGTTGAAATTGCGAAGGGGGTACCAACCTGCCGCGGGGTGAAACACTGAAAAGGGGACGGGAATGCGAAAGTACGCAAACAGCCAAGATTAGAAAGGCCAGGAGTCAGGCGTATTGCAATTCGAGCTCAGAGAGAACGTGCCGCGCTGCCGCCGGTGCCACAGCCGCAGGCTAGGTCTGCAAGCGCTCGGCAGACGTGACAGTGTCCGTGAAAAGTGGCGTGACGGTCCCTTTCTGTAGACTCTCTATGCTCTCTCCACCAGCCTTGCGCTTCGAATTTCAGGTCTTTTCAGGTCGGGCAGACACCAACGGCGCGCGCCGACTACGCAATGCACCGACCCATGATCGGTTCGGCCGAACCCAGCGCTCGGAAAAGGGCGCGAAGGGCCCGATGCTATTTCAGAAGCTCTTGACGCTCTCCGACCACCATTCGCGCATAGTGCTTGATAACTCCGTCGAACAGAGCAAATGTCATGGAGCGCTTCCGTTTGAAGGAGAGGACCATGACGAACCGACAAAACCTGCCCGCTGTTTTCAACGACTCCGCTGCTGCATGGGAACGCGTGCTTTACGCGTTCCTGGCCGAAAAACAGCGACGCTCGGGATCTCAGCGAACCCTTGAGAGCTACTACGGGATGCTCAAGCACTTCTTCCGATCTTCTGGAAAGACTCCCTGAAGAAGTCACGAGCCAGGATGTCTTCGGCTTTGCCCATTCAACCGGTGTTTCGGGGCGTGAGCCATCGGCGATAACCATCGGTGCCCGGATGTCGTGTCTTTCATCCTTCTATCGCTTCTTGATGAGGATGGGCATCGTGCGCTCGAACCCTTGCGACATGCTCGAACGTCCGAAAACGCAGACAGCCCCTCCACGAGGCCTGACTCCCGAGCAAGTGCGGACCGTCCTCGCAGCCATGCCGGATACGTTGAAAAGCCGCAGAGATCGGGCAATCATCCTCACGCTGCTACTCACAGGCCGGCGTCGATCGGAGGTGCTGAACCTGAAGGCAGGCGATATCTCGTTCGACGACGCGAAACCGTTCTACACGTATCGAGGAAAGGGTGGGAAGCGGGGTCGGCGTGAACTCCCGATGCCTGCACTCGAGGCGATCAACTTTGCGGCGCGCGCCATTCAGTTGCCGTTCGAAATCGAGGCACCTCCGCCCATGAAGCACGACGAGCGGCAGGTGGCCGAAACGCTTTCGCTTAAACCTATCCATCACGACGAGATCACCCGAACCTGCGGGCTGCTGGCGCACAAGGTGGCCGCATTGCTAACAATCATGGAAATGAAGCGGTTAGCAAAGGACGTGGGGGGCGGTCATTATGTGCAGGGGCGAATCCACTCGCCGGGTGTTTGAGCGGTTCCCCCGGGAGAACAAATGCAACTGGGCAGCGGTGATTACGTATACGAAATCGAAGAAGGTTGGGCGAAATTGCCCGGCGATTGGGATATGAAATTGGTGGCCGGGGTGGGTGTGGATTCGCGGGACCGAGTGTACGTCTTCAATCGCGGCGACCATCCCCTGATCGTCTTCGATAGCGAAGGCAATGTTGTCGAATCCTGGGGGGAGAAAACGCTCAATTTCGCCCACGCCGTTTACGTTGATGCGAGCGACACTGTGTGGCTGACCGATCGCTACGGCCAGGTGGTCTGGAAATTCACCACCGATGGGGAGCTGTTGCAAACGCTTGGCACGGTTGGTGAGCCCGGAGCGAACGGGGCGCCTTTTCACGATCCGACGCAGCTTGCGATTGCTCCGAACGGCGATCTTTACATTTCTGATGGCTATGTAAACTCGCGGACCCACCGCTTCTCGGCTGACGGGGAGCATTTGCACTCCTGGGGGGAGGCGGGTGACGCGCCCGGACAGTTCAACCTGCCCCACGGTGTCTGGGTGGATCCGCGGGAGCGGGTCTGGGTGGCGGATCGTGAAAACTCGCGAATTCAGTTTTTCAATTTGGACGGCCTATTTTTGTACGAGTGGACCGGGTATCAACGCCCCACCGATTTCTATATGGACTCAAACGATGTGATGTACGTCGCCGAGATCGATGCCGGGGTGGCGGTCGTGGATATGGATGGCAAGATTCTGAGCAGATTCGGCGAGCGCGGTGAACGTGTGGGACAGTTCTTGAGTCCGCACGGTATTTGGGGAGACTCGGCGGGAAATCTGTACGTTTGCGAGGTCGGACGCGAAAACAGTATCCACAAACTCCTCAGGGTATGAGCCGGGATGTGAACGCCAGGTTATTCAACGGTTGAGAGTCGTGGGTTTGGGCGTTGGATTGCGCGCGATTTGGCCCTCTCCGACGGGGGGCGGCTTGAATCCGGAGGAGATGGCGACCGAGGGCTAGCGGCGAGTCGAGACCGCAGGCCTGGTGGTTATGGTCGCCGTTATTCGCGCAGGCCTAACGCTTCGAGAATTCCTCGGGCTTTGTAAACCGTCTCGTCAAATTCAGCGTCCGATTCCGAGTCGGCGACGATTCCGCCTCCCACATGAAGTTGGATCGATCCGTCGACAACCTGCAGAGTCCTTATCGCGACGTTGCTTGTCAGGCTTCCGTCGAATCCCGCCGCAAACACCGTGCCGCAGTAGACGCCACGCGGGTGGGGCTCGATCTCCTGAATTATCTCGGTCGCTCGGATCTTGGGAGCGCCGGTGACCGAAGCGGGTGGCATGCAGGCTGTGAGCAGGTCCACGAAATCGCTTTTCGGGTCTAGCTGCCCGCGAACCTCGGACACCATCTGCCAAACGCTCGGGTGGGCCTCGACCGACCAGAGAACCGGAACGTCGATTGTTCCCGCAAGGCAAACCCGACCGAGATCGTTTCGCATAACGTCAACGATCATCACATTCTCCGCCCGGTCCTTCGGACTTTTGTGCAGCGCCCCCGCGACCGCGACATCGTCGTTGGACCGGCGATGTCGCGGTCGCGTGCCTTTCAGGGGTCTCGATCTCACCAGGCTGCCTGTCTTGCGCAGAAAAAGTTCGGGCGAAACGCTCACGACCTCCACCCGATCACCCTGCAAATAAACTGAGAAAGGCTCCGGATGGTGAAGGGACAGATGGCGAAACAGATCCAGTCCGCCCCCGTCCAATCGCGCGGAAATGCGACGGGCGATGTTTACCTGGTAGCAATCGCCGGCGGAAATGTACTCCCTGATTTCCTGGACCCACCGTCCGTAGCGCGCCCGTGAGGCGTTTGAAACAAGCTCATGAAGTCGCGGTGGTGTTGCTTCGGGTATTCGAGAACGGACCCGTTCGGTGATGGTCGACACTACGAGATCGACATCGCCGTGGATGGAGTCGTTCACGATCAGCGTGGCGACGCCAGTCAGGGCGTCGCGGGCGATCACCCAGCCGTAGATGCCTGCCCATAAATATCCAGCCGGCGCGGTATCAGCATTGTGACGTACCTCGCGATGCAAATGGTCGCCGCCCTCGTACGAAATGTACCCGATAGCGCCGCCCTGGAACGGCGGACTGCTTGAGGCGTGGGTAGCGCATTGTCCCAGCGTGTCGCGCAGAAGTCGAAGAAAACTGGCAGTGCCGCCTGCGACCGGCGTTTCAGCGCCGGCGGAAATCGTTTTAACAGGATCGGCGGCCAGATACGACCATCGACCGTCGCGGCCGAATTGCGCGCCACCTTCGAGCACCGCGAGGCCCGGCATGTCCCGGAAGGCGGCGGCGAGATCGCTGAGCCTGGGCTGGACTCCAAGATCAACAGAAATCGCCGCCCCGCTGGAGCGGGCTGCGGAGGCGATGGATTTAGCGGGTGTCAGAATCGGGCTTCCAGACCGGAGACGGTTGGCGACGTCAAGGCATCAAAGTGTGACATTCGGGTCGATCCGTTATTCCGCTCGGACTTACTTAGTGGACCGCGTTAACGCAGGTACGCTTCACGATCGCGACCGCCATATTCCTGCTGAGGATGATCCCCGGCAATTCCTTCGTAGGGTGACCCAAGCGATGCCTCAGGAAGCGGGTCTTCCGACTCGATCAATATATCGACCAATAAATGCGTCATTTCGGCCCGCTTCGATGCGTATTCCGGGCGATCGTACAGGTTGTCAAGCTCGAGCGGATCGACTTCCAGGTCAAAAAGTTCCCCGTAGAGTCTCCCCGCGTAGTGAATCAATTTCCATTTGTGCGTTCGCGCCATCCTGACTCCGCCCGCCTCGGCGAAGGCCCACTGACGCCAGTCAACGCGGTCCTTGCGAATCAAGCGTCGAATGCTGCGGCCCTGGATGCCGGGCGGTCCGGCCACACCGGCATAATCGAGAATCGTGGGCATGATATCCGTGGCCTGAACCAGGTCGGAAACGATCTGACCGCCCCGGATTTCCGGCGGGTAGCGCAGTATGAAGGGTACTCGAACGAGGTGGTCGTAGAGCATGCTGCCCTTCCAAATGCGGCCCCTGTGCCCGAGCATTTCCCCATGATCCGAGAGGAATATTACGACAGTCTCGTTCAGCACGCCCCTGGATTCGAGCGCGTCCAGGACGCCGCCAATCTCGCGATCCGCGAGGCTTATGCAACCGTAATAGTTTGCGATGATCCTTCGCAGCTTTTGCTCCGTCAGCGCACCGAAGTCACGTTGCCCGGAACTGGTTCGAAACTCGGGAATCCGCGAATCCTGCCGGTGAGGAAAATCCGGCGGTAAGTCGACCGATTCCAATGGATACATTGAATCGAACGGCTCTGGCGGATCGAACGGCATATGCGGATTACAGAATGACACCCAGTAGAAAAATGGGGTGCGAGTGTCCTCAGAAATAATACGTTTTGCGTTGCGGCCAATAAAGGTGTCGATATAGTGCTCGTCGCCGAGGGGGAACGTCGAAGCCCCAAAGTTTTCCTGGTTCGCCCACTGCTTTACGTGCGCGAAATACGAATCATCGAGTCCGTTTTCGCGGAGATGGGTCCGATACTCGTCGTACTCGGAATACATCTTGCCTTCCACGAAGAGCCGGTCTTTGAATCCGTGCAATTCGTCCAGCGGCGTAAAGTGCATCTTGCCAATGGCCTGGGTGTGGTACCCCGCGTCGCCCAGCGCGCTGGCGACAGAAACTTCGCGATTCGGAAGGTCGTGCCAGTTCCACTTCACGCCGTGGGCGCGCGGATACCGGCCGGTGAACATTGTCGCTCGGCTAGGCTGGCAAACCGGGCTCTGAACGAAGAAGTGCTCGCAACGGACACCTTCGCGCGCCAGCCGATCGATATTGGGCGTCTGGACCACCGGATTGTTGGCGCAGCCAAGCGCGTCCCAGCGAAGCTGGTCCATGCTGATGATTAGGATATTCGGCGTGTCAGGCATAGGTGCGCGATTTTATAGCGGCGCGTTACTCACCTCCAATCTCGGATGGCCTTCCTTGACGCGTGGTTCTGTCTCCGCGCGGATGGTCAATGCGATCGCGACGGCGCCATAGAAACAGCGACGTCGATGGGACTCGCAGGCCTCGATTTCCTCATTCCGAAGGTTGAGAGGAATCTGGCCGTCTGTCGCGGATACCGAGATTCAGTGCGGCATTCTCGGCCACCCGGACTATCGTCCCTGGCTTCAGCGTCATTTTGAGTCGGTCAGGGTTCTCTCGTAGCCACCACATCGAAGGGCTTCCGCCGTCTCGTTCCGAATGCCCTTAATTTGCAAGGAATATTGGGATGGTGCAACGTTGATTCGTAATGACATTGGAACAGCGGGGGCTGCCCGCGCGATCCAATGCCCGAGCCCTGCTGAATCGACCGTTCGTGATTTTCGTGGTCGTGTTCAGCATTGGCGGCGCGGGCTGGATGTCCACATTGAGCTTTCTCTCCGTTTTCATACGCGACGAGCTTGGTGGCAGCGTGCTATCCGCCGCGTTGGTATTTCTGGGGATTCACGGTGTTACGGCCACATTCGGGCTGACCAGCGGCTTCTGGATCAGCCGGTTTGGGAGCAAGTCCACCTACTCGCTTGGCCTGGCTGGCATGGCAGCCCTGCTTGCGACGCTTGCCTGGGCTCCGGATTTTCGGTGGTTAATGGCTGTCGGTCCGGTGACGGGATTGTTTCTCGCGTATCACTGGACCGGTGGTCAGTCCTACGTTATCGAATCAAGCCCGCAGCCCCTGAGGGGACTTGCCAGCGGGATCGTCAGTTTCGTGATGGTGCTGGCCCCGGGGGTCGCCGGACCGTTCCTGGGCGGCCTTGCCGCCAATTCCGGGTATCGCGCGATGGCCTTCGCGGCGACCGCTCTGGTCGGCTCGGCATTCGTCCTGTCGGTCTTGCTGCTTCCGAATCTACACCGTCGCGATGCGGCGGCCCGTCAAGATGGATTGAGAATCCGAGCTTACGCCGGGCTGTTCAAGAACAGGGCGGTCTCATGGTCGCTTGTGGTGCGAGCCGTCACGAGCATGTCTTTCGGAGTGTTCACGATCCTGGCCGGACCGAAACTCGTGGATATCGGGGGCGGGCTTCAAGCCATTGGCCTGCTTGTCGCGGTGGGGGCGATCGGCGGCGGCGTGGCTCAATTGGCAGTGGGGCGTCTTTCGGACATTCTCGGCCGGCGACTG
The DNA here is from genome assembly GCA_963663505.2 of Chloroflexota bacterium. Taxonomy (GTDB): domain Bacteria; phylum Chloroflexota; class UBA11872; order UBA11872; family VXNJ01; genus JAPOVO01. Next base: position 1,228,282 of record CAXXFA010000002.1, read on the forward strand.
TTGATCGCCGGAGCGGTGCTGATCGGAATTGCGTCTGCGCTGCTGTTTGGAACTGCCACCGGCCTGGGTGTCTTGCTTTTCGCCGCGAGCCTTCAATGGTTTTCGCAAAGCGCATTCCAAACATTGCTCGTTGCCGTCGCAGGTGACATCGCGCCGTCCGGAGAAATGGGACGTGTGATGGCGCTGCAGACCAGCTCGTTCTCCTGGGGATTTGTGGTCGGAGTGTTTGTCGCGGGATTTCTCGCGCCGTTGTCCGCGGCGCTTCCGTTTCAGGTAATCGCGATCGTCCTGATCGTTGCCATCGTCGGTGCGTTACGGTTGCCGAGACGCACCGACAAATCGTCCGCGATATTGGAGGTCGAAGACGAGCCGGACCCCGTCGTCGCGGGCTGAGATTGACGGACTCAGCGGGGAGATGAAAGCCAACGGCAAGATCGGGCCCGGCGAAGACCACGAGTGAATCGAGTTTGAAGGTGGCCCTTCCCGATGAACGGACCCGGCGGCGCGACTTCGCGCACGTCTGGCGCTGGATGCGACTTGACCTGCCGGCGCGCGTGGCTCCATCCATTGCCGTCCCGGTGCTGTGGAGCGTGATCTGGGGATCCGGGATCGGCGCAGTGGGTCTGCAAGTGCCGTTCGGTCCCAACTCTTGGATTTGGATCGGGTTGCTGGCACTCGTCGTATTTGCGGCATGCGTCATCTTCGTCTCGAAAGTACTCGACTGGTCGGCGAAATCGACACGGGGCGCGATGGCGCTGGAACTGCCGTTTTTCCTGATCCTCAATCCGGTTGCGGAGGAGTTGCTGTTTCGGGGCTTTATTCAGAACCGACTCTCGTTGCTGACCGGGTTCCCGGTGGCTCTGGTCATAGTCTCCTTGGCGTTTGGATTTCATCATGCCTTCGCCGGATTCCGGCTGCGGTTTCTGCTCTGGGCGACACTGGGCGGCTTCCTTTTTGGGGCCGTGGCGCAGCAGTTTTCGTCGGTGGTTCCGGCGATTTTGCTCCACAGCGCCGCAGACCTCGGAATATTTGTCCTCGGCCCCTGGATATCCGCCAGCCGTCGATTCCGAGCGAGTTAAACGCGGGCGACCACGGGACGATAGAATCGCGGAGGCAAACACTTTGCGAGTGCCCGTAGCTCAGCTGGATAGAGCGTATGGTTGCGGACCATAAGGTCGGAGGTTCGAGTCCTCTCGGGCATGCCAACGGCGATTCAGCAGTCAGGTCCTGCCGGGCGGAATTCTAGCGGTACGCTTCTGCCTGCATATTGAACAAAACCGAGTAGCGGCCGCCGAGTTCGATAAGGGCTTCGTGGGAGCCCTGCTCGATAACCTTGCCGTCGTCGATGACGATAATGTTGCTCGCCATCCGTACCGTCGTGAATCTGTGGGAGATCAGGATGGCCATCTTGCCCGCGGTCATATCGCGGAATCTATCAAAGATCTCGTGTTCGCTCTGAACGTCCAGGGACGAAGTCGGTTCATCAAGGATCAGCAATTGCGCATCGCGCATGAATCCGCGGGCGAGCGCGATCTTCTGCCACTGTCCTATTGAGACGTTCACGCCGTCTTTGAACCAGCGCCCGAGCTGCGTTTCGTAGCCGTCCGGTAAATCTTCGATCACTGCGTGAGCTCCGCTGCGGCGAGCGGCGGTCAACACCCGTTCCTTGTCGCCGATATCGTCCAGGGATCCATATCCGACATTGGTATATGCAGACTCCTGGTACCGACCGTAGTCCTGAAATATGACTCCGATCTGAGCGCGCAAACTTGCTGTATCAAAATCGCGAATGTCGATTCCGTCGATCTTGATGGCGCCCGCGTCCGGCTCGTAGAAGCGGCACAGGAGCTTAACGATTGTCGTCTTGCCTGAGCCGTTTGAGCCGACGAATGCAGCGGATTCTCCTGGCGCTATTTCAAAGTTAACCCCGCTCAATACCGGCATATCGGTGCCCGGGTAGGTGAAATGGACATCCTCGAAAGCGACGCCGTGTTTTATGGGATCAGGCACTGGGATGCCAACGGCGGAAGCCGCCATCAGCGGCTCGAATTCGAGGAACTCGAAAAAGTTATTTACGAACAATCCGCGTTCGTAAATCGATGTGATCCCCTGAAGAAGCTGAGTGGTCGAGTTTACGGTCTGCTGATAGGCCTGGAAGTAAAGCGCCAGATCCCCCAGGGTCACGCGTCGGAGCATGGCCTGAAACATTATGAAACCGAATATCGCGGCGCTTCCGGCGGCCCCGAGCACCTGCAGGGCAAATCCTGCGGCGTTACTACGAATTGTAAGGTTGGTGTTTTCTCGAAAGAACCGATCGAAAGTATTGCGGTATAGGTCGATCAGATACCGCCCCAAATTGAAGATTCGTAACTCTTTGATGTAATCGTCATTGGTGATCAGCCATCGGAAATAACCGAGACGCCGTACCGTGGGAGACCGCCACGTCTGAAGTCGAAATCGCTCGCGGCCGTAACGAATTTCGACCACGAGAGCCGGCAGCGTGGTTATCAGGACGACGATGAAAACCCACCACTGAAATCGGAGCAAAAGGCCAATCATCGAGACGAGTGTTATGGCGTTTTGAACGATCCCAAACGACTCCGAAACAATCTGCATGGGACCGTCGCGCGCCTCGCGCTGGGCATTTTCAAGCCGGTCGTAGAATGCGGCGTTTTCGAAATACGAAATGTCCAGCGTCTCGGACTTGTCGAGGATCATGACGTTTGTGCGATTCGTGAATAGGTCGCCCAGGATCGAACGTGTCGCGGCCTGCGCGTTTCTCAACAGGAACCCCGCTGCAGCGACTCCGAAGAACACCAGCATCAGGACGACAATCCCCCGAATCTCCACGGTATCCACGCCCGCGGTCACGGCCGTGCCGACCTCGTCGAAAATGAGCTTCGAGATCCAGGCGGTCGCGGCGGGGATCAGGGCGCTCAGGACCGTCAGAGCGGTCATGAGAGTCGTCAGCCGAGGACTGGTTTCCCAAACGAGCTTGAATACGCGGACGGCGTTTTTTAGCGCCTCGCCGAACTTGGCGACGTGAAATTCAGGACTTTCTAAACTTCTATGCATTGATTCGCGTATTCGTATTTTGATTCTTGGTCAACAGGTCGGCGCGTCAGTGCGGGCCATTCGATTTCTGAATTTCCGCAGCTGGGTTTGGTGGCGCGTACGCGGGTACCTTTAGAGAGTATGCACGATCGCGGCTCTATCGAGCCAGGTGGATTGTGGAACAACCACGCCTCATTTCAGCTGTGGGTGTGGTCGCGGTCGACTGGGGCGTGGCGATGGCGTCACAACCGCTGGCATGCAAGACTTGCCGGCTTAAGACGACAGCGTCGACGCGACTGGAGTGCCAGTATGGAGACGGTCAGATACGGTTCAACCGATCTCGAAGTTTCACGATTGTGTATCGGAACCGCTCCTATCGGCGGCATCTTGAACGATTTGCCCGACGAGCGTGGCGCGGAGCTGCTTGAATATGCGTTCGACCGTGGCGTGAACTTCTGGGACACCGCCGAGGGTTACGACAGCCACAGGCACGTCCAGGCCGCCCTCCAACGGGTGGATCGCGACAAGGTTGTCATAAATACGAAAACCGGCGCGCTAAGTAGAGTTGACGGCCTCGCTTCAGTTAACCGTGCGCTCGAAGAGATGGGGGTCGATCACGTCGATTCCATGATGCTGCACGGCGTAGAGGATCCGGCGGATTTCCAGAGCCGGCGGGGCTGTCTCGAAGCCCTGCTCGAGGCCAGGGACGATGGGCGAGTGCTCCACGTCGGCGCGTCAAGTCACATCTACACGGGTCCGGTGCTTGAGCTTCTGTTGGAAACCGATGAGATCGAGATCGTCCTCTGCCACATGAACATGAAAGGACGGGGGCTGGTAGGTGGCGAAATCGAAGCGCATAGAGAGCTGGTCAGGCGGCTCTACGACGCGGGAAAGGCCGTATCGATAATGAAGGTCATGAGTGCCGGAAGCGTGGCCGCCGCCGACGCCGAGGAGTGGATATCGTGGTCGTTTGAATATCCGCACGCTCACAGCGTCAACCTCGGAATGTGGAAGGAACGCGAGATCGACTTCGCAGTCCGCATCGCGAACCGGGTTGGTCCGAGGTCGCCGGTGGGGGCGGGGGTCTGAGCGCCTACCAGAAACCAGTACGTATGGCCGACACCAAAGGACCATGCGATACGAGTTATCCTTCTGAGCCAGCATAGGGTTGACACCCTTGGTGCATTCGGCGCTTACAGACGGGATCACTCAACTCCCTCGTTGGCGCCCGCGACGGTCGTGGAATCGCTCCGTCCCCACGGCGGTTAAACTTCTGCGGCCCAGGCGCTGGATTTCGGCAGTTGCCGTACCGGTGGGATTTCGAAGAATAGAACTCAGAAAGGGAACGTGATGGGAGCTAATCCTGTTCGAGACAAGATCATGCGTGGCGAGGTATCACTGGGATCGTGGCTCAATCTTGCCGCTCCGACTTCGGCTGAACTCATGGCAACGTCCGGCTACGAATGGTTGGCCGTGGATGCCGAGCACACCCAGTGGGAATTGAACTCGATTGCGCATGCATTCCGGGCGATCCAGGCCGGCGGCGCGGTACCGTTTGCCAGGAGCTGGTCCCACGACTACACGGCGATCGGCCGCCTGCTCGATGCCGGCGCAATGGGCGTCATCGTGCCGCACGTGAGCACTCCGGAACAGGCAGAAGCCATGGCGAGCGCCATGCGATATCCGCCTGCTGGGACTCGGTCGGCAGGTTCCGGCCGCGCCCAGTTTACGATCAGGGATTACCGGAACGAGATTAACGATGCGGTGTTGGTGATTCCGCAGATCGAGGACATGGAAGGTGTCAACAACATCGAAGCGATCTTGTCGGTGGAGGGCATTGATGTCGCGTTTCTGGGGCCCAACGATCTGGCAACATCGATGGGACTGACGCAGGATCAGCACTGGAAAGATCCGCGGCATTTCGACGCGATCGCGGCCGTACTTGAAGGTGCGAAAAAGGTCGGAAAGCCGGCCGGTCTGCCCGTTATGGACATACCCGCGGCGAAGCATTTTATTGCCGACGGATTCCAATTGATCGACCTTGCAAGCGATCTACGAATGCTGCAGACGGAGGCGTCGAGGTGGCTGAGCGAGCTTAAGTCTTAGTTCAGCCCGCCGTTTCGGGGCCGCGCCACGCCAATTGCGCGATTTTCGCATCAGGCTGAAGCCTGATGCGAGGGGTCCCGAAAACGCAGTATCACTGTCGCGCCCAGTTCCACGTTCAAATTGTTGGCCGCGGAACCACCCGGGGCGGCGAGTTCCACGTAGCCGGAGCTGCCGGCAACGGCTATCAGGTCTGCCTTCGACACAAAGTTCGTTCGCACGCCGATCGCCGTCGCGCCGCCGATCGAAAATGTAGCGTGTGCCGCGGCGTCGCGCAGATCTTCCGTTCGGATATTCGTCACGACGTTGCCAAAACGGTCGATATGCAGGACCTGCAACCGGGTGCTTCCATCGTCGAGCGGCTCAGGTCTGGGCATGGATAGGCCCACGAGATGGCCGGTTGCGGCGCCCATGTCCAGCGCCGCGACTCCCGCCGCCAGGTGAGCGGCTACCGGCGCAAAAATGTCTCTCCCGTCAAACGTGTCGCTCCGGCCGTCCAGCCAGAACGCGGGGTCATTCAATTCGATGATCGCGTCGTCCGAGGCGGGAGTCCGAGACTCCCACTCCGTGGAGAAGATGCCGTTGTCGGGACCGACAAACCATGAGCCGTTGGCGCGCATCGCAACGGGCCGCCGCTGCGTTCCCACGCCGGGATCAACAACACCCAAAAATATTGTCTCATCGGGAAAGTATTGGCGGCTGATCTGGAGCAAAAACGCGCCGTGGACCACGTTTTGTGGGTCCACGGCGTGGCTGAGGTCGATTACCGTTGCGTACGGACAGATCCCGGCGATCACGCCCTTCATGACGCCTACGAAATGGTCTTGCGTTCCGAAGTCCGTAAGTAGAGCGATAATTGGCGAGTCCTGGGCCGAATTCAAGCTGGTCGCACGGTTCGAGCGGATTGAAGGCCATAGGCGGGATCGGCGGCAAGAGCGCCCCGCCTGATGGCGGCCGCCATGTGGCCGACAACGCTCACATCGAAATCTTCCAGGTTATTGCCGCAGCTAACGCAGAACAAGGTGTCGCCGTCCGCCATCGTATGCGCGGGGGTGACGGCTCTCGCAATCCCGTCATTGGACATCTGGGCAACCTTCGTCGCCGCCGCCTTCGTCAACCGAGCATTCGTTGCTACGACGCCGATTACTGTGTTTTCACCGATTGCACCGGAGCGGACATCCGGGCTGCCTGAGACCGAACCGTCCGATAACGGACTGCCCACCACGTTGACGATAATTCCAACGGGATTTGGAACTACAAGGGCGCCGACGCGCAGTTCGCCGTCTTCGAGCAGTGCCGTACCGATGCCGGTCTTCAACCTCCCCGCTCGCGGTGAACCTGGCGTAGCCCCTGTACCGGCGCCCACGTTGCCCTCCATGACCGCGTCGCTTGACGCGGACCGATATGCAGACGCGCCGGCGTTTTCGCCGGGCCACGTGTCAGCGTCGCCAACGGATAGATCAAATATGACCGCGGCGGGAACGATCGGAACAGGCCCACCCGACGTTAAATACCCCCTGTCGTCGGCGCTAAGCGCCGAAGCGACCCCGGAGGCACTTGCCAGGCCCAACGCACTGCCTCCCGTCAGTACGATTGCGTCAACACGGTCAACCTGGCAGACCGGATCGACAAGAGCAATCTCGCGGGTTCCCGGCGCCCCGCCGCGAACGTCAACCCCGCAAATGGCTCGTGACTCGAAAACCACGACGGTACAACCGGTACCGGCGCGGGCATCGGTCCACTGGCCCACGGCCACCCCGCCGACACTGATAAATCCGCCATGCCGGTTAGCCAAGCGCCAATTACTCCTTCGACTTCGTCACGTTACGTCTCGCGCGCCTACGAATCCGACGGTGTTCCGTCGCGAGCGCGACCGTAGTTGGAGCTCAGTCCCACGGCACGACTCTGAGCAGCAGGGCTTACGATCGCTGACCATCCCGGGCTGCCAGGTTCCGAAGTCCGGTCCCAATCCGGAAATCGTTACGCTGCCGATAAATCCTGTCTCGCTTTCGCTTAGCGCACCGCACGATAGTAGTATCGGCGGAGTTTTCGCGTCTTCAATCCGTCGACAAAACGGGACACTCAACGATGCGTCGAACCCCGCTCCACCAGGTGCATATTGATCTTGGCGCTCGGATGGTCGAGTTCGCGGGGTGGGATATGCCGGTGCTGTACTCGGGGCTGATCGAGGAGCACCAGAGCGTACGTAATTCGGCGGCCATATTCGACGTTTCGCACATGGGCGAGTTCACCGTTTCTGGCGTGGATTGCGTCCCGTTTTTACAATTCGCCCTTACGAATAACGTTGAAAAGGTCAGTGAAGGGCGAGCGCAGTACACGCTGCTGTGCGACGAGTCCGGAGGCGTAATCGACGACGCCATGCTCTATCGCTGCGATGACTACCTGCTCGTCGTCAACGCGGCCAACGTCGAGGTTGACTGGGAGTGGCTATCAAGCCTCGCTACAAGATTCGACGTTCTGCTGAGAAATCGGTCGCGAGAATACGCGCTTATTGCCGCCCAGGGTCCTGGCGCGGCAACGTTACTTGATCCGCTGTGCGACGTCGATCTTTCGCGTCTCCGGCGATGGGGAATTCGAGCGGCGACGCTCCACGGCCGCGGGGTCTTGATCGCCCGCACGGGATACACGGGGGAGGATGGATTCGAGATCTTCGTCGCGCCCTACGATGCGGCCCGGATTTGGGGCGCTATGGTGACGGCCGGATTTCTGCCCGCAGGCCTGGGAGCTCGCAACACTTTGCGACTCGAGTCGGGAATGCCGCTCCACGGCCAGGATATTTCGCGAGATATCAACCCATTTGAGGCTGGATTGGGAAGACTCGTCGACATGGCGAAGGGTGACTTCGCAGGCAGAATAGCGCTACAGGGAGCGGCCGACGCGGGCCTGAGTCGACTTCTAAGAGGTCTAAAATGCGTGGTTCAAACCGCGGCAGGGTCCGGGATTGTTACGAGCGGCTCGTATTCGCCCACTCTGAAGGTGGGCATAGCGATGGCGTTGCTACCTGCTTCGGTCGAGTCTGGCGACACAGTACGGGTGGATATTCGTGGCCGCAAACGCGAGGCTGTTGTGGTGGACCTACCGTTCTACAGCCGCTCGCCGAATGGCAGTCTGCGAGATCTCTAGATTCGTGTCAAATTCCGAGTGACTCGTCCGGGAGGCTAGGTGTACCCCGACGACCTACGGTACACGCGAGATCATGAATGGCTGCGACTAGAGGGAGGGGAGGCGACGGTGGGGATAACGGATTACGCCCAGGGAGAACTGGGGGATATCGTCTTCGTCGAACTACCTGAGGTGGGCGCTCAGCTAAAACGGTCCGATACCTTCGCAATTGTGGAGTCGGTCAAAGCAGCCTCGGACGTATACAGCCCGTTATCCGGCGAAGTTGCCGCGACTAACGCAGAGCTGGTCGAAGAACCGGAGCTGGCGAACGAGGACCCCTACGGAACCGGCTGGATGATCCGGATAAGACCGAACGACGTGAGCGAGTTCGACGAGCTTTTCGACGCCGCGGGCTACGAAGCGCTGATGATCGAACCGACGGAAACGGAGTCAATTGAGACCCTGGATAGGTTCATCGATGCAATGCGGCAAATAGCCGACGAGGCCCAAAATGAACCGCGGCTGCTCCTCGAGGCTCCCCGTCCGGCGACTGGACGAGACTAGCGCAGCAAGAAATCCCAATCTGCGGTGGGATCCGCGTCCGCAAGATTACCGTCAAAGGAGCTCGGCCATCCGCCGAATACCTGGTCGAGGGCCTCACCAAAGTCGACGATCCATAGGCTCAGATCGTCGGCGTGCCGATAGACAACTCGCCGGCCGTCGGGAGACAACCGCCACTCATAATTTGAGACTCGGAGGTCGTTCGATCCGGGACCGGTCAGACTAACCATTTCGGCGCCTGCGATGTCGGCCCACCAGATGGCATGGTCACCCTGCCCGTGAGGGCGGGGTGGAATAATCAGCAGGCCCCGGCCGCTCGGATGCCAGAGATAGCTGCCCGCGTCCGCAACCCGTCGCTGGCGCCCAGTAGCGGTGTCATAAAGCCAGATGCCGGAATCTGACGGGTCTTCCGCAAGCGAGCGAACGAAGGCGACAAAACGACCGGCCGGCGAAATTGAAGCCCGTCGCACGAAGTCTGCGATTACGATCTGGTCCAGTTCGTTGGTTTTAAGGTCATATACCCAGATTCCCGCCGGATCGTTGAGCGTTTGTCGGCCCGAAAGGAGGAGCCGCTTACCGTCCGGGAACCAGCCGATCGGTCTTCCGAACATGCTGGTGACCAGGGTTGAATCCGATCCGTCGACGCGGGCTGTATAGATCGACGCCATGCGCGCGAAATCTGGTAAGAATCCCTGCGACCGGACGCTGAAAACCACACGGTCCTCCAGCGGTGAAAACCGGAGGTTAGGTCCGCCGAGTCGGAAGTCCCAGGTCCGATCGAGAAGCGTGTCGGTAATGCGGGCGGAGTTTGGCGTAGCGGTTCGCTCGATGAGATAGCGGCCGGACGGTGAAGCAGGGACTGGCGCCGCCGATTCGAAATCCCGATGCAGTGTTATCAAGTCAAGCTGCCACAATCCTCTCCGTCCGTCTTGATCGGCGTCAAAGAATGCAATGGTGGCGCCGTCGTCGCTCCACGAAAAGCCGCTGCAACAACCTGCGTCTGCTATCTGCCAGGTATTTATTTTCGCCAGCGGGTCCGAGCCCAATAGGGCGCGGGAATCCGAGGGCGATGCCCCGATCCCAAAGAGCCCGGCGCACAGCAACACTGAGGCGGCGACCAGCGGAACTCGTAGCCTAATGCTGGTAACACGCATCTGAAGGGCTAATCCGGCGGCCATGCTTCGGCGTAGTCGTTTATCAAAGGACTGCCGAATCGGATATCAGGCTGGTCGAAAAGCGATTGCCAGCGGCGCGGCGATTCCAGATCGATCTCAAACGTCGGACTTGAGAAGCCAACGCCGAGGCTCGCGTCTTGCCAGGGTGCGTCGATAAGCGGGATTGGATTAACCGCGACCCTCATTCGGTCAGTGCGAATCTCCAAGTGAAGATGCGGCGACCGGTTGCACCGAACTGAATCGATCCAGTCTCCGCTGAACCCGACCACGTCGCCCTGCTTTACAGGCTGGCCTACGAACAGATGCGTAGTGCGTTGACGAAGGTGCCCGTAAAGCGACCATAGGCCGTTTGCGTGACTCACAACCAAATTGTGCGGCGCCGATCCGTAGGGACCGTCTATCGAGTAGACCGTGCCGTCGCCGATCGCCAGCACGGGCGTGCCGCACCTTGCGGCGAGGTCAATGCCGAAATGAATGCCCTGGCCCTCGCTGTACGTGCGGTCGCGTTGGCGGAACGCGGCGACCGTATTGCCGTATGGCTGACTCAAATACCATGTGCTCAGGGTGGGCGGACCGGCGAACGGTGGACGGAAAATCGGACGACCGTTGCCGGCGCTCTGGGAATCGGTGGCGACGGCACCCGTTACGCCGAGGACCGCCAGCAACAACGTCGCGAAGCGCAGGCGGATCAGGGTCTTGATCTGCAATTTGCCAGTCTGAATTTCAGTTTCGGCCTTCTTGATACCACAGATTTACGGGCTGCGGTATGTGCTGGAGTGAGTTTCGGATCCGATTTCCCCGGGCCAAATCCGGGCGTGAATCTCGCTCGCAGGACCCTCTGCTGCCTCTCGATAAACCTGTGTGTATCCCTGTGGAACGTGGGGAAAACGAAGTGGATTGCTTGTTGAGAAGCCTGTGGTTATGGCTTGGATACGACGAGTATCTACCGTCAACGCATCGCGAGTGGTACTTGACATAAAGATTCCAATCGAGTTTCTGCGGGCGGCTCGTTTTCTGGAGCTTGCATTCGCGAGCGGCCAATTTTCAATGGGGGAGCGGAATCGCTCCGTCAGCACCGCGTGCCCATGAGGCAACAATGCGCGATATCTTGGTGTAAGCACGTTCCATCAGTTCATATTCGAACGCGTTTCGGCTAATTTGTTCGGGACGGCCGATGGAAATTCGAGCCGGTCCGCGTTGGCCTGCAAGGCCGTGGAGGCAGAGCGGCCCAAAGGTCCGGAGCCGCTCGCATCCAGCAAGCGTTCGGGAGGCCAATGCTGAGATCGGTGCGATTATTCGCGATATTGGCCGCGGCCTTGCTGACGTCTACGTCAGCAACACAGGCAGGAGCCGCCGAGCAGACCGTTGACGCCGGGAATCGTCCTGTCCTCATCGAAATTGATTTTGGTGGCGGAACGATCAAGCCAATCGCTACGGAAGTCTGGGTCGATATCGAGGATGGGCAGATCGCCGCTCCCGGCGACGAACTGACCACGGGAGCTCACAGTCGCCTCACCCTCGTATTTTTCGAAGGATCGGTTCTCCAGGTCGAACACAACACTCGGATCAAGATTCTATATTCGAGCGAGTCGGAAACCGGATCGACGAAGTTGGCGGTCTTTCAACAAGCAGGTAACACCTGGAGCCGGGTGCCGAAGCTGCTCGATTCGGAATCCAGCTACGCCGTCTTCACTCCGTCCGGTGTTGGTCTTGTGCGGGGCACCCAGTTCAAGACGACGGTCCATCCTGACGGCGGCATGGAAGTGCGCACCGTCGAGGGGACCGTGACGGTGTCGAAGGCGACCGACCGTCCCGGTGTTGCAGTAACCGCCGGTCAGGTTACTTCCGTGGGGCGTGGCGACCGTGACAAACCCGAGCAACCGAGGGACTTCAAAATCAGCCGGCATGAGGCTGAGGAGTTAGAGCATCTGAAAAAAACGAACGAGAGCATCGTAACCGGCGCGGTGGCGGCGACGGCGAGTGTCGGTCAGAAGCGGGGAGTAGCGACAACGACGGCTGCACTGACGAACAGGATGACCCGCGTTCCGAAGACGGCGGTGGTGACGAATGCGATCGGGCAGGCGACTCCGACTGCACAAACCGGGAATCAGATTACGACGATGATACGCGGGACGAGAAGGAAGACTCGAAGCGTCGAGACTCCGATGACGATGAGACGGATGAATCAAGCGATGACGAGGCCCGGCGAAGCGAGAGCACGGAGAATTCGGAAGAATCCGAGGATTCCAGTGGGTCTGGCTCAGATGATGATGACGGCTCGAAGAAAGATCACTCGGATTCGGATGACGACGACGACGGGGACGATTGAGTTTCGACTTGACATAACGGTTGCGCTGGCTCGATGAAATCCAGCGCACGGGCAGCGGACCGCGCAGACGCGCCGCAGTTGAGCCGCTATAAAGATCGACCGAGCGGTTGGTCGCTTCACACGCAGTGGTACTCAATGCCATCCCTCACCCCGGCCAGCGGGAATCCTTCGTACCATGCCTTTTCGTTGTCCTGGGCGAAGCCAGGCATCTCGGCCCCGAAAACAGCGCCCCTTTCTGTGGGGATCGTGGCCCGCCCCGTTGACGGGTCGGGATCCCGCGCTTCGGTCGGAATGACAAATGGTCGTTGGACTAAGACAATGTGGTCTACACGACGGAAAGTGGACGACGGAGTGGGTTGCGTTCCGGCTTGTTCACGCGCGTCTTGAACGGTCGGCAGACGGCGAGAAGCTTCTACTAGATATAATGGATATTATATCTAGTTCCTGTAAGCTGTGCCTGCCCGCCGCGACATGGTCGGCCATTTCTAGGGGCTGGGGGCCGCCAGTCCTCTCATCTTGCCGCCGTGGGAGAGCCATGGATGATGTCTCTTAACAAGTCTCAGACTCCGATTGACACGATCGCTTTCGACTGGGGAGATACGCTGATGCGAGTCTTCCCCGAGTTTCCTGGACGCATGGCCGACTGGCCGAAAATCGAGCTGATGCCCGGTGTTGAGGCCTACCCTTGGAAGTTACCTGAGGGCCTGACTCTCGTGGTTGCATCGAATGCCGAGGACTCGACCGCTCATGAAATCGGGACGGCGCTGGAGCGGGTTGGGATTGCGGGGTGCTTTGACCGCGTTTTCGCCTGGCGGGATCTGGGATCCCGAAAGCCGAGCCCGGTGTTCTACGCGTCCCTTATTCGCAAACTCGGGAAGACCGCCGGGTAATGCCTCGCAGTCGGCGATAGCCTGAAGGACGACGTGTTGCCCGCTGTGGCCACCGGAATGCCAGCGGTACTTGTCTGCGACGATCCTGCGGAAGAAATCCTGACTGACAAAGACTCCGTGATTGCCACCCTTGAGCATCTCCCGGGCCTGCTGGCGCGGTGAGGTCCTCGCGAATATTTTTGACAGGCCGAGCGGGCCGCGACTCCGCGCGCGGTTTCTCCGATTAGACACAGCGTTGCCAGACTCTGGATTCGAGCGGCCGACCTGGCCGTCCGTGGCTTAAAATCGAATTTCAATCAGATGTTCCAAACGCAGGCAACTCGCGCTCGGCAGGTTTGAAATTGATTCCGATTCTCATTTATCTCGCAACGGTTGTGCTGACGACATGGGTGCAGGGAAAGGTTCAACGAACGACGGCTCGATTCTCAAAAATGTCCGCCAGCGAGGGACTTGCCGGTCACCAGGCGGCGCGGCGAATGCTTGATTCCGTGGGTCTCGATGACGTGCCCGTGGCGCCTGCCGTCGGCCAGCTTGGCGATCATTACGACGACGGAAACCGCGAACTGCGCTTGTCCGAAAATGTATACGGCGGCACCTCGATCTACTCGATTGCCGTGGCCGCCCACGAAGCCGGGCATGCCGTGCAGCATGAAATCCGTTACCCGTTCCTGATATTCAGAACGGCGGTGATCCCGGTGGCTAGATTTGGTCCGGGGGTGGGTTACGTTTTGATGTTGGTGGGCGGCGGTCTTCTTTTCGCAGGGATCGGTCCGATAGGACTCAGGGTCACGATCGTCGGCGCGGCTATATATGCCCTGACGCTGGCCCTGACGTTTGCCAGCCTGCCGATTGAATTCAACGCCAGCAATAGGGCGATTTCCCTCCTTGAATCCAACAACATGATTTCCGACGACGAACGGGCCGGCGTCAAATCGGTACTCGACGCTGCGGCGTTGACCTACGTGGCGGCTGCGGCGACATCCCTGACAAATATCTTTCGATTGCTGCGCCCGATTCGATAAGGTCTCCGCGGCCCCGGTGAAATCAGCGTTGATTTGTCGATGGTGGAAGTTGCTGCAAGGGACTCCGTATTAGGCGGCGATCAGTGACCCGGATTAGCTGCGGCGAGATGTTTGCGTAGATCCAGCCCGGGTTGGCCCGCAGTTCCGGGTTTATCGATCGTACGTTTTATGTCAAGATAGCTGAGCGATCCTCTAAGCGGGCAGCCTTCACTTGACCCTATATCCCACCCTGAAACGCGCACTTGACGACGTAAATTTGAGCGTTCGCGCTAAGTCGCCCAACACTCGCACGACCTACGCGATGGGGCTGCGGACATTTGCTGCGTTCCTTGAGGATTCGGGCATCGATACAGCGGACGTTACGACGGATCGGCTACCTACCGACTGCCTGGAGCAATTTTATCTGTGGCTCGCGGACCGTCACGGTCGTGAAAGAACGGCGACGATCAACACCTACATGTCTGCCGCCAGATCGGTCTTGCGGTACCTGGCGCGGCACGATCTTGCTCCGCAGATATCTCTGGAAAAATCGTCCGAGCAGGTGAGGGCGGTCGCATCGAAATCGATTTACAAAGCACCACGAATCGACGATAACCTGGCCCTGGTCGTCGATTTTGCCAACAACTCACCCCTCCCGAAGCCCGGCGTGCGAGATCGCGACATCCGGCTGCGAATCCTGCGGGACGCCGCGCTATTGAACACCGCCTTTTGCACCGGAATGAGGAGGGAGGAGATCGTCTCCCTCGACAGGCGCGATGTCGCGGACGGTCGCTCGAGCGAGGCGATTATTCGCGGCAAAGGAGGTCGCGAGCGCGTTGTTTTTTTCGACGACGAGACACTGCAGCGGATTCGACGCTACCTGGAAGAGCGAGGAGATTCCTACGCGCCACTGTTCATCAGGCACCGCGGTGTTGCGAAGAATCCGGGGCGCGCGGGCGAGAATATGCGGATCTCGTCGCAGACGCTGTGGTCCACGGTCAGGCGATACGCAAAAGCCGCCGGTGTCGACGCCTCGACCCATGACTTCCGGCACTTCAAGGCCACCACGCTGTTGAACCGCGGGGCAAGCCTGTCGGAGGTTCAGGACATTCTGGGGCATGCCTCGCCGGCGACCACGAAACTAATCTACGCCCATTACGAGCTGGCGAAGTTACGGGAGGCTTTTCACACGTACAGTTTGTCGGCGAGCGAAGCCGCCGAGCGGCTGGGACATGGAACCGGCTGACAAAATCCGATCCGACGTCCTTTCGGTTTGTTGGTGGATACGAGCCATCAGGGCCTAACGCCGGCCCTCTCCCACGCGGATAGGGCTCCGGGTGGGACGTGAACCGGAAGAGTTGTCACCCGTTCCGGGATGGCTCGAATAACCCGGGATGACGCAGCGGGTCGATCACGACGAGGGTTCCTGCCAGGTCGTGACGCCAGACTCAAGTGCGTCAAACAGCGTCACAGAGAATCGGACTGCATTGGAACGGCCACGGTTACGCACGTGCCTCGGCCGGGCGCGCTGTCCGAACGGGTCCGGCTCGATTCGAAAAAGCGTTTGGGATTCAGTCGCGTCCGCGATAATCCGCCCCTGCGCATCGTAGATGCGGCCCGAGACAACCGGATGCTGTCCGATCGAATCCATTATTTGCTGAAGGCCGTCCACGTCAAGTCGGTACATTAGATCGCTGGCCGCGGCTTCGATCGTGTTTAGCAGCACGACGCCTTACGCCCGTAAATCCGTTACGAGCGCCTGCCGTTCGCGGCGCAAGAATATGAAAGCGGCAGTCGCCGCCGCGAAGGCTACCAACGCGACGGTCGTAAGGGCGATCTTGATTGAAAGCGGCCAATGCGGCCATCCGAATCGTGCGAGGCCGATCACCTGCGCTAGGAGTGTTCCTCGCGGACGTTCGCCGGACGATCGGCTCGCGATTTGAATGCCTGGAATTGGATTTCAAGTCGCGTCGGAATCCTTCCCTCTATGACCGTTCCGTCGGGAGTGAACTCAACCGAATCGACCTTGCCTTCGCGATGGAACAGATCGACCAGCCGCCCTTCACTAAATGGAATTGCGACGCTGATCGCGCTCTCATCCTCCGCCAGTCGCACGGCGATCTGGGAGCGCAGATCATCGAGCCCTGCGCCAGTTTTGGCAGACACGGCGACCGTGTCCGGAGCCACGACTTCGCCAGGATTTGGGACAAGATCAACCTTATTCAGGACGGTGATGATCGGCTTGCTCAAAACATCGAGTTGTTCAAGCGTTTCTTCTACAGATGCAATCTGCCCGGACAGGTTTCGAGCACTCAGGTCGACAACGTGGATCAGAAGATCGGCCGCCTGAACCTCCTCGAGAGTTGCCCTGAACGCAGCGATAAGTCGCGTGGGAAGCCGCTGCATGAATCCGACGGTGTCGGTCGCCATTACGGATCGCGAATCGGGTAGATCAACGCGGCGGGTGAGGGGATCGAGGGTGGCGAATAACTTGTCCTCAACGAAGGCTCCGCCGTCACTTAAAGCATTTAGGAGGCTCGATTTGCCGGCATTTGTGTAGCCGACGATGGCCACGGTGGGCACTCCCTTTTTCGTTCGAGATTGCCGAGCGAGAGACCTTCGGCTGCGGACCTTTTCAAGCCGCCTGTCGATTTCCGCAAGCCTTGTTCGAAGCTGCTGCCGGTCGACTTCGATCTGGGTTTCACCCGGGCCGCGTGTTCCGATGCCACCGCCGGTACGCGAAAATTCGACCCAAAGATCGGAAAGTCTCGGGAGCACATACTCAATCTGGGCTCGTTCAACCTGCAATTTGCCTTCGGCGGTCGTCGCCCTGAGCGCGAAAACATCGAGTATGAGAGACGTTCGATCGACAATTTTCGCACCGATGATCTTTTCAAGGTTTCGCTGCTGACCGGGTTTGAGATCTGAATCAAAGACGATTGCGTCGCAGTTGAGTTCTTCCGATTCCTCCGCGATCAGTTTCGCCTGACCGCTGCCAATGAGAGTCGCGGGATTAATGCGCCGAACCACGAATGTGCGCCGGCCACAGGGGATGGCGCCGACCGTGTCGAGCAAGGTCTCAAGCTCGGCCAGGGACACGTCGGCCGGCCAGGCAGCGTGGCGCTCTTTGAAGTCAAGTCCCACGAGATACGCTGATTCGCTTCCGGAATCACCGCGCCCGCGCATTCGGGCATCGTCCACGCCGGATGGTGGACCCGGAATCGTGACTTTAGAGTTGTAGCTTCGCGAGCCTTTCTAGCCCTTCCCTCAGGCGGTCATCGGGAGTTGTAAGCGAGATTCGAAAGTGCGAGTCGCCGCTGGGGCCGAAACCTAAACCGGGCGTGATTAGCACGCCCGCCTCATCGATCACCTTTGCGGCGAACCCGCTCGAATCGTAGCCCGCGGGTACGGGCGTCCATACGTAAAGGCTGGCTTTCGGAACCTCCGGTTGGAGGTCAAGTTGTTGCAGCATCTCGACGACCTTATCGCGCCGCCGCTGATAGACGGCGTTTCGATCGTCGATCCAGGACTGCGGAAGCTCCAGCGCTTCGATCGCCGCCTCCTGAACCGCGGCAAATACCCCGGAGTCCATGTTGCTCTTGACGCGAGCAAGCGCTTCGACGATGCGGTGGTTGCCAACCGCCCAGCCGATGCGCCAACCGGTCATGTTGTACGTTTTTGAAAGCGAGTGAAACTCCACGGCGCACTCGTCGGCTCCCGGCACCTCCAGAATGCTGTGTGTTCGGTAGCCGTCGAAGGTCACCTCGGAGTAGGCGGCGTCCTGACACACAGCGAGGTCGTTCTTGAGACCGAATTCAATCACGCGCTCGTAAAAATCCAGTCCGGCGACGGCCGCGGTCGGGTTGTTCGGATAACACAACCAGATTGCTCTAGCCCGGCTCAAAACATCGTCAGGGATTGCATCGAGGTCCGGTAGCCATTCCGAATCAGCCGCCAGCGGCATGAAATGAACTTGACCGCCCATCAGGTTCGTACCGATGCTGTAAACGGGATATCCCGGATCGGGTACGAGCACAACATCGCCCGGATTGACGAGCGCCATCGGGATATGCGCGATGCCTTCCTTGGACCCGATCAACGGAACTACCTGGCTCGAAGGATCAACAGACACCCCGAAACGCTGCTGGTACCAATCGCCAATCGCCCGACGAAATGCGTCAAGGCCGTCCTCGCAGTACTGATGATTCGCCGGATCACCGGCGGCGGCGCGGAGCCGATCGATAATGGCCTGTGGCGTCGGGAGATCTGGGTCTCCCTTGGCCAGCGTAATAACGTCGACTCCGGCGGCCATTTTCTCATCCCGAAGCTTGTCGAGGCGGGCAAATAGATAAGGCGGTAACTGTTCAATTCGGTCGGCGAATTTCACGTCGAACCCTTCCGGCTTGCTTTTCTGGAATGAATCCGCAAGATCAGGTCACCGCTCCGGCGATCGTCGTGCGCAGCCACTGGCCTTCGAAAACACGGTCGGCGGATCCGGTCATTATCACCTCGTCGCCCTCTCCCCCCCATTCCATATCCAGGATGCCGCCGTCAACGTGTAGCTCAATTGGCCCGGGAGTGGCACGTCCCGTAACAACTGCAGCCGCCACGGTAGCCGACGCCCCCGATCCGCACGCGAGTGTAATGCCTGCGCCGCGCTCCCAAACCCGCATTCGGAGGCTGTCAGGTGCGAGCACCTGACATATTTCAAAGTTGACGCGATGCGGAAATGCCGGGTGGTGCTCCACTTTCGGACCGATCGATTCAAGGTCGATCGCCTCGACATCGTCGACGAAGGTAACGGCATGGGGATTGCCCATCGAAAGGGCCGTAATTTCGATTTCCGAGCCTTCAACCGCGATCGCGCGATCGACCACTCTGGCGACGGGCAAATCCACCGGTATCGTTGCCGGATCAAAGTCCGGAACGCCCATTCCGGCCGTCACTCGATATCCGTCGGGACTGGCTTCGACCACACGAATCCAGCGAGGACCCGCGCCGGTCAGAACCTCTATCTTTTCGTCGCCGATTTCTCCGCGCTCGTGCAGGAATCGGGCGAAACAGCGGATCCCGTTGCCGCACATTTCGGCAACCGTACCGTCGGGGTTGTAGATTGTCATCTCGTATCCGCGCTGCCGGCCGCCGTCAATAAGAATGAGCCCATCTGCGCCCACGCCGAAGTGACGGTCGCACACATCGACGGCAAGGCGATTCCAATCGGCGGATGATTCTTCGCGAGCATCGACCATAACGAAATCGTTGCCTGCGCCGTGCATTTTGCTGAATTTCATGAGGCTGCCGACTGAATTCCTCCGCTTTCCGCAATGCCTGGACACAGCTTGCGCGACTCACCGTACGGAACTTCAACTATAGGGCACGACGCGGGGTTTGACGCCGACGGACAGCCTTCGATGCTTCAGCTTCCACGTGCGTCGAACCGGCATTCGCATCCCGGTCCCGGTTAGGGCAATAAGCAGAAGTTATCCGCCATGCCCGGCGAGAAACTCGTCGATTCGACGAGAGATCCGGTCCGCGGTATCCGGGCCGTGCGAGTACCAGTCGACAGTCTCCCGATTGCTGAACCAGGTCATCTGCCGACGGGCGTAACGACTCGTGGCATTGACCGTGGCTTCCCTAGCCATTCGAAGCGTGGAGTTGCCGAACAGGTAGGCAAACGCTTCCCGATAGCCGATAGATTTACTCGCTGCGGAATTGCCGGCATGACCGGTGCCCCAGAGCCTTCGGGATTCGTCGAGGAGACCGTTCTCGAACATATTGGCTGTTCGATTCTGGATTCGTGCGATCAACTCGGACCTTGGAACGTCCAGCCCGAGGACCAGGGTGTCACGTGTGCGCCGACCCGGTTGTTCCTCGTCCCGAATTGAGCGTCCGGTGGCAAGCTTGACCTCAAGCGCGCGCAGCACTCGACGCGGATTTCTGAGATCCGTGGTTGCGGCGCCGCGAGGATCCAGGTCCCGAAGTCTTTCCGCGAGCACGGCGATTCCGAATTGTTGCAGATCGCCCTCCAGCTCTCTCCGGATATCGCGGTCATATGAAGCGGGAGAAATTCCGCGGGTTAGAGCCTCGACGTACTGTCCCGATCCACCGACGAGAAATGGTAATTTGCCGCGCGATTCTATGGTCTCGATGGCATCCAGGGCGCCCCGCAGATAGAGAACGACGGAGTACGCGTCGAATGGATCGGCGACGTCGATCATGTAATGTCGCACATGGTTTTGTTGCGACTTGGTCGGTTTGGAGGTGCCGAGGTCCATGCCCCGGTAAATCTGTCTGGAATCGGCCGAAACAACCTCGCCGTTAAAACGGGGCGCCATTTCCATCGCAAGATCGGTCTTGCCGGAGGCCGTGGGGCCAACGAGACAGATCAGAGGCGAGTCGACTAACGGCGGTTCAGTTGGCAATATTCAACCGATCTGGAAAGTTTTCCGTCGTAAACGCGCGGACCGCCGACGCTGCTAACATTTGCACCGCCTCCGACCTGACGTTGGGAACCGTGCCGGGTCGACCGCATCCCGTTCGTCCTCGAAGGCGGATTATTGTTTCGCGACCTGAAAGTTTGGATTAGGTGGTGGTTGGTGACGGCAACATCCATACATTCCTACACGAGCGGCGCAACGATTGTCTGAGGTTAGCGCGTCAACCGTCGAGGGATTTCTTGATTCGCTCGCTTCCGGATCGTCAACGCCAGGCGGCGGCGCGGCAGCTGCCCTGACGGCCGCCCTGGGAGCCGCGATAATCGAGATGGCCTGCAGCTTCGCGATTGGGAAAAAGAATTTTGCCGGGTCGGAGGAGCAACTGCAGCGGACGTCAAGAAGGTGCAAGGATATTCGGGCTCGTGCAACGATACTCGCCGATCTCGACGGTGACGCCTACGGGAAGGTGATGAGTGCCTTCGATCTGCCGAAGGACTCCAGCGAGCAACGCGCGAGTCGAAAGCGTGCGATATCAACGGCCGCTGAGGCAGCCACTCTCGTTCCGCTCGAGCTTGCGCAGCTTTGCGAGGAGCTCGTGCGCCTGGGCAGCGTTGCTGCTGAAGTCGGAAATCCGAATCTGATCGGGGACGCGGCGGGGGGTGCGGCGCTGGCTCGCGGCGCTGCTCGAGTTTGCGAGTTGAACGTTAAAGCGAATTTGGGATTCGTCGACGACGTTGAATTTATAGCCTCGGCAAGGAAACGATTGGCGGAGGCCGGCGGCGCCCTGGAATCTGGGGACGCCCTGGTCGAAAAGCATCTTTGAATCCAACATCCAGCGGGCAATTCCTCTAGTGCCCGGACCCACCTTAATGCTCGGGCGAGCGCCCGCGGACCGTTTGATCGAAAATTTGTCGAAAGGATTCGCCGATCATTCAGCGCGTTCCGGCTCGGTCACCGTGCAGACTATCAACTGCGGCAACGCCGCGGCAGCCAGCGGTTACGAGAAGGCGGTGAGGCGGACGTTTGGCCGGGTCGGAGTAAATCTGCTCCACAGCACATTCCCCGACGATGTTGACGACCAAACGCTGATCGAAGAGATACGTCGTTTAAACGGGGATACGAACCTGCATGGGGTGCTCATATTCGAGCCGCTCCCCTCCCAGCTGAACGCGAATTTGGTGAAGACGTGTTTGCTGCCGTCAAAGGATGTCGACTGCGTTACGCCGAATCGACTGGGCGAGTTTTATTCCGGGAAATCCCCGGTCGCGCCGGCCACGGCAGCGGCGGTGATGCAGATGCTCGATTATTACGAAATGCCCATCGAGGGGAAGCGTGCAGTCGTTGTGGGTCGCAGCGGCGTTGTTGGAAAGCCCACAGCACTGCTAATGATGTTCCGAAACGCCACCGTCACGGTTTGCCACACGCGAACTCGTTCGCTCCGCGCGGAACTGCAACGGGCGGAGATCATTGTGGCGGCGGCCGGCGTACCGGGATTGATCACGGCCGACCACGTTTCCGAGGGAGTTGTGATCATCGACGTGGGAACGAATTACTCTAACGATCGCGTCGTGGGCGACGTCGACTTCGAAGCGGTCTCTCCAAAGGCGAAGGCTATAACCCCGGTACCAAAGGGTATCGGGCCGCTGACGACCGTGATGTTGGCGGCGAATCTGCTCAATCTGGTGTCATCGGGAGGTTAGATTTGCGGACGTTGCGATCACTCAAACTACCGAACTGGGCGGCGAATTGAAACCCGTCACCGAGATTGCCGGCTCTGTTGGAATCGGCGCGGATGAAATCGATCTCTACGGGCGATTCAAGGCAAAAATCCATCTCGACCTGCTGGATCGACTCGAGGACAAGCCCAACGGCAAACTCATTCTGGTGACGGGAATCACCCCGACGAACAAGGGCGAGGGAAAGACAACGGTGTCGATCGGTCTCGGACAGTCGCTGCGCATGCTGGGTCACAGTTCGATCGTATGTCTGCGCGAGCCGTCGCTTGGACCGGTCTTCGGGTTAAAGGGCGGAGCAACCGGTGGCGGGAAAGCGCAAATATTGCCCCACACCGACATTAATCTTCATTTCAACGGAGATTTTCACGCGGTCACCTCGGCGCACAATCTTCTCGCGGCGGTCACCGACAACCATATTCACCACGGTAACAAGCTCGGACTGGATCCCCGGCGGATTACGTGGCGGCGGGCTATCGACATGAACGACCGCGCCCTCACCAACGTCGTTATCGGTCTCGGCGGCACTCTCCGCGGCGTCCCCAGAGAGAGCGGATTCGACATCACTCCGGCTTCAGAGGTGATGGCGATACTCTGCCTGGCAAAGAACCTGCAAGACCTCAAGGACCGGCTCGGGCGAGTCGTGATTGGTCAGACGTTCGACGGCGATCTGGTTACCGCGAAGGAGTTGAAGTGCGATAACGCAATGGCTCTGCTTCTGCGAGATGCGATCATGCCGAATCTCGTTCAAAACAGCGACGGAGGGCCGGTGATCGTGCATGGCGGTCCGTTCGCCAACATAGCCCATGGCTGCAGTTCGAATCTTGGAACGCGAATGGGAATGAAGCTTGCCGACTTCACGGTCACCGAGGCGGGATTCGGCGCCGACCTCGGGGCGGAGAAATTCATTGATATCAAATGCCGCGCGGAGGATTTCGCGCCGAGTCTGGCGGTCATGATCGCGACCGTCCGCGCCCTCAAGCGTCAAGGGGGAGTAAAGGCAGCGGCACTCAGCTCGGAGAACGTTGCGGCAGTCGAATCCGGTCTGGGCAACCTTCAAAAGCACGTCGAGAATATGGCGCTGTTCGGGTTGCGCACCGTTATCGCTATCAATCGATTTGACACTGATACCGACGCTGAAATTGAGACGATCATCGACTATTGCCGGTCAGCCTCGATACCCGCCGCCTCTACGAACGTTTTCAACGACGGATCGACTGGCGGACTCGATCTTGCTAAGGCGGTCGTTGATGCCGTTCCGTCGAAGCAGCCGGACTACCGGCCAATTTACGACCTTGAACTGCCAACACGGCAAAAGATCGAGAAGATCGCCACGGAGATTTATGGGGCGAGCCACGTTGCGTTTGCGCCGGCCGCGCGGGGCGCGATTCGAAGATTACAGGGAGCCGGCTTCGGCGATCTGCCGATCTGCATGGCGAAAACCCAGTACTCCCTTTCGGACAATCCGCGCGTGGTGGGCCGGCCGGAGGGATTCTCAGTGACGGTCCGCGAGATCCGGCTCTCGGCGGGAGCAGGGTTCATCGTGGTGCTCACCGGCGATGTGCTGACCATGCCCGGATTGCCTGAGACCCCATCGGCCGCGCAGATGATCCTCGATGCGGACGGATCGGTGACCGGTCTGTAGGAGTCAGTAGGGGACACGGTTTCGGCATCGTGTGGGTTATTTCATCTGTACAATCCCCACGCCGCCTGGCAGGCAGAACCCGTCTAGCCGGCCCCGTCCGACTCGACGATTGCGCCTTCTTCGGGATCGTGTCACCTATGCTCGCCCGAACTGGTGGTCGAGAAGCTCACGGCTTAGCTTGAGAGTAGTCGGGCGACCGTGGGGACACGTCCGGCCGAGGTCGCACTCCAACAACTGCTCTAGAAGCGCCTGCATCTCCGGAACCGATAGCGCGTCGCCCGCTTTCACGGCGCTATTGCAGGCTACCGCCCACCGGGCGCGCTCCCGCGGATCCGAACGCCGCCCGTCGATCGTCGACAGATCGCGCACCACTTCCTCCAGGAACCCGCCCGCCTGCCGTCCGACCGCCATCGAAGGGACCGCGTTTACGATCCAGGTGGTGCCGCCCAGGTTTTCCACCTCAAGCCCGAAGTCCGCGAGCAGATCGCGATTCTCTTCAAGCCAGGCCGAGGCAACCGCTCCAACATCGGTGGTTTGACCCGCCAACAACTGCTGCCGATCAGGCTTATCGTTCGTAGTAAAAAGTTCCTCATATAGAACGCGCTCATGGGCCGTGTGCTGGTCGACAAGGTAGAGGCCATCGGGTCCGGCGGCTACGATATACGTCCGATCGATCTGCCCCAGGGCTCGCATGTGTGGGGAAGATATTTGACCGCCGCTCGTCGCCGCCACGGTGGAATCAGGCGCCAGCGGCGCCTGGAGCGAGCGGGCCGAATACCTCTGATTCAGGCCGGAATCATGCGGGATCGCGGCTGGAACGAAGAACGAATCAACCACCGGGCGCCTGTCGCCGATCTCGACCGGAACAAAATCGCTCCGCTCGATCAACGTGCGGCGAATCGCGCCCGATAGCCGCGTAAAGAGTTGGCCGGAATCACGAAAACGAACCTCCGCCTTGGCCGGGTGAACGTTTACGTCTACGTCTTCAGCAGGCAATTCGAGGTGAAGATAGGCCGCGGGAAACCTTCCGGCCGGGAGTAGACCCCGGTATGCCTCCGCGAGCGCAGCGGACAGGGTTGCATTATTTACCCAACGACCGTTGACGAAGAATGAAATATGACGGCGATTGGCCCAATCACGGCCGGGCTTACTGACAAGCCCCTCAATCCCTAGCCATTTCCCCTGCTCGATTTGCACCATTCCATCAACGAGCTTCGGTCCGAACAATGCGAGCAGACAATCTTCAAGCGACCCCGATCCCGGCGTCGAGAATGAACGCTGACCGTCCGACGAGGCGGCGAACCTTACCGACGGGCGGGAAAGGGCCAGATTCTGGGCAATATTCAGGATGTGAAATGACTCCGTACGGTGTGATTTTAGAAATTCCAATCGGACCGGGAAGTTGTCGAACAAGCGTGAAACCATGATCTCCGTGCCGGCCGCACCACCATGCGGCTCGTCGGCAATCACGTGCTCGCCATGAATGGTGATTTTTCGTCCAACTTGAGTACGGTCGGGCCGGGAGGCGATGCTGAGTTCGGCGACGGCCGAAATGCTGCATAGAGCTTCGCCTCTGAATCCAAGCGTGCGAACACTGAGCAGGTCATTTTCGGTTCGGAGCTTGCTCGTGGAATTACGCTCCAGGGCTATCCGCAACTCTTCGGGCGCTATGCCCACCCCGTCATCAACGACCCGCATCAGGCGGCGGCCGCCTTCTAAAGATTCAATCTCCACAGAACGGGCGCCTGCGTCCAGGCTGTTCTCCACCAGCTCCTTGATAACGGAAGCGGGCCGCTCGATCACCTCACCGGCGGCGATTTTCCCCGTGACATCGGGCGGGAGTCTCAGAATCGTCACGACCCGCCCAGGGAGCTGCGCCATTCATAGAGCTTGTTAAGCGCGTCGAGAGGCGACATTTCTTCCAGATTCAGATCTTCGATCTGGTCGAGAATCGGATGGCGATCGGGAGGAAGAAGTGACATTTGTGTTGGCGCGGCGGCCCCGTTCTGGGATTCCAATTGCGTCAGGATTTCCTCGGCGCGCCTGGTCACGACCTCGGGCAATCCGGCGAGCCGCGCAACATGAATCCCGTAGCTCCGGTCCGAAGCGCCGGCGACGATCTTGTGCAGAAAAACCACGGTTCCCTGCTGCTCCGCCACGGCGACGTTGTAGTTCACCACTCGCGGCAGTCGTTCCGCCAGAGAAGTCAATTCGTGGTAATGGGTGGCGAATATCGTTTTTGACCTGATGCGCGGGTGATTGTGAAGGAATTCGACGACTGCCTTCGCAATCGAAACGCCGTCGTAAGTACTCGTGCCTCTGCCGATCTCGTCGAGGACAATCAGGCTGTTGGGGGTTGCCCTGCTCAGGATGGCCGACAGCTCCGTCATTTCAACCAGAAACGTACTGCGACCGGAGGCGATGTCGTCGCGGGACCCGACCCGCGTGAATATTCTGTCGATTATCGGAAGTCGGGCTGATTCCGCCGGAACAAAGCAGCCCGACTGTGCCATAAGCGCAATGAGGGCAACCTGACGTAAGTACGTCGACTTGCCGGCCATGTTAGGACCTGTGAGAACCACGATGTGCGGTCCATCGGCGCCGAGTTGGCAGTCGTTGGGAACGAATCTCTCCGCCCGGGTGGCCTCGACGACTGGATGCCTGCCTTGAATTATGTCAAGTTCACCGTCGTCGGCGAATTGCGGACGAACGTAGTCTCGTTCAACCGCGATATCGGCCAGAGCGGCGGCAACATCCAACCTTGATATCGCATCTGCGGTCTTGGTGAGGCCGCCGGAGTAACCTTCGATGTCCTTTAGCAGGGACGCATACAGGTGACTTTCCATCTCGCCGGCGCGTTCTTCTGCATCAAGCGCCAGGGCCTCAAGTTCCTTTAGTTGGGGAGTCACATAGCGCTGTGAATTGGCAAGCGTCTGGCGAGGCTCGAAATCTTCGGGTACCTCGACCGCCACGGCCCTTCCCACCTCCAGGTAGTAGCCGAAAACGCGATTGAAGCCCACCTTGAGCGAATTCATCCCGGTCTCGGCGCGCAGGCGAGTTTGAAGTTCAGCGATGCCATCCTTCGCTCTGGAAGAAGCCGATCGCAGATCGTCGAGTTCAGCGCTGTAGCCGGGTCGAATCGTGAATTCTCCACCGGGGTCGAGCGCTCGACCGAGCAAATCGCGAAGCTCGACGCAAGCGTCGGGCGGCCCGGACGGCGGCTGGACGCCGTTCTGAGTATCCGAGAGCAGAGCCGCGATGGTTTCAACCTGCGCAAGTGCGTCAACGAGCCGCAGCAATTCGTCGGGTTTTACGATGGCCCGACGAATTCGGACGGAGGTTCGTTCGATGTCGCCGACTCGCCGGAGATGATCCCGAAGGGAAGTCCTCAAGCGCTCGCCATGCGCCAACCACTGAATTGTTTCAAGTCGCTTTTCTATTCGCTCCAGGTCGCGCAGCGGGCTGATCAGCCGCCGTCGAAGCATGCGCGCTCCCATCGGCGTTTGAGTTCTATCGAGAAGACCGAGCAACGATCCCCGTTTTTGTCCCTCGAAAGCTGTTTTATCAATTTCGAGATTTCGACGCGTAAATTCGTCCAACTCAACCCGGTCACCCAGCACAGGGACCTGAATCGACGTAAATACGTGAAGTGCGGATTCCTGGTTCGCCCCGATGTATGCAAGCAATCGGGCTGCAGCGATTGCGGCCCCATCCCCGATCGGCGCAGCATGGGCTGATGCGCCGACTATTTGCTCGAGCGAGCGGTGCGCGGCCTCCGGTTCGATTGTGGTTTGGGAATCGAAGGTTACGTGAACGCCATCCGAAGGGGTGATTTCGGATCCAGACTCGAGAAGGAGCTCCACAGGAGAGATACGCGCAAGCTCGCGGTTTACGCGATAAACACAGGAATCGCCCTCGAATTCTGATGCGACGAACTCGCCCGTCGTAACATCGGCGTACGCGATTCCGTACCCTGTGTAGTGTGGGATGGCAGCCGCGATGTAATTGTTGCGATCGGGCGCAAGCATTCCGTCGTCAACAACGGTTCCCGGCGTTATTACTCTCGTCACCCGACGTTCAACCAGGCCCGCCCCCGGCTGGCCGATCTGGTCGCAAATTGCTACTTTGTGGCCCGCTTCCAGCAGCCGCGAAATGTAGTTTTCGGCCGCATGGTGCGGCACCCCACACATGGGTATTTTTTCGCCTTTTCCGATTTCTCTGGACGTAAGAACGATTCGCAGCGCCTCGGATGCGGTTATTGCGTCTTCGTCGAACATCTCATAGAAATCGCCGAGCCGGAAAAAGAGTATGGCGTCTGAATGCAGACGTTTCATATCCAGATACTGGCGCCTCATCGGCGTGGGCTTTGTTAATTGGGGAATCGGTCTAGACCCATTCCTGCAACAGGGATTCGCCTAGAGATGACGGATCAGCCGGCGATGGTTTCCTCGGCGCGGGCAGCTTTTCGCTCCTCGACCAAACGGTCGATCCCCGCCTTGAGGTGGGGAAGGAATTCATGCTCGTCCAGTGTTTCGAGTATCTGGCCCTTCGAGAAGATGACGCCCCGCCCTCTGCCCCCGGCGAGTCCGATGTCCGCATCTTTGGATTCACCTGGTCCATTAACCACGCAGCCCATTACGGCGACCTTGAGCGGCTCATCAATCTGGGCAAGATAGTCTTCGACCTCGGCGACTAGCGGGAAAAGTTCGATTTCACACCGTCCACATGATGGGCATGAAACCAGCACGGGCCCTGATTGACGCACGTCAAGCGCCTTGAGGATCTCGTACGCGACTGGAACCTCTTCGACCGGGTCGACGGTCAGCGAAACTCTGATTGTGTCGCCAATTCCCTCGTAAAGAAGGATGCCCATTCCAATTGCAGATCGGATGCTGCCTGATTTGGGGGTACCCGCCTCAGTAATCCCGAGATGCAACGGATACGGCATCATGTCCGCGATCTTTCGGTACGCGCGAACCGTCGGATCGATTTCGAACGCCTTGAGAGACACCTTGATCTGCTCAAAATTCTCCCGCTCGAGGATCCGAATGTGCTCCATCGCGTGGTCGACCATGGCGTCGGCCAGTTCCTCGGCGGACGTGGGGCGGCCCTGTTCCGATCTGGTTTCAATGATCGAACCCGCGTTGACCCCGATTCGAATTGGAATTTCGCCCGCCTTGCAGGCATCCACGACTTGCCGCACTCGGCTCTGGTCGCCGATATTTCCGGGGTTGATGCGAAGAGCGTGAATACCAGCCTTGGCCGCGGCGAGCGCCAATCGGTGATCGAAATGAATGTCGGCGATCAGAGGAACCGGCGACCGGCGAAGCAGCTCCGGCAAAGCGTCGGCCGCTGCCTGATCGGGAACAGCCACGCGTACAATTTCGCAGCCTACCTCGGCGAGTTCAGCGATCTGACGCGAAGTGGCCTCGACATTTGCGGTATTCGTGATCGTCATGGACTGAACCACCACGTCGCCGCCACCGCCGATTCGAACGTCCCCGACGTGAACCGGGATCGACGTTCTGCGTCTCGAAATTGCAGCCACCAAAACTCCAGCCGAGGTTTCCTACCCCATTGTTAGCTTAAACAAGCCTGTTTGTCCGAGCAAAAATTCGGGGACATCTGGATCGACCACCGAAGCGGCCGTCTGGATCCCGTAATTTGCGATTCGCGAGATCAGGCGACGGGAACCACGTCTAGCCGCCTGCGATTCGGCGTACGTCGCCAACTGTGACGAAAGCGATCAGCACGAGCAAGAACATTATCCCGATAAAGTTTATTGTCCCTTCGACCGTGGAGGGGAGGCGGCGACCTCGTCGCAGCGCCTCGAGTCCAAGAAAAACCAGGCGACCGCCGTCAAGCCCCGGTATCGGTAGAAGGTTCAGCAACCCAAGCTGCACGGTGATGAATCCAGCGAGCATCAGCACGACCGCCGGGCCTCGCTGTGCGGCTTCACCGACGGCATTGACGATGCCAACCGGGCCCGTAACGGATTCGGAAGGGGGCCCGCCCGAGACCAAATCGACTGCATATTTGGGCAGAAGAGCTATGGCCTTTATTAATTGGGGCAAGATCCGTATGGCTTCCACCGTCCGGGTCAAACTCCGAGCAAGCGCTTTTGGAAGCGGCGCCGGCGCAAAGTATGACCGTATTGAGACTCCCATCGGCCCCTCGTCGTCAGGATGCGCCAACCTGGGCACGAGGTCCACCAGACGCTTGTCGCCGTTTCGATCGACCGCAAGCTGAATCTCCATGCCCTGTGCATTGCGAACCACTTTTCCAAGATCGGACGGAATTTCAACCGTCGTCTCGCCGACCGCCTCGATTCGGTCTCCCGGAAGCAGCCCGGCCGCGTCGGCAGGGCTTCCCGCTACGACGGCCGTGATTTCCACGCTTTGAAAATCGTTGATCAGCGACGCGGTTCCGAATAGGAACGGCGCCAGCAGAAAGTTCATGGCCGATCCGGCGACCAGAATCAGCGCTCGATTTAGCCTTGGCTTTGCGGAAAAGCTCTCGGGGCTGTCAGCTTGCTCGTTTTCACCCAGCATACGAACGAAGGCGCCCACGGGCACGGCGTTTAATGAGTAAAGAGTGCCGCGCCATGTGCGGCCGAACAGCCTTGGCGGCCATCCGATCCCAAACTCCAAAACCTGCACGCCGGACAACTTGGCGGTGATGAAGTGACCGAACTCGTGGACGACTACCATCGCAACGAGAATCATGATCGATAGCGGGATCGTAAACGCGATACCGCCGGGAAGTTCCGCGAGTTCTGAATTCACATGGCGTGGGTTTTGGCCAGGTCCATAGCAGCCTCGAATCCGGCGCGATGAAAACTTGGAACCGCCTCCAGATCGTCGAGAACCTCGTGATCGACTTCGTCCAACACTCTGAGCACGAGCTCCGAAATCATTGGAAACGAGATTCTTCCGGCCAGGAAAAGAGCCACTGCCGCATCATCGGCCCCACAGAGAAAGGCCGGGGTGGATCCTCCTTGAAGCCCGGCTCGAATGGAGGCGTTCAAAAGCGGAAAGCGCCCGTTATCTGGCTCGGAAAAGTGGAGATTTCCGATGTTCGCAAAATCCATTCGGTCGGCAATTGACTTCTGGCGGTCAGGATAGGAGAGCGCGTACGAGATCGGTAGACGCATGTCGCGGCTGCCAAGCTGAGCCTTCACGGATCCGTCGACGAACTCAACCATCGAGTGGACGACACTTTCCGGGTGAATCAAAACTTCTATCGACCCGTACGGAATATCGAAGAGCCAGTGGGCTTCGATTACCTCAAGACCCTTGTTCATCAGAGTGGCGCAATCGATCGTTATTTTGGCGCCCATTTTCCACGTCGGATGCTTGAGGGCATCTCGCGGAGTCACAGACTCCATGGCCTCGGCCGGTGTTTCCCTGAACGGGCCGCCTGACGCGGTCAAGATGAGCTTGGAGATATCGGATTGGTTTTCGCCGCGGAGGCATTGCCAAAGCGCGCTATGTTCGCTGTCAATCGGGAGGAGCTTCGCTCCCGAAGATCTGGCGAGGTCCGTAATCAGCGAACCGCCCATGACGAGCATTTCCTTGCTTGCGAGAGCAACGGACGTTCCGTTTTCTATGGCGGCAACAGTTGGAGCGAATCCTGCGTCCCCTACGGTCGCGACCATAACGACATCGGCGCCCGTCCCGGCGGCGACCTCGCAGAGACCTTTAGAGCCGCGCAACAATGTGGTCCCGTTGGAGGTCTGCGGCACCGTCGCCTGCTGATCACCGACGCAGAGAGTGCGTACGTTGAATTCAGCAGCCTGGGCTAAAAGCGATTCGGCGTTGGATCCGCAGGCCAGGCCGACCACCTCATATCGATCCGGAGACGTCCTGATGACGTCAAGGGTCTGAGTTCCTACGGACCCCGTGCTGCCGAGGATAGCTACTTTGGTCTTACTCATGGCTTCTCAGGCGAGAGGCCTGGGATGAGTGATAAACGAGGCATACAGATAGACGACCGGACCAGCCAAAAGAAGGCTGTCGACACGATCAAGAATACCACCGTGACCGGGAATCAGTGAGCCCGAATTCTTGACTCCCGCGAAGCGCTTGACCGCTGATTCAAAAAGGTCGCCGGCCTGCGCGGCGGCCGCCACCAGGACCGCTAGAACAGGGACGTGCCACACCTCGATCGGCAGGAACCTGGAGAAAATCGCTACGGATATCAGGACGGCCGCCGTGCCTGCGGCTACTCCCTCCCAGGTCTTCCTGGGCGAAACTCGTGGCGCAAACTGGTGTTTGCCAAGGAAGCGGCCACCCAGATACGCTCCGGTGTCGTACGTCCAGGTTCCGACAAATGCCAGCAAAATCCAGGCGAAGCCGTCTGAAATACCTCTCAAGGTCACAAACACGGAGGCGAGCCCGCCGATGTAAAGGGCGCCGGCGACGCCCGCGAACCACGCGACGACGCGCTTGCGTCGCGGTCGAACGACGAATCGCATGGCGAGAGTCAGCGTGATGACGGCCGCCGCCGTAACGTCGACCGTGAGCCGCTGCGGATCGCTGAGCTGGGGCCGGGCAACAAGAGCCGCGGCGAGGAATAACGCGGGGATCAGGGCAAATCCCCATCCGGCGGCCATCGACATGCTGCGCAACTCCAGAACGGAGATTCCGGCGACTACAGCCACGCCGACCGTCAGGTAGATACCGTCCCACCAGGCCAGGACGACGGCCACGGGAACGAGCGCAGCCGCGGACAGACCGCGAGCAGCGAATTCCCGGTTAGTCTTCGCCAACCGGTTTGGCTACGCCACTGCGAGAAGCCACGCCGCCGTAGCGGCGCCGGCGCCCGGCGTATCCCTCCAGGGCCTTTTGCAGTTCGGCGGCATCGAAATCGGGCCAAAGGGTCGGGGTGGAATAGAACTCGGCATAGGCGGACTGCCACAACAGAAAGTTACTCAGCCGCATTTCGCCGGCCGTTCGGATCACGAGGTCAGGGTCGGGAACGTCGGCTGTATACAAGTATCGCTCGAAAAGATCTTCGGTGATGTCCTCTGGATCGATTCGTTCTTGCAAGATGGCCTTTGCCGCCCGAACGATTTCTGAACGTCCGCCATAGTTGAAGGCAATATTGAGCGTAAGGCGGTCGAAGTTCGCCGTCGCGCGTTCCATGCCGCCTACGGTAAGTCGCAGGGCCGGGGGAAGAGGGTCCATAGACCCCAAGACCTTTATCCGAATCCTGTGCTCGAAGATCGCCTTGCGCTCGGACTGCAGCCGTTCTCCAAGCAGGCTCAATAGGACATCGATTTCGTCGCGTGGCCGCGACCAATTCTCGGTTGAGAGCGCGTAAACCGTCAGATGTCGAACGCCGCTGGCGATGCACGCTTCCGCGATCGGCCGGACTCGAACTGTGCCCGCACGATGACCTTCAGAGCGCGACAAATTACGCCCTTCAGCCCACCGGCCGTTCCCATCCATGATGATCGCAACGTGGTCGGGAACCGGTGAATTGGCGTCATCGTGTTTATCGTCCATCTTCGAGACCTCGGCCGGTCAAATTGGCGCTACTAAATCTCAAGTACATCGGCTTCTTTCGTTTTGCCGCTCTCGGTGACCTTCAGTACGAGGTCGTCAGTCAACGATTGCAAATCATCGGATGCCTTTTTCGCCTCGTCCTGTGAACACAGCTTCTCCTTTTCAACTTCGCGAAGATCGTCAAGGGCTTCGCGGCGAATATTTCGCACCGCAACCTTCCCGTCCTCGACACGCTGCCGCACGACTTTAACGAGATCTTGCCGGCGCTCCTCGGTAAGCTGCGGGAATGGCAGGCGAATAACCGTTCCGTCGTTGGATGGCGTGATGCCGAGATTGGACGAGACTATCGCACGCTCGATCTCAGGAATAGTCGCCTTGTCATACGGCTGAATTACCAGCATCCGCGCATCAGGAACGCTTAGACCCGCCAGGCCGATTAGCGGCGTCGTGGTCTCATAAACCTCAATAGCAAGATTCTCGATCAACGACACATGCGCTCTGCCTGTTCGGATCGATTGCAGATCACGTCTAAGAACGTCCAACGAGAGGCCCATGTGACGGCGAGTATCCGCAAGTATGTCGTCAATCATGACTCAGCCCCGACGAGCGTGCCGATTCGCTCCCCGCAGAGTATCCGAATGAGGCTTTGATCTTCCTCAAGTCTGAATACCAGTATGGGAATCTCGTTTTCCATACAGAGGCTAAAGGCCGTGGCGTCCATTATCTTCAGACCACGGTTCAAAGCCTCCATATAGGAGATGGTGTCAAATTTGACCGCGTCCGGATTACCGTTCGGATCGCTGTCGTAGGCCCCATCCACCTGGGTAGCTTTCAGGACCGCTTCGGCGCCGATTTCGGCCGCGCGAAGGGCCGCGGCAGTGTCGGTGGTAAAGAATGGGTTTCCGGTTCCGGCCGCAAAGATCACAATTCGGTTCGACTCCAGATGGGCGATGGCCCGACGCCGTATGTAGGGTTCGGCGACCTCGCGCATCTCTATAGCCGACTGGACCCTTGTGGGCACTCCGAAATCCTCGATGGCACTCTGCAAGGCGAGCGCGTTCATCACGGTGGCGAGCATCCCCATGTAGTCTGCGGTCGCGCGCTCGATTCCCGACGCAGATCCTGATTCTCCGCGCCAGATATTGCCCGCACCGACGACGATTGCAAGCTGGGTCCCAAGTTTGTGCGCGTCGACAATCCGCTCCGCTACCGACAAAACTTTGGGAGGATCGATACCGATCCCTGTTTCGCCGGCGAGCGCTACCCCGCTCATTTTGATGAGGACACGGTGATAACTAGCGGTCCTCACAATCCCCCCCGGAAATCAGAATGGCTAGCTATCGAGCTCGAACCTGCTGAACCTCAGTACCTGGATGTTTTCACCCGTTCTGGCTACAAGCTCGCTAATGACCGAGCCTACGGTCTTTGAGCCGTCTCGAAAGTACGCCTGATCGACTAGAGCTTCGCCATCACCCTCGTCATCGCCGGTGACCTTTCCCGGATTCATGGCCGCTATGTGCATCGCGAGGTCTCTGGCGAGGGCCCTGAACTCGTCCGTACGTGCCATGAAGTCTGTCTCGCAGCCGAGAGCCAGCAACGCACCGAGAGGACGGGACGCGTGTATGTAGGATTCGATATGGCCTTGCCGAGTTTCGCGGCCGCTTTTGGCCTCGGCGAGGGCCAGGCCCTCGACCCGCAGGATTTCCCTAGCCCGATCCAGGTCACCGGCAGCTTCCTCGAGAGCGCGTTTGCTGGCCATGACTCCGGCGCCCGTTTCTTCACGAAGCTCCTTGATCAGCGCCGTTGCGATTTTCTCAGGCATGCGTCTCTAATCGCCGTCTTTATTCGAAACGGCCGAAACTGCCTTCCGGCCCGTCTTCGACTTCGCCGCGC
Organism: Chloroflexota bacterium; assembly: GCA_963663505.2. Lineage (GTDB taxonomy): Bacteria > Chloroflexota > UBA11872 > UBA11872 > VXNJ01 > JAPOVO01. Next base: position 1,263,732 of record CAXXFA010000002.1, read on the forward strand.
TGCTCGCCGCCTTTGGCTTCGTCGTTGATTTGGCGGCGACTTTTGCAGTGGATTCAGCCGCTTTGGGCTTTGCGGCCGCCGCCGATTTGACTTTCGTTGCTGCGGCCGGCTTGACCTTCGCTACTGCCGGGGGTTTGGGTTTTGCGCCGGCTGACGCCGAGGTCGCTGTTTTGGCGGCGGATTCGTCTCCGTCGACCGCGGCAGGCTCGGCAGGCTCAGTTGCAGCGCCCGTTCCCGCCGCTGCCTCGCCCTGCTGCTTGAGCGCCATTTCCCGGCGAACTCGTTCGAGCCGCTCGCGCTCGGCTCTTTCGACCTCTTCACGCTCCGCACGCCGTGACTCGAAGGCCTCAAACGCTTCCGTAACGGTCGATGAAATCAAGCCCAGGACCAGCCGCACGGATCGAATCGAATCGTCGTTGCCCGGAATTATGATGTCGACGTCGTCCGGATCGCAGTTGCTGTCGGTAAGGGCTATGACGGGAATTCCCAGTACGTTGGCTTCATGTACGGCGATATGCTCATTTCGGGGATCGACGACGACTATCGCCTCCGGGAGTGCGGTCATGTTGGCGATGCCGCCCATCTTTCGCTCAAGCCGGGCCATCTCGATGTTAAGAACTTGAGCATCCCGCTTGCTGAGGGCCTCAAATTCGCCGGCTTCGGAGCGCGATCGCAGCTCACGAAGACGCTGCAAACGTTGCTTGATCGTATCGAAATTCGTCAGCGTGCCGCCAAGCCACCGCTCCGTTACCGAATATTGACCGCTTTTTTCGGCGCAGACCGTGACCGTGTCTTTAGCTTGCCGCTTGGTTCCCACGTAAATCACGCGGCCGCCGGACCCTACAACATCCGAGAGAAAGGCCGTCGCTTCGTATAGCCCCTGAACGGTGTGTTGAAGATCAAAAATGTGAATTTCGTTGCGAACGCCGAAAATAAACCGGCTCATTTTGGGATTCCAGCGCTGCGTCTTGTGACCGAAGTGAACGCCGGCTTCCAGCAACTCGTTCATTGTGACTAACGCCACCGGCTATCTACCTTTTCAGACTTCCGCCGCCATCATCCCGCACGGGGACCGATCTCAAAAGATCGGCAGGGCCCGGCGGTCCGGCGACGTGACAATTCGGGCCAGTTAGGCCCCCATCAGACTGAATAATAGCTTAACGACAGCTACGCAGCGGCTTTTTTGTGCCCGCACTCTTCGCATACGAGCTTGTCGCGTCCCGCAGCATATAGAAGGCTATTACAAATCGGACACTTCTCGGTGGTCGGTCTTTTCCAACTTGCATAGTCGCAGTCGGGGTATCGGCTGCACCCGAAGAACTTTCGCCGCCGTCGCGTCACTCGCTCGACGACGACGCCCTCCTGACATTTAGGACATTCGACGCCAATTCCGATCGCCCTGGTATAGCGGCATTCGGGAAATCCAGAACAGCCGACGAAATTGCCACTCCGTCCGCTGCGGACGAGAAGCTGTTTGCCGCACAAGGGACACTCCTCATCGAGCTCTACGACGGGAGCTTTGACGGCTTTCATGTTTTCCCTGGCGCTGTCCAGACTTGGACTGAACCGTTCCCAGAATTCGTTCAGGAAGTCAACGCGTCCCCTGTCGCCCGAGGCAACGCGGTCCAAATCCGACTCCATGCGGCTTGTGAAGGCTTTATCCACGATTTCAGGGAAATGTTCGACCATCGCGTCGGTGACGGTCTCGCCGAGCGCCGTGGGATGCAGCGCCCTTCGTTCTAATTCGACGTACTTGCGTTTCTGAAGAGTTTCGATAGTCGGCGCGTAAGTGCTTGGCCTGCCAATTCCGCTCTCTTCCAACTCTCGGATGAGGCTGGCCTCCGAATACCGCGGCGGCGGTTCGGTGAAATGCTGAATTCCGTCGATTTTTCGCGCCTGCAATGTATCGCCCGGGCTGAGGGACAACACGACTTCGCGGGCGATTTCCTCGGTTTCGTCCTTTTTCTCTCCCGCTCGCGTCACAGCGAAATGTCCCTGAAACAAGATCTCGCTTGCGCTAGCCCGAAACCGGTAGGGGATGGGCGCACCGTCGTTCGATCCGTCGATCAGGACTGTCAAAGCTCGCGATCTGGCGGACATCATTTGACTCGCAACGAATCTTCTCCAGATCAATTCGTACACGCGGTTCTGGCGCTCGTCCAGAAATCCGGCCACTGCTTCGGGAGTTCTGTACGCGGAAGTGGGGCGGATCGCCTCGTGCGCCTCCTGGGCCCCACGGCTCTTGGCTCGATAAAGAGGCGGTTTGGCGGGCACCATATCGTCGCCGAATCGTTCGGCAATGAATGCTCTTGCCTGCTGTTGGGCGCTACTCGCGACCTGAGTAGAGTCGGTCCGCATATAGGTGATCAGACCGACTTGCCCCTCTTCCGCGCCCACGTCGAGACCTTCGTAAAGCTGCTGGGCGACGCGCATAGTTGCGGACGGGGACATGCTTAGCCTGCTGGATGCGGCCCGCTGCAGGCTGGCGGTTGTGAACGGCGCCGAGGGCCGGCCGGACGAGGTTCTTTCCTTGATGTCCGAAACCCGGAAATCGCTCCCCTTCAGACCTCCGACAATCTTGTCGGCCTCGGCCTTCTCGGAAATCTTGAGTTTTCCCTTTAGGGGTTCCAGTTCGGCGGAAAACTTTCGCGAATCGTCGGCCGACTTTGAAAATTGAGCCTCGACGGACCACCATTCTCGGGCGACGAATGCGGTGATTTCGCGTTCCCTGTCGACGACAAATCGCAGAGCGACACTCTGCACGCGCCCCGCGCTGTTTGCTCCGTGGATTCGCTTTGACAGTAGCGGTCCGATCTGGAATCCGACCAAACGGTCCAGGATTCGCCGGGCCTGTTGCGATTCGACGAGATCCATATCGATGCTCGTGGGATGTTCCATCGCCTCACGAATCGCGTCTTCGGTGATTTCATGGAAAGTCACTCGACGAACCTTCGCGGGATCGAGTTCGGCGGCCCCCAGAAGGTGCCAGGCAATCGCCTCGCCCTCCCGGTCGGGGTCGGTGGCCAGGATCACTGACTGGGATTCTCGGGCCGCTTCGCCGATACCCGCGACAATCTTGCGCTTTTCGCGCGGCACGATGTAAAGGGGTTCAAATTGGTTGGCGATGCTGACCCCGATCGAGCCTTTCGGGAGGTCGCGCACGTGACCGATGGAGGCAATGACTCTGTAGCCGCTGCCAAGAAACTTCTGCAGAGTGTCGGCCTTGGCCCTGGACTCCACGATCACGAGATCAGTTTTTTTGGGCAATTTTTTGCCTTTGTCGGCACGCACTGCCGTGCTGCTAACGGGCACCTAATATCTCCTTGGTCTGGCGAATCTTAGTGGTCTTGAAGGTTGAGTGAACATTCAAGCAGTTGCCGCGACCTGCGATAGTTCGCGCCGTGTTATAAGCGTATCCAGCAAATTCATCAACGTCTCCTGCCATTCGATATCGTCCTCGAATGCGGTCCAGGTCAGCCCTACGGGACCGACCGTGATCCGCGAACCGGCGACTTGCCTGATTGTCTCTCTGTCCAGGCCAATATCCTTTGGCAGCCGCACGAGCAACTCGCCGCCGTAGGCCAATACAGACTTCAATCCGAGTTCGGTAGCTTTGGCCTTGACCGTGATCACGTACGCGAGGTTTGTGACAGCCTCCGGAAACTCGCCAAATCTGTCGCGTAGACTCGCAATCGCGTCGGTCGTTTCATCTAAAGTTGCCACCTGTGCCAAGCGCTGATACTCGCGAATTTTCGCGTCGTAGCCGCCCATGTATTCATCGGGCAAAAATGCATTGAGCGGTAGGTCCACAATTGCGCGCGGCTTGAGCTTCATCTCTGGCGCCACGCCCTGTGCTTCCTGAACGGCTTCGCTGATCATTCGCGAATAGAGATCGAATCCGACCGCGTTGGCGAACCCGTGCTGATCGGCGCCAAGCAGGTCACCAGCCCCCCGGATTTCCAGATCGCGCAGAGCCAACCGGTATCCCGCCCCAAGGTTTGAGGCCTCCAAAATGGCCGTTAGCCGTTTCTGGGCTTCTTCGGTCAAGCGATGCCTGGAGGAGTAAAGGAAATACGCATATGCCTGGCTCGCGGCCCGTCCGACGCGGCCGCGAAGCTGATAGAGCTGGGCCAACCCGAACATCCAGCACTCGTTCACGATCATCGTATTGACGTTCGGCAGGTCCATTCCGTTTTCGATGATGGCGCTGGAAACAAGCACGTCGTAAACGCCTGATGCAAAGTCAACCATCACGTTTTCGAGCTGGACCGCGGGCATTTGCCCGTGGGCTACCACGAATCTCGCTTCCGGGACCAACTCGCGGAGCCGGCCGGCGACCGACTCGATGGTCTGGACCCGGTTGTGCACGAAATATATCTGGCCGCCTCTGTCAATCTCGCTTTGAATGGCGCGGCGAACAACATCCTTGTTATAGATCGCCACATACGTTTTGACCGCCAGCCTGTCCACCGGCGGCGACTCCATAACGCTAATGTCTCGAACGCCTACCAGGCCCATGTGCAGGGTTCTTGGAATCGGAGTCGCGGTAAGGGTGAGCACGTCCACCTCCGCTCGTAGTTTTTTGAATCGCTCCTTCGTTGCGACACCGAATCTCTGCTCTTCATCGATGATGACGAGGCCAAGGTTCTTGAATTTCACGTCGTCCTGGACTAGCCGGTGCGTGCCGATCACGATGTCAACCGATCCGTCGGCCAGGTCCTCGACGACCTTCCGCTGGTCCCTGGGTAACCGGAATCTGCTCAGCATCTCGATTCGCAGGGGATAGTTCCCCATTCGTTGCTGGAAAGTGTCGAAGTGTTGCTGGGCGAGGATAGTCGTGGGAACCAGCATCACTACCTGCGCGCCCTCGGTTGCCACCTTGAACGCAGCGCGAATGGCTACCTCAGTCTTGCCGAAGCCGACATCTCCGCAGACGAGGCGGTCCATTGGCTTGGCTCGCTCCAGATCGGCTTTCACGTCGGATATCGCCTGCGCCTGATCCGGAGTCTCGTTATGCGGAAAAGCGTCTTCCATCTCGCGCTGCCAGACGGTGTCCTGTCCGAAACCATGTCCCCGGGCAGTCTCCCGCGCCGCATAAATCTGGATCAGGTCGCCGGCGATGTCGCGCGCCGAGCTGCGAGCTTTGGATTTGGCTCGCTCCCATTCGCCGGTTCCGAGACGGCTTAGTTTCGGTTTGTGGTCGCCCATTCCAATGAATCGCTGCACCCGACCGAGCTGGTCAACCGGAATATAAAGGCGATTATCCTTGGCGTATTCCAGGAGCAGGTACTCTCGCTCTCCACCTACCTCAGCGAGCCGCACGATCCCTTCAAACTGGCCGATTCCATGCTCGACGTGTACCACGTAATCGCCAGCCTGCAGATCCGAGAGAAACGTTCGCTCAACCGTCTTATTAAAACGTCGGATCCGATGCGATCGAGACCGACCGAAGATTTCGGCGTCGGACAGCACCTGAAGCTGAAGACCGGTGTGGGTCCACCCCTCGGACAGTGTGCCCCGGACGATTCCAACAGCGTCGCCAGGTAGAGCGTGCTGAAAATCCTCGAGCATGCCGGCGCCAAGACCCTGGTCATTGAGAAGGTGGGCGAGCCGACGCCCCTGATAACTCACGAGGACCGTCCGCCAACCCTTTTTGCCGGAAGCTTGCAACCGAGCGATAAGGTGCTGGAGCCTACCTGCGTAGCCTTCCGGCACCTCGAATCCGCTTACGGTTGCAACGGCGGCGGCGTCGCTGACCGGGCTCGGTCTGCTCGTCAACTGAATTTCGGCGCGCAGAATCACTTCTGAGATTTCATCGACTCCGAACAGCGGGCCGCCAAAGCGTTCCGGCAGTTCGCCGGATTTAACGAGACGTTTTCTTGTTTCGACTGACTGATGCCAGTATTCGGTGGCAGCGTCTCCGACCATGTTGATTTCGTCGATTACGACCATGGAGTCGGGGAAATAGTCAACGAGATTCGACGCCGCCGGCAATGCGCTCATCGTGTAAAACGCGGCGCTGTCAAAGTACAGGCCCTGCTCTAAATCCTCGATGTGGCCCAACCAGACATCGCGATCCTCCGGGCGCAGGCTGAGCAGATCAAGATCCTTAAGAGAGCTTGAAATCTCGGGGCCCATCCAGATCGGAACCTCACTCGCCGAGCTCAGGAGAAACTCGGGACAATCGCCGAGCGAGCGCTGGGACTCCGGATCGAAGAAGCGGACGGACTCAATCTCGTCGCCGAAGAAATCGATTCGTACTGGAAGATCGAGCTGAGGAGGAAACGCATCAACGATGCCGCCCCGAGCGGCAAACTCGCCGGGAGCCTCCACGAGCGGATTCCGTCGATACCCGAGGGTGACCAGGCGCCTGGTCAGATCCTCGGGACGCACCACCTGCCCGACGCCGACGGTCAGAAAGTGCCGCCGGAACTCCTGGACCGGTGTCAGACGGCGCATGAAGGCCGTTATGGATGAGACAACAATGGGCGCCGATGCTTCGGCTACGCCAGATCTTGAGGCATGTCCGACGAGTTCGGCAAGAACCGCGGCCCGTTCGCTGAGGACCCCCTGACTGATGGACAACGGAGAATACGCCGGCTGGTCTGGGTCAGAGAAAACGCGTACGCTCCGGCCGGGGACCCAGGATTCGATGTCGCGCGCGTATTCGCGCGCCCGCGCTTCGTCCGATACCAGAATGATCATCGGACGGCTGCTTCGACCGGCGAGGGCCGCGAGAAAAACCGGCTTCAGCGCATCGCCGATCTCGACCGTGGTGGCCCGCTTCTTCGAAAGGGCAGATTTGATTGCCCGATTGACCGATGTCGTCCCGGCAACTTCTGCGAGAATCCCGCCCAGATTCAAATGTCGATCGACCTTCCGTTTACTTCGTTCATAACTACATCGGCCGGACGGTGGAGCAGATCGACGATGGCGGTCGCTGCGGAATCGATCATTTCGCTAACCCGGGGGAGTTCGACGGGCGCAAAATCGTCCAGAAGAAATTCGACGGGGTCGACGGACTTGGGGGGCCTGCCGACCCCCATGCGGACGCGAACGAAATCAGGATTCCCAAGCTCCTCGATTGTGGATTTGACTCCCAGATGGCCGCCTGATGATCCACCAACTCGAATCCGCAACAATCCAAATTCGAGGTCCATGTCGTCGAAAACGACAACGATGTTTGAAACATCAACATGAAATCGATTGGCTGCTCTCGCCGCGGACTGACCGGAAGCGTTCATGAATGTCCCCGGGAGCAGAATACCGACGTATCTTGAACCGATCGACCCCGCCCAGAACCGCCCCTTGAACACCTCGCGGAAAGAAGCGCCAATCTGAGCCTCCAAAAGGCGTTCGGCGACCATGAATCCAAGATTGTGGCGGCTGCGCCGGTACTCGGGACCCGGATTTCCAAGAAAAACCAGAAGCCGCTCGATCCGCTCGGATCCAGTTTTAGGAACCCGCCACCGAAGCTGCAGGCCGGCCAACAATTCCTTTATCAAGGACGACAGCTCCGAGGCTTTGCCACTGGTCTAGTGACATTTCCTGAGGACGTGAACCGGGATCGAATCCAGCTGTCTCGCACAGTTCGGCAACTTCCTTTGTGGACAATTGGAGTCCGGCGGCCAGCGAGTTTTGCAACTTTTTTCTGCGTCCGGCAAATGCGTGCCGCGCCAGAAATATCGCCGTTTTCGTGAGAATGTCTTCCCGCGGAATGGTGTTGCTCACGAGGCGCACTACTCCAGATCGTACTTTAGGCCGGGGATGGAACGATTCGGGCTCGACCGCAAACAGGAGCTCAGCCTCCGCATAGCTCTGCGCAATAACACTGAGGAGGCTCATGGATCCGGGTAGCGCGCACAGCCGCTCGGCGACTTCGAGTTGAAGCATGAGGGTGAGCGACAGGGGCCGATAAGTGTTTTGCAACAGGTCGATTGTGAGCGGCGTGCCAACGCTGTAGGGAAGATTGCTGACAACGTGATATTCGCACCCTTCCATAATCTCCTCGACATTGATCCGACGCGCATCAGCCCGGATTATCCGAACGTTCGAAAATCGCGATACAGCCCTCTTGAGCCGCTCGGCGAGCGCATGCTCGATTTCAACGGCCACCAGGCTGCGGACAACGCGAGCCAGTTCAACTGTCAAAATCCCGGTTCCAGCGCCGATTTCAAGGACCGTGGAATCGATGGGCAGTTTGGAGGCCGTGATTATGCGCCGGGGGACGGCGGGGTCGATCAAAAGGTTTTGCCCACGGGCGCGCGTCGGACGCCGAGACTGCATGGGAGCCGATCCCGAGCGGCTCATCGTTGGCCCGCATTCGACGTTGAAATCACGTTAATAGGGCGCTGACGGATTCCATCATCGGCCCGGTAGTGGCTCGCGTGCAGAAAAAGGAGACACTCTTCAGATTGACGTCGATTAGCTCCTGTCAGTGGGCCATCACGATGTCGGCCATGAGTAGTCCGAGCGTTGATCCCAGCATTCATTGTTAGCCATTATGTCAAGCTTACCGCCGCACCGCACTGATCTGGCAAGACTATTGCCCCTCCCTTTGCCGATCCGTCGCCGGTGACGATTACACTCCGGCCGATCAACTGTTGTGGGTGGGCGTCAACTGTCATGGTCAGGCAGTTTCCTGGGAAGGTGTGGCAGTAGAAGTTCTGGTCAGAAAGACGGCCGGGATTACGGCCGCAGCACATAGGATAGCGCCGACCAGGAATAGGTTGTTGAACATTCCCACCGTGGCGTCCGTCACGGTTTGAGTGTAGTTAGCGACCAGCACGTCCATTTGCTGTCGGGACTCCTCGCCCGTACCAATCGGTAGCGGCAGACCGGCGACGTTGGAGTTGAATCGCGAAATCGCCCACGGAGTAAGCGCGGCCAGAGCAAACATCATTCCTAAGAGCCTCGAGACGGTAGCGATCCCCGCCGCGACGCCGAAGTTGGCGCTGCCGGCGGATTTCATCACGGCAGAGGTGAGGGGCGGGATAAGAAGGCCGAATCCGGTTCCCGCGATGACCAGGTCGCGCGTGAGCCTGGCCGCGGACGGCTCTGCGGACCATCCGGAGGCGAGTCCCAGCCCCAGTGCGGCCGTCAATGCACCGAGCACCGTGACGACACGCTCCCCAAACCGGGCTCCAATCAATCCGCCGGCCACCGCCCCTACGGGGATCAGAACCGTCATCCGCAACAGGAGCAATCCACCCTCCAGCGCGTCTCGTTCGAGTACGGTGGCGGAGTAGAGCGGGATGTTCACCATGGGCACTATCAAACCGCCCCCGACCAAACCCGCGGCCACGTTACCCGACCAGAACGCCCGTCGCCCGAGCAGTCTCATATCGAACATGCGGTGAGTCGATCTACGTTGAAGGAAGACGAGCAGCGCCAGCGCCGAAACGCCCAACACGGGCACGGCCAGCGAGATGGCCCGAGGCATGTCGTCATCGCGTGCGAGCCCTGCCGTTAGAAATATCAGGCCAGTGACGGCCAGAATCGCGCCGATTTTGTCGACTTTTGCATCACTCAGCGGGCGTTCGCCGCCGATCCGCCAGACTAGCGCCGCAATTACCAGGCTCAAGGGGACGTTTAAGTAAAAAATCCAGCGCCAAGAGAGAAAGTGAGTCACGGCCGCGCCCCAGAGCGGGCCGACAACGCCGCCGGCTTCGGCGGCGGACACCACGATCGCGACAGCCACGGTCGTAGCTTTTCCCCGTCTACTTCCGATGGCGTAAACCAGGGCGACGGGCACCAGCGCACCGCCGCCGGCGGCCTGCACGAATCGCGCTCCGACGAGCAACCACAGATTGTCCGCAACAGCCGCGACAATCGAAGCTCCGGCAAATACCGCCAACCCCGCGACGAAAATGCTTCGCAGCGAATACACATCCGCCAGCCGGCCCGCGACGGGAAGAGCTGTCGCGTAGCCGATCAGAAAGGCGGTGACGATCCACGCGGCCCGATCGATGTCTTGAAAGTCGATCTCAAGATCGGAGACGATATCGGGAATCGCAGTGACAACAACCGTCTGGTCGAGTGCGGTAACGAAGACGCCGACGGTTACGAGCGCCAGACCTAGCCGACTCGTTACCGTGGCCTTAGCCTGGGGCAACTATTACTACCGGCTGGTTAAATTTCGTAAGCTCGATGCTTCGTTGAGTTTCGGGCAAATCGCCCGTCAGGCTGGCTCCCGTCAATACCAGTTTTCTAACGAGAAGGTCTTCGACGCCGATCCAGAGCCCGACGGTCGTGAATCCGAATTCGGGCGACGAGTCGAAGAATTCCGCCACGTCGGAGTTTGAAATACGCGCTGTGATGTGATGGGCTTTAACTCCCCCGGCTGATTCCGCTCCCACCAGATCGAGCTCCGTTAACCGCGAAAGAATCGTGGTGACACCGTCGCCCGGATTAAGAAGAGATCCTGCTACCGGCGGCCCCGGAAGGATCTGCCACGCGCTCCGATCGAGTGGATTGCTAACGTACTGAGCTGCGCCGATCGCCCGGTAGTCCACGGTGACGCTGATTCCGCTGACGGTGACTCTGATCGCGGCCTGCATCCGATCGGGCCGGACCGCCTCACCCTCGAATCGGGATGCCTTCATTCCTGAGAGGATTTCGAGACCGAAGTCGCCCATTTCCAGAAGGAAATGCACGGATTCAACGTCGCTCATGGCACGTTCCGCCGCTTCGACGATCTCACCCGCATCTACGACGGCCTCTTCGTTGCACGAAGACAGCAACAAACTCACGGCGGCGAAAATTATTGGAAGTAGGCGTGAACGCATCCGGGAGACTCACCCCGATTCGCTCGTCGACCTCGTAGAGTCGGGCAATCGCGGCCCGGGTATCGGCTAGGTGGCCGACTCCGAAGCGACGATCGCGGACGAGCGCAGTTGGGAAACCATTTCTCCTATAGTTTCCGCTGCCGTCGCCATATCTTCAACAAGGCTCGCATCTGTCGATTCGAGGTTGTCGTAAGCGCTCAGGATATCGGCTCCCACAGTTATCACCATGACCTGGTTGTTTATCGAGTGTCCGATCCGGCGTATTTCGAGCATTCGCTCGTCGAACAGTGAGGCTGTAGTGGTCGCGTCGCAAGAAACGAACTCCGAGCCCACGCGCCATCCAAGCGCGATCCAGAACTCGAGATGCGCGGAAGTGAAAATTCCCGGCCGATCGCTGAAGGCGCAAAACGTTCCGATAAGGGGGCTCGACGAGCTGCTTCGCAGCGGGACCCCAATGAAGGACTGCACATGATCCTGCAAATTCCGAAGAGGTGTTTCGCTGCTGTCCGATCCGACATCAGCAATCAGAAGCGGTCGATCTTCCTGGACGAGAAGCTCACCAAATCGCCGACCGATGGAGTCCTCTGCGTCCACAGACAGCCGGCCGGCCGCGTCGCACGAAGCGGATGACAGCATTAGCTCGCCGTCACGAACGATCCGCAGCTCGACGCGGTCGGCGCCGCTCAGATCGGCTCCAATTCTCGCTAGGGACTGCAGCGCGAGCGACGTATCCGAAGAAATGGACATCACGGCCTCGACGAGCGTAGCGAGACGATTGGAGTCCTTTGAATCCTGCGCCGGATCGCCGGTGGACGGGTGGACTCGATTTAAGTGCATGGTGGCCCTTGAGCGCAGTATTGACTTCGAGTGGCACCATACGACGAGTATGACTCGGCGGGCTGTGGCGGCCGGCACATCGGCGTGAGACTGTTTAGACTTCGATGCCTCGCATGAAGTCAACGACATCGGCCGCGGCCGATGAACGGTGGCTGATCCGGTTCTTGACCTCGGCGCCAAGCTCGCCGAGAGTCGCATCGTAACCGGTGGGGATGAAAACAGGATCGTAACCAAAGCCGCCGACACCGCGCGGCGCTTCGGCAATGGTCCCCTCGCAAGAACGCTTAGTTTCGAAGACAACTTTTCCATGTCGAGCTACCGCGATCGCGCATATGAATCGGGCAGCGGCCGAACCGCTCCGCGACTTCCGAATTTGCTCCAGAAGGTGGGCGATCCGGCCGGCATCGCTTGACTGCGACCCGAAACGGCGAGAATGAATTCCCGGCCGCCCATCAAGACTGTCGACAGCGAGCCCGGAATCGTCGCCCAGTACCCAGCAATCGGTCATCAACGAGAACGCCTCCGCCTTGGCCCGTGCGTTTTCGAGATATGTCGATCCAACCTCGGGCACATCCAGATCGATGCCAGCATCGGCCGATGCGACGATTTCGACGTGCGTCCCTACCAGAATCTCGGCGTACTCCCGAAGTTTGTTGGAATTCGCGCTTGCCAGGATCACCCGGAGTGGAGTGAGATCCTTCGTCATTGCCATTGTCCAGCGCGGCCCGCGAAGGGCGAGCCAGCGAGTTTTCGCGCGGTTGAGCGCGTGCCCATCGTTAGCCCGTCAACCAAGTCCAGCTCGAACGGCGTTATCGCCGACCAGAGCTTGAAACTCGGACTCAGATAACCCGGCGCCTCCGATTCGGTTAAGCATTCTTGCTTGCCCAGTCAGAGGGAAGTCTGACCCGAATACCACTCGATTAGGCGCCAGCCGATTCATGATCGAATAAACGCGGTTGTCGTAGAGAAGGTGCGATGCGGCGGTGTCGTAATACCATTCTCCCGACCGTTCCGCGACCTCCGGCATCAACTCGTAAAAGCCAAAACCGCCCCCCCAGTGCGACAGGAGAACTTTGAGATTCGACGGAGCCGATGACAGAAATTTCCAGAGCCGCCCGGTATCGGTTGAGTCCTTGCCGGCGTAGTCGTGACCCACGGGCTCGGTGATGTGGACGCAAAGAAAGAGCCCGCTTCGGGCGCACGCATCGGCGACCGCCGAGATGGATTGAGAATCACCGAGATCGAATCGCTGGCCATCGGCATAAAGCTCGCCGACGCCACGAGCACCGGCGGCGGCCCAGCGTTCAATCTCCGCCATGGCGACCTCTTCAGACGACGGATTTACGGCGATGAACGGGATAATGCGGTGATCGGCCTTCAGCGTCGTCTCCATGAGATATTCGTTATTGGCCGCGCAGGCCTCATCGCTCTGCCAGCCAAATGACATGACCACCGATCTGTCGATTCCGGCCCCGTCCATCGACCGGAGGAGGTCGTCCGCCGTCGCCATTTTCGCCCCCGAACCGTACAGCAGGCGGAACCAGGGCTCTGAACGGCTGAGCCGTTCGCGGTCGCGGATAACATCTGGGGCGAAAATGTGCGTATGGCAATCTACTATCAATGGGCCTGTCTTGGAGTAATTCGTGAATTCACATCCGAGATTATCGCGGCCGGGGACTTGCATGCATGAAACGTTGGTTGGGCCGGGACCTTCGACTCCGGTTGACTACCAACGTTTTGGCGAGCTCTCGATTCCGAACACGACCACTCGGCTCCCCGTGTACGTTCACATCCCGTTTTGCAGCAAACACTGTTGGTATTGCGATTTCAACGTTTACGAACGGATGGGGAGGCTCGTCGATCCGTACTGCAATGCGCTTGTTCGGGAGATTACGGACACCGCGCGAGTTCTCGAAGACCGTTCGCGCGTCGGGGCTGTCTATGTGGGAGGCGGTACCCCGTCGCTCATCGGTGCGATCCTGCTGACGAAAATTCTGGACGCGTTGACGAGCGAGCTCGACTTCGAGAAGGGATCGGAGGCGACGGTCGAGGCCAACCCCTCCAACACAACCGAGCCGTTGCTTTCGGCGCTGGTTGAAGCCGGCTACGACCGGCTGAGCATCGGGGCGCAGTCGTTGTCGAATAAACGGCTCGCGGAGTTGGACCGGTTGCACTCCTCCGGCGAGGCGCTGGTGGCCATCGAGAGAGCCAGGGCGGCCGGCTTTCGGTCGGTTAGCGCAGACCTGCTGTATGGCGTCCCCGACCAGACGGTGCCCGAATTTTCGGACGGTCTAAAACGGCTTTTAGATATGGAAGTGGATCATGTTTCCGCCTACGCGTTAACGCTCCACGGCGGGCGGGCCGTAGCAGTCGGGCAAAGTCGAGGCGGCACAGCTTCCGACGACGTGATGGCCGATTTCTATGGCAGCGCACTGGAGATTCTGGGTGACGCCGGGTTTGAGCACTATGAAGTTTCGAATTGGGCGCGTGCCGGGCATCGCTGTCAGTACAACGAGTCGATCTGGCAGGGAGGCGAATATCTTGCATTCGGTTGCGGCGCCCACGGATACTTCGCCGGCAGACGATTTTCCATCACGCGGCAGCCGCAGGCATACATCGATGCGATCGACCGCGGGAGCACGACGGTGGATCATGTGGATCGACTCAGTACGAGCCACCGTCTGACTGAGGCGATCGCATTTCCTCTGAGGACGCAAAACGGCATCGATCTGAGAATGCTGGCCGAAACGTTCGACTGCGATCTCGTACGGCAAAAACGTGGGGAGATCAGTGAACTTATCACCCACAATCTGGCACGGCTAAGCGATGGACGGCTGCGGCTGACAGATTCCGGAATGATTCTGGCCGACGCCATAGCAGTCAGACTGATACCCGACAATGTCAGCTAACCGAGCCACTGACACCGCTCCTTCAAACCGTATACTCCGGCAGTGAGACTGTTCGCCGCGATCAATCTGCCGGCCGCCGTAATCGACGGTCTGCGCGAGGAACAGAAACGGCTGGCAGAGTTCGAGGAACACCTCCATTTCGTGGATGACTCCGGATTACACATGACCCTCTGCTTCGTGGGTGAAGTGCATCAACAGGACGTGGAAGTCATCGGGAACGGAATCCGGTCGGCTCTGACCGGCGAGGCTCCGTTCATGCTGGCGCTGGGTGACGGCGGCAGCTTTCCCGGGTCCGATAACGCCAGGGTGGTCTGGGTGGGCGTTGACGGGGAACTTCGCAGGCTGTCGAACCTTCAAAACGTGGTCGCCGACGAGATCCGCTCCCTGGGTTACAGGCTCGACCGGCGACCGTTCAGCCCTCACGTTACTCTGGCCAGGGTTTCCCGCAACGCCTCCGAAGACGAACGCCGGTCCATTGCCAGGTCGGCAGGGAATTTGACGTGCTACAGGCTGGGATCGTTTGAAGTGCGATCGGTGGAGTTGATGGAGAGCGTTCTCAGCCGCGAGGGTGCTACATACTCGACCGTAGCGCAGATCTCGCTCGTTAACCAGGGGTGATTCAGAACCTCTACAACAACCAGTCATAAATAGCTACGAGACTGGTGGCCGGTCCGCAGCGCCGCTCGGCAATTCGGAGCGACCTTTGGTTTGCAATGTCGATTTCCATTGACAGAGGAAATGCGCCGAGTAGATTGAGCACGTCCACGGCACATTGCACCACCGCAGCGACCAGCGTGGTCCGGCGGATTTCCGGCACCAGTCCCGCAAACCCCAACCGCCCCCCACTCTCATCGGCAAGCGTAAAGAAAACGGCGATCGGCCGGCCCTCATTTACCACGGCAAACCCCTCATAGACCTCGATCCCGTCGACGGCTTCGCGATTCCATAGCGAGGCGGCGAGTCGGTTTATGTCAACCTGCAATCGAAGTCCAAGATCTTGCGGAGCCATGATTGCGCCAAACAGGGCCATGAAGTCCCCGCGGCCGACGTGAGCTACCGGAATCGATTCCAGGTCATGGCGCGGAGGGTCGATCGGGGGCGGGCTGTCGCAGACGAATGTCAGCCGGAGTGTGGCCGGACGGATACGGCCCCCCTGGGCCTGACCGATCCAGTGGGCGGGCAGCCGCAGCCTCAGCATTCGCGTACCGGCACAGAGTGGAGCCGACCGCAGCGAGTCGAGGAGGTCATCGACCGAGAATCTCGATCCCCCAACCGATCCCGTCATCTCATTTGAATTGAGGGCGACCTCGACGGTGTGTCCAACCCGCCATGCTCTCGCAATTTGGCGACCGCCGGCCGTTGAATATTCCAGTTCGGCAAACCGCGCGCCCGACCGATCATCCCAACTTCGAATGAACCGCGCAGCGGGCTCTACGGTTTTCCCCAACCGCCACCACCGGGAGTGCTGATCGCGATAACGTCGCCCGGCTGCACGGATACCGATCCCTTGCCGGGCAATTGCCGCCAGCGGCCGTTTGAGCGTATTCGGTTTCGACCGGGCCGTCCCGGTCCCCCTCCGGCCAGCCCGTATGGGCGCAGGGTACGGCGTTCAGAAAGCAGGGTTACCTGCGCCGGAGCCAGCAGCTTGATGTTGCGCTGCACGCCCTCGCCGCCTCGGTGGGCGCCGGTTCCGCCAGATCCACGGCGCAGCTCATATCGCTCGATCATCAATGGAAGCGCGAACTCCATGGCCTCCACCGGCGTGTTCCAGGTGTTCGTCATGGCGACCTGGATTCCGGAAGCGCCGTCGCAGCGGGGGCCGGCTCCACATCCGCCGCCGATTGTCTCGTAGTAGGCGAAGGGCTTGTTGCGAAAGGGATCGTGGCCGCCAAGGGTCAAGTTGTTCATCGTCCCCTGGCTGGCAGCGGGTGCAACATCGGGAATCGCGCCGGCCAGAGCGCCCCAGACGACATCAACCACGCGTTGGGACGTCTCGACGTTACCGCCCGCGACTGCGTGCGGTGAGCGGGGATTCAGAAGCGATCCGTCCGGGATACGTATATCCACTGGTTCAAAAGTCCCGGCGTTACCGGGCACGTCATCGCCAATCAGGCAGCGGACGACGTAAAACACGGCCGACTGCGTCACCGCAATGGGCGCGTTTACCGATCCCCGCACCGCCGGATCGGTTCCAGCGAAATCCACCGTGAGATGGCCGCGATCGGCGGTGATTTTGACACTGATCTTTACGGTCTGCGGATCGATTCCATCGTCATCCAGGTAGTCTTCGTAGCTGTAATCACCATCCGGTATTACCTTGAGACGAGCTCGAGTGAGCCGCGCCGAGTAATCAATCAGCTCCGCCGCCATTTTCGCAAGGTGATCGACGCCATAACGTTCCGCAAGCTCGGCCACCCGGCGCTCGCCGACACGATGGGCGGCCATTTGCGATGCCAGATCACCGCGGCGTTCGTCTGGGGTTCTGACGTTTCGGCAGATGAGGTCCACCAGGGCATCGTCGATCACCCCGGCATTAACAAGCTTGATCGGCGGGATGATGAGGCCTTCCTGATATGACTCCGTGGCCAGCGGCATTGAGCCCGGGGTAAGCCCGCCGACGTCAGCGTGGTGTGCCCTCGTGGCAACGTATCCGAATTGCGGGTTTGCACCGCCATCACCTACGAAGACGGGGGAGACGGTGGTGATGTCGGGCAGATGCGTTCCACCCAGATACGGGTCGTTGAGTATGACAAGATCGCCCGGGAGCATCTCGCTTCGCTCAAAGACATCCATCGCCGCGCGTACCGCCCGGGGCATCGCGCCAAGATGGACTGGAATGTGAGCGGCCTGGGCAATCATGTCGCCTGCGACGCTGAATACCGCACAGGAAAAGTCGCGGCGCTCCTTTATGTTGGGAGAGAAGGCCGTGCGCTGCATCGTGGCGCCCATCTCTTCCGCGATGGAAGAAAACATGTGACGGAACACTTGCAGCGAAAACGCCAGGGGTGATTCGGTGGCCATTATGCTCTTGAACTCCGGGTCCGACGGGGCCCTGCGGGATCGCCAATGATATACTCGGCGCGACTGATTAAAGCGTGGTAATCGCCCGCTCTGATGGTCTCCGCGGAGCCGAATTTGCCCAAAGGTTGGGAAGAAGAAGTTCAGGAAATTCTCCAGAGGGCCGGGGATTTGGAGAGCAAGAAGCCGCGCTCGGGCGGTGGTCGGACCCGACGGCCCGGATTTGGAATCGGCAATCCCATTACAGCTGTTGGCGATCAGATCTTTAAACGGCTGGCCACTCCCAAGGATATGGCCGTCTCAGGAGCACTTTTAATCGCGGCTGCCGTGGTGTTGAGCGCCACGCCCCTGGGCAGAGTGCTGAGCCCGGTCCTGGCCGTAATCGGCGGTATCCTGCTGGTCGGCGCGTACGTTCGATCGCTGATGCAAAATCGCTCGAGTGCCAGTCCTGGTCTGAAGATGTGGCGGGGGCGAGTAATTGATATTGAACCGCCACGACAGCGCGGATTTCTGGAACGCATCTTTGGTAGGCGCCGCCGTCCAAAGTGAACGGATTTCGCCGCCTCGAATCTCGAGCGGCACTGTCCCGGCCTTAGTTGCTCCGGGACTGCGCAATTTCTGTAATACGGAGGGGCGCGGTGGACCATATCGTTCGGACACTCCTCTGATTCTCAAGCATGGAGTTCAGGCGAAGAGTTAGGATTGGCCGGCCCTCCGGACGATCAGAACCTGAGCTGAATAAAGCAATTCGACGGGGAGTAGTACTTCGATGAAGGTTTCCGAAATTCAGGCCGGCCGTCCGGTGAACGGCACGTTTCTCGCGTTGCAGGTCGAGAAACGTACGGCGAACAACGGAAACGATTATCTGCGGACGGTCCTGAAGGACAAGTCGGGGGAATCGATAATCGCCTTGCAATTCGACGCGCCTCAATCGAATTTCGACGCCATAAAGTCCGGGACGACGGTCGAAGTCCGGGGCGACGCTCAAGAGTATCGCGGCTCTACCAACGTGAAGATTACTTCCATCGAGCCCGCGCGGGATCAATGGGACGCCACCGAACTTCTCCCCAGATCCGAGCAGTCGGAATCAGAAATGCGGGCATCGTTGGATCAATTTGTGCAGCGAATCAATAATCCGAATATTCGCGCGGTCACGGAGCGGGTCCTATCAAATCCGGACGTGGAAGAGCGACTGGGACGCTGGCCGGCCGCGATGCGCCGGCATCATGCCCACATCGGCGGCCTGCTGGAGCATGTGCTCGAAGTTCTGACCATCGCCGACACCGTGGGAAGCTTGTACCCGGATTTAGACATGGACCTCGTTTTCGCGGGCTGCATCGTGCACGACATTGGCAAGGTCGTGGAGCTCGGGATGGAAGCCGACATCGACTACACGCCGACGGGCATCATGGTTGGTCACGTGACGCTGGGCGATGAAATGGTGTCGCGCGCGTGCGAGGACACCGGCTGCCCGGTGGAGACGGCTTTGCAGCTGCGAAACATCGTTCTATCGCATCACGGCACGCTCGAATGGGGCTCGCCGGTGCTTCCGAAAACCGCTGAAGCCGTGGCTGTACATTACATAGACCAGGTCTCTTCCCAGGTGCGTCAAGCATTTGACGCGGTTGCTCGGTCGTCGGCAAGAACTACCGGCGACCCAATCGGACAGTGGGACCGATCGTCGGGAAGAAACTGGTTCGTAGGGACCGAATCTCGGGATGACGAGGGCGACGGGACCCAAACGAGCGGTTAGCAGCGATGGCCGGTTGGAGTTCGAAGTTCCCCGTAAGGCCGGTTCAGAGAGTGTCGAGGCGTGTCCGCGTCGTGTTTCGCTGACTGACGGCGGCTACCCTGTCGTCACGCCGTTTTTGAACGACATCCGCCGGCGCACGCTCAATGAACTTTTTGTTCGACAGGGCCTTATCCGCCCTGGCAATCTCGCCGTCGAGCCGCTCGAGCTCGCTCGTCAGACGCTTTCGCTCGACATCGATATCAATCATCCCTTCCAACGGCAGATGAATTTCCATTCCGCCCGCGATAAGCGATATGGATTTCTCCGGAGGCGTGTCGCCATCGCCGAGGATTACGAGCGGATCGATACGGGCCAAACGCGCCAGGAAATCGCTTTCGGTTTCCAGAACGGCCGATCTTGCGCCCGGCTTGAGAACGGCCTCGATGCGCCTTGCGGGTTCCACTCCCGCCTCCCGCCTTGCGTTCCTGATCACACGCACGGCCTCTGCTAGTCCGTCGATCTCGGCGACCGCCGGATCGCGTTCACGACCCTGAGACTCCGGCCAATCGGCGATGATGATGTTCTCAGGCTCAAGATCGGTCAGCACCCGTCGCAGATGACTCCACAGCTCCTCCGTGACGAACGGCATGAACGGATGCAGCAGGCGCAGGGAGGTTGTGAGGACTTCCGCAAGGGTCGCGGCCGCGCGAGAAGCGGCCGCCGGGTCATTTCCACGAAGTCGCGGTTTTGACGCCTCGATGCACCAGTCGCAGAAGTCGTTCCAGATGAGATCTTGAATACCGCGACCAGCCTCGCCGAAGTTGAAGGCCTCCAGCCTGCGGGTGGTCTCGGAGACGGTCTGATCCAGCCTCCCGAGTATCCATCGATCGACTGCAGTGGGCGGGCCGGGCTCAACCTGCCCGACAGCTTGTGCATCCACCGTAAATCGGGCGGCGTTCCAGAGCTTGTTTGCGAAGTTCCGCGCGGCTTCGAGTTTTTGCCACACAAGCTTCAGGTCGCCTCCTGGGCTCCCGGCGGTGGCGATCATGTAACGCAGGGCGTCGGCGCCGAATCGATCGATAACTTCAGCCGGATCATCTCCTGGCTGCGGATCCGACTTGCTCACCTTAGAGCCGTCGTCACGCCGCATGAGGCCGCTGAGATGCACGTGCCGGAACGGCACCTCACCGGTGAGCTCAATTCCGAGCATCACCATTCTCGCGACCCAGAAGAAGATGATGTCGTAACCGGTTTGCATGACGGTCGTCGGATAAAAGTTCCTGAAATCTGGAGTGGAATCAGGCCAGCCGAGGGTCGAGAAAGGCCAGAGACCCGAACTGAACCAGGTATCGAGAACGTCCGGATCGCGCTCCAGAACGCCGCCACAAGCGGGACACGATTCGGGCTCATCGTTATTGACTGTCGTTTCGCCGCAGTCCTGGCAGTACCAGACAGGCAATCTGTGCCCGACCCATATCTGGCGCGAAATACACCAATCGTGAATTTCGTCCATCCACCGCAGGAATTCGTCAGCGAAACGCGGGGGGTGAAATTGAATTTTGCCGTCGCGAACCGCCGCGGCCGCGGCCGCCGCCAGGGGCCCTATTCTTACAAACCATTGCTCCGAAAGCATGGGTTCGATGATTGTTCCGGACCGCTGACCGTGCCCGACTGAGTGCTCGTGTTCTTCGACCTTTTCAATAAGGTCGCGCTCGTCGAGCCAGTTCACGACGCTTACGCGAGCCTCGAATCGGTCCTGACCGGCGAACGGACCGGCGTTTTCGTTCAGCGTTCCGTCCTCATTGAGGATGTTGATCATTTCCAGCTCATGCCGGATGCCCATCTGGTAGTCGTTGGGGTCGTGGCCCGGCGTCACTTTTACCGCGCCGGACCCGAACTCAGGATTTACGGCGTCATCGGCGATGATCCGGATTTGACGTTCGAGGGCGGGAACTTGCGCCCGTCGTCCGATCAGACCGGCATACCGCTCGTCGTCCGGATGGACCGCTATGGCCGTGTCTCCGAGAATTGTCTCGGGTCTGGTCGTCGCAACGACGATATGGCCGCCGTCCACCAGGGGGTAACGGACGTGCCACAGCTTGCCGGCGACGATCTCGTGTTCGACCTCCAGATCGGAAACGGCCGTTCGGTCTTGAGGATCCCAGTTGACAAGGTACGAACCTCTGTAGATCAATCCCCGATCGTAGAGGCGAACGAAGGCTTCGTTCACCGCCCGCGTGAGACCCTCATCCATTGTGAATCGTTCGCGGGACCAGTCGCAGCTCGCTCCGACTCGCCTTAACTGTGATCGAATAGTGGCTCCACTCTTACCGATCCAGTCCCAGAAGAGCTCTTCGAAGACCTCGCGACCGATCTCGTCCCTCGTGCGACCTTGCTTTGCAATCTGGTCCAAAAGAACGGAGTTGGTGCCGATAGCGGCGTGGTCGGTGCCGGGCAGCCACAGCGTCTCGTAGCCCTGCATCCGCCGCCATCGGATCAGGAGGTCCTCGAAGGTCACGATGACAGCATGACCGTAGTGCAGCACGCCCGTGAGATTCGGCGGCGGCATCGAAATGACGAACGGCCGCCGCCCATCTCCACCCTCGGGCGAGAAGTAGCCTCGATCCTCCCACAGCCGGTACCAGCGCTCTTCGACGCCCGTCGGATCGTAGGGGCGGTTCAACGCTTCCGGACCGGTGCGTGCGGCATCATCCGTCACTCGCGTCAGGGGTGTGTGCGCTCCTGGAAATTCGCTCCGGTCGGATTCGACCAATTGTAAGGTTAGTGCGGGATCGCCGGGCACTCATGCGCTGCCGCGAGTTGTGATCGAGCGCAGTTAAACGTGGGGGCGCCCGGCGCATGCGCCGGGCGCCCCCACGTATCTTGCCGCAGGCAAGCGAGCTTAGTCGTTGCTAATGAACCCGACCACCATTTCGGCCTGAGAGCGAAGCACCTTGACGATCGCCGCCAGCGCGAACGCTATGCCCGTCAGCATGGTGGCGATACCCAGGAACTTCAGCGACGTCAGCCAGGCTGCTTCAGCGTTGATAGTCCCGAGCTGAGACAGCAATGCTGATCCGGCGGGGGCCGGATCCAGTTCCGCTGCGATACGACTATCGCTACGACAAACGTGCCGATCAGCAGCATCAGTCCCGTCATCATAATCATGGGAAATATCCGTGCTTCACCCGGTGGCGCGGGAAAGACAGGGTCCCGGCCCAGGGCGGTCTGTACCCTGTAGCCGAGGTGGCGAAGAGTACCCAGAATTGTGGCAACGAGGAAGGTTATGCCCGCCAGCAGCAGTCCCATGCCAAGAAACTTGAAGCCGGGCAGCCACGACTTGATTCCCTCGATGGTCACCCTGTTGTCGACCAGAGAAGTACCTGCGGCGGCTCCGTCCCACGTCGCCTTGTCCGCGCCTAAATCGTCGGCGACCGTCGCGGAATTGACCGCGCCGTTGCCGGTAGCCTGTGTCGATGCCATTTCCCACTTCCTTTCTGCGACATCTAAATTCGAAGATGCGGTCAAACCTCTGCCCCATACCCACCGCGCGTGGGCTGAGGAATCGCCGTGGAAAAAACGGTCGCGCGGACGCGCAAGGTCAGGACGATTCCCCAGAGGACCACGCCGATACCGGTCAAGATCGTCGACAGACCGACGAATTTGAGTGGCGCCAACCACGCTTTGACGGCTGCGATGGTCCCCTGGTCCGCCAGTACCTCGGTACCGGCCGCGGCAGCGTCCCTCACGTCCTTCGGGTTCGCGTAGTAACCCGCCACGATATTGGCAAATACGATCCCGACAACAACGGCGGCCATCACGACCATTAGCCCCGCGATTGCCAGCAGCTTGCCGACGCTGAGTTGCCACGGCGTGAATTGGGCTTCTCCGGCCAGGCTGGAGTTTGTTCCCATGGGTGGATAAACCCTAATCGCCGACAGTCTGTTCGCCAACGGGTTCATAGCGCGCCGCGCCGACCGCAACGACCGCCGGGTTGTACGGCTGAGGCTGACCGGGGCCGGAGCAAGGGCTCTTGGCGACGTTTTGAACGCGGCATCGGATTACTTGAGCCCATTGATCGAGGGTCTCAACGATGACGATGGAGGGAGACTCGACGCAGGGCTGTCGGCACTCGTTGCGGCAATCGAGGAGCGAAACGCAGGTCCGAACCGCCCGGACGCCATAAGCTAGGGGCGACGGCCCTGGGGTAGATTCGGAACGCGGGGCGAGCCGGCCGCTGGGGTCAACCGGCGAGCTGATCGACTATCAAATTCGATTCCTGCGGCGGTGATTCCGCGACAGCTAGGCCATCGAGAACCATGCCGAGAGCAGCCTCGGCCGAATCATCGTCACGGGCGGCAAGCCAGCCCCATTCCTCGTCGGCACCGACCCGATCGCCAATTTTCTTAGTTATGTAGATTCCGACCGCACTGTCGATACTTTCGCCCTTCCGGGTTCGAGCACCCCCGAGAGTGCCGACGGCGCGGCCAACGGCGCGCGCATCGACACGGGCGACGTAACCATCCTCGCCGAATGCGATCGGGCGCTTGACCGGCATTTGCGCATGCGGCAGATCTCGTTCAAATAGCGCGAGGTTCCCTCCCTGCGTCTCCACCATCTCCCGGAACTTGGCTTCCGCGGCGCCCGACGACAGGGCCTTTTCGGCACGTTCTCTGGCGGCGCGCGGAGCTGACCGGAGCCCGGAATCGCGAATTAGAGCAGCAACGATCGTTAACGAGAGTTCCGTGACGTCCGGCGGGCCGCCGCCTCGCAGAACTTGCAATACCTCGGACACCTCCAGCGAGTGGCCCACCGCGAATCCGAGTGGTTGATCCATATCGGTGATAAACGCGCGGATGTTCCGTCCAGCCGATCGTCCTATGACGACGAGCATTTCGGCAAATCGTCTCGCTGAATCGAAGTCCCGAATGAAGGCGCCCGAACCGACTTTGACGTCGATGGCGATCGTCCCCGCTCCGGCGGCAAGTTTTTTGCTCATGATGCTCGCCGACATGAGGCCCGGTGAATCCACCGTCCCCGTGGCATTTCGGAGCGCATAAACGACGCTGTCGCCGGGCACGAGATCAGCCGTCTGAGAGACGATGGCGGCGCCGATACGCTCAACCTGGCTCTGGAATTCGCGGGCGTCGAGGTCGACCCGCAGCCCCGGAATGGATTCCAGCTTGTCCAGCGTCCCGCCGGTGAACGCAAGTCCGCGACCCGATATCTTCGGAACCGCCAGGCCGCAGGCCGCGGCAAGCGGCACGACCACCAGCGAAGTCTTGTCTCCGACGCCACCCGTGCTGTGCTTATCGACGGCGGGTGCCGAAAGCGATTCCCACGTAAACGACCTGCCACTCTGCACGAATGCCTTGGTGAGCGCGGCGACCTCGTTTTGGTTCATGCCGTTGAGGCGGACGGCCATCAGCCAGGCCGCCATCTGATAGTCGGGCACGGCGCCGGAGAGATAGCCGTTCAGCAGATCCGTGAGTTCGGACGCGCGATTTGCGCGCCCCGCTTTCTTCGCTTCAATTAGATCTAAGACTTCCGCCATGATTGTCCGCTGAGTCAGCCCCATTCGCCGCAAAATGCCGCGTCGGACGGACGTTGACGACCGCAGACGGTACAGACAGACATAGCGGATCACCCCTCAGGCGGAATGCCGCATATTAAAGGAGTTGGAGAATCGACGACATCAAGATGATTTCGAGTCAAATGTCGACGGTGGCAACCGGTCCTGCACCGATCGGCCGTCGATTGACCCGGTTGGAGCCCGATCATGTAATCGGCCCAGCCTGCAGACATTGAAAATCGCGAACGGCATGTTTAATGGGGTGTTCGTAACAAATTGTGCGCCGTACGATGATGTTTGCCGATAATAGAGCGAGGACTTGGGAGAGTTCAGGTCAGAGACGATACGATGTCCGATATCGACGCAATCAAACGTTTAGCTCCCGAATCGCATCGGATTCAGCGAGCAAAGCAGTCAAATCGCCAGCGCGATCAATCACGAAACGGATCTGAGGATCAGTTTCGCCAGATTCTCCGAGAGCGGAATAAAGATTCCGACGTGGAGGATACGCTGATCACCGCTGATCCAGGAGATGGCGACCCGGGCGACGACCAGACCAACAGCGACGCCGGCGAGGTTCTCGACTCGAATCGAAAACATCGCCGGGCGGCAAATTCGGGAGACCCGGGCCAAGTTGGTAGAAATACCGACATAACGGCGTAGGCTCCGCGCCGGTCATCCACGCGATACCCGATTCCTGGCAATCGACGCGTGATCTAATACACTGTTGGAAATCGCGCCCAGCTCTTACGCGCAGCGTCCTGTCGGACGCCGACGTGGTCTTGGACTTGCACAGAAATGGCAGCTAAATTCAAAGAGTTTCGGGTGTCGAACGACGCGATCGACGATCCCGCGGAACTCCGGAGTCGAATTCTGGACGAGGGCTACCTCTTCTTTCGGAGACTCCATGAACCGGAAATGTTGCGCGGTCTTCGTCTGGAGATTCTGGGCGTACTTCGAGACTGCGGGTGGATTCGAGACGGCTCGGAGCTCCTTGACGGAGTGGCCGACGTGTCACGCCGCTGCGCGGAAGGGGATCTCGCGTATGCCGCGGTATACCACCAGATGTACAGGCTCGAGTCGTTTCACCGAGCGGGACATTGGCCGTCGGTGATGAACGTCATGGAGAAGGTGATCGGAGACGAGGTCCTGCCGCATCCCAGCAAGATCGCGCGCCTATGGTTTCCTCAGTACGTTGAGCACACAACGCCGGTTCATCAGGACTTCGTGCATTTTCAAGGATCATTCGAGACCTACACGTGCTGGTCGCCGGTCGGCGATTGCCCAATCGAGCTCGGCGGTCTTGCGGTTCAGCCGGGGTCCCACAGGCGAAACGTGGTCTTCGATCACCACTTTTCGCTCGGCGCCGGCAGCCTATCCGTCGACACCGACGAGCACTCCGGTGACTGGCTTACCACCGATTATGAAATCGGGGACGCCCTCATATTTCACAGTCTCACACTGCACCGGGCACTACCCAACGTGACCGAGGACAGAATTCGCGTCTCCCTGGATAATCGATACCAGGCGCTTGGCCTTCCCATAGCGGAGCAAATGCTGGTGCCGCATCTCAGCAATTATCTCGATATTTCCTGGCAGCAGATTTACTCCGGATGGAAGTCGGATGACCTCCAGTACTACTGGAAACGGCTGGACTTGCCGGTTACCCCGCGGGATGCCAGCTACTCCGAAAAAGGCTTTGCTGAGGCCCTTTCGCTCGCCGCCAAGGGTGACGAGCGGGCCAGGGTACATCTACAGCGTGCGATCGAACGCGAACCCGACTCCGAACCCGCCAGGGCCGCCGCCGAAGTTCTGCGTGGGTTGGCGTCAGATGCTGGCCGATCAGCGCCCGCCGCATCAGACTAGAGAGCCGCAATTGCGCGCCGCGGCAACGGTCAATGATGGCCTGCCCGAGCGCCGCCGGATGCCAGCTTCGGTCGCGCCTCAACCCCAGCTTCCCCCGCGAAAATCCGGAACGCCGACGGGCTCGCGGCCGCGGCTGATGGAGGTCTGCGACAGCAGCCCCGGCAGCGTGAAGTCCACCGCTCGGTAGACATCAATCGCCGGATCGCGTTTCTCGCGTATCGCCTGTATGAACTCGCCGATCATGTGATATTCCGCCGCTCCGTAGTCCGGTCCATGGACTTCATCCGGAACCTCCGACCAACCGGGCGGCAGATGTTCTCGCTCGAGGTCGCTTAGCGGCCGCCACTGGTAGGGGTCGGTATCTATCGAGGAGCGATCGGAAGACTCTGAACCGAAACCGTCGAGCCAGATCTTCGGTCGATCGCCGAGACCTCGCGCCCCTTCGTAACAGCCTTTCGTGCCTTGCAGCGAGCTGTAGCCGGAGCTGTGTGGGCGGTTCGAGAGCATGTCGACCCTTATGGTGACCAGAGCACCCGATTCAAGCTTGCACAGCATCGTGCTCGTGTCGTCTGCCACGTTCTGTGGGGCCGTGTGCGTGCCGCTGCCGGCGCAAACGACCGAAGCGACGCGCTCATTCGAACCAGTCAAGTATGGGACCAAGGCTATGCGTGCCATAAGTACATCCGTTTACCCCGACTTGCCAGACCGTGCGCCATGTCGGGCTACCGTCTTCGCTGTAATGGATGGACTTGATGTCGTGGACATACTCGCCCTCGGCAAAATAAATTTCCCCAAACAGCCCCTCGTTGACGAGGTTCTTGATGAGAATTGTCTGGGGCGAGAAGCATGAATTTTCTCCAAGCATGTACCTGACGCCCAGGCTACGGGCGGCCTCAACGCCGGTCACGAGGTCGCGGCATTGCTCCAGCGACACGCCGGCCGTGACTTCGCTCCGAACGTGCTTGCCGGCCTCCAGCGCTTGCAGGCTGTGCGGCACGTGCAGCTGCATGGGCGGGCGTCGCCACTACGACGACATCGATGTCGGATTCAAGAAGGGCCCGATAGTCCGTGAAACGCAGGGGAACGCCGAATCGATCGGTCTGCTTATTTAGAAATTCCTCATTTCGCGCGCACAGGGCGGTGACATCTGCGCCTTCGTGAGCGCGAAAGCCAGGGATTAGGGACGTGCCGCGCTGCGCGCCCACAACCCCCACCCTGAGAATATCGTTCATCATTGTGCTTCGTCAGGGCTCGATAATTACGGCGTTCGGATCGGAATGTCTAAGTCCACGGCAAGCTTCACGCCGTCGAGTATCTTGTCTGCCGCGCCCTTGAGATCCTGACCTAGGCGATCGACGACGTATGAGGCTTGAGACTTGTCATCCCCGGTACCTGAGATCTGTTAAGTAGCAGCAGCCGGCAATGGCGCCAGCATGCGGAAACATCGGACAGGCTGGCCGGGCTTTGAATCCCATCAGCGCCAATGCCTGCCCCTCGCGAAACCTGAGAGATGTCATGTCGTGGCGGCCAATTGGACTTACGTATTTGAAATACGAAACCTGGCCATCTTGATCACGACTACTGAGCATTGATTGGTGACGCCCGGCGTTTCCGCGTCGAAGCTCCGCGTGCCCTTTCAGTCCACGCGGATCATCACCACGATGCTTTCGCAATCTGTCGGTCTTTCTCCTATGATCCGGTCGCGGCAGCGATGCGTCGAAGCGCGAGTCTATCGTGCGGCTGTCCGAACGAACCTTAGCTGCTACGAAACGGGAAATTTGCGAAATGTCCGAGCACACAAATCCCGACGCCCTTGTGTTGACCGACGGGGCCGCGGACCATCCTGGCGAATCAAACGCCAGGACTGTTGAAATTGACGTAGACACGACCGCGGATGT
The DNA here is from genome assembly GCA_963663505.2 of Chloroflexota bacterium. Classification (GTDB taxonomy): domain Bacteria; phylum Chloroflexota; class UBA11872; order UBA11872; family VXNJ01; genus JAPOVO01. The sequence continues at coordinate 1,292,351 of CAXXFA010000002.1, forward strand.
ACTCCTCGTTGGAGGTCGTGTGTTGGAAGTGACCGGCGGTCGAACGATCCCCCGCCAATGACCACCGGCGAAGTACCGGCGTTGAGGCCAGAGCATCGATCGCTGGTCGCCGGCATTCTTGCGGGTCGCAACATTCCCGGCGCGGCCGTCGGCATCGTCGAGGGTGGCCAGCTTTCGGCCTTCGATGGATTCGGCCTGGCCGATGTCGAGGCAAAAGCCAAACTCACTCCGGATTCATTGTTTCGGGTCGCGTCGATCACGAAGACCGTGACCGCCACGGCGATCTTGCGGTTGCGCGACGCCGGCAAGCTCAACCTGGACGATCCCCTCGTCCTGCATCTGCCGGAATTCACGGCCGCGCGCGTGCGGCGTGGCTCGCTCGACCAGGTCACGTTTCGACGGATGCTCGCACACCGTTCGGGCCTGATGAGCGACGCCCCGCATGATTATTGGGAGACCCATAACTTCCCGGCAATGGATCAGATCCTGACCGAGCTCGACCGGGTTGCGGTGGTGATCGAGCCGGATCAGGCGTCGAAATACTCCAACCTGGCGTTCGCCCTGATGGGCGAGGTTGTAGCGAGGCACGAGGGCCGGGAATTTTCGGAGCACGTTCGCGCCACGATTCTCGAACCTCTGGGGATGACTTCAAGCGTATTCGAACTTCACGGCGATAGCCGATCGCGTCTTGCGACCGGCTACGACGCCCGGCCTTTCACGGTCGACGTTCGGATTGCCCCGCACCCGCCACTGAAAGGGATAACTGCGGCGGGTCAGCTGTACTCCAGTGTCCGCGATCTGGCGCGCTGGATCGGATTTCAACTGCAAATCGGGCCTTCAAGCGAAGCGGGGCCGAACGTATTGGCCGGGTCGACTCTCGAGGAGATGCACAGGCCTCAGTTTTTGGATAGCGACTGGCGCGTGGGGCACTGCCTTGCCTGGTTGGCAAGACGGCGTGGAGATGAGATTCACGTCGGTCACGAGGGGTCGCTGCCCGGCTACCGCAGCGCACACTATTTCAACAAGTCGACGCGCTCCGGCGTCGTAGTGCTAACCAACCGAGGCTGGCAAAACGGTGCCCATGATGCGTCGTTGGCGCTGCTGGACGCCGTTGTCGCCGAGGCGCACACCCAAACCTCGGCTGGGCCGCACACTTCGACTGAGGCAATGCCGTCCGCATATGAGCCGCTGCTTGGAATCTACGCGTTTCACGGGATTCCCGATATGCGCTTGGTGTATCGGGCTGGCCAGCTCCGAATCGAGGCTGAGAATCCGATTGACGGGTCACTTCATGCGCCTTCCGCCCTGCTTCCGACTGCCGATCCGCTGGTTTTCGAGGTCGTCGAGGGTCGGGGCGCCGGGGAGCTGGGGCACTTTCGCGCAGTCGAAGGCGGCGAGATACTGGCCTTTGCACTCGGCGCTGCGGTTTATTGGAAAATGGCTGAAGCTCGCGACTGAGCCTCAAATCGGCCCGCGGCATTGCGGCGACCGCGCGATTTCCAAGAGCGCATTGCGGAGATCGACGAAGAACTAACGGCGAAGGCCGAAGCGGGACCGTAGCCGGCGGTGGTCGATATCGGCGGGGACGACGCGGGGGTGGTCGACCTGGACTAACTTCGCGCGAGGGCTCTGCTCCTGTGAAGCCGGCCGGAACTCGGGCGATTATGCTCCCCAGACGGTATCCGGACTGAGTCACCCCAATTTCTTGACCGAGCGACTTGCGAACTCTACGCCGTCGGAGCGACCAGTATTCGAACCTCCCGATCCCAGGTCCCTGCAACGCGGCTCCCGTACTCCGTTTCGCCGCCCGATGCCCAGGGTCCCGTAAGAACCGGACCGAATCCCATGGCTCTGGCCGAAGCCTGCGTTTGATCCTCGTGAAGAAAGTGGAACCCGATTCCCGCGCGGTCGCTTTCGGTCCGGTTTTCGCCCGTGGCATGCGGAGTTCCATACGAGAAAAAGGCAACGCCTCCGGCAGGCAGTTCGATGGGTACGGCATTGTCTTCCGACGGATACGAGCGAATGTGGTGATCGCTTTCGACGTCACGGTCGTGATCTAGTTGCTCGTGCATCATTCCCGGAATCACTCTCAGGGTGCCGTTCGCAATGTTTGCGTCCTGGACGGCGATCCACATCGCCGTTCCTTTCAGCGGATCATTGATCTTGAAATAGGCATTGTCCTGATGCCAGTTCGTACCGGAGCCGGTTCCCGCGGGCTTGAGGAAAATCTGGTCTAGTTGCAGAACGACCCTGTCGCCGATCAAGTTGGAAACGTGCTCGATGACCTTCGGATGAAATGCCAGCGCCCGAATCAGGTTGCTATGGGGATTGAGCGGCACAATCTGAAGGTTTTCAATTTCGGTCGATTCGGTCGTGCCATCTCCGGCGGTCGCAACGTTTCGGAACAGGCCGCCGGAACGGAGACGTTGAACGTCGGCCTGCAGAGCCCTTGTCTCCAACTCCGTGAAGAAATCGGGCACGGCGGCGTATCCGAGCTGTTTGAACTGCTGAACTTGCTCTGCCCAAAGTGCCATTGGCTTTTCGGCCTTTCTTGTAACCGGGAGCCGCACTATAGCGGGTGGAAGATCGACCGTACACCGGCTCGCAACCGCTTATCCGGGCACCTTGGAAAACGATACTTGCTCGCAATTCGTGTCTGGGCTACGCGCCGCAGCCCATCGATGGGAACGGCCTGGAGCCCATCAGCACGAAAGATCTTCGGTTCCGAAACTGGACTCGTTTGGCGAATCCGAGTTGACCTAAATCGAACGACCGATCGTCGCGCCATCCACCGTCGCCTCCCGGATCGACCGCGACCTATTGGCGGCACCGATAACATGAACTTCGTCGAACTCTTGAGTGAGTAATTCGGCGAGGTCGTCGACCGGTTCGTCGCCAGCGGCAAGGACCACGGCATCAAACGTCCCAATCAACATTTCTGACCCTGTGGAAACTTCTCGCAGAACAACCTGATGATCCTGGACGCGTGCGATGTCAAAGCCGGCGCGAAATGAAACTCCCCTGTCGGACAACCTTTGAACGAGCAACGCGCCGTCGCGGTCGCCCAGGTTCCGGGCAACCCGATCCATCGCCGCCACGAACTCCACCCTAATGTCCTTGACGGTCAGGTAGTCGGCGGCTACAAAGGCCGGCGCACGTCCATCGCGATCGATCACAAGCACCGTCGCCGCTGCATCTACTTGACCCAGCAAGACATCATTCGCCGCAAACAGGCGATCAGCGTCGATTCCGTGAAGCGCGGGCTTGCGAGGTCGCGATCCGGTCGCGACAAGCACTACATCGGGACGCTCGCCAAGCACTGATTGAGGCGTGGCATCCACGCCTACACGCAACTCGAACGATCCCTTAGCCGCCTGCCTCTCATAGAAGTTGGCGATCTCGGCAAACTTGCCCCGCAGGGGACCGGCGCCCGCCAGGCGTGTCTGGCCGCCGACCTTCTGAGATTTCTCGAGCACCACGACATCGTGACCGCGCGCGGCCGAGGTGAGCGCCGCTTCCATGCCGGCCGGGCCCGCGCCGACGATGACCACACGCTTCGGCGCGCGGGTTACCCTGAGCTCGCTCCAGTCGTTTTCGCGCCTCGTGACGGGGTTGTAGATGCAGGTTACGGCCTCTATCTCCAGGCAATCGAGGCAGCGAATGCAGTGCCGAATGTCCTCGGGTCGCCCTTCTCTCAGCTTCCTGACGAAATGCGGATCGGCTATGTGGGTCTTCGTCATGCCCACGAGATCCACCTGTCCCGAAGCCAGCGCCTCTTCGGCGAGGCGCGCATCGGTAATTCGGCCGGCGTGAATCACCGGAACGTCAATCTTGCTGCGAACCGCCGCCACAATTGGGAGCAACTCGCCATCGGGCAAATACATCGGACCGTGATGGATGAAATCGGTTCCGGCCGTCAGGCTCACATAGTCGATCAGGCGCCTGGCCGTAAGCATTCGGATCAGTCGAACGTAGTCTTCCTCCACCATCCCCTCGGGATGAAAGTCACGGGCCTTGAGCCGCACGCCCACGACGAAGTCGTCGCCTACTGCCTGCCGCATGGCCGAAAGTGTGTCGATGACCAACCGAGCGCGATTTTCCAGGCTGCCGCCGTAGTCGTCGTTGCGCTTGTTATAGATGGGGCTCAGGAACTGAGCGTGGAGGTAGCGTTCGTGGGCATGGAGTTCGACGCCGTCCACACCCCCCGCCTTCGCTCGATATGCCCCTTCGCCAAACGCACCGGCGATTTCGGACAGTTCCTTGACGGACCAGTCCCGCATCGAAGGCGATTCTAAAGACGGCGGCGTCGATTCGGCGGCGGGCGGCGGCGGCAAGAACTCGCCCAGCTGTATTCGCGCGGCGGGGCGTCCCACCACAACGGGCGCCTGGTCACCGATGTGGATCAACTGAGCTATCAGCTTCGCGCCATCTTTGTGAACTGCGTCCGCCACGCGCTGATAGCCCTCGATGAACCGATCGTCCACGTTTTGAAAGTAGACCGGTCCACCGTCCGATGTCACGGTGGTGGCGCCGACGGTTAGAAGTCCTATGCCTCCCCGGGCTCGCTCTCTCATGTACGCAACGAAGTCGGCGTTCGGAAGCCCTGCGTCGTCGGACATCCACTCGGCGTAATGCGCGGTGCTGCAAATACGATTCCGCAAAGTGAGATTCTTGATGGTGAAAGGGGAGAAGATTTTGGGGAATTCAGGATTCATGTTTGGTTCGTCGGGCGACTAGCGCGATTGACTCAATGCAGGCCGAGATTATCCGAATTTCGGCGGCGTCGCGAACGGATTCCCGGCCCCCAAAATTGGGACACCAAATCGCCCTGAAATTGCCGAAGTAATTTTCGCTTCATCGGATAGCCAGGCCGGGCGCCCGCGAACTGGATCATCGCATTGCTGGCGCCATCCTTGGCGATCCACGGAATTCCGAGTTTGGTTCCCGGGCGCGCGTCCGCACGGGACGCCCGAAAGGCGAGACCATGATGTCCGCGAAGTGAAAGCCTTGACCGATGAATTCGCTGCCCCCCAGATTTTGAACTGCGGCACGGCAGTAATCCGGGCGGGCAAGTCGTGGTACAAGTATCCGGGGCAGGTCATGGACTGGATTCCCTTCTGAACTCAGTGATGTAGCGAATTCGTCGATCGATACGAAGGGCGGTTCATCGAGCAGGGAATTCCCCTGCGGAGCACTGGACGGGCCAAATGACATATGACGCCGTGATCGTCGGGGCGGGCGTCATGGGATGCGCGACGGCCTACTGGCTCGCCAGGGCCGGAAGTCGTGTTCTTATCCTGGACATGAACAAACCTGGTCACGGGAATGCGAGTTCGAGCGACGAGTCGCGCGCCATCAGACACCAATACCGAGGCCGGGATTTTTATACAGAGATGGTGGCCGAGTCGGTTGGCCTGTGGAAGGATTTCGAGAGCGAAGTGGGCCACGGCTTCTACCAGGAAACCGGACTGCTGATGTTGCAGACAAAGCCCGGTCACCCACCGCTCCTACGGGGCTACGAAGGACTTGAAAGGCTCGGTTATCGACCGCAATGGCTCGACGCCGCCGATATCAAGCGACGCTATCCCCAGTTTGACGGTATCGATTCTGGCGTCTTCGCGGAAGGTCCCGATGGTTTCATCCGTGCGCGGGAGGCAGTCGTGGCCCTCGCTGAGCGAGCGGTGGCGCTCGGCGCGGAGATCCAAACCGGAGCGCAAGTCGTGGAACTGGCGATTTCAGGCGATCAGGTTTCGTCCGTCCGGGCCGCCGATGGCAGGACATTCGAGGGCGATGCCTATGTGATTGCGGCCGGTCCCTGGACCGAGCGACTTCTGCCGAACCTGCAAATCCCAGTCACCCCGACGGCCCAAAGGTTGCATTATTTGCGTCCGTCCGACTCCCCCGCATACACCCACCCCCGCTTCCTGCCGTTCGCAATTCTGGATACGGGATTTTACGGCTTTCCCGTTCATTGGAACGGTTCGCTGAAGATCGCCGACGATCGGATCGGACCGGAGTTCGATCCCGATGCCGACCGCGAGGCTCCAGACACGGAAGCCCTGAATAAAATGCGGGACTTTCTGCGGCGCCATCTGCCGGGCCTCGTGGACGCGGCGGTGACGTACAGCAAGACGTGCGCGTATGCGATGACGCCCGACGCGCACTTCATTATCGACGCCGTGCCCGGCGCGTCAAACGCGTTCGTGGCGGCCGGCTTTTCGGGCCACGGATTCAAATTCGGGATACTCATCGGGCAAATCCTGAGAGATCTTGTGATTCAGGGCCAAACCGGTCACGACATCAGTCCGTTTCAATTGGACCGTGCCCTGGATCTCGTCGAGGAGCACTGGTAGGCAGCCGCGGCCTGTTGGGCGGCGTTGCCTTCTGCGACAACCGGGGAACCCTGGCCTCAAGCCGACCGATTCCGGCGGCCATTTCCACTAACGAGGACTGAATCTGCCCGGCCACCCGACAACTCGAGAAGCGTTTGATCGGGCATCTTCCCGCGGCCCGATGATTTTTGAGACTGACTGGACTGATCGTCGTGCTTTCGGCCTAGGCGTCGTCATGCCAAACGCGGGCGAACAGCCGCAGCCAGTTCTCGCCGAGCACCTGGCGAACGCCGTCGGGAGGGTAGCCCCGTTGAAGCAGTCCTGCTGCGACGTTGACGAACTCGGTTGGATCGTTGAAGCCCCGCAGATGGTGATACGGGTCAGGAGAATATGGAACTTCCATATCGGGACGCTTTCCGTGTGACGAATTGATCCACTCGAACCAGCTCCGCGGCTGCGCCATACAGAAGTCCGTGCCGATTGCAACATGATCGATACCTACCATCTGGACGAGGTAATCGATGGAGTCCAGGAAGTCGTCCAGCGTCGACTCGAAGCGAGCAGGGAAAAAGTGTGGGAACGAATTTGCGCCCACGACTCCGCCGCGGGCGACGAGACTGCGAATGGCTTCGTCCGTCTTGTTGCGGGGCGAGGCGTGTTCGGATCGGGCGTTCGCATGCGTAAAGCTGACCGGATGCTCGGAGTGGTCGATAGTCTCGAGGACGGTTCTATCGCCGACGTGGGAAAGATCGATCAGAATGCCTACCCGGTTCATCTCGCGCACCGCGGCCCGACCGATCTTGCTCAGTCCCTCATCGGTGCGTTCCCAGCAGCCGTTGCCGAAGAGGTTGCGCTCGTTGTACGTTAGCTGAACTATTCGGACCCCAAGCTCATAAAAGAGCTGAAAACGCCTGATGTCGTTTTCTACGGGTGTGGCGTTTTGCCAACCAAAAATGATCCCGGTACGGCCCGCGGCTTTCGCCTCGCGGATGTCAGCCACGGTGCGGACATGCCTGATGTGATCGGAGAATTCGTCGAACCAACCGAACCACGCCGCCAGGCTGTCCATTGCGTCCTCAAAGCCTTCCCACAGCGCGCACGTTGCGTTGATGGCCGTGACGCCCCCGGTTCGCAGGTCGCTGAATACTGACTCAACGCCCCAACGGCTGGTGTTCAGGCCGTCAATCACAATGGCCTCGGCATACAGTTCCCGCGCTGCCGGATCAATGCTGTCTGTGTCAGTCACGATGTGAGTCCAGTATTCGTTGATCGAATTGCTTTCAGTCGGCGCCTGAGCAGCATATGTCATATTTAGCCATACGCGGCCGAACACCCCCCGGACGGCGCAAAGATGCGCGCGACCGCGTCTTCAGCCCTGGCGTTAGGATAGTCACCCCAACCAAAAGTGCGCCAAAGACCAGGGTGGCGCGGAGCATGCCGCTGTCGAGCAGCGCCCGCGCCACGTCGATGGTCGAGTAGGTCGCCACCACGACGTCAAGTGTCCACGCCCAGAGGCGCCGCTCCCGATCGGACGAGCAAAGGGCCATGGGCGCATCCTGGCGTGGGGGCCCCGGCAAGCCCGTCCCTGTTCTGGCACACACCGACGCGGATTAGGTGCCCCGCGACACGACTCCAGCCTTCGGAATCCGCAGCGTTCCCCGTTTCTACCGCCGCCCGCATGGAGCTAGTGCCTAACCCCGATCTGATGGAAGGTTAGAACTCGTATAGTTCGCGCTATTTCCTACATACTGCAGTGTCGTGTGCCGGCATTTGAGAACTGAGTTCTATGTGAACGCCGGAATCGATGTTCAGATTAAGGGAAGCGACGACTAGGTCCGATCAAGTCGATGCACCGGGCGATGCCCTGCAATCCGGCAGAAAGCTCAATGTGCTTATCTTCTTTTGGAATCCGGCGCTGTGGAACACGGCGCTGAGCCTGATCTCCCCCATCACGATCATGCCCCTCTTCGTGAGCATGCTTACCACCTCCACAATTCTCGTCGGGTTGGCAGCTTCGTTTTTCGATGGTACGTGGGCACTGACCCAGCTATTCGGAACGCGTTATTTCGAACAAATCAGATTCAAGCGAAACAGAATGGTAGCCATAAGCATGGCGTCGCGCTCAATGATTGTTCTCTACGGGCTGTATCTGATTGTGACTGGAGCCGAGAATACGAAACTCACCCTGGCACTCTTTTTTCTAATGATCCTGCTATTTCGAGGAGGCACCGGAATAACGGCGCCTGCGTACGCGGATGTATTTGCGAAGGTCATCGACAGGCGCATGCGAGGCCGAATCATCGGCATTAGCCAGGCCGTGGGAGTGCTCCTCGGAGCAGTGGGCGTGACCGTAGCCAGTCGGATCTTGGGCGACGCTGCCACGCCGGCGGCATTCGGTCCTCTGATTCTCGTTGCCGGATCGATGCTAACTCTGGGGTATTCGGCCATGCTGCGGCTCACGGAGCCGCCGTCAGAGGTACCCGATCGCCCGCGTGAGCCGATATGGCGCCTCGCTGGACGAATCCGTCGAGTCTACAGGTCCGATCCGGTATTCAGGCAGTACGTTACGGGCCGCCTCGCGCTCGGATGGGGAATGATGGCGATTACCCTTTTGGCCGTGTACGCTGCCCGCAACTTCGGCGCGACAGTACCCCAAATAGGACTTTTTACATCGGTGATGCTTGTGACTCAGATTGCCGCACTCGCGGGATGGGGGATCGTTCAAGATCGGCTCGGGAACAGGTACGTTTCTGTGTTCGGTGGCGTGGCTGCAATGTTTGCCATGGGTCTCGCCGTAATCGCGCCGAATACCGCCACCATTTACGGCACCTTCGTTCTGGTGGGCATCGCAACCAGCGCATTCTCGGTTTCAGATTTCGCCACGGTGATCGGTCTCGCTCCGACGGCGGAGCTTCCCAGCTATTGGGCCGCGTTCAACACGACGCTTTTCTTGCTGGTGTTGCCTGCGGGCATGGTGGCGGGGCTATTTGTAGACCTTGCAGGATTCAAGACGATGTACATCATGTCGCTCGCTTTCGCCTCACTCGGCGTATTTCTGCTCGCGCACAAGACTCGAGCGCGCCGACGGCCGCCGCGATCAAATCCGATCTGAACACCGCATACGTCGGGGATAATCCTGGCTGCGCTCGCACTTCAGCACCTCGCAGCGGGGCGGGGATTACTAACCCGAGATAGTGTGAGCTCGTCCATGGATGGCGCGGTCGGCCGAAGGGTCCGTTGGGCGAGCGAGCGCCAAGACCACCGGGCGATCCCGAAAATCATCGATGCGGAGGTGACGGGACGGTTGGAAAGTTCTGCCTTAAGAATCGGGGCCGCAATCCCGACGGTAGCCGGATATCAGCTAAACGGACTTATTGCCCTGCAACTCACGGTATTGGCGCCTCCGTGGCATGTCTGGCAGTAGGTCTGGTATAGGGCCGCACCACGGGAGAGATCAGGTGAGTGTTTCTCCGCCTCCGGTGATCCGCCTCCGCGACAGGCGGCATTGACACCGCCAGGGAGAACGGCGAGCCCCGCGACAGCGACTCTTCTACGCATCCGTCCTTGCAGCGAGTGGACCACAGCCCGGGAATCCTGAGCCCCCGTACAAGTCCGCATCAGTGTCGCGCGAACGCTGCCGCTGCCTCACAGGAGTCCAACACCCATTGGGCAAACGACAATCTCATCGGAACCTCTTGCGGGCAGCCACGTGCCAGCTAGGGCGAAACGACTTGCAGCAGCAGCATCGATGGATACCGCTGCGAGTGATGGACCTGCTGGTGGGCCACGATCATCTCTGACTCGCCATACGCGTCCCCGCCGGTGTTGTGGTTTCTATCGTAATTGGGGAAATCACTGCTACTTATGTCAAGACGGATCCGGTGGCCGTCGAGAAACGTGTTGCCAATCGGCTTCAACTCAATCGTGAATTCCGCAACCTCGCCCGGATTGAGCAGCCGCGGGTTCTCCCAGCCATCCCTGAACCGAGCGCGCACGATGCCGTAGCACAGATTTCTAGCCGTGCCGTCAGGGCTCACGTCAACGAGTTTGGCCGTGACGTCGGTATCGATCGCTGAGCTGGAGGCGTAAAGCCTCACCGAAGGCGATCCGATGACGGTTAGCGGCTCATTCAGCGGCTCGGATTGATACACGAGCACCTCCCGCCGATGGTCCAGGGGTTTCTGGTCGAACGGTCCGTCCTGGCAGGTCTCGAGAAACAAACTCGGCACCGGGTCACGGGGATTGTAGTCGAAGGAGTCCGATGTGGCAGCGCCGCCCGGGCTCCGCACCAGTTCACCGTCACCGGACGGCGTATTGGCCGTTCCTCCACTCGAAAGATAGAACTCAATAGGGCGCGTTCCCGGCACCGGCCAGTCATCGTAGTTGCGCCACTCGTTTTCGCCGGTGATGAACAGGCGCACCCGAGCTTCTTCGGTAGTTCCGTTGTCGACTCCCTTGAGCCAATGATCGAACCAGTCAATTCCAACTGCTACGTTGTCCCAATCCGCATCCTTGCCGAAATCGAATTCGCCCTGCACGCGCGTGAGATCGTTGGTGTGGCCCCAGGGTCCCACAACGAGCCGTTGGCTTCGCCGAGCCCGTTCGCTGGGCGCGAATTTCTCCATTTCCACGAAGTGATCGACTGCCGGGATGAAGCGGTCGTACCAGCCGGTTCTGTTGAAGACCGGGATCTCGATATTTCGATGTATCCCGACGAACTCGTGATAGTCCTCTCCTGGATGCTGCACGATGCGACGTATTCGAGCCGCCATCGATGGAATCGCGTCGTCGGGAATCTCGCTCCAGGGCTTGACCCAGATCCACTTATTGCGCTCGACTCTCCAGAGTTTTTGGGCCTCGTCAACGTCGTAAGGGCCGGGTGCGCCGATAGCGCGGCGGCGGTCGTCCGGTCCGATCGTCGCAAAGCTCCACTGAAGTCGCCGACCGGGCCGGAAGATCGGCTCCACGTCGGAGTGACGGAGCGACATTCCGGAGACGTAGATGCACTTCAACGCAGGCGGCGCCGACGATGCGGCCTTCCAGGATGTCCAGGCCAAATACGAGCTGCCAAACATGCCAACCTCCGCGGTGGAACCTGGCAGATCGGCGGCCCAGGCAACCGAGTCGTAGCCATCCTCGACATCTTTGGAGCCGAAACTGTGAAGCGGAACGAACTCGCCCTCCGACCGGTACCTGCCGCGAATGTCCTGGGCCACGACGATGTAGCCGGCTGCGGCGAAACATTCGGCCATGTCCGTCACGGCCACTTTGTCGTACGGGGTCCTGGTGAGCAAAACGGGATATGGGCCTGCCCCGTCCGGTCTATAGATGTCCGCTCTCAAAATAATGCCGTCACGCATCCTGGCCGGGACGTTCGATTCGACGATCACTCGATCAGTTCGATTCGCCTGGGTGCTCATCATGGAACGGCGCCTCACCGATACTTGCCGCGGTCGAATCGTAACCTGACAGCGTACCCGCGAGCGTCGAGGGCCTCAGTCGTGAAGGGGCGACGAACGGACTCCCAGGCGCTGGGCGACGTCACGGCGATATATGAGTCGAACTTGTGGCCATGCTCGGCTAGCAGATCCCAGCCATCGCGCGCGTCCCAATTCTGACCTGGGTGGACCATCATCACTCCGCAATTCGATCAACAGCCCGAAATCGAGGGTGCAATGGGCGCTACCCGCCATCAGCGTCTGGCGTGACCCGCGCCTCGGCCTCCGCTGCAGGTTGCCACGCTCGAGCGGGGTGGTCGAGATGGTTGTTTTGGAGCCCACATCCGGATTTGGGCCGGAGAACTCGCGCTTACCAATGATTCAGGTCAACGCGCCGTGGCGCAATCCCGACGGTAACCGCATGCCAGTAATCGGGGCTAGTTGCCCTGTAATCCTCGTTTCGGTACCCCCGCCAGGATTCGAACCTGGGACCCACTGCTTAGAAGGCAGTTGCTCTGTCCACTGAGCTACGGGGGCCTACGGACACTCACGATAATCGAGCGGGAACAGAATCGGAATAAGTTCTAATCGTCCCGATCGATGGATCGGGAAATCGATCCAGGGGCCGATGGCCGACCGCGGTGGCTCCTAACCCCCGTCGACGCCCGCGCGGACGCCGGGCTCGGTCATCGGCGCGGGGTCAAGCGCCTGAGCCAATTCAGCATCGGAGAGATCGGTCATCCGTCTGGCTACCTCGGGGATGCTCGCGCCGCTGCGGACGGCCTCCTTGGCTATTTCAGCCGCCGCGGCGTAACCGATTCTTGGAGCCAGAGCGGTGGCCAGCATGGTGTTGCGCTCGAGCCAGTACCGAATCATAGCTTCGTCCGGCTCCAGGTCGCGGACGCAGCGCTCGTCGAACTGTTTGCAGCCATTCGCAAGTATGTCTATCGATTGCGAGAGGTTGTGAGCTATCACCGGCATCATCACGTTCAGCTCGAGCTGCCCGGCCTCGGCGGCCATCCCGACGGCAAGGTCGTTTCCGAAAACTTGAAAGCAAATCATATTCAGGCATTCGGCCATTACCGGATTGACCTTGCCGGGCATGATGGATGATCCGGGCTGAACCGCTGGAAGCCGGATTTCCGCCAGCCCGGTGCGGGGTCCCGATCCCAGAAGTCGGATGTCATTGGCCAATTTGCTCAGGTCCACGGCCAGTGCGCGCAGCGCGCCCGACAGCATCGCAAACCGCGACATGCTCTGCATCGAGTAAAAGAGATTTTGCGATCGTCGCACTGTTAATCCGCTGAGATCGCGTAGCTCGTCGACGACTCGCTTTTGATACTCGGGCTCGGCATTGAGGCCAGAACCGACAGCCGTTCCGCCGATACTCAGCTCCTGGATTGCCACCTCAGCAGCGGCGATTTGCTCACGATTGCGGCGGATCGCCATCGCGTACGCGCCAAACTCCTGTCCCAATCGAACGGGAGTCGCGTCTTGCACATGCGTACGACCCGATTTGACGATCCCGTCCCAGTCTTCGGACTTCCGCTGCAGAGACGCGGCGAGTCCATCCAGCGCTTCGTAAAGTGGATTTAGGAGGCGCAACGCGGCGAGCGCAATGGCCGTAGGTATTACGTCGTTGGTGGACTGGGCCATGTTTACGTGGTCATTCGGGTGCACCGGATCGTAGTCGCCGCGAGATCCGCCGAGCAGCTCGTTCGCCCGGTTCGCAAGCAACTCGTTGGCATTCATGTTGTGCGAGGTGCCAGCCCCGGCCTGAAACGCGTCGACAACGAACTGCTCCACGTGCTTTCCGTCGAGCACCTCATCCGCCGCGTGAATGATGGCTTCGGCGAGGGTCGGATCGAGGCGACCGGTATCGCGATGCGTGACGGCTGCAGCCTTTTTGATCAGCACGGTAGCCCAAACGAAAGCTCGATGAGGACCGATCTGGCTGATCGGGAAGTTTTCGAGAGCCCGTTGAGTCTGAGCTCCGTAAAGAGCATTCGAAGGCACCTCGACGTCGCCGAGCGAATCACGCTCAATCCGCATAGTCATCGATCTGAATCCTTTGCGCATACGCATAATTGAAATCTGTAGCGCACGATTGCTTGAGGCTGCGTTCTCAACCCTGGCGATAGCAGAGCAGCGCGTTCCGCATTATGAATCATGCCAACTCGCAGATCGCCGCGGCGGGCTCCCGCAGATTCTGGAATACCAGCGATCAAAATCGATCGGAGTATCAGCTATATCCCCATGAGCTCGACCAATTCCCGGACGCCATCTGCAGATTTATGTAATGCTGCTGTTTCATCCTCTGTCAGAGAAATCTGAATGAGATCCTCGTAACCGTCCGCGCCCAGCTTCACCAGCGCGCCAACGAACGTACCGTTTACTCCGTATTCGCCTTCTAGAAGAACCGAGCACGGAAACAGTCGTTTCTGATCGAGCAAGATTGCGTCAATCATCAGAGTTACGGCCTCCCCGGGCGCCTCGTAGGCGCTGCCGTGCTGCAGAAGCTTTACAATTTCGCCGCCGCCGTCGCGGGTTCGCTGGACGATCGCGTCAATGCGATCTTGCGGCAGGAGTTCGCCGACCGGAACTCCGGCCACGGCCGTGTACCGAGGCACCGGAACCATTGCGTCACCGTGGCCGCCGAGGACGAATCCCGACACGTCCTCGGGCGACACGCCAAGCTCCCACGCGATGAATGTTCGATAGCGGGCCGAGTCGAGGATGCCGCCCTGTCCGATCACGCGCTGCTTCGGAAACGAGGTTACCGAGCGCACGAGTTGAGCCATCGCATCGACCGGATTGGTCAATACGATAAATATGCATTCTGGAGATTTATCGGCAAGCCGCTTCGCGACATCTTCAACGATTTCTTTGTTCTTGAGGAGCAAATCGTCGCGGGACAGGTTTGGCTGGCGGGGAAATCCAGACGTGATAATGCAGATATCTGAACTCTCGGACTCTTCAAATCCGTTCGAGCCGACCAGATTCGGGGGATATGCGGCAAGCGATCCAGCCTGGTTGATGTCAAGAGCCTTCCCAGCCGCGAATCCATCCACAATGTCGATCATCACGACGTTCGCGTAGCCTCTCTCGGCAACTCTGCGGGCAATGGAACCCCCTGTTTGCCCGGCGCCGGCGATCGTTACTTTTGCGCGCAACAGATTCTCCCGAGATCTATTTTCTGGCGTTGGTCAGGGAAGCCACCATTTTTGACTTGGTGCCCTCCCGGCAATTAGATCGCCGTTTCGGAACGAACGCGACTTGACGGGCCAACTTCATTTGCAATCGACGCTTGCCGGAGCTGTTCGATCTTGCCGGCCGGATCGATTCCAACGGGACATGCCGCATTCCAGGACTCAGCCGGATCACAATCCCATATCCCGCCTTCGGCACTGGCTCGCTCAAGGTGAGCGCGGTCCGAGCCGTCGCGGACGTCGGCGGCGAACCGGAATTCGCGGACAAGCATGGCAGGGCCAACAAAGCCCGGCGATGACCGATCGTCGGTCACGGCGGCGTCACAAAGACCGCACGTAACGCAGGCTTGCGATCGGCCCAGGCGATGGACTTCCGCCGCCGTCATGTCCGAGTCAATGCCCGTTCCGGGCGAACTTTCGTCAGGCTGAATCCACGGTGAAGCGGCAGCAAGTTTAAGAAATGTTGGATCGAAGTCGGCGACAAGGTCGCGAACAACAGGATGGTTTGCCAACGGCTCTATTTGGACCGGAGTTTCGTCGTTGTCAACCGACGACATCCGCGTTCGACATGCGAGCACCGGCGCACCGTTAACCTGCACCCCGCATGCACCGCAAATCCCGCCACGGCACGAGTACCGAATAGCGAGCGATGAATCTTGCTGCTCCTGGACCATTACGAGCGCATCCAGAATCGTCAACGAATCACCGGCGGTCACCTGGTATTCGCGTGGTTCAGGCCGGTCGTGGGTCTCGGGATCGTACCTGCTGATCCGGAGCGTGATTTCTCGATCGGTCATCAATAGGACCTCGCGTCGGGGTCGCCAATCGCACCCGCGAGTTCTGAGGTTTCGATTCGCGCGCCCGCGCCGTTCCGATGAGCGAGCGTGTGCCGCCGCCAATTCTTGTCGTCTCGGTTGTCATGGTCGGTTCTAAAGTGGCTCCCGCGAGACTCCGTGCGGTTGCGTGCACTGTCTACGATGACCTGCGCCATTTCAACCATGTTAACCAGTTCCAAAGCCGCATTGACTTCCAGGTTGAACCGCCTGGCTTTGTTGTCCACACGAAGATCAGCGAGCCGTTCGAAGATTGCGTCAAGGGAAGCTCGGGCGATTCCGAGCCCGTTGCCGTCGCGAACAACGCCCGCGTGGGTCGACATCGCCGAACGCATCTCGCTTCTCAGCACCGCGACCCGTTCGGATCCGGGGTGCGCGAGCAATCTGCCGATCCGGGCGGCCTCGTCTTCGCGCGCCCTGCTCAAGGTCGCATGATCGAGGGTTTGGCCCGCCGCCTCTTGAGCGGCCGCGGCCCCGGCACGACGACCGTAGACAAGTGCTTCGGCCATTCCATTTCCCGCGAGCGATCCGGCTCCGTGAACGCCCGTACTTGCACATTCGCCGACCGCGTAAAGTCCGCGAACTGCCGTCTTCCCGTCAACCTCGGTAGGAATCCCGCCAACGCTGAAGTGCGCCGCGGGCACGACGGGGACTGCGGTTTCGGCCGGATCGATGCCGAGCAAATCGCCGCACACCTGGTGAAAATTCGGCAACCCCGAAACAATCTCGTCCGCCGTTCGACCGGTTGAATCCAGACTCACATGCCCGTCGTTAATTCCCCCGCCTCTGTCAATTTCAGTCTGAATCGCGCGAGAAACCACGTCGCGGGGAGCGAGTTCCAAGCTCTCGGGCGCGTAGGTTTCCATGAAGCGAGCGCCGTCCGCATTCCGCAGCAGCGATCCCTCTGACCGTGCGGCCTCGGTGATCGCAACCCCGTTCGCCAGCACGTTGTCGGCGAAATGTAGACCGGTCGGATTGAATTGAACGAATTCCATGTCACGCAGGGGGAGTCCTTCACGGAATGCGAGTGCGAGCCCATCGCCCGTATTCGCAACAGGACTTGTACTGACCGAATAAAGCCCGGCGGCGCCGCCGGTCGCCAGTATCACGGCTCTGGATCCGATCGCGTGAAGCTCTCCGGATCTAAGGTCCATCGCTACTACGCCTACCGTTTCACCGTCGCCAACGACCAGCCGCGTCACGTACCACTCGTCGAAAATGTTGACGCCGGCGTTCACCAGCTGCCCCCAGAGAGTCTGAACGACGAGAACACCGGTCCAGTCGGCGCCGTAAGCCGCTCGGCGCCGGCTCGAGCCGCCGAGCTTCCGAAGGGCGATTCGGTTTCCCGAATCACGGTCGAATGCCACCCCACTGTTTTCCATATCGATGACGGCGTCAGCCGCATTGGCGCACAACGTCTCGACCGCGTCGCTTTCCGAAACGAAATCCCCGGCACGGACCGTATCGGCCGCATAGGCGTCGGGACTGTCGGACGGATCGAGCGGCGCGTTTATGCCACCGGCGGATGCAGTGGAGCCTGACCGAATGGGGTGATCCTTTGATATCAGTCCGACGCTGGCGGATGCCGACGCGGCAAGAGCCGCGCGCATGCCCGCGGCTCCACCGCCAACAACGATCACGTCAAATTCGAGCATTGGTACGGGGGGCCCTTCACCCGCCCAATCGTCGCGGAGGCATACGCCCCACGATCCGACGCGGAAAACTGACTTCGATGATTGTGGTCGATTTCATCAAATGCCGCCAGTCCCCGCCCACACGCACCCGCGCATCAAGATAATTGTGATCGCACGGCAACGGCGATGTCATCCGGAATGTTGGCAACCGTTACGCCCGCGTTTTCGAAGGCGGCGATTTTGTCCACCGCAGAACCCGATCCCCCGGATACGATCGCGCCTGCATGACCCATTCGCTTCTCTGGCGGCGCAGTCCGTCCGGCAACGAAGGCCACGACGGGTTTTGTCACGTTGCCTGGGATGTATTCGGCGCAGCGCTCTTCATCTGCCCCACCAATTTCGCCGATGACCACGATTGCTTCGGTTGCGGGATCGCGCTCGAAAAGTTCCACTGCTTCAATAAATGAGGTTCCGATTATTGGGTCCCCGCCGATGCCAACGCACGTACTCTGGCCGAGCCCGAGCGCAGACAGAGATTGAACAACCTCGTAGGTCAGAGTTCCGCTGCGACTCACAACCGCTACGGGACCCGGCCGGTGAATTTGGCCAGGCAAAATCCCGACCTTGACGTTGTGTGCCGGCGATATCAACCCCGGACAATTTGGACCGATCAATCGCGATCCAGCCGCTCGCACCCGGTGGTAGACGGAAATCATATCGATAACAGGTATGCCCTCAGTGATACAGACGATCAGCGGAATCCCGGCGGCGGTCTGTTCGAGAATCGCGTCGGGAGCGGCAAAGGCGGGGACGAAGATTACTCCGCAGTTCGGTTGAGTTCGTTCGACGGCTTCGGAAACGGTATCAAAAACCGGCACTTCGTGAACCATCTGGCCGCCCCGGCCAGGCACGACGCCGGAAACGACGTTGGTACCGTAGTCGAGCATAAGCCGCGCGTGGAACGAGCCCTGATTTCCCGTTATCCCCTGAACCAGCAGCCGGGTATCCGCTCCGAGCAGGACGCTCACGTCGCCGCTCGGGCGACGGCATCGTTCACCGCCTCGACCATGCCACGATGAGCAGAGATTCCGGCGTCGCGAAGGATTTCAAGTCCCTCGATCTCATTTGTGCCGACCAACCGAACGACCAGCGGAACTCGTCGATTCATACCAGCGGTAGATTCCACGACGCCGCGCGCGACTTCGTCACAGCGTGTAATTCCGCCAAATATGTTCACCAATATCACGTCAACTCCAGGATCGGCCAGGATGATCTCCATGGCCGTCCGGACCTGCGCTGCGTCGGCTCCACCGCCGACATCCAGAAAGTTTGCGGGGTCGCCCCCCTGCAGCTTTATGACATCGAGCAGCGCCATTGCCAGACCGGCGCCGTTGACCATGCAGCCGATGTTTCCGTCGAGCTTTACGTAACTGATACCCGTTTCGCGCGCCTGGCGCTCGGGACCGGTTTCCTCCTCCTGATTTCTGAGTTTGGCGATCTCGGGACGCCGAAAAAGCGCGTTGTCGTCAATGTTGACCTTGGCGTCAATTGCTCGCAGATCACCTTCCGGAGTGACGATCAGCGGGTTGATTTCGACCAGGGAGGCGTCGATTTGGACGACCAGCCGAACCAGCGCGCCCGCTATCGACTCGAACTGGCGAACCTGGTTCCAGTCGAGACCGAGATTGAACCCCATACGGCGTCCCTGGTGGGCTTCGAGCAGGTCAGCCGGCGGAACGTGCTCCCTGAAAATCGCCGACGGATTCGTCCGCGCCACTTCCTCGATTTCAACTCCGCCCTCTGAGCTCGCCATGACGAGAACACCCTTCGAATCGCGATCGACGATGGCGCCCAGGTAGATTTCTCGCTCGATTTCCGACGCCTCAGCCACGAGTACCTTCTCAACTGCGAAACCACCGATGTTGAGACCGAGAATCCTCGCGGCGGCTTCGCGGGCGGCGGTCGGAGTCTCGGCGAGAGTGACCCCACCGGCCTTTCCTCGCCCGCCGGCCAAGACCTGGGCTTTGACGACCACAGGCTTGCCGAATTCGCCTGCGATCTCCCACGCCTCGTCCGCCGAAACGGCGATCTTGCTCATAGGAACTGGCATTCCGACCTCGGCAAAAAGCGCTCTGGCCTGGTACTCGTGGATTTTCAAGCGTCGTTCAATAGCGCGATCAACGCATCCGCAACTTCCGAAGTACCTGCGGCCGTGGGATCGTGGCGAAGGGGTTTCATGTCGTAGGTGACAACAACCCCGCCCTTAATAAGCCGCGCGATCGCACGATCGAGCCGTTCCGCGGCGTCAACCTCAGCCAGGTGGCGGAGCATCATCAGGCCCGACAGGATCAGGGCGAGTGGGTTGACCTTGTTCATTCCGGTGTAGCGGGGCGCGCTGCCGTGCGTCGCCTCGAACACAGCGGCGTTTTCGCCGATGTTGGCGCCCGGCGCCACGCCGAGACCTCCGATCAATCCCGCGCAGAGATCGGAGACGATGTCGCCATAAAGGTTCGGCAAGACGATCACATCGTAGAGTTCGGGTTTTTGAACCAGCTGCATGCACATGTTGTCAACGATGCGATCCTCAAATTCGATGCTTGGATAGTCCTGCGCCACCTGTCGGGCGACCTCAAGAAAAAGCCCATCGGAAAACTTCATGATGTTGGCTTTGTGGACGGCCGTGACCTTTTTGCGGCCGTTCAGGATCGCGTAGTCGAACGCAAAACGAACGATGCGATCGCTTCCCATGACGGATATCGGCTTGATGCTGATCCCCGAGTCCGCGCGGATGGTTGAACCGCTCAGGCGCTCTACGTTGTCGATGAGGTCGATAGCCGCCTCGGTCCCTTTCTCAAACTCGATCCCGGCATAAAGATCTTCCGTATTCTCCCGGACCACGACAAGATCGATGTCCTGGTAGGGTGATCGGACCCCCTTGTAGGTCTTGCAGGGTCGCAGGCAGGCATAGAGGTCGAGCGTCTTGCGCAATGCGACATTGACGCTTCTAAACCCTTTGCCGACAGGCGTTGTAAGGGGGCCTTTGAGCGCGAGCTTATTCTTCCGGATGGAGTCCAGAACGGACTCCGGAAGCGGTTTGCCGGTTTTTTCGGCAACGTCTGCGCCGGCGTCATGGACCTGCCAATCAAATTCCACGCCCGTAGCCTCAAGAACTCGACACGTGGCTTCAGTAATTTCCGGGCCCGTTCCATCGCCGGGGATGAGCGTGACGCTGTATGCCATTAGCTGCCTTGAGGAAGAGAGTGAAGACGGGTTAGATAATACTCGCGGCAGCCGCGGCGCCTCTGTAATCCGGCAATCCAGGTTGAGCTCGTTTCGCATTCGCGCACCCGACGCTGATACAGCAAGCGGGTCGGGAGGCGATTGCACGCGGAAGGGTCCGTGGGATCGGCTACCGCGAGCTATAAACTTGGAGACTGAATGCGGAGTCGGTCGCCCTGCGCCGAGCGGAATGCTTGCGGTCCAGGGCAGCCCGCATTCGTCAAAAAGGTAGAAACGATGCCGATCATCGAGTCGACGCCAGAGTCTGTGGCAGGGATATACGCGCAGATGCGCGAACGGCTCGAAGTCGTGCGCCGACGTCTTGGTCGACCGCTGACTCTGGCCGAAAAAATCGTCTACGGTCACCTGGATGACGCGGCTGGCGAGAACCTGACACCGGGCGAAGGTTATTTGCAACTCAGGCCCGATCGAGTCGCCTTGCAAGACGTGACAGGCCAGATGGCGCTGCTTCAATTCATGCTCGCGGCCCGGGACGAGGTAGCCGTGCCGACGACGGTCCACTGCGACCACCTGATCCGCGCGCAAAACGGTTCTGCATCTGATCTGAAGGTTGCTCACGCGGAAAATTCGGAAGTTTTCGATTTCCTCGCATCCGCATCCCGAAAGTACGGGATCGGATTCTGGAATCCGGGCGCGGGCATCATCCATCAGGTTGTACTCGAGAATTACGCATTTCCAGGCGGCTTGATGATCGGGACCGACTCGCACACCCCAAACGCCGGAGGACTCGGCATGCTGGCCGTCGGCGTGGGTGGCGCCGACGCGGTTGATGCGATGGTTGGATTTCCGTGGGAAGTAAAGAGCCCGAACATACTCGGCGTGCGGCTAACCGGCCAACTCGGCGGCTGGACCGCCCCCAAGGACGTGATTCTTAAGCTTCTGGGGATTCTTACCACGAGCGGCGGGACCAACCGCGTAATTGAGTATTTTGGTCCCGGAACGGGGTCCCTGTCATGCACGGGCAGGGCAACCATCACAAACATGGGCGCGGAGCTCGGTGCAACCAGCTCCATCTTCCCTTATGACCGGCGAATGGCCACCTATCTCAGAGCAACCGATCGCGGCGATCTGGCAAGTCTCGCCGATCATGCGGTCGACCTGGTCACCGCCGACGAAGAAACTGATAGGGAGCCAGCGCAGTTCTACGAGGACGTGATAGAAATCGATCTCACGGATCTCGAACCCCACGTCGTAGGCCCGCACCGGCCTGATCTGGCGCGGCCGATATCCGAATTGGCGGCGGACGTGGAAGTCAACGGCTATCCAGACAAACTTTCCGCGGCGCTCATCGGCAGCTGCACCAATTCGTCATATGAGGACGTGTCAAGGGCGGCGAACATCGCCGCTCAGGCTGCCGCTCACGGCGTCACGGCGGCGAGTCCGCTGCTCGTAACGCCGGGCTCTGAAGCCGTGCGCGCAACGATAGAACGAGACGGCCAACTTGGCATCCTCGAGTCCATCGGAGCGACCGTTCTTGCCAACGCATGTGGACCATGCATCGGACAGTGGCGGCGGCAGGAAGTTGACGCCGGGGAGAATGGCAACGTCAAGGTCAATTCGATCATTTCGTCGTTCAATCGCAACTTTCCGCGCCGTAACGACGGAAACGCCAGCACGCATTCGTTCCTCGTAAGCCCGGAAATTGCAGTGGCATACGGACTGGCCGGACGACTTTCCTTCAACCCGCTCGTAGACGACATCATCAGTCCGGAAGGCGAAGGGTTCCGGCTCGAGCCACCCTCAGTCGCACCAGAAGTCCCAGCGGATGGATTTGAGGGTAAGGGATATGGCTACGTGCCCCCCAGCGGCGACGGATCATCAGTCGTGGTCGAAATCGATCCGGAAAGCAAGCGCCTCGAGTTTCTTGAACCGTTTCCGGAGCAGTCCCCGGAGCATTTTCAGAACATGCCGGTGCTTCTGAAGGCAACCGGACAGTGCACCACGGACGCGATATCACCGGCCGGTCCGTGGTTACGCTTCCGGGGCCATCTGACTAATCTCAGCGACAACATGTTTACCGGCGCGAACAATGCGTTTTCCGAAAATCCGGGGACGGGATACAACCAGATAACGGGCGCCGATGGGGAGCCCATTCCCGAGGTCGCTAAGCGCTACAACAATGACGGATTGCACTGGGTTGCCGTGGGCGATGAAAACTACGGCGAGGGCAGCAGCCGGGAGCACGCGGCAATGTCTCCGCGACGCCTGGGAGGCTGCGCTGTAATCGTTCGCAGCTTCGCCCGAATTCATGAGTCGAATCTAAAAAAGCAGGGACTTCTGCCGCTTACGTTCGTAGTTCCCGCTGACTTTGACAAAATCGAGAAGACCGACCGGATAGACCTGGTAAACATTGGCGGTCTGGCGCCGGGTGCGCCGGTGACGGCGGTGCTCCGTCATTCGAACGGTTCCAGCCATAACATTGAGCTTTCGCATACGCTCAACGACCAGCAGATTGAGTGGCTCTGGGCGGGATCGGCCCTAAACGTGCTTAGGCGGAACCGGGCCTAAAGCGTCAAACGGTTCGCGCCGGCCGCGTCGCTACTCAAATACCCAGCGATCGATGTCCCGCTCATATCGCGCGATGTCCGCGTCTTCAAAATAAAGCGAAATCTCATGTTTTGCGGTCTCGGGCGCGTCCGACGCGTGAACGAGATTGCGAAGTCCGGAAACCGCGAGATCGCCTCTTATCGTTCCGGAAGCCGCTTCGTGCGGAATCGTCGATCCGACCATCGTTCGAACGGCCTGAATGACGCTCTCGCCCTCCAGAATCATTGCTACCGCAGGTCCCGAGATCAGGTGCTCGACGAGCCCCTCAAAAAAGAATTTTCCTCGATGCACTTCGTAGTGACGTTCGGCTAGCTCGCGGTGCGGTTGAAGCATTCGCACGGCAAGAATCCGATATCCCTTGCGTTCGAATCGAGAGAGAATCTCTCCGACGAGACTTCGCTGGACGGCATCAGGTTTAAGAAGAACGAACGTCCGTTCCAAATCAGTCGACTCCGTTTCCATCCGTGCTATCGGTTTCGCCCCAGAACTCTTCAACGGTCTCGGCCACCCTGGTGCGCAGCGTCGAGACGCTCACACCGGGATCCGCAACGACCAGAACCTGCCACTTTCCCGCACGAAAGCCGACACACTGTACATCACTGGATTGCCACCAGATCTGGCTGACCTCTCCAAATCCGAGATCCTCGACGCCCTTTTCGAACCCGCCAACGAGAGCGGATAACATTCTGCCGTCAAGCGACGCAAGGTTTTCACCGGCGTGGGCGGTGACGGGCACGCCGCCGAGTCGCCACACCACGGCCGACCTGACCTCGTCCAGCGCAGCGAGGGACTCGGCCAGTTGATCTTCGCTTTCACTCGCCATCGATCGAGACGTTCCTGGCTTCGATTGCGCGCCCGTAAGCCATTGAGGCCGTTTGAGGACGACTCTGACGCATGTACAGGTCGCCCAACGCCTCCCAGGCTGACGGCGGAGTTCCGTCGGTATCGCAAATTGTCTTAATCGCCTGCTCCCACTCCTGCAAATCGCCTTCAGCCATATGCGTGGCCACGATACGCATGGCGGCTTCCCAATCGCCCTGCCTGGCGCTTTTGACCGCCATTTGCGCCTGGCTCAGAGGCGCGGAGTTACGCTCGGGTAAATCTGCCATCCCGGCACGGGCTTCTGAGTCTTCGCCTGATGTAGCGGGCTGCGGTTCGTCCTCATCGAGCGAATCGACCGCATCGGCGAGCGCCCCATCTTCCGGAGATCCCGAATTCGGGGCATCCGTCGGGGACTCAGCCTGGATATCAAGCTCCAGGGTTGGCGACTCACCGGACGCCGGAACCTTGTCCGCTTCCTCGGCGTCGGCGGAGATCCCAGTCAATTCGTCCGGGACTGAGTCCGATGCTTGAAGGACATCGTCACCTTGGTTATCGGCGAGCGCTCCGGGACTCTCGCTCTGGCGTGAGGCGGGCGGTGCGGCGATTGATGCCGGCGGGTTAGGGCGCATGCGATTGAATTCGAGTCGACCGTACATTTCCCGGGCGACCTCGTGCTCCGGGTCCAGTTCGGAGGCGCGATCGAGCAGTTCGGCGCCATGGTTCGTGCGGCCGATCTCCGTCAGAACGTGGGCCATCATCAACAGCGCTCCGAGGCAGTCCGGGTGGTGATCGAGCACCGTGCGGCAATGACGGCGACAGTCCTCCAGCCGACCCATGGTCCATAGCGACTCGGCTAGCGCGAGACGAACGTCCATGCGGGCTGAATCGGACTCCATCGCGGCCCTGAACTGGCGTTCGGCGAGCTCGGGCCATCCGGAGCGCAGATACGAATAGCCAAGAAAGCCGTGGGTGATCCGCAACCTCGCATCCAATCCATCAATTTGACTTTTCAGATCCTGGTGATCGGGATTCGCCTCGGCGGCCCGGGCCCACAGTCGTCGCGCCTGCCGTTGATCGCCCCTTTGATTTTGAATGCGCGCGCTAAGAAGTAGGGCCGTTGCGTTTGAGGGAACCACGCCCAGAACGAAGGCGGCGTCGTCTGCGGCATCGGATACCTTTGCCGCCTTCTCGAAGGCCAGGGCGCGCGCCAGCCGGGCCTCGTAATAGCTGGAAAAGTTATCCAGCACGTAGCCGATCAGTCGTAGACTCTCGTCGACATTTCCTTCGTCGAGCAGCGTTTGCGCCTGGCCGACGATCTCCCTAGGCGACATGAGCGGTCGCAGTGGGCTGGCTACCGAGAATGTGGGCGAGCAGTTTACGATCGCGAACCGGTCCAACGACCGCCAGCCGTGCCCAGTCTCCAGCGAATATCCGCTCCGCCACCCTTGAAATGTCGAACGCCGTGACTGCGTCCAGGCGTTCGATCACGGCATCGACGGTCATTCGCTCCGACTCAAGAAGTTCCTCGCGAGCGAACCATCCGGCAACGTTTTCGCTGTCCTCCATGCCGAGGATTAGCCCGCCTTTGACGTACTCGCGAGCGCGCTCCACCTCCCAGTCGGAAGGGGATTGCGTCTTGAGAAGCTCGCACTGGCCGATGATTGCAGTTGCCATTTCGGCGACGTCTTCGGGAGTTGAGCTGGCGAATATCGAAATTGAGCCATTTTCGCGATATTGCGACAGATATGAAAAAACATCGTACGAAAGCGCTCGCCGTTCGCGGATTTCGGCGAATAGCCTCGAGCACATACCCTCGCCGAGAACAGCGTTGAGCAGTTCCAGCGGGTAACGGTCGGAATCGTTTTGGGACAGCGTGCGGGTTCCGACGGCGATACTGACCTGCAGCACGTCGCGCTCGTCGACGGCCAGCCGCGAATCCGGTGAACCGTCCATGACCGCAGGCCACATTGCCCGCTCCCCGGACGCGTAGCCGCGGAACAACGTATTGACCGATGCCAGAGCTCGGTCCTGATCGACGTTTCCGGCTATTGCGACCACCGCATTCGCGGCGCCGAAGTAGCGCGCCGTATAGTCGCGCAGCGTATGTGCTGTCGCCCGCCTGGTGGCGTCCAAACTATCTGAAATTGGCCTGCCGAGACCGTGTTCCGGCCACAACAGCTGGTCGAGCCGTTGCATCGCCCAGTCGTCGGGCGCGTCGCGCGAAATTACGGCTTCGTCGATGATCACCCGGCGTTCTCTTTCGATCTCGGCCGGATCAAACAACGAGTCATGGACTACGTCGGCGAGGATCTCCAGCGCGGACTCGAAATGAGCCGACGGGCATTTGATAAAAACCGCGGTCATTTCCTTGTCCGTCGCAGCATTGATCGACCCGCCGAGCGATTCGATAACTCCTGTTATGTCGGAAAATGTCGGCCGGCTCCTGGTGCCCTTAAACAACATGTGTTCGACAAAGTGAGCTAGTCCGTGGGTGCTCTCCGACTCGTAACCGAATCCGATTCCCACGGCGAGCTGGATGGTCACCGCTCGCGTATGGGAGATCGGCGAGATAACGGCGCGAAGACCGTTATCCAGGGTATGGGTGCCGAACAATCCTACGTTCCTGGAACGCCTGGAGCCGTAGAGTTTTGCGGCTTTGCCAGAGTGATTCTAAAAAACTTGATCGGCACCATTAACTCAGTCTGATCACAGACCATCATGATAGCAACGCCGCATCCAGCCCTTGGCCGAAACCGCTAATCCTGGTACGCTCGCGTCCGTGTCAAACGTTCATCTCAGGCTACACATGACGATAGCGGAATCGGGCTATTGAATCTGGCCGCCCAGGAGTCGATTGTGCCGGGCGATTCTGTCGCTGAGCGCCTGCGAAATCTCGAGGCCTGTGGATACAGCGCGGTCGAGCTAATCTACGGATTGACGAAGCAACGCGTCGAAGAAACCATGTCCGCCCTCGCCGACTCGCCGATTCAAGCTCTGAGCATGTGCACTTCACGTGAGCATGATCTCGGGACGGTTGGGACGAACTTTGCCGAACGAGTTTCGATGTTCCGACAAACATTAGACTTCGCTGGCCAGTTTGGCGTTCAGCGCATCGTCTCCGTACCGGTGAGGGGGCCGATCGATATTGGAGTTACCCAGAGGGCCGAGATCGACCAGTACGTTGAGGCCTTGAAGATCGTCGGGGAACATGCCGAGTCGCTGGGAATGATTGTGGTAATCGAGCCTCTGGTCAGGTATGAAACTCATTTGATAAATCGATTGGAGCAGGCCGTCGAAATCGCCAAATCCGTTGGACGAGCCGGCGTGGGCATCATGGCCGATTTCTTCCACATGAACGTTGAAGAGGCAAATATCGCCGAAAGCGTTGCCGCGGCCCGGCAGTGGATTCAGCACGTCCATCTCGCCGATTCCAACAGATTGAATCCTGGACGGGGCCATACCGATTTCAAACCGGCGATGCAAGCCCTGAAATCAATTGGATTTGAGGGTGCGCTGGCACTGGAATGCAAGCTGGCCGATGGACCTCCGCTCGCCGAACTCAAACATTCGTCAGCGTATATTGGCTCCTTGCTGAACTAAGTGTTAGACGTTAGCGAGAGCGAGGCTCGAATTGGCAACTAGGGTCGCATTTGTCGGGGCCGGCAGCATCTCTGCTAACCACTTCGATTCCATGGACGAGTTGGGCGACGCGGTGGATGTTGTGGGAGTTGCCGATCCCAGTGAGGAAGCCCGTCTCAAGGCGGCGGTCCGGTTCAAATGTCCGACCTTCGAAGATTCCGCCAGTATGTTCGATGACGTCGAGCCCGAGGCGATTTTCGTGCTCATTCCGCCGTTTGCCCGGGGTGAACCGGAGATCGACGCCATAAGTCGGGGGATGCACGTATTCGTCGAGAAGCCGGTGGCGTTGAGTATGAAAACGGCCCTCGAAATAAGCGCCGCGATCGACGCTGCGAACGTTGTAAGCTCGGTCGGGTATCAGTGGCGCTACTCGAATTTGACGCGACACGCTGAGCAATATGCCTCACAAACCGCAACCGCGCTAGCCAGCGGATACTGGGCAGGCGCGTTTCCTCAGCGCGACTGGTGGGGGCAGTTGGAAAAGTCGGGCGGGCAGATTGTTGAGCAATCCACACACATATTTGATATGTGCAGATACTTCCTCGGCGAGCCGTTGAACGTTTTCGCTCGCAGCTCCCGCCGGTCTGAAAGTTCGCCAGAAGGATCCGATGTGCCCGATGCAGGCATCGCGGTGGTCGAATTCGAATCGGGGGCCATCGCCCAGATCACCTCGACATGTGTGCTGCCGGAGAATTATCGAGTTGAAATCAGCTTCATGTCTGAAAGCGGGGTCGTGCAGCTTGGCTCGTCCGAGCTCAAGATCTTCGAGCCAAACAAGCTGACTACATTCAGCGATCCGGGACGTCCGTACCTCGAAGAAGCCAGGGCGTTCATCAAGGCTGTGCAGGTGGGCGACGCATCAGACGTCCTGTCACCATTCGCGGACGCGGTCAAGACTCTGGAGCTCACGCTCGCGGCCGTTGAGTCGGCCAAGACGAACGCGGTCGTTGAGCTGCAAGAATCTCTGATTTAGCTCGGGGCGGCAGGGCCGGTCGTCACGGATGAGCGAGCTTCCGGATTCTAATTCGTTGGATAGCTCAAAGGAATCCAGGGGAAAGCGATGACGGTATCGGCGGAACGCTGCCGAGAAATTCTTGAGTCGGCTGGCGGGTCCCGCGTGCTTGTTCTCGGAGATATGGTCGTCGATGAACATATCATCGGACATTCGACCAGATTGTCCCGAGAGGCCCCGGTACCGGTGATCGAGCAAAGCGATCATCTATTCCTCCCTGGCGGAGCGGCGAACCTTGCGTACAACGCTCGGAGCCTTGGCTCAGACGTCTCGGTTTGCGGACTGGTGGGCGATGACGAGATGGGGGATACGCTCCGCCAGATTCTGGACGACGCCGGAATCCATACAGCGGGTCTGGCGGTGGAGCCGTCGCGGCCGACCAGCGTCAAACTCCGTGTATGGGCGGGCGGTGCCGGGCAACGGCACTATCAGCAAGTCACGCGCGTCGATCTGACCAACAAGGACCCGATGTCCGACAACTCCCAGCAGGAGTTGATCCTCTACCTTGAAGGGGCGATTCCGGAGTATGGCGCTATCGTAATTTCGGACTACGAAAGTGGCGTTGTCGATGCGCCAATCCTTGATTACGTCCTGCCATGCGCCAGGCAGAACTCCAAGCAAGTGATAGTTGACTCGCACGGCGATTTCGCGCGCTTTCAGGGAGTGACTGCCGTTACTCCCAATCAGTTGGAAGCTGAGGCCGAGCTGGGGAAGGCGATGAGCTTCGATGACGATCTCGAATCGGGCGGCCGCGAACTTCAGGCGCGCCTTGATTGCGGGCATCTTCTGATAACGCTGGGCGGCAATGGATTATCGTTATTCAGTCGTGGGGAGCAAATGCGGGCCGTTCAGGCTCATCCCGTGCCGGGTCTGGTGGACGCCACCGGCGCGGGAGATACCGTGGCTTCCGCGTTTGCGCTTTCCCTGCTGGGGGGCGCAACACCGATCGAAGCGGCGGAAATCGCCAACGCGGCGGGAGCGGTCGTAGTCTCGAAGTTCGGCGCGGCGACCGCTCGTATGGATGAAGTCGCGGCCATGCTCGAAGAAGCTGGTGGCTGACACCGATCCGGCGCCGGTTGTCGATGTGACCGGCGCCCGCGCGTATCTCGACCGATTTCGGCGTCGCGAGGACTCCGTCGTCCTAACGAACGGCTGCTTCGACCTCATCCACCACGGCCACGTGGCATTCTTGCAGGCGTGCGCCGCGCTCGGTGATCTACTGGTGGTGGGCCTCAATGAAAACGATGCCGTGACGGCACTAAAGGGACACGGCCGCCCCGTGCTTTCGACGGACCAGCGCGGGCAGATTCTCGCAGGGATGAAGTGGGTCGATCTCGTCGTGACGTTTCCGCAGTTGACCGCGGAACGTTTGATAGAAGCCATCATGCCGGATGTCTACGCTAAGGGAGCGGACTATGACCCGGATTCGGGGAGCGAGCCTCTCCCCGAATTGGGAGCCGTTACAAAAACCGGCAGCCGGCTCCACTTCGTGACGCTGACGCCCGGGGCATCGTCGTCCGACCTGTACCGTCGCGCCTCGGCGGCGGCGGCCATGCGAGACCCCGCCGATTAAGGCCGAAACCGGTCGCCGGATCGCCTTTGCGGCGTCTCTGGTTGCCGCGGGCAACGTGTTGAGCAGGCTGATCGGGTTTGTTCGCGAACCGGTCATCGCCGCGCTATTTGGCGCCAGCGGAACCGCGGACGCATTTGAATTGGCCACCCGCGTTCCGAGCATGCTATTTGACGTTGCCGTTGGTGGAGCGATCGCGGCGGTACTGGTTCCCCTTTTCAGCAGTCTTGGCGATGACAAGCGCCGGGCAGCCAGCCTTTTTTACAGCATCATGTTGATAGTCGGGGTTGGAATCGCTGCCGTTGTCGTCGTGCTGATCGCCCTCGCTGACCCACTGGTCACGCTCCTGGCGCCGGCGTTTTCGGATGAGACTCACAATACTGCCGTAACGATGTTGCGAATCACCCTGCCGGGCGTGATTTTGCTTGGTCTTTCCGCGGTCGCGGCAGGTCGACTCTATGCAGCCGAGAGGTTTACGTTTCCGGCGTTCAGCATGACGGCTCTCAACGGCACGCTGATAGTCGGAGCGCTCGCCCTCACGCCGATCGTTGGTCCGCCGGGAGTCGCGCTCGGTTATCTGGCTGGCGCAGCAGCGCATCTCGCGATTCAAATTCCGGGTCTGCTGGGCATGGGACTGCCGAGAGCCCGGCTCAATCCGTTTGGTAATGCCGATCTAAGACGGGCAATGTGCCTGTACGCCCCTGTCTTGGCGGGGCTGATTTTTACTCAATTTATCACGTCAATCGACACACGATTGGCTTCAGGCGCTGGCGAGGGAAGTCTGGCGATGATGCGGTTCGCCACCCGACTTCAGCAATTTCCCCTGGGAATCGTGGTCGGGGCGATCAGTCTGGCGATGCTGCCCGCCCTGTCGCGGGCGGCGCCGGAGCGGTTTAGCGACCTGCCGGGGAGCGTTGAATTCAAGCAGGTTCTGAGCGGCTCGATCCGGTACATGCTTCTACTTATCATCCCCGCGACGGCGCTCGTCATCGGCCTCTCGGAGCCGATGGTTCGCTTCGTCTATCAGCGCGGCGAATTCCTCCCTGCGGCCACCGATCCAACCGCAATCGCCGTGATCATTTACGCACTGCAACTGCCGCTCGTCGCGCTGGATCAAATTTTCATTTTCGCCTACTACTCCGCCCGGAATACCATCACGCCCGTGCTCATGGGAGTCGCCGGTGGGATCGTGTATCTCACTATTGCGATCCCATTAGTCGGAAGTGTGGGATTTCACGGATTGGTCTGGGCCAACACCATTCAAAACAGCTTTCACGGACTGGTGCTCGGCCTACTTCTGTGGCGGGCCCTCCGAGCGAGGCCTGACGCCGTGATGGTCAGATTTGCGGCAAAGGTGCTGCCCGCCACTCTCGCGCTGGCAGGTGGGATGTTCGTGGGGACTCGGGTAGCCGGAATTGTCGAGCCCGAATCCGAGGCCGGCCTTGTAACGATAGTAATTGCGGGATCGATTGCTCTGGCCGCCTACGGGGCGGGACTGTGGGGATTTCGGGTTCACGAAGCCCGAACGGCGATGTTCACGATCGTGACCAGCACCCGGAAAATACTCCGATGAAAATTACTGGTCGGATCGAACGTGCGGCGGAGCTGCCGCCGCCATAGAATCGTGGACCATGGACCTCGGCCTCAATCTTGACAAGCTTTCCTTTTCGCTCAGGGGCCGGGCTGTTGTCGTCACGGGCGCGAGCCGGGGACTGGGAGAGTCGATTGCGCTGGCTTGCGCCAACGCCGGAGCATCGGTTGCACTGGGCGCACGAACGACCGACGCAATCGTCAAATCGGCCGACAGGATCAGGGCCGCGGGCGGTCGGGCCATCGCCGTTACTACCGACGTAACCGACAAGGAACAGTGTCGGACGCTTGTTGGCGCGGCGGTCAGCGAGTTCGGCCGAGTGGACGCGATGATCAACAACGCGGGTATTCCGCTCAGCGGCAAGCCGTCGCTGGAAATCCAGCCGGAGGAGTGGAGCAGACTCATCGATGGCAACCTGACCAGCGCATTCTATGGATGCCAGGCCGCCGCTGAAGTCATGATTGAATCCGGCGCCGGAAAGATAATCAACATGTCATCTCAGTTTGGATCGGTCGGCTATCCGGGCCGAGCCGCTTATTGCTCCGCCAAGGGGGGCGTCGAACAGTTGACCCGTGCCCTGGCCGTTGAATGGGCGTCCCACGGAATTCAGGTCAATGCCATTGCCCCCACGCATATAGAAACCGCCTTCAATAGCGAACGGGTAAATTCGCCAGAATTTCTTTCCGAAATGCTTCCAAAAATCCCCCTGGGACGGCTGGGCGTTCCCGAGGAAGTATCGGCGGTCGCCGTATTTCTCGCGTCACCGGCATCGGATCTGATTACAGGTCACACATTGGTCGTGGACGGCGGCTGGACGGCAGTCTAGGGGCTTCGACGCAGTCGACTGGAATCTGGCGCGTCCTCGTCAGCAAACCAGCGAAAGAAGGCTATGCCCATCGCCGCCCAGAATATCAACTTTCCGGGCACCCACATCAGCAGGCCCGCGATCTCCTGATCGACTGAACCGGAAAGTCCCCAGATCCGGGGCGACGCCGCATACGACGAATAGAGCGGATCAGCCGTGAACGTTATGAGAGCTCCGACGATTGAAGCCGGAATCGGAAGTACGAAAAAGTACAAAAGTTGAGCCGGGACGGAGAGGGCCGGCAACGCTCGGATGGGACTTAACGCCGGCCACCACATCAGTAATCCCACCCCGAGAATCGTGGCGTGTTCGAGATCGTGTATCGGTCGGCTCGCCAGGGCCGCCTCATAGAACGGCGGAGCGTGCCAGATAAGAAAAACCGCCGACGAAACCAGAAACGCCACGATTGGCAGCGTGACAATTCGAGTCGCCGAGTGCACCGCTTTGCTATAGGGAAACAGCCTTATCGCCCACGGTGGCGTTCCAATTGCGAGCAGCGGGGCCGCGATGAACATGAGGATCAGATGCTGGGTCATGTGAATGCTGAACAGATAGTGCTCGCCAATCGAGTCGATAGGAGAGGCGAGGGCAAGAAAAATGACGGATATTCCGCCAATAAACGCCGCCATCCGGTACCCGGACACCGCCGCACCCAGACGCCTGCGCTCCCTATGCGGGCCGACCGCGTACAAGTAGAGTCCGACGGCGAGAATGACCGCAGCCAGCAGAGTTGGCTCGAAGTTCCACGCCGTAAATCCGCTATCCGGATCGGCGTGACCGGAGTGCGGCCAGATCCCGCGGGAGGCTGGCGTCAGCACTGTGACGAATTCATTTCTGGCCTATTTTTTCCTGGGAGGTTGGCCCAGCGACCGCATCAACGGCCATTTCGATGAATACTCAATCGCGAGGCGCGCCGGGACTTCGAGCAACGTCGGCGCCGATCGCACGATGCCCGAATCCGGCGATCAGTTTCTGCAATGTTCATTTCGAATTATGTCTAATCGACTATCCCGTTTAGGAAGTTGCGGCGGCAACCACCGGGTCCGGACCGAACCGACGTCGAGGAGGAATTCGATTTGCTGATGAGTCGTGACCGAAATCCGGTTTCCCGACGCAAATTCATGATAGCGGGCGGACTTTTTGCCGCTTCGGCATTCGCTGCTCCGGCTACAGCAAGCGCCTCGAAGCTGCTTTCCGAACCCCCTGACCACAATCTGGTCACGAGCAGGGTGATGTATTTCCCGGCAACGGGGCATCACGTTTCACACGAATATCTGACGATGTGGGGGCGAATGGGAGGTCTTCTATCCCTTGGCCCGCCGATCTCAGAGCCGGTTCTAATGCAGCACGCCGAATACCAGGTCTTTAGAAACGGAGTGCTGTATCGTCCCGTTGACGATGCGGTGATCGGATCTGGAATCGGCGACGTTGACTCCTTGTGAGTGGGAGCGATCTTGGCTGCTCGATTCCCCGGCTCGATAAACGCCGATCGCGGGGACGCATCATCAAGCTATTGGTTTTCCGAGACGAAATCCGGCGTCCACCCCCTGATGTGGCCCACATTTCTAGACAGCGGCGGGGCTTTTGTCTTCGGATATCCGATATCGAATTTGATTTGGGAGTCCGGATCTCAGGTTCAGTGGTTTCAGAAGGCGAGGATGGAGCTGCGGCCTGGCGGCGAAGTCAGCCTTTCACCGCTCGGTAAGTCGATGGCAGAACAGTTTGGAATCGGAACTGGGCCTGTTTCAATGCGGCCGGACGCATCGCTGTTTCATGGAGTAGCCAACCCGTTTCCAGCCGGGAGATCCGGGGATCGCAAGATCGAAGTCGATCTCGCGCGGCAGCGCCTTACCGCCTTTCAGGGCGAAAGCTCCGTCTACGACGTGCCCGTGTCCACCGGCCGGTGGGCGACTCCTACGCGAACCGGAACGTTTTCAGTCATTCGCCGGGTTGAAAATGAAAGGATGATCGGCGGCGAACCGGGCACAGCGGGTTATTACGATCTCTCGAATATCTATTTCACGCAGTACTTCACCTTGAGCGGTCATGCGCTGCACTACGCGTACTGGCACGACAATTTTGGCAAGGCGATGAGTCACGGCTGCATAAACATGACTCTGTGGGACGCCAGGTGGACCTGGAAGTTCGCTGAGTCGGGAGTGCCGATAACTACTCGCTGAGGGGAGAAATACCCCGGGGCGAGGTGGGGCGAACCGCCGATGCGAAATGTCGGCACCCGATTGTCGGCGACCCGCTGACGCCGAATGGGGTTCCTGCGATCTAAGATTAAGATCCGGCCGGCGGCAAGCCCCGGCGACTTGATCGAGGGGCCGTCACGATATGCTGAACTCCGCAGGCGGGCGCGTCCGCTCCGATTACATGCTGGCGATGGCCGTTCCGTGCACAATCCGTGCCTTGTGCGCTCGCGGGCAAAGTGAGGTGAAATGGCGACGATTCGAGGAAGGGAATTGCCCGCGATAGCTGAAGACGTAACTGGTTTGATCGGCCGAACGCCTCTGGTGCGAATCAACAACTCAGTCGAGGGCTGCGAAGCCACGCTGGTGGGGAAGATGGAAGCCTTCAATCCGGGCGGCAGCGTGAAGGACCGCGTCGGCTTCGCCATGATCCGCGACGCCGAAGATCGAGGATTGATCGAGCGCGGCAAGACGGTGATTGTCGAGCCAACAAGCGGAAATACCGGAATAGCACTCGCGATGGTCTGCGCGGCCCGCGGATATCGCTGCATTCTGACAATGCCGGAAACAATGAGCATCGAACGGCGAAAACTCTTGATGCTCCTGGGCGCGGATGTCATTCTGACTCCCGGCCCAGCCGGGATGAACGGCTCGATATCGAAAGCCGAGGAATTACGAGATGAGATTCCAGATGCGTGGATTCCACAACAATTCGAGAATCCGTCCAATCCGAAAATGCACGAGCTAACGACTGCAGTGGAGATCTGGGAGGACACGGACGGCGAGATCGACATACTTGTCTCCGGCATTGGCACCGGCGGCACGGCGACCGGATGCGCACGGGCGCTCAAGAAAAAGAAGCCGGCTATCAACGTAGTTGGAGTCGAACCGGAGGGAAGCGCCGTCCTGGCGGGCAACAAGCCCGGCGCCCATCGGATTCAGGGTATCGGCGCAGGATTCGTTCCCGAGATCCTGGACGTTGAAATTCTCGACGAGGTGCTCGCCATCTCCGACGATAACGCCGAAGCAATGACCCGCGACCTGGCCCAAAAAGATGGCTTGTTGGTCGGCGTGTCGGCAGGGGCGGCGGTTGCCGCGGCCCTTGAAATCGGCAACCGCCCGGAAAACCACGGCAAGCTAATCGTCGCGATCCTTCCCGACACCGGGGAACGGTACCTCAGTCACCCAGTGTTCGCTCCAATCGTTGACGCGGCGGAAATGGCGATACCCTCGGCCTGACCGTACGGCCGAATCGCAATTTTCTGTTCAGCCACTCGCGATTTGAGGAATGTAGCCAGACGCTTATGCCACCGTTGCGTCCGAAATCGCACTATTGATTTTCTACGGCATGGCTCTACGCGGACAGGGTCTGATGGTTCGAGTGCTCGGCCCCGTGCTGAAGCCAGCAGCCGCGTCGGCGGCGATGGCCGGTGTCGGGATTCTCGTGGCCGCGTTTGGCTCGTTCGCGGGACTGATCGCAGCTGGGATCGCGTAGCTGGCGGTTGCGTTTGCTACCGGCGGAATATGGCACGCGGACGTGAAGTCGGCGATTCAGGCCATCCGCCGGGTAACCGATTAGCTAGCGTTCGTGGAGAGATCCCCGATAAATGCTCCGGCTCTCTACATCTTCCATGGAGCGCTCCAGTAGCGGGGCGCCGAAATCCTCGTAGAGATCGGCGTCGTCGGGCAACCCGTGGGGAGAAGCAACGACTTCAACGGGTCCAAGATGCAGAATACCCGGCTGATCCTGAAAGATTCCCTGGATTCTGCCGGCGAGAGCTATGGGTTCGCGATCGGCCTGGATGAAACTCGAAAACGCTGCGTAACGCCCGGCGGGGGCGCCGGCGGGAATCCATACGGCGATCTTCGCGACAATCGCTTCTCCCGGTATCCAGTGTTGAGGCTTTCTGGCGTCCTGGGCCAGCGGCCGGAATGTTCTTTCGTAGATTTGACCATCGGGACCCTCCAGCCAGGCTCTGATCGCAAGATCGGTGTCGACCGGTCCATTGGAAAACAGGTGGAAGGTAAATCGAATTCCGCTACCCGCTTCACTGGCAGGCTGGTCGTTGCGCTCTCCCGCAAACTCAATAGCCAGCACGTCGGGGCCTCCGTCCATCCGATAAATGCCCTGATGGCGAATAACCATGTCGCTGGCGTCGGTCATATAGAGAAGCAGCATCCCATTCCTATACGCCGAGTCACGGGCCTTCCATAGTTGCGAATTAAGCCAATCTTCAACGTAGCCATTTGGATCGGACTGATTCAGGGCGCTGAGAATCACCCAGAGTCGTTGGTGACTTTCGGACGCTCTGGCCAGTTTCACGGAAACTTCGTCCTTAGTTACGGCAGGAGGAACCGTATCAGGCAACAGCCACACATCAACCGTCTTTCGAAAGTCGGGATAGTAGTGCCGCCAGAACCAGCCCTGCCACGGTCCGGCCAGAACAACTGCATCGCGAAACTTACCCGGCCGCTCGGAGGCGGCCATGGGAAGCGACAATTCGTTCACCGCGGAGGTTATCGCGCGGTAGTCGCCGCGTTCGTAGCCGAGATAATAAAAACGCGAGGCGTAGAGTGGACCGGCGGCGAACAGCACTAAAGCCAGGCCGAAAAGAACGACATCGGGCAGCCGGAATCGCGTCACCGCATAACCCGCGAACAGGGCTAAGATGGGGATCCCCATCATCAAGTAGCGCGGCTGATATTCCTGCCCGAAAAGCAGCAGGGCAGCCAGTCCGACAACCGCCAGGACCGCGTACAGGTGCAGGGAACCGGCCCGCCGTCTCCAGGCGGCCAGCAACAATCCGGCCAACCCGGACGCACCGAGCAGAACGGCTATCCCAAGCGACGCACGGCCGCCTCGGATGTTGCCAATGCCTGTGGTCATGTTCAACCAGCCTTCTCGGGCTGTATGGCTGACCAATCCGTAAGTGATCGTCCCCCGACCGAAGGCAGTCACGCTTTCCTGGACCCCCGAAGATGTGAGCATCCAGGCCAGGAGCGCCACGATTGCCACCGCCTGGGCGGCGAGAAGTCTGATCGCGACCGATGGCCTCCGCTTCCAGTTTGAAATCAAATAGACGTTTCCGGCGATGACGCCCATCAAGGCCGAGTAGTCGAAAAACGCGCCGGCCAGCGACACGAAACCGTATGCCGCCCACATGCGGATGCCCCCGTTTTCGAAGGCTCGAATAAATAGATACAGGGCGAGGAATCCAAAGAGAGTGGCAAAGATGTACATCCGCGCCTCGCGGCTGTAAAAGATGAGCGTCGGAGACGTTGCGACGATCAGCGACGCGATCATCGCCGAGCGGTTACCCAGAAGCCGCGCCCCGAGCGCGTAAGTAACCGGGACGAGCGCCACGCCGGCCGGCACGGACAGAAGCCGAACCAGGGGTTCCCGCTCGCCGAAGATGCCGCTCCAGTAGTGAAGCGTGAGGTAATACAGCGGTGGGTGCTCGAACGGAGCGCTGCGAATGGCTCCGACAAGGTCGGCGGCTATCTGCCGCGCATACCAGACGCTGGCGACCTCATCAAAATCGAAGTCACCGAGGATCGGCAACCGCCAGGTTCTCAATGCCAGCGCTAGAAGCGTTGCCAGTACAACCACGACCCTTGGGTCGAGTCGCACCCGGATTATGGAGGCATAGACTTGACCAACAGATTCAAGTTTCCGCCGATCCGCTGGGTTCGCCATGTCGCTCATCCGCTGAGAATCGGATTCGGTCTTATCTGAATCGGTTGTCCCCACCGACGCAACCGGCAATCAAAAGCCGCTTCCAGCCGCAAACTCCAGCTTGAGTCGAACCGAATAACTGGGGTCGAAGGCAGAGTATCCGACGTTCAGGTCGCCTCCCTGCCGGCCGTTGCGGTCGACGGCTGCTGTACAGATGGACGTGAGCGCCTCCTGGCCCGGCCGCCCGGATTACTTTATTTCGACTTTGGCCCCTTCTGCTTCGAGAAGCTTGCCGAGCTCTTCCGCTTCTGGCTTGGACATGGCCTGCTTGACCGGTCCGGGCGCCTCGTCGACCACGGCCTTTGCCTCCTTGAGGCCGAGGCCCGTGGCTGCACGGACGACTTTGATCACCGGAATCTTGTTGGGGCCGACTTCGGCGATATGGACGTCGAATTCAGTCTGCTCCTCGACAACCGCGGTAGCGGCTCCGTTTGCGTCACCGGCGCCGCCGGCTGCCATCACGGGCATCGCCGAGACGCCAAATTTCTCCTTCAGCGCTTCCACAAGCGCCGCTAGCTCGAGGACGGTCATGGTCTCGATGGACTCAATGATGCTCTCCACCGAATTCTTGGTAGCGGTCTTCTTTGCAGGCATTTGGATAAAGCTCCCTTCAATAACGCCTAAACATCCGACATTTCAAGCTGATCGATTCGCCCTTGAAGGGCGTACACGACCCCGGAGAGAATCCCCTCCAGGCTTCCTACTAGACCCGAGATCGGAGATTCGAACCCCCAGACGGCCTCGGCCAGTAACTGATCCCGGCTGGGCAGCGATGAGATGCGTTGAATCTGATCCGTGGATATCAGACCGCCGTCGAGGACGCCACCACGAATTGCCCAGCGATCGTCGCGCTCAAAGGTCTCCCACAGTGCCCGGGCTGGCCCGACGATATCGTCGTAGCACTCGGTGATTGCTGACGGTCCGTCGAATAGGACCTTTGCATCCTGCAATCCAGCCTCATCGACAGCCCGACGCGCCAGCGAGTTCTTGGCGATCCGAATATTGCCGCCGCTGTCTTTGATCTTTCGCCGCAGAGCCTCGAGATCAGCCACTTTGAGCCCTCGATAGTCGCTGACCATCCAGAGCGATGCGCCCGTAATCACCGCCTTTATCGCTGCGACCTGTTCGTTCTTTGCTTGTCTAGTCGCCAATAGGCCCTACCTCCGATGAAATAAGAAACCGCGCCATTACGCCGCGCGGCTGGAAGTTCAAGCTCTTAGCTGGCACCACCTGGACAGGCTGAAATCTTTTAAGCATGGTGAGTGCGCCCGTCGTATTCGGCGTAATCGATGAGGCTATGTCGTTAGCTGATCTGTCTAGGCGTCGTTCCTGTCTCCGCACTTGGTTGACGCAATCAATCATCCGATCTCGTGAGAGTTAGAGATTCTTGCACGTCGAGGTGAAGCCCCGGTCCCATGGTGGTGGCCAGCGTAGCAGATCGTATGTAAGTGCCCTTGGCGCCCATTGGCCTTGCCGCGACTATTGCACCCAGAACCGCCGCAAGATTCTCGCGAAGGTGCTCCTTCGGAAAGGAGGCGCGTCCAACGATCATGTGCACGTTGGCGGTCCGGTCAACTCGAAACTCAACCCTGCCAGCCTTAAGCTCGGTCACAGCTTGGGTCACGTCTTGAGTAACGGTCCCGGTTCTTGCGTTCGGCATTAGACCCCGGGGGCCAAGAATGCGGCCAAGCGGGCTGACGAGTCGCATCATATCGGGCGTTGCGACCGCAGCGTCGAATTCCAGCCAGCCGCCTTGAATCTTCTTCGCCAGATCATCCGTCCCTACTTCGTCGGCGCCAGCCTCCATTGCTTCGCTTGCCTTGTCTCCGGCAGCAAATACGATCACACGCTGGGTCTTGCCGGTGCCGTGAGGAAGACTCACCGTCCCTCGAACTTGCTGATCTTGGTGAGTTGGATCGATTCCAAGGTTCAGGTGCAGCTCAACCGCGGCGTCAAACTTGGTGCCGGATGTCTGCGACAAAAGGTCCAGCGCTTCTTCGGGTAAATACGCCTTGCCCTTTTCGACAAGCTCCAGGGCAGCGGTGTAACGCTTCCCTTTTTTCGGCATCCTAGTTATCCATTCTCAGAGTAGAGTCCACAAACGTTGTCGCTCAGATTATTCCGAATTCTCACCGATCGTTATCCCCATGCTGCGGGCCGTCCCGGCGACAACCCTTTCGGCGGCATCGAGGTCATTGGCATTCAGATCTGGAAATTTTGTTTCGGCAATCTGGCGCAGCTGACTCGCAGAAATATTGCCAACAAAGAGGTCGCGAGGTGAGCCACTTCCTTTATCGACGCCGACCGCCTTTCTGAGGAGATCGCTGGTCGGCGGGGTTTTCGTAATGAACGTATATGACCTATCCGCGAATACGCTGATTTCAACCGGAACGATCGATCCTCGCTGAGATTCGGTGCGCTCGTTGTATTCCTTGCAGAACTGGACACTGTTGACGCCGTGCTGACCCAGACTCGGTCCGACCGGCGGCGCTACTGTCGCTTCGCCAGCCGCCAGCTGGAGCTTGATTACGGTTAATATTTTCTTCGCCAATTATTGGTGATTCCTTATCAGATACGGTGCCTTAGCCGGCTATCGGCGATCCGCCTTTGACGCGTTCAACTTGCAGAAAATCCAACTCCACAGGCGTGTCTCGACCAAAAAACGAAACCATAACGCGAACTCTGCCCTTGTCCTCGTTTACCGCGTCAACCGTGCCCAGGAATTCGGAGAACGGACCATCGATAATCTTTACCATTTCTCCGACCGCCAGGCTCACCTGCGGCCGCGCGACTTCCCCCTTGATCTGCTTGAAGATGGAATCGACTTCCGCCTGCGGCAGGGGTATCGGTCGGTTGCCAGTCCCGACGAAATTTACAACTCCAGGCGTGTTCCTCACCACGAACCACGCCTGGTCA
Source organism: Chloroflexota bacterium (assembly GCA_963663505.2). Lineage (GTDB taxonomy): Bacteria > Chloroflexota > UBA11872 > UBA11872 > VXNJ01 > JAPOVO01. The sequence goes on from CAXXFA010000002.1 coordinate 1,333,990, forward strand.
TCCATTTCCATGCGGACCAGGACATAACCCTGATACATCTTGCGCTTCACGCGGCGCCGCTCGCCCTGCCGGACCTCTTCCACCTCTTCCTCGGGCACCACAATTTGGAAGACCTTTTCCCTCGCGTCCATCGTGTCAATTCTGTGCTCGAGGTTGTCCCGGACTTTGTTCTCATAGCCTGAGTACGTGTTGAGGACGTACCACTCGCCGTCCGTCTTCGTCTCGTCTACAACCGTCATGGCGTTGCCATACCTAACTAAAAAAGCAAGTCGCTCAGGCGCGACAGACCGTAGTCAAAAGTCCCGAGGACAGCGGCCAGCATGAAACATACACCCAAGACTATAAGGGTAAGCCTTATCGTTTCCTGCCGTGTTGGCCAGTGTGAACGACGTAATTCAGCATATGTTTCGCGAGCGAAGCGCACCGGCCCTGCGTCGAGAAACGGCCTGAACCTTCCGTCGGCGGATCGATTCCTGGAGGATCGTTTGCCCGATCGTTTCGCAACTGCCATGAATCTGTTCGCTAACGCGTCTCGCGGTGCTCGGTATGCAGGCGGCACCAACGGCAATATTTGTTCAATTCCAACCTACCCGTATCGTTCCGGCGGTTTTTGGTTGTGGCGTAATTGCGCCGGCTGCATACCCCGCACGCCAGAGTTATTACCGACCGATCGTCTCTCGCAGGCACTGACAACCACTCCGACATTACACAAACAAGACGGCCCCCTACGGACCGCCCTCGGCATTATGTCATAAGATGCGTCCGTCGCATGAATCCAAATGGATTGTTCACCCTCCGGAATGTCCCGGAAGTGGATTTGAAGTCCCTGGTCCGCTGCCTTGCGGCACTACATCCGAGCAGCTGCGGATTTCGTCCCCGAAACCCCATTTCCGGCCTCTGATCCAGCACTTCGCGGGGCGTAGGTTGCGCGCGAGTCGGACGTCTCCCAGAGGGTGACGCTTACTACAGGCAGCCGCATTTCCACAACCTTGTCGTAGATCATTCTCGCCATGTTCTCCGCGGTAGGCTCCTGAGCCATAAGATACGCGGTCTCTCCGAGCGCCGCGATTGAGGGAGCGAGCGGATCGTCTGCCCGCAGGATCATTCGATGATCGAGGTTGTCATCGATCCACGCGCCTACGGCATCGCCGACATCCCCGAAGTCCGCCACCATTCCGGCCTCGTCGAGCGCTTCCGCGGCCAGACGGACCTCCGCGACTCCATTGTGGCCGTGCGGACGGTTGCATTTGCCGTCGTAGTTCACCAGGCGGTGACCGAACGAAAAGTCGACGCGTTTTACGATTTCGTACATACGTTTACCCACCCATAACTAAACAACTTGCCGCCCGCCATCGACGGGAATAACGGCTCCCGTTACAAAGTCGGTTCCCTCGATGAGGTAGAGCATCGTTTGCGCGATGTCTTCTGGATTTCCAACTCTCTTGACAAGCGTCGCCTTCTCGACGGCGCGGATCATTTCGGCGGTAAAGTCTTCCGGCAATAGAATCGGTCCCGGTGCGACGGCGTTTACCAGCACCGCTGGAGCAAGTTCCTTGGCCATCACCTTTGTCAGCGCCACAATGCCGCCTTTCGCCACAAAATACGGCGCATGATCCTTGTAAGGCCGGTCGACGGCCCAGTCCGCTACGTTAATGATTTTTCCCCGGCCCTGCTCGCGCATGTGCATCCCAAAGAGCCAGCATCCAAGATAAGGTCCCTTGAGGTTGACCGCGATATTGCGATCCCAATCTTGCTCCGTAAGCTCATCGAACGGAGTCGGGGAGTAGATCGAGGCGTTGTTGATAAGGACTTCAACCGATCCGAATCGCTCGATGGCGGCATCGCGCACCGCCGAAACCCCCTCGTGGGTCGAAACGTCACCCTGCACTGCCAGCGCTTCAACGCCGGTGGCCTTGAACTCCTCGACGGCTTCGGCTGCCTCATCCGCCGAGGTTCGATAGTTGACGACGATGTTGGCGCCTCGCTCCGCGAAGCGCCGGCCGACATGGCGCCCGACGCGGCGCGCGCCGCCGGTAATAACCGCCGTAACACCATCAAGCTTCATCTGCGATTCCTCGCGCCAAAGGTCATCTTCGCGATTTTCCGCGCACGCCATACGTTGCGGCCCGCAATTGAACCTAAATTATCGCGCACGCCGGGCAACCATCGCGAGATCGAACGACTATGCGTGCTGATGCGCAAATGAGCGGTCGCGCTGATATTGAGACTCGCACGATCGCGCTCGTAAGCGGCCTTGACAGTTGCATCATGACCGCTCTCCTGGCCCCGACCTACCACGAAGTGACTCCGCTGTTCATTCGTTCCGGCCTTCAGTGGGAAGATGCCGAGCTTGCCGCCCTGGAAAGATTTTTTAATGCCCATAACGCCGAGTCTGTAAGGCCGGTCGTCGAGCTCGAATTCGGCGGGGGCTCCCTTTACGGAGGTCACTGGAGCACCGGAGGCAGCGCCGTGCCCGATGCGATGGCGCCCGACTCAGAATTCTTTCTGCCCGGGCGCAACCTCCTGCTGTTGAGCGCTGCGGCAACGTATGGCGCGATCAACGACATCTCAAATATCGCGATCGGCATTCTCAAGAGCAATCCATTTCCCGATGCCCGCCGCGAGTTTCTGCGAAGTATTGAAAAAACAGCGGGACTCGCGCTCGAGCGGAAATACAGCATCCTGACCCCCCTCCTCGAAATGCACAAGGGCGACGTTCTGCGCGCAGGTCAGGCCTTCCCGATCGAGCTTTCACTTTCATGCGCCGATCCGGTCGGCGGAGAGCACTGCGGACTGTGCGGAAAGTGCGGCGAGCGCAGGCGCGGATTTATTGACGCTCAAGTCCCGGACCGAACCAGGTACGTCACGCTCGGCCCCCTTTAGAGACCTGACGAGCTTGTTGCCCGGGTAGCCGGGCGAGCGGCCGGAGCCAAGTTCCACGAGGTCGTAGCTTTCGCACAATATTACGGCCCTTCGGTTCGCCAACCCGTTCGTCAGCGCTATCTAGCGACTGCCCAAGATTCTATGGGCGAACCGGGGACTGGTTCTGGTTGAAATGTCACAGAGCGAGTCAATCCGGCTCCCGTGACAAGAGGCGCGAGACCTGACGCATTTCAGTCCAATTGACTTTGAGGATCAACTGCGGAGTCTCTTGTATGCGCGCGGCAGCCGGACGCCGGGTCCAGGGGTAGCCGCGTGAGGGGAGCGTCGACGGAGCCCGCATGAGTTCACGAGAAACTACAGGGACGGCCGCCCAGCAGGAACTGCTCGCTCGCGCTTACCGGCAGGTCGAGGCCGCGCGGTTGGTATCTGAATTCGCGACCGACCTCAACGCCGCGGTTAACCTGTTCGAGGTCGCGCTGCCGGTGGGTATCTATTTCCGCCAACAACCTGGTTTCGACCAGGTATGCCTGATCGCATTGGACGCCGCAGACTCGATGGTGGGCCTGCGCGATTCTCCGGAGCGCCCAGCCGACGTGCAACTCTTTGAGGTGTCGGGGGCCGACGATCTGTTAAACAAGCTCGTTCAGCAGGGCCAAATCGTGACTTCCCCTCCGGCAGACCCGGCGGAATTCGAATCCCTGCTTGGCCACGCCCGAGCCAAGACGATTCTCGCGGTCCCACTTAATGCGAGGCGGGATCGTGTGGGCTGCCTCATAGCGGTATCCCAGGGCGACGATATCGACATCGAATCCGCGCTTGACTCGGTTCAGCACGCGGCGATGCCGTTGTCGACCGCGGTTGAGCGAATCGTCGCATTTGAGCGAAGCCAGTTGGAGGCGAATACCGACACTCTGACCGGGCTATTCAACCGGCGGTACTTTCTCGACCACCTCCACATAGAGGTTCAAAAATGCAAACGAGTCGATTATCCGCTCGGCCTCCTGCTGCTAGATATCGATCATTTCAAGATCGTCAACGACACGTATGGGCATGTAGTTGGCGACCACGTTCTGGCCGACGCCGCCGCTTCCGTAATGCGAACGGTTCGAGATGTTGACGTTCCTGCACGCTACGGAGGCGAGGAATTTGTTGTAATCCTCGTCGGCTGCACGCGCGACGGAATGCCGGCAATAGCTGAACGCGTGCGCCGTGACATTGAGTCAAATATCAGCGTAAAGGACGGCGATACCGTGCTTCGACCGATTACCGTAAGCGTCGGCGCCGCCTCGTTCGATCGTGCATCCATGACGAGAGAATCGTTCGTTGATGCAGCCGACAAGGCCCTTTACCATGCGAAGGAGACCGGACGAAATCGGGTGGTTCTGGACGGCGACTATTAGAAACGCCGCCTGCTTCGAGGCGTTTCTACCCGGTCATTGGGTCGGGCGTCGCCCGGTTTTTTTGCCACTATCGCTACCCCACCGGGATTACGGGCAGAGTTAGGTGCGACGGATACCGCGTGGAGTGATGCACGGTTTGCCGGGCGACCCGGAATTCTAATTCGTGCCCCCAGGCAGCACCGCTGTTTGGATTTCGATCGAATCGCGGGAAATTGCTTGAAGAAATGTCGATTCTGATCCGGTGGCCGCGCTTGAACACATTTCCAGTCACGTCCAGATCGATCTCGTACTCGTAAACCACCCCCGGATCTAGCAAGGTCGGATTCGACGGGTCCGCCCGAAATCGGGCGCGAATTATTCCGTCGCACAAGTTCATCGCATAGCCGTCGGGTCTGACGTCGTTAAGCTTGCCCGTCCAATCCGTGTCGCGCGAGTCCGACGCCGCGAACAACGTCAGCTTTATCGGACCGGTGACTTCGGTGTCCGCGGTCAGCGGTGCGCTGGTGTAGCAGAGCACGTCCGAGCGCATTTCGACTCCGCGCTGATCGTAGGGCCCCCACGGAACGATCTCGGGGCTACAGCAGTTGTTTCCGCCGTGGGTCTGAACGGGCGCCGCCGGATCGTAGACGAAGGCATCCTCGGGCTCATGCAGAGGCGATTCTGTGCTCAGAATTCCATCACCGCGAAGCGTGTTCGCGCCGCCGGCCGAGTGCAGGTACCACTTCTGCCAGTCAGTCCGGTCCAGCGGCCATGCGTGCTCGTCTCGCCAAACGTTGGATCCCATTATGAACAGCCGAATCGGCGGCTCGTTGACAATGCCGTTGTCTACGCCCCTTAGCCAGTAGTCAAACCAGCGCAGCTCTTCAGAGTCGAGATCCACCTGCGAATGTCCGCCAAAATCGACGTCCCCGGTTTTGGTGGAAATGCTGAGCGGATGTTTCCACGGTCCAACAATAATCTTGCTCTGTTCGGCTTCAACCGAGCCACCGTGGTTTCGAAGACCGTTGAAATTCTCGAATGTCCCGCCCACAAACGGGTCGAACCAACCGCCCATGTTGTAAGCCGGGGACAGGATGCTTCCATATTCGTCACGGTTGCTGATGCGCTGCCAATAGTCGTCATAGGAATCGTGGGCTATCCAGTCTTTCCAGAAATCGGTGCTACGCCCGGCCGCACGGTCAATATCGGCAATGGGCAGCGACGCGAAGACCGACGACCAGTTCTGGAAATCGACAGTCTGGCCGGTGCGGGCGTTTGTTCTCATTCCCCACGTCGCCATGAAGGCAAGCTGGAATGCCCCGTGCGAGTAAACGAGGTGGTCCCAGAAGTCGGATGGCGCGACCCTCGGCGCCATGCACGTGAGATGGGGGCTGGCGTTTCGCGCGGACTGCCACTGTGTGATTCCGAGATACGAACCGCCGGAGGTTCCGATCTTACCGTCCGACCAGGGCTGCCTCCCAATCCACTGTTGCGTATCGAATCCGTCGTCGGCCTCATTGACGAAAGGATAATAAGTGCCGTCTGAATCCCAGCGTCCGCGCACGTCTTGCATAATCACCGCGTAGCCTCGTGCGACCAAAAACCTCGCCCGCTCGATGGCGGTTTCGTCGTTGTTGCTGTAGGGCGTGCGTACGAGGACCGATGGGTGTTTGCCCGGAGAGTCAGGAAGGTAGATATCCGCCGACAGCTCGACCTCGTCACGCATCGGCACGCGAACGTCAAGATCCATTCTGGTCGGAAAGTTGATACTCATCAGGTCACCCGCTTCCGGTTCGGCGGTCCATTCAGATCGTCGATACGTTATACGATTCGCGGGGGCGGTGTCGCTCAGGATACGGTTTTATTCGATGATCGAGGATGACCGTTTAGCAAGTCGACTCGAACCCGCAAGATCGGGCCGCGGGCCGGAGTTCTTGCGGAGGGTGTAACTGATGACTGATCGAGTCAATCGGCGCTGGCTGCTGGCCAGCTATCCACACGGGGAACCGAATCTGGGCAATTTCGAATTTGCGACAGCCGCGGTTCCGGAACCCGGCGTCGGGCAGATTCTGGTCCGCTCGATTTACCTCTCGCTCGATCCTTACATGCGGGGGCGCATGCGGGAGGCCAGGAACTACACGAGCCCGGTGCAGATCGGGGACGTGATGACCGGCGGGGTGGTTGGAGTGGTGGAGTCTTCCCGACATGCAGATTTCCAGGACGGCGCCATCGTTGAGGGTATCGTCGGCTGGCAAGAATACGGAGTACTCGGCGGTAGCGAAGCTCGTAAAATCGATCCAGCGATCGCGCCGATTTCGACCGCCTTGAGCGTGCTGGGCATGCCGGGAATGACGGCATATTTCGGTCTGTTGGAAGTCGGCCGGCCGCAAGCCGGAGAACCCATGCTCGTGTCCGCGGCCTCAGGCGCGGTAGGTAGTCTCGTGGGCCAGATCGCCAAAATCAAGGGCTGCCGCGTTGTGGGGATCGCCGGTACCGAAGCCAAATGCTCCTACATCGTTGATGAACTTGGCTTCCACGCCTCGATCAATCACCGAACGGAGGATGTCGGACCCGCAATTCAGCGTCTATGCCCCGATGGGGTAGATGTCTACTTCGACAATGTGGGCGGCAAGATTCTCGATGCGGCTCTGGAAAACATCAATATTGGCGCTCGAATCGCGATCTGCGGGATGATTTCGGAGTACAACCTGACGGAGCCGGAGCTCGCCCGGCGTCCAACGCGTACCCTTCTGGTCCGCCGCGCGCGCATGGAAGGTTTTTTGGTTACGGACTTCGCCGAGCGATATCCGGAGGGTCTGCGCCAGATGGCGGAGTGGATTGATGACGGGCGCATCAAATATAAGGAGGACTTCGTTGATGGCCTGGAGAATGCGCCGGAAGCTTTCTTTGGCCTCCTGAAGGGCGAAAACTTCGGAAAGTTGCTGGTCAGGATTTCCGACGATCCGACCGACTCCTAACTCTGTCGATCGATCGGCACCGACATCTCGCCGGATCTTCGGATCCGAGTTTTGCAGGCCGGGCAGGCGATTGGCGTGTCGGCCTCGAAAATGCCTTGGTCAGGCGCGGCCTCTTACTCCGGCGACTTCGGACAACCGATTAGATACTAGATTCTGCGCGGGCCCGAGCCACCCGCGCTCCCTGCGTGTCCCACTCAAAGCTGTCGCCATTCTGCAGATCTTCGGTGAGACCGACGAGCTCGTCGAGGGTATATGCCCGAACGGCCGAAACGGTCGCATCTTGAAATTCAAATCCTGATCCGCGAGACTCGACGTTCCCGGTTGGTCAGCGGTGCCGGCCTAGTCGACTGATTTCGGCCTGCGCCCCCGCGCGAGGGTAACAACAAGCGCCGCAACGAGCGCGACCACGTGCGGACAGCATTGATTGTGAGCCTTACCGCCAGATCGCTCATGCCGCCGCGGGTCCCGGCGACTTTCTTAATCCGGGGTCCGCACGAAGGCGATGCGCTCTGCTCACAGCGACCTCCCCTGCGGGCGTGATCTCATACAGGCGTCGCCGCGGCCGGCTATCCGCGGCGGCGATTGCCGGATCTTCCCAGCGGGTCACGAGAAGGCCCGCCCGCTGCATTCGATTCAGTGCCTTATACAGCGTTCCGTATGCCGTAAGAAGTCGAGCCTCTTCCCATTTTCTTATGTGCCCGGCGATTTGAAACCCGTGAAATTCGGCGACGCCGGCGCTGCGAAGATTGACTCCCGCCTCCAGGATGGAAACCTCAATCGGAATCAACTCACCTGCTTTTCTTCGCATCCGACAGTTTATAGGAAGATATATGCCCATTGTCAATTATCCAGCTGGCGGACCTTGATACGCGAGCCGGGGCGCGGCCACGGAAATGTGCACGCGAGCTCGACCGATGCGGACTGATCGCAGGCAATCCATGCGCGGCATGCTCCGAGGGTAGGCTGGAATTTGATTGAGCGAGGCGGATACCATGCAAGGCCCGTCAAGCTGCTGGTGATGGTGCCCCGTAAATACGCGGAGGCGGGGCGGTCAATCACTGGCCAGGGAGGCGATTCGTTCCGATGAATTCGTCAAAGATAGTCGTGGATTCGCACAACGATGCGATCGTCAGCCTTATTCGACGCGGCGGGCAGAGCATCGCCGGGCCGGACGCGCCCGCCCGGGCGGTGGACGCGGTGCGCGATCCGTTTGGGCGGGATGCACCGCCGATCACCGCACCGGCCAGTGCGGTGGCGGCATTGCGCGATCCGATAGGCGACGATGCGGCAGCGATTCAGGTAAATATTCCGAATCTGAAAGCCGGCGGCGTAGACGTGGCCTACTTCGCCATCGACGTCACACGCGCCTGGGGCAACCATTTGCTGTTCGCGCTGGATGGATTCGGATGGTTTCTGGCCGAAGTGAAGGCGAATTCGGATCAGATCGGAGTGGCAACGACAATCGGTGAAATTCAGGCGTTGCGTTCCGAGGGAAAAATCGCCGCCGTGCTCGCGGTGGAGAATTCCGAGGTCCTTCAGCGGAGCCTTTACGTATTGCCCGCGCTTTATTCAATTGGAGTTCGCGCCATGACCCTCACCTGGAGTCACCGCGCTGAGGCGGCTGACGGCGCGTTCGAGAACGCGACCGGTGGCGGATTGACCAAATTCGGTCGAAGCCTGGTCCGCGCCATGAACGAAATCGGAATGCTCGTGGACATATCGCACATAAGCGATCGCGGATTCTGGGACGCCGTCGATGTCTCCAGCTCGCCATTGATCGGAACCCACAATTGCTGTCGCGCGTTGACGGAGCATCCCCGCAATCTCACCGATGACCAAATCCGCGCGCTAGCCGGCGGCGGCGGGGTCGTTGGCGCGACACTGGTCCGGGATTTCGTCGACCGCGAGAGGCCTACGTTGGAGCGATTTCTCGATCATGTTGTGCACTTTGCCGAAGTCGGCGGCATCGACTGTGTGGGGATCGGGTCAGACTTCGACGGAGGGGGTGAAGTCTTAACCAACGCCGGGGAATTTCAGCGAATCGCCGAGGGGCTGTCAGACCGTGGCTGGTGCGATGGCGACGTGGCAAAAGCCATGGGCCTGAATCACCTCAAGCTTTTCGAGCAGGTGTGCGGCTAGGGAGTCGAATCGTCTGAACCTGTGCGGAATGGCGGCCTAGCGCTGCTTCCATGACTTGCCGTGCTCGGCGAACTGCTCCCGAAGCGCGGATGTCAAGTCCGGACTCAGGGGGCCCATGGTCGCCCATTTGATCCCGTCGAGAGCGTGATCGACGTTTCTGGTACCCAAGATCGCAATGTCAATCTCGTCAAACGAGAGCGTGAATCGGAGCGCGAGTTCGGTGAGATCCGAAGGAGCGCCGGGAGGGACATGGATTGTCCTTGATCTCTTCCAGTACTCATCGGCGTAGCGGTATGGCGGCGCCGGGCTGGCGAAAACGCCGTTGGCGATCGGTCGCTTGGCGATGATGCCCATCCGGGCGTTCCGTGCCGCGGGAATCACGTCGGCGAGGCCCGCCTGATCGACGATGTTGAACGATGTCTGCAGCGTATCGAACAAACCAGTTTCTATTGCCACGATTGCATCCTCGCCGTCGCCGCTGTAACCGATGTAGCGGGCTTTTCCCGAATCCCTGGCGTCGAGGAGAGCCTCGATTGCCCCGCCGTCCTGGATAACCGTTTTGTCACAGCCGTGAAGCTGGATCAGGTCCAGGTATTCGGTTTTGAGGCGCTTGAGGCTCGTGTCTATCGATGCCGCGATGGATTCGCGCGACCAATCCGGCCCCGAAGAACTGCTTGCGTTTGGAGCCTTTGTTGCCAGCCAGTATTCGTCTCGTCGGTGCGCGATGGCTTGACCGATCATCTCTTCGTTATTGAGGTAAAACGCTGCGGTGTCGATGAAGTTGATGCCCTCGTCAAGGAGCGTGTTGAGAATGTGGGTGGCCTGAATCTGGGTCGCGCCATCGACATCCGCGTCGGGGTCCGGCGCCGTCTCGAGTTTTACCAACCGCGCAGCCCCAAAGCCGAGGCGCGATGTCACGATGTCGGTTTTTCCCAGTCTTCGCGTTTCCATGAGTTGCTCAGATTCTCACAACGTCGGCCTGCAACCTCATACCACGGCTAAGACGACCGGCGCCGTCCGCGCCCGATTTATAGGGTGGCGGCCATCCACCGGGCTCGTTCTACAGCGCGTCCAGGGCGCTACGTTGCCGCTTTAGCCTGTCGGAGCGGTCCCGTGCAAACCGCGTTACGCCTCTTAAAATCGATTCGGTATCGAGATGCGACTCCGCGATGACATCCGCCTCCGATCCGCCCGTGCGCCACCGATCGTCCCAATCCGCCGTAAGCGAATATTCCTCGGTCAGCGGTCCCATATTCGCGATCGACGGGACGCGTTTCGTCATCGTAGTCACGAACATGGCGTCGAATCTCACGTCGTCGGGCAGAATCGAGTCCTGGTACGAGCGCGATTGCAGCCTAAATAGGTCATCGCTGATGACCGCCGCGACTCGAACGTTTATTCCGTCTCGTTCGAGCTCCGGCAAAATCTTGACCAGATTTACGGTCGAACTTGATCCCTGAACGAATACGGTTCCCATTTTTTCGACGCTAGGATCGTAGTCCCGCACCAGATAAATGCCCTTGGCGGCCGCCTTTATATCCGGATCGGCAAATGTTGACCTATCGGCCGCCGGGAAGTCGGGCCTCGCCACATGGATCACGATCAATCCGGACTCTTTATGCCGCGCCGAATGCTCGACGGCCGCAAAGAATCCCGGAGCCACATCGTTGTAGTCCCAGAAATACAGGTTTATCACCTCTCCGCGAGGGAATAGCGTCCACACCTGAGGCGCGAAGATGCCGAAATGGGTTCGTGCGTCGGCGGCGGTCTCGGGACCGGAATGTCCGGCCAAGATCATCGCGACGCCGAGGTTGAAGGCGCTGTCCTGATTTTGCTGGCTGAAAACGCGAACTGGCGTGTACATGAGCGGAGTGAAAGCGCCATACGTTCCGCTCAATCCCCAGACTCCGGCGTGGATTTTGGGATCGGACGAAGTGGTCTGTCCCACAAGACCGATTACGCTCGATGCGTTAACGGCTTCTTCGATGGGCGCCTTGATGCGGGTACCGGCGAATGAAGTTTCCGGATCGTAGTGCTCGAGAAAGTGAGCGTGTTCGATATTTATCGAATCGGACAGGTCGGCGGCGACAGTCAGGAAACGATTATCGGTGACGTAATTCAGCCATTTACCGATCTCCGAGATCGCGCGACGGGTACCCGCAACCTCCCCGGCCTTCTTAAATAGCTCGACATTGCCTTCGACCGTTTTTCCCGTGGCAGGATCGACGACTGAAACCTTCTGCGTCTCCAGCGGCAGGTTTGCGGGTCTGAGCCGATCATCGAGAAACGGATCGCGATCAGTCGGTATGCGAACGGGAAGATCGATGGGAACTTTCTCAGCGATATCCAGCAACCGGTTGGCGATCCACTCCCGGAGACCAGGCTTGGAGTCGATTACCGACAGCGCCACGTCAATGTTGGCTTTGAACTGGATCAGCCTTTCACGCTCGTCAGTCACCGGACCGTCGTCGATGCCCTCGAAGCTCACGTCGAAGCGCTGCTCGAAGCTGCGCGCCAGCGACCGGAAGTAGTCACTGTTCATCTTCATTGCGTAGGGGTGGCTCGGGTAACCAACGAGCTGAGCCTGGCCGTTGACTTTTCCGTCGACGGCGCCGGGCCACCAGCCTTTTACGGTGTTTCCGACGACGATCATTGGCCGCCGGTCTTCCCTGGGCCAGTCCTCCATCGCCTTCAACACGGCCATGACCTGGTCGAAGTCGTTGCCATCTTCGATGTGAAAGACGTTCCACCCGTACGACGTCCACTGGCCAAGTATGTCGTAGCCGCTGAACGTTGAATCGATGACTCCGCCAACCAGGCTATCGTCAATTCCGGCGTTGTTGTACGAGAGGAGGATCCGCAGTCTTTTGCCCACTTTTTGAGCGACCGCCGCTGTTTTGAGTTCCTGGGCGTGCCCTTCCGTCATGGCAAATTCACCCTCAAGCGCCAGCACTTTCAGGGATTCGGGGGCGCCGACGAAGTCCCAGAACATGGCCTTGCCGGCGGCGGTGGCAATTCCAATGCCCGATGGTCCGCCGTTTACGTCGTTGGTCACGTCGGTGGATTCCGCATGTCCCGCCAGAGACCGGATTCCCCGAAGCTTGGCCTGACTGAACAGTTCGTGTTCCACAAGTCCGTTGTCGGCGAGCAAAGTCTCGAGCGCTCCGGCGCCGCGCCGGAATCCCAACGCATCGATGGCCAGCATCGCGACATCGGGATCGACCTTAAAACGGTCGTCGCCGGTCGCGGCGTGCTGGCGATTCATCGTTTCATACAGAAGCATCCACAAGGCGTAGCCCGTCGGAATGTTGTGCCCGCCCGCAACCATGAATTTGTCCGAAAAAGGAAGTTTCGGCTGACGGATGTCGTATCTGAGACCGCCAGCTTCGGGTCCAGCCAGGTGGAGCGCGACGTTGTAAGGAGTATATGCGAGGGGGCCGCCAAAGTGCCCTGTCTGAGAGTAATTACCCAGCAGGACGAGGGTCATGGCGGTTATGAACGCGACATCATCGAATCTCTCGCGATCGTAGTCGGGCAATTCGATGTTTAGCGCGGCTGGCTTTTCTTCGGTCGCGACGGTGCTAATCGTAACGACGCGTGAACCCGTCATCGGTTTCGCAGACAAGATCGGTCTCTCCTGATAACGCGCTCCCGGCGCGCGCGGCAATGTCGGACAATTCGCTCAGAACTGTCGGGTTATTTACTGTGAGATGGCAAAGCTCAACAAGTGCCAACCCGCTCCTATTGTATTAGGAACTCTTACGTTCGCCTTATTCGAAGCCGGTCGTATCATCCATGAGTCGCATGACCGGTTCCGTATCGAGGATCTCTCGGGATGAACGCACAAATACGCGGGCGGGGAATCGATGTCGTCACGTTTGACGGTCCCGGCGCAAAACCCGTCTTGCGGTCCGTCCCCGTTCCAGCGATCCCGGAACGGGGGGCGCTGATTCACATAGACGCTTGCGGGGTCTGCGGCACCGATCTGCACATTCTCAAGGGTCACTGGCCCGGCGAACTTCCGTGGCCCTTCACGCTCGGTCATGAGCTTTCCGGCGTGGTCGAAGCGATCGGTCCTCGCCTGACAACCGATTATATGGGCCGCCCTCTGCGCGAGGGCGACCGGGTCATCATCCCGCCACTGATGGCATGCGGAGAGTGCTACTACTGTGTCCACTACCCCAGCCGCGCCAATAAATGCCTGAATCCGACCTACTACGGCCGGAAAATCGGATTTGCCGAGCCCCCACATCTCTGGGGTGGATGGGCGGAAATGGTTTTTGTCGACCTGGACCGTCTGCCTGCAACGAAAATATTCCGAATCCCCGACGACATGGCGGCGATGGTCGGTTCGCTCGTCGAGCCGTTTAGCTCCGTAACCCGAGCCTTCAATCGGGCGATGTCACTCGGGACCGAATCGTTCAAGCCCGGCGACTCAGTGGTAATTCAGGGCTCGGGGCCGATCGGGGTCATGGCCCTGATTGCGGCCAGGCAGCGCGGTGCCGGCCGGGTGATTATCGTGGGAGCGCCGGAAATTCCCAGGCTGGCGCTGTGCCGCGAATTCGGAGCCGATGCGACGATTGCGATTGACGATTATTCGACCGCCGAGGAGCGAGTGCGCGCGGTGCGGGAGGAGGTCGGTGGCTTTGGGGCGGATCTCGCTTTTGATTGCTCGGGCAACCCCGCCGCGGGTCCTGAGGGTGTGGAAATGCTGCGGGATGGCGGGACGTATGTGGAAATGGGGCAATTTACCGATGCAGGAAGCATCGATACAAATTGGCATCGGATGTGTGTCAAAGAAGTCCAGATCCTCGGAAGCTGGGCGTTCACACCCGACGAGGTCAACCAGGCGATCACAAATCTCCACGCGGTCCAAAATAACTACGATTGGACTCTGCTGCAGCGTAAGTTTCCGTTGACCGAAAGCGGAGTATCCGACGCCATTGCCGCCGCTTCGGCGATGGAGTGCGTCAAGGCGACGATCGTTCCAGGACTGTAAATTCGCTTTGCACCGATCGAGCCGTCGAAGACTATTCCTCGATTTCAATCTCGAACACGCGCTCGTCCCAATCCCCGTCGTCCGACCATTTGAACTTGAATTTCAGAACGTTGCCGCCCTGCAGATGTCCAAAATGAAGGTACATGTCGTAAACGCTGCGGCTTCGGCGTCTCAAACGCCGTTCGAAGTACGTTTGCCACTCGTTGAGGGTGTACCTGCAAAGCGCGGGTGTCTCGATCATGATACGAAGACCTCGCTTGCGCTGAGCCCGGCGAATCTGATTCCCGAACCGCCACGCCGGCCGCCTGCGTCCGCTGGTCTCGGTCAATGGAAAATCCGGCTTCGGTTCGCCGGCGAACCGCCGGGTCGGCACGAAGCAATGCCCGGTGTTAATCGCGTCACCGAGCCCTCCGGGCAAACGTTCACGACGCGATTACCCGCCATCCCGGCCGTACAGTGTGTTCTCGCCTCGCAGTTTGAAGCTGCGAATGTCGTAGGTCCCCGGATAGTGAACCGGAAGGTGGCCCGATTCCACCATCAGATCAAGCGGATTTACGCTGGTTTTCAGAGGCAGTGATACTCGCGCGTGCAGCCGCGCGGACTCATAGACCGCCATAATCATTTCCAGAGCCCGGTATCCGTTTGTCGATTCGCCGCGGTGCTCGGCCACGGCACCGTCCGCCCAATCGGCGATTTCGTCAGCCTGGGCGGTCACTGCTTCGACGTATTCAAAGTTCTCGGCATCGGTCTTGAAGAAGCGGCCATCGGGCGCGTGCGTTTCCCATTTACCTCCGGTACCGGCCCCCAATAGCTTCAAACGATCCGGCAGAAGGTCAATCATCCCGTCCGAGCCGTAGATTCTGGCGCCCTGATAGATTTCGCCAGTCAGATCACTGGTCAAAACGCATTGAGTGCCCGCCCTGAATTGGAACACGGCCGAAGCCGCGTCTTCGATGCGAGTGCCTCGCTCCATTCGATCCGTGGATCGAGCCACGGCCCCCATCACCCAGTCACATTCGTCGTCGAGGAGGAATCGAAACATGTCGGCGTGATGAGATGACCAGTTTGGGAGACCGTGCCCTGCTGACGAATGCATTAGGTCGATTTTGCCGATGGATCCGTCGGCGATCATTTTCCGGGCAAGTTCGTACGATGGCAGGAATCGACGCTGGTGGGCGACGGCCAGCTTGACGCCGTTTCGCTCGCATACGGTTTGCATCTCAGCGGCCCGGCCCGTATTTTCCGCCATCGGTTTTTCCGTCAGGATAATTCGCGGCCGTCGCGTTGCGGCTGCAATCGTCCAGACCGCGTGCTCGCGGTGCCAGGCGCAAATCGATATGACATCGAACTTCTGGTAATCGAGCATTTGGCCTGGATCGGTGAACCGCTCGGGACGATAATTTTCGTCACCCTTGAATCGCGCGTCCATCTCATCCATCGCGTCCGGATTCATATCTGAAATCGCGGCCACTTCAAAGCGACCGGTCGTCAGGTAGCCAAGGACGTGATTTCCGCCCATTCCACCGCACCCGATGACAGCCGCTTTTAGCTTTGAAGCCAACCGACCGCTCCTCGCGTGATCGGACCGTCTACGGCAGCTTTCCCGTAGCCCGAAGCAAAGTCTCCTGAACCAATAACTCGTGATCGAGGGTGCGATCCGGCTTCTTTTCGCCTCGGAGATCACTGACGAAGGCCTCAAGACTCATGACATAGCGGGCACGCGCTTCCAGCTTGAGGTGCGAAACGCCCGACGGGAAATTCGCACCAGGTTTCAAGAGGCAGAGACGGATCGTATCGGCCGGCTCAAAGGGTTCCAGAATGGCCGAGCCTTCGGTGCCGTAAACCTCAAATCGCCGCGCCATCGGCGGCGTCTCCATAGCCGCTATATCCAAAAATGCCAGGGCGCCGTCATATTCGAAGACGCTGAGCGTGTTATCGACGATGTCAACCGATGATTTGCCAACCCGCTGCATGAAAGCGGTCACCTTTTCGGGCCGCCCGAGCAGGTAGACGATCTGGTCGATCATGTGACCGGCCAGGTCGTAATAGACGCCTCCGGAAAACTGCCCGAGCGATGCGCGGTATGGGTCGGGGATGTGCGTTGAGATGTGGGCTCGAATGGAAAAAAGGTCCCCGAGTAGCCCGGACTTCGCCCAATCGACGATGCGCTCAAACCCGTCATGGTACCGAAACATATATCCCATCTGCACAAGTAGAGACTTCGCTTTCGCCCGGGCGACGATGCTCTCGAAGCGGGCGTAGTCTTCGCCAGCCGGCTTGTCGTAAAGTGCATGTTTGCCGGAGTCGATGATTGCGTCGGTATGATCCAGACTCTCGGCGTTGCCACCCTCTGAAGCGACCGCCGATATGGTTGGATCGTCGAGAAATTCCGAACTGTCGTCGTACCAGTCGACCTCGGACCACGGCTTGTCGCCCGCCTCCACCAGCTGGAGCCGTCGCTCCGAGTCGGGCTCGAAGACGCCGGTCACTTCGATGTCGCCGTTGCCGAGCATCGCGCTGAGGGTACCGGCGGCGTGGGCGTGCTTGGTGCCGTACTGAGCGATGCGAATTAGCGGTTTGCCTAAACTGTTATCCAATATGAATCCTTTCGGCTAGCTGCTTTGCTCCCTGAACTTGCGCTGCCACGTTCTTAGTACTCTTCCGCGACGCGGTGCCAGTCGAATATCACGGCGGTGCCCCGCTTTATTAAAACTGGAATCGCGCCCTCGGGCTGCCCAATTTCGTTGGGTGGCATCTCCACCTTATTCCTCAGGTGGCTGCCCGGAATTATCCAAAAGTTCCCCCGGCCCGGCGCAGTGAGATCGGTCAAGAAATATCCCACCTTTAATGAAAGTCCGGGCCGAGGATCGGTTTCCATATCGAAATTGAGCCGACCGGAATCTTGATGCCAGCCAAAGGTCTTGCCGGCGGGGTCGAACTTTCCTTCGGTTTGTTCGGTGATGATGAGGTGCGAGTGGTACAGGAAAATATTCCAGCCGAGAATTCCCCAGACCTTCGGGAGCATGCGTTCATAGTCGACCAGATCGAGAAACGCGGGATCCGCTCCGATGAAATTGGGGCGGCCACGTAGCCCTTCATACTCGACGCCACTATGTCCGTCAGAAGATTTTGGCGGTAGCAACGGTCCGTTACCTCGGTAAGGAAGTCAACTTTGTCGGGAGGTAATGCATCCTCGACGATCAGATAACCGTTTCGATTGAACGTTTCGCGCTCTTTGTCAGTAAGCGCATATTGCAAACAGCTCGTCTCCAAGTCCTGTCCTCCCATCGCATCACAAGGTGACCGCCGATCTCCGGCCAAAGCACCGCGGACGCGCGGATTATATGGCAACGGCCTATGCCCTCAATGCGTTTCGCGGCTTGCCACGGCCCAGTCTTCCGTCCGCCCGCCTCCGAGCGCTATAGTCTCGCCAGCGCTACCATTTCCACACGCGGAGCGCGCGCGTATGGCCGTCGCAGCGCGGGTTTTTCGGAGAGCAACCAATGCCAGATGAGGTTCGGATAGTAGCGGTAGGTCTGTCCTTCCCGGAGGGGCCATACCAGCATCCCGACGGATTCCTGCTCGTGCAGCAGCCAAGGGATCACAGGATCGTTCGCGTCGGTCCCAACAGCGAGGTCGAAACGTGGGTCGAAACTCCGAACGCGGGAACCGGCGGCATTGTGTTCAATGCGGCCGGCTACGCTTTCGCTACCGGCGGAAACGGAACCAATCAGATTCTTCGAATAACCCCGGATCTAAAGGTCGAGCCGTTCGTAACCGATTTCGAGGGTCATGCCTTCCTGGGTCCAAATGACCTCGCGATTCATGCTTCGGGGCATATTTTCTTCAGCGATCCCGGGACCTTCGTGACGGCCGAGTCGAACGGAGGCTTTTATCGAAGCGACTTCGAAGGCCACACAATCCGCGTGGCCGAAAATCTCGGGTTTCCGAATGGAGTGGCGGTATCGGCGGATGGGCGTCGTATATATGTGGCTGAAACGCTTACCGGTCTCGTGAAAGTGTTCGACGTTACGGAAGCGGGCGATGTCGTGAACAGTTCGGTGTTCGCCGATGTCGGCCGGGGAAACGGTACGGGCGGTCCAGACGGAATGTGCGTCGATTCGGAAGGGAATCTCTACGCAGCGATCTACACCGGGGGAGTTGTCCACGTCGTATCGCCCGACGGTCAGCATCTGCGCGACATCCCGGCCGGTGGCGAGCGGCCCACCAACTGCTGCTTCGGCGGTCCAGATCTCCGAACGCTCTACATCACTGAATCAGAAACCGGAACGCTCCGGTCGGTTCCGAGCGACATCGCCGGTCCGCCGGCGATTCTGCCGTGAAAATCCGACCACCGCAGGCCTGCGACCGGAGTCGCATCGTCAAGAGCGGCAATTGCCTCAAGAACACCGCGTTATTCGAGATCTGACAGAGGAAGGGTCCAATGCACGTCGCATATACCAGGGACAAGGTCTACAAGGACGTCGGGAACACACGGCAGCTCTTTATCGACGACGATGTGATCGCCGTCGTCAAGAACGTCACCCGGCGGTTGCACAGCCCCGTAAAGCACCCCAAAAACCCAATCATCAAGCGGGACAAGCCGTGGGAGGGAAACACCTATTTTCGCAACAGCTGTTACAACGTCGTTTGGGATGATGCAATCGGCAAATTCCGATGTTGGTACGAGGACTTCTTCGATTATTTCGGCGGACACAAGGGCACGTTCCAGCGCAGCAGAATCCATTACGCCGAATCTGACGACGGCATCGAATGGGTAAAACCCGCGCTCGGTCGACACGTCGTCGACGGCCATACCGACACGAACACCCTGATCGACCTCTCGCCGGACAACGCTCAAAGTTGCACGACGATCTTGCTGGATCCGAAGGAGACAGATGAGAGCAAGCGCTACAAGATGATGCATTTTCTGCGGCCGGAACCTGGTTTGCAGCTGCAGTACTCGCCCAACGGTCTCGACTGGACTCCGTACGATCGCAACCCGTTGTTCCCGAGTTGGGGCGGCGACGTGGAAGTGCTTACGTACGACGCCATCGATGACAAGTACCTCCTTTTCGGCCGGTACGGCGGACGGCCAGGGAGCGGTCATCCGGATTTTGACGGCTGGTTTGCGCCCGTTTGGCCAGGCAAGCCGGATGGCGTGTGGGGGACTCGGCGCCGCGTCTACAGGCAGGAAAGCGACGATTGTCTCCATTGGTCTGACGCCGAACTGGTTTTCGATCCGGGACCCGACGACAATCTGGACGATGCCTTTTACGGATTCGTGCCGTGGCGGGCTGACGAAATGCACCTGGGTACGTTGACAGTCCTCCACCAGGTCTACAACACGGTCGACATGTTCCTTTACTACAGCCGCGATGGGAAGGACTGGAGCCGGTTCACGGACCACCGCCCCTGGATGGAGCGCGGCGGAGAAGGCAGTCTGGATCAGTTCGACATCGAAATAGCCACGCAGCCGCTGGTCGTCGGAGACGAATTGTGGATCTTCTACGGCGGCATGAACGTACATCACGACTGGTGGCTCGGCCTGGCAAACGAGGGAATTGACGTACCGGAATCGCGCGACAAAACCATCTCTCGAGACGGTCATCATCTTTGCCTCGCCACGATGCGGCTGGATGGCTATGTTTCGCTCGACGCAACAGTCCGCGAAGGCTGGATCGAGACCAAACCGGTCTTCTCCACGGGCGACCACCTGTATATCAACGGCCGCTGCGGACCGGACGGATATATCGAGGTGGAAATAATGGATTCCTGGAATAACGTTTGGGATGATTTCTCGCGTGAAAACTGCGAGACCTTTAGCGGTGACAGCATCCGTCACCGCGTCAAATGGTCTGCAGGCGATTCGGTGAGCAAGATTCCGGGGAGCGTCAAATTGAGAATCCATTTGCGCAACGCCGAGGTGTATGGCTTCGAGTTCGGCAACGCGTAAACACGCCGGGCACCGGTAAGGCGCAAAGGGTCGGACCGCGGCATTTGGGAAATTCCATCGCGGCGCGCGGCGTGCGGACTTGCCCCGGCGCGAATGCCCTGCCATCGGCCGCGCCCGACCCAATCACAAAAGCGATAGCCGAACTCGCATGATCGCGGAATATTGGGTCGCGATTCGCATTTTCAATCGCGACACCCGTCTTTTTCTCGTGGCCGGGGCCATCCATGCGATGGCGATCGTCGGCATTTACGGCGTTCTTCTCAATCTGTACCTCGTGCGCATGGGCTACGGTATCGAATTTATCGGATCGATAAACGCGGCGGGATTGCTGTCGTTCGCGATTTTTTCAATCCCGGCTGGATACGTTGCTCAGAGGTGGGGAATCCGGCGGACGATGATCGCCAGTCTGGGCATCGGAGTGGTGGCGATGGGATTGATGCCGCTCGCCGATCTGCTGCCCGAAGCGATTCGCGGAAGCTGGCTGGCAACCGGCAACGTCCTGGCAGCGCTCGGAACAGCGGCATTCCACGTCAGCATGATGCCCTACCTGATGGCGTCTACCGGCCCGGAGGAACGGAGGCAAGCGTTCTCCGTACGCTGGGCGCTTTTCTACGTGGGCTCGTTTGCGGGAAGCATCCTGGGCGGAGTGCTGCCTCCAGCAACTGCGTTCGTGACGCAGACATCGTTGCAAGATCCACAGCCATTCCGTTACGCTCTGTTCGTCGGAGGCGCCCTGCTCGTTGGCGCCCTCTGGGCGGTTTCAAGAGCCAGAGAGATGCGACCCACCGCGGCGGCAATAGCCACCGGAAAGGGTCAAAACTTTCCGCTGGGAATACTCGCGAGTTTTGGGGTGGCGGTCTTCCTCTGGGCAACAGCGGAAGGAGCCGCACAGGCGTTTTTTAACGTGTACCTCGATACGAGACTGAACGTCACGGCGTTCCAAATCGGAATCATCATCGCAATCGCGAGAATTGCCGGGATTCCGGCTTCGCTCGCTGCTCCGGAGATAGCCAGACGGATCGGGAACGGACAAACGGCGGCGCTGGCATCGCTTGGCGCCGCCGTCAGCCTGATACCGCTGGCGCTCGTACAACACTGGGCCGCCGCGGGCGCGGCATTCGTTGCCGTCAACATCTCGGTCGGAATTCTGGCTCCGGCCAGTTACCTCTTCATGTTCGCGCTGGTGGCGGAGCGGTGGCGGCTCACGATCGCAAGCATTTCGATCGGCGCCGGCGTGGCCGGGTTTGCCGCGATTGCTCTCGGCGGCGGATTCATGATCGCACGATTGGACTATCCGATCTTCTTCTTAACTTCGGCCGCCATCACCGCCGTCGGCGTGCTGTTGTTTTGGTTGCGATTCGTTCGACCGCCGCAATCGGCCGATCTTCCGGTTTCAGCGGCCGGCGGGGCACCCGACTAGTCGGAGGATAAAATTCTGAGCCCGTCTTATGTCAAGTCCTTTGCCGCGTTAAGTCCACTGAGAAGCTTGCCGAGTCGATTGCCTCGGACCCCGATCCACACTCCGGCCGTCAATAATTCGGGCGCCTGCATCCGATGACGGAGCTGATCGCCATCGGCGAATGTCTTGTTGAACTGATTTCCGATGGACCAATCGACCAGGCCGAATGCTTTACCAGAGGCTTTGGCGGGGACACGTGCGATGCGGCAATCATGGCAACCCGTCTCGGAACGAAATGCGTCTACATCAGCTGCGTCGGCAACGATCCATTTGGCGACTATTTTGTCAAGGAATGGCAAGCCGCCGGACTGGACATCTCTGCCGTCGCGCGAACGGACGCATTTACGGGACTCTTCATATCGCCGCTCCAGACGTCGGAGTCGAAGAAAGTCTTCTATTATCGGTCGGGAAGCGCGGGATCGAAGCTGCGGCCCTCGGATCTTCCCGACGATTTTCCCGGATCCGCCAGGATCGTTCATCTGAGCGGTGTTACGCAGGCTATTTCGACATCGGCTCGAGAAACCATCATGCAGGCTGCGATCAGGACGCGCGCGGCCGGCGCGAAAGTCAGTTTCGACGTGAATTACAGGGAAAGTCTCTGGTCAGCCGACGCGGCGAGGTCAGCGCTCGACGAGATCGTTCCATTCGTCGATATTATGTTGCCGAGCGCCCCGGAAGACACCGTGCCGCTTCTGGGAACGGACTCGCCAGAGGATGTTGCACGGCATTTTCGAGATGCGGGCGTCGCCGTGGTGGCGGTAAAGGCGGGCAGTCGCGGGGCCTACGTCGAATGGGCGGGCGGCAGCCTGAAGCTTGACGCTTCCGACGTCGATGTTATTGACGCGTCGGGAGCCGGGGACGCGTTCGCGGGAGCCCTGCTCCATTGCCTGATTCGGAACGCAACGCCGGAGGAAGCCGGCCAGGTGGCAATCGCGGCGGCGGAGCTCAAAATCGCCCGAGCCGGAGCGGTGGCGGGGCTGCCATCGCGCGCGGATGTTGAACGCGCTCTTCCGACGGGTGCACGAGTACCCTAATCGCCTTCCGATAGGGGAAGAACCGGGCATCCATATGCCACGTCGGCACAGTCGCTTCTAGAGCGCGCCAACGCGGTCTACCGGCGGAATTTGATGCACACGGGCGCCAGGATCTCGATCTGGCTGCCGGTGTACTCAAGGAGCCCCGAATCAACATCGATCGAAAACGTGACTATGCTCGCGGAGTCCTGATTTTCGGCGAGAAGAAATCTTCCGTCCGACGAAAGCGCAAAGTTCCTCGGCGTTTGACCGAGCGTTGGTTCGTAACCCGCCGGATCCAGCTGACCGGTATCCGGATCGACCGAAAATATCGCGATCGAATCGTGTCCTCTGTTGGATCCGTAGACGAATCGCCCATCCGGTGAAACGTGAATGTCGGCCGTGTGGCTGGTTCCGGCCCATCCGGCGGGGAGCGTGGTGATAACCTGCTTTTCAGTGATTCGGCCGCTTCCCGGGTCGAAGTCGTATACGGCCACGGTCGACCCTAATTCGTTTATCGCATAGCAGTATTTTCCACCGGGATGGAAGTCGAAATGTCTCGGACCGTGTCCGGGTTTCGACGTGACGGTCAGATCCGTGTCCTCGACAAGACGCCCATCTTGAAGATCGATGCGATAAACCACGATCTTGTCCATCCCCAGATCACATACGTAAGCGCGCGAATTGGAACGGTCGATCGTCACCGAATGCGCGTGGGCTTCCTGCTGCCGCTCCGCGTTTATCGAAGAGCCCTCGTGCTGAACGAAGTCACATTTTCTCTGTAAAGCCCCGTTCCGCTCGATCGGCAGCATGCACACGCTGCCTCCGGCGTAGTTGGCGGCGATGACGTAGGAGTCCGTTAAGTCAACGGCCAGGTGACATGGTCCTGGGGCGCCGGTGGACTCCCTGTTCAGAAACGTAAGTGAACGGTCTTCATTGATCGAGTAGGCGGAGACGGCGCCCTCGTTACTGTCGTCCGTGGTCTCACAGACGGCGTAAAGGTGCTCACCGGCGGGATCCAACGCAAGAAACGACGGGTTTTCAATGCCGCCCGTGACAGCCAGTTCCCCGACCTCTCCGGTATCGGCGTCCATCTGGCAGCTGTATATGCCCCGTGCGCCCAGCCTCGTATATGTGCCAACGAACAGTGAGAGTTTCTCGGCCAACCACATACCTCCTGTTTGGCGACGGCGGTAATCGGGGAATCAATCACTCGAAGCGGCAGTCCCCCGTTCCCGGCGCCGCTAGATTACCCTGCCCTGAACGCGGTCGCTCTGGGTGGATTGCGGTGGCCACTCGAAATTGCCGCAACTCCCCGGTGAAACGGGCAATGGGTGAGGGTCCAGCCGTACGCAACCCGTCGTCCGCGTGTCGATTCGATCCGGCCTCGCCGAGTGGATTTCAGGCTATGGTTTGTAAGGCTCGGATGACTTACGTTGGAGACGCCTCGGATTGGAAACGATCAAAGTTGGGATCGTCGGAGCCGGGCGCGGTGGGCACCTCGTTCCGTCCTTCCGTTTCCAGGAGGGTGTTGAAGTAACAGCCATGTGCGACCTGGACGAAAAGGTCCTGGCGGCAAGGGCCGACCTCTTTGACGTTTCCACCCGCCTAACCGATTTCCGAGCGTTGCTGGATTCTGACGTCGACCTGGTGGTCGTCGCCACCCCGATGCAATTGCACGTACCGCAGAGCCTCAAAGCCCTGGCTGCCGGTAAACACGTATTCTCCGAAGTCACCGCCGCCGTTTCGGTCGATCAATGCAAAGAACTCCTGGCGGGCGACCTGGCAGGTCGGAGTGAACGGCTGTACATACGCGTCGCATCAGCTGGGTCCGGCACTCGAGTGGTTCGGCGCCGACTCTCGAGTCGAGTCCCTGGTCTGCCTCGGGAGCGGACATCATGTCGTCCCCGAACTCGCGCAAGAGGACTCGACATTCATGCTCTGCAAGACAAACAGCGGAGGTTTGATCAGAATCCGAGTAGACATGCTTTCCAGCCGTCCGCACGCGCAGGGCTATTTCACGTTACAGGGAACGCGCGGCTGCTATGAGGGCGCCCGTGGAATGGGAGACCAGCCCAAGATCTGGCTCGATTCGTTCGGAGCAAAACCGGTCCGCCGGTATGAGACCGACTTCGACCCATACGAATGGCGCCCCTTCGCGGACATTCAACAGCAGCACCTTCCGGACGACCGACAACTTCCGCCCGGGTATCTCGAATCAGGCGGGTTCGCACCGGATTACTATGCAGCCAGAGAGATGATTCGCATGGACTCGCAGCCCGCTGTCGACGTGTACCGGGCCATCGACTACACATTGCCTGGTCTACTCTCCGAGCAGTCGATATCTAGGGGCGGGGAACCTATAAAGGTGTCCGACTACCGATCCGGTATTTGGTCCTGATTCTGCGATTGGCGGAGCCGCGACACCGAGCAGAATTACCGCTCGCCCGCCGATTCCGTCGGCGCGCGAGCCGCCTCGCGCAGTTTGATGACTGACTCAACGCCGCCGCGGATCACGGTAGCTGACCTGAAAATCGATGACCCATTCTTGCTGGAGGTCGTGCGTAACTACCTCATAAGCACGTGTGAGGCGATGGGCGTCGCGATGATGCGAACTTCGTATTCGACAATGTTCAACGAGGCGCGAGACTTCTCCTGCGTGATATTCGACGGCTCAGGGGAGATGGTGGCGATGGGCGACTTTTGTCCAGCGCATGTAGGGGCGATCGTGCACACGGTTGAATGGGCAATCAAGGAGATCGGCGTCGAAACCATGAAGCCGGGCGATGTGATCTTGCATAACGACCCGTATCGCGGCGGCTGCCATCTGCCGGAATTCATGACATTAAAGCCCTGCTTTCGCGATGGAGAGATCGTTGCCTACGCGGCCAACATGGCCCACATGACGGATATCGGCGGGATGGTTCCGGCGGCCTTTGGAGACACCCGCAACATTTTTCAAGAGGGCCTGAGGCTACCTCCCGTCAGGATTTACCGAGAGGACGAAGAAGTTGAGGATATTTTCAACATCATCACTTCGAACGTACGCACGCCCGAGGTGTCGCGCGGTGATCTGAAGGCGATGGTTGGCTCCACCTATCTGGCCGAACGGCGGATTTTGGAGCTCATCGACAAGCACGGCATTGACAGGTTCAACTCGCTGGCCCGAGAAATTAAGGACGTATCGGAGGTCCTGATGCGCGAGGCCATAACTCGGCTACCAGACGGCGAGTACTCGGCGGAGGGATATCTGGAAGACGATGGAGTGATTCCCGACCGGCCATGGAAAATCAGAGCCACTCTGGCGATCACCGGCGATGAAATAACGGTTGACTACACCGGCTCGGACCAGCAGGCGGCCGGCGCGATCAATCAATCCTGGGGCACGACTGCCTCAGCCACCTATACGTCGGTCTTCCACATCATCGACGACGTTATTCCCAAGAACCACGGCGCCTACCGCCCCATCAGCATCGTCGCGCCGCCCGGGTCCGTCGTGAATGTTAACTATCCGGGTTCGTGTGTCGGTGGAAACTCGGATACTTACCCGACCACGGTTGACATATTGCTCACCGCCTTCGACCAGGCCAGCGACCGCAGCTCCGCAGCCGATGGCGGGACGTGCGGACTGCTCGGTTTCCACGGAATTAGCACCGAAGCGGGTCAACCGTTTGTGATCCTTCACCATGAAGGCATGGGGTGGGGAGCCCGAGCCGATGCAGATGGAAATGACGCCCAGATAGTAAAGAACGGAAATTGCTTGAATACGCCCTGCGAGGTTTGGGAAACGCGATATCCGGTCCGGCTGGAGGAATATAGCCTCGTGGATTGCAGCCCCGGACCGGGGATGCATCGTGGCGGTATGGGCGTTCAGCGCATCTGGCGGTGTCTCGAGCCGATGACCTTCAGCGGTCACATCAACCGCACCTCACTGAAAGCCTGGGGACTACGAGGAGGAAAGGAAGGAAGCAACGCAGCTCTCCTTTTCAAGCGGGTCGACGACAACTGCTGGCGAACCGCGAGAGAACTCTTCGGCAAGATCTCAGCCGGCAAGTTTTCAAACGTTCAGCTTGAGCCCGGGGATCAAGTTTTGCTTCGAATGCCCGGCGGCGGCGGCTACGGCAATCCGCTTGACCGCGACCCGGGACTCGTACTTGAAGACGTGACGGATCAGGTGATCGACGTTCGCTATGCGGCGCGCGAGTACGGCGTCGTTATCCCGGAATCCGGAGACGGAGTCGATGAACCGGCGACGGAGAAGCTCCGAACTTCGATGCGTATGGCGGATACGGTTAGATCGGGAAGCCCCGCTGGCTAGAGCGCCAGTAATCTTGTACGTTTTGTCAGGAGGCGGGTACTGGTCCAGAACGACGATCGGCCTAGACGAGCCGGCCCACGCGTGAACCGTCCACCGTCGCCTCCATAATTGACCGCGCTTCGCTCGCCGAACCCACCACGTGGACTTCGCTAACGAGGTCCTGGAGGGCAATAGAAAGATCGTTCACCGGCTCGCTGCCGGCGGCAATCACGACTGCGTCGTAAGGCCCATCCGACATCTCCTCTCCGGTAAAGATCTCGCGCAAGGTCACACCATCCTGGCTAGTTGCAACCACATCAAACCCGGCCCGAAAAGCCACGCTCTTTTTGGCCAGCTCCTCGTAAAGACCGGTCCTGTCCAGTTCACCCAGTTCCTGGCCAACCTGCGCCATGGCGGCGACAAATTCGACGGCAATCCCCCTGGTACTCAGGTAATCAGCAGCAGTGAACGCGGCAGCACGACCATCCCGATCCAGAACCAGTACGCGCTTCAACCCATTGGCCTTGTCCTGCAGAACGTCGTGAACCGTCAGAAGCTGCATTTCGCCCGCCCCGGCAATATCCGGTCGATTCGGCCTGGATCCCGTCGCGATTACCACTACATCGGGTTTTGATTCTGCGATGACTTCCGGTGTCGCTTCCGTTCCCAATCGCAATTTCAACGATCCTGTTTGCGCCTGCCGCTCGTAGTACTCAGCCACCTGGTTGAATTTCGCGCGCAGCGGAGCCGCGCCGGCGAGCCAGACCTCCCCACCCACCCGGTCCGCCTTTTCCAAAAGGGTCACATCATGACCTCGCGCCGCGGCATTGAGCGCGGACTCCATTCCGGCGGGCCCCGCCCCCACCACAACCACGCGCTTCGGCGCCGGCGCCGGTTTTAACTCTCCCCACTCAAGTTCGCGACCGGTAAGGGGGTTGTAGATGCAATGCGCGCCATGCACATCGAAGCATTCCACACATCGAATGCAGTAACGAATGTCGTCGAGCCGGTCTTCCCTCACCTTATTCACCCAGTGCGGATCGGCGATGTGCGCCTTTACCATGCCGACGATGTCGAGTTGACCCTCCGCCAGCGCCGATTCGGCCATGAATGGATCGGTGATCCGGCCCGCATGGATTACCGGAACATCGATTTGGCTTCGAATCTTGGCCACGATCGGCAAAAACTCGCCGTCCGGGCGGTACATCGGACCGATATGCATCCATCGGACTCCAGCCGTGAGACTCACGTAGTCGATGAGTCCCTGCGACGTGAGCATCTGAATAACCCTTACGCAATCTTCCTCAACCCAACCCTGCGGGTGGAGATCCTTCGCCAGAAGACGAACGCCGACAACGAAGTCATTGCCAACGGCCTGCCGCATGGCCACGACCGACTCGATCAGGAATCGCGCTCGATTTTCGAGGCTGCCACCGTAGTGGTCCGTTCGCTTGTTGGCGACCGGACTCAGGAACTGGGCATGCATATGGTGCTCATGACCGTGGATTTCGACCGCGTCCATGCCACCGGCTTTGGCGCGCAGGGCCGCAGCTCCCGTACACTCCGCCATCTCCTCTAAATCGGTGGGCGTGTAAGTCGATACATGCCAGTCGGCGGCAACACCTGGATCAGTGGCCGACGCCAAGATTCCCGCAACCGGTGGTCGCGGGAACGGCTCGCCGAACTCCATGTAGCGGATGTCTGGTCCTCTCGGGCAAAATTGCGCTATTACCTTTGCCCCGTGCGGATGGATGGCATCGGCAACCTTCCTGTATTGAGTGACGAAGGTGTCGTTCAGATTCTGGTAGTAGCCGGGATGATCGCCTTCCCTGACGATCGTCGCGCCAACGGCGACGAGTCCAACGCCGCCCTTTGCGCGTTCGGCCAGGTAGGCGACGAAATCATCGCCGGGGACGCCATCGGTGTTCATCCAACCAGTAAAATGCGGGGGAACTGAAATCCGGTTACGCAACGTCATCTTATTTATCGTCAGCGGTGAAAACAGGTGAGGGAATCGGTTACTGCCGTCAGTCATCATCGTCCCTCCGGTAAAGAATCCACGCGCCCCGCACGGTCCCGTGTGATCTTGAAGGAACGGAAGTATATCAACGAACCAAACATGTTCCAGGAAGCTGCTCGTCCACCTCGCGCCTGGCGACTCGCTCGCATCGATACGATCGCGTCGGCGGATGGATGGCGATCCATGCAACAATTTGCGACCACGTTCGTAGCCGGAGGCATGCGCGCTGGGAACACATAATTTGAATATGAAAGAGGCATTTACAGTAAATGCCCCTCTCGAAACGACGCGGGCGTTTCTGCGAGACCCGGAAATGATCGCGCCATGCATGCCGGGAGTGGCCAGCGTGGTGCCGCGCGACGAAACTACGTATGACGTGGTCGCGACAGTTCAAGTAATCGCCAAAACCGCACACTTCCGGATCGTGGCGGAAATCACCCATGAAACCGAGATTCACCTGGAGGGGCGCGCATCCGGCGAAGACATAGCCGGAGGCGGCGCGGTCGATCTCGAGGGGCAACTCGACCTGACTCCACTGGATAGCGGTTCTACCAAGGTTGCGTTTTCGCTGGTCGGAACGCTCGATGGCAAGATGGTTCACTTCGGAACAGGTCCCGCCATCAACTACCAGTCAAGCCACATGGCAAAACAATTCGCCAACGAGGTGCAAAAGCGCATCGAGGCCTCGATTTCGAACTAGGTCGGCGGTTGCCGGGTTACGTCGCGCAAGCGTCGCTTTCCGAGGAGCCGGCCTCGGGGCGAATCCTCGCTTCTCAATCAGTCCGGAGTAGGTCTTCCGGGCCACTTCTGCAGATGAATGCAATCCCAATCTGACCGTTTGACACTCACCAGATCGTATGTTTGAATCGCACAATGGGGAGATGGTGTGTGTCGGCCGCTCGTGGAGGGAGTCAGGCGGACGCGCGAAAGTGAAATCCGCGCGGACCATTCGGCGGTCCGTTCCGCGTGGATTCTTCATCCATAAGAGTCATGATTTTGGATACAAAGGTGGGCGGCCCGCGATAGCGAGTCGCCGACTCTCACATGCGGGAGAGAAATATGGCTATAGGTCAAAACTTAAACAGGCGAGCCCTGCTGCGAGCCGGGCTCGTGGCCGGAGCGGGCGGAGTCGCGGCGGTTGCGCTGGCGGGCTGCGGTGAGACACAGATCGTTGAGGTTATAAAGGAAGTACCGGTCGAGAAGATCGTTACCCAGATCATCGAAAAGGCCGTAATTCAAGAAAAGATCGTGACCAAGATCGTTGAAGTGGCGCCGCCCCAGAAAAAGGCGGTAACCATTGTGCTCTGGGCCGAGCCTCACACGCTCGTCGACCCGATCTTTGCAGAGCACGTGCCGCTCTTTCACAAGCTCTACCCCCACATAACTGTCAAGCACGTAATCATTCCGTGGTCGGACATTCCGGTGAAGACGCTCACGTCGATGGCCGCCGGCGACAACCCGGACATCGCCTACAACCATCCTCAGTTGAACGCTAATTTCGCCGCCAAGGGAGTTATCGACCCGATCGATCCGTATATCAAGACCGACTCAACCTTCGATTTCGACGACTATCTCGAGGGGCCGATCGCCGAGTTCCGCTGGAAGGGCAAGGTGTGGGCGCTGCCGCTTTACAACGGTCCTTTGCTTTACGTATATAACCGGGACCTCATGGAGAAGATCGGGATGGGCGACCCGTGGGAACTTTTCAAGGCGGGCAACTGGACCATCGAGATGTACGACAAGATGGGCGAGGCAGCCATAGCACTGGGCGGCGAGGGCCAAGACCGAATCTTCGCGGATAGAGAGACCCCCAGAATCCTCAAAATCTTTTACCTGTGGAACTGGGGGACCGGTGGCAAGATCTGGAACTCCGATCCCACGGTAGGCGGCGACGATCCAACCGAGACGCTCATGCACGAACCCGCCGCTCTCAAGGGGTGGGACTGGATGCTCGACCACGTTAAGGATGAGACGCACGCCTCGGGATCCTCGATGGAGAGTTTCGGCGGCTCCGAGGGAATGTTCATCAGCGGCAAGCTCGCCTTCTATCTCGCGAGCCGCTGGACGACCACGCGGATTCCTCCCGACTTCAGAGCTGGGACGGTTCCGATGTACAAGCACCCCAACGGTGACGACACGTCGAGAAACGCCTGTAACGCGCTGTCGATCCACAGCTCGGGCAAAAACAAGGATGAGGCCTGGGAAGTTCTGAAGTACTGGACGTCAACCGTTCAGAAGGACATGGTTGCCGTGGGTTATTCCGCGCCGTGGCTAAAGTCCACCATGAAGAGTCCAGTTTGGGAGGCGTCGATCGTGCCGTGGGACAACGTTGAAGTTCACAACGCCAACCTGCTGCAGGACAGAAAGCCCTTCTACCATCCGCCCGGCTATGAGGAAATCAACTCACTGACCACGAAGGCGTATGACGAGGCCGCACTCGGTAAATCGACCGCAGACGCCTTTGCCGACGCGAAACCCAAGATCGACCAGGTTTTGGTGGATAACCTCCCGTCGTAGTCAGCTCCGGAGAGCAAGACCCTAGACGGCCATGGTCCCGGATCGCGGGGACCATGGCCGTCTAGGGCAGAAGAATGGGAATTCAGTCTCATGTTTCCGACAACGGGGCCGCCGTGGAGAGCGTTTACTCAGCGCGTCGGTGACCGTGTCCCGTTCGCCGGCGTGAAAAAGATTGCGCGTTTGACTGGTCGGGGCCATGACGGTCGATTCTCGCCGGGTTATCACGCCGTTACGCTGTCAAAAGGAGTATTACGCTGACCGCGACTGAAACTGCGCAGCGACGCACCGGACGTTTCAGCAGGGGCCGGATGAAGTACTACGCGTGGGGATACCTCTTCGTCAGCCCCTGGATTCTAGGCGTATTGATATTCACGGCGTATCCGCTCGTCTATTCCGCGTTTCTCTCATTCACAAAATACGACCTGCTTACTCCGCCAAAGCTGGTCGGCTTTCGAAATTACGTCACGATGGTTCAAGACGACGTGTTCTACACGGTGCTTTTCAACACGGCGTACTACACGTTCTTGGCCGTTCCTGCCCAGCTGGGCTTGGCCCTGTTTCTGGCGATACTGCTCAACCAGAAGGTGCCGTTGATAAACATTTTCCGGACAGCCTTTTACTTGCCCACCGTTACCCCTACGGTCGCGAGCGTTGTTCTCTTCATGTACCTCTACAACCCCGACTTCGGAGTTTTCAACCAGATCATCGGCTGGGTTGGCTTCGAACGAATCAAGTGGCTTGACGATCCAGCCTGGGCAAAGCCCTCGCTGATCATCATGAGTTTCTGGACCGTAGGCGGTCAGATGGTGATTTTTCTGGCGGGTTTACAGAGCGTTCCGCCATCACTCATGGAGGCGGCTTCGATTGATGGCGCCGGGCCGATGAGCCGCTTGCGGCACGTGACAATTCCCATGATTACGCCTGTGATCTTCTTCAACCTGGTGCTGGGAATAATCGGATCCTTCCAGGTTTTCACGGTCGCGTTTATCGCCACCGGCGGCGGACCGATCGACAGCACGCTCTTCTACGTATTGTGGATGTACCAGCACGCGTTCTTGAACCTGAAGATGGGATATGCGGCGGCGGTTGGATGGGTGTTGCTTGTAATTATCCTTCTGTTCACCTTGATCAATTTCGTCGTGGCCCGGAGGTGGGTCTACTACGAGGGCGGAGAGGCGTAGGCATGGGAATTTCTGCGCTCGGTCGTAGCCGGAGAGGAACGACGCGGCGGCGAACCGGTGAATCATATATGCGGGGTGGGGTCCGCGGGGTCGGGATCTACGGGATTCTCATTGTGGTTGGCGTGATCTCTTCCATCCCGCTTTATTGGATGGTGATTACGTCCCTCAAGGTGGCTGGCAAGGAATTCCTATTCCCGCCGGAGTGGTTTCCGAATCCCCAGGTTTGGTCCAACTATGTGGATGTTTGGAGCATCATTCCATTCATCCCGCGATACACGTTCAATAGCTTCTTTATTTCGATCCTTGCGACCGTCGGCACGATGCTGAGCTGCTCGTTCGTCGCGTTCGGATTTTCTCGTATGAATTTTCCCGGGAAAAACGTGATGTTCATCATCCTTATCGGCACGTTGATGATGCCCACGATTATCACGCTGGTGCCGACGTTCATATTATTCAAGACGTTGCGCATGACCGATAACCCAGTGCCGTTGATCGTACCGTTCTGGTTCGGCGGTGGGGCATTCGGGGGCGCATTCTACGTCTTTCTGCTCAGACAGTTCATGATGCAATTGCCGCGCGAATTGGACGAATCCGGGCTCGTCGACGGAGCGTCGTATTTACGGATCTACTGGCAACTCATCCTGCCGCTTTCGGGGCCGGCGCTGGCGGCCACGGCGATCTTTTCGTTCATCCAGCATTGGAATGAGTTTCTGTTCCCGCTGATATTCATCAACGAGGCCACATGGCGGCCTCTTGCGCTCGGCGTCAGGTTCTTTTTGAATACGTACATCGGCTGCTGTGCTCGCGGCGCAACGCCCTGGAACCTGCTGATGACGGCGTCGTTTCTGATGCTTCTGCCGATTCTCTTCGTCTTCTTCTTTGCT
Source organism: Chloroflexota bacterium (assembly GCA_963663505.2). Classification (GTDB taxonomy): domain Bacteria; phylum Chloroflexota; class UBA11872; order UBA11872; family VXNJ01; genus JAPOVO01. The sequence goes on from CAXXFA010000002.1 coordinate 1,367,695, forward strand.
CAAAAGTACTTCATCCGCGGAATCGCGCTGACCGGACTTGCGGGCAAGTAGGTTATTCCGATCGGGGCGAGGCTCGCCGTTGCGGCAAAGCGCGACGCGTTAGCGAGCGCCGGCCGGTTGTTTTCCTGGACCCGTGCCCCCATGGGGCAGCCACATGACGGGACTAGCTTGCTGAAAACATCTACGCTGATCCTGGCCCATATCGTCGGATTCCTTGCGCTCGCCGGTTGCGCCACGCCGCGCTCGGCCGAGGCGTGCAATCCGAAAGTCGCCACGATCCTCGAAGGACTCACCGAGCCGCGCGGTCTAACCTTCGGCCCGGACGGCTCCCTATATGTTGCGGAAACCGGCACCATCGAGTCCGGCGGCCGCGTGGTCCGGATGGACTCTGGCGGCGCCGTTAGCACGTTTTCGAGCGGGTTTTCGGTTTTCCTGCACAGCCTGGAGGAGCGTGTAGGGATTTCTGGACTCGCTTTTCGCGGCGACGACCTTTACGCCGTTCTCGGGGAAGGTCTTAAAACGCCCGCGAGCGCCCTCGTCCTAATTAAGCGCGACGATGGACCACGGGTCGTGGCGGATCTACTCGGGTTCGCGCGGTCCCGACACCCACTCGGATCGATCGCACCAAACCCCAGCCCGCCCATAGTCTCGAATCCGTTCGCGATTGTGCACGTCACGAATCGCGACGTCTTCTACGTCGTGGACAGCGGAGCCAACTACATCGTTTCGATCAGTCCCGACGGGCAGATTGAACAAGTCCACGCGTGGGACAACAATCCTGTCCCTACCGGAATATCGATCGGTCCCGAAGGGAAGTTCTACGTCGCTTTGTTCAGTCCGATTCCGTATACGATCGGCAACGGAAGCGTAGTCGAGCTCGCGCCAGACGGTTCAGTGACAACGGTTGTAGCGGGTCTCACCACCCCGATCGGCATAGCGTTCGACTCGCAAAAAACCATGTATGTGCTCGAGTTTTCGCAGGGTTTCGATTCCGCCAGATCGGAGCTGTTCACACCGAACAGCGGAAGGCTGTTGAGAATCTCGGACGATGAGCGGCAAGTCCTACTCGACGGGCTGGAATTTCCAACGGCACTCTTTATAACGCCCGGCGACGAAATTTACATCTCCCACCGCGGAGGCATTTCGTCACCTGGAACCGGCGAAGTCATTCGAGCCGAGCTCTGCCAGAGCTGAGTGGCGGTCGAAGTCGGGCGTATCGCTACCACATCGGCCACACGATGTTCAGGGCCTCCCTTGGCAGCAATGCGGCGACCTCCGCCCGATCCGCTCCCGACAGTTCCAGGTCGAACGCCGGCATGTTGTCCTCCAACTGTTCGATGGTCGTAACTCCCAGCAGAAGCGATGTGACGGCCGGATGACCCATCACCCAGGCAAGCGCAACGTTGGTCGTCGTGTGGCCACGCTCCTCAGCCCATGCCTTGACCCTGTCGACCGCCATGATCGACCGCTCGGTCAGCTTCGGCGATGATCTCGTAGGCGCTGAGTCGTCGGTGAACTTGCCGTAATATCCGGCGCGCGCCTCGGCCGGAATCTTGGCGGAGTCTCGGACCATATCCATCGAGTACTTTCCTGATAGAAGGCCACCGGCAAGCGGCGCATATGCAAAGGCTGCAACGTCATGTTGGAGACACGTCGGGTACAGATCGTGCTCGTTGACCCGCTCGAAGAGGTTGTACAAATCCTGCGTGGCGACGATCGGACGTAGATTCAGTCGATCGGCCGTCCACAACGCCTCGGTCACGCTGGAAGCGGAATGGTTGGAAAGACCGGCGTACCGGATCTTTCCCGCCCGAATGAGATCGTCGATGGCTGAAAGAGTCTCGTCGAGCGGCGTCGCATTGTCGGGAAAGTGCGCAAACAGGAGATCGATGTGATCGGTCTGCAGCCGCCTGAGGCTTCCCTCAACGGCCTGATTCACTACGCGGCGCGTCAAGCCCAGGTTCACACCCTGCGTCTCCCACGGCCTGCTGGGCCCAACCTTGCTCGCAAGGAAAACGTCGTCCCGACGCCCCTTGAGGATTCTGCCGAGAACGGTTTCGCTGGCGTGCGGGTCGGGTTTCAAATACGACTCAGCCGTATCGACCGCGTTAATTCCAAGCTCGAGCGATCGGTCGAGAATCAGACTGGAATCTCGCTCGCTGATGCGGGTCCCGAAAAAGCTACCGCCGAGGGTTACATTGGAAATATGCACACCGGTTCGACCAAGCCGTCTATACCGCATTGTGAACCTCTCTGATACTGGCTCAGCCGTAGCCCAGTTTGGCAGAGCTCAGGCAATTCTCCCTGCCGGACTCCAGCGCACGATCAGCCCATCGTCATGCCGGCTGGCCGGTCCGCGCCATCATTTTCACCGATTCTCGGTGCGAGTGCTCACCGATGATCCCGTTTGCGGCGATCCGGCAGGATCTGAGAAGTCGATGTGGGCAACGATATCAAGTGACTCGGCGTCGATTACGGTTATCTCCGGTCGTCTGGTTCCACCGACCATGATGAACGGTCCGTCCGGATCTGCCCATACCCAGTCTGTGCTCGCGCTGACGGGGATCATCCCGACCGAGCCCCCATCTGCAAGATCGGCGATAGCAATGGCCCCAAGCCCGGGACCCGTCAACAGAATCTCAGATCCGTGACGGCTCATCGCAATTGATTCCGCCCCCTTCACACTGAATAACTCGTCTTCGACAAGCCCGGATTCCAGATCCATCCGGTGAACACTTCCCGTCACCGTAAGGACAAAAACGAACCGGCCCGCCGGGTCCGCCCCGAACCGGAACGTGCCCTCGGGCAATCCAGAGAATCGAGCAACCTCGCCTGTATTCAGGCTCACCCGCTCAAGCCGACCACGCGCTATGTGCAGAAAGTAGAAGTGATTGCCTTCGCGAGAGACCGATGGGGCGAGATTACGGCCCAAGTATGTCCTGAACGACCGCACTTCGTTCGTCCCTACGTCAATCGCGATCACATGGGATTCAGGAACCGTGCCGAATGGCTGAATCATTAGCACAGCCTCTCCGCGGCTGGATTGTCCCGGAAAAACCATATTCCCGTATGGCCCCCTGCCATAAGCAAGGCCGGTGCGCGCGGAGAATTCCAGGGTAGCGTTCAGCAACTGAGCCGCGCTTGACCGCGACTGCTCGCCAGAGGAGCCCGGCCCGTCCGCAATCAGAAAGAAATAGTTAAAGTACGGGCCGTCGGGCGTTTCGGGAAGCCACGCGGCCGGGACCGGACGCACGAGCATCAGGTCCGAACGCAAACCCGAAGCGAGATCAACCCCCGCAACTCGAAGCGTCCCTCCAGCCATTGGAAATACGTGCGGCATGAATAGGCGCCGCCGGGGAGCCGGCGCCAGTGATACGGCCACGTCAGCATTGCCGGAGTCTGGAGCCTCGATTTCGACGCGCTCGCGGAGATAGTCCAGCTTGCGCCCCTCGAGGCGCAGCATGCCTGGCCTCAGATTCGCAAACGTGACATCGCCGTTATCGTTCGTCGATCCGCTGGCGATGGGGACGCCGAACAGGTCCCGTATCTCTATCGCCGTTTCCGGTAATGCAGCACCTGTCTCGGAATCCGTGACAATGACTCTGACTTCGTTGGGATACGGCGCAATTTTGAAACCCACCACCGAGAGCCCGGTAACGCCGCGTTCGGAAGATCCCGCCCGGGCCTCAATGAGAAGGGACCTAGTCCTGGGACCGACAATCGCGGCGGGCACGGCAATCTCGGTAACGAACGTTCCGTTCCGCGAGGCTGTAACTCGGGCGACTCGACTCTGGCGGTCGCTCCGGTCTGCTCCGCCTCGGCTAACCCACAGTGAGACATCCGATCGCGGCGGCCACTTTCGCCCCTCGACTCGTACGACGCTGCCCGGGATGCCCTCGCCCGGAACGATCGTTAGTTCAACCCCAGAATCCCCCTCCGACTGGGCGCTTCCGCCAATCGCGGCCCCGTACGTTCCGAGCGCGACAACGACCACGATTGGGAGAAGAACCAGAAAGCCGAGCGCCGCGGTCAGGGTTGCGGCTAATCTGGTTCTCACGCTCTGGTTAGCCGGCGAAGCCTGATAGCAATAATTTCCGACCGAGCGCCGCGTCGCCGGGAAGCGGAAACCGCATTCGTCACCGGCTCGTCGACCCGGTGAAAGTGTCCTTGCTCTGCGATGGCCCGCCGCATCGCCAGATCGCGAAGGGTCGTTAGAAGGCTCCGCTCGTCCCGTTCTATGGGGTTGCGGCTAACCGGCCGCTGCTGAAATCGTATCGTGTCTCCGGGCGTACCACATTCCCTGGGCCTCGTAATCCATTCCCACGAGTCGCTTAAATGCCTGGATAAATTCCCGGGTAACCGGCCCCGGCGCCGATAAGCCAATCGCATGCCCGTTGACCTTGCACACAGGCATGATCACATGCGTGGTACCGCAGTAAAAGGCCTCGTCGGCGTTCAAAACCTCGTAAACCCCGATGTTCGATTCCCTGTAAGGAATACCCTCCTGCGCCGCCAGCTCGATAATGTCGCCTCGGGTAACCCCGAGGAGAATGTTGCGCGGCTCGGGTGAAATGAGCTCGCCGTTGCTGACGATCAAGAAGTTGTTGAATGACCCTTCCGTTATGAATCCGTCGTCGTCGGTCAGAAGCGCCCAGGCTTCGGGGTTGACTCGCTTGGCCTCGATCGTGGCCAGCGCATAGTGGATTCGACTACGACTCTTGACCTTCGGATCTTGCAACCGTGCCGGTATTGATCGCTGAGTCGTAACGACTGCTTCCACGCCCGCCTCATAGAATGGCGATCGCTCGACAAGAACTCCAGCAAGGGAATTCACACTGATGAATACCGTCGGCCGCCCGCTAGCCGGACCGTTGCTGACGGTATGGCCGATGAAGACGTCGTCATCAGGTTCGAATCGGTGGATATTCTTCTCAAGCGTCACGAGCGTCGCTTCATCCATTTCCCGGAGTGTCATTCCAGGGTCAATCTCCGCGCTCTTCATCGACGCATAGAGGCGCTCGAGGTGCCGATCGAGCCGAAACGGAACGTGCTTATACGTTCGCGTAACTTCGAACACCATGTGGCCGTATCCGACACCCGGATCATTTAGCGGGATTCCGGCTTGCGACTCCGGCACAAAGTCACCGCTGAAATAGACGAGCCCCTCGTTAGACATGTCAACCTCTCAATCGGTCGGATTGAGAGGAATTCTAGCGCCGACGGCCAAGTACCGCCGCGTGCGACTTCGAATCGCTCCAGATTGATGCCACCGGCGTTGCGGCGGATTATCCCCTTCCCGCCAGCGCCCGCCAGATCAATTCCCGGCGGATTCGAACGACGCCGGATCGGCTTTGCACCGCGACCGCCGTGGAAGTGCAGATTCGCCGATGTCGCTCACGTACCGTGCGAATTGCTCCCTACTGCGCCTAATTCCTCATCTCACAAATCGAGGCGGACGAGGCCTTTCGGGCAGCATTACTACAACGACACCCGAAGAACGCTTGGCGCGGACGGGTCAGCAAACATGACCCACGTAAAGACGCCGGACTAGCGCAGGGACTCGGGCACGACAAAACGAACAATCGCCTGGTCGCCGAGGTCTTCGATCGCCTCCGTGCGCGCGTACATTGTTTCCGTCTGGGAAATCGCCAGGATACTGTCCGGCGTGAGGCCGCATGGCTCCACGTGCCACGTATCGCTGCGGATGGCTACGCTGGTGCCCGCATCGGTAACAAACACTCTCGTCCGCGCAGGGTCATATTCTTCCTTCGACATCTCTGGATCCGCGACGATAATGGCGAACTTGCCCCGCATAAACCCGAAGAACTGCGTGAAGCCCAAATGGCGATTGGTGCGCGTCATCAATTTCGGAAGCATTTTTACTTTGCAGATCTCGATGTGCAGTGTGCCATCGCCATCATCTCTGAGGAGGTCGATGCCGCCAACTTCGGAGCCGATCCCCAAACCCTCCTGCGTTGTTGGCGGAACGCAGGCCTGGCCATATGGCGCAAACGCCGCCTCAGTGAGTGGTTCGGCCACGATCTCGTAGGCGTGCACCCCGGCTGTTGATGCTTCCGTGGCTCTCATGTTCCCTCCTCCTCCCTGCTAGGTTACCCGGTGGTCACAGCCAATGGGCGAGCGATCCAGGCGAGGTATTTGGTCTGCCCCAATCGTACTTGAGCCTACAGCCTGGTCAATGCCGGTATCGGGTTGACCGCGGGGCAACAGGCTCGAGTGGCCATTCTCCGGATTCGAGATCGACGATGCCATATTTACGGCGGCCCTCGCACGGGACCGGATCGAGATGACGCCCGAATTGGATCCGCTGTCGTTGGAAGAGATATTTGAGACAGCCTTACTGCGTGCCGATAGGAACCGGGTTATAGACTTCGTCGTCGTGCCCGCAGAATTCTCGATCTCTAAATATGCCGAGAGCATGGAGAAGCGCCGCGAAGCCCGGCTCGATGGATTGCTTCCCGGGCACGGCGCAATCTCACTGAGCAGAGCCCGGGCTCACGTCGACGCGGCGCTGGCGCGATATGACGCGCCTGGCGTCCCACCCAACTTCCGTTTACCGGCGGGTCGTCCGACACCTCGCATCATGAGATAGCCGGAACCGAAAAGTCCGAGGCCGCGTCCAAACGCGCTCGGTCGTCCGGGTCGAGCCGCCACGCGATCGCGCCTACGTTGTCTTCCAGGTGTGCGAGCCTGCTGGGGCCGATGACAGCCACCGTGACCTCGGGATGCGAAAGCACCCAATTTATGGCCACCTGTGTTGCGGTCTTGCCAGTTCGTTCCGCGATATCGACGACCTCGCCTATTACGGCCTCGATTTGCTGGGTCAGGGCGCCCTCAAATTCGTCTTTTCTCCGACTGCCCCACAGCGTGTCGGGCGGAGGACGCTGGCCTCTGGCGTAACGACCCGAGAGAAGTCCGACAGCAAGAGGGCTGTAGGCCTCGATTGCCACACCGACTTCGCGGCAAAGCGGCATAACTTCATCCTCAAGCGTCCTGTCAAGAAGACTGTATGGATTCTGGATACATGAAGGTCCGGTAGAGGCGAGGCGGTCGGCTGTCCACAGGCACTTGCACAATTCCCAGGCAGCGAAGTTGCTCACGCCCCAGTAGCGAATTTTGCCCTGGCGTACGAGATCATCCATCGTTCCGACAGCCTCGGCAAAGGGAGTTGTGCTATCTCTGACGTGCATGAGGTAAATGTCGATGTGATCCATGTCCAGCCGCGTCAGCGACTTTTCGACTTCTCTCATGATGTGATATCGCGAATTTCCACGATCGTTTGATCCGTCGCCAACAGGGCCTCCGACCTTCGAGGTGATAACGACGTCGTCACGCCGGCCTTTGAGCGCTCTGCCGAGCACTTGCTCTGAAACGCCCGCGTATCGACGGTCGTCCATCGGGCCGTAGATGTTTGCGCAATCGAACAACGTGATTCCGAGCTCCAGGGCTCGCTCGACAATTTTCTGCATCTCGCGCTCATCCGACTGGCTTCGAAAGCCCAGACCAAACGCGATGCGTGAGACTCTGAGCCCGGTCGCGCCGAAATTTACGTATTCCACCAGGACCTCCCCGTTCCAGTGCCCGCGGCAGTGTAAGGCAGTCTGGTCATTGTCAGCACATCGCTGGAAAAATACGGTGCTCTGAACTTGACAGATCGGCGACCCTATCCACGATCCCCAAATCTCTCTCACCGTGCCACCCGCAGGTCTGGCGACCCGCCCGACCTCCGACGCACCGCCCGGCAGTGTGCCATCGGAATTCGATATAGCCGAACAACGGTTTGGACCGGAACCGCGGATACGTTTAGTAACCGGTCCGGTCGATGCCGAGCATCAAACAGCCAACAGCCGCAGACATCGGGACGGCTGTCGTTGCCACGCGGCACGTCGCGGCGGTAGCCGGTGTCTTTGCTGGCCGTGTCGCGGGAGCATGCCATACACATTCGACGACTCGTATCGATGATTGATTGTCAATCTGGCGCGTACGGTGGAAGCATTCGATATCACCGTTGTGCAGTCGACCCCGGCAGGCCGCATAATTAAGAGGACAGTGGCGCGGCACTGCGGCGGTTGCAAGTGCAATTCGCGCGCTCGTCGGCGTCCTCAACCCCAACCTGTGAGTAGTCACCCTCCGCCCATGGATCGAGCCGGCCTGCAAGCCCGCACAGACCTGCGCAATCTTGCCATCATCGCTCATGTCGACCACGGAAAAACCACCCTGGTCGATGGCATGCTGTGGCAAACGGGCGCCTTCCGCGCGAATCAAGCTGTAGCGGAGCGCGCGATGGACAGCACGGACCTCGAGCGTGAGAAAGGCATCACGATTCTCGCGAAGAACACGTCGGTTCGCTACGGGACGGTCAAGATCAATATCGTCGACACCCCCGGGCACGCCGATTTCGGTGGCGAGGTCGAGCGCGCCCTGAGCATGGTGGACGGCGTGCTGCTTTTGGTCGACGCCAGCGAAGGTCCGCTGCCGCAAACGCGCTTTGTTCTGCGCAAGGCGCTGGAAGCGAGACTGGCGGTAATCCTGGTTGTCAACAAGATTGACCGGGTAGACGCGCGGATCGACGAGGTTCTGGATGAGGTCTACGAGTTATTCCTTGACCTCGACGCCGACGCGTCGCAGATCGAATTCCCGATCGCCTACACCAACGCGCGCGCGGGCACGGCCACGCTGGATCCTGCCGTGCCGGGCACTACCCTCGAACCGCTGTTCGAGACGATCCTGACGCACATTCCGGCGCCCCTGCACGATCCCGCGCATCCGCTTCAGGCGCTCGTGACTAATCTGGACGCCTCGGTGTTTGTGGGTCGACTTGCGCTGTGCCGCGTCCGCCATGGCACGATCCGCCGCGGACAGGAGGTGGCGTGGTGCCGCTCAGACGGCAGCATCGAACGTTTCAAGGTTACCCAGATGTTCGTGAGCCAGGCGCTCGACCGAGTGGAATCGTACGAGGCCGGCCCGGGCGAGATCATTACAATCGCCGGCCTGGCCGATGTCACGATCGGGGAGACCCTGGCTGATCCCGACGACCCGCGTCCGCTGCCTGTACTGCGGATTGACGAGCCGGGCCTGGCCATGACGATTGGCATTAACACGGCACCGCTGGCCGGCCGGGATGGCACCAAGATGACGGCACGCATGGTGAAAACCCGGCTCGACGCCGAGGCTGTGGGCAATGTGTCAATCAGGGTCCTGTCGGCCGACCGCTCTGACACCTGGACGGTCCAGGGGCGCGGCGAATTGCAGCTCGCGGTGCTCGTGGAAACAATGCGGCGCGAGGGCTTTGAGCTTACGGTCGGAAAGCCCGAAGTGGTGACCAGCACCATCGACGGCACGCTGTGCGAGCCGATAGAGCGCATGGCGATCGACATTCCCGAGATGTATGTAGGCGTGGTGACGCAACTAATGGGCCTGCGCAAGGGCCGCCTGGAGCAGATGGTGGACCACGGCGGTGGCCGCGTCCGCATGGACTATCTCGTCCCGTCGCGGGCGCTAATCGGGTTCAACACGGAGTTTCTTACGGAGACGCGCGGCACCGGGTTGATGCACCACGTCTTCGATCGCTACGAGGCCTGGCATGGTGAAATTCGTACGCGTCCCAACGGCAGCCTGGTGAACGACCGGCTCGGCGTGACCAGTACCTTCGCGCTGGTCAACTTGCAAAAAAGGGGGCTGATGTTCGTGGGTCCGGGAATCGACGTTTATGAGGGCATGATCGTGGGTGAGAATGCGCGCGCCAGCGACATGAACGTCAACGCCACCAAGGAAAAAAAGTTGACGAACATGCGCGCTGCCGGGTCTGAAATGACGACGAAGCTGGTGCCGCGCACGGCGCTATCGCTCGAACAATCGCTCGAATTCCTGCGATCCGACGAATGCCTCGAGGTCACCCCGAAGAACCTGCGACTGCGCAAGGTGGAGCTAACCGCACAGGCGCGCGGACGGGTTCGCGAACCCGCGAAATCCACCGCCGGTCGGACGGGGTGATCAAACGCGTAACCTTCATATCAGCTTCCCGAGGGGCACGCGGGCGCGATGCGGGCGCGATCTGGATCCAGTTTCTAAACCGGTTTTGGCCAGCTATCGGGGGATTCGCAAGGCCTTGGCGTTTGGATCGAGTGCTCCCGGCGCGCCGTCGCTGCGAGAACTCTCCAGTGCAGCGAAGCGGCGCAGCCTCAATTCCGTGTCAGCGATCTCGAGTCCGACCATCTCCGTAGCTCGTCGGGCGGTGCGTTCTCGACGTCCGAGGGCGCGCCAGCGTCTGGGATCCGACCGGCTTCGGCCACAAACTCTGGCATATCGCGCACGCTATTGAATCTGCGACAGCGCTGTCCAGCGCTCCCACGCCGATTCACGTCACGAGTGAAGACGTGACCGGACGGCGATAGGGTGCGAGAGAGCTCAACAAGCCGAAGAGTAACGAACGTCCCGACGAGAGCGGCTCAGACGTGAGCTCTGTGGGACGTCGACGGTGTCTATGTGCCACGCGGTATTGTTTAGCTCCAGCTACTGGATTGCGATAGCAGCGGCGGATTTCCGCCGTGAAGTACGGCGCTCAAGTCGGGAGTCGTAGTTCGCGGTCCGGCGGCACGTCCTGGTTCCTGGCAATTCCAGAACAGTGTGATGAACCGCGGATGCAGTGGTGGGAAAGGGAAAGCTCTCGAATGGTGGAGAAAACCGTTGACGACCTCGTCGAAGAAGTCCGTGCGCTCATTCGCGAAGGACAGCATCTCACTGCGGCGAAGCTGTTGCTCAAGGATCGTCAACAGCACCTCCCGTTCCAGGTGACCGACGTTCCTGAACGGGAGCTTGCCAGGCTAATTCACGATGTTCCTTCGAACCTGTCGGCGGATCTGGTCTCGCACCTCGATCCGATGGAAGCCGCCCACGTACTTGAGGAAACTCCTGTGGAGGACGCCGCGAACGTGCTGGACGAACTCGATCGCGACGTGGCCGTGCCGGTGCTCGAGGAAATGGCCGCCGACAGAGTGGAAGAGATCGCCGAGCGGATGCCTGGCGGTTCCGATCTTTTGTCCCAGCTGCAAACGTACCCCGAGGGAAGTGTCGGCAGGCTGATGACCCCGCAACCATTTAAGGTCAAACAATGGAACACGGCCGGCGACGCGCTAGACCAGCTTAAGGTGGAGCTCGGCACCGGAAGCCACGCGATCACCTACTTTTATGTCGTCGATGAGAACGATCGCCTGATGGGCGTGGCCGGTTTACGAAGCGTTCTCAGTTCCCCCGGTGACGCCCGGATTTCGGAAATAATGAATTCCGAAGTGGTGTCCGTGGTTGACACCGCCCTCGAAGACGAGTGCCTGCACCTTTTGCACCGCCATAGATTGTTCGGCCTTCCGGTCGTCAACGAGGATGGCATCCTCGTTGGCCTGATCAGGGCAGACAGGCTCGTTCGAATGGCCGAGGAAATGGCCACCCATGACCTGCTCGCATTGCATGGTGCCAGCGAGTCGCGGGAGACGGAATCGGTTGCGGACACGATTCGACACCGACTGCCGTGGCTGGTCATAAACCTTGCGACGGTATTGCTTGCCGCGACCGTCGTGGGGATTTTTCAGGGGACGATCGAATCGGTCGTCGCCCTCGCGGTGTTCCTGCCCGTTCTGGCCGGCCACGGAGCCAACACCGGCATGCAAACCGTGGCGGTGATCGTGCGAACTCTTGCCCTTACGCAGCTCTCCGGCCACGCCTGGCGTCGCATGCTTCGCCACGAACTATCCGCGTCGTTCATCAATGGCACGGTGATCGGGTTGCTTGCCGGCATCAGCGGAGCACTCTGGGGAGGATCCGCTGCGTTCGGACTGGTGATCGGAGTCGCGGCGCTGGCGTCTACCCTGATGGCTTCGGCCACGGGAACTCTTGTCCCCATTCTCTTGAAAGCCGCCGGCCACGACCCGGCCACTGGCTCGGGAGTAGTGGTTACAACGTTTACCGATATGACCGGCTTCGCGGTCATGCTCGGTCTCGCGACGCTGATTATCCATCTTCTCTAGCAATGGAGGATTCGCCCCCCCGCGGTCATCCGGCGATCAATTGTCACCTGAATACAGAATCGCTCGCGAAACCTATGTGGGATTCGTGGTGCTCTTGACTCTCGCGGTGAATTCGTCGATCGACTCCACGGGTGTGATCTTGGCTTACTGCTTCATCGGAAACTCAAAGAACCAGCGCGAGACCGCAGCCATGGTGTCGGCTTCCACCACGGCGAAGAAGGCGTGCTCAGGGCCAGCCAGGAGCAGGTTATGAACGTTGATCCCGAATTCATTCTCGAGGTCCTTCCTCCGGTCCAACATCCCCATGACATCGGACATGATCTCGTCGTGATACCCCGCGCAGTCCTCGACCTTGTGGGTCATGGTCACATGAAAGAACATCTCGCCTTCCTTCCGTTGAACGCCGCTCGCTGCCGCCGGGTCATCACACAGAGATTTTACCGACCGCCGCCGACGCATTGGATAGTTTCGAATGCGCGTAACAACGATGCCCTCTCCGCTTCGTGGAGTCACGTATCCATATGCTCTCCGCATTCCAGATACAACATGCACAGACCTGGCGTTTTGTCAGATTTCAGAGCTCGCTAGCGTAGCAATGCGTGTTGCATGAAGCGCCTGGGAGACATCGGACCGCGCCTGATCGAGAAATCCACGATCCTAATGAACCAGAAAACCAGATGCGGTAACGGGTCAGGCCCAGTTGGTGATGATTGAAATGGGAGTTGCCAGCGGATTCGCTGATACCGTCGGAATCGTCCCCAGGCTCGACGTTTCGGCGGCACTTTGGTTGGCGGCCGGCGCTCCAACCCTCGTCGTGATTCGGGAACCGCCTACCAGAACGCCCGGGGCCCACGAAGGTAGATGGTCCCGTGGCGTGCCGACGCTCGATCGATGTTTTCGGGATGCGATCCTGGCCGTCGACAGCCTGCCTCGAATCGAGACTGTAAGCTAACGAATCGGACAAACACCATACCTGCGCAGATCGTCAGATCTCCGCGCGGGTGCGGGCCGCGCGGACGCTCACTATTCAAGGAAAGGTTGCGGTAGTCAGCAATACCGCCTCGAGCGCCCTCTGTCGTCGAGTCCATGCAGCTCTGTTAATTAGAGAGATTCATAGCAACTTATGAAGTACCGCCAGCTCGGCCGCACCGGCGTGCAAGTCAGCGCCCTTTGTCTCGGGTGCTGGATGTTCGGCCGCCGGACCGCTGAGGCCGAGTCCATCGGCATGATCAACGAAGCCATCGAAAGCGGCATTAACTTCATCGACACGGCCAATGTCTATAGCGCGGGCAAGAGCGAAGAAATAGTCGGCAAGGCTCTAGCGATCAATGGCCGGCGCGAAAAGATAATTCTCGCTACAAAAGTTCATGGAACCATGGACGAAAGTGACCCGAATGCGAGCGGGAATCACCGTCGCCACATCATTCAGGCATGCGAAGATTCTCTTCGACGTCTCCGGACGGACCATATCGATCTGTACCAGCTGCACAGGCCCGACGCCGGTATACCCCTCGACGAAACGCTTCGCGCGCTAGACGACCTCATAACGGCTGGCAAGGTTCTGTACATTGGCACCAGCACATTTGCGGCATGGCAGATTGTTGAGGGACTTTGGATTTCAAAGGAGCTGGGGCTCAACCGATTCATATCCGAGCAGCCGCCTTACAACTTGCTGGACCGCCGGGCGGAGCGTGAGCTAATACCGATGGCTCGAACATTCGGTCTCGCGATTTTGCCCTGGTCGCCGCTGGCAGGAGGGGTGCTCACCGGGAAGTACAGACGTGGCGCGCCAGCTCCCATCGGCGCGCGGTACGACCAATCGGGCATAACCGCAGATCTCGACAAGGCTGAGGACCGCGCTCTACTTGCGGATTCGACGTTTGACGTCGTTGACGTACTGGTCGGACTGGCCGAATCTCGGGACTGTTCGCCAGGTCAATTGGCCCTTGCATGGCTTTTGAACCAGCCGGGCGTTACCAGTCCCATCATTGGACCGCGCACGCAGGAGCAGCTAAACGACAATCTCGCGGCGGTTGGCGTCGAGGTCACCGATGCAGATCGTGCACGGCTGGACGACGCGGCGACTCCCGGTCGGGCAACTTCCCCGTTCTACGACGCCGATTTTGGTCCGCACACATTCCGATGGTGACGTCAACGCAGAAATGGCCGTCACGGTGTCGGTCTTACGGGCGTCTTAACCAGAGGTCATGTCAGGCTTCAGGCCACCGGAGAAGTCCAATGACACCAGTGTGGCCCCGCTAAAGAAGGACTTCGGCGCGGCATCCGCGGAATTTCGACGCCCCCCTTGCTCAATTAGTCTGCGGCATCGAAGTAAATTATCCGCCAGCCGTCGGGTCTTTGACGGCCAGGCGCCAGACAGGCGTACTTGCGTCCGGTCATCCCGTCGCAGCGACGCTCTCAGAGATTGATTCTTCGGCTTCGAGTCGAACGTTCCAGAGTTCGCGATTCCATCCAGCAACCAGCAGTACGACGATCGAGGTCAGCACTCCGCCCATCGTCATCGCCAGTGGTGTGCCAAATCGCTCGGCAACCCCGGACATGGCCAATAGCCCAATAGATATCATGCCCCAGCTTGCCATCCACAGCGACATGACCCGTCCACGGATTTCGGTGGGAACTATGAGTTGCAGGATGGTCATCGAGCTGGCGAGGTACACTGCCTCGCAAAATCCGATGAGCACCAATAGCCCGCCAGACATCACGAGCGAGCAGCTCTGGCCAAGGCCGATCAGCAGCAGACCGTAGCCGAGCAGGGCAACCAGCACCCGGCGCCCTTTATGCGGGTACCCCGACCACGCCAACATCAGCAAAGCGCCTATGAAGGAGCCTGCTCCCATCGCCCCCATCAGCAGCCCGAGATCGTGCGGCCCTCCGCCCATATTCTGCTTCACGAATGCTGGAAGCAGCAGCACCATCGGTTGTCCAAAGAGCGACAGGGCGACGGTGAGGATGATGAGCGCTAGGACCCGTTTTGAATCCATTACGTGCAGGTAGCCCTCGCGAAGCGATGCAATAAACGAGTCGGTGGGCAGGGCTCGTGATCGCGTGACTTTGATGCGAGCGATGGTGAGGCTGCTCCAGACGTAAGCCGCCGCCTGCGCGAAATATGCGCTGGCGATCCCGCTGGCGCTGATCAGGATTCCCGCAATCGACGGCCCCACGACGTTGGACCCACTCCACGTCAAGCTGTTGACGCCCACCGCGTTGGCCACGTCCCTGCGCGGCACCAGGTCTGCCATCATTGCGTGACGCGATGGAACATTGATCGAGAACGACATTCCAATTACGACCGATCCAAGTATGAGATGCCAGATTTCGATCCATCCGACCGCGACTAACACGCCTATCAAAAGGGCAGTAATCGCCATTGACGATTGAGCTATCAAGATCAACCGCACTCTGTCGAATCGGTCCGCCAGCACGCCGCCAAACGGAGATAGCAAGAACATTGGAGCGAAGCGGAAGAACGATACGACACCCAGCATGAACGGGGAGTCCGTCAGCTCAACTACCAGCCACCCCGCCGCCACGGTCTGCATCACGTGACCCGTGGTACCTCCTATGTTGGCGCGCCAGAGCCTTGCGAAATTTGGATTGGATAGAGACGGCAGTAGTCGACTGGACAGTCCGGCTGCGTAAGTAGGCCATCGCGACGGATGCCACAGCCGATTCCAGACGAATCGGTTGGCGACGCTCACCCCAAACTCTCTGTCACGGCGTACCACTCAACTCAGGGACCAACGATCTGCATCGTTGAAATCGGTGGTTGGGGCCATCGAACTTGCGATGTCACGGGATGGCTTGAACTGCGTTCACGGTTGCGAAACGTCCTCCCGATTTCTCCGGAAACAGTCCGATTCCGATAACGATAACGTTTTATGTCGCATTGCGAATCGACGCGTCGGATCTCAGGTCACACGCCAACTCCTGGACCGCTCATTAAGATGTGATCGCTTCTAAACTTGCACGCGCGGCGCGACCAGACCCGAGAATGCTCCACGCAGTGCCGCGATGCCGGGGCGGAGTCACGAGTTGGTCGGCGACTCCACGTCACAGGCCCCGGGGCGGTTTTCGCTCAGCGCTGTGAATAAAGGGGTAGCGCTGGAGCGAAACAGGATCAGCTATCGTCGGAAACCGGGTCGCTATTTGAGGCGGTTTCCCAACGGCGATGGGCAACTCACTTGCAGCGCTTGATCGATACGCCATTTTCTAAGCGCGCATTGCAGACCGTGTCAGACGCTGCATAAGTCACGCGATGTCTATATCCTCAAATCGAAACGTTACTCACGATAAACGGAGACGGTTGCCGATGGCCCGAGTGGGCAAGGGATTTGGGGCGCGGGCCCAAACGGCAACACTGCCCGTGCCGTCCAACCTGTTCGACATTGAGACGCCCGCCATGGTCGTCGACCTGGACGCTCTCGAATACAACATCAGCACCATGGCCGCGGCGTTCGCAAATACGGGAACTCTTCTTCGACCGCACGTGAAGAATCACAAGTGCCCGGAAATCGCGAAGCTTCAAATCGCGGCCGGAGCCGAGGGAGTAACGTGCGCCACGGTAAACGAGGCCGAAGGGATGTTTCGTGGGGGAATAACCGACATTCTTATTGCCAACGAGGTTGTGGGGCCGGCCAAGATCGCACGACTTATCCGAATCGCGGGCGATGGGGCGGACATCAAGGTCGCCGTGGATTCGGAAGCAAACGCTCGGGCCCTGTCCAGCGCCGCCGCCTTGTCCAACACTGAGATCTGCATCCTGGTGGATCTCGATGTCGGATTACACCGGTGTGGTATCGAACCGGGCCAGCCGGCCGCCGATCTCGCCGCGACGATCGTTTCGCTGCCCGGTCTTCGCCTGATCGGCCTGATGGCCTTCGACGGACACGTTTTCGCTCAGAATGAAGTAGCGGCTCGTGCCGCCGTCTGTCGAGAATCGATGCAAATGGCAGTGGAGACCAAACGGTTGATTGAAGACCTGGGGATCTCATGCCCGGTGATAAGTGCCAGCAGCACGAAATCGTACGAAACCGCGTTCGAATTTGCTGATGTCACGGAAATTCAGGCTGGAATGTACTTGTTCATGGATACGACTTACCAGAGCAAGTTTCCGGACTCACCGTTTCGACAGGCGCTTTTCGTGCTGTCCACGGTTATTAGCAGACGCGGCGATCGGGCGGTTGCCGATGCCGGAATGAAGACAGTCGCCGGGTTTCGGGGCCCGCCGGCAGTGCGCGATCGGGAAGACTGCCAGGCTTCGGGACTCAGCGCAGAACATGTGTCCCTCGACCTGACGGCTGACTCGGATCTGGCAGTCGGGGACCTGCTATGGCTGGCTCCGTCATGGGGAGACGGAATCTCCGCTTTGCACGACAAAGTTCATGCGATTCGAGCCGGTACGGTTGAGCATGTCTGGCCGATAGACGGATAACCACCAGGCCTCCGGGCCGCCTGACGAGTTTAAGGCTCATGACGGAAGTATTTCAAGGAGGCGGTGCGCTGGCTGTCGACCCGATAACGAAAATCCTCACCCACTCAACAGCTAATACCAACAGTAACGGTCTCATAGCAGGTACGACCGGAAGACCATGCCTGTCGTTTCGACGGTGCAAAACGATGTGGCACCGCCGGCTCGACGAGGAGAGGAGGGCATGTCTATCGGACGGATGAGTAGTTCGGAGATGGAGATTTCGTTCAAGGGTCTCGGCCGCAACGGCTTGGGATAGCCCTGTGGTGCAGCGCAAACTCAAGCAGTCATGACTGCCGCGCGCGACCATATCGGCAACCGGGTTGAATCGTGCGCGGGACCGTGCGGTTGATGCCAGCGATTCGCATCGGCATCGCAGGCTGCGGATGGGCGGGTGTTCGACACGCGCAGGCCCTGCTCGAATTTCCGCGGAGAGCCGCGATCACCGCAGGTCGCTGACGCCGATGAGTCGCTTGCACGCGAGCGTGCCCGTGAGTGGGGTGCGCCGTTGGCGTATGGAGACTACGGTGATCTGATCGCGAACTCTGACCTCGACGCAGTGAGCCTCTGCCTGCCGCACTCACTTCACGCAGGCGCAGCGTACCGGTCAATGGAGACGGGTCGTCGGGTTGCCCTGAGGGAATAACTGGTCTGAGCGAAGCTCCTTGACGGAGCAATCTGCCTGCCGCCACATGTGACGCCGGGACGCAATATCGAACAATGTGATGGTCGGGACCCTGTCGGCGCTCGTCCGTTGCAGGCTCGCCGTATTCGTATCCGATCTCGTCGCTAACCGGGCCATCGCCATCGTGGGGTAGGGACCCGCCCAATCCAAGTTCGATCTTCGATCTGAGAAGCATGGAGGGTTCAACCATGAGCGTTATCGCGTGATCGTGAACCCCGCCATTGGCTTTTGCGGGAGGTGAGACCGGTCGACGTTGGGCGGCTCCGAATTACGGATCAGAATTCGGGATGACAAGAGCGGGGGAAGACGGCAGGAAGTTGCGGGATCGCACGCTCAGATACGTTCGATGGCGTGGGCGTTGATGTAATCGAAATTGATGTTCATTCCCAGGCCGGGCGCGTCCGAAACGTGGACGAACCCCTCATCGTCGATCGGATCCACCAGTTCGTTGAGCCATGGTGGCGGGGTCTCGTAGTCGATCAGGGGGTGCAGGAGACCGCGTTCGTAGTATTCGCCAGGAATTCCCATGGCGCACAGGGCGTGAAGATTGCCCACTCCGCCGCCGTGCACCTCCATAGAGACACGGAAGGATTCGCAGAGATGGATGATCTTCATCAATGGCGTCAGCCCGCCCACGTCCCAGACCCCGCCCCGGCTAATATCGGATGCCGCGCGAACTATCCACTCAGCGCGAATCTGCATCCTGCCCTCGGGGGTTTCGGGACCGACGATCGGAATGTCGAGCTAGTCGGACAGCCATTGGTACGACGACGTGCTGTGCTCGTCCATGGGCTCTTCCAACCAGTGGAACCCGAGATTTTCGAGTTGGCGGCCAAGATACAGCGCCTCGATGCGGCTGTAGTCGTGATAGGGGTCCAGCATGAGGTGCATGTCATCACCCACCGTCTCCCTGACCGCCCGGCACGCGCGATATCACGCTGCGGATTCGGCGCGCCGGGGATTGGGGGCATCCAGGTGTGTAGCTTGAACGCCCTGTAGCCGCGATCCTTGCATTGAGATGCGAACGCCCCGTACATCTCCGGCGAGTTCAGGCCTCCGTCGACGTCATCGCCGCACATCGTGCTGGCGTATGCCGGGACCTTGTCCCTGTACACCCTCGATAGTTTGTGAACGGGCTGTTCCAGAACCGCTCCGGCCAGGTCCGACAACGCTAGATCGACGGCGGCGAGCACACGATCCGTGAGGCGATCCCGGTAGATTCTTTGGTTTCTTCTGAGGGTTTGCCAGATTCGCTCGCGGTACAGCGGATCCTCTCCCCACAGAATCGGAGCGACGGTTTCGCGTATAGGCGCTGGATCGACGCCAAAGATGAAACCCGCGGCTACCGAATCGGTGCCGATTCGGAGCATCGACTGTTTCGCTTCATGTTCCGGACCCGGGTGGCCGTGGCCCTCGGAGTCCTGCACGACATTCGATTGATAACTGAAGGTCTGGACTGAGACTTCGGTGATTTTCAAGTTTCTTAACTCCTGGCGGCGCCGGCGTTGGTAGGGAAGCATTTCGCGGGCGCTTTTGGCGGTCCGTTCAATCGTGAATCCATCGATCCGGCGGTAGCCGGCCTTGTGCTCGTATCCGTCCGGACCGGGGCATCGGTTGAACTCGACGCGGACATCAACCGCGCAGTCCAGGGGTCACCTGGGCAACACTGACTATCCTCGAAATACGTTCCATATCCGTCATTATGTGCGCCTTCATGCCCGCTCCAACAGTTTGGGCTCCAGTGGATTTCCGCTGCGTCGCCGCTGCCGGCGAGCCTATCAGGTACCGAGAATCTTCGGCGCGCGTTTATCCAGGCCGCTCCGGGAATTTGAGGTCGAGGGGACCGAGGGTTTCATCAGATCCAGCCAATCGGTGGGCCCGGAAATTCTGTTCAGTAAACGCGGCCTCCAGGCCTTCCAGCACGGTCATCAGCATGCCAGGCGGGTCCGCATCAGTGAGCTTCGAAGCGTGGCCGCGCCCGCATTTCCGACATCGGGATCCGTTCCGAGTACCCGCTCCCCAGTCGAGGCACGTACTGATCGAGATCACTCCCGCTCCTGAATCTTGATTCCCAGCTCGCCAAGAAGGTCCCTTCGTAACTCCCACCGGCAATCGGCCACAAACTCCCAGCCGTCGCGAGTCGCCAGAAACTGCTGAATTACCCCGCGCACCCAGTCTCTTGGCATGAACAGAAAGACTCGCCCGGGTTCGATCGATGCCAGATCATCCAACCACTCAATTTGAGCTATCGAGATCTTTGGCGTGTAGCCGCGAACGCCGGTCGCCTTGCTTGCCCGCCGCCCCTCTCGCTTTAGCTCGGCCCAGAACATCGAGTCCCAATCCGGTTTGACTGCGAACTCATCCGGGAAACCGAAGTTGCTCCTTTTGACAACATGGGTGTGGTATCCGCGCCAGGCAAATCGCTCGTAGCACTGGCGGATCTGCCTGCCTAGCTCGGCTTCGGCCATGGCCTCGGCTTGAAGCCGCATGCCGTCCGTGTAATCACTCAAATCCCGCCGTCCTTCCGTGTCATTCGCGCCAACAAGAGTCGATCATTTGCGCCGGCTGCTTACCGTCTTCGGCCGGCAGCTGCGATTCCGCTGTCATCACTCCCCGCTTAACTATGATGGTCGCCGTCGAGCCTTGCGCGTGGCCTGCGTGGCCGATAGACCTGGTTCCGCATGGCCTTTTACAGGCATCGATGGGACCGCGATTCTAGGTCTCCGGTTCAGGATGCCGCAGGCCCAAAATCCGATGAGATACGTGCTTTTAGGGCAAGGTATGCACGAGTGAACTGAAGCTGCGTCGTCGAACCCTAAGAAAGCAGGAAGCACGATGGCTATTTTCGGATCCGGTAAATTCCGCTACGAAGTAATCGACAACTGGGCCAGGCGTCCGGTTCGCTGGCCGTTCAGCGACGCGGCCGGGGTTGGCGTTGACTCCCAGGACAGAGTTTATGTTCTGAGTCGCGGTCCGCATCCGGTGATGGTGTTCGATAAAGACGGCAACTTCATCAGGTCGTGGGGGGAGGGTCTCTTCTCACGGCCACACGGCATTTCCGTCGACTCCGACGACCGAATTTGGTGCACTGACGACCTGGACCACGCGATTCGCAAGTTCGATTCCGACGGCAATCTGCTGATGACCCTCGGGACCCCCGGCGTGTACTCGGACACCGGTCATGACGGAAAAGACTATTTCAGCGTCAGGCGCTCGGGGCCGCCGTTCAACAGACCTACCAACACAGCCGTGGCGCCGAACGGCGACATCCTGGTAACTGACGGTTACGGCAACGCGCGGGTGCACCGATTCACCGCTTCTGGAGAATACGTTACGTCGTGGGGTGAACCCGGCAACGGCCCCGGGCAGTTCGTGCTGCCGCATTCGTTGATTTTCGACGCTCGGGGGCGCGTGTTGGTGGCCGATCGGGAGAACCATCGCATGCAGATTTTTGGGTCAGAAGGAGAGTTCCTGGAGATCTGGCCTGACTTTCGCCTGCCTCAGGATATGGCTCTCGATGCGGATGGAAACCTGTTTGTCGCCGAAGGTCAAAACCGTGTGAGCGTATGGGACCTCGACGGAAACATGCTGGCGAGTTGGGGAGGGGAGGACGGGCGGAGCAATGACGCAGGGCTGTTCATGGTTCCGCACGGAATTGCAATCGACTCGAGGGGAGTTTTGTACGTCAGCGAGGTATGTGAGACTGGTGCTCGCTACGACCGAGGCTCACGCGCGATTCAAAAGTTCGTTCCCATTGGACGATAACAAGCCCCGATCCGCGCGAGGTGGATGCCGCGGTGATCGGCGCCGACAAAGTTGCGTCTTGCAACTCTGCGGCCGGCAGCCAGGCTTCGGAAGGATTGGCCAGAAAACTAGGTCTCAAGCCCTTTGCGGAAGTGGTCGCATGCTACTAGATCCGCATATCTGGTCACGTCTCGCCGGCAGCTCGCATCGTCAGCGCTAACGTCAGACGATCAGTGGAGAACTTGTCGACGCCAGATCGAAGTCCGTCGCAGATCTCTTTCTCAGTGTTCAGTCCGGCACCGTGAACGCCGAATCCATGGGCTTTGATCACGTTTACGAAACGTTCAGATATGAGCCAGTCAGGCAAGTGTGCGAAGTCGCCTTGGGCATGGACCATCAGATCGATGATCTGCTGCTCCCGAAGCTCAATTTCCATCCAATCCGGCAGCGGATCCATGAAGAAGATTCCGATCGGCATCGAGCTCTCAAGCTGCTTGGCGGCCATCAGCAGCGGAGTGTGCAACGATGTCAGCCATACGCTCTCGGCGACTCCATGATGGCGAACCCTGTCAACAACACTATCGACGATTCCCGGTCTAGATCCCTTCATTTCGATCTCAGCGTAAGAGCGTCCTTTCACGAGATCCAATACCTCATCTAGCGTTGGAATCTTCTCCCCGACGTACTGCGCTCCAAATCAGGATCCGGCGTCGAGCTCCCGCAATTGGGCAAGCGTGTGGTCACCGACAGGCCCTGAACCGGCGTTCGTCGCGCCTAGGTAATGATTGTGGTGAACCACAAGCTCTTCATCCGTCGACAAATACACGTCAAGCTCAACCCCGTCTGCGCCTTGTTGGATCGCGCTTTCAAACGCTGGCAGCGTGTTCTCGGGCGCATTTTCGACGTCGCCGCGGTGAGCAATGACCAGCGTCCCTGACCCGCTACCCCCGCTCCTCACGCTAATTACCGCACCCAAGCGGAATATGAAGTATCTGATTCCAAACGTCGCCGGCCCGCTTATCCGTGACGGTTAGCACGTCGACCACCGCTACCTCACCCGGATCACGCTTTCGCAATTGTTCCGCTACGTCTTCAACGTCTTCGGGGTGCGGGTCTATGCCTTCCCCATACAGCGTTTGATGCGGAACATATGGAAATGGTTCAGTCCAGCCCAGCGCATCGACGAGCTTCCGGTGCAAACTCTCGAGCAGCCTCGCCGGCTCAACAAGCGCGACGACTACCCGGCTTGCTGGCAGAAATGTCTCGATCCCGCCGATCTTCACTTCGAAGGGATCGAAGTCCTGGACCACATCGCCTATCAGGTCGACCAGTTCTTCGTCGAGCTGCGTTGTCGAAGCTCTATGAGCTAGGTTCACATGGGCGGGCAGGGCCCTGTTGTTGAGATCGCTCTTAATGGCGTTTAGCCGTTTACCAACGGCGCCGGTTGGGACAAACCCGACGTTGAGTCGCCTCACAGTTGCTGGCTGCTCCTTCACCGCACCTAGCATGACGTTATGGGATCTTCGAAGAAAGACTTGAGCGCTGATTTGGCGCCCGAGGTCACCGGCGGACCGTGGCCGGGCAACAGCACGTCGAAGTCGTACTCAAGCAGAATCCGAAACCCGCAAATGGCGTCGCCAACGCTAGCCCGCGTTCGTTTGAGATACCGCGTGCGGGTCATCCCCAAGTTGTTGCCAATCGGGCTAGTAATGGCATCACCTACAAAGAGCGCTCCGCACGATTTCGACATCAGATACGCGGTCGCACCCTCGAAAGCCGAGTTCGGTAATCGGATCGCTTGGAATTTATCTATCAGGAAGTCGCCGTCATCGAAATAGTCATCGGCAAGAAATCCCGTCCAGTCGCGCTCCGAACGGTGAATGAACACAGGACACTTGTGCTTGCTCCTTAACGATTCGCTAGCGCGAACGTGATAGTGACTCGTCAAGAGGATCGCTAGTGGGTCGATGTCACCAGGTATATCGGGCGAAGCCCCTTCCGATTGATACGCGGGATCCACGAGAATCAGCCCATCCCCGTGCGATACCGCGTATGCGCGCACCGGATCCGGATGTCCACGTTCAGGTCCTTCCCACGTCCAGATACCTGGGAATATCTCCATCATTGGGGTGTCACGACGACCGCGGTCGAAATCGGCCTCTCGCGATCCGATCATGGCTTTGCTGACATTGCGGCAAGGCGTTGGAATGCGGTCGGCGCCGGGCCGTCTTTGAGGTGCTGTCATATCACCTCGGCACACCCCTCTGGACTCAGCATTGATGTGTCTACTTCAAGGTCGTAGATACCGGGCTCGTGAACCTCGCGCTGCCAGCGAACGGCTCCTGCCACGGCCTGATCTGCTGCGCTGCCCTTGTCCCAGCCGGTGTCGCGTCGTCGGTCCATGATGACCTCGACAGGGCAGCGCACGCCCACAAGCAGGACGGGCAGTCCACTCAAACGTCTGGCGCTATCGCAAAGAATCCCCCGGGGGACTGCGTAGGCGTCGCGGTGACCGACATCGACCACGACGTTTAATCCGAGTCGGCTGTGGGCAGCGAAGGACTCATACATCGCGGCGTAAAACACGGGCACAAGTGGTTCTAAGTCCTGGCGCTCTCCTCCCGGGCGAAGCCCGATCCCGGGGCTATGGCGGTTCGGCATGACGTGCTCCTTGAACGTATCGACCCCCAGATTCATCCAGGGGCCATCGAAGGCTTTTTGGATTACCGCGACGATGCTCGACTTTCCCGATCGAGGCGCACCGTTCAGGATGATGATCTGGCCTGGATCACCCGTTTCGGTCAAAGGCTCGCGCGTTTCCTTCCGATACCGCTCCTCATCCGCCTTCGACTCATCCGCTCGCGCCAGCCGAGTTCAGGAGGTCCAGGGCCCAGAAAACATCCTCGCCGGTCACCATATCCAGACTCTCCAATGCAACTCAGGGACTAGCCCCGTGCTCTCTGGCGCGTTCGAGCACCGCCTATATGAACGGATCTTTTCGCTGGATGTATTCACTGCGGGATTCTGCGAACTGTTCGGCGAGGTCGCGCTTGAGCGCGGCGTAGTCTTCCGCGATGTTTGGATTACTTCGGAGGAAATCCCGAAAAAGAACCATCTCGTCCCGGTGCGGGTCACTGATTTCCAAAATGTGAAGGTGATGGGAGCGGTGCCCTTGAGCATCCATTTTGCGCAAGAAGTGGCGTCGGACGCTTAGAGTTTTCCCCCGATACTCCCAGCCGATCTTTTCCAATGGTCGAATCGTGACTTTGGCCTCATCGCAATCCCCCACGTCCACCAGTATGTCGATGGCGGCCTTGGCTGTGAGTCCCGGGACGGCCGTGCTTCCGACGTGCTCGATTCCCAGAATGTCGTCGCCTACGGCCTCGGTAATCTCGCGACGTGCCTCGTCGTACATCGAAGGCCAGCTCGGATCGTAGGGCGCCAGGATTACGCGACGAGCTTCATTCATCCACAATGCTCCACCGTGTTTGAATCCTGGCGCTCCATTATCGCTCCTGATGCCGCACTTCAACGGCATCTCCGCGACATCGCTCGATGCGGTGGCCTGAGGCGGCCACGGCCGACGTTGCCCCCTCCAGACGCCCGTTGTGCGCGACGGCAGGCCGGCTGGCCTGGCGAGGTGTAAATTCGAAAATCCGATGTGCGATCCGAATCAAGCCAATCCGGCTGGCAATGCGGGGCGGAAGCCGACGTGTAAACCGCCTCCTGGAGCCCACATCCGGAATTGAACCGGAGACCTCGTTCTTACCAAGAACGCGCTCTACCGACTGAGCTATGTGGGCCGGGGTCCGAGACCCTCTTATATTGCAGCAGGGGCGGCCGATTTGTCGCGCGAAATCTCAAGTCGCCGGCCCGCGCAGCGGATCATGCTGCTCCGGCCGGCCCGGTCCGGCCCGATCCGCGGTAACGGTAGCTCTGACCGATCCCCTGTTGGCCGCGACCCAAGCCCTTCGATCATCGCTGTAACGTGACTAAGCGTGTCGAGGACGGAATCGCTCGCGAGCTAAAACTGAACCCAGGACCTCCATCGACTTTGCTATCCCGACGGGTAGCGTTCAGATTGGGGGGGTCCGGAGCGATTGATCCGCCCGATCGGATCGGAAATACTCACGGGCGCGGGCCGCAACTGAGTCTTGCAGCTGAATTGTTAGGCCACCGTCAATGACCAGCGAGTGACCCGTGATAAACGCCGCATCGTCGGATACCAGGAAGCTGACTCCGGCCGCAATGTCTCTCGGTCGCCCAACGCGCCGAATCGGATGATACATTTCCGCGAAGACTGCGTCGTCCCGTTCGCGCTGCCACGATTTATCGCGGACTTCGGTAACGATCATGCCCGGACAGATCGCGTTTGCGCGAACGCCATCCGGACCAAAATCCACCGCCATGCCCCTGGTGAGCCCGATCACCGCATGCTTGCATGTGTCGTACACGGCCGCTGAATCAGACGCCAGAAACCCATGAACCGAGGAAATGCTCACGATAGATCCGCCCCCTACACGCCGCATGTACGGGACCGCCCTCGCCGAGGCGGTGCTCAGCGCCCGGACCATTACCGCGAATCCATGATCCCAGGTCTCCGCCGACGTGTCCTCAGACGTTCCAGATACGTCCATGACCGCTGCGTTGTTTACCAGAATGTCCAGTCGCCCGTGGTGTTCAACGGCGGCGTCAACCATCGCCTGTACTTGATCTGAATCACTGACGTCCACCGTCTGAAACGTAGCGCTAAACCCGTCGGCCCGAATCGCCGCGGCTTCAGCCTCGCCCTTTGCCGTTTGAGTATCGGCTATGTGGACCGCCGCACCTTCGGTCGCCAGCCTCCATGCGATCGCCCTGCCGATACCCTGCGCGCCGCCCGTGACAATGGCCGCCTTGCCGCTCAAGCTCATCTCGTGCCTCCGTATTCGATTGCGTCCGTTCAGCAGAACTCCACAAATCAACATAATCTCAATTACGCGACCGTGAAGCTCCGAGATTCTTGCCGGTGACGCCGGATTCCCAAAATGGCACGTAACCGCGTTCTCGGTCGAGCCGACGGCTGTTCGGGCGGAGTTTTCAGGGCCCGACGAGCCGACGATCTCGACGCCGCCAGTTGCTAGGCTCGGGGGTATGGTCAGCCATGCGGGAGAAGAATGAGCTCCGACACAAAATTCAGGCAGGCGATCGAACGCATCGACCGGACCAACGCCGCCGATCCCGAGCGTGTTTTCCTCGACGGCCAGGAGAAACCGAAGGAGCTTGCCCATTCCGAGCTCATGACCCTGTGGGTGGGGCGGCTGCGACCGGATGCCGGCGACGAGCTGCTCGTCGCCGCGCGCGCACACCACATCCGCCGGTGGGAGATTCCCCGATCGTCTTATGCAAGGGGCAGACGTCCGTATCTTCAGTGGCGGACGGCTTTGCACAAGCTCCATGCGACAGCGATTGGCGAGATCTTGACCGCCGTTGGATACGAGCCGGAATTCATCGTGCGCGTTCAGAACATCGTGCAGAAGCACAATCTCCGGGGAGATTCCGATGTCCAGACGCTGGAAGATGCCCTTTGCCTGGTATTCCTGCAGACGCAGCTAGGCGATCTGCGAAGAAATCACGGTGACGAAAAGGTCCTCGAGATCCTCTTAAAGACCTTAAAGAAGATGAGCGACCCAGCGAAGGAATTTGCCCTGGAACTCGAATTGTCGGAGAGTGATCGAACTCTACTCGAACAGGCGGCACGAGCTTAGGCGGAGCCGATTTGGTC
Organism: Chloroflexota bacterium; assembly: GCA_963663505.2. Lineage (GTDB taxonomy): Bacteria > Chloroflexota > UBA11872 > UBA11872 > VXNJ01 > JAPOVO01. The sequence continues at coordinate 1,395,414 of CAXXFA010000002.1, forward strand.
GACGGGGATTTGCCATTCGGCCCGCGCTTCTGGAAGATTAAGGCGTCATTCCGCTGCAAGCCGGGCGATTGGCGGTTTTGATGAGCGGAATGTCTCGCAACGCAAGGTCCAGGTGTCGGTGAGATGCGAATATCGGGCGAGTTCACTTTTGCGGCAGACCGTCAGGCGGTCTGGGATCTCCTGCACGATCCCGAGATAATCCGCTCCTGCATCAAAGGCTGCGAGTCGCTCGCCGAGATCGAACCCGGGCGATACAGCGCGGATATCGTCGTAGGAATCTCGGCCGTAAAAGGTCGGTATTCGGGGACGGTGGAAATCTCCGAAAAAAATGAGCCGGATTCGTATCGAATGTCCGTGACCGGAGAAGGCCGTCCGGGGAAGATCGACGCATTTGGAGTAATATCGCTGACCGACGATCAATCATCAACCAAACTGACGTTTGACGGGGAGGTCACGACCGTCGGGACGCTCGCTCGCGTCGGCTCGCGGCTAACACTGGCCGCCGCCAAAATGATGGTCAATCAGTTCATGAAATGCGTGGGTGGACATTTGACCGGGGACGGATGAAGTCGGCAACCTGACTACGGGCTAAAAAGGGGGGTGAGCGGCGTATGAAATCACCGGTTTCCGTAACCGTAAACGGAAAAACGACGACGGCTAACGTTGAACCGCGATTCCTTCTGGTCCACTTACTACGTGACGTTTTGGGACTCACGGGCACCCACATCGGTTGCGACACGAGCCAGTGCGGAGCATGCACGGTATTCGTCAACGGACGTTCAGCGAAGTCTTGCACGATGCTGGCGGTTCAGGCCGACGGCGCCGAAATAACGACAATTGAAGGATTAGCGTCGGACGGCAAGTTTGATCCAGTGCAGGAGGAGTTCTGGAACGAACACGGTCTTCAGTGCGGATTTTGCACTCCCGGGATGATCATGTCGGTTAAGGACCTCCTCAACCGCAATCCCGATCCATCAGAGGAGGAAATTCGGCACGGCATCGACGGCAACATGTGCCGCTGCACCGGATACCAAAACATCGTAAAAGCGGTTCAGGCCGCAGCTAAGGCCTAGCAGGAAACCGGGGGCTAAAAATATGGCAGTCTCACGAATGATCGGCGCCAGCGTCAGGCGAAAGGAAGATCCTCGGCTGATTACGGGGGCGGGAACATACGTCGACGATATCCGCCGCGTGGACATGGCATATCTCGAATTCGCGCGAAGCCCCTACGCCCACGCCCGCATCATTTCGATCGATGTAACCGCCGCGCGGGCCCTGGAAGGCGTGATTGACGTATTTATCTTTGAAGACATCAAGGATTCCGCCGGGCCGTTACCTGTCGATGCGGCACCCGCAGAGGACATGCTGAAGCCGCAACGCTTTGCGCTGGCGAGCGGCAAGGTCCGCACACTCGGCGATCCGGTGGCGGCGGTGGTGGCGGACGACCGCTACGTGGCAAGGGACGCGGCCGAGCTTGTGGACGTCGTCTACGAGCCGCTGGCCGCGGTGGTGGACGTGGAAGCCGCCACGGAGGAAGGCTCGCCTCTAATCTGGGAAGATCTCGGGACCAATGTAGCGTTTCGGACCCTGGCGGGCACCGACGGTATCGACGATGCCCTGGCCAAAGCCGACAACGTTTTTAGCTTTCGTTATGTAAACCAACGCCTCATCCCGAATCCCATGGAGACGCGGGGTGTAGTGGTGGAGCCCGAGGCGGGCGGTGGATTTACGATGTGGTCCTCGACCCAGATCCCACACATGCTCAAAGACCGGTTGGCTGAAGGTCTGGGCATCCCGGCGAACCAGGTTCGAGTTATCGCTCCTGAAGTGGGCGGAGGATTCGGCTGTAAGTTAAACGTTTACGCCGAGGAGTTTGTCACCGCCCTTGCCGCTCTACGGAACAACGTTCCAGTCAAGTGGATCGAGGATCGATCGGAGGGATTTCTAGCAACCACGCACGGTCGCGGTCAGGTCAATTACATCGATGTCGGCGTAAACGACGACGGCAAAGTCCTGGCCCTCAAAACCAAGATTTTTGCTGACCTCGGCGCCTACTATCAAATCTTGACCCCTGCCGTTCCGACGCTGTCGCAGGCGATGATGACTGGACCTTACGACATCCCGGACGGCCATTCTGAGCTGATCGCCGTCTTTACGAACAAATCGCCGACCGATGCATATCGCGGAGCCGGTCGGCCGGAAGCCACTTACTTTGTCGAGCGTGCATTGGATCAAACAGCACGAAAACTTGACATGGATCCGTCCGAGATTCGCCGAATCAACCTGATTCGGGCGGACAAATACCCTTACGTCACCCCTACCGGGGTGGAGTACGACAGCGCGGAGCACGGGACTGCCCTGGACATGGCAATGGAGATGATCGAGTACAAGGACTTTCGGGCAACCCAGGCCGCATCCTTGAACGAAGGTCGCTATCTGGGAATCGGAATGTCTTCGTACACCGAAATCTGCGGGTTCGGTCCTTCCGATGATGTGGGAATCGCCTGCTGGGAGAGTGGCACCGTAAAGGTCGATAGGTCCGGAAAAGTCACGGTTCTTACAGGCGCGTCGCCGCACGGCCAGGGCCAGGAGACCAGCTTTGCGCAAATCGTCGCGGACGACCTTGGCGTGCCATTCGACGATGTAATTGTCCTACACGGAGATACGAGCATCATCCCGTATGGCGTCGGAACGTTTGGAAGCCGCGCAACCGTAGTGGGTGGAACGGCTCTCCGAATGTCCACGGACAAACTAAAGGAGAAGGCCAGGCTCATTGCCAGTCATCTGTTGGAAGCCGCACCCGGCGACATCGTTTATGAAGACGGCGCAGTGCACGTTCGCGGCGCGCCGTCTCAGCGAAAGACAATTGCCGAAATAGCAAGCGAAGCTCACGAATTTCAAAATGTGCCACGCGGAGCCGGCATTGAGCCCGGGTTTGAGGCGACTTCTCTGTTCGATCCGGACAAATACACATTTCCTTTCGGTACCCACATTGCGACCGTGGAGGTCGACGTTGAAACGGGAAAGGTGAGGCTTACCCGGTACGTGGCCGTGGACGACTGCGGAAAGGTGATCAATCCGATGCTCGTGGATGGACAGCGCCACGGCGGAATAGTCCAGGGCATCGGCCAGGCCTTATTCGAAGCCGCCGTTTACGACGAAAACGGCCAGCTTCTGTCCGGAACTCTGATGGACTACGCGATTCCCATCGCCAGCGAGCTCGTTTGGATGGAGACCGACCGCACGGAAACTCCCACCCCCAACAACCCCCTGGGAATCAAGGGAATAGGCGAAGCCGGAACGATTGCAGCCGCGCCCGCTATCGTAAACGCCGTGGTTGACGCGCTCAAACCTCTGGGGATCGACGACATAAACATGCCGCTTAGTCCACAGAACGTGTGGCACGCCATCCAGGCTGTCGCGAACGGAGCCCAGGAACCGTCGTGATACCACCGAAATTCGACTACTACGCTCCCAATTCGCTGCAAGAGGCGATGGAACTCGTATCGACGCATCAGGAAAGTGGCAAGATAATCGCGGGCGGCCACAGCCTTATTCCACTCCTAAAGCTGAGGCTGACGGAACCGGAGACACTTATTGACCTTCGGCGAATCGATGGACTCGATCGCATCTCGGAATCGAATGGCGCGATTGAAATCGGGTCTCTGGTAACTCACAGCGAAGTTGTCTATTCAGAACTGATATCCAGCCGTCTTCCGCTTTTGGCGGCCGCTGCGTCGGTTATTGGCGATCCGCAGGTCCGAAATGTGGGGACCGTAGGCGGTAATCTGGCACATGCGGATCCGGCCTCGGACCTTCCGGCGGCCATGATTTCGCTCAACGCCACTATTGAACTTCAAAGCGTCCGCGCTCGGCGAAGTGTGGCAATCGACGACTTTTTCGTCGATCTGCTGACGACCTCGATGGAGCCGGACGAGATTCTGACCAGCATCACGATTCCGGTGCCCAACGCGAAGACCGGCTGGTCGTACGCAAAGCTGCCGAATCCGGCATCACACTACGCAATCGTGGGCGTGGCGGCGCTGATTTCGGTCGATGGCGGAAAGTGCGCCTCGGCCAGCGTCGGTATCACCGGGTTGGGCTCCACACCTGGCCGGGCGGCCGAAGTGGAGTCGGCGCTGGTGGGACGCGATCTATCGGAAGACGTTATCGCCGCCGCGTCCCAAACAGCACCGGCAGGATTCGACGTGCTGGAAGATATCCACGCTTCAACGGAATATCGGGAGCACGTCGTCAAGGTTCACGCCCGCCGAGCTGTGGCGGAGGCGTGGTCTCGCGCCTCCTAACGCCATTGGCCGTGACTGGCTGGATCGAACACTGTTAGGCGGCTCTGCCGGCTGCCGGCCGCCAATAAATCGATAGCGCCGATTTGACTGAGGCCAGCAGATTCGAGTCAATCGAAGACGTTCAGACCCGACTGCGACAGCAGAGTTACATCGCGGATCGGGCACTCGCAACGACGATTTTTCTGTCAGACCGGCTCGAGAAACCGCTCCTGCTCGAGGGCGAAGCCGGCGTGGGCAAGACCGAAGTCGCCCAGACGCTGGCGTCCGCTCTGGATACGCGCCTGATTCGGCTGCAGTGCTACGAGGGGATCGATGTCAATCACGCGGTTTACGAGTGGAATTACGCCCGCCAATTGCTGCACATTCGCTCGGCGGTCGATCGCTCCGATGGTATTGATGTACTCGCCGAAATCTATGGCCCTGAATTTCTTATACGGCGGCCACTGCTTCAATCCATCGACCACGATTCCCCGAAGCCGCCCGTATTGTTGATCGACGAAGTTGACCGGTCGGATGACGAGTTCGAGGCGTTTCTACTGGAGCTATTGTCGGATTTTCAGATCACCATTCCGGAGATCGGAACCATTACCGCTCAGGTTGCTCCCCTAGTAATCATGACTTCGAATCGCACGCGCGAGATACACGACGCCCTCAAGCGCCGGAGTTTGTATCACTGGATCGACTTGCCATCCGTGGAAAAAGAGCTTGAAATCCTCAGCGCTCGCGTTCCGGAGCTGCCGGAGCGGCTGGCCCGTCAGGTTGCCGTGTTCGTGCATGAGCTTCGAGACCAGGATCTTTACAAAACCCCGGGAATCTCGGAGACTTTGGATTGGGCGCGCGCACTGCTCGAGCTGGGCTGTCCGGAACTCGATGCACAGGCCATCGAGCAAACGCTGGCCTGCTTGTTGAAGCACCAGGAGGATCACCTCAACGTCCGCGAAGCCGGGATCGAGGCGATGATTGGCCGCTCAGCCGGGCGCTAACCAGCCCAATCCGTCGTTTCCGCAGCTCAGCGGAACGTCTCTGCTGAGGGCGTTTGTCGAATTCGGTCACTTCCTGCGCGGCCGGGGATATGCGACCGTAAATACTCAAGCCATCGACCTTTCCAGGGCCGCCGGCGCTGTCGGTTTCGCCCGACCTGCCGACGTCCGGATCGCCGCCCGTGCTATTTATGCAAAAAACCGGGCACAGTCCCTGGAATTCGACGAGATCTTCGACGACTACTGGCTGGGCAGACGGACCATCGCATCAAGGAAATCGGTAAGCCGTATCGTCCCCCACCCGGCGAGAGAGCCCGTCCCGGTGGAAGCGATCGGTCTCGAAGCGGCTGCAATCGGACTTGCATCCAACGATGGCAACGGTGGCGCGCCCGCCGATGAGGCCGTAAGAGCGGCGACTTACAGCCCGATCGAGGTTCTCCAACATATGGATTTCGAGGCCGCGAGTTCCGATGAGCTACTTCAAATTCGGCGACTGATCGCCCAAATGAAGTGGAAGATGAATCGAAGGAGAGCACGCAGACTTAAGCCCTCCGGCAGTCCGGGGACCCTGGATATGCGACGGATCGTGCGATCGACGATTCGCGATGGCGGGGAACCGGCGCGACTCTTCTGGCGGAGACCAAAAATCAAACCGCGTCCGCTGATCCTCCTGTGCGATATCAGCGGGTCCATGGAACAATATTCGCGAATTCTCATCACCTTTTCCCACGCGCTGCAACGGGGACTGCGGGATGTAGAAATCTTTGTATTCGGAACGCGGCTTACTCGAATAACACGGGTCCTTCGCAATCATCGCGTTGACGAAGCTTTGCAGCGGGTCGCGAGTTCCGTGGTGGATTGGTCAAGCGGAACGAGGATAGGCGAGAGCATTCACCAGTTCAACCGAATCTGGGCACGCCGCATACTGGGCCGCGGCGCCGTGGTGATGATCGCCAGCGATGGCTGGGATCGAGGCGATGTGAGCGTCCTCGCCAGCGAAATGCGATACCTTCAGCGCTCGGCGTTTCGTCTGATCTGGCTAAATCCGCTCCTGGGTCAACACGACTACGAACCGCTGACGCTTGGAATGCAGGCCGCCCTGCCGTACGTCGACGATTTCCTCGCTGTCCACAATCTCGCCAGCCTGGACCAGCTGGGGATTCTTCTTGCCAACGTTTCCGGCAGCAGGCCACCCAGAGGGAGCAGCGGGCCGCCAGATTCACCATGACTGATCAGTGAGATCCTATTCCTGAAGATTTCGGCGGATTGCTGTTACTTTAGAGTCGAGTTGGAGTTGGAGTCGGCGTGAGAGAGGATTCCGCAATTGACCGTTCGGGTATTCGGCAGTAATCACATTGCCATTGAAGTCGATGATGTCGAGAAGGCAGTCGAGTTTTACGGCGATGTTTTCAATCTCGAAATGTTGCGCGGCGGCGAGGGGGCCGCGTGGTGCAAACTGGGTGAACACCAGTTCATGGCTATTTTCGAAGTCGAATCGCTACAGCCCGACCGGTGGAAGCATTTCGGAATCATCGTCCGTGACGAAGATCAGATCGCAGAGGTCCGTGAAAAGCTGACCGGCACGTACGATCTCGAAATGGAGCCTAACTTCCTCTGTGATTTTCGCGATCCATGGGGCAATCGCATCCAGGTTGTGGACATGCACGACGAATCGACCGCATGGCTCCAGGGATATGAGGAAGTTCAAAAGGTTGGAGCCGATCTACCCGAATAAGTCGACCGCCAACTGAGATCCAGCCAATCCCGTTCCAGCAGCGCGTTTGGGATATTTGGTCAGATGGCCGGGCGATCCGAAACGTCGGCCATTGGATCTTTCCTCAGGCGCTCCTCAGCGGTTCGCCGTGCGCGATTCGAGAAAAAGAAGTCATTCAGAAATAGCCAGCGAAAATCGCGGACGGAATCGCCTCGCGACCTGAACATCGACGTGGAATCGACCGTCCGATATTCGCCTGACGCTACTTCTTTGAGGCCTCGTAGTAAGGGTTCTCCCCCGATGAGTGGTCCGTTACGTCCACCACGCGTTGAATCTCCGGCACGGAATCCTTGAGAGCGACCTCTATTCCCTGCGACAGAGTGACCGCGGCGAGACCGCAACCCTGACATCCTCCCGACAACCGCAAGTAGGCCGTGTCCTCCTCCACCGCTACGAGATCCGCGCGACCACCGTGCACCGCGATCGACGGATTAATCTGTTGATTCAAGGTTTGAACCACACGCTGCGCGACATCGCCGGTCAAATCCGCCGCAGGCGCGCCGGACGCGGCGGCAGTTACAGCGGGGCTACTTGGTAATACCTTGAGCTCCTCGAAGTCATCTTCGTCGTCGACTTGCCCGAGACCCTTTTCAACGACAGCGCTGGTGATGAATACCGCAGGTCCACCGGTCAGCCGATCGGCCGTCAAACCTGGCATGACTATCGAAATCCCGTCGTGACTCTGAACGAAATCGCCAGAGCTGGCCTCGGCGATAGGCCGGAAGTACATGCTGAATTGCCGCTTATCGCTCGAAGAGTCCGCAAGCTCCACCCAGAGACCGTGACTTTCAGATCCAATCTCTTGATCGCGAGCCCGCACGACCAGATCGATCGCAGACTGCGTGAACTTGACCTTGGGGCTGCCGTTTTCGTCAGAGTTTCGAGTCATCGCTCCTCCGGCGATCGCCACGCCAAGCCAAGCACGCTGATGCTGATGTATTTACCCTATGATACAAACTAAATGGCGCGGGTGCTACTACTCCTCCCCACAACTACGTATCGAGCAACGGATTTCATTGAGGCCGCGCAGGCGTTGGATGCCGAAGTCATTGTCGCATCAGACCAACGGCAGGCGCTCGCCGACACGATGGGCTCCCGCGCCCTGGCGCTCGATTTTGATAATCCGCGTTCTGCGGCGAAGGCGATAGTCGATCACGCTCGAATCACACCAATAGACGCCGTCTTGGCTGTTGACGACCAGGGTGTCTTGACGGCCGCGATTGCGGCTGAAGAGCTCGGACTCAACCACAATTCGCCACGGGCCGTGGCGCTCACGCGCGACAAGGCCGAAATGCGAAAAGCCCTGTCAAACAGTCCGGTCAGACAGCCAGAGTTTGAGATCGTACGCGGGCAATCAGACGCGGTCGCCGCGGCTGAACGCGTCGGATTTCCGTGCATCCTGAAGCCCGTTTTCCTCTCGGCAAGTCGCGGCGTCATTCGAGCCGATGATCGGGCCTTCGCGCATGACGCCGCGCGGCGAATAATCGCTATTCTCGGCGAAACTGAATCGGACGGCGACCAGCGATTACTGGTCGAGAGCTACATCCCGGGCAATGAGGTGGCCGTGGAGGCCTTGCTGCGAAAAGGACAGCTTGAAGTACTCGCGATCTTCGACAAGCCCGATCCCCTGGAAGGTCCGTACTTCGAGGAGACTCTGTACGTTACGCCTTCACGACACCCGGAACCGATTCGGAAGGCAATCGTCGCGGTTGCCGCGCAAGCGGTCGAAGCAATCGGGCTCACAGAAGGCCCGATTCACGCTGAAATGCGGCTAAATGACATCGGAGTCTGGCTGCTCGAACTGGCGGCTCGGTCGATCGGGGGACTGTGCTCCCGGACCATACGCTTCGGCATTGGAGCAAGTCTCGAGGAGCTGATCTTGCGACATGCTCTTGGATTGCCGATTGCGGACGTTGGCCTCACGTGGCCGGCGTCCGGCGTAATGATGCTGCCAATTCCGCGGGCCGGACGCCTGAGAGAAGTGACGGGCCGGGAGAATGCTCTGGCAGTACCGGGAATTGCAGGCGTAGAAATAACGATACCGACCGGTCGGACGGTTCGTCCCCTGCCAGAGGGAGATCGTTATCTGGGCTTCATTTTCGCGCGAGCCGACACCCCGGACGACGTGGAGGTAGCTCTGCGGACGGCCCATTCGCTGCTCAAATTCTCGATTGAGTGAGCATTTGGCCGGAGGTCGGTGAACTCGTACGCTTAGATTCATGAAGGCACTCCTGGTCTCATCGTATGAATTGGGACACCAGCCGCTCCACGTTGCTTCGCCGGCCGCATCCCTGCGACGTGCCGGACATGCCGTACGGTGCAGGGATCTTTCCGTTCAGGATTGGGATGAATCGGACATCGACTGGGCCGACGCCGTGGCGTTCTCCGTGCCAATGCATACGGCAATGCGACTGGCTGTGCATGCCGCCAACCGCATCCACGAATCGCACCCGGATCTGCCAATCTGCTTCTACGGGCTGTACGCGAACATCGGAAATCGAACGCCCATGGGACCGGCTGTCAAGACGATCGCCGGCGAATACGAGGCAGAGCTGCTGGAGTGGCTAGATTCCAGGGCATCGGACATGGAAAATTCGGTGCCAAGCCAGCCGGTGGTCGATCTTGCACGTCAGGAATTTCAAGTGCCCGCGAGAGCCGATCTACCGCAGCTTGACGGCTACGCGCGGCTCGCGGTCGGTGCGGAGCGCCGCCTGGCAGGGTATGTGGAGGCCAGTCACGGCTGTGTGCACCGGTGTACCCACTGCCCGGTGCCCGCGGTCTACGACGGCAAGATCAGAATCGTCCGGGACGAGGTCGTTCTGGACGACATTGCCAACCTGGTTTCGATGGGTGCAAAACACATCACCTTCGGCGATCCGGATTTTCTGAACGGTCCTCGGCATTCTCTGCGCATCGTCCGATTAATGCATGAAAAGTTCCCGGACCTTACCTTCGACTGCACGACGAAGGTGCAGCACATATTGCGCCACGAAACGATCTGGTCCGAAATGGCCGGGTCCGGTTGCGTGTTCGTCGTGTCAGCGTTTGAATGCTTCAACGATAAGATCCTGGATCGCCTCGACAAAGGACACACGGCGCGAGATGCCGAGCGCGCGGTGGAATTGCTCCGTCGACATGGCATCGAACCGCGGCCGTCTTTCTTGCCATTCACGCCGTGGACCGAGTTCCAGGACATATTCGACATTATCGATTTCGTTGCCGCGAACGATCTGGTAGGCAATGTCGATCCGATCCAATACACGATCCGACTGCTGGTGCCTCGCACATCCCTTCTGCACAACGACCCCAATTTCGGAGATTTTTTCGGAGATTTCGATGAGGACCGACTCAGCTACGCCTGGCAATCTATGGACCCGCGTTTGGACGCTCTACAGAATCGGCTCGTTAAGATCGCCGAACACGCGTCGCAACAGGAAGAATCCTCGCTGGAGACTTTCATGAAAATTGGCGAAGCGGTGGTCGGCGCCGCTGGAACCGGATCAGCCAGACCCCGGATCGAATTTGCAGCCCCCAATGTCGATCGGAGTGCGCCACGGCTAACCGAGCCGTGGTTTTGCTGAGCAGAGCCCACGTCGGGCCAGTTTGGCTCCCTACTAGGCGCATAAGCGGTGGCGCAACGCATTTAAGCCGCAAAAGCGCGACTGCAGGTTGCGAGGTCCGTCGGCATTCCACGATGTCGGCCAGCGGGATCGCGGTCTACCCGGCGATCGAAACGGTGCGAGCGAGATTTCGAAATATCAGACCGAGCGGTTCAAACGCTCCTCGCGCAGCGAAACCCCATGTTGCCGGTGGAGCTGTCGGGCGTATTGGAGCTTCTGCCCGCGACTCGATAGCGGTTGCAGTAGGAATCGTGGCACAGATAAGGGCCGCCCTTTGTGACTCGGCTCGAACCAATTGTTGGACCGGTTGGATTGTCGCGCGGCGCGGTCAGATGAAAATCCGCGCTGAACCGGTCGGCGCACCATTCCCAAACGTTTCCGGACGTGTTGAAAAGCCCAAATCCATTCGGTCGAAATGATCTGACCGGCGCGGTCGATAAATACCCGTCAGCTTCTGTATTTCGATCTGGAAAGTCGCCCTGCCAAACGTTGCAACGATGCTCGCCGTTCAGTTCGAGATCGTCGCCCCACGGAAAACGCGCCTGTTCGAGCCCACCGCGGGCGGCAAACTCCCATTCCGCTTCGCTCGGCAATCTGTCGCCCGACCAATCGCAGTAGGCCACCGCATCATTCCAGGAAACGTGGACTGCAGGATGCTCCGGCCGATCATCAGTGCTTGAGTCCGGACCCTCCGGACGCGCCCATGACGCACCGTCAACCTTCAACCACCACGGTGTGGTGAGCGCCGCTTGATTGACGCTCTCCTGGACGATGGGCGGGACAAGTAAATGGAAGACGAACGACCACCCGAAACGTTCGGCTTCGGTCACGTAGCCGGTATCCAGAACGAACGTCGCGAAATCGGTATTCGTGACCGCACACTTGCCGATTTGAAACGCATCGACGCGCACACGCCGAACGGGCCCCTCGCCGTCCGCCGGAAACCCGTTCGGATCTTCACTGCCCATCAGGGATTCGCCGCCTGCCAGGCGTACCATTCCCTCGATGGCTCGCCCTCGCTTTTTCCGCCCCCTGTTCATCGTTCGATCCGGGCTGGCGGGCGCTTCACGCCGCGGCGAACAGCAGGCGGTCGTTTTAGCTTTTAGGCCGCTCACGATTCGGCGATTTCAAAGGTGTTGCGTCCTTGCGGCGAAGGTCCATTTAGATGTCAAGAAATGTTAACCGAACCGTATGGATGCACGGCGTAATCGCCAGCTTCCGAACGTATGTTTCGGAGGCTCCGGCCTTGCGGGGCGGTACCACCGGACCGAACACGGAGCAATCACATTTACTCTAGGTTGGCGCCGACTTCACATAGGTGAGCGCCCGATAAAATGACATACTTGCATCACACGGCATAGGTGGGCTTGAGACTGGGACGGCAGTTTGAGCGAAGAATTTGAGCTTTCGATCGACGCAAATACGATTGCGGGCGTTTCTATATCCGAAAACGTTCTCAACGAGGTCTGGAATCTGGTTGAGTCGCTGATTCAGGATTTCCACGGAAAACGACTGAAAACGGTCGAGAAGACGACGGATTCGGTAGCGGCGTTCTTTGGCGGTCCGTCGATGGGCCAGTCAAGTTGGGCCCGCGAGTGCGTGCAGGCCCTTAACTCTCTCACCAGTGAGAACATCGTCCATGAAAATGAATCCTACCTCCAGGCGTTGCACCGCTTGTTCGTCGATGATGAGCCGCGGTGGATGGTCGGAATACTCGAATACCTACTGCAGGGCTGGGGCCGAGACGCCGAAGATCAGATCAACAAAATCCTGGAACAGAGAGACGTGCCATTTCGGTTCAAGAACGGGAAAGTCGAATCGGCGTCTGGCGAAAGCGACTGATTGCGCGGGTTGCATTGAAAAATAAGTTGGTGAAGGCGGTCGCAAGCCGTCTCCTGCACCCGCTCTGTAAGGAATTTCATGGAGTCGGCGGTACTTCTCTGGCATGATCTGGCTGTCGGGGAAGCGAGCATGGTGCGGGCCCTGAGGAGAGCGACGAAGATGTACGATCTCACCATTATCGGCGCCGGAACGGCGGGGATGACCGCCGCCATCTATAGCGCGCGAGCCGACCTCTCCACGGTGGTTTTCGTCGGTGAGGTGTTCGGCGGACAAATCGCAACGACGAACGACGTTGAAAATTATCCGGGGTTCGACGACGGGATAACCGGTCCCGAGCTGACGGAGCGCATGCGAAAACAGGCGCTTCGATTCGGGGCCAAGTTCAAAATGGACACGATCACGGGTCTGGACACAAACGGTCCTCCCTTTACTCTCACCGGCCGTTCTGAGGAGTATCAGGCGCATTCGGTCATCGTAGCCACCGGAGCCTCGCCCAAGCTGCTGGGCGTTCCGGGTGAGCTGGACTTGTGGGGGCGGGGCGTCTCGTACTGCGCCACATGCGATGGTGCGTTTTTCAGGGACGAACATATCGCGGTGGTGGGCGGAGGAGATAGCGCCCTGCAGGAGGCTCTGTTCCTGGCGCGTTTCGGCTCGAAGGTCTCGATAATCCACCGACGCGACCAGCTGCGCGCTGGGACATACCTGACCAACCGGGCGATCGAGAACGCCAAGATCGAATTCATCTGGGATACGGTGGTCGAGGAGATCAAAGGCGATACTTCGGTGGAAAGTCTTCGTGTCAAGAATGTCAAGACCGGCGATGTTTCGAATCTGGCCGTAAGCAGCGTATTTGTGTATGTGGGGCACGAGCCCAATACCGACATTTTCAGTGGCAAGCTTGCAATGGACGATGAAGGGTATCTCATCGCGGACCGCAGGACACACTCGAATATTGACGGAATATTCGTCGCCGGCGAGGCCCAGGACAGCTATTTCCGCCAGGCAATAACCACGGCCGGCGAAGGCTGCATGGCTTCAATGGAGGCCGAGAAATTCGTGGCACGGCTGATGTTCGAGGAGTCCGCGGAGCCGGTCGGAGCCGAGGCCGGCTCAGTCACTTAGATTCTGATAACGCCGCGAATTCAGAATTGTGCGCCCCTAGACGCTGTTAATAGCGGGACAGCCGGACTGGCCCGGCATCGTCAATTGCGGCTGTTCAACGTCTACTGTCATCCGGCTGGACCACGTCTCGAGATCGTCCCGATTAGGAAACAGGCGGCACAAGTAGCCAAAACGCCCCTATTACGAGCCCGGCAAGGGCCATAATCATCGTGCCCGAAAGCCACGGGCCCCAGGATTTCATCGGGTGGCGCTGCCGATCCTGCCAAGTTCTTATTGCAGGCTCAGGTATGAAATCCTCGAGCCCCAGAGCCACCTGAAGCTCATCGATAACCATGCTGTTTTTCACATATGCCCCAACGTTTAGAAAGTTGAAGACAACTGGAGCAATTGCGATAATCCCGATAATTGCGGATATCAAGATTTTAAGACTAACGGACAGAGCAGGCAGAACGGACTGGGACCCGAGCAGAACAAAGCTCCCACCAATTGCCGTCTGCACAGTTGCGGCGATTGTCCAAATACGAAATTCGATAGCGCGTCTGCTTCAAAATTCCTCGAACTGCTGGATAAGAAAAACTTGGAGACTCTCGACATCGGGTTGCACTTTCCGATGAGCGGTCACGGATGTTCTTCGGTTTTGATGTGGCGCCGTGTCACTGCGATTACATTCCTAGGACGGCGGTCCAAACCGATTGGATATGTGAAATCGCGGCGGGTTAGATACCTGTTCCGTCCGATCGAGCGGAGCATAACAGTTCGCGCTTGAGCGGAGATAGCGGGTCGTGAATCCAAGGCGGGCTCAATCTCGCTGACCCGTCAACGTCCCAAGCTATCGCTCAGCTCCTCGATCCGCAATCCGAAGCAGATGATCGGCGAAGTAGATCAGCGCGGCCGCTTCGCTAGGGTCGTAATCACCTAGCTCGCGGTGGCTTAGCGGGTTCTTATAGAGTCCGATCGCACCGGCGAACAAGTGACTCAGCGCTTGCCGTTCGCTATTGGGGCGATCGGGTTCCTGAAGTGGGCCCATTTCCGGATCAAAAGCTTTGCGAATCATATCGACACCGTATGACGCATCGGGCATCCGTGCTGCTTTTCGGACACGGATTTCAACCTCCTTGAATGCTTGAAATATTGCCGTGTCGTAGTCGCCCCGAGAAAATAGGGCTTTCACCTTCTGCGCGAGTACTGGATCAAGATCGGCATCTCTCAAATGCTGCGACGATCGAAATGTCTGCCAATCTGCAGGCGATTTGGGCGAGTTCCCTCGACGAGTTACGAATATCCAATCACCGTTCGATTCAGGCTTCGGTGCTATCAGCACTTCCCGCTCCAACCAGACCCAGGCTTCGGTAAGTACTTTCGCAAGCCTGTCATAGTCGCTGTCTGCCCAGCGTCGGAGGTTTCCCGAAAGGGCGAAATTGTAGCGGTTAAGAATCGAGTTAGCACCAGATTCCTCAGCCTTTCGTAGACACTCCAGCACGAATACCGCGAGCTCTTCGGGCTCCATGGCGGCAGCCTCGTCAGGCGGATGAAGTGATTTGTAAGGCATGACAGCAATTCAACCTTGTCAGGCCACGCGAATCATGGCCATTCACGAAACATACTGCTTCTCCCTTTCCCGGATTTTGAGAGAGCTAAATCCTCCAGAGGAAAATGACCGAAAGAACTGTGCCGGCGGTCGCGGACAAATAACTCAACACCGCGAGCGGTAGACCCGGCGCCGGGATGCGCAGGTCGAGCACCAGGTGCCGGATGCGATGAACCGCATGGAACAGCGAGAGCGATATCCCCAGTAATAGCGCAACCTTGACCAGTTGATTAGCGAGCAGCGTGTTGATCTCGCCGTACGCCAGGGCGTCAGCGAAGACCGTCCAGCCAAACCCCGGCGCGAGAGCCGTTGAGAAAATGAGCACGGGAATCAACAGCGCCGCTACCACTGCGCCAGCCGAAAACAGCGACCACCAAAAGGCCTCGTTGGACCCCCTCACAGGAGAATTACCAACACTACAATCGCGGTCACCACGACCCAGATTACGTAGTTGGGCCCTGAAATCAGCGCGGGAGGCACGCGTTGTTCGCCGATCCGCACCGCGAGTCCCTTCGGAATCAGATTGAAAAAAGTGATGGAATGCAGGAGCGAAAACAAAAATGCGACAACGTGAAAGACGAGCAAGCCAGGCGAAGTGAACCACTCAAAGTACGACTCGTACGACGCCTGATCGCCGCCCGCCTTCGCTATCAAGATAAGCAGCACAACAACATACGCAGCTATGAACGCAGAGGTCATTTCGCGTAGAAAAACCAGAAAATAGCCTCGACGCGACAGCCACCACGACGCGCCGAGGGTGCGGCGCGGCCGAACGGTCACTTACCGGAACTCCAGGGCGCGAGGAACGACTTGTAGTAGTCGACGACTCCAGAAACTTTCGACTGCTGGATCGCGCCCGCCGGATCGACATGCTTGGGACAAACGATGGAGCACTCACCCACGAACGTGCAGTCCCAGATGCCCTCGTTGCTCAGCAGGATGTCCAACCTTTGCTCGCGCCCCTGGTCACGGGAATCAACGTTATAACGGTGCGCCAGGGCCAGGGCAGCCGGCCCCAAAAAATCCGGATCGTGGCTGACGACCGGACATGCGGCATAGCACAACATGCAATTGATGCACATTGTGTAATGCTTGTAGTCGTCGAGTTGTGCCGGAGTCTGTAGATACTCACCCGCTTCGACCGGATCGTCACTCTCCCGAATTAACCATGGTTTGACGCTGTACAGTTTCTTCAGAAAGTCGTCGAAGTTGATAATCAGGTCCCGCTCGACCTCGAAGTTATTCAGCGGTTCTACCCGAACAGGTCCCGGCAAGTACTCCCGCATGAATGCGCTGCACGTGAGCACCGGGTAGCCGTTGACCATCATTCCACACGATCCGCAGACGCCCATCCGGCAAGACCAGCGGTATGAGAGAGTTCCGTCGATATTGTCCTTGATGAAATTGAGGGCATCGAGGACAACCCAATCCTCGCGATTCTCCACTTCATAGGTTTGAAACCACTCGCGACCTGAGTCGGGGTCGTACCGGTAAACCTCAAGGCTTAAGGTATTTACCATTGAATTCGCCGTTCGGTCTCCGCGCGATGTCGGGAAGCCGTCCACCCGGTTGAAGTCAACTTCCGTAAACGCGTCTTGCGGGTGGCCACTTCGTGATCGTGACGGGTTTGTAATCGATCCGCGGATCGCCGTCGGCGCGGAAGGCAAGCGAATGCTTTAGATAGTCGCCGTCATCGCGAGCCGGGAAGTCCGTTCGCTGATGTGAGCCACGCGATTCCTTCCTGGCGATCGCCGAAAAGGCAATGGACTGGGCCACGTCGAGCATGCAATCCAACTCAAGCGCCGCGATCAATTGCGTGTTGTACCTGCGACCCGTATCGTCAAGACCTACTTTCTCGAACCGGCTGCGAAGTTCGACCAACTTATCGCATGTTGCCCGTAGAGATTCTTCCGTGCGGTAGATGCCCGCTCCGCTTTCCATCGCGGAAGTCATTTCGTCGCGAATCTTTGAGATCGTTTCATTTCCCCGACCGCGGCCCGATGCGAGATCCCTCACGCGCGACTCTGAGTCGACAGCCTGAGCTTCAAGAGCGCCGACATTACCGATTTGAGATTCCGCGGCGAGCGACGCGGCGCGGTGACCGGCACGCGCTCCAAAAACCAGTAGCTCGGTGAGGGAATTCGAGCCAAGGCGGTTCGAACCGTTGATGCTTACGCATGCGCACTCGCCAGCCGCGAACAAACCGTGCAGCGAAGTCGCGGCGTTGGTATCGGTGTCGATTCCGCCCATCATGTAATGAACGACAGGCCGTACCGGTATCGGTTGTTTGACAGGGTCGATACCAGCGTAGTTGAGAGCCAGTTCCCTGACGAACGGGAGCTTGGAGTCGATTTGCTTCTCACCCAGGTGCCGGATGTCGAGATGTACGTAACTTCCGTACTGCCCGTGTAAGACGTTACCCATCTGCTCCTCTTTGACAAAGGCCTGCGAAAGCCGGTCGCGAGGTCCGAGCTCCATTGTTCGCGTCTGTGGGTGCCTGGGATCCGAGATGGGAATCGGCCGACCGAGGTCGTGGTCCTGCAAATATCGGCGACCGTTCTTATCGACCATGATCCCCCCCTCCCCGCGGGCGGCCTCCGTGATCAATATGCCGGTGCCGGGAAGACCGGTTGGGTGATACTGGACGAACTCCATATCCTTGAGCGCGACGCCCGCTCGGTAAGCGAGGGCCATGCCGTCGCCGGTCTTGATGGCCGCATTGGTTGTAAACGGAAATACGCGACCTCCCCCGCCGGTGCAGATGATCACAGCCTTGCCCAGAATGGCCTTAACGTCTCCGCTGCGAAGCTCCATGGCCGCGACGCCCTGACAGCGACCGCCGTCCACGAGCAGATCGAGCGCAAACCATTCATCATATCGATTCACGTTCCCAAACTTCATTGACGTTTGGAACAACGCGTGAAGGACGTGAAATCCCGTTTTGTCCGCCGCAAACCACGTCCGCTGGATCTGCATTCCCCCGAACGGACGAACCGCAATCTTGCCACTTGGTTCTCTGCTCCAGGGACAACCCCAGTGTTCGAGCTGCACTAACTCATCTGGGGCTTCTTTGACGAACAGTTCGACAGCGTCCTGGTCGGCAAGCCAATCGGAGCCGCTGATGGTGTCGTAGATGTGATGCTCGAAGCTGTCGTTTTCCTTAATGACTCCGGCCATTCCCCCCTCTGCCGCCACTGTATGGCTCCGCATCGGATAGACCTTTGATACGACCGCGATGTCCAGGTTGGGGTCGAATTCGGCCGCGGCGATGGCGGCTCGAAGACCCGCGCCGCCCCCGCCAATGATTACGATGTCGTGTTGAATTGATTCCACTCGCGGAATCATACGGACGTCTTCATGACGCCGCAATCGGGCAGGGCCGTGGGAGCTGGATTCCGCTGGGTTCGGACCTTACGGTCCTCGAAATCGGATCTGGGTCGGCATGAGCATCGGATGG
This sequence comes from Chloroflexota bacterium, assembly GCA_963663505.2. GTDB lineage: Bacteria > Chloroflexota > UBA11872 > UBA11872 > VXNJ01 > JAPOVO01. Next base: position 1,414,104 of record CAXXFA010000002.1, read on the forward strand.
CATTCGCTCTTCTGCGAGGAAATTGACAGACATCGCGGTCGCATGCTCCAGCAACTTTGCCACTATCGACCGTATGTTCAAATCCAGGCGGCGAACCGGGAGCGCATCCGTTTAAAGGGCGAACTATTCCCCGGCGGCAGCGGCGGCCTGTACTGACCTCAGATAGTTGATGATCGTCCAGCGCTCCGACGGTTCAAGAATCCTTTGCAGTGACGGCATGTTACCCAGTCCATGAGTTACAACGGCAAAGATGAATCCATCAGGTGAAACCCTGGCCACGCCTTCCTGTAAATTTGGCGGCGGGCGAGCGCCCGCGTTTGCAAACCGAAGGGCGACCTGGCTGTCGCCGTCGGCCTTGAGGCCGTGGCACATTGCGCAGTTGACTCGAAACAGCTCCCTGCCCTCAATAATGGACTCCAGCGTGGCTTCCACTGGATTTTCGAGTGCGGATGCCCGGCCGAAGTCGCCCAACGACTCACGACCCGTTGTTGGTACGCTGCCATCGGGCCGCGTCTCAAAGGGGGGTTCGCCAGGCCTGTTTGATTGCTGATAGTGCATTTCCGGAAAGATATCGAGTGGATATGATCCGGACTCGCACGCGGCCAGCAGAATCCCCGCCAAAACGGCCATTGCCCCGATCACCAGGATTCGCGGGCGCCCTGAAAAGCGCATCGTCACGAGGACGTTGAATCTTGAAGCGATCCCATGATGCTGCCGTCCTGAGAAATGATGTCCGTAGCGCCGGCCTGCTGTAGCGACTGTCTGGCGGACAACATCTTCTGATCGGTCGCGAGAACCGAGACACCGATGTAGCCATCTGCAATGCGTCTGTCGTACAGGCTGACTCCATCTGGTAAGCGAGACTCAAACAGAACGCCAATTGCGGTGAACAGCACCGCAGCCAGCAGTGTGCCTTCGTAGAGAATTTGAATTATCGCGGGGACGGCGACAATGGGCTTTCCGCCGGTCACCAGGGGCTGCGACAACTGGGCGCCGACAACCCAGGCGGTACCTATGACGAAACCGCAGATGGCCCCGGCGAAGGGGAAAGTGAAAAGTCGATGTTTGATGTGCGCTTCGCCAAAGGCTCCTTCGGGGTATGGAGTGCTACTTAGAACCTCCAGATCGGCGTCACCGAAATCGGCTTCTCTTAGAAGAGTGAACGCATCGGCCGCTTGATCGACTTCCTCGAATAGACCAAGGAGCTCGCGCCGCTGTTCCGCTGCCATACCTCAGAACTCCCCTATTCGCGCATGGCGGCGGGCACTTCAACCCTGCCAACCCTGATCGTTTCCGACAAAACTTGACCTTCTTTAACATCCGCGGTCGGAATTATCGGCAGCACCTTTGCAAAGGTCAGAACACCTAGCATTACCAGCGCAAACGACGCCGCCACGATTATTCCTTCCGACCACGACGGCGTGAATTCCCCGTAGACGAACTGGAGATCGGATTTACGCTCAAGCCCGGGAACGATAAGCATGTAACGCTCGAGCCACATGCCGATATTCACCGAGATCGTTGTTATGAACATCCACTTAAAGCTGCGGCGCACATTCCTGAACAACCACATCGGGACCGGGAACAAGAACGCGGTAATTATGAAGATTGGCGCCAGCACCTTCCAGGGCATTTCAAACGTACGCTTCATCCAGGTTGCGACTTCGGCGGGCTCTTCACCGTAAAGCCCGAACATGAAGTCCAGCATGAGGAAGTACGCCCACGTCACAGCTACCACAATGAGCAGTCGCGTTAGCGAGTCAATATGGTCGGCCTTGATGTAGTTTTCGAGTTTGAAAATCTTTCTGAAAACAATGGTCACCGTGACGACGGCCGACACACCCGAGTGCACTGCACCGATGACAAAGTATGGAGCGAATACGGTGTTGTGCCATCCGGGGAGAACGGTTACCGCAAAGTCCCACGAAACTATCGAGTGCACGGAGACGAAGATCGGCAAGATAATCGCCGAAAGCAGAATCCCCGCAACGGCCTGGATCCGCCACTGTCGCGACGTGCCGCGGAATCCCATGGCAAGAACGGTGTAGATCGCGCGCCGCACCGGCCCGCTGGGTTTATCTCTCGCAATAGCAATGTCGGGCAACAACGCGATGTACACGAACATCAGCGTCGAGAGCAGGTACGTAAATATGGCGGAGGGATCCCAGACCAACGGTGATCTGGGGTTGGGCCATATTCCCCGAATCCAATCGTACGGGAACTCCCAATAGAGAGTTCGCCACGGGCGTCCACTGTGGATCACAGGCATCAACATTGCAGTCAAAAGCGAGAATATCGTAAGGACTTCGGCAGCACGGGTCACCGGCCGGCGCCATTCAGCCTGAGAAATCCGCAATATGGCCGACACCATGATGCCGGCGTGGCTGATACCAATCCAGAACACGAGATTGACGATCGGGAAGCTCCAATAAACCGGATGCGAATAGCCGAAATACTGCAGCCCAAACATCAGCAGCAAAATGAAAACAGCGAATCCGGCGGCGAGGACTCCGCCCAGCACAAGTGTCGATCCGAAATACCACCTGGGCGTTCGCATCATGAAGTCGAGCAATTCGCGATCGGTGGTTCGCGCGTCAGCTACAACCGGTTCCTGCACTACTCAGTCCATCCCTGGAGCGTGCAACGACACCCTCTAATCCGGTTTCCCGAGCACATAGACGTGCGCCTTCATGAATCGCTGTTCCCGGCGGAGCAATGCGCCTTCGCGGAGCTCCCACCCGACCAGAGGCGGAATGCGACTGGCGATCCAGAGAAATGCCAGAGCGATTATCGCGATCCAGCCGACGATGAATAAAACGTCCAGCGCGCTCGGTCCGAACGCCTCCGGTAGAGTCGTTCCAAGAGAATGCGCCGTGGGATCGGGATGCGTCATGGACGGGACAAACAGTCGAATTCGGTCGAAGACAAGCCCAATCAGCACGACAACCGACACCGAAGCCAGCGCCCAGAGATTTCGTCGAACCGGGTTGAAAATCAGAAATACGAAAGGAATTGCAAACAGCCCGAAAAATGCAATGTAAAAGGGAAGCCGATAGGTCATGGCGATGGAAAGCTGCATGGCCGCAACCTCCGACGGGATGCGCGCGTACCAGACGAGCACGAAGTCTGACCAGAAAAAGTAGAACCAGAGAAGCGTAGTGGCCAGAAGCAACTTCCCGAGAGAGATAGCCTGCTCATTACCGATGAACTTCCCAAGGCTGGAATAACGCTTTACCAGAAAGAGAGTGACAATCGTCAGCGCCAGACCACCCTGAATTCCCGTAAGTGCGTGGTATGCCGGAAAAATTCCCGAACGCCAACCGGGAAGAAGGCTCTGCCCGAGGTCGGTGCTGAGGACCAGGTGAGCGTAGACGTATGACATCAAATAAAACGCGCCGAAGACTCTTGTTCCTACCCGTATCGCGATCCACTGTCGTGTTGTGCCCGTCCAGTTGAATATCAAAGCCCGCCGCCACCCGGAAACGTCGCCGCGAGATCTCCAGGAGACCGCAAGGTCGGGAACGGCTGAAATCCAGAGCATTCCAACTCCCGCAAGGATCATCGTGGCCACCGCGAGTGCGTCGGTTAAGAACGGCGCGCCCGCATGAAAGTCGAACCACAAATTGGCCCGACCCTCGAGCGGCGGAAGCGTCGCGAATATTGGAATTAGCAAAATGTAGCTGAGGGTGGCGGGGATTATGTAAAGTTCCGCGACTCGTCGCGCCGGCAGCGCCCAGTACCCGCGCGCGGCCCGGCTCGCATATGCGATAAGCGGCGCACCCGCGGCGGTTGACAGTATGAACATTAGCGCTACGGTCGGGTACGCCCACGCCGCGCGGTTGGGCTCACCCCAGGATCCGAGCTTTAGAACGTACGCGACAAGGCCCAGCGCCGCCAGAATCACCAGGGCTGCAATCACCGGATTTCTCGGGGCAAACGGGATCGTCGCGGGCTTGAAAGCGGGTCGCAGCTTTATTTGAAAGGCAGCCTGTTCGGGCTTAATCATGCCCATGGTCCTCGTGCGCCGCGACGAATGGATCTACCTTTTTCAGATACACCACGGACGGGTCCGTCCCCACCGACTCCAGCAGCGCATAGCTGCGGTCGGATTTGGCAAGCTTCGACACCTTGCTGTTCTTGTCGTTCAAATTTCCAAATACGAGCGCGTTTGTCGGACACGACTGAACGCATGCCGGCGAAACGTCGCCGTCCGCGAGCTCCCGGCCCTGCTGGACGGCATCGCGCTTCGCTCGCTGGATACGCTGCACACAGAACGTGCACTTCTCGACTATGCCCTTGGTCCGCACTGTGACATCCGGATTCAGCATGTCGCCCATCGGCTCAGGCCATTCCGGGTTCCACCAGTTGAAGAATCTGACGGAATACGGGCAACCGTTGGCACAGAATCGGGTTCCGATGCAGCGGTTGTAGACCTGCACGTTGAGGCCTTCGGGATTTCGGTACGTTGCCCAGACCGGGCAAACGGGTTCGCACGGGGCGTTTCCGCAGTGCTGGCACATTACCGGAAGATATCGCGCCTTTGCGTTCGGGAATTCGCCCTCCCAATAGCGTTCTATTCGAATCCAGGCCTTGGCTCGGCCCTCTAGAACTCGCTGCTCTTCGTTGATCGCAAGATTGTTCTCCGACTGGCATGCGACCACGCAAGCCTGACAACCGGTACAGAGATCGGCGTCGACAACCATGCCCCAGCGGCGCCCTTCTTGATTGAGCTCCGGATCGTCGCTCGGGATGGTGGCCGCGCCGAATTTCTGGACCGCTCGGGCAGCCTTTTCGTGCTGGCTAATCACGGGTCACCTGCACCGGCGGGGCTTCTTCGTCGTTTCGGGGATCGTCATAGAATTCCAATGTTGGAAGCTCCCGGCTTTTGCCCACTTTTTCCAGCTTTGCACGGGTCGCCGCCCAGGCCAGCGCCCCCGTGGTCGAATCGATTTGAGGGCTCAGGATAGATAGGATATTTTCGCCCTGTTCTTTGTCCCACCTGCCGCCTTGCTTCCGGCCGCCGCCGACCGGGACGCCGATGACATCCGGTGGGACGACGGGTGAATCGTATATTCCCGCGGAAATCTTACCTGTCGGCGTCACTACGTCGACGAGATCGCCGCGCTTGAGACCCAACTTATCGGCCGTTTTCGGATTTATCTCCACCCAGGTGGTCCACGTGACGGTCGTCAGCGGATCGGGCGCGGCTTGAAGCCACGGATTAACGGCCTCTGTACCCGTTCCCGCGGAAACCGTCTCAAAGGGAATGAGTTGAAATCGATACTCAACGTCGCTGCCGGAAAACGCCGGACCTTTCAATGAGTCGATGGACCAATCCGGTACGTCCGAAAACTTGCCAGGAAGAGACGTACCGCCCCAATAACCGCCACGGCGCAACAGCTCGATCCAGTTTTCGTCCGGCGACATCGCCGGATTGGCATCACCGAACTGCCCGAGGGCGGACGACTTGACAGCTTCGTGCATCGTCTCGGCGCGCACAGCCCTGTTTGTTATCAGCTCAGGAGCGATTGTTAGAAGCAGGTCACCGAAGCTGCGCACGTCGGAACGCGGAGTAACAACCGGTTGCTGATAGCCGATGACTTGCCGGCCGTCGGCGGCCTCGACGGAATAATCGCCCCATTCCTCAAACGGATGCGTTGAAGGCAGGACCAGATCTGCGTACGCATACGTTTCGTTCTCGAACATCGCCATCGTGGCAAGGAAATCCACGTCGGTAAGCTCGACGAGCATTTTCTTGAAACCGGTCAATTCGGGCAATCCGTAAGCCGGATCGACGTCGTAAACAAATATCGACTGCGGGCCAGCATTCGACTTCTCGGATATTGACGCGAATTCGCTGTATGCAGTTGGCGCCAGCGGCGACGGAATCGAACTTGGCGGGGCCGGATTCGGCATTACTCCGCCGGTTCGTCCGACACTGCCGACGATCCAATTTAGCAACAGTATGGCCACGCCAACATTGGAGCCGTTTGTCTGAGCCAGCGCGGGTCCCCCGGCGATGGCGATGCCGGGTTGACGCGACGCGAACTCGCGCGCGACGGCCCTGATATTGTCAACCGAAACACCGGCGTCGGCGGAAACAGCGTCCGGTTTATATCGGTCGAGCGCTTCGCGCCCGCCTACCGCTTCCAGTGCGTCCCCCCAGACAGATTCGCTCACTACGCCTTCGCTGACGATAACGTGAGCGATGCTCAATGCAACGGCCCCTTCATGACCAGGCTTTATGTAAAGCCAGCGATCCGCGTTGGATCCAGTCATGGACATTCGCGGCTCAATTTGCGTCAGGAGCCCGCGCTCACGGCCTTCGCCGTGGCGAAAATGGCCGTAGGCGACGCTGTACTGGACAGGCGACACCCAGGTACCGAGAAAATCCGCTCCGAACGAAAGAATGTATTGGGTGTTTCTAATATCGAGATGCGGTAGCTGGTCTGTGCCAAAAGCCCTGCGAATCGACTCTCTGAGCGTCGTGGTCTCCAGAGGCTCATAGACAAGGTGGCGGCCGCCCAACAATTTGGCGAACGACGAAGCGATTCGGGCTCTTGTTCCAGCGATCCTTCCGGTGATGAGAAGCGGTTGGTTGGGCGGTCCAAGCTTTTCGACCAGTATGTCGAGCGCCTGCACCCAACCGATCGGCTCGAATTCGCCGGAGCCTCTGCCGCCGCTGCGCAGCATGGGCCTCGTGAGGCGGTCGGGGTGATACAAGGACTGAACGCCGGCCTGCGATCTCACATGCGTTTTGCCGCGATTGATGGGAAACTCCGGGTTGCCCTCGACCTTCTTGGCTCGGCCGTCGACGGTACGGACTACAACGCTCTCACCCCAATCGGCGTGCGCGGACACAGTCGCGAACCAGACGTTTTCACCCTGAAGCGACTGTTCAGGCGCCAGAACAAAGCTCTGCACTCGCGATTTTCGGTCGGGCTTTGCGCAACCGACCACCAGGCCACCACCCACTGCGCCGGCCATGCCCGCTATGAAATGGCGCCGACCGAGTTTAGGCAACGATTTCCTCAACTATTTGTGACAAGTTGCACAATCCAGGGAAGCGCTGTTTTCGCGGTGGCAAGCCATACACATTCCCATATTCAGATTCTCTACCTGCTTGACGACCTTCATCGATTGCACGTCGCCGTGGCACGTCGAACACTCCAACCCGGCCAGGATGTGGGCCTCGTGCACGAATCGTACGTGATCGGGCAGGCGATGCACTCTAACCCAATCAACTGCGAGATTCTGTTCCCAGTGCGCGACGAGCAACTGGACCTCGGGATTCTCTCTCGCGACGACGCTGTGGCAAAACATGCACTGCTCGACGGACGGAATGGTTGCGGCCGGCTGCTCTGCGACGCCGCGGTGACAGAATTCACACGGTATTCCAAGTTCCCCAACGTGGCGCGAATGGTCGAAGGCGATTGGCTGCTCCGGCGCGGGACGAAGCGTTCCCCCCTTGGCCCCAAGGAACGCCAATAAAGCCATGCTGGCAATGGCCCCCCCGCCCAAAACCACCAATACACCACCGATGATTACCGACTGTCGCAGGGATAGGCGAGGTAGTAGCGCTCGAAGCGACCCCATCACCTAGATCACGATCCGCGGATACATCGCTGGCAGGAGGTCGATGGCGATAATCACCGCGCTAGTCACGATGATCGCCATGAAAATGATTCCCACGACCATCACACCGTATAGCGGTATTCGCATCCGGCGAGCGTCTTCCGGCGAGATGTCCCCGGTATACACGAGCGAGGGGATAAATCCATGGGCGACGGCGTATGCGCCCGCCGTGCCGAGCACCACGAGGACATTCAGCCAGAGGTGGCCGATGAACCAGGAGATCGTGACCCAGTCCGACTCGGTCAGCCTCTCTAAAAGCACGCCGCTCGCATTTCCCTGATTGGTCTGGTGGTCTGTCTAGCGTTTTCGCATCCGGGGAATTCTACACACTCCCCGACCAGGCAGTAATGTCGCGAATGGCAATTTATACGAGCCGCAAACGCAATTCCGTAACCGTGGTTCCACGACCCGCAATATCGCAGATTTCCTGACTCCGCTGACCGCGCCGAAATTAATTCAGCGCAACACCATGAATCCGTAGGTCTTTGTGAAACATATCACGAACCAAATCGCCGGGGATTCCCGCTTTATTCGGCCGCCCGACCGGCGCCATTTCGCGCCGACGCCCGGCCGACGGCGGGGTGCGTTGTCGTTCGCTCGGAACTAACCCGGCAGGCCTGCCAGACCGCCGTTCTGGTCAAAATCAAACGGTTCAGGCGCCCCGATCCGGTCGGCAAGCCCTGCCTGCTCAAGCTCATCGGCAACGGACTGAGTCACCCAGAACGATTCGAGTTCCATCGTGTTCCTGATGCGGCCGATGCGGGGATTGTCCGGATCCAGACGCTTCGCCACCGAAACCCCCGTCTCGAGGCAGGATTTATCGGTCTCGAAGGTCATCGGGATCCGAAATGCGGTCGTCATCAATGATGTAATGCCGTTGATGTACGACGCTTCGAAATCAATCGCGTCGACAAGCGTCCTGGTTGTGAAATCGGCCATGCCGATACCCGCCGCGTTGCCCTTGCTTTCTCGCGTCAGACGCAGAGCCGCCACGAAACGGTAATCGGGCGTTCGATCGCTGCTGGATTGAAGCCGCCAGCTGCCTACCACGTTGGTATCCATTCCCGCCCCCGAGATGTTCTTGCCGATCTCATCGACGACAAGGAGATGCAGACGGTTCGCCGGTAGTCGAGGTAAGAGACGTTTGGCGACTACGAGCAACTCGCGATCCATGCTGTGAAAATCGCGGTCCGCCGCGACCCTTAGCTCGGCTGTACGATCAAAGGCATTCTCCACGAGCGCGACACCGAAGAGAATTTTTCCGGTGCCGAGAGCAACGCTGGCAGCGTCGGGAATCGTCTCGGCAAGCCCGGCGGCGTGAATCGTCTCGGCGCCGTTTCGCTTGCCGAGTCCGATAGACAGCATCTTACAGAGACCGCTCTCGATATCTGCCGTGAAGTCCGTGTGGGGCTTGACCCGGGCGATAATTACTACGTGGTCGGCCGCGTAGGCGTTGGCATCGCCGTGGATTTGGACGTTCCGCGACGTTCGACCAAGAATCGTCGTCTCCATCGTCGCTCGAACTTCGCACCCGACGGTCTGCTCGGAAATCCCGTACTCCGCGAGAACTTCCCGCTGTCCAGCCGCGGTACTGCCGCCGTGGCTACCCATCGCCGGGACGACGAACGGATTGAGCCCGGCAGCCTTCAATTCGGCGACAACGGTTGCAACGACACGACGAATTGGCGAAACGCCGCGGCTTCCCACCCCCACCGCCACCGTTCCTTCGTCGGTCACGTTCGCCGTGGCCAGCCGATCGCGAATTTGCGTCGACAGTTCTGCTTCGAGATCAGGCACCGTAGAGCCGTCGAATTCCTGGCGCATTGGCACCATCAACGGCCAGACGACGTTGTTGCCCTTCGAATTCAATTGATATCCCCCTGCGACTCGCCGGTCGAATGGGCGGCGGCGGTCCGCAAATCATTGCGGGCCCTTGCGACGGAAACCCGCGTCAAAAGGCTGAGACCCGGTCCGAAGACCGGCCGTGAATCATGCGTCAGCCGCCGGACGACGCGCGACCGCCATCGTAACGCGACTGATTCGAATCGACGCCCCGCTTCATGGGAGGACCCCATTCGGCCTCAAGAGCTTCACGCAGCGAATGAACGTTGCCTGAGCCAATTCGGTCTGCCAGGGCTTGCTCCAGCCGGCTGGCCGCATCCCCGACGGCCGCGTCAAATCTCTTGCCTCGAGCGGTCAGAAACACGAGCTTTGCCCTGCGATTCGTGGGATCCGGCCTCATTTCGACTAGTCCCTTCTTTCGGAGGTCTCCGAGAACCTGATGGATCGCCTGCCGCGAAACACCGGCTCGACGGGCTATTTCCGCGGGTCGGATGCCACCATCGAGCAAATGCGGGAACACGAGCGAGTTCGACTTCGGAATCTGCCGCCATCCCCGGTCGCCCAACAACTCGATAAAACTCGCATCCATCCATCGAAAGGCGTTGAGAAACAGCCGGCCCAGATTAAGCTTTTCACTGTTCCCGGAGCTCATGGGCCCAATTGTAACTTAAAGGGGTCAAGCCGCTTGACAACTAAAGATTCGGCTGCTCTACTTGGGGATAGTCAATTTGCTTGACGTTTCGAGAGCAGGCGATTTTCCCGGATGAACGGAGGTTGCGATGGCTTCAACGGATCAACGAAAGACGCTGAGGGTCGTCAACACGTACGAGGTTATGGAAGGTGCGGGGGTCCTCGTGGAGCGCGCGCTTCCGTCCAGCGAAGTTTCCTACGACGACGTGGACCCATTCTTGCTACTGGACTTCGCGACAATTAACCCGGACGATCCAGGTTTTCCTGATCACCCCCATCGGGGGTTTGAAATAGTCACGTACGTCCTGTCGGGAGCCGCGAGCCACACGGACAGTCTGGGGGATCGAGCCGAGATTCCGGCAGGCGCCGCGCAGCGGATTACCGCGGGCCGCGGGATGACCCACGGCGAAGGTTTTGGTGAAGATTCAACCGAGGCGATAAGAGGCCTGCAGTTGTGGATAAATCTCTCCAAGGAGAACAAATCGGTCGAGCCCGAGTATCAGACGCTCTTGCCGCACGAGATTCCGGTTGACAGGCAATCGGGTTTGACCGTCAAGCAATTAGTTGGCGGGAACTCGCCGATGACGCTTCGGACGCCGACAATGTACTTGGACGTAACGATTGAAGAAGGGCGACATTTTGAGAGACGGATTCCTCAAGGATTTCAGGGTTTCGCGTTCGTAATCGACGGCGAGGGTCTCTTTGGCGAAGAGAACGCGCGCGCCAGCGCGGGTCAGCTTGTCCTCCTCGGGTCGGACGAATCTTTTCGTGCTAAGCAAGACGGTGCCGGGGCGCTAAATTTCGTGCTCGTCGCCGGTCAGCCTCACCGAGAGCCCGTGCTGTGGCGGGGACCATTCGTTGATTAGGACAGGTCACGCTTTCTCAGAAGTCGCAGAACTTCGACGCCGGGGCGTCACAGCACGCTGCAAAATCCATCAAGTTTTCCGAATTCCGGTTCCGTCGGCTCAGAGATGACCGAACAACTGCGGGTACTTGGAATATCGGGAAGCCTGCGTCGAAAGTCTTTCAATACAGCTTTGTTGAGCGCCGCCGGCGACCTTATCCCAGACGGTCTAACGCTTGACGTCTTCGACCTGCGCGACATCCCGCTTTTTGACGCGGACATCGAAGCGGAGGGGTTCCCACCGGCCGTTCAAGATTTTCGCGACCGCATTCGGGCTGCCGACGCAATCTTGATTGCCACGCCCGAATACAACTACTCGATAAGCGGCGTGCTCAAAAACGCGATCGATTGGGCTTCACGCGATGAGCTCGTCGAAGATGTGCCCGATGCGGAGTCACCACTAGACCAAAAGCCGGTCGCGATAATGGGCGCCGGCGGACGCCTCGGAACGGTCCGCGCCCAGGCCCATTTTCGAGCGATAGCGCTTCACAACAGCATGAGGGTGATGATCGATCCCGAAGTATTTGTCTCGCGTCCATCGAATAAATTCAATAAAGAAGGACATCTGACCGACGAGCGCACCCGCGAACATTTGCGACGGTTCCTGGCTGCGATTCCCGATTGGGTCCGGACGTGGCAGCAGAGCCCTGTGGGGTCGTAACGGCGCCGACCGAAATCACCCATTGCGCCTCGAGCCGCCCGGGTGGTCGGGGCTGAATCATGGGTGCAATTTCGTTACGACGGAAAATTGTTAAGCGGGATACAGCGCGCCGGCCCGCAGCGACGTAAATTGATTGAGGTCGCTGGAATGCGGACGGTTCCGGACTCGATGATGTAGAACGACTCGCTGTCGTCACCCTGATGAAAGATCACATCGTCTCGCGCGAATTTTCGTCGCCGGAGCATGTGCGAAAGGTCAAGCATCTGACCCGGCGTGAACGCGCCAAAGAGTGGGATCCGCCCGAGCTCCTCCCGATCGATTACCGGGAGGCTTGTCTTTATCACCAGGTGTTATCCGAACGGCGACGCATGTTGAATGATCCTGATCACCATCTTCCGGCGATTTGATTGATCCGACCGAACATCAGGGCCCAACGGTTAGGCCATTCAAGATATTCTACGGAAGCTTCGCCAATGGAGTGCGCATTTGAGCGGAACCGACGATCTGGCCGATGTTCTGATAATTGGCGCGGGAGCTTCCGGCGGACCGGTAGCCTTGACGCTGGCACAGGCTGGGATGAACGTGGTCTGCCTGGAGCAGGGCGGGTGGCTGAGCGAGGACGAGTATCCCCACAAGCGCGCCGATTGGGAATTGCAGCGACAGAGGAATTTTTCCATTGATCCCAACGAGAGAAGCCGCGATGAGGACTACCCGCTAAACGTCGAAAACACGCCGATAACCCCGCTCATGTTCAACGCCGTCGGCGGGAGCACGATCCATTGGAGTGGCCATTTCCCGAGATTTCGGCCGTCGGATTTTCGAGTGAAATCTCTGGACGGGGTGGGGGACGATTGGCCGCTCACCTACTGGGATCTCGAGCCGTACTACGAACGGAACGACGCCTTTATCGGCGTCTCCGGTTTAGCGGGCGATCCGGCCAACCCGCCAAGAAGTCCCCGGTCAACACCGCCGCTTGGACTTGGTCCCGGCGGCGACATCTACGTGCGGAGCCTGGAAAAACTGGGGTGGCACTGGTGGCCTTCCGATTCCGCACTCGTGTCTGAACCCTTCGGCGACGGCCGCCCTGCCTGCAATAACTGCGGGCCGTGCGACATCGGATGTCCCAGAGGTTCGATGTCCAGCGCCGATGTCACGTACTGGCCCGCCGCTGTGGCCCGGGGAGTCCGCCTTGTTACTCATGCACGGGTGCGGGAGATCAACGTAAACCGCGCAGGACTCGCATCCGGGGCGCTTTATTTCGACCGGGACGGCAACATTCATCGGCAGCGCGCGCGGTCCGTGGTTTTGGCGTCAAACGGCGTCGGGACGCCGAGGCTGTTGCTAAATTCAAGCTCGGGGATATATCCCGACGGCCTGGCGAACTCCAGCGGTTTGGTCGGTCGGAATTTGATGTTTCATCCGAGCGGGTTCGTAACCGGCGTTTTCAACGAAAACCTCCAGGCGTTTCGCGGGCCGCTGGGCGCATTTCTACACTGCCAGGAGTTCTACGAGACCGACTCGGGCAGAGGATTCGTTCGCGGGTTTCAGTTGCAATTGATTCGCGAGGTAGGTCCACTCTCTACGGCCGTCGGCGGATTGACCAGCAGCGTCGTTCCGTGGGGGAGCCGGCATCACAAAGTGCTGCGTGAACGGTTTTCGCACAGCATCAGTCTCGGCGTCATGGTCGAGGATCTTCCGGAACCTCACAACCGAGTGACGCTAGATACGGATCTGACTGATAGCGACGGCATCCCGGCGCCGAAAATTGACTACAGGATGAGCGAAAACAGCAAGAAGATCATCGCCTTCGGATTCGATCGAGGGCGGGAAGTCTTTGAAACGGTCGGCGCGCATACCGTGCTCGTCGATGAGCTCGCCCGAAAATCAGGCTGGCACCTTATGGGTACGGCGCGCATGGGCGACGATGCGGCTACGTCCGTGGTTGACAAATGGGGACGGTCCCACGACGTTCCAAATCTGTTCGTTGTGGACGGAAGTTTGTTCGTGACGTGCGCGTCGATCAATCCGACTTCGACCATCCAGGCCCTTGCATTGAGAGCGGCCGACTGGATCGTCGAACATCATCAGGAGATCCCGTCGTGAGCCGAACCGCCCACGAATCACACGGACTGGCCGGGGCGCAGCTGGAGCTGCTCACTGCCGTTCAAGACCGTTTGATACCGCGCCATGACGATATGCCCGGCGCGGGCGAATTGGGGGGAGCGGACGTAGTCTCCGGTTACATGGGCGAGCTTCCCGAATTGCATAGCGATATCGCCGCCGCGCTTGACTCTATCGAAGCGAAATCCAAAACCCAGGAATCCGGGGACGCGGATTTGCCTGGCTTTGGCAGGCTCGAAGAATCTCGCAAGGATGAAATCCTTCGCGAGGTCGAGATCGGAATGCCACGGGAATTCGCGGTTCTCGTAACACAAACCTACAACTCGTATTACACAAATCCCGTGATACAAGAAATCCTTGGCCCGGGTGCGCTTCCGCCACAGCCGCTCGGTCACACGATGCCGGACTTCGACGAGTCCGCATTGGACGACGTTAAGAAGCGAGCGAAGACGTGGCGTAACGCTTAAGGCGCGTTCGGTCTAGTTCAAGTCCGCGAGCATGGGTAGCACTTCGCTTGCCAGCAAATTCATCGACTGAAGCCATATCTCGCGCGGCTTCCATTCGTGCCCAACCGCAAGCAGAACCCCGAAGCCACCAACCGCTTCGTATAGCCGGCGAATTCTTTCGGCAACCTCGTCCGGACTCCCGACTATCCACACGTGCTCCATCAAATACTCAAGATCCACGGCTGAATCGAGCGTCTCAAGATCCTGTTTGAAGATGTCGTAATTCCTGCCCCTCTTTCCGAGCCGCAGAAAATAATCTCTGTAGTCGCGACCCAGAGTCCCCTGGAAGGCTAGTTTCTAAGCCTCCTCGGTCGTATCCGCCACGAAGATGTCGCGGGCAATGCGCCACTCGGAACGATCGGGCTCCGGGCCGCCATTTCTAGCCCCCAGTTCGATCGCGCCACAGCTCGACGATCACATCGATGATCTCGCGCGAAGCCTGGCGGTTTTCCTTCGATTTGGGATCGAACCCAAAACCTTCAAGGTCGCCCGCGAAAACACCCGATCCAATGCCCCAGAGGAAGCGCCCGCGGGCCATATTGTCGAGCTGAGCAACCCTGTGCGCAAGCATGAACGGATTGTGATTTGGCAGGCAGTTCACCCCAGTGCCAAGGATGATATTTTTCGTCAACGGCAGGGCCTGCGCGATTAGAAGGTCCGGTGCAGGGATGTTTTCCCATTGCGCCGTCAGGTGCTCGCCGATCCAGGCTTCCCGATAGTCCAGCTCATCCGCCGTGACGATCTGATCGAGGTCTGCACGAAGCGTCTCCGCCGGATCCGAACCCGGGGGATCCATCGGCATCGTGAAAAACCCGAGGCGCATCCACGTCTCCTATTCGGATATGTCGAAGCTCGTGAACCGCAGCATCACAGCCAGTTCGTCCACGGTGACCAAGAACAGGAGAACCCTACGAGGACGCCCCGTCAGGCACACGCTTCGGCAACACTCGTCCGGAATGCTACGCGGTGAGCGTCTGCATTACCGGTTATCGCGCGACGATCGCTCCCAGCCGTTCGGCTACGACCTCTGCATCGCCGTCATGAAGAGTGTCGGGATTGAGCAATACGCCGCCCCCGACCTCACCGACGACGATGCTCGGATTGCCTCCGCGCAGAGCCTCGACGACCGAACCGGCGCTAAGGCCCGAATCGGGCGCGAAGTCCAGGCATAGACCCGGAGATCCAATGTGCACGCCTGGAATTGTGGAGACCTTGATTCCGGGCCGGCCCAGCACCGCCGCGGAAATCGTGTCTAGCCTGCCCTGCGCCACCGCAAAGCGTTGCTCGTGATCCATCGAAAGCCAGTTCCGAAGCGTCAGTAAGACCGCTATCACCTCGCCGCGGTCCAGCTTGTACGGACGTCCAATGGACGATGCGCCGATCTCAAAACCTATGAATCCCTGTCGAACGGCGGAAGCGACCAAATCATGGCGACCACAGAGTATGCCGCTGGACTGCGGCGCTCCTATGTATTTGGCCCCGAAACAAACCAGATCGGCTCCCATTTTGGTCCATCCAAGCATTCGTTCGATTGGGTAGATCTGAGATGCGGCGTCCACCAAAACTGGAACTTGGCGGCCATGCGCGATCTCAATGACTTGCTCGAGCTGGACTATTCCGGCCATCGAATCCAGGTGCGCGGGAAACAGCACGGTGGCCGTATCGGGTCCTATCGCCGCCTCAAGCTGCTCAGCAGTGGCTCGATCGGTATCTCCGACCTGAATAAGCGACGTTCCGACGACAGTCGGAGCATGCTCGTACTTATAGCGATGTGGCCCCTGAATCAGCACCTTGTTTTTCATTCCCGACGTATGGGGAAGTTTGCTGACGTTCGACTCGTCACTCCCGGCAACGCAGGCGGCCGTACCGAGGGCCAGAGCCGCGGCGCAGCCGGATGTCACATAGGCGGACTCGCACTCCAGCAGTTCGGCGATCTGGCGGCCGGTCTCGGCGAAAAGGTCCTCCATGACAACGAAGTACCGGTTGGCGTCATCCATCGCCTGCCTTATCTCGTCGGGCACCAGGGACCCACCAAGCACAGTCTGATTACCCCGCGCGTTTATCACGGGAACGAGTCCCAACTCCGTGTAGATATCCGTTGCGGCGGTGGTTTTCGATACTGCACTCACGTTGATGCCCTCCGCGCCGGTAATGCCGGTAGTTCTGAAATGGCATCCGATAGTAGCGCCAATCTCACCCGCCGGAAACTTGATCGTATCCGCGCACAAGCACCCATCCGCGCCGAACTGAAAGAGCGTTGACAGGCGGCCGGACCGAGAGACCGCTATATCGATTCACTACCCAGGAGCCGAACCGGCGGACGGAGGCGGTTCGCTCAACCGCAATTCCCTGCTTTACGCGAGCAAACCGAAGACCGGGCGCGGTGCAGGTGTGGATTCCGGCGACGCCAGGGGCGCTCTAGCCCCGCGAAAGCTCGCTCGGATCGGGAAATCCAAGGGCGTCGGAAAACTTCCATTGGAAATCTTCCAGAGCCGATAGCTCCAGGTAGCTGACCTTCGGCGGAAGCAGCTCGGCGTTAACGCGCGCTTCCAGAGAAAGGAGACCCATTCGCGACCCGAGTCCGGCGGAATTTCCTATAGGTTTGATCTTTTTGGTTTCGACATCTGGCACCAGACCAATTGCGCGGGCCGCGTTCGGATCGATGTAAGTTCCAAAGGCGCCGGCCAGCAAGATCTCGTCAAGATCGCCTCCGTCGAGTTCCGCGGCGGCCAACAGCGCGTTAACTCCACAGCGGATCGAGCCCTTGGCAAGCTGCAACTGTCGAATATCCGCAGCGTGCAGGATTACGCGATCGGCCGATTCGGGGCTATCGCCGTACAGCAGAAAGTACCCACCTATGTCATCCGGAAAGACGCGCCGGGCCAGTACTGGCGGGCAATTCTCCCGGGCTTCCTCTGGACGCAGCAGTCTGCCGGTCGGGGCAACGAGGCCCGTCCGCAGCATCTCGGACACCACGTCCAGCAGTCCCGAGCCGCAGATTCCCTTCGGCGGTCCTCCACCGATCACCTCAAGATGAACGCCGCTGTCATCCAACCGGACCCGCTCGATGGCTCCGGGGCTCGCGCGCATTCCCTGAATGATTTCGGCGCCCTCGAACGCCGGACCCGCCGGAGCGGCCGTGGTCGAGATCCGGCCGTCAACCGCGAGGGCGATCTCACCGTTCGTCCCGACATCGATCATCAACACATTGCCCCCGCGACTTTCGAGCCGTGCGGCGATCATTCCGGCCACGATGTCGGCCCCAACGTAGCTGGCGATGTTTGGAAATACGAAGACCGAGGTCCCTGCCGCCAGATTGATTCCGAGCATCTCCGTGGTGGTGGTCACGGCGTCACTCGCAACCCCAACGAACGGGCTATAGCCGATCTTGCTGGGATCGATGTTGAGCAGCAAATGGGTCATAACGGTGTTTCCCACGAACACGCATTCATAAACATGCCGGCGGCTAACCTTTGCCTCCTTGAGAAGGCGGTCGGTTATGCCATTGATCGTGCCAACCACTGTGTCGTGGAGCGCCTTGACGTTCTTGCGGCCCTTCTGGGTGAACGTCATACGACTAATCACGTCGCCGCCGTAAAAGGCCTGGCCATTGAGGTCTGAAGCGACAGCCGCCTCGGTGCCGTCGGTCAGGTCCATAAGCGCCCCGACGATGCTGGTGGTGCCCACGTCGAACGCAATCCCGTACATCCTGTCGCTGGTGTCGCCCGGCTCAAACGAAACTACTTTGTTGCCGACAATGGCGACGGTGATCGGTCCGTCTCCGGCTTTCTCGGTCACGAACGGCAACTGGCGGAGAGCCTGCAGCGACGCGTCGGCGCCTCCCAGGAGCGATGCCAGGGATTCCTGGACCATCGGCCATTCAAAGCTTGCGCTGTGCAGATTCGTTTGCGGGAAGGTTATCACACGTTTCTGGACGTTCGGATATAGCGTTATTTCGCCGAGATCCGCCGACGTGACCGTTTTTAATTCGACGCTGACCGCCGGGTGAATGTACGTGGCGGACTCGATCAGTGGGTGCTGACAGGCCAGCCGCCATCCGGCGGAAAGCTGCCCGGGCGAAAGCCGCTGGTTATCAGCGCCCGTGGCTGGCGATGGCTCGTAGCCCTTGACAAGCACCCTGCACTTTCCACAGGTGCCGTTCCCGGCGCAGACGGTTTCCACTTGAATGTCATGCAGGTACGCCGCATCGAGGATTGTGGTGCCTTCGGGAGCTTCGACCTCCACTTCCTCGGGAAGAAACGTCGCCTTAACGGTGCCCTCGGTGTTGATGGCGCCAGCGTCGACCAGTATCGGAGTCAAATCTCAATAATCCTTTACAAAAGCTCTTGTTATCCAGAAAGCGATCGACAATTCGCGGTTTCGTTCGTCCGGCCGGGGGGTAACGTTCAATTATGCAACTGGTAGCCGACAATCTAAGGATGCTATCGGAGGATCAGAGGTCCATCTCGCGGATCGGGAGTCGATCCGATCGCATAATCCGTATCTGCGGCCGCCGAACCTACCCGATCACGGCGTCGATGCGGTCGCGGCGGTCTTTGCGTCAGGCGGCGCCTTTCTGCTTTTCAACTACGGCGGCCTCGCGAGCTCGAAACTCAGCAATCCAGCGCACGCAGTATGTGTCAAGCCCGCGAATCATGTCAGATCCCGAGACCGCCATTTTGATTTGCGTTTGCATGGCGTCAACAATCGCCGCCGTCAGACCCGCTTGAATACTCATGGCGAGCATCATCGTGTTCAAGAAATTGCGATCGGGCATTCCAAACGAAAGATTGCTCAAGCCCACGCTCGTGTTATTGCCGAGTTCCCTGGAGACTTTCTCGATGCTCCGCAACGTGGTAAGACCCGTCCCGTGATCGGCGCCGATCGGCAGAATCAAAACATCGATAATCACATCCTCGGCGGCGATTCCGTGCTTTTCGGTTTCGCGAAGTATCGTCTTCGCAACTTCGAGCCGCTCGTCGACGGTGGTGGGCATATTGGCGCCGCCTCGCATGCACATACCGATCATTGGAACGTCGCGGTCCTTAATGGCCGGTAGGAGTCGCTTCATGTAGGTCTCCTCGGCAGGAACCGAGTTCACAAGGGGACGCCCCTCAGCGACTTCCAGGCCCGCCAGAAGAACATCGATCGTGGACGAGTCTATTGAGATCGGCACGTCGATCACCTCCTGGACCGCCCGAACCACCGAACGCATCGCTTCGGCCTCATCTGCGCCCGGGACTCCCACGTTGATGTCGACAACGTTTGCCCCCGCCTTCACCTGCCGTCTGGCCATTCGTTGCAGGTGGCTCCAGTCGCCCTCTTTGATGGCTCGCGTCAGCCGTGGCTTGTTGGTGGGATTGATTCGTTCGCCGATAGTGCAAAATGTACGGTCGGGTCCGATCACCACTTCCGTGCCGGTGCCTTGTAAGCGGGTCTCCAATCCTGACCTCCGTGCCATGTTCATCTAAAAGACCGGTACAACAAATGGGATCCTTGAACTGGAAGCGGCTGCGCACGAATACGTCCTTGAATGTGCCCCCAACCCGGCGGCCCCGACGATTAGTTGCCCTGTTCCAGCGTTACCCTGTTCCAGCGTTATGTTAAGGATGCATAAATGCTAGCATGGCGGCGCCTCGAAAACGCCGTCGTTTACCTGAGCGATACGAGACTGTGAGCGCCATGTTTGGTCGAATCCGAATCGGTAACCACAACATTGATAGATGACGCTGCGGCCTCCGGTGGCCTCTTCGCGCAGATCCAGTTCGAGATAGTTCCCGCCAAGGGCGCGCTAAAGAGGGTCCTCAGCAATCTTTCGACGGATTCCAGGATCAGCATCTCCTGCTCGCCGACAAATGGCATTGATGCCACGCTTCGACTTCACAGGCGGCTTTCAGACAAGGGTTATCGTCCGATTCCGCACGTAACGGCCAGATCAATCAAGTCGCACGAGCATTTACGGGAAATAATGGACGTTCTGGCCGAGACGAATACGAGGGGAATAATGGCGCTGGGGGGCGATCCGGACGTGCCGTGGGGGCCGTTCGATTCGTCGTTTTCACTTTTGCGGGAAATCGCGGATATGGGGCGCAAATTCGAGTTCGTGGGGATCGCCGGCTATCCACAGAGCCATGCGGTAATTCCCGACGACTCCCTACTGCAGGCGCTTACGGACAAACAACCTCACGCAACGCATGTGGTGACCCAGATTTGTTTCGACGCCGGCGCGACGCTCGATTGGACGGCGAGAATTCGCGATCTCGGAGTGTCGCTGCCGATCTTTATCGGCGTTCCATCACCGATGAATGCGCTCCGGCTTCTGGAGCTGGCGCGTACGTGCGGAGTGTCGGATGCACGACGGTTTCTAAAGTCGAAACTCGGCATCGTTGGGCAGTTTCTGAGGCCCGCGTATTCACCCGACAAGCTGCTTTCGAAACTGGTCGGACGAGGCGACGCGCATGAATTAGGGTATGCGGGCATCCACGTATTTACGTTCAATCAGATTGAGCCGGCACGGCTCTGGGCCGAGCCGCTAATGCAGCGAACGCCGGAGACGGCTGAGTCTCGATAGACGCGTCACAGGGCGGATAAGCAAAACTACCCTAGACTTAGAGACGCGATATTCGAGGGCGTACAAGTTACAACGCTTGGGTTCGGCCATCTTCACTCGTTAACTAGAGATGATTGGCTGCGGGTTTCAGGCGAACTGGAGGACTTTCGGTGGCGGCAGACTTCGATTTTGCCAGTACGGTGGAGGTACTCCACGCAGCAATTATTGGCGGGGACGCGGAAACCGCGGAAGCCTCCGTTCGAAATTGCATTGACAACGACATTTCGCCCCAGTCGATCGTCAACGACGGGATGCTGCCGGCGATGGACGTGGTCGGCGAGAGGTTTCGCCGAAACGAGTACTACGTACCCGAGGTGTTGATGTCCGCCCGTGCCATGAAAACAGGAATGGCTCTTGTCAAGCCGCTGCTGGCGGCGTCCGGCGCCAAACCGGTCGGAACGGTCGTGATCGGCACCGTCAAAGGCGACCTCCACGACATTGGCAAAAACTTGCTCGGGATGATGCTCGAGGGCGCGGGATTCGTAGTGCACGACCTGGGTATTGACTGCGATGCGCAGAAGTACATAGGGAAGGCGAAAGAGACTGGCGCCGAAATCATCGGTCTCTCGGCGCTACTCACAACCACGATGGTTTACTTCCCAACTGTCGTTGAGGCCGTCAAGGAAGCCGGACTGGGGGACAAGATAAGCGTGATCGTCGGCGGGGCTCCGGTCACTCAGGACTGGGCGGATGAGGTTGGCGCCCATGGCTATGGTGCCGATGCCGCGGCGGGCGTTGCGCTCGCAAAGCGGCTGGTTGGGATCGAAGTCCAGGAGTCGCCCGAGGAGGCTGCCAGACGACTCCTGCTTGAGGCCAGGGACTTATTCGAAGTCGCGATTCGGCGAGAAAATCCCGAGGAGATAACCCGGGAGACGGAAGCCGCAAGAAACGTTGCGTTGGAGGCTCAGGAGATCGGCGCCGACGCTGCGGCCATACGGCGGTTGCTTGAGGCGATGGATCGAGAAGTTGCTCGGTATCAGTAATCCAGCGTGAGCAATCTCCCCTTTATGGCGCGCGAAAATCAACTACGATTAGTGGACCCGCCAGCGTAGTGTTTGAGTTGGCGGTATCGGGGTCAGCGGTGATCTGGAGGTGACAGTGGCCAATGTCATAAATCCGAAGCGCGATAACGGCGAAATGAAACCGCGGGAACGCGTCGTCGCCGCCATCAGCGACAAGCCCGTAGATCGGCGAGCGGTTGGAAACGTAACATCGTCCGCCACGTACGAGCAGATGCAAAATAGCGGGTATGCGTGGCCCAAAGCCCACACCGACGCGGAGGAAATCGCCGGTCTCGCATCACTGAGTTACACGGAATTGGGATTCGACACGGTGATGCCCTATTTCGGTCTCGTTCATGGGGCGGCCGCTCTGGGAGCCCCGGTCGAGTGGGGCGATGATCCATTCGTCGAAAAGGATGGCAAATTAGTTTCGGGACCGCGCATGCCGGCTTGCAAGCAGCCAGCGCATTGGCGCGGACCGGACGATGTCGATATTCCCGATGATTTTCTGGACAAACCCGAGACAAAGGCCATCATCGATTCAATCAAGATCCTACGAAAGCGCCACCCCGACGCATGTGTGGTCGGCAAGGTTATGGGCCCGTGGACCCTCTCGTATCACATGTTTGGCGTACAGGATTTCTTGCTAAACATCATCCTGGATCCCGATTGGGTTCGCGGCTGCCTCGACGGAGTCAAGCGGGCCTCGGTTCTGTTTGCGAACGCGCAGTTCGAAGCAGGCGCCGACGTGGTAACGCTGGCGGATCATTCGACAGGCGATCTCGTTCGCGCTGAGACGTATCGCGACTTCTTGATGCCCGTTCACAAGGAGATCGTCCCCCAGATCGACGGTCCGGTAATGCTGCACTGCTGCGGCAACACTCTGGATCGGATGCATTACATCAAGGATGCGGGTTTCAGCGCATTTCATTTCGCTTACGAAAACGATCCTCAAAAGTCCAGGGAAGCTGTTGGCGATTTCCCGCTGATCGGTAATGTCAGCAACGTCATCACGCTCTTGAAGGGCGATCCGGAAACAATCAAGGCCGAAGTCAAAAACGTGTATCGCGCTGGCATTAACGTAATATCGCCCGAGTGCGCCGTCCCGCCGCAGGTCAGCGACGCGAGCATGAAGTTGATTGCGGAAACGGTGTTGGAGTTGGATGCGCAGGAAAAGGCTGGCGTCGAGATCTAGACCCGTCGTCACAGCTTTCGGGCGGGCGAGTCAGAAACTCGGCCGGCGTTGGAAGAGCCGCAGTTGAACGTCACCATTGTTTACGGATTCCTGGGCTCCGGCAAAACGACGTTCCTCAGGAGCCTGATCCCTAAGCTCACGCCGCGGGAGCGCGTAGCCGTGCTCGTAAATGAAATGGGTGAGGTGGGTATCGACGGCACGGTTCTGGAATCGGACGAAATGAACGTGCAAATGATGTCCAACGGCTGCATTTGCTGCGAGCTGCGTGGCGATCTGCTTGTTGCCCTCAAGGAACTCGAGACGAGATTCCACCCGGAGCGGCTCGTAATCGAACCGACCGGTCTTGCGGCTCCGAACCAACTCGACGATGTGTTCGCCGCGACCGAAATTGCTGAATTCGCGTCGGTGGACTCGATGGCCACGATTCTTGACGCCACCAGATACGAGGCCGCAAGCCAGGCGTTTGGACAGTTCTTTGAAGATCAGATCTCCCGGGCCTCGCTGATACTGATTAACAAATCCGACCTCGTTGACCAGGAGGGGATCGCTCGAGCTCGTGCGTATGTGCGGCGTTTGAATTCAGACGCCAGTGTCCATGTAACAATCCACTGCGACGTAGATCCGATGCTCGTATTTGGCCCGAATGGGGACGGTAATGCGCATTCGGAGACAGTTGTCCATTTTGAAAACGATCACGAGTTGGTTGACTCAACCCGAGGCATGGAAACGCTTTCAATAAAACCATCGAAACTGTCGAGGTCGAACGTCGAAGATTTTCTCAACCTGCTTGGTGGCGGTACGTTCGGGGACGTGGTCCGAGCGAAGGGTTTTGTTGAGACCGACGCCGGCACGGTTCGAGTCGAATTTGTGATGGGCCAGTGGGACATCCACGAATTCGGAACCGCCGACCCCCGCGTCGAATTCATTGGAACGAATCTGAAAGTCAGCGAAATCGAGGAATCGCTCGGCGCACACTGCTGATTCCCTGCCGAATCCGCGACCGCTTAATTCGACCCATCGCTGTAAAGCCGGCCGGAACGCGCCAGGGTCGAAGCCAGAGACGCGATTGATGACCCCTCGTGCGCAATAAAGTCGATTTCGTCTACCGATGAGCGGAGGACTCCGGGAACTGCCGGCGCCGCGATCCCTAGCAGGTCGGGCTCTTCGACAAGATCGTTCGAAGACATGTCGACCAAAAAGAAACCCGAATTGCTCTCTTCACGCATGTCGGACTCCCCTCCCGTTTTGATGCCCGAAACCGTCCTGCCCGATCCGATCAGCAGATATCGGCCGTTGCCGGGAGTGTAGAACTGGAACAGTGTGCTCTGCGCGGCGATATTGGCGATTTTAAGCATTCCCTGCCGTCGCTCATCGCAGAAAGAATCCAGGTCGCCGTCAAAATCCGATGGTACGGAATCGTCTGCGGCGAATGCCTTTTCGAGTTTTAGAAATTCGGCGAAAGTCACGCTCGGCCGGATTCGGATACTTCGGAGTACCTCTCTGGATTGCACTGCCGTGCAATGCAAGATTCCACGAATTGCGGGGCCCCGGCCTCTGGTGCGAAGTCCATGGCAGAGGGCTCCAAACGCTTCCAGAGCTTCGCGGTGATTCAGCGCGATGCGCGCTGCGAAGTCCTTGCGCTCGTCGCGGGATTCCGACGCTTTAAACACCTCCAGCAGCTCGCGACTGGACCGAATAAGCCGGTACGCGCTCCAATTGGAATAATCGTCAAAGAAGGCCAGATCGGACGCCAGCCTATGTTCGAGCGACCACCAGCCGGCCCTGCTGTCTGGGTCACTCATCGCCGGCCAGCTGACCTTCAAACGTTTCCGATCTATCTCCCTGTCGAAAAACGATTCTGTATTGCCACGTTTCGGAGAGGACTTGACCGCCAACAGTGTCCAATACGTCGGCCATCTCTTTGGCCACGCCTGCCGGCGGCATGTCGGTTTCATTGAAGGAAACAATGCTCTGTTCCGGACCGTGGATGCTGGGCAGATCGACGACTATTTCCAGAGTGTGGTCTGTAACCTCAAACGCGCTGACCCGGATATCCCAGAACACATGCTTGGTCGTGACGATGAGCGGGATTACCACCGAATCGAAGTGAGTGGCGCTCCAACGGATAACGGCTCCCGCATACTTTAGCGGCGGTACGTCGGGTATCCAGTCGGGGCCTGTCTCGATCCATTCGCTGTCCTGGGTGCTCAAGGATAGAGACTCCATTCGTACTAAGGTCTTTGCGAGCGGACCGGGCGGTTTGACGGCTTTTACGAGTGTACTCATGTATGCGAAAGCGGGTCACGCACAGCACCGTTGCGCGCCCCCTTCGAGCTATCTTGACATGGGGATCGCTACTCGGGGTCTGCGTCTGATTCCAGACGGTCTTTGAGGGTTTCCAAATCCCTTCTTATGGATCGTCTCACCACCCGCGATAGCACCGGAACCGCCAGCTTATAGAATCCCTTCGATTCCCCCTTGACTCGAATCCGGGCCAAAGTTGCGCCGGACTCCTCTTCAAATTCGTAGCGAACGTCCATCGGGAACGGCCCCCTGATAGAACGCATTGCGAGCAACGACTCCGACTCATATTCGACTACTTCCAGCACGTATTCGATGCGCCTGCCCAGGAATGTCGCGATTCGCTCTACAGTCGTGCCCAACGCCACCGGTGGATCGGTGAGCATATTCGCCTCGACGATGCCTGTGATCCAAACAGGGTCGTTGACCGGATTCATCGCGTAGCTTGCGACATCGATCCGGGACCGATCGATTTTGACCTCTGCCACGACGTCGACGGCCATGATTGACTCCGTTGGTTCGAAAGGCGTGGCGTTAAGCCTATATGCTGGGGGTCGCCCGGCCCCAAAATCTTACGGGCCTCGCAGGCTTCTCGGCGTTGACGTTGCATACAAGTCGAGCCGGCAGAGTTATCCGCATCCGCCCGGTGTCCGACAAAAAGGAGGAATTGATGGATCGATCCTGGCACTCGTACTTTGATCTTGGCGTCATCCTGGGGATGATGTTTCCGGAGACCGGCTCCGACGAAGACCGGGTTCTCCCGCGTGCGAAACAGGTCTTCGAGGACGAGTTTTTTACGATCCTCGAAGTAGCTCGGATCAAGGATCGAAACATTCGCAAAGACTTGCGCGCGATGGCCGAATTGTCGGAAACGAAGCTGGGCTTCCGCGCTCAGGTGCCGATTCTGGGAACCGCCGAAAACCTGGCGGCCCTCGATGAGAAAAAGCGGAAAGAGGGCGTCGAGAACGTAAAAGAGTCCCTGGATGAGGCACTTGAACTTGGATGCGTCACCTTCTCGCTGATGGACGGCAGGGACTCGTACCCGGGTGAAGACAAAAAACGGGATGCCATCGACGCACTCGAGCGTTCACTGATAGAAATATTCGCCCACGCTCGCGCAAGTTCAAACGGGGGAGACCCGATTCCGATTTCGCTGGAGCAGTTCGACCAGACCGTGGACAAGAAATCGATTATCGGAATCACGGACGATGCTGTCGCGCTTACGGCTCGCATGCGCGATGAGTATCCTTCGTTTGGTCTTCTAGTGGACCAGGGGCACCTGCCGCTGCTCTACGTACAACCCGATGAAGTATTTCGGGCGCTGGGAGAGATGACGTTTCACGTGGACGTCGGAAATTGCGTGAGGAGGCCCGGCAGAACAAATTTTGGCGACACCCATCCGCGCTGGGATTTCCCGGGCGGGGTGAACGGCGTTGAGGAAACCCGCGAGTTCTTGCGCGCCATGAAAAATACAGGCTTTTTCGAGCGAAAATCGCCCACGCCCCGGCCAATCGTGACGATGGAAATCAAACCATTCGCCGACGAAGACCCCGATCTCGTTCTGGCGAGTTCGAAGCGGATATTCCAGGAAGCCTGGGCAACCCTCTAGCGCTCGGGCGTGCGGCGCCGAAGAGAACATCTTCCTCTGGAGCCCGCCGGCGCACGCCTGCCATCGTGCGGCTGGACGTTCGCAGGTAAATTGTAAAGACGGCCGCCGAACGCATGAACTGTCGCGGGCAAGATCGTGATTTGGCGTGGCGTTTCAGAAATCGGTGAGCCGGCAACGGTTCAGAGGAGGTCTTTTGACCGTGTTAGTTCGCAACATCAAAGAAAATTCAGACTATTCGGACGATAAGCTCCGAAAAAACAATCTCTTCGACAGGGACCGCATGTTCTGCGACGTCTATTGCTTCGAGCCTGGACAAGAACAGCGAGTTCACGATCATGGTGGCGCCGACAAGTTCTACTACGTGCTTGAGGGCCGGGGGACGTTCATAGTCGACGATGAACGTCGCGACCTGAGCGAGGGCGAGTTGATACTGGCTCCCGCAAAGTCGATCCACGGTGTGATCAATGACTCTGGTCAGCGACTTCGGTGTCTTGTGGTGATGGCGCCCTCGCCGAACTCGTAGCCACGTTTCGAGCACCCCGCCGGCCAGCCGTCGATCTCTGCGGGTGAGTTCGCCTTCGCCGTGCTGACCGCACCATCGGCGTGCCGCTGCGCTGGCCGGTGCTAAGCTCGTACGGTTTCGGGTCCGGACGACGCGCGCAAGGCGCGCGCCGATTGTTACGCAACCCCTCCCACGGAGCTTTCGTTGCGTAGACTCATTCTCCGCGCGTCGGTATTGATCGACGGCTCGGGGTCCCCCGCTGTCGACGACGCGGAGGTACTGATCGAGGACGAAATCATTCGCGGGGTAGGAAAATCCGGCGAGCATCCGACGCCCGGATGCGAAATCGTGGATTTCGGTCGCGCCACGATAGTCCCCGGTCTTATAGATGGCCACGTCCACCTTCAATTCGACGCTGGGAAGACCACGGAGGGAATCGTCGGCCGGCACATCGCCGCAACCGACCCGCAGCTGGCGATGCGCGCTCTCAGCAATGCGCAGAGCGCGCTCGCGGCCGGCGTGACGACAATACGTGACTGCGGAGGCCGGATGGCGCTGAACGTACAGGTGCGCGATGTCATTGACTCAGCAGAGGCCCTCGGGCCCCGATTGCTCGTCTCAGGCGCCCCAATCACAACGACTTCCGGCCATCTGCACTGGTGCGGACTCACGGCCGACACGGACGACGAGGTGCGTCTGGCCGTTCGCAAGATGGTTGTCGCCGGCGCGGATTTTATAAAGGTAATGGCGACCGGCGGAGGCATGACTCCGATTTCAAACCTTCGAATGCCCCAATATTCGAAGGAAACGCTGGCGGCCCTGGTGCGGGACGCCAGCCGGCTAAATAAGAGAGTTGCCGCGCACACGCTTGCCGCGGATGGATGCGAATTCGCAATTGACGCCGGAGTGAGCACATTCGAGCATTTTCGATGGATCGCCGACGACGGATACGACTACAGACCGGATGCCGTTGAAAGGATGAATCCGGAAACACAGTCCATAAACGCGACGTTCACTGGTATGGACCGTAACCGGTTCGCCGATTTCGATTCGATCGACGCCGTGCCTTCCGAGTCGATCGTGCAACTGCGCGATCAGTACGAGATATTTCGAGATGCGGCCAGACGCGGCGCGTCGATAACCACTTCAAGCGATGCCGGAGTCGCGAATGTACATTTCGCGGATTTCGCGTTGAGTGTAGTCGCGGGAATGGTCGCGTTCGACGACACAGCCGAGACCGCCATACGGCGGGCAACGTCGTCGCAGGCAAAAGCGCTTGGCATCGACAGCGAGACCGGCTCGATACAGTCAGGCAAACGCGCCGATCTGCTCGTCGTCGAGGGCAACGCGTCGAAGAATATCTTCGCGCTTCGAAATCCAATATCCGTGTATCAGAATGGCCGCGAGGTGGCGAAAAATTGGCGGCTACTCCCGGCAAGATTGCCGGGCAAGTCTTCGTAATTGCCGTTGATACCTTAAGCCATCATGATCGGTCGCGGATTTGACTTGAGCGACGAGCACGACTCGATCGTTTACGCCAAAACCATTCGACCAACAAGGGTTACCATTTTTTGTAGGAACGACGATTCAACGCCTTGGCGGTAGGACCGCATTCGCTACGGGTGCGGGAAGGAGAATTGGGCGCGCTATTGCATTGGAGCTAGCCGCCGAAGGCGCAAGTCTGGCGCTTACCGCCCGCACCGAATCCGCGTTCGATAACGTCCGCTGACGGCGCGAACGGGATCATATTCGCGATGAAGACTTCGCCGCTGGCTGCAAGCGGACGGGCTATCGACCTCGATCAGCCAACATTCTGAGAAGCCGGCGGCGTTTTTGGGGCTAAGCGCAAGCGTCACCGTACAGGTCTATCAGCCGCTCAATGTAGCCGATCGCATCGTTTTGCCTGATGGATGACATCCGGTTGAAACTGGCCTCGACGTCCGACACGCCGCTGGATTTTCCCTGCATACCCCATAACGACTGCCAGATAAAGATGGACAGATCGAAGGCCCTGGCCTCCGCGTTGTAGCACGACCGTTCGTCGAGGCGCAGGCGGCCCTGACGATGGTCCAAAGCATGCTGACCCTCGTGCGCGAGAACCATCGCCACAACGAAATTTGATTCATTCAGGACTAGCGTATCGATGGCAATCGTCCCGCTTCTGCCGGAGAACTGCCCGAGCTTCCCACGCAGATCACGAGTAACGATCCGCGGTTTTGAGGCAATCAAGACCTCATAAACAGCCTCAAGTTGAGGGATTTTCGCTCGAAGCTCCCTCAATACCACCAATCCGGCATCAATCGATCCTGGCGCCTCCTTCAGGTCGCTCGTCGGTGCGGCGACTCCAAGTCCAAGATCGCTGGTCCACGGACTCCGAGTCGGAACATTATTGGGTAAGGCAATCCCGCCGATCGGCATTCCGCGACCGCGTACGCGCGCTCTGCTCACTGCCTCTTCGAAGATTCCAAGAATGGGAACCCTCTCCCCGAATAAGGGGGCGATCAACGCGGCGGCGGCCAGGGAAATCACGATCATGACGGCTCCCGCAATCGCCAACGAAATTACTCGGGACATCGGTACGTTCCGCTATTCGCGCCCGCTGGGCCACTCGGCCACCATCAAACCAGTATATAAGTCACCAACTAAGCTCATCGCCGCCAGGACCGATCTTCCGATGATCCGTCGCCGAGGCGACCGCGTGAAATGGACGTCGCCAACCCCGGCACGGCCTATCTCCGTTTGCGACCGACGTAATGCGGGCTGAGACCGAAGAACACGCCCGCCGATTCCATCAACGATTCCGACAGCGTCGGGTGCGGGTGAATGGTCAATTCGAGGTCTTTGGCGCGTGCCCCCATCTCGACGGCCAGCGCACCCTCGGCAATCAACTCTCCCGCGCCCGGCCCGACGACGCCCATGCCTAGAATTCGTTCGGTTCGGGATTGAACGATAAGTTTGGTAATCCCATCCCTGCGCCCCAATGTTGCGGCGCGACCGGACGCAACCCAGGGGTACGTAGCCACTTCGACTTTGATATTTCGCTCCCGCGCCTCAGCCTCCATCAGACCGCACCATGCAATTTCGGGATCGGTAAATACAACGGCGGGGATGGCGCCCGGGTCAAAAACGGTGGGCCGCCCCGCGATAGCGTCAACAGCAACCCGAGCCTCATGTGTGGCTTTGTGCGCGAGCATCGGTTGCCCGGCCACGTCTCCGATCGAGAAAATGTTTGCCTCAGCGGTCCGGCGCTGACTGTCGGTGACGATAAACCCCGTATCGGATACCTTCGCGCCGACGGCTTCGAGCCCGAGGTTTTCCGAATTGGGCGCGCGCCCCACGGAAACCAAAACCTTCTCATACTCGCGGTGGCCAGAGTCATCGGGCTGGGGAGAGAGTTGAACTTCGAGGCCCTGGCCCTTCTCTTTGATATCGACCACGCTTGTATTCAGAAGAATTCTCTCGAGATCATCTTCAAGCCGGCGCTGCAGCACATCGACCAGATCGCGATCGACTCCGGGAAGAAGACCCGCAGTCATCTCCACCACCGTTACTTTCGTGCCAAGCGCGGCGTATACCGTTCCGAGTTCCAGACCGATGTAGCCACCGCCAACAACCAGCAGCGAGCTCGGCACGTCTTCCAGGTCAAGCGCCGCGGTGGAGTCCATGACTCGAGGAGAATCGAGCTGTAGGGCCCCAATGGTGGACGGGCGCGAGCCAGTCGCCACAATTGCGTAATCGAACTCAACGCGCGCCGCCTCTCCTTCCGGTCCGGATACCGACAGCGTATGTGCGTCAATGAAGCGCGCCCGGCCCTGAACGTATTTGACCTTCCGGCGGCTTCTCAGCATTCCAAGGCCGTCCGTCAACTGCTTGACGGTCTTATCCTTCCAGCCGCGGAGTCGGTCCAGATCGATCTCTGGCGGCTGAAACTTGATACCCAATTCGGCGGCCCGTTCAGCTTGGAGCAATACGCCGGCCGCATGCAGCAATGCTTTTGACGGGATGCAGCCGCGATACAGGCAAACGCCACCGGGGTTTACTTCCGGGTCGATGAGCGTGACGTCCATGCCAAGGTCCGCGGCATAGAACGACGCCGGGTATCCGCCGGGTCCGGCGCCGATTACGGCGACGCGCAGCTTTTGGACCGTTTGACTCAAAGTGTTGGGAGCCTCGCGTTTCCGATAGGACTTGCCGGCCGGTCAGCTTTCAAACGCCAGCACAAGCGGCTCATTCAAGGCTTCGACGATCCAGTGGAGAAACCGTGCGCCATCCGCGCCGTCAAGAGCTCGGTGGTCGAACGCAAGCGAAAGCGGCGCGATCAGTCGCGGCTCCAGTCCGGAATCGCCGTATACTGGCTGCTTCTCCGCCCTCCCGACTCCCAGAATCGCGACGTCGGGAGAATTTATAATCGGGGTGAAGTGACCGGTGCCGAGCCCGCCGAGATTCGTTACGGCAATATTGCCGCCCTGCAACTCCGCAATGGAGAGCTTTCCCGATCTGGCTTTCTCAGCAAGCTGCACAAGTTCAACCGAGAGGTCAATGATGTTTTTCTTGTCGACATCTTTGACGACAGGTACCACCAAACCTCTTTCGGTGTCAGCGGCGACACCGATGTTGAAGTAGTGCTTCAAGACGATTTCTTGGTTTGCGGTATCGAGGCTCGCATTTACGCTCGGAAAGGCCTTGAGCGCAGAGGCAACGATTTTGAGGATGATGGCGGTGATCGTCAGCTTACCGCCCACTGCCTCAGCCCTTGGCTTGTAGCGCAGACGCAGCTCCTCGACGTCCGTCACGTCAGCCGATTCAAAAAGGGTCACATGAGGGATCGTCGATGCCGACTCGCTCGTATTTGCAGCGATCGCTCGTCTAACTCTGCTCATGGGTATCCGCTCCACCGGCCCAAAACTGGAAAAGTCGGGGAGGGGACGGAGAGAATCCGACGGAGGTCCAGCCATAACCCGCCCGCGGGAATGCGCTTTTACATCTTCCTCGGAGATGCGCCCGCCGGGTCCGCTGCCTTCTATCTGGCGAATGTCCACTCCAATCTCGCGGGCAAACCCGCGCGTGGATGGCGATGCGAACACCGGCACCGCCCCGCCGTCGTGTAAGGGAACCGGCGGCGGCGCAACACTCTTAAGGGCTCTGCCCGGTTCGGGGATTTCACGCAAATCCGGACTGGCCGCCGCTATGGCCTTCGTCGGATTTTCAGGCTCGGAGGAGAGAGCTATTTCGCTTTTTTGTCGGGATTGCTGGACGCCCGCGACACTCTCGCCGTCTTCCACCTCATCAACGCTCAGAATTACCTGTCCTACTTTTATCGTGTCACCGGCATTCACCGAAACGCTCGAAACTCGGCCTTCCACAAACGACGGGACCTCGACGGTTGCCTTTTCCGTCTCGATCTCGATGACGGGGTCGTCTATGGATATGAGATCACCTTTGCTCACGAAGACCGACAGAACATCTGCCTCTTCGATGTTTTCGCCAAGTTCCGGTAGCTTGAGCTGAATGGCCACCTATCTAACCCGCGAAGTCCTGAGATTCTGCCAGAGGCTCACGCATAAAACGGATTGGGCTTTTGGGCGCTGATACCAAGTTCGACAACCGCCTTTTTCACGACTTCGGAATCGATCTCACTCTCCCTGGTCAGGGCGGATAGGGCCGCAAGTGTTATGAACCGGGCGTCGACCTCGAAAAAGTCTCGTAAACCCTCTCGCGTATCGCTGCGACCGAATCCGTCGGTTCCCAGGGAGATGATGTGGCCGGGAACCCACTTGGCAATGCTGTCCGGGAGGCTCTTCATGTAATCCGACGACGCCACTACTACCCCCGATTTCTCTTGCAAGCATTCGGAGACGAACGGTGTTCTGGTCGGCTCACCGGGATTTATAAGATTCCACCGCTCGACTTCAAGCGCCTGGCGTCGCAATTCGTTGTAGCTCGTAACCGACCATACGTCGGCTGCGACGCCGTATTGTTCCTCGAGAATCTGCTGGGCTTTGATGACTTCGTTCAAGATCGCGCCGCTGCCAAGAAGCTGAGCCCTCGGACGGCGCCCCGCCATTTCGGAAGTTCGAAACCGGTACATACCCTTCAGGATTCCATCGCGAACGCCCTCGCCTTCGGGCATTGGCGGATGAAGGTAGTTTTCGTTCGTGACAGTCAGGTAGTAGTAGACATCCTCGCCTTCTCCATACATCCGACGAATGCCTTCGCGAATGATCACCGCAATCTCGTAAGCGAAGGCCGGGTCGTACGTCACGCAGGTGGGAACCACGGAGAACAATACGTGACTGTGGCCGTCCTCATGCTGAAGCCCTTCTCCCGAGAGCGTGGTACGTCCTGCGGTGGCCCCGATCAAAAAACCGCGGGCGCGCGAATCCGCTGCTGCCCACATGAGATCCCCAACCCGCTGGTAGCCAAACATCGAGTAATAGATATAGAAGGGAATGGTTGGCAAACCGTAGTTCGCGTGGGCAGTCCCGGCGGCGATGAAAGACGACACCGATCCGGCCTCGGTGATTCCCTCTTCCAGGATCTGACCGTCGGTGGATTCTTTGTAATAGAGCAACGTGTCGGAGTCCACGGGTTCATAAAGTTGACCGACATGGGAGTAGATCCCAACTTGCCGAAACAGGGCCTCCATGCCGAAGGTGCGGGCTTCGTCGGGAACGATGGGCACGATCAGCTTGCCGAGATCCGGGTCGCGCAGGAGCTTCGAAAGTACTCGCACGAACGCCATGGTCGTCGAAACCACGCGTTCGCCGGTGCCCGAGTAGAACTCGTCGAAAAGTTTGTCGTCCGGAACGCTGACGGCGGGCGCGTCAGACTTCCTTATCGGCAAATATCCCCCGAGCATCCGCCGCCGTTCATGCAAATAGACCATCTCGGGACTTCCGTCGGCCGGCCGGTACAGGGGTCCCTTGACGATGTCCTCGTTTGACATCGGGATGCTGAACCGATCCCGGAAGTAGCGAAGCTCATCCTCGTTCAGCTTCTTCTGTTGATGGGTGATGTTTCTGCCTTCGCCTGCCTCGCCGAGTCCGTAGCCCTTGATGGTTCGGGCAAGGATCACGGTGGGCGAACCCTTATGGTTGACCGCGGCCGAGTAAGCCGCGTGTACCTTTAAGGTGTCGTGACCGCCCAGCCGCATAAACCAGAGTTCGTCGTCGGTCTTGTCCGCGACCATGTCGAGCAACCGCTGATCGACGCCGTAAAAATGTTCGCGGATGTAGCCTCCTCCGGCGACGATATATTTTTGATATTCCCCGTCAACGACCTCGCCGGCTCTTTTGGTGAGCAAACCCGCATCATCGTTGGCAAACAGCCGATCCCAGTCGGTTCCCCAGAGGACCTTTATCACGTTCCAGCCTATGCCGCGGAAGATGGCCTCAAGTTCCTGAATGATGTTGCCGTTTCCGCGAACGGGTCCGTCTAGACGCTGCAGATTGCAGTTGACGACCCAGATGAGATTGTCGAGCTTCTCGCGCGACGCCAGGGTAACCGCGCCCAACGCCTCGGGAGAATCGCACTCGCCGTCGCCCAGAAAGGCCCACACGTTGGCGTCGGTCGGCTCCTTGAGGTCACGGTCTACCAGATATCGCATGAATCGCGCCTGGTAAATGGACGTGATTGGGCCAAGGCCCATGGATACCGTCGGGAATTGCCAGAAGTCGGGTTTCAACCACGGGTGCGGATATGAAGGCAATCCGCCGCCCGCAGCCAGTTCCCGCCGAAAATTGTGAAGCTCATGGCCCGAAATTCGACCTTCGAGGAACGCCCGCGAATAAATTCCCGGCGACGAATGTCCCTGGAAATAAACGAGATCTCCTCCGCACGGGTGGTCCTGCCCGCGGAAAAAGTGGTTGAAGCCAACCTCGTAGAGAGTCGCCGCCGACGCGTACGTGGATATGTGCCCGCCGATCCCGTCATATCTGCGATTGGCTTCGACCACCGTCGCCATCGCATTCCAACGCAGTACGCGCCTGATCGCACGCTCGAGCTCCAGGTCGCCGGGATACGGCGGCTCGTCCTCGGGTGGAATCGTATTTACGTAGGGAGACTGGGCCGTAACCGGCAGTGTGACGCCGTTCTTCTGGGCATGGATCTGTAGCTCGCTGAGTATCCGCTCTACCTGATCGGCTCCACGAAGTTGCAGAACGTCGCGCAGCGAATCGACCCAATCCCCGACTTCAAGATCCCGGACCGCCGCCTGTCCGTCGACGGACTCGGCCGCGAGATTTGAGTTTGCCACTATTCTGGACTCAGCTGCGGGTCACGGTGCGAGGGTTCTCGGAAATAACGCGCGTTGGTCCCGAATGTATCCGCAGCCCGTAACCCCGCTTGAGCAAGAGACGCCGCCACGTGGGAAACGAAACTCACGCGGCGTCTGATACATACGTACATCTTATCGTGAGACGTGCGGAAATTGATGCATGGGGCGCGATGCCCTGCAATCCGTTTAATGCCAGCTCAGCGCGCTAGTATTGACCACTTATGAACGCCGAGGGGCCTACGGCCTCGATCCTTCTGCATCGATTCGGCTTGATCGAATATGAAGCCGCGATCGACTGGCAGCGGCGCTCGGCGGAGTCTGTGCGCGAGGGCCGATCGCCGGAGCGTCTTGCGTTGCTGGAGCATCCACCCATCTACACCATGGGAGCTCGCGGTGGCCGGCGAAACCTACTGGCGCCCGCCGAGTTGCTCGAAGCGCGGGGAGCTCGGGTCGTCGACGCCGACCGAGGCGGGGACATCACTTTCCACGGACCAGGCCAGCTTGTGGCATATCCGATATTGAATCTTCGGGCGCGCCGAATCCCGCCGACCAATTACGTGCGTTCGCTCGAGTCGACGCTAATAATGGCGCTCGACACGATTGGAATTGGCGGCGGCCGCGCGGCCGGAAAACCCGGAATTTGGGTGGGCGGCGCTAAGGTCGCGGCGCTCGGCGTACGCGTCCAGCGCGGCGTAACCAGCCACGGTGTAGCCCTGAACGTGACCACCGACCTCTCCTGGTTTGAAGCGATCGTCCCCTGCGGAGTGCCCGATGCACCCGCTACTTCCATCGCCGAGCTTGTTGGGAATCCTCCAACCATGCGGGAGGTCGAGGATGCGTTCGCACTGGCATTCTCGAAAGTCTTCGACGCAATATTGACCGAGGCGCCAGACCATTCGGAATCCCCCGTTCAGACAGGGTTCGTCCTTGGCAACTGAAGTGCCCAGCCGCAAGCCTGCCTGGCTCACAGCTAAATATCCCGGCGGGGAGCGGTTTGACCGTCTCAAGCTCCTCATGCGCGAGCACGAGCTTCACAGCGTTTGCGAGGAGGCCCGCTGCCCAAATATCGGAGAATGCTGGAACGCCGGCACGGCGACGTTCATGATCCTTGGCGACACCTGTACGCGCGCATGTGGGTTTTGTGCGGTGACTTCGGGCCGGCCCGGCGCCATCGATCCGCTGGAGCCGCTCAGGCTGGCCCGAGCAGTTGAAACACTGGGCCTCGATTACGCTGTAATCACTTCCGTCAACCGCGACGACGAGGCCGACGGCGGCGCATCGATCTTCGCCGCGTGCATCCGGGCAATCAAACATCGCACGCCACACTGTCAGGTCGAGGTTTTGATTCCGGATTTTCTTGGCAATTGGGACGCCCTGGCCACAGTTGTCGAAGCCAAGCCCGCGGTTCTCAATCACAACACAGAAACGGTGCCAAGGCTCTATCGCATCGCCAGACCGAAGGCGCGCTACGAGCAATCACTCGAGCTCATCGGCAGAGCCAAGCGGCTGGACGCCTCGATGACGACCAAGTCGGGGCTGATGGTTGGCCTCGGAGAATCCACGGACGAGCTGAAGCGCACGATGTTCGATATAAGAGAGAGCGACTGCGATTTGCTAACGATCGGCCAGTATTTGCAGCCCACGGCAAAACACTTGCCGGTTAGGCGCTTCTACCACCCGGATGAGTTCGAAGCGATCCGGGAATTCGGCATGCAACTCGGCTATCGCCACGTCGAAGCGGGCCCTCTCGTACGAAGTTCCTATCACGCGGGCGAACAGTCTCGCGCAGCTCTCGTCTCCTGAAAACGCAAATCCTCAGGCTTCGGTTTTGCGGTGTCCAGGGGCAACTCGCCGCCCGGTTGGAGCGTGGGGGCGGAATTGGGCGCCTAGACTCGATAGGCCGTCCACGTTCCGTCGCAACCATGGCCGCGCCGAACTTGCAGTGTACGCTCCTCAGGTTGAGCGATGTAGCCCGAGATAGAGTGCATGTCCTTCGCCCCGTGCCTGCAAATCCCGGCCGGATCACCCTGATGATCCGCAAGAATCGTCTTCATCGTGTCGACGGTTATCGACCCCCAGCCATCCGCGACGAGCTTGCGCATTCGCGCTAGTCGATCGTAGGAGTCGGCAAGTAGCGGTTTGTCCAGTCCCTCGAATTCGGGGGACTGGCAGTGATTCGCGTGGATGCGCTTATCGGGATGATCGTCAACAAACGCAGAAACGGCATCTGGCAGGATCTCCAGATCAGCAATGTTTCCAAGGCCGTCAGCAACAACCATATTGGCGGCCGAGCAGACGATTACGTTCTCGATCAACTCCAATACCTCGTCTACCGATGTCCGTTCCAGCACCGCCCGCTTAACGGGGTAGTGGGGTGATCCCGGCCGCCATTGGTCGACGTAGATGGCGTTCGCGAAATGAGCCACGCCGCGGTCGTTCATTCCGCTGTAGCCCAATTGGCCCGCGAACGTGAACATCAGAGCCGCGGGCCGCCCATCGTCGGGCTTCACCCCTAGAAGGATTGCCACGCTCTCGAATTCGGGCTCAAGATCCTGGTTTTGACCCAAAATCGTGCCGCCGTCGAGCGTCGCCTCGCCAGTGAGTGCAAACGCGGTACACGCCCCATCCACGCCATGCACCGCTTCGGCCCTAACCTGGCAGAGCACGGCGTCCTCGAACGGAATCTTCGCGCCATCGGCGAGCCCTCGGATTTCATCGACAAACTTTGCGCTTACATCCTCGATGAACGGAAGCAGGCGCATTGCGTTCGGGATCAATCGCTCGCGCGGAAATCCCGTAAGTTTCTCAATCCACTCCAGGTACAAACGCACTTTCTCCGCGGCAAGTTCGCCGTGCTGACGGCCCATTTCGTACGACGAGCCCGATACTTCAATCAGCGGAAACGTGCCCGGCATCATTCGTCTCCGGGGTGTCCGAGGCGCTCGGTTTCAGCGATTTCCAGCGCGCCGCGGAAGTTGTATGTACCAGCTTAGATTGGCAGTCGATAAAAGGGGACGGTCCGAAGTGCGCGTAGCTCCCTAGAAAATGATCTTGAAGCGTTCGATTGGGACACCCGATATCGGCGATCAGCGTCGAATGTGGAGTGGAGTTTTCGCGCCAGCTGGCGGGTTAAATGAACCACCCCCCAAGACAAGTTAAGCTGGACTGCTCAAGCCAGCGCCCAAAGGGACGAGCGAATGACCGACGCCGATAAATTCGATCTCGCCGTCCTCGGCGTAGGCCCGGCCGGGCAGGGTGCGGCCATCCAGGCTGCGAAGGCGGGTCGCCGGGTCCTCGCGGTCGATCGGCATGAGACCGCCGGCGGCGACTCGGTGCTAACAAATACCATCCCATCGAAAACGCTCAGGGAAGTCGTTTGCTACCTGACAGGCGTTAGCCAACGAACGTTTTACGGCGATTCCTACCGCCTGATGTCAGAGATCACGATGCCTAACCTCCTGGAGCGAACGGGCCACGTGATTAACGCCGAATCCGAGGTTATCAAGAGCGCGCTGGTTCGCAACGGAGTGCAACTCGCGACGGGGATTGCCAGCTTCTTGGACCCCCATCGGATCGAAGTCGTAGGCCAAACTTCCCGCGAGTATCAGGCGGACAATTTCGTCATTGCAGTAGGGTCGCATCCGGCTCGCCCTGACAGCATTCCCTTCGAACACGAGCGCGTGATGGATAGCGACGACATCCTCGACATGCGGGATGTGCCGAAGACGATGATCATCGTGGGCGGCGGTGTTATCGGCAGCGAGTACGCGAGCATCTTTTCGGCTCTGGGCACCAAGGTCGTGCTGATTGATGGTCGACACAACTTGCTGGAGTTTCTCGACAACGAGGTCACCGACGCGCTCAAGTTCCATATGCGCGACACCGGCGTGACCTTGCGGCTCGGGCATAACGTGGGTGCAGTAGATCTTGATGAAAGCGGACGCCCGATGGCTACCCTGGAGAATGGAGCTACGATTTCGGCCGACACGCTCCTCTTCACGATCGGCAGATCGGGGTCAACGGATAAGCTGAATCTGGCCGCGCTCGGTATTGAACCGGACAAACGTGGACGTCTCGCTGTCGACGAAACATTCCGAACCGAGATGAAGCACGTGTTCGCCGTCGGGGACGTAATCGGTCAACCGGCGCTGGCCGCGACGGCATCCGAACAGGGACGATTAGCAGCCCGTCACGCATTCGGCCTTCCAGTCACCTCGGTTCCCTGGCTCATTCCGATCGGTATTTACACGCTTCCGGAAATATCCATGGTCGGTAAGACCGAAGAGCAGCTGACCGAGCAGGGAATACCGTACGAAAGCGGAGTAGCCCGATACCGCGAGATCGCGCGTGGCAACATCGTCGGAGATCAATTTGGGATGCTCAAGCTGCTTTTCAATCCGAACGACCGGGATTTACTGGGAGTGCATATCTTCGGTTCCCAGGCGACCGAGCTGATTCACATAGGGCAGGCAGTGCTTGCGCTCGGAGGCACCATCGACTACTTCGTCGACACGGTCTTTAACTATCCGACGTTTGCCGAATGCTACAAGATGGCGGGCTTGAGGGGTTTAAACAAGCTTGCCAATTGAGCAAGCAGCAATACCCTCGCCGTCATAAAACTTCACCGCCAATTAAAATCGCTGATAGCCGCACGATTCGCGGCGGCCCGGTATTCTCGCCGATCGACCGCTGAATCCACGCCGCGACGTTCATGCATCCATGAGAGCGTTTGTTGAGTGAGAGCTCCGCCGAAGCCAAGCGCCCGCATCGGCAGGAAGAGTTTGAGCCGGGCCAGGCCGACGCCCAGCCCGCGTCGCGGTTCGGCTCGAGGCGACGGACCAGGTTCGTATTGGGCGGCATGCTGCTGGGCCTATTGCTCGCGGCGTTGGACCAGACGATCGTTGCGACCGGAATGCCGCGCGTGGTGGCCAATCTTGGCGGGCTGAATCTGTTCGCCTGGGTGTTTTCCGCCTATATGCTCGCGTCCACCACGATAACTCCGATCGGGGGCAAACTTTCGGACATCTACGGTCGCCGGTGGGTATACCTCGCGGGCATCGTGGTGTTCATGGTCGGATCGGCGTTGTCGGGCGCTTCACAGTCGATGCTGCAGCTAATCCTATCCAGAGGTGTTCAGGGCCTGGGGGCCGGAGTGCTTTTTCCGGTAACGATGGCCACAATCGGCGATCTCTATCCACCCGCCCAGCGCGGGCGAATGCAGGGACTGTTCGCGGGGGTGTTTGGAGTGGCCAGCATTATCGGCCCGACGGCGGGCGGCTACCTGGTCGACAACGCGAGCTGGCGCTGGATCTTCTACATCAATCTACCCGTAGGATTCATCGCGTTCGCCATCCTGTTCGTCGCTCTCAAGGAAACCACCGATCGATCGGTTCGCAGAACCGTGGACTATCTCGGTGGCGGACTTCTGGCGGCCGCAATCGTAACGACGCTGCTGATCGTTCTGTGGGGTGGGAAGGAATACGCGTGGGCTTCAACGCAGATCGTCGGTCTGGCCGGAGCCGCCCTGGCGCTTTGGATAGCTGTCTACCTCGTGGAGCGACGGGTTGAAGATCCCGTGCTGCCGCTCGAATTTTTCAGGAAACGAGTGTTCACCGTATCAATACTCAGCACGTTCCTGACGGCAATCGGCATGTTCGGCGCAATTCTCTTCATTCCGCTGTTTATTCAATTCGTCATTGACACCAGCGCAACGGAGTCCGGCTTGGTATTGATGCCGATGATGCTCGGCATGGTTGTTGCAAGCGTGATATCCGGTCTGGTCATGTCGCGGCTGAGACGCTACAAATTTCTCGCGTTCCTGGGCATCGGCACCATGGGACTGGGCTTCTATATGCTGTCGCGAATGGGACCCAACACCACCAGCGCCGAGGCCGTGCGAAACATGATTTTGACGGGCGCGGGTCTCGGAATAACCTTCCCGCTCTACATCATCGCGGTTCAAAACGCATTCGATCGCAGCCAGCTTGGCGCGGTGACATCGGCGCTGCAGTTTTTTCGAGGGATCGGCGGGGTGATTGGCGCAACGGCCTTTGGGTCGGTTATGACTTTCCGCTTCAAGGACGAGGCCGAACGCCTTTTGAAGGACATACCCGATTCAGTGCGGAGCCAGATATCCACCGAGCAACTGGCAAGCCTTGTTGAAAATCCCCAGGCTCTTGCTTCGGGAATCGGCAAAGATCTCACGCTTCCGCCTGAAATTCTGCCGTTGATGCGAGAGGCGCTTTCGAACTCGATTACGGCGCTGTTCTTCATCGGGCTGATTGTCCTTGGCGTTGCCCTGATAATCAATGTGTGGCTTCCGGAAGCCACACTCAAGACAACGTGGGAGGAGAAGGCGGTCGAAAGCTCCGTCTAGAATTCGGAATATCGATGATCCTGGAGCGGCGTTAATTGCAGCGAATCAGTGCCGATCACACCGCGGATGACCGACATCGCGTTGTGATCGTCGGCGGTGGTTTCGCCGGACTGCACGCAGCGGTTGGACTCAAGCGCCGTCCGGCGTCGGTAACCCTTATCGACAGGCGAAACTTTCACGTATTTCAGCCGCTGCTGTACCAGGTCGCTAGGAGCGGACTTTCACCGGGCGACATTTCTTCGCCCCTGCGCAGCGTGCTTCGGAAGCACCGAAACGTCCAGGTGAGACTCGGGGAAGTGATCGACTTTGACGTGCTGAACGGGAAGGTTCTGTTGGAAGGCTCCGAGGTTGATTACGACACACTCGTCGTTGCGCCTGGCAGCGAAAATCATTATTTCGGAAACGATGGCTGGGCTGAGACGGCCCCGGCACTGAAGTCGATGGAGGACGCCGAGGAAATGCGCCGTCGAATACTGCTTGCGTTTGAAAATGCCGAATTTGCGGATACCGGCGCAGATCGCTCGGCCTTGCTGACATTCGTTATCGTTGGCGCGGGACCCACCGGCGTCGAGCTGGCGGGAGCGCTCGCGGAAATCGCCAGAGACACGTTGCGGGCGGACTTCCGTTCGATTGATACGGAATCAGCGCGGATTATTCTGGTGGAGGCCACCGATCGCGTTCTTGCAACATTCCCCCCGGTACTCTCCGAGAAGGCCACCACTGCGCTGGAAGGCGCCGGCGTGAAGGTCAGGACGAACACGTTTGTTCTCGACATAGACGCGGATTCCGTTCGGATTCGGACAGGCGATCGGGAGGAACAAATACAGTGTAAAACCGTGCTGTGGGCCGCAGGCGTAAAGGCGTCCTCGCTGGCGCTGAAACTCGCGGATCGAACCGGCGCTCCCACCGACAGCGCCGGACGCCTCATCGTCGAGCCGGATCTGACTGTGCCGGGGCACCCGAACATCATCGCGCTGGGTGATATCGCGTCATTCGATCATCAGGGATCGGGGCCGCTGCCGGGACTGGCCACGGTGGCTTCCCAACAGGGCAAGTACGTCGCCAGGCTGATTGGTCGCCGTCTGGATAACCGTAAATACAGGAATTTTCGCTATTCGGACAAGGGCACGCTGGCAACTATCGGCCGAGCGAATGCGGTTGCGCATTTCGGTCGCGTGCCGATCTCTGGATATCCAGCGTGGCTTTTCTGGTTGTTCGTCCATTTGATGCTTTTGATCGGGTACGAGAATCGAGTCCTCGTCCTTGTGCAATGGTCCTGGAACTATCTGACCAGAAACCGCAGTACGCGCCTGATCATGGGGCGATATGAACGGTGACAAGACGGGCGAGCCGGCTGGGCTCCGCCATGCACGCTAGCGCTCCGCGCTCGTTGCCGGATACCGCGTTTCTAACAACGACCGGCGATCTGGCCGCCAGAATGGTGGACGGAATTCACGCGTATCTCGACCGTCAGCTGGCTGCTGCTCCCAAAACCCGCCAGGTAATGTGGGAGGCGGAAAATCTGTCAGCGGCAGAGGCAACGAAATTCGTCGCCGCGCGGCGCGATGACTTAAGACAGATCGTAGGGGTGATCGACGATCGCATCGAACCATCGCTCAATTTCGAGGTTCCTCACCCGCAGACCCCCCTGGAAATAGGACGCGGTTCCAGCTTTGCAATTTACGAGGTGCGATGGACAGTGCTTGATGGACTCGATGCTGAAGGTCTACTGCTCACGCCAGACGCACATCCCAACGCGCACATTATTGCGGTGCCCGATGCGGACACGTCGCCAGAGCAGTTGGCCGGAATTTCCGATGGTCTCACGCCCGACGCTCAAACGGCGCGGCGGCTAACGGAATCCGGGTGCCAGGTCCTGGTGCCTGATCTGATCGATAGATCGGATCGTTGGTCCCAAACTGCGGGAGTCGCCGAAACAAAT
Source organism: Chloroflexota bacterium (assembly GCA_963663505.2). Taxonomy (GTDB): domain Bacteria; phylum Chloroflexota; class UBA11872; order UBA11872; family VXNJ01; genus JAPOVO01. The sequence goes on from CAXXFA010000002.1 coordinate 1,458,274, forward strand.
CAGCCACATCGCGAATTCATCTATCGAATGGCGTACCAGATCGGACGCCACATTGTCGGATACGAAGTTCAAAAGATTCTCGCGGCGGTCGACTGGTTTGCCAGGAACAGCGGAGACGAAGTCGCAAAAATCGGAGTGGCCGGCCACGGCGAAGGCGGTCTTCTGGCGCTCTACGCGGCCGCGATTGACGATCGAATAGCCGGAGCGCTTGTCAGCGGCTATTTCGAGTCGCGGGAAAGGATCTGGCGCGAGCCCATCTACCGAAACGTCTGGAGCCTTCTGACCAAATTTGGGGATGCCGAGCTGGCGGCGATGATCGCGCCTCGGTCTCTGACTGTTGCCTCCGGGGATGGCCCCGAAGTTGATGGACCGCCTCCGCTGAGAGACCTTATGCGGAAGGCGGCGCCGGGGCGCTTGACCGGCGAGGACGAAGAAGCGGTCAATAATGAGGCCGAACGGGCCGCGAACTACTTTCGTCGGTTTGAGGCGGAAGGACAGATGCAGTTCGTGCCCGAGAATGCCTCAGGGCCACGCCGTAAGGAAGCTCTCGAGGCGTTCCTAGCAGGGCTCGGAGTCGACGCGGATTTCGGACGCGAACTGGCGGATCCAATGACCAGCCGGGCATTCGTAGGACGTTCGACTCGGCTGCATCGCCAGTTCCAGGGTTTGGTACAACTCGTCCAGTCTCAGGTCCGGGCGGCCGAGAATAATCGACAGGCGTATTACTGGGCGTCGACATCTCACGAGTCGATCGACGCCTGGTCGAAGTCACGGAAAGTTCTCAGAGATCAATTTTGGATCGATGTTATCGGCAAGCTTCCAAAACCGACGATTCCCCCGAACCCTCGAACCAGGCTCGCATACGAGAGGGACAGTTGGAATGGGTACGAACTCACTCTCGACCTGTGGCCCGACGTATTCGCGTATGGAACGCTTCTCATTCCGAAGGGTATTCACGACGGGGAGCGGAGGCCGGTCGTGGTATGCCAGCACGGTCTCGAGGGGCGGACTCAAGATGTAGTCGATAAGAGCATCAAATCGGTTTACCACGGGTATGGAGAGCAACTCGTGGAACGTGGATTCGTTGTGCTGGCGCCGCAGCAGCCGCACATTTTTGAGGATCATTTCCGGACGATCCAGCGGAAAGCGAATCCGCTGGGACTTACGCTGTTTTCCTTTATCGTCAGACAGCACGAACGGTTTCTTGAGTGGCTCGGGACGCTGCCGTACGTCGATCCGGAGCGAATCGGCTTCTATGGCCTCTCCTACGGAGGATTCACCGGGATGCGCATCCCCGCGATTCTCGATGGCTACTGTCTTTCGATCTGCTCCGCGAATTTCAATGACTGGCTATGGAAGACAACATCGGTCGACAGCGCCTACAGCTACATGTTTACCCGAGAATTCGAGATTCCGGAATTCGACCAGGGAAATACGTTCGGGTACGCCGAAATGGCCGGGCTTATCGCGCCGAGACCGTTCATGGTCGAAAGGGGCCATGACGACGGCGTGGCACCTGACGAACGCGTCGCCTTCGAATACGCAAAAGTGAGCCGCATGTACGCAAAACTCGGCATACCCGAGCGTACGGAAATCGAGTACTTTGACGGTGGACACGAAGTCCATGCACAGGGAACGTTCGATTTCCTGCACAAACATCTCGACTGGCCGGGCCCGGGCAATTAGGCGCGATCCGCGCGAGCGGCCAGTAACGTCGGCCGCGTGACAGACCGATTTTTCTGCAAGCGACCAACGTGAAGGCCCATCGGCTTTGGGGCAATCGCACTTAATTTAATGTATCACTCTCTTAAGTTTCTTAAGCCGCATCTTGACTGTGCTCTCGCTACTGCGTATTGTTCTGTGAGAACTTAACATCAATACCAGGATCGTAAAGTGTATTTTGCCCGCGTGAAGGGGACTCGTCTCGCTGTCGATTTGCTTTCTAGCCGCCCTTTCCGTAGCCGCATTGCAGATCCGAATCGCTTTAGGCAACCGATTCAAAGCGATATCAGTTGGCCGGCTGGAAAACCGGGACCCGGGTTTACCGGCAACCGGGCCCGGACATAGAGCCGTGGCCGAAATTCTCAAGACGTGCCCGGTGTGCCAGCAGGAGCTCGTGGCAGTGCGGCTCGAATGCGGAACTTGCCAGACCGGCATCGACGGTCACTTCGAGATGGCGGGGTTGTCGGGTTTGTCGCCCGACCAGATTGCGTTTGTCGACGTATTCGTGCGAAATCGCGGCATCATCAGGGACGTCGAGTCGGAGCTGGGGGTGTCGTATCCGACAGTCCGATCGATGCTCGATGGCGTAGTCGACGCGATGGATCGAGGCGCCAAATCGGCGGCGGGCTCGCACCCGAAAAAGACCAAGATCCTTGAAAGTCTTCGCGACGGCAAGATCGATGTGGACGACGCGCTGCGCTCGCTGGCCGCGATGTGAACGACTTCGAAGGGATGGGGCTGGCGAAGGTTTCTTCGGCGTTGCCGGCGGAAGTGAGGCAAGCCCAACTATGAACGGCGATAATCGGACCGAAAGAACATTTTCAACCGGCCCGGTCGCGAGACTCGAGATCTCCAACGTCCGCGGCTCAATCGCGGTGAAGTCCTGGGATCAGGACATAGTCCAGGTGATCGCGACGGTCGGGACCGACGGATCGCCCGATCTGGTAGACCTCACAGTTGGAGGTTCCGGAAATCGGGTCACCGTGAAGGCCGAGGCCGTCAAGAACGTCCGGGCCTGGATGCGCGAAGTCTTCCGATCAACTGTACCGTCGGTCAGCCTCGAGATCAGATGTCCCCGGACCAGCGACGTCTCGGTCAAGTCCGCGGCCAGCCGGATTGAAATCGAAGATCTTAAGGGCAAAGTGGACGTAAACCAGGCGACCGGCCAAGTTCGGATCGCCGAACTCGACGGAGCGTTGAGGCTCAATAGCGTGAGCGGAGACATATCGTGCAGCGGGCTGCACGGACCGGCAAGTTTTAAGTCTGTCAGCGGCGACCTTGATATCAAAGATTCTCGCGTCACCAGCCTCTCGATTCAGACGGTCACCGGCAACGTAAGCGTGGACACGCTGGCGCCGGGCGACGACCCCGTAACACTCAACATGGTGAGCGAAAAGATGACGTTGCTATTGGATTCGACCCAGGGCTACACCGCAACGCTTCGCACCGTGTCCGGTACCGTCCAGACTGACTTGCCTTCGCGGGCCACTGAAAACAGTCGAACGACGTGGAAGTCCGAACTGAACGGGGGCGGTCGCGAGATTCGAATGAACTCGGTCACCGGGAGCTTTGAACTGATCGCCGCCAGCTCGGAAGGTGAGATGTCGGACTCGCCCGGCGATCGACCTGGCGAAAGCGAACGAATTGCCGTGCTGCAGTCGCTGCGCGACGGAGACATCGACGTGGATGTAGCCCTGCAATTGTTGAGAAGTGAAGGATCGCTCGGCTCATCCGAACTCGAAGGGAGAAATCCGTGATATCAACCTGGAGTTTTGAGTCGGCAAAGTCGTTGACGGTCGAGCGTTCGTCAGGCTCGCTGACGATTGGCGGTCACGATCAGCAGAACCTGGTCGTGACTGCGAAATCGAAGCCGGAATACTCGGCAGTGGACGCGGAAAAAGCATCGTTCCGGTTTTTGGGACCGTCCGGCTTGACCGCCCCGGACGGCATTGAGATCACGATTGGCGAAGTAGCGGGTCCTTTTGTGCTCGATGGCATCCGCGCCAGCCTGACCATCGGCGACATTCGCGGGCCGACCCGGATATCCGACCTGGACGGCTCGCTGGTCTGCACGGGGTCGTTGTTTGGCCCAGTCCGCATCGGCGGCGCCGGACAGGTGTCGCTGCACCGGTGCCTCGGTCCGCTGTCAACTTCCGACACTGACAGTATCGAATTGAACGAGTCGTCGGGACCGGTGCGAGTCCGGCGCTGCGCCGGCTCACTCCACGCCAAAAGTGCGGTAGGCAACGCGACGCTCAGCGACATCTCGGGCGATGTCCAGTTGGATTGGCTGGCCGGGAACCTGCGCCTGAGTGGTCGCATTCAGGGTGAAAATGTCTGGAAGGCCAAGGTTCAGGGAAGTGCGACGATCTCATTGAACAGAAATTCGTCGGCCAGCATCAGGCTGGTGACGAAAAGTGGGGACGTTGCCGCCAGGGGGCTTGACCTGAGCGGCCGCGCACATGAAGACGGCGTTTTTACGGCCACGATCGGGGATGGCGAGGCGACGATAGAGATCGAAGCCGATGGGGATATCGTGCTCCGGCAAGACACCGGGTTGCCCGACGGCGACTTTGGATTGCCGTTTACCACTGAGGAGATCGGGGAGGGCGTCGAGCAAATGGTCGGCGCCCTGGAGTCGGGTCTTCGCCATCTCGGCGAGGAGGTTTCCGGGTCGCTGCGCATAGAAGAAGACATTCGAGATCTTGGCGGGCGGATAAGAGAGCGCGTTCAGCGCGACGTAGATCGGTTCATGAAGAGACAGGGGCGGCGTGTCAAACGCACCGCCCGAAAATCGGCTCAAACGGAAACCAGGCGCGCCGCAAAGGCCGGTGGGACCGCAACGGCGAGTGCGACCGATGGCAACACAGGCGAATCCGATGACGACACCAGGATGATCCTTCGTATGGTGGCCGACGGGAAGATAAGCCCCGAAGAGGCTGAGAGGTTGCTCCAGGCGCTTCGATAACGGCGATCGTTCAACCGCCAGCCCAAACGCTGTTATTCCATCAAGCGTATGTGGGCACGGCAACGAGCGTCGCGCCGACCGCGCCGGCGGTTCTAGCCGGCGGCGACCGCCTCCATCAACTCGGCCGTGTTTGCCCGGATTTTGTCGACCGCTTCAGCAACCTGGTCCATGCCCTCGCGCCCGGCGTCAAGCATGTACGACCCGGAAAGCCAGATCGTTTCGCTTTCGCAGAGGTAATCGGTGACGGGACACTCGACCGCGGCGTAATCGACTGTCGAGTCCCCGAAGAATCGGTTGTACGGCCAATCCGCATTGTCTCTGTAATCATGGAATACGGGTTGCTTGTGGCAGCCCCGCGGGTAGGCGATGTTGACCGGAATTCCCTCCGCCGCCATGGCCTTCACGAACGTTTCACGGGGCAGGCCGTCGAACTCGTCGGCGTGGTACTTGAAGATGTAGATGTATTGTGAATTTCTCGTCACGTAAGCGTCTCGACGGCGAATGTTGATACCAGGGTGGTCCTCGACAAGATCATCGAGGTAACGTCCGTTGTCGGCGCGGATCTGGATTTCGTCCTCCAGTCTGGTCAGTCCGGACGCGAGCAACGCCGCAAGAATCTCGGAAAGCCGGTAATTTGGAGTTGCCTGCGGAAACGTCCAATTCTTGCCGGCGCTAAAGCTGCCGCCACCCGAGTCACCCGACCTTTGAACGAGTCCGCCGCTCCATAGATCGTGCAGCTTAGCGGCGTTCGAATACGTTTCTTCATCGTTAGTGAGGAGTATGCCGCCCTCGCCCGCGCTGAGATTCTTGCTGCTGCCCAGGCTAAATGCCCCCACGTCTCCAATGCTGCCCAGTCCACGATCGTTCCAGGTCGCACCGTGCGCATGTGAAGCGTCTTCTATGACCTTGAGACCATGCTTTTTCGCGATGTTGAGAATCCGCTGCATATCGCATGCGAGACCTCCGAAATGAACGGCCATTATCGCGAACGTGCGGTCGGTGATCGCTGCCTCTATCAGATCGGGATTGATGTTGTAAGTATCCGGATCGATATCGACAAAATCGGGGTTCCTCTTGTGACGAGAATCGATGTCGCGCTCGCCATGAATGTGTACGGCGACAAAATTACCTCGTCGCCGGGCTTGATACCCATGGCAAGCAGTCCCAACTCCAGAGCCGACGTTCCGCTGTTCAGCGAAACCCCGTATCGGGCACCTTGAAAGTCGGCGAAGTTGCGCTCGAAATCGCGGGCTCGGTCCGCGCTGATGCGGGACCACGGCCCTTCACGCAGTACGTCCGACACGGCCTGCTCGTCTTGGGCGGTGGCGCGGGGCCACGGGAGGGCTTCCTCCGTGCGGACGCGAATTCCACCATTAAGCGCGAGATTGCCCATCGGCTCAGTCCTTACGTGGGACGCAATTATCAGCGATGATAATCCACCGAGCGCGCGTTCATTCCCGTAGAAGCGGCCTTTCAGAGATCGACGGTCGGTGATTGTTATTGACGATCCGCGCCAGAACCGTTGACGATGCCGAGGTCTATCGCGGTAACAACCGCTTCAGTACGGTTCGTGGCGCCCAGCTTTGCGATGATGTTAGCCACGTGTATCTTGACTGTCCGCTCGGCGATAACCAACTTTTTGGCTATCTCACGATTGCGGGCGCCCGTGGACATGCACGCCAGGACTTCCAGTTCTCGCGGCGTCAGATTATCAACCTGGGCGCTCGGCTCAAGTCGGCCGGGACCGAGTCGATCCATCAGCCGTTCCACGACTACCGGCTGCAGCAACGATCCGCCGCGATAAACCGTCCGTATTGCGTTGGTCAGGTCACTCGCCGCGACATCCTTTAGAAGATATCCTCGCGCGCCGGCGCGAATCGCGTCGTAGACCAGTTCGTCGGTGTTGTACGTTGTAAGAACTACAACCTTCGCATCGGGAACGTTCTCCCGGAGCTGTCGAATTGCCTCAACCCCGTCCATCACCGGCATTCGAAGATCCATCAAAACCACATCCGGCGCATATTCGATCGCACAGTCGACCGCCTCCTTTCCGTCGCCGGCCTCGGCTACGACGTCGAGATCGTCCTCAGCGTTCACAATCGAGCCCAGGCCTTCCCGTACGATCGGATGGTCGTCAACGATCAAGATCCTGATCACGTGGAACCGCCATATTCACGATCGATCCCCGGAAGATCGGTGACTACGACCTGCACGCGCGTGCCTTCGCCCGGCTCGGTTTCAAGCACGAGTTCACCGCCGATGTTCATGGCCCGCTCCCTTATGCCGGCAAGGCCGTGCCCATGGGAATTCTGCGCTCCGGCATTGAAGCCGACGCCGTCATCCTCGATTACCAGCCGTATCCCGCCCGAGTCGACCAACAGATTTACCAGCACGTTCGAGGCCCCTGCATGGCGCTGGACGTTGGTGATCGCTTCATCGACGATTCGAAACAACTCAGATGCTACGTTCGATGGAATCAATTCGACATCTGTCGGATTGACCGACCGTCGCTCGGATTCAAGGCCCAACGTCGTGTCTAGAAGAGCCTTTGATTTATCGACATCGCCACAGCTTCGGCTCGGTTCGACGCACCGATTTTTCTTAGGACGGCGCTTACGTGAGATTTGACCGTCGCCTCGGTGACGTGCAGCCGGGCGGCAATTTCCCTGTTGCGCAGTCCGGAGGAAAGGAGCCGCAGAACGTCAATTTCCCGCTCGCTCAGCCGATCTGCGCCGAGCGGTGCTTGAATCGGACGCCTGACTTCAAGTTCTTGACGCATGATCTCGTAATTCACCGGTACTCGATCGGTCGCCCCGCCGTTGCCGCTCAAGGCTTCGATCAGAGTTCCCAGGTCGTGAAGTCTCAACGGCTTCGGAAGATAAGCGGTGGCTCCGGCCGTGTGGCACCGATTTCGATCGTCGGCGGCGTCTTGACCGGTCATTGCCACGATGACCATCTCGGAAGTCCGTGATTCGGCGCGCAACCGCCTCATCAGTTCAAAGCCATCCATCCCGGGCAGGCGTATATCGATGAGGGCGATGGAATGACGATGAATCGCCGCCTCCCTCAACCCGGCCTCGCCATCAGGTGCGACGGTCACGTTGATGCCCTTCGTTGCCAAATAGTCACGAATCGCTTCAGCAATCGACGCGTTATCTTCCACGATCAAGATTCGCGTTGGGCCGGACGTGGGATCAGAGCCATTCCGTGACGCCGAGGCCTGGGGGATCGTGGCAACAAGCCGAATGTCGGTGCCCGCAGTGATTACATCGAGTGCTCCGCCATGCCATTTCGCAAGCTGCCGCGCGACGCTCAGGTCACCAAAGTTCCTCGGGACATGCAGTCTGTTCGGGTTGCTCTTGGGATCAATTGGCGGGCTATCACCAGAGACGATATCCGCGACGGCAACCGGATCAGGATCCGAGACGACGATGGTCAACCTATCGGGCGCTCGAGTCTGTAGGAGCAGCGAACCGGAACGTCTGGTGACATCTATTCCCTTTTTCAAACAGTGCACGAGCATCTGAATCATCGCCCGGCGGTCCGCGAATATCGTGGGTAAAGCCGGATCGAGATCGAATTTCATGTCGATGCCACTTCGAGTGACGGGAGTTTCGAGCAACGCCGTTGCGGAGTCTCGCAGCTCTTTGATCGGGATCCGTTGAAGACGCAGTTCGGAGGGCCCTGCAATTACTTCCGAGAGCTCGATGAAATCATCGACAGCCCTCAGCAGGCCCTGACCTGCCTCATTGGTCATCGCAATTCGCTGTAGTTGACCCGGTGACAGATCGCCGTAAACGCCTTCGGCGAGCAATTCGGCCAGGCCGGCCACGACGCTCATTGGAGTGCGGAGCCGGTGCTTTACGTCGGCCAGAAGCTCTTCATTCAACACACGACGAGGCTACGCGAACGAGCCACCTCATGCCGTGTCGGTCCGTACAACGAACCGACTTCAATTAGACAACGCGCTCCGGAAATACCGATGGCCGGCCGCCGCGCCCAACGGCGAGTCGATCGCGGAAATCATTGAGACGCAGGGGCTATTCCTTCCCGCCGCGCGGTGTGTCCAGCGCGGCCGTGTCAACTCCGAGTGCTTCACCCGTCGTGCGGAGTGCACTGACGGTGGCCTCGGACAGTTCTACTCCCTGCACGGAATGACGTTCGCGCGCGCGTCGCTCCGGAGACCCGGGGATAAGAACTTCATCGAACCCAGGAGCGGGCGGAACGGAAACTACGCGATCGAAAAGCCGGTCAACGGCGGCGCCCGCCGCTTCGGCCGAAACGAAGACACCCGGATTAATTCCGATCAGAGTCGCGCCGAACTTGTTTTTGTTTTCAGTCTGCCAGGAGCCGGTAAGGCAGCTGCCGAGAGCGTCCACCAACAGCGAAAGCGCATATCCCTTGTGTCCCCCGAACGGAAGCAGCATCCCGCCGTCATAGAAGTCCTCCGGATCGGTAGTGGGATTGCCGTGCTTGTCGATGATCGTATTCGGCGGAACTTGCATGCCCTTCGACCGAGCCACTCGCAACTTGCCCTCCGCGGACGCGGTCGTAGCGAAGTCGAGGATCATGCTGCCGCTGGTCGCCGACGGAACCGCAGCAGCCATCGGATTCGTGGACAGCACCCTGCCCCTTCCGCCGAAGGGCGTGCCGGTCATGGTTGTGTACTCGCCTCCTGTCAGCATTATCAAAACGATTCCGAGCTCGGCGGCGAGCTCCGCCCATTGCCCGAGCCGCCCGATGTGATTGAGGTGAACGCAGCCCGCGAGCGCTATGCCAGATTCCACAGCCATCGACGCAACTGCGCGGGTAGAGTACGCGGCCGCTGGATGGCCAAATCCCCAGTTGGCGTCTATCAGGACCGTGTTCGCCGATCGCGAAATATCAAATGGTCGATTCGCGGGAATTACTCGGCCGTCGTCGATCATCTCAACGTAGCTCGGCACGCGAATCGCCCCATGCGACGGGTGCCCTGAGAGATCGGCCAGACTGAGAGCCATGGCGACCTCCTCGGCAATATCCACGGGCACCTTGCAGGCGATGAATACATCACGAGCGAATGTGCACAAATCGGCGCTTTCAAACAACGGCATTGTTACTCCCCGGACCTAACGATCTGCTTGTGCGATTCAGAGGATAACCACGGTCTCGGAATCGGCGAAATCGCCCCAGGCGGCCGGTGTTTGCTCCCAGCAAAATCACGGGGCAACCCACCGGCCGGGTGTTCGGTTTAGGAAGCCGAGCACGAGCAGGACGTTGGGGCAATCGGAAAGGCGCCGCCAGCGGCCCCGGTTCGACGATCCCTGAAGGGTTGCCGCGAGGCAATCGCCGGTCAGATTTCGCTAACTGCAGGTGTTACTACAGACGCTTGCGCTCGGCAGCCATTACCTCCCGATATTCGCTAAATTCGGGATCCGCAACACATTTCGGATAGAGGATCTCGACAAATTCCCTGGTGCCCGGCGACCGCTGGTGCGCTTCGCGCGCCGAATCATCGACAAAGGCCATGTGGTGCAGAAATTTCGATTCATCATTGGCGTTCTGCAACGATCGATAGAGCAGCGTCCCGGGCTCGGATTCTCCGATACGGGAAACGAAGCGCTCGATCGCGTCCACAACAGCGCTGACCGCGTCCGTTTCAACTTGAAACTCGACAGTGACGTGGATTGACACGGTTGACGCTCGTTTACGCCTCTGCGCCGAGCCCCGCCAGAGTCCTGAGGCTGGGCTTTGCGATTACGACGAGAACGCGGATTTCTTCATGTCGGAAGCCGCAACGTCCACCATCTCGAACATCTGCATCGTCGGCATACCGTCCATGATTGACTGAGTTCGCGCGATCAGGTTCTTAACGTGATCGGTTCCCATGTGCTTGTCGAGATCGTCCTTCGACGCCCAGCGCTCGATGAAGACGAATACATTCGGGTCTTCGAGCGACTTATGCATCGAGTAATGGATGCACCCCGCTTCAGCGTGGGTGGCCGCAACCGTCGACTGCATCTCCCTTTCCAGTTCGTCGGCGTGGCCCGCCTTGACGGTGGCCGTGCCAATAAAGGTCAACTCGCTCATCATGAACCTCCCCTCGCAGACCGCGGTCCGCGAAATGCTCCAAACGTTACCTGCTTAATTTGACCCAATCCATCAGCCGAGAGCCGGTTCAAGTTTTTCCAGAAAGCCCACCCAGCCATCCTCGTGTCTTGCTCGAGACTCTTCGCTCGACAACCCGTCGTGAACGAGCGATATATCCGTCGAGCCGCCGCGGTCGTGAAACTCAACGGTAACAACCGTCTCTGGAAAATCATCATCGCCTTCCCAGATCCACGTAAATACCAGGCGCTCGGGTGGGGATAGTTCTCGATATTCGCCCACGGCGTAGACCGTTTCGCCGTTGGGGCTCTGCATTCCGATCCGGAATGACCCCCCCCGTTCGAACGTCCATTTCTACGCCTCTTGCATCCATGCCCCCGGGGGCAAACCAGCTCTCGACGCTGAGAGGATCGGTCCAGGCGGCAAAAACCCGCTCGCGTGAAAAAGCGACGTTCCGCTTTACCGTTACCGTGAACTCGTCGCCGGAATCCGTAGCCATCAGCGACCGTCGTCCTCTCGAATATCTGATTCCAGAAAGTCTTCTAATCGGTCGAGCTGGTCTTCCCAGAAGGCCCGGTACGTTTCGATCCAGCCAGCCGCCGCCGACATCGGAGCGGCAGCCAGCTCGCAACGCCGAAGCCGACCGTCTTTGCGCCGCACGACCAAACCGGCCTGTTCGAGAACGGTCAAGTGCTTCGACACTGCTGGAAGCGACATTTCGAACGGCTCGGCCAGCTCTGTGACGGTTGATTCGCCCTCGGAAAGCTGGTCGAGCAGCGCCCGCCGGGTTCGGTTCGCCAGCGCGGCAAACGTCGAATCGAGGAGATCGGCAGAACCGTTAACCATATGGTTAGGTATGGAGGCGACCGAATTCTGTGTCAAGCACGCAAATTGGACGACTGCCCGACCACTATCTCGACCCGTGGCCGACATACCTTCTTACAGGAATCCGGTGCGCCGCCCGAGACCGAACACGACCAGACCTGTGGCTCCAAGAATCGCAATGATGTCCCAGTGGATCGTCCGCCCGAGGATCAGATTGACGCCGACGGCGACTGCGATCAGAGCCACGGTCACGGCAAGCGACCACGCCAGCGCCGAAACCCAACTACGTGAGGATCGTGTATTGCCAAACATTGGCACTCCGGGGGGGCCGATTTTCGCATCGCCGGATCGAAGGATTTTCAGTAGACAGGTAGCCCGGCCAACACAATCCAGTAATAGATCAGATATCCGCCGGCGCCGACCAGGAAAAGCGAGCTGACGCGTTTAACCTGGGGCAAGGCACTCCTAAGCCATCTTGCTACGGCATCCCGGAAGAGAGCTGACCCGACGGTTACGGCGACGATTACGACCCCCATTCCCAGCGCGTAGGATGCGAATTGGCCGAGCGACGCCAGGAAACCGTCCGCAGCAAGCGCGGTGCCGACAACGGCCAGAAAGATTGGCAGCGTGCATGCCAACGAGCCAATCGCGTAGCCGATCCCGAACACGAACGCGTTTCCGATGTTCCGTCGCGGGGTGACCGCCACCCGGCTCGCCGCGAGCACGCCGACGTAGCGGCGGGTTATTAATAGATATATGCCAAATAGGAGCATGAGAATGCCGACGCTCAGTCCCGCGAACGGGAAAACGCGGCCGATCCATCCTGCTCCCGCCGACACGACCAGACCGACCACAAGGAAGACTGCAACGAAACCGGCGGTCGCGGAACCGCCAACCGCAAATGCCCGGGCGGTGCGCCGTCCAGCGCCGATTCGGTCAAAGCCGACTTCCTCGGTGCCGAGTTGAAATGCGACATAGGTTGGCAGCATGAAAAATCCGCAGGGGTTGACGCTGGCCACGATCCCCGCGGCGAAGGCAAAACCGATGGGGAGAACGGCGGCCACGGACGCCACGCGCGCCTCTGCCCCCGATTGGACCACAATCAACAATCCGATTAGCGCGGCGACGATGGCGGCCGGAATCGTGTAGGCGAATATGACTCCCGAGGATGGGTCCCTGGCCGCAAAACTCGAAAACAGTGGCCGCGGCTGCGCGGGATCGGACAACTTATGCTGCGTGCCCGAATTCATAGAAGTTACGACGAAACTTCCAGAAGCTCGTTGACGAGACGCGTCATGATTTCCTCGTTGAGAAGACCTGTCCACACGCGCTGAATCATCCCATCGGGCGTGATAAACGCGGTGGTTGGCATACCCAGAACCCTGTAGTCCGCGATCACGGTGGCGTCGGTCGTTGTGGCGAGGGGATAAGTGACTCCCAACTCAGCGGCAAGCGATTTTTCCTGCTCGACCGTGCCGAGCCCGATAAATGGGCCGGCGTCTACACCGACAAGTGCGATCTTCGACTTATTTGCCGCATACACGGCTTCGAGATCCGGCATCTCGGCTCTACATGGTGGGCAAAGTCCAGCCCAGAAATTTAGCACCAGCGGCTTGCCCTGAGCGATGATCTCGCTCACGCGCAAATCGACGCCGCCCAGGTCATTCCGCCCCTGATAGAGTCTCAGAGCAAAGTCTGGAGCCGGTCGGGCCTCGCCCTTTGGGAGCCTGGACAGGTCTGTCTTCGGCTTCGTTCCGCCGCTTTTCGTGAGCGATTCCTTATCGACCCGGGTCACCGGCTGACGTCCCTCGGATTCGGGAGCGCCGCAATACGCGAGACCCAGGGAGCCGGAGCCCGCCAACAGCGCCAGAAGCACCCTCCGCCGGTTCAGCCCGCGAGATCTACCGTCCACTCCCAGCGCGCGCACGAATTTATCCGATTCGTGCTCGCCGTCTGCGATTCGATCGTTCAAGTTACCTCGACATTCCGGGCACAGTCGCCCCGCTCGAACTGAAACCGCCCGATTTCGAGCCTCGACATGATGGTCCCATGATCTCACCGCAAGGCTTGTGGGAAGTCTTACGGTCGGCGAGGATCGGGCGATCACCGTCAGAGACATGACCCTGGGCGTCGAACAGGCTATCGGGAAAATGGCGGACAACACCTGGCGCAGCGCCTGAGCCAATATTTTCAGCCCCAAATTCAATGATCAATCCCCAGAACAAGTGTCACAGTCTGGCCGTTTTGCGTACGTCGATATCGCAAACGTGGATTTATTCACGACAGTGCGCACAACATGGACGATAAATGGTGCATGACAAGGAATTTGGAACAGCTTGTTGAATTCAACCTTAAAATGCGAATCGGTCGGAGTGATTACAGTTAGGTTCGCGCGATCATGATGGATTCCCAAAACTTTCTCGACCTCTCGATTAGCGTAGGAAACTACGTTTCGTCACAGGCCGAATTGGTGTCAGCGGGCCGTCGCTGGCCGACTACAAACTTCTCAGGAGAAACGGAGCATAGCCCCGAGATCTTCTCGGGCGCGGCCGGGATCCTTCTCTTTCTGGCCGATCTTGGTAAAGCAACGGGCGATCACAAGTACGCCAATCTCGCGCGCGACGGCGCCCGCTGGGTGGATGAGGTCATGCAAGCGAGGCACAGCGGATTTGGGCCGTTCAAGGGGCTCTATTCGGGATTCTCCGGTCACGGAATCGCCATGCTGCATGTCGGTCGGTCCACGAGCAACGACCGTCTCCTGGCGCGGGCTGCTGAGCGCGCCGATGCCCTCCTGGAAACGAAATACGGCGGATACGAACTCATGTATGGGGCCACCGGAATCGGAATATTCCTCCTCCGCTGTTATCAGGAATTTTCCGACGAACGTTATCTCACGGAAGCCTTACGCGCCGGTACCTACGTTTTGGAACACGCTGAGATCGAAGGCGAGGCGCGAAAATGGCCAATAAAGCTTGGTAAAGTCGAATGCTACCAGATGGGCATGGCTCACGGAGCCGCGGCCATCGGCTATTTCCTCGCGGAGCTGTTTCGGTTTTCCAGCGATGAGCGATTCCGTACCGGGGCGCTCGGCGTGGCCCGATGGCTTCAATCATCGGCCGTGGAGACCGTACACGGCGCCGGCTGGCCACGCTTCCCGGACGATGACGAACCACCACGATTTCAGTGGTGCCACGGTAGCCCGGGAATCGGACTGTTTTTCGCTCGGACATACGAAATTACCGGCGATAAATTGTGCAAGGAATGGGCGCGGCGGTGCGGTGATTCAACGTACTCCGCAGGCGACATCAGGAGGAATCCGAGCCAGTGCCACGGACTGGCCGGCAATGGCGAGCTTTTGATTGAACTTGCGCGAATTACAGGAGACGAACGCTGGCAAAACAAAGCCCGGGAGTTCGGATATCTTGCCGCCGAATACGGCGACGGAGATCCTCCAAATCGGCGCTGGCGCTCAGACGAACCCGGCGAATTCAGTCCCGACTTTATGCTGGGCGCATCGGGTATCGGCCACTTTTTTCTACGGCTGGCCCGTCCCGACCAATTCTTCATGCCACTGATGGTCAGGCCGGGGCAGCCGTGAGCGGTCGCGATGCAAAGCGCATCAGGGCGTTATGGCGCCCGGACGTACTACTCTTCGGACTATGAATTCGCCTCAAGTTGGCGGACAATTGCGACGGGCGCGCGCCCCTGGGATCTTGTCGCTAATGGTTCGTAGCGTTTACCTCGTGCCCGCCGACATCGCCAACCGCCCGTCACGACCGGGAGTGTGATTTGTTGGAATGTGCAAATTGCGGCCATGAAAATCCGGTCGGCGCTCGATTTTGCGGATCATGTGGAACCGCGCTGGCGCAATCGGAAGCTGCCGTCGCCGCGCCATTCCAGCCCATGCCGGCGGCGGCGTCTCAACTCCTCGCCGGCTTCTGGAGACGATTCGGGGCAGCGGCGATCGATACTGTAATCACCTTTGCTTTTGCTATGGTCGGCATCGTCGAGCAACTGGGCATCTATATGGTCGGCGCGCTTCCCTGGCTCGTGGTGGTATGGGCCTACTACGTCATTCTCACGGGAATCAGGGGTCAAACGTTCGGGAAGATGGCTCTGGGCATCAAAGTGGTTGACGTGAACGGGAACATACCCGGGTTGGGTCGCGCGGCGCTCCGGGAGATCGTTGGCAAGATTATTTCCACCCTGGTCTTTTGGCTGGGATTCCTCTGGACGATCTGGGACCCGAACAAGCAAGGCTGGCACGACAAACTGGCATCTACATACGTAATTCGCGTAAGTGACACAGAGGCCCGATTCTGAATCACCAGACCTTGATCGCAAGGGCGTTCACCGCTTCCAGTCGGGCGAGCGACATATGAAATGTCATAACTGTGGAACTGATAACCCGGCCGGCAACTCGTTTTGCATGTCATGCGGTTCGCCGCTCGAAGCTGGATCGAATGCCGACGCGAGTCAGGCCGAGGGAATCGCCGGCGCCGAGTCCCGGCGGGTAGCGTCATTCACCGAAGTCGAGGCGCGTCTGGCTGCCCTCGAACAGACCGTGCGGGCCATGCGCTCGACGCTCGAAGCTCGGGGAGCTGTTCCGTCGTCCTCGGGGGGGCGTGCAACTTTCAGCAAGCAGCTGTCAGGGCTGAGACCGTCATCGTCGCCGGAGACGTTTGAATCCGGGGCGACGACGCCGCCGACGGGTGGTACCGCAAGCGTCGCCGCTCCGAGGACCAGGGACTGGGAATTCATATTCGGCGCCAACTGGATGGCACGCATCGGAGCCGTGGCCCTTGTGTTCGGCGTAGGGTTCTTCCTGAAGCTGGCCTTCGATAACGACTGGATTGGTGAAACTGGACGGGTCGTTCTCGGATTGGTCGCCGGCATCGTTCTCATTGGCGCCGGCGAATTCTGGCAGTCTCGCTACGGAGCGTGGGCCCAGGCTGTCACCGGCGGCGGCATCGCGATTCTGTACCTGGCTATCTTTGCCGCATTCTCGTTCTACGGCCTCATTCCCGGTACGACCGCGTTTGCAAGCCTGGCGATGGTGACCCTGGTTTCCGGCGCCCTTGCTCTTCGGTACGAATCGATGACGATTGCAATACTCGGCATGTTGGGCGGGTTTTTCACTCCCTTGATGCTGTCCGAAGGACTCCCGGACGAACGCCTCCTGCTGGCATTCATATTGCTTCTGGACGTTGGAGTGCTCGGTCTTTCGTCATTTCGGAACTGGCGATGGTTTGTATTGCTGGCGCTTACCGGATCGCTGGCGAATTTTGCCCTATATCACGCGAAGTTTGACGCGACCGACGATCTGCTGCTCAGTGAGATCGCGATCACGGCTATCTTCGTAACGTTTCTGGCCGCGACGAGCGTATTTCACATTCTCTGGCGCCGGCGGCCGGGCTGGCCTAACTACGCGCTCGTCATTGCCAACGCCGCAGCGTATTTGGGCATCAGCTACTGGCTGCTCTGGGATGAACTTCGACCGTGGATGGGGGGATTCACCGTTCTCCTCGCGCTTGTGTATGCGGGCCTTGGATACATCGCGATGTCCAGGATTGGACGGCATCTTAATCTCAGTTTCGTGGTCCTGGTCGTCGGACTCGTAATGCTCACCATCGCCGTTCCGGTTCAATTTGACGGCCCCTGGACGCCCATCGCGTGGGCGGTTGAGGCCGCGGCTTTGATGTGGCTTTCGTTCAGGCTCGAAATCTGGCAATTGCGGATGTTTGCGATCGTCGTCTATGCAGCGCTGGCCATTGATCTCCTGTTCGTCGAAACCCTCGAGGAAATGGACGGATTCAACATCCTTCTAAACGGCCGGATGCTGGGGTTCGCGGCCGGGATTATCGCCTTCTACATAGCGGCAGCCGTTCTCAAGAAAAACAGAAGTCGAACGGGATCACGGGACGTGGGGTTTCGTTCGGGTTTTCTGATCGCTGCGAATTTGTTGACTCTCTGGGTTGCCAGCGCCGAGGTGATTGCTGCGGTCGACAGCGGCGCGATTCATGTGGATCGGGGAGACGCGGCCTTTAACGTGAAGAGTCTCGGTCTGTCGCTTTTGTGGACGCTCTACGCCGGCCTGGTACTCGTGGCTGGATTGATCTGGCGATGGCATCGAGTGCGGGTCGCAGCCCTCGCTTTGCTGGCAGTGCCGGTGTTTAAACTCTTTCTCGTCGACAGCTTCGCGCTGGAGGCCGGCTATCGCGTCGCCGCATTTCTTGTTTTGGGCGCGATTCTGGTCGCTGGCGGATTCCTCTATCAAAGGTTCAGGGTAACCATCCTGGGATTTCTTTTTGAAGATCAACTACAAAGTCCTAATTCGTAGCCTGCTGGCGGCTGCCGCGGTCGCCATGACGCTGATCGCCGGTTCCGCAGCGCTGGCGGATTTTGCCGCGAAAGACTGGCGATACTTCAAGCAGGTCGTGCTACCGGCGGCGGCGAGCCCGGAAAACCTCGTCCAACTGGCGCCAGACGCAGATCTATTTCGCGGGGCCGGAGAAAGCATCCAGGACGTACGGATCGTGGACGATGACACCCAGCGCGACGTTGCATACAAGGTCGTGCTTGTGGAGGCGACGACGGACCGCGGCACTGTCGCGGCCAGTATTCGCGACGTCGGCCGCGTAGCCGACGAGTACACGATATTTACGGTCGACCTTAACGACGCTGCGGCTCTCCATAACACCATCGAAATTCTCTCTCCGACCATCGACTTCAGACGAGAAGTCGTTGTCGAAGGTAGCAATGACGGAACAGGTTGGATCGTCCTCGCCGATGATCAGGAGATCTTCGATTTCACCGACAAGCCACGAGACTTCAAAGCCCGTAAGATGCGAATCTCATACCCCCAGTCCACGCTGCGACAATTGCGGGTTCAGGTCGTGGATTCGGGCGACGATCCGATCGATGTGACCGGCGCCACGGTCTCGTATGTCACGGACATCTCCGCTCAATTTGTTTCATACCCGGTGATTGCCGAACAATTTCAAGACGATGCTGAGCGGCAAGTTTCTGAGTCAATCGTGGACCTCGGTCAGTCTGGTCTTCCCAGCAGCGCCGTCAAGATCGCGACCGATCAGACGAACTTTTTCCGTCGCGTCGTTGTTGAATCGAGTGCCGATCGAGTCGAGTGGGCGGGGCTGCGGGTAGATGGTCCGATTTACTCCTACGACACGCCCAGATTCGTGGGGAAGGACGTCACCGTTATTTTCCCGGAAACAACCGACCGGTATCTTCGGGTGACAATCGAAAACGAAGACAATCCGCCTCTTTCCGTGCGCGAGATGGAAGTATCGGGGATCGCCCGAAAGATTGTTTTTCAAGCTTCTCCGGGAAAGTCGTACAAGATTTATTACGGCAACGCAGACGCACGCAAGCCGTCGTATGAGCTGGCGCACATCTTGCCGTACCTGACTACCCAGGGATTGCAGCGCGCCACCCTGGGTATCGAGATGGAAAACCCGCACTTCGAAGAAAAGCTTCTCCCGCTCACCGAACGGTTGCCATGGTTATTGCCACTTACGATCGGCATAGCGCTGGCGGCCGTGGGCGGGATAATGCTGCGGATTCTCGTGCAGGCCCGCCGGGTGCTGCCACCCCCGCCGTAGCCCGAATTACCTGCAGCAGAACCGCGCGCCACGGATCGGGACGGCCGTGCGGGACGAACTTTTGGCTGAAATCGGGTCAGATTCTGGGCGGTGCTGGCGAAGTCGCCGATGGACCGCTCTCGGGACGGCTAGATTCGTTTACCGGTGTTTGCTGACGGTGGAACCTGCGAGCGCGTCGGGAATTCTGGGGCTTTAAACGGCTAAGACCCCGACCACTTTTAGCTGAGTTCTGTAAGTAAGACAATAGATCTTTCGCTGCGTCGGACCGCAAACGCGGAGATTCAGCTTGGCGACCGGGGCCATGCCATTGACCCTTCCGAGCTACACGCCGAAAGGGTCATCGCCTGTCAACCTGCCATCGGTGGTGCAGGACATGCAGTTCGACCACACAGCCCCTTTTCAATTCACCGATCTCCGACTTACATCTCCAAATCACATCCGGATCGTAAGGAGTCAACACAAAGTTACGGAACCGTTATGTCCAAATTCGCCTGTCCGGTCGCCGTCACCGGACGGACCGCGTCCCGAACCCAATTTCGGCGATCACGTCGGTGCGGGTTCCAACGTTCGCTGCTCGTCGCCGCACGTCGATGCCGCCCAGGTCCCTTAGCTCAGAGAAACTACAATTCGACAACGCGCCGCCCGGCCCCACGGCGCCGGGCTCGAGAACCACGTCGCTAAGAGCCCGATTCAAACAGGAGAGATTCACATGCCGGATCGGAAGGCGCCGGAGACGATCACACCAGCCTCGCTCGGCGATTACCTCGAAGTAATGAGCAAGGCAATATTTCAGTCGGGTATGTCGTGGCGTGTTGTGGAAGCAAAATGGGCGGGGACGTGCGAGTCGTTCCGAGGCTTCGATGTGGAGACCGTCGCTTCCATGGACCAGGCTGATATCGACGATCTAAAGCAGGACACACGGATAATAAGAAATGCGCGAAAGATCGAAGCGATTATCAGCAACGCAAAACGACTTATTGAACTCGATCGCGAGCACGGCTCATTTCAGAAATTCCTGAAATCACACGCGGACTTCGAATCGACCTCCGGCGCCGTCAAGAAGGAGTTCAAGTTTCTGGGCGACTTCGGAACCTATTACTTTCTGTATGTTGTTGGCTGTTGTTGGCGAGCAAGTCCCTGACCACGACGAATGGGCCGCTTCCCGAAAGTCATAGACGAGCAGGTCTGCACAGATCACGAAGATCGGGGGGCGGTATGTTAAATCCTCGCCCGGCCGGCGATTTTGATTGACTTATGTCGAAATCCCCGGTTCCCGAACGTTGAATTAGTGAGCGCGACGAGAACGCATTCGCGCCGGAATTGTCACGAAGGAGGCAGTTTTGCGGTATCTGGCACTGATTTATCACGATGAGGCCGGCAAAGCCGAGTTGTCCAAATCCGGTGTCGGTCAACTCATGCGCGATTACCAGGGCTTTGGTGAAGTAATAGAAAAGGCAGGCGTCTACAGGGCGGGCGACGCGCTTCAGCCGACGATGACTGCGACGACGGTCCGCGTACGAAACGAAGAAATCCTGACGACCGACGGTCCGTTCGCCGAAACGAAAGAGCAGCTGGGCGGATTTTATATTCTCGACTGCGAAGACCTCGACGAAGCCTTGAAGTACGCCGCCATGATTCCGGACGCGCGTAGCGGTTCGGTCGAGGTACGACCGATAGCCGAATTCGACTAGCTTTACCACGCTGAATCTCCGCAGCGCCGATCGCTCGATGACGGCCAGATAACCACGTGCGGAATGTGAATCGCGCCGCTCCGGCAAAGGATGCGGCGGAGGAGCTTTTTCGGCACGAAGCCGGTCGGGTGATCGGTTCGCTGATTCGCACCCTCGGTTACGTGGACCTTGCAGAGGATGCGATTCAGGATGCGCTGGTCGTGGCACTGGAACGCTGGCCGAATTCGGGAATCCCGCCCAATCCGGGAGCATGGATTACAAAGACCGCGAAAAATAAGGCGATTGACCGAATCCGGCGCGACCAGAACCTCGCAACAAAACGGCGAGAGATTCGGGAGGCGTTTGACCTCCACAATGCCGGTCGTAATTTGAGTCTTGAATCCTCTTTGAACGACGATCAGCTACGCCTCATGTTCATGTGCTGTCACCCGGCGCTTGCGGTGGAAGCCCAGGTCGCGCTGACACTGCGCCTTGTGGCCGGCTTGTCGACTGCCGAAATCGCTCGCGCGTTTCTGGTGGAGGAGCCCACGATGGGGCAGCGACTCGTGCGCGCAAAGCGCAAAATCCGCGCCGACCGGATTCCGTTTAGAGTGCCTCCAACGCACGTCTTGCCCGACCGCATTGGGGCGATACTCGCCGTTATATATCTGATTTTTAACGAAGGTTATCTGGCATCGTTCGGGAATTCGCTTTTGAGAAGAGATCTCTCCGCTGAAGGCGTCAGGTTAGGGCGCATTCTGCGGGCGCTCATGCCCGACGAACCCGAAGTCATTGGCCTGCAGGCACTAATGCTGCTTCACGAATCTCGGCGCGACGCCCGCGTTTCCAAGACCAACGAACTGGTCGTGCTGGAGGAACAGGACAGGACGCTATGGAACCGCGAAATGATTGACGAAGGCATTGGGTTGCTCGACCGCGCGCTCAGGATGGGCCGACCCGGTCCCTATCAAATCCAGGCGGCAATCGGAGCCATTCACGCGGAGGCCCGGAGTCCCAACAAGACCGATTGGACCGAAATCGCCGCTCTGTACGATCGCCTCGCGGCTGTAGCTCCGTCTCCGATTGTCGAGCTCAACCGCGCCGTGGCGATCGCCATGGCCGACGGTCCGGATCGCGGTCTGAAAATAATCGAGGCACTTGAAGAATCGGGAGCGCTTCGCGGCTACCGGCTTCTGCAATCGGCCAAAGCGGACCTTCTACGCCGCAACGGCGACTTCGCGGAAGCGCGTCAATCGTATCGGTTGGCGTTGGACCTCACGGATAACGCTGCGGAACGGACGTATCTTCAGCGCAGGTTGAAAGAGGTGTCTTGCTCCGCGACTCCGTAGACTGGATCAAGACGCGATCCATTACGCCGTCACTCTCAATTATCATCTTCGCAATGAGTATCGCCCGAGCAGCCCACAGCGCCGTCGCGGATATCCGCCTGCCATGACAACTCGGCTGGCAGTGGGAATCGCCGCCGTGCTCGCCGCGCTGGTGTTTATCCCTGTTGCCGCCGTTGTGGCGTTGGGAGCATACGGCTCGTCATTGGGGGGCCGCGTGGTCACGACCGGGTCAGGTGGCGCTGAGCTGGTCATATTCCCCGCGCACGGCCTGCCGGGGTCGCCGCTAAAGGTGACCGGAAACCGCTGGCCACCTCGGACCGGCGTTGCTATTGGGCTTCAGCGCCGTTGGTCCGGAGGCGATTCCGAGTTGGTACCGCTGCGCCTTGCCGAGATCATCACCTCCCGTCGAGGGACGTTTGAGCTCAATACGACAATCCCCGCATCAATAATTCCAATCGGGACGTCGACCGTTCACATCCAGGCCTCCGGCCTCCAAACGGCGACCGGTGACAGCACGCCGCTATCGGCTCCGTTCAAAATCGATCCGTATCCAAATGAACTGATCGTCGGCGTGGTTGACGCGAGCTCGGGACTGGCTTCGGCAGGCGCAATCGTCCGGATCGACGACTCGTTCGGGCAGGAGGTCGCGCTGGAGCCTACTGGTCCAGCCGGCGAATTCTCGTTTGCCGGAATTCGGCCCGGCAAGATGCAGGTGACCGTCCGCCAGGTCGACTACGAGATAGCGACGAGACCGGTTGACATCCCCGAAACTGGCCAGGCGGCTCTACTGATAGCCCTCCGGAAGTCGGCTGGCAAGCGACTTCTATTCTTCACGTATGAATCGGGCAACGATGGCGAGACGCTAGTGGTGGGTCTTGACCGCGCCTCGGGGCTGCCGATACTCGAATCTATCGCGGTACCAAACGGAAGGCTGGCGCCTGATTCCGGGCCGGAATCAAACCTGTACCAGGGGTTCTTCTTGTCCGTTGATCAGGATCCCCGGTCAATCGGCGCCGGGGCTGGCGACATAAACGCCCTATGGGCGATAGGAGCGGCCGGACGCGAGTTGCGATACACGAGCTCGGGTTACACGACTGCCCTCTTTCACAGCTACCTCGGCAGGTCGACTATGGGCGATGTCGTTTTTTCGCGTTGGTCCGCGCAGTTACCCGCCACGAGTTCGCGCCTTAGCATCGTTGATCCAGAGTCGGGGCAGATCGTCCTGCGCGAGGACATCGCCCTGACCATGCTTGCGCCCGTCCTGTCCTCTGGTGGATCGTCGATATACCTCGTTAACTGGG
Organism: Chloroflexota bacterium; assembly: GCA_963663505.2. Classification (GTDB taxonomy): domain Bacteria; phylum Chloroflexota; class UBA11872; order UBA11872; family VXNJ01; genus JAPOVO01. The sequence goes on from CAXXFA010000002.1 coordinate 1,481,818, forward strand.
CTACGAGCTCAGTCGACAGGATGGATTTGGGAACAGGGGAAAAGACAACGATTGTTGAAAATCTCCCATTTCAAATAGCAGAAGCCGTTGGCAATCCGTCCGACGATTCAATTTTGATTCTTTCCGCGACGGATGGTTCGGTCTACAAGCTACATACGCAAACTGGGAAGGCCACGGCGCTGTACCAGGGCGGTCGAATCCAATCCGCGGTCGGCGTCGAGGCTGATGGAAGGCTTATGACTTCAGATTTCCGCTCACGCGAACTCGTTGTCTCGAGCCTCCAAACCGGACAGATTCATCGAATTATTCCGCTTCAATCGCATGTTGACTGGATATTGGCCGACCGGTCAGGACCGTTCATTTTCGCGGCGACCGTGACGTGGCCGGGCGATATTACCGTGCAGGCGATCGACTCCAGGACGTCCACGGTTGCTTACGTCACTGAGGTGCCGCGCCCTGAATATCTGGTGATCGAGGATAACTCTCAGTCTAAGTAGTAGCCTGAAACTGCACGACCGCTAGCCGGACCGCCTGGTTGGAACGCTGCAGAATCTCGTTGATAGCGTCCTCAACCTCGAGCGCGGCATCTTCGGGTGACTTACGGCCAAGCCACACGGCGTCGAGAATACTTACTTTCGCAGCCTGCCATTCGTTGTAGTTGGGGCTGAAATCCGCCGACATGAACGGTTCGCTGCGCAGCAGCACCGCGAGATCGGGCGGCGCTATCGAGACGTAGCGCTGATCGCCGGCAAGCTCCTTATTGATTGGCACCATCCCTGGATTGTCCAGATGGAACGCAATAACCGAGTCGTCATCAATCATGTGAGCAAGCGCTGCCCAGGCCGCTTCAGGATTGATGGTTTGCTTGCTTATTACGAGTCCATCGGGCCCGCCGTACGTCACTCGAGATTGTCGCCCCTTTGGTAAAACCGCGATATCCCAATCAAACGCCCTCATCGACCGATAATCCCCAACCCTCCAACTACCGTTTACCGCCATCGCGGATCGACCCGCCTGGAACGAATCCCCGAGCCCTTCAAAGAATCCCGGCGGCGGCGATACCTGATGGACACGATAGAGGTCCTGCAACCATCGCATTGTGTCGATCGCTGCCTCGCTGTTAATCGCTGCCTCGGTAAGGGACTCATTAAGGACCCGGCCACCGTCGGCATAAATCAGTGGATCCAGGTACGTTCTGTTTCCCCTTCCAGGGATGTCCAATCCGAAAACCGCCGTCCTTGGGTCATCTGTCGGTTTATTTAGCCTTTGAGCGTTCTCCAGCAGATCTACAGCCGTCCAGGCATCGTGAGGGAATTCCACGCCGGCTTTTTCAAAAAGATTCTTGTTGAAGTACAGGACGCTCACCCCGTAACTGCGAGACACGCCGAACATCGCTCCATTACCCTGCGGCGCCCGCCACTGGTCCATCGAGCGGCGCCAGTAGGCGTCGGGATCGAGCTCGCGCTTGATGAGCTCACCAAGGTCCAGTAGCCGGCGATCACTGACATACGGGTAGTAGGCGGTTGGCGCAGTGTTCCAGACGTCGGGCGCTCCAACACCTGCCGTCAAAGCCCCGTTTAGTTTCTGCCAGTACCGCTGCCATGGCATCCACTCGCCCGTCACCTTGATATCGGGGCTTCGGCGCTCTAGCTGCCGAAGAATTTCGTGCTCGACGATTTTACGATCGGTCATGTGGTTCCAGTAGAGGACTTCTCCCGTCGGTTTCCGAGGGGCGGTGGCTTCGGCCTCGACGATGACCGTGACAACTCTCTCCTCGATTACTGTTTTCTCGACGATCCGCGTCACAATCCTTTCAACCGGAACCGCGACTTCTTTCACCACTTCGACCGTCTCGACAACCCGTTTTTCGACGATGACCGTCTTTACAACCTGCTCAGTGACGATCCGGGTCTCGGCGCAGCCGCCAAGAACCACGGCGGAGATCGAGCCGAGCCCAAGCGCGCTGCTCGCCCGCAAAAAATGCCGTCGCGTATGTGGTGTGGTCTGAGCTGAACTCATTTGCGAAGCGTTTCCCCGCTAATTCTGGAATTTCAGCCGATAAATCATGACGCTGAGATTTTCAGGCGGGACGTCGCCGATCTCGGGAGCGACCCCGGACGCTGAACCTTCAGTCTAGGGGGTCGGACTTCGGACGGGGCGAATTGTCGGGATCAGGCGATTCCAGCCGAATCGGCGATGACCTCTTGCAGGTATTCGAGATCGCGGCGCGTCTGGTCGATGACCTCTTCGGTACTCATGTCTTTGAAACTATGCCACCCCTGATACTCGCTATGCACCGACAGGTAGCCGTCGAAATCTAGTTCGCGAAGACACCAAAAAACCTCGGGCCAGCGCACCACACCCTCTGTCAACGGGACGAGCTTACTTAACCACGCCGGCTTCCCGAGGCCCGGATCATCCTGAGTTGTCCAGCCGAAATCCTTAATGGCCACTATCCTGATCTGCCCGGCCAGCAGGTCGAGCCCCATTTTCCATGCTTCAACGCCGCCCTCAACGGTCATGTGGCCGGGGTCGACGTAGGCGCCGATCTCGTTAGCCTCGAATCCCTTGAGCAAAAGGTACAGCAGCTCTCCGCTGGGCGGAACGAAGTCTCCCGAGTGGGTGTGAACGCAGGCCGTCACGCCGTACCGCCTCGCCATCGGTGCGAGCCCTTCGAGCCGTCCCCGGATCTCATCAAGTTGCTTCGACAGCTCCCCGAAATTGCCGTAACGGTAGTACCCGAGCTTCAGAAATCTGACGCCCGCATCGGAAGCGGCTTGAAAAATCGCTTCGGCGTGGTCGGAATCCGCCGCCGTGATCTCCGTGGTCAGCATTCCGATTTCCAGTCCACGCGCGGCGCAGACTTCGGCCACGCGGGGGACGTCCTCACTTACGTTTTCGGGCGCGATGGTACCGCCGGTGCGGGTGGTCAAATCAAGCCCGTCAAATCCCATGTCCGCGACCACATCGGCCATGTTTTCCAGGGGCAGTTCCTGCAGGTGCTTGGTGAACATAAGAAGTTTCATGAGTCGTCGATCCCTTCAGCGAACATCGCGGTGTAGAGAGTTTATTGGCAATCGAGTTTCACTATTTTTTGAGCCGTACGTCAGTAGAAGTCTTGAAGCCCAGCGGATTACCATGAAACCAGACATCAGCTCCAGATTAATCCTTCGGAAGGGTACGCATGACTGCAACTTCCATACCGGCCGGCGCTCGCATCGGGCACGTACATCTCAAGGTCTCCGACCTCGAACGCTCCATCGCGTTCTACAGCGATCTTCTTGGATTTGAGGTCCAGATGCGCTACGGCCAGGAAGCGGCATTTCTCTCGGCCGGCGGATACCATCACCACGTCGGCCTGAACACATGGGAAAGCAAGAACGGTTCAGCTCCATTGTCGGGAGCAACCGGCCTTTATCACGTTGCGTTCTTATTTCCCTCTCGGTCGGATCTCGCTGCCGCCGTAAAACACCTGATGGACAACAGCTGGCCCATAACAGGCGCCTCGGATCACAGCGTGAGCGAGGCGATTTACTTAAACGATCCCGACGGGAACGGAATCGAGCTCTATTCCGATCGCCCGGAGGCCGACTGGCCACGCGACTCAAATGGAGAGCTAAAGATGTTCAGCGCGGCGCTCGACCTGGACGACCTCCTCGCAGAAGCGCGATCCTAGTCTTCGGTGCGTACGAATTCCGACTTTGAAGTCGAACGAAACGGAAAACGATTCGGGTTACCGGCGCGTCCTATCACGCAGACTCAATCCGATATCTACGGTTCGATGGCGATGCACCTGATTGATCGACGCCCGACCCGGTTCTCCAATCCGCAAAGTTCCGTTCGGCCCCACGCAATTTGAAGCTATGCCGGTCTGCGTTGGTTGCACGCAGCTCGGCAACATGTCCGAAACATTCGGTTTTTCGGTCGGGGAGTCTCAAGCCCTCAATCTCGATCGGCACCGCTAGCGCCGATCAGATCATCCGTTCAAGCGTTTCCCGCGCATCCGAGGTCAATCGGATATCGACGGACCCCACAGCTTCATCCACTCGCTCCACCGAATCAGTTTTCGGAATGGCCATCACGCCTTCGTGGGATATGACCCAGCTCAACATGACCTGAGCGGGCGTCGCTCCGATGTCCGCGGCGACCTTTCGAAGGGTGTCGTTCGGCGAATCGAAGGCGCCTTTGGCCATCGGCGAGTAGGCGATGACGGTTATGTGGTTTTCCTGGCAGTACGGCAACACATCGTCCTCGATGTCCCGCGAAACCAGGCTGTACTGAACCTGATTTGCGACCAGAGGACTCGACTTCAGCGAATCTTGAGCCTCTTTCATCTGGCTTGTAGAGAAGTTGCTCACGCCGATGAACCGCACTTTCCCGTCCGCCACAAGAGTTTCCATGGCCCGCATCGTCTCGGCGATCGCTATTTCGGGATTTGGCCAGTGCACTTGATAGAGATCGATGACGGAGATCTTAAGACTTCGAAGGCTTGCCTCGGCGTGCTCGATCACGTCGTCATACCGGAGGTTTTCAGGCGAAACCTTTGTCGCTACCAACATTTCGTCCCGAAAGGGAGCGATCTCGCCGCCGACTATCGCCTCCGTTCCGTATACCTCAGCCGTATCAACGAACCCGGCCCCCAATTCGATGGCGCGTTTCAGTACGCCTGCACCCCCGCGAAACCGCCACGTTCCGAAGCCGATTTTTGGAATTTCTTGCGATGTGGCGCCCAGGGAGATGTACTCCATATTCCAATCCACCCTCCGAAGCAATTTAACGTTTCGGGTTCGAGCCGCCCCATATGGTAACGTCGCCCGAGCCGGCGACTGGCCGCGGCGCGCTTTCGTAATCCGACCCATCCCGGCAGAAACGGTCCATCGATTTCAGTGCCCATACCGAGACTCCAAAAAGCTTGAGGGTCTCCTTTACTCGGTCGAAGACTGCCCTATTCTGCGGCTAGCCGGCTAATCCGTCTGGGCGACCAGGCGCACCAGGTCGCCGTATCAGACCCGTGCTGCGGCCCCGATTGCGGAGCGATGAGCTCGGCTGCGGAGATTGCCCTGAGCTCGCCGGGGGGACTGCTACCGTCGCCGACGGGGGCCGGAATTTGGTGCGAGCGATCTGCCTTGCCAGCGCGCTCGAAGGGGCAAACGTGGTCGCAGTCGCTCGCGGTCCAGCCTGCCAATCGCCCGCGGGTGGACGAACTACTGCTTTAGTAGCTTGATGGTCCGGCCACCGATGAGCCATTCGGCAACGTAGATATTCCCGTCCGCGTCCGTGGCGACACCGTGCGGACTGTTGAACTTTCCCGGTTCGATTTTCTCAGCGGGCACGTTGGGCCATCCGTCGATATCGCAGACGGGCTCGTTCTCACCCAGCCGTTCGACCAGATCGTCGTCGGCGTCTAATACCGCCAGGCTGGCCCTGAGTTCGGCGACGATGAGATTCTCGCCGTCCGTGGCGAATGCGCTCGGCAGCCTGAGAAAATCTTCACCGAACGCCCGCTTGTAATTACCGTCCATGTCGTAAACCTGGACACGATTGTTGCTTCGATCGGTTATGTAAAGCTCGGCTTCGGATTTACGGGTATCGACGGCAACACCGTGCGACCCGTCAAACCTGCCGGTATCACCCTCTTCGCCGTTGATGCTGGCAAGGTATTCGCCACTCTTGGTGTATCGATGCACGTAGTACTGCCCGTATCCGTCGCTTACCCAGACATCCCCGTTCCCTCCGTGCCGCTCCTCAAAGACGGTCACGGACGTAGGCGAGTATTTTCCTTCCTTTTAAATGCTGAGGTTGGGCTTGTTGATGGACATCACAGTCTGCCCATCGAGCGTGGTTTTGATAACGGCGCCGGTATTGTTATCGGCGAGCCAGATGTACTCGGCGTCGCCCTCCTTTACCAGGGCCATGCCGTGGCCGTTGGAAACATCGGCCTCCCACGCGCCGTGAAGCGTACCGTCGGCGTCGAACAGCAATACGGTTGGATCCGCCTGGTGAAATGTGGCCATCAGGCCGGTCTCGGACGCGACGATGCCGGGATGCGCCCACCCGGTTCTGGCGCTTTCTGAATCGGGAATCCTGGCCCAGTTTTCAACCCACTCGTAGGTATGCTGGCCGCTTCCGATCAACACGACTTGACTCCCAGCGGTGCAGACGTGCCAACGTATCGGCACGATTTTCACGAACGGCCCGATCCGCCCATTAGTCGTTTCGGTCAAGCAGTTGAATCCGCAGCCGGGCTCGAGGCCTAATATACAAGGGAGGGGATCGCATTGAGTTCGGCGATGATGTCACATTGCCGTCCCGTGTGAGCCGGATTCATAATCGACATCGAACCCTACCCACCGACAGGGGTCCAGGCGAGGTCCGATTTTTGCAAACTACAGTCGAACGGGGACGCAATTTGCTTGTGGTGGATTTGTCGACCCGTTCGGTTCGATTCGAATGCCTGCCTGACCGCGATCGAGCTCGATTCTCCGGTGGGACCGCGCTTTGCGCGGCAATCCTGACGAAGCGGCTGGCCGCCGGCGTCGAACCATTTTCGCCCGAGAATCTGATTGTGATGGCGCCTGGAACGCTCACCGGGGCGCCGGTTCCGGGCTCGGACCGGCTCTCGCTGGCGGCCAAATCGCCGCAGACGGGACTGATTGGGGAAAGCACGCTCTCGGGGCCCTCCGGTGAAGCGCTGCGCCGAGCCGGATTCGAGGCCGTCGTTATGTCCGGCAAAGCGCAATCGCCGGTATATCTCTTAGTCGACGACAACCGGGTCCAGTTGCTGGACGCCGGAACGATGTGGGGGCTGGAGATTCCGGAGTCCATTCAGATTCTGCGCGACGAAAACTCCGGTCGAGGATATTCGTTTATATCGATCGGACCCGCAGGCGAAAGTCTCGTACGATACGCAAGCCTTGCCGATGACACGGGTCGCGTTGCGGGTCGAACCGGGCTCGGAGCGGTTTTCGGATCAAAGAATTTGAAGGCCGTCGTGTTGCGCGGGACCGCGCGGACGGTTGTTGATGACCGTGACGGCCTATCGTCATTCATCAGGGACCTGGCCGACCGGTTCAAACGCCCGGAGGTCGCCGTTTACGGTTGGTCTGGAAGCGTTCGCAGCGTGGCAAACCTTATTGGCAAGGGCGCGCTGCCCCAGGCCAACTTTCAGGACACCGATTCAGGCGAACAGTTCCGGGACCTCGGAGACGATCTTCTTCAGCGATCGGACAATCTGCGACATGGCTGTATCGGATGTCCGGTCCAGTGCGAACATCGGTTCGAACGCCCCCTCCTCGAACGCAAAGGCCGGGCCGTTCGCCTCGAATACCAGACGGTTTACGCGCTCGGGCCGCTATGCGGCATTGACGACCTCGGCATCATCACCGAAGCGGCCGGTCTTTGCGACAGCTACGGAATGGACACCGTCAGCACCGGGGCAACAATCGCCTGGGCCATGGAGTCTGTTCAGCGCGGGGTCCTGAAGCTGGACCCGGCAACCGATCCGAACCTGGAGTTCGGCGACGGCGTAGCTCTCGTCAAATGCATCGAGCTGATCGCCCATCGCGAGGGCGTCGGGGCGCTGCTCGCGGACGGCAGTCTCAGAGCGGCGCACGCCATCGGCGCGGGTTCCGACCAGTGGGCCATGCAGGTAAAGGGCCTCGAAATGCCCGGATACGATCCGCGCCGTCACCGGGATCTGGCACTTGGTCTCGCTGTATCCGCGAGGGGCGCCTGTCACAATCGCGCCGGACTCGGGATGGACTCGGAACCCGCTCCGTGGGAACGGGAAGAGCCTCAAACGGTCGCGTCAGCCGTAGCGCAGACGGTTTCGCGAGAGGACAGGCAAACTCTGCTGGACGCGCTCGGCGTCTGCAAGTTTTTCAGATCGGCCTTCGACGATCTCGAACTGGAGTGCAGCAACATCGTCAAGATGGTCCACGGCGAGGGCGGCTCGTACGGGCAGCTGGTTCACATCGGACCGCGCACCGCCGCGGTTCGCCGCATCTTCAATGTTCGGGAAGGACTCACCCCCGACGGCGATGCCCTGCCAAAACGCCTGCACGACTCCCGCGGCAAGGCAACCGATGTTCTCCCGCCCGAAGATCTGCTGAGAACGTATTACGAAAAGCGTGGTTGGGACGAAGACGGCCAGGTTCCGACGTCAACTCTCGTCGACCTGGACATGGGAGACTTCGTCAAATTGACCGTTGAATCGTCTGCGATCCCGGTCGCCCAAACTTAGAGATCGCGGGCCGGCGATCGGAGGCTGGCTAGGCGCGCGCCGCGCGCAGAGAATCGGAGTAGGGGACCGAATCCTCGAACACCGGCTCCACCCTGCATGCGCAGATCTTGTATTCGGGAATCTTTGAGATCGGATCGAGTGCGTTAATCGTCAGCAGATTCGAGGCCGCCTCGTGGAAGTGCCAGCCCATGTAAACGGTGCCGGGCGGAACCCGCTTCGTAATCCATGCCCGGCATTCGAGGGACCCGCGACGACTGCTAACTCTGACCTTGCCGCTCTTTTCGATCCCCAACGCGTCAGCATCTTCCGGTGAAATCTCGATCAGGGCTTCGGGATAAATTTCGTCCAATCCCGGTGCCGTGCGGGTCATCGAACCGCCATGCCAGTGATACAGAACCCTTCCCGTATTGAAGATGAACGGATATTCGTCGTCAGGAATCTCCGTGGATTCCCGAAAGTCGACCGGATGCATCGTGGCTTTGCCGTCCTCCGTGGGGAACTTGTCGCCAAACAGCCATAACTCGCCGGGATGGTCCGGCGAGGGGCACGGCCAGCGAATACCGCCCTCTTTATCCAATCGAGCGTGACTCAACCCCGCGTGCGACGGTGTTACGCGAGCGATCTCATCAAAAACCTCCGCAGGGCTGGTGCATCCCATGTCATAACCCATTCGACCGGCGAGATTGTGGATAATTTCCCAATCTTCGCGAGCCTCACCTGGTAGCTCGCGGAGTCGTCTGACCCGTTGGACCCGGCGGTCTGTGTTCGTATACGTTCCTTCCTTTTCGGCCCAGGATGACGCTGGTAGAAACACATCGGCACATTGCGCGGTCTCGGTCATGAATATGTCCTGGACCACCAGAAAATCTACGTCCGCGAATGATTCTCGAACATGGTTGAGGTCGGGATCCGACATCAATGGATTTTCGCCCATGATGAACATCGCTCGGATGTCGCCGCGTCCGACCGCATCTGCGATTTCAACGGTGGTCAATCCCGTCTTACGCGGAAGCGACACGCCCCACGCTTCCTCGAAGAAGGCAATCTGCTGCGGATCTTCCACTGACCGGTAGTCGCTGTAGTACATCGGGATGGCACCGACGTCGCTCGTTCCCTGAACGTTGTTCTGACCGCGTAAAGGGTTTAGTCCCGTCCCACGCCGGCCGACGTTGCCGGTTGCGAGAGCGAGATTTATGAGCGTCAGGCACGCCTCGGTCCCGTGAGTATGCTCGCTGATGCCGAGTCCCCAGTAGAAGGCCGTCTTGTCGGCGCCTCCGATAATCCTGGCGGCCGCTTCGATCGTCGCGGCCGGGATGCCGGTAATCGATTCAGCATATTCCGGCGTGTGGTCAGCAACCACGCTGGCAACTTTGTCGAATCCATGAACCCGGGCCTCGACAAACTCCCGATCGTAAGTGCCGTCGCGAATTAAGCAGTGAAGCAGCGAGTTATAAAGCGGCACATCTGTTCCCGTCCGAAATTGCAGATGTACGTCCGCCATCTTCGTCAGTTCGATGCGCCGTGGATCGGCCACAATGAGCTTCGCGCCATTTTTCACTGCCTTTTTCATCTTTAGCGCGGTTATCGGGTGAGTTTCGGTAGTGTTCGAGCCGGTCACGTAAATGACGTCATTTTCCGCGATTTCGTCGAGCGAATTGGTAAACGCACCCGTCCCGATGGTCATGCCAAGCGCCGCTACGGACGAGGAATGGCAGAGTCGAGTGCAGTTGTCGATGTTGTTCGTGCCCAATACCGCCCGGACGAACTTTTGCAGGTAATAGTTGTCCTCGTTCGTGCATTTGGATGAGGCGTAGACACCGATTGCGTCTGACCCGTGCGTGTCGCGGTGGTACGTGAGACGCTCGGCGGTGAGATCCAGCGCCTCGTCCCAGGTCGCCTCTTCCCACTCGCCGTTCCGCTTGATCAGCGGGGTCGTGATGCGCTTTTCTGAGTCAATGTAGTCGAAGCCGTAGCGTCCCTTTACGCACAACCAGCCCTGATTGACGGGACTGTCGGAAGCCGATGTGACGTGCGTGATCGAGTTTCCCCTCAGGTGGACCTCCAGGTTGCAGCCGACGCCGCAGAAGGAGCAGACGGTGTCAACGGCACGCTCCTCGGTTTTCAGGAGCGGCGAATTCTCCTGCTCAAGGTCCCAGAGAACTTTGGGTTTCAGGGCGCCCGTCGGGCATACGGCAACGCAGTTGCCACAGAAGACGCACGTTGTGTCCTTCATCCCCGCATTGTTAATGGTGCCAATTATCGAGTCGAATCCGCGCCCGGCGGGTTCAATCGCAAACGTGTGCTGAACGTCGTCGCCGCACACATCCGTGCATCGCCAGCACATCACGCATTTTTCGTAGTCACGCACGTAAAAGGGATTGTCGACGAGAACCGGCCGCGGATCCCGAGAGACCAGGCGATCCGTGCTGACCTGGTATTCGGACGCCAGGTCTTGCAATTCGACCGCCTCGCTGAGGTCGACCCCGGCGGTCAAAAAGCTCAGAACGCTCCGACGCGTTTGAACGACGTCAGGCGTTCTCGTATGAACTTGCTGCCCGTCTTCGGCGAGCGCCCGACAGCCTGGTAGAAGCTTGCCTTCGCCGCGCTCGGCTGCGCCTCTTTCGAGTGGCGAAGAGTCGCCATCGGCGCGCATGTCCACCTGGACCGTGCACAGGCGGCAGTTAGCGGACGCGTCGATTTCGTCGTGAAAGCACAGGGTCGGGAGGTCGAAACCAGCTGCTCGCGCGGCGTCAAGAATCGTGGCGCCTTTTGGGACTGACACCGACAATCGGTCAACCGATAGCGTTATGAATGACTCGCCGCTCAAAGTGCCATCTCCATCTATCGAAGTCTTTTCATGTAGGGATTGGCCGCGGTGACGATCACCAGCGCATCTTAACGAACCGGGTAATTGCGCCGCCCGCATCGAGCGTACGCAAAAACAACCCTCGGTATTATCGTCGAAAGCGGCCATGATGTCAGGGCGGCGCTTTAGCGGTCGCCATATGGAAGTTGATAACGTGACGAGCGACGGCAGCCCGGGTTACAAACCGCCCGATCTCGTGCGTGCGCTCAGCGATGCTGTTAAAAGCATCAACAGCGGGGCGTCAGTCGAGGACGTCCTCGAACAGATCGTCAAGTCCAGCCGCCAGATCCTGGATGCCCGGTACGGTGCCGCGGCGATCCTCAGACCCGATTCGACCATCGCGCAGTTTGTTGTGGATGGGTTGGAGCCGGACGAGATTGAAAAAATCGGCGATTTGCCGAGAGGTCGGGGGATGCTCGGTGCGGTGATCGAATCGGGCGCCGCGATTCGCAGTCCGGACATCAGTCGCGACCCGCGACGGAGCGGTTTCCCACCCGGCCACCCGACGATGAAGTCTTTCCTGAGCGTTCCAATACGGGTCGACGGCCAGATCGTGGGCACCCTGTACTTATCTGACAAACAGTCGGCGGAGTCGTTCAGTTCCGAGGATGAATGGATTGCGGGCGTTCTCGCCGAACATGCCGGAATCGCCGTGCATAAGGCCCGCTGGCTGACAGCGCGCGAGACCTTTATATCGATAGCCGTGAACGAGCCGGATGAGGGGCGACCGGCGATCACCCGTGGATGGTACCGGGAGATAATCTCCGCGCTGCTGGATTCGGGATCCTGCGTTTGGTTCGCCAAGCTGGTTGCCATCGGGGAACTTACCGTGGGCATTGCTTTGATACTCGGCGCGTTCATGGCGATCACTGCCGCCGCCGGCGCATTCATGAACCTAAATTTCATAATGGCGGGATCGGCGAGCACGAATGGCCTGCTGTTGCTCGTAGCGGTGGTGTTGCTCGTTGGGTGGCGAGTCTCCGGATATCTGGGGTTTGACGGACTCGTGATGGCCAGAATCCCGATGCCGTGGAACCGGCCGGCAGAAGACCCGGAAGTCTCAAGGGAAACCGTCGAGGCGCCAACTTAGGCTGAATCTCTCTGCACAGGACTCGGAGTCGCGTTGAGCCCAGGCGACTCCGAGTTCCTGATAATCACCGCCTGGCGATCGCATCGACTCAAACCGGAAGGCAGATCGAATGGCTCCCGACGTAAGATCTATACCGATACCCGAGGAGCGGGCGTTCGTGCCAGCAAAAGAGTCGGTTCCTGTGGTCGAGGACGAGCCACGCTACCAACGATTGCTCTGCGGGGCGCTTGAGTCCAGAGGGTATAAAACGCTTAGCTCTCTCACGGGAAATGACGCAATCCAGATCGTTGCCGAAAGCGAGCTTTCGCTGCTGCTTCTGGATCTCGGGCTTCCCGACATTGATGGATTGAGGGTGATAGAACAGATCAGGGAGTTTTCGGACATTCCAATTGTTATCGTCACCGCGCGTGCGGACGAGTCCGACATCGTCCGCGGGCTTGAAATCGGCGCCGACGACTATCTAACGAAGCCCTTCGGCATTTCGGAACTTGCCGCACGCGTGAAGGCCGCGCTTCGCCGGCCTACCAAATCCGAGCATCCCGTCGTCGCGGCGCCCTTTGAAAACGGACCGCTGAAAATCGATTACCGGGGCGCCGAGATCACCATGGGCGGAGATCCGGTAAAGCCCACGGGTCTCGAATACCGTCTGATTCGATACTTTTCGCAGAACGTCGGCAGAGTCTTGACCCCGGATCAGATTCTCGAGGAGGTCTGGGGGCCGGAATACGTTGGGGACGAGCACCTTGTACGCGTGTACGTGAGCCGCGTCCGCAAGAAAATCGAAGAGCAGCCGGGCGACCCCAGGCTGGTTCAGACAAGGGCAGGCATCGACTATCTCATGGTCAAGCAGTGATCCGCACTTGAGTCGACCCGCGATCGGCCCGCACCGTATTGCGGCCGAGTCCTTTTGACTGACCTTATGCCGAGTCTAAGCGGCGCCATCCTGGCCGGCGGACGCAGCGCTCGGATGGGTCGGGACAAAGCCGAGCTGAAGTTAACGCTGCCTTCCGGCGAACGATTGACCATGCTCCAGCTCGTGCATCGCGCGCTACAGCCCGTATGCGATGAAACTCTGATCGTCGGGGGTCCAGAGCGCCCGGGAATCGATGGGAAAAAAGTCGCCGATATCTTCCCGGACGCTGGGCCGCTCAGTGGAATCCTTTCGGCACTCTCGGCTTCAAGCAACGATCGAGTGTTTGTGGTCGCGTGCGACATGCCGTTTGTCAACACGCAGGTAATCGAAGGTCTCGCCGCGCTCGTCGGCGACCACGATGCTGTTGTTCCACGAGTTGACGGACGCTTCGAAACGCTGCACGCGATCTACAAGACGGACTGCGTCGGCGCGATTCGCAAGGTTTTGGAAGAGGGTGACAGGCGAATTCGCTCGTTCTTTTCGCTGATCGATGTCCGTGTGGTTTCCGAGGAGGAGTTTGCGAGGATCGATCCGAGCGGTCATTCTTCCGTTAACGTAAATAATCCCGAAGAATTCGAGTCAGCAGCCAGCAGTCTGCGAGCCGGACCTGGGTAGATCCACCGGCGCAACGATCGTTCGGGCCGGGTTCAAGTACCTGGGAATCGGGATATCCATCACCAGTAGCTGACGCTACTGGCGGTTTGCGACGTTCCGGTCGCCGTGCTTGAGCAGTTGCGGTATTCCGGCGACCATCCAGTAAACAGAATCCGCCTGCCCTGCCGCCATTTGATTGGCGAGCCCAATCAAATCCCTGTACCTTCTCCCCAGCGGCGTGGCCGGAACTACGCCATGCCCGACCTCGTTGGATACGACTAACAGAAGATCGAGATCACTTGCGGAATCGAAGATCTCCGTTATCTCGCTTTCGATTTCACCCTCCAATCTCTTTGATTCATCGGCTTGCGGCTCGTTCGGCGCTCGCAATAAGAGATTCGACACCAGTAAGCTCAAGCAATCGACCAGCACGGTCCCGCGGATGCCACGGTCGCGGATGTATCCCCCTATACCGTGGGTGAGTTCGAGCGTTTGCCAATTTGCCGGCCGATGTCGCTGGTGAGCTTGTACGCGCTCCGCCATTTCGGTGTCGCCCACTTCCAGCGTGGCCACGAATGTGACGCTGGATCCGGATTTCTCAGCCAGATCGACCGCGAATTTGCTTTTGCCGCTTCGGGCTCCACCGAGCACAAATACGCTGCCGCCCATGTGTCAGGCTCCCGAATTCGCGAGCGTGACAGCACCCAAAATGGAGGCGGCACTGGCAATCTCGCCAAACTCGACGATTGTCCCGTAGCAGTCGCCGGTAAGTCCGCCGAACCGGAGAAACAAAAGAACGGCGACGATCAGACCCACAACAGTAGCCACCCCCATGGCAATCAGCCCCTCCCACGATCCGACAAAGTAGGCTGCCACGAGGGTTAGTGTGGACGCTGCAACAAGGATTGCGGTTCGATTTCCACCGGCGTACCGAAAACCCAGCCCTGCTTCCCTGGCCTTCGGCCAGATGGCAATGGCCTGGACTGCCGACCATCTTCCGACCGTTGGACTGAGGAGCAGAATTGCCATCCGGCCCGTATCGGGAACCGCGGCCAGCATGGAGAACTTTGCGAGAACCGCCAGCAGGGCTGCGCCGACACCGAACGCGCCAACGTGGGGGTCCCGCATTATTTCAAGCCGTCGCGCGCGATCTACCAGTGCAAAAGCGCCGTCGAAAGTGTCCATTAGCCCGTCGATATGAAGGAATCGCGTCGCAAAGGCCATCGTGAGCGGCACGAGTGCGCTGCGCGGACCGACCGGCAAAACCGGTCTCAATAGCAGATCGACGCCGAAAACCAGTCCCCCGAGTCCAAGTCCAACGAGTGGAAACCATGCGGCTGACCAGCGCTGATGATTCGGCCCGATGGAAGACGAAAAAGGCACGGGAACGGCGGTCAAAAGCTGCACGGCCGCGAGGAAGCTCAGGAAAGCCGTTTTGATACTCGAGCCTCTTCAAACGTCGCCATTTCCGAACAGATGCGGCACGCCGCTTCCAGAATCACGGTCGCCAGGGTTGCGCCCGTCCCCTCTCCCAGGCGCATCTCAAGATCGAGCAAGGGCCGTAGCTCCATCCTTTCGAGTGCGACGGCCTGCGCGGGTTCAGAAGACCGATGGCCCGCAAAAATAAACGCGGCCGTGGCAGGCGCGAGGGTGTGGGCGACAAGTGCGCCGGCCGTTGAAATCAATCCATCGGCGACGATTGCAGTGCGGGTCGCCGCCGCTCCGAGAAACAGTCCGGCGATTCCGGCAATCTCAAATCCCCCCACCTTGGATACAACATCGAAGGCGTCAGTTGGGACGACTTCGGGATCGCGGAGAGCATCATCGATTATGCCGGCCTTACGCCGAATCGCCGCCTCGTCGAGTCCCGTTCCCGGCCCCACAATCCGCGAGGCAGGCACACTCGCAATTCCACAGATGATGGCCGTGGCCGACGTCGTGTTTCCAATTCCCATGTCGCCCGCGACGATCAAACTCGCCCCCGACTCGCTTGCACCGATCGCGATTTCGGCGCCTGCCGGCGGCGATGTTTCGTCGGATCAAATTCGGGTGATCGGGCAATTCCGAGGCAACTCCCGTATCCACGACCGAAATCCGAGCTCCCGCCTGGCGGGCAAGCACATTTATCGCCCCGCCGCCCGCCAGAAAGTTGGAGATCATCTGAACCGTGACTTCCGATGGATAGGCGGAAACGCCGTGTTTCGCAACGCCATGATCGGCCGCCATCACGATTACGGACTTCTCGTCGACCGCCGGCCGCTCTGTGCCCTGAATCCCGGCCAGGCGAACTGCCACATCTTCAAGCACGCCGAGGCTGCCCACTGGCTTGGTGAGGGAATCGATCCGAGACCGAGCGGCATTGGCGGAATCGACATCAACGGCTCCGATCGAGGAAACGATCTCGTCAAGACGCGCGGACATTTCGGCTGGGGTCACTTCGCTCCCATCTCAATTCCGGTCGATTCGCGGAATTCAGGCACAGAAAGAGTAGCGACAAAATTCACCATCGCCACCAAATCGGCCAGGGCATAAATATCAATTGCATCCCCGGTCCATCTCTGGCAGCTGGCTTGCCGGCGGATATCCGATGGAGGGCCGGGCTAAAATCCGGGGTGGACGAATCGACTGGGGGAACGATGGAATCGGAACTGTTACTCGCGAATCTTGATGACGATCAGATCGAAAAGATTCAAGGGCGCGAACGCGATCTGGCCGACGCCTGTGTAATCGCATACGAAAAACCGGCGGGCGGGCTGACGATTTCAGCGGGATTGCCGATCGCTAGTCTTTCCGCCCAACAGATAGACAGCCTTAAGGCGCTGGAATCCGACCTTGCCGACGTTTGCCTGCTGGCATTCGACGCGCTGTGATTGGCCGCCGCGAAGCGGCGATATGCGCCACAGGGACGAGCCGGGGGCCGATAGCCGTGACCGACACCGGCTGATCGAGCAGGTGCGGATCGCGGTCGCCCGCCGACGCCGCCGCGATGCCTGAGGATAGATCGCCCGGCCGCGCCGAAACCGACGGGCCGCAAAACCCGGTCGGGATCGACTGGCGGACCGGGCTCCGATACTTCCGAACCGGTCTGGGCGTACTGGCGCGGCGTCCCTGGTTTTACGTCCAGATCCTCACGATCTTCGCGCTGCCCGCGATGTTGGCGGCGATTTTGACGGCCTTTGGATTCGGTGCGAGTCGCGGCGGATCAGTCGCCGTATTCGGCCTGAACGCGATTTCGTCTTCCGTGGCGCCGGTCGTCATCATGGTCGCCGTTGCCGACGGATTTGCCGGTCAAGATTTAGGAGTCGTCGGGTCCATCCGCACCGGCTTGAGGTGGCTCGCGCGCTATCTATGGACAAATGCTCACACGACGCTAATCTTCTGGGCGCCTGTGGGCGGGCTCGTGCTTGTTTTTCGCTGGCAGCGCGAAGCCGCGGCGCTGGACGGATCGGCACAGGCCGCGGCCGACGGCTTTTGGTATCTGGGAATCGCCGCGGTTGCGCTCTACATGCACAGCCGGACCCTTCTGGCGCCTTTCCTTGCCATGCACGAAAATATGCCGGGTACGCTGGCGGCACTCGAATCCTGGCGGCTCAGCGGCCAATATTTCCCGAGGGTTTTCGGCACCTTCATCGTATCTTCGGCTCCTACCGCCGTTCCACTTGGAACGCTGATCGTCGGATTACTGCTAATTCTTGACAGCGGTCCAAAATCCGTGATGCTGGCGATGATTCCATCGTTGACCTGGGTTGCGATCAAATTCATCCGGCCGTTCCTCGTGACGGCGGTTTACCCGCTACAAAAAGACCTCTGGACCGAAGAAGCTCGTCGCCGCGACATACAAGGTCACCCGCCCGTACCGTCGATATTTATGCCGCTTCTGAAACTGTCCGCGGTGATTCCAAGAACCGCCGGCAAGCTGGTCGGTCGCGACGTTGATTGGAGCTTGTAGACGGAGATCGACTTGCCGCTTCAGCGC
Source organism: Chloroflexota bacterium (assembly GCA_963663505.2). Taxonomy (GTDB): domain Bacteria; phylum Chloroflexota; class UBA11872; order UBA11872; family VXNJ01; genus JAPOVO01. The sequence goes on from CAXXFA010000002.1 coordinate 1,499,499, forward strand.
CTGGAGACGACCGCCGGCGAACGGGTTCCCGGTTCGCTCGAACGATTCGACAGCGCCGTCAACTATTCCCTCCAACCCGCCATCGCGATAGCCAGGTACGCGGGCGTGCGATCGGCCGGGCTCGTTGTTAACGAGTTTCGCGGCGATCTCTCCCTTTTTAGCTCAGGGGTTGAGATTCTCGAGGATCGATCGGGGATTCCGGTACTGGGAGTGGTCCCGTTCCACGATTTGAGGATTGCGGAGGAGCATGCAGTTGCGCTCGACCGCGAATGGAAGGTCGAAACGTCGTCCGACCTGGACATCGCGGTGGCAAAACTACCGCGTATCTCGAATTTTGACGACTTTGAACCGTTGGAAAACGAATCGGGTACCTCGGTGCGATATGTCGGACGCGGTGACGAGCTTGGGAATCCCGACGTTGTCATACTTCCCGGAACCAAGTCGACGATTGCAGACCTTGAATTTCCACGCGGATCGGGACTCGCCGACGCGGTTGTGCGTCACCACCGTGCCGGGGGAAGGGTAATCGGGATATCCGGCGGATTCCAGATGCTTGGAACCGAGATCCACGATCCGGACGGGGCCGAATCGCGATCCCCATCCGCACGCGGGCTCGAGCTGCTGGACGCCGTGACCGTGTTTGCCCCGGCAAAGCAGACCTCCCAGGTTCGGGCGGTTTTTTGCGAGGGCACAGGATTGCTGGCCGACCTCGGGGGAGTTGAGATCGACGCCTATGACATCCACATGGGTAAAACGGAGGTGCGCGAATCGCCGCTTTTACGCATTCAGAGGATGGACAGCGGGGATTCCGTCATCGCTGACGGCACCGTCAGCGATGACGGAAGAGTTATCGGAACCTACATGCATGGCCTGTTTGACGATCCGCGGGTGCGGGCCGCTCTACGATCCTGGATAGGCGCGAAACCGGTCGCAATGGGAATTCATTCCAGAGAGTTTCGACAGGAGCAGTACGACGCGTTGGCGGCGCTGCTTCGAAAAACGCTCCGTCTCGACAAAATTAAGGCCGCGATGGGGTTCTGAACGCTGGGAATATGCGAACCGCAGCCTCAGAGCCGCAATACGGTGTAGCAGGCCGGGTTAACGTAGCTTTGCGGAGATCGTTCTGTCGATCGCATTCGCCACGCCAGCCTCGCAGCTAATAGAATCGCCGCCGAAGGTCGTACTGTCCGAACCGATAACGGCGAGAATCAGCCAGTCAGCTAAATGTCGTTGACGTCCGGGAAATCTCGATCCGCAGATGCCGATACAACGGGAGGATTTTGCATGCAGATTGTCGTCTTTACAAAGATATTTCAAGATCTCGACGTCCAACAGACCGGAGAAACGGTGCGCGACCTCGGATTCGACGGCTTCGATCTGGCGGTTCGTCCCGGCCACTGCGTCAGTCCGCAGAACGCCCCAGAGGTACTGCCGAGCGCCGTAAAGCTGTGGGCCGAGATGGGACTTGCCACACCGCTGATTTCACTGGCGGTCGATGCGAACGACGCCGAAGACGCGGCTACGGTCGGTGTCTTCGAGGCCGCCGGAGAAGCCGGGGTCGACATGATCAAGCTCGGCTATTTTCCGTTCGAGGTCGGCGCGGACTACTGGGCCGTGGTTGATGCCGCGAAAAAATCCCTCGAGAAATTTTGCAGGCTCAGCGATCGTACTGGCGTAAAGGCGGTCTATCACACCCACAGCGGCCCGCTGCTCGGATCAAACTGCGGGGGTCTCATGCACTTGATTCGCGATTTCGATCCAAAGCTCATTGGCGTATACGCCGATATGGGCCATCTGGCGGTCGAGGGTTCTGATGCCCGCATGGGTCTCTCGATGGTACGACCGTACCTTTCCGCGATCGGCGCGAAGGATGCGAGATTTATTGACCTCGGGGACCCCGAAGCCCCGGCCCCGTGGGGCAAACACTTCGTATTCTTAGGCTTCGGCGCCGCGCCCTGGCCGCAGATTCTCGAGTTGCTCAGTTCATGGGACTTCAAAGGGCCGTTCAGCGTTCACGGTGAGTACACGTCCGATCAAACGGTAATTAATACCGTCGGCGGACTGGATATCACCGATTCCGCCAATACGCTACGGGCCGAAGGTATCAAACACGATCTGTCGTACCTTCGGCGGACCTGGCCAGGCACGGCCGGCTGACGACCGCGGGATCAGCAGATTCGTACAAATTGAGTTGTTTGAAACCGAACGCGATGACGACCGCAATTCTTGAGAGTCGTTCGGGCGCTGGATTATTTGCAACCTTCGATCGTCGATTCCGCAAGACCGGCTAGAAGCGAAAATCCCCCGTAATCAGACCGATCAGAAATCCGAAAACAAGATGCGCCGCAACGGCGTTCAGAGCGTAGACATTCCTGCGACGCGGCGGCATTGAATTGATCTGCCCAACCCCGCCGCTTAAAGGAATCCAGGTGATCGCAGCGAGAACCAACATCAACGCTCCGAATGCGATGCCCCAGAGCCAGAGGGTCACAACATCAAAGATGCTGACGGTGAAAATGCCAAATACGACGCCCGCCGCTCCGCCGTAAACGTAATGCAGAAATGAGCCGGCCACCACAATCCCGAGGCCCGGCGATTCGTTGTGCAGCACTTTCGATATCACGAATGATGGCAGCGAGAATCCCTTGAGAACGGGCAGCGTAATAAAGGTGAAAGCGACGCTGGCCAGCAGCCCCCCGAGAAGGCCAGCCAACCACGGCTCCATCGGCGACATTTGATCCCCCGGAATTAAGCGGTCTCAGTTCCCGAACTCACCACCATTATGAATACCAATCAGAAATCTTGCTGTTGCCGATGACCTTGCCCCCGAAAAAGCCCTCGATTTTGAGTAGAGTCCGTTCAATGGGAGGAGACGGACATGAGACGGAGCAGGTATCGCGAGGAACAGATCATCGGCATCCTCAAAGAGCACCAGGCGGGGTTGCCAGCCGCAGAGCTCTGCGGCAAGTACGGGGTCAGCGGCGCGACGTTTTACAAGTGGCGGTCCAAGTACGGCGGCATGGAGGTATCAGACGCCAGGAAGCTGAAGGGGCTGGAGGATGAGAACCGGCGCCTGAAGAAGCTGCTGGCGGAATCGATGCTGGATGTGGCGACGCTGCGCGAGCTACTTGCAAAAAACTTCTAACGCCCAGATTGCGGAGGAAGGCCGCGGCCTGGGCGATGACGGAGACTAGTCACTCGCAGCGCCGTGCCTGCGCTCTTGTCGGGATGGATCCGAAGACTTACCGCTATGAATCGAGGCGGCCGGACGACGCCGGCATCCGCAAGCGGTTGCGGGAATTGGCCGAGCAGCGCCGACGGTTCGGCTACCGCCGTCTGCACATCCTGCTGGCCAGGGAAGGCATCCGGCTCAATCATAAAAAGCTCTATCGCATCTATCGCGAGGAACGGCTCACGGTGCGCAAGCGAGGCGGGCGCAAGCGGGCGCTCGGCACGCGTGCCCCGCTGCTGCTCCCCTGGAACCGCAACCAGCGCTGGTCGCTCGATTTCTTAGCGGATGCATTGGCCGACGGCAGGCGGTTCCGCATCCTGGCGGTGGTGGACGACTTCAGCCGCGAGTGCCTCGCCCGCGTCGTCGACACATCGCTGTCTGGCGTCCGCGTGGCTCGGGAGCTGGACCGCATCGTCGAGCTGCGGGGCCGCCCCCGCATGCTGGTCAGCGACAACGGCACCGAGCTCACCTCAAACGCTATCCTGCGCTGGCAGCAGGAACGCGGCGTTGGCTGGCACTACATCGCACCGGGCAAGCCCATGCAAAACGGCTTTGTCGAGAGCTTCAACGGCCGCCTGCGCGACGAGTGCCTCAACGAACATCTCTTCGCCGGCCTGGCCGAAGCGCGGCGGATCATCGCGGAATGGAGGTACGACTACAACACAACACGCCCGCACACGAGCCTGGATGGGCTCACACCCAACGAGTTTGCAGCCCGCCCCAATTGGGGCCATAACCTGAAAAGATTCTACTTATGAGTGAGGGTAAGTTGGGGGCAGGGTCACCGATATTCCAATGGCAAACTGCGTTGCCGAATCGGACCGGCGGCATCGCCGACTGCGGTAAGTCTCAAGAATAAGCCCTCAGGGACGCCGTACCGTTAGCGCCGGTTGTCGAATGCAGCCCTCGCTCGAAGGTTAGACGCTGGCGACTTCGGCGCGGCCGTCGACGGCCGCGCCGTCCAAAACGCCTTCCAGCGCTCCCTTGGCGACCATGCTGTCCCACCTGTCCCGAAAAGTTGCGTTCCACTCGGCGGTGCCGGGGTGCAACATCATTTCCTCGTAGGTGCTCGGGAAAATCACTATTCCATCGCAGCCGGCGCGGATCGCCACATCGGCGGAGATGGCATTGCGAATTATTCCGCCGAGGATGTACGGGCCGTTGGGACGGTCGGAAATGACACGCACGATATCGGAAACTATCGTGAACGCGTCGGCGCCGGAATCGATCGTGGGTCCCACGAATGGAGCTATGTATTCCGCGCCGGCGCAGGCGGCGGCTACAGCCTGGCTTGCGGAAAAAGTTGTCGTGACCATCGACTCCTGGCCCACGGCCTTGAGCCGCGCCACTGTACGGAGCCCCTTGGTCGTGCAGGGGATTTTCATCACCACGCGGGGCGACAACCGGCCAAACACCCTCGAAACCGCCACCAGGTCCTCGGCGGTATCTCCGTCGACCTCAACGACCACTGGACCATCGTCCTTCAAACTTAAATAGCGTTCAATCAGGCCCAGCATAGGACCGTACTTGCCAACGAGACCCTCAAGAATGATCGTATTCGTCACGATTCCATAGATGCCGAGTTCCAGGTAGTCCTCGATCTCTTCGGGATCTCCCTGCAGCCAGATTCCGACTGACGGTCTCTCATCGAGCCCCATGTCCATCCCCTCCAGCCTCATTGTGGTGACGTCCGCATGATAAACCTTAAGAGGCCGCGCTGACGCGAAGATTCAGCGGCGGCGCTCGCTTCCAATCTAATGCCCGGACCCGAGGACCGAACTCACAATCTCGGCTGTGGCGAGATTGTCTACCCCCGACTGCAGGCCGCTACCGGTTGACGACCGAACGGAACGCATTGCGGGACAGTTCGCCAATCGAACGCGCGACCGATTCGAGCCCGGCGTCGCGATAAATCCAGTCCATTCCGCTTCGAGGTGCGTTCAAGATCGCCGGTCGTTCATCGCGTTCGAGCATTTCGGCGAGTGAAATCGCCCGCCCGGGCAGATCGAAGAGCACGTTCGCGGCTATCCCGCACCGCACGTCGCGAACGAATTCAGCCCTCCCGATCGAATCCCGACGAGCTTCCCAGCGCGTCGAACCAGGAACGTAAAACGACTTCCCCCAGATCGGCTCGCCCCTGACAGCTAAATTCTCCACAATCGCAGGACGGGAGAAGTCGACCTGGAGGTCCGCAAGCACGTAGCCCTGGCCGCGCATGAACTCGTCAATGTCGCCGAAATATCCCTGGCCTTCCCAGGCGCTGGCAAGTTCGAACTCGACCTTCAGCAGCTTTACGAGACCGCCGGCAAGTATGTCGCGCGCCCCTTGCAGGACCATCAAATCGTGCCCTTCGGCATTGATATCGATCAGGTCGATTTCGTTGGCGCGACCGTCGAATAGCCGGTCAACGGTCTCGAGTCGCACCGGTATTTCACGAACGACTCGCATGTCGTCATGTCCAAATCGCTGCATGAATTCTTCAGACGGCAGGTGCAGCGACGATGATCGCGGGTCGCGGGCGATGTGCAATGTTCCCTCGCCCGCGCGGTTGGAAATACACGCGTCACCGCCACCGGCGGCGTCGGGATTAGCGTCAAAATCGAACTTCTTGACCTGATCCCTTGAAAGTATCGACCACGGATACTTGAGCGGGCCGCCGGATCCCACATCCACAAAGCCCAGCGGACGCAGCCCCCGCAGAATCTGCCTTAGAAATACGACCTTTCGACGCTTTGTGCCGAATATCACTCGATGGGGTCGTCTTTAATATGACAGCCGAGCAACGTCAATCGTGCCTGCCCTGACGCCCTTCCGTCAGTTTCCTGGCCTGAACGACAGGCGGGTCTGCAATCCGCCGGATTCGCGGCGATTTGCCGGCAGCCTGCATCGGTTCGCGAATTCGTGCGTGCCGAAAATTCGTCGAGACCGCGCGGCCGAGCCAAACGAGGCTCAGGCGTTGTACTCGAGGATTAATTCGACTATCGGTCCGGGGGGGGAACCGCCGGGTCGATTCCATGGACTTCCTTGATCTGCCCGGCGAACCACATGTCAAACTCGTTGGTCGAAGTGCCCAGTCCGGCCATCATCGCGCCCGGATCGTCGCCCTCGAAAAAAACGTTGACAAACTCGCCGTGGGGCGTACGCTGCAGCGAGACGCATTGCCGCGTGATGCCGTAGCGCCGCATCTGGTCCTCCCAGTCGGCCCGATGAGCGCCACCGGCCTCGAATTCGTCGTGGAATGATTTCCGCTGGTCAAATTTTCCGGGCAGGATCCGTGCGGAAAAGTTAAGTACGGCCATTCTGAAACCCCCATTTAATGGAGACGCCATTCTAGGACGCATATCGCCTTAATCACAATTTCGCCAACCGTCGCCGACCCGAAGGTGAAGCTAGTACGTCGTTTCTACACGACCGCAACGCTTCTAAATAAATTTATCATGCCATCTCATAAGCTCTTTCGGTCTTTTCCACTATCAAAGACCAACTCATTTGCAACGCTCGCTCAGGCGCGGCCCGAGACGCCATTTCCAGATCGAGGTCGCGGCCAGCCCGCAAGGCTCCGGCCAGACCATCGCGGGAGTCGGGATCGTAAAGCAGCGCGCCGTCGCGACTGACGTCCGTCCGCCACGATAGGGTTTGCGAAGGCTGGATCTTCAATCGTCCGCGGGCCGGGATGCGGTGCGCGCGAAGTCAGCGAACGCCTCCAGGCACTCGGGATTGGCAAGCGCATCGAGATTCGGAACGTGATCGCCATCCATGACTCTCCTCACGGCAAGCTCCGCTTTCTTTCCATTGCGAGTGACCGGTATGGCCGGCACCGCCTTTATCCGCCCGGGCACGTGCCGAGGCGAGGCATGCCGCCGGATCGCGGACGCAATTTCCGATTCGCGCTCCGACGTAAGTTCCCTGCCGTCGTCAACCACGACGAACAGCACGATCTCGGCGTCCGATCCGGACCGCAGCTCGACCGCGAGACTGTTCAAGATCCACGGTATGGATTCCAACGGTCGGTATATCTCGGCGGTGCCGATGCGAACTCCGCGAATGTTTAGGGTGGCGTCGCTTCTTCCATAGATGATCACGCCGCCCTGCTCGGTCCTCGACACGTAGTCACCATGGCGCCAGCACCCCGGATACTCGGCGAAGTAGGCATCGTGGTATTTCCGCCCGTCCGGGTCATCCCAGAAGTACACAGGCATGGATGGAAACGGACGGCGGCAAACCAACTCTCCCTTCTCCTCCGTCAGGGCCCGCCCGGCCGGGTCGACCGCGGCCACATCCATTCCCAGACCGACGCACTGAATCTGCCCGGCAAAGACCGGCAGGTTCGGATTACCCAGCACAAAGCAAGAGACGATGTCGGTGCCGCCGGAGATTGATGCCAGTAAAAGATCTGAATTAACGTGTTCGTAGACCCATCGAAAGCCTTCCGCCGATAGGGGCGATCCGGTCGATAGAACCGTGCGGATGCGTGAGAGGTTGGCGACCGTCCGCGGGGACAATTCGGACCTTCTGCACGCTTCAATAAATGAAGCGCTCGTGCCGAATGCGGTAACACCGGTCACATCCGCAATACGCCAGAGCGCATTGAGGTCGGGGTGGCCAGGTGACCCGTCGTAGAGAACGATCGTGCTGCCGCCGGCCAGTGCCGAGGCAAGCCAGTTCCACATCATCCAGCCGCAGGTCGTGAAATAGAAAATAACGTCTTCGCCACCGAGTCCCGTGTGAAGCAGATGTTCCTTGCGGTGCTGCAGCAGCGTTCCACCGGCTCCATGGACCAGGCATTTCGGCGCACCGGTCGTGCCCGAAGAGAAAAGGATGTAGAGCGGGTGATCGAAGGGCAGATACGCGAATGGAATTTGACCAGGGTCATGGTCGCCAAGAAATTCGCCCCATTCCAGCCATCCCCGATCCAACTCGGGCGACGATTCCGGCTCGTAGGGAATAACAACGACGTGTTCTATCGTGTCCACCGACCGTTCGATGCGCCGGACGGTTTCCAGGCACTCGATTCGCTTTCCTCCGTAGCGGTATTGGTCGCTGGCGAGCAATAGTCGAGGTCTGATCTGCCCGAGCCGGTCGATCGCGGCGGTAGGGCCGAAGTCCGGCGAACAAGAGCTCCAAACCGCCCCGATCGACGCACAACCGAGCAACGCAATGATCGCTTCGGGCCCGTTGGCGGTATACCCCACCACGCGATCTCCAGTGCCGATCCCAAGCCGTTCCAATGCCCGTGCACACTTGGCCACGGCCGCGTGAAGCTCTGCATAGGAGTACTGTCTTCGCCCGCCATCCTCCGTCACCGCGATTATCGCCGGACGGTCGTCCCGGATTTGCAGCAGGTTTTCGGCATAGTTCAATCGAGCGCCCGCGAACCACTCGGTTCCCGGCATCCGTTCGGGTCCCTTTATCGTGTGGGCCGGACGGTCAAAAACGACACCGGCGAACTCAGCCAGCAGGCCCCAGAATGCCGCCGAGTCGTTGACCGACCATTGGTGCAGTTCGGCGTAGTCGATGAAGTTCTTGCCGGTTCGCTCCCCAGCGAACCGCTGAAATCGGGTCATCGCAGACGCGTCGACGCTCTCCGGGCGTGGATTCCATATCGGTTGTTCCGAAGAGCCATGGGCCATAGATCTGCCATCCCCCGCCTGCCGCGCATGGCGTCGCCCGGCGCGTGACCCCCGTCAAAATGGCCGAAAGCCTCGAGAAAAAGCCCGCCAACAGCCTTAAGCCGGCGCCGCTCCCTGCCCCAGGCGATGCCTGATGGTCGAATAACGGATATCGTACCTGACGCAGAGTCCGGCAATGAGGGTCGAAACGATCTACGGTCCAGGGAATCTGCAAACCGTTCGGCACGGTTTAGCTGGTTCCCCGTGGCCCTTCGACCGGGAAGGAGCGGTGACTGGGTGCACGTCGCATATTCAGTGGACAAGGTTTACAAAGATGTCGGCGATAGTCGGCAGCTTTTTATCGACGACGATGTTATCGCCGTGGTCAAGAACGTAACTCGCCGTCAGCACAGCCCGGCGAAGCATCCAGGAAATCCGATAATCAAGCGCGACAAGCCGTGGGAAGCAGCCACGTATTTCCGGACTAGCTGCTTTAACGTCCTTCGCGCCGGGCCGGACGCCGAATTCCAATGTTGGTATGAGGATTTCTACGGATATTTTGGCTACAAGGACCAGGGCCCGACGCTGCACGAGCGAAACTTTTACGCACGGTCCGATGACGGGATAACCTGGGAAAAACCCGCGCTAGGCAAGCAGATCATCGACGGAAACGATACAAACGCCATCTTTCCCCATTCGGTGGACGAGATGTTCTGTACCACGTCGATAATGATCGACGATCGCGACCCGGATCCTGCGCGCCGCTACAAGATGGTCTATTTCCACCGAGTCATGGCGCTCGATCGCCCCAAGGTCAATCCAAGAAAGGATGCAGGCGGCCTGTGCCTGGCGTTTTCGCCGAATGGGACCGATTGGACGCCTTACGAGGGCAATCCAATCTCGCCGATCTGGCTCGGCGACGTGGAAATCCTCACCTATGACTCAGTGACCGAGAAATATGTAATCTTCGGCCGTTACGGTGGCCATCCGGCGATGAGCGCCCATCCCAACTTCGAAACCTGGTTCGCACCGATTTGGCCGGGCAAACCCGAGGGTGTCTGGGGTACGCGGCGGCGCATATACAGGATCGAAAGCGACGACGTGATCCACTGGTCCGATCCCGTGCTCGTTTTTGATCCGGGCGATGAGGACAATCTCGACGACGCGCACTACGGATTCGTGCCCTGGCGAGCGGGCGAGATGCGCCTGGGTCTTCTCAACGTAATACATCAGGTCGACAACACCATGGATCTGTACCTGCACTACAGCCGCGACGGAATCGAATGGAAGCGAATGCAGGACCACCGACCGCTCATACCTCGCGGCGGCGAGGGAAGCTATGACGAGTTTATGGTGGAGACGCCGACTCAACCGCTCGTCGTCGGCGACGAATTGTGGTTCTACTACGGCGGGCACAGCGTCCATCACGACTGGTGGATTTACGGTGCGCAGCAGGGTCTTGACGTTCCCGAAGCCCTCGACCCGAATCTCGCCCACGACGGCCACCACTTATGTCTGGCGACCATGCGGCTTGACGGCTACGTATCACTTGACGCCACCGTTCGAGACGGATGGGTCGAGACGAAGCCCGTATTCTCAACGGCTCCGAAGCTCTACATCAACGGCAAGTGCAACGGCGACGGCTATATCCGCGTTGAAATAATGGACAACTGGAACAACGTTTGGAGCGGATATGGCCGCGACGATTGCGAGGAATTCAAAGGGGATAGTGTTCGCCATCACGTGAAGTGGTCGGAGCACGACCGGGTCAACGAGATTCCCGGTTCTGTCAAGCTGCGCGTTCACCTCCGAAATGCGGAACTCTACGGTTTTCAATTCGGTGATTGATAGTCGCGCACGGTGACGTTGACCGGGAATGCCCGGCGGGCGGGCCGCTGCTCGACTCAGACGCCTCCAACGGTGATTTCGACACTCTAAGAGGAAGTCTTTATAACGTGAACGTGGAATCTATCGGCCGACCGATGTTTCCGATATGACATCGAGCAGATGATGTCGGGAGATCACGCTGAATGACCGGCCCTGGAGCGGGTTACGTAAAGGGAGCCAGCGCGGTTCCGGCGGTCGTCGTGAGTGAGGCGGCTTCGGACCTTGAGCGGTACGCTGCCGCCGAGTTGTGCAGGTACCTCGCAGGATGTTTCGGCGCGGAAATCAGTCCGGCCGAGACGGTTCCGGCTGACGCCGACTGCGTGTTTCTACTTGGAACGCCGGAGAGCAATCCGGCCGTGGCCGCCGCGACCGCCCGTCGCCCCTTTCCCGAGCTCGGCGAACAGGGATTCCTGCTTCGGCGGGCTCGGTTCAAGAACCGCAAGGCCATGATTCTCGGAGGCGGTAGCCCGCGCGCCACCCTCTGGGCCGTCTACGACCTCGCCGAGCGCTGGGGAGTGTGCCACACCACGCAAACCGACCTTTTCCCCGTGCAGAGGTCGCTCTGGCTCCCGGACTTGAATATGGTCAAAGAACCAAATCTCACAATCCGGCAATGGCGCGTGGTAAACGCCCACGCGAGCGGACCCGAGTCATGGGGGATTGAGGACTACCGCAACGTCCTCGATCAGCTCGCGAAACTCAAGTTCAACCGCGTGCTTTTCGTATTGTGGCCAAACCAGCCGTTTCTCCATTACGAGGTTCGCGGCATCAAACGCGAAACCGCGAACCTGTTTTTCGGATACAGATTCCCGATTACCGACGACATGGTCGGTCGAGCGCTTTTCGGCGACGCGGAAGAGTTTTACAACCCGGATTTCCCCCCGGGCGCCGCCTACGAAGAATTGATCGAAGCCGGTCAGCGGCACATCCGCGAAATCATCCGCTATGCCGCAAGCAGGGGGATGGACTGCGTGATCGACTACACCCTGCCCGAAGGCTATCCGAGTGAATTTGCTCCCCTGCTGAACGAGACCAAGCCCGCCAACTACCACGGACTGCCGATCGTGGTCCCCGGCGACAGCGTCGAACCGGACGATCCGTCGTTGCTCGAACTGGCCTCGGCGACGATGCGGGCGCTCGTAAACACATACCCAGAAGCGCAGCTGCTGGTATTCGATATGCCCGAGCACCGAATCTGGGCGGCAGCATATGAGCGGGCGTGGCGGTCGCTTGACGAGCGCTATGGAATCGAGGCGATTTGTAATCTGGCCTCGGTGCTCCAGAGTGCCTCGCAAAGGACCGGATATCCGGGCGGCAGCCAGCGCGCGATACAGGAAGTTAAGGGCGACATCGTGAACCTTTATTTCTGGGACCGCCTGGTTTCGGACGGCCGGATTCTCGAAAGGGCGGGACGCCCGAACGTTGGCGTTGCTTGGAGCAGTCTGGCCGAGGAACTCTTCCCGATATTGCGGGCGATTTCGCAGCCTGGCTGGGAGACGTTGAATTTTATCGACTACACACCTTCGAACATCGTACGCCGGCCCGGGGCCCTTGCGAACGTCCCGAGCGATACCCTGCCGGCGACGCTAATATTCACGCTTCACGACGACAACGTGGGACTGCTACCGCAGCTAACCCTGAATTCCCTGCATACGCTCACTCGCGAACTGCGCCGCCACAATTGGGCGGGATTTTCAACTCGATACTGGCAACTGGCCGATCACGACGTTTCGGTTTCATACATAGCTCAAGCGGCGTGGGACGATAGCATCGTTCCGCAAGATGTCGTCCGTCGAATAATCACGCTGGCCTGCGGCGCGGATTGCGTCGATGACATGTCCGTGATGTTCGAGGAGCTTCAATCGGCGACCGTTCTACTCGAGCAACATGCGCTCGGATTGACCTTCTACACGCCTGCGATGATCCGCAAGCAGTGGATTTCAGAGCCGATGCCGACTGAGCTTTCCGAAGTTCGCCATCGATACCGGTTGGCGCGCAAGGCGGCGGTCCGTGCCGGTTCGAGATCGCACCCCGATCGGAACGAATTCATCGACTACTGGGCAGCGAGGCTGGAATTTGGGATTGGGTATCTCGACAGCGTCGAACGGTTGCGGCAGGCCGCGATTCACAAACGCGACGGCAACGCGGCCGGCGCCGTGATCGAAGCCGAAGCGGCGTTGGCTGCGGCCACAACGGCTATAGCGGTCTACGCCAGCGTGGCCCGCCAGCAATCGGATCGTGCTTCAGTGGCCATGCTCAACGAGTTCGTATACCGACCGATGAAGATTGGTCTTGAGCAGTTGCGCCGCGGAGAAAACTTCGCACCCTGATGCGTTTTGCTCGGAACGATTTCGCATTGATCCGTCAGTCGCGACAGACCGGTAGCGCTTTCGTTACGCGCGGATAGAGGCCGCCGCGCGCCGCCAGGCTTCGCCCAGCGCGTCCATTTCGCTACCTACGATCACCCAGCTTGCCCCGGCTTCAACCGCGGCGGCTACATCGTCCGGCGATCCAACGTAGTCCCCAAATCGGATTCCCCGATCGATACACGCATTTCGTACGCGATCCACCAACTCGAGAAGCCGCGGGTGGGTGGTCTGTCCCGGAATGCCCATGTTTATCGATAGATCGACCGGTCCGATCATCGCGCCGTCTACTCCGCCCGGGGCCAGTAGCTCGTCGATCCGAACTATGGCCTCCTCCGCCTCAATCTTTAGAAACAGCGACACGTCGGAGTCATAGTGCCGAAGCTCGTCCACGACCGATTCGGGCGCGTGATAGAGGTTGTGACCGGCTACCCCGGACCTTCCTCTGCGCCCATTCGGCGGATATCGGGTGGCATTCAACGCCATCGCCACGTCCTCGGGCGTTTCCACGTGCGGAATTATGACACCGGACGCGCCGAGATCGAGAACGTGCGAGATCGGATACTCCGCTATCTCCGCCGGCCCAACGATCGGGGCAATTCCGGCAAGCCTCGCAACCTGAGCCATGTCGTGAATGGTTTCATAGTCATGCGGCCGGTGCTCCATGTCGAACACGATAAAATCCAGGCCCGCCGCGGCCGCGATCTGCACAGTTGTGATATCTCGGTCGTACATGATGTAGGTGCCGACGGCAGCCCGGCCCGAGTTCCAAACCTCTGTGAGTGGATTTACGGTCATCTGGAACCCCTTTTAATGAAGCACGTTTTGCGAGATATTGATGGCGATCATGCTGCCCCTACGCATCCGGCCAATCTGCCTGCCCGGAAATTAATCGCCGGCTCTCCGGAAAGCCAGGCATAGGAGCATTGCGATCGGATGACCGGGTCTGCCCGGCCACCAGCCGCCGACGGACGGGTATGCCAGATCCGAGCGGTCACGCGCAAGCACCACGAGGTGGCAAGGTCGCCAGAGATTGACTAGCCGCCGACCCGCACGGCTGTACGAAGGTTCGGCGAATCGAAGACTTCAGCATTCACGCACCACTCGGGTCGTTCACCCCGCAACACCGCCAGGACATCCTTGCACATGGAGCGGTAGCACCGGGCTTCGGAATCGGCTGTTGACGCGAGCACGTGTGGCGAGCCCGCAAAACTCGGGTGTGAATAGAGAGGATGATCCAGGTCCGTCGGAGGCTCAATGGGGAATACGTCAAGACCGACGCCGGCGAGCCGTCCATCGACAAGCGCTTCGTGCAAAATATCGAGGCTTTCAACCAGCGATCCGCGGGCGAAATTCAAGAAATACGCGCCCTTCTTGACGTTTGCCAGGTTCGTGCCGTTTATCAGATTATCGGTTTCGGCCGTCGAAACGGCATGGATGGTCACAATGTCCGATTCCGCGAGCAGTTCATCCAGCGGCAGGAGCGAGACGTTCAATTCCCGAGCTCGGGCTTCCGGCACGAACGGGTCGTGCGCCACCAGGCGCATTTTGAACGCGGCTCCGCGCCGCGCCACTTCAGCGCCTATTCGTCCAAGCCCAACAATGCCGAGAGTCTTATCGCGCAGCTCGAACGTCCTCTCCGAGACTCTGCGGTTCCAATTGCCGGTTATGAGCGAATTGTGCCAGTAGGAAAGATTCTTAGTAAGGGAAAGGATTAAGGCAAAGGCTGCCTCAGCCACCGCATCGCCCAGGAGCGGAGCGTTGACGACGGGAATTCCTCGCGCGGTGGCGGCGTCGATGTCAACGTTCTCGAATCCGGCGCCACTCCGTGATATAAACCGGATCTTTGATCCCGCATCCATTATTTCCGCGTCGATCAGCGCCACACCTCTCGAAACAATGCCCATCGCGTCCGCCGACAACTTCAACAGCGATTCGTGGTCGTCGTTATCGGCCGTCAAAATCGGGGCTACGCTCGCCAACTCGGCATGGGCGATTTTGTCGATCGGAACAGTGGCAAGAATGTGCAAGTTGTCCTCCTGCGGCCCTGCGGTCCCGACCAACCGCCCAAGTGCTCTACAGGCGTTTGCGGCCCATCGGCGAAATATCAAACGTAAATGCGCGAGATTTGACGCACATACTAGCTTGACACCGCGCGCATGGCGTGGGGTACCCTGTTTCGAGTGGCCTGCAATATCTTTGCGGGATGCGCTAGCATGAGCGAAATTGGTTTTGGTTGGACCAATTTGATCGCGGGCTCCGCGCGAAGCCGGTAAAAAGGGGGTGTTGGAAGAGGTTTAAATCAGATCATGTCCAAATGGGCGGCTGCTCGCCCGTTAACCGTGCGGCCACAAATAGCAGCGATTGATCGATTGTTTGGTGAATCGGCCGCATATCTGAGCAAGCCAGTTAGTGCTTGATTATTAACGTTCCTAGGGGGACACATATGATTGGAAAGTCGCTTTCGAGAAGAAAGCTGATGCGCACAGGCCTCATAGCAGGCGGTGGTGCGATCGGACTTGCGGCTCTCGCCGGGTGTGGTGAAGCCGAAATCGTAGAAGTAGAGGTAATAAAAGAGGTCGAGAAGATCGTAACGGTGGAAGTCGAGAAGATGGCGCCGCAGGCCGTTGATCTCGTGATGTTCGACTACGTTTGGGTGGAGATCGACCAGGTCCGCGATCTGATCGTTGAGAACTACAAGTCGATATACCCGCACGTGAACCTTGAGTACATCAAGATTCCATGGGGTGACTACCTGGTAAAGATCCTCACCAGCATGGCCGGCGGATCCCCGGGCGACGTGATGTACAACCACCCGCAGACCACTGCCGACTTTGCGGCCAAGGGCGCTTTGATGCCGCTCAACGAGTTCATCAAAGCGGACAGTACCTTCGACGTTGAGGACTTCAACGTCGGACTCATTGAAGCGAACACGATCGGCGGAAAGATCTATTCGCTGCCTACGTTCTCCGGTCCGCTCATGTGGGCGTACAACCGCGACCTGATAGAGCCTCTGGGGCTCGGTGACCCATGGGAACTCGCCCAAAAGGGCGAGTGGACGATCGACATCCACCGGCAGATGGCCGAGGCCGCACGCACGGGCGAAGGTCAGGACAAGGTCTATGGAACAAACGAGATCGCGTCCGCGCTGAAGATTTCGTATCTGTGGGCCTGGGGGCACGACGGTACATTTTGGGACAACCAGGACGCTCCCAAGTCGTTTACAGGAAACAGCCCGGGTGCGGTCGCCGGACTCGAGTACATGACCGGTCTGCTTCACGATGGGCTCGCGCCTCCGCGTGAGTTCGCGTCGAACTTCCCTGGTGGGGCGCAGGCGATGTTGTTCAGCAACAAGATCGCTTTGTACATGTCGCACCGGCAGTTCTTCCGGGAGATCACAGACCAGATCAACGCGGGCCTGGCGCCGATGTACAAGATGCCCAACGGTGACGACCAGTCGCGCGACGCTCCTGAGGGCTACGGTGTGTTCGCGGGTACGAAGCAGCCGGACGAAGCGTGGAACCTCGCCAAGTACATCGGTACCGAGGGTGTAAAGGTTCATGTCGCTCTCGGCTACAGCGGTCCGACCCGTCCGTCCATGTGGCGCAGCGACATCTTCAAGAATTCGCTGAAGCCGTGGGAAGACATCGAGGTCTATATCCACGCGTTTGAGACCCTGAAAAGGCAGTTCGTCCAACCAGTGGGTTATGGCGAGATGAACACGCTCTTCACAGCGGCCTACGACGAGATCGTGCTTCAGTCCAAGACGGCCCAGGAGGCCATGGACGACGTCAAGCCGAAGCTCGACGCGATTCTGACCGAGAACGCCTAAGCGTCGACGATCGATATCATGGGCGGACCGGTCTTCGGGCCGGTCCGCCCATTGATTTTCGGCGCGGAATTCCCGCTACCACGCCGCGGATGGGGCTGGGCGCGCGGATCGGTGGCTCCTTAACGGCGTTGCGATGCATCCAGCGCCGACATCGCCATGGCCGGACTTGTCCGGCCATTATTCCAAACCGCCGCATTCCCGGCGGAAGTCGATGGAGGAGAAAAGACCTGATGCTTGAATCGAATTGTTTGTGTTCGCCAAACGGACCTTGAATCTGAAACCCAGGGCATCGGGCTTCCTGATATGTGCCGTCGAATTGGGACCGGCCGAGGTCAGCAGGGTGAAATGTGGCTCGGACTCGACTAGGATAAAGGCGCATTGGGAGGGAGACGCATGACGACAGCCGATCTCAGCCGGGTGACGAAGCCCCGCTCCAGATTTAGCGGCGCAAGAGCCGCGCGCTACGCGTGGGGCTACTTCTTCGTTGCTCCGTGGGTGTTGGGATTCCTGATATTCACCGCCTACCCCATGGTCTACTCGGCCATCATCTCGTTTACCAAGTTCGACCTTCTCTCCTCACCGAAGTACATCGGCGCCGACAATTTCGGGAGGATGGTCAGGGACGATTTATTCCTAATCTCGCTGGGAAACACGGCTTACTACACATTCCTTTCAGTTCCCATCACGATCTCGCTCGCGCTCGTAATGGCGCTGGCTCTAAATCAAAAGCTGAAGGGAATAAACATCTTCAGAACCATGTTCTATTTGCCAACGGTGACTCCCCAGGTGGCATCAGTGGTCCTTTTCGTGTACATGTTCAATTTCGACTTCGGCTTCTTCAACTGGGTATTGGGCTGGGTCCATATACCTCCGATCAACTGGCTTGGAGACCCGAACTGGGTAAAGCCAGCGTTTATCGTCATCAGTCTGTGGGGGGTGGGCGCGCAGATGGTGATATTCCTTGCGGGTTTGCAGAGCGTACCGGAAGCCTTGCTTGAGGCGGCCGCAATCGACGGGGCGGGAGTGCTGCGGCGGTTCTGGCACGTTACGATTCCGATGATCACCCCGGTCATCTTCTTCAATGTCGTTCTCGGCGTAATCGGCTCATTTCAAATCTTCACCACGGCCTTCATAGCCACGGGAGGGGGTCCGGTCAACGCCACTCTGTTCTACGTGTTGTGGATATACCGGCACGCCTTCGAGAACTTCAGAATGGGCTACGCGGCCACGCTGGCCTGGGTTCTTCTCGCAATCATCCTGCTCTTCACGCTTATTCAGTTTTACCTGGCGAGAAAGTGGGTTTACTACGAGGGCGGAGGCAATTAGTCGATGGCTAAAGTCGCCGAATCAGTCACCGAATTCGTTGGGGCTCGCGCCCGACAAAAGAACAGCCGACTGTTCGTGATTCGCCGGTCGACTCTCGCCTCGCTTAACTATTCGGTGCTTGGCGCGATCGCGATGATTTCGTCAATACCGTTGCTCTGGATGATTACGACGTCGCTCAAGGAAAAGGGCAGGGAATTCCGGTTTCCTCCGGAACTACTGCCGAATCCCGTGGCCTGGAACAATTACATTGACGTCTGGCCGCTGACTGGCATCCACGTGTTTTTCCTGAACAGCGTGATGGTGACAGTGCTTGCGACAATCGGCACGGTCCTGACTTGCGCGATGGTGGCATTTGGATTTGCAAGAATCCAGTTCCCCGGTCGGCAGTTCTTATTCGTGCTCATGCTTTCCACGATGATGCTACCCGGAATTGTCACGCTTGTTCCTCAGTTTGTTCTCTTCAAAATCCTCGGATGGATCGACACTCCGCTGCCTCTTATCGTGCCGTTCTGGTTCGGCGGCGGCGCGTTTTTCATTTTCCTCGTCAGGCAGTTCATGTTGCAGCTGCCGAAGGAGCTTGACGAGGCCGCCCTGGCCGACGGAGCGTCTTACTTTCGAATCTTCTGGAACATACTTCTTCCGCTCTCCGGCCCCGCGCTTGCGGCCGTCGCGATATTTTCAACGCAGGCGCACTGGAACGAGTTCCTAGCGCCGCTAATTTTTCTTAACGGCGAAAGATGGCGAACGTTGGCGCTGGCGCTCCGATCGTTCCTCGTGGATCAAAGCGCGTTTGGAGCAGTGCCACAGTGGAACCTGCTGATGGCATCCGGGGTGATAATGCTTTTGCCAATACTCATACTGTTCTTTTCAGCTCAGCGATATTTCATCCGCGGAGTCGCCCTCACTGGATTGACCGGGCGCTAGAAATACTTCGCGTTCGAACGGACGCCGTCGATTCGCTAGCCGGAGGCTTGAGATCTGCGCTCGTCCAGATCATCCCCGAGAACGTTTACCGTGTAGGAATGTCGGATTTCCCGATCGAGGACCGGATCGTATAACCGCATCTTGAACTCGTCGCCGACTCCGTGGGCCGCGTCCTGCGAGAGACCAAGACGTTCGAGCTCAGCGCTGAGCCCCGGGACCGTCATGCCGGTTCCGCAGTAGAAGATCGTTGCGAACGGTCCATTTCGAAGTCCGCAAAAGTCGATCCACGTTTCAAGCGGTACGAGCTGGGACATGCTGAATCGATGCAGGTCCACTACGGCATCGCCAACCCGTACCTGAGATTCAAGCTGAAGCTCGTCCCAGTGATCGCTGACGTCCTCCAGCTTCCATACCGTCGGACTCAGCGGATGGGGACACATCTGTTTCGGCTTTTCCAGGTACTGGGCGTCCATCTCGCGGTCGCATTGGTCGCTGCCCACTCCCACGAATACGCCATCTGCCGTGAACACGGTCACGACTTCGACTTCGCCGCCAGTTAGCGGCCCCTGCACGTCTATTGATTCATCAATCGTCAGCAGGTAGGGGCTAAGCCTGTACGTCCACGGCTCCTTTGCCGTCCACGATAGCCCGTTTTTACGGCGGTCATCGCTCATCTCGCGGATTGCGTGGCGGTCGCGATTCGTAAATCCGGAACCGCGCAATGCCTTTACCTCGATTTGCATCGGGGCTTCGCGCCCGTCCCTGTCCACCACCGTCAGCTCCACTTGATTCCGCAATTTTTCGTCCTTTGCTCTCGAATACATTCCTGTTCTTGATTTCGTTGACCGTCGGCCGGGCGCCGAATCACCAGGGGAACCACCGCAGCAGCGGCTTGATAAGGCGGCCGTCAAGGCGCGCGCAATGTAGCTGCATCCTCCATGGGTGCTATATTCCGTGCCCTTCGGGTCGTGCGTCGCAGACATGATAGGCGGTGACAATGTACGTTGCATATTCACGCGATACAGTGAATAAAGATGTCGGAAACACGCGTCAGCTTTTCATCGACGACGATGTCGTCGCCGTCGTAAAGAATGTGACCCGTCGGCAGCACACCCCGGTCAAACACCCCGACAATCCGCTTATCAAGCGCGATAAGCCCTGGGAGGTAACGACCTACTTCCGCACCAGCGCCTTCAACGTTATCAAGGATCCGGTCGACGATCTCTACAAATGCTGGTACGAGGACTTTTACGAGTATTTCTCCAAGGGTGTACCCAGCAGAGAACGCCTCTATTACGCGCAATCCACCGATGGGCTCAATTGGGAAAAACCAGCTCTGGGCAGGCACATAATCGACGGACATGACACGAATGCCGTCTTCGATCCACCGGTCGTGATGAAGGGTTGCCCGTCGATCATGCTCGATCCGCTCGCGGCAGATCCATCACGCCGATACAAGATGGTCTATCTCAACCTCGATACATCTCGCAGGGGCGGCGCGCCCGGCGGCCTGCAACTTGATTATTCGGCGGACGGAATCGATTGGACGCCCGATGAGGACAATCCGATCATCCCGGGCTGGAAAAGCGACGTTGAGATCCTCACCTACGACCCGGAGGACAACAAGTATGTCGTCTGGGGGCGTTTTGGCGGCGCGGCCGGTGGCAGCGGGCACCCCGACATGGATAGCTGGTTTGCGCCGGTGTGGCCGGGCCGTCCGGAAGGCGTCTGGGGGACTCGACGGCGCATCTACCGCCTCGAGAGTCCGGATTTGAAAGCGTGGTCGGAGCCTGAATTGCTATGGGATCCCGACGATCGGGACAACCTGGATGACGCCTTTTACGGATTCGTTCCGTGGCGCGCCGGCGAGATGCACCTCGGGCTTCTGAACGTCCTGCACCAGGTCGACAACACGATCGATATGTACTTGCATTACAGCCGCGACGGTCGCGACTGGAGCCGATTTCTCGACCACCGCCCCTTCGTCCCACGCGGCGGGGAAGGTGGTTACGATCGGTTCCTCATTGAAACGCCAAGTCAGCCCCTGATTGTCGGCGATGAGATTTGGACATATTACGGCGGCACGAATGTGCACCATGACTGGTGGATAATGCCGCACGACGAGCGGCCCGACGTTCCCGAGGCCCGCGAGGCGAGCCACTCGGGGGACGGCCACTACCTTTGTCTTGCCACGTTACGTCTCGACGGCTACGTATCCCTGGATGCGACCGTGCGGGAGGGTTGGATCGAGTCGAAACCGCTGTTTTCGACGGGCTCGCGACTGTACATCAACGGCCGCTGCGGAGCCGACGGTTATATCGAAGTTGAGATCATGGATAACTGGAACAACGTCTGGGTGGAGTACTCCCGCGAAAAGTGCCAGCGATTCACGGGCGATTCAGTGCATCAGCGAGTAAATTGGTCCGGCCGCGGAACCGTGAATGAAATCCCCGGCGGCGTGAAACTGAAGTTCTACCTGCGCAACGCCGAGCTTTATGGATTTCAGTTTGCCGACTCATAAGCAGGCGGGCCGGCCAATACGTTAGAGAAGCCGGTCGCCGATCAAATCTTGAGTTGAAGCGATCGCGGCACGGGCGGCGCCTGCCAGCATCCCACCGTCGAAGCTGTAGGCCATAAATGTCGCGCCGCGATCGGCCCACGCTTCGGCCTCCTCGGCGGAGCTTACGTGCGGACCGCCCGCGATGCCGTGACGTGCCGCCGCCTGCAGCATCTTCTCGATCGATTTGGTAACGCTCGGGTGAGACGTCTTGCCGGGCACTCCGAGCGTGGTTGAAAGGTCTCCCGGGCCGATGAGGATCGCATCGAGTCCGGGCACGGACGCGATTTCGTCGATTACGTCGATGCCCTGGCCGCTTTCCACTTTTACAGCCGCCATGACCTCGCGGTTTTGAGAATCGACCCAGTCTGGAAGGTCAACCTGACGGTACCCAGTGGCGTCGCCGAAATGCAGCAGTCCGCGCTTGCCAACGGGTGCATATTTGGCCCACTCAACAATATTTGCGGCCTGAGCAGCGGACGAGACGTGCGGCACAACCACACCCATCGCGCCCGCATCCAACGTACGGGCTACAAGGTGATCCTCAATGCTTGTTGGGCCGGCGATCGGCACAATGCCAGCCAACTTGGCAGCTGCCGACATGTGGGCGATATCCGAGTAAGTGGCCTGGCTGTGCTCCATATCCATGTACAGCCAGCTAAAGCCTGCCTCGGCGAAAATCTGGGCCGCGGCAGGTCCCGGAAATGCGATGGTGCATGCCCCCATGCAAACTTTGCCCTCACGAAGCGCCCTGATGACGGGATTCACCCATGGCGATATCGGCAGACGCTGGGCGACTTCAGGCATTTCTCATTCCTTTGCGTGGACGGCTCATTTCACCGGACCGCCAATCGTAAAGAGCGATTATCAGGGTAATCCGCGCCTGACACCAATCAAGCTAGCCGGCTGGGACTTCGAGAGTCAGCCAGCCCACTAAGGATGCAACGCCCCTGGCGATAGTCCAATTCGCCTATCGCTCATACGCTTCGTGATACATCTCGACAATCTCTTCGGATGACGGCACCCGAGGATTATTCGCGGGGCTTCCGCTGGCGATCGCATCTTGAGCCATTTTAGGAGCCAGGGACTTGAGGCTCGCCTCTTCAATTCCCCATTGCGCAAGCGTGGGGATCTTGAGCTCCCGGCACAGATCTCCAACCAGATCTACCGCGGCCTGTGCTGCGCGATCGTCGGGGTGGCCATCGACGGGAGCGCCCATCGCCCGCCCGATGGCGGCGAACCGTTCCGGGGCACCTGAAATACTGTACGACATCACGGTTTCAAGCAGCATTGCATTTGATATGCCGTGTGGAATGTGAAAATGCGCGCCCAACGGCCTGGCCATCGCATGCACCAGGGCGACCGAAGCGTTTGAAAACGCGATTCCCGCCTGCAAGGCCGCGACTGACATTGCCTCCCTGGCCTGCAGATCATTCGGTTGGGCGAAGGCCCGAGCGAGATTGCGAGCTATACCGGCGATAGCCGACAATCCCATAGCATCTGACATGGGATGGGCTGTTTTTGCCACGTAGGATTCGATGGCATGTGTAAGCGCGTCGATACCGGTTGAAGCGGTTACGGCCGCCGGCATCGTCATCGTCGGACCGGGATCGACCAGCGCAGCCGTCGGCTGCAGGAAATCGCTCGTAATCAGCATCTTCACATCTCGAACAGGATCAGTTATCGCGGCGTAGCGCGAGACCTCGCTCCCGGTCCCCGCAGTAGTTGGGATCGCCACAACTGGATTCCCGGGCTTTGCGAACTTGTCGCGCCCCTCGTAGTCGACGATTGAGCCGCCGTTGGTCGCCACCAACGCCGCCGATTTGGCCGTATCCAGGGCGCTGCCGCCGCCAAATCCGATGATCGAGTCACAGTCGCCCACGTCAAATTCACCAAGCGCCGCCTCAACGTCGAGTGTCGTCGGTTCCGAATCAACGCCATCGAAAATCCTCGCGCTCACGCCCTGCTGGTCGCAAAGATCGGCTATCCGCGGAATCCATTCCGATTTGCCCATTACGGTATCCGTCACAAGCAGTGCGCGCCGCGCTCCGAGTTCGTCCAGTGCCGTTCCCAGCGACTCGAGCGCCCCGCTGCCGACACGGAGAAAACGCGGAACGTTGAACGGCCGCACGCTCGGCTGAGAAGCCACAGTTAACGGCCTAGTTCTGGTACGAGGATCGCTCGCGCCGAAGATAGCCGGCTTCTGACGTTGAATCCGATCTACAACTCAACAGGCGTGTCGGAGCTTATGTGATAGACCTTTCGGACGTGCTCGGTTATCTCCCACGTGGTCTTCGTTCCCGAGGGCACGAAAATTAGATCTCCCGGCGAAACGGCAGTCTTGCTGCCATCGCTGTTAGTTATCTGAATGTGTCCCTCAAGCAGATATATGGTTTCGTTCCAGGTGTATTCCCAGGTGAACGATCCGGGCGCGCATTCCCAGACGCCATTTAGCCGTCTTTTGTCTTCAGATTGCCAAAGGACGCTCCCATTTGCCTCGGGGTTGCCCGAGAGGATTTGGTCCTCGGGAATCGGCCACGGAACCAGGTCTGCGTCCTGGGCGTGCACTTTGCGAATCCCACCTGTCACGGTTGCTTGTGCCATCGAACTTCTACCCCCCAAATCGCCATCCAGAAATGGTATACACATGCTATATGAAATCCGCAGTCGACTTCACCCCAGCGTGTACAAAGACCCCCACCCGAAATACCTGCGTTAAGTCAAAATTCGGGCCCTTCGGGCATCGACGGAAAACAATGCAGCCTGCCGCGACGGCGCTCTGACGGTGCTTCCGATTCCAGACGGACCGGAGAAGCTGACTCCGGATTGGTTGACCGAGGCGTTGAGGGGATCCGAAACCATATCGGAGGCCAGCGTACTATCGGTCCGAATCGACCCGACCGCCGTCCGCAAGGGCAACCTCGGCCGGCTCGACAGAATCATCGTTGAGTACGACCGGGTCGAACCGGGTGCACCGGCATCGATGATCGCGAAGTTTCATCCACCAGAAATTGAACTTCGCAAGTTCGTGGCCGAGGCCAACCTGACCGAGGTTCGATTTTACGAGGAAGTGGCGCCCTGGATTCGAATGCGGACGCCGCGGCGCTTTCACAGCGCCGTCGACGAGCGCTCGGGTGACAGCGTCCTGCTACTCGAGGATTTGGGGGCCTATCGGCAAATTGACGAGATTCCCGGTTGTACGGTCGCCGAGGCCGAGCTGATCATCCGCAGGTTGGCGAGCCTTCACGCCCGATGGTGGAACAGCCCGCAGCTCGACGATTTTGGCTGGCTGCGACCGTTCAACGAGTCGTTCAGTGTAGCGATCACCGGCGACCCTGTGCGAGATTTTGACGGACCGCTTCCGGACTCGGTCCGGGTAATTGGAGCGGCGATCAAAAAGCACTTCATGGATTTGTTCGATCTCCAATCGCGCCCGCCGCGTACCATCGCCCTTAACGACATCAAAATCCGACACGTCCTATTTTCACCGGAGCCGGGGTCCCACGATTTCGCGATTGTGGATTTTCAGCTCGTCGTGCAGGCGCGCGGAGCGTTGGACCTTGCCAGGTTCTTCGGGGGCAGTCTGGACACGGAGCTGCGCCGGTCATCGGAAATGCGGCTCCTGGATTCATACCAGCAGCAGCTGGTTGCCGGCGGCGTGGAGGGCTATTCGCTCGAAGACTGCCTGACCGATTATCGACTCGGACATCTTCAGAATCTCACCGATCTCATGGCTATCGAAGCCCAGGGCCTGCAACAACGCGGCGGCGACAGGGCCGTCGAGATCCAGCGAGTCCAACTCGCGCGATACGCCGCCGCCATTGTCGACCTCGACTGCGGCGAACTGCTTAGCGGGGGCTAGGCCGGATTCGAGTAGGAGCGAACGAATTGCCGGGGGCTCATTTGTTCTATGCTGGTTCAGCAAAAAAGCGAGAGATCAGCCAGAAAGGACGTCGCGGATGGGATCGACCGGACAGCTCAACATGATTAGTCCGTGGATCAATCCGGTCACGAGAGCGCTTCGTGAGGGCCGGGTTTGTATCGGTGCGTTCACCGTTGCGTTCGGCTCGTCGGCCGTAGCACAGATCTTCGGGAGGGCCGGCTTTCACTGGCTCTACATGGATATGGAGCACAGCCGATCGTCGTACGAAGACATCGCGCAGATGAGCCTTGCGGCCAAGAACAGCGGAATCGTCCCGATCGCCGGTCCAACGAGTCTCGCCGACCACCTCGTCGCGCGCACCCTCGACGCTGGAGCGATGGGTGTGGTGGCGCCTCACGTCGAAACAG
This sequence comes from Chloroflexota bacterium, assembly GCA_963663505.2. GTDB lineage: Bacteria > Chloroflexota > UBA11872 > UBA11872 > VXNJ01 > JAPOVO01. The sequence goes on from CAXXFA010000002.1 coordinate 1,525,522, forward strand.
CCGACGAAACGGAGCGAGTCGTTAGCTGGTGCCGATATCCCCCGGTCGGGGCGAGGGGCATGCTTAATCGAGGAGTTTTCAACAGCTTCGAATCGACCGACGCTGGCGAGTGGGCCGAGGCTCAAAATCGCGAAGTGCTTGTTGCGGTCAAGGTGGAAAGTGGAATCGGTATCGACAACATTGACGAGATAGCTTCGGTGCCCGGTCTGGACGCGATTCTGATCGGCCCCGGTGACCTTTCCACTACGCTCGGAATCCCCGGCCAGACCACCCATCCCGATGTCGAAGATTGCGTGCGAAAAATGCTCGCGGCGGTCAAACGGCATGGTATCGCCGGCGGTCCCCATCTTGGGAGGAGCCCGAAAGACGCCGCTCGATGGGCCGACGAGGGTGCCACATTCATGTCGTTTACGTCCGACGGGGGGTTGTTGCTCGAAATCTCCAGCTCGACCGTGCGCGAGACAAGGGAGCTATTGGGCGACAGGATGCTATAACGCAGGTTCGCGCTCGCGCGGCGAGCCCGGCACCCTAACCTGCCCCCCGAGTACCAGGAGATGGCTGAACTGCGATCCCTGACGGTTTACGCGGCGCGTCAGGTGAGACTCCACGCAAGAGGGGCACGTCATGGACTACGACGCGATTATGGTCGGATGCGGCAACAACGGACTCGTGGCCTCATTTTACCTGGCCAGAGCCGGCCTTCGGGTGCTGGCGCTCGAGACCAACGATAAGGTCGGCGGGGCATGCGCCACCGACGAGTTGATTTCCGGGTTTCATTTTTCTACGTGTGCGCACAGCTTTGTGCTCTTTCATCCAAAGATTCTCCAGGATATGCGACTGCTGGAGGACCACGCACTGCATGTCTACGGCCGTGAACCGGAAACGTTTCAGCCTTTCCGCTCGGGCAAGCACCTCCTCTTCTCAAACGACAGCGATCGGACGCTGGAATCCATCGCCAGAATCTCGCTGCATGACGCCGCCGCGTACCCTAAATGGGTTGAATTCTGGGCCGATGCGGGATCGATCTTCGAGCCCTATCTTCTGACAAACCCTCCCACATTCGGCGAATTCGCCCGCAAGTTTGAGGGCACCGCGAAGGAAGATCTGTTCTACAAAATCCTCGTGGGAACGACGCGCGGTCTGCTCGACGAGTTTTTCGAGTCCGATGAGATAAAGGCCGGACTGCTTGCAACTTTCGATTCGGGCAGCACGGACGCGCCGGGGGCGCTGCTGTACTGGGCATTTCACGCATCGGTGTCGGATCAGCTCGCGGGCATGGGACAGGCGGGGTATCCAAGAGGAGGCATGGGCGCCGTCGCAACGGCTCTGAAGGAGTCAGCGGAGGCTGCCGGAGCTGAGGTTCGGACGCGTGCCGGCGTGACGCGCGTAATCGTCCGCGATGGCCAGGCCGTCGGTGTGGAGCTTGAGGATGGTACCGAGATTTCGGCCCGAGTCGTGCTGTCGAATGCCGATCCGCGTAAGACATTTCTTAAGCTCGTCGGTTCGGATAACCTGAAACCTGATTTCGCGAGACGTGTTCGGCTTCTGCACGCGGACGCAGGCTATATGAAGCTGCACTGCGCCGCCGGCGGTCTTCCGGATTGGTCTGTATTGCCCGGCGCGGGACCGCTGCCGCACCATTATGCACAGGCTCGGATATGCAGCAACCTCGACGTCCTGGACAGCGCCTGGATCGCGGCTCGGACCGGCCAACTTCCCGATGAATATTCGCTGGGCGTCGTTTGTCCGTCGCTATACGACACCGCTGCCGCCCCGGCCGGCAAGTACGCGATATCGATTTGGGTAGAATTCGCTCCGATCCGGCCCGAGGGCGAAAACTGGGACGGCTTTCGAGATCGGGCAGCCCGGGCGATTATCAGCCAGGTCGAGGAATATGCCCCGAATTTCGGCCAGATCATCGATGAGTGGTACCTGCACACACCCCAAGACATAGAGGAAATGGCGGGCATCACCGACGGCAGCATGCATCATATCGACATGACGCCGGATCAAATGCTGGCGCTGCGACCGCTGCCCGAGTGCTCGGCATATCGAACACCGGTGCGGAGCCTGTACCTCTGCGGTTCGGGCACCCACCCTGGCGGCGGAGTTTCCGGAATGCCCGGTCACAACGCCGCAGCCGCCGTGATCGCAGATCTTAATTAGACGCGCAATTCGCTGGCGAACGCCGGTAACGAATTGTCCGCCGTTATGGGGATCGAGGGCAGGGCTACACGGCGTGACCTTCCGCCGCCGAGCCCGAATCATGTTCGCGGATGACTGAGACTTGACTGCATCGTCAGAGGCGCCGGAATTCAGCGTGAATTTCGAGAGAATAAAACTGGTCGCGGGGCCGGTCGAGGCCGTGTTCGAACCCGAGACCGCATTCCTTCGCTACGTTACGATCGGGGATCGCGAAGTGCTCCGCGGTATTTACTTTGCGGTGCGGGGAGAGGACTGGGGAACCGTCCCGTCCCGGATAGTCCGTCTAGATCACGAAAAGTCACCGGATTCGTTCCGACTGTCGTTTGATGTCGAGTGCGTTCAGGGTGAAATCGATTTTTTCTGGCGCGGCCTGATTACCGGTGACGCCGACGGCACTCTCGAATTCGCGACGACTGGTACTGCGCGATCCAGTTTCCTTCAAAACCGGATGGGGATTTGCGTGTTGCATCCGATAAGAGAATGCTCCGGGCGTCCATGCTGGGTTGAACAGGCGGACGGTTCCCTTACGTACGGACGCTTTCCCGGCGATATCGAGCCATGGAAATCGTACACGAACTTCCGGGCGATCTCCCACGAAGTGCAACCCGGTCTGTTGGCGACCGTTCGCTTCCACGGAGAAGTGTTCGAGATTGAGGACCAGCGGAATTGGACCGATGCGTCCTTTAAGTGCTACACCGTCCCGCCGGGTCAATCGGAGGCCAAGACCATCGAAACCGGGTCGGCCGTCAACCAGTCGGTCACGATGACCTTGGATGGGGGGCTGCCGACCGGAGGTCCACGTCACCCTGCCCGAACGCCAACCGCGGTTTTGACGATCGACCCCCATCGGGCCGTGCCGGTTCCGGCGATAGGATTTGAGGCGGCCGGCCACGGGAAGTCCCTTGGCCGCGAGGCCATCGATTATCTAAAGGTTCTTCGGCCGGCCCATATCAGAGTCCCGCTCCGCCTGGGCGGAGCGGAGTATTCCAACCGGCTGCGCACGTCAGCAATCGACACCGCTGCGCTGGGAACGCCAATTGAGGCAGCCCTGTTCGCGTCCGATGTCTACGAGCGGGAATTTTCGACCCTCGCGGAAGAGATTGAGGATTCGGCACTCAAGATTTCGACCTGGCAGATACACCGCGCTGACGGATTGCCGGTTTCGAGCGACATGATCGCGGCGGCTCGACGAACGCTCACTCCACGAAGTCGAGCCGCCGCGATCGGCGCGGGATCGAACCAGCACTTTTCGCAGATAATTCGCGGCATGCCGCCGATCTTCGACCTCGACGAGCTCTGTTATCCAGTAAATCCGCAGATGCACACTTTCGACAATGCGTCTCTGGTTGAGACCCTTGAGGCCCAGGGGTGGACGGTTGAGAACGCAAGACGAATCGCCTGGAACAGACCGGTAGTGGTATCGCCCGTAACCATGATTCGCCGTCATCGCGTTCCGATATCGTTTGACCCGGAGCGTGACGAAGAGCGCCGCAGCATGCAGTCGGACCCGCGGCAAAACTCGCTATTCGGCGCGGGATGGACGGCGGGCAGCCTCAAGTATCTCGCCCAGGCCGGTGCGAGCCGGATTACGTTTTTCGAAACGGAGGGATGGGCCGGGCTGATGGACGCAACGTCGCCTGAAAAGCGGGTGTTCCCGATGTACCACGTCTTCGCCGACGTTGCCGACTATGTGGGCGGAAGCGTTCTAAAGTCGATTTCGAGTGCGCCGCTGACGGTAGATGGAGTAGCACTCCAACGGGCAGGCCGGTTCGGCGTGATTCTGGCCAACTTCACGACGGAGAGTCAGCCAGCTCGAGTTGAATGTCCCGGCCTCTCCGGACAATTGAGCGTGCGGATTCTTGACGGCGACACCAGCGAGGTCGCAACACGCTCGCCGGAGACGTTTCGCGGTCGAAGTCGTGATGTCGCCAGAGCCGACGGCGGCGGAATCGACCTGGAACTGTCTCCACACGCTGTCGTTTACATCGAGGCGGAACAAGCTCTGCGGGTATAGGTTGGAATCCCCCTCACGTGACGGCCCCGGGGGACTCTCTATCGAAACCAGTCGTAGGCCATACCGAGCGATCTGTCGGCCACTGGCAAATCAACTCTGATGCTGCTCATTCGATAAGACTCGCGCATGGCGATCTGAATCTCCATCGCATTCCTTACGCGTCGTCCGCTCACGCGAGGTTCGGCTCCAGTGTCGATTGACTGGATTACGTCATCGATGGAGTAGATCGTCGACCATTCGCCGACCATTCTCGGTTCGGGAAAGGCAACTTCCACCCGCTCGGTTCCCGCCGCGCCGACAATATCCTGGTAAAGCTGAAATCTATTCCAATTGAACACCAATTCACCGGATTCGCCGGTTATGCGGACAAAGGGCGCCCCGATTCGGATTGAGCCGAGCAGACCATCGCGGAATCCGATAATTCCCGAGCCGCTGAATTCGCCATTTTTCGCCACCACCTCCTCGTCGTCCGATACGCCAAGAAGCCATTCAGCCTCACGATCGATCAGGTACATCCACGCGTTGTGCTGGGCCAAAACGGAGTTCGATTCGAAACTGAGTATTCGGCCGATCGCACCGCCGTCCAGGAGTTTCCGAGCGTTTTGAAAGGCGGGGTGTCCAACGCTAATCGGACCGCATACAAGCGGCACCCCGGCCGCATGGCACACATCAACCATTCTGTCCGCCTCGGCGAGGGAGTGCGCCATTGGCTTTTCGGTCAGGATCCCTCTCGCGCCGTACTCCACCGCAAGCGCGGTCGCTTCGGGGCGATCGTCGGTGCGCGTGCAAACGCACACGAAATCGAGGCGTTCGGCTCGCAACATCTCCCGGTAATCGGTATAGAGGGCACTGACGCCATAGTGCTCCCCGAACGCCGCCAGGCGCTCCTCATCTATCTCGCAACCGGCGACCAATTCGGTTCGGGGATGCGCCACCAGCCCGCCGGCATGCGAATCAGTCAATCCCTCGCGACCCGGATGCGCCATTGGCGGCGGGTACCGATCGGGGCGCAACTCAGGCATGCCGTCCGCAGCCGCGCCCGGCCCCAGACTGGTATGCGGTCTCGTGGCTAGGTCATACAGCCACCCCATCCAGCCAAGCCCAATCACTCCCGCCCGATAGACGCCGGTGACCGAACTCATCGATGTAATGTCTGCCTTATCGGGCGGTTCACGACCAGCGCTCGCAACCAGCCAGGCAATTCAAACAACGCATTCGGCTCGGCCGGCGATCATTTCTCCGCCTCGACCGGATTGCGCAGCACGCCGACACCCTCGACCTCGATTTCAACGACGTCGCCCGGGGCAACCGGGCCGACACCTGCCGGCGTGCCCGTGTATATGACATCTCCCGGGAGCAGAAACATGGCGTCGCTCAAGTACGAAACCAACTTTGCCACCGAGAAGAGCAGGTCCGAAGTCTTCACGTTCTGGCGCTCTTCACCGTTTAGGCGGGCCTTTACCTCGAGGTCCGTCGGATCGATATCTGTCGAAATCACAGGGCCCATTGGCGCGAACGTATCAAATCCCTTGCAGATCAGCAGACAGCCCATCGCCATTTCAGCTCGTTGTATTGCGCGGGCGCTCACGTCATTACCGCACGTGTATCCAAGGACGTAATCAAGCGCGTCGTTCTCTGAAACGTGCCTGGCCGCCTTGCCGATCACGGCTACCAATTCGGCCTCGTACTCAACCTCTTCGACGCCGTTCGGGTGGACAATAGCGTCGCCCGGACCAATTACCGCAGACGAGGGTTTTACGAAAAGCATTGGAATCTTGGGCGTCTCATGTCCGCTTTCTTCGATGTGCGAAACGTAGTTCAAGCCCACGCCCACCACCTTCGAGGGATTTGCCACCGGAGCGAGCACCCGGACATCGCCCAGGTTGGCCACCCGCGCGCCGACGTTGAAGTCATCGAAGGGCGAGCCCACCAATTCCAGGATGGAGTCTTCGGACTCCAAAACGCCGTATGCCGTCTGGCCGCCCATCTCGTACCGAACTATTTTCATAAACGGACCTCCCTTGTGCGAAAACGACCAGTCATTGCTTAAGCAGCCCTAGAAATCACCGAGCAACGCGCTACGGCTGGCTTCATAGATTTCGGCCACGCCCGCCTCACTGGCGTCGCCGTCGTGGACGACGATCCTGATGGCGATATCCACCTCAGCCCCGCGCTTGATGTGCCAGGTGTCGTCAAATATGGGGTTTAAATTAATCGTTCCCCAATCGAAGATATGCCACGGCACGTCGCCGGCGGACGCGAACTTGAATACGGCGATGCCGGCATTTTTACCGTGAGGGGCCGGTCCCGAGCCGTCGATCCAATCGGCCTTGTTTCCGCTAATCCGGGCGGCCCCGTTTCGCCCCTCCGAGTCGCTGGACGTTCCGCCATCGATTTCCCGAAGGCCCTCTGCAAGTCGAATTGTGAAGTAGGCGTGGCGAGTTGGTCCAATGCTGAGATCCCATTCCGTCGGTCGAAGTTGAGACCGGAGATCGATTATGTTGGCCTTGTCGCCGGGATATATATCGATGGTCCGCGTCTCGTCGGCGAGGTTCCGGCGCTCCGGCGCCGCCCACTCGATCGGTCCCTGCCACTGCAGAGACTGAACAACCCGTAGGTGGTCTTCGGCGACCTCAGTGCTCTCGGTGGTAGTCGCGACAACTCGCCCCGGCGATCGCCCCTGGAACGTGTCGTTGACGTAAAGGTTGTAATTTCCGTATTCGACCAGAGACGTCATTTCCGGTAGTAGCGGCGGGAAATGGCAGTTGATGTGATCCGACCCCACGGTAATCGAATTGTGATGCGGATGGTCGCGCGGTGATTCGTCGGTGACAGCCACGCCCTGCGGCGTGTAAACGGGATACAGGTAAGCCCGGTAGTCCCCCTGGGCCAAAACGGCTATGGCTCTTCCACGCCAGCCGACCTTTGTGCGCCGCGCGCGTGGAGTTGCTGCGTGCGGCAGTGAAATGTACTCGGTCTCGACCGAGAAGTTTTTCATGTCTTCGTCTCCAATGCGGTCAATACGAGCGCGTCCCGATCCCGGAGCCGGCTCGGTCTCAGGCATCTGACGGCGTGCCTGTTTGGTCAAATCGATGTCGATTCGGCCAACGGATCGATGGGTACCGATAGCGCGCATCGAACTCCAAATCGGCTATGGCCTCTCAGCTTCCATCGGTGGCCGCCTTCAACAGTCGCTTCAGTTTTGCGTAGTTGGTGGTCATCGCCTCCTTGCGTGACCCGCTCGGCGGCACGAAGTGCGTCGCAACGGCGAGAACGACGTCACAATCATGCATTTTTAGACTGCGAAATATTGTTACAAAATCGATGTCTCCATCGCCGAGCGGCCGGTACTCGAAGTCAAGGCTGTAGCCGTCCGTGACGTGCAGATCCTTCAGATGAAGCGCGTTCAAATACGGTCGCACATTCGTGAATCCGGCTGTGGCTACGTCTAATTCGCCGCAGTTGAAGTTGTCGGCCGGGCCCCACATCAGCTTTATCCTGCTTGACCCGACCCGCTCGGCGATTTGCCGGAAGTTGGAGGTCGTATTCGTATAGTTCCAGGGCATCATTGCGAGCACGACGTTGACATCAAGCCTTTCCCCGTGTTCCGCGACCCTTGAAAAGATCCGTACCAATTTATTCATGTCGCCGTCGGCTATTACCCCGCCGCGAGTGAGCCATCGCATGGGCCAGGTCGGCTTATCCGACGAATACTCGCCGGGCCAGGCAAACGTGTAGATCAAAACGTCCCGAACACCAAGTCGATTCGCCATCTCCATCGTTTTGACCACATCATCCATCTCCTTCTGCACGATCGGCGCCGATTCCGGAGCATCACTGTCCAACTCCGTTAGATGAGTGAACTTGAACGGGCTCTGTGGACTGAGCAACGAAATCTTGAGACCGTGGCTCTCAACGCGTCGGCCCATGTCGTCTATCTCGACGGGCGTCATCTCGGTCAGCTGCGGTCCACCCATGATGTGATCGAACCAAACGTATTCTGCGCCGATTTCGCTGGCCGCCGCCAGCGCCTCGTCAAACGGTAATTTCAACTCATTGAGAAACATCCCCAGCTTGAATCCGCGGCTGTTTCGGCTGTCGGCGCTCATCATTTACAACTCTCCGGTTAATCGGTCACGGTTGAATCTGTAACGTTAGAAAGCTCAGGATGCAGAACGCGCTGCCGACAAACTACGTCGTGTCGGCCAGGTGGTCGCGCCCGCAACCCGGCGGCTTAAGTCTTAACGCCGGTAAGCATTCGTTACCTTGGTGAAGATCGCGGCCATGTCGTCAAGGTCTTGCTCTGTGTACTTTTCCGTGAAGCCCCAGCGGACTGTTCTTTCCAGGTGGGTCCGGGCATTCACGAGGCGTTCGAGGTCCTTTTCCCGGTCGGGGAGAAACTTATGGCTGTAGGGGATCAGGTAGTACATCGCCGTCATGCAGTTGAGACCTTCGGCCGACATCGCCTCCGCCATTTGCGTGGCGTCGACTCGGAACTGCTCCGGATCAAACTGCACGTTATAAAGCCAGTAGAGATGGCCGCAACCATCTGGAATGTACGGCGTCATAACGCCGTCGATCGATTCGATCTTGGCGGTGAAGCGCTGCGCCAGGTCGACGCGGCGCTTCAGTTGATCCGGCAGAATCTTGAGCTGGGCCAGACCGACGCCTGCCTCCATGTCGCCGTAACGATAGTTGTATCCAATTCCGTTGTGCTCGCGCCCACCTGACGGCAGGTTGTCCGCGCCGCGATCCACGGCGAACTTTCGAATCGCCTCGATGATTTCCGAATCGTTTGAAATGGCCATACCGCCGTTGTCGGTGGGCAGCAACTTGCCGGCGTCAAATGAGAAGCAGGCAATGTCGCCGATGCCGCCGGCCGTTCGATCTTTGTAATCCGCCAGAATCGCCTGACAAACATCTTCGATCACGATGATGTCGTGCTTGCGCGCAAGCTCGACAATCGGGTCCATGTCGCACACGAGGCCGTAAAAGTGAACGGCAATGATTGCCCTGGTTCGCGGGGTGATGACCTTTTCAATCGTTTCGGCGGTAATCAATCCCGTTAGAACATCAACATCGGGAAAAACGGCTCGGGCGCCTTGCATCACGACTCCCGCCACCGATCCGTAGTCCGAGACTGGCGCAACGATTACTTCATCGCCGGGCCCTATTCCAAGACCGCCCATGACCGAATGGATCGCGGCGGTGCAATTCGCCACCGCGACCCCATATTTGACGCCGGAGGCTTCCGCCACGGCCGTTTCAAAATCGCTGATCAGATCTAATGTAAATCCGCTGTCGAGAACCTTTCCAACAAGCTTTATGGCTTCGGGAGAAATGATTCGAGGGGAAGGCCTGGGAAGCGGGTTATCCGCGGAACGCACGGCAGTACCAGCGTTCAGCGCCAGCGTAGTAGTCGAAACCTCGGTTGTAGTCATCATGCTTTCCCCAGTACAACGCAGGCCCATAGGCGGTCAATTCCCGCTAGATTCTGCTCTCTTCGTCTAATCGAAACAAACGCGCGGATCTAATCATTCTTAAGTCGCACGAACTTAAGTCGCACGAAAGTACGCCGCGCAGGGATTCCGAAAATCCGAGGGTTGCCAATCGTCAGTTCGATCGCGGCGGGGGCGGATATCATCCTGATGCGAAATCGTGCAGGCTCAAGGGAGCGAGCCAGTTGAAACCGCGAACTGGCATCCTGATCGCCTCGACGCTGGCAGCCGTGGTCGCCCTGCCAATACTCGCCCTGATCGCATTGGGCACGTACGGATCGGCTTCCGGGGGTGCAGGCGATATCGAGCAGAGCGCGAGCGCGCGGTTGAGCATCGACCCCGCGCAGGGTCTCCCGGGAAGCGCCGCTACCGTAAAGGGAAACGACTGGCCCGCGCGCGCAGAGGTTTCAATCATGCTGGCCAGGCAACGCCGCGAGGGTGAGCCCATGAAAACTCGCCTCGCATCGGTAGTCGCCTCCCGCAGCGGCTCATTTGCGATCGATGTCGTCATTCCCCCGTCGCTTATCGGCCAGGACACAAAATTAGTTTTCATAGAGGCGCGGACGGCGCAAATTGATCGAACTGCGGTCAACGCGGCGCCGCTCGAATTCAAGCTGATCCCATATCCCAACGAAGTTACCGTACGCGTTCTCGATCGGGTCTCGGGAGACCCGCTGTCCCAGGCATTCGTTGAACTAAGGGATCCTTTTGGCAATGCAATTCACCGGGCCCGCACCGGCGCGGGCGGCATGGCCGGCATTTCCGATGTGAGGCCGGGCCGGTTGACCGTTCACGCTCGCATGCGCGACTACTTGAGTGGCAGCGCTGAAATGGATATGCCCGATTCCGGGCGCGTCGAGATTTCCATTCATATTGAACCCAGCCCAGAGAAAAGGTTGTATTTCTCTTACATGGCACCCGCCGGGCTGGGAACGGTCAAAGTGGCAGGCGTCGACCGCTCGTCGGGTCTCCGATCGGACCTCACCCTCAGACTCCCGCCGAATCAGCTCGGGCAGCGAGCGGACGGGGACCAGCCGATGCGGTTGATGACCAACTTTCAATTTCTGGTCGCCGCGGGTTCCAGCGCTTCCGCAGGCGGCCGATCCGGCGGCACATCGGACCAGCTTGATGCGGCTTTCAAATACTTTCGCGCCGCCGGAATTCCGATCGTCAGCACTGGCCAGAGTCTCGGCCCTTACGTCTTCTACGTTGGGCAAACCTCAGCCGGGGAGGTCGCGTTGCTGATCGAAACGGATATCAAGTCCACCTTTTCTAACGTGCTCGCGGTCGATCCCGATTCGGGAAGGACGCGAACGATCGCGAGCGGATTCAGCGTCTTCGACACCGCTCCCGTGCTTTCAATCGACGGTTCTCGACTATTTGTTCTTCGGCGCGCGGGCAGCCGGCTTGACATCCTGGACACCGATTCGGGGGCGGTAGTTGGTCGCCTGGACAACGTGCCACAACTGGTCTCCAGAATCGTGGACAGTCCAGCAGGCAACGACCTCTACTTTCTAACCGGCCTGGGCGACATTTACCGGACCAACACGGTGTCAAAGCGCCTTGAGGGACCGCTGACCCAGATTCCCGGCGCAACTTCGATGGCCATAAGCGGCGACGGAAGGAAACTGTACATCGTGGGCGCCGGTCTAGAATCCATCGTAATGGTGGACCTCGCCGACGATTATTCGCAGAGCATTGCGCCGCTTGAAGGGTCGGCTTATTGGATATGGGCGGACCCGGACGGACCATTCATTTTTGCCGGCGACATCCGCCGCACCGAGGTGACCGTGATTCACGGCGAGTCACTGCATGTGGCCGACCGGCTGGAATTCAACACGGACGCCGACTGAGAAGTGCGCGTAGAGGAATTGCCGTCGGATCGGCGAGCTGGGCGGGCTAAGTTCGTGGACCATTAATTTGACTCGCGTTCGGCGCCTCGACGCGATCGCCGCAAATTGGCTCATGCCGTCTCCGTCATTCTCAGTTGCCACGTTGTTGCGCACCGCATCGGGCTTTGGCCCGTGTCACCCTGTCGCGCTACACTTCCGCCGCGCATTGTTTCAAGAGCCAAGTGGAGGAAAACGCCATGACGAGCGAGCTATCAGAGCGCCGAATCACCGGTTATCCAGACGATGCGATCCGCGATAAAGAGGAGCTGCACTTCCGCACGTATCAGTACGCGCTTCCATTTAACTATCCCAACGTGGAAGTGGATCGCGTTTGGATTGGTGGTGAAAAACACGGCATGGAACTCTTCGCCATCAAGCCGACGGATGGAAGCTCGGCGACGACGAACACGCCCGGCGATGGAATCATCATTCGCGAGGACGATCCCATCGTCCAGGTTGTGGTGATCGGCAGCGCATGCACGCCGCCGGGCACGCTGCTTCTCGAAGCAAAGACTATCGACGGAGAAGCCCATGAAGGTGAGAATCCCGATGCCCTCCCAGTTCGATATAGACTTGACAACCTCTGGGGGATGCACCTCCGGGTCGACCTGATCAACGCGGGCGGCACTTACAAGAACCTGCCGGTTTCGGGCATGAGCTCGGGGACTTTTGACATTCCACCGTCCCGCGAGGTCCGCGTCATGAGCGCTGGAGCCATCCCGGCATGGTCTGAGGACAACTACCCCGACGACGCGCACTATTCCGTTCGTTACATTCGGACAACGGTCGCAGTTGGGGCGGGTTAGCCCGCACTCAAGCTCCCGGACGGGCGTTGCAGGGGGACTGTGTTGAGCGTTCGCTCCTGAGCAAATAACACGGCCCCGGCGGCGATGCCGCCGGGGCCGTGAGTTCGTCCTTTTAGAGCATCCGCGATCCCAAACGGTCGCGTAGGTCACCGACCGTCTGCAGGGACGTTTCCAGCAACATGCCACCGTCGAAGTTCAGCGACATGAACGTGGCGCCTTTTTCAACCCAGCGCGCTGCCTGCTCCGGGGTGCTAACGTGCGGACCGCCCGCGATCCCGTTCCGTTTGGTCGCGGCGAGCATTTTCTCAATGGAGTCGGTCATATCCGGGTGGTCGATCTGTCCGGGAATTCCAAGCGAAGCCGAGAGGTCGCCGGGTCCGATGATGATCGCGTCGAGTCCCGGCACCGACGCTATCTCGTCGACGTTCTCGATACCGGTACCGCTCTCGACTTTGACCGCCACCAGGATTTCACGATTCTGCTCTTCGACCCACTCCCCGGCGTCGGCGGCTTCGAAATTCGATGCGGGCCCCTGTGAAATCAAGCCCCGCGCTCCCATGGGCGGATATCGCGAGGAATCAACAACCAGTCGGGTGTGATCCGCGGTTTCGACGTGGGGGGCCACGACTCCCATGGCTCCGGCGTCAAGCGGCCGCGCTATGAGGTGATCGGCGAGACTCGTAGGTCCAGCGATGGGAACGATTCCGGCCAGTTTTGATGCGTAGCTGATCTCGCGGATGTCGTCATATGTAAGCTGGCTGTGTTCCATGTCCATGTAGTACCAGCTGAATCCCGCCTGCGCGAATATCTGCGCCACCGGTGCGCAGCCGAACGATATGCTGAGGGCTCCGATGCAAACCCGCCCTTCCCTTAGCGCGCGAGTGACCGGATTCACATGGCGAGTGACGACGTTTTGCGCGTTGATTTCAGACAATTGGATTTTCTCCTCGTTCCACTTGAACATGGCGCTCGGACTGCCGGAACCTATTCATTTGCGAATTGGAAACCGTATAGTTCCGCGCTTCGCAAGTAAAACCGCAGCTTAACCGGACCGGGCACTTCATTCACACAGCTCCCGCCGGACCATTCCATGCGATGCCTTACTTGGTCGCCCGTGAAAGTCCTGCAATCTTTGCGTGAAAACTTTTCCCATACGTTGTTCCAGCCATCCATGATTTCAACCTCGACGAAGCCGTCGCGGTTACATCGGCCGTTGATATAAAGGTGGGCTCCTGTGGAGAACAGCGGTTTGGTTTCGACCCAACCCTCCCTCACCGTGGCATCCAGCGACACGTAGCCATCCAGGCGAAGCGTGGCCAGACAGAGATGGTGTCCGTTCTGCGCAAGACTCGGATCGCGCGTCTCGGGCAGATCGAGGCCTTCGGCCCGACCGTAGATCCACCAGTCGTGATGCACGTTCATACCGCCGTAATAGAACCAGAGTTCGTCACCGATCACCAGCGGCTGGTTGGTCGTTTCGATGTCGAATTGATCGCAAGACCCGTCGCCGCCGCGCGGGACGAATGGCGAGTGGTCCAAGAATCGCTTCCATTCGACGCCGTCGCGGCTGTGGAGCAGATACATGTCGATCGTATTGTCGACCTGATGTAACACGTTAAGAATCCCGAGGTGCATCTCCCCGGCGCGCCACGGAACGAAACCATAATGACCGTCGTCCAGGTTATCTTTCTCGCCGGGCTCGAATATCAGGGCTGCGTCAGACCAATTTAATCCGTCCTCGCTTTCGAGGCGATAGATTCGCCGTCGGGTACCCCAGATCCCCTCCGGCCTGGCTGGGTACACAGGAGCAAACCACGCGTCGAACGACGGGTGCACGCTTCTTCCAGGATGGCCGCCATAACGTCCCCATAGAATGTATTTCCGGTCGATGGGATCGTAGGTCAGAATCTCGGTATCGTCGTCCCAGCGGGGAAAGATCGGGTTACCCTCGTACGGCGTCCAGTCGATGCCGTTCGGCGAAAAGTTCATGCACAGACCAGCGCCGTGCAGCCCTGTGGACCTGCGCTCGCGCTTGCAATAAATCATCTTGAAGCGGCGGGCCGGATTCGGTTCCGCTTCATCCAGAAGAAACGAAGGTGCGGCCTCGGTAACGTCCGGACCGGTGTCGATAACCGCGTTTGTATCGTGACCGTCGATGAAGTGCTTGCCGAGCGCCGGCTTTTCCCAGGTCAGGCCGTCGTCGGACTGAGCGTAGAAAAGTCGGCTTTCGACTGCAGGCCGGTGTTTCTCGCTGTTGAAGTAGCTGTAGTAATCCTCGTACCAGCACTTGAAATGTCCGGCCTGTGAATCATTGACGACGCCGAACGCGCTGGTTCGGAAGTAGGTCGAGAACTCCCAGGGCCGGTCGCGCCGGATCAGAGGATTGGACGGATGCTTGACCGGCCGGTGCTGGCGGCGGGTCACGTTTTTTACGACAGCGATCACGTCATTATCGATAAAAAGCTGTTTGGTCGAAGCCACGTCTTTGCTTACGGTCTCGCGTGAATACGCTACATACACTGCGGCTCCTTGCGACTTAGCGACAGCCCAAACACAATTCCGACGGGACGAGTCTTTATCGAGGCGATGCGACGCTCCGTAGCGGATCACTACGGATTCGATCGCGGTCTAACGAAGGTCTCTGGCTCGCGGAATTAACCGTGGAATCGCTCGACCGCTCTACAGATCTTCCAGCTTGCTCCGGAGCGGACGATACACGTGTTCATTCAGCACGGCAACGGCGCCGCGATCGGATTGATCGCGGCTCACTTTTACCTGCGACTCGATTGCGCTCCGAGCAAGGGCGAGCGCGGCGTTGGCCGCCCCCAGGGCATCATCGCGCCGACCTGCGGCGTCGGCGCTAGCCGCATCGCGCACCAACTCCGCCGCTTTCAGATAGCCGATGCCAAATTCCAACCGCCCCACCCAGTAGTCGACGTAATCAATTCCCGAGTCCGCGGTCTTGCGTCTCGCCGAACGGGCCGCCAGCAGGGCCCGGGAGTAGCAATCGCGCACCTCGATAAGCTCTGACGGGAATGGTTCCTCCGTCCACTGCCGCATAATCATTCCCGGAACCGGAAAAGTTACGCCAAGCGCGTGTTGCTCCAAGATTACAGTAGCGGCTTCGGCCTCCTTGAACACTGCGAGCATGTCTTGCACGCAACTGCGTCCGCACACCCTCGTCACCTGATCCCGAGAAACATCGTCCGGCGTGATCGCACGCTCCCACGACGTGCGGCTGAGGTACGAAATGGTGCGATCATGGTCTCCGATCATCCAGTACCGCGTGGTAAAACCGGCCCAACCATGCCGCTTCATATCTGTCACGATTTCGTGCAGGGAGCCGGCCGTAAGCTGGGGAAGTACCCCCACGTTGTCATCGTGCAATGTGAATATCAGCGTAGCGGGCAGGGATGGGTCGGGAAACTTGGCGAGAACTCCCGGCCGCCGGAGGATATTCGACGCGGTGTAGTCGACGAAGTTTTGCGTTTCGGAATCGGATTCCACGATCGCCTTCAGCACGGATATCAGTTCCTCGGAAACGCTGTCATAGACGAACTTGATATCTGGTCGCCTGGAACCTTTGACCGCATCTGTGTCGCGAATCAGGCGATCGTAGAAATATAGGCCGACGATGTCGCCCTTCACTTCGTTTACAGCCCGCGCAGCGCCACCCGGATAAATCGTTCGCGTCTCGGCCTCGGCGAGCACTGACTGAAGGCTTTCTATGCGCTCAATGCCGTACCGATCGTCAAGCGCCTTCCATGCGCGTTCGTAGCCCAATACCCATTGTCGCTGCTCCGGCATATCCAGGACGATCTTATCGACCTCGGGATAAGTGTCGATGGCTGCGCGAATCGTCGCGCCGGCCAGGTCGGCCAGCGCCGGATCGTCTGCCGCAATCGACAAACCTGGAACGACCGTCATGTCGCCCCACTGCGCCCGTGAATATTGAAAGTCTCCAAGAACCGCTCCGAATTCCCCGGGGAATTCGACCGTATACACGAGCATTACGCACTGCATGCCTCGTGATTCCGCGTATTGAATGATGTTTCGTACGTGCTCCTGTCCGGCGGCGGCGAGTTGCTGGTAATTGGCGTCGACAGGGAGATCGGGATTCCAGAACTCACCTCGATCGTCAAACAGGTCCCGCCCGATCATGTCGTCCGTGATCGGGTAGCGGAATCCAAACCAGAGCCGGCCCGAACTCCGAGTCACTCCTCGACATTTGAAATGCAAAAACGGCTGGTACGCGTACAGGGCAACGTAAATTCGGTTGAATTTGAGCTTGGCAAGCTGGTCAAGTACCGGCCGGTAGTCCGCAATACCCCACGACTCAGGTCCGCAGGCGAAGTCGTTGACGACCCTCCATTGACGGATCGGAAATTCCGGTTCCATGACTTCGTTGACATTTGGTAGCCAGAGAGATCGCCGCCGCGGGATCACGTCGCCGTGAATGAGAAACCGAACTCCCCAGCGTTGCGCGAGCTCATAGACGGCCCACAGGGTTGCCGCGGGACTACCCCCTCCGACGATAAACGCCCGGCGGCCGCCGTATGTCAGGCGCCTTAGAACCAGCCCCTGCTCGCTGACCTCGGGAAAGGGGCGGCGCGATGCGGCCATTTGAACCGCCGGATTCGTGGCGGGACTGCCCACCAAAAACACAACTTCGGCCGAAATATCGGTTTCGTTTCGTATCGACACTTCGGCGTCGAAGCACTCGACCAGATATCGGCCAAGCTCGGACGCCGCGAACTGCTCTAATTCCGGCGCGTTCCGATCGATCACCACGTGGGCGCGTGTCAAGCGAATCCCCCGACCGGCGGTCAGCCAGGCTCCGCCGCAGTGTAGGCTGAACCGGTGCACGACGCCAGCCGGGCGCGTCCACAGGCCAATCAGTGGTTCGGCCATCGCAAAGTCACTCAATCGACACAGGGGGGGTCTGAATTGGCAGCCACCGCGACGCGGAAAATGCGGGTCGGAATTATCGGAGCGGGCGATCACGGTGGTTTCATTTCAAGGGTCCTGGCGAGCCTCCCGGATGCTGATATCGCGGGCGTCGCCGATGTGAATCTGAGGGCGGCCGAAGAACTGGCCGATGCGCATTCGGCGCCGTCGTGGAATTCCTACGCTGAACTTCTCGATCAATGCGATTGCGACGCGGTGGCCATACTCACCCCTCACAACTCTCATCGCGAGATCGCGGTCGCCGCGGCGGCGGCAAACCGTCATATCTTCTGCGAAAAGGCGATGGCAATCGATGTCTGGGAATGTCACGAGATGGTCGACGCGGCGGCGCGGTACGGAGTCAAGCTGATGGTCGGTCATAAACGCCGGTTGAGACCCGCCTACCAGGAGCTAAAGCGCTTGCTTGACGAGGGCCGCTTCGGGCGGCCACTTTCCATCAACGTCAACGGATATTTCGGTCGACGCATCGGCGGTTTTTGGGCCAGCCGCGAAGCCTGCGGTGGGCTTCTACACTGGGCGGGGGTTCACGACATCGATACCATTCGCCACTTGCTGGGTGAGGTTACGGAAGTATTCGCAATGGAGAGCCCGAAAGTGGATCCGGACCTAACGGACTATTCGGACGCAATCTCGGTGATGATGAAGTTTGCGTCCGGGGCGACAGGGTCCCTCCAGGTCTCCACGTTTTTCAACATGGCCAGCTATCGCACGTCTTTCGGCTACGATATCGTCTGCGAAAACGGCGGCATGGCCTACGATCCGCGCCAGATCGCCATTCACCATCAGCTTTTCGGCCAACCCATGGAGACGACGTTCTTTGAGGGCTACGGACATGACGTTGCATTCGATCAAGAGATGTCGAGTTTCGCTGGATGGATTCTTCGTGACGAGGCCCCTGTATTGACGGGCGAGGACGGCCTTCGCTGCGTTGAGATCATGCAGGCCGCCTATATCTCGGCAGCCGAAGGCGGCACGGTTCGTCTGCCGCTGGATCGAGATGATCGGCGTCCTTACGCATAGCCCAATCGGTCACATAATCCAATCCTCGCGCCCTCAGGGCGGCGCGTCGCTCCGCCAGGTTTGGGCGGGAACAGGACGGATCGCTCGATGAAAATCACAGATGTCAAAACTCGGCACGTCGGTGCTCCCAGCGATGAAAATTCGCGGCTCGATCGCAACTGGACGTTCGTCACCGTTGAGACCGACGGGGGCGTCATCGGCCTCGGCGAATGCACTTTGCTTGGCATGGAGCTCGCCGTCACCGCCGCTATCGACCGGATGCGAAACTTCCTGATCGGCCAGGACCCGACCCGGATTGAGCACCTGTGGCAGCAGATGTACCGGCACCCATTTTGGCGGGGCGGGCCCGTTCTCAGCGCCGCGATCAGTGGCATCGACCAGGCTTTGTGGGACATTGCCGGAAAAGTCGCGGGACTGCCGGTATATAAGATGCTCGGCGGCCCGGTCCGCGATCGAGTTCGGTGCTACGTTCGCCCGGACTTCGCCGGACCGGTAGAGGATCAAGCCCTTTCAGCGCAAGCTGACGGCTTCACCGGATTCAAGTTTGGCCCCGAAGCTGCGTCGATATTGAATTCCGATATGGATCTGGTCCGCGCGGCCGTAACCGGCGCTTCAGCGATACGGCAGGCGGTCGGACCGGAGATGGACCTTATGATCGATTTTCACGGAAGGCTGAGTCCCTCAGTCGCAGCAAAATCTCTCGAAGCGCTCCGCCCGTTTGACCTGCTTTTCGTCGAGGAGCTCATTCCACCGGACAACATTGCAGCCTACGCCCAGGTAGCGACCGCGGTGCCCAGCGTGCCGTCCGCCACGGGCGAGCGTCTCTACACCCGATGGGGATTTCGCGAGCTGATCGAAGGCCGGGGCGTTCCGATAATCCAGCCCGACATTTGCTACTGCGGCGGCATTTCGGAACTTCGTCGAATAGCCGCGTACGCTGAGCCCAATTACATTAAGGTCGCCCCCCACAATCCCAACGGACCGGTGGGCTCCGCGGCAGCGATCCATACGGTGGCGGCAATGCCCAATTTTCTAATACTCGAATACGCTCGGAAGCCGCCGTACTTCGAGGACGTGCTCCGAGATCCGCTTGTTGTAAAAGACGGGCATTTCGAGCTTTCAGATCGTCCGGGCCTGGGGGTCGAGCTCGACGAGGAATTCGTCGCCGCGCATCCCCATCATCTAATCTCCCGCGGCGCTCAATGGTTTCCGGACGGTTCGGTGGCCGACGTTTGATCCGACGCCGGCGGCCGGAATGCGCCGGCCCCCAGGCTCCTATTCTTGACCCCGATGGCTAGCCCGATCCGGCCGTCACCCCCCAGAACCAGATTGCTCTGCTGGAATCCACGCTCGCGAGCACATTCCCGTTGGGCGTAAATGAGACCGCAAGCACACCGTCGGTATGACCTCGCAGAGCACCGAGCGATATACCGGTCTCGGCCTCCCATAGCCCAACATTGCCGTCGAGTCTTCCGGTCGCGAGAATTCTTCCATCCGGGTTGAAAGCCACCGAGATTATGTTTAGAGCATCGTCGTCGATAAGGATGACCTGCTTTCCGGATTCCAGGTTCCAGAGCCTCACGGTCCCATCGAGACTCGAACTCGCCAGCAATCTTCCGTCCAGGCTGAACGCCACGCCACTAACGAGTCGCGTGTGCCCTTCAAACTTTCGCAAAAGAAGCCCCGTGCGAGCATCCCAAACCCAAACCGGCCAAAAATTAGTGCCGATGGCGATCCGCGTCTCATCGGGGCTAAACGCCAGCGTCGAGACAACGTTCTTTCCCACGTCCAGCAGCACCCTGGCGCCACCGGTTGAAACATCCCAGATGCCGATCCGTCCGCCCCAATTTCCGGATGCGACGACGTTATCCTGAGTGCCGAACGCCACGCTGCTGACGGGAAACTTATGTTCAAACGTAAAGAGTTCGTGTCCCGTTTTTGCATCCCATAACTTGGCCATCCGGTCTTTTCCGCCGGTAAGCAGCATTGAGCCGTCCGAGCTGAATGCAATCCCGTCGATTTTCTGGTCGTGCGCCTTCCATCGCAGGATCTCCTCGCCGGCAAATGTGTCGGTAACGCTCAGCATTCCGGTCTTTGAACCGAGCGCCATAAGGCCAGTTGAACCGGAGAAGGCTGCCGCGCCAGCCGTTCCGAGTCCTTGCCGGGAGAGGGGCTGGACCGAGAGAGCGTTCGATACCGTCAGGTCGGCCAGGTCATCTGCGACCGGCCGGTCACCCGGGTCAAGCTGGAAGCGATTGTCCGGTCCCCGCGCCGCCGAAACCCCGGCTGATCCGACGGGGGGTGATTTCGCGTCTGATATAACGCCGGTCGCCGTCGCGTCGGTCTGGCGGGAAACTGAGCCCGATTCCGCCTCACCGGACGAGACCGACTCCGGCTTGATTTTCGATCCCGGCCAGACCGTCGCCCATGAGAACCAGAATGATGCGTACGACGGGACCGACACGAGCCACCGCCCGGCAAACGGTCCGGAGGTGGCCCTCCCCGCGAGATCCCAGGTCGAGCCGGTATCGACGTCTACGAATATTTCGTCGACAACCGCGAACTCCAGTCGTTTGTCATCGACCGTGGCTTCGAATATTGCACCTGCATTCGACCGACCGCTGAATACGACGATCGGACGGCCGTCCAGCTCGTCGTTGAGCGCCGCCCACGGCCCCATTGCGGTCAGCGAATACGCTACAGGGCCGTCATCAGCCTCAACGCCGAGCACCAGCGCTTTGGGCTGCAGCCGACGATCGAGAGTTGAAACCGGAAATCCCGGCTCCGAATCAAGTTTCGAGTAGCCATCGAAAGCGTCGTGCTGATAGTCGCGCTCGTAGCCCGTGTTCCGAGAGAGAACCCTGGTCTGCGGCCACAGCGTAAGCCAGTCGCTCCAGGTCGCCGTGATCGCGGGCAGCAGGTCGAGGTAGGCTCCCTTCAGCGGCCCGGTAATCGCCTCTCCGGCGGCCTGCCACCAGTGACTGTCGGTCTCGTGGTCGTACATGACCTTCGCGCTCTCGTAAAGCGCACCCGTATTTCCGAACGTAAGCAACCCGACGCCCGGCAGGTTTCGGTCGAACACCAATCCAGTGCGACAGAGCGGACAATATGTGACAACGACGTCGAGATCGCCGATCCGGTCGTTTACGATCTCGTGCCAGTTCATGATTCGCAGCGGATAGGCTCGAGCGTCGCCGCCGCGCTCAAAGCCAAGGACGAGATGATCGGGCTGCAACCATTCGGCTGCTTCACCCGAAGATTGATAGTCCGGCGAGTTCAACGGCGGAATTGCGTCGCGCGGGACATCGGGAACTATGTCGGCCGACGATACAGAACGTAAGCGACGCCGAAAACTGGGATTCTGCGCGGCCTCGGAAAGTGACGGGCGAAGCCCCCCACCCCGAGTACCGGCGGCGGCACTGGTCACGTCATTGGGGGACGGCGAGTCAGCAAGGACCGAAGTAGCCGCACGAGCCGCGGTGGACTGTTCGGAACGTTCGCAGGCCACAAACGCCAGGGAGGCGCCAAGCCCCGCGAGCAGTCGCCTTCGGGTCGTTTTGCCGGATGATCCGTTCATGGTTCCGACTATAAACGCGACGCGCCGGCTGGCAGGGAATAATTTCTACACTTCGTCGCGCCGAAATCTCAAATATCAGCGGGCCTTCATGTTTGCCAGGGAAAGTGTCCCGCTAACACCCTCGGTCTCCGTCCGGCGCGTCGCAATTCGGGCCACCACCGCCGGCACCGGCGCCAGCTCTAGGCTCGCAGCAGCTCCGTTTTCTTCCAGTCAATCCGCTGCGCGCCGTTCTCGACGTCAATCGCCACGGCGTATGAGGCCAGCGCCTCGGCGTGGGACAGGAATCCTTCCCGGACGTCTTGCAGCACCGACTCGGGTTCGCGCTCGGTTGCGGGTCCGTAACCACCGCCGCCAGGACTGGAAAGCATCACCTGATCGCCCGCCTTGAGCTTGATGTTGGCGACCCGCGAATTGCTGGTTGTCCCATACGCCTCGCGAAATGTCACGAACTCCCGCTCGCCCACCTTTTTGACGAGCAATCGCGACATATCACCCCCACCTCCGCCGAAAAGGCCCCAGGGTCTGGTCGTCATTCGGTCGAAGAGGGCCGATACGGTTATTTCTGGAGCGCGAACTTCGAGGATCCGTTCGGACCCCAGCCCACCCCGGTACTGGCCCGGTCCGCCCGAGTCTCCGCGAAGACGGTATGACCACTCTATAAACGGATAGCGAGTTTCAAAGATCTCGACCGACGTTGCCATGCAGTTGCCATTTGGAACGCACGAATTATTGTTTCCATCTGCGTCGTTCCTGCCGCCCCACCCCACCCCGTCGAAGTGGTAATGAACGTAGAACCGACCAGTGTCGGGATGCACGCCACCAAACAGGAAATTGCACGACGTCCCGCCGGTGGAGGCGGCCACGAGCTCGGGAACAGCCTTGGACAAGGCGCCCAGCACAATCGACCAGAGCCTGGGATGTGTCTCTGTGTTGCCGCCTACCGACGGAGCCGGTTCCACTACGTTCGTAACCGTCCCAGGTGGAGCCACAACCGTTATCTGACGATAGGCTCCCTCGTTGTGCGGGATGTCATTGTCGACCAGTTGAAAAATCGCGTTGTACACCGCTGACGCCGTAACCCCGTACGTGCAGTTGACGACATGCGGGCCTTGCTGATCGCTGCCGGTGAAGTCCACGAGAACGTTGCCGTCGTCAACCACCACGGTTACACGAATCCAGTCGCGCACGGGCGGGTCGCGCGAGTCTTCCATGAAGTCTTCGAACGTATACTCGCCGTCGGGAATTGAGCGAAGCTCGCTACGCATCCATCGTTCGGCATAATCCATCAAGTCTTCGCTGACCTGATCGATTCGCTCCACGCCATGCTGGTCGAGCAATTCGTGGACTCGCTTCTCGGCCACGTTAAGCGACGCCATCATCGCGTGCAGATCGCCCCATGAATACCGAGGCGCGCGATGATTGGCCATGATTACACGCCAAACGTCGTGGTTGTACTCG
This sequence comes from Chloroflexota bacterium, assembly GCA_963663505.2. Taxonomy (GTDB): domain Bacteria; phylum Chloroflexota; class UBA11872; order UBA11872; family VXNJ01; genus JAPOVO01. The sequence continues at coordinate 1,548,960 of CAXXFA010000002.1, forward strand.
CCCTCCCGCATCAGCCACACCGGAGGCAGACGCAGGCCTTCCTGGTATACCTCGGTGGCCGTCGCCGCGAAACCGCCCACCGCCATACCTCCGATCTCGACCATGTGAGCGATGTTCGATACATATCCAAAAAGCTCGCCGTCGTAATACACCGGCTTGATTACCACATGCTCGGGGAGATGCGCCCCGCCGCGATAGGGATCATTGTGAATCACAACGTCGCCCGGGCGAAGACTGTCCGCTCCGAGCTCGGCTATCAACCATTTCACGACGAACCGAATCGCACCAACCTGGGCCGGGCAAAACTCCGTTTGAGCGAGCATCCGCCCATGTCGGTCAAACAAGACGCACGAAAAATCCAAACTCTCGCTGAAGATCGGGGAGTACGAGGCGCGCATCATGGTGGTCCCCATCTCCCGGCATATGCCCACGAGGCGGTTGTAGATCACTGTCATGGCGACGGGATCTACAACACCACTCGCGTTATCCGAGGTCGCTGCGGTAGTCATCTAAGCGGGGTGCAAATTATCAAAAGGCAAAAGACTATTCGTTCTTTCATGCAAAATGCGGCCGCGCATTTGCGCTCCGATTGAGCGTATCAGGTTTGTTGAAACTAGAGTTCGGCGGGCGAATGAGCCCGGGGGCCTTCAACGCCAGCGCCCGCAAGATCGACATCGTCAGGCGTCCGGCGAACAATGACCGCGGTGGATCCGCCGCCGTTGAATCACAGTTGAATCACAAAGGTGAAGACAAGCGCAAGAGTTGAGTTTGGCAAGACGTCGGACCGTCGTAGCGATGGAGCCGGATTCGGGAATGATCCGTAAAGAGCGTCCGCTCCCCTGGTGTCGTGGCAGGGCGGAGGCGCTGCCGTTTGCAGACGAGTCATTTGCAGCCGCTTACGCGACGTGGGCTTATTTCTTTCCGGAGTATCACGACATTTCCACGGGTTCGGCCGAGATTCGCCGCGTGACACGAGCCGGTGGTCAAATTGTTATCGTCGACAATGCGGGCGGTGACGAATTTACGGCCCTCGGCGGCGAGAAAATCGTCGCCGCCAGCGGCGTGTGGGAAAGGCTGGGATTCGAAGTCAGCATCATCGACGCCGCATTCGAGTGCGATTCCGTGGACGATGCGCGCCGCCTTTTCGGCTTTTACTCTGGCAAGCGCGGTCAAAGCGTCGCCCACCGGCAAGTTACGTTCAGAGTTGCGTGCTTTGTCGGCCGAGGCACGGGCATGAAAGGCTGACCCGCCGCGCCGGGCTGCCAATCAGAAATCGAGCCTGTTTTTAACTCGCGGCGTCCGCCGCGCCTGCGATGCGACTGGAGCGGGCGGCGACCTCATAGCGTTCGGCCTGTTCCACGAAGTCGAGTCCCACCAGTTCTTTAAACGCCTCAGTCAGCCGTGCCGTAACCGGGCCTGGCACCCGCTCGCCGATTCGCCGACCCGCGATCTTCCGCACCGGCACGATGACGTACGGCGTCGTGCAGAAAAACGCCTCGTCGGCCATGATCGCCTCGTACTGACCGATATTTTTTTCCAGAAGGGCGATTCCCAGATCGCCGGCCAGATCTATCACCGTCGCCCGAGTTACTCCCAGAAGGATGTTCCGAGGTTCGGGTGAGATGAGCTCGCCATTTAGCACGATGAAGAGATTGGCCCCCACCCCCTCAGCAATATAGCCATCGTCATCCATCAATAGCGCCCACGCTTTCGGATCGACGCGTTTAGCCTCGAGATCCGCCAGCGCGTAGTGGATTCGGCTTCTGTTTTTCGACTTGGGATCAATCAGCCTTGCGGGGACCGTTCGCTGAGAAGTGATGACCACGTTCACGCCAGATTTGTAGGCGGCAGCGATCTCCGGCTCACGTTTAGACAGTGGCCACGTGTAAATCAGCACTGTAGGTCTCGGACCGCCGACGGGCATGGGCCCGAAGCCTGGCATCGGACCGTTGGAAACGCTATGCGAGATGCCGATGTCGTCGCCTGCGTCCTGCAAATGGCGATTTCGATCGACAGTCTCGTTGGTTACGCGCTCCATTTCCTGCAGCGTCAACCCGCAATCGATCTCGGCGTACCGCATGGACGCATATAGCCGCTTCAAATGGTCTCCGAGTCGAAAAGGCTCCTGGTTGAAAGTCCGCGTGTACTCGAACACGGCATGGCCGTAAAGCACACCCGCGTCGGTGATGGATATCCCGGCACGCGACTCCGGAACGAACTCGCCGTTCATGTATAAAACGCGTTCCGTATTCACCGGCCCTCCCATTTCCGACTCGGGGATTGACATCGATCGAATCTCAGCCGAATCCGCTTGCGTTCACTGTAAGCGTATCCTCCCGATTCCCCGCCGCGATCGGACTCTAGTTTTCAGACTCGGCACAGCCGCTGTCAGGGATGTGGCGGCCACGCTGAGTCCGGCGGGGCTACCGAGCGCCGTCCCGATGGCATACCGGTTGGATCGGGCCGCCGGAGGCTTTCTCGGCAATCGCCGCGCGGTGAAATCCGTGGAGGACTTCAATGGAACGCACCTGTTCGGTGGGAATCCCTTTTGCGTAGTGATTCTGCCCCTTAAGCGGATCGGTATCGGCCACATCGAAAAACGCAACGTGCGCCGACCAGCGGCAGTAATGCGCCGGTCCCAACCGACGGATGATCTGTCGTCGCGAAACCAGCCTCATACGCCCGACGTGGTTTCCATTAAACCTGACAATTGAGACTACAAATCGCGCCAGCGAAGACGCAGCCCGCAACGCGACCGATCAATATTCACCTCACGCGGCCGAAGCCTCGAGTGAGATTAACGACTCTACGTCTAATAAATCCTGGCTCTACAGCACAGCGATCCGGGCGCCGGTAGCGCGATGGACCGGGTCTGACCGGTGCGTGCCCCTGCAGCGTCATTTGATCAGCCGGATTTTCGAAAGCGCAGGCACTCGCACGGGAATCAGAAATCTTCCAGGCTCGAAGTCCGCAGTCCACCGTCAAGCATCACGAGTGGCGATATATGCCGCGCGCCGAATATGCGGAACGGCTGCGGATTTGAAAATCGCCGCCATGTGTAGCACTATTCGGTCCGGCAACGTTGGCAAAGGGAGATAATCGGCGGCGCCTGCTCCGGACGCCGGCGAATCATCAACATGCGGCTCATCGGATACACCGATCGGTTGAGTGCGGCGCCGGATGAAACGATTCGGTTCATGGTCAGCTGCGACCATCCTTCATACCGCGCCAATCTTGTACGCCTGGTCCACGGCGATGAAAATCCTGACGGGCCGGGATTCAAGGAGCGGGAAGTTGCGTCCCCGATAAACGCGGAATACCGGGGCCGCTCACAATCCATTTACAGCGGGTCCTGCGCCATCGTTCCGGACTGCCCCACAATAAACCAGATTCGGAGCTTCACAGTCGCGGCGTGGATATACCCGACCACTCCCGAACGAGGGGTTCAAGGATTGCTGACACACTGGTCCGCCCAAACTGAGCAGGGGTTTGGATTGTTTATCGACGAGATCGGAAATCTAGCCCTGTGGCTTGGTAACGGCGCCGATCGGACCGAACAGTTTGGCAGCGGCGCACCTGTTCGAGCGCGCGATTGGTCCTTCGTCGCGGCCTGCTACGACTCCGACGAACGCCGCGTTTCCGTATATCAGTCGCCGATCCGGCCCTCTCCAGTGGAAAGCGATCGGATTTTTACAGAAGAAATCGCAACACGGCCGTTTGCTACAGAGGAGGGAACGCCCCTGGTCATGGCCGGATGCTTCGACTCGCGACAATCCCGGCGGGTGTCAACAGCGTGTCATTTCAACGGAAAGATCGACCGGCCCAGACTTTTTGACCGGTCGTTGACCCGTCCCGAACTCGAAGCGCTCGAAGCTGGAAATTCGCCGCTCGATCTTGAGAAGTCCCTTGTCGGAGCTTGGGATTTCAGCGCGGATTTCGACTCCGACCGAGTTAAAGACACGTCGCGAAACGAGCTGCATGGCCACGTTGCAAATATGCCGACACGCGCTGTTACCGGCCACAACTGGAGCGGTATTGAAACAGACTTCAAGCGCGCCCCCGAAGAGTACGGCGCCATTTATTTTCACGACGACGATCTCGAAGACGCGGCCTGGAAGGCCGATTTCGAGCTGACGGTTCCCCAGGGTTTGGTGAGCGGGGTTTACGCAGCCCGCCTGCGTGCAGGCGAAGACGAGGACTACCTTCCCTTTTTCGTTCGACCGCGCAGGGGCACGTCGACATCGCGAATCGCCTTTCTTGCCCCGACGATCCATTACGCCGTTTACGCGAATTTCACGGATTTGGGCGCGGGCCACTGGGACCCGGCGCGCGTTCCCAACGCCGACATGAGCCTCCACCGCGACGAGTACCGATACATCGCCGACAACGGTTTGCCGGGGCTTTACGATCTTCACTCTGATGGATCAGGAACGGCCTACGTCTCGAGACTGCGCCCGATACTGAACATGCGGCCGAAATTTCGATACCGCATTTGGGGCGCTCCGGCACGATTCCCGGCCGATCTGTACCTTATCGACTGGCTCGATGCTCGCGGATTCGCGGTGGACATAATCACCGACGACGATCTTCACGCTGAAGGCATTGACCTCCTCGCTCCTTATCGAGTCGTCATCACGGGCTCACACCACGAATACTGGACGGCGCAAATGCTTGATGCGATGAGCGCTTTTCTGGACGGCGGTGGCCGGCTCATGTATCTCGGCGGCAACGGTTTTTTCGGCGTAACCTCCGTCGATCGCCGTAGACCACACATCTATGAAGTCCGACGCTGGGGAACAAGCTGGCCGTTCGAAATGCCGCCGGGCGAACGGCATCACAGCACCACCGGCGAACCCGGAGGAACGTGGCGAAACCGGGGGCGGGCTCCGCAGCAGATGATCGGCGTCGGAACGTGCGCTGCAGGATTCGACCGGGGCAGCTACTACGTCCGTCAGCCCGATAGTTTCAACTCCAGGGCGGATTTCATCTTCGACGGCATCGAGGATGACGAGCTCATCGGCGACTTTCCGTCGCTCGTCGTCAATCATGGTCCCGCCGGATATGAAATCGACCGCCTCGATTTCAGCCTGGGGACGCCAGCCCACGCACTCTTGCTGGCTTCGTCGATGAACCACTCGGCACTCTATGCAGCGATGGACGACGAGCGCCTGGCATTCCGCCGAGGAATTGATGGCGTCGGTCCGGGATCGCCGACCGAGGACGGCAAGATACACCCGTTTATCCGGGCCGATATGGTCTACTTCGAAACGGCCAATGGCGGTGGTGTGTTTTCGACAGGCTCAATTGCATGGATGAGCTGCCTTTCCCACAATCACTACGATAACAACGTTTCAAGAATCACCGAAAACGTGCTGTCGCGATTCTCATCCGATGATTAGGGTTCGCAATGCCCGAGAACGTCCGAACGGGTGTCCAACACCCCGACCGCACCTTTGCTATAGCCTTTTAGGCTCGTCGCCCACGCATGCCGGTATACCTGGGGCGCCGATCGAGTCGGGCGGCCGCCGCCTCGGCAAGAAGTCAAGCGGAGATGGGAGTGACGATGGCCGAAGAGTTTGACACCGGGTCGGCCCGGCCCGAGTTTCCGATGCCGCCGCCGATTCCATTTCCCGAGCGCGGATCGTCGGAAGACCATGTCATCGACGACCTCGGCAAGATCATCAGTGAGAATCCCTACGAGATCGAGAAGAATTTTGGCGTCAGCTACGTGGGGCCTCCCCACCCGATAACGCAACGGGCCGCCAAAACCGCCCGTGGGACTTTCTTCGTCGAGTGGGGCCGTGGGCTTCAGCCCGCCGCCTACCGGCTTGAGAAGGAAGCGGTCCGGATGATGGCTTCCCTATTCGGAAAACCCGATGCCGTCGGATTCATAACCAGCGGCGGCACCGAGTCAAATATTTCGGCTCTGCGTCTGGCTCGGAATCTCGCTCGTAGAAAAAACCCTGAGATCGTAATGCCCGAATCAGCGCATTACAGCTTTCGAGTCGCGGCCGAGTTGATGAGTATCAAAATCCACGAGGTCGCGCTTGACTCGGATTTTCGACCTCAAATGGATGATGTGGAGCGAGCGATCAACGACAATACGGTGGCGCTGGTTTGCTCGGCGCCGGAGGGCCATCTTGGCACCGTCGATCCTGTTGCCGAATTCGCCGAGATCGCCAAGAGGCACGGAGTCTACCTTCACGTCGACGCCGCGTTTGGCGGATTCATTTTGCCGTTCATGGGCGATCTCGGTCTCGAAGCTCCGGCTTTCGATTTCAGCCTTCCCGGCGTGAGTTCGATCATGACCGACGGCCATAAGCTCGGATTGCTGCCGGTTGCAACCGGGTTCTTCATGGTGCGAGACGAGGCCATGCTCGATGCGATACCGACGCAAACCACCGTAGTTCATAATCTGACAGCAACAAAACCCGGTGACCACGCGGCCGCGGCCTGGTCGGTGATGCGGCACCTCGGTCGCGCCGGGTATGTGGAATCAGCGCGTGGACTGATCAATTCAGTCAACATCGTCGCGGCCGGCGTCGAACGGATCGACGGGCTCCGGCTTCTCGTGCAACCAATGATCGCCGTCATCAACATGACTTCGGACGAATACGACGTGGGCAAGATTTTTCACGGCCTCCGATCCCGCGGCTGGGGAGCCACGCGCGGCCGGATCGGCGCAGTGGAAACAATCCGACTATCGCTTCATCCGGCTCGCGACGAAGATCACGCGCACGAATTTGTCCGCGCGCTCAAAGACTCGGTACGAGACGTACGGAATAGCGCATGAAGGCAACCGCCACCGGCCTCGAACCTCAACGGGCTGGCCGCGAGGAGGTATCAATATGACGACATCGCAGACGATCCAGCCTCCATCCGCCGGACGCGTCAAAAAATCCCAGGCGCTTCGGAAACGCGCCGTGCGCGTCCTGGCGCGCGGCCACCAGGCCCACCGAAATTCGCATGACACGCTCGAAAATGGTGGGCCGGGCTACGCTTCGCGATCCCTGGGTTCGCGAATTTGGGATGTCGACGGCAACGAGTACATCGACTATGTGATGAGCTACGGGCCTATCGTGCTCGGCCACTCCGATCCCGAATTCAACGAGGCTATCGCACGCCGGATCGCTCGCGGCACCGTTACGAGCATTCAGGACGCCGACGAGATCGAATTGGCCGAGACATTGGTTCAGCACGTGCCGTCGGCGGAGCTGGTCGCGCTGTTCGTCGGCGGGTCCAGCGCCTGCTTCGGGGCCCTGCGATTCGCCCGCGCCCACACCGGCCGCACGATGGCCGTGAAGTGCGGGTACCACGGCTGGCTCGATTGGAGCGCGCCGGGTGGCAACGGAATCCCGACGGAAGTGTCCGATCTCACGATCGAAGTTAAATACAACGACGTCAACGCCATCGAAGCCGCTTTCGAGGCGCATCCATCCCGCATCGCCGCCGTGTTCATCGAGTCGGTGCAGGACGACGGTCCCGAATCTGGTTACTTCGAGGCGGTTCGGGATGTCGTCCATCGCAACGGGGCGGTTTTTGTGCTTGACGAAGTCAAAACCGGATTTCGGTACGCCCTCGGGGGCGCCCAGGAGCACTACGGCATCGAACCTGACGTGACCGTATTCGGCAAGGCACTTTCCAATGGCTATCCGGGATCAGCCGTCGTAGGGCGACGTGAGATATTGGAGTCAGGCGACGCGCGCATGGGTGCAACATTCCACGGTGACGGATTGTCGATAGCCGCCGCCCTTGAGACTATCCGTCGCCTCAAGCGCGACGACGGGATAGCTCACCTCTGGCACATCGGCAGCCGGCTGAAGGACGGCCTCGGCGAGGTGTTCGCAACCGGCGGCGGCTGGATGACCGTGAAAGGCGATCCGCCGATGTTGCGTGTAAACCCCTCGGACATCGAAGACCCGCGAGCGGCGGAATTCTTCGCCCGTTTGCACCTCCAGGGCGTCTACATGATCCGCGGCGTGTGCTTTGCTTCGCTCGCCCACACAGAGACCGACGTCGACCAGACCATCGAAGCCGCTCGGGCCGCGATGGAACAGCTCGGTCCATGAGACGAAGTGCCAATCACCCACGGGGAATCGGTCCGGAAGCAGGGTCCGCAACCCACTCGCCGCGGAGGCGACATTGATCCGGCCGATCTCGCATGGATCTACGTCAGATCGGCGGGGGAGCCTTAGCTCCCGGGGCTATTTCATGGTAGGTCACGAGAAGGTGAACGGTTTTGGCCCGGCTATCTTCCGTGTTGTCAAAACTAAATAGGTGCTCCCCACTACCTGCATTTATGTCACGCACCAAATAGAGGCCATTGATTTGCCCTGCCTCGAGGATTGTCGCGCTACCGGCAATCAGTGCGAATCCTGAGAGCTCGGATAGGCGGCCCTCAATTTCGACTGTGATATCGATCTGCAAGGCGTCGCCCGTGACGAACGGATATTTCACGACGGTACGGGAGTTGGGTCGGGCCTGCACCGTCCAATGGATGATGTAGGCGGGCTGCCCCTTCCAATCAGGATTGTCGATGACCGGCGCGTCTTCAATCCATTCAAACGTCGCAGCGCCTTCGCCTGATATGGGGACCGGAGAGGGCGGAGTCGGCGACGGACTCGGCGATGGCTGAGGAACCGGCGTGGCCTCAGGTGGGGAGGGAGTCGCAGTCGATGACGGCAAAGGCGTTGGACTGGCCGTCAACACCGTGGTCGCCGCGGTGGATGGCGTTTGCGTAGCATTTGCCTTTCGAGTAGGCGTTGGAACGGGCTTGTCTGTAGGGGATGGGACGGCTTCGGGCGTCGGCGACGCCACAGGCTCCAACCTCGCTGGGCTTGTTCGCGCCAGCCAGGTTTCCCGAAGCCGCGGAGGATTGTGCGAGTCGCGAGTGAATCAAGGCGACGTCGGCCTGAGTCCTGGCCCCCTCGGCGAGACCAGTTCCGCCGGGCGCTGGCGCCCAACTCGAAACAACGTGCCTGATGTGCGCCAGAGAGCCGGCCGGGATCGTATCGGTTGCGACCGCATTCCCGGACGAGTCGGTGACCGTCAGAGTCGCGTAGCTATTGATTACCTTTTCACGATCAGCGCTCGTGTAAGCGAAGCTGCTCGTGCCATCCTCACACGCCGTCACTTTTCCTAGCGACAGTTTCCCTGATCCGTCGTAGGTTATGAGCCAGTCGTCATACCCCGCACCGGCCGTGAGGCCGCTAAGTGAAATTGCCGCCGCAGCGGACTGGGCATCACCATCATTGAAATTGCCCTTCCAGCCGACGGCCGCGAAGGCGACCGACATTACCGCAGCGCCCAAAACCGCGCCAACTAAGCCTATAAGTAGTTTCCGAATCACCGGTGGTCCCCCGTTATTGAATCTGATCGCGCGTTGGCCAAGACTGCGTTTGCGCGAACGTCACATTTACCCGTCCGGTAATACGAGCGACAGGTGCAATCGGTTTTATCGTTGTACGTTCTCCGCGATAATCCGCCTCTGACAGCGGCCAGTCAGGACCGCGGTTGCGTCGTCGGCTTCTCGTCCACGAACAACGGTTCCCCGGTATCAGTTCTGAGTGACCGAAATCTGCAAATTTGGAATCTCGTCATCAAATGGAAAAAATGGTCGACGCATAACTTGAAAGTTCAATTTTCGGACGTCCGCCGTGGTTGGTCCCGGCGTATCGACGAGGTACGTGGCCACGGCGACGTCCTTGTAGGCAAGACGGTGGTTCATCGGATTCTTGGCGCCCACGAACTTGGCCCGGCGCGCGTCCATTCCCGCGGCGCGATATTGCTCGTCAGCCCAATCGTAGGTGGGCGACGACATGATCAACACCTTTATGGTTCCGATCTGCAAAACAGCGAATGCACCCATGGACGCCACCGTGCCGCCGTAAGGTCCGCCCGTATACCGGAACCGTCCGTCGCCGAGCGTTCCGACTATGCCGCTTACGCGAACCGGGCGTCCCCAGGAAGGATCGGAGCGATACCCGAGTTCCACAGTCACGTCGCCGCCAGTCCCGGCCATAACGCAGGCTTCGACTGCCGTCGCGTCAACGACCATCAAGTAGGCGGTTTCGGTCAGGCTGAAATCCAGGAGATCGCGCAGTAAAGCCACGCTGTCGCCGGGTGCGCCTCCACCAGCACAATCCGATGCGTCGACAAGAAGCACTGGACCGCCAGAATCTGAGCGACCGCGCTCCACAGCTTGAGCCACCGGCAATATCTCGGGTTCGAACTCCGCTCGACGTGCCCAGAACTCCTCGGCCAGAGATAGTGCGGTTGATTTGGCCAGTTCCCGGTTGTCGTCGGTGACGACTACGGCAGTGCAGCCCATCCCTTCAACATCCAGATGTGGCTGCACCGGCACGCATGACACCGAGATGATTTCACTTCGCTGCTCGAGCGCCCGGGCGCGCGCGGTGAGTCGCACCATCGGCCCCGAACCCGAGGTCTGCGAATTGGCGGCGGAAACCACCATCGGCGGCTTCGCGACGGCCATTGTCGGCCACGTCGTTCCGCGCACGGCATCAAGCAGCAGAGTCGCCCCGCGCTCGCCGGTTGAAAAAGTATCGTCGTGGGGATAGTGCGCGAAGGAGACCAGCGCGCTGGCGTTTTCGACCATTCTCGGGGTGATATGTGCGTGCAGGTCGAGCGTCGCCACGACGGGAACGCGGGGACCAACGATCGCCCTGACCCGCATGAGAATTTCACCCTCAGGGTCAGGCTCAGAAACCGAAAGCATCGCCCCGTGCAATGCCAGAATCACGCCGTCTATGCGCTCGCTTGCAGCCAGACGATCCAGCAGCGAATCCCGCAGGTACGTGTAGCAGTCGTCGGTCAGGGGGCCGCCCGGAACCGAACTCGCCGCCAGAAGAGGGACAACCTTGACGCCTTCGGCATCGCACACCGACAGAATCCCGGCTACCTCTGTATGGGTACCCGTCAGTTTGAGCAACTCGTCGCCCTCGAGAAGGTATGAGTTCCGAAATAGATCGAGGTCGGTCCGCGTGTTTACGAAACTGTTGCCCTCCTGGTAGATCGAGCCGACAGCGATCCGAAATTCCGCGTATGCCTCCGAATCCGCAGAATCACTCATCAGTGCCTCCCATTTTTTCCGGCCGGGTTGCAGCAAACTTCCGTTCCGATCGACCGTCATCCACATAACTCGACGGAATTCGGACATCGAGTTGACTATCGATAAAAAGAACCGGCGCCCAGGCTTGGCCCGGGCGCCGGTCTAATTGCGAGTTAGATGTCCGCTTTCGCGCGGCGCTTTTTATCTGGTTCTAGTAGCGGTCTCCTCCGTATCCACCAGAGCCGGAGCGCGGCCTCGGCTCCGATCGCGGACGCGCTTCATTTACCGTGAGCGCTCGTCCATCGATCTCGTTACCGTTGAGCGATTCCACGGCCGCTCGTGCTTGATCCGCGTCGTCCATTGCGACGAATCCGAATCCACGCGACCGTCCAGACACTCGATCTGTTACGACCGTTGCCCGGCTAACTTCTCCAAACCGCTCGAACGTCTCTCGCAACGTTGAGTCATTCGTGTCGTAGGAGAGATTTCCCACATATATTTCCATACTCGTTGATCTCAATTCCCCCGGTGTTTCGCACCGCATTTACCGCCTTCGCAGCGTCTTCAGTGATGTTTGCGAAAGCGACATCAGATAACTCCGTCTCGTGCGTTCTTCTGCGGCGTTGAATTGAAAAGGAGGCACCCAGCTCAGCCCAGAGCCGCAACTCGCAAGCGGTTTGGAGGGGTTCCACATAACCACTCAAGGCACCGCGCCGTGGCGCAGTTCGACACAAGCAGTGTACCACGGCTAATCACACCTGTAGCAAAGGTGTGCATCACAGTTCAGGACGCGCAACCGCATGCCGCTGGATCAAGTGCTACGCTGTCGGCGATGAGCCAGGATATTGCGACGGCGGTTCGGCCCGCGATGCGCGGGTACATCCACCTGACGGTTGCACTGCTCTCGCCGTTTGCCCTGCTCCATTTGCTGATAATCGCCGGATCGCCGGCAGCCTACGTCAGTGGCGCCGTCTTTGGCGCCAGCCTGATCTTGCTCTATGCGGCGAGCACTGCCCGTCACGTAATTCCGTGGCCCCCACGGGCCCTCAGCGCGGCTCGCCGGCTCGATCACTCCATGGCGTTCGTTCTGATCGGCGGTTCATATACTCCATTTGCCCTGAAGGCCATGAGCCTGGGCTGGGGCATATCCGTGCTGTCGGTCGTCTGGGGGCTCGCCGGATCCGGAATACTGCTGACCGTCGCCTGGCCTCGGGCTCCACGGCCCGCTCGCGTAGGGGTATATCTCGCCTGCGGCTGGGTGGCGCTGGCGGCCGTTCCGGAGCTTTCGAACACTCTTCCGGGAGTCGCCTTCGTATTGACCGTCGCGGGGGGCGTTTTCTATTCGGCGGGCGCCGTCATTTTTCTGATGCGAAGGCCCAACCCGTTCCCAAGGGTCTTTGGCTATCACGAGATATTCCACACGCTGGTTGTGGCGGCCACGGCAATGTTCTATTTTGTTGTCGTTGTTTACGTGATGCCTTTGTGAGCTCCAGTATGAGAACTCGTCTATTCGCGGAATGAATCGCGGAATGAAATTCCGCAACTTCGGCAAGACCGGTTGGAAGGTCTCGGAGGTCGGGATGGGCTTTTTGGCGTCTAGCGAACACGGGAGGCCGCCAGACAGCCTGCAGGCCGCGGCGACGGTTCATGCCGGGCTCGACTCCGGAATCAACCTGTTCGACACCTCCGACAGCTACGGACCGCGCCGCAGCGAGGAATTCCTCGGTAGGGCGCTTATCGGCCAACGTCACGAAGTCTTCATAGCAACCAAGGTCGGAAGCATCGGAGGCCGAGATGGCGAGCCTCTGAGCTTCGCCACTCCGGAGCACGTCTACCTTTGCTGTAATGCCAGTCTTCACCGCCTGCGGACCGATTACATCGACTTCTATCAATGCCACAGCCGGCGACACTCGAATAGAGATGTCATCATCGAAGCATTCGAGCGCCTTCGAGAACGAGGCAAAATTCGATCGTACGGCGTCTCGAGCTTCTTTACCGACGACGTTACAACGTTCGACAAGCACGGGCGATGCGATGTTGTACAGGTGCCGTACAGCGTTGTGGAGCGAGATTACGAAGCCGACGTAATCGCATTGTGCGGGGAACGGAATATCGGCACTCTAGTTCGCGGACCTCTGGCGCAGGGAGTGCTGAGCGGCAAGTTTTCCAGCGACTCCAGGTTCAACGATCAGGAACGCATGGAATGGAATTCTGGCGAAGGTCGCCGGAAATTCCTTAAGATGGTCCAATCCGCCGAGATGCTTCGGCCCCTGGTTACCGAATCGCGATCCATGGCTCAAGTATCGCTTGCCTTCGCTCTTGCGAATCCTGCTGTGTCGTGTGTTATTCCCGGCGCAAAAACCCCCGAACAAGCCAGAGCAAACGCGGCGGCCTCGGACGTCGATCTGAGCAGAGAGGAATTAGATCGAATCCGATTGATCTCGCCCCCGGCCGGTGAATCCGGCATCCGAACGGACCCCGTATAGGAGAGTTGCCTGATGCGCTTCGCACACCTCGGACGGACCGGCGTCAAAGTATCGAGAATCAGCCTCGGCACGGGGTTTTTCGGCGGAGCCATATCCGAGCGCGAATGCGACAGGATCCTGAGCGGGGCGCTCGATCTCGGGATCAATGTAGTCGACACCGCTGAAAAGTACCTCAGGCCCAATCGGGGAGCCAGCGAAACGGTTCTCGGCACGATTCTGGGCGACCGCCGCGATGACGTTTTTGTCGCCACCAAGGTCGATCCCAGCGATGCCCGCAGCGATCAGCCCGCTAACCGCGGATTGAATCGTAGGGTCGTAATAAGCGCCGTCGAGGCCAGCCTGAGGCGGCTTCAAACTGACTATCTGGACCTGGTGTACGCGCACGAGCCCGACCCCGCCACTCCGCTCGACGAAACATTGTCGGCGTTCGATGACCTCATCAGAGCGGGAAAGATCCGCTATGTGGGTCTGTCGAATTTCCCGAGTTCCCTGGTGGTGGAGGCCCTTTGGACCGCCGATCGACTGGCACTGCGACCGATCGTCGCCACCGAGGACCTGTACAACCTGCTGGAGCGCGGAAACGAGGCCGAGCTCTTTCCCGCATGCAGCCGCCACGGTATCGGAACCTTTGCCTACTCTCCCCTGGCCGGAGGATTGCTGACCGGGAAATACACCCTCGATATGGCGGGAGGCGGCGATTCGATTCCATCCTCCTATCGTGCGGGATATTTTGAACGCGTCACTGACGAATCTGGAGAAGCCGCCTCAGCTCCGAAGGTCACCGAGGGCGCGATCACTCGAGCAGCACGCATAGCAGCCTGGGCAAACGAGCGAGGATATCCTCCCGCCCACGCCGCTCTGGCGTGGATTCTCGGGAATCCGGACGTCACGTCCGCCATCCTCGGGGTCACAACTCTGGAGCAACTGGACAACAACGCGGCGGGCTTCGATTTCGCGCTCTCGGACGCAGAGCGTTCGGAGCTTTCAGATCTTGCCGTTTTGTAGCTGAATTCCTCAGGCCCATCCCAGCCAGTCCTCCCCAAAACAACGAACTGTACGTCGCGCCCGCCGGTCGACATCCTCGGCAAGTTAAGCCGCCAGCGCTTCGCAGGAGTCAGGTCCATACTCCGATATCTTCGATGATGCAAGTCATCGTTACTGCTCAGCAGGCCGCCAATGACCTATGACGCCGAAGTCGTAGGAGCCGGCATCATGGGTTGCGCCACCGCCGACTGGCTCGCCAGGAATGGAAAACGAGTGCTGGTCGTTGACAGGGATGAGCCGGGCAACGTCGGCGCAAGTTCGAGCGACGAGGCTCGCTTCATACGATACGAATATCGCGGACGCGATATCTACACCGAAATGGTGGCCCGATCGGTGTGTCTCTGGAAGGACTTTGAACGGGGAACTGGTAGAGAGTTCTATCGCGAACACGGAATGCTCGCCATGCAGACCGTTTCCGATCACCGCCCGCTCGTTGACGGATACGAAAGCCTCATCGAGCTCGGATACCAGCCCCTCTGGCTTGACCGCACCTAGATCCGGAAGCGGTTCCCCCAGTTCGCAAATATCGACTCGGGGCTGTTTACCGAAGGATTCGGCGGCTACATACTCGCAAAATCCGTGCTGCTCGCGCTTGCCGCGCGAGCGTCGGAAATGGGGGCGGAATTTCAGATCGGCGCCGAAATAACGGATGTAATTGACCACGGCGGCCGGATCGCCAGGATGCGTGACGCTAACGGCCGTACGTACGAGGCCGAGTCGATCGCGATCACCGCCGGACCGTGGACCAGACGTCTGCTGCCGGAACTTAAGATTCCGATCACGCCAACGGCGGCACGGCTGCATTACCTCGCGCCTGCCGATCCGCCCTCATTCTCACACCCGCGTTTCGTACTTTTCGCCGTCCTCGACAAGCTCTACTACGGATTTCCGGTTCACTGGAACGGGGCTCTGAAGGTCGCCGATGAAGAAATTCGCCCCGAGTTCGATCTGGATGCCGACCGCGAAGGCGACGACCCAATTGCGCTGGCAAAATTGCGAAACTTCCTGCGAACGCACGTTCCGGGACTGACGAACGCCGCCGTCATGAAGAGCAAAATCTGCACATATTGAATGACGCCGGACGCCGACTTCATCATCGACGCTCTGCCCGGAGCCTCAAACTTCTTCGTCGCAGCTGGATTTTCCAGCCACGGATTCAAATTTGGAATATTGATCGGGCAAATCATGAGCGATCTCGTTATTCACGGACGGACCGCTCAAGACATCAGCGGATTTCGACTCGACCGGAAACCGAGGACGGTGTACGAGCACTGGTAGGCCAGACGATATAGACCGGTCGCTAACTACCTCACGCAAACTCAGGTTCTGACAAGTTTTATCGTTCTCCCGCCAACCATCCACTCGATTACATAAAGGTTGCCGTCAGCGTCAGCCGCCACTCCGTGCGGACTGCTGAACTTGCCGGGATGGATATGCTCGCGCCCCACGTTCGGGTAGCCCGGAATGTCCTCCACCCCGGGATTTTCACCTAAATAACAAACCAGGTCGTCGTTTCGATCGAGAACCGTGAGCCGTCCAGCGCGGTGTTCTACGAGGATAAGATTTTCGCCGACGGTTGTGAAACTACAGGGCCGATACAAGTAATCCGTGCCGAACACGCGTTTGAAGGCTCCATCCAGGTCGTAGACCTGGACCTGACCATTTCCGCGATCCGCCACGTAGAGCTCTGGGTCGCGGCCCCGTCGATCGATATAGATTCCGTGTGGATTTACAAATCGCCCCCCGCCACCGTCCTCGCCGTTGATACTCCCGACGTATTCCCCCGATTGTGTGTATCGATGAACGTAGTACGATCCGTACCCGTCGGTTACCCAGATATCTCCGCTTCCCCCGAATTTACGTTCGTCGACAGCCAGCGATGTAGGTGAATACTTACCCTCTCGATAAACGGGATGATCCGGACGGCTGATGCTCATCACCGTGCCGCCATTCATTGAAGTTTTGATCACCTGACCCGATAGGTTGTCGGCAAGCCAGAGAAATTCGGCTCCGTCGTCCTCCACCAGCACGATGTCATGCGCGTTTTCCACTCCGACATCCCAGGAGCCCAGCAACCGACCGTCCCTGTCGAATTCAAGCAATGCTCTATCACCCGGATGAAACGTTACGACGTGCTGCGCGCCGGTGACAATCACGCCGGTGTGCGAAAAACCAGATCTGGCACTTTCGGAATCGGGGATCTCGGCCCATTCCTCGATCCATTCGTAAGAATGTTCGCCTGTGCCTATTCTCATTTGCAGAATCCAATTCCAGGGTCGGCAGCGCCGGCAAGTTGCCGGAGTATTCGTAACCGCCGGCTTGATTTCTTAAGTTGAACAGCTATCCACTCGCCCGCGCAAACCTGCCGCGGCAGCGACCGGGCGCCCGATTCTCAGGCGACTGAGCGAAAGGGTCGCGGTGCGCCGACTCTGAAACTCCCCGACTGCGGTTGATCGACTATTCGACTATGCGTGCCAGCGCTTGCGGGACTGGGGAAGCCGACGCGCTCTACTCGCAAGGAACCCCCAAGTGTAAATAGCCAGCGTGACCCAACAGGATGGCGCGTGGAGCAGCCAGGCCAAATCTCGCGAACGCCGGTATCCGACCAACGTATCGCGCAGCAATGGCGCCACGGTTACGCACGCGATCACGAACCGCAAAATTCCCATGCGGCGCTCGGCAGTCCACGGATACGATCTTCGGCCGGACGCGCGGAAATACAGGTAGTCGCTGACTCTGCGAGTCTGCTTCACCGAAAACTGGCGCAGGCCGTCGGCGTAGAGGTGGATGATGCCGATCTTGACCTTGGCGAACCTATGCTGACCGTCTTCGACCAGACTCTCCAGCACGTCTATGTCGAAGAGGTAGTCGCGATCCTTCCAGATATTCAGGGCGTCTCGCCGCCACACGGTTCCGTTCGCGCCGATCGTAGGTAGCACTCCGGGTTCCGGATCGATAATGACAAAGTCTTCGCCGTCCTCGGCGTTGACCGGCAACGAAGTCCAGGTTTCAGTCAGAAGGTTCATTCGATCGTAGTTGCCGATGAAATGGCAAATCGGATCGTTCATCCCCAACATCGCGCAATACCGCGTA
Organism: Chloroflexota bacterium; assembly: GCA_963663505.2. Lineage (GTDB taxonomy): Bacteria > Chloroflexota > UBA11872 > UBA11872 > VXNJ01 > JAPOVO01. The sequence continues at coordinate 1,566,654 of CAXXFA010000002.1, forward strand.
AAAGGCGGATCGCCGTCTCTTCGCGTGAACTCCCAGGGCTCGGAACCCACTATCTTTTCGTCCATAACGAGTGGGGCGACCATTTTCTTTAGCCAATCGGGCCGGGGAAGAATGTTGTCGCTATCCACCAACGCAACGAGGTCGTGTCTTGCGTGGCGCAGAGCGGCCATCTTTCCGGTCTCCCCCGTTCTTAAACGATTTACGATGACCTCCGCCCCATAGCCTTCAGCCACTTCTCGCGTTCGATCGTCGGACCCACCGTCTGCAACGATGATTTCCACAAGCTCGGAGGGATAGTCTTGCTCGACGATTGAGGCCAGGCACGAGTCGACCGTGCGGTCGGAATTAAGGGTCGGGATCAGCACTGACACCGTTGGAAGATTCAACAGCAAACGTTCCGAAGTTTGCGCCACGGATCGGCCTGTCGCATGACGATTATTATCGGGCCCCCGCGCACGATTCCGACCAGGAGACAATGGAATCTATGGACCGGTGTCCGCGCACCGGCAGCGGTATCTGAGGTCAAACGCTCATCCCCGGCGAGATCAAGATCGTCGCGTCTCCCATAGAAGACGTGCGATGTCCCGGCTGACCCGCGACCAGTCGAATGCTTCCGCGACATCCTCGGCTTCGGCCGCGAGGTGGTGGCGACGGTCGGGATCATTCGCAAGCTCGACCACTTCCAGCGCAAACCTCTCGTTGTCGCCGATCGGCACCTTGATCATGCCTCGGGAAAATACTTCGTCGTATACGCTCAAATGCCAGGCGGCAACCGGCAACCCGGTGGCGATCGCCTCCAGCACCACCATGCCGAAATCCTCCTCGGGACTTGGACCAACCAGCATTCGGCTCGAATGGTGAGTGGCTATTACGTCGGACGTATCGAGAAATCCGAGGATTTGCACCGTCGATTCGAGCCCACGCGAACTGATCTCGCGTTGCAGGTCGCGAACCACGTCCGGCGCTCCGCCGCCGATCAGAGCCAGGGTGGTACCGGGCCGCAACTCGGAGACCCGTGACCAAATTGCAATAAGGTCAAGGACGCCCTTCGACCGGTGCAAACGCCCCAGGTAAACGGCATTGTAGCCCTGCGTCGGCGCCGACGGCGCCGACGTGTATCGGCTCAGGTCAATTCCCGGATGGCTAACGCTGATTTTGTCAGCGGGCGTTCCATTGGCTATCCAATCCTGTCGCAAAATGCGGTTGTCGGTGACGAGTCGGTCGGCCCGCATTCGTATCAACCCGTAGCTGAACCGTTGGGCCAGGTGGGGTATCGGACGGCCCGGCGGAATTCTGTGGAACGTCCTCTGAACCCAGCGAATATCGCGCCGGAAAAACGTCGCCAAAAACGCCGGCAACACGTCGGGCAGGAAGTCAGAAGAACCGTAAACGAGGTCACCGTCCTTGATTTTCGCGAGGAGCCCGATTGCGCTGGCCGTACGGAGCATGTATGTCAAAATCACGTTCTTAAACTGCCGTTCGCGCGACGTAATCCAGAATGTTCCGTCCAGCCCGCGCCCGCGGCACGTTTCCTCGCCCATACGCGAAGTCACTACGACTATTGTCGAAATCTTCCAACCGAGTCATGATTTCTATGCAGCAGGCGTCGCCGCCGGTCATGTCGCAAGAATACGAGTTCAAAAATACTATAAGGCGCAGCGCTCCCGGAGCCAGCCGCCTGCGCCCCCTCACCGCCACGTCCAGATAGCGCAGAAGGGAGCGCCCGGCTTTCATGGGGCGCGCCAAAAAACCAACGAAACTCTCGGTCACGCAAGGGCCGGCCGATCCGTAAATCATTGGGTCGCGACTATTCCAAATCACCTTTAACTGGTTGTTGGTCGCCACGGCTAAAAAGTGATTTGCGGGAGAGTGTACATAAGCGCAAGTATGACGATCGGCACCGCCGCCGCGGGGACGGCAGCGGCGATTGATGACCCGCGCCGTGAGCTCTCAAAGTACACAGCAAGCGCGACGAACGCGATCAGTAACCCCACCACGATGGCCCCGAATGGATCACGACCTACAAACAACCGTAGAAAACCCGCAGGGTCGGATTTCCCCCAGACGCGAATGGATATGTCCTGTCCAACGCGCAGGATGCCATCGTGGTCTTTGAAGCCGCCATCGGGGTATTGATCCTCAAGACCGGCGCCGATGTAAATCTCGCCAGTTTCACCCTCTGGCAAGAAGAACTGAAACTCAAGCGTGTCGTCGGAATCGATTTCTAGCGGCTCGAAGTCGATTCGTATCGGCGCATCTACGATCCGGGGTGGAACTTCCACCAGAGCCTCCCGGACGGTCGCGCCAGAGTTCAGCGACAACACCCTTATGACAAATTCCGCAGGGCTGCTGGACTTCGATGTCACGCGCAGCTCGACAGCTTCAAGGGTGAAATCATCAACTCTGACGGTCTGACTTACCGGAATTCCGAGGGGGCCCATGCGAAACTGGGCGATCCTGGCAATTTCGATCTGAGGAATGCTTCGCGATCCGAATATTAGGATTCCCATCGCCATAACGATCGCGGCGATTCCAATGGCCACGGGTAAGCCCGGCACAAACGCAGCGTTGCGTGGATTCAAGTCTCACGTCCTCGAACGATGCGCCCCAGGGGAATGGCCGCTGCACTGACTGCAATCAGTGTTAACCCGGCAACCAGATACCCGACGACAAGATATCTCTGTAATTCGTAGTTCAGCTCGACGACACCAGAGGCCGACGACGGCAAGTCCCACGCGTTGAATAGCGGATCCGCCGAACGCTCGAGCGGATTCCCGTTTAGCGTGGCCCTCCAGTGACTGTCGGCGAGTTCACGCAAGACGAGTCGGCCCGACTCCCGACGCCCTGGGACGTCGACTTCGTAGCGGGTTGGAGTCGGCCTTCGCCACTGCGGTTCGAGGCCGCCGATATCCACCAGCGGCGCTGGAGTTCCGATCAAGTCAAAACCTCGGATCAGCTGCCCATCGGGCCGCTCGCTGACCCCGGGAAATGACGCGATCGTCTCCGCCAGCTCACGGCCGTCCTGATCGTCAACCGCCAGTGCCACCGCTCCCACGCCGGCCGCCAGGAGCACATCAGAGAATCGCTGCGGATCGGCCAGCGCGCTTTTCCCAAGCCTGTCGATGGGAGAGAGAGAAAGACTGTCGGATAATCTGCGCCCCCGCATCGAGCCGTGCAGCGCTCCTCGGACGATGTGAAACCGACTCCAGAACGGTGATCGATTCGGTTGATTGAATATGAGAACCGCCGAATTGGGGTCTGACAGCGGCACGAAGGTATCGGTGAATTCGTAATATTCGAGCGGAAATTCGACGGGGACGTAGCTCACGGTGTCTGTTCGGATCAGAGACCGTTCGATGGACGGTCGAATCCAGACTGTCAAAACGCCGGCTATCACCACAACCGCGAGCGCGCTGGCGCCGCGTTTGAACGCCCAATCTCTCCTGAAAGGCAATCCGATGGCGGCGGGAACGCTCCACGCTATCCCAAGCGCGTATCCAAACGGTATGGGCGCCCCAAGCTTGTCCGGTTCCCTGATCAGCCATCCGAAAGGCACGGATCGCACGATAAATTCGTAAGCCTCGCCCCCGCTGGGAAGGCTACTCAAGCTGAGTAGCATCAGAAAGGCGCCCGCCACGGCTCCGACGAAAATCCACGTCGCTCGGCGGCGGCTATCGAAGACGATTGCCAACCCAAGCGAAGCCACACCAAACAGACTCGCAACAGACCACGCGGCGGATGCAAGACCAGCAGGTCGAAATGTGACGCCAAAAAAGTGATGGGCCGTGAGCGTGACGGTATTCCATAACGTTTGAGTATGGGTTGAAACGATTACAGGTCCTGGTCCGAAAACGTATGTGGGTTGAAGTTTTCCTCCGGCCGCAAGCGTTGCAATAGCCGGTACCCACACAAACGCTCCGGCGCCGGCCACGACAAGCAAGTACGTGATCCCGATCTTGAGCATGTTCGCGCGTTTGACAGGCTGCCGGACGAATCGAACGACCCACAGAAGACCCAGCAAGAAAGCGGTGGTCGCGAGATAGTGTGGGCTCGCCATCGAGATCAGCACCGTTGCGAGGGCGCTGGCTGCCGCCGGCAACCTCCGCCCGCTTCGAATTGAATATTCCATGAGTCCGAGCGCGAGCGGGAGGCCGAGCGCCGAAAGCGCCACGCCAAGTTGTTCCAAACGGGCGAGATACCACGGATTCAATACCCAAAACATCGAGCCGACCGCCAGTCCCAGAGATTCGGCCGCCGTACCGCCGCGGTTGTTGGAAGGAGGGCCCAGGAACAGGCGAAATCCAGCCCAGGCCATCGCGTAGCCCAACAGGGCCCAACCGACGACCAGCGATTTCATCACCACGGCACTGGACAGTCCGAAGAGCATTCCAGCAATTACGAACGGACCGTGGGTTCCGAGTAGGCCGACTGAGATAAGGACGCTATGGCGGTTTGGATCCCATGCAGGGAAAAATGCCCGTGGCAGAAGATCGGCATGGAGCGCATAGGTAAGATCCCCCTGGAAAATCTCGCCCGGCGTGACCACAACCCGCCCCCACGCCAGCAGCACCAAGAACAGACCTCCGGCGAAGATGACGGTCGTATGGAAACGGCTGCCGCCGAACCGTGGTCGACCAGCTGCCCCTGCTCGGATCCTCATCGGCACGCCGACTTCTCGCGTCGTCCTAGTGCCATTCCGCTCAGCGCGATTTCGGATTACTCGACAGGTCGTGCGGCCAGCGGGCCTTCAAAAAACTCGACTGAAATCGCACCGCTCGAAGCCACGTATATCCGCAGTACTGGAAGAATCGAGCGCTCCCGGCCATCGAGAGTAAGACGCAGTGCCAACACGTAGGATCCCTCGGCCAGGTTGTTTGTAGACGACTGCGCGGTTCGTGCAGCTCCGTCGCCGGCCGTCCATTGCAGCGTCCCCGCTGCGACACCCCAATCGTATTCAACGCGCAGATTTTGGAGGGTCTGGTTTACCTGCCCGCTGTACCAGTGCGCCGGCCGGTCAAGTTCGTCTGGAACTGCCCAGCGCGTCCCGTCGTCGTGGAGCAATATCCAATCCCGACCCGTCCAACCAGCGGGGTCGGTGACCTTGAATTCGACCGTAAAGCGGACTCGTCCCCGATTGGCGGTCGATTCCTCAATGTCAACAACAAGTGGCGCAACTTCTTGATCTTCGACGACATGGTCGATATCGCCGACCGCGTAAACCGAGTTCGCGTCCCTTGACCAAACCGGCGATCGCCGGTCGGGCGGGATCGCGGTTGCAGCCAGCCTTGAGGGCAGAACAACGAAGTCCACCTCCTCATCGTTGTACAGCGTAAATCCCATGTCGCTACGCACATGCGCGGGATCACCGAGCGCACCGTAAAGCCGCGCGCCCTGCAAAGCGGCCGCCATCGCTAGCCGTTCCAGCGGATGGACGACCGGCGGAATGTAGATTGTCGCCCCGGTTCCGGTGATGCCACGTAACACAGTGAACGATTCCGGATCCGAGCCTACGTTCAGCTGACTAAACGGCGGCAGGATTTCGTAAAGGGTTCCCTCATTACTGCGAATCAGCGCGGTGAAATATTCTGGATTCTGCAGCCAGTTTTTCGACCTGGCAGGCAACCGGTCGGACCAGGCGGGGGTAGCGTGCACGTAGCCGACTCCAAGCCTGACCATGGCCTCTGGATCGAGATATTCGATCGAATCAAGGTACTCAGGTCCAAGGAGTCCGAGATATTGCGTGAAGCCAAGGTAGCCGTACGGCGCCGGCCGCCCCGTCGCCATCGAGAGCTCCCCGGGATTCGGGGAGAGGATCGAAGCGTCCGCGTCGAGCTGATTTTGAATGTAGGAGACTACAGTACCCAGGTCGTTGGCCAATTCCGCCCGACCCATTATGCCTTCGGTGATCCTGCGGTTTTCGGCGGTTGGCGCTGCAAACTGCGGACCGCTTTTCACGGCGAACCACAAGTTTGCGCCCGGGCCCGCAATCGTCGGCCAAACCACCAATCCCGCCAGCATCGCTCCCGACGCGACGCGCCACCTTCGATCGAGCCGACGGAGAACACTGGCGATCACAAGAACCGATGCTATTAGCAAGAGATTTCGAAAATGCCCTTCCAATCGCAGTGCGTCCGAGCCTGAGAATTCGTACTTGACGAACCAACTGGCAACCCACATCGCCAGGCCGCCGGTGGCCAGAAGCGAAGCCATTGCGCCGGCCCGCCAGCCAACCGCTGCCACGACCGCCAGCGCTATCGGACCGACACTCAGGATTCCAAGATTGCCGGGAAGGCGCATTAAATCAACGAATTGAGCTAATTCCAGTGAATCCGGCCGGACGATCGATAATCCGGATTGCGCGCCCTGATTTCTAAACGCATTGTCGAACAAGACTCCGCCGTATATCACGGCCAGCCCGAACATCAGCGCAATCGCGGCCGCACTGTACGCCAGACCGGATATCCGCCGTTCGCTCGACCGCAGCCATTTGCGGTTCTTTACGCGTTCGTCTCTGGTCGATACCGTGCGTCGGTCCGGTGTGGAAGTTGAGACGGTGAAGCCGTACACGGCCAACCGATCCGTTCAGTTTCTAAAGCCGCTGTGGATCGCCATGCCGGGACTTTTCGCTTACCAGCTAATGGTCGTTGCGAGAATTCCGCAGGATTGAAATCGGCTGGTTGCCGCCGCGTTTACCAGAACGCAACCGCACGAGCCAACCGGGCCCAAACCCGCGAAAACAGATTCACCGGCCATGCGCCGAATCTGACCAGCGAACTGTCGACCTCGCTCAAATCGAGCACATCGGTCATGGCGGCCAGCAGGGCGCGATCACCGACCGCGCGCAGACGCTGGGTGGCTCGCCTAGCGGACGAAATCTCACGGCCGTGGGTAATAAGCCATAACCAGGCCTTGAACTTGCTGGCTACAGCGCTCCGACCGCGGCTAACACAGTAGCCCCAGACCGCAAGCTCGGCCAGGACAAGAACAGGTCCCAACAGAAATAGAGTCGGGATCCGAAAGACTTTAAGCAGGGTGATGTACCGGTTCCGTTCGAGAAGATAGAGCTTGTCGGCGGAGAAAGACGGCTCGAAGCTGTGCAGCACGACCGCACTAGGTTCATACAAGCAGTTGATGCCGGCAAGTGCGCTTCGCAGCGACAGGTCCGTGTCCTCGTAATACATGAAGAACGACTCATCAAATCCACCGAGCCGCCTGAAATCGCCTAATCGGCCAACTAGCGCCGCGCCGGACACTCCCATCACGAACGTGGGCTTCGTATTGGAATCGGCAGGCTGATTGTAGCCCCGGCAGGTCGTGATTCCGGATATGTGGATCGCGTTGCCGCAGGTGTTGATCCGTTCGGGGTCCTGCTTGATGAGGATCTTCGGAGTAACGAACGCTGCGGTCGGAGTGGCTTCAAGGGCCTTGACTGACTGCTCAAGCCATCCCGGCGATGCGCGAGCGTCCTGATTGATGACAGCAATGAAATCGCGATCAGATCGCGCGGCGCCTGTGTTCGCGCCGAACCCATAGCCACGATTGTGCGGCAGATCCACCAGTTCAACCGCTGGCCTGAACGCTCTTGCCAGTTCACGGGTGGCGTCGGTCGAGGCATTGTCGACTACAACTACGTCAAGACGCCCCGCACCGCCCTGCACTAGGTGATTGAGACACTCCTCGATTTCGTCGGCCCCGTTATGCGAGACGACTACGGCTGTCACGCGGTCCAAAGCCGTCGGCCTTGTCTCGTCGTTCAGGGAACGTTAGCCTCGAAACCTCCGGATGTACGGTCGGTTTCCGGCTCGACCCTCCGCAGTCTCGCCTCAAGCAGCGCGTTTTCCTGCGCAAGTGTCTTTATCTTGGACTGCAGACCAGTTACGACCACGCCGAGATAGACGCCGACTGCAGCTACTACACCAAATCCGAGGGTAAATATTCCCGACGGCGCGTACGTAACACCGAGGCGCAGCGACAGCCAAATCATCCAGCCGAATCCCCACGTTGCCATAACAACGAACAGCAAAATGGCCCCGAGGATAACTATCGAGTAGCTCTCGCGAAGCTTGCGCAGTCGGATCAAAACAGTTACGGCGGCTATCGCCACAAACGCTCCCACAATCAGAAACAACTGCCCGCTTTGCATTGTCTGACCCGCGAAGTTGGAGGGGGCGTAGCTAGCGTTATCGCCTACGCCGGCGAGCGCCGCCGTAGCAATCGCCCACGAGGCGATAATCATATAAGACAGCGATCTGCCGAACGTCAACGAGGTCAGTCCACCAGTTCGGGGACGTAGGCTTACCGGCTCCTAGGATTCCAAAGCCGCTATTGCTGAGCAACACGAGCGAGTATGGCTCGGCGGCGACGTCAGGGTAGTTGTCGACCAGAAACGATACGGCGCGTCGGTTGTAAATTCGCAATCCGCACGTCGGATCGGCGAAAAGTTTTCCCGACGCCAGCCAGATAAGAAATCTAAGCCATTGACTCCCGATCCGGCGAACGAACGTGAACGTATATGCATCGAGATCATCCGCCAGTCGTATGCCCGCCACGACATCGGCGTCGGAGTCCTGAAATCGGTCGATGAGCTTTTTGACGTACATCGCGGGATGTTGCCCGTCGGCGTCAAGCTGAGCCACGAAATCAAAATCGTGGCGCTGCGCGTATTTAAATCCCGTCTGGACCGCAGCTCCGACTCCCAAATTGAAGGGAAGACGCACAAAGTCGATTCCCTCCTTGACGGCCACGTTGGCGGTCAAGTCGTTGGACCCGTCGTCTATTACAAGAATTGAAGCGAAATCGGCCTCGCGCCGAATGTCCGCCAGCGTATCGGCAAGGCTCGCTTGCTCGTTGAAGGCCGGAATCACGAGCAGGACTCTCGGTGCTGCGGGTTGATTGCTCAAGTGCGTTGTGAAGATCGGATGGAGCGCGGGCGTCGCTTTTGGCTAGAATCGTACCCGATTGCCAGAGGCCTCTGGCATCTCACAGCGTCGCCGCGCGGTTTTAGTGCGATATTCTCGCCGTGACGTGACGTTTGCGTTCTTATCCGACCCGGGGCGAGTTTTTGCGCCGCCCTGCGATTTTCGGCAGCACCATACCGCTCAAAGCTACGCTCAAAGGAGTCGGATGGCTTGACTACTCCCTCGCAGCGGCGGTCGTCCTCCTGGCAGCCACTCACGTAGCCCTGCTGATCGCCTGGAATCCTGGCGTGCCCGCGCCCGACCCCGACGGGCTGGGCAACATTTCCCGTTATTTGCTTGAGGGACTCGGCTTTCGGAACAGTGTCGGCGACCAATCGTCAGCCTACCCGGGCCCAATATCCACGACGATCCTTGCCGGAGTATTTGCCGTGGCGGGGGATGGGCCACTGGCTGTACATGCATACAACGGCACGGTTTTTGTGGGCACAGTTCTCCTGACGTATTACGCTGCCCGGCAGCTGGCACGTCCCTGGTTCGCCGCCGCCTCCGCACTGCTCGTTGCGACCTACGTTCCGTTGCTGGGAGGAATTCTGGTACTTCGGTACGAAGGCGTTCAGGGCTTTTTCACGCTCGCGGGCGTGGCTCTTACACTTCGCGTGCTAAACAGGCCGCGGCCTGCTCTGGGAGGTCTTGCCGGCGCGGCATGGGCTGGGAGCCTGCTCGTCAATCCGGTCGGTGCTCTTTTTCCCTTTGATCGCCGCGCTGTGGGTCCGGATCAGTGGAGGTCGAAAGGCCACGGGTACCAGTCTTTGGCTGGCCGGAGCCTTCATCGTGCTCACGCTCCCGTGGGCTTTCATCGTCATCACGAGCGCGCATTCGCCGGCCCTCGGTTTTTTGCCGTTGCTGATCGGCGCCACCCACTCGGAAGAAGCCTACAGGGATATGTATGCCGTCAACGCCTTTGTCGATGAGATCCGGACCGAGACCGATCCCACCGTCGATCCGCTTCGGTTTGAAGTCAACGTCGCGGGCCGGTTTCTCACAACGGTCCTGGAAGATCCAATTGGATATGCCGGAACCATCATTCGCGCGGCCGCTAGATTCTGGGAATCCCCTGAAGCCGAATGGACGACCGAAATCGCAGGTTCGGGGCTGGTGAGCAATCACAAGGAAATGTGGGATTACGGCGGGTTTCGGGGTACGCACGTTGCCGCTCTCGGCATCGCGGCCGCGGGCGGATTGGCCGCGGTCGTTTACCGGCGGCGCGGCGCTGTTTTCCTGTTGAGCTTCATCGTGTTTTTCACCCTGGTGTACGCCTTCACGTTCAACAATTCACGCTACTACCTTCCAATCTGGGCAGTCGTTGCGGTTCTCGCGGGATTCGGACTCGAACGGACGTGGATGCTGCTCAGGGGCCTGTCGCCGAGATTACTGTTTCCGGTTGTCGCGTTCTCGATGTTTATCGGGCTGGCGGTTACCGTTGGGCGCCCCCAGGGTCCGAACATCCTGCAGCACGGCAATTTCGAGATCCCACTTTCCGATCCCTGGGAAGTCGAAACCTGGGGAGAGTTTTCGAAGCCGCGGGAATTGGAAGTGCTGCGAGAGAATGGCAAGACGTTTCTGAGAATGTCACTGGAGGAACAGCCGTTCGAGACCGGGCAAAGAGTGCTTCAAAGACTGGCCGTCGACGGTGGAAAGAGATATACGTTGGGTCTCGATTACAGGTACGACGCCGCCATCGGCGACGAAAGCCGAGCCGAGGCAGTGGCGTTCGATATCACCAGCAAAGACCTCGCGACGACACGCGTGTTCCTCGGCAGATCGCGGCTCCAGCCGGTTTCTTCACGTTGGGAGCATGCCGAATTTCACTTCAGCCTGCCCGAAAAAGGGTCCCTTGTGGTGGTGAATCTTGAACTTCGGTGGAGCTCGCCCGCAATCGACATTGCCAACGTTACCGTCAACATCGATCCGGGACTGTTACCCTCATTTCGCCCATTCGGTGGATTTCTGCGCACATACTGGCTGCCCAGGGTCGGGCTGGCGGCCATGGCGGCTCTGGCGGCATACCTGGCATCGCGACTCGGGCCTCTTCGCCGCCGAGACATTGCCGGCCCGACGATCGCGGTTGGAGTCGCGATACTCATCGCAGCCAACATGTTCTACGCGTGGCGGTTGCTGTGGCCATACGTCCTGAATGCTTAGGTGTTTCATCGACCTGAGTGACACCAACGTCGCGACGGGCATCGGTATCGAATTTAAGAATCCGCGGCCCCGATCGCGAGCTAGAGGACCCTTCGTATGATCCCGCGAAAATTGCCTCCGGACCGGGACCGTTTGAATCTGCCCCGCATTCCCGGGATCGTCCGCGACAACCTTGTATATCTGCCATTTTTTCTCGCGGTAAGCGTCGTCAACTACCTACTGCAGGTGTACATGGCCCGATCGCTCGTCCCCGGGCATTACGCGGCTTTCGTAGCGTCACTCTCGCTGCTGGCCATTCTTGCCAGTCCGGGCGCGATTATTTCGAACCTGAGCGCCCGAACCGTGAGCATATATTGGTCGGCCGGTTCGTTTGCCAGGTTGCGCCGCTTGCTCGGCCGAATGTGGGTTGCGTGGGGCTCTTTCTCAGTCCTGTTGTCGTTGATATTCGTCGCCCTATCGGGGTTGATTGCGCGAATGCTTTCTATCGATTCGGTGTGGGTCGTGCTGTGGGCGGCCATCGCCGTCGCGCCAGCCATGCTCCTTCCCCTGTTGGCGGGAATGTTACAGGGTGCCCGATCGTTCGGCCTCTTGGGCGCCTTAGGCGCAATTGGCGCGGGTTCAAGGCTCGCCGTTGGACTTGTGCTGGTGGGACTCGGTTTTGGTGCAGCCGGCGCCGTGGCAGCGTCGCCCATAGCAGGATTCGTTGCGGTCGCGGCCGGATATGCCGGTTGGCGCTGGTTGGTACGGGGCAAGTCAGACGACGGCGACGGAGCCTTGGAGGTTCGACTTCCAGTTCGCGATCAACTCAAAGTAGCCGCAATCGGCGCCGTACAGATAATTCTGTTTAACCTCGACATCCTTTTTGTAAAGGGCGTATTTGACGAACAAATCGCGGCGGACTACTCCGCGGCGGCACTGATCGGTCGGACAGTCTTTTTTGCAGCAAGCCCTCTGGCTACGGTCTTGCTGCCCAACGTCATTCACAACGCCGTCCGCGGGAAGAATTCGCTCGGCATATTTCTATTCAGTCTCGCCAGCGTTGTCGGCCTATGTCTGATCGGTGTTCTTATTGTGTTTTCCGTGCCGGGCATGGTGTACCGGCTCGTATTCTCCGACGTGTACGTGCCGTACGCCGACGTGCTGCGCGCATACGCCATATCCGGATTGCTGCTGTCCGTTCTCATGCTGCTGGCGACGTTTCATATTGGCGTGTCGAATCTCAGAATCTGGCTGCCGATGTGCGTTCTCTTGCCATTGCCCATCGGGAGCTACGCGTTTTTTCACGCCACTCCCGGCCAAATTGCCTGGGGAATGGTCGCGAACCTCGCCGTTTACAACGTCTACATCGTGTGGGAAACGATCAGGTTCCTCACCGGGAAAATCGTACGAGCATCACCCCAGGAGACCACGGCCTTAGGCCATCCGTCTTGACAGCACTCACACTGAATTCGACGCGCCTTCAAAATGTCCACGGCTCAAGCGCAGTGAAGATACCGAACAATGTCCATGCGATGGATCCGCCGATCAGCAGCGCCACCGCTGCGACCTCCGGCAAAGCCCCACCAACCCGCCGGGCCGCCGATCGGGAAATCCAGGCGATTCCAATTGAGCAAACCGCCGCCGTCGCCGCAAGAAATAGTACGCCGGCCGCGGACGCGCCGAGCATGGACGTCAGGACCGATCTTGGGGTGGACCGCCTCCAGAGCTGCATCACGAGATCGTTGGTTCCACCTCCAATGTCGCCGTTAATGGACGCCTGACCGCTCGGATAACCATCGATTCGATTAGCCTGAAGGTGGATCGAGCCCCGAGAATCACGGGGATTAACAGCCTGAATAATGATGCCGGAACCAACCACCGGTATATGCGGGGGTATTTCGATAACTGCTCTCCCGCTGGGCTCGATATCGACAAACTGTTCAAATAGGACGGTCAGGCCTGAACTGCTGCTCTGGAGAATGCGAATGATGGCTCGCATACCGGGTCGCGGCTCTTTAAACCACACCGCGGCTTTCGTAAGCGGCTCCGGTACGGCGCCGAGCGACTGCTCAGCGGCGGCGCTCGGCGGCAACGGACCGTATTCGAGATTGAAATCGATTTTCGCAACGGACGGCCATTCGCGCTCGGCAGTGCCAAGCGCGTACAACCCCGCAAGCAGAACGATGAGTCCAAGAAACGCGGCCACTGGCGTCCAGATACGTCGCCATTTGTTGATGCGAAGTCCGATTGCCGTTATCCCGACCACGCTTCCCGTTCCCCGTATTTTCTGACGGCCGCGATCAATGATATGGAAATCGAAAAGGATCGGGTGGATCGGCGCCTTCATATTGGGATTCATGGTCGTCGCGGCGGTATACGGACGGATAATCGCCGAGCCCGGCGACCTGCAGCAGCGCGACTTATATCCGTCGCTGTTTCTCGACAGGGTGATCGAGCATTCGGTCTATCCGCTCTGGTCGCCGCGTGGAACCTTGAGCATCGCCGGCGCGGCGCGGCTTCCGATCACGTTGATGTTGGTGGGTTTCGCGAAGGTGTTCGCGCTCGACGGGGCAACGTACGCACGGCTGATCGTCCTGTGGATCGTACTCGCGACCTACACGAGCGGTTTCTTCGGATTCTCTCTCATGGCCCGATGGCGATCGGGCGGACCGCGCGGAGGCGAACCATTTGGAGCGTTGATCTGCGGCACGATCGCGGCTGTCAACCCGTGGACTATCGCCAGGCTTGAACACAGTTGGATGATGGCCCAATGGGCAGTCGTGCCTCTCGTCGTGGGCACGTTCGCGGAAGGGCTCCGCACCGGCCGCAGGTCGTGGGTGCTGGGCTCAGCCCTGATTATGGCTGCGTTCGGCACGACTCAACCGCACTATCTCGCAATCACCACTGGAATCGTGGTCCTGACTGCGGTGGTTGTGGCTATCCGGGCGGCAGAGCGCCGGGCCAGGAAATTCGCTGACCTGGGAATCTGGACGTCAGCGCTGCTGCTGCTGTCGGCTCACTTCATCGCTCCTTTCTTGGCAGCCAGCCTGCTCGGCGGAAGCGGCGATCCGGCTTACACATTGACGGATCAAACTCTCACCACGACCTCTCGATATCAGGATTTGACCGGGACGCTGCTCGGGACGGGAAATTTCAACTGGCAGAGCGTATTGACGCCCGCCGGTCCCGACCGGATCCTCTGGTCAATAGCGGCGTGGGTAATCGCATTGTTGCCCCTGGTGGCCGTCTTCCTCGCGGGCTGGCGGCGACCGGCTTTCACTCTGGCCGCCGCTGCGTACGCAGTCGCGGTGTTTATCGCGGCTTCGCACTGGACCCTAACGGCAGAATTGTTTCAGCAGGCGGTCAATAACGTGCCGGGATTTTGGATTTTTCGAGAGCCCGATCGCACGTCAGGTATGGTTGTTTGGTCGCAGGCTCTCGCCGCCGGGATCATCATCGCCAGCCTGGCCACCTGGCGGGGCCGGACTCTCGGAATCATCGGTCGTTGGGCGCTGGTCGCATACATTTTGGCTGCCGCCGCGCTCCACGCGGGGCCGGCAACCGCAAACGCGCTCTGGAAGACCGGCGAGGCGAATTACATGCCCAGGCCGATGCCCGAAGACTACCGGCGCGTCCTGAAGGAAGTGGACCGCGACGCCCGGCAGGGTGGCCGGGTCCTCGTTGCCTCCTCTGACGAGCGGGTCCCGGACTGGGACGGCACACGCATTCTGCGGCTGATGGAAGCCGCCAGCCTTGCATCACCCAGCGTCACCGGCGATACCCGTTCTCCGGTTCCACCGTCGCCGGTTTCCGGACGCTGGTTCGAGTTCTTTTATTCCCTTTCGGGTTCAGACGCGTTGATCGAGGCTCGACAGGCGGGATTTAATCGTATCGTCGTTCTGCGAGACTTCGACGGCGGCGAACGCCTGTTCGCCGCCGTCTCGCGGATGCCCGGCGTTCGGGAGATCGCCGCCGGTCCAAATATCTGGGCCGGCAGGCTGTCGGGACCTCGACTGCCTGCGATAGAGGCCGCGGTCCCCATGCTTGTGACCGACCTCACATCCACTCCCCCGACCGACGAAGTTGCAGTCCTTGCCAATCATCTGAGTGCGGCGGGGCGGGCGCATCCGGCATCTTCAATCGCGTCTGTTCTCACATCCGACGCAGCTGTCGATCAATCGTTCGGCGAACTCGGGCCGTCGAGGGTCAAAGCGGTTACGGACTGGTTTGGAATCCGTAGCCGGCGCGGCGGTTGGGTACGAGGCGGTGCCTATGCAAACGAACGCCAATCGTGGCAGCTGCAGCTTCGCATGCTCGGGCTTGAATCGTGGGCCGCCGACTACGACCTCGGCGTCGCCTTCGCTCCTCCCGGCTCGGCCCGCGATCCACTGACCGTACAAACCGGCAACATGTCGGACGACGAAGTATGGATACGAGTCTTTACAAGTCCGACCTCGGACTGGATCGACATAGCCTGGCGGGGCGGCGGCACGCGAATCGACACCAACTCCGCCGGGTCAATCTGGCGTTGGGCGAAAATCGGTACTGTCGAGTCCGAAACGATCGACATCGTCGCGGGCCCAGGCCTGGCGGCAGTCAACGCGGTTGCATTTGCTCCGCAGGGCTGGTCCCCGAACGACCGGTCGCAATCGGGCCGATTCGCCGAGCCGGAAGTCGAATACGAGCAACTCTCGGCAACTGAATATGTCGCGACTCTTGGCTCCGCCCCGGGGATTGGCGTTCCTACTGCTGCGCGAGGCGTACGATCCACTGTGGCAGGCAAGCGTCCAGGGCTTGACCATCAGGCCGGTTTTGGCGGACGGATTGTGGAACGGATACGTAATTCCTGTTGACGGCGCCACGCGGGTCAGATTCAGCTACTCGGCGCAGCCGTGGTACGACGCTGGGATAGCGATATCGTCGGCGAGTGCCGCAACGTTGGGTTTGTACTGAGTGGTGGCTGTGACCGGCCGCCGGAAAAACCGCGGAGCGGGCTAATACTTCAAGCCGCACACGGTGTCGGATGGGCCGTTCGCGAGAATTTGAATCCGCCGTCTCTCTGGCCGAATACTCGCTATATCCGAAATTCCAAATCGCCGATACGCTGCTGAATTCACGGGCACGCGATCGATTTGATCGCGATCGGACCGTGCAGGTATCGTTCGCGTGGGGATGCGCCGCGGGAAATCGGAGGAGGTTAGTTTAGATGCGACTTGGTCTCGTAACGCTCTGCGCGCTTCGGGGACAGAGAGATCGCAACATAGAAAAAATACTTTCATTCGCCAGAGATGCCGCAGATCAGGGATGTCAGCTGGTTCTGTTTCCCGAGTATTCGGTTCACGGTCCGTGGGTGACGTACGATCCTGAGTCCGATCTCGCCGACCTGCGCGAGCAGTCAGAACCAATTCCGGGCCCGTCGACGGATCGGTTAACGAGCGCGGCCCGTGACATGGGATTAGCGCTGGGAGTGGGCCTCGCCGAACGTGGCCTGTCGCGGAAACCGTTCAACACTTACGCGATTATTACGGGCGACGGTGTTGCGCACGTTCAGCGCAAACTCCAGCCGACCGAGAGCGAGATGGCCTATTACCGCGGAGGAGGCGACGCGCTCGAAACGTTTGAATTGCAGGGCCGGTCGTTTGGCGTAACCATATGCGCGGACAATGAATCCCCGGCGATCCACGATGGATTGCGCGCGAGGGGAGCCGAGGTAATCATCGAACCCCACTACGACTGCACCAAAACGTTTCAGAATCCCGGAGATTCGTGGGAGGAAATCCTGGAATTCAACCGGGTCGGTACGCTCCGCCGCCGAGCCGAGGACTTGTCCCGGCGGCTCGGCGTGATAGCCCTTTACATCGACGCCAAAGATCCCCGCGACGGATTTGCCGAAAGGCCCGAGTGGGTGCACTACGTAAACGGCAAAAGCGCGGCGTTTGGATCGGACGGGAATCTACTTGCCGAGAACGCCGGAAATCAGGAATCCCTCCTGGTGGTCGACGTCTAAGATTCTCCGGCTGGAGTGAGAAGCCCGCTGGCTGCCAACGGCGCCGCCCCAACCTATCCGGTCGAACTGATCGCCGATTGGCTCACTGGCCGGGTATCGTCCGACCGACGTTCCGCCAGCGACATCCACGCGGATCTTTGGTTTTGAGGACGGCTCGCTAGCGGCTCCCATCGCCGAATGTCGCGACACTTTCCGGGAGTTGACCGTCCGGAGTCCAGCACGCTTCACGGATATCGACAGAGACCGGCTTTCGCTCGCGCATCGACTCGATCGCCTTTTCAAATATCAACGTTGGAACGCTCGATTCCCAGACATCCATTGGATTCGTCCCGCCCGCGAGGCACAGCGTCGCGAACATCTCCATTTCCTCGTCAAATCCGGCTCGATATGGCTTCCCGGAAGGGTCGTTGAGAATGCCCGTACCCTCGGCGTAGATTTCCTCAAATCCCACCTCGTCCGTTCCCTCAAACACCAGACTGCGGAACCGGTTGGTCGCCGCGCTGACGGATCCTCCGAGCACCTCCCCATAATATTTGGGTACGATTCCGCCTGAGCCCACGTCGCTGAAAACGGAATTTGCGACGCTGCCGTTTTCGAAGCGGATGACGATTGTGCTCGTATTCGTGGGCTTGCCGCCATAGCCCATCGCATAGATCTCGACGGGCTGCGAGCGCATCACATGCCAGATCCAATGCAGAGCGTAGCCTCCGTTATCGAAGACACCGTCGGCGCCGTAGGGCCCCTGTGGGTCATCGACCTGATGCGCGCCCTCGGCCGCATCCGGACCGAACATCACCTTATTTCTCCGATTTCGAGCGGGCGGAATGCGAACCGTGAATAGAATGAAGTACGGCTTTTCGATCACCTCACGCAGCCTGATCGTCACTGGCGAGTGTTTGAACCACCAGGCGCCCATGAACTGAACGTTCGATTCGCTGACGGCCTTTTGCACGGCCCATGCTTCCTCCACCGTCATCATCGGCGGCTTCTCGACAAAGACGTGTTTGCCGGCCGCGATCGCCTCCAGCGATATCGAAGCATGGGTGTCGTGAGTGGAGCAGATGACTACCGCGTCGACGGTGGCATCAGACAACACCCGGTCGAGATCGGTGGTGTAGTAGCCGGCCCCGCCCTCGTCGGCGCGCTCGCGGGCGGCAGCCTCGATCACGTCCATTGTGGCCGCGAGCCGCATCGTTGGTGTTTTTAGAATGTTGGCAAGGTGATAGCGGCTTATTCCACCGCAACCAACGATCGCAACGTTCAATCTATCGGTCACCGCGTTCTCCTTCCAATCTGGCGTTTACCCGCCATCACCGAGCCGTTGAGATTAGCCCAGTTGACGCCTACCGTCGCCTGCCTCGAGCACTACCATCCGTCCGCTTGGAAGGTCTCACGCTGCGCCGGCCAAACGGCATACGAATGCCAGCGGCCTGCCATCCATGAACCTGCGCAAATTCTCCTTGATTATCTGCCGCCGTCCTTCATACATAGCGGGAGTGAGGGCCGACGCGTGGGGCGAAAGGATTAGGTTGTCGACGTCCCAGAGCGGGCTGTCATCGGGCAGCGGTTCGGTCTCGGTAACGTCCAGGGCGGCTCCAGCCAGCTTGCCGGAAATCAGCGCATTAGCCAGAGCATCCTCGTCGATGATGCCGCCGCGCGATACAGCGATCACATGTGCGGTGGGCTTCATCAATCCGATCCGGCGCACGTCAATTATCCGCTTGAGTTCCGGGAGGCTCGGCGCTGTCACGACGAACCAATCCGATAATTTGAGGAGATCGTCCAGCCGATCCATCCCCCAAACTTCACGGACTCCTGCCGGCACGTCGGTTGGGCCTGGATCGACCGCATAAATCTCTAGTCCAAAGGCGAGCGCCCGCTGAGCGACCGCCTTGCCAATCCCACCCAGTCCAAGCAGTCCCATTGTTGTGCCGTTCAGATCGACCATATGGCCCGCATACTTAGTGGTATCCCAAATCCTCGCGCGCTGGTCGTCGATAAGGTCCCTCACGCGGTGCGCCAACGCCAGAATCATCGCCATCGCGTGATCCGCCATCGGATTCGTGTGCGGACCGGGCGAGTTCGTGACAGCAACATTCGACGCCACGATCTCCGGCACGCGTTCTAGCTTGTCCAAACCCATGCCGGGAACGTGAATCCACCGAAGCCGGTTTGCGGACATAAACGATTCGCGATCGGGCCATCCCAGGAAGCCATCTGCGTCGACGATTTCTCGCTTCTGATCGACCGGCCGATATGCGGCGGCGACTTCAACGCCCGGAAACGCTGCTTTCAAATCCGCGGCAAAGGCTTCACCAAGAAGCGTCGTACCAACAACTATCTTCATCCGTGCATCCCCCTCAATCGTTCAAGTGTTTCGTCACGACATCCATTGAGCAGCGTTTCGGTTCTATCCCGACGTCTTCAAGAAATTAGATGGCTAATCAACCGCCGCGTCTTTGCCTGACTCGGACCAGAAGGCTCTACAGCCTAAATCGTTGTGTCGGAAGATTGAAAATCCGAGACGCGTCCAAGGGACGGCGACGAGCGACCGGGGATCCTGCACTATTCCGATATTCGAGTGCCCGCGCCTGCTCTAAAGTCGAGATATCCCGCGATCTCGAGGGATTCACCGTCGATAAGGGTAACGGCGGGTCGGACGATCCAGCCCGTATATATGAAGGGGCCGTGAGGATCCGCCCAGACCCACTCCGCCGACTGATCGAGCGGCGCCAATCGGACCGGGAAGGGATCTTCGAGTCCCACCACCGTCAAAACGCTCAGCCCGATGCCGACGATGTACATTGTCGCCCCATCGCCGCTCACGGCCATCCAGGTTGCCCCCGGAACTTCGGCAATGGGTCCCGCGATCAGCCTTGCGCTCAGATCGACTCGATAGACGCTGCCACCGAGCGTTAGTACGTAGACGAATCGACCGGTGGGATCGGCAGCAGACCGAAAAACATCCTCGGGCAACCCGGTCACGGAATATCTGGATTTACCCGACCGAATATCGACGACCTCCGCAGTTCGCTCATGACGGTCGATGAGGAAGAAGTCAGCGCCATCGGGGGAGACTATCGGTAGTACGTCGTAAATGTTCAGATATCGCGTCAGTACCCGCGGGCGGTCGCTCTCCGCAGTGACGGCAATCAGATCAAACAAGGCCACCGAACCGGGTGCTTCGACCATCAAAATCGCCTCGCCTGCATTCGACCGACCGGCATACCAGACGTACGGCGGAAATCGAAATCTCCTGGGGGCGAATCCGATCCCGGTCCTCCAAAAAAAGTTCAGCGCCGCGTCAAATTGATCAATCGAACCGCCACCGGATCCGTTTGACGACGCGGGATCGTCGGGCATTAGAAAAAAGAAATTCATGGTCAGGGTCGATGGTATGGTCCCGGATTCTCCCCTCGGCAGCATTACTTCGAGGTCCGATCGCAACCCAGATGCCCTGTCAACGCCGGCGACGCTTATCACGCCGCGTCCCCCAGATGCCGTGTAGGGCACATATATTCGGCGCTGAGGATCGGGAGTCAATGCCAATGATGCGGTCGCCACCCCTGATGTCGGGATGGACGTATCGAGCTTTGCCCGCAGATAGTCGAGCTTTCGAGCCCGAACGGACACCTGACCCGGATGAAGATTGGCAAACCGCACAGACCCGTTCGGTCCCGTCAATCGCTCGTTCATAACGCTGCCTCGTATGTCCAGAACTTGCACCATCGCGTCTGGCAGGCGAGCACCGGTCTCCAGGTCGAAGACCTCGATTGCGAGTTCGTTTGGAAACGGATCTATTTCGAACGTCACCGATGACGTCACCAGCATCCTGCGGCTCGATCTCGCCGACTCAGCCTCGAATTGCACAGACTTGGTTCGCGGCCCTATCAACGCGGTCGGAACCACGGCCTCGAAACTGAATTTGCCGCTGCGAGATGTCATCGTCCTCGCGATCGACAATCGGGTCTCGGGTTGGGAGCTATCAAATCGGTCGACAAATAGATCGACGATTGAACGGGGCGGCCAGCCCTTGCCCTCCAGCCGTACCGGTTCTTCCGGCAGTCCTCTTCCGGGGAATACTTGCAGTTCGGAGCCGGAGTCCCCGACCGAGCGCGAGCTTCCGCCGATCGAGCTACCGTACGCGCCAAGTGCGATCACGGCGATCACCGGGATCACGACGATAAGAGCCGCGGCGGCCGCGGCGATGAATCCAGTTCGTGATCCGATTTTCGTCATCGACGTCCCAGCGTGGTCGAGGACTGCGCGGGGGCCCAGTCACATGCCTCGGTTTTCTACCCCACCATCGTCGAACGAGCCGAGGAAAGATAATGGACCGGTGACGGACCTCCAAATCCCCAAGATACTATCTGATACTCCGGGGGTGCGGCGGCAATTCATGCGATGTTTCTCATCTGCTACCATCCCCTACCGCCTGGAACAGCCGGGACGAGCGGATCGCAATCCAATCTGGCGTCGTGCCCAGGCTGCGTGGCTCAACCGGCGCCATGGGAATCGAGGATTCGAGCATGTTCGTTGCATACTCCCGAGACAAGGTTTACAAGGATGTCGGAAACACCCGGCAGCTGTTCATTGATGACGATGTCGTCGCCGTCGTCAAGAATGTGACCCGCCGTCAGCACACGCCGCGGAAGCACCCCGCCAACCCGATCTACAAGAACGACAAACCCTGGGAGGTCGTGACCTACTTCCGAACTTCGAACTTCAGCGTAGTCCGCGACCCGCTGGACGGTTTGTTCAAGTGCTGGGTCCAGGACTTCCACGACTATTTCACCGTGCCGGGCGTTCCGTACGAGCGAAGTCGCATTTACTACGCCCAATCCGAGGACGGCCTCAATTGGGAAAAACCCGCACTCGGGTTGCACGACGTGGACGGTCACAATACGAACACGATTATCGTTTCGCCCGACGCGACCGGTAAGTCCACCATCTGCCCGAACATGATCATCGATCCGGTGGAAACCAACCCGGCACGGCGGTTCAAGATGGTGCACCTTGAGATCACAAACGGCGAGAGGCATGGTTTATGCCTGTCGTTTTCGCCTGACGGTATTAGCTGGACGCCGTACGAAGGCAATCCGATCATTCCCGAATGGATCGCCGACGTGGAAATCCTCTCTTACGATCCGATCGATAAGAAGTACATCCTTTGGGGCCGTTACGGAGGCTCTTCCGGCGGCAGCAAGCACCCGGACATGGATAGCTGGTTCTGCCCGGTATGGCCCAGCAGGCCAGAGGGCGTGTGGGGAGTGCGCAGGCGAATATACAGACTCGAAAGCCCGGATCTGTTCGATTGGTCGAAGGCCGAGCTCCGGTGGGATCCCGGCGAGGAAGCCAACGTCGACGACGGTTACTACGGATTCGTTCGCTGGCGCGCCGGCGACTTACAGCTGGGGCTCCTCAACGTCCTCCACCAGGTCGACAACACTATGGACATGTACTTGCATCACAGCCGCGATGGCCTGGATTGGAGCCGGATGCCCGACCATCGCCCATTTATTCCGCGTGGCGACGAAGGCAGTTACGACAGTTTGGGAATTGAAACCACTTCACAACCAATCGAGGTCGGCGACGAAGTGCGGATCTACTACGGCGGAATGAACGTCCACCACGATTGGTGGATCCTCGGTGGCGAGGAGGGCTTGGACGTGCCCGAAGCCCACGACCCCAGGCTGTTTCAAAACGGGCATTTCCTCGGCGTGGCCACTCTACGCCGCGATGGATGGGTTTCCTTCGGCGCGACTATTCGAGAAGGATGGGTCGAAACGAAACCGATTTTTTCCGCGGGTAAGCACTTATTCATCAACGGCGAGTGCCTTCCGGATGGTCACATCAAAGTCGAAATAATGGACAACTGGAACAACGTTTGGGAAGATTTTTCCCTGAGTAGTTGCGAGACGTTTACCGGTGATGCCGTTCGACATCGAGTGAAATGGTCCGGCGGCGACACCGTGAACCAGATTCCGGGCGCAGTCAAACTTCGGATACACCTTCGCCAGGCGGAGTTGTATGGTTTCGAATTCGGTGATGCGTAGCGGCTGCTTTCGCAAAAGCACCGACCCGACGGGATCCCTGAAACGACCCCATTCCTCGGCGCCAATCAGCTAAACTGTCGCGTGGCCGATGCGCAGCATGACGGCCGTCGCGTTCGATTGACGAAGGCACCAGCGGCCCGCGGTGCATCGAGGGGTTGCGTAGCAACCAAAACCCGCCAATTCAAGGGAGCCTGGCCACGGATCTAGCCACCGATATCCGCAGGGAGTCCGCCGAGGGAACCGTGACCCTTCGGCACGACCGTGCGTTTTACATCCGGGCGCGCACGATTACCGGATTTCGATATTTGGGTCTCACTCTGATAGCCGTCTTAACCTCAATCCCGCTGTTCTGGATGCTTTCGACCTCCTTCAAGGAGTCCGGCAAAGAGTTTCTGGTGCCGCCGGATTGGGTGCCGATCCCGCTGATCTGGCGGAACTACATCGACCTTTGGGAGGTTACCAGCCTCCACATATACGGGATCAACAGCACCCTGGTAGCCCTCCTCGCAACGCTTGGCACGGTGGTGACATGCTCCCTGGTTGCGTTTGGATTTGCCCGAATCGATTTTCCGGCGAAAACGTTTCTATTTTTCATGCTGATTTCGACTCTGATGCTTCCGAGCATCGTCACGCTTGTGCCTACTTTCATCCTGTTCCGGGTACTTCACTGGAATGACACCCCGATGGCCTTGATCGTCCCCTGGTGGTTTGGGGGCGGTGCCTTTGGCGCCGCATTCTATGTATTCCTGATGCGCCAATTCATGCTGCAACTACCTCGCGAACTCGACGAGGCGGCGCTCGCCGACGGAGCTTCGTACTTCCGCATCTACTGGAACATCCTTCTGCCGCTGTCGGGTCCAGCCCTGGCGACATCGGCCATTTTTTCGATAGTGCACCACTGGAATGACTTTCTACATCCGTTGATTTTTCTTACCAGCGAACGATGGCGCACGTTGGCGCTGCACCTGCGTTACTTTCTCTACGACGAGACCCAGCAGAGTCCGGGCGAGGATCGCTGGAATATGTTGATGGGGTCCGGCGTAGTCATGCTACTTCCGATTCTGATCTTGTTTTTCTCAGCCCAGAAATACTTCGTCCGCGGGATCGCGCTAACGGGTATTGCAGGCCGGTAAACCGTGGCCCGGGCGCTCAAAGGTCCACATACCTCGGGCTAAGTAGCCAATCCGTCTCTATCAAGAAGACAAAGGCATGGTTGCGTAAATCGTGCCAAAACTGGCGCTTGCTCGCACGCCGGAACTCCCGGGCAACCGGCTCCCGGCGATCAATTCGCGCTTCGCCTGGCTACTTAGCGCCCAGGCCGCCAGACCCGGGACCCAGGCCGCCCGCCGCCGCCGAACTTTTACCCGTCGATCTTGTAAGCGTCTTCTCCGAGAATCTCCAGACAAACGGCCGTCTGAATCGAGTCCAAACGCGCCGGGGCGAATTTCGCCGACCATTTGCAACGGTCGGTGAGAAATGCGATGGGTTCGCGTCCGGCCAGGGGTTCCGGATGCAGTTCCCCGGCCGCTGTCCAGTCCGCGATCGATTGACATGCGACCACGGCATCGTCCAGGTTTTCGGGAATGTAAAGACTTATGTCAAGGTCAATCGTTTCGGCTCCTTCAAGCTCGTCGATTTCCGAGACGTCTTCGCCCCTGGCGATAGCATCTTTTCTCACCTGAGCGCGCCGGTCCGTGTCGGCCTCCTTCGCGGCGACAACGTGCGTTATTGACCCCTCCTCCAGCGGAATCTCCGCGGCTTTCGCGAACTCCGCTTCACATTGCGCAGGGTCTTCCGCCGGGGGCTGCCAGCGGCGGTCGAGACCGCGACGATCAAACGCCACGTCGGCCTTTAGCCGTTCGGACGAAGTCTTTTCCCCGGCCTCAGATCCGCAGGCCGCGAGAGCCACAGCGAGTGACACGCCAATCAGGACCGCGACCGCGCATCTGGTTATCCAAATCCGCGCATTTCGACTTCTCAACCGAGTTATGGACGTCATATCAAGCCTCCGCTCGATAAGTCATTTTAGAAACAGCCATTCACCCTTCCGTGCCACAAATAGTATCCCAACATGGTTTGGAGTCCGATTGAACTTTTGCCGTCAATGAGGTCGGTGCGATCGCTGCGATCACACGCGTTGCGCTCGCTCACTGCCTTGAATCTGTATCGCCGCCGGGTTCATCACGTCAGGGCGATCTGATTCATCTGGTCCGGCAAGATGGCACTGTGGCGTCTCATCGCGATAACCGAACGGCATTGCGCCGCCTCGTTCAATAGCTACCGACCCGCGAGGCCTGTAAAGGCTATCCCGCGTATGAAGTACTTCTGCAGCGAGAAGAAAAGAACCAGGATCGGAACCAGCATCACCACGGCCGAAGCCATCAGCAGGTTCCAACGGCCGGCTCCGGCCCCGTGCGTCGTCTCATCTTCAAGAAAGAACCGCAACGCCAGAGCCAGTGTGCGCCAGCGTTCGCTGTTTATGAAAATCAAGGGCGCGAGGAAGTCATTCCAATGATGAAGAATCGAAAAAATCGCCGCGGTTGCCAGCGCTGGGCCGGATAGCGGCATGATGACGTTCCAGTAGATGCGGAAGTATGATGCGCCGTCGGCCAGCGCGGCTTCATCCAGTTCTCTC
This sequence comes from Chloroflexota bacterium, assembly GCA_963663505.2. Taxonomy (GTDB): domain Bacteria; phylum Chloroflexota; class UBA11872; order UBA11872; family VXNJ01; genus JAPOVO01. Next base: position 1,592,451 of record CAXXFA010000002.1, read on the forward strand.
GGCAGCTGTAGCATGAACTGCCGCATCAGGAATACGTAGAACGCCGCCCCGAACGCCCCCCCGCCAAACCACCATGGAACGATGAGCGCGAGCGGACTGTCGATCAAGTTCATCATCCGAAACAGCACGAACGTGGGAACGAGCGTAATGATCCCAGGCAGCATGAGCGTAGAAATCAATATGAAAAACAGTGCGTTCTTCCAGGGAAACTGAATCCGCGCAAAACCAAACGCCACGAGCGAGCAGGTGAGAACCGTCCCGATCGTGGCGGAGACCGCGATGACAAGCGTATTGAGTCCAAACTGGTGCATGCGCGTTACGGGCCACACATCAACGTAATTCAGCCACACCACCGGGTCGGGAACAACCTGCGGCGGAAACATGAATTCCCGACCGGTTTCCTTGAGTGAAGTCGACAGCATCCAGATCAGCGGAATCGAGGACACGACGCCGATGGCTATCAGAATCGAGTAGTCGAACAGCCGAACCAGTCTCAGCCGCAGGTAATAACCCGATGCACGCCTACGGACTTGTCCTGAGAAAGCGTCGGATTTGGCAGCAGTCAGGAGGCCCAAATTTTAGCCCGTAGCGCCTTCGTAGTAGACCCATCTTTTGCCAACTATGAAGTTGATGGCTGTGAAAAACATCACGATGAACAGAAGAACCCAACCCAGCGTGGAGGCGTACCCCATCCTCAGAAATACAAAGGCATGGTTATACAGCCACAAAACGTAAAACAGGGTGGCGTTGACCGGCCCGCCGGCGGTCGCGATGAATGCCACGGTGAATACCTGGAACGAGCCGATGATTCCAAGGACCAGATTGAAAAATATCACCGGCGTAATCATCGGAATGGTAATGTGCCAGAACCGCCGCATTACCCCGGCGCCATCGATCGACGCGGCCTCTTGAAGCGTCAATGGCACGCTCTGAAGGCCGGCCAGAAAGATGACCATCTGTCCACCGATGCCCCAGAAGCTCATGATGATGAAGGCGGGCTTGACCCAGCTCGGATCTCCAAGCCAGTTGATTGTCGGGCCATTAAACCAGTTGACCACGTAGTTGAAAAACCCATAGTCAGGGTTGTACATGTACATGAATAGAATCACGCTGGCCACGGCGGGCGTGACCGTCGGCAGATAGAACAGAGTCCGGAATACGTGGATTCCACGCAGCTTTTGATTCAACACCAGGGCCAGCATCAGCGCCAGGAAAATCTGAATCGGCACGCCGATGAACGTGTAGTAAGCGGTGTTGTAGAGCGCCGTATAGAACAGCTTGTCGTGAATCATGCGGTCGTAGTTCGCCAGACCGATGAAAATCGGACTCGAAAGCAGGTTGTATTTGGTAAACGAGACGACCGCCGAGAACAGCATGGGATAAGCGGTGAAAATGACGAATCCCAGAATTCCGGGGCTTATGAACAGGTAGCCCGTCAGGTACCGCCGGAATTTTGCCCCGCTCATTCGCCGCCGCGCGCCGGGCACCCGGACAGTTTGAGCTACCGCCAAAGTTTCTCCCTCACTTTCGCAGATACCACGCGGTTCGCCTCAGCCCTGCTGGGTCACCCACTTCGAGTGGGTGACCCAGCACGAATTTCGCTAGCTGGCGCGACTACTCCCGCTGGACCCCGTTTGAGTTCCATGGGAACGGGGGTGTGTCACGAACTTCCGCTATTCCTTGAGCAGTCTGTCGGCGTCGGCCTTAACGCTGTCCAAGAACTCCTGGACCGATTTGCGTCCAAGAACGGCCTCATCATAGGTAGCCTGGAAGATAGTGTTGATTTCGGCGTACGCAACCGGTTGGAAGAATTGCTCCTTCAACTGCTTCGATGCCGCGACGTGAACCTCAATATTGTCCCATTCGACGATTGAGTTTCGGAACACCTCACCGCTCATCTGCGACTTTCGCGTCGGAGCGGTAACACCTGCGGCGATTACGTGGTTCACACCTTCCATGCCAACGTACGAGATCAGATCCCAGGCTGCGTCCTTGTCCTTGGTACCCGTGTGCATACCAATGCCTTCCGGAGCGTCTCGACTCTGGTCGTCGCCGTTTGGCATCTTGAACATCGGCGCCACGCCCGCCGGCGTGTCTGCCGGAATGCGCGTGGTGAAGGACCTGTGCGATTGATACATTCCGATCCTGCCGCTGACGAACAATCCCTGATTACCACCCTGGAAGGTAGACGAGTACTGCCTGGACGGGACCTGATCGTTGTTTACCTGATCGACCATCCATTGCATCGCCTCAACACCCTCGGGTGAGTTGGCCACGAACTCGTTCGGGTCGTCGAACGCCCCGCGATTGTCCCAGACTTTTCCGCCAAAGCCCCATATCCAGAGATACTGCAGCTTAAGAGCCGCCGGCACTTCGGTTCCGCCCCAAACCCGGCTATCGCCTTCTCCAGTCGACAGTGTTTCGATCATCGACTGGTACTTGTCGAGGGTCCACTCACCCTTCTGGTGAAGGTCCCACGGAAGTTCCAGGCCAGCCTTCTCGAGCAGCGGCTTGTAGTAGATGTACAGCCACGGACCGTGGAACATCGGGACCGTATAGGCCTTGCCCTTGTAGGACATCGCCTCAAGGCTTCCGGAGTGGAAGTCATCCCGATCGAACCCGGCGTCGGCCTTCATGAACTCGTCGAGCGGCTCGATGACGCCGTTTGCGGCCATCTGCACTACAAACTGCGGGTGCACATAATTGATGTCCGGCGAGACGCCACCCGCAAGCGATGTCAGCAACTTCGGTGCAAAGTCCGCGAACGGGAACTGGTTCAGCGTCAACTTAACGTGTGGGTTGAGCGCCATGTAGTCCTTGACGATCAACTTCAACGCGTCGTCCATCTGGATCAGCGCCTGGTGCCACCACTCCAGCGAAATGGATGCCGGCATGGCGTCTGCCGCTTGCGCGGTCGTTGCCGCCGCCGGCGCCTGAGTCATAGCCGCCGGGGCTTCAGTTGCGGCGGCCTCTTCCTCGCCGCAGCCAGCCAGAGCCGCCAGGCCGATTACACCAGCACCGGCGACCGCACCAGTTCGAAGAAAACCTCGTCGTGAAAACGATTTCAATTTCAATTACATCTCCCTATAAACCAAAACAACGCTTCGTGATCCATATGCGTTTCAGCACTGAGAAATTACCCCTCCTGTAGACGCTACGTTCCCCGAGCCCGGATCCCAGATAAGGACCAGTACTCTAGCGTTTGCGAGTATGCCAAACGATACCACTACCCACAGCGTAATTGGGCCAACCTCTCCCGGCGCAGACCAAATCCCGTCGAACCACCGACCGCCTGCTTAGGATCCCCGTTGTATCGCTCCCCAAACTCGCGAACCTCGCGACCATTGCCGATGATATATCGTTTTCTACCAGCTAACAACCAGCGATCATCGGCAACAGTCAAGACTTTTTCGGATTTACGAACCGACCGGCGCCGACGAGACCCCTGATTCTCGCGCAACTGCATTCTCAGCGAGCAGCAAATCGCTGAATTCGATCATCGATCCCGGCGCGCGAGCGGGGGGCCGCCAAAGAGATCGCTGCCGCAGGTTCGGACCCCGGACTTTCGGATCTGCAACCAGCCATGCTTCGCCTCGCTTCTAGAATGATGACGCTGCGGACCATGCTGCGGTTGCCGCCATGCTGCAATCAGATCGCCGCTTGAAATGTCGCGAACCCTCCACCGAGCCCGTCAGCTGATTCCATTTCTAAGCCGATTCAGAATTCGCTGAGCGTTCAGACCGAGAACGCTTCGTTTCTGGTCGTCGGTCAGCCTGCAGTAAGCGATTCGCCCCATAGCTGCGGAAAGCGAAAGCAGCAGTGAGTCGGATCCGAATAGCACGCGATCCTCGCCCGCCTCACGAACCAGATGCTCGATAATGTTTTGTGTCATCGGCGCGCATATCTCGATGTAGAAATTCGGGTTGGATCTGGCGCACGCGCCGTAAATCTTCGCACCTTCCAGGTCCGGCCCTGCGTGATATGCAACGAATGTGACGCCCGGAAAGCGCTTCGCAGCCTCCGATAGTTCGACGGGCGTCCCGATCTCTGCCCTCGCGCCGGCGTGCGTCACGACGATGAACCCGCGACTTTCTGCAAACTCGAAGATCGGCCAGTAGGCCCTATCGTTGAGATGAAATCCGTGACGGTGCGGATAAAGCTTGATGGCGCGCATATCGTATTCGCCCGAGCAGCGTTGGAGCTCGAGAATCGTCGCATCCGCATAGTTTGGGTTGACTTCGATCGCACCCTCGAGTCGTCCAGGGTAATCCAGCATTGCTCGGCCTATGATGTCGTTTCCACGCCGCACATCCCCCGAGGTCAATCCCATCAGGTGGTGCACGACCGACGTCTTTACGCCGAACTCGTCCATGGACCGTATCAGGTGCTCGGGTTGGTCCTCGGAAGCCCAGTGCTGGCACCATCTGCCGACGTGGGTATGGAAATCAATAATGTGCAAATCACCCCCGCCGGGCCCGTCCTTGAGGATTTCTGATACCGTCCGCGATTCCGCAGCAGTCATCTCCTCACCGCTTCGAGCAATCGGTTCAGGTTGCCGGAGGCAATCTGGCGCTTTGCGTCAGCGCTTATCTGGGCACGTGAAATCGACACTATCGCCGGACCCGGGGCCCACCGAGGCAGACCGGTTCCGAACAGCAGTCTTTCTGGGCCAAATCTCTCGACTATCCGCTCTATGTAACCACTCTCATGATTCTCCGCGGTATCGAGGTACAGGTTCTTGTGGATCTCCCAGAGCGGCCAAATCGGGCGGTTTGTCCGCCAGCTGATCCGGGCCGATTGATTCAGAATCAGGGGCAGATCGGGGTACCGCTCGCAAACGTCGTGGACTTCGTTCCAGGTGATCTGCGCTTGATCGACAAACAACGGCATCCGCCGTTCCTGCAGTGCGGATAACAGCGGCCCGGCGGACCAGTCAGCCAGCGGGAAATTGTGCCCGGCCTCGGGCGGGTCCGTTTTCTGCGATGGAAAAATCCGCCCCGTGAGGATGCCGTGCTCCAGCATGGTCTCGGTCAACTGGTCGGGCGGGGGGAACTCACCGGTGTGATGAGGGAGCAACACCCACTGCGGGCGTAAGCGCGGATTTCCGTCCAACTCCTCCATCAGTATTTCGTTACCGGTTTCGGCGTCGTATTCCTTGGACGTAAGATGGTATACAACGGCCGACTGTATGCCCGCATAGTCGAACGTTTCCAACAATTCGGCAATCGTACCCGGCAGGTCAGGAACCGGCGGACCCGCATAGCGCCCCACGGCACAATTACAGTCGAAAAACTCGACATCGGCCATATCAATTGTCCAGGCTCGCTCGAACTCCGTACAATAATAGCGGCGGATGGCGAATCAAGAAAAGCAACTGTCAGTCGGGGATTTTGTACGTCGATAACTGAGTTTCAGCGTGAGACGTTTCGGTTCGCGGCTCGAACACCGGCAATTGACGACCGACCGATCTTCGGCCGACCGGATCCCCGGCAGTTGAGCCTGTCCAATACGCGCAAAGTGACGTAGAGCCAGCCTTCCGACTACAGGCTATGCTACCGACTCCGCAGGTCGAATCTGGACTTAATCAGACGGCACGGCGGCGAGTGTCGCCGGCTGCTTGTTTGCTGCAAGTGACGGCTCCCGGAATTTCAGGTCGTGAAAATCCTTCTTACGGGGGAATGCAATGTGGGATAAAAAAGACTACGAAGTTCCTGAATCGCAATTTCGAGATCGGCTCGAAAAGGTCCGCGAGTTTGCCGACGTAAACAATCTATCCGCCGTCGTTGCATACTCGGCGCCCACCATCCACCATTGGGCGCAAAGCGGTCATGTCGGATACCTGACCAATTGGTCCAACCTTGATCGCCTGGCTGACACCATGGTAGTGATCCCCCGAACCGGTGAGCCAGTTCTCCTGGTGGCCGGCGTCGAGTACATGCTCGATCAAATCGACGAGGTTTCCTGGATGAGCGATGTCCGCCTGGTCAGTTCGCCCGATCCTCGAGCTGTTTCAAGTTCCTACGACGCCGGCGTCGGCGGCCAGGGTGCCACGGGCGGCTCGCGCAGCTTCGGCGGCGCGGTCGATGCGATCATCCGCGCAAACGGTTGCTCCGGAAGCCCAATCGGAATCGCCGGCAAGGACCAGCTGACGTTCTCTCTATATAAGGATCTGGAGTCGTCGGTTAAGGAAGGCATTGCCGATACGGTCGACATCGTGGCGGAGCTCCGGTCGGTCAAGAGCGCCGAGGAGAACAGCCTTCAGCGACAGGTGGCCGGTGTAGCGGATAGATGCTACGAAACCATGATCGAGTCGCTTTCGGACGGCATGTGGGGCTACGAACTATCCGCCGAAATGGACCGCTCCGGTAAACGCGTGGGCGCGGATTTCATTTACAGCACGATGCACACAGCCCCTGACGGTGACCTCAAGGCCGGTGTTCTATCAATAAAGGCACACGATCACCGTCTAAATCAGGGCGACTACGTCAACGCAAATGCCTACATCATTAACAAGGGCTACTGGATTCAGTCCGCGCGCAGCGGCACTATCGGGCCCACGTTCCCCTCATCAAATGCAGGCCTCATTCAGGAGAATCTCGATATCCAACTGAAAGTTCTCGATGCAATTGAACCGGGCCTGCCCATCGGAGAATTGCTGAAAATCGCCGAGACCGGAGCGGAACGCATTGGATGCACGGTGCAGGGCGGCCGGATCGGACACGGGCAAGGGCTCGACTACTCGGAGATGCCGTTTCTGAGATCCGGAAGCACCGAAACGCTCAAACCCGGGCACACCTTCGTGCTGCACGTTTGTCTCGAGATACCGGGCACAAACAAACTCATCCGCCCCATCGGAAATCTCTGCCTGGTTACGGAAGACGGAGTTGAGATTCTCGACAAGTTCTCATCGGAGCTATTTCACACCTGATCTCAGACCGCGCCGAGGTCAGACGCGTTAGATAAGACTCACGCCGAGGTCCAAGGTAGCGCCATAGGCGCCTCTTACGCACCCGACGCGGCAGCGTAACGTAGCCCGCGTCAGCCCTATCGAACCGTCGAGAATTCTAAGCGGGAAGCCGTACCGTTACGCGGACAGCGCGGAAGCAATAGTGCCCATCGTGGCCGAGGCCGTAGTCCACCTCGGCCTGGCCGATTTCCATCTGGCTCCACCCCATCAGCGTTACTTTCTTGCACTCCGGAAGTTGAAAATCGACGCTGCTCAGGCCTGCTTCACGCCAATCTTCGGTCAGACCTTCGCGCCACGGCCAGCCGTTAATGTGCTCGCCCCAGAGGTTCTGGGCCTTCATCTTCACGCCGGTGCGCGGGTACTTCCAGTCAACGGGCTCAGCATGCAGAAGAATGGTCCCGGGAGGCGAGCAAGAACTTCCTATCACGGCAACGCCGATGATCGGCTCGGCTTCCTCGAAAGTGATCGCACCCCAGGGAGGCACGTCGATCTCCACACCGTCCATGTTGTACTCGGCGCCGCCTTCCTTGTTGCGGGCTTCGCGGCCGAGCTCAACGCAAAAGTTTGGGTAGTTGAAAGGAGCTGAGTATTCACGTTGCTCGATCCGGTAAGCAAGAACCTCCTGCTTGGTCCCATTCTGGCCCATCCGCATGATCTCGAGCTCTTCGTCCTCAAATTTGCCAGGTCGCCGGTCCGGTCTTGCCGCTACCGCACGAGCCATTACGTGTGAATCTGTCGCCATTTCCATAACCTCCCAAGCAAATCTCGGAGAGTCCGAGGAACGGCCCCATGCCGGATCGGGTGGCGATCAGCACTGAGTGTGCCGCAGACTCCCGTACGCTGCGCAGCTTCGGATGGATTATGCCCGACGCCCGCGATCCCCGGAAGCCAGCCACGCTTACGGGGAGTTGTACCCGTTTGCGGCAGAACGCGGTCAGCGAGAACGGCTCGTTTGCGATCGGCGGTCGATGAGTTGATTTGACTCCATACACCGGCGCGTCTGCCCTGCAACCTCGAGGGAAAATCGATTCGCTAGCAATCGCGCGCCCACATAGCCCGAACACCGCGAAACGGCGATACTATGTGGGATCTGCTGCGCCATCGCACCCGGTCGCCCTACGACGAAGGACATTAATCGCTACGACAACCATTTGGGACGCCGTAATAATTGGGGCCGGACACAACGGGCTGGTCGCCTCCTTTTACCTGGCGCGCGCCGGCCTGAGCGTGTTGGTTTTGGAAGCGACAGATCACGTGGGCGGGGCATGCGTTAATCAGGAACTATTCCCCGGTTTTCTTCACGAGCCCTGTGCGCAGAGCCTTTACGCTCTCCAGCCTGAAATCTTCAGAGACACGCGGCTGGTCGAGCGCGGACTGCAAACTAATTCGGGCGGCGTTGGTACCCACATCTACCCCGACAGGCGGCGCCTGGTTCTCACCGGTGAGGAATCTAACGACTTCAACCAAATCGCTCAGTTCTCGGCGCACGATGCCAGGAACTATCCGCTTTGGGTCGATTTTTCGGGTCAGGTAGGCCAGCTTCTACGGCCGTACGTCATGAAACCCCCGGTCAGTCTTGGCACGGTGTTTGAAGACTATCGGGGCACCGAGGAAGAGCATCTCCTTGCGAGATTGGTTACCACATCGATCGGCCAGATCATGGGTGACTTCTTTGAATCGGACGAGATTCTGGCCGCGATGTGGAATCCATCCGACCTCGGATCCCTGTGGGAAACGGGATCGGGGCTCGGATTCGCCCTTTCGAGGGCTGTAGGTAGGCGCGAAATCGAGGGGATTTCCCGACCCGGCGGCACAGTCTTCGGGGGAATCGGGGAGGTTGCGAGGCTTCTTGCTGAAGCGGCCGAAGAACAGAGCGTCGAAATCCGCACCAACACCCCGGTTCAGCGAATCTTGGTCGAAAACGGGGCCGCTACCGGGCTCGAACTCGAAAATGGCGACCGGATCGCCACCCGCGTCGTGGTTTCGAACGCGGATCCAAAGCGTACATTCCTGAAATTGATCGATGAATCCGCGCTGGAAGATGGGTTTCGTCGCAAGGTAAGCGGCATTCGCTCACTACAGGGCTCCCTGAAGTTCCTCTGCACGCTGACCGAATTGCCCGAGTTCTACGCCACGGCGGACTTCGATACCGAAAGAATTGCCGGCGGCGGAGTCAGAGTTCGCCCGTCCACGGAGTATCGCGATCTCGCGTGGGAAGACGCGATACACCGGAGATTGCCAACCGCGCCGATGATCAGCATGGGGCATCCGACAGTGGTTGATCCGTCGCGCGCTCCCGCGGGCAAACACACCGGATCCTGGTACATCGAGTACGCCCCGTATCAGCTGGCCGACGGAACGTGGGACGAGCGACGCGAGGAGATGGCCGAACGGCTGCTCGATATTATCGATGAATATTCGCCGAACTATCGGCGCGCGATCATCGACTACAAGCTGGTGACTCCGCTGGATATTGAGCGCGATCGACTGCTCACGGGTGGTGATATCCACCACGCAGACGTCATCCCAAGCCAGATGCTTTCGAACAGGCCGATAGCCGAGCTGTCTCAGTATCGAGCCCCAATAAAGGACCTTTACCTCTGCGGCGCGGGCATGCATCCGTGGGGCGAGGTAAGCGGCGCACCCGGCCACAACGCCGCGCACGAAATCTTGCGGGATTTTGACGCGCGCAAGCTCTAGAGCCTGGACGCGTCGAGTTAGATGAGCCAGTTAAGCGCGTTCAGTTAATGCTTCTGGCTGATGCTTTTGCAACCAAACGCGCAGAGGAACGTCCTCATCCGTTGGCGCGTACCGGCCACCTTTTTCGGTGGAGTGACCGAGAAGCTGTCGCTGTATCTGGTCTGCCCGCTCAATTACATCGGCAGTGGCCGTCATCTCGTCCCTCGGACTAATCCAGCGGTAGCCGTAACCGGCGGTGATAAACATTCGGGAAATCGGCGAGTAATTTTTTGTCGCGCTGTGCCAAAGTCGTCGGTCGAAATAAACTGCCGTCCCGGGCTTTGCGAGGACCGGCATCGCGCCCGCCGGCGGTCCCTGTCCGTCGGGAGGGAGGTCCTTCCGACGCATCAATTGACTGCCGGGAACAATCCAGAGGTTTCCGCTGCCGGCCTCGGTCAAATCCGTCAGGAAATAGCCGACCTTAATGGACAGCCGCGCGGGCACATCGTTTTCGAACATGTCGAGACTCGAGCGACCCGAGTCCTGGTGCCATTTGAGGGTTTTCCCCTCGGGATCGTACGTGCCCTCATCCTCTTGATCGCTGATCGTAAGATCGCCGGTGTAATAGTTGATGTTCCATCCCAGAATTCCCCAGACCTTAGGGAAAGTACGTGGATGGACGAGAAGATCCATGAATATCGGATCCGTACCCAGGTAGTCTGTTCGGACGTGGCGGCGCGGGTCTTTCGAGCGACCGGATGATCCCTCGGGATCGTACTTGCCCTCGGCGTAGAGCCGTTCCATCGTCGCGATAAGACGCTCGACGTGGCTGGCCTCCAGAGCGTCTTCGACGACTAGATAGCCGTCACGGTCAAATGAAATTCGCTCTTCACCGGTGAGCGCATATTGAAGACAGCTCGGGTCCATGTCCTCCCCCTTGTCCGCATCGAAATCCGTCGGCGGATCCGCCGATGTACCGTCCCATCGGCGCGATGATACAGGAACGATATTCGCGATCGGACCCGCGCCGACTTGAGCGGAATGCTCAAGCCTCTACAATTTGGGCGATTCGTCGCCAATGGAGGCAACGCCTGTGGCGGGCGTTCTTGAGCTGACCTCATTCGAAACCGTTGATGAGCTCGCGGCGGCCGTCGAACGGGACGGGTTCGCGTACATGCCAACCGTGTTGAACCCGGACGACATCTCGACGCTCAGGGACCACATCGAGGCGTTGGAACCCAATCCAGACGCGTTCGATCGTCGCACAAGCATCGAAAAGCACATCAAGACGGTGTTCAATCGCGATCCACATTTCATCAAATATCTCGATATGGAGCCTGTAGCGAGCGTCGCCGAGCGACTGATGGGAGACGACTGCCACATTATTGGGATGACCGCCTGGACCACAGGACCGGATCGACCGGATCAGCACCTCCATGCTGATTATTTACCGGTTGAAATCCCCGAGGAACTTCTATTGAGCGGAGCCGTGAAGCTGCCAGTGTTTGTCGCAACGGCGCACTATTACCTGAACGACATTTACGACGATCTCGGGCCGACAAAGTTCATTCCGGGTAGCCATCTGGCGGGCCGCAAACCGACATCCAGCGATCGGACGTGGCGAGGTATGGAAGAGCAAGATTTGATGTGCAACGCGGGCGATTGCGTCCTTTTCCGGTCGGATGTCTGGCATCGCGGATCGGCCAACACCAGCGGCGAGACACGCTATCTGTTGCAGGTTCACTATGCCCGGCGGATGATCACGCAGAAGTTCCCCCCATATCTTCGATTTAAATACAACGACGCCATATTGTCGCTGGCGAACCCCCGGCAACGCCGGTTTCTGGGAGAACACGAACGCGCCAACTACGATTGATTTGTGCGCTTTCCCGAGTCGAGCTGCCGCCGACCGCGTAGCACGACTCAGTCCCCGCCCGTGATCAGCCTGCTCAACTTACGTAATTCGAGGGCCATCAACACGGGCCGCCGCACCCACGCCTCTGGCTCCAGGCCCTAACCGTAAGAGACCTCGATGAACAGCCGGTGGATGATCGTCGGATCGGTGACTTCCGCGAGGTCACGGTCACACCACACGCCCAGGACATTGTCGCCGGTTCGGAAAACTCCGTGCGGGACGGGCGCGTCGATCCACGCCCCGCTCCGCGTCGCGTCCAGCAGAACATGGTTCAGTCGAAACCAGACCGACTCGCCCTCGTTGCCGCCCGTTGTCCAGGCCCTGATACGAGAATCGGCACGCGTATCGGTGGCGTCCGCGCCCATCTTGATCGGTAGTACGCGCTCCGTGGAATCGAGTGGTACCGGAAGCGGAGCGTCCAGCGTCGCCTGCTGGTGCATGGCCTGCTCGCTCGGCGCACCGATCCCGTACAGCTTGTCCTTGCCCCGCAGAACCGCGGGATCGCCGACTTCGCTGAGCTGATCGTAGATTTCGTGAATCTCAAGGGAGTCTCCCGATCCGAGCTCTCGGAAACCGACCTGGGAAAAGTGATTGAACAGATAGATCCCGTCGGCGCCCTCTTGCCAGTAGTGGGAGGCAACGGCCCTCAGCGCGGCCGTGTGGATCCGATTGCCGAGCGTCGGCACCCAATCCAGATACGTGTTTGTGTTTACCGATGGATAGACCGGAACCGAATACGGCTCCGCCAGGTCCAACCACTCGCCAAGACGTAAGGAATAGTGCCGGTAGCCGGCGCCGACAACCAGAACGTCTACCAGGCCGTCGTCCACCCAGTTCTCTACGTCCAAACCGAGGTTTAGCGCCGCACCGGGCGAGTCAAATACGTGCACCGCCAGCGTAATTGGTCGGCCGCGGCTCCTTCCGATCGCGTTCAAGCGACTGCGGACCTGGCGCACAAGGCCGGTCATGATGTGAGCTTTCTGGCGCTCCGTGCCGAGCGGGAGGTACCACGCAAAACGCGTGAAATCCAGTTCGTAGCCATCGAAGTCGTGGTGGCTCGCCGACTTCTCGATGAATGCAAGTCGATATTCCCGGACTTCCGGCCGCTCGAAGTTGAACGCCGTCCACTGGTAATGCTCGGAGAAGCTCTCCGGCAGCTCCTTGCTGCCGGGAGGCCTCAAGAGCCAATCGGGATGTCGCGCCTTCATGGGGTCGTCCGCTGCTTCCAGTGAAGTTGCTCGAGAGGCGTCGTGAATGTCGTTCATTCGCAATGATCCCCAGACCTCAAGCCCGCGGGCGTGGCAAGCCTCAACGATCAGATCGGTGGCTTCCTGGTTGGACTTCATGCCCGCCGCGAACGGGCGGGTACCACCCCATGCGGGATCGCTTCCGTTTCCAAGGCACCAAACGTAAGTGTCCACGTGAGTGTCGAAGACGGGCGTCGTGCGCGCATCGATGAACGCCTGCGCATCGGGCACCATGTATTTGAACGCGGGTTGCTGCTGAACGTACTTTGTCTTGGGCGCGCCCGGCATTCGAAGGTATTGCTGGTCGGAATCGTCGTTGTACAGGACCCGCCTGCGGCGCCGTGAATCGAACATGTCGATACTCCTCCCTGTGCTCACCTGGGGCGAGATTCTATCTCGGCGCGCCGTTGGCCTGGTCTGGCGGATGTGCGGCGACTCGACCGGGTCCGCGAAATAGAATTCGCACCGACTGCTCCATAATTGTGAAAAGTTGACCGGTGGCTTGAACCACATGCGAGGGGATCTAAATGAAGAGCGTTGTCGTGCAGTACAAAACCAAGTCCGACAGGGGCGACGATAATCAGCGGCTCGTTGAGAAGGTTTTTGAAGAGTTGAGCGAGCGCGATCCAGGCGGTCTCCGGTACGCAACGCAACGCTGCGCCTCGCCGACGGCGTAAGCTTCGTGCACATCGCCGTGGTCAAGACTGCCGACGGCTCTAATCCAATCGGGCAGATCTCGGCCTTTGCCGAGTTTCAGCGCGAGATCGGCGATCGTTGCGCCGATCCGCCCGCCGCCGAGGACGCCACGGTCATTGGCTCCTACAGATTCTTCTCCGACTGACGGCGGAACGGTCACCGCATACAACCTGGTCGCCCACGAACATGCGGTCTCCAAAGTGCTCGGCTTCCTCGGGCGCTGACTTCTAATTCGGAGCCCGCGCCTACAGTTCAAAATCGGGACAGTTGCGACTGTTCCGTCATTGCAGAGAGCCGTAACTCACGGGGACAAGAACCCGATGGAGAATCACCGGGTTCGCGGATCGACTCAGATTTTCATCGCACCAAATTCCGAGGAGGTTATCTCCTGACCTCAGAACGCCGCGCGGAACGTCCGCATCGACCCAGTCGCCTTTTCGTGAAGACTCGAGGAGCGTGTGATTAACTCGGAGCCATACGCGAGTCCGGTCCGATCCACCGGTCACATGGGCCGTTACGCGAACCTCGGCATGGAAATTGTCGCCGTCGGGTCCGATCCGCAGGCGCAACGATCGTTCGAACGAGTCCAGAGCAATGGGAAGCGGGGCGGGGCCCAGCGCTTGCTGATGCATTATCTGGTCCGAATGGGGCTGAATCGCGTAGATCTTGTCCTTGCCACGCAATTCAGCCGGATCACCGAGCTCAAGAAGTGGGGCGTAGATATAGTCGTAGTCGATTTGGCCCTGCCGCTCGACGTTTTGCCAGTTTCGCTGACAGAAGTGGTTAAACAGGTACTGGCCGTCGGCGCCGACGGACCAGAAGTAATCGCAAATCCCCCGGAGAGCCCGGTGGTACGGGGGTGAGCCAAGCACGGCGCGCCAGTCCTCAATCGTATTGGTATTGAACGATGGGTACACGGAGACGCCGCACGGCTCGGCCAGGTCAAGCCACTCGTCCATTTCAAGCACATACGGAAGATAGCCCGTGCCAACGACAAGGGCGTCCACCAGGCTCTCGTCGATCCAGGTGGCGACGTCAAGTCCGAGATTGTGGGATGTCTCGATGGAGTCAAATACGTGCACGGCGAGCGTGTAGGGCCGTCCGCGTTCGGCGGCTATGCCGTCCAGGGATTTTCGTACGCGACGCACGAGGTTGGTCATGAGGTGCGCGAGTGACCGCTCGCGACCCAGTGGGAAGTACCACGTAAACCGGGTGAAGTCGAGTTCGTACCCGTCGAAATCGTGCGCCCGTGCCGTCTTTTCAATGTTTGCCAGACGGTAGTCGCGCACGGCGGGCAATTCGAAGTTGAACGCCGACCACAGGTAGTGTTCGGAGAGTCCGTCAGCGAGTGCGCCGTACGGTCCCGATTCCTCGGGGCGGAGCTCCTCGGGCTCAATCATCCACTCGGGGTGCCGGGCTTTCATCGGGTCGCTGGTCTCATCAAGATTGGCTGCCCTGGTGGCGTCGTGGAGGTCGTTCATGCGCAGGGACCCCCAGACCTCGACGCCGCGATCGTGACAGGCCCCGACGATGAGATCCGTCGCATACTCGTTTGAAGGCAGGCAGGGGAATAGTTCGGTTCTCCCGGCCCAGGGCGGATCTGCCCCGTTGCCAAGACACCACACGTATGTGTCAACGTGCGTATCAAAGGTAGGGGTCGTACGCGCCTCCAGGAAGGATTTGTCGTCGACGATTTCATATCCGTAGGACTTGGCCGAGCCTGCGTACTGCTGGTCGGAATCATCGTTGTAGAGCAAGCGCCGTTGTCGATGCTTCGGGAACACTTGAGACCTCCCATCGGTACGCGGATACGCGGAATGGCGCCCGGCCGCTTAAATGGTAGTCGCCCGTGCCATGACGACAGGCCGGAGTGGTGCAACAGGCACCGGCAGTTCGGGCCTCGTGGTGATCGCAACGAAACTCCGCAGCCGATCGAAGGTCCAGGTTAGTCGCTGATCACGACCGCGATCCCTGTTCGCAATAGCTGAACCGCCCCCTGGATTTTCGCGCCACAGGCATTTGGTGTAGATCCTGCTCACGCGCGCATGACGGCGGTAAGAGTCGCCGTTCCGCCGCAGGTATTGCCCATATAATCCCGTGCGACGGACACCACCGAGGCGGGACCGGCCGATGGATTCAAGCAGTCTGCAGCACGTCCTGACGGTTGATGAACGGCGGAAGTTCGAGGCGGATGGCTACTTCGTCGTCGAACGCGCGCTCACGCTGGACCACCTCACGACCTTGATCAACGAAATCGACGGTCTGTACGCCGGGGGCCGGTTCGAAGTTGGCGAAGGATCCGCGCTTGCCAATCGTGTGGACCACGTCGGGTTCATGGCCATGAGTCCGAAATTTGTCGACCTGATCGACCACCCGCGAACCTTTCCGAAGGTCTGGGGCGTCCTGGGTTGGAACATATACGGCTACACGAATCACCTGGTCATAACGCCGCAAGCTGAAGGTCGCTACGACCCAGACGGACCTACATATCGATTTCACCAGGACTCCGGCCGCGCGACATCCGACATGCCCGAGCTCGACTTGCCCACCAGGCTGTCGCTCAAGGTTGGATACTTCCTCTCGGATGCCTCCGAGCCGGGCAGGGGCAATCTCTGGGTGGTTCCGGGCAGCCACTTGAAGAAATCGATCGAACTGCCCCCTGACGGCGTCGGTCAGCCCGAGGGCGCGATGCCTGTCTGCGCTGAGGCGGGCGACGCCGTTATCTTCGATCGACGGCTCTGGCATGCCGCGACTCCCAATTACTCGCGAATGCTTCGAAGATTTCTGGTCTATGGCTATGGCTACCGCTGGATACGTTTTAAGGGCGATATCGACACGCCCGAAGACGTGCTTCAGGCCGCCGATCCCATACGAAAACAGCTGCTCGGCGTTTCGCGATCGGCGACCGGCGGATACCGGCCGGACAGCGCCGACGCCCCGCTGCGCGAGTGGCTCCGTGAGCACCATCCTGACTCCGGCGCGGATTAGCCCGCTCGGCACGACAAAAAGATCGGAACCGCGGGCATGGAATTCTTAAACAGCGCGGAGCGTTGGAGACCATGAATGCTCGCCCTGCGGCAATGCCGCGAGCTCTTACCGCGACAAGGAGACTTTTGGCCATTGGGCGGGTAAGGCTCAAAAAGCGACAGGCGGTCGGCCTCGTGCTGATTTGCATCCTGCTCGCCGCATTCATTGTGCTAAACCGCATTCCCAAGCTCGATGTTGCCCGGGAAGACCTGGCTGCTGCGGGGGGCGGTGTGCCAGGTCGGTGCTTCCAGGGCTTCTGCGTTGAATACGTTGAGGGTACCGGTTTCATGACCAGGTGGTGGAGCTTTACGCTGACTTATTTGCGGCTGGTGGCGGTTGGAATGAGTTTTGCTTTTCTAATCGCCGGTCTTACGGAGGCCTTCCTGTTTCCCGGCTCGACGAGTCGGGCGTTTTCGGGCCGGGGCATTGCGGGTGCGCTAAAAGGTCTCATTGTGGGGGCTCCGATGACCCTCTGCTCGGCTTGCATTGTGCCCATATCGTCTGCGTTTAGAAGACGCGGCGCGGGAATCGCAGCCACGGTCGGCATAGCCCAGGGATCTTCAACGCTGAACCTGCCGGCGATCGTTATGGCCATAACGGTTCTTGCGCCGATTCTGGCGGGATCACGGATCGTGATGTCCCTCCTGGGGGCCTTGTTGCTCGGCCCGATCGCCTCCTACGCCGCCGGGCGGGCCGAGCAGCCCCTGCAGATCGACGCCAGTCAAACCCCAACACAAGAATCCGACCCTTCCAGCTGGCGCGACGTCTTTGCGGTCGGCTTTGCCGAATGGGCCAGGGTCAGCACCCGGTACCTGCTGCGATTCGGACCGCTGATGGTAGTGGCAGCCATGGTCAGCGGATTCGCCATCCAGTGGCTAAGTCCTGAGATCGTCGAAACATTTATGGGAAACGATCTGGCCGGTATTGCGATTGCGGCGACGTTCGGCATTCTGATCAATGTGCCCCTGCTATTCGAAATTCCACTGGTTGCAGCGCTCTTGCTGATCGGCATGGGGACCGCGCCGGCCGCCACACTGTTATTTACCGCCGCCGCCGGTGGTCCGTTGACGTTCATGGGGCTGGCAAGAGTCATGCCCCGGCGCGCGATTGCTGTATTCGGCGTCTCGACCTGGATCCTCGGCGTGCTTGGCGGACTGGTGGTTCTCGGTATCGCGCCGCTGCTGTCGAGCCCGCCGCTCGCCGGAATGCAAGTTCGCTCCGTCCTCGAACGCGGAGATGCCGAAGCCGAGGCTGCAACCAATTTGCCAGCGGCTGGACACGTTGTGTTCGCCGATGTTACCGATACGGCCGGGCTACTCTACGTTCAGGATTCGTTGCGACCCAGCGGATCTTGCCTTCTCGGGAGCGTATGCGAGCCCGAGAGACAGAGCGGCGGGGCAGCGGCGGCTGATTACGACAACGACGGGCACATAGATATATACGTCACCCGCCTCGACGCCCCCGACATCCTCTTCCGCAATCTGGGAAATGGTCGTTTCGAGGATCGTACGCGCGACGCCGGGTTGCATAGATTCAACCTCCATTCAAACGGGGCGGTATGGTTCGACGCGGACAACGATGGGGACCAGGACCTCTACGTCACCACAATCGCCGACACGCGCTTCTATATGTTCGTAAACGACGGGCAGGGAAGGTTCACCGAGGAGGCGATTAGCAGAGGCGCTGCAGTGGAGACCCCAAACAACCACCTCGGCTACAGCGTTGCCGTCGGTGACTACGACCGCGACGGCTGGCTCGATCTTCATGTGAACGAGTGGGGCTCGTCGCAATTTTTCTTACCGAAGGGTGCCCCATCACATGCCCGCCTGCTTCGAAATCGAGGTCTCGAAGCGCCCGGTCATTTTGAAGATGTGACTGTGCGCGCCGGAGTGGCCCTGGAAAAGGTCGAATCCCAGTTGGAGATTAATTCCACGAGCCCGTCGTTTTCGATTCCTGCAGGCCCCTTCGCATTCGCTTCTACCTTCGTTGATCTCGACTCCGACGGATGGTCAGACCTGGCGGTTGTGTCGGACAACGGCTACTCCCGCCTGTTTTGGAACAACGGCGACGGAACCTTTGCCGACGGGACCATCGCCGCAGGCGTCGGAACCGACAAGAGCGGGATGGGCTCGACGTTCGGAGACTATGACGCGGATGGCGATCTGGATTGGTTTGTTACCGCAATTTATTCGGAATTCGACACATGCGAGGGCACCGCTTGCGACAAAAGTAGGGCCAGCGGAAACCGGCTCTATCGAAACGAGGGCGGCCGGTTGTTTTCGGATGTCACGGATCTAACGGATGTACGCAATGGAGGGTGGGGATGGGGCACGGTTTTCTTTGATTACGACAACGACGGCGATCTTGACCTGGCTATGGTTGGGGGCATGTACGAATCCGGGGACTCAGCGGAATCCAAGCTCGACTCTCCGAGGCTGTGGGAGAACGTTGGAAACGGTCGCATGACCGAAATTGCCGGCCGCGTGGGTCTGTCGCAACCGAGTGCCGCCAAGGGACTTCTCACTCTCGATTTTGATGGTGACGGGGATCTGGACCTGTTTGTCGTGAACAATGCAGGACCGCCCATGCTCTACCGAAACGACGGCGGCAACGCCAATTCGTGGCTGAGGGTCCGTCTGATCGGTGAGCAGTCAAACCGATCTGCAATCGGGGCGACCATCGAGGTGATTCCGAAAATCGGAGCCGCCAGCCAGATACGCGAGATGGGAGTTAGCAGCCACTTCCTCGGTCAAAGTGAACTTGTCGCCCACTTCGGGCTCGGAAGAGCCGCAATAACCGTCGACAAGGTGACGGTTCGCTGGCCAGTGACCGGCCTGGTCAGTATTCTGCGAGACATTCCCCCGAACGTGATGCTAATTGTGCGCGAGGGGCAGGACGGATATCAGGTTGTGAAACCGCCGTCATGACAATCGCTTCGGGGAAACTCTTCTGATGCCGCTCCCTCCATATACATATAATGGAAATCTGGCGGACTCACGGTGGAGCGAGAGATCGTCGATCTGGACGTAGCGATCATCGGCGGCGGCCCCGCGGGCTCTACTCTCGGGACGCTGCTTGCCCAGCGCGGCCACCGAGTGGCGATTTTTGAACGTTCGCTGATGCCACGGCAACACATCGGCGAGTCCCTCATCCCCGGATGTCTTGGATTGCTCGAACAGACCGGTGTACTACCAAAAATCCAGGCCGCTGGATTTACGGTCAAGAACGGCGCGACTTACGTGTGGGGACAGTCGCGCACCCCGTGGACGGTGCGCTTTGAAGAAGCAGCCGCGGGTGGCACCCTTTCCGCCCTGCAGGTCGATCGCGCCAAATTCGACCAAATTCTCCTCGATCACAGCCGCGAATCCGGCGCCGAGGTTCATGAGGGGTGCACCGTCCTGGGACCAGTCGAGTCGTCCGCAGGTGTCGGCGGATTAAGGCTGCGTCTTGATGACGGTTCGGAGCGAAGCGTCGATGCGAAGATGACCGTCGACGCATCCGGTCAGGCTTCGGTGTTGGGATCCAGGCTCGGGCTCCGCAATCTCAACGAGCAGCTTCGGCACGTGGCGATTTACTCCTACTGGTCGGGGGGCAAAGTTCTGCCCGAGGTCGTGGCGGGATTGTCGGCAAAGGATGCGGGAAATATCTATGTCGTTGCCGTAGACGAAGGCTGGATCTGGCATATCCCGCTGGCGGGCGACATTCGCAGCGTTGGTCTGGTGGCCGACGCCGATCTTATCAAGGGACTTTCCGAGAAAGCACGAACCGACCTCCTGCGCCGGGCGGTGCGATCGACCCCCGAAATGGCGGCTGTCCTCGATGGCGGGAAGTGGACGGGGCGCCCGGCCATATCTATCAGTGACTGGTCGTATCAGTGCCGTCCGCTCTCGGGTCCGGGTTTTCTTCTCGTGGGCGACGCCGCCTGCTTCGTCGACCCAATTCTCTCCAGCGGCGTTTACCTTGCGGTCCACGGCGCGGTGCGGGCCGGTCTGGCGATAGACAAGATCCTGGCGAAGCCCGAGCTTCGCGACCTGAGCCTGTGGTGGTACGAATCAGAGTATTTCGAAGAGTTTGACGGATTCGTCGATCTGGCCACGCACTGGTATCACGGAAACCAGAACCAGGATTCGTGGTTCTGGAAGGCCCGCGCGCTGGTCGAACCGGAAGCTAACTTCTCGATGCGACAGGCGTTCGTGTATCTCGCCGGCGGGTACCGGGGTGAAAGAGCCCTGAGCACGGACTTCGCGTTGAGGCCCACCGGCGGATTCGACGAGGCGCATCTGCGAACCCTCTACGACAACCTGGGCACCGATCTGGGCGCAAGTGGTCCCCAATTGCGTGCCGGCGAGTCGCGTACCGACGCAGCCGCTGACAATGGATCAGAGCCTTCGGAAGGCCAGGTTATGGCCCGCGTACCGACACTGGTGGACGCAGCGGAGATCACTACCTACATGGAGCCACGGAACGGGACGCTGGAGCCATGCTTAAAGATCAGCCTGCCAGACGCGCTGGGCCGGCCGCGGCGATTGATTGCGTCTCTTGAGAGCAGGCCGGTCGTCGAAATGATTGACGGGCGGACAACCGGAAATGAGATCGCCGAACGGTTCGCCTCAACAGGCAAGTATGGCTCGCCCCATCAGGCGCGGGAGTTCGTCTCGATATTCGTCGGCGAGCTGCACAGATTCGGCGTGGTAACCATCTCATAGACGGCCGGTGCAAGATCCGGCGACATCCCGTCCCCGGGGGCCAAGCCCCGCATCGAAGTGAGCTTCCCCCAGCCGCGGCTGAATCCGTGAGCAAAGCCCTCATGGAATGGGAATGGACCTATAACCACGTCAGGTTCCATCAGTCCCTCGACTACAAGACACCGGCCCAGTTCGTTGGTATCACCTGGAAGCATTGACTCAAAGGAGGCCACTGTCTCGTATGTACTGGACCAGTACACAGAATTGACACAAGTACCCCCGAATGTATGATTACCGTCAACGACGCGGGCATTCGCGGTGAGCGTGGCTCATGTTGGCGCGGTGAAAACAGCCATCGTGGTCACAACGTGCTTATCGGAGATTGCACGGCAATACTCCGGGACCGTATCGTTTTGTTGACGTCGGCGACGCCTCGTCACCAACTCGTGCTGGATATCGAAAGGGGACTGATTATGCAGAGAAATCCGATCACAAGACGGCGACTTCTCGTCGTTGGCCTCGGCAGTACTGCTGCGCTAGCGGCGCTGGCTGGCTGCGGCGAGACCCAAATCATCGAAAAAGAAGTCGTCAAGGTCGTGACACAGGAAGTGCCCGTTGAGAGAATCGTCACGCAGATCGTCGAGGTAGAAAGGGCGATTGAAGTAGAGAAAATCGTCGAAGTAGAGAAAATCGTCGAAGTAGAGAAAATCGTCGAGAAGGTGGTGACGGCGGCGCCTGCGGCGCCCAAGGCTGTGACTATCGAGGTCAGCTTCCCGGCCAACAATCCGGCGAACGTTGAGTACATCAGAGACACGGTGAACGCGGGTTTTATGGCCGCAAATCCGCATGTCACCGTCCTGAGCGAATCCGTTCCGTGGGGTGAGTGGAGCCCGAAGCTCAAGACGAGACTGGCCGCCGATGACGCTCCTGACGTATTTCTCAACGACTCGATCATCATGCCGAGTTTTGTAGCTCGCGGGGCGATCCTTGCGCTGGATGAGTTCGCAAAGAGGGACGCGGGGCAGCTAGTGAACGTGCCGATGCTGGACCTGGGAATCGACAAGCGAACCGGCAAGCGTTACGGGCTAAGCCGCAATGCGCTCGGTACGGCCATGACCTACAACGCGACGATGTTCGAGGACGCGGGCATCGAACCGGCGGAGCTCGACTCCCCTTGGACGTGGGAACAGTATCTCGAGAACGCGACGAAGCTTACATTTGATTCAAGCGGCCGAGGCCCCGGTGATGCCGGGTTCGACTTGAACAACGTCGCACAGTGGGGCGCGTACCTCCGTGATAACTGGGTGACGCAGATCGTCCCAACGGTCTATCAGGCCGATGGCGAGATCCTCGACGAGGCTGCCCGTAACTCCACGTTCGACCGTGCGGAGACGTTGGAAGGGTTCCAGTGGCGCAACGATTTGATGTACGTGCATAAGGTGGCTGCGGACCCGGACGAGACTGAGTCTATTGCGGCCGGGATTCCCCAGGGGCCGTTGATCAACGGCAGGGCCGCAATGTATGAGCATCTGCTGGGCCAGGAATCGGCGTGGCCGGACCCTGCTTCTCTCGACTTCGAAATTGGGTCGATGGTCGGTCTGAAGGGCAAGAAACCGAGCAATTCGTTCTTCAATCACCAGATGCACATCGCGAAGTCAAGTGCGGCTCCGGAGGAATCCTGGATGTACATGCTCTTCCAGGTGACGGACGAGCAGTCGGCGCTGGAGATTTACACAAAGGCCGACTACGGTCTACCGGCCAACACCAAGCTTTGGAGCTCGCTCCCCCCGCGTTCGCAATACCCGACCAGCATAGATCCATGGCTGCATGAGTGGGAGCAGGGCTGGACGAATGACCTCGGGACCAACGTTGCATGGGTGGAGTGGTACGTTGCCTGGCGAGCGGAATGGCAGGAGTCATCGTTTAACCGGCGCCCGGTCTCGGAATCCCTTGCCGCGATGCAGGAGGAGAGCCAGAAGGTTCTCGACCGTGTGTTCAAGGACCTTCAGCTGGAATAGATTGTCTAGCGGCTGATCCGATCGGGCTTAGATTCGATCAAGATGGGGCGCGGGGCCTGGTCCCCGCGCCCTTATCAGTTGTTCGTGTAGAAAGTAGAACAAGTGCCCGCGCAGCAAACCGATCTCAGCAGTAAGGCGGCGGTGGCGCTTGCACCCCGTCCCGCCACTTCCCTGCGGAATCTGCGGCGGTTCCTGGGCAGAGGCGCCGTCCAGGAGCAGATGTGGGGCCTCGTTCTCGTCTTCCCGTATCTCATACACCTTGTCGTCTTCACTGCCGGCCCAATCATTGCGGCGTTGGTATTGAGCTTCACAGACTACGACCTGATCCGCGACCCGAAATGGGTGGGGTTCGAAAACTACACATTTGCCCTGGATGACAAGGCGACCCTTGCGGCATTCCGGAATACCGCCGTTTATGTCGCATTATTTGTCCCGTCGTCGTTGATAATTTCATTATTGCTGGCGGTGGGACTTAACCAACGAATTCGTGGGATCACGTTCTACAGAACGCTGTTCTTTCTTCCGGTCGTGTCGTCGGGTGTCGCTACGGCTCTCCTGTGGTTGTTCATGTTCAACAAGCGCGGCGTCCTTAACTGGTTGCTTGATCTGGTCAATCTGGGTCCGGTTCAGTGGCTCGGATTCGAAATGGCGCTGAATTCGATCATTATCATGAGCGTGTGGCAGGGTCTTGGAATCCTGATGATGTACTGGCTGGCGGGTCTTCAGGGAATACCGCAGCATCTTTATGAAGCCGCTGAGATCGACGGCGGCGGACGCATTGCGAAGTTTCGCTACGTGACGTTACCGCTGCTGACGCCGTTCATCTTATTGCTCAGCATCCTTGGCATCATCGGATCGTTTCAGGTCTTCACGGCCTCATTTATCATCACCGCTGGCGGGCCCGGATTCGCCAGTCTGACTCTTGCGCTGCAGATCTACAGAATGGCATTTGAGAACTTTCGTATGGGCTACGCCACGGCGCTTGCCTACATGATGTTTTTGGCCGTCTTCGTTGTTACGATGATCCAATGGTGGGCGCAGAAATACTGGGTGCATTATGAGTAGGGTGCGTCCGCTCCGATTCGGGACAGGTAGATTTCGACGCGGCAGTCCGGAAAGCAAGCGAATCACCGTACCCCGCCAACATGGGCCAGCGCAGGCGAGATAGTGGCGATCCAGCATAGCGAGACAGCCAGGCGGATTTCCGAAGCAGGCTCCCTTGCGAGTGTGCGCGGTCGCACGACGGCGATACGCCGGAAGATCTTTGCTTATTTCGTGCTGTCGTTATTCGGCCTTATCGCGTTCGTCCCGTTTTACTACATGTTCCTGCTGTCGCTTGACGCCAAGGCTGGCTTTGGCGCGCTCGATTGGCCGCCGCAGATAATTCCAAGCTGGAAGTGGGAAAACTATTCGAACGCCCTGGTCACAATGCCTTTCGGCCGGTTCTTCATCAACACGTTTATCGTCACATTCCTCACGGTTTCAGGAGCCGTGATCTCGTCGGCGGCCGCGGGTTACGTCTTCGCGCGAGTTCGACTCAAGGGAAAGAATGTCCTTTTCATATTGATGCTGGCTACTCTCATCGTGCCGCCACAGGTCACCCTCATCCCGCAATTCATAATTTTCAAGAACCTGGGATGGCTTAACACGTGGCTGCCGCTGTGGGTGCCAAGCTGGACCGGGCAGGCCGTCGCAATATTCTTATATCGGCAGTACTTCATGACGCTCCCTAGTGAACTCGAGGACGCGGCGCGAATTGACGGTGCGAACCCGCTTCGCATATTCCTGCAGATATTCGTACCGCTCTCAAAGCCGATCATCGCGACCGTGGGGATAATCGTTTTCGTCGGATCCTGGGGCGATGTGCTGAACCCAATAATTTATCTGCGCGACACCGAGCTATACACGATAGCGGTGGGTCTGGCATTCTTCCGCGGGCAGCAAGGAATCAACATCACCGCGCTGATGGCCGTTGGGTTACTCTCCATAATTCCGCCGATCATAATGTTCGTATTCATGCAAGGCTATTTTGTCCGCGGGGTGGTTCTGACCGGCCTGAAGCAATAGTCGAACGCGATTCGCGGCAGCGCCTCGCGTGATATTGCGCGAGATCTGCCAGAGAGAAGGGCGCTGCGTGATGACCGTTGGACCAGCATTTGTAGCTGCCGCAGCCATCAAAGTCGGCATATTGTCCATATCCTCTCCCACAACGCGAAACCTGCTCGGCGGGTCTACATGTGGACGGGCTTTTCTCAAATCGCGGGCCGAGCTTGAGAAACACCACCGCCAAAACATGCTCTGGGAGACTAAGCAGTTGGAATCGCGGTAACCCACGGCGAATTTGAAACGTGCGGACACGATTTGTTTGAACGCCTGCTGGACGACCGGATGTGTTCGTCGGACTGCTGGTGGCACTGCCCCGGGGTGCTTGCGACTTCGAGCGCTACGCTGAATGCCAACCACGAGCGCTCAAGGTCAGTTCGACCAGGCCCTGGGGGCATGTCTGTTTGAGTCGGCCCACGCACCGGCCGCTCTTTGAACCGGAGGTCGTCAAGGCTACCGACGTCCACCTGCCTCCCGATGAGCTGGTCCCTGGCATAACGGTAAACGGAGCAAGTCGCGCCTACCCTGTGTGGGTGCTCAATTCACGGGAAATCGTCGATGACGTGGTTGGCGGAGTCCCCGTCCTCGCGATGTGGTGCCTGCGGTGCCATTCGGCAGTTGTTTTCAGTCGCAACGTGAACGGCAAGACGTACCTGTTTAGTAACTCCCGGGGCCTTTATATGGCAGCACTATCGATGGACGACCTTGAGACAGGGAGTTTTTTGGAGGCAGATCTCTGGCGCCGCGGTTCAAGGCGCGCTCGTGGGCAAAAAGCTGACGATGCTCCCGGCCGCGTTGGGATCGTCGTCCGCCATGCGACCGTGAACTTTGGTCGCCAGGATCGTCTTTGAGCGCTGTCCGTTCCGACGCAGGGCCCGTCCAAGAACTTCCTCTCGAACGCCTCGGCCGTAGACATTCGCGGTGTCGAGGAAGTTGATTCCGGCCTCCAGCGCCCGGTCGATAATCGGCCCCGAATCCTCCTCACTCGTCCTCCCCCCAAACATCATGCAACCGAGGCACAGCGCGCTTACCTGGATTCCCGTACGTCCGAGTGATCGATATTCCATCGCCTTATCGCCTCCCCGCAGGTGCCTGCGCGGCGCCGTGAAACTGTGGCTCGACCGGCTTCTTACGCCCGATTAGTTACTTGCAGTTAGACCTGACGATCCTCGGATAGTTCCAGGCCACTCGGGAGCAGGTAATGATCTGCAAGCTCTGAGGATTGCTCCATCCCGAGCAGGTCCTCTAAAGCCCCCACGGCCTGCCCGTACGAATTCGTCTGATGACTCTCCAGCGCGCCCCACAACAAAACAGAGAGATCGCCTGTCTTGAAGGCATGCAGGCTGCGTTCCATCTCAAGCCAGTTGGGCAGAATCCGCTCCAGCATGACTTTCCGAGGAAGCGACGAGAATGGTTTGGGGGGTATTCCGCTCCGGTCAATGACTGCTGGAATCTCCACGGCGACATCGTCTGGCACCCCCGTGATAGCCCCATTATTCGGCACGTTTACCTGAAAATGTCCTGCGTTGTCATTGACCAGTGCATCGATGATCGGGATTTGCTGCTCGATGGTTCTCTCTTCGCCGAACTCCGAAACAAAGCTCGCCGAATTGTCATCGGCAAGTGCCTTCATTCGCGCCGTGCGTTCCTCAAGATTTTGCACGTAGATCGGCCGTGCCAAATTCGTGTCCGGACCGCCCCACGGATTGCCAAACCACCGCTTTTTCGTGTCGATATCGGTGCTGTACCACCATCCGCTCCACCGCACCGTGTCGCCGATCGGGAAGCGCCCGAACATATGGTACTGATGGAACGCCGCCCTCGACATCTGAATGTCGTGCGTGCCGGTGGCAAGGTGGTTGCTCCAATATTCCACCCCCTTTTCTTCAGCCCACTTGTCGAGAAGCGGGTATGCATCGTCGCCCCGATACCGAAACTCGGTAAGCCAAATATTGTGATTCAGGCCCGGCGCCTGCCAGGTAACCTCCGCCGGATCGATTCCCAGAGTCTGGCAAATTTCCCATACGCCATGGTGGCCGTGGCAAAGGCCGCATACTTTCACGTTGGTCTCACGCATCATGAGAGTCGAACCTTCAAAAACCGGGTTCGCCGACTGGATGAGCCACGCGTCGGGGCAGATTCGCTCCATATCATTCGCGACGGCCAGCATCAGTCTGAACTGATGGAAGTCGCCGAGGCTAACGCCGCCGTAAAAGTAGCCGTGCCGGGTTGTCGCTTCGCGCAATTCGCGCTCACGCTGATGGCCTTGCACGTAGGCGGTATTGATGGCGAATTCAGCGCCCTGCAAGGCTGTTTGTCGATTCATGGTGGTCTCAAATGTGAGATTCGAACCCAGTTCGGCGCCATATCTTGTGGCGAGATTGTGAACGGTCTCCAGTCGGACGGGGTCGACGTCCATGAAGCAGATTTCGCTACCGGACAGGGAATCCGTAAGACACAAATCCCGGACAAGTCCCAGTGAGAAAATGGCGCTGCCCGCGCCGATGACACTGATTCGCGTGGCACTCGACATTGTGTGGACTCCTCAGACTGTTGCCGCGAATATGATGTTCGCGTACCACCTCGGCGCGAGCGAAAACCGAATGATTCAGATCAATTTGCGGTCCGCAGTATCTCCATGCGGCCTAGTACCGCATGTAGTTCGAGAGAAGCTCGTAATAGCGACCGGCTGAGTCCTCGATTGGCAGTCCCTCGATCGCTGACTGATGAACCGTAACAGGGCCATCGTATCCGCTCGTCCTGAGCGCCTCGAATATCGCACCAAAATCGATTCCTTCGTCAGCATCCAGCGGTATGTTTCTCACGCGCACAATCGAATCGCGCCGTCGAATGGCGGTTGGTCCATATTCGTCGACGACCTGATTTTGTAAATAGACGTTGACAAGAAACGGCGCCAGTCTCGCTATGGCATCCGGCCCGCAATCTTCGCCGCACGCGATCATGTTGGCCGGCTCTAGCGTGATGCCAAAACCTTCGAGTCCCACGCGTTCAACAATGGCCGTCGCCTCATCGATAGTTTCGAGAAGAGTCCCCACGTGCATTTGGTGTGCGAGCCGGAGGCCCCGGGCGGCCGCTTCGGCGGCCGCGCTCCGGGCGAATTCGATGTCCGAATCCGTCTTTATCATTACGCGCACCAGGGGCGATCGGAACTGCTGCGCAAGGTCCAGGTGAGGTCGAATGTTTCGCAGAGGGGCCGAGGCGTCATCGTCATTGGCGGCCGTTGATACGTCGCCGGTGACCATGGTTACCCCCAGCCCGAGATCATCCAAAAGCGAAACCATCTCCAGGCGTCGTTCCAACGAAGTATCGATTCCAACTTGTGATGCCCTGATGCAGAGCGCGTCGTAGCCAACGTTCGCCGCTATTTGAGCCAGTTCCTCGAATGGCATCAGCGCGCGGTCTTTTGCCCGGAAGGCCTCGGCTATTCGGACCGATAAGGAAAGCTGCACTACAACGGCCGATCGCGGATGGCCGACGGGCGGATCCCGTAGCACCCACCAATGTATTCGATATAGCTTGCTCGCCCTTTCTCTTCGGAAGTGAGCCATCCGTCCCCTGGGGGCCGCATTTGCGCGAAAGTGGCGGGGCTCCGGTATCGATTCAGACGTTCGAGAAATTCTGCGCTCATCGGGTTGGTAGATTCCCGGAGCGACTTTGGCTACGGGAGTTTCTGATCGACCTTCCTACGAACGGAACTTCGACTCCCAATCCGGTCGCAATGTGAATCCGAGCCCCGGTCGATCGGACACGGACACATAGCCGTCCGAGTCTATTTCCACTGGCTCGACGGCGAGCTCGTGGAGAAATGGGATATGGGCCTGGCTGAACTCGAATCTGTAAAAACTCGGCGACGACGCCGCCAGCTGCACTGTAGCGCCGAACAGAACGGCGGACCCCCAGTTGTGCGGAACTGCCTTCAAGTTCCAGGTCCAGGCCAGGTCCGCAATGCGTTTGAGCTCGGTAATCCCTCCTGCAATGGCGGGGCCGGCCGTGAATATATCGAGCGCGTCCAGGTCGATGTACTCGCGAAAATCGAATCGAGTCTGGTCATTCTTTCCGCCCGCCAGCCTGAATCGAAGGTCGTTTCTCAGCCGGGCTGTGGTCCGCTTGTCGTCGCTGGAGCAAGGATCGTCAAACCAGGCGATATCGAATCCTTCAACCATGCGACCGAGGGCCTGCGCGGTCCGGTAGTCGAGAGCGGCGTGCCCTTCGAGGGCAATTTCGACCTCCGAACCGAGAGCATTCCTTGCCTCTTCAACCCGCACAACCGACTGCTCCAGAGAATCATCGAGCAGGCCAACGCGCATCTTGATTGCGTTAAAGCCAGCCGATGCGTAGCGAGTTACCTCGTCCGCGCACGGACCGCCCGGCCTTGCCCAACCACCGCTCGCAAACGCCTTGATCCCGCCTCTCAACTTGCCCCCGAGTAACTCGTAGACGGGTACGCCATGTCGCTTACCCTTGAGGTCCCAGAGCGCGATGTCGATGCCGCTAATGGCGTGGATATCCACCCCGCGGCGAACCGCGGGTATCGGCTGCGAGTTGGAGAGGGCGCTGGCCAGTCGGTCTCGGTTGTACATCTTCTCCCACAGGTACTCAACCCGATCGGGATCTTCACCGATCAGGAGGGGCGCGAGATCCGAATCAACAACGGACCGGACCGCCGACCCATTCCCATAGGACTCTCCGACTCCGACCATTCCGTCATTGGATTCGACCAGCACAAGCACGGCCGACACTTTTGAAACCGTGCCGCGGTCGGTGACGTGCTGAAATTCCGGGGGGACATCCGCGGTCATCGATATCACTTTGATGTCGGATATCTTCGCGACCATCGATCTGGTGTGCCTTTCCTTCTCAAGAAGCTTGAAGATCCGTCACCCTCGGGTTATAGATGAAATCGTTGCGGGCGAGCAAATAGCGGTCGGTCGCCTTCCAGGGTTCTCGCAGCAACTGGCCCGAGAATGTTGGCCGAGTCTCGCGCACGGCATTCCGCTTGCGGCGTAGACTGCGACCGGGCAGTCATGCCGCAAGCGGCGCCTTCGATCTAAGGGTTGACTCGCATGTCCGGCTCGCTTGGGAATTGACGTGGGAACCGAACTTCGTCTGACGGAAAAGTGGAAATATTTATGCGCGCGCGCGTAAATCCATACCGGGCATTTCGCAGACTAACTCCAAGCGGCCCCCGCAATTCGCCCCGGACGCCTACCCAGTTTACGCTGCCGTCGGCCAGGGCTCGCACGTTTGGGATGTCGATGGGAATGAATATGTCGATTGGATTCTTGGCATGGGTCCGATCAGCCTGGGATACCGATATCCGCCCGTAGATCGGGCGATCAGAGAGCAACTCGACAGGGGGATTATTTACGGTCTGCTCGATCCGCTTGAAGTCGAAGCGGCAGAAGAACTGATCGACCTCATACCGTGCGCGGATTCAGTCCGGTTTCTCAAAGGCGGAGGTGAGGCAACGACGGCCGCGGCGCGCGTCGCCAGGGCCTTTACGGGACGGGATCTGGTACTCACGAACGGATATCACGGCTGGCAGGACATTTGGACGTCAACGGCAAACGATGGGGCTGTCCCCGATGTCTTCAGCGAGACCGTACGCAAGTTTCCGTACGGCGACATCGAAGCCCTCGAGAGCATTTTCAGTGCGGCAAGTCGTGGCGTGGCGGCGGTGCTGATGTGTCCGGCCCAAAAAGACATGCCACCGCCCGACTATTTACGGGCGGTGCGGGATCTCTGCGATCGAAATGGGGCCTTGCTGATATTTGACGAGGTGATTACCGGATTCCGATTTTTCCTGGGCGTCGCTCAGGAATATTTCGACGTATTGCCCGATCTCGCATGTTTTGCCAAAGCGATGGCGAACGGGATGCCGCTTGCCTGCTTCTGCGGTCGCGAGGAAGTCATGGAAGTAACTCGCGATCTCAAAATTACAGCCACCTATGCGGGCGAGGCCCTCTCCCTCGCGGCGACCGTGGCGTGCCTGCGAGAGTACCGTCAGAATGACGTAATCTCCCACCTCTGGAAAATCGGACAGCGCCTGATCGACGGCACCAACTCCGCCGCCGCGGAAACGGGTTGCCCGGCTCGACGTTCTGGCTTCGCCCCTATTTCTTACCTCGAGTTTCAGGGTGAGTCTGAGGAGGAGGAGTCTTTGATGCGCACATTCATGGTTCGCGAAGCGGCCGCGCGGGGCATCCTTTTTCACCACAGCGGACCGACGTTCATCTGCTACTCCCACACCGACGACGATGTGGATCTCACGCTGGCCGTACAGCGAGAGATATTTGCTGAGATCGAGCGTCATAGGCGAGCCGGCACGCTTTCTGATGCGCACGCGGCCGCCGTAAGCGCACCATCAGGGCGAAGTCGTTAGCCTTGAGATGAAATATCTGAACTGCATCGCTCGTGAGCTTGGGAGGCATTTTGGCTAACAGGATTAAGGTTGGCGTTCTGGGAACTGGAACCGTGGCCGAGCTTTACTACCTCTCCGCGGTCGCCGGGTATTCAGAAAAAGCGGAGCTTGCGGCGGTTTGTGACGTCGTGCCGGGCCGCGCCGAAGCGGCGGCACAGAAATACGGCGCCGCGCAGTCGTATGACGACTACAGCGCGATGCTGGCCGAGGCCGATCTCGACGCCGTTCTGGTGTTGACACAGCACCAATTTCACTATGAAAACACGAAACAAGCGCTCCTGGCAGGCAAGCACGTCGCGGTTGAGAAACCGCTTTCGAACAGATTCGACGAAGCCAGGGAACTGGTAGAACTCGCCGAGGCGAGGGGCCTGAAACTCAGTTGCGCCCCACCTATGTTCTTTGAGCCGTTGACGATCCGAGTTCGTGAGCTAATTCAGGGCGGAGCAATCGGAAAGGTCGCTTACGCAGTCTCACGAGCGTCAGGTTCGGGCCCCGCCCGTCGGGTCGGTTGGGGATCTACCGATCAGACGTGGTTTTACCAGGCTGGTGGCGGACCGCTGGCGAGCCTCGGCGCCTACAATCTGACCGCGCTCACCTGGATCCTGGGACCTGTAAAGCGAGTAGGCGCGCTAACAGGCATATCGATTCCCCAACGATTCGCATTGAGCGGCCCTGGAAAAGGCCAGACTTTCGAGACAACCGCCCCCGATAACAACCTTCTACTGCTCGACTGGGGTGACAACCTGTTTGGGATGACCGACATCGGTTATTGCGCCATAGCCAACAAGAGTCCGCGCGCTGAGTATTACGGGGACGAAGGAGTTCTGATCGTCAACGGCGGCAGCGGACGGGATTGCATCGAGGTCTACGAGCAGCACGAAGATCTCGGCTACGCCGGGTGGGTTCCGGCCGGTAGCCCGAACCTCGGGGCCAACTTCGATATTTCGGTAACAATTACTCACCTGATTGACTGCCTGTTGGACGGTACGGAACCGGTGACCAGCGGACGGCACGCTCTGCATGTCACTGAGATAATGGACCTGGCAGAGAAGTCTTCGGAGTTGGGAACCTTCCGCGACACAACCACTTCAATCTAGGGCCGTTGGAATCGAGCTAACTCACCATGCGGGATGAACTTATGAAGAGGCGGGAGCAGTGCGTAGTCTGTTTCAGCTTGGCCCAGCGGGTCATTTACGTTTGAATGGCTGCGGACGGCATCAGCGCTTTCGCCCCCCGGCCTCCCGGCCGCCGCTTCCAATGTCCACTCGTAAGTCACGCCGCGTATTGAGCTTCACGACATGACGGAGCGGACCGCGCCCATCAATTTTCGAGCGGACATGCAGCGGATCGCCGAGGAGATCTACGACGAGCTCGATTCCTACACGCAAAACGCCGTCGTTTCGCACGGCGATTACCGCTCACGCCATTGGCAGCCAGAATATTCATCAACGGAGGCGTATCTTGGCTCCGTGTCGCCCAACCGCGAACGCTTGCGGGAGATCCTGGGTGACTTTGACGAGTGGAAGCTTGACCTCCAGCCTCAAATCGAGCTTTTGTTCGAGCAAACGGACTGTTTCGCCTATCGAGTGAGTCTCGCCGTGCTGCCAGGTGTACGGGCGCGAGGGATATTGCTGGTCCCGAGGGCCGTGGAATTCCCTACCGCAGCCGTCATGGTTCAGCATGGATACAAAAGCGCCCCTGAGGACGCCCTCGGTCTTCATGATCCTGATTCGGTATACCACGCATATGGACGCCGGCTCGTACAACGAGGATTCGTGGTGTTCGCTCACAAAGACCTGAGTTTCAAGGAGCCGCGGTCGCGGATCCATCGAATCGCGACGCTTATGGGCGAGACGCTGTTGGGACTGGAGATATACAAGACTTCGCGCGTCGTCGACTACCTGACATCGCTTCCCGAAGTAGCCCCGACTCGAATCGGCATGTATGGGATATCCCAGGGCGGCATGATGACCCTATACGCGGCTGCACTCGACCAGAGAATTGCCGCGTCCGTCGTTTGCGCTTACTTCAATGAGCGGACCTCGAAAATGGTGGTTTCCGGCGGAGACGACTACACAGCCTTCATCGACACCGATGAGATCGACAAGGACATTAGCGGCCTGCTCGAGTTCACTGATGTCGAATTGGCGGCTCTCATCTGCCCGCGACCGTTGCTCATCGAGGCCGGAAAAGACGACGGAGCTTGCTACTGGCCAATGGTCGAGTCCGAATATCGACGAGTTGAAGAGATCTATAACCGCGCGAATGTTTCCGACCGGCTGATCCTGCACCTACACGCCGGCGGACACGAGATCAACGGGGAAGAATCGTTCCCATTCCTCGAGAATTGGTTGCGCCCGAGCAGGCCGCATGCTGATGTTCTTGACGTGGACCTGACGCCTATTGGGGACGTTGAAGGAGCTATTGAGAAGTCCCAGGCTCAAACCTACGAGGAGATGCTGGCGTACTTTACGGACATGAATCTGGGGTCCGGACCACAAAGGGCCAGGCGCTGGAATCGAGAATACGACGGGCTCGCCGCGTACGAACGGTCTGTAGCGCCGAACCGCTCGCATCTGCGGCAATTGCTGGGCGCTGACTCGCGCGATTTGGTCGATCTGAACAGTCGTTCGGAGGAGTTTGCGACGTGGGACGAAGCGACGGCCACGCGCGTGACCATCGACGTTTTGCCCAGGGTCACTGCAAGGGGCATCCTCCTGGTTCCGCGCCATGTGGAAGCTCCCGGGCCGGCTGTCGTCGCTCAGCACGGAATGGGCGGCAATCCCGAACACGTCCTGGGGCTGGATCCGGACGATCCCTTCTATCATGGCTACGCCCGAAAACTCGCAGCCAGGGGATATGTCGTTTTCGCGCACAAACTGGTTAGCGACAGGGCTGAGCGAGGTCGCCTGCATCGCAAGGCGCTTCTAATCGGCAACTCGCTTCTGGGCCTGGACATGCTGAAGTTCGAGCGCGTTGTCGATTACCTGCAATCTATCCCCGAAGTCGACGGTGACAGAATCGGCATGTACGGTTTGTCCCAGGGAGGTTTGAGCACGCTCTATGCCGCCGCCGCGGACCCTCGAATCAAGGTCGCGGTGTGCGCCGCGTATTTCAACGAGCGCGTGCCCAAAATGGTCGTCCCAGACCAAAAGTACGCCTCGTTCCTGGACACGGATGAGCACGACAAATTCATTCACCGGCACCACCTGGAGTTTTCCGACAGCGACCTTGCATCATTGATTTGCCCGAGGCCGTTTCTTGTGGAAGCGGGAAGAGGCGACTCGGCCGTCTACTGGCCCATGCTGCTGAATGAATTCGCCCGAGTTCAGGAAATTTACGACCGACTTGGTATCCCCGAACGCGCGGCGGTCGATCTTCACGACCTGGGACATGAAATCAACGGAGGGCCTTCGTTTGAGTTCCTGGAACGATGGCTGTGAGCCGATAGTGCGGCCAACCAGTCACGCGGCTAGTATCGACTGGAATTCGGTTTTGAAATTCGAGGATCGCGTGAGGGGTTAATGCCGAAGGCAAATTCTGATTCCTTCGACAAAGAGCGCATTGCATCGGATCTTCGAAGACTCGGGCTTGGGGCGGGAGACCTGGTCATCGTCCATAGCTCGCTCCGCGCCGTTGGCCGGATTGAACCGGCTGCGGACGCAATGGTTGAGGCCCTTATGGAAGCAATCGGGCCGGACGGCACCCTCGTCGTGCCAACCCTCATTCCGGCCCTGCGCGGGCTCCGCCCGATGTTCGAAAGGGACGTCTCCCCGTCCGAGATGGGTCTGCTCACGGAGACCGTGCGGAAGTGGCCGGGGGCCGCCAGAAGCAACCACCAAACCCATTCGGTCGCTGCCCTCGGCCCGCTCGCCGATGAGATAACCAAAGATCATGAATCAGCGCGGGGGCCGAACTCACCGTGGGGCCCGAAAGCGCTTGGCTTCGGTTCGCCCTGGGAAAAACTCTATGAGCGCGATGCCTGGGTTCTGCTGGTCGGCGTTGGATTCAATCGCTGCACGATACTTCACCATGCCCAGTCAAAGTACAAGGCGGCGCATGAGGGGGTGACCAAGGAAACTCCCTGGCCCGATTTTGACTTCACACAGATGGGAGACCATCTCGAATCGCTTGGACTCGTCCACTTTGGCGACGTCGGCAACGCTAAATGCCGGCTCAGCCGGGCAAGGTCGATCGTGAACGCGGCCGTCGACGCGTTGGAAACCCAGCCCGACGAGTATTTCGGCACGGACTTCAACGACATTACCGAGTGGCTGCGCGCCTGCGGCAGCGTGAAATCGCGCGGCAGGCCGACGGCAGCGGCATTTAAGACGGACATAACTCCAGATGCTCCGGATCGAACCGTCGGGCGCAAGCTGTTCGCCCGGGGACTTATCGTCGAGGGTCCGACGGGGACGCGCGGAGCTCTGATTCTGTTGGATCACATTGGCCTGGTCCACGGTCAGGCACTCGCGATTCGGACAGCGATTTGCAAAGCCACTGGAATCCCGGTGAAATCGATTCTGGTGACCGCCAGCCATACTCACAGCGGCTATTCGCACTGCTTCTGGCCCGTGAGCGGGTACGTTGAAATGGTGGCCGAAAAGGCAGCCGTCGCGGCCGGTGATGCCGTCGGGCGGCTCGAGCCGGTTCGGGCCGGTTGGACGAGTGTGGCAGCGCCGGGGATTCGAAACTCTCGGACCGTGTACTTGAAGGACGGGCGCGCATACACCGAGCGATGGGCAATGCCGTCAACCTGGCATATCGATGAGCGTGCCAAACTGCGACGGGGACCGGGCGATGACGACCTCCGACTTCTCGTTCTGGAGCGGCTCGATCACTCGCGGCTCGCCGTCGTTGCGAATTTCTCCTGCCACAACTCAGCCGGACTTTTCGCGGAGGAGATCCAGGACGACTTCTTCGGCGTCGCCATGGAGATCGTTGAGCACGCCGAGGGAAACGATTGTGTGACCCTGATCACGCCTGGAACCCAGGGTGACCAGGACCCGACCGGAATGATCGGACTGGGTGAGATCCGCGACATGCGCTACGCGCTGCGTCTTGGGAGGCGGCTTGCCGGGCACATTCTAAACGGGACCGCGGAAGTGCCGGTGCTCGACACGTTCGAAATTGCGACGGCATCGGAGACGAGCCAGATCCGGGTGAGGGACGACTGGCGGCAATACGGGCGAGCACTTGGGAATCTCGAGTTTCAGAAGTATGCGGAGGACGGTGTGGCCCCGGCCGAGGTTTGTTCGCTTACTGTCGGCGAGTACGCGATGGTCGGAATCCCCGCTGAGATCTTTACTACGCCAGGTCGGAGGCTTCGCGAGCACTCGCCCTTTGAATACACGTCCGTCATGGCTCTCACCAACGGTTTGATTGGATACGTCCCAGAATCCGACGCTTATTTTGAGAAATCGTACATTTACGGCGTGCATCCGCATGTGGCGGATATCGCTGAAAAAGGCACGGATGAGATCCTGGTAGACCTCGGAACCAGGACTCTGCTTTCGGCTAAAAGCCAGGCGAGCGGCGTCCTGGAAGCTGAGGACGGAGAATCTGTCGGCAACGACCCCGTCGATGTCCCCGGCGTTTGAACTGACGCTTCGCTAGGCCGCCATGATGGCCCTGCGTGTTGGGATTATTGGTTGTGGCTGGGCTGGGGAGCGCCACGCCGCCGCTTATCTGGGACTGCGGGAATCGGCTCGGATCGTCGCGGCGGCGGACGGAGTTGAGGAGGTCGCGCACGGCAGGGCAAGCGACTGGGGCGCGGATTCGTGGACAGTCGATTACCGTGAACTTCTCGCCCGGGATGATGTTGATGCGGTGAGCATTTGCCTGCCCCATAGCCTCCACGCAGAGGCGGCGATCGAGGCAGCCAAGTGCCGCAAACACATCCTCATTGAAAAGCCGCTGGCTTCGACTCTCGACGAGGCGGACCAGATGATTGAGGCGGCGGATGCAAATGCGGTGACCCTGATGGTCGCTGAAACAGTCCGATTCAACCCATCCCTTAGAGAGGCCGCCAGACTGATCGCGACCGGATACGTGGGCGATCTCATCCTGTTGAGAGTAGACAGATTGCACAATATGCATGATTACCTTCGTGCACGGCAGTGGTTTCTCACCGATCCGGCCGGCGGGATCATGACGAGCGGAGGAATCCATGACTTCGAGACCGTTCGGATGCTCGGCGGAGAAATTGACGACGTGTATGCGGTTCAGGCGAAGAAAGCGCTCGCGGCGATGAGCGCCGATGACTCCTCGGTGGCGATCGCAAGACTCAAGAGCGGTGCAGTGGCGACGATAGCTGAGAGCTTTTCGACAAGGACGCACGAATCGGGCACCAGGGTGGGCGTGCACGGCACCGAAGCAAGCCTCTGGATCAGCGGTGCGACCGTATCGGGTTACGCAGCGGCGCAGGACAACTTGCCGGGCGAGATAACCGAGTTTCAAGTCGAACCGGGCAATCCGTTCGATTTGGAGGTCGCGCACTTCATCGAGTGCGTCGAGGATGGCAGCGTACCCCTCACCAGCGGTCGCGACCAGCGGAGGCCGTTGGTAGCGGTGATTGCCGCGTATCGATCGATGGACACGCGCGGCGCCATCAAGCTGGACTCATTCAGTTGAAGGACCGTCGAGTCATCAGGAGTTCGAGCACCGCCCAACGCCGGCTCCGAAGCGCGATTCGCACGGCTTGAAGCGAAACCCTGCGTGGCGGCGCGGGTTCGCCTGGCTGGCCCCACTGGGGCAGCGGCGAATTCAAATTCTTCTGGCGATCCTCTTCTTCAACGGCGCGGTCTCAGACCCTTTCTCCACCTTTCTGCCGATCTACGTTTCCGAGAAGCTGGGAGAGGGTCAGGCACTCACGGCAAATCTCCGCTCGACGGTTCTAGTCTTCATGGCGGTCTTTGCTCTGGTCGGTGGATTCGCGAGCGACGCCATCGGCCCTCGGGCAACATTTTTCATCGGAGTATCCGGCACACCTGCAAGCGCCGCGGTTTTCTTGGTTGATGATTTATGGCTTCTGTTTTTGCTGTCAGCGTACGCAGGCGTCGGCCTGGGAATGCTGAGCACGGGCAGTCAGAGCTACCTGCTCAATGCGACGCTGTCCGTGCGTATCGGTGCGGCCACCGGCTTGTATTTCGCCGGCCGCACGCTGGGGGCGGCCGTAGGGGATCCGATAGCCGGGGCGATTCTGAACGACCATCCGTTTGAACTGCTCGCAGTCCTGGGAATCGTCGCGAGCATTCCGGTGCTGGCGTCCATCGTGCTGTTCGTTCCGGCAATTACCGAGACTGAATCGTCGGCCGAGGACATCGCTCAGATGCTCGCCGGTTACGTCCGCATCATGATGCGATTTCCGGTTCTTGCACTGGCCGTCATGCAGTTCTTGCGGACGACGTTCTGGGGAGCCGCAGGTCTGGCGCTGCCGTTACTCATCAAGAGCGTGACGGGTAGCAACCTCGCGGTCGGTGCTTTTGGCGCGGCAACGTTGACCGGGGGCGTTGCCGCGGTGCTTGTCATTGGGCCCGTATCCGACCGAATCGGGCGCCGAAACGTTGTGCTGGCGGCCATCGCAACGATGATCGTCGGTTCCGTGGTGCTTGTCTTTACGTTGGGAACCGCCACGGGTCTATTTGCCGCGGGTATTGTGGCATCGGTCGGAGCATGGACTCTCTCGGGCCAGGTGCCTCCGCTTGTAAAGCAAATTGAACGCGGAGGCGAGTCGGGTCGCGTAATGGCCTTGACAGCATTTCCCTGGGCGTTGGGAACGTTGACCGGATCTCAACTCCACGGACGGTTGACGGAGACTCATCCGGCGCTGCTATTTGGAATAACCACCGCACTTCTGGCCGGCGCGCTCGTGACCGCAATTCTCTTGTTCGCTCGCGCCGATATCGGGCGGGTCTCCCACCCTGTACCGGAAGAAAAACGTAGGCGACAATAACCCTCGCAGCCAGGCCCTATCATGAATCATCCAAACCGTTCCTCTGGAGGCGTCTGAATGGATCAACTTCACGTATCCGCCCGCCGTTATCTCACCTTTGCGCCTGCCGGGGAGGAAAGTATTGAGGCTAATTTCCGGTACCAGGAACAAGCCCTGGATCTTGATACTGCCGAAACTGCTCTGATGCTTGTGGACTGTTGGGATCATCATTACATCGACACGCATCTCAGCCGCGCCAAGGAGATCGTTTCCAGCAGACTGGCTTCATTCACCGACTTCTGCCGGAATGCGGGAGTTCTCGTGGTTCACGCGCCGGGGCTTGGGGTCATCAAGCGCTACGTGGACTGGATGGAAAATTCCGACGATTGGGATCGGGATGCCCCGGAGCCCGACTGGCCCCCGGATGATTTCCGCGACCGCTCCGGGCGCTATTCGAATTTCCAACTCTTTGGGCCCACTCCAGAATTAGATGCCTGGTCGGACTACGCCGACAATCGAATGGGAATAATGCCAGAGCTCGGTCCCGAACCGGGCGACGTAGCCGTGGCTGACGGAGACCAATTGCACTCGCTGCTACGCAAGAAGCGAATTCTGCATTTGCTGTACGCCGGATTCGCAACGAATTGGTGCGTAACGAATAAGAACTACGGTATGCGGGCTATGTCCACGCGGGGTTATAACGTGTTGTTGCTTCGCGACGCCACGACGGCGGTCGAGGCGCACGATACCTTTGCCGATGAAACGATGAAGAAAATCGCGATTCGGACTGCGGAAATGATGACGGGATTCTCAACGACCTGCACGGGAATCCTCGAAGCCAACACCGAGAGGACTGAAGCACCGGCCGAAGCGCGCGCTTGAGCGAGGCCGCTTCGATGACCAGAGCGATGGGCTAGTTTCCGTAGGCGGCCGCCACCTTCGCGATTATCGAAGCAATGTCCCGGACATCGCCGTCGGTGTACTTTTCGGTCCATTGCCATCGGATCATCGAATCGAGATGTTTCCGGGCATTCGACAGGCCTTCCGCGACCTTCAAATACTCTGGCTCGAAAAGGAGGCCGGCCGGGATTAGATAGTACCTGGCGGTTCCGCAGTTAAGGCCCTCGGCGGTCATGGCGTTGGCAATCTCGTCGGCGGTGGCCCTGAATCGATCAAGGTCAATGTGGATGTGGTAGAGCCAATACACATGGTCGGACCCGGTCGGTATAAACGGAGGACTGATTCCGTCAATGTTTGCAATCTTCCGAGACAGCGATTTAGCAAGCATCCGCCGCCTTTCGATCTGGCGCTCGATCACTTCGAGCTGACCGAGCCCGACCGCCGCTTCGAGACGGCCAAATCGATTGTTGAAGCCCACGACATCGTGCGCGCGTCCGAAGCCCTCCAGGGGAACGACTCCGCGCCGCTGCCCGAAATGCCTGATTTGTGCCGCCAGGTCTTCATCGTCGGTGATGACAACGCCCCCGTGATCGGTCGACAGGTGCTTTTCGGCGTCAAGCGAAAAACAACCGATGTCACCGATAGTTCCAGCCATACGCCCTTTGTACATTGCGAACGGCGCCTGGCAAACGTCTTCAATGAGGGTAATTTCACGATCGCGCGCCAGAGCGACAATTGGATCCATATCGCAAAGCAGGCCGTAGAAGTGGACTGCAATGATGGCTCTGGTGCGTTCGGTGATAACGGAAGCTATCGTCTCGGCCGTAATATTTCCAGTGCTAACGTCGACATCTGGAAATACCGCTCTCGCACCCTGGGAAATGATGCCCGCCACTGAGCCGTAATCGGTGATTGGGCTGACAACAACCTCATCGTCCGGCCCGATGCCGAGCGCGGCAATCACGGTATGAATCGCAGCCGTGCAGTTCGACAGGGCAATCGCCTGCCGGCTCCCATGCATCAGGGCGAACTTCGACTCAAACTCGCCGATCGTGTCGGATGTGAACCCGTTTTCCAGCACAGTCGTGATTTGCGCCCTGGACTCCGCCGGTATATCCCGTGGGAAGACTGATGGCAGAGGATTTTCGGAGTCTCTAACCGCCTCGCCGCCGTCAAGCGCAAGTCGCTGAGATTGAACCCTTGATGTCACTGGAAACGACCTGTACCGAAGTGCCTGGCTAAAACGATATTTCCTGCAACTTTCCCGACCTAATGGATTCAAATCCCGCCAGTATGAGCGCTGTTGCCCGCACGCCGTCGCGCACGGTCGCCCCGATTTTCGGCGGCCTTTCCGCGCGTACGCTTGCGATGAAATCATCAAGCTCCTGGGCGGTTCCCTCCGCGTCCTGGCCGGGAAGGTCCTTCTCGACGCTCCAGATTTCGGGGGCCTCGCGTTTGCGAGTCAACGTGCCGTCGTGAAATCGATTATGAAGGGAGACCGACAGGCCGGTTTCAAACATCTGCAGGAAAAACTTGGACGCGAACTCGTTGCGCTGTGGATCGCCCTGGATCCAGCTGGCGGTGGCTCCGTTTTCAAACATAATCGTCGAAATCACTGCATCGATAACATCGGGCGTGCCCGGATGGCTGAGATTTCCGCCGCCTGCGAAGATTGCCACTGGCTCCGAATCGTTTACGTAATACAAAAGGTCAACTGTATGGCAGCCCTGGGAGAGGACGTTGCCGCCGCCCGTTTCGGGCTGATGCGCCCATGAATCCTCGGACCACGTGTTGTCGACCATCTGCCCAACGGACATTCTCGGGTTGGGAAGCGCTTGCCTGGCGCGCTGCACCAGCGGACAGTACCTGAGCTTAAAACCCATGAGAAATGTGACTCCCGCCCGGTCCACTTCCTCGGCGATTTGCTGGCAGTGCTCATTCGTCAATGCCATCGGCTTCTCGAGCAAAATGTGCTTACCGGCGCGGGCCGCGGCGATAGCGAGGTCTCGGTGCGAATCGTGTCTCGTGGCAATGAGCACGGCGTCAACGCGATCATCATTCAAGAGCATCTGAGGGTCGTCGGTGTGGTATTGCCCACCATAATTGGAGTGAAATTTCTCCGCTGCGGCACCGACCACATCGGCATACCCGACGAGCGACATGCCATCGGCCTTTACGGCGTTGACCATATGTTGTCCCGCCATGTTTCCGCAGCCGATGACGCCCAAACCTACCGTGGTCATGAAAATCGCTCCTGTCGTTGCTGGAGGCTACGAACGCCCCTGCTCCAAATTATTTCCGCCATAACGTCTCGAGCAGCGATCTGCCGGAGTAACCGGATGACCGGTCCGGCCGGCAAAACGCGGCCACAGTTCCTATACGGCTACGGCCAGCCGCACGGAGTCGGTGGAGTAGTGCGCTCCCACTTCCCGCTGCCGGGCTGATAGCTGGCCACGCGGATCGCATACCGCGACTAGCGTTTCCATGCCATCCGGAATCCAAAACGGAAGCCTCGCCTCAGCGCGCTCACGGCCCGGAACGATATCTACGATTGCAAACGCGAGCTGTTTGCCCCCACCTTCACCGGGCTCGGCGTCAAAGAGATTCACCGCGATGTTGGTGGCATCGAAAACTCCGCGGTTTACGACCGTTACCGAAGCGGTGCCCACGCCGCGGTCAACGCCAACTATCTGCACGGAATCGATCTCGAGGTCGGTCTCCACACGATCCACACACAGGGCCTCGAACGCGTCGATCGTGCCATGACCCACGTACGGATTCCAACCCAGTCCATCACCCGCGGGCTGATTTGCCGTATTCCTGATCACCGCCTTGATCTCATCCACTCCGAGCGCCGGATGCTTTGATCTAATGAGGGCGGCGAGCGCCGATACATGCGGTATCGCCATGCAGCCGCCGTTCCATTCAGCGTAGCGGCCATGCTCGGGCGTGATGGTGCTCAGCACTCCGTACTCCGTCTGACCGCGGTCGCCAACCGCCTCGTCGATCACACCCGGGGACGTGAGGGGAAGGATTCTGCGGCTGGGTTCGGCCTCGAGGTCGAAGCCGCGCCAGCCCGCCGGCGCCGCGACCTGAATCGTATCGCCGTAATCATTGAAATCGGACATCCGCCCATGTCGGTCGGCTGAAGCAACGACCATCACGCCCGGACATAAACCTGAGTACTTGGCGACGTTATGAGCCTGGTTGCCGCCGGTGGACGTGGCTACGAAGACATCCGCCTGATAAGCGTATTCGCAGGCCCTGATCAATTCGTCTGATGGCGGCGGGTTCCACGCGCTAAATCGGGCGGGCAGCGAATGTTTTATGTTGTACATGTAGCCGCCATCGCTCAGGTTTATCACCCGAGATCCGGCGTCCACCGCGAAGCGGATAGCCTTCGCCAGGTTCTCGTCGTCATAAGTGAAGCTCCGAATCGGCAAAATCTTGCAGTCGGGGGCCAACCCGCTGATCCCCACACCGTTGTTCGACCGGGCGGCGATGATCCCGCAGACGTGCGCGCCGTGGTCTGTAGAGTCCTTGAACTTGCGGGGTTTCGAGGAATCTTCCAGCGAGTCGTCGTCGTCCCAGATGTCCCACCCCTTGAGCAGCTGACCATCCAGGTCCGGGTGATCTACTCCGATGCCCGGTTCGATCACGGCGATGACGACATCGGGACTGCCCGTATGTATCTCCCAGGCCTCGGTGGCCCGAACGAGATCGAGCGCCCACTGATCGCCGAAAAGAGGATCGTTCGGTCGCATTTTCGTATCCTCCGTGACCGCTACCGCGGACCTTTCCCGCCGCCGACCTTACCCTGTGAGATCTACCCTCGCGCCCGACTCAGAGGCCTCTTTGACTCCGAGGCAAACATCCATGAGTCGCATGAGCTCGTCGGTGGTCAATGTTGGATCGGTCCCCTCTTCAAGGGCGTCCGCGAAGTCGACAACGATATGTCGGGGTTCGGGCAGGTCGATAACTTCGCCTGCCACGGAGTCGGAGAATTGCAAGACGGGTCCCTTGGAGCTGCATTCAATATGACCCCTGGTGCCGACAATCGTCATTCGGTTGTCCATTCCCCCGTACGACTCGGGCACGTTACGGTGACCTTCCACGGCCAGGCTTGCCCCACCATCCATTATTAGAAGCGACTGAGAGTGGTCGTAGAAGCTACCCCTTGCGTGTCCGTTTACGTTCCCCTGATAGCTGACCGTCGAAACGTAGCCGAGCTGCGTTATCCAGGAGACTGCATCGATATCGTGGATAACCAGGTCGAGGATGGGCCCTCCCGACTGCTCGTAGACAAACGCCCACGGTGGTCGCCCCTGCGGACGCAGGGTGGCCGACCGCTTTGCATAGCAGTTGACGACATCGCCGATATCCC
The DNA here is from genome assembly GCA_963663505.2 of Chloroflexota bacterium. Lineage (GTDB taxonomy): Bacteria > Chloroflexota > UBA11872 > UBA11872 > VXNJ01 > JAPOVO01. Next base: position 1,637,447 of record CAXXFA010000002.1, read on the forward strand.
CATGCTGGACCGCGCGCCGCAGGCCCTGATATTGAGGCGAATCGCGCAGAGTGAGCATCATCGAAACCCGAAGATCCCGGTTACTGGCGAGCACCGCTTTGACCCGTTCAAGATCCTCGCGCGTGGTCAGAAGCGGTTTGTCCGTTATCACATGCTTGCCCAACTCAATAGCCTTGACGATTTCCGGCCCCTGGTCGCTTGAAATCGTGCTGATGCCGATGATGTCCGGATCCTGCTGCTCCACGAGATCCTCGACGGTGGAGTAAACCGGGACACTCTTCTGGCTGACATGCTTTTCAAATATCGCGCGATCGCTCGCCTCACCCACGTATCCGACAAAGTCGAGCTTGTCGGATGCTTCCATTCCGCTGAACAGATACGGCGCGTGCTGCTCAACTCCGACGACTCCGATCTTGAAGCTCAAGAGAACCTCCCGCCTGGGTCGCTGTTCATACCGGTTAACAGGGCAATTCAGATTTCAATTTTGGAGAGGCGCTGCCCCATAGTACGTTAGTGTTCATTTTTCGGTCTACCGGCAAGTCGGCAACGTGCGGCGCTGGAGGTCAGCGGTCGCGAGAATCGCGCCGGGCGATCACGAAGATCGCCGGATTTTTGAAGAAGTCTATTAACTCATGGAAAGCGAGAATTACACCCCGATGCATCCGACGCTCTTCTTCAAGGCGGAAGACATCAGCGAACTGCGCGAGCGCGCAAAATCGGGCGTCCATCGCACGATTCTCAACAACATGATCGCCAACGCAGAGCGACGGTGGGACTGGGAGCTTACCCCGCCCACGCTAGTGCCACCGGACGGCGCGGCTGTTCGAACCGCCGACGGCCGGCAAGATTGGGATCCCGACTACACACGTGCATATATCGATCAATACCGAACTGCACAGATTGTTCGAAATCATGCGGAGTTCTATTCGCTGCTCTACCTTCTGACCGAGAAGGAGCGATATCTCGACCGGGCGAAATACTGGGTCCTGGGACCATGCGAATGGTCTCCCGCGACTTGGACGGCTTACTCAACGGCGACTCGTCCGCTGGCCGACTTCACCGCCGATGAGATTAGCCAGATGGAACATTCCGGCGGGGCGGTGGTGGACTCATTCGTCAGCACGGATGACGGGGTGGAGTACCCGGTATTCGAGGACACCGGCATCTTCACCACTTTCAAGCTTCGCGGGATCGCGATTGGATACGACTGGCTGTCTCAACATCTAAATGACTCCGAGCGAGCGCTCGTCAGAGGAACGCTTATTCGTGAAGCTGAGAGGCTCTACAGAAATGTGAAAGTCGGACGGGCGATGTTGATCGGCCGGATACTCAACCACACCTGGTTCGATGTCTCCCAGTTCGGCATCACGGCCGCGGCACTCGTCAATGAGCATGAGCCGGCACGCGAATGGTTGAGATTCGCACGCGATCACTTCGTCGAAACGCTGCTGCCGCGATGTCTCGGGCAGGACGGTGAGTTCCCAGAGGCGGGGCCGTATGTGCAGGAATACGCCCTGATGAACGCCGGTATCTTCTTTGAGGCATTGCGGAGCGTGACCGGCGAAGACCTTCTCACTGGCTCGGAATTTTCAAGAGTCCCGGAGTTTCTACTCAATATCTGGTCGCCGACGGAAGGATCAGGTTTCGACGAAGACATGACCGGATTCGATCTGGCGGAAGGAATGAACCACAGCTTTCGGCCGCTCATGTTTCGTTTCGCATCGCGCCTGGGAAACCCGCTGTATCAGTGGTTTTGCCTACATGATGGCGTAAGCGAACCCGGCTCGGACAACGGTAAGCGCTACCCTGGGTTCACGTACTACCCCGTTGAAAAAGAATACCCGGCAGCCTGGGAGTATCTCTGGTACGACGCCTCGCTGGCGGCCGTTGAGCCTCCGCCAAAGCAAGCTTCAGCCCACATGCGAGATCTTGGCTGGGTCGCCCTGAAGGACGGCTGGAGCCGCGACTCCAACTTCATGATGCTTCGGGGCGGAACTTCGACCGGGCCGCACGACCGGCTCGACCAGAACAAGTTCGTCATTTACGGGAAGGGCGAGCCCCTTATCGAGCCCATCTATGGCCCCAACTATATTCACTTCGAGCATTTCAAATACACACCGGGCAGCAACACGATCCTTGTCGACGGCCAGGGACAAACTTTGACGATTGCCAACGGCCACGAGCGCTTTGAAGCCGAATACAAGACCGACAAAACGCCGGGGGCCATCGTGCATTTCGAGTCACATGACGACTTCGACTACGTTGTGTCGGATGCACACCGTGCGTACCCGAACCGGCTGGATAAGTTTCGGCGCCACGTCGTATTCATAAAGAACCAGTGCTTCATCGTTTTTGACGAACTCGAGTCCCCCCAGCCTGCCGAATTTGAATGGCTACTGCACTCGTACGGTCAAATCGACGCTGACGGCGACCGGGTGACGGTCACGAAGAACGAGGCCTGGTTGAGCGCCCAGGTCGTCTGGCCCCGCTCGCCAACCTATCGGTTCCGAACGAGTCCCCCGGATTACGACGGGAACCAGATTCCATATCTGGCGATCTCACCGGCGAAAGAGACACAGTCGGCTCAGTTTCTGGTCGGCATGTGGCCGCTAAGTTCCGGCGAGAACCCGGGTTCGTTCACGGCTGAGTTTGACGCCGGCATCGCGACCATCAATGTTGAGCGCGAAGGGCGGTTCTGGAGGGCGGAAATCGACAGCGCGGGGCCGTCGTTGAAGTTCCATCCCTGACCGCAGGCGAATCAGGGCGCGTCGAACAGGCGCCGCCCGAGAACGGTGGCGAGGCCCCGCGCCCTAAGAAGGGGAGCGCTTGCGGATGTATGATTCGGCCTTACTCTCTGCGAGTACGCGCCGATTCAACAGACTGAACTGGGTGGCTGGCGATGGACATAGTCAACGACTTCTGGCTGCACAATCCTGAAGAGTGCCTGACAAAGCTGGACGCTTTTGCTTCAGCTTCAAAGTATCCGGTGAAGACGATCCGCTACGGAACCAGCTTCAAGGACCGTGAGCTCGTGGCATTGCAGGCAGGCACCGGTCCACTCAACGTCGTGATTGTCGGAGGTATGCACGCGGCCGAGCTTGTGAGCGGTTTCGGAATGCTGGCATTTGCCTACTCGCTTACATCGGGACGAACGCTTGATGGCGACGACATAGACGACTGGTTGCGGAGTTTGTACGAGCGCCAGACGATCACCCTCGTGCCCGTGCACAACATCGACGGCGCGGTTCGCATGTCAAAGTTTCTGCCCGGCTGCTACACACGTAACCGATTTGATGGCTCTGACATGGACGCGTATAGCCACTTCGTCCGCGACCCCATACAACGATTCGGCCTTACCAGGGGTGTTGACCACTACTTGACTGAAGAACAGGTGCGCATCTGGGTAGAAGACGAAGGCGGGATGCTTGGCCAGCTCTGGAGCGACCAGGGGGTGGACCTTTTCGAGGACTGGGTCAACCTTCGCGCTCCGGAAACTCAGGGGCTGAGGAAACTTCTTGACGATATCCGGCCCCATTGCATCTTCGAAATGCACAATCACGAAGTCCAGACTCAGATGTTCGTTCCAATACCGGCTGCGGAGGGCTCAGACCGTCTCGTTCAGGTCCAGTACGGCGAAGAGATGATGACGGCGTTGATGGATGCCGACATTCCCTGCAGCCGCCACTCCACCCACATGTACTCGTGGCCGGAATCTATGAATCAGTTTCCTAACGCGGTTTACCGGCGATATGGATGTCTCGTTCTGTTCGCCGAAATTTGCTTCGGGCTTACGCTCGACGCCCAACGAGAGATGGCAAAGAAAAATCCGCTGTCAAGGCGTGACGCGGATGCGCGCGAGCCTACTCAAGAAGAGGCGTTGCGCGGGGTTTGGATCTGGCTGAAGACGTTGATCGATATGGGCGGCGAGCGCGGTTACCGATAGGGTTTCGACGTCGGCCCTTCGCGTTTCGATTTGCGAGGGCAGGCAGACCCAACAAGAACCGATGAGCGGGGCCCGGCGCCTCTCCTTCATGGCGTCCGCCCACACCCGCCTTCGTCGGCATGTACCATAGCGACGATCATGTCCGCGCCGGTGGGAGGAGAGTGAATGGACCAGAGCCATGAGGGGAAGGTCGCAGCGGTCTTCGGAGCCAGTTTTGGAATGGGGCGGGCGTCGGCCGTCGCCCTGGCAGCGCGCGGGGCGATTATCGCGGCTTCCGCGCGTACGTCCGGGGCGCTCGATGGTGTGGTAGAGGAAATACATGCCAGCGGTGGGAAAGCCGAAGCATTCCCGGCCGATGTGGAAGATCCCGTACAAGCTCGTTCGGCGGTGGAAGCGATAGTCGATCGATTTGGCCGCATCGACATATTTGTTTATTCCACCGGCACGAACATCCCGGGACGCGCAGTCGGCGTGCTCTCGACGGATGACTGGGAAATGATGCAGCGGACGAATATCGGCGGTTTGTACCACACGGTCCAGAGCGCGCTCGATACGCTACGGAAATCCAACGCCAGGGTAGTGGTCGTTTCATCCGCGGCGGTGCAGCTGCCGGATGCTTCGGGCGTTGCATATCAGTCGACCAAACACGCCCAGGTCGGATTCACCCATGGACTCATGCGGGAGGAAGCTGCCAACGGCATTCGGACGACGGTAATATTTCCGGGGTTGACGAACACGCGATTGGTTGACAAGCGGCCCGTGCCGACGCCTGCCGACGTGCTGGAACATGCGCTGCTCCCCGAGGATGTCGCGAGTGCTGTCGTGTATGTGACCTCGCTTCCCCAGCGAGCCTACGTCCCCGAGCTCCTCTTGTTTCCGGCGGCGATTCAGCAGCGGTAGCCGACGTGGCGAACTCGCTGGTGGACCGGCTGGTGCGGCGGCGGACGGAGTATCAATTTTGGCGAGATCGATTGGAGAGGAAAGTTTGACTTCGAAGGGCGAGCCGCCAGTAGCGAATGTCCCGGCCCTCGAGATTCCCGGCGATTTTGGTGAGTTCTGGGCATCGACGTTGGACGAGGCTCGCGGCCACGGTCTGGGAGCGCAATTTGAGGAGGACACGAGGCGCTCCGACGAGCGAGCGCAAGTGTTCCAGGTCAGATTTACCAGCCTGGAGCGGATACAGGTTTTCGGCTGGCTAGCCGTACCGCGCACCGGTGGTCGTCACCCCGCGGTCGTCAATCTTCCGGGCTACAGCATGCGGCCAAACGTGGGCGTACGTAACATGGCGTACGAGGGGTTTGCCGCTCTCTGGGTGAGCGTGCGCGGCCATGACATCGACAGTCCGATCCGCCCCGGATTTCCGAACTACCTCTGCCACAACATCACCGATCGCAATCGCTACATATATCGAGGGGCGTATTGCGACGCCGTTCTGGGCGTCGATCTTATGAATCAAATGGATGCGATCGATTCGGCCAGAATCGCCGTGGCCGGTGGGAGTCAGGGCGGAGCGCTCACCATTGTCGCAACGGCGCTCTCGGAAGGCGTAATTGCGTGTGCTCCCGACGTACCGTTCTTGACGAACTTCAAGTATTCGGTTGCGGAGTCGCATAGCTATCCGTACGCCGAAATCGGCGACATGATCAGGCACCGACCGGACTTGCAGGACAGCATCTGGGCGACGCCGGACTACTTCGACGTGGCCAATTTCGCGGCGCTGGTCAAATGCCCGACGCTGGCGGGCATAGGGATGGAAGATGATGTATGCCCGCCAGCAGCCACGCTTGACATGTTGTCCCGCATCGGCGGAAGCGTTGATTTGAAAACGTATCCAAATACAGGCCACGAACATGGCGGTCTAACTCACCAGCTGCTCAAAACGAAATGGCTAAAGGACCACCTCGGGAATTGAAAGTCGGTCGATCCCGGGCACGGCCTCGACGACTCGGCCTGACCGGGTCGAGTCCCGCATCACGGCCGGGGCAACGTAATACAAAATCATCCGCCGGTCGATTCGATGACCATCGCGCCTGAATCGGCCGTGCGAGCGCCCGAGCCAGTTCTGCGGCGGCTCGTAACAGAGATTTTTGAGTCATGCCGTATGAGTCCGCAACACGCCTCGCTGCTGGCGGACACTCTGGTCGTCGCCGATCTGGGCGGTATCCATTCCCACGGCGTACTTCGAGTTGCCGAGTACGTGAAGAAGCTCACTGTGGAAGGAGTCGATCCGGTAGGAAAGCCGCACATCGTGAGTGAGTTCGGGTCATGTTTGGTCGTGTCCGGCGACAACAGCATGGGCCAGATCGCCGCCCAATTCGCGATGGAGGAGGTCATTAGCCGAGCTCGGGAATCTGGGATAGCCGCCGCCGGTATCCGAGACAGCAATCATTGCGGCGCGGTCGGTTATTTCGCCGAGCAGGCGGTCCGATACGACATGATCGGGATTGCGACTACGAACGCCCTGCCCACCATGGCTCCCTGGGGTGGGGCCGAGAAAATACTGGGCATCAACCCCCTCGCGGTGGGGATTCCAGCGGGCGACGAGAAGCCGATACTCTACGACGCCGCATTTAGCGGGTCGTCCCACGGGAAGATTCGTATTCACCATCAAAAGGGTATCGAGATCCCCGGTACGTGGGCCCTGGGCGCGCAGGGCCGGCCAACCACGGATCCCGCCGCGGCCATCGATGGTTTGTTGTTGCCGATAGGCGGCTTTAAGGGCGCCGGGCTTGCGATGGTCATGGGGATACTTTCCAGCATGCTCTCAGGTGCAAGCTACGGCACAGAGCTGGGGAACATGGATGACGGCCCCAGGGCGGGCGAGGATGGCCATTTTGTGGCCGCCATAAAGGTCGAAGCATTCGAAGTAATCGAACGTTTTAAGACTCGGGTCGATGCAGCAATACGTCAGATACATGCCTCCCGTCTTGCGCCTGGTTTCGATCGAACTTACGCGCCGGGCGAAATGGAACTGCTCAGGCGGGATCAATACTCCAGCGAAGGCATTCCGCTCGATTCAGTCACACTTGCCGAGTTGGGCCGCACTGCGGTCCATCGGGGAATCGATATCTCCGGATTCGATTGGATCCCGTCAAAAGACTGACGACCCGATTCATCGTTCCGGCGCGATCTCTCGCGACGATTTCACCTCATCGTCTTCCAAAAATAGACGTATCGACCCTCCTTCCAACAGCGGCTACTGATGGAGGCTCTGTTAGATTCCACGGCGCTGAAAGAGCGTCGGCGCCCGGCGAGGAGCGGACAGTTCACGGGCATGTTCCCGCCAGTTCGCGTGAGATATCCCCACGCGAGCCCTCTTTGAAGTATCACGGCATTGACCCGGCCCGGTCGGTATGTTTGGCTTCGTTGCGAATCTGACGACCGACGGCGAGGTTTTTCATGAGTGGCCCGACCTTCAACGTTTTAATAGAAGGCGCTCTGCCTTTTAACAAATACACACGCGAATCCCGCGAAGACGTGGTTTGCACAACGACTCTCATCGAGTCCGGTGGGACGCGAATTCTGGTGGACCCCGGAATGTACGATAATGTGCTAATCGCCGCGTTGGCGGAACGCGAACTACAACCCGACGATATCGACCTCGCGTTCATTACGCACTTTCACGGCGATCACTTCAAATCGCTGCGCATTCTGCCCAATGCAGAATGGCTGGCCGCATCGCGCGAGCTCAATGCCTGGAGCGGCGGCAAGGTTCAAGCCGATTCTCTGGACATCTTCGGACGTCTGCACCCGGCGCCCGAAAGGCTGGCCGACGGCGTGAAACTGTTCGCGACCCCCGGTCACACCGTCGGCCACACGGGTGTTCTGCTTGCCAGGGAAAGCGAGATCGTGGCGATCGTCGGTGACGCGGTCTTCACAGGCGACTATTTGCGAAACCGAGAACCGTCACCAAACGCTGTGAACTGGGGCCAGGCCCTCGATACGATCGACCGTATCGCAGAATTGGCCGATGTCGTCATACCGGGCCATTCCGGTCCGGTCCGACTATGACCGGCCGGCCGAGCTATATGCCGACGACGATTCGCGCCCACTTGCCGCGCCCAATTTCACGGGGCTGGCTCGTAACCATCCACCTCCGTGGGACTAACATGGTGATCCGTGCGAACCGTTGGTCCGGGTAGTCTCCGCCCCACGACGGATCCGCCTTGACCGCGCCTGATTTGGGAGGTCGGAAAAATGCATGTTGCCTATTCTCCGGACACCGTATACAAGGACATTGGCAACAGCCGCCAGCTGTTCATCGACGACGACGTTATTGCGGTAGTCAAGAACGTTACGAGGCGTCAACACCAGCCCAGGAAACACCCTGCCAATCCGATGATTCGACGCGACAAGCCCTGGGAAGTCACCACATATTTCCGATCCAGTTCCTATAACGTCATCTGGGATTCTGAATACGAGCATTACAAATGCTGGTACGCGGACTTCTATGAGTATTTCCATCCGGGTGCCCCCAGCCGCGAAAGGCTCTACTACGCGGAATCGAAGGACGGGCTGAACTGGGAGAAACCGGCGCTGGGCAAGCAGGTCATGGACGGACACGACACGAACGCCGTATTTAACCCGGATCGCAAGATGATCGATTGTCCCTACATCATGCTGGATCCGGCGGAGTCCGATCCGCAGCGAAGATACAAGCTCGTCTACTTCAATATCGATCATGGCGCGCGCGCAGGCGCCCCGGGCGGCCTGAACATGAGCTACTCGCACGATGGTATCGAGTGGACCGATTTCGAGGGCAATCCGCTGATCGCAGGCTGGCGTAGCGACGGCCAGATCCTCAACTACGACCCAGAGGACAAAAAATACGTTTTATGGGGCCGGTTCGGAGGAACGTCCGGGGGAAGCGCACACCCCGACCACGATAGCTGGTTCGCGCCGGTCTGGCCGGGCAGGCCGGAGGGCGTCTGGGGAACGCGCAGGCGCATCTACCGCACCGAAAGCGCGGATCTTGTTACCTGGTCGGATCCCGAGCTTTTGCTCGACCCCGGCGACGACTACAACCTGGACGACGGACTCTACATGTTCGTGACATGGCGGGCCGGCGAAATACATCTTGGACTGGTCAACGTGCTGCACCAGGTCGACAACACCACGGAAATGTACCTGCTGCACAGCCGCGACGGCCGCGAGTGGAAGCGATTTTTGGATCACCGTCCGTTCATCCCGCGAGGCGGCGACGGTGGATTCGACCAGCTGGGCGCGGAGTGTACGAACCTGCCGCTCGTGGTCGGCGACGAACTCTGGTTCTACTACGGGGGAATGAACGTCCACCACGACTGGTGGATATTCTCAGCTGATAAAAGACCCGATGTGCCCGAGGCTCACGATTGGGAACTGGCCAAGAATGGGCACTTTCTCAATTTAGCGACCCTGAGGCTCGACGGATATGTTTCCCTGGACGCCACGGTGAGGGAAGGATGGATTGAGACAAAGCCCGTTTTTTCCACCGGCGCCCATCTATTCATCAATGGGAGATGCCAGGACAACGGGTTCATCAAGGTAGAGTTGATGGACACATGGAACAACGTTTGGGATGAGTACAAGCGCGACAAGTGCGATGCGTTCACCGGTGACGCGGTGCGCCACCAGGTCAGGTGGTCGGGGCGCGACACGGTCAACGAGGTGCCGGGCGCCGTCAAACTCAGGTTCCACTTGCAAAACGCCGAGCTGTACAGCTTTCAGTTCGCCTGAGGCGATGCTGCGGCGCGCTGCGGCCCGGTCTGGTGTACTTCGACTTCTAGTTCTATGGCAAGCGACCCCGGAGGGGTGCTACCGCAGCGCCTCGAGCTGTGTGATCGCGTCGCTCAATGCCTCGTCCGCCGACTTGCCGTTCGCGAGGATACCGGCGTCTATTGAATTGGTAAGGATGCCGCGTTCGCGTCTGGACAGCTGAATGAATGACGCATTCATCAAGATGTCGACGAGAAGCTGATGCTCGTCGCTGGTGCCCATTAGCACGTTGTTGGTTATCGCCTGTGAGTCGACCTTGACGGCAGGTATCGGAGCGACCTCGTTGAGCTTGTTGGCGAGCATTTGAAACGCCGGGTAGATTAGTTCGGAATCCGCAGCCCGGGCCGAAATACCAATCATTCCCCACACTTCCACCGGGTAACGACTGCCAGCCTGGACAGGGAACGGGTAGATCCTCACGCGATCGGTGGCGAATCCGCGAAACCACGACGTGTCGTTCCCGTGCAGCATCCACCCGTTCATCAGGATGTTCTTCCAATAGGAATTGGCCCAGGGCCCCAGATCGTCGATCTCTCTTGAGAAACCATGGGCATGGGCGAGACCGTAGACGAATTGTGTGGTCTCTTGCGCCGCTTCAGTCTTAAGGGACGAGTAATCCCCAGAACTGATGCGCAGGTTTCCAAGCTCAGCATGTAAAAACACGAGACCGGGCAGAAACGTATCGAAATCTTCGGCGCCCTGTGAACGAAATGTCGCAAGATTCAGTCCGACTTCATTTTCGTAGCCAGGTATCGGCGTCTTTTCCTGAATGGCCAACGCAGTTTGCAGAAAGGAAGCACGATCGAACTGTCGGAGTGGGGGCGGATCTACGCCCGCACCATTTCCGATTGCGTCGTAGTACATGATGGTCCAAGGGGCGACCGCCACTGGTATTGCGTACTGCTGGCCCTCGTGTTTGCCGGCATCAAGTACCCGGGGCCAGAAGCGTTCGGGCTTGAAATCCGGGTCGACCGCTAGAAATCCATCCAGAGGCAGCAGCATCTCGGACTTAACGAGATCGTCAAGATCGATCTGGTCGAAGAGGACTATCGCCGCCTCATCGGGAGGAAGGTTCTTAAGAGCCGCTGAGAAACTCTAGCGACTGTCGACGTTAGATTCCAGCGGGTTTATCGGATAGGAATATCGCCTATCGCTGTCTCTTACGGCCCGCGAAGTCGCCCGCGTCAGGTCGGAAATCAAAAGACGTACTGGGCCAGACATTGAGGACTGCCCGACATTGCGAGAATTGAGCGCTGCCGACTCGGGAACAACTACCGGAACCGGCAACTCATGTCCTGGTTCAGGCAGCGTCCCGACGCTCTTTGGAACGATGGCTCGACCGTTGGCAGTTCCGCTGCAGGCGCAGCCTGCCTTCCGCAGGCAGCTCCCGCGATGCCGCCCAGAGACGCTGCGGCAATGGACGCAAGAACCGACCTCCGACTCTTTAGCGTGGTCAACTGCGCTGAATTCAAACGTTGGCTCGCAGGCGTTGTGGCTGGCTCATTCCAGCTTCGGGGCAGATACTCTACACCCGTCACGCGACTGGAAGTCATCGGTATCGTCGGGGACATCTTCGGCGCACCGAGAGCCGACTGATCCGAGCTGGCATTCCCCAGGGGCGCGATTGGCGCTACTGTGCCATGAACCCGCCATCGACCAGCACTTCGGCTCCAGTGATGTACGAGGCCTCGTCAGAGGCCAGAAAGAGTGCCGCGTAGGCAACCTCCCGGGGCTGCGCGATACGGCCGAGTGGAATCGATGACTTGAACTCCTCCCGAATGTCGTCGTTCAAATAAGGCGCCTGGAGCGGAGTGTCGACTATGCCCGGGTGGATTATGTTGCAGCGGATGTTATCGGGCGCGAATTGAACGGCCAGTGACTTATTGAGGGAAACGAGCGCTCCCTTGGAGGCGGTGTAGGCGTCCTGCGCCCGAGTGAAGCCCGCCAGTGCCGAGACAGATCCGGCCAGAACGATCGAGCCGCCGCCTGCTCGCTTTAGATGCGGGATGCCATGCTTGGTCAGCCAGAACACCGACTTGAGGTTGATATCCATCACCCTGTCCCACGACTGTTCATCGGTCTCCAGTACGGATCGATCCCTGTCTTTCCATAGGACGCCGGCGTTGCTGTAGAGAATGGTCAGCTCCCCGAAGGCGTCGATGCCTTCCTCGACCATCCGCCTGACGTCGGTCTCGCTTGCAACATCCCCGATTGCGGCGATGGCCTTGCCGCCTCTGCCTTCCACAGTTTCCGCTGTTTCCTCGGCAGCCTCCGCGTTGATGTCGGCCACAACTATTCGGGCGCCTTCCTCAGCGAACAGGATCGATGCTTCACGTCCCATTCCCATACCCGCACCGGTTATCAGCGCCACCTTTCCTTCAAGCCGATTCATCCGCTCAAATCGCCCCTTTTACGAAATCCCGAGATATGCAAGTACGCTTGCAATTTCGCATTAGCTCCCATTAGGTCACCTAGGTCACCGCTTCGTCGAATCTCAGCCATTTCGTCGGCGCCAGATCGAGGCGGTGTTTGCCGACCGCCTGTCCGGACGCTCCCGGGCAATTCTTGAGCTCTCACCGGTTATCAGCGCCATGCGCTAAAGGTGGCTGCGCCGAAACTCCGGGGCGCCGGCCCCATACGAGTACCTAAGCCATGGCCTTCAGCCGCTCGGGCGTTACTTCGTGAAGCAACGGTTCGTCCAGAACAAACAGCTCCAGTTCGTCCACCATCGCGCCAACCAGCCTCGACCGGCTTTCAAAACTGTCCCCGGCAACATGAGGCGTTATCGCGGTCCGCTCCAGACGTCGAAACGGGCTGTCGTCCGGGAGCGGTTCGTCATCAAATACGTCCAGCGCAGCATCGAATCGCTCCTTTTGCAGCTCCGTTAACAAGGCCGCGGAATCCACCAACCACGATCTGGCATTGTTGACGAACACGGCATTATCTTTGATCGATTGCAATAGGGTTGCGTCAATCATTTGCCGTGTCTCGGGAATCGGGGGCGCGTGCAGGCTTATGACATCGCAGGTCGACATCAATTCCTGCAGTTCGACCTTTCTGACGCCGAGGCTGTCGGCCTCCGCTGTCGTCAGATACGGGTCGTAGACGACTGCTTTGACACGGAACGGCCGCAAAAGCGGGAGCAGGCTGCGAGCCACCATGCTCGCGCCCACGATCCCGTAATGCTTCCCGTAAAGTTCGCGTCCGCGCATCATGCCCGCCGGACCGCCGCCACCTTTCCAGCCGCCTTCGCGCATGCTCATCGCGATGTCAGGTCCGCGCCGCAGCAGACCGAGCACCGTGGCGAGGGTGAACTCGGCCACGGCCTCCGCGATGACATGGGCCGCATGGGTGACTCGTATTCCCCGCTGGAAAACGACCGCCGGCGCCAGCCTGCGTATGGTTCCCGCGGCATGGCAGATGATCTTGAGGTTTGGCGCGGCGTCCAGAACACGCTCGTCGTAGATACAGGTTCCCCATGAGATGACCACTGCCTCGGCGCCGCCTATCAGCTCAATCACCTCGTCCTGGCTGAGGGGATTGTCTGACTCATTAAACAAGACCTTCCCTGCGATCTTCCGCAATCGGGACCGCGAATCCACGGTCGTCAGTTCGTTGTAGAGCGGCCGCTGTAGGGTCACCAACACTTCGGGACCGGGCATGGTCAAGTTCCTTGTCTTAGTTTCCTGTGCTGGCACGGTGCCAGACAGGTCCGAATCTCATCGAACATTGAATCAGACATGCGTCCCCGATGCGACGTCACTTGGTAGCAAGTGTCTCGATTCATGCCGGGCCGTCGAGCTCGGCAAGGATCCGTCACCGCGGCTTGCCCTCCGGACCGTGACCTCATCGCAACCAAACCGGGTTGCCCGTGACAAGTGACGCGTCGCCCGACGATCTATCCAATCTTCAGCTCTCCGGTGGGATAGCGAAGTAGCGACTTTCGCGTGCTGCGATTTATCAAGATCAGAGCGATCGCGAGCGGTCCAAGTCTGCCGACAAACATGAGCAAACTAACGAACAATTTGCCCAGATCATTCAGTTCCGCGGGAACTCCGGTTGAAACGCCGATGATGCTGATGGCGGAGATCGTGTCAAACAACACCGGGGCCATCCCTCCGGTCACGTTCTGCAACGCATGAACGATGGGCGTGGATATCAAAATCCAGGCCAGAAAGAGGAGTGCGAGCGTGACGCTGGCATGGATCTTGTAAGGCGGGATGGTCCGGCCAAAGGCCTCAACTCTTTCCTTTCCGAGAAGTCCCGCTCGCATCGACGCCAGCAGTACGGCAACGGAATTGACCTTGAAGCCCCCTCCCATCGATGCCGAGGCAGCTCCGATGAACATAAAAAGCATGGTGAACATGAGTGTGAATTCACCGGCGCTTGCAAAGGAGATCGTCGAAAACCCGGCGTTTCGGATCGTGACCGATTGAAACGCCGAATTCATGATCCGGTCAGGCACCGAAAGGGCGCCGAGCGTTTCCGCATTCCCAAACTCAAGAAAGAGCAGGCCGAGCGCGGCCAGCGGCCACAGCGCGAGATTCATTGACAGAACGATCTTTGTATCCAGGGACATCCTCGCAAATCGCCGCCTGCGAAGCGCGTCCAAAACCACCATGAACCCCAGATCGCCGGGAATTATCAGTGCCATCAACGTCAACAAAAGCAGAGGCTGCGTCGCCTGCCCCTTGAAGCTCTGAAAATTACCCATAAGATCGAAACCCCCACCCGTATAGGCGCTCACCGCGTGGAACGCCGCAAACCAGCCCGCTCGGTCAGCAATCACGCCGGTATCTGTTCTGAACTGAAGATAAAGAAGCAACCCGCCCACGCCCTCGATCACGGCCGTATAAATCAGCAGGCGACGGGCGAGCCCCGCCAGGCCGCCAATTTGCTGCAACGCCAGAGTCTCCCGGAACACCATCTGCTGACGGATGCTGATCCGTTGACCGATCGCGAGAAAAAGCACAATTGCGCCTGCCATGAATCCGAGTCCCCCAAACTCCATAAGGACCAGGATCACCGCCTGACCTGTGAGGCTCCAGTAGGTGCCCGTGTCCACGACCACCAGCCCGACGGTTCCGGCGGCGGAAGTGGCGGTGAAGAGCGCGTCGACGAACGGCGTGAATGTGCCCGCTTCGCTCGAAAACGGAAGCCAGAGAAGAATCGAGCCCACAATGATCGTTGCCAGGAATCCGAGCGCCAGAGTTGCGTGGGGACCGATCAGTCGGGTACGTCGTTTTCTGGGCAGAACGTTCAATCGCCGGGTTTGGCCCCGCCGAATCTCGACTATGGCTTCGGGAACTCTGCCGGAAGGGTAGCCGCTTTCCGGCCTCCCATTAGAACGCTGCATGTAATCCGACGATCAGCATTTCTGAGGCCTTCGACAATTCCCCTGCGGAAACGTCGCGAAAGCGCGTCAGGTTCCAGGCGCGAGGTTGATTGTTAGGCCTATTTGGCGGCTTGCCATCAATCAGCCTTCGGCTCTCCTGAGTTACCACGAAGTCCCGGCCGATCTGCTCAAGCGCTTGCTAGATCGCATTGTGCCGGCATAAACAGAAACCGTCCGGGCCAAAATACACGAGCAATTTGCGCTTTGAGCGATGCGGCGCCGACACCGCCACCGAAATTTCGCCGACGCGTGCTCGACAAAACGGGCTGACGGATCAGGCGCGGAATCGGGCTCCCACGCCGATCTGCGTCGGGAACAACGTCGTCGCCCTACCCCTTCAGCATGCCCTGTTTCAAAGACTATACTCGACGGTTTTTTCATCCCGGCCGAAATAGTGACGACAGGCAGATACGCGAAGAGCAAATCCTCCGACCTGGCCGGGCGCTGCCGCTGGCCGGAAGGCTTGCGGTCGCCCGAGCGCGCAAATTCGGCATGATCCAGCCGGGTTCGGGACGGATCAATCGACGGATTCCCGCCGCCGCGGCGGTCGCGACGTCCCCTCGGATTTCCACGATCTCTTCGCGGGCGCCAACCCCCATCTGGATTTGGCCGACATCAGATCCAGCCACCGTACGAGTTGGATAAGGGCCCACGCAAAGGGCACGTAACCCAGGTATCCCGCCAAAGGCATTTCAAATATCCTCCAAGAATCCATAAACGGAATGTCATATTCCCACTTCGGCATGGACCAATAATTCCAAAATTCCCAGAGTGCGCCGCATATGAGACCCGCGACCGCGATGGTCCACAGACCGGTCAAGCGCCCCATCTTGAGGCCCTGGACGAGTCCCCGGCCACCGGTCCACGTGACTAACCCGTCGAATATCAACGCCGGCGCAACCCATACGAGCGGAAACACCTGAGCGGGGAATGCGATTGCGGCGAATTGAAGGGTCACCCCGGATGCCACGAGATAAACGGCAAGCCGGCGATCACCCGGACCGTCGAATCCGGTCGTTTGTTCTGGCCGATGCGCCCCTCCGATCATTGCATGAGCCGCGCTGATGGCCGGCACAACCGTCGAAAACGCCACCGACGTCAGAAGCCCGTACTCTATCGCTCCGTAGTCGAAACTGAAGACGTATTGCCAGTTTTGAACTCGCGCGTTAATGAACTCAAACCACCACCAGACTGGAATGGATAATGCCGCAAGCTGAAGATGTCTTACGAAGCCCGGATAGTCCGCCCTTCCCACGGTCCACATCAGTAGGCTGGCGCCCGTCCATAGCGACCAGAAGGCAATAGGATTGATATACGTTTCCACGCGCCACATCACATACCAACCGGCCGCCATCAAAATAATCCCTGGCCATAGACAAATACTCGGGCGGCTTAGCGAACGCCACCACATCCTCAATTCTTTCGGTCCGGCGCCAGCGCTCATAATGGATTCGTCCGGGATGACGATTTGACGGTTAGCAAGAGGGTCGCCCTGCGTCAGGCAAAACTGATATGCACAATCGGCCCCGCCAGCGCGGGCCGAATTCGCGAGTTGATTGAAGCCGGCATGGATGTCGCTCGCATCAATTTCTCGTACGGAAATCCCGAGTCGTGGAAGCGTACCGTAGACGACATTCGCTTTGCCTCAGAGCAGCTCGGCAGGGAGGTGGGAATCTTAGGTGACCTCTCAGGTCCAAAAGTGCGACTCGGAGAACTTGCTGGCGGAGAAGCGCGGCTCGTCGAGGGAAGTCAGTTTGAGATCGTTCCCGAGTCGATCGTCGGCCACGCCTCGAGAGCCTCGACGACATACCCGGGCCTCGTTGACGACCTGCAACCCGGCGATCCGATATTTCTCGCCGACGGGTCGGTCGAGTTGAAGGTCGTCACGGCTTCCGAAACGCTTATCTCTGAGGTGGTAAGGCGAGGTGTGATTAGAGACGGCTCCGGTCTAAATGTGCCCGCGGCTCGTCTGAGCCTCTCGGCGCTCAGCTCCAAGGACGCCGCGGACGTAAAGTGCGGCCTCGATCTCGGCATCGATTTTTTCGGGCAGTCCTTCGTTCGCAGGCGTGCCGACGTAGACGATCTCAAAATCCTGATCGGAGCCCGCCACGTCCCTATCGTCGCAAAAATCGAGACCCGCCCGGCCGTCGACGCCTGCCGCGATATAGCCGCGGCGGCCGACGCGATCATGGTGGCGCGCGGAGATCTGGGCGTGGAAATACCGCTGGAATCGGTTCCCGTGGCCCAAAAAATGCTCGTCCGCACAGCCCGATCCAACTCCATCCCGGCGATCGTCGCCACGCAGATGTTGGAGTCAATGACCAGCTCAGCTCGGCCCACCAGAGCCGAGGTTAGCGATGTTGCAAACGCGGTGCTTGACGGCGCCAGCGCGATACTGCTTTCCGCCGAGACCGCGATCGGCAAATTTCCCGTTCAGGCGGCAATGGCCGCGGTACGCATCGTCAAATCCGTGGAGACAGACGGACGCCAATTCGCTCCGGCTGCCGAAGCGGTGGGCGATGAGTCCGACGCGGCTGTCGTTGCGATCGCGGCAGCGTCAGCATCACGGCAAAACCCGAGAATAGCCGCGATCGTTTGCTATACCCAGTCGGGTCTCACGGCCAGGTTACTATCCGCGGCCTTGCCTCCCGTGCCAGTTTTCGCGCTATCGTCAGATTCCGCCGTAGTACGCCAGTTGACTCTGTGGCATGACATCGCCCCGTTTCACACAGTGCTTCCTAAAGATACCGAAGCCATTATCGCCATGTTGGACCGTTACATCGTCGAAAATGAGATTCTTACGCGCGGAAGGACGGTCGTGCTTGTTGCATCGACACCGGTTGGAAAAGCGACAACCAATTTGCTGAAAATCCACGAGTTAGGCTCCTGGAAATAGGCGATCCGGGGTTGGCGAATGCGATCCGGGACCGCCATCTCCAGCAAGCGGGCCGCGAATTTCTCTGGCGAACAGTGGCACTGCCGCCAGTTGCCGAGGACCGTTCCCATTCGTTGCCCAAGATTCTTGTAGAATCGCCTCAGCTTCTGACTTGCCATTGCGAAACGCGTGGGAAACGAAATGGGGATGTTTGATCTCAATAGCTGGTAAAAACAGGCTGGATTGGGCGCTCGTCCTCGGAGCCTCCGGCGGGTTCGGGGCGGCAACGTCCAGGGCGCTCGCGGCCGACGGTCTCAACATTTTCGGCGTCCACCTGGACCGGCGCGCAACTCTTCCGCTCGTCGATCAGGTTGTCAGGGATATCGAGTCCCACGGACGGACTGCGCGGTTCTTTAACTCCAACGCAGTGCAGGATGACACCCGTCAAGCGATCATCGCAGCGATGATCGCGGAGCTGGGCGAAGGATCGCATCTAGGACGATTGCGAGCCGTATTGCATTCGATTGCGTTCGGAAATCTGCTGCCGTATGTATCGGACGGGGGTTCACAGGCGATCTCACCCGCTCAAATGGAAATGACGTTCAATGCAATGGCGCACAGTCTCGTGTATTGGGTCAGAGATCTCGTGGACGCCGGGCTCCTGGCGGATGGCGGGCGTGTGTTCGCGATGACCAGCGAGGGGGCGACTAAGATTTGGCCTCATTACGGTGCCGTTTCCGCCGTCAAGGCGACCCTCGATGCGCATGTTCGACGGCTCGCGTTTGAACTGGCTCCCAAAGGCATCACCGTAAACGCAATTCGCGCTGGAGTAACCGATACAGCCGCCAGCCGTGTAATCGGCGGCAGCGAGGAACTGCTCGCTCGGGCAGGCCAGACCAATCCCAGCGGGCGGCTGACCACGCCGGAGGACATAGCCGGCGCCATTGCCGTGCTGTGCGACGATCGCACGCACTGGATTACCGGAAATGTGATCGGCGTGGACGGCGGCGAAGTCCTGACAAGCTAATCGCTGGTTCGAGCCGGATCTCCAGCACGTTTCCGGTACATCGCTGGGTTTGAAATCCGCCGCCCGGCCTGCGCCCTGATTGGATCCTCAGCCCCCTCCGAAAAATTCGTTCATCCAGTCCCTTTTGACGGGCTCCGAGTCGCCGATAGTGGTACCGAGGGCAATCGACGATCCGCGTTAACGCTGGATTCGGCATCCGGCCAATCGCGATCCAATCAGGCAGGGAGCGCCGATCATGGCTATCGACCAGGCAGTATTCTCGCTCGATTCCATTTCAAAGATGTCGAGTTTGGAACATCTAAAGGGATCGTTCGATTTTGCGATCGGCGAATCCGACAAGGCCGCCGGCCATCCGTTGCCGGCCGAGTTCTCGCGTCGCGAGGTGACCGCAGTGTTGAGCAAGCACTTCGGAGGCTCGGGTGCACGGGCGGCGACCTCGGTACAATAGCCCGAACGCGGCAAGGTGTGCGCCGCGCGATACGTACACTTCTATCACAACTCACGCGGTCTAGATGAGCGATTTCTCGGACATCAAAGTTGCCGTTGTCGGTGTCGGTCACTGGCACGCCGTCATTGACGCCCGCTATATCGATCATTTTCGCGACCTTGGCACTCAAATCGTCGGTGTATCCGACTCGGACCGCGATATAGCCGAGTCACGCGGCCGTTTGTTCGCGGCGCCCTCATATCCAGACTTTCGAGAAATGCTGTCGGAAACGAACCCCGATTTCGTTGTAGCGCTTGGCCGCCACTCCGAAATGGCGCAAACGGCGAACTACCTGATCGACGCCGGATATTCGTTCATGATGGAAAAGCCGATGGGTCTATCGGCCGACGAGTTACGACCGGTCGTCGATCACGCCGAGGCAAAAGGCACTTTTGTGGCCGTACCTTACGTTATGCGACTGTCGCCGTTCGTTCGGCGAGCAACCGAAATGATCGGACGCGGCGAATTCGGAACGATTTCTCACGCCCAATTCCGAATGATTCGGCCCACTCCTCAGCGATACGTCGACAATGGATCGTCGTGGATGCTCGGTTCCGAACATACCGGCGGCGGTTGCCTGAGGAATCTCGGGGGACACGCCTTCGACGTTTTTCGCTCGATTGCGGGGCCGGATGTCGATGTCGTCGCCGCATCGACATCATCGACCGTGCATCGCCTTCCGGTGGAAGACTATGCGATCGTTACCCTGAGAGGCGGCGAAGTCATTGGCATTGTCGAGGTCGGCTGCAATTATCCGGTTGACGGAACCGACGGAGAGTGGCGCATCGCCGGATCGGAAGCGCATCTACTCTGGAACGGCGACCGTCTGATTGAAACGAGACCAGGCAGGAATCCCATCGTTGCCAATTCAGACACGAGTAACGGCTACCGCGATTTCGTTGCGGACATGTTGAATGCCTGGCAACAGGGTCGCCCGCCGCTGGCAACCGCGCGAGATTGCCTGCTGGCGGACGAGCTCATCGATTCGGCCTACCGGGCGGCGGCAAGGCGACTTCCTGGGGAAAGCGGCTAGCGTTTCCGCCTAAGTACGTCTCGGCCACGTCGATGAGGCCGTCCATATCAATAATCTCAATCCGCATGCGCCGGATATTGATCAATCCGCGAGATTTGAGATCATTTAGCGCTTGAGTCGCTGTTTCGCGCGACGTGCCGACGGTTTCTGCCATGTCGTTGTGCGTCAGGCCCGCGACCTCATTGGATTCAGGCTCCGCCATTCTTACGAGCAAACTGGCCAGTCTGCCGGCGAGTGACTTGAACGCCAGATCCTCCAGCCTCGTTTCCGCCCCATCCAGGCGACCGGCCATCGTCTCCATGAATCGAATTCCAACCATCGGGATTTCGAGGATTAGCCGTTCGAGATCGTGGCGGCTCATAACACAGATAGCCGCCGGCTCGATGCATTCCGCAAACGCGCCGTACATTCCCTGACCGACGAACGCCATCTCGCCAAAAAACGTCCCCGGCCCAACCGTGTCGAGGATAAATTTCTTGCCCTCGGGGGACAGTCGGTACAGTTGAACCTTTCCCGACTTCAGAAGGAACAACCCCTCGCCGGTCGTATCCGGTTCGAAAACCACCCGGCCTTTGTCGACTGTGATCGTCCTCGTCGAACTATCGAGCGATTCCATTTGCTCCGGGCTGAGGTCCTGAAAAATGGCCATCGACGAAAGGAGCTCGATTTTTCCGGCCTGGTTAAGCCGCCACGGGTCAAAAGGGGCCTTATCGACATCGATCGTCACTCCCATTCCGCAACATGGCACTGCGGTTTGCGAATGGTTTTAGCTCAGGCGCTCAAACAACCACTCGCGCGCCGGATTGCCGAGGTGGATCACCTTTCCGTCCAGCACGTAGACCGGAGTGGCAGAAACACCCGGCGGCATTTCCACGCCCGGGTTGGATACGTTCACGACTTTGACATCGAGTTCTGAGATGCTGTCTTCGACCCACTGCGCAAGCTCGACCGCCTGCTCGCACGATGCGCAATCGTCGGAAATATAGACGCAGAGAATGGATTTCAACCGTAATCGAACCGTCCGTGATCAATCGATCAAACGACAGTAGTCAACGTATCAGCCCACCCCGCGATCGCCTGTAAGTATTTCAACACTGGGTCAAGTTCGCACTGTGCCGCCCCAGGGCTCGTACAACCGGTCGCTTTTTTCCGGCAAGGCCACGGCAGCCGCGATATCGCCGTGCATCGCGTCAACCAGTTCCGCTTCGCTTGAAAATTTCGCCTCAGGGCGTATTGAGTCTTCGAAAAAGACGCGCATCTTACGTCCGTAAACGTCTTCATCGAAATCCAGTAAGTGGACTTCCAGAACGAGGTCGCCGCCTTCGTGGAAAGTTGGACGCGTCCCCAGGCTTATTACGGCGGGCAGATGACCGCGGCCGGTATCGTCGGCGATAACAGCCGAACCCCTGTATATGCCCGGAGCCGGCAGCACCAATTCGGGAGAGACCGCGATATTGGCAGTTGGAAAACCGAGGTCTCGGCCCCGGCCGTCACCCCTTTCTACAAGCCCTTTGTAACTCGGCAGCCGGCCCAGGAACTTAACCGCGGCCGCAAGGTCACCCTCCGAATACGCCCGCTTTACGAGCGCGCTTCCCACTGAACCTCCGCTGCGGACGGCGTCAACGACCTTCAGACGCACACCGAGGCGACGGGTTATTTCCGTGATTTCCTCAATTCCAGCGTGCCGATCGCGCCCCAATCGAGCGTCGGCTCCCAAAACGAGCGTCTTCATCCCCAGCGCATCGCGGAGTAATAACACGTAGTCGTCGGCCCGTTGCGCGGCAAATTGAACATCGAATTCTTCGACTCGCACGTAGTTCGGTTCGCGGAGGGCCAGCAGGTCGATCCGGTCTTCGAGGTTGGTGAGTAGCCGTATCTCGACGTCCGGCGCAAGGACCGTTGCCGGGTGGGGCCACATGCTTATGACGACCGACGCCCCCGCGATCTCGCCGGCGGATCGGACGGTTTCGTCGATAACCGCTTGGTGACCCACATGCACGCCATCGAACTTTCCGATGGCCACAGCGGATGGACCGTCGATTCGAAGATCGTGATCTGCTGTTACGACGTCGGTCAAGCCGGGCGTCCCGCAGGCGGATGCAGCACAATCTTCGGCCGCAGCCGCCGGTCCTGAGCAAGCTCCCCCATACCGAGAAATCTTCCCACGGAGTCGTAGATACGATTTGGGCCAGTTGCTCCATTGACGTCGACAGCAGAGCCCTGAACGAACCGTGACACGAGGCCGGACCCCAATACGAGACCATTCGATTCCAACGCCGCAAGATCGGCGGTGTAAGCGATTTGGCCGACGAACCCGTTCTCGATCGAATGCACCGCGTCTCCGAGCGAGCAAGCTTGCAGCAGACAAAACGGCCCAACCCGCGTGCGAGTCAGACCGGCGACACATGCCCCCACTCCGAGAACGTTTCCCAAATCGCGCGCAATGCTTCTGATATAGGTCCCGGTTCCGCATTCAATCTCGATCGCCGCCACAAGCCTTCCGCGGCTCGATCCTCCGGATTCAACCAGAGTCCAATCAAGCCCGGCCAATTTCAAATCGCCAGCTCTCCAAAAATCAAGCGACAGCAGTCGGGCCGAGACGATGCGCACCTTGCGCTCGGCAAGCTCAGGGGTAGCCCCGGACCGCGCGATGACATATGCCCTTTTCCCCGCCGTTCGCACCGCCGAGTAGGACGGCGGCGTTTGCATCCCTACGCCAACCATCCGTTGCAGCTCGCGTCGGATCCGGCCCGGCGACGGCATGACCGGCGACAGCTCAACGGGGCTTCCCTCCAGATCGTCGGTCGTTGTCGAGATGCCAAACATGATTACCGCGACGTAGGACTTGGTGAAGCTATGCAGAAACGAGATCATGCGCGTTGCCCCGCCCACCGCCACCGGCAATACTCCGTCTGCCAATGGATCGAGCGTCCCCGCGTGGCCGACCCGTCGAAATTTCCCTGCACGCTTGATTGTGCTTACGACTTTGGCCGACGTCATGCGACGGGGTTTTATGATATTTAGGAAAAAAGCGTCCAGGCAATAAGGCTCGGACAGATGCATTACCCGCCAGTATCGCTTAATGGGTCGGGCGGTTCGACATTCAGTTCGCGAATCGTGCTCAAGACGGCCGTTCCGTCTTGATAAGCCGAGTCCATAACAAAGTCCAGATCCGGCGTATGTCGCAGTTCGAGCACAAGCCCTAATTCCCTCCGAATGTGGCTCGATGCGCGGCCCAGAGCGGCCTGAGATTTCGCAATATCGTCCTCGCTGCCCAATGCCGCCCACATAAGCCGAACGTGGCGCAGATCGCCGCTAACGTCAGCTCTGGTAATTGTCACAAAGCCAAGATCGGGATCGTTGACCTTCAACCGCAGAATCTCGCCGACATCCCGGCAGATTTGGGATGCCACACGCTGGGCTCGCCTGCTCGTGGTCATGTCGTTTGGGAATGTCAGAGGCTAACGTACGGGGCGAAATTCTTCTTCGTGAAACGCCTCAACAAGATCGCCGAGCTGTATGGCAGGTTGAACCGAAAGCACCATGCCACACTCGTAGCCGGCAGTGACTTCGTCGGCCACGTCGGTAAATCGCCTCAGACTTGAAATTTTTCCGGTACCGACCAACTCGCCCGCTCGCATCACGCGAATATCCGCACCACGCGTAAGCGCGCCCTCCGTAACCATTCCTCCGACGATTTTGAGATTCCGCTCCGACCGAAATAGGCCTCGGATTTCCAGTCGCCCGCTGATTACTTCCCGGATCTCGGGTTTGATCATCCCTTCGAGGGTGATTTTCACGTCCTCGATCAACTCGTAAATGATCCGATACGGTCGGATATCGACTCCCTGATTTTCGGCAAGCGCCTCAGCCGCGGGGTTAGCCTTGACTCCGAATCCGATAATCACACCTTTGGAAGCAACGGCGAGATTTACGTCTGTTTCGGTAATGTTGCCCACACCGCCGTATACGACATTGGCCTTGACCAATTCGTCTCCCAGAGCCTCCACGGAATTGACGACCGCGTCCACCGAGCCGTCGGTGTCGGCCTTGACGATCAGATCGAGCTGCTGAATTTGGCCCTTCGAAAGCTGGATGGCGAGATCTTCGAGGCCCAATCTGACCGCGACAGAACTATCTTCCCGCTGGGCTCGAAGCCGACGCGATTCAGAGATCTGCCTTGCATCGCCATCTTCCTCCACGACGGCAAGAAGATCGCCCGGTTTGGGCATTCCGCCAAGCCCCATCACCACGACTGGCTGCGACGGCGTGGCGCGCTCCACCCGCTCACCGTTGGGGTCAAGGAGGGCTCGAACTTTTCCAGTTTCGCTGCCGACCACGATTGAGTCCCCGACTTTGATCTCGCCGGCGGTAACCAGAACATTCGCAAGCGGTCCCATGCTGCGATCCAAGCGAGTCTCCATAACCGTAGCCCGGCCGGGACCCGCCAACCGCGCGGTCGGCTGATCAAGCTCGGACGTAAGCAGGATCATTTCCAGCAGCTCGTCCAGCCCGTCGCCTTTCTCGGCGCTGATCTCCACGTGAACCACGCTTCCGCCGTGTGATTCGACCAGCACTTCTTCGGTCGCCAGCTGTGCCAGTAATCTCTGGGGATTGGCGGATTCAAGATCCATTTTGTTCACGGCAACCACGATCGGCACGCCGGCGGCTCGAGCGTGACCGATAGCCTCCTGCGTTTGCGGCATTACGCCGTCGTCGGCGGCGACGACCAGCACCACGATGTCGGTGATGTCGGCGCCCCGTGCCCGCATGGCCGTAAATGCCTCGTGGCCCGGTGTATCGATAAAGGTTAGAAGGTTGCCCCCGACATCAACCTGGTAGGCGCCAATGCTCTGGGTAATGCCGCCGACTTCGCCCGCCGCGACGCGGGCTTTTCTTATAGCGTCGAGCAAGCTTGTCTTCCCGTGGTCAACGTGACCCATAACAGTGACCACGGGCGGACGCGGACCGACCTCACCATCGGGCTCGACGATATCCTCGTCGGGAACAGCCTCGCCAACTTCGTCTTCCACTGTCGGCGCCAGCTCGGCCTCGATCTGCAGGTCGGCAAGCAATATCGCCGCCGTCTCAAAATCAAGCACCGTGTTTATGTTGGTAACTATTCCGCGACGGAACAGCTCACCGATTATCTCCGACGGGGTCATGTTGACTAGTTCGCTGAGCTCTGGAACCGTTGTGGAATCCGACAGGATGACCGTGGCCGGTCGCTCCGGTACGGCGACTACCTGTTCTGGCGTATCCGCATCGCCCCGCTGGGGTTGGCGCCTAGCGGGTCGCCGTCTCGCGGGACGAGGGCGCGACGATCTGCTACGCGGAGGCATCGCAGACCTCGATTCCTATACGTTCGTGAGAATCGCCCCTCACCCGACTGTTCCAGCCTGAAGAGCCATATCGCGAAACTCCGATTGAAGTTTTTCGAGTGCGTCACCTTCTAACCGAACGTTCAGAGCCCGTTCAATCGCACCGCCGCTGAGTGCAGCATCCCAACACTTGATCGATTGGCAGACATAAGCACCCCGTCCGGATAGGCGACCGACTGTGTCAAGGTCCAATGTACCGTCGGGCCGTCGCACGATGCGGAATAGGTCATTCTTGGCCGTCTTTAGACCGCAAACGATGCAGGAGCGTCGGGGAATATGCCGGTGCATCTGCTATTCCTGACTCTGGCCTGGCGCATCGGCGGCGGCGCCCGCCGGCGCCGGGATGGGTTCAAGCATTTTCGCAACGCTCGGCGCCGCCTCGACCCGCAGTCGATCCGGATCCGACGCGTCCCTAATGTTTATCCTCCAGCCAGTCAGACGGGCCGCCAATCGAGTATTTTGCCCCTCTTTGCCGATGGCAAGCGAAACCATCTCGGGCCCAACGAGAACGTCAGCAAGGTTCTCATCAACGTCCACGGTTACTTCCAGGACCCTGGCCGGGCCTAACGCGTTGGCGACGAATGCCCGTGGCTCGAAATCGTATTCGATTATCTCCACTTTCTCAGGGACAAGATCGCGGACGATGTTTTGAATCCGCGCTCCCCGAGGGCCAACGCATGAACCGACCGGGTCGAGTCCCGTCTGATTCGACCTTACGGCAACCTTTGTACGAACGCCTGCGTCTCTCGCGATCGTGACGATTTCAACTGAATCGTTGGCGATTTCTGGAATTTCCCGTTCGAACAGCCGCCGCACGAAGTCCTCATGCCTGCGAGAGACTATCAACTGAGGACCCCTGCCCGTGTCGTTGAGGCTCATCAGGTAGGCGCGAATTCGCTGCCCGGGACGGTAGAGCTCCATCGGAATCTGCTCGCTAGGCGGCAAAATGCCCTCCGCTCGCCCGAATTCGAGTATCGCCCCTCGATTGTCCATTCGGGTGACGCGGCCAACCAGAAGCTCCCCGACGTGGTCTGCATAGCGATCGTAAACAAGCGAACGCTCAGCTTCGCGAAGGGTCTGGAACATCGTCTGCCGGGCTTTCTGGGCCGCGATCCTGCCAAACCCGGCGGGAGTTATGTCAATCTGTACCACTTCGGCGAGCTTGGCCGATCCGTCTATGGTCAACGCTGTTTCCAGCGAAACCTCGGTTTCCTCTTCGTTAACTTCCTCAACTACCGTTCGGTTGGCAAATACCGTGAACGTTCCTTCGTCGCTAACGTGCGCCTCGATATCCTGGACGGCCCCCGGCATATCGTGATACGCCGACTCCACGCTGGCGCGCACCGCTTCCAGGACATCATCGAGGCTGAGCCCTTTCTCAGCTGCGATCTGAGCAAGGGCTAGCTCGAACTCGCTTTTCATAGACCCCCGCTTAGAGTTAAATCCGCCCCGCTCGAGAAGGGATCTGCGGATACTTCGAGCGCGGTCCACCGAAAAACAAAAAGTGGGACGATGCCCACTTCGCTGCATTGACGGAAGGACCTATGGCCTTTGTCGATTATAGCACTCGCGGCCCCTCAACGGGTCCGGTTGGCATACCTCGCTATTGCAGCAAATCAATACGAATATCGGTTAGATGACTCGTATCTCACGAGAATCGAAAATCCGAATATTTTCCTTCCTAAAAGCGACTCTTGCTCCACCCCCTCGATGGAATTGTTCTCCGAGGTCAAACTTGCCCACCAGGTCGTATTCGCCCATCAGGAACGTGACGAGCTGGTTTCGTTCACTTACCAATTTTTGAATTATGTCAACCTCAAGCGTGAACGAATTTGGCCGGTCTCCGGTTTCGAGCTCAAGGTGCTCCGGCCGGATTCCCAGGGTGACCGCTTCACCTTCCAGAGTCCGAATCGAATCGCCCTCAACCTCGATCTCGCGATCGCCGCAAATGACGCGGCCTTCTCGCACGATTCCGGAAATTAGGTTCATCGGGGGTATCCCAAAGAATCCGGCGACGAATTTGGTGGCAGGCCGTTCGTAGATTTCGGCGTAATTCCCGATCTGAACGATCCTTCCGGACTGCATTACCGCTATGCGATCACCGAGGGCAATCGCCTCGGTCTGATCGTGGGTCACATAAATCGCCGTTATTCCGAATCGCCTGAGCAGCCGTTTGATTTCCACGCGAGTCTGCGAGCGGAGCTTTGCGTCCAGGTTGGAGAGTGGTTCGTCGAACAGAAAAACCCGCGGTTCGCGAATGATGCACCGCGCGATCGCAACTCGCTGCTTTTGTCCACCCGATAGTGTCTTGGGTTTCCTATCGAGGAGGGCCTCAAACCCCTCGCCCATGATCTTGCACGTGAGTTCGACGCGTTCCGGCAGCTCAGTTTCACGTTTGTGCATCTTGAAGAAGAATCCGAGGTTCCGCCGGCTCTCCATGTGCGGGTAAAGTGCGTAATTTTGAAATACGATGCCGATCAATCTTTCTTTCGGCGAATATTCCGTTACGTCGTCATCGTCGAAATAAACGGCCCCGGAACTGACCGGGATCAATCCGCCCACCGCCCTTAGAAGGCTGGTTTTTCCGCATCCTGAGGGGCCAACGATGGCCACCGTTTCGCCGTCCTCCACGAACAGGCTTACCCCATCCAGTGCCAGAGCGCGTCCATCCACAATCTTCGGTCCACCGTCAACTGGGTCAATTCCAACGTCCGAGTCGCCAGACCTGTTAAACAGGCTGCTTACGGCATCGCCGGTCGGTAGCCAGACACTGAGATCCTCAAGGGTTATGGAGGCCAATCTAGATTCCCCGTGAAGCAGCCCCGCTCAAATCTTTGCTGAAACGTCGCCCGCTTCATCCGTGGTGATGCCTAAATCTTCAAGCAGATCCGCCGTGACTCGATGCCCGGTCAGCGCCACAACGCAAGGCCCAATGATTAAGGCGAGGATATTGAAAATGGGAAGAAAGACCGCGCTCAAAAGTGAAATCAACCCAAGCCCAAGTGTCACACCGGGATTTCCAATAACCAGCACCGCCGCATTCCGCAATGTGTGGAACACGCTCAGATCAAGTCTCACAATCAGCACGAATAGATATGGCTGCATCAAAATCCAGAACAGAAGCAAATAGACGAACACAACCGCGATGATCTGCTGCAAAATTTCACCAGAAAACCAATAGAACATAAATCCGATCAGAAGGATGTAGAGACCGGCCATATCCGTTACCGCCAAAAGCCAGCCGCGTACGAAGTACCGTTTGAACCCCTGCCAGAACAGCGCGTATGTAACCGGTTCGAAGTCAATGAACCTGTAGGCACTGAAGTACATGGCGGCGGTACCAGGCCCGGAAATAAGCAATACGAAGGCGGTAACCAGAGGCGTTATCAGCAGAATCTCCACCGGAATGATCCGCTCCGCGATGCTGTCGCGGGCCGCCGGGTTTGCCATCACCACTGCCACCAGGCTTGCTGGCAACATCAGAGGCAAAACCGTCAACGTCCACAGAACGTTGATTTTGAGCGTCATCGATATCAATTCGTAGTAAAGCTGGCCCAGCGCCCACCAGAAGTGCCGGAGCGGTCGAAACAAATGACAACGCAACTTTCCGCCGGCCCCGGGCGCCGGCACATATCGGATCCTGCTTCGATGATATCGATTCGGCATCGTTGCCACACTTATCGATTCAGGATTGAGTCTCGGCGGCCCGGATCACGGCAATGGATCTTGACCTTCCGGCTCGCGGCAACCGTTTTGAGAATGATTCTAGTGACGCCATAAATCGAATAGTGGCGTAGCCCTGCAAATCGTTGGCATTTTCCGAGACGATGCGGCTCGCCCGGGACAAGTAATCAACTGTTTAACCAGTCAATCGCGAACCACCATGCCCTGTTTGCGTTTGAACGGCTGAACCGATGAACTCGCTCGAGTCGCGAAACGAGAAATGCCGCATGTTCAAATGTGGTAGATTCGCGATTTTCGGTGAATCCGATTCAGTCGACCACTCTGATGATTTTCGGACGCCCGACTCGCGGCAGATCTGCCATTCTTACCAGGCGTTAGCTCTCTAGAATCTTCATCATGTCCGGATGCTTCCGCATTTTTGTTTTTGGAATTATCGCCGCAGCGGCGGCCATCGCCGCCGCTGCATTCTTCGCGTCCAGACCGCAAATCGATTATTCCGATCTGAGCGAGATCGTCGTGAGCGACTTCGATCTTTCAGAACTGAACGCGCGGCTGGACGAGATTGACGACGATATCAATCAGAGTAAGGTGACGGGAGTCCCGATTCCGGTTCAGATCTCCATTTCGGAAACGGAACTTGCGTCGAAGATCAATGCGTGGTCAGGCAAGAAATTATTCACCGAATTCCGGAACATGAAGACACACCTGAAAGAGGACACTATCGTCGTTGTGGGAACGATGCGAATCGACAGATTTGATTTCCCATTTCGAATCGACGTTCTCCTTCGAATTGAAACCGGAGATCGGAGCCTTGAGCTGAAACGTGTCCAGATCGGCGATTTATTCTTGCCAGGGCCGCTCCGAAGCGGCCTCGTCGCCCTCGCCGAGCGGTCGGTGGATGCTGGATTCCCGCAGCCCCCAATAGAGATTGAAACGCTGCTGTTTTCGGAGGGTGCTCTTGTTATTTCCGGTTCAACGCGAGGTTGATTTCAAGGCGTAGGCGAGATTCCTGACCCGGCATAACCCAGCGCGAGCGTCACCTTGCAAGCGTCTTCGAGCACCGGTGTCCACTGGAATGCGTTTTCCAGAGAGGTACCGGCGGAATACGTTCCGTGTCGGCGCGCTATCACAACATTGTTTTCGGTAAGCATTTGCGCGATCTCTTCGGACTCGCTTCCACCGCCGTTCCGGCCGGCGCGTCGACAACGGGCACCCGAGGGATGTAGTGGGCGGCCCCCAACGTCTGCGGCACGAACGCTGCACCGCGTTCAATCAGCGAAGCCGCAATCGCACTGGTCGGGTGCGCGTGAATTACTGCAACATGATCGGAGATCGCGTAGACCGCAAGATGCACGCTCGACTCCGTGGATGCTTCGTATGGAATTTCATCATGGAACAATCTGAACTCGACGAGATCGTCGGCGCTTAGCCGCCCGAGGCGCGCTCCGCGCCGCGTGATAACGACGCGATCATCGAGACGAACGCTCATATTTCCACTGTGCGAACCGACCAGGCCAGCCAAAAACATGTCCCGACCGATATCCGCGAATTCCGATGCGGACTTATCGCGCCGACTATCGTCCACCGATACCGCTCAGCCTACCGCCTCAAGGGATTTTCCGTGCACCTTCGCCAGAGCTGAAAAGAACGCGAGAACCCTGTGCAGCTCTTCATCAGGTTGAGTCCCGTGCACTCCGCGAACGACCACGTCAACCGGCAAACCGCTGCCATGACCCAGCGCAACGTAAGCCTTCAAGTACGCGTTCGGGAATTCTCCCATCACTTCCTGCAGGAGGGGTGAAACCTGCGACTCGAACATGTCGATTCGCACCCGGCTCACCGCCACCCTACCTTTGTAGCCCTGGTCGAGGATGCCGGCGAGGTGAACGTCGAAAATCCCCTTTACTTCACGCGGCGGTCCGGGCATGCAAAACAGCACGGAATCCGCAACTTCAATGGCAAAGGCGGGAGCCCAACCTACCGGATTCAGGAAGACATGAGCCTGCTCGGGGACGGTCCCCATCTTTACCAGATTCGGATTCAGTTCTTCAGTTGCCGGTATCTGCCGCCGTAGCCTGTATTCGGCAATCACCGCCTCGTCCGACCGCACTTCACAGCCCGCGATTTTTGCCACGACCGCAACGGTGATGTCGTCCGGCGTGGGACCCAGCCCTCCGGTAGTGACAATCAGGCCACTGCCGCGATCAACCGCCTCACCAACAGCGGTCTCCATCTCAGTCGGCTCGTCACGAATCGCGGTGATTCTTCTGAGGTCGCCGCCGGCGGCAACGATCCGATCGGCCAGCCAGGACGAATTCGTGTCCTGTATTCGGCCCATAACCACTTCCGTGCCGATTGAGAAAATCTCCGCCGCCGCGTCCGAGTTAAGAGTGAGCAATCGAGCCTCCGCAAGGTCGCTATCGACGGGATTTTAGCGCGTCGTCCCGGTCGAGAATCAGAACCTCATTCGGACTACGACTGGCAGGTGATCGGATTCCGCTGCATTCACGGTTTCCGCGGAAATTGGTTTGACTTTCCCGGTAGCGAATACATAGTCGATCTGGCGTGACGGATTGTCGGATGGGAAAGTGAGGAGATTGGACCCGCGGGTGATGTCGTTCGCACGCGCTGCGAGGGTCTCATACTCTGATGAGCCCGGATCCATGTTGAAGTCGCCGGCCAGGATTACCGGTACGGCCTGCCTCGAAATCCAAGTCGACAGGGCTTCAGCCTGCCAAGATCGCTCCGGATCGCTCACTCCGAGATGGGCCGATATGGCAATCGCTCGGGTGCCATCCCGCTCGAATTCAATCCACGCGAACCCGCGCGTTTCCCGCCCGGGCGTGCCGGGCAGCGCCGTCCCTCCACTTCGCACGGCGTGTCCTCTCCACAGGATGGCCACGCCATATTGCGCCGCTTTTCTCTCCGGATTCCAACCACCAATCAGATTCGGAGCGTAGATGGCAGGCATCTCGAGACCATCGGCAAGATATCGGCATTGGTCAACGGAGCCACTCCGACCCCAGTCTCGGTCGACTTCCTGCAGAGCCAGGATATCGGGGTTGAGCGATTTCAGGATTTCTAGCTGATCCGCAAGATTTGCTCTTCCACCAACGTTACGGCCGCCGCGGATGTTGTACGAAACGACCACCACGTTGCCGGGCAATTCCTTCAGCGAGGCTTGAGTAATCTTATGGCTCTAGCTGCTGCCGCGTGATCGGTTCATATTCCGAATCGAGATTCGCGCCGCCAGCCTGGCGCGCGTCCTCCGCGACCGCCGCGACGAATCGATGAATCCGGTCGACATTCGGGATCAATACCTTGGCGCCGTTTTCGCCCTCCGCCGGATAGACCCTGCTATCTGTGTAGTCGATGTTTGCGACCTTGAGCGCATTGGAGGGTATTCGCAGGGAGAGCTTTGCCAGCGAGGGAATTTTCGAAATCGGTATGTTGGACTCAAACATGTCAGTGACCCGTCCAACAAGCGCCGGTGCGCTGACGATTGATTTAGGCGTCAGGATTTGATCGCGAATCGACTGTAAAAACTGCTGCTGCCGCTCCATTCGACCGAAATCCCCGTCCGGGTCCTCCCAGCGAGTACGGACATACTTCAGTGCCGTTTCGCCGTTCAACCGGCGCAATCCCGCCCTCAATATGAATGGATCAAAACCGTCGTCATTTGCGTTCGGGTACCTGTAGTCGAAGATATCTCGCTCCACGCGCACGTCGACTCCACCGAAGAAATCGACCAGCCTCACGAACCCATCGAAATCCATCGTGACGTGGTAGTCGATACTGAACCCGATCAGGTCTCCCACACGATCTCGCAGCCTGTCGGGGCCCTCCAAAAAGAGAACGGTATTGATGCGGTACGGCTCAGTTTCACACTTGTCAAGGCAGACGTCGCGGGGTATCGAGATCAGTACGGCCGACTCGGACATCGGATCGACCTTCAGGACCATGATCGTATCCGTTTTCGCAAACGGATCACCCTCACGCTTGTCGGTTCCCATGAACAGGAGCGAAACTGCCTCGTCCGTGGGCCAGTCCGGAATGAATTCCAGCGGATTCGCAACTTTGGCGGGAAGATCGACGATTGGCGCGACAGCCTGGCGGACCTTGTCCTTGAAGCTCGGCGCCGCCGCAGGCGACTGTCGAATTTCAGGCGCTACCGCCAGTTGGTTCTCGGTAGGTACATCGGTATTCGAAGACTCGTCGGGGGAATACGCCCAAATGACGATGCCAAGAAACGCGGCAACAACCAGGGCGGAGAGTGCGCCAAACAGACCCAGATATTCTCCACGACCGCGCGACGGTCTACGGAATGGTTTGGCGGGTATCAATCTGACCCAATCTGCAAAAGAGTCCTGACGCTAACGGAGCGCCGCCTGGCCTCCCGCACGCCCAGTAGACAATCGTGAATTATGCCCGCGACCCAAAGTCACGTCCATAGGTTCGCAAGGATGCCGGACGCGTCAATATTACGAATGCAACAGTCGGCCGGTTCGTTATGCGGGCGCCTGCAGTATCAAAGCGGGAAGATTCTGATCTCGTCATCGACCTCGCGCAGTATGCAGTGATCGATCCGCGTGTCGATGATTCTGACCGAATGTCCGATTCCAATTACGGCGCCCGGATACACTGCATCCCGAACCAGAATCCGCGGTCCTTGCAAAGACTTCTCCGAGTCGTCTTCGACTTGCTCATCGCC
Source organism: Chloroflexota bacterium (assembly GCA_963663505.2). Lineage (GTDB taxonomy): Bacteria > Chloroflexota > UBA11872 > UBA11872 > VXNJ01 > JAPOVO01. The sequence continues at coordinate 1,671,737 of CAXXFA010000002.1, forward strand.
GTCGTTGTCGGCTCCACGTCCTTCGCGGTAGACGTCAGGATTCCGATCCGTACACGGTTTGCTTTTGCCACTGATCTCGACGAGCACCTTCTGCCAGAAACGCCCGGTCACGATTTTCCATTGGGAACCGAACGAGTCTTTGCGTCACTTCAAGTCTTCAACGCACCCCACGATTTGATCCTTACGGCCAAATGGACAGTTAATGGAGAAGTGGTTGAGGAGCAGGAAATCATGTGGGAAGCGGAATTCGATCGCGGCCCCGGATCATTTCAAATAATTTCGGTCGATTCGCCCGACGCCGGGAGTCCATTGCCCGCAGGCGATCACCGCCTGATGATCATAAGGGACGGCAGGGAAGTTTTAAATGACGTGTTCAAGGTCGGATGACCGGACTTGGAGCCGCCAGGTTGATTGCTGTTCGCGGCCGTGAGTCGCGCGACTCGGTGGGTCGTCGCGCTGAACCGACTCTACGCCTGGACGCCGCTTCGCGCTGCTGATGTGAGCCGGCGTCTAGTATTTACCATATCCGCTGCAAGCAGTATTGACGCAGCCATACTCTCATCACTCGCCCGGCATTCCCCGGCGCGGCCGTACGCGGTTCCGTGATCCACCGACGTGCGAATAACCGGAGTGTTAACGGTCACGTTGATGCCGTGGTGGAACCCGAGCATTTTCACCGCGATGTGCCCCTGATCGTGATACATCGCCACCGCTCCATCGAACGCGCCGTCCCGAGTTCGGGCAAAGACGGAATCTGGAGGCAACGGCCCCTCAACATTAATACCAAGCGTCAGGGCCTGCTCCACGGCTGGCTCAATCTCGTGGCTGTCCTCGGGCCCAAACATATCACCGGGCTCGGCGTGAGGATTCAGTCCCGCAACGCCAATATGCGGATTTTCAATTCCAATTGCCAGCAGCGCATTATTGCACACTTCGATGGCCTCCAGCACCCGTTCGCACTTCACGAGAAGCACGGCATCCTTCAAGCCGACGTGTGTGGATACGTGGACGACACGCAGGTCACCGGCCACTAGCATCATTCGTGGATTCGGCGAATTCGAATACTGCCCGATTATCTCGGTGTGACCGGGGAAGTCGTAGCCCGCCATCTTCATCGCCAGCTTGTGCAGCGGAGCCGTTGCCATCGCGTCGATATCTCCGGCCATCGCCAGTTCAACAGCCTTTATCACGGCGGTTACGGCCGCCTCCCCGCCTGCCGCGATCGGGTGTTTGAACGGCGTTTCCGAATGATCCACTCCCCATTCGTCATACACATCGATTGAACCGGACTCGAACTTCGATTCAGACACGCGGTCGATCCGGCGGTGGGTGAGATCGAGTCCGCAAGTCTTGATCATGCGATCCAGCGCCGATTGACTTCCAATAGCCAGCGGGCGACAGGCCTGGTAGACCTCCGCTCGCAAAAGCGACTTGGCAACGATTTCGGGACCGATGCCAGTCGGATCCCCGAGCGTAATCCCAATTACAGGCAGATCGCTCACATCCACTCCTCTTGCCAATATCAACGTTTGCCGAAACCCGTCCCGTCTCGAACGCCATCGAGCATCGGCCACAGGTTCTCGAGGGGGTCAGAGATTAGCATCCTCACGCCGGTGTCCCGATTGCCGCGTTTTCAGACCCGACCTGATTATTGGATTCCGTGTGCAGCCGGGATACAACCTTTGCCCTGGGCGGCGATTCAAGACTGCATTCGCCCCGGGGCGCCGCCATCGTATTCGGTCGGGGCGCCGGGATTCGAACCCGGGACCTCGTGCTCCCAAAGCACGCGCGCTAACCGGACTGCGCCACGCCCCGATATATCGTTAGATGTTATCGAAAACCGGTCAGAACGATACCGATTCACGGTTTTCGCTGACAGGATCGAGAGGTGATATGAAAATAGGATCTTTGCGGATCGCGCTTAAAGGCCCTACTCGTCCTCTGCAGTTTCCCCCTCGGCGTCCCGCTCGGCAATTCGCTGTTGCCATTCCGCAAATACGCCCGGAGCGATTTCCTGCGCGACGTCCGGACTCAACGCATATCGGTTCGGCCATGGCGCGAAACTCGACGCAAACTCAGATTTAGAAACCGCACCGGATCTCGAGGTTATCTTGCGCTCCAGAACAGCGAATACGCCTTCGACGGCCCACTCCGTTTGTTCCTTTGTCCCATCCGGCAATTCCTCGTCTACGACCCACTCGTCCGGTGGCGGATCGGACCAGTCCGAAAGCCGGTGTTCGGATACCTCCACGGTACGGCCCGGATCCCGTCCCCACATCTCGAATTTGAGCGAACTGCGGCGACGATTGAATATGGTTCGGATCATGATTGGACCGTCGGTGTCGTTTACGAACCGAAGGTCCAACGTCGGCTGCCAGATCGAGGCGTCGAATCCGATCGGGAAATTGCCCTGTTCGTAATACCGGACTCTGTACAAGTGCTTGTGGCGCTCCTCGATCGGCAGACCGGTCAGGAACGCGGCTCGGAAAAGCGTCGTCGAGACCTGACATATTCCCCCGCCGATGGCGTCAACCGTGCTGTCCTCGACGATCACCAACCCGTCCACGAAGCCCCGATCGTACTCAATCGGTCCGAGGAACCGGTTAAACGAAAACTTCTCCCCCGGCCCTACCAGCGAACCGTCCAGAATCTGAGATCCCGTCTCAATGTTATGGATTCGATACCCCGCCGATTGAAAGTAGAATGACTCCCCCGAAGCGATCAGGTCTTGTATCCCAAGACTTCTTAACGGCGTTCGCAACGCAGGTATGCCGACGATTGGAATATCAACCGTTCGATTCCCGGATCTCGCACCCTTCAATATCCCGTTCGCAAGCGAGGTCCGGTCCAGTTTCCGACCATCCAGCGGTGCAGCAAAATTCAACACGCGCGACAAATCCGGATCGTAGTTCGACGAGCCATCCCTCGGGATGATCGAAAGTCGACTGTCGATTTCATCGAACAGCGACTCGAATTTCGAAACATCAAACGTGGCGGTCAAATCGGTCCCGGTCCGTTCGAGCTTCAAGGCGTCTCGCAACGTTTGCTGACTAATCAGCCAGCCATTTTTCTCAAAGTCGAGCAGGATCGGGCCCTCAATCATGGTGAGCACTGTGTCGGTCAAGCTCTGGACATCGGGCGTCGACACGGTCGGATCGGTCTCTTTGATCGGTATGGTAATCAACTGCGGCCCAGCCAGCGGTCCGGGCGGATTGACCAGTTCGACCGCCGCCTCCCAGTCCAGTTCCACGCCGCGATTACTCTCGCGAATTCTTAGTTCGCCGTCGCTAACCTCAACCGACGCCTCGACCACCGGCCGGAAATATATCGAAGCGATGCCGGCCAGATATCGTCTCAACTTTCCGCGGTCAAAAGCAAAATCGATCGGGATATCTCTTGACAGCGCAACAGCTGCCGCGTTTTCACGGCCTCTGCGGAAGATGCCGCCGGCACGTCCCCACGCGTACGCCGCGCGGATCGGCCGGAGGTATTGGACTCCAATCCCAATTTCCTCGGCGGATGGCTTCCAATCGGTATCAGGGGCTCTGAATATGACCGGCGCGGCGATGTATTCGCGCCAGCGAGAATCAAACAAATCGACCGCCTGCTCGGGGGTAAGACCGGATATGTTCACCCCGCCCACCTTCGTCCCCGGCAGAAACTCGCCCTGGTGACGCATGGCCATGCGCGTTACGAACGCCGAGCCGGAGCCGAGCGCGAAACCGCACCCAAGCACAGCAAGCGCCAACAGGGTCCTGCGCGATACGTTTCTAGGCTCGGCCAACGGCGTAAGCCCCGGTGGATCTGCGCGAATTCGGACTTAGCACTGGTGAGCGCGATCGCAGCGCAAGCGAGGGTCTGAGCCTAACGAGCGCGGCCAATCGTAGACCCGGATCTCGTCTCACCCTTCAGCGCGGATAATATCACCGGCGACAGGTGAAAAGACTTGCGAACGCTGCGGAGATATTCCAGAACTCCGCGACCTACCCTAACCGCTGGCCGTTAATCGTCAGCCCGAATTTGCATTCAAGAGCCTCTGCCGCCCCCCTGCACATCACCATTCGATTCAAAAAAATCTCAAAGTATTCCATAACGCTCGACATAGAAGTATCGATCGTCAGTTCCAGTGCGATCGACTTGCGGGCGGGATCAACAAGAAGTCCGGAGTCCACAGCGCTCCAGTTGACCCGGTCGTGAATGTCGAACCGCTCAATTTCCGGGTTCTGAACCCGGCTTCTGTGAACATCGGCCTTATCGGCGATGATCACGGCCGCTGCGACCGGCGTGACGGGCGAGCCGACAGACTCCTCATGATTTCCGATCGCGCTTACGACATCCGTTAGCTCATCGACCGGCATTTTCATTTGCCCCAAAAAAGCGAAGGCTATCTGAGCGCCCGATATGTGGTGACCGTCTCGGGATACCACGTTTCCAATGTCGTGAAGGTAAGCCGCCACGCCGGCAAGCTGACTCTGTCGCTCCGGATAGCCGAGCGCCCCCAGAATGTGACCCGCCATTTGGGCCGATCGCTCGGCGTGACGGACTCCATGCTCTGTATATCCGATGGCATCCATATATTGGTTCGCCTTCTCCAGCAGCGACGTTATGTACGTGCTTTGGCTGAGAAAATTCACGTCAACGACTGCGGTCGGGGCCGGGTCGATCGCTGGCGAGCTAGGGTCGGACGTGGCCATCGCCAATAACAACCCACTTGTGTGACGTCATCTCGCGAAGGCCCATCGGACCTCGCGCATGTAGCTTTTGCGTGCTGATTCCAATTTCGGCGCCGAGGCCGAACTCGCCGCCGTCGGTGAATTGAGTTGAAGCGTTGACGTAGACCGCTGCCGCGTCGACAACGCTGACAAACTGACGCGCAACTGAGTGATCCTCGGTCAATATGGCCTCGGAATGGCCCGACCCGTGCTCTCGAATATGCCGGATCGCCTGATCCATTCCGTCAACGACTTTCACGGCGACGCGCTTCGACAGAAATTCGGTGTCGTAGTCTTCCGGATTTGCCGGCAACGTCGGAGCGGATCCCCGAATCGCGACGGCCGCTTCCGGATCGACCCTCAATTCAACGCCCGCTTGAGAAAGTCGGCTGGCAATCGGCGGCAAAAACTCCCTGGCAATTCCCTTGTCCACCAGAAGCGAATCGAGGGCGTTACATATGGACGGCCGCCGAACCTTTGCATTGAATACGACTCTGACCGCCTTGTCGAGATTGGCCCGTTCGTGCACGTACGTGTGGCAAACCCCGAATCCCGTCTCCAGAACCGGAACGGTTGAGTTTTGCATGACGAAATTCACTAGCTCCGCTCCGCCTCGAGGAACGATTACGTCGATCAGCGAATTAAGGCGCAGCATTTGCCCCACGATTGCCCGATCCATGTTTTCAAGCGTTTCGACCCAACCCGCCGGAACGCCCTCGCTCGTGGCTGCGTCAGAAATAACCTGTACGAGAATCCGATTGCTGTTTATCGCCTCGCTGCCGCCACGCAGGAGAACGGAGTTGCCCGACTTCAAACAAATCGCCGCAACATCAACCGTAACGTTCGGACGCGCCTCGTAAATTATTCCCACCACACCGAGTGGAACGCGCCGGCGGGAAACTTCGAGCCCGCTTTCAACAATCCGCGACTCGATCACCTCTCCGATTGGATCCGGCAACAGAACGATCTGCTCGATTCCGCTGACCATCGAGGCAATTGTTTCCGACGTTATCTGAAGCCGGTCCAAAATGTGCTCGTCGGCGCCGCTTTCGCTTGCGACCGCAACGTCCCTTGAGTTTTCCGCCAGAATCAAGTCCAGATTCTCGCGCAGCGCCGAACCGATGGAGCGCAGGGCAGCATTCTTGGTTGCAGTTGGAAGCGTGGCAAGATGAAGCGAGGCCCGGTGCGCTAGCGAAGCCTTATCTAAGAGCTCCGCCGATAAATCGTTCATCGAGCTGTCGCCTGTCAGCACTGCGGGTTCCACCTGCGATTAGTCCGCCACATCATGCTGAATTGAAGGCATCAGCACCAGGTTGTTTCTGTGGACCACCTCTTGGCCATACTCATAGCCAAGGATATCCGCGATCGCGGAAGAGTCGTGCTGCATAACTCGTGAAAGATCTTCAACGCCGTAATTCGTAAGACCGTGCGCAATTACCGAGTTGTCAGGCCCGACAACGGCCACCAAATCACCCCGGTCAAATTGGCCTTCAACCCCCATGACTCCTGCGGGCAGTAGACTGCGGCCATTCTTGGCCAGGGCGTCAACGGCGCCTTCGTCAATGCGAACCCGCCCTCTCAGCGCCAGATCCGTTAGCATCCAGCGCTTTCGGCTCTCACGTCGAGATCCCGACGCCGAGACGGTTGTTCCGACGCGCTCACCACGTACGAGTCTGAGCAGATTCTTCGGATCGCGACCATCCACAATCGCGGCGGTGGCGCCGTGCGCGGTTGCCAGGCCCGCGGCTTCCAGCTTCGTTTTCATTCCACCGGTTCCGGCCGAAGACGCAGCCCCTCCAGCGGCTGACATCATTTCATCCGTGATTCGATCGGTGACCGAAACAAGCTTCATGGCCCCGTCGTCATCGGGTCGCATATAGCCCTCGACGTCTGTCATCATCACGAGCAGATCAGCATCAACCAGATTTGCCACCAGTGCCGAGAGCGCATCGTTATCTCCGAAGTGCAACTCCTCTGTAGCGACGACGTCGTTCTCATTGGCAACCGGCACAATGCCGCGGTCCAGCAATGCAAGAAGGGTGTTACGGGCGTTCAGATACCCCCGTCTATCCTCGAGCGCCGCCCGTGAGAGTAGCGTCTGCGCGACGGTAATCCCTAAACCCTTGAACGCGTCCTCAAAAACGCTCATGAGCGGAGACTGACCGACGGCCGCAAGAACCTGGCGCGAGACGGTTGAATTCGACTCGTCTCTCCCCAGGATCGTCCGCCCCATCGCTACCGCTCCCGATATCACCATCACGGGTTGAATTCCGTCACGCATTAGCTCAGCCACGGTGGCGGTAAGTGCTCTTATGTACGATTCGTCGACGCCCACACCCGGTTTCGTCAGCAGCGAGGTACCGCACTTCGCAACGATCCGGGTCGACACGCTACGTGGCTCGGCGTCCGTGCTCACGCGAAGGCGCTGCAGGCTCGAACATGGCGCATTCTCCAGCCGAGGACGTGCCCCCCACGTCCGTCTATAATTGGAATTCTGAACGTGGGAGGACTCGAACTCGCGTCCCTCTGACTCGTCCGGTGACACTCGGGTCCCCTGGTTGGACTCGTGTTTGGAGTAGCCCGGATGCAACAGTATGCCACCGACCAAATACGCAATGTCGTACTTTTGTCGCAAAAGAGTTCTGGCAAGACGTCCTTAGTTGAGGCCCTGGTTAACACGTCCGGCGCAACCAGCAGGCTGGGCAATATCGAGGACGGCAATACGCTGGCCGATTTTCTTCCTGACGAAATCCGGCGCCATACGTCACTCAGCCTCTCAGTCGTCGCGTGCGAGTGGAACAATACTAAGTTCAACTTCATAGATCCTCCGGGTGATCCTGATTTCGTCGGCGAGATCACCTGCGGCGCGCGGGTTGCCGACGCCGCTCTTCTTATTGTCGACGCCACCGCCGGTATCGAAGTCGGTACCGAACTCGGCTGGAAGCACGCGGAAGCGATGAACCTACCCGTATTTATCGTCATCAATCGCATGGACCGCGATAACACCGACTACGACGGCATCGTCGAATCACTTAAAACCACTTTTGGCCCCGTCATCGCCTTACAGATTCCGTACGGCTTGGCGAAAGATTTCACGGGCCTGGTGGATCTGGTCGCTATGAAGGGAATGCCGTTCGAAGGCGGCGGCTCTCGCCGCGAGGATATTCCCGATGCGCTCGCCAACGTCGCAAACGAATCGCGGGAGGCGCTGGTAGAAGCGGTCGCGGCTGCGAGCGACGAATTGACCGAAAAATACCTCGAGGATCAGGAAATAACTCCCGGCGAAGTCACTGCGGCCCTGAAAACCGGCATCGCCGGTCGCGAGCTATTCCCCGTTTTTTGCACATCGGCCGCGAATAATTTTGGCAGCGCTCCGCTGCTTGACGCGCTGGCCGCAATGGCGCCATCGCCCCGAGTCGACGCCAATTCATCGGCCAATGGCGCCACCGCCCTGGCCTTCAAGACTATTGTCGATCCAAACATGGGAAGGCTTACGTTCCTGAAGGTTTTCTCGGGCGAAATTACATCAAATTTTCAAGTCCGCAATCTTGGTAAAAAAACAGATGAAAGGCTTGGCGCTCTTTCGTATCCAAGGGGCAAGGAGCATATCGACGCGACAGCGGTCGTTTCGGGCGACATTTGCTCCGTTGCCAAACTGGCCTCAACTCTGACGGGCGACACTCTCGCCGGAAGTCCGGACGCCGAGCTACTGCCCGGGATAGAGTTTCCCAGCCCTGCAATCGCATTCGCAATCAGCCCCAGGACGAAGTCGGATCTGGATAAAATTGGGACGGCGCTTTCGCGCATGACCGAGGAAGACCCAACTCTCCGAGTAACTCGCGATGACGCCACGTCTGAAACACTGCTCTGGGGAATCGGCGACGGCCATCTCAACGTCGCAGTCGAGCGGCTGCAAAGCAGGTTCGGAGCCGAAGTCGATGTTTCGGTTCCGCAGGTCGCGTACAAGGAGACTATTCGGCGGCAGAGCACAGCCCACGGTCGTTTCAAGCGACAGTCGGGCGGGCACGGGCAATTCGGAGAAGTTACGATCATTCTGGAGCCGATGCCACTCGAGCAAGGCGAGTTCGAATTCAAGAATGAAGTTGTCGGCGGGTCAATTTCCAGGAGCTACGTGCCAGCCGTGGAAAAGGGGGTCCGCGGGGCAATGACGGAAGGCATTCTGGCGGGCTATCAGGTGGTCGGATGCAAGGTTCGCCTCATCGACGGCAAAGAGCACCAGGTCGACTCTTCCGACCAGGCTTTTCAGCTTGCTGGAGCGATTGCGTTTCGCGATGCCGCAAAAAATGCCGCCCCAACCATCCTGGAGCCCATTTACGAGCTCAAGGTATCAGTCCCGGAGACATTCACCGGTCCAATCATCAGCGATTTGAACACAAAGAGAGCCAGATTGAGCGGTACGGACCAGGGGGCCGGTGGGGACACAGTAATCGTGGCCGAAATCCCGCTCGCCGAAGTTCAGCGTTATGCCGTGGACCTTCGCCAGGTTGCGCACGGTCGTGGATCGTTCACCATTGATTTCCTCCGTTACGACGAAGTGCCGGCGCACGTTCAGGAACAGATCATCGCGGCAAGAAGCAGGGAATCGGGCGAATAGGGAATCCTCCCCCATTCAGGCCGCCCGGTCGAACCTTCCGGCAATCGATTACGTCCTCGTAGCGGCACTCCGGAGAGCCTCGGCTACGGTCTTTTCCTCGCCATCTTTAAGCGTGCTGGGCACAACGCAGAACTCGCCGCGATAGTCCCATAGGAGCACCGGCGGCTCGCCGCTTCTGAGTCGATCGGCCATGTCCTGTCTCGATTGTCCGAGTTCGTCCTCGTCCACGGTCAGCCACACCGCCGGAATCCCTCTGGCTTCCCAGAAAATCACGTCCGCCGTGAGTCCGCGGATTTCTTCGACCGCTGCGGCGACGTATTCGCACGTGGACTGCCACCGTTTTCGGTCCGCTTCATGATCTCTCGTGAAGAATCGTTCCACGGCCACCAGTAGGCCCACCATCTCTTCCTTGGCCACCTTCATCGCACGGCCCACGGACTCGTTCGGGTTCGCGTTCATCGTCGCCGCACGGATAAGTTCGGAATTGCCGCAGAGGATTCCCGTTGCCTGCGGGCCTTCAAGCCCCTTGCCGCCGCTAAAGGTCACGAGATCCGCGCCTGTTGCGGGGACATCGATGAGATTGCTTAACGGCGGAAGGATGGCGGATGCGTCGACGACGACCGGCACATCGTTGTCGTGAGCGACAGCAACCGCCTGCTCAAGCGATATGCCGCGGCCCCAGACGCCCGAAATCGGCAGAATGTTGTAGAGGAAGGCTGCGGTTCCAGGCCCCAGCGATTCTCCAATTTCCTGTTCGGTCGCGCCTTCTTCTCCGCCGATTTCGGTCAGCCTTCCGCCGGCAACGCGCACGCTGTGGTTGTACGGGCTTGAATGAAGCGACTGCACGACGAACTCATCCCGCAGGCCCGTCGTGTCGGGTAACTGCCGGATTTTCTCCTCGTCTGATCCGGACATGCACGCAGCCGCCGCGAGCAGAAGACCTCCGGCCGCTCCGGAACATACCATCGCGGCTTCGACTTTCATCAGCCCGGCTATCCGCTCGCCGATTCGCTCGTTGAGATCCTCGATTGAGACGAAATGCCTGGACGCTTGAGCCATCGCCTCCAGCACGGCCGGCGACATTATCGAACCGCCGATGCGCGTCACGTTGCCCTGTGCATTTACGATTTTCGCGACCCCGAGCCGATCGTAAATTTCCATCACGTCCTCCTCATTCGCCGCAATGCGAGCAGCTCCCCCCACGTCCACCCACATCTTTCGCAATGCCGAGGTTACAAGCACGCGCTCAGCGGACGGTTCGGCCGTGACAGTCTAAGGGCGAACGTCTAATATTTGCCCCCGGCGAAACCGCCCAGCTTGCGCGGGTACGCGCGTACCGGTGTTGCCTCAAGTCCACTGAAAACAGACCGGGCCGATGTGGGTCGGGCCCGGGGTATCGGCGCTTTTTAATTGATTGCTCAGTCGGCGGCCGAGTTGGAGGATGAAATGACCGAAACAGAGGGATCTCGGGGCGACGTGACTTTGTTCGACCCCCCGGAAGAATTCGCCCGCCAGGCTCACGTCAGCAGTCTGGCGCAATACAGGGAGCTGCATCGCCGGAGTCTCGAAGAGCCGGAATCGTTCTGGCGCGAGGTTTCCGATGAGTTTGTGTGGAGCAAACCATGGACAAAACTCCGGGAGTGGAACCTGCCGTTCAGCAGGTGGTTTGTAGATGGCGAACTGAATATCACAGTAAATTGCCTCGACCGACACGTCGAAAACGGCCTGGGCGAAAAGGTCGCGTTCCATTGGGAGGGCGAGCCCGGAGACGCGCGGGCGGTCAGCTTTCAAGAACTGCTCGATGACGTGTGCCGTTTCGCCAACGGTTTGAAGAGTCTTGGGTTAGAGCGCGGCGATCGCGTGGTTATTTATATGCCCATGATCCCCGAATTGCCGGTGGCGATGCTGGCCTGTGCACGGCTTGGTCTGATTCACAGCGTGATTTTCGGCGGATTTAGCTCGGACGCGATTCGGGATCGAGTTGAGGACGCCGCAGCGCGAGCCATCCTCACCGCCGACGGCGGGTGGCGACGGGGCAAGATAGTGCCGCTCAAGCAGAACGTCGACGGCGCACTCGCCGACGGCGAGTGCCCATCGGTGGATCATGTCGTTGTTTACCGCCGCTGCGGAAATGAAATCGATATGGTCGAGGAGCGCGACATCTGGTGGGACGACTTGAGCAGGGGGCAGTCAACAACTTGCGAGCCCGAATCACTTCCGGCAGAGCATCCCCTGTTCATCCTTTACACGAGCGGAACGACCGGAAAGCCCAAAGGGGTCGTTCACGCGCACGGCGGCTATCTCGTCCACACCGCCCTGACGTCCAGGTGGATATTCGATCTAAAACCTGACGATGTCTTTTGGTGCACCGCGGATATCGGATGGGTAACCGGACACAGCTACATCGTCTACGGAATCCTTGCGAACGCGACGACCGGCGTCATGTACGAAGGCGCCCCGGATCACCCGGCGCAGGACCGCTTCTGGCAGATCGTCGATAGGTACGATGTCACGATCTTTTACACAGCGCCAACGGCCATTCGAGCATTTATCAAGTGGGGCGACGAATGGCCCGAAAAGCACGATCTCTCCAGTCTCCGGCTCCTCGGCACCGTCGGAGAGCCCATAAATCCCGAAGTATGGCTCTGGTACCAACGAGTTATTGGAGGCAACCGGTGCCCCATCGTGGATACGTGGTGGCAAACGGAAACCGGCGGGATCTTGATTTCGCCGCTCCCTGGCGCCATCCCCGCCAAGCCGGGATCGGCGACACTGCCATTCCCGGGAGTCGAAGCCGATGTGGTCGACGAATCCGGCAATTCCATCGCCCCTAATGAGCGCGGGCTGCTTGTCATCAAACAGCCGTGGCCGGCGATGATTCGAGGCATCTACAAGCAGGGATGGGGTCAGCCGGGTCACGACGCCGAATTCGGAGATAGCGACCGGTTCTTCGACCAATACTTTAAGCGCATCGAGGGCGTATATCTGGCCGGTGACGCGGCCCGCAAGGACGAGGACGGCTACTTCTGGATTATTGGTCGGATCGACGACGTACTTAACGTAGCGGGACACCGGATCGGTACGGCCGAGGTCGAAAGCTGCCTCGTTCAGCATCCGGCGGTAGCCGAGGCAGCGGTGATTGGCTTTCCTGATGAGATCACCGGCGAAGCAGTAGCCGCTTTCGTAACGCTTCGGAGCGCCTTCGAGGAGAGCAGCGAACTCCAAAGCGAACTCGTCAACTTCGTGGGGGAGCGAATAGGCCGCTTCGTACGGCCTAAGCTGCTCAGGTTTACGCCTGCCCTTCCGAAGACCCGCAGCGGCAAGATAATGCGGCGCTTGCTTCGGGAAATCGCCACAAGCGGCAAGGTCACAGGGGACACCACCACCCTCGAAGACATGGCGGCGGTGGCGGCTCTGCAGGGCGCCGAAGATGCCGAATAGCACCTGGCCCTGTGCTGTAGGAGGTCCGGCGCGGGATTGCGCGCCTCCCTTCGTCCTGAAAATATACGGGTCCCGGGGGAAACGTTCATTTCCGACCCGCCTCCCGGACTACGAGTACCAGCCCGGCGGATCTAACTGATCGTCGCAGCCATTACGGCGATTCCGGTCTTCGAACCCCAACCGAATCGATGTAGGGGATCCAGCCTTCTCGATCTATTGCCAGATACGTTGCCACGTAAGTCTTCCCGGCCTCAAGCGACGGAATGGGAATTGCGTCATGGTAATAAAACGGAACCTTCGTGACGAATGGAAACGTCCAGGTCGTGGCCCACGAGTAGACGCCGGTAACCAACTGCTGGCTTTCCGGGTCGACGATCATTACAAACGAGATCCAATAGTTCTCGTCTTTGGGGGCAGGCCACGCAAAGCTCGGAGGGTATCCCGGCCTGGTGGCGAGCGTTTGCTCGCGGACAGCCGTCGGGAGTTCCTCGATTTTTGCAACCACAAAGCCCGAGGCACACAGTCGACCGTTTTCGTCATACGCTCGAACAAAATAACTTTTCCCGCTCGTTCGATCGGAAGTAACGAAGAAATGGACTCCGCTGCCCAGGACGGGCATGGCCGTGGCATCATCCACGAGCACAAAGTTCGCCTTATCCAGACAGTCTCTTCCATCCGAGGCGTCGCATTCGTGGAGCTCGAGCCCTGACAGTCGTTTTTCCGTTCTGACGATGATGGTGACGGGATGGTCGCGGCCACCCGTGAACGCCACGTCGCCCCCGAACACGCAGGCCAGTACCTGACTTTCACCGAAGTTCAACTTCCATCGCATGAAAAAACTGCTCTGGTACGAAAGGAACGCGCCGAGCCGGATCATGTTTTCCCAGTAGAAGCGATGCGCCACGAACCACGCCCTGAAGACTAACCTTCTTATTGCGAACCGTCCTCGCTGCCGCGCGGCGGTACGGCGCTCGACGATCCGCTGGCCACGCTTACTTCTTCAATCGCCGCGTCCCAATTTCGCGCCCCCCGTAGGTCTTCAAATGCCAGAAGGGCCTGTATGGCGAGATTCTTCTTTTCCTTCATCGTATCTTCTTGAGCCTGGGCCACCAGTCGCGCCCGCTCGGTAATACCGGCCAGTCTCATCTTCGATTCGTAATCCAATTTCCCCGCACGCAGCAGCGCGGACGCTTCCTCGAAATAATTCCGAACGTCGTCAGGATCCGGGCGCGCAATCTCCCCAATCTCTCTGGCTATAGATTTCAATCTGGCAACGAAGTTGGAGTATTTTTCCAGTCGACGGTCCATACGAACCACCATGTACTCAACGTCATTCTCTAGCTCTTGAATGCACGCTACGTCCTGGGCGGACAGTACGTCCGCCGCGTTGATAATGTCGGCGGCTTCGAAACTGCACCCGCAAACGTCGCTGTACGCGGTCTGGCGGACAGTCGCCGTGGGTGCTTCCGCGCGCTTCCATCTGGTTCCGTTCCACCGAATGTCGGGAAGATCGATGTGCCCGCCATCCTCGTGAACGACCACCGGCGGCAGACCATGTCCCCGCTCCCGCAGCGTTAGCCGCCCAGTATCAAGCTCCTCAACGATCTTTTCGCGGTGCGGCGACGGCGGCATCCAGCGATTTGCAATATCAGTGGCCATGCTTTCCTCCTCGTCGTCCTGATAACTCCGAATCCGAACGATGCGAGCAATAACTGCTCGGTGTCGACTCGCGTACTTACCAGTTTGTCACGGAGCCATCATCCCGACGCAATTCCGTAGGCGTAGATATCTGGAATCGATGATCTCCGATGGCCTCCTCGTTCATCTCCACGCCGAGCCCGGGGCCTTCGGGCAACAGCAGGTAGCCGTCCTCGAATCGAAGCTGGTGCGGAAACACGTCAGCCAGGTATCCGGGCATTCGGGAGAGCTCCTGCACTCCGAAAAGCGGGCTGGCAATATCGAGATGCACGCAGGCCGCCGTTGAGACCGGTCCGAGCGGATTGTGCGGCGCAAGTTTCTGATAGTGAGCCTCGGCCCAGCCCGCAATCTTTCTTGCTTCCGTGAGTCCACCCACTATGCACAGATCGACGCGCACATAGTCGATCAAATCCCTCTCAATAAGAGGCTTGAATTCCCATTTCGTCGCAAGCTCCTCACCACCCGCGATCGGGACGTTAGTGTGCTGCCGAACGAACGCGTAAGCGTCTGGATTTTCGGACCGCACGGGGTCCTCCGCAAAGAACAGATTGTACGGAGCCGCGGCATCACATAATCTGACCGCATCGATGGGATCGAGGCGAGTGTGAAAGTCGATGCATATCTCGATTTCGTCTCCAACCGCCTCTCGCACGGCTGCCAGCCGCTCGACTGTTTGCGGCACGGCCCTGCGCGGCTCAAGTATCCCACCGGGCTCTTCTGGGACCCCGAATCTCACGAATTTGAATCCGTCCCGTACTTTGCTTGTAGCATCGACGGCAAGTTCTTCCGGGCTGTTTCCGTTGATATGCGCGTAGCAGACGACCTTGTCGCGGCATTTTCCGCCCAGCAGGTCCCATACAGGCGCGCCGAGCGCCTTGCCTTTGATGTCCCAGAGCGCCAGATCGACCGCCGAGATCGCCGCCGTCAGTATCTGGCCGCCCTTGAAGAAGTTGCCCCGAAAAAGGCGCTGCCAGATGTGCTCGATTCGTCTGGGGTCTTCTCCACGCAATTGTTCGTCGAAGTGCTGAATTACGCCCGCGACGGCTAGCTCTTTACCGGTGATGCCTGCCTCCCCCAACCCATAGAGGCCTTCGTCGGTCTCAACCTTTACGAAGAGATAGTTTCGACTTCCGACTCCGGAATTCACCGGGATCGCCCTCACGCTGGATATCTTCATGTTCTTCTCGCTATTGGATCACGGCGACTACATTAGACGATCGCGACCTGGCCTTTACAACTCCGTGACTTCGGGGGCATGTCAAGATTTCGTCGGAATCGCTGGGGGTCGATCTACAAGCAATAACGAGCGGCATAGGCGGACTTAGCCGGCGGGCATGCCCCCTGTGGAGGCTATCCGTGGCGACCGGCGCTGCGGGACCGCTGAACGCGCATTCGTAATCCGCTCGGTCCATCTGAATCATGAAGCCCAGCGTTCGGGTTCAACCTGCATGAGGCATCGTCAACACTCCATTCTTCCCGGCATTGTCGTGATTGAGCGAACAGATAACCGCGGGCGGCCATTGACATTCGAATCTTCGTGGAGTCAGGGAAGTCGGAGCGGCAAACTATCGAAAATCCGCTGGAAGCTCTTGGCGCTCTAGCCGAACTCGGTCAAGCGATCCGAAGCGCCGCCGGTTTGAGTTTGCTTATTGCCGTAATCGCACTCGGCACTCTTATCGCGTATCTTTCCGCCCGTGCGCATGCGTCGGGTTACGCCACGTTTTCGCTTCGGGCTGTCACGACGTGGTATACGCAGCTGATTCAGATCCTGGCCATCCTTGCCGTGGCTGTCGGCTTCGCGTCGCTTCTAAACGTGGGCATAGGCGCGGCAACGTCCGCCGCATACAGCTTTCCGCAAAAGATCACCTCGGCGGATTTTCCATCCATCGCTTACGAGGGAGTCGTAGCGGTTGGCGGCGGGCTGATTGTCCTTCTTACCCACCGGCGGTTTCAACGATTTGTCGAGCCAAATCACGTCGCCGATATCGCAAGGCGTTTTCGTGTTGCCGCGCTGTCGATTGTCTTTGGGACGGCCGCCGCGGTCCTCCTGTTTGCGTTCGGAACTAGTCTTGTCGATTACCACGTCGGATCGCCGGGCGATGCGGCCGCGAGCGCGCATCCCGGTCGGCCCTTATCCGGGCTGGTGGTGGCGGTCGTGTTCTGGACGTTTTCGCTATTTGCGCTTCGCCGCGAGTTTCGCCCAATCGACGAGTAAGAATCCCGGCTCCGTAAAGACGCCAGGACTCATTTTCAAACCCGTCGGCGCAGAGCCTGCTTGGGTCTATACCCGAAGCTTGGCGAGGTGTTCCTTAGCCTTTGCCGCGAGGCTTGAATCGGCGCTCAACTCGAGTACATTGCGAAAATCAGCCGTGGCGTCGGCCGTCTCACCGAGCCGCACGAACGCGCTGCCCCGGTTGTAATACGCCTGCGGCCGGTCGGGCGCCGCCTCGATCGCGGCGGTGTAATCCTCGATAGCGTCTGAGATCTGCTGGTTCGCCATCAAAGCGTTGCCTCTGTTAACCAGACCATTGACGTGCCCGGGTTTGATGGCGATCGCTTTGCTGTAATCCCTGATCGCGGAATGCAAATGCCCGAGCTTTTTGTTTGCAACCCCACGATTGTAAAAAGCATCGACATTTGTCGGATTCCGTTCGACGGCGAAGGTGAAATCCTTGACGGCCGCCGCCAAATCTCCCTGTCGCCCATGTACTTTTCCACGCCTTAAGTACGGTCCCGGATCGTCCTCATCGACCTTTATGAGCGAATCGTAGTCATGAATGGCGAGCGCCGGTTGCTCGACCATTTCGTAACATCGGGCCCTGCTGTAGTAACCGGCCTTGCGCTCAGGATTCAGCTCGATGACGGCGCGGTAATCGGCAATCGCCTGTCGCGGTTCGCCCCTGTCTTCGTAAAGCCTGCCTCGTGAGAAAAAAGCGTCGTCATCGCCCGGGTCCAGCTTGATGACGGCGGTGTAGTCAGCGATTGCGTTGTCTACGTTCCCCTGACCTATGTTCGCCAGGGCCCGCCCGCTCAGCGCGACGGTATTTTCCGGATCCAGCCGCAAGGCCCCGTCAAATTGAATTATGGCCTCCTCCCACCTGCCTTCGTTGGCGTAGGTCAGCCCCTTGTCAATCAGTTCCTTCGCACTCAAGATCGTTCGACCTCACATCCCGGGATACGCGGCCAGCCACCTCCGGAATCGTAGCAAGAGCCGATCTTCTCCTCAACGGATTGGCCGGACCCAATTCCGGCCGGCGGAACGTCAGACGCCGGCATCGTTGTCCGTTACAACGCTCGATTCCGGATCCATTTCTTTGAAGGCTAGTCCGGTTGTCATGAACGCTTCGACGCAACGGGGATCAAAGTGCGTACCGGAGCCTTCCCTGATGATCCTAGTCGAAACCTCAATGCTTAACGCGGGGCGATAGGATCGGTCCGATGTCAAAGCATCGTACACCTCGGCGACGGCGATAATCCGCGCATCGAGCGGTATCCGATCGCCAGAAAGACCATCTGGATAACCGGCGCCGTCGTAACGCTCGTGATGTCCACGAATCCCGGGGACATACGGCAAAAGCGACGGCACGCTCATTACCATCGTGTTGCCGGCGCTTGGGTGCTGCTGAACCGCGTCCCGTTCCGCATCGCTGAGTCCGCCGTCTTTCGTAAGAATTTGTTCTCCCACGGCGATTTTCCCGATGTCGTGGAGCACAGCCGCATGGCGGATCCTGTCGAGGTCGGCGCGCCCGATGCCAAATCGCTCCGCGATAGTAGCGGCATAGTCGGAAACGCGGGCCGAGTGCCCCCGTGTGTACGAGTCTTTGGCCTCTACAGCAGCCACCAGGGCCGTGGTCGCCTCGTTGTAGTTCTCTTGAATCCGCTCGATGGCGTCTCTGACCGTGATTCCATCGAAGAGCGATCCAAGCGTCTTATGGCGCCGATATTCCAGAAGAATCCCGCAGGCGATAATCGCGAATCCACACAGCATGAATACGTGGTACAGCCACCAGCTCAGTTTCCAAACGTTTGAATACATCATGGCAAGCTCGGCATCGAGGAACAGGACCAGACCTGCCATGACGGCAATGAGCACCTCGGAACTGCGTCATCTCAAAAGTCGGGTATACCGGGCAAATGCAGCGCCGAAAAAGACTGCCGTTGTCACCGTCACGCTCATGAACGCCACGCCGGCGCCGCCCTCTGCTGACCCGTAGCCAAAGCTGGCGGGATCGACCGTATCGACAGCCTGCACCACTTCAGTAATGCGGGGGATTGCGAAGAGGGAAACCGCAACCGAGCTGTAGGCGGCAGCCCACAGGGCGAGCATTGCCGGCCGTATTCGCACGAGAACGTTCTCGACCGACACCGGATAGCGAATTGCGCTGAGTCCAAAAAGAACGGCGCCGGCGGCGAGGCTGGCCGGCGGCGCCACCGAAAAGCTCGGGTGGGCTTCGCTGAACAGGATGCTTTCCGTCGCGAGTGAGTGCAATAGAAACACTCCGGATATGGAGAGCAATCCGAGCCCGACGAAAAACACCCAAACGTCGTCGCGGCCAATTGAGGAGATGAGAACCGCAATCGCCGTGATCAGCCCGAGTATTGACGCGCCGGAAACAATCCAGAAGTGAAATTGCTCGGCCTCGAATGCCGCATCAATCTCAGAATTGACCCGCAAAACGAGGAAGAGCGCCATTGGAATTAGAAACAGCAGCGCCAATGCAGCGAGGGTGCGCACGTCCCATTGCCGGTCTTTGACCACTCCGGCGGTATGCGCGACCGACTTCGCCGCCATTTTGCCTCACATATTCCAGCGCCTTATCAGACCGCCTCCGACCAAGCCGTTTGCAGGCGGTTGCACCGCTGATACTACCGCAATGCAGTTGGTGCAGAGTCAGGAATGAGACTCACGCTAAGACTCTCCAGAGGATAATCTAGTACGGGCAAGCCCCCGCCCCACACGAACAACTGTGCGAATCGATTGTCTATTGTCGATCGCCCCCGGAAGGACCGAGTTTCACGAATGGGCATTCTCGACGTCGCGTCCGACACGGACCGGCTGATAGCCACAGTAATAGCGTTCATTGTCGCCATATCGGTCCATGAAGCCTGTCATGCCGCGGCGGCCACGTGGCTTGGCGATCCGACTCCGAAGAGCCAGGGGCGGCTTACCCTGAATCCGATTCGCCACCTTGACCCCATGGGAACGCTCCTCCTGGTCGTGGCCGGTTTTGGCTGGGGAAGACCGGTCATAGTCAATCCACTCAACCTTCGATTTGGCATTCGGAGAGGTATGGCGATCGTATCCGCCGCGGGACCCGTTTCTAATATTGCCGTCGCGGCCCTGCTCGGGCCCGTCTTCCGACAGCTCGCGGGTCTATCGTCGGGAATTCTGCCGACTAACGAATTTCTGGCGCAGGTCGTGCTGGTTGCAATTGCGATCAACGTTTTACTGGCGATTTTCAACCTCGTTCCCATTCCGCCGCTGGACGGTTTCGGAGTTCTCCACGGCATAGTTGGCCCCGAGACGGCGCACGCTCTAGAACCGCTTCGCCGGTACGGCCCGCTGATACTGATGGCTATCATTTTCCTTGGACCGATTTTCGGCATTAGACTGTTTGAGAACGCGATCATTCCTCCGATGAGGTATCTCGTAGATCTGTTTGTCGGGCGTTAGGTATAGAGTTCGTCAGTTCCTGCGCGGCCTTGTGACAACGGCCTCGTCCGATCTGTCATCAAGCGCTCTAGAACTGCTAAATGAGCGCGAATTGCAACTATTTAATCGAATGCTGCCATTTGACCGCGCACACTCGCTGAACGTCTTCGAGCGCATTTCAGAAATCGATTCGTCCAACCGGCCGCTCCAGACGGCAGCGTTGTTGCACGACGTGGGCAAAGGTAAGCCACTGATGATCCACAGGGTCGCGCTGGTAGTTGCTCAAGAGGTCAGCCGATTTAATCCGTCGCAATGGCGTAACGCTCCGGCTCGAACGTTTCGCCGCAACGTCTTCAATCTCTCTAATCACGCCGAGGTTGGAGCCAGGTTCCTGGAAGCGGCCGGAAGCGATCCCACGGTTGTTGAAATTGTGCGCGGCCGGAGCCCGGAAACAATGGCTGAGTCGGATCTGCTGATGACGGTCGACTCCCAGTGTTAGGCACCTGGCGAACCGGTACGGCGGCATCGCCGCTCGCTGAGTTCAATCTTGAGCTGACCTCGTTTGATGGACCGTTCGACCTGCTCGTACACCTGATTGAAAACCAGGGTTTTGATATCACCACGCTATCGTTGCTTGCGGTAACGTCGCAATATGTTTCCTACGTGGAAACACTTCAGCGAAAATCCGCATTTGCCGAAGCCACCGCCGAGTTTCTTGCAGTTGCGTCGCAACTTCTGCTTCTGAAGTCTCAAGCATTCCTCCCATCGCAAACCAACGACGATGAGGACATCAGCGAGGCCCAGAGTCTCGCCGACCGGCTGCGCGTGTACAGCGCTTACAGAAAACTCGCCGGCGAACTGGATGAAATCCAGTTGTCCGAAATGCCGTTGTTTCCGCGACTCGCTGTGCCGACCGGAATCGCGCCTGAGATTCCTAAAAACTGGCAGGATGTGAGCGATTTGGTCTTCGCCATCGAAGCGATGTTGGAGCAGCCGGAGGAGAACGGGATATCGGTGACCCTGCCATTCTCACGGTTCAGCCTCAAACAGCGAATCGATTCAGTGCGAGATACAATCGCCCGCGTTCGGGAGGTCACGTTTGATGTCGTAGCCTCGGAATGCGGTACAAGGATGGAGGTCGTCTACACGTTCCTGGCTATTATGTACCTCGTTGCACAGCGGGGCGTCAGCGTGCGGCAGAGCAAAGCATTCGGTCAAATAACGATTTCGATCGCCGAGCACCAAGATTAGCGTCGAGCCGGTGCCCGTATCGGAAATCGGTCCGTCGTCATCGCCGGAACCCGATGCGGCCCTCGAAGATTTGGACCTGGAGCTTCTTGTTGAGGCTTTGCTTTTCGTCGCCAGTGGGCCGATTTCGCCCGGTGATATGCGTGAGGCGACTGGCGCCGACGAAGCCGCCATCGAGCGGGCGCTGCAAAATCTAAAGGCGCACTACGTAGACCGCGGAATTCGCATTATTCTCCACGGAGATTCATACCAGATGTGTTCGGCGCCGGCGGCTTCGCGATCGTGCCGCATTCTTCTGGGAATGAACTCGAATCAGAAGCTCACTCAAGCAAGCCTCGAGACTCTGGCCATTATCGCGTACAACCAGCCGACTACGCGGGCCCAGATCGAGCATATTCGCGGGGTGAATTCCGACAGCCCGCTATCGCTGCTCGCAGCCCGGGGTTTAATTTCTCCGGTTGGAAGAGGGGACCAATTAGGACGGCCGAACCTTTACGCAACAACCGCCGGCTTTCTTGCGTATTTTGGTATTGAGTCTCTGGACGATCTACCCGAAGCGGACCTTCCTGGACCTTCCAGCGATGGGTACGGCTAAAAGTACACTCACCGCACGCTCTGAATTACCAAAAGAGCCGCTGTACGGTCGCATGGAACTCCGTTGAGTACTTTCTCGCTACGTTTTCTTTGAGACTCGCGGCTACAGCAATGGTTTGCCGCCGCAACCGTCCAGCGATCGCCCGGAACGCTGTCTCTATCGCTTTGTGTACTGCGGCGCTTTTCTCGCACGCCTAAGGCCCGGCTTCTTCCGCTCCTTGGCGCGCGAATCTCTGGTGAGAAAACCCGCCTTTTTCAGTTCGGGCCGAAGTTCAGGATTGAATTCGAGGAGTGCCCTCGCAAGACCGTGCCGCACGGCTCCGGCCTGACCGGAAACACCGCCACCCGACACCTTTATGCTGGCGCAGAAGTCGCCTTCCACAAACTGAATCGGCTCGACCGCATACATTTGTTGCAGAGCTAAGGGGAAAAACTCCTCGAACGGTCGGCCGTTCACGGTTATAGGACCGTCGTGCGGGAAGAGTCTTACGCGCGCCACCGCCGTTTTGCGACGACCGTTAGCGTAGTAATACCGTTCCGACTCGCTAGCCAATTTTTGCCCCCGTCTCCAGTAATTGCGGCATCTGTCCCGCGTGCGGATGCGTTGCCCCCGCGTAAACGTGAAGGCGTTTCAATGCGTGGCGTCCAAGTTTGTTTTTGGGCAACATTCCCTGTACGGCCTTCTTAATTACTCTGTCTGGATGATCCTCCAGCAATTTCTCCAGAGTCACCGACTTCAGCCCGCCCGGGTAGCCCGTGTGACGATAGTAGACCTTGTCCGACAGCTTTTTTCCGGTCGTTCGCACGAGCTTGGCGTTTACAACGACGACAAAATCACCAACTTCCAGGTGCGGGGCGAAGGTTGGCTTGCCTTTTCCCATCAAGACCGTTGCGATCCTGGACGCAACTCTCCCCAGGGTTTGGCCATTGACGTCCACAATCCACCAACCGCGTACTATTTCGCTGGCCTTTACCGAATGTGTCCTAGCGCGCACTCTTGCTCACCACCGTTTCAAACTCTTGCTCGCTCTGCACTCGAACCTCCGTTCGTCGGCCATACTCCACGCCGACCAAATAGAGACCGTGCGGCGGCAGCGATGGAGCGACGACTGAATTCGGATTCTCGGATAGCATTTCGACGACGACGGAAGGTTCCCATTTTCCGAGACCGACCCGGACGAGGGTTCCTGCGATCCGGCGCACCATCCGTTTCGCAAACGCATTTGCTCGAATCCGAATGAAAACCCGATCACCCTGTCGCCAGCATGCGCACTCGAATACACTTCGGTTCACGTGGCCAGATTCGGCGGTACCGAAGTGCCGGAAATCGTGCTGCCCGATAAGGGCCTCCGACGCCTGCCTCATCAAATTGAGATTTAACAGCCGCGGCACCCACAGGGCTCGACCGCGGTCAAGCGCCGAGCGTTCCGGACGGTTTAGGATCCGATATTCGTAGACCCTTGCGGACGCTTCCCGCCTCGGGTCGAACCCGGGTTTCGATTCGCTGGCGGCCGAAACACTCACATCCTCGGGCAGTACGGCGTTTAGCGCCCGCTTGAGATCATCGATGACAACGCGGCCATCGTAGTCAAACGCAACCACCTGCCCCTCGGCATGGACGCCGCTGTCCGTGCGGCCGGCGGCTCGAACGCGAATATCAGATCCCGAAATCGATAGCAAGGCCGCTTCCAAACAATCTTGAACGGTGTCCGCGTTACGCTGCGACTGAAATCCCGAGTATTGCGACCCGTCATATTCGATGGTGAGTTTCACGGTCGCCATGATTCCTATACCAGCTCGATCTGGACCATTTGGGCCGCGTCGCCCAATCTTTGACCAAGACGGTAACTTCGTGTGAATCCACCGGGGCGATCCTTGAACCGTTCGGCGAGTTCGCCGAATAGCTTTTCGACCACGAAAGAGTCCTGAATCCGCGCGATGACCTGTCTACGAGCATGCAAATCGCCGCGCTTCGACAGCGTGATGAGTTTGTCTACGTGAGACCGGATCTCCTTGGCTTTTGCCTCGGTTGTTCTTACGCGGCCGTGCAGTAACACGGATCGAGCAAGGTTTCTAAGCATCAACTTGCGATGGCTGGGCGATCGACCAAATCCGCGTTTTTTTACCCGGTGCCGCATTTCTACTCGTTACCCGCTGCCACGGGTTCTCCGTGCCCTATGTCCATCCCCTGAGCAGCGAGTTGCTCCCGAATCTCGTCAACAAGCTTCGCCCCCATGCCGCGAAGCTCGAACAAATCATCCTCGGTCAACTTAACCAGAGCGTCCACGGTGTCTATGCCGTGGCGCTTCAGGCAATTCAAGGCTCTGTTTGATAGCTTTAGGTCTTCGACGGGGATTGCGGCTTCACCGCTTTCATCCACGCCATCCGCGTGCCCGCTCAGCGTGATTTCGTCCGCAAAGCCGATTCCACGGACCATTGTGAAGGAATCGACCAATATCTGCGACGCCTGCGAGACGGCCTCTTCGGGCCGAACCGAACCGTCGGTCCAAACGTTGAGAACGAGACGATCGAAGTCGGTGGCCTGACCAACACGGGCGTTCTCAACTGCATATTGAACTTTGGTAACCGGCGTGTAGCGCGCGTCAATTGGAATAACGCCGATTTCATGCCGATCCCCCTGCGCTTCGGCCCCGGTATACCCAACGCCGCGTTCAATTACCAATTCGACGCGCAGCGTCCCCTCGTCGTTATCGAGAGTTGCGAGGTAGTGATCGGGATTAACGATCTCTACCTCCGCACCGATCTGAATATCTCCGTCAGTTACGACGCCAGGTCCTTTCTTCTCGATCAGTCCGCTAACGGGGTCGTCGCCGTGCAGGCGGAATCGGGCATTTTTCAGGTTGAGGATGAATTGCGTCACATCCTCTTTCATGTACGAGAGCTCCGAGAACTCGTGCAGTACACCGTCCACGGTTATCCGCGCGATCGCGGCGCCGTCAAGCGATGAGAGCAATACCCGACGCATTGGATTTCCAATCGTATGACCAAATCCGCGCGGGAGCGGCTCCACGACAAACTCACCGTGCTCCGCTTCAGTCTCAACTATGCTGATGGATGGCTGCGCCGATTCAAAGACCAAAAATGTACCTCCTCGAAGGTAAATGCCCGCGCCCGGGAAGCCCGAGGGGCTTAGCGCGAATAAAACTCAACTATCAGTTGTTCGTCGACAGCGGTTTCCAATTGATCGCGCCCGGGAAGCGCGAGTATCTTGGCTGTTTTGCTACCGGAATCGATTGAAAGCCAGTCGGGAGTGCCCATTGACTCAGAACGCTCCAGGGAACTCGTAATAACGTCGAGGTCACCGCTCGCAGGCCTGACCGAGACCATGTCGCCAACCTTCACAAGCGCCGACGGAATCCCCAGCTTGCGGCCATTGACTTGAATATGACCGTGGTTGACGAGCTGGCGCGCCTGTTTGCGTGACGTTGCCATGCCGGTCCGGAATACAACGTTGTCCAAGCGAGTTTCGAGGATTCGCAGCAGGTTTTCTCCGGTCATGCCCGGCGTGCGAGCGGCCGCGGCGAAATGGCGACGGAACTGTCGTTCCAGCACTCCATACATCCGCCGAACCTTCTGTTTTTCCCGAAGCTGCAACGCATACTCAGATTCGCGCCGCCGGCCCCTCGGGCCGCGGCGGCCGCCGCCCGTTGCGCCGGGTAGGGTTCCACGGCGTCGCTCGATGGCGCACTTCGGCGTGAAACAGCGGTCTCCCTTTAGAAACAGTTTTATTGTTTCGCGCCGGCATTGCTTGCAGGATGGGCCTGTATAGCGCGCCATCAGCGACTCGCTGCGACAAAAAGCGCAAGCTTCGGATTCAATCGGCTCATATTCGACGTCGCTTTGGCGGCCTGGGTCCGTTGTGAGGCACTGGCGTGACGTCGGCGATGCTTGTTACCTGCAATCCCGCGGACTGCAACGAGCGAATGGCGGCGTCTCGGCCGCTGCCGGGTCCCTTTACATATACCGTAATCTTCCTCATCCCCATGTCGAGCGCCTTGCGGGCGGCGCTTTCGGACGTAATTTGAGCCGCGTAAGGTGTGCTCTTGCGCGCACCGCCGAAGCCACTGGTTCCACCACTCGCCCAGCAAACCACGTTTCCTTGCGGGTCCGTGATGGTCACGATGGTGTTATTAAACGTTGCATGGATGTGCGCTTGCCCCTCTGGGACAATGCGTTGCTCTCGTCTCCTTCGACGTTTCTCGGCCAAGAATCCGCTCCGCTCCTCTTTTGCCTTACTTCTTTACCAATCGTTTCTTAATGCCGATCGACCGGCGATGCCCTCGGCGCGTCCGGGCATTGGTATGCGTTCTCTGCCCTCTAACAGGCAAATTCTGACGGTGCCGTATGCCACGATAACAGCCGATCTCACGAAGTCTGCTGATGTTCATTGAGACTTCCCGCCGCAGCTCGCCTTCAACCTTTACGCGCCGATCGATATGCTCGCGAATTCTCCCCAACTCCGCGTCGGTAAGATCGCGAACTCGAACGGAGGGCTCGACTTTGGCGCCTTTTAAGATCTTCGTGCTCGTCGTATTGCCGATGCCGAATATGTACGTCAGAGCAATGTCGACACGCTTGTCACGAGGAATATCAACTCCCGATATTCGAGCCAATCGCTACCCCCACCTCATCCTTGTCGCTGACGGTGCTTGGGATTTTCGCACAGCACCATCACCACGCCTTTTCGCCTGATCACTTTGCACTTGTCACAGCGAGGCCTGACCGAGGCCGACACCTTCACAACCGTCTCCTGGTGGACTTCAATGGCTAACCACCGGCAGGCGCCACGTTATGCGTCCGCGGGTAAGGTCGTAGGGGGAAAGCTCGACCTTCACCCGGTCGCCAACTCCGACCCTGATGTAGTGAAGTCGCAGCTTGCCCGACAGGTGCGCAGTTACGGGCACGCCGTTTTCCAATTCGACCTTGAATATTGTGTTCGGCAGGGACTGCTTGACGACTCCCTCTACCTCTATCATGTCCTTTTTTGACAAATTACCTCTTTCGATCCTCAGTCATAGTGCGGTCAAAATCTCGATACCTGCGCTCGTCACTGCCACCGAATTCTCAAAGTGGGCCGAAAGGCAACCATCGGCCGTCCGTACCGTCCAACCATCATTATCCGTCTGCGCTTTAATCCCACCCATGTTCACCATTGGCTCGATGGCAATCGCAAGGCCAACCTCGACCACCGGGCCAGACTCAGGATGCCCATAATTTGGCACCTTCGGCTCTTCGTGAAGGTGCTGGCCTATTCCGTGGCCCACAAATTCACGTACCACCGAATAGCCAAGGGGCTCAACGTGGCTCTGGATGGCGTGTCCTACCCTGCCGAGCGGTCTTCCAACTTCTACGGCGCGAATCCCCTTTTCCAGGGCTTCACGCGTGGCGTCGAGCAGAGCTCGAGCATTTTCGCTGATTCCCCCTACCGGATAAGTCCTCGCGGCATCCCCGTACCAGCCATCCAGAATTACGCCACAGTCAACTCCTATGATATCGCCTTCTTGCAAAATTCTCCCGTCTGGAATGCCATGAACGATCTCGTCGTTCACCGAAGCGCAGATCGTGGCTGGAAAAGCCCGTTTGGGATCGCTGGATGAGTGCGGGTACCCCTTAAACGCCGCTATCCCACCCCGGGCTGTTATCAGTTCCTCGGCGTAGGCGTCCAAATCCGCGATTCGGGTTCCGGGCAATACGTGCCGGGTTAATCCTTCGAGGACCTCGGCGACAATTCTGCCGGCCTCCCGCATTTTCTTGATCTCCGGTTCGGTCTTAAGCCGGATCAGCGAGGTCACGTGACTACGACTCCTATGGAGTCCAGTATTGCGCGGGTGACAGCTTCGGCGGGACGATCGCCGTCGATTCGAAGCAAGAGATCGCGTTGCTCGTAATAACCGACCAGCGGTCGGGTGATTCGGCGATAAACTTCGAACCTTTTATTTACAACCTCCGGCCGGTCGTCGTCGCGTCCGCGCAGAGCAGCGCGGCGCAACAGCTCGTCCTCGCCGACCTCAATTGCAAGAACCGCGCGGATTCTCAAACCGATGTCGCCGATCCGCTCGCCTAGAGCTTCAGCCTGCTCCAGCGTTCTGGGGAACCCGTCGAGGATCGTCCCGAGTCCGTCCCCGGCCAGTTCCTGGAGCCGTTGCAGAATAACGTCGATTGCAACGTCATCTGGTACCAGATTGCCAGCCTCGAGATAGCTGCTCGCCAACCGGCCGAGTTCCGAATTGCTCCTAACGGCATCTCGGAATGCGCTTCCGCTGGAGAGGTGGTGCAAATTGAGCTTTTCGGCGATCCAGGCTGCCTGGGTGCCTTTACCGGAATTCGGCGGCCCCAGCATGATGTACACGTCGGTGCATTTTTTCAAGGTAATTCGCTAGGTTACGAACGACTCGTAGTCGCGCATAAGCAATTGTGATTCGAGTTGTTTCATCGTGTCCAAAACGACGCCGACGACGATCAGCAAACCCGTACTGCTCAATGCGACGGCGGTCACCCCGGTTATCGCTCCGGCGATAAACGGAATTACGGCAACCGTCGCCAGAAACAGCCCCCCGGCCAGAGTGAGTCGGTTAAGAACTCGAAGCAGATAAGCGGCTGTGGGGCGGCCTGGTCGAATTCCCGGAATGAATCCGCCGTTCTTTTGTAACGTTTCCGGGAGATTCTGCTGGTTGAACACAACCAGGGTGTAAAAGTATGTGAACGCAACAACAAGCAGAAACAGGAACGTCCAGTAGAGGAAATTGGCCGGACTGAACCACGCCGCCAGTGTCGAAAATACACCCGACAGCCAACCGACGTCGGACGTCTGAAGGTACGTCGCAACCGTTCCTGGAAGCAGCATCAACGAAAATGCGAAGATGAGGGGAATCATCCCGGCGGAGTTGATCTTCATTGGAATGTGGGTGCTCTGACCGCCGTACATTCGATTGCCGCGAACTCGCTTCGCGTATTGAACGGGCACTCGCCGCTGCGCTTCCTGCATGAACACGATCGAAGCGATCATAAGGATACCGATCACCAGGAAAATCGAGAGTCCTGAGAAATTCTCCCCGCCGAATATCGACCGTCCGAGCGCAGTTGGAGCACCGGCGATTATTCCACCGAGGATAAGGATAGAAACCCCGTTGCCGATCCCCCGCTCCGTAATCAATTCCCCTAGCCAGAGCAAGAACATGGTGCCCGCAGCCATGAGAATAAGTAACAATACGGTGTCGAGAATCCCGAAATCGGCCGCCAGCGGCGAAGTCGCCGCCTGCTTCAAAAGCTGTATCTGTCCAATTCCCTGGAGCATTGCCAGCGGCACGGCCGCCATGCGGGTGTATTGGGCGATCTTTTTTCGACCAGCGTCGCCTTCCTTCGAGATCTCCTTGAGCTGAGGGATGAGCGGAACCATCACTTGCATGATTATCGATGCCGTTATGTACGGGTAGACGCCGAGCGCGACAATCGAGAAATTCTCGAGCGCTCCTCCGGACATCAAGTTGAGAAATCCGAGTATCTGGTTCCCGTCCTGCCCGAATTGCTGCTTTACAACGTCGAGTCGAACCCCAGGCATGGGTATATGAGCAACCAGCCGGAATACGAACAGCATCAAACCCGTGAAAATCAACTTGTTTCGCAGATCGGGGAGCTTGAGAGCGGTCAGGGCGGCTTGAATCATCTAGTCAACAGACTCGAATCATTGGCTCTCGTTGTCGGAATCGGCCTCAACCGCTGTTTTAATGCCGTCTGTAACCACGCTTCCGCCGGCGGCTTCGATCTTCGACATCGCCGATTTTGAAAAATTGGGCGCGTGAACGACAAGTTTTTTATCTAGGTCACCGTCGCCGAGAATCTTGTACTGCGGCCCGTGAACGAGCCCGCGTTGCAATAGCACGTCAAGCGCGACTATCGCCCCATCTTCAAATACGTTCAGCGCTTCGACGTTAACCGGCTCATAGGTCTTCTTGAACTTGAAATTGCTGAAGCCGCCGAGTTTTGGGGACCGCATCATTATCGGCGTCTGACCGCCTTCCATTCGGTATCTCCTGCGGGACCCTGACCGCGAACCCTGGCCGTCCTGGCCGCGACCGCTGGTCTTGCCGGTACCCGAACCATGACCCCGTCCGACTCTTCGTCTCCGTTTCTTGGACCCGGCCAGACGGGAAATTTCATGAAGTTTCAGGTTGCGCGATTTGTTGGGCACTGGTTATTCGGCCCCGTCTAATGGTCTGGATTCCACGAGATGTTGGACCGATCTGATCATGCCGCGGATAGACGGAATGTCGGTCTTTACAACTTTTTGCCCGAGCCGCTTCAGCCCCAACGCCTGAATCGTTGCTTTCTGGTCCTTGTTGTAACCGATAGCACTTTTTACCCAGGTAATCTCAATCACCGCCGGCCCGCCCCTGTTGACCCGCCGCTTTCGGCTCACGCAATTTGACGCCCGCAGGGACCCGGAGGCCTTCGAGTGCCTTGAGCGTTGCTTTGGCCACGTTGATCGGATTTGACGAGCCGAGAGACTTTGTCAGGATATTGCGAATTCCCGCCGATTCCACAACGGCCCGCACCGCCCCACCGGCTATGACGCCGGTTCCGGGCCCTGCCGGTCGCAGCACAACCTTGCAGGCGCCAAAACGGCCTTCGATATAATGCGGTATCGTCCCGTCTTCCGTGACCGGGAACATGGCCATGGTCCGCTTGGCACGCTCTTGCCCTTTCCGAATCGAATCCGGTACTTCGCGCGCCTTGCCCAGGCCAATACCCACTCTGTTGTGACCGTCACCGACGACCACCAGAGCATTGAAACCGAATGTGCGTCCGCCCTTTACAACCTTTGCAACGCGGTTGATCCGTACAACCTTCTCCTCGAAACCGCTCCTGTCCGCGCCGTCAGACCGCACGGCAAATCTCCTTAAAACTCAAGCCCGGCCTCCCTGGCAGCATCCGCCAATGCTGCGACTCTGCCGTGATACTGGTGACCGCCTCGATCCAGCAATACTTTCTTCACGTTTTGCACCAACGCCCGTTTGGCCAACTCCCGACCAACGGTCTCGGCCTGGCTCTTCTTTGGACCCGACATTTCCTTTTTTAAATCTTTGTCCACGGTGCTCGCGGACGCAATCGTTTTGCCGGTACTGTCGTCGATAATCTGAGCGTAAATATGGTGGGCGCTGCGGAATACGGCAAGCCGAGGCCTTTCTGGCGTTCCCGAAACGCGCTTGCGCAGCGACCGGTGACGGACGACACGCATTTGAGACCTGTTTTTCTGCGTAGACATTTATGACGCCACCGGTAAAACGCTACGTGATCCCCGCCGAAATGGCGGACTTGCCGGGCTTTGTTTTTACGACTTCGCCCGCGTATCGAATTCCCTTGCCCTTGTACGCATCTGGTGGCCGGATGGACCGGATCCTGGCGGCCTCGCGACCCACCAATTCCTTGTCGATGCCCTTAATTGTTATTCGATTCTGCCCTTCGAGCACATATTCAAGACCTTCCGGGGCGTCTAGAAATACCGGATGCGAGAATCCAAGTTGCATTTCGATTCGGCCATTCTGCTCCTGGGCGCGATAACCGACGCCCTGGATTTCCAGTCCCTTGTCAAATCCCCTGGATACGCCCTCCACCATGTTGGCGACCAGGCTCCGGTATAGACCGTGCAGTTCTTTGTGTCGGCGCGAATCCGATGGCCGCCGGACGTGAATTTCCCCATCCTCTTCAAGAAAGGAGATACCTGGATCAACACGCAACGATAGGGTGCCAAGTTCGCCTGAAACCTCTACGACGCTGGCATCGTTGACGGACCACTTTACGTCTTCGGGTATTGGTATTGGCCTGGCGCCGACTCTAGACAACGGAAATCACCTGATTTGCGAGCGCACTTACCATGCGTAGCACATGATTTCCCCGCCCAGACGTTTTCGGTGGGCGTCGCTCCCGGTCATGAGCCCCTGAGACGTCGAGACCAGCACGATACCAACGCCGCCCATGACTTTGGGGATATTTCGAGCGCCGGCATAAACCCGCCGCCCGGGCTTGCTTATTCGTTTGATGCCCTGCAGCGCCGACCGGAGTTCGGCATCGTATCTCAGATCGATTCTCAGAATACCTTGAGGCTCCAGCGGCTCCACTTCCCAACGTTCAATAAGCCCCTGTTGCGCGAGTATGTTGGCAATGGCGAGCTTTGTTTTGGACGCGGGCATCGAGACAGTGGTGTTCCCAGCCGAGGCTGCGTTTCTAAGCCGGGTCAGCATGTCGGCTATCGGATCGGTATTCATGGAGTTTCCGACCTAACCATCTCGACCATCATCGCGAGCTACCAACTGGACTTCGTGATACCCGGGATCTCACCGAGAAGAGCTCGACCGCGGAAACAGATACGGCACATTCCGAACTTCCGGATGTAACCTCTCGGCCGGCCACAAAGCGCGCAACGGTGGTGGAACTGCACCTTGAATTTGGGCTTCCGCTTCCACTTTTCAATTTTCGCCTTCTTGGCCAATTCCGATTACCCGCCAGTACTCAGCTACGCCGCTTCGCGACGAAATGGTGCCCCGAACATCTCCAACAGGGCCCGCGCCTCCCTGTCCGTCTTGGCACTCGTAACAATTACGACCTGGAATCCTCGAACGCGGTCGATACTTGTGTAGTCGATTTCTGGGAAGATGAGCTGTTCCTCAAAACCTACCGAGTAGTTGCCGCGCCCATCGAATGAATCCGGCGACAGACCTCGAAAATCGCGTACTCGGGGGATCGCAATTGAAAACAGGCGATCTAGAAACTCGTACATCCGAACACCGCGAAGTGTA
This sequence comes from Chloroflexota bacterium, assembly GCA_963663505.2. Taxonomy (GTDB): domain Bacteria; phylum Chloroflexota; class UBA11872; order UBA11872; family VXNJ01; genus JAPOVO01. Next base: position 1,704,512 of record CAXXFA010000002.1, read on the forward strand.
ACCATACAACCGATTCGCATACCGGCGCGAAGTTTGAAATTTGACACGGATTTCTTAGCGCGCGTTACGACCGGCTTTTGCCCTGCCATCACCGACATGTCCCGCATCACGCTGTCGGGAACGTTGGCGTTCTCGATCGCGTCTCCCAATCCGGCATTCAGGATTATTTTCTCGATCCGCGGCACCTGCATCGCATTCTCGTAACCGAGGTCCGTAATCAGCGCAGGCCTGATCTCATTAAGATACCGGTCTTTAAATCTGGCCATGCGCTGCTACTCGTCGATCACTTCGCCGCACTTGCGGCATGCCCTGACGATCGACCCATCCGCCAGCGCGCGCTTAGACACTCGTGACGCCTCGCCGCACTTGGGACATATGAGCATAACGTTTGAAATAGCAAGAGGACCGTTGGACTCAATAATCCCTGAAGGCTTTCCCGGTCCGCTTGGACGCCGGTGCCGTTTTTGGATGTTTATCCCTTCGACTACTACTTTGCCTTTTTTCGGCACCAGCTCAACCACGGCGCCTCGCTTGCCGCGATCCTTGCCGGTCAAGATTAGAACCTGGTCATTCTTTTTTATCAGCACACCACTCATTTGCGTTTCAGAGAACCTCCGGGGCCAGCGACACGACCCTGGCATATCTTGAATCTCGAAGCTCGCGAGCCACCGGCCCAAAGATCCGAGTCCCCGACGGCGTATCCGCCGGACCCAACACCACCGCCGCGTTATCGTCGAATCGAATTCTCGAGCCATCGACACGTCGATATTCCTTGGCCACTCGTACCACGACGGCCCGAACGATGCGGCCCTTCGGCAGGGCGCTATTTGGTACGGCCGCTCTTATTGTTCCCACGACAACATCGCCCACTCCGGCGTAGCGGCGGCCGGTTCCGCCCAGGACGCGGATCACGAGCATTTCCCTGGCGCCGGTATTGTCGGCGATACGAATCTTAGACTGCTGCTGAATCACCAGAAGCCGCCTCGTCTTTTACACTGATCGCGGTACGGCTAACTATTTCGCGAAGCCGCCAGCGTTTCGATTTACTCAGGGGGCGGGACGCTTCGATCGCCACTTCGTCACCGATGTCCGACAAATTCTCCGGATCATGCGCAACGTATTTCTTTTGCACGCGAACGGACTTTTTGTAGATTCGATGCCGCCGGTACGATTCGACCTGAACGACGATGGTCTTGTCCATCTTGTTGCTGACGACGATGCCTTGAAGGCGGCGGCCCGATTTAGCCATCGGTACCTTCTCCGGGCTGTTCGTCCGCAGCGACCACCGCAACGGTCTCGCCAATCTCGGCCCGCACTTTCTCCGAAATAATCGTTTGGATCCGCGCGATGTCGCGTCGAACCCATCGCAGCTGTGAGGGATCATCGAGCTGATGAGTCGCATGTTGGAACCTGAGACGAAAGAGCTGCTCTTTGGCCTCTCCAAGTTGCTCGGCCAATTCGGAAACTGCCTTCGACCGAATATCGCTCGCCTTAACCAACTATCAACTCCTGATCCCGAGCGAGAACCCGGGTGGACACGGACAGCTTGCGCCCGGCAAGCCTGAGGGCCTCGCGGGCCAGCTCGGGCGTAACCCCCGAAATTTCAAACATCACCCGGCCCGGCTTGACCACGGCCACGTGCTCCCCCACCGCTCCTTTGCCACCACCCATCCTTGTTTCCACCGGCTTCTTACTTACCGGCTTGTCCGGGAATATTCGTATCCAAATTCGACCGTGTCTTTTTACGTGATGAGTTATCACTCTCCGAGCCGCCTCGATCTGGCGACTGTTAACCCAGCCGGTAGACAGGGACTGCAGAGCAAAATCGCCATATGCGAGCGCATTCCCTGTGGCTGCCACGCCTCTGCGCCGTCCGCGGTGCTGCTTGCGAAACTTTGAGCGTTTGGGCATCAACATTTCAAACGCTACCCCGACGAGCCCCGTGAGCCCGACTCTTCAGTTCCCTCTGGGCCTTCGCGTCGCGATCGTCCCAACGCTCCTCGATGCACCCAGGCCTTTACACCGATCGCACCGTAGGTCGTACTTGCCACCGTCTGACCGTAATCGATATCGGCCCTCAACGTTTGAAGCGGAACTCGACCCCGGATTTCAAACTCGGACCGTGACATTTCACGCCCGCCGAGACGGCCGCTGACCATTATTTTCACGCCCTCGGCCCAGGCCCGCATCGTCCGATCGGCGGACATTCTCATAGCGCGCTTGAACGAGACGCGGCGTTCAATTTGCTCAGCAACGTTTCGTGCGACCAAATAAGCATCCAGTTCCGGATTTGAAATTTCCGAAACGGTCACAAAAATTCGCCGATCCGTGACTTTCCCAAGGTCCCTTTGCAGGGCGTCTCTGTTCGATCCGCCGCGCCCGATGACGATTCCAGGTCTGGAGGTATGGATCGTTACGCGAACAACGTTCGATGCCCTGCGAATCTCGATTTTCGAAATTCCCGCGCCATACGACCTGCGACCGGCTCGCGGTTGCGCTCCAGGCGGGTTTTCAAGCCATTTCCTCACGAAATCTCGAATCCGAACGTCCTCTAGCACCAGCTCGGTGTAATCGCGATCGGCGTACCACTGACTGTCCCAATTGCGAAACTTGCCGAGGCGGTAACCGACGGGATGAACTTTTCGACCCACTAGGCTCCCCTCTCGTCGACTACCACGGTTACATGGCTCATTCGTTTCACATACCATCCTGGCCGTCCGCGTGCTCTGGCTCGCATTCGCTTTAGCCTTGGGCCATCGTCGACGGCCACCTGGGCCACGAACAGGTTTGCGGGATCCAATCCATAGTTATTTTCAGCGTTGGCCACCGCCGACTTCATGACCTTGGCCATCATCAGCGCGCCGCGATTCGGCAAGAATGCCAGGACTGCAAACGCGGACTGAATGTCCTTGCCGCGAATGGCATCCCCGACCAGCCGGATCTTTCGCGGCGCGATATGAAGATATTTCGCCTTCGCCCAAACCTCCATCGTTATATTTTGCCCATCGTTAGGGAAAGTCGCTTTTGCACAACATCAGACCGGACCCGTGGTCCTGGCGCCGGAATGGCCCCTGAAGACACGCGTTGGCGCGAATTCGCCAAGCTTATGTCCTACCATATTTTCGGTAATGTAAACCGGAACGTGCCGTCGGCCGTCGTGAACTGCAATCGTGTGTCCGACCATTTCCGGAAAAATCGTCGACCGGCGGCTCCAGGTCCTTAGAACGACCTTATCGCCGCGACGGTCCAGCTCCATTATTCGCTTCAATAGCCGCTGGTCTGTGTACGGACCCTTCTTGAGCGATCTAGACATCGTTGTGCTTTCGTCCTCCCCTATTTCCGCTTTCGCAATATGAATTTATCGCTTCGGCGCCGCCCTCGACGCGTTTTAAGACCAAGGGCGGGTTTGCCCCAGGGAGTTTTCGGGGGGAATCCCGTAGGAGCCTTGCCTTCGCCGCCCCCATGAGGATGGTCGTTCGGATTCATGGCCGAACCACGAACTTTTGGCCGTTTGCCGCGCCACCGATTGCGGCCGGCTTTGCCGACCGACTGGTTTGAATGATCTTCGTTGCCTACAACCCCGATCGTTGCGGTGCAGCGTTCGTCCACCAGCCGCATTTCTCCCGAAGGCATTCTCAAGGTAGCCCATCCGCGATCATGAGCCATTACCTGAAGCGATGAGCCCGCCGATCGTGCAAATTTGGCACCCCCGCGAACATTCAGCTCCACGCAGTGGACGGTTGTGCCGTCCGGAATATCCGCGAGCGGCAAAGCATTTCCCAGTCGCAGTTCGGAATCAGGACCAGAAGTAACCATGTTCCCAACGGAAAGCCCAACGGGGGCGATGATGTAGCGTTTCTCGCCGTCCACATAGTTCAGCAACGCAATTCGAGCTGACCTATTGGGGTCGTACTCGATCGTCGCGACTCTTGCGGGAATATCGAGCTTATCGCGCTTGAAGTCGATTACCCTGATCCGGCGCTTCGCGCCGCCACCCCGCCGCCGCATCGTAATTCGGCCCTGGTTGTTTCGACCCGCGCGCTCCTTCTGAGGCCTTAGGAGTGGCTTGTGCGGCGAATCGGTCGTGATATCCGACGTGTCAACAGACGTGTAATTGCGTCGCCCCGGCGACGTTGGCTTGTAACTCTTGAGAGGCATGATTAAGTGTCTACCCTACGTTCCTGGGAACAGTTCGATGGACTGTCCCGCCTGAAGCGTGACCACGGCTTTTTTCCAGTCTGACCGGCGGCCGCGACTGCGGCCATAGCGGCGCCACTTACCCCGAACGCGTGAAACGTTAACCGCAACCACGTCCACGCGGAACAATTCCTCCACGGCCCGTCCAATATCAAGTTTGTTGGCTCCGTCATGGACGCGAAACGCGTACTTCCCAGTCTCGGACATAAGAGTTGTCTTCTCAGTCAATATGGGGCGAATGATGATGTCACGCGGGTCCATCGTTACTCGCCCTTCGCAGCGCCGCCAGTGCGGCTCTGGACACTACCACGTGATCCGCCGCCAAAATTTCATAAGTCGAAAGTGTATCGGCTCGGGCAACGCCGATGTTTCCAATATTGGTGGTAGATCGAACCAGGTCACTGCTCGGCGCTTCATCCACCAGCAGGATGTCGCCCTCAAGACCCAGCTTATCAATCCATTTAACCCGACTCTTCGTCCCGGGATTGGGCAAATCGAGCGACTCCACCACGGCCATTCTCCCGGCCGAAAGCTTAATGCTCAATGCCGATGTGAAGGCGTGATGCCTTTCCCTCTTGTTTAGACTCCTTGAAAACGTACGGGGTTGAGCATTTAGCGCTTTGCCCCCGCCTCGCCAGATTGGCGAACGAATCGATCCGTGCCGGGCGCGCCCGGTACCCTTCTGCCGCCACGGTTTTCGACCGCCGCCACGCACGTCCGATCGATTTCTCACCGATTGGGTGCCCCGGCGCATGTTGAAGTGATGGTCGACGATCGCGCGCTGAAGAATTTCTATTCGCGGTTCGTCGGTAAGGATTTCGCCTGGGACTGCGACCTGACCGTTCGTCTTGCCGTCCGGGTCAAGGACCCGGACTTCGGCGTACGGTTGTTCGTTGCCCTCCGCGCTCATCGTGCCTCCGACGGTCGGAGAATAACAAGACCGCCGTTTTTTCCCGGAACCGCCCCTTTGATCAGCAGCACATCACGCTCAGTATCCAGGCGAATCACCTTAAGGCCTCTCGTCGTGACTCGGGCGTTACCCATTTGACCCGCCATCTTCTGCCCTTTGAAGACCTTGCCCGGAGACGTTCCGGCCCCGATCGAACCCGGCGCTCGAAGCCGATCGGATTGACCGTGCGTCCGGGGACCACCCCGAAATCCGTGTCGCTTTACGGTTCCAGCAAAGCCTTTGCCCTTGGAGGTTCCCGTTACCGCGATCTCGGCGCCGACCTTGAATAACTCAACGGTCAGACGATCACCGACGCTCAGGTCGACGGTCTCTTTGCTACGGAACTCGCGAAGAACTTTCAACGGCTGCGAACCGGCCAAATGGCCGGCTTCGGGTCGATTCAATTTGTCAGCAGCGGCGTCTTCAAACCCAATTTGAACTGCGCTATAGCCATCCGCTTCCATGGACTTTATCTGCGTCACATAGCATGGGCCGGCCCGGACTGCGGTCACCGGGATGTACCGGCCGTCGCCGTCGTAGACGTGGGTCATGCCCACTTTTCGCCCGATCAGTCCCAAGCTCACGAGAAATCGACCATCTAAGACTTCAGCTCGATATCCACGCCGGCGGGTAAATCGAGGTTCAGCAGCGCATCCATCGTTTCCGGCTTTGGATCGATCACATCGATCAACCGTCGATGAGTTCGCATCTCGAACTGCTCCCTCGAATCTTTATCGATAAATGGCGACCGGATTACCGTCCACTTGTTGATTTTCGTGGGAAGCGGTATGGGCCCCTTGATTTCGGCGCCTGTTCGCTCGGCGTTTTCGACTATGCGAATGGCAGACTGATCCAGAATCCGATGGTCGTAAGCGTTCAACCGGATTCTGATGCGCTGTCGTCTGGCCCGCCGCCTTCGACGAGTTCGGGTTCGTTCAGCCAGGGCTAAATTCCTATCATCTAATTGGAGATCTGCGTAACGGAACCCGCTCCAACCGTCACTCCACCCTCTCGAATCGCGAAGCGGACCCCGCGCTCAAGGGCGATTGGGCTGATCAGCGTAACTTTCATCTCGACATTGTCGCCGGGAACGACCATTTCGATTCCATCTGGCAACTGAATTTCCCCGGTAACATCTGTCGTTCTTATGTAAAACTGAGGCCTGTACCCGGTGAAGAATGGCGTGTGCCTGCCACCCTCTTCCTTCTTGAGCACGTAAACCTCCGCACTGATTTCACTGTGCGGTGTTATGGATCCCGGCTTGGCCAGCACCTGGCCTCGTTCTACTTCGTCACGCTCGATGCCGCGGAGCAAGCAGCCGACGTTGTCCCCGGCCTGTCCTTCATCCAGAGTTTTGCGGAACATTTCAACGCCCGTTACCACGACACCCTCGCGGGTCGCATGCATGCCAACGATGTCGATGTTTTCGCCTGTCTTTATTATTCCGCGCTCAATCCGGCCCGTCACGACCGTTCCGCGGCCCTTGATGCCGAAAACGTCCTCGACCGGCATCAAGAAGTCCTGCTCGGTACGTCGAGGCGGCGTTGGAATGAACTCATCGACAGCCTTGATCAGCTCCCAAATCGACTGATATTCAGGCGCTTCCGGATCGTCGCTCTCGGACTCCAGCGCCGCGAGCGCGCTACCCCTCACCACGGGCGCGTTGTCACCGTCAAATTCGCGCTCATTCAGCAGGTCACGAACTTCCAACTCGACGAGCTCAAGCAGCTCCTCGTCGTCCATTACGTCCACTTTGTTTAGAAACACCACCATCGAGGGCACGTTTACCTGGTGAGCAAGCAAAACATGCTCCCGCGTCTGAGGCATCGGACCGTCTGGAGCGCTGACCACGAGAATCGCGCCGTCCATCTGCGCCGCCCCGGTGATCATGTTCTTTATGTAGTCGGCATGTCCCGGGCAGTCTACGTGGGCGTAGTGGCGATTTTCGCTTTCGTATTCAACATGCTGAATCGCGATCGTAATACCACGCTGCTTTTCTTCCGGGGCGTTGTCGATGGAATCGAAGGGGCGGAAGCTTGCCATCTTCTTCAGACCGAGCACCTTGGTGATTGCCGCCGTGAGTGTGGTCTTTCCGTGGTCAATATGCCCGATCGTGCCCACGTTTACGTGAGGTTTGGTGCGTTCAAATTTCTGCTTGGCCATCTACACTCCCGCGCTTTTTGCGCTTCTGAGCAATCTGCGTCTTTCTTACCGACTAATATTATTCGCCAGCTGTGATTCCGGCATCGACGTCCTGACCTTCTGGTAATGGGAAAACTCCATCGTGAACGTCCCCCTGCCCTGAGTCAGCGATCTCAACTCCCCAGCGTAGCCGAACATGTTAACAAGCGGGACGGTGACCTTCACAACAACTTCAGCGCCGTCGGCTTCGGCGGAGTTGATATCCGCGTTCTTGCTCCCCAGATTTCCGACGATTTCTCCCATGTATTGCTCCGGAGCCACGACTTCCAGCATCATCACCGGTTCGAGCAGAATGCTGGAGGCTTTTAGAAATCCTTCGCGGGCGGCTATCGAGCCGGCCATTTGGAATGCTATGTCGGAGGAGTCAACTTGATGATAGGAGCCGTCGAGCAGCGTAATGGAGATGTCGGTCATCGGATACCCGTGGGGACCGCTTGCCAGGGCATTGGTCACGCCCGTCTCGACAGCAGATAGATATTCGATTGGAATGGCTCCGCCAATAATCTTCTTCGAAATCGTATTGCCGGACCCTCGCTCCGCAGGCTCAATTCGCAGTTTCACATGCCCATACTGCCCCCGGCCGCCCGATTGCCGAATGAATTTGCCCTCGGCTTCCGCAACGCGTGATACGGTGCCCCGAAACGCCACCTGTGGCGCGCCGACGTTGGCGTTGACGCCGAATTCGCGTTTGAGGCGGTCGATGATGACTTCGAGATGAAGCTCACCCATTCCAGCGATCACGGTCTGACCGGTTTCGGAATCCGATGAGACCTGAAACGTCGGATCCTCGTCGCCAAGCCGCTTGAGTGCGTCACCCATTTTTTCCTGGTCGCTCTGACTCTTCGGCTCAATAGCTCGCTGCGCAACGGGAGTGGGGAAATAAATGGACTCCAGCAGAATCGGATGATCGCTGCTGCAGAGCGTATCGCCCGTAAACGTGTTCTTTAGACCTATCGCGACGGCTATTTCGCCCGCGTGAACTTCGTCCCAGACCTGCTCCCTCTTGTCGGCATGCATCCGCAATAGTCTTCCGATTCGCTCCCTGGTTCCGCGGGTCGAATTTAGAACGTAGCCGCCCGGCTTCATGGTCCCGGAATAAACGCGGAAGTATGAAAGCCGTCCGCTAAACGGATCTGAAACGATTTTGAACGCAAGCGCCGCCAGCGGTGCGTCGTCGTATGCAGGCCGGGTCACGGATTCACCCGATTTAGGGTCGAACCCTTCCACCGGGGGTATGTCGGTTGGCGACGGGAGGTACGCGGTTACTCCATCGAGAACCGCTTCAATCCCCTTATTCCGTAGCGCGGCACCGGTGAATAGCGGAACCGCGCTGTTTCCCAACGTAGCTCGTCGGATGGCAGCCGCCAGTTCCTCCGCACCGATCTCATCGTCGTCCAGGAATGCGCGGGCTATTGAGTCGTCGACGTCGGCGAGCGATTCAATCAACTTCGCTCGCGCCGTCACCGCGCGATCTTGCTCGTCCTTCGGTATAGGGCCGATCGTGCGCGACGCATCGGGGTCGGGCGCAAATGTGATCATTTCCATTCGTACGAGATCGATTACGCCGGCGAAATCGCCCTCCATACCCACCGGTAGCTGTACCAACACAGGGTTCGCTCCAAGCCGGTCGCGGATCATCTCGACAGTACGGTCGAGATTCGCCCCCCGGCGGTCCATTTTGTTGACAAAACAGATTCGAGGAACGCCATACCTATTGGCCTGGCGCCAGACCGTTTCACTCTGCGGCTGCACACCGGCCACTGCGTCAAAAATCACCACGCCACCGTCGAGCACGCGCAATGATCGTTCGACCTCCGCGGTAAAGTCGACATGGCCGGGTGTATCGATGATATTGATGCGATAGTCGCCCCAGAAGCAGGTCGTGGCCGCCGCGGTGATTGTTATTCCGCGCTCTCGCTCCTGCTCCATCCAGTCCATGGTGGCCGAACCGTCGTGCACTTCGCCCGTTCGATGGATACGGCCTGTGCAATACAGAATTCGCTCTGTAACCGTAGTCTTGCCTGCATCGATGTGAGCGATGATCCCGATATTTCGGGTATTCCCAAGGCTGCTGCTAGGAGGTTTTGCGTTCATCACGATCCAATTTCGTCCCGTCTACCACCTGTAGTGCACAAAGGCCTTATTTGCCTCTGCCATCCGGTGAATGTCGTCCTTGCGCCTAACAGCCTCGCCCTGGAAATTCGCGGCATCGGTTAGCTCGTTGGCGAGCCGTTCGACCATGGTCTTGCCCGGTCGATTTCGCGCCGCGCGCACGAGCCAGCGGATCGCGAGCGAGTTACGGTGGTCACCCCGAATTTCCACCGGAACCTGGTACGTTGCACCACCAACACGGCGGGGCTTTACTTCAAGCTGAGGCGTGACGTTTCTCAGGGCGGATTCAAACGTATCCACGGCGCCCGCTTCAGTTCGCTCGTCTACGATATCCAGCGCGTCGTAGACAATTTGCTGAGCGAGCGATTTCTTACCATCTCGCATTATTGCGTTGATAAATCGCTGAACCGCCCGGTTATTGAATCGCGGGTCGGGCTGCATTCTCCGCTTCGGTGCTCTAGATCGTCTCGACATCTTTCTTCCTCACCGGCCCCTTATTTAGCGCTTTCTTTGTCTGACGCGGCGCGCCAACGACGACACACGAAGTCCGTGGACTAGGTTTTCGGACCGGAAACGATCTGGCCGCGGATTACGAGTCGCGCTTGGCCCCGTACTTCGACCTGCTCCGTTTGCGATTCTCGACACCCAACGTATCGTATGCTCCCCTGACGATATGGTACCGAACGCCGGCAAGATCTTTCACCTGCCCGCCCCGGATAAGCACCACTGAGTGCTCCTGCAGATTGTGGCCCTCGCCAGGTATGTAGGCCAAAACCTCCAGGCCATTTGACAGCCTTACCCGCGCCACTTTGCGAAGCGCGGAGTTTGGCTTTCTTGGCGCAACGGTTCGAACTTGAACGCACACGCCCCGCTTTTGCGGGGACCCGCCGGTCCTCACCATTCGCCGCCTCAGTCCGTTATAGGAAAAGTGAAGCGCGGGCGCCGTAATTTTCTTGCGGCTTTTGCGCCTGCCTTTGCGAACAAGCTGATTTACGGTTGGCAAATGGAATACCCGGGTACGAAGATCACACGATCCGCGCCCATGCGCGGCGCCGAACGCCAAGTGTACCACTCGGCTCGGAATATCATTAGCGGGTATCGGGGCCGGCTCGCAATACCTACTCATCCGCGTCCTTCGCGGTGTCGCCGTCAGCGTCGACGAGTTCTAAATCACCATCCGAACCTGTCACAACCGGATCGCCGCCGTTGCTGATCGCATCGTCTTCCTTCACCGCGACTGCTTCGTCGTCGACTTCAACATCATCCGCCGAATCGACCGTCTTACCAAAGACATCCTCGGCGATCATGTCCACACGCGCTCGGGCATCGCCGTCCTCGTCATCTTCCGACATGGAGGCGAAGTCCGCGATGCTCGCTACAAAACCACTGCCCGCCGGAATCAGTTTCCCGATAATCACGTTCTCTTTAAGACCGCGTAGCCGGTCGGTCGAGCCGAGAATCGCAGCTTCCGTAAGAACGCGGGTCGTATCCTGAAACGAGGCTGCGGCCAGAAAGCTCTCAGTATTCAACGAGGCCTTCGTAACTCCGAGCAATGTCGGCGTACCCTGGGCCACGGCCGTACCATCTTCGAGCGCCGCGTTATTCGCAGTTTCGAAACGCATGCGATCGATCAGCTCCCCGGGCAGAAAATCTGTATCCCCGGCGTCATCTATGAGCACCTTCCGCAACATTTGCCGGATTACGATCTCGATATGCTTGTCGTGAACGGGGACGCCAACGATCCGATAAACACTCTGGATTTCACTCAGGAGATATCCCTGGAGGGCGGCCTCACCGCGAGTTCGAAGAATGTCGTGCGGATTTACGGGGCCTCCGGTGAGTGTCTGCCCCCGAGTGACTTGATCCCCGTCCGATACCGAAATTCTCGAAGTCACCACTACCGGATACTCAACGCTGTCGGACTCCTCGCGCCGAATGGTTATCTTCCGTCCCTTTATTGACACCTTCCCGGCAATCGGCGCATTGAGGTCAGTAGGCGCGTCTTCTTCTCCATTGGCTTTGGCGGTATCCGGACGCTGTGCGATGACATCGCCAACTTGCACATCAGTATCGTTCTTGACGACCGCCTTGAATCCCTTGGTCATCGGGACGGTCTCTTCGATGACCTCAGTATTGGAGACTCGAAGCCGAACTTTGTCATCCTCACGAAGGATCTCAAGCGTTCCGTTGATATCGCAAACTATGGCCTGTCCCTTGGGGACGCGAGCCTCGAAAAGCTCCTCGACCCGGGGAAGACCACGCGTAATATCCTCCGCCTGGTAAGTGCCGCCCGTGTGAAAGGTCCGCATCGTCAGCTGAGTCGCAGGCTCACCAATCGATTGAGCCGCGATTATCCCGACTGCCGATCCGAGAGCGACAAGCTGATTACGCGCGAGATCGTTTCCATAGCACTTCTGGCACACACCTCGTGCCGCTATGCAAGCCATTGGCGATCGGACGACCAACAGGACGACTTTCCTGCTGTCAAGCAGTTCAATCCCCTCGCGATCGATGACATCGTTCACGCGTAGAAGAATCTCTCCCGTGGCGGGATCCAGTGCGTTTTCGAACAGCACACGGCCAAACGAACGTCCCGGAACGGACTCCCCAACGTCATGGTCCGGGTCTTGCCGGATCGCAAGCCCGGCGGTTGTTTCGCAATCTTCAACTGTGATAATGGTCTCCTGAGAGACATCCACCAACCTTCGAGTCAGATAGCCCGAATCAGCTGTGCGCAACGCCGTATCGGCAAGACCCTTTCGAGCGCCGTGCGTTGAGATGAAGTATTCGAAAACGCTCAGCCCTTCACGGAAATTCGCGCGGACCGGCATTTCAATAATCCGTCCGGCGGGATCGGTCATCAGACCGCGCATCCCCGCAATCTGCCGTATCTGGTCAAAATTTCCCTTCGCCGCGCCAGATGCGCCCATCAGATAGACAGGGCCCAATCTTTCCATGTTGTCTTCAACCGCATCGCTGACGCTCTTCATGGCCCCAGCCCATACTCGAACGTGCAGGTTGTATCGCTCCTGTTCGGTGATGACTCCGTTTTGAAACTGCTCGGCGAGCTGCTCTGCCGCCCGATCGGTATCTTCCAGAATCTTGGCTTTGATTGGCGGGACCGTAAGGTCGCTGATGGCCATGGTCACGCCCGATTGCGTCGCCCAATGAAATCCGAGCATCATGATCCTGTCGGCTACCTGAGCGGTTGTCTCTTCGCCGTGGTCGTAATACAGATTTGTAATCAGTTGCTTTAGGTCGCCCTTGTCGAGATGCCGGTTGATGAATCGCATATCCAGCGGGAGCACATCATTTAGAAAAACTCTGCCGGGGGTCGTATCCAGCAGCGAGCCCTCAGGATATTCGTCGGTTGGCGGAATCTCGCCCGTGGTAACACGAAGCTTCACGCTTTCGTGCAGGTCCACCTGGGCGACCGCGAACGCCATTGTCACCTCGTTGAAGTTGCCGAATACCTTCGGCTTCTCAGGCTCAACCGTCGGCGGAAGCGTCAGGTAGTAGCACCCGAGGACCATGTCTTTGGTCGGGCTAATTACCGGCGAGCCGTCGGCCGGCGAAAGCAGGTTTCGCGTACTCATCATGCGACTTCGCGCCTCGTCCTGGGCAATCATTGAGAGCGGCACATGCACGGCCATCTGGTCGCCATCGAAATCCGCGTTAAATGCAAAGCAAACCAGGGGATGAATCTGGATGGCGCTGCCTTGAACCAGGCGGATATTGAACGCCTGTATGCCAAGTCTATGGAGAGTCGGCGCTCGGTTAAGAAGGATTGGGTGATTTCGAGTCACTTCCTCAAGGATGTCCCAAACCTCGGGATCCGCTCGCTCGACCACGCGCTTCGCACTCTTGATATTGCTCGCAAAACCATAGTCAACAAGCCGACGCATAACGAACGGCTTAAACACTTCTAGAGCCATGCGCGTGGGAAGACCGCACTCGTCGAGCTTAAGGTCCGGCCCGACCACAATTACCGAGCGGCCCGAGTAGTCCACCCGCTTGCCGAGCAGATTTTGCCGGAACCGGCCTTGCTTGCCGCGCAAGAGATCGCTCAGCGATTTGTATGGGTGCGAACTTGACCCGGTCACCGGCCGTCCACGCCGTCCGTTGTCCACGAGCGCGTCCACAGCTTCCTGCAGCATACGCTTTTCATTTCGAACGATTATCTCGGGGGCGCCGAGCTCTATCAGACGCTTGAGACGGTTGTTCCGGTTGATGACCCTTCGGTAAAGGTCGTTTAAGTCACTCGTGGCAAATCGACCGCCATCTAGCTGAACCATCGGCCTGAGCTCCGGCGGCAAGACGGGCAATACCGTAAGAACCATCCACTCCGGCTCGTTTCCGGACCGGCGAAACGCCTCAACCACCCGGAGCCGTTTCATGGCTTTCCGGCGGCGTTGTATCGATTTGGCCTTCAATTCTTCTCGAAGCAACACGGCCAGCTCATCGAGATCAGTCTTGACAATCAGCTTCAAGACGGCCTCTCCACCGCTGGCGGCTTCGAACACATCGCCGCACGTTTCCTGCAGCTCCTGGTGTCGAAGCTCCGAAAGCAACTGGAGCTGGGCCAGAGTTTCGAGGTCGCTCTTTCTTCGCTCGAAAAAGTTCCGGGTTTGGGCCACGCGCTCTACTACGGATAACTGTTGATTGGCACGGGCGTCGGCGACGCGCTGTTTTTCGGCGTCAAGCTGCGCTTCTCGCCGTTCCCTGGCTTCGTCGGACGCCTCTTTGAGCTTTTCCTCGGCCGCGGAGATAGCCTCATCCCGCGCGGGCTCAATGGCCTTCGAATACTTTGGCGTTATTTTTGTGCCCTTGGTAACGGTCGGCTCTCCCAGCCAGCTCAGTTTTATGTCATCGGAGGCGATTTCGCCCTTGGCATCATTGAGAACTTTGAGCACCATCTCTGTTTCTTCTTTGATGGCGCCGATTTCCCCATCCGATTTGGTCTTGAGCCTTTCGATATCCTGATTCACTTGCGACTCAAGCGACTGAACCTGATTCTCCAGGTCCTGTTCCATTGAGGCGATCATGTCCTCGACTTCGAACTTGACCTCTTCGGAGCGAGATTCGAAATCTTGGTCAATCGATTTGACCGCTTCGTCCCGCTTTCCGTCGTCCAGATCCGTGACTATGAACGAAGCGAAATAAATGATCTTTTCTAAATTTCGAGGCGAGATGTCCAGCAATTGCCCCATGCGGCTGGGAGTGCCTTTGAAATACCAGATATGGGTGACCGGCGTCGCCAGTTCAACGTGGCCCATCCGCTCTCGACGAACTCGAGATCGCGTAACTTCCACGCCACACTTGTCGCAGATTATTCCCTTGTAGCTCACGCGCTTGTACTTGCCACAGGTGCATTCCCAGTCCTTCGTTGGACCAAAAATACGCTCGCAGAAAAGTCCATCCCGCTCGGGCTTCAAAGTTCGATAGTTGATCGTTTCCGGCTTGGTAATTTCCCCGAACGACCACGAACGAATTTCCTCGGGGGACGACAGGCCGATTCGAATAGCGTCAAAGTCGTTGACTTCCAGCATTTCTATTTGCGCCCCTTAGAGCTTGTACTCACGCCCCTCGATGTTGATTCCATCGAGGTCGGGTAGATATTCCTGATTTGCGTCGGATGCAATTGAGATCTCTTCGTCGGACTTGTTCAGAACCTCTACTGCCAGTCCGAGACTCTGCAACTCTTTGACCAGTACTCGAAATGACTCGGGAACTCCGGGCTCCAGTATGGTTTCGCCCTTGACGATGGCCTCGTACGTCTTTACTCGCCCGAGCACATCATCGGATTTGACTGTAAGCATTTCCTGCAATGTATGCGACGCTCCGTATGCTTGCAGCGCCCAGACCTCCATCTCGCCGAAGCGCTGCCCTCCCATTTGCGCCTTTCCGCCGAGCGGCTGTTGGGTGATGAGCGAGTACGGCCCGGTAGATCGACCGTGGATCTTGTCTTCGACCAGATGGGCGAGCTTGAGCATGTACATCTTTCCGATAACGACCTCTTGATCGAATCGCTCGCCGGTTCTACCGTCGTATAGCACCGCTTTTCCGTTTTCCGGAAGCCCGGCTTTGGCCAGCATCTCTGAAACTTCGACTTCGGTTGCGCTGTCAAAGACCGGTGACACGCAGCGTACGCCGAGTTCGCCCGCAGCCCAGCCGAGATGCGTCTCAAGCATCTGACCTACATTCATTCGAGACGCAGCGCCGAGCGGGTTGAGCACAATGTCGACCGGTGTTCCATCCTCCAAGAACGGCATGTCCTCTTCCGGTAGCACCAGGGAGATCACGCCTTTGTTGCCGTGCCGTCCCGCCATTTTGTCGCCCTCGTTAATCTTCCGTTTTGACGCGATGCTGACGCGAACGACCTGATTAACGCCTGCGTCAAGATCGGCCCCGTCGTCGCGAGTGAACTGCCGCACGTCGATTACAACTCCGGCGTCGCCGGCCGGAACATGCTTGGAGGTGTCCTTGACCTCGCGGGCATCGCGACCGAATATCGCTCGCAACAGCCGGTCCTCGCCGGTTAGCTCGGTCTCGCCCTTCGGAGTTATCTTGCCGACGATGATGTCGTCCGGGGCCACGTCAGCCCCAACGTAGACGACGCCGTCCTCGTCCAGATTGCGAAGCGCCTCTTCGGCAACGTTTGGAATGTCCCGAGTAATTTCCTCGGCGCCGAGCTTCGTATCCCGAGCCTCGACCTCGAATTTTTCGATGTGAACTGACGTGAACACGTCTTCGCGCACGAGCCGGTTGCTGATTACGATGGCGTCCTCGTAGTTGTACCCCTCCCAGAACATGAACGCCACGAGCACATTCCGCCCCAGTGCGAGCACGCCACCCTCAGTCGATGAACTGTCTGCAAGCAAGTCGCCGGTTTGAACCTTATCGCCTCGACTTACCAACGGCCGTTGGTTGATGCATGTACCCTGATTCGACCGTTCAAACTTTCGCAATCGATATGCGTGTTTTTTGCCCGACTTTTTGCCCAATATCACGATGTCGCTGGCAGCCACCCGTTCCACCACACCGGGCTCGTCCTCGTTGTAGACAATCAGGTGCCCGGAGTCCGACGCGGCTTTGCCCTCCACTCCGGTGGCGACGAGCGGCGCCTCCGGAATCAAAAGGGGAACCGCCTGCCGCTGCATATTTGAGCCCATCAAAGCGCGATTGGCGTCATCGTGCTCCAAGAATGGAATCATCGCCGTCGGGATACTCACGATTTGTTGCGCCGAAACGTCCATGTATTCCACGTCGTCTCTCGACGACTCGTGAAAATCAGCGCCGCTGCGAACGGCCACCCGTTCATCCACTATCTGACCGAATTCGTCGAGTCGCGCATTGGCCTGAGCGATTACGTAGCGCTCCTCGACATCGGCGGTGAAGTAGACCATTTCGTCCGGGGCATACTTGCCCGCGACAAACGGCAGAACGCGAAACTCGATATCCGCGGAACTCTTGAGCCGCGCGACTCGAGATACAAGGTCCGCCGTGATAACGGTTCCTTTTTCAGCTAATACCTTTCCGTTCGGACCGTTTAACAAATCGGCCGCCAGCGTACGCCCTGCCAATAAGTCCCGTTCATTCATCTTTAAGATTTTTCGGACGCTCCGATATGGCGTTTCAATAAACCCAAAGGGGTTTACGCGAGCGAACGAGGCCAATGAGCTGATCAAGCCGATGTTCGGCCCCTCGGGTGTTTCGATCGGGCATATTCTTCCGTAGTGGCTGTAGTGAACGTCGCGAACGTCAAAACCGGCGCGCTCCCTGCTCAAGCCACCGGGACCCATCGCACTCAGTCTGCGCTTGTGCGCCAGCTCCGAAAGCGGATTCGTTTGATCCATGAACTGCGATAGCTGGCTGCCACCAAAAAATTCCTTTATGGCCGCCATCACGGGTCGAGTATTGATCAGCGCGGCCGGAGTGGCCTCGGAGGCGTCCTGAATGGTCATCCGCTCTTTTATGACCCGTTCCATCCGTAGGAGCCCGGTCCGAAATTGGTTTTGAAGCAGTTCCCCAACCGGTCGCACGCGGCGGTTTCCAAGGTGATCGATCTCGTCGGGCCGCCCCTGCTGGCTGTTGAGCCTCACCAGCTCTCCCACGATCGCGACCAAATCCTCCGGCCTGAGAGTGCGTTCGTCGACATCGTCGTCGAAGTTAAGCCGCTTGTTCAGCTTGTACCGTCCGACGGCGCCAAGGTCGTAGCGCCGGAAGTTGAAAAGAAGCTGATTGATTAGCGTTCGTGCGTTCTCTTTGGTCGCCGGATCTCCCGGCCGCAACCGGTGATATACCTCGATCAATCCACCTTCATGGTCAGTCGCCGGGTCGTGCCGCTTGCCGCTCAGACCGATCGTCGACTCGATGAATCTCCGCCCGGGATCGAGGTCGACATCCTTAAACATTTCCAACAGCTCTTCGTCGGTCCCGTATCCCAGCGCGCGCAACAACGAAGTCACCGGAATCTTCCGCTTTCGATCGACCTTCACACTGATGATGTTCTTGGCGCTGGTATCGAACTCCAGCCAGGCGCCTCGATTGGGGATCAGCTTCGCGCCGAACAGGCTGCGGCCGGTCGAAGGATCGACGTCAGCCGTAAAGTAGGCGCCGGGCGACCGCACGAGCTGACTCACGACTACACGCTCGGCACCGTTATAGATAAAAGTCCCCTGTGACGTCATGAGCGGAAAGTCGCCCATGAACACCGGCGTTTCCTTTATCTCGCCAGTCTGTTTGTTGTGCAAGCGGGCCGTGATCTTGAGCGGTGCTTGATAGGTTCTATCCTGATCCCGGCACTCCGCTTCCGTGTACTTGGGTGCTTCGAACGGATCGTCCTGTATTTCAAAGTGCAATTCGAGGCTCTTGCCCGTGAAATCTTGTATTGGCGACATTTCGGCGAATAGCTCTTTTAGTCCAACGGATCTGAACCACTTAAACGATCGCTTCTGAATTTCCGCCAAATCGGGCATTTCGAGGATTTGCGGAATCTTCCCAAACTTAACCGTCGACAGAACCGCCGCGCCGTTTGTCGCCATACTTTCAGTTGCTCCTACGCCGTCGCCAACACGGGTTTAATAACTTGCACGGCTCAAGGCCGACATCAAGGCTACGAATCTGCTGTGTGAAGTCACGACAGCCGAATTGCTCCATCCACATGGGAACGCTTCGCCGGGCTGGTCCGACCGAAGCGTCGGGCCAGCTAACGCCACTGAAAGACGCGAATTGTTGCGGTCCTAGATATCTTGGGCTACAGACACAGAAATAGACACCCTTCGTCTGCCCCCGACGGAGCCGGACGATGAGCGTCTGACAATGACAATAAGGTTATTTCGTTCTTAATGCGGTTCGAGGACAAGCCTCCCGCTTGATACCACCCCTGAGTGTATCAGAATTCCCATCCCTGGCAAATGCGCCTACTTGAGAGGTCACCCCGGCGGCCAAGTCATCCTTCTGCCTCCCAGCAGATGGACGTGGAGATGACCGACGGTTTGTCCGCCGTCGGGGCCCTGATTCACAGCCAGCCGAAATCCATTTTCCGTTAGGCCCTGCGTTCGCGAAATCTCCACGGCAGCCAAAATCAGCCGTCCCACCAGACCGATCTGAGTCCCATCCATCGCGCCGACGCCGTCAATGTGTGCTCTGGGGATCACGAGAATATGGATCGGAGCCTGTGGATTGATGTCTCGGAAGGCCACAATCTCTTCACTCTCGAAAACCAAATCCGACGGTACGCTTCCATCCGCGATATCGCAGAAAAGGCAATTCATCTCGCGGATTCCGTCACCGAGCTTGTCTCAGCCATGCGCGGGTCCTGCCCGATGGCGGTGAGTTCTCCCGGGGGACCCGGAGCCGGCATTACCGTCTCCAAAGAACCCCGTGTCCCCGATGCCGACCGGCCGCTCACTTTCAGAAAGTTGTCGGTCAGGCCCATTCCGAACCCGTCGACGACACTTTCCCAGAGCACGGTTCGCAATTGTCCAACGAATCGTCGGCCGTATTCCTCCCTCAGGCGATCGCCGAGATCAATCATCGCCCCAACTCGAGCCCGTTTTTCAGAGTCATCCACGTTGCCGGTCATATGGGCCGCAACCGTGCGTGGTCTCATCGAATATGGGAAAACGTGCAGGGATGCGAATTCGGTAGAGGCAATAAAGTCGAGCGACTCCGTGAAATCGGACGACGATTCTCCTGGAAACCCAACCATGACATCCGTTCCGACGGCTACATCCGGATTCGCCTTGCGGGCCGACGCGACGATCCGCTCATAGTCCGCCGCCGAATACTTTCTGCGCATTCGAAGAAGGGTATTGTCCGAGCCGCTTTGAATCGGAAGGTGGAGATGCGGGCAGATTACTCCGTCGGCAAGGAGCCCGAAAATGTCCTCGTCGAATTCGATCGGTTCGATCGAACTCAGGCGCAGCCTCGCGCCGTCGATCTCCGACGCGGCGCGCGCGATCAGCCCGGCCAGGCGGAGTCCGCTTTCGGGACATCGGTAACTACCCATGCTCACTCCGGTCATGACGACCTCGTTGGCCCCCGCCTCCGCAAACCGGACCATATCGGACACCACGTCCCGCGCCGGACGGCTGATTGACCTGCCGCGCGCGCGTGGAATGATGCAGAATGAGCAGACGTGATCGCAACCTTCCTGCACCTTGACCATCGGCCGAAAGCGATCTTGTTCGCCGAATCCGAATCGGTTCCGTTCCGTTGTTTCTACGCCGGCAGCATGCGCCGCTTTCGAGACTTCGTCGATCAAATCCTTTTGATTGACGGGTGGGAAAATCAGGGCTCGTGGAAACAACGTTCGCAGTTTCTGTGCATCGACCGATGCGTAACAGCCCGTCACCGCAAGAATACAGTCGGGATTTTCACGGACGCCGCGTGCGATCGCATTGCGCGATTTCCGATCGGCAACGTGCGTGACCGTACAGGTGTTGACGACTACGACGTCGGCCGGCTGACCGTACGAAACAGGGTAGAAGCCGCGAGCAACGAGGGCTTGAAGTATGAAATCGGAATCGGACTGATTGACTCGACACCCGAGCGTCTTGACAGCCACCGTGGGACCGGGTCTACCCAATTTGAAAGCATCCCGACAGATAACGATGCGCAGGGCAGTGCCGAACGATCCAATTGGTTCGTACCACCGCAAGCATGCACCGCTTGCCGGCAAGCTGGGTCAACGAATTGAAGATCACCTTTGCGCCCGATTTTCGCAATGCGGCCTCGATTGGGTTTGTGATCTTGATTCAGTTGGCACTTGAGCTCCCATTCCGAAGCGTCATGCAAATCCACTCGCCGTCATCGGACCGATCGACGACTTCCATCGAGTGACGATCGAATGCCGAAACGACGTCTGCTTCTCTCCCGCGGATGATTCCACCGAGTATCAACGTTCCGGCGGGTGTCAGCGAGCCGATCATCGCAGTGGCCAGCTCGCAATGAACCGGGGCGACGATATTTGCCATCAGAAGGTCGAAACGCCTGCGGAGTCGGCCGTGGGATTCCTCCGCATCGAAAGACGACTGGTCGACATTGACGACACCCTCCACTTGATTGAAGGCTACGTTCGCCCGCGCCGCATCAACAGCCCTCGGATCTTTGTCGAGCGCCGTAACGATTCCCGCGCCGAGACGTGCCGCTGCGATGGCAAGAACGCCAGATCCGGTCCCCAGATCAAGAACGTTGTCGCCAGGTCGTAAACGATCTTGCAGCGCGAGGAGCGTCTGCCGCGTTGTTATGTGAAGCCCCGTTCCAAACGCCATTCCTGGATCAATCCGCACAACCAGGTCGGTGCCGCGAACTGAGTCGTCCCATGAGGGTGCCAACAGGATCCGGCCAACGAGCAGCGGTTTGAAGAACGCCTTCCATTTCGTATGCCACTCGCTTTCGTCGGTCCAGCGTTCCGACGGGTTGCTGGCTCCTTCGACACCCAGCTGTCCCAGGTGCCACAAGGCATTGAGAAGCTCGTATTTCGTCACGGGCAGCTCATCCCCGTCCGCCAAATACGCTGTCAGGCGGCAAATTTTTTCTGCTGACAGTTCATCCAGCCGCTCTTCCACCGCGACGGCGGAATGAGCCCACCTGGCCATGACCGCACGGATATCCTCGGCTGAGTCGGGATTCGCTTCCACGGCAATCTCGAGCCAGCGCATTACCGTCCCAGAGCTTCTCGAACCCTACCCACGAGATCCTGCCCTTTCCGAGATTTATCGGATATCGACTTTAGTTCGTAGTAGAGTTGCTGTTCTCGCTTCGTCAGCCTGCTCGGCACTTCAACGTCGATCTGAACGAAGTGATCGCCCCGTCCCGGTCGCTGTAGCCGCGGGACTCCTTTTCCGCGCAATCTAATCACACTGCCCGGCTGAGTTCCCGGCTGGATTTTTAGTGCTTCCTCGCCGGCGACGGTTTCTAGCTTGAAATCCTCACCGAGCACGGCATCGGCGATGTCGATTTTCAGGGTCGAGAAAATATCGAAGCGTTCCCGCTTCAATGTTTCGTGCTCCGCCACCGCGATTCGAAGGTATAGATCGCCGGGCGGACCGCCGCGATACCCCGAATCGCCGCCGCCGGCCACGCGCAGATCGTTCCCGTCGGCTATGCCTGCTGGAATGTCGATCGAAGTCTTGCGTCGCAGGCGTTTGCGCCCGTCACCTCCGCAGTTCGAGCAAGGGTTCAACACAACGCGCCCGCCGCCGCCGCAGTTTTCGCAAGTAGCCACGTTCACGAACTGGCCGAATATCGAGGACTGCGCGCGCCGCACCTCACCGGAGCCCTTGCAAACCGAACAGGCGGCGACCTCGGATTCCGGACCTTGCCCGGATCCGTCACACACATCGCAGAGCTCGAGTCGGCTGATCTCGATTTCCCGAGTCACGCCGTCCACCGCCTCCATGAACCCCAGCGAGACGGCCGTCTGAAGATCCCTGCCAGCTTGCGGTCCATGAGCGTCGCGGCGCGTGCCTCCGCCGAAGAATGATTCGAAAACGTCTCCCAGGTCGCCGAAATTGATTCCCCCCGCGGCAGGGTTGAAACCCGACTGCAGTCCCGCGTGGCCGAACCGGTCGTAAATTGCCCGCTTTTGTTCATCTTTCAGGACGCCATAGGCTTCCTGGACAGCTTTGAACTTTGATTCAGCATCCGATGCCTTGTTGAGGTCGGGGTGGTATTCACGGGCGAGTTTTCGGTACGCCTGTCTGATCTGGTCCTGTGTCGCCGAGCGGTCGACGCCCAGGAATTCATAAAAATCCGCCTTGGTTGCCATTGAGCGATTGGCCTCGATCTGTACGGTCGTTTACGCGGTAATCGGAGTTTGGGGGGTTACTCCGCCTGGCTCGAAACGTCAGCCTCGACTTCAATTTCGGCGGGAATCTCTGCAGAATCGTCAGCCGGCGAGTTCGGAGGCTCCGGGGTGTCCGGGCTCCCCGCGCGCACCAGACTGGGCCTGAGAACGCGATCGTGAATCATATAACCGCGCTGATATTCCTCCAGAACAACCGCCCCCTGGCCCGAGATCGACAAATCACCGCTCGATACCGCCTCGTGATAGCGGGGATCGAAGACTTCGCCATCTGCTTTTATGGGCTCAATACCCTGTGATCTCATCAGAGCATCTACCTGAGCTCTGGTGATTAGCAGTCCGTCGATCCAGGCGAATCCTGTCAAAGATTCGGGGATCGATCCAAGCGCGCGGTCCAGTGAATCAACGACCCTGAGAACCTCTGCCGCGAACAATTGATTGGCGAATTTCCGAACGTCGCCGATCTCTTGCTCGGTACGGCGCTTTAAGTTTGCCGAATCTGCGCGGGCTCGCGCCAGTTTGCCAAGGATCTCAGTTCGCTCGTCCTCAAGCTCCTGTATCCGGTCTGGCTCTGGCTCCTGCGATTTCGAATCGTCGGATTTGCCTTTGGTCGAAGCCTCGTCAATCTCCTGATCAGCCTCGACGTTCCGATCATTTGGGACTTCCGACTCTTCCACGACAAAACGACTCCTTCTCGAGCACGACTATTGGAATTTGAGATCTTGCGAACTTCGGTCCACGCTTAGCCCGCGGCTGCCGCAGCAACTCCAGCGACGGTTTCGGTGACTTGCCGGACTGCCCCGATGGTCCTTCGGTACGGCATTCGATTCGGACCGAGGACTCCCAGAAAGCCGCCGCCATCACTGTAATTGTAGGCGGTGAGAACCACTGAGTAGTCGCGCATGATATTGCTGTCGTGGTCCCCAATGTGGACTGACACACCGTCGGTATCCTTGACCGACGGGCCGAGAATAGCGACAAGGTCGCCGTCCTCCAGCATTTTCACTCCGCGCTGAACGAGAGAAACCTCATGAAACTCGGGCTGCATGATCATCGCGGCCAGGCCAACATAATGAACGTCTGCGAATCGCCGCCGTTCAAGCTCGCGCATCGTCGAGACAAGCACCAGAAGAATCTCGCACTTTAACCGGGAACGCGGAGCCGGAAGTTTCTCGATCTCGGAAAGGTTTTTGCCGGTCAATTTGGTAGTCATTTCCCGACCGTACATCGCAAGACTGGACTGGTCACCGCCGGCCATTCCCTGTATCAAACGGTCCTGCGGCGGGGCGCCCGTCAGCTCGGCGATCATGCGCACGGAGTCCTTTTCCTGGGGAACGATTTCTACATTTTTCAACATCACCGGGCCGCCCGCCGGGAGGGTAACAAACGCGACGTTGCCTACGAATCCCGATAGCACGACCGCCGCAAACTGAAGCAACTCATCAAGGGCAAGCGGCGTAACACGAAAACTGGAATTAATAGTCTTTTTCTCAGGAGGTCGCAGATCCGTCGAGTCCAGAAGCTCATCGACGAATACCCGGTATCCCGAATCCGTCGGAATTCTGCCCGCCGACGGATGAGGTTGAAAGATATGTCCATCTTCTTCCAAACGGGCCATGTCTTTGCGCACCGTTGCACTGCTTACGCCAAGCCGGTGTCGCTCTATGAGCCGCCCTGAAGCTACCGGGACGCAGGTGGCGATGTAGTCTTCAACCGTGGCTTGAAGGATCGCTTTTCGTCTATCTGTGGCTTGAGCTGAAGTAGTCAAATTTGGGCTCCACCGGCACCTCGCCCAGGCGTTAGCAGCAGTTGCATCCGCCAGGCCGCATGGCTGCGGATAATGGCCCGTTCAATCATCAAATATCGGTACCGCGTACCACATTTGGAACCTTATCAACGGCATCGACGCCGGTCAAGATCGGCCACGGAACTCGTTCTGGCCGGCTCACGGCCGCATTCGGATTCGGGCACGCCGGCCCGCGAACGGTACCTAGGCTCCACCGCCGGCCTCGACCGGGCCCGCCCGCCATATAAGCCCTGCTGACTCTAATACATACATATTGCCTGCGCTGTCAAGCTCTATGGCAAGCGGAGCCGGAATCGCCACGTCCAACGCCGAATCGCCGGAAATTCCGGTCCCTACCGGATTGCCTACCACGATCGTGACAGCACCGTTCGGGCCGATCTTTGAAACGAGCCCGGCCGTAAGCTGCGCTAGATAAACGTTTCCTTCGGCATCGCTCGCAAGCGAGATGGGATCCTGGACGCGAACTTCTTCCACCGTCCCCTCGAATTTGGCGTCGCCAGCCCCCGGGCCGACGAGCGTTGTCACGACGCCGGACGGGGACACGATTCGGATCTTTCCGGCCCGCTGTTCGGCTATGAGTATCGAGCCGTCAATCCTCTGGGTCACGTCAGCCGGTCCGTCGAGCGGCGTGTTCCTGGCCAGTCCTCCGTCGGGTCCGGATTCCGGTGGTCCGTTTCCGGCGAAGGCATTTATGAACCCGTCCTTTGAAATAACTCGGACCCGGTTTGATGCCGGATCGGCCACGTAAACATTGCCGCGAACGTCAAAGCCCAGGCCGGACACGTCTCGGAACGAAGCGATCAGCGCCGGCCCCCCGTCACCCTCGGAGCCTGGTCTTCCATTGCCCGCAACAGTTTCGATGATTCCGCAGGTGTCGACTCGCCGGATGCGGAAATTCCCGGAGTCAAAAAAGAATACGTTGCCGCGGCCGTCTACTTCGATGGCCTTTGGCCCTGAAATGCGTGCTTCGCTGGCCGGGCCGCCGTCACCCGAATAGCCGGGGGCACCGGTTCCAGCAAGGGTGGCGACCACTCCATCGGTCGAAATGACGCGAATTCTGTGATTTCCCGAGTCGGCAACGAGAATTCGCCCGTCGTCGGCAATCGCGAACGATTGTGGAATTGCGAATTGAGCTTCCGCAACAGGGCCCTGGTCGCCGGAAAATCCCGCATCAGTATCGCCCGCCACTATCACCGCCAGCCCATCGGCAATCAATGGAGGCCGCGGAACCGGCGCCGTTGGCGCGCCACCGCACTCGTCGGTTTGTTCGGAAGCGGATGATGGTCTCAACAAATGGATTTTCCTTGTGCCCTGCAGAATCACGTAAAGCGTTCCTTCGGGGCCAAGCGCGAGATCCAGCGGCGGCGGTAGTGCCACGGAGAATGCGGGGCGCCCTTCTCGAAGAGCGCCTTCCGAAGCGAGTCCGGCAACCGTTGTGATGGTTCCGTCGACCGCCACCTTGCGGAGTACGCGATTTCGCCAATCCGCGATGTATAGGTTGCCCTCGGAGTCGACGGCGATCGCGCGCGGCGAATCCAACGAAGCGTCAATTGCCGGACCGCCATCGCCGGAAAGCCCCGCTAATCCGTTTCCAGCGTAGGTTGTGATCACCCCGTCGGGCCGAATCCGCCGAATTCGGTGACCACCCAGCTCCGCCACGAATATCGAGCCGTCCGGACCGACGGCCACATCCACCGGCTTGTCCAACGACGCGTCAACCGCTGGTCCCCCGTCGCCATTGGAACCGCCCTGACCTGTCCCGGCGATCGTTGATACGCATCCGAACGGATCGATTCGCCGTATGCGCCCATTTCCGCGGTCGGCGACGAGCAGATTTCCGCCTGAGTCGATCGCCATCCCAGAATTGCCGTTGAATTGCGCGTTTAACGCCGATTCGCCATCTCCCGCGAAGCCGGCTTTCCCGTTACCGGCGACCACTATCGCCGGCCGGCCGGGCTCGATCATATGAATCGCATCGAGCGTTGCGACGATCAGGCGCCCCTTACCGTCAACGAGCAATCGCGATGGTGAAATCAGATCTCCCTCAACGCTCGGCGCGCCGGTATCAGCTGCCGCGCCGACGGCAGCTACCGTCCCGCCGTCGGGATCGATGCTTCGAACGATTCTCAACGTGGTATCGGTGACGTAGACCCGGCCACTCGCATCGACCGCGATTCCCCCCGGACTTGCGAATTCAGCGTTGATAGCAGCCGAGCCGTTGCTCCCGGCGAAGCTGACGATTACAGAGTCAAAATCCACCGGCGGAAAAAATGTCACCGGATCTGGTTTGACCCAATCGTTCGGTAAGGGCGTTTGCGAATCCGTCGCGGCTGCCTCGGTGGGCCCCGGCGCGATCGACAGCTCGGATGCCCCGTCGCATCCTGAAAGAATCAGCAGCGGCAGGGCGAATACGAAAAATGTAGCAACGAAAGCCCGGCCGAAACGACGCCCCCGGCGTGTTATCGAATTGTCCAACGTGCGCGATATCCGCCTGAACGCCAGATCAATATGCCCGGCCGCGCACCACCTCCACCAACGTGCGCAGGAGAATGCGAAGGTCCAGCATCAAGGACCAGTTTTCCACGTAATAGAGGTCGTAGAGCGTTCGCTCCCCAATTGAAACATCGCCTCGGAGTCCGTTGACCTGAGCCCAACCAGTCATCCCGGATTTTTCGCGGTGCCGCTCCGTGTATCGAGGGTAGAGCTTTGCAAAGTCTTGTACGTACCGGGGCAGCTCGGGACGCGGCCCCACCAGCGCAAGCTGTCCCAGCAGTACGTTTACGAGCTGCGGAAGCTCATCGATAGAGAATCGCCTCAGCAGCGCTCCAACCGCAGTTACTCTCGGGTCGTCCTTCACGGTCCATTCCCGTCCAAGCCGATCGGCGTCATCGATCATCGTCCGGAACTTGATCAAGGGAAACCGACGGCCGTCGTGTCCTGTTCGCTCCTGCACGTAAAAGATGTTGCCGCGGTCCACGACCCAGATTGCCGCGGCGACCACAAGCATCGGCGCCGACAGGACAACGAGCAATACGGACGCCAGCGCGACGTCCACGACGCGCTTGACAAGGCGGCTCACCCCTTTCAGCCGCACTTCATTTATCGCCATGAGCGGCAAACCGGAAAGCTCATTTTCGTCCACCGGTGACAGCATGAGTTGAAAGTGGTGGGGCAGTAGCCACACGCCGACCCTCGCCGAGTCGCATATGCTGGCGATGTCGAGCATGCGCTCGGTATCGAGCGACGGAATGGCGACGATCACCTTATCGATCTCATGCTCTGCGATGACCCCGGGTAGGAGCGAAACGCGTCCAAGCACCGGAGCTGCCGAACGGTCCCAATCTACTTTGCCACTACCATCCGCCAGACACCCGACCACGGTGTACTTCGGGCCCGGGTATTGAGCGAGGATGTCGAAGACCTCCCGGCCCTCCGGACCTGCCCCGAGAATCAATACGCGCTCGGACCCGACGCCGTAGCTGGCTAGAATCCGAACTAATCGCGCGAGGAGAGTTCGTCCAACGAAGATCATCGCGATCGCGATCAACCAGAACATGGCCAGCATCGCTTTTGCCAGCTCCAACCGGCTGGGGAACAGGAAATATGTCGCGGTTATGGTCATTACCATCGCAAGACTGACGACGGAGAATCCCAAAAATAATCGTACAACCAATCCCACGCGGGCCGGGCTGCGATACGCTCGAAGCGCAAAGCTCGAGGCGACGAACAGGACCTCGAAGGTCCCAAACAGCGGATAGAAGAACGGCGCCCTCCGGTACGGCCCGTCTAGCCCCACGCCGAGTTTGAAATGCAACACGAAGGCGAGAATTGCCGCCGCGAATACCAGCAGGACGTCCAGGATGGGGTGCGCTACGCCGAAAATCGTTTCCAATTCGACTCGCCGCAGCGACGGTCGCCGCAACGCACGGAAGATACCCGGTGGTTGCATCGCCGACCGCATCAAAGCGCGCCCGCCAGAAAGTCCTGATTAGGAATCAACGTCATTTCCACTTGCATATCGGGCGGCGTACCTGACGATTTCCTTGCCCAGTCCAGCCGTAGCCAGCGCAAATATAGCAGCGAACACGGCCCGGTTAAGGACAGGATTCCGTCGAGGCGACTGATGTTTTTTGTAAAACCGCGCCATCGCTCGATAGAACTCGTACCGCGTTTTCAGACGTCGACGCGACGATGACGATCCCTTCTCGTGTAAAACCTGTACTCCGGCCTCGTAACGCACCCTCCATCCAGCCTCGTGAGCCCTGTAGCAGATGTCGAGATCCTCGCCATACATCCAGAACCCCTCGTCGAACCCGCCGAGAGCTCGAAATAGCTCACTCCGAATCAGCATGAACGCGCCAGCGATGGCGTCGACGTCGGCGGCGAATTCGGGATCGAGATGCAGCAGGTTGTAACGGCCGAACATCGAAGATCCTCGAAAGATCGTGTCGAGTCGCAACATTCGTGATATCGCGGATGCGGGACTGGGAAAAGACCTTCGGCTGGCGCGGTCCAGCTCCCCCGTCCCCAATACAAGCTTCGGTCCGATGATCCCGATGTCCGTCTCCCGATCCAAAACTGCTGCCAGGCTTACAACGCTCTCAGGCGGAAGCACCGTATCGGGATTCAGTATCAGAACGTACCGCGCCGTGGCGCTTTCGAGTCCGAGGTTAACCGCAGCGCCAAATCCCATGGCCGGTGAACCGCGAATGGCCCGTACGTTTTCGAGTCCGGCAAGCCAGGCCCAGGTGCCGTCACCGTAGCCGTTATCGACGACCATTACCTCCGAACGCAGGCCGGCGACGGCCGCCGGTATTGACTCAAGGCAGCGTCGAAGCTTCGGAAGCACGTCAAACGTTACTATCACCACGGACACGTCCGGTTGATCTGAATCGGCGCGACCGTCACGCATCTCGCATCACCGCGGTGGGAGCCTGTCCGTTTTGGCTTCGCTGAGACCCACGAGGAACCCCAGCATCTTGGCGGCGTCGCCCACTGCGCGTATCGCAGGCACGAGCACCACTGCGGCCAGCGCCCTGTGCGGTGACATGCTCGGAATCAGTCCAACGAGCCGGCGATATGGCCGTCGCAGGTACACCGATCCGGCGACCGTCAGTACCAGCAGAGCGAGCCGATGGTTCGGAGCCAGAATCCCAAGCCACACACCCGCCGCATAGGACGAATACCTGAACAAGTGCCGTGACCACCGCATTCCGCCTTGGCCATCGCCTCTTGCGTAATTGAAATATTGACGGAAAAACCCCTGCAAATTGCGGCGCGGACGAAACCCAACGTCGGCTCCGGCGGCGTGCTTGAGGCGGCGCCGCTCTCCTCTCCATTTCAGGTTTAGGTACATGTCCTCGCCGAAGTCCAGCCATTCGGGAAAATTGCAGTGTTCGACGAATTCCCGCCGAAAAGCGAGCGATCCGGCGCTTGGCGGGTACGTTACGGGATCGATCTCGGATTCCGTAGGGATGGTGACGGCTCCCAGAACCGTCTCAAAAAAGTTGCTGGGTTTCGACAGGACGTATCCAAATACCACTTCCACGGATGGATCTGATTGAAGGGGTCGAGCAAGCGACTCGAGCCATTCGGGCCTGAGTCGCAGTCCGGCGTCAACGAGTGCTATCAAATCTCCAGACGAGCCGGCGACCGCGCGGTTCCTACCCCTGGCGATGTTTGAACCGGCGAAGTCTATGAGCTTGAAAGCGGTCCACTCCGCGAGACCCGCTGTGAGCTGTTCCGGTGTTCCGTCGGTTGATCCCCCGTCGACAACCACGATCTCGTCAGGCCGCAGAGTTTGGCTCTTGAGGTCCGAAATCAATGCTCGAACGGTGTCGGCTTCATTTTTTACTGTCGCACAAATCGATATTGTTGCCATCAAGCGCCCACGCGCTGGACGGCAAGCTCCAGTATTTCGGAATAACGCAATCCCACGATGGAGGAATCGTAATGGGCCCTGACGCGCCGCCTCGCCGCGTCTCCGATTTCACGGGCGCGATCGGTGCTTGACAGGACAGAAACCAGGGCCTCGGCGTAAGCAGCAACTCCGTCCGCGATCATGAGATCTCGATCACCCCGGGCCTCGATACCGGCGGCGCCGACCGAGGTTGTAACGACAGGACGCCCGGCCGCCATTCCTTCCAGCACCTTTAACTTGATTCCGCCCCCCGCGAGTAACGGGGCCAGCACGACCTTCGAATTCGCCAGCACCGCCTTCACGTCATCCACGTATCCCATGTACCGAAACGATCCCGATCCGTTAGATTGCCCCGACGGCCGGTAGCCCCTACCCACAACCAGAAACTCCGCTTCCGGGATGGTCTTCCACACGGCTGGCGCAATCTCACTTTCCAGCCAGTCCGCAGCCTGTCGGTTGGGCCGGTAGGACTGGTCGCCAATGAATACAGCGGCTGGATGTTCGGGGGACGGCGGAACCCCGGCATAGCCGCCCGTGTCCAGGCCGCTTGCCACCACTTCGATCCGCGCTGAAGCGTCGAGACCCTGCAGCGATTCGCGATCCTCGGACGAAGGGCAGATGACAGTATCGACGTCGCCAATGATCTCGGCCTCATAGTCGCGAAGAAGCTTTCTCTGCGCTGCCGAATACGCCGCGTAAAGCCACCGGCGTTGGCGAATGTCGACCGACGACATTCGGTGATGGACCTCATGCTCGGCGTTCAGATCGTCAAATATCAGGGCAGGCCGTACAGGCTCTGCTTCAATCGACGCCCAGAACACGTCGGCAAGATACGCCATCTGCAGCCCGGAAATGTGCACTGCCGCATAATCGTCGAGAAGCAAACGGCGGTGGAGGGCCACTGCGACGCTTCGCGATCGTGAGCGAAAGGCTAGATCGGGCAACCCAAGCATCAGCGAACGCCACATCCGCGTTATGCGGCCAGTTCCCGTAAATCTCACCGTCTCGAGCCTCGATATCAAACCAGGTCCCGGCTCTTCGATTCGCAACTGGTCATCGAGACAGAGCAAATCGGTTTCAAAACGCTCAGCCGCGCCCTCAAGGAATGTGCGAAGGCGCAAATCGGCGCCCGAGGTTTCACCGTAGGGATTCGAGGCCGACACAAAAAGGACTTTCAATTCAATACTTTCTCGTAGATCTCGCACGTCTGTGCGGCGGTCCGCTCCCACGAATATCTGGCGGACCGACCCGGCCCGGCCTTGCCGAGCCGCCGACGCAAGCTGCCGCTCCCGAGCAGTTCGTCAATTCCATCTGCAATATCGTCGACGTCCAGGAGATCAACCGCATAGCCGGCCGGCCCAGCAAGGTCGATGAGCGGGCGTCTGTTACTTATCAGACACGCTACTCCGCAGGCCATCGCCTCGAGAACGGGAAAGCCAAAACCCTCATAAAGCGATATG
The DNA here is from genome assembly GCA_963663505.2 of Chloroflexota bacterium. Classification (GTDB taxonomy): domain Bacteria; phylum Chloroflexota; class UBA11872; order UBA11872; family VXNJ01; genus JAPOVO01. Next base: position 1,736,471 of record CAXXFA010000002.1, read on the forward strand.
AGCGCTTGAAACTCGGCCCCGGCGACGAGCGCGGGCATATCAGCGTCAGGCGGCGATCCCAGGATTCGGACTCTGCTTCCAATCCCCGGCGTGCTGATAATTCGAGAAACCTCTTCGAACGCGTTCCCGGGCTTACCGACCAAAGCGAGCGTCACATCGGTTGACGACGAGGCCTTCAAAAACGCTTCGATCAGACGGACGACGTTCTTTCTGTGTCCCAGCGTGCCGACGAAGATCGCGTACCGGCCGTTTAGACCGTACTTCCGCCGGGCCCGATCGATTGCCGAGGAATCCAGCTGCGAAAATCCGGCAGCGAGCCCCGACGGGACGACGTGGACCTTTTGGCGATCCACGTCCGACAGTCGAAATAGCTCGTCGCGCGTAAATTCCGAGACACAGATAATCGCGTCGGCCCGTCGCAGAGATTCCCGGCAATTCTCGTAATAGCGACGGCTGCTCCGAGTATGCGTCTCCGGCATCGCCCAAAAAGACAAGTCGTGAATGGTGAGGACGGACGGTGTTCGCAGTCGCTGAGGCAAAACGTGATCCGGCGAATGCAGCAGGTCCATTCGAATGGCGGGCAACTGAAGTGCAAAGAGCGCGTCCCCGAATCGGCTGTGCGCCGGGCCGATCACGCTGGTTCCGATCCCGCTCCAGCTCGAATCGCGGAAATCTATCAACGGTAAGACTGCGTCCGGTCCGCGAACCCGTGCGATCCATTTCGCAAGATTTCGAATGTATCCGCCGATTCCCGCGGAATCGAACAGGGTGAGGCGACCATCAAGCCCGACTCGGTACACGCTCTGCTGCATAAACTCCGACCAGAGTACCCGCCAGAAGCCAATACGTGGCCACCAGATGCGGCATGCTGACGATATGGTGATCGACCAGCCCGGCCACGCTTGCCGCAATGAAGGCCGCGAGAAATCCAATGAAATTCGGGCGTGTCCGGAATTTTCGAAGCGACGTGGCGAGAATACTTGCCGTGGCCACCAGATAGAACGCCGCCCCCACCAATCCGGTCCGCTCTGCGATCCAAAGTAACGCGTTGGATATCTCCAGCGAATATCGAGCTACGGGTTCCGTCAGAAAACCAAGGCCAAACGCTGGTGAAGCGCCTACGACATCTGGAACTCGACGGATTTCCTCCAGCCGCAGCGCAGACGCCGGATCTCTAGCGAGGAGCCCTGAACGGAGGTGTTCCAGCGGACTGAGACGGGTGGGGATTGCCACCGCCGCCGCGCCAACAATCAAAATTGCCCAGGCAATCGCCGGTCGCCGATACCAGACGAGCCCGAAAGCCCCAAACGCGGCGCCCAGCCACGCGCCGCGCGACATGCTGAAGGCCAGCGCCGGGATGATGGCCAGGACGACTATCCACCACAACACCGCCCGCCCTCTCCGAGACGACGATGCAAGCGAGGCCGCGATGACGACAGCGATAGCCAGCGTCGCCCCGAGTACGTTTGGATCAACGGCGGTTCCAACGGCGCGAACAGTTTCGCCGTCGGGGAGGTATCGAATAGCAGCCGATGCCGTCGGGTACCCGACGGACTCAACCCACCCGAACACGGCTTCAGACAAATTGGAATTGAAGTACATCGCGGTGGCCAGCACCGCCTGCAATGCCCCTGCCGTGGCGATGACGAACGTCAATTTCCGTGCAAACCCCCTGCGCCTGGACCAATTCGCCGCGAGATAGAACGCAGTCACGCCGAGACCAAGCTTGGCGGCATATTGGAGCTGCTGAACGTCCCAGGATCGCGAGAGCGAAATCGCCGTCGAAACTAGACCTGCCACGAGAAAGCCGGTCACCCAGAAATGCGGATTCGCAAGAGACAGTTTGGGCGGACCGTTTGCAAATGGCCGGCTTCGCAATAAAGCAGAAGCGACGGTAGCCGCAAGGCCGAGCTCGAAGATCGGCGGCTGAACGCCGAGGCGAATGGGCACTATCGCAAACGGAAGCAAGAACGCCATCGCGACCATCCCCAGAAACGTGATATCCGGACGAATCGCGGCTGCAGCCAGTACGACGAACAGGACAAGCCACATGAGCGATGCGGGCGGGGCGGTGGAGCCTGCGACTATGCCCGCGAAAGCACCTGTCGCAAGCACCAGCGCCACGACAAGTGGTCGCCGTTGAGCGAGCGATGCCAGTAGTGCCTTTTCCACCGTTGCGACGGTCATGCTATTCAGCGGTGAGGCCGACTCGCCTAGTCGGACGGATCGTCCGCCGACACATCACCTGAGTCGGCCAAATATTCTGACTCGCTTATGAGCTCTCCACCTTCGATTGTTTGGCCGACGATGTTTCGATTCCGGTCGAACTGAACGTCAAGCTTGATGACCTCGAACGATTGGTTTCCCATAATGTCTTTGTGGCAAACGTAGCCACTCGGATTGTCTCCGGAGTCGGCAAACTCCTCGGCCAAATCGTTTGCGAGGTCGATTCTCACTCGGATTTTCTCACCGGTTTTGTCTGACTGAACGTAAAGGTAGAGGCCGCCGTCATTATCGGTTCTGGGTCCGCCGCCTAAAAACCCCATAACGTCATTCCTTTCAAATTCGTAACGAAAAGTGACGAAAGTGATTGAACTCTTATCTCGGGCGCCGATCACGTATCATGCGAACCCCCAGCCTTATTTTGAATGGTCGGCATTGCTATCGTCGGCGCCGGCTCCATCCTCCCAGTCGATCAACGCGATCGTAGTGCCGGCCAGAAGCACGCCTACCACGCCGAGAAACAGCATCTGCAACGGTCCCGGTCTCGCACCGAGACTCGTGATCAAAATTATGCCCAGCATGCCGATGGAAAGACCAAACCACGCATAAAGCTTCGGATGACGGCCAAGCGCGTCGCGCCAGGTAGAGGGAATACGCAGAATCAACCCGTAAATGTGTAGACAACGATCCCGTGCGAAAATCGCGATATTATAGCGACGAATCGTCCACCGGGTTTATGTAAAGTGCAATACCGTAACTCTCAATCGAGTTCCAGCCGCCACCGGTTCTACATCTGGACCTCCGGATGTCAGATGAACAAAGACGACTCCGAGCGGCTGGCTCGGGACCTGATGTCCGAGGGACACGCACCGGTTAGCCATCCGGACCGCGCCTCGGTGATAGTGCTCAACGGATGCGCCGTTCGGGACAATTCGGACCGTAAGGTTTGGGGTCGGGTCGGGGCGCTCAAGTCTGAAAAACGCAAACGGCCAAATCTTCTCGTCGCGCTGACGGGCTGCACCGCCAACGCGCCTGACGAAGAAAAGGCGCCGTTTCGGGATACCCTCGACGTTGTATTCAACTCCCGCGACAACGCGCCTTTGATCGATCTCCTCGATGAGGTCCCGGGGCCCATGACCGACGACTGGGAAGCGGTCAGTCCCGACGCGATTCCAGGGTCTGGTGACGTAACTCGCTTCGTGACCATCATCCATGGATGCAATCGGCGCTGCACGTTCTGCATCGTCCCATTCCGTCGAGGACCCGAGGAGAGTCGGACGCCTGCGGAGATCCTGCGGGAGATCCAAGTCAAAGTTGGGGAAGGAGCCAGGGAAATTACCCTGCTCGGGCAGATCGTCAACAAATACGGTCATGATCTGGACGGCGCGACGGGACTTGCGACTCTGCTCAGGTTCCTGGATGTGGCGCAGGCGGCGCCGCGAATTCGATTTCTGACCGCCCACCCGCGTCATTTTGAGAAAGACCTCGCCGTTGCGATGAGCCAGCTCCCGAGCGTCTGCGAGGAGATCAATCTCCCAATCCAGGCCGGCGACGACCTTGTTTTGAAGCGTATGGGTCGGGGTTACAACGTCGACTTCTATCGATCCCAAATCGACATGCTCAGAACCCACGTTCCGAACGTGGCGGTTTCCACCGACGTAATAGTCGGATTTCCGGGAGAGACCCGCGAACAATTCGATAGGACGCTCGACGTGCTGCGGGAGATCAAGTTCGACATCGTCCATGTGGCCGCGTTCTCCGCGAGGGCTGGAACCGTTGCCGCGAAATGGCCGGACGACGTTTCCCCTGAGGAAAAGCTGATCCGTCTCCATGAAACCGAGGCAATTCAGGAAGAAGTCGCCCGGGAAATCAACTCAGGTCTGATTGGCGCCGAGCAAGAGGTTCTGTTCGAGGAATTGCGGCCCAGCCCGGTCGCCGGCGGAAAAGCGCGCTGGGCCGGGCGTACCAGAAGCAACAAGCTCGTATTTTGCGAAGCCGCGGACAATGTCCAAGCCGGCGAAATCCGCAGTGTGGAAATTGTGGGCGCCACGGCATGGTCGCTCCGAGGCAAAGTTGCCGCGCCGGTTGCCGTCGCTTGAAACACCGACCCCTGCCCCAATGCCTCCCAATCGACCACCGGCGGCATGCTTAAAAGTGACTGGGTGAGGTCCGGCAACGGTAACTCGCGTGTTCCGAGGAGGCGCGCAATCGCCATCGGCCTGGCGGCGCTGTCGGCTTCTTTGGCTGCCTGCGGCCGGCGCGCTCCAGACCCTCAGCCGGCACTCAAACCATATTGGGGGCCGGCCATACAGGCGGCCGCGGACTCGATCGCGGTCCTTCGACTTTTTGAGGTAAACAGCCGCGCTCTGGCGCAGCAATCACTGACCCCTGAGAAATACGCGTTTGCTATCGAGTCGCTTACGAACCAGGTGGTCGATCTCACCGAAAAGGTGATTTCGTTGACGCCGCCGCGAGACGCCGTCGAAGTCCATCCATACCTGGTCGGAGCCGCGGACAGCCTGGTCGAAGCGCTACGGTCGGTAGACGCCTTCGACCGTGACGCCCGCAGAGAGCACCTTGTCGACGCGATCTCTGCGATTCGAGCAGCCCGAATAAACGTAAACAACTTTGTGAGGTTGGTCGGCGGCGGCAAGGCCGCGGAGGGACTCCAAACGATGCTTGACAACCTCGGCGATTTCGAGATAGTGCCCACGGCGCTAAGCCGGCACACCGTGCTCGTCGGGACGTTTGATTCCCGGGCCGAGGTTCGCGCGCAACTTCGCGGATTTAAGGACGACGCCGAACTATCGATCGAATTTCCGCACTGGGTCGAAGTCGTTCGGGTCGATCATGTGGAAGACGCAGTCGCCGAGGAAGCAGTCTGGATCGAGCGTCAGTTTGAGACCAGGATCGAGGAGGTCCAGGACATTGCATTTCGGCTCGAAGTCGACCGTCCTTCAACTTCGGCTTCATGGAAAGAGCTGATATGGCTGCAAAAGCTTGATTTCGATCCGTCTGCGCTAGCGACCGCAAGCGACGGCAGCATCTTCGCTGCGGCCGGCCGTCGGGGACGCCTGCACGCAATGTCGGGGGAAGGGGACCATATCTGGTCGGCCGACACAGGCATTCCAACTTCGTCGATGGCCGTTGCGCCCAACGGCGGAGCCCTTGCCACCTTTGGCTTCGACATAGTCCTGCTGGATAGCTTGGGCAGACCCGTTTGGCAACGACCGTTTCGACCAGATAATCAATTGATCGAGGAAGTCAGGTTGACGAGCACCGGATTCGTCGTTGTGCGAACCACCAACATCAGCGGAACCGGTCACGTGTTTGCGTACACCCCGGACGGACTGTTTTGGGGGCCCACCCAGGATTACATCGGGGCCGTTTCCCTCGAAGTGTCATTGGATTCAAATCTGGTCGCGGTTGGATCCACCAAAGACGGCGTGAGCCAGGTGGTTCTAATAGAACGCAGTGGAAATCTTGCTCAGCGGTTCGGAGTGAACGGGGAAATACGCAGGATTTTGTTTTCCCGGAACGCCGGGCATACCATCGTTCACAGCGCAAACGGCCTCGTCGTGTACAACAACGAGCGCGGTGATTTCTTCGCCGACATCCCATTTCCAGCGGACTTCATTGCCAGAGGCGCACAGGACGACACTATTTTCGCAGCGAGTCCACGCGGGGTCGCCGCCTATTCACTCGCCGGCTCTCAACTTTGGTTTAACGATGGGGTCGCCCCGCGATCACTGGTAGCTTCGAAGGGTTTCCTGTGTGGAATCTCGTCCGACACGTCTGTCAGCGTCCTCCGGACTAACGGAGAATATGTGGGCGAGGCGACAACGCTGACCTCGATACGAGCTATCGCGCTGGCCCCGGAAACGGACGTACTGGCTATCGCCAGTGCCGAGCGAAACGTACTGGCGTGGCAGCTGCCAGCCTAGGCGCTGACCTGCGGCTCCGGCTCGAACGCCTCCCCAAAACCCCATTTTGTATCCAGGACCGGCCAATCTCCGTGTAAGGACAAGTCAACCGCGGTGTCCGATATGTCACCATCGCTGGTGCGATGGCCAAGCACCCAGATGGGAAGAAGTGAAAAAGATGAGTTTTCGCCGTTCAACTCGTACGACGACTCCTGATAGGGACGGTACAGCGGAAGTTCGACATCCACGCCGTTGTCGAGCGCGGAATTGATCTTTTCCAGAATCGGCTGACAGTACAGCGAATCGTCCTCCGTGCGCATCATCCGTCCGTACGATCGACATACCAGCGGTCGGACAGGATAAATTGAGCAGCGCCCGGCAAATAGAAATGGACACATCGTGGATTCATTATCAAACAGCTCCGCAACAAAATCCACGGCTTCCGTGGACTCGAGATCAACCTCTTTAAGTCGCATCCAGCGCGGCAAAACCGAATTCCGATCGGTCAGTAGCGATTCCGATCTGCCGACGATTTCAATCCGGCGGTCTGCTGTCACGTTGTCATGCATCCAGGTGACGATCAACCGCCATTCCTCCAGAGTGACCAGCGGTAACTGGCTGCAACATTCACTGCAGCCGGCAACGCAGTGCATGCAATCAAAATCATCCTCCACGCGTTCGACTACGAACCCGGTCAGGTCGTAGATTTCGGCGATGGACGATACGCGACTTAAAGCGTCCAGCGCGGCCTCGTATGGTTCGAGGTTTTCGCTTGATACGCGCCGGCGAAGCACGATCAACGGGTCGCCCCCGGACATCTGTCTAGGAAGCCCTAACGCCGCGCGTCAAACCTAAATCCGCTAGCTTCCGCGTTCGGTATTCCTCTTCATCGCGTTGGAAAGCGGCTGGATGAGCTCGGTGAGTTCCAACGGAAATATGAACTTCGTGGAGGCGCTGGCGCCGATCTCCTTTAAGGCGTCCAAATATTGCAACGTAAGCGTGTTGGCATCGATCTCGCGGGCCGCTTCGAAGATCGTCCGCAGAGCTCGGGAATAACCTTCCGCGCGAAGTAGCTGCGACTCGCGATCGCCCTCCGCGCGCAGGATGTTGGATCGCTTGTCGCCTTCGGCCACCTCAATCGCGGCGGCGCGCTGACCCTCGGATTCGGTGACCATGGCTCGACGGTTCCGTTCGGCGGTCATTTGCCGGTTCATGGCATCCTGAATGTCATTTGGAGGAAGGATTTCCCGAATTTCAACCGCCGTCACCTTGACCCCCCAACGCGCAGTCACATCGTCAAGTTTTAAGCGCAAATCCTGATTCAGCCGCTCTCGTTGAGATAGCGCGTCATCCAGGACGGTATCGCCGATGACGGCCCTCAAAGTGGTCATCGCCATGCCCCGCGCCGCACCCGCGAAGTCGGCGACTTCGACCACGCTGGCCATGGAATCGAACACTCGAAAGTAGATAAGCAGGTCGACCTGGATATTAACGTTGTCCTTCGTAATGGAGTTCTGACTCTCGATGGGCACAACCTGTTCTCTTAGATCAACTCGATTGGCCCGCTCAATAAACGGTATGAGGAAAACGAACCCCGGTCCGCGGATTCCAACAGCACGGCCAAGCCGGAACACGACCAGGCGCTCGAATTCGCGCACGATCTTTACCGCGGACCAAATTATGCTCAGCGCAATGACCGCCAGGACGACGACGACGATAAGCACGTCAGACATTTTTCTGCTCCTTTTCCTCTTCGCTGCCGCCAACGGGCCGGCCTTCATTCCGCCCCTCGGAGTTGCCTCCGATCCGTGCGCCCGCAGCGTCCGCAGCAAGCGGCTCAACTACAAGCGTAAGCCCGAGGCTACCGATAACTCTAATCGGGCGCCCCCTGGGAACACGGCCCGATTTGGTCCTCGCCGTCCACTCTTCACCCTCCACCAGTACCGTTCCAAGCGGCCGTAAGGCGCTTTGAGTCATCCCCAGGCTATCTGGCAGCGGAATCTGCCGCATCACAGACGTAGCCCGCCTGGCAACCGCCCCGGTTCGGGCCAAAAGCACAACTAAGGCCAGTATCACGACGCCGACGACGCCGATCAAAATCCTGCTCACGTGGATCTCCGGCGACGCCGGACCCGTGACGTCGGGCGCCTGAAAGAGAAATAACGCACCGAGAATTAACGCCACGGCCCCGCCGCCTCCCAGCACGCCGTTGGAAGCCACGAAACCTTCAAGGGCAATCAGTGCAAGCCCCAGAACAATCAACCCCACGCCAGCCCAATTCACCGGCAGTGAACCAAACGCCGTAAACGCCAGGATCAGCGATATGGCGCCTGCAACGCCGGGAAAAATGAGCCCCGGATTGAAGATCTCGGCGATCATCGCCGCCCCGCCCAGGCTGAACAGCAAAAACGCTATGTTGGGATCGACGAGGATATGGAGGAACGAATCGACCGCATTCAGTTCGATCGTGTCGTAATCAAGGCCTTCGGTTCGCAAGATTTTGGTGTTCGAAGCCACCGATACCTCCCGGCCATCGATGCGCGCCAGAAGATCGTCAACATCCGTCGCGATGAGATCGATCACGCCGAGATCCAGAGCCTCGCGGGCTGTGATCGAAACGCTCTCGCGAACGGCGAGTTCCGGCCAATCGGCATTTCGACCGCGCGTTTCAGCGATTCCCCGGATGTACGCCGCGGCGTCGTTGGTCACCTTCGATTCGAGGACTTCGCTCTGGCTCGATTGGTCGCCGGCCAGCGACACCGGATGAGCAGCGCCAATGTTCGTACTGGGAGCCATGACCGCCACGTGCGCCGCCATTGCAATGAACAGACCGGCCGATGCGGCCCGCGCGCCCTCGGGACCAACAAATACGACAACGGGGATCTCGCTATTCAAAATGCGCCGAATTATCTCGCGCATTGCCGTGTCCAGACCCCCGGGCGTGTCCATTTGGATTACCACGAGGTCACGACCGTTCCGCTCGGCGGCGTCGATTGCGCGCACGACGTGCCGGCTCGCTATGGAGTCGATCACGCCGTTCAATTCGATTACCGCAACCGGCGGTCGAGTCTTCGCCCAAACCGCGCTGGCCGGCAAAATCAGCATGAGTAGCAGCGGGAAGGCGAGACGGAGGATCGTCAATATAGGCGACACGGTTTAAACACCTGCAGCGCACGCACGAAATACGCGCTTCATAAAGACTATTACCCCGTGAGTTTAGAGCCAGTTCTCGCGACGATCCTGCCACGGCGCAGGATATACGTTTCGGTTCCGATCGAGAGTCTCATTACAATGGCGGCTTGACGATATCGGCATCTAATCCCCGACGCGAGGCGGAATGACCAGTTGAGTACCGAAATCAGAACCGTATCCGCAGACATCTACGACGACGTAATTGATATGTTGGCTCGCAGCTTTTCTGAGCCACCCGAATACTTCGAGCGGCATCAATTGCGTGACCCTTCGTATTCCTACGATCAAGGCTCGGTGCTGCTCGAAGACGGCAAAATCGTGAGCCACGTTCAGGTTTTTCACCGGCCAATGCGATATGGAGCAGGGCTGATTCAGGTTGGCGGCATAGCCGACGTGGGCACCGATCCGGAGCATCGGCGAAAAGGCTACGCGACGACGTTACTGGAAAACGCGATCGCATACATGAAACGGCAGAGCCTCCCGCTGTCATTGCTGTACACGGGTACGGCACCTCTTTACGAACAATCCGGCTGGCACAAAGTGCCCGAAACCATTCTCGAGGCCAGCGTTCCGTCTGAACCCAAACCCGGCCCGCGCGCTTACGTCGTAAAGCCATACGAAAAATCGAACTTGCGATTGCTATCGATGTATTACGACCAGGCGATGTCGAATCTCATCGGACCGCTCGATCGCAGCATCGAATATTTCGAGAGCCAACCGGACTGGCTGGAGCTGATTGGGGACGTGCATTGGGACGTTATCTACAGAGTTGGCCATCCCGCGGGATTCGTTCGGACGGCCGCCGCCGGCGAGACTCTTGAGTTGCTCGACGTGTGCGGTACGAGCGACGAAGTTATTCGCGTGGCCTGCGCGCAGGCGGTTCGCAGGGCGGTCGACTCAGGATGCCGAACAATCAAGGGCCGCGTGCCACCGGGGTCGATATTGGTAAGAGAATTTGCGGCGTTCGCGGAAGTAAATGTCACCGAAGGCGAATCCCAGATGATGCGGCTCAATGACCTGGAGGCGACTCTGGCAGGCGCGCTACCCGAATTTCACCGCAAAAGACGCCACAGCCCGCTGCCAGACTATCCCCTTTCCCTGGTAGTCGGGGGTTCCGCCGTGCGCATCGAGTTACCTTCGGCGACGGCCGCGCTTGGCACTCCCCAGGACGGCGATGACATCCTTGAGCTAACCGAAAAGCAATTTCTGCACATGCTCATGGGCGTGGGCGGCGGTCTGAACCCGGTCACTGAATCGAATCTCCGAACGTCAACCAAATCTCAGCTTTCCACGATGTTCCCCGAAGCTGGTCACGTCTTTTGGAAGGCCGACGCTTTCTGATCCGCCGCTCCGGCATCCCGGCACAAAGATATTGACGCGGGGTCGATCCGGGAAGCGTTCCTGGCGAGATTCGTCTTGACCCGCGTTCATGACCGCATTTATAGTCGCAGCATCATGAACGACAAGCCTCGCGTAGCAATCGTCATCGGGGTCCGCACCTATTTCACCTTTACCTGGCCGGCTCCGCCGGCGGTATTGCTGATGTAGCAGTTCCGCGAGTACGGCGAGCCGGCACGCAGAGGAGTCTCCTCTGCTTTTTTTGTTTTTAGGGAATCATTCGGGAGACGCGCATTGGCCGTGTCGCCCGGGACGGAGAAGGAATCGACAGTGATTATCGTAGCCGCGGCCGAAGCGTCTGAGCCGGATATCGATGCCATCGAGGAGCGGATCCGAATCGAGGGTCTCAAGCCTCATCGGATTCAGGGCGAACACTCAACGATCGTTGGGGTAATTGGATCATGCTCTCCGGATTTCCGCGAGCAAATGGAAATGTTTCCCGGCGTCGAGCGCGTGATTCGGATTGATAAACCCTACAAGCTCGCAGCCCGGGGTGACGGGCGACCGTCGACCAGGATCGATGTCGGCAACGACACTGTCGTCGGGGGCGAGTCTTTCGTAATGATGGCAGGTCCCTGCACGATCGAGTCCCGCGAGCAGCTAATCAGTACTTCCGAAGCCGTAAAGAAGGCGGGCGCCAGCGTCCTTCGCGGCGGCGCCTACAAGCCCCGCAGCTCCCCCTATAGCTTTCAGGGTCTTGCCGAAACAGGCCTCGACTACCTTAAAGAGGCAAGAATCATCAGCGGACTCCCGGTGATAACGGAGGTGATGGAACCGGGTCTGGTAGAGACGGTTTCGAGGTATGCCGACATACTTCAGATAGGCGCGCGCAACTGCCAGAACTTTCCGCTTCTCACAGCAGTGGGGCAGACCGACCGGCCGGTAATGTTGAAGCGCGGCCCAAGCTGCAGCACCGAAGAATGGATAATGTCGGCGGAGTACATAATGTCGGCGGGCAATGCCCGCGTGATGATGTGCGAGCGGGGCATCCGAACATTTGAAGATTACACGCGTGACACGCTCGACCTGAGCGCCATTCCCATAATAAAGCGCCTGACACATTTGCCCGTCTTGTTCGATCCATCTCACTCAACCGGGAAGTGGCACCTGGTCAAATCCATGACCCTTGCCGGCATCGCCGCCGGTGCCGATGGTGCGCTGGTGGAGGTCCATCCGGCGCCGGATCTGGCTCTTTGCGACGGACCGCAAAGTCTGACATTCGAGAATTTCGCGGATCTGATGGAAGCCGCGGCACGCGTGGCCGCTGCCGTCGATCGGCCGATTAGACCAGCAGCGATCGCTGCCGCATAGCGAACGCCCGGGATCATGGCCGTATACACAACCGAAAATGTAGCCGAAGTCTCGTCACCGCCGACCCTTCGGGGAGAGGTACGACTGCCTGGCGACAAGCCGATTACCCACAGGGCGATTCTGCTCAACGCCCTGGCCGAGGGTGAAGCCCGCATCAGTGAGGCGGGACTTGGAGAAGATTGCCGGCACACAATTGCCTGTTTGCGATCTCTCGGAACGCAGATACAAATCGCTTCGGAAACCGATCTTTTGATCCAGAGTCCGGGAATCCATGGGATGCGAGAGCCGGACGAAATCCTCGATTGCGGTAATTCCGGCACGACGATGAGACTTCTTTTGGGCATGCTGGCCGGTCTCGATCTTTTCGCCGTGCTTACAGGCGATGCATCGTTACGCGGGCGCCCGATGAGCCGCGTCTCCGAACCCTTGCGGCTTATGGGAGCTGAGATTCATGGCCGAAACGGTGGCAACAATGCGCCGCTCGCAATTAATGGCGGTCAGCTTCGTGGAATGGAAGTTCGGATTACGGTCGCCAGCGCCCAGGTCAAGTCGGCACTTCTGATTGCCGGCATGCTGGGCAGCGGTACGACGACGATCCAGCAGCCCGCGGTGTCGCGGGACCACACCGAAATCATGCTTCGATCGCAGGGAGTTCAAGTCGACAGCGCCGGCCTGAATATTACGATTGAAGGCGGCCAGCGCCCTTCTCCAGTCGACGTTACCGTGCCCGGAGACATCTCGTCGGCGGCCGTCTGGTTGGCTGCCGGTGCTCTTCACCCGCGGGCCGACATCACCATGTCAGGAGTGTCGATCAATCCCACCCGCAGCGGCGTAATTGACGTTTTGCGTCGCATGGGGGCGCGGATCGATGTCGTCCCCGATCGAAATGGCCCTGAGCCGACCGCCAGCTTGAGAGTCCAGAGTTCGACACTCAAGCCGACGCGAATCGGCGGATCGGAGATTCCGGTGATTCAGGACGAGCTGCCATTAATTGCGCTTGCGGCCACGCAGGCCGAAGGAAGAACTGAGATTCGGGACGCCCAGGAATTGAGAGTAAAGGAGTCGGATCGAATATCAACGACATGCCGAGAACTAAATCTGCTGGGTGCGAACGTCGAAGAACTGGCCGATGGTCTCGTAATCGAAGGGCCCACGCCCCTGCATGGCGCGGACGTGGATTCACACGGCGACCATCGGCTCGCCATGTGTCTCGGCGTCGCCGGATCGATCGCAAACGGAACCACGATAGTGCATGGCTTCGAATCCGCCTCGGTGAGCTATCCGATATTTTGGTCAGAGCTCGAGCGGCTTTCAGTAACCAGTGTCTGACGCATTCGGTGTAATTGGCTACCCGCTGGGACACACGATCTCTCCGGCGTTTCAACAGGCAGCGTTTGATGAGCTACGAATCGACGCCGAATATCACGCTATCGAAACTCACACATGCGATCTCCCGCGCCGCATCCAGGAAGTGCGCAATCGACGTTGGGCAGGACTCAACGTCACGATTCCCCACAAAGCCAATGTGGCGCAGCTTCTCGACGGCGCCGCGGAGACGGCCGCCGCGGCAGGCGCGGTGAATACCGTTTACTGGGCGAACGGCGACCTCGTAGGCGAAAACACTGATGTGCCGGCGATTCGGGCGGTGCTGGCCAATGCCAACATTGCCCCGGGGGCGCGAGCGTTGATATTGGGCGCGGGCGGCGCCGCTCGCGCAGCCTTGCTTGCGTTGATTGGGCGAGGCGACGAAGTCATCCTCGCGAACCGGACGAGGTCCAACGCGGAAGCCACCTGCAAGGCTGTAGCGCCGGGCCGGTCGGTTGACGTGATCGATCTGAATGGACCGACCATTTCCACCGTCGCAGAGGAGTGCGCCCTGATCGTGAATACAACTTCCGTCGGCATGCGCGGTGGCCCCGCGCCCAACGATTCGCCGCTGCCGATCTCGGGCCTAAGACCCGGTCAGGCCGTGTTCGACGTCGTGTACCGCCCTGAAGCGACGCCACTACTGGCCCGGGCTGCGGAAATAGGATGCCAGACGATCGGTGGCCTGGAAATGCTTGTAATCCAGGGTGCCCTGAGCTTCGAGTTATGGACCGGGAGGTCCGCGCCGCTCGACGTAATGCTGCGCGCGGCGCGAGCTGCCCTGGCGAAGTCAGAACTCCCTTGACGAATCCGACATTGCCGATTGAACGGGTGTTCATAATCGGTCTCAGCGGGTCCGGAAAATCATCCGTCGGTCGAATTGCGGCGCGCCAGCTCGGATGGGGGAAACGCGATACGGACGAATTAGTGGTCCGAGAAGCGAAGATGCCGATAGTCGACATTTTTGAGCGCTTTGGTGAAAAAGACTTCAGGCAACGCGAGCGGACTGCCCTCCTGACGACCCTCGGGCAGAACCAGGTCCTGATCGCAACGGGCGGGGGAATTGTGGTCGACGCCCGCAATCGCAGCCAAATGCTCCGCAGCGGTCTCACCGTCTACATGAAGGCCAGCCCCGAACGTTGTGCCGATAACCTCAGAAATTCGTGGCGACGCGAAAAGAGGCCCCTCCTCGAAGGAGCGGAGGACCTTGAGCACCGGCTTCGAATGCTGCTCGAAGAGCGCTCCGCGTTCTACGAATTGGCACACATAACCGTTAACGGCGAACGAGAACGCATCGGTGAGCTCGCTACAGACTTCCTATCGGCGATTGCCCGAATGGGCGTCACGGCCGCGGACGGCCACCGATGAGTGTGGCCGATTCGGTGGTGATTGGACGGGATATTCTCGATCGGCTGCCCGACGAATTGAACGCGAAGGGCCTTGGCGGAACCGTTTTTGTGGTCACCGACACGTCGGTCGGCCGACGCTACCTCCCGTCAGTCTTAGCGATTCTTGCAGAGTCGGGGCGGCGCGTGGAGAGCGAGCAAATCGTCCCCGGGGAGCGGTCGAAATCACTGAATCAGGCCGGGCGGCTTTACGAGTGGCTGCACGGCCTGGGGGCGGAGCGCGGCGACACCCTGCTGGCGCTCGGCGGCGGGGTGACAGGCGACCTGACCGGCTTTGTCGCGGCTACTTACTTACGCGGCATGAAATGGGCCCAGGTCGCGACCACCCTGCTGGCCCAGGTCGACAGCAGCATAGGCGGCAAGGTGGCAATCGACCTGCCGGGCGGCAAGAACCTGGTGGGCGCGTTTCACAACGCATCGCTCTCGTTTCTGGATACGGGCATGCTCGATAGCCTGCCCCTTAAACATCTTGTATCCGGGTGGGCCGAGGTCGTAAAAATGGCCATCATGTTCGATGCGGAGTTTTTCGAGATTCTCGAAGCTTCGCTGGAGGACCCTCGTCATCCGGACCTCTTGTCGATGGCCGTCGAGCGCTCGGTTTTCCTCAAGGCTCGCATCGTGGACCAGGATCCCCGCGATACGGGCGTCCGCGCTCTGCTGAACTACGGTCACACGATTGGCCATGCGATCGAAGCGTCCACCGACTTCAGCAAATACCTGCATGGTGAAGCGGTGGCCGTGGGAATTGCCGGAGCGGCCGCCCTCGCGAGAAAAATGGAGATCCTGGACGCTGCGGATGAGCAGCGGCAGATCGAGCTATTGCGACAGCTGGGATTGCCGGTCACCTTCGCGGAAAAGGGTCCGGACGCTGTCGAATCGGCCATGCGACACGACAAGAAGGTCAAAGACGGACGGCCTCAGTGGGTTTTGTCAGAAGCGATCGGCAAAGGCTCGTTTGGTCATCTCGCCCCGCCGGATCTCGAGCGAGAAGTGATTGAGCAACTTCATCAAGATTGAGAACGAGCTCACGACCGATCAGGAAACCGCGGCTGCGCAATAGGGTCTCAATAGTAGAATCGACCTCGAAACAAATTCTCGGCGCGGTCTGCGTCGCCTGGTAGTTCATGGAATCCTTAGGCCGATATCTCACCTATGGAATCGCGTTTTCCGGCGCGTTTCTGGCGGCAGTCTGGCTCGCGTCCGCTTTCTGGGCCTATCACGACATCGGTGCTCGGACTCACGACATTTACGTTCGTCTGTTCGCAACCCTTATGGTCGCCATGCTCGGACCCTTTGGCGTGGCGCTATACCTTGTGATGCGCCCGAGGGAAACACTCGACGAGGCCTACGAACGCGCGCTCGGCGAGGAGGCTCTTCTCCGCGAAATCGAAGAGGCCGAATACTGCCCAACTTGCCGCCATCGTGTGAAGCCGGACTATCAAGTATGTCCAAATTGCCATACCGAGCTCCGTACGACGTGCAGCAATTGTCATCGTCTTCGGGAGTTCCACTGGGACGTTTGCCCGCATTGCGGCGAACCTTGAAACAAGCCGTCCAGGCCGGGCCAGCGCCGCAGATGGACCCGCCGAGTTCATCTCCCTACCGCGCTCGCATCGCGCAAATGGCTCCGTCGGACCGGCCGAGGGAACGATTGGCCGAACACGGCCCCGAGTACCTCACTACGCCCGAACTCCTCGCAATAATTCTGCGAACCGGATCCAGCCGCGGAAGCGCTTTGGATCTCGCCGCCGAGCTTCTGTCTCGCTTCGACGGACTGACGGGGCTTGCGGAAGCCGACCTTGCGTCGCTTCAAGAAGTAACAGGAATCGGCGCGGCAAAGTCGGCCGAGCTTCGAGCCGCTCTTGAAATCGGAAGGAGGCTCCTGCTCGCCAGGTCCGGAGACAGGCCCAGAATTGGATCATCGGCCGACGCGGTGGCCTTCATCGGCCCGGCTTTGCGAAATCTGGAGCAAGAAAATCTACAGGTCATCCTGCTCGACACGCGCCATAGAGTCGTAGATGTGGAAACCGTGGTCACGGGGTCGCTCAACGTAGTCTCGGCACGTATGGGCGACATCTTCCGGGTCGCGGTACGCCGCAATTGCGCGGCGGTGATCCTGGCTCACAATCACCCGAGCGGGGACACCGAACCGTCGCGCGATGACCTCAATCTGACTCAGCGGGCAATCGAGGGCGGCAAAGTGCTTGGCATTGATGTGCTCGACCACCTGGTAATTGGCAAAGATGGCGATGGCTACGCCAGTGTCCGCGAAGTCAGCAACCTGTGGTGAACTCTTTGGAAATTCGCAATGGGCGTTGACCGTATGCGGACGCAGATACTCGAATACAACGGCAAAAAGCCCCAGGTCGCTGACGGGGTTTATCTGGCAGCCGGGGTCATCCTTGTTGGCAGCGTCTTCGTGGCTGAGGGTGCGAGCATCTGGTTCAACGCAGTTCTTCGAGGGGACTATGAGCCGATTCGCATCGGCAAGAACAGCAACATTCAGGATGGCGTCGTGGTGCACATCGACCACGGATTTCCGGCGGTCGTGGGTGACGATGTAACTGTTGGTCACGCGGCGGTGATTCACGGAGCGGTGGTTGGCAACGGATCCCTGATTGGCATGAACAGCACGCTGCTCACCGGATCTCGGATTGGATCAGGGTGCCTTGTGGCAGCGGGCGCGGTCGTCCGCGAAGATGCCGAGTTTGGCGAACGCGCGCTGATCGCGGGCGTTCCCGCCAGGCAGATTGGGACGGTTGATGACAAGCTTTTTGAGAAGATAGCCCGGAACACACTCTCGTACGTAAATCTGAGCGCCGAATATCTGGCCGGGCTCGACGGGGACGCTTCGTAACGCCGACCGTCCAGGTCTGGTCAACGTCGGCGGCCCCGGAGTATCGTGGATTGCATGGCTAAAGTTTCGACCGAGACCTCAGTTAGCCCCGACGCCGGGCTCGCCGCCGTAAACGTGCGACTCTTTGCCGGCGCAGCCGAGGCCGCCGGAGTCAGATTTCAGCCAATGTCGATCGAATGCGGCGCGACGGTTGACGATCTCTTCGATCGAATCGCGGTCGATTTTCCGATGCTGGCCTCAATGAAAAGCTGTCTAAAATTTGCGGTCAACCAGGAGTTCGTCGATCTCGATCGAACGCTGTCCCACGGTGACGAAGTAGCGGTCATTCCGCCGGTCAGCGGTGGCTAAGATCGTCAGGATCGTCGAAGGTCCAATTGACTTTCACGAAGCCCTGGCGGCCGTTCGCAGGCCGCGTAACGGTGGGCTGGCGACGTTTTACGGCAGTACTCGCGACAACTCCGACGGCAAGGCCGTGCAGCGACTGTTCTATGAGGCATACGAGCCGATGGCCGTCGCAAAAATGGACGCGATCGCCGCGGAAATCGCTGAAACCTGGGGCGTAACCGACATTGCAATGGTCCACCGGATCGGTGAGGTGCCGATCGGCGAGGTGAGCGTTTTTATTGCCGCTGGTTCGGCGCATCGGGACGAGGCATTTTCCGCATGTCGGTTCGCCATCGATACCTTGAAGGAGACCGTGCCGATCTGGAAAAAGGAGTTCTTCGACGACGGCGAAGTTTGGGTGGGTCAAGCTCCATCGGATCGGAATACCGGCGATTAGCTACTCCAACAAATTGAAAGTAGACCTCCACTGTCACACTGAATGGTCGAGCGATTCCACAACTCCGGTGGCTCGATTGCTGGAGACCTATCGAGATCGCGGCATCGATTGTGCGGCGATAACGGATCACAACGAGATCGGCGGCGCGCTTGAGGCGGAACGACTGGAGATTATTCGCGTGATAGTCGGCGAGGAGATCATGACCTCCCAGGGCGAGATCATCGGGCTGTTTCTCACGGAGCGGATAGCGAGCGGACTGACGCCGCTCGAAACGGTGGAAGCCATTCGGTCACAGGGCGGGATCGTCGCCGCCCCACATCCCACGGACCGCCTGAGAGGGAGCGCTCTGCGACCGTCCGCCCTCGCGGAGCTGTCCGAGCACCTCGATCTGGTTGAAGTCTTCAACGCTCGAACCATGTTGTCCAGCGACAACGATTCAGCCCGCCGGTTCCAGGAGTCCAGTCCGGCGATTGCATGCGCGGGCAGCGACGCGCATACCGCGGACGAGGTCGGCGGTTGCTACAACGAAATCGACGACTTCAGCGGACCCCAGGACTTCCTGGCCAAAATGGCGTCGGCCCGCCTGGTGGTCGCGAAAAGCCCGTATCGAGTCCATCTGTACTCGACATTTGCGAAACTTCGAAGCCGGCTCGACCGCCGCGCCAGATCTCGCGACGAAATCCTGCATCCCTGAATCGGCGCGAGGCGTACCAGCTCACCAAACTCGCAGACCGGAGAATCCGATGCCGAGCGACCGCGCGGAACCCTTTTCAGAGCAACTGACAGTTGAGCGAATCAAAATCTGTAAATGCGGTGAATGCCCCTGGAGCTAGTGAAAAGTGGTAACGATATTCGGATCGGCAGCGGTTGGCGTGATGCTCGTTTCTTACTGGCTGGAGCCGCGGTCGAGGTGGTTCGTTCTCGCGTTCGCCGCGGGATCGGCGGCCACGGCCGTCTATAGCGGGCTGGTGCAGGCCTACCCCCTTACAGCCATCGAAGCCATTTGGGCACTGGTGGCTCTGCAGCGATTCCGCAGCCGCGGAACTGCGCAATGACCGCCACATGTCATTGTCAATCCTTTTATATCGGATCGAGTTTTCCCTCGCACGGGAGTGCGGTCGAGTCCGGCGCAGAATAGGCGCTGGCGGAGCTTCTAAAATAATCTCAGACCCCACACTGCGTTGAATGGCTCCGCACCAATGACCGTCCTTGTAAGCACGGTTAATGGGAATTACAGCAGATGAAGCAAACTCGCATTCGGTTCGGGCGCCGAAGCATCGCTGCGATCATCGAATTCATGGCCGGACAATACACTTGGGCTCAACTTCGCCAATTATTCTTCAAGCACGGTCTGGATGGTCGCTTCGAAGGCCAGAACAAACTATCCGCTGTGGGAAGCGTTCTGCGACCAGTCGCGGGAGAGCGTCCGGACCCGAGAGACTTGGCCAAGGTTCTGGAAATGCTCGAAGAGATTGTTCGAGGGCTTGTGGACGACGGACGCTCGCATGCCCGGCATCAGTACGGGGAACTACAGGCAGCCTTTAGGGTTGACGAGCTCGATTTGGTTGAGGGCCGGATATCCGGGTTCCTGTCTGCTTCAGTTTCCCCGGCCGCAGAGCAAGGCCTTTTGGACATCCGTCTGGACCTGCGCGGCTTCACCGAAGCTAAGCGGCATCTAGACCAAGTCATCGACAACGCCGCGAAGGGCAACTGGGAGGCTGCCAACGGCCAAATCCGGTCGTTCATGGAGGGGCTCTCTGCGATGCCGTTGCCCATCGAATCTTCGATGGCGACGTACCTGCGCCAACTCGTGGCAAGGCGCGCAAGTACCTAGGCAAAACGGGCTTTTTGACGACGGACGAATCGGATCTTCTAAAAGCATTCATGCGAATTCTCCACGGCAAAGGCAGTCACGCCGGAACGAGCTCCGAAAATGATTGCCACCGGAGAAGACTGATGGCTGTCGCCTTTGCCAATTATTATCTCGACGAACTTGAAGATTGGGAACATGGCCGCTAGCGGAGTTCCGTGGCGTACGCGGGCGGACTATTAAGAGTGACATTTTCGACATAGGCTTGGTGGGCGGGTTTCGACAGGTTCCCACTCGGAACGGAACTGAGAGCTTGGGATGAGTAGGCTTGATGGTGTCCGATTAAAACTGGACCGCGGGCGCGAACACTACGAAGAAATTGTCAGTCTAATCAAAGTGTTTGCACAGACCAATCCGTTCGATGTTGTAGCCGAAATCGACGGCCAAAACGGGGGGGAAGATTTGGCTTGTCGATGGTCAGCCCAGCGCCCCTCCTCTTCGAATGAGCGTTCTTGTGGGAGATTGCCTTATTAATTACCGTGCGGCGCTTGACCATCTTGCGTGGCAGCTAGTCCTCGTCAACGGTGAGGAGCCCACTAAAAGAACGATGTTCCCGATTTCCGATGATGCGGATAGGTACAGAACCTCAGGGATTCCCCGACTGAGGGGAATCTCCAGTGCAGCAGTTGAAAAGATCGAGAGCTATGAGCCTTGCTTTGGGGCTAATGAGTGGCGGAATCGGAACCTAACGGGCCTTGAAACGTTTGTGAACATCGACAAGCATCGACACCTTCATGTTGTTACATCGGCGACATCGGGTGGCTTATGGAACCAACCACCTCCAATTGGCACCAACACCTTCATCCACGCTGGTCCTGTCGGGGACGGCACTGTGCTCGCGCGCGTCCCAGGCGAACATGCATACGTGGAATTCGGTGCGATGATCGATGTGGCATTCGATGAGCCGTCGTCAATCCCCCAAGATCCGTCCGTACATATGACGCTTCACGACATCGGGTGCATCGTCGACTCGTTGGTCGATGAGTTCGAGAGCGAGTTCTTTTAGGCTATCGACTCACCGGAATCCGTTGAGAATCTAATTAGAACAAGCGGCTTATTCGATACCTGACGCACGAGTCAATTTCATCGACTCGGCGATTCCACACAACATAGTCGAATAATCTGGCCGGGAACCCAAGATCACAGGTGCATGTAGCTGTTTTTCGGGGTGCAGTGGCTTGATCTCGGCCAGCTGGCGGAGAATGAACGCTGGCGGCTCTGAGCCTGTGCTTGCAATTGCTGCATGATCGGCGGTTTTCTTGGCAGTTTCAGACACGCGCACGTAGCATCGTCGTTCGCGGCGTTTGACTATTGAAGGCGATATCGATGCGCGGAATGCCCAGCAGTCGATCGGTGCGCGGGATCGGTGTGCCACGTTTGCGATGCGCTCCCGCCCATGGCCCATGAGTAGCTAAACGAAGACCATTCTGTTGCCGTGGGCGAAATCCCACGGCTTTTTTTGTGTACTCATGCCATTCGGAGAACTCTATTGATCGAACATCCGCAACAGGAATCCGCCCTGATGCTCAAGAATGTGACAAAACGATTCGGCGGCGGGTTTTCAATACCCTTTCTGAAAGGCCGCTCCAAACGGGAAGTCACCGTGGCCGTGGACAGCGTCGATCTCAGGGTCGAGCGCGGTCAGATCTACGGAATCGTGGGGTCAAACGGTTGCGGTAAATCCACGCTGGTCCGGATCATCTCGACGTTGCTCCTACCGGACCACGGCGAAGCGAGGGTCTTTGGTAAAGACGTCGTCCGCGACGCACACGAGGTTAAGCGGTTGATCAGCAGGGTTTCAGTCGAGCCGTCGTTCTTCAAGAAGCTGAGCGCTGCTGAGCGCTATGGAGAATCTAATTTTTACGGCCCAGACGTATGGAATCACGAAGTCAGCGGCCGTGCCGACGATTCTGAGCATTCTCGACCGCCTAGGAATCGACAGCAAAAGGGCCCGACACCCGCTCGAACAGATGTCGAGGGGAATGCAGCAAAAGGTGGCGATTGCGCGGGCGTTTATGACTTCCCCTGTTTTGCTGCTGCTGGACGAACCCACCACCGGTCTGGATCCCGGGTCCAAGATCGATGTCCAAGAGTTCATCAGGGAAGTGAGGAATTCGCATGACGCCACGATCTTGCTGATGAGTCACGATATGAGTGAAACCGCGAGCTTATGCGACCTGGTGGCGATCATGTCCGAGGGGAAGCTGGTGGTCGAAGGACCTCTTGAACACGTCCTCGAACAGGCCGGAAACGGCACGCCTGCCGCCGACCTCGAGACGGCCTTTCTGCGGATAACCGGTCATCAGCTTGCGGACGAAGAGCGCGAGAAGGCCGGCTGATGGGTGCGCTGCAACCTGACGGGGAGTCCTGAGATGCGACCTTCAACCGCTGGCGCATTAGGGGTGTGGGCGTTCGTGGAACGGAATTATCGGGCCACGCGACGTTATTGGGGCTGGGAGGTGGCATGGCTGACGTACAGCATTGTCACCGTCCTTGCCGTAACCTACATCGCACCCGGCACCCAGGAACTTACGGGTTCACCGGCGGCCGACGTCAAACTCTTGACCGTGTATCTGCTCATCGGAACCCTTGTCTGGGCGTTTTTGGCCGATGTATTTGACTTCACTGCGTTCATGGTCAGCTGGGAGCGCTGGGAAGGAACGATCGAGTACACCTTCATGGCGCCGATCCGGCTGGCGACAATGCTGGTCGGATCGTCGGTATTTTCGGTTCTCTACGCAGCACTGCGGACAGTCGTGGTCTTCGGCATCTCCTTACTGTTTTTCGATCTGGATCTGGATGGCGCGAATTTCGTGACCGCCGTGGTGTTTATGGCCGTGGGCAGTATAGGTTTTTTGGGAGTAGGAATCATGGCGGCAACGCTGCCGTTGATGTACGTAGAGCGCGGCTCGCAGATGACCGTAATCGTGTCTGCCACCATGCTTCTAGTTTCTGGAATCTACTATCCGATAACGGTCCTGCCGGACTGGCTGCAGGCCATTTCGTGGATCTCCCCTGCCAGGTACGTTCTCGAAGGTATCCGGGCCGGAATCCTGGATGGCAGTCCGATTACCGAACTGGGAGGAACGCTCGGTCCGCTGGGCCCTCATATCCGTGGTGACGGTGCCGCTGGGAATGTGGATATTCGGTCGTGCCGCGAAGTACGCCAAGAAAACGGGCCGTCTCAAGAGGTCGGGCTAGGGCTAGGGCTAGGGCTAACCAGCTTCGGCGTCGCTCAGCGGTTGGTTACGGGTTATGGAGTAAACGTGCCAGATTCGCTGCAAGGCGGTCAGGTGGGTCGAGATTGCCAGCACCCAGATCGCGGGCACCAGCAGCCACGTCGAAAGCGCCGCCGAGACTCCGAGGATTATCAGCCGCTCGGGACGTTGCAAGAGTCCAACTTTGCACTCGAGTCCGAGACCTTCGGCCCTTGCCTTTGTATAGCTGACGAGCACGGAACCGGCCGCCGCGGCCAGCGTAACAATTGTTTCGACGTTGCGCCCGGCGACGGAAAAATGCCAGACGAGGCCTCCGTATAGAGCCAGTTCGACGTAGCGGTCAAGTGTGGAGTCGATGAAGGCGCCGAAGACTGTCACCTCGTGCTTTACGCGAGCAAGGGCGCCGTCGAACATGTCCACGGCACCCGACACAAGCACCAACACGCCGCCAATAAGATGTTGACCGTTGGCGAGAAAGACGGCTGCCGGAATGCTCAAAAGGAATCCCGCCACCGTCATCATGAGAGGCGTGACGCCTACGGCCGCCAGGGGCCAAACCGCCCGTTCCGCGGCGCGCCGCGAAATGGACTGAACGCGCATTCCGATCATTTCGCTCCGGATACGGCCGCCCCCATCAGCCGGGGCGAGCCCACGCCATCGCGGCGGCCCAGAATCTCCCGGTAGAAATCCATCACTCTCGAGGCGACTCCGTCCCAGGAGAATGCCTCTGCGGCTCGCAAACCCTCGGCCCGCAAGTCGGAAGCCCGCTGCGGATACGACATCAATCGCATGATCGCGCGGGCGAGGGCTCGTGGATCTTCCGACGGAACGAACATCGCTGCTCGCCCGTCGGGGCTCAACGAGCGGTATCCAGGAAGGTCGCTCGCGATCACAGGCGTTCCAGCCGCCATGGCCTCCAGCAGAACGAGCCCCTGACTTTCGCGTCCGCCGATCCCGGGGGCGCAGAAGACATCGGCGGATTTGTAATAGCGCAACTTATCTTCCTCGGTCACAAATCCCTGAAATTGAACGTTTTGCAGTCCGTGGCCCTGGACCGCCCTTTTGGCCTTCTGAAGTTGCCGCTCAGTAAAGGCGCCCACAACGGTCAGAGTCGAGTTATCGCGCAGCCGCTGCACCGTCGACATTGCTTCGAGCAAATATTCGAAGCCTTTTCGCTTTTCCAGACGACCGACAAACAGCACGTTGAACGCATCGTTGGGCACTTTCGGAAATGGCGAGATGTCGCGCCGATAAAGATCGACATCTATGCCGTTCGGAATAACTCGGTATTCGTCCGGGAAGTTTTCCCAGACGAAGTCGCGCGCGGCATCGGACACAGCGATGCGACCATCAAGCCTGCGGATCAGATTCCGCAGAACGGGCTTGTAGGTACGGTAAACGGTGGTTGTGTCGCGTGATGCGTGAAACGTGCCAATCTTGATCGCGTCGGAGTTCTTCGACTGCCGCAGCACATACCACGGCAGCAACGGAACCATCGGTTCGTGTATGTGGATCACGTCAAACGCAGTTTCGGCCAAAAGTCGCTTCACGCGTGGCCCGAGTGTTAGCGAGAACGTGACGCGCGCCACGGACGCGTTACTCCGCAAGGGGACGATTGTCTTTCCGATCCGGTAGAAATCGGGCAAATTTCGCTCCGCATCGTTGTCGGCGCTCGGAGCCAGTATGTGTACTTCGTGTCCGCCCAACCGGAATTGCTCGCTCAGATTCGTGATGTGATTGGTGACCCCGCCCGGGAATGGAAAATCGTACGGAGAGACCAGAGCGATCTTGAGCGGTCGGTCCGAACGCGAGCCAGGCTTCATGCTTGAGAGCCGATCGCTTGCCCGGCAACGCCCCGGCAGGTCAAGTCTCCGGGCCACATTTCCCTGAACATATACCACTGGTCTGGTCGGCGGCGAATCATCGCTTCAATCCTACCCATTAAGGCTTGCGTGATGCGCGCCGCATCCACGTTTGGGGACAGATTGCTATCGGGGTAGATGGGAGGATATCCAATTACGGAATAGGTTCGGTCCCGATTTCTGATGGCCCCCCCAACGACGATAGGCGCGCCCGATCTCATCGCCAGTTTGGCGATACCGCCGGGGATCCGAGTGCGTTGGCCAAAGAATTCGACTTCAATCCCTGAATCGGACGTCGGACGATCCACGAGAAGTCCCAGGATCTCATTTCTCCGAAGCGCAAGGAGCGCCGGCTTCGCCGCCTTTCCGAGCTGCACAGCAGTGATATTCTTGGCGGCCCGGATTCTTCGAAAAAGCTCGTTGGCCTCGGGATTCGAAAACGTTTCCTGAATCACGGTTAGAGGATAGTCGCAGGCGACCAACGCGCCCGCAATCTCCCAATTTCCGAGGTGCGCGCTAGCGAATATTGCCCCGTTGCCGAGCTTCCTGCAATCCAGCACGTACTCCCATCCCTCAATCGAAACCAATTCAGGCCGCAATTCGGACCACGTACGCCGGTGGAACCGGAGCAGATCGACCGAGTGTTCCGCAAACTGAGCCACTGACTCCCGGGCAAGCGCCGTTACGGCCGGGTCCCGTTCCGGCCGCCCGAGCACGACAGACATGTTGGCGATCGTATTGCGTCGAACGCTACCGACGATTTCGAATGCAATCCGGCCGCCGAGTCGCGCCGCGGCGGTCACCACCAGAGCGGGCAACCGAGCCAGCAGCCAACTCGCCAGCTCGAACAACCGGATCAAGACATAGGGTCTGTTGACGGATTATTTATAGCCAGCTCCGATGCGACGATGAAATCCTCGACCATCGCCCGGGCCTCGTTGTCGTCGTACTGAACCGGCGGTGATTTCATGAAGTAGGCCGACGGCCCTTCAATGGCCCCGGCCAATCCGCGATCGCGCGCTAGTTTCGCGCACCTGACTGCATCGATCACCACGCCGGCGGAATTCGGGGAGTCCCAGACCTCAAGCTTGAGTTCGGCATTCAGCGGCATATCTCCAAAGCCGCGACCCTCAAGCCGAATGTATGCCCATTTTCGGTCGGTCAACCACGGCACGTAATCGCTCGGACCAATGTGAACGTTGTGATCTTCGAGCTGACAGTCCATCACGCTCTGCACCGCGTTCGTCTTGGATTCCTTCTTGGAAGCGAGCCGTTCGCGCTCCAGCATGTTCTTAAAGTCGGCGTTTCCGCCAACGTTGAGCTGCATGGTCCGATCCAGAGTTACGCCCCGCTCCCTGAATAGCTGAGCGAGCACCCGATGCACGATCGTAGCCCCGACCTGGGACTTGATGTCGTCGCCAATTATCTGCGATCCCGCGGACTCGAATCGTCCCCGCCAGTATTTCTCACGAGCGATGAAGACGGGCATGCAGTTGACCATCCCGACACCGGCCTGCAGGATTTGCTCGACGTACCACTTCGTCGCCTCTTCGCTTCCGACAGGAAGGTAATTGATAACGACATCGGTTCCGGTGTCCTTCAAGATGCCAACGACGTCTTCGGTGCTGCCATCGGCCTTTTCGATGGAATCAGCCATGTAAGACCCTATTCCATCGTGGGTCATGCCCCTGGAAACGCTTACACCGACATCTTCAACGTCCGCGAATTTGGCAGTGTTGTTGGGGCCCGCGAATATGGCCTCGCTCAGGTCCCGACCGACCTTCTGACGATCGACGTCAAACGCCGCGGTGAATTTGATGTCGGATAGGTGGTAGCCGCCGAGATCAACGTGCATCAGGCCGGGAACGTCTTTCGAGGGCTTTGCGTCTTTGTAGTAAGTAACGCCCTGGACCAGCGACGACGCGCAATTGCCGACGCCAATGATTGCAACTCTGACTTCGCCCATCTATATCAACCTCCCAAATTCGACGGGCGAACGGCCACTGGATAGCTCGTCAACGCCCGTCCCAAATTCGCTGGCCCGGCCATTTTGGGGGCCGGTTCATCAACACCTCGATCGCCGCACCGGCCCGGCCGATGTGCAATCAAATCTCTTACCGAGCGTAGCCTACCGACCTGGTTTCTCGAATAACGGTGACCTTTATCTGCCCGGGATACGCCATCGTATCTTGAATTTTTCTACTGATGTTTCTGGACAGCCGCAGCGTGCCGAGTTCGTCGATGTCGTCCGGACGAACGGCGATCCGGACTTCTCTTCCGGCCTGAATAGCATACGATTTTTCTACGCCATCGAACGAATTCGCGATGTCTTCGAGCGTCTGCATTCGTTTGATAAAGAGGTCCACCGTCTCACGCCGGGCACCGGGACGAGCCGCCGAAATTGCGTCCGCGGCGGCTATCGCGAAGGCCTCGAAGGTTTCGGGGTCTTCGTCGAAGTGGTGAGCGGCGATTGCATTGACGACCGGCTGCGAGATCCCGTACCGCTTTGCACGCTCGGCTCCGATCAACGCATGCGGACCTTCAACCTCGTGGTCGATCGCCTTACCGATGTCGTGCAGCAAGCCGGCGATCCGGCACATCGCAGGGTCGCCTCCCATTTCTCCGGCCATCGTCGCGCCGAGATAGGCGACTTCAATCGAGTGTCCTAAGACGTTCTGCCCGTAGCTCTGGCGAAACCGGAGCCGGCCGAGGAGATTGATAATTTCCGGGTGAAGATTGGGCACGCCCACGTCGAAGGCAGCCCGCTCTCCCTCTTCCTTTATTACTGTATTGACGTCGCGACGCGCCTTGGCAACGGTCTCCTCGATTCGACCGGGATGGATCCTACCGTCCTTGATCAAGCGCGTTAGAGCCGTTCGGGCGACCTCGCGGCGGACCGGATCGAAGCTCGAAAGGACCACGGTTTCCGGAGTGTCGTCAATGATCAGATCCACGCCGGTAGCCGCTTCCAGCGCACGAATATTTCGACCTTCACGGCCGATAATCCTGCCCTTCATATCGTCACCGGGCAGCGGAACCGCGGACACGGTCGCTTCGACCGCATGGTCCGCGGCTACCCGCTGGAGAGAAAGTCCGACAAGCCAACGAGCTTTGCGGTCGGCTTCGCCTTTGGCCTCCTGCTCGGCCAGGTAGATGATTTTGGCGATATCCTCGGAAACCTCGGACTGAACCCGCTCCAAAACGATTTCGCGTGCGCTTTCTCTCGAAAGCTGCGCAATCTCCCCGAGCGTTTTGTCCTGCTTTTCTTTTGAACGCTCGAGTTCGGCGCCGCGCCGATCAAGACCGTCCTTGACCCTGCGCATCTCTTCGTCGCGTCGATCTAGTTTTTCGACGCGGCGCTCAATAGTTTCCTCGCGCTGCTGAAGGCGTCTCTCTCCCTGCCTGACCTCGTTTCCGCGTTCCCTGAGTTCCGCTTCGACTTCCTGCCGAAACTCGATTGCCTGCTGACGAGCTTCGGCGACGATTTCGCGCTGTTTTGTCTCTACCCTGGCAAGCTCAGTTTCAAGGTTTAGGGAGACTTCACCGACCTGCCGCTTTGTAAGCCAGATTTGAAACCAGTACCCGCCAGCGAGCCCCAGTAGGGCCATGCCGCCTGCCAACACGGCATATTGCCAGCCTTCCAATGGTGTCCCTCCATGCAGTAATTAGTTCGGATGGTGATCATGTTGGTTGATAGCAAATTGTCCGCCGACTCGATCAAATGTATCGGTTCGAATTACCGCCAGCACGGATTTCGCGCAAAGAGGGTTATTCCGAACAATCTTACTCGCCCTCGTCGCCGGAATATTCCATAGCGCTCCGGCTTCAGGCGATTTGCGACCCCATTACGGTTCGATAGAAGCTGGCGGTGGCCGCTGCGATTCGAGAATGCGTGAAGTGAGCAAGTACGCGGTCTCTTCCCTTTCTTCCCAGCGCCAGGCGCAGTTGCTTGTTGTCTCGCAAACCGGCCATGGCCGCAACTAGCGCATCGACATCGCCGGGCGGAACCAGGATCCCGGCATCGCCCACCACATTCGGAATTTCGCCCGAATCGGAACCGATCACTGGAATTTCGCATGCCATGGCCTCGATCAGAGACCGGCCAAACTGCTCAACCCACGCGGGCGTGGGTATCGACGGAAGCACCAGTGCGTCGATCGAGTTCAGAAATTTTGGAATATTTTCCGGCACAATCTGACCCGCAAAGTTTACGCGATCGCTCAGGCGTTGTTTGATGACGCGGTCGCGCAGCCAGGAAGACAGCGGACCGTCTCCCGCGATGGAAAGCCGCTCAGAGCCAGCCAAACGCTCGAAGGCAGGCAGTAGCGTCCTGAGCCCCTTTGCCTCGACAAGGCGCCCGACGAAACCGACCGTGAACGGCCGATCATCTTCATCGGGGACTGAGCGCCGGTACATATCGGGGTCGACGCCGAATTGGGGAATGACTGCCGCCTGACCGGAAAATCCTTTTTGGGCCAGCACTTCGAGCGCCGTTTTCGTGCCCGCTATTGCCGCCGCGTTTTGGTATGAATAACGCTCGAACCACGAAAACGGTGGGAAATACGGCCGATTCAGGTTTTGCCAGGCGAAAAACACCGATCGCGCGTTGCCGCGTCTCGCGAGCCATATCGCGTGAGCAGTCGCAAGGTTGTACGGCTCTTCGTCGACGTGAACCAAATCCGGCTCAAAATCGGCGATCTCGCGAGCGAGTCCGGGGAAGAAATGAATGTGAAATCGACCGTTGAACATCGCCCGTCTCACGCGCAGCTCGTAGCCTTCGACGTGCAGTGGTCGCAGTTCCAAATCGCTTCTTCCCGTACGCCAGTGCGGCGGCGCCACCGCGCGCAGTTCGATATCGGGTTCGCGCGCCAATTCTTCAAGCTTCTTCTGGTGCGGGCCGGAAACGAGGGCCTTGGAGATCATCAGAACCTTCATAGCAGTTCCGAGTACGCGGAAAGAGTCAGCCGGGCTGTTTTTTCCCAGGTGAACTCCGCGGCCCGGGACCGGCCGGCCTTAATGAGACGATCCGATTTCCGCGAGTCTTCCAGCACCTCGGATACGAGTTCCGTCCATTCCCGCGGCTCGTCAGGATCGGCCAGCAGCGCCGCATCCCCGACAACTTCGGGCAGCGAGGTCCTGTCCGAGCAAATCACGGGAGTTCCACAAGCCATGGCCTCGAGAGGCTCAAGGCCAAATCCCTCGTACCTGGACGGAAATACGAACGCGTCGGCGGCGCTCATCAAAATCGGTTTTGCGGGTTCCGGGACAGGGCCGATGAAGCGCACCGAATCTCGAAGTCCCAGACCGTCGGCGATCTTTCTGTAGTCTGGAAACAGAGCGGTTCCCGTGCACGGAATGTGCCCGGCCATAACGAGAAGCGGACGCTGGCTCGATGGCGTTAGAAACCAGCTGCGGATCAAAGTGTCGAGGCTCTTTCGCCTGTCGCCGCCTCCCAGATAGAGCACGAAGGAATCGGGCAATTCGTACTGACTTCGCAACTTCTCAATCGCGCTTGCCGATGCCGGCGCCAGTCTCGGATCAACGCCCAGGGAAATGACCCTTATTCGGTCACGCGAGACTCCGAGTTCGCGGGTAAGGTCTCCTGCCGTAAATTCAGAATCCGCGAGTAACAGCGCCGCACTGGCAACCGCCGAACGGGCGAGCATGTTGTAGATCCTCATCCACGGGGTGCGTGCGTAAAAGGGGAGCACGAATCCAATGAGGTCGTGAACGGTCATTACGTGATTTTCGACGCTGCTGGTAACGCTCAGATACGGCGAATGGAGTATTTGGGCGCCTGAACGCCGGGCTGCGCGCGGCCATCCGGCTAGCTCCCACAGTAGTTTGCCCGGTCGTCCGAGAGCCCCAAAGAAAGGCCTTATAGGCAGCAAATCGAACCGCTTCTCCGGCGCGATATTCGCCAGCTGGCGACTCAGATTGACCGCATACTGACCTGAGCCGGTCAAGGGGTGACGCAGAAAGTATCCGTTCAAGCTCACGTTCAATCGCCCGATCACCCCGCCGATTCGCGGCCCGCGGAGAACCGTAGTCGCGGCGTTATTGTCTGCGCTGAACGGTCTCCCGTCAGGTCTTGTTCAGCCCGAACCGACGCCAGGCGCCAAGTTCCAGGCCGTCGTCGCTTTCGACTCTTCGCTTCAGATGCAAAAGCGCCGAAAGCACCAGTCCGGCAAGTCCGAACTGCCAGGACTGCGTTACGACGCCGAGAATTATCGGCAATGTGCGGTAAACGACGGTGGAACTGGTGAACGTCCTGCGGGTCACGATCAGGGTCGCAAACCACACCCCGAGAATGGCGAAGGGCAACGGCCACCATATGAACATCAAGGTCCATCCCATGGTGGTTGTTCCAATCCCACCGGAAAATGCGAGCCAAATCGGCCACATTGCACCCACCGTAACGAAGATCAGACTGATGAGAATCGCAAGATCGTTGTCGGGTACGAGAATCTTGGTGAGGAACACGACGGCGAACCCAAGGCCGGCATTTGAGAAGACCGTCAACAGCGCCGGAAGCCAGCCCGCGCTCTGAAACGAGTTATAAACGGTTATGTTGCCGGTGCCGAGCCTTCGCAGATCACGCCTGGCGATCGCCAGCGTCCAGATAAAGGCGAACGGAATCGAGCCGATGACGTAGGCGGCGGTCCCGACGGCAAAATATCGAAGTACGGTCTCGATGCTCATCTAACGCTCAGCTCAGAGTGTCGATATTCCCTCCCTGGAAGGGTACCGCAATTAGCCCCCGGGTTGCGCGAAAAGCCAGCTACGCCCGGGTAGATTTCATCGCGGCGCGATAAATCGCTTCGGTCTTGTCCGCGGCTGCTTCCCAGGTAAATTCCGCAGCGCGGTGACGCCCGGCGCTCGCAAGGCGGTCGGCAAGGTCCGGTTGACCGATCACCTGGACTATTGCGCCAGCTATTTCGCTCGGGTCGTCGGGCGAAGCGAGAAGCGCGGCCGATCCCGCGACCTCCGGCATGCTCGAGACGGCGGACGTAACTACCGGTGTGCCCATGGCCATGGATTCGATTATTGGCAGCATGAATCCTTCGGCCTTGCTGACCGCCAGCGTGACGTCGGCCAGTTCGTAAAGGGCCTTCAGGACTCGATCATCAACGTGACCGAGAAAATGGACGAAACCGTCATCGACCTCCGCAACTCCCGAATAAACCCGGTCGGACAACCACCCCTCAGCGCCTGCGTGGACGAAGTGGATGTCAAATCCGCGCTTCCGTGCGAGTCCCACGGCAGCAGCCATCGCCGCAAGGTTCTTGCGGGGCTGAACCGTTCCCACCGACAGGGCAATCAATGGAATCGAACCGATCAATTGCCGCGCGCGACGCAACGAATCGTCAGAGCTCGCTTCGCTGAAAAATGGATCGAGCCCGTTATGCACGACGTGTACCAGTTCGGGTTTCACTCCATAGATCTCCACAACGTCAGCCCGCGTGGCTTCGGAAACGGCGATCACCCGACTCGCTCGATGTATCGCTCGCGGTACCGTGGAATCGAGATAGCGCTTCTGCGCGGGATGTGCGGTCTCGGCGTGGGTGACGTAGCTCAGGTCGTGAACGGTGACGACGGAGCGCATCCCGGGCGAAGCCGGTAGAACGAAGTCCGGTCCGTGAAAGACATCGAATCGGCCCAGGGCCAACTCCATCGGAATGGGCACGCGCAATTTCTGGGAAAAGGCGAGCCAGAGGCGCTCCGAGATCGGAATTCGACGGCATCGCACCGGCGTGGTCCGAAAGAATTCGTTTGCTTGTTGGGAGGTTCTGAATCCCGGATAAAACGGTCGATAGCCAAACCCCGAGTCGCGTTTGAGAAGCGCGGCCAGAAGTCCGCGGGTGGCTCGGCCGATCCCAGCCTTCTGCCACGCGCCGGAAGTGAAATCAAACCCGACCTCGATCAGCCGCTCACCTGAGTTTCCGATTTTCGATTCGCGGCCAGAGCCAGTCCGACCGCAACGCCAAATAGGACGCCCATGCCTCCTACGAATACGTTGTCGACCATATTGTGAGCCACGAATGCCCCGATGCTGGCCACAGACGCGATCGCAGCCGTTTGCAACGTTGAAGCCGAGTCAGCCGCACGGCGCGCCAGAACCAGGACAACCGCAATGAACGCCAGGAATGGCACAAGACCCACGATGCCGGTCTCGGCCGCCATGTTCAGGTAGAAATTGTGAGCATGCCCGAGGGAGTCGGACCAGCGTCCAAGATTGAAATCGCTATATCGGGCTTCGTAATTGCCAAGGCCAACGCCGCCGATGGGATTCGAGGCGAACATTCTGACGGCAGCGGTCCAAAACGCGAGTCGCTGAACCACGGCGAAGTTGCCGGCCGTGATCTCCTCCGTAATTTCCGTGGGGTCCAATAGCCCCTCGCCGACGAGACGAGCCCGCGCGGGCAATTGGTCGTCAAGCCCAAAACTAAAGTGACCGATGGCGATAATCAGAATTGGCAGAGCGACGATAACGGCCCAG
This sequence comes from Chloroflexota bacterium, assembly GCA_963663505.2. GTDB lineage: Bacteria > Chloroflexota > UBA11872 > UBA11872 > VXNJ01 > JAPOVO01. The sequence goes on from CAXXFA010000002.1 coordinate 1,770,377, forward strand.
AATCGACGGTCATTCAGTCTGCGAGCTCCCGAGTACCAGGCCACTATCAGGAATCCAACCGTTACGGCGATCCAGGCGCCCCGGGACAAACTGAAAATCACTGCGCCTGCACCCACAATCCATAGCAACAATGCGGCCCATCGCCACCAGCTCCGCCCGCGAATCGCAAACGCCAGCGCAAACGGCAGGTGCAGCCCCAGATAGCCGGCAAAGGGATTCGGCTGCTCGAATGTCCCGTAAGCTCTGATGATTTTTCCCACCAGGAACGACTGCGGACCAACTCCAAGCGCCGTCTGAGCGAGCCCAACCATCGCTTCGGCGGACACGGCCAATGCTCCGAGAATCAGTATGGGCCGGAGATCGCGAGGGTTTCGCGCCAAATCGAAGGTTGCCAGAAGCGCAACTAGAACTTCGATCCACTTCGCAAATTCCTTGAACGCCGGTGGCAGACGCAGTGCCCAAAACGCCGTTGCAATTGCAAGTCCGATGAATATCACCAGCAACATCGCGGGCTTCGGAAAAAAGAATGGCCCCGGTCGCCGAAACGCAACCAGCCAGAAGACCGCGATCGGCAACATGGCCTCCGTTAGACCCACTGTTACTCCGCCAAGATCGACCTCCGCGAGCGACCGCAGCGGCACCGACAACACAAGCAGAAGAAGACCGATGGAAGGGTGCGGCGGACCAACGATCCGCGACGCTCGCAGTCCGCCGACCACCGCCGCCAGGCCCAGGATGGCTACGATCGCGAGCCATGCGGTGCCCCGGGTGGCAATGGCTACCCCCACGACCACGCCGACGACGAGAATCGAAGGTCGCCATGTCACCAGCGCTACCATCCGGGAGGTTCCGGACCGAGATTGAGCCAATGTCATCAGGCCTTCAGATTCCGCTTGCACCTTCTATCCGCGCAGAACCGAATATTAGGGGAATTTGTGATGGAGAAACGCAGTTGAGCGATAATGGTTGCCATGTTTCCGCCGCATGGGATCGAGTAAGGTGAGCCCGGAAAATCCGGCGTTCCTGGGATTGGGTGCGAATCTCGGTGACAGGCTGCAAAACATCGTAAGGGCTTTGAACTCGATCGCCGAGGTTGCTCGACCCATTGCGGTTTCTCCGGTATATGAAACGGACCCCGTCGGATTCAAAGATCAACCAAAATTCTTGAACGCCGTCTGCGCGATCGAAACTACTCTCGACCCAGGCGAACTGCTCGAATCGCTCGCGTCGATCGAGCGATCCCTTGGCCGAGTACCTGCTGGGAAGTGGCGGCCGAGGGAGATCGATCTGGACATTCTGGCAACAGGCTCGTCGACGGTTTCCGACCCTCATCTGCAGATCCCGCATCCGCGCCTGACCGAGCGTTTGTTTGTGTGTCAGCCGTTCGCGGACCTGGCGCCGAAATTCGTATTGCCGGGATACCGCTCGACGATGGCGACATTGCGCGACTCGCTGCTCGGTGGTCCATCAGTAGACGAATCGACACCGGCGGTAGAGTTGATCGATTTGTTGCACTCGCCTGCGTGGAGTTCTGGCCCGCTCGAGCGCTGGGCCGGAGACCCCATTCCGCGTTCAGCGCCATCAGGGCACACCGAATAACTTGGGCTCATCAAGCCAGGACTCTTACGTCGAAGCCCTGAAGTACCTCTATGGCTTTGCGGATATGGAGCGCGGAATTGGGTTTTCTTCAAACTCGCCCCGTGAATATACGTTCAACAGGGTCGAGCGATTGCTGCAATATCTTGGCAGTCCGCAGCGCTATCTGCGGTACGTTCATGTCGCGGGAACCAAGGGCAAGGGTTCGACTTCGGCGATGATCGCTTCCGTGGCGAAGGCGGCCGGACTGCGAACGGGCCTCTACACGCAGCCCCATCTCGACAGCTTCACCGAGCGGATAATGGTGGACTTGATGCCAATCGACCGGCAGACGTTCGCAGTCCTTGTCGAGCGCGTGAGAGGCGCCGTTCAATGGCTTGCCCAACATCATTCGGACCTCGGGTCTCCGACCACGTTTGAAATCTCAACGATTGCGGCGCTTGAGCATTTTCGAGATTCGAACGTCGATCTCGCGGTCATCGAAGTAGGGCTCGGTGGAACGTGGGACGCGACGAATATCGTGTCGCCGGTGGTCAGCGTGATCACGTCGCTGGAGATCGAACACTCCGCGATCCTCGGTGAAACGATCGAGGAGATCGCCTCCGCCAAGGCCGGGATAATAAAGCCCGGCGTCCCGGTAGTCAGCGTGCCGCAGGTACCGGCAGCGATGGCGATCATCCGGGCGCGGAGCGCGGAGATGGAGGCGGAGTTGTTCCTCGCCGAGGCCGGCACGGTGGCGGCTTCCGACCCGGCAAGCCGTCTGCGCTGGTTGGGGGATCGACCTGCGCTCGAGTGCACGGTGCGGTCGCCAATCACAAACAACCTGCGAATTTCGTTTCCGCTTCTGGGTGAGCATCAGTTGATCAACGCGGGAGCCGCGATGCGAGCCACCGAAATCCTCGTGCGGGAGGGCCTGAGCATCGATCGAGGCGCTATCCGGCGCGGTCTTGAGAACTGCCGCTGGCCATGCCGAATCGACGTGTTGCAGCGTTCACCTCTGGTTGTCGCCGACGGCGCTCATACCAGACGGTCTCTGGCATCGTTGGTCAGCGCACTCAATACGCTTTTCGGCGTAAGATCCGCGGCGATTATTTTCGGGGCGCAGTCCGACAAGCAGCATCTGGACATGCTCCTCGAACTAAAGTCCCTCGCGATCAAGGTGTACGCCTGCTCGTCGGCCCATCCACGGTCAGCGAACTGCGAAGACCTCCTCTCCGCGGCAAAGGAGGCCGGCGTTATTGCCGAGTGCTACGACAGTACGACGGACGCCCTGAGTGCAGCACTCGCCGATTCCGGCGATGCCGGCGCGGTCGTTGCGACGGGAAGCCTGTTTGTGGCCGCGGAAATTCGACAGGAACTTGGACTCGGCGAATACGTCGATCCCATTCTGATTCCGAAGCCGTCCTTTCCATGAGCGTGCCGGCGGTCGGACCCTATCATCACGGCGAGAGATCCAATCGCATCGGCGACCGTGAATTGACGGCCCTCCGAAGCCTGGCGCGGCGCCGGCGGACCTGACCGCTGCAACCCGTCGTACCGCTGCCGTCAAAGGGCAGCCGCCGCCGAAGGTTAAAGTCGGTCTTGGGCATCAGCGTCCTCGCGGCGGTCGCATGCTTTGCTCGCCTGAGCAGAGCGCGCGTAATGTCACCACTCAGCGCTCGAGGATTGTGGCCATTCCCTGAACCGCCCCGATCGATAGTGCTGGTTCGATTCGATTTGATCGGTGACACAGTCATGTCGCTAGCGCTCGCGGCGGACCTCAAGTCGATCTATCCTGACTCGAAGCTGACCTTCCTGACCACACCGGCCGCTGCGCGGGTCGTCAAGATGTGTCCTTACGTGGACAATTCGCTGGCGGTGGATATGCCGGCGTTGACGCATCTTCGCAGGTGTGTGCGCTACGGATCCTGGCGGGCGGCTTTCTCGGCAATGCGGGAGATTCGACGACGCAAGTTCGATCTTGCGGTCTCCCTGTACGGTCCTCTGGCGGGTTCCGTGGTCGGCCTCAGCGGCGCCGCCTGGCGGGTCGGTTACAAATCCGAGGCTCCGGCGGGCTGCCTGGATTTTGCGTTGCCGGGGCAACGCCGCCTGCGAACCAGGCATGAAGTTGATTGGATACGGAGCCTGGCGGGACGCGACGGGCAAGCCCCGCCCGCCGGGACCGTTGCAGTGCCCGATGCCGTCGAGCGCCGGGCGGCCGAATTCCTTCCGGACGACAACGGCGGGGCGTTGGTCGTCGTTCACACTGGGGCGAGGAACGGAGGTGCGAAGATTTGGCCCTCGGCTCGGTGGAAGGCCCTGGCGGCCCTCATACTGGAGAAAACAAGCGCCCGCCTGGTCACTGTGGGCGATGAATTCGAGCGGGACGTGGCCGAGAGTGTCTTGCAACCCGGTCCCCGAACTCGGGACCTTACGGGTAGGACCAGCATCGCCGAACTTGCCGCCGTGATTTCGAAATGCGATGTGTTGGTCTCGGGCGACAGCGGCCCGCTCCATCTGGCTACAGCCCTCGGCATACGCGTGGTGGGAGTCTATGGCCCGACCGATCCGGCATTGAGCGGCCCATTCGCGGACGACGCAATATGTCTGACGGCGGGAATTCCGTGCAGTCCGTGCTACGACCTGCGAGCGCCCGCTGATTGTCCTTTTGGGGACACCCTGTGCATGAACTGGATAACGCCCGAGCAGGTCCTGGCGGCCACGCTAACGCAACTCGAAGGGACCGGCGCAATATGACGGCGCCCAATTCAGATCGGCCGAAATGCTTCGACCTGATGGGGGTTCCCATATCAATCGTCAGCCTTGGCGAGGCGATGGCGTGGATAGCCGCGTGGGCACCGGGCAACAAGCCCCGAATGGTGTTCACCGTCAATCCGGAGTTCGTAATGCGCGCCCGCCGCGACGGAAGTTTTAGACGGGCGCTAGGCCGTTCCGACATGAACGTGCCGGATGGGATCGGGGTGGTAGCGGCCGGCAGACTGGCAGGGCACCCGGTTGTCCATCGAATTGCGGGCGTGGACCTCGTGCAAGCCATCTGCGAGGAGGGCGTGTACCGGGGCTGGCGCATATTTCTGTTGGGCGGAGAACCCGGCGTTGCGGATTCCGCGGCACATGCTCTCACGACCCGGTTTCCGGGATTGCGCATCGCAGGTTGCTCGTCGGCGAGCAGCGACCAACGATTCGACCAAGCAACGGTGGCGGATATCAACGCGGCGCGACCCCACATACTCCTCGTGGCGTTTGGCGCTCCCCGTCAGGAACTATGGACCCAGCGCAACCTTGCGCATCTTCGGTGTGGAGTGGCCGTGGGAGTCGGAGGAACTCTCGACTACCTGTCAGGCAAGTCAACCCGGGCTCCGAAACCGATCCGCGCGATTGGGTTCGAGTGGGCCTTTCGATTGGCGATGGAGCCGCTGCGCTTGCGGCGGATGAAGGTTTTGCCCGGCTTTGCGTTACTGGCCGCACAGGCGGCCGTTCGGCGACGATTCGGTTAACGGAGCATTGTTGACCTAATGCTGTAACTGGCTCTAATCTGCATCAACTAGATTAGCAAAATGGGGGCCCAATTTTCTGAGTTCGATCTGTGGTCCGCGCCTGAATTATGGATGTGGTTCTATGTTTGCGGCACCGGTATAGCGGTTGGTATTGAGGAACCGAACCACCGCGACTTCGCCCAAAAGCGAATCAATGCGAGAAACGCCATATCCGCGGCCGTCGGCCCCGGCTGAGGACGACCATTGGCTCTCCGATCTCGATCAGACGGCCGTCCAGAAACTTGACTCGCTCTGGGGGCGAAACCTTCGAAGTCTGATTCCGAGCCTGACCCACGAAATAAGTGGACCGATGGTCGCGATAATCAGCGGCATTGAATTCCTCAGCAAGTCTCATGATCTTCCGGAGCCCGCAATGGTATGCGTGCGGGAGATGAGGAGTGCCGCGAAACGCGGTTGGCTGACGATGGAAATGCTTCCGGCTAGTTCCGGCTAGTTCCGCTAGTTCCGGCTAGTTCCGGCTAGTTCCGGCTAGTTCCGGCTAGTTCCGGCTAGTTCCGGCTAGTTCCGGCTAGTTCCGGCTAGTTCCGGCTAGTTCCGGCTAGTTCCGGTACGTCGGTTCCAAATCCGAGCGACTGCATGGCGCGCGTGCTCGAGTTGCTGCAATTTAAGTTCCAGGGAGCCAACGTCGAAGTGGTGTTACGGGCGGATGCGAAGCTGCCACCGGTGCAGGTCAGGGAACCGGAATTGATGTACATGCTTACAGCGCTCGCGCTCATTTCTCTTGAGGAGGCGAACCATCACGGATCCGGCGGCTCCGTGAGCATGTCGGTACGCGGATTCAAGCAAAAGGTCGTTGTTGGAGCGAAATGGAAAATGGCCTCAGGTAGAAAAACCGCTGCCGGTCAACCGATTGCAGAGAAGCGATCGGCACGTTTGGAACGAGAAGAACTCTTGCGCCCATTCGCTGCGGCCGCCGGGGACGGCTGCGTGGAATTTGCCTGTCCGACCGAAGCGTCTTTGCGGCTCACTTTGCGGGCGGTTCGAGCCGGGTCTGACTAGGTCGCGCGCCGCGTTACCCATTGCGGCCGCATCGGGCCGGCCATCAAAGTGCCTCCAAGCGCGGCGATCAACGGAGTCGCCGCAAGGATCGTAAAGGCCATTTCAAAACCGAGGGCGTCGGCGAGTCCGCCCGTCGCCCACTGACCAACAGCACCTGACGCGAACGTGAAGCCGAGGGCGACGCCTGTCGCCACCCCGAGGCGCCTTGGCAACTGGGCCTGAATCATCACGATGGTTGGCGTAAACGAGCCAGCCAGTAGCAGGCCGGCCAGAGCAATAGCGGCAAGCGCTATCGGCGATCCAGGCGCATATGCGAAGAAGAGGATGAGCGGTCCAGCCAGAGCCAGCGATACGACGGTAACCGATTTGATGCCGATGCGGTCGGCCAGCGAGCCCCCGGCGAGAGTTCCCACCGCGAATCCCGACATAAACAGCGTCAGAGCAAGTCCCCCGGCTTGAATTGAAAATCCGCTCGACTGGATAAAGAGTGGAATGAACACCGAGATCCCGGCGAATGCGTACGAGCGGAAAAACACGACCCAGACCAATATCGCCGCGGCCCGTGCGTCCATCGGCCCGTACGGCGTCGTTTCCGTACCGCGATTAGTCTCCGAAGGTGACGGTGGCATCGCCGACGCAAATTTGAATACGGCAAATCCGACAGCCAGGGCCGGGATGATCATGAAGGTCGCGTAGCCGAGTCCGAACTCCTCGAAAATCTTGGCCGCGATCAGCGGACTGATAGCGAAACCGAGCGTGCCGCCAATGAAGAATGTGCCGACCGAGGCGCCCTTCAGAGTGCGCGCCGCCCTGTTCGCCACGGCTGCCCCAACCGGGTGGAACATCCCCGTAAAGATGCCCGCGAACGCGAGCAGCACAATCAACGACGTGGAATTCCAGACAAAGGCCAGACTCCCGATGAACGCGGCCTGCATCACGATCCCAAAAGCGGCAACGTGGCGATGTCCAAACCGGTCGCCGACGTAACCAAACAAAGGCTGGATTAGCGAATTCGCCAGCGTGAACGTGCCCGCCGCCACGCCTACGTCCGCATAACTCAGGCCAAGGCTGACAACTAGAAATGGATACATCATGGTCGGCAGCGCCGCGGCATAATCCACAGTGAAGTGCCCGGCCGCGACGGAAAAGAGTGCTCTGTTGTTGCGCAAAATCAATGCGGCGGTAGTAAACCATAAGCAACGTCGGGCGGTGCCCCGCGCCACCCCGCCTCTACTAGACTGCTACGATCGCACACCAGGCGCGACAACCGGCTGCCTCCGCCATCTGCGCTAACGCCCCTTGACCGCCGTGATAAGGAAGTCATCACATGCCGAGCGACGGCCCCCGTCACGACAACAAGTGGGTGTATTTATTCCACGAGGGCGGTGAGTCGCTTCGAAATCTGCTGGGCGGCAAGGGCGCGGGCGTGTCGGAAATGACGCGCGCTGGAATGCCCGTTCCGCCCGGATTTACCATCACAACGGAAGCCTGCCTTGCCTACTTCGACGCTGGAAAGGCCCGGCCCAGCGGCCTCGACGATCAGGTTCGCGAGGCACTGGCCACGGTTGAAGCCTCGACCGGCAAAGTCTTCGGAGACGCCGAAAATCCGCTTCTGGTGTCCGTACGTTCGGGATCTCGAGTTTCCATGCCCGGGATGATGGATACCGTTCTCAATTTGGGACTTAACACCGAAACAATCCGCGGCCTGGCCGCTCGGTCGAATGACGAGCGGTTTGCGAGAGACTCTTACAGACGTTTCGTCCAGGGGTACGGGTCCATCGTCATGGGAGCGGAAAGTCGCGCATTCGAGGGCATTGTCGAGCGCCACAAGCAGAGACTCGGGAAGGAAAGCGACACCGACCTCACCGCGCAGGATTGGATCACGGTGACGGAGGATTTCGTCGAGCTTATTCGCGCCGAGACGGGCGACGAATTTCCGACCGATCCCTACGCTCAACTGTTTGGCGCAATCGATGCCGTATTTGACTCGTGGTACGGGAAGCGTGCGGTTGACTATCGCGACTTTCACGACCTGCCGCACGACTGGGGAACGGCGGTCAACGTCCAGACGATGGTGTTCGGTAACCTGGGAGTGTCCTCGGGGACGGGGGTGGCGTTCACCCGCGATCCCAACACAGGCGAAAAGCGTCTTTTCGGGGAATACCTCCTTAATGCGCAGGGCGAGGACGTGGTGGCGGGCGTTCGAACGCCCGCCAGGATCGAGACTCTGGAAACCGCTCTTCCGGATGTCTACGCCCAATTTGAGGCGTACGCTCTGACGCTGGAACAGCACTATCGAGACATGCAGGACCTGGAGTTCACGATCGAGAACGGAGAACTATACATGTTGCAAACGCGGGTGGGAAAGCGTAGTCCCGCCGCGGCTATCAAGATCGCGCTTGACATGGTTGATGAGAACATGATCGAACGAATCGAGGCCCTGCGCAGGGTCGAGCCAGGCCAGGTTGACGCGCTTTTGCACGACCAGATCGACCCGTCCGCCAGGACAGAATCCATCGCAACCGGCCTGAACGCCTCGCCCGGCGCCGCCGTCGGCAAAGTCGTTTTTACGGCCGACGAGGCGGCGGAGATGGGGCGGGCCGGCGAGCGTGTGATTCTGGTTCGCCCGGAAACGTCCCCGGATGATTTTCACGGGATGGCGCAGGCGCAGGCCATCGTCACTTCACGCGGCGGCGCAACCAGTCACGCGGCAATAGTCGCTCGTCAGCTCGGCCTTCCGGCGGTCGTGGGTTCGGAAGAAATCAAGATCGACCTTGAGACGAAAACCTTCCAGTCCCGCGGTACAACCGTTTCCGAGGGAGACACTATCACCGTCGACGGGACAACGGGAGCCGTAATGGCCGGCGACATGCCGCTTGTAAGAGGACGGTTCACCGAAGAGCTTGGCAGATTGTTGGAGATCGCCGACGGCAGCCGGCGCCTTGAAGTGTGGGCAAACGCCGACACCCCGGAAGAAGCACTAACGGCCCGAGGATTCGGCGCCGAGGGCATTGGCCTTTGTCGAACCGAACACATGTTCAGGGAAGTCGGCCGCTTACCGCTGATGCAAGAGATGATTCTCGCCGACTCGGAACAGGAACGTCGCGTGGTCCTTGAAAAACTGTTGCCCATACAGCGCGGGGATTTCAAGGGGATCTTCGCGGCCATGCACGACCTGCCCGTCATCATTCGCCTTTTGGATCCGCCGCTGCACGAATTTCTGCACGGCGTCGAGGAACTTCAGGAAGATCTTGTCGGTATTGGAGCTTCGTCGGAGGACGACGCACGCGCCGCCTCCATCCGCCGCATGATCGCGCGCGCGGAACAGCTCAGAGAGGCGAATCCGATGCTCGGTTTACGCGGATGCCGGCTCGGGATCGTATATCCCGAGATATACGAGATGCAGGTCCGAGCTATCGTCGAGGCGGCGGCCGAACTGAAACGCGAAGGTATCGATGCAAGGCCCGAGATCATGATCCCGCTCGTAAGCCATATAAACGAATTGAAGGTCGTTGAAGCAGGTCTGCGGCAGACAGCGGAAGCCGTTCAGCAAGAAACAGGACTTGAAATTGACTACAAGTTCGGCACCATGATTGAAGTGCCGAGAGCCTGTCTGACCGCGAACGAGATTTCCGAAATTGCGGAATTCTTCAGTTTCGGAACCAACGATCTGACTCAGACCGCCTTTGGCATATCGCGAGACGACGCGGAGGGGAAATTCCTTCTGAAGTACGTCGAGAACGGAATTCTTCCCAAAAACCCGTTTCAGGTGCTCGACACAGACGGCGTTGGCGATCTCATGCGGATTGCCGTAGCCAAAGGGCGGGCTACAAGACCGGATCTCGAGATCGGGATTTGCGGCGAACATGGCGGCGATCCCGAGTCCATAGATTTTTGCCATTCGCTGGGACTCGACTACGTCAGCAGTTCCGTCTACAGAGTGCCCGTGGCTCGGCTTGCCGCCGCCCATGCGGCGCTGTCGGAGGCGGGAGACGAAGTTCGAAATTTAGCCAACGTCTAACGTCGCGGAGAGTTGAATTGCCGTAGCGCGGCCGGCAATATGATCGCGCTGTTCTCAACCGCTCGATGCTCGTAGAATTCACATGTGAGCTCGACCAACAGCACCGATCAACCCCTTCTGAGCTCGTTCTAAATGACGTCTGTTGACTCCATTAAGGAGCGTCTCACCGTCGCCGAGGTTGTCGGGCGGCGGGTAACGCTTGCCAAATCGGGCCGTTACCTCAAGGGTCTGTGCCCGTTCCACTCGGAGAAGACTCCCTCGTTCTTCGTTTTCCCAGACACAAATACATTCAAGTGTTTCGGCTGCGGCGAAGGCGGCGACGTTTTCACGTTCGTAATGAAAACGGAGAGTCTGGAATTCCGAGAGGCGCTGCATCAACTCGCCGACGAAGCCGGAGTCGAATTGCCGACCCGGCGCGATTCAGGGTCCTCCGAAATCAAAGAAATCGTAGGCGCCAATGCCTCCGCGGCGAGCTACTTCCGCAGCGTGTTGCTCAACGAACCGGCAGGAGAAAAAGCTCGGAAGTACGTGGAACGGCGAGGCTTGACCGAGGCCGTGATGGAAAGGTTCGCGGTGGGATACGCGCCGGAAGGATGGGACAAGACTACGTCGCACCTGCGCGAAGTTGGCGTTGAGCCGGAAATGCTCCTCAAATCCGGGCTGAGCAAGGAAGGCGAGCGCGGGCTTTACGACACGTTTCGCGACCGCCTGATATTTCCGATATGGAATCTTCGCGGCGACATCATGGGCTTTGGCGGCCGAACGCTCGGCGACGATGCAGCCAAATATCTCAACACCGCGCGCACTGTCGCATTCGACAAAAGCGCCGTTCTATACGGTCTCAATCACGCTCAGGCGGCCATAAAGATCCAGAAATCCGTCGTTGTAGTCGAGGGATACATGGACGCCGTAACGGCGCACCAGTTCGGTTTCCAGAACGTCGTGGCGTCGATGGGAACGTCGGTCACAACGGATCAGCTAAACGTGCTGCGAAGCCGCGCCGACCGTCTCACCATGTGCCTGGACGCGGACGCCGCGGGAACGGCGGCCACGCGCCGCGGCCTGGAGATGATGTCCACCGACGGTTCGGGGGGCAACGCAACGGCCGCTCTGGGCGGTTTGGTGCAGCATCAAGCCCGTTTTCAGACGGAAGTCCTCGTCGCAACGCTGCCACAGGGAACCGATCCCGACGACATCATCAGACGCGATTCGTCGGAGTGGGAACAGGCGATGAGCGAAGCAGTGCCACTTGCCGAACATCTTTTCCGCTCGGTTACCGACGAGCTTGATCTCAGTACGCTTAAGGGGCAGAGCCAGGCGATGGATACGCTGGCGCCAATTATTCGCGGCATAGACGATCCGGTGGTCAGGTCCAGCTACGTGAACAATCTCTCTCGCCTGCTGAAAATTCCCGAGGAAGACGTTCACGCAAGAGTGCGAAGGCGAAGCGGGCGGACTACACGCGCACGCCCTCCCCCAATGCGGCCGGCGGCGCCCGATCTTGACGACTATCTACTTGCGCGTGGACTTTCGAACCCAAAATTTCTCGGACAAATCCTGAAAGAATTCGATGACGAGGACTTCAAGAACTCGGAAAATCGATTATTAGCGCAGTTCTTGAGTAGACTTGACGTAACGGTAGACGTCGTGGATGCGGATCACGAGCGCGAGGCCCTGGAACCAGCCTTGCTGGATCGACTCGATTCTGTCGAAAAGCTGCGCCATCGCCTCCCTCCGCTCGACGGCGAAAACCTGTATAACGAAATGAAAAGCATGGCTCTAGGGTTGCGGCGCGATAGATTGCGCGCCGAAAACCGTCGAATACAGGTTCTACTTTCCGAATATCGGTCGGAACTTGAAACAGCTGAGCTAGGCAAATGGCAGACCAGAATCCTGGTCGAAATGAGAGAAATATTGGTCGCTCTGAACCAGATCCGAGCGGCCGAGCGCGCGCTGAAAATTAACTAGAACGCGCTAACGGCAGAGGAGACCCCCACTTGATAACCGAACCGCAAGTCAAGCCAGCCGCGACGGAAAGCCAGGAGCTGACCGCCGAGATGGTGGCTCTGATTGATAAGGGCAAAGAGCAGGGGTTCGTAACGTATGACGACATCCTCGACGTGTTTCCTGAAGCCGAGGATGAGCTCGACAAGATCGACGCGCTTTATCAAAAGCTCATGAGCGACGGCGTGTCCGTTCTCGCCGACAGCGCCACAGCCGAGGATGCGGGACAGCAATTTGTGGCCAAACAGGATGAGGAGGAGCGCATTCGCGCGCTGCGCGTGCCTGCGGCAACGGGACTAACCGAGGAAGAGCTGAAATCCGGCGCGCTCGACGACCCAGTCCGAATGTATCTGCGGGAAATCGGCCGCGTAAATCTGCTGACGGCCCAGGAAGAAGTTGAGTTGGCCAAGAAGATGGAAGCCGGCAGCATGGCCGCCCGAGAACGCCTGATCAAGGCGAATCTGCGCCTCGTGGTAAGCGTTGCTAAGAAGTACATCGGGCGGGGCATGTCCCTTCTCGATCTAATCCAGGAAGGCAACATTGGGCTGATAAGGGCGGTTGAGAAATTCGATTACAGGCGCGGTTACAAGTTCAGCACCTACGCCACATGGTGGATACGGCAGGCGATCACGCGCTCAATCGCAGATCAGGCCAGAACGATTCGAATCCCGGTCCATATGGTCGAAACAATCAACAAGCTCGTGCGAGTTTCACGGCGATTGCTCCAAGAGAAGGGCAGGGAGCCGACGTCTGAAGAGATCGCCGAGGAAATGGGCATCATTCCGGAAAAAGTTCGCGAGATCATCAAGGTATCGCAGCAGCCGATTTCGCTCGAGACTCCGATCGGCGAGGAAGAAGACAGCCATCTCGGCGATTTCATCGAAGATCCATCAGCTCTGGCCCCGGCCGACGCAGCGTCTCACCAGATGCTGAAGGAAGCGGTTGGCGCGGTATTGGACACGCTGAGCGATCGTGAACAAAAGGTGCTCAAACTCCGGTTTGGTCTGGACGACGGGCGGACGCGAACCCTCGAAGAAGTTGGCCGGGAGTTCGATGTGACCCGCGAGCGGATTCGCCAGATCGAGGCCAAAGCACTGCGAAAGCTCCGTCACCCCCGTCGCGCTCAGTCGCTCAAAGATTATCTGGATATGTAGCCGTCGGGATTTGAACGAGGCCGGCTTTACGGGGCGATGGGTTGCCCGTGGTTGTAGCGGAATAGATTTTCACGAGTCTGGCTTCACCAGCGTCCGTTCGGCGTCTTTGTGGGCGACCGTGCCGCGTTTCGAGTAGTCGAAATTCTGGATTAGACCCAACGAGCGCTACCCGGGTGGTTCGCGCGGCCGCCGGAATCCACCCGGGCAATCGGCTCTTCACGTTTGCCAAAAGACCGATGGTAGATGGTATAAGATATGCGACTTCGCAATTGCGAGCGGCACTCGTTGTCGAGCAGCCGCCCTGCGAGGAAGCGGCAGCCCCGTCGCTGTGACTCCTGAGCTAAGACGCCAGGTCCTACGAAGGTGTCCATTCGTGCTTCGGCGCAACAACATTGGCGACGAACGGTCTAAAGGCCGGCCATTCTTTCAACGATAGAAGCGGGCAAAGTCGGCGTACTCAATTACGCCCGAGGGATGGAACGAACATCGCGGCAACTGAAAAAGTATGCGAATCAAAGCCGATGATTCCTGGACAACCGGGGTGACCTTGCCTTGACTACAAGGGGAATCCACGGGGATCACGACGCTCCAGGCGCGGACCAACCGGAATGGCGCACGCCGCCATTGTCGGACGTGCAGGACGCCTGCGGAGTCGGAGTGGTGGCGGACATCAAGGGACGGCGCTCCCACCAGATAATCGAAAACGCTCTCGAGGTGCTCGCCAACCTGGAGCATCGCGGGGCCAGAAACGCTGATCCCGATACCGGTGATGGCTCGGGAATACTGATTCAGATGCCCGATGCCTTCTTTCGCAGCGAGTGCAGGGCTGACGGAATCGCGATTCCGCCGGCGGGCGCATATGGGGTCGGTGCGGTATTTCTGCCCCAGAACTTCACAGATCGCGGCAGATGCGAAGAGATCATCGAGCGAACGGTTTTCGAGCGCGGCCAGAGTTTTCTGGGATGGAGGGACGTGCCTGTCGATAGCCGTAGGATCGGTCGGATAGCGCGAGAAAGACAGCCGGTCATCCGCCAATTCTTCATCGCGTGGAAAGATGCCTCAGCCACGGAGCCGACGATCGAGCGCGAGCTTTTTCTCATGCGCCGCATTATTGAAAATCGCGTTATCGAAGCTGGAGCCGACGCCTCAAGCAACTTTTACATTTCCAGCCTGTCTTCGAATCGGATCGTTTACAAGGGCATGTTGCTCGCGTCGCAACTTCCGGAGTTCTACGACGATCTGCGAAATCCGCTCATGGTCTCAGGATTCGCGATGGTCCACTCGCGCTTCAGCACGAATACGCTTGGCTCGTGGAAGCTGGCCCATCCATATCGATTTGCCGTCCACAACGGCGAGATAAATACGCTTCGCGGCAATGTGAACGGAATGGTGGCCCGTCAGCCGATCATGAGTTCGGCCGACTTCGGCGACGACATATCGCTCCTGTTCCCGATCGCGACTCCCGGCGCAAGCGACACCGCCATTTTCGACAATGTGTTGGAGCTTCTGCTCGCGACCGGCAGGTCCTTGCCCCACGCATTGACGATGATGATTCCCGAGGCGTGGGAGCGGCATGAGCAGATGCCTCGCGAGAAGCGAGACTATTACGAATACCAGTCATGCCTGATGGAACCGTGGGACGGGCCGGCCCTGATTGTCGCGACCGACGGCCATCGCGTAGCCGCGATTCTGGATCGAAATGGGCTGCGGCCGTTCCGCTACACGATTACCAGCGACGATTTGCTTGTTATGGGGTCAGAGACCGGGGTACTTGCGATACCGCCTGAAAAGATCATGCGAAAGGGACGGTTGAGTCCCGGCCGAATGTTCCTCCTGGACCCTTCCGAAGGCAGAATCGTGGGCGATGACGAAATAAAAATCGAACTCGCCATGCATAAGCCCTACGGAAACTGGCTGACTGAGAACAAGATCGAACTGGCCAACCTTCCTAGGCCCGATTCCGTTTCACGCGGCGACCCCTCGACATTAGTCCAGCGCCAGCAAGCGTTCGGCTACACGGTAGAGGATTTGAACTGGCTCATCGGGCCGATGGCCGAGGATGCGGCCGAGCCGGTCGGGTCGATGGGAAACGATGCCCCGCCGGCGGTTCTGTCCGACAACGCGCCAAGCCTTTTCTCGTACTTCAAGCAACTGTTCGCGCAGGTAAGTAACCCGCCGCTCGACGCGATTCGTGAGGAGCTCGTTACGTCGATGGAGACGTTTATCGGTTCCCAGCAAAATCTTTTTGACGAGACTCCCATCCACTGCCGTCAGCTGCGCGTGGCGCAGCCGCTGATAACCGACGTGGAACTCGAACAGATCCGGCTCCTGAACAGACCCGGTCTTCGCTCGATCGTGCTGCCGACCGTTTTTGACGCGTCAAGCGGCGAAGGCGGAATGCAGACGGCGCTGGATGACCTGCTGCAAAACGCTTCCAGGGCCGTCGAAGCGGGGTTCACGATATTGATTCTCTCGGATCGGGAAGTGCGCCATGACCGGATTCCCATTCCCAGCCTTCTCGCCACCGCCGGGGTGCATCATCAACTCATAAAAGATGGTTCGCGGACGAAGGCCGGGCTCGTGGTGGAGTCCGGCGAGCCGCGCGAAGTGCATCATTTCGCGCTTTTGCTGGGCTATGGCGCCGGGGCCGTCAATCCCTACCTCGCCTATGAAACCGTCGATGACCTTGTGACGCAAGGATCGCTGAATTTAAACGAGTCGCAGGCGGCGATTTCGAGATATCAAATGGCGGCCACGAAAGGCGTCCGCAAAGTCATGTCAAAGATGGGTATATCGACGCTGCAGAGCTATCGCGGCGCGCAGATCTTCGAGGCGCTGGGGCTCAACAACGACGTGGTCTACAAGTATTTCACCTGGACGCCATCCCGCATCCAGGGGGCTGATATGTCGCGCCTTGAACGGGAAGCCAGAAGACGCCATGCGGCGGGCTATTCAGATCGAAAAGTGGCGGCCAATGGTGAGCTGGCGATGGGTGGCAACTATCAATGGCTTCGACCCGGCGAATACCACATGTACAACCCGGACACAATCGCGAAACTGCAATACGCCGCGCAAAATAACGATGCCGCGGCATACCGAGAATTCGCTGACCTCATCGACACTCGCGAACGCAGCGTATCCGCGATTCGGGCCCTGCTCGATTTCAAGAAGGTCGCCGACCCCGTGCCCAAAGACGAAATTGAGCCGGCCAGTGAAATCGTAAAGCGATTTGCGACGGGCGCGATATCGCTCGGGTCGATCAGCCGCGAAGCCCACGAAACAATCGCGATCGCCATGAACAGGATCGGCGCTCGCAGCAACACGGGCGAAGGTGGCGAAGACCATCGCCGATTTAAGCCCGATCCCAGCGGTGACGTTCGAAACAGCGCGATTAAGCAGGTGGCGTCGGGTCGGTTTGGAGTTACCGCCGAATATCTTGTCAATGCGTCGGATCTTCAAATAAAGATGGCGCAAGGCTCGAAGCCCGGCGAAGGGGGGCAGATACCGGGTTTCAAAGTCGATGAGTACATAGGTTGGATTCGCAACACCAGCCCGGGCGTGGAGTTGATCTCCCCTCCGCCTCACCACGACATCTACTCGATCGAAGATCTGGCCCAACTCATTCACGATCTAAAGAACGCCAATCCCACAGCCCGAATACACGTAAAGCTTGTCGCCGAAGCCGGCGTTGGAACCATCGCAGCCGGAGTTTCGAAGGCCCACGGAGACGTTGTTTTGATCAGCGGGGACAGCGGCGGCACAGGCGCTTCGCCGCTGAGTTCAATCATGCACGCAGGGCTCCCCTGGGAGCTCGGACTCGCGGAAACGCAAAAAGTGCTGGTCGAAAACGACCTGCGCGGCAGGATCGTGGTCCAGACGGACGGTCAGCTGAAAACAGGCCGTGATGTCGCGGTGGCCTGCCTGCTTGGAGCGGAGGAATTCGGTTTTGCGACCGCACCTCTCGTTGTCCTCGGCTGCGTGATGCTCAGAAACTGCCATCTCAACACCTGTTCCGTTGGAATCGCCACCCAGGATCCGGAGCTCCGCAAGCGTTTCGCAGGGTCGCCGCAAGCGTTGATCGACTACTTTTTCCTCGTGGCGGAGCATCTGCGCGAGATCATGTCTGAAATCGGCGTTCGCACAGTTCGCGAGATGATTGGGCGTTCCGATCTATTGACGGCGCGGCAGCTGGGGACCGATTTCAATCAGGGCGGTCTTGACTTGTCGCAAATTTTGGGGGCGCCAAACGCTCACAACGAAGTTGCGACGCATCAATGCGTCGAACAGGACCACCGCCTGGACCTTGCTATAGATCACAATCTCATCGACCTTGCTCGACCCTCCTTGGACGACGGCCAGCCCGTATCGATTGAATATGAACTGAAGAGCTCAAATCGGACCGTTTGCACGATGCTGAGCGCCGAGATCGTAAAGCGTTTCGGAGGCAAGGGTCTGCCGGAATCAACGATCACATGTCGCTTCACCGGTTGCGCCGGTCAGAGCTTCGGCGCGTTCCTGTCTCCAGGAATCGACGTGACCTTAGAAGGCGACGCCAATGACTACCTTGCAAAAGGAATGTCCGGCGGCCGAATCGCACTTATTCCCCCCGCGACAGCTCCATTCGTCGCTGAGGAAAACGTGATCGCCGGCAACGTGGTGCTCTACGGCGCGACGAACGGCAAGGTATTCATTCGAGGGCGGGCCGGGGAGCGTTTCGCAGTCCGCAACAGCGGAGCCACCGCGGTTGTGGAGGGGGTTGCGGATCACGGATGTGAATACATGACGGGTGGAGTCGTAGTCGTGATTGGACCGACTGGCAGGAATTTCGCCGCTGGAATGAGCGGCGGATTGGCGTACGTCCTCGACGAATACGACGAACTAGAGCAACTTTGCAACCGGGATATGGTCGACCTGCAGCCTGTCGACACAGAGGTAGACGCCGAAACTCTGAAAAACCTCCTTCGGGAGCACTTTGAACTTACCGGCAGCACCGTGGCCAAAAGACTGATGGAAACGTGGCAGGAGTCCCTTTTGCGATTTGTCAGGGTGACGCCGCGCGTATCAATTCGGCTTGACGTCGAACGGCACACGCGCGTCGATGCGGCCGGGGCGATACCGAGGAGTTGATCTACAACGGGTAAAAAGAGCGGATTTCTGGAATTCGCCCGAAAGCCTCCGCCGCAACGGCCGATCACCGAGCGAGTCAACGACTGGTACGAGATATACACGGGCTGGCCGGAGGACCATAGCCGCAATCAGGCGGCGCGCTGCATGGCGTGCGGAGTTCCGTTTTGCCACACCGGTTGTCCTCTCGGAAACCTGATCCCCGAATGGAATCATCTTGTATACACGGGCAACTGGCGCAAAGCGCTGGTTGCGCTTCACGCCACCAATAACTTCCCCGAATTTACCGGACGCATCTGCCCGGCGCCCTGTGAGACGTCGTGCGTCCTGGCGATCAACGAACAGCCCGTGACGATCGAATATATCGAGAAGGAAATCGTCGAAAAGGGATTTGCCGAAGGCTGGATAACGCCGGTTCCGCCGGAAACACGAACCGACTTCAGGGTTGCGGTCGTCGGCTCGGGTCCCGCTGGTCTGGCCGCCGCCCAGCAATTAAATCGCGCGGGCCACAAAGTTACCGTCCACGAACGCGACGACTACATCGGTGGGTTGCTCGCGCTGGGGATTCCTGAGTTCAAGCTCGAAAAACGGATCGTTCGACGCCGGATCGACCTTCTCCGCGACGAAGGGATCGAATTCAAGACCGGCGTAAACGTCGGAGTCGATGTAGCAGCGGGAGATCTGCTGGAGGATTTTGACGCGCTTCTTCTCACGGGCGGTGCAACCCTCGCCCGCGACCTGCCAATTGACGGGCGGGAACTGAGGGGCATTCATCCCGCAATGGAGTACCTGAGTCAACAGAACAAAATCCTGGCGGGTGAGCGGCTCGATCCCGAACAGAGGATCAGCGCCAGAGGAAAAAACGTCGTCATCCTCGGTGGTGGCGACACTGGGGCAGATTGCCTTGGCACGGCCCACCGTCAGGGTGCCGAGCGGGTCCATCAGTTTGAATTGCTGCCGCGGCCACCGGACGAGCGCGTACCAGAAAATCCGTGGCCCTATTGGCCGCTGGTAATGAGAACTTCGGGCGCCCACGATGAGGGTGGCGTTCGCGACTACAGCATCATGACAAAGAGATTCTCAGGCGACAGCGGCGCCGTTAAACAACTTCATGCGGTACGGCTGGAATGGGCATCGCCAAACGGCTCCGACCGGCCTGCGATGAAAGAGATACCGGGCAGCGAATTCGAAATGGACGTCGATCTGGTGCTGCTCGCGCTCGGTTTCGTATCCCCGGAGCCGGACGGAATGCTTAAAGAGCTCGGAGTGGATCTCGACTCCCGCGGCAACGTGGCTGTGGACAAGGAAATGCAGACCAGCGTGCCCGGCGTTTTCGCAGCGGGCGACATGGCAAGAGGCGCATCGCTGGTGGTCTGGGCCATCGCGGAGGGTCGAGAGGCAGCGCGGGGAATCGACCGCTACCTGATGGGCTCTTCACACCTTCCGACGAGTTCCAGCACCGCCGGACTGGCGTAGGGTCCATCGTCGCGGGCGGCAGCGCGCCCCTCATAAAATAGAGCCGCCACAGAGTTCTGAACCACTCAGGAGGATATTACCGGTGACAGACACCGACCCAATTGCCGATGCCATGCTCGATGTCGTTTACGGCCTCGCCATCGTCGGCTCGAAGTCCGAAGGCGGCGAGCCGAACGGCATGACCGCCAACTGGATGACCCAGGTCTCGTTCGATCCACGGGTCTTTGCCGTAGCCATACAGGCCGACGCCCACACTCGTCAAAACATCGAGTCCACGAAGGTATTCTCGGTATCGATTCTTCCCGAGGGTTCCAAGGATCTCTCACTCAAATTCACTCAGAAATCATCAAGCGGCGAAGGACGGCTGGAAGGCGAACCGGTCTCGTACAAGGAAACGGGCACCCCAATTTTGGACGCCGCAACCGCCTGGATTGAGTGCCGGGTTGTGGATCAAATTGAACCGGGAGACCACGTGGTGTTCTTCGGCGAAGTAGTTGCGGGCGGCAAATCCGCGGGCACCGCGACCACGCTGCGCGATACGGGGATGAGCTACGCCGGGTAGATTTAGGGCTAAGGCATGCTATCGACCGGCTGCCGGGATCGCATCGACGATCCATTTGCGGTGAGCGGTCGAGGAAGCCGGGTAGCCGCCGCGGCCACGGCACCGACAAACACGAATACCGCGGAGATTGCCTGGTAGCTGATTCCAACCGTATTGCTATGCATATCGTAGAAGGCGTAATGGTCGAATAGCCGCTGCCTGAAGCCGCCAAACCCGCCCCCTAATATTGGTTCGCACACGTCGCACGGCAATTCGATGGGCGATCGGACCAGGTCCAGCGCTTGAACGTAGATGTCGCCACCGCGCAGCAGGCTTCCGGACGTGTTGCCGTGGTAGAACTCTTCCGGTGTCGAGAGAAGATATAGCTCGCCGCCAATCAATCCGAGAGCGATCATCCACAGCGCCACTTTGATAGCCGCCCCGCGTTCGCGAAGTGACCGGAGAATCCAGTCCGTGCCGACGGCGGCGAGCAGGGCCAGCAGCGGCAGGCCGTAGGAAACGTGCCGGAAGTACTCGGTTGGCTCGTAGGATCGCAGCGCGACGGGGTTGACCGACAACGAGGCGACGACATTGATCGCCAGCGCCGCCGGAACGGCCAGCACGACCCGATCGGCTCGCGCAAGATGTGCGACACCGACGGCCACCGCACTCCCAAATATGGCAACAATGACGATTGCGCGAACGTCGTCCACCAGCAACGCTCGAACGTAATACGGCCACACCTCCAGCCGGAGAGATTCAAGGTTCGACCCAAAGTTGCCCAATGACAGTCCCGACGATCGCGCCGACCAGAAGACATCCGTGGTCACCGCGATGAACAACGCGAAAACGATCGCGGCTGCGGCGGGGATCAATGGCGATAACCAGGATTTGAGATCGCGGCGCGCGAGTGGCACGGCCAGCACGAAAACACCGGCGTAAATCATCCCCTCCGGCCGCGTAAGCGCCATCAGCGCGGCGAGGAAACCGAGAGCAAGTTTGTCAGGCAACCCGGCATTCACGCGAGATGCCCTGACGAGGAAGAGGGCTCCGATCACAAGTTCGAGTACAAATACGCTGTCGGGCTCGGACGCGCCCAGGGTGTGGATCTGAAACGGCGGGAAAAGCACCGTTAGCGTGGCGGCCAGGAACGCGATGGTTCGCCCCGCCGACACCGAACGAACCGCCAAGAACATGGCCGCCGGTAGGAAGAGGTTTGCGATGAACGTGGGAATCTGGGCGCTGTGAAAGTAGTGCCCGGCCGCCGCGAAGCTACCCAGGATCATCAGTGGAAAGGCCGGGGGGTCCACCCAGGGCTCGCCAATCCCCGCCTGTGCGGTTCCTTCGGACCCCGTCCAAACCGGATATGCGAGCCCCTTTTGGAGGAAGTCAGCTACGGTCCAATAGCGGCCTAAATCGTCCATCGCGACGGCCATGTACGAAGCGGCTTGAAGCAGACCGATTCCCATCAAGGAAATCAGGATCGCCGCCGACCGGTGGCCCGCCAGCGCCGTCGAGATCCGCTCGCGGCTTATTTGACTCGCGAGCTTCGTAATCAACCAGCCCAGATAGATGGTCAGAGACAAGAGCAAAAGCGAAAGAATTTTCGCGCCCCCGCTCGTGACAATCAAATGACGCATCGGATTGTCGAAATGGGTGGCGATCGCGAATCCGGTGGGAGCTATCAGGACCGCCATGCCCAGCCTGCGGAGCCAGGGGTGCGCGAGATCAATCCGCGGCTGACCGACAATCGCGAAGACCAATGCGATCGCAACCGGGACGACCCCGAGCCAGATCCACGAGCGAGGCGAGTCACCGGCAGTCGACTTGATGACGAGATCCCAAATTCCGGCGGCGGCCGCGATCGCGAGCAATGACTCGCCGATTCGAAACCTGAGGTGTTGGCCTACGGACGCCACGAGTGGCTTTCGCTGCCTTTTCTCCCATAAGGCGAACCCCGCGGCGGGCAGCACCAGCACCGATAGTCCCAGTAGAGCTCTTGAAGAGAAGTTGCCCGCGACCAGGGCGTGCAGATCGTCTCGCAGGTAGATCGGCAGCCACACAGCTATCAGGAGCAGTCCCGGCAGAGTGGCCACCGCCGCATCAAGAACACGATTGCTGCCCGCGCCCCGGTAGACAAGCCCGATCGCCGCGGCGGCGGATACGGCAGCTCCCAGTAGAAAGACCACCCCATACGGCATGGTGGCCTGCCAGGGGTAAGCTCGGCCAACGAGCAGGCTTGCCGCAACGAGTTCGGTGTTTACGGACAGAACAGCCGCAGCAACCAGAAAAAGGACGCGCTGTGCGCTCAGGCTGGAAATCTCAACCAGTCATCTTTCGGGATCGATGCCCCGACCAGCTGCGTTTGACCCGGCGATCGGACCCCGACCCTCTAGCTCGACACGGGAAAGTTCAAGCGGCCCTGCCGTCCGGTTTCGGTGCGAAGCAGAAGACCCTCAATGCTGGTGACAAATAGCGTTTCTAAATCCGGTCCGCCAAACGTGCAGTTTGTGGGCTTGATAACGGGCACGGGGTGGGTCTCAACGATGCGACCGTCGGGCTCGAAAACGTAGATCATGGATCCCGGCCCGCCGCAGTCTTCGCCCGCGGTCGCGATCAGGTTTCCGTTGCTGTCGAGGCACATGCCGTCGATTCCTCGATGCGGGGCGAAGTTATGAAGAACCGAGTCCTGCCCGAGGGAGCCGTCGTCGCGAATTGGATAACTACGTAGCTCTCTCTTCTCTCCGGGTAGAAAACCTGCCTCCGAGACATAGAGCGTGTCTTCGTCCGCGGAAAGGAGAATGCCGTTCGGCCTCGCGGCGTTGAAAACGACGCGTTCGACGGTCCACGCGCCGGCGGCGCCCGGGTCGAGTCTGTAAACCGACATATGACCGAGCTCGAGGCCTGAAGGATCGCCATAGCGCGGATCGGTGAACCACACCCGTCCCTCGGAATCTATCGCCAGATCGTTGGGACTGTTAAATCTGGCTCCGTAATATGAGTCGGCCAAAACGGTACTGGCGCCGTTTTTCTCATAGCGGACAATGCGGCCGGCATCTTGCTCACAGGCGTGCAAGCGCCCATGCCGATCGAACATCAGCCCGTTTGCGCGATTAGTATGCTCCCGGAAGATGTCGCATTCCCCAGATGCGGGATCGAATCGCATGATCCGGCTGGCGTCGATGTCTGTGAAAAGTAGCCCCTCGCCGTCCCACGCGGGCCCCTCGGTCAGCGTGAACGGTCCGGCGATCTGTTCAAATTCCCAACTCATAGCCGTAACTTTCGGACTTCTGCGTAAATATCGAGCCGCGACATATTGCTATCGAACCAGCGTGACCGTCGTGACCGAGAGGATTGTAGCCGCCGGTGCCACGATCATCACGATTTGCGCCGCGATGGATTCGCCGAGCCGACCGTAAAGCCGGGTGGCGGCCCGCGGCTCCAAGTCGTTAGTATCGGTCGTCATCGTCTTTATCCCCTCACGAATTGTCCATTCCATCATTTAAGAAACGGCTGAAAACAGCGCTTGGGTCGGATGACCTGGAAGTCGCCCTCGATCGAGCTTTGCCGGCTCTGCGGGACCGCCGAAACGAGCGATTTGCGGGCGAGGACTTTCAGGTCCGGCAGAGCGCGCTGGCGGACATTCGCGCCCGGGCAGTCGATCGGCTGCCGGAGCTGATCGAACGGTTTACTTCCGAAGCGGAAAGCGCCGGCTGTCGCGTGTATTTCGCCGACGACGCCGACGAGGCACGCAAGTTGGCCGGGGACATATGCGTGGGAATCGGCGCGAAGATGATCGTTAAGGGGAAATCAAATCTCACCGAAGAGATTGGGCTCAACGAGCATCTGGAAGATCTGGGCCTTCAAGTCGTCGAGACCGATCTGGGCGAGTGGATCGTTCAAATTGCCCACGACCGTCCGTCGCATACGCTGGCTCCAGCGTTGCATATGACCCGCGAAAAGATATCGAAGCTGATTTCGGCGGCCGCCGAGCGGGAGGTGCCCGATCAACGGGAAGCTCTGGTAGCGGCTGCCCGCGAAACGCTGCGGCATGCGTTTTTCGAGGCCGACGCCGGCATATCCGGGGCCAACTTCGCCATCGCTGAAACCGGGACTTTGGTGCTGGTTACAAATGAGGGCAACGGCAGGCTGTTGTCAACGCTCCCGCCCGTCTATATCGCCATCGTCGGGGTGGAAAAGATCGTCCCGACAATGCAGGACGTGACCGACATTCTGCCCGCGCTGACGGGTAGCGCCACCGGCCAAAAGATAAGCACCTACGTTTCGTTCACCACCGGCCCAAGCCGCAGCGCGGATATCGAGGGAATTCCCACTCTCGGCGCGCACGGCCCGAAGGAAGTCCACGTCATCCTGGTCGACAACGGTCGGCTGGCGATGCGCGACGATAGAGACTTCCGTTCCGCGCTCAACTGCGTCAAGTGCGGAGCTTGCTCAAACGTTTGTCCGCCGTTTCGAATCGTCGGTGGTCATGCGTTCGGGTACGTCTACAGCGGGCCCATTGGTCTGGTTGTCACCGGGCATCATCACGGATTCGAAAACATCGCCGAACCGCAGTCGCTATGTGTTGGATGCAACGCCTGCGAGACCGTTTGCCCGGTCGGTATTCCGCTGCCGCGATTGATTGGCGAAGTGCGGAACCGTGTCACACGGCAAAAGAAGGGCGGGGCGATCAAGAAGGCGATCGTGCGAGGAATTGCCAGCCCGCGACTATTTGGCCTGGGGCTCCGGGCCGCCGCCAGGACTCAGCTCCCGTTTACCTGGGGCGGGGAATTTACCCGGTTACCGCTTCCGGGTGTCAAGACCGGATGGCGCAGTCTGCCAGCCGTGTCCGGCAAGCCGCTGCGCGATCGTCGCGAGGAGATCGAGTCCATCAGTCCGACCACCATTACCGGATCGGCGGCCAGCGGCGTGAGCGTGGCCTATTTCCCCGGATGCATGACGGACTGGCTCTACCCGGCAATGGGAGTCGCAGTCATCAAGGTGATCCGAGCCTGTGGGGCCACAGTTACGTATCCTGACGCGCAATCGTGTTGCGGTTTGCCAGCGCTCAACGCTGGAGATCCGGAGTCGGCCCGCCGCATGGCCCGCCAAACCATCGAGTCGCTCGAATCCGTAGACGCAGATTTCATACTCAGCGCGTCGACAAGTTGTGCGGTCACGATAATGAACGACTACATCCACTTGCTGCGCGACGAGCCGGAATGGATGGATCGCGCCCGCCTGCTCTCCGCTCGTATCATCGACTTTACCGGCTTTCTGCAGCGTGTTGCCCGGCTTCCCGAAGGGTCGTTTACGATGCAGAACGCCGGGCCGTGGGTAACGTATCACGATGCCTGCCAGACGAATAATGTGCTCGGAATCAGAGACGAACAGCGCCGGATAATCATGGATGTCATGGGGTTGAGGCTGACCGAAATGGTCGATTCCACGATGTGCTGCGGATTCGGAGGCTCATTTTCATTCGACCACCCGGAAGTTTCGTCACGACTTCTGGATCGAAAATTGGGCCGGGCCGGCGAAAACGATCCCGAAATTATCGTGACGGACAATCCCGGCTGCATCATGCAGATGCGGGGAGGACTCCGTGCCCGGGGGAGCGACGTGGCGGTCCTGCATCTGGCGGAACTGATGGCACGATACCTGCCGAGCTGATGCAAAACCCGCCCTTGGGGCATGGGAATTTGTTCGAGGCGACATTGAACCGCCAGACGGCCGACTGCCCTGTGCCGACCCGCCGAGGCTATTGATCGAACGAGCTAGGGCACGGGACCACCGAATTTGCCCGTTTCGGACCGCAGAGTTTCCGGCACAAAGAGTGCCAGGGTCAAAACCGCTATTCCGCCAATTCCCGCGATAGTCACCGCCGCGGCGGTCAGTCCCCACAGGTCGGCCATTCCGCCGACGAGGAGCGGACCGCCCGCGCTGCCGGAGTCGCCGATCAATCTCCAAAACCCCAAAAACTCGTTGCGGGCTTCAGGCGGCGAAAGATCGGCGCCAAGCGTCATCATGCTCCCGGACCCCAGTCCGTTGCCCACGCTCATCACGGCGGCGGCAATGAACAGCGTAGTGGCGTCAAATGCAAACGCGACCAGAATCATTCCGATGGACAGGATCACGAATGCGGGGACGGAAGCGGCCTTCCGACCGAACCGGTCCATTATCAACCCGGCCGGAAAAAATAGGACCATGTCGATCAAAGACGACGCTCCGATGATGATTCCCACGGTATCGACGTCTAGACCGATCGCGAACGACCCGATCAGAGGGAGTACAGTCGTCCTTCCGCCTCGCAAGAATTGGATGAGGAGTTGGGCGGTTGACGCCGTCGTAATCTCCCACGGCCTGCTCCGCACAGCTGCAAGCAGTGGCCCGGCCAGCGAAGGGCCGCGCACATACGCAGGAGCGCCCGGCGCGTTTCGAACGAAGAGCATCGCCACCACCAGGGCCAGAAACGCGGCGGCGGCGCTGCTGAGCAGAGCGGCTTCCATCCCGACGCGAGCGGCCAGAAAGCCCCCAATTACCGGGCCGGCAAACATTCCGGCTCGATTGACACCTCCGAAGAGCGCCGACGCCCGACCACGCTGCCCAATCGGCACGGTTTCGGCGATGAACGCAAACCGTGACACGCCCCACAGCGCGGCCCCGACTCCTCCGAGGAGCCTGTACAGGATGACGAGGGAAAAGATCCCCGAAAACGGCAGCGCGAGGCCTGAAACGGCCACGACGGCGGTACCCACGATCATCACGCGACGGCCGCCCGCCCGAGCCAATACGAATCCGCTCGGGACGCTTGCCGCTAGCGTGCCTATTCCCTGCACTCCAATCGCGAGCGTGACCAGCGTGAACGACACTCCGAACGAATGCGCGAACAATGGCAACGTGGGGAGCAGAATCCCCTGACCGAGAGACAGTAGAAACGAAGGAACGTAAAGCGGTAGGACCAGGCGCCGTATCAGAATTGAACTTTCGGTTCGGGGGCTAGTCATCCGGTCTGCCAGCAGGCGATGCGATCACGTCCGCACTGCCCGGTTCTTCACTCAAACCCCATTCCAAATCCGAAGAGCCGAAGCTCGCGCTTAGCTCTCGGAAAACCCCGCCGAAGATACACTGCTCTGCCCGACCGCGCGGGCGAAGCGCGACACATCGATTAGAGGAGGCCGCCTTTGGATTCGCAGCGCCATGGATTTGTACTGCGCGTCAAAACCGAGCGACTGGACACGTATAAGGCATATCACCGCAGCGTCTGGCAGGAAGTGCTGGAGGCCATCGGCGAAGCCGGAATCCGCAATTACTCGATTTTTCTAAAAGACGATCTGCTGTTCGGTTATTACGAATATGTTGGCCCGCCCGATGAGTATGCGCAACGTATGGATGCGATGGCCAGGGCACCGCGAATGCGCGAATGGTGGGACATCATGGAGCCCATGCAGCAACCGATAACCACTCGGGAGAAAGGAGAATGGTGGGCTGAAATGGAGGAGGTTTTTCATGCAGGCTAGTTGACCGGCGGGCCTCGTTGGAGCCTGACAATGATTACGTGCCGGGTGGCGAGGTGATTGCCCCGAGGCTTGCCGACGATACAAGCGCCGCGTACTTCGCCATTACCCCCGACCTGTAGCGCGGCTCGGGCGCCTTCCACTGCTTACGCCTGGATTGCAGTTCGGAATCCGGCAGGTCGACGTTGAGGGTCCGTTGCTTAACGTCGATTGAGATCACGTCGCCGTCGCGCAGCAACCCGATGGGGCCGCCGCGGAAGGCCTCGGGAGCCACGTGTCCGACCATCAGCCCGTGAGTTGCGCCCGAAAACCTGCCGTCTGTCATGAGGGCAACAGAATCACTCATTCCGGCTCCCACCAACGCCGCCGTCACACCCAACATTTCGCGCATTCCAGGTCCACCGGCGGGGCCCTCGTACCGAATGACGATGAAGTCACCGGCCTTGATCGACTGCGATTGAACCGCGGCGAAGCAGTCGTCTTCGCAGTCGAAGACTCGCGCGGTCCCCTGATACTCGTTGCGCTCGTGTCCAGCCAGCTTTACGACACAGCCCTCCGGGGCCAGGTTCCCCCGCAAAATGGCGATGCCGCCGGTCTGCTTGATAGGATCCTCAATCGGCCGAATCACTCGCTGACCGGGGGTTTCGGTGACGTTCTCGGCGCTTTCGGACTGGCGACTTCCATCGACGTTGACCACATCAGGATCGATGAGATTTCGCTTTAGCAATTCCCTGGCCACAAGCGCAACGCCGCCGGCATCGAATACGTCGGTGGCGACATAGTTTCCGGAGGGCTTTAAATCCGCCAGTACGGGCGTCCGCTCGGCGATCCGATCGAAATCATCGATCGTTAGCGGCACGCCGGCTTCGTGCGCGATCGCCAGCAGATGCAGCACGGCATTGGTCGAGCCCGCCGTTGCCGCCACCGAGGCAATGGCGTTCTCGAAGGCGGACTTTGTCATGATCTGCCTGGGCCGGACATCGTTTTTCAAAAGGTCCATCACAAGCTTGCCGCACTCGACGGCAACATCCGACTTGCCCGGGTGAGTAGCGGGAACTCCGTTGAATCCGGCCGGACTGATACCGAGGAAATCGACGGCGGTCGACATGGTATTTGCGGTGAACTGCCCCCCGCACGCCCCGGCGCCCGGGCAGGCCACGTTCTCAAGCTCGAGCAGATCGTCATCGGTTATCTTTCCGGCCGCGTGCGCGCCAACGGCCTCAAAGACGTCCTGAATCGTTACGTCTCGGCCCCGATATCTGCCGGGCGCGATGCTGCCGCCATAAAGGACAAGCCCGGGAATATTCAACCGGGCCAGCACCATTGCGCCGGCCGGAATTGTCTTGTCGCAGCCGACGATGACAACCAAAGCGTCGAAGGAGTGACCCCGAGCGGCGAGCTCGATCGAGTCGGCGATTACTTCTCGACTCACCAGCGAAGCCTTCATACCTTCGGTTCCCATGGCCACGCCGTCGGAAACGGAGATGGTGTTCACCTCCACCGGCATGCCGCCGGCGGCGCGTACGCCTTCCTTCACCCTGGCGGCGAGGTCGCGTTGATTGAAATTGCAGGGCATCGTCTCAATCCACATGTGCGCCACGCCCACGATAGGACGTGTGAGGTCTTCACCCGAGAAGCCTATGGATTTCAAATACGATCGCGCCGGAGCACGGTCCGGACCCTCAGTCATGACCGCGCTGTTGCGTCTCCACGTATGGCTCATCGACTGCTCCAACGAAAATCTATCCGGGTCAAAGGGGTAATTCTATCGCGCTGATGCCGATCTACAGCGGGCAAAGTCGCTCCAAATTCCCTCCGAGAATTGCTTCGCGCTGGTCCTGGGTAAGAAAATCGCACCGGGTTGTGAAAAGGATCATCGACTGCTTGTCCGTCACAACTTCTTCGCACGATGGCATGTCCGAGCCCCACACAAGCTTTTCGGCTCCCAATTCCGAAACCAGAGTCCGGACTACGTCTTCAATTTCTGGAGTGTACGGAGGAAATTCGTCGTCGAAGCTCATTTTGTGAAGCATGAGTTCAATGCTCCAGCCCGGATTCTGAAGTAGACGCAGTATCTGCGGCGGTACGCTATATCGATTCGTTACGTTCACATCGATCCGCAGATTCTCCAGGCCGTGAGTCAGGACAGACGGTATTTCCGGGTGCGATTTGGCCCAGCGATCGAAGTCCTCGATCTCGCTCAAGTACGTTTCCATTTGCGGGCGCCGTTTGCTCGCAGCGGACCAATGGATTGGCACTCCGAGTCCGCCGACAAGCTCCCACAGCGGTTCGAGGCTCGGATCGCCGACGCCGATCTCGAAGTCGCAGTGGAAAAACCCGCTCGTACCAAAGTAGAGACCCGAGAATCCAGATTCCTCTATCTGACGGCGGACTCGTCGGACCTGATCGGGGTATCCGCCGCGCCACTCGTCGACTTGAGCTAGCGCCAACAATCGATCGGGATGGCGGCGAATGCACTCAGCCAGATAGTCGTCCAGCCGACCGTAAACGCCGTCCGATTGAATCAGTGCGCGATCGACACCGGCGTAGTCCATTTGCGCGATCATGTAATCGGGAGGGCACGAATTGTCCCATAACGACGGGGGAAACAGCTGGTAATAGTAGCCCTCCTGGTCGTAAGTGAATTCGACCCGCCCGAAGCGTCCGATTCTGAAATCCACGTCGGGGAGCGACGAGATGCCGTGGCCATCTCGGACGAGGATTGGCTGTGCGACGGGCGCGCCGTCGCGAGACCGCCGGATGTCGGTGGCCCCGGCGAACCGAATGTGATGCTGCGTTTCGGCAAGACGGGCCTGCATTTTCCCGGTATCCTCGCCGAGCGGCGGGAAGCTGTGAGAGTGGGCGTCGAAGACCGCTGTCATTGCTGGCTCCCATTGTGGATTGAACTCACTTGAAAGCACACAACGTTTTTTGGATCATTGGCTGCCCCACGATTCCTCGTCATCGAGGAGACGCCTCTGCGTTTTCCCGTCCCTGTAGAAACTCTACTGGTTGTGATACTGGACGAATTCGAGGATAGTGCCCTCGGGATCGCGGAAATAAAAAATACTCTTGGAGCCGTCCGGAGGCGACTGCGGACCCGAAAATGGCCTCCCGCCGGCGTCGATCACCTCTCGCCGAGCTAGATCGATATCGTCCACGGCAAACATCACATGACTGCAATTCATAGCGTTGGCCGCTCGAACCGGAGAGTGATCCGGATGCGAATCATATTTGAGCAGCTCGATTGAGCTGCGCCGGTCTTCATTGCCGAGAATCGCCACTTCGAGCGTGGGGCGCTCCAAACCGGTCACGTTTCCGATAAACGGCTCCTGCCGAGTGATTCTCGTTTCCAGCTCAAGACCGAATACTCGTGAGTAGAAGCGTATCTGAGATTCGAGATCTCGAACCACGATCCCCGCATGACCGAACCTGGCATCCATTGAGAACCATCTTCCGTATGCTTCACCAGACCGACGCCCGCGAATAGCATGACCTATTTAGCCGCGGCACGCCTTTCGTAGAGAATCGTTCTCCAAACTCCCGACCGTTCACATAAGACCCGGTCGAATCCGGCCCGATCGACGATGGCATCAATCTCGATTTGAGGATGGATGAATACCCTGAATTCGCGTCGCACTATCCCGAGTAATGCGTTCACAACGCGGA
The DNA here is from genome assembly GCA_963663505.2 of Chloroflexota bacterium. Taxonomy (GTDB): domain Bacteria; phylum Chloroflexota; class UBA11872; order UBA11872; family VXNJ01; genus JAPOVO01. The sequence goes on from CAXXFA010000002.1 coordinate 1,802,032, forward strand.
CGAAGGCTCGAGAAACTATGTTTTCGACCGGCAAGATCACGCCGTAGAACCGGCTCGCCAGCTCGGCGGATGGCTTTACCAGCGCCTGCATATCGGGATAGCAGCAGACGGAGCGGTCGAGAATTACGATGTCCGCCGGCTCGATGTCGGAATAGGCTCGCGTGAAGTCGGCATGCCGATATTCAATGGCGTCCCGAAAACCTGATTCGGTGGCAAGGTCTTCCGCCTGTCGAATGTACGGCTCGACGATTTCAAATCCGACAACTTTACGGGCGCCGAGTTTGAGAAGCTCGAGATGGGCCGAGCCCACACCGAAGCCGATGTCGAGTACCGCAGCGTCCTCGACACCCCGCGACTTCAGATATCCAACAAAGGACCGGCTACGTTTCGGCAGGCCCTTCTTTCTGTAGGCGTCGGCCTCCTTACGGGGGGTCGATCCGCCGAACATCACTGCCAGGCCGTTGACGGTGCAACAATCCATCGTTCGACTTATCTCCGAGCGCGGCCAGATTCTGCCAGGTAGCGAGCCGCCGCATTGTAGCCCGGCGCGCCGGTGACTCCTCCCCCCTGCACTGGACCAGTACACGGTATTGACGGTCATTCGGCGGCGCAGGTAAAGTCGCTATTGAAATGAATCAGAAGCACGGAATCGTCGAGTCAAAAATAGCCCGGATCGGTCGGGGATATATGGGGCCGGCCCATTTGGCGATGCCACGCACTTAGCGCGTCGCTCAACGGGGCCGGTCAGCAGAGGTAAACTCCTCTGCTTTTTTGCTTTCAGAATCATTTGAGACTCAATCCATATGCCAGAGATCGGAAAACGAAATGCAAATGCCGCAAACGGGGAATACTGCGGACCGCGAAGGTGGAGCCGCGCGAGACGGTACAGCAAAGATGACTGACCGGGACACAACCGGCGTCGAGGCCGATAGGGGCGGCGGTAGTCCAAAACCGACTGCCGGCCTCTTCCAAGACTTGCAGTCGAGGGGGCTCGTTCAGGACGTATCGGACCCGGACCTCGGTCGCCTCCTCGACAGCGAATTCGTCGTCCTCTACTGCGGGTTCGATCCAACATCGGACAGCCTCCAGCTTGGCAACCTTATGCCGCTTATCTCACTGGCTCGGTTTCAGCGCGCCGGTCACACGCCCATCGTCGTCGTAGGCGGGGGGACGGGAATGATCGGGGATCCTTCCGGCCGAAGCGGAGAGCGAAACCTGCTCGATGAAGTAGCAATCGCGCGAAACATCGATGGACAGAAGTCGCAGTTCGCACGGGTTCTTGACTTCGACTCAACTGACAATCCGGCGATTATCGTCAACAACTTTGATTGGCTTTCGAAGCTGAATCTAATCGATTTCCTTAGAGATGTTGGGAAGTCGTTTTCGGTGTCCGTGATGATGTCGCGCGAGTCGGTCAAGCAACGGATCGCCGCCGAAGCCGGAATCAGCTTTACCGAATTCTCTTACCAGGTATTGCAGGCCTACGACTTCTACCACCTCTACGTGAATCACGGCTGCCGTCTGCAGGTCGGCGGATCGGATCAATACGGAAATATCCTCGCGGGGGTCGATTACATCAGGCGCCGAACCGGTCGCGATCACGGCGCGGCGGCGCTGACGTTTCCACTCGTGCAGACCGCGACCGGCGGGAAACTCGGGAAGACGGCGGCCGGCGCGCTCTGGCTTGATCGACGACGCACCTCACCCTACGAGTGGTACCAGTACTGGCTGAACGTGAGCGACGGGGACGTTGTGCAATTCCTCAAATTCTTCACGTTTCTGGAGATGGACGAAATCGCGGAAATTGAACGGCGATTCCTGGCGCAGCCGAGCGAGCGACTTGCGCAGCGGACTCTGGCAGGCGAAATGACCACCCTGATACACGGTCCCGAAGAAGCCGCAAAGGCGGAAACAGCGTCGGCCGCGCTGTTCGCCGAGTGGCCTGATGGCGGTGGCATTTCAACCGACGACGTGGTGGCCGGAGCGCCGACGATCAGCCTATCCCGAATTGCAATTGCTGGCGGCTACGATCTGGTGGAAGCGTTGCTTGTTGCGAACCTGGCTGAGTCGAAGACCGGTGCGAAACGGCTGATCCGCCAGGGCGCGGTAAGCATCAATGGAACAAAAATCAGTCCCGACAAGCGTTCGATAGATCCGGCTGACCTGCGGGATGATGGCTCGTGCTTAATAGCCGCCGGTCCCCGCCAGCGGGCGGTGATTAGGTTTTCCGGGTAGTCGCAATTTCGTATTGGGGGAGGGCTGTAGAGGGTTCGACGGTTGTTAAGCGCAAGTTGAAATGAGAGTCGGTGGGAATTCTAAAGCCCTCACCCCTTCCCTCTCCCATGGGAGAGGGGGTAGCAAGAGAGGTTGAGTGCGGCGGCAGTTTTCTTGCGGAAGAGGGGTGGTAGCGGAGTGTTTCGACTTTTATATTGATTCCCAACCGGCGGACCGGTCGGGCCACCAACCAGAGCCGAGATCCTTCGCGCAGCTCAGGTTGACGGTTTCCTGTAGTCGAGGCCGCGATCCCTCGCCAGGCTCGGGATGCCCGGGAGATTGGGATCACGGGCGTGATCGGGCTAACGGACCGGGATCGGGATATCGGGAGGGATTCGCAACGAAGGATTTCATACATGACTAAGTCCAGTGATTTAGTTATAATGGACGTGCGAAGAATCCGCCAAACGGCGGGACGGGGCGTTCGACAATGCGCGATCAGGCTCGGGTCGTCTTCAGCTTTCCGAATCCGGTGAACGAATACGCGGCACGGCTCGTCGCGGGAATGGTGGCGACGTTGAGTCTCGTCATCGTCATCTTTGATGTTCCGTGGCTGCTGTTCTTTCTGGCGTATGGCTTCGCGGCCAGGGTATTTACCGGCCCCACGCTGAGCCCGTTTGGGCTTCTGGCCACTCGCGTACTCATTCCGCTGGCGGGGGAACCGCAGAAATCGGTTGCCGGTCCACCCAAGCGATTCGCCCAGACGGTGGGGCTGGTGTTTTCCACGAGTTCACTTTTGATTTACTACGCTGCGGGATCTGCGATCGCGGCCTACTCAGTCCTCGGAGTTTTGATACTCTTCACGCTGCTCGAATCGGTCGCCGGATTTTGCGCGGGATGCTTCGTTTTCAGCTATTTGATGAGATGGGGAATTGTGCCCCGACGCTTTTGCGAAGATTGCGAAAGGTTCGGATTCAATCGGGCCTAGATTTCTCCGGTTAGATGGCAGGAAGTCATGTTCCGATTTTTCGCCGGATCCCGCTCGGTGCCGTAGCCACGAATCTCACCGCCGGAGTGCAAACGCCCACTCTCGCTCGGGCTGTCGTTTCCGCAGTGGATATGCTTTGCGTCGCTACGTAAGTCCCGAGGGTGACGGGTGGAATCCAACGACCCAGAGCGGCTAAACAGGCAAGCGCGTGACGCGTGGAACCAAAATGCGTCCTTCTGGGAGGAGCGAACGGGCGAGGGCAATGATTGGCGCCTCAATTTAGTCTTGGCCGCCGACAGTACGGATGCTGTCGCCACGACCGGGCGAGCGCGTCCGCCACTCAGTGCGAGTAACACCGATCCGCCCGAGCATTCTTTTTCGAGGTCCGGATTGGGCGGCTGAGTCATAGACCTCGCCGACTGCAAAATCCACCTCAAGAAATTTTTGCGTCCCGCCACAATCTGCTTCGTAATCGATGATGGGGCCATTCTCCTCGGTATGAAGAAACGCGGTCCCGGAAGCGGCTTTTGGAACGGGCCCGGCGGCAAAGTTGAGGCGGGCGAAGGGATAGAGCAGGCGGCGATTCGCGAGGTCAGGGAGGAAGTTGGTATTTCACCCATCGCCCTCCGGAAGGTCGCGATCCTGGACTTCTATTTTCCCGAGGTCCCGCCTGAGAAAGACTGGAGTCAGCGGGCGCATGTGTTCCTTGCCAACGAGTGGGAGGGCACGGTGGTCGAAAGCGATGAAATGGCTCCGAAGTGGTTCCCGCTCGATGCGATTCCGTACGATCGCATGTGGGAAGACGACCGCCACTGGCTTCCTGCCGTATTGGAGGGCAAATTCGTCACCGGCGACTTCCTAGCCGGACCCGATGAAAGGATGAAAGAGTACGAGGTAACGATCCACCAGGATGCGGGACGGTTGAGCGAAAAACTGTCATCCTGAGCCCGGCGACGGATCTCGGCCCGGCCGTTGCCGCCGGTCGATCAATTGGCCAGTCTCTGAATGAGATCGCGAATGCCGGGATTGGCCTTTACGGCCTCTCGGAGAGTCTCGATGGCGTCTTCGCTGACGATCAACGGGCTTCGCTGAAAGCGACCGTCGTGGTTGTAATAGCAAAACCGCAGTGATCGCGAACCGTCCTCAAACTCGAGCAACTGGATACATGGTTCGTGGTGCTGGGTCTGGGCGGAAGCCTCTTCGACGATAGCGCCGCCGCCCCAGTGCAAGTTAAATCCGCGCGGGACATTTCTCAAGCGTTGAACCTCCATCGTAAGGCCACCTTTCGGAATTCTGCGACGCCTATGTCCACGAGAGTTCTCTTTCGGCCAGAACCTTGCTTTCGTCGATCTCCATCCCGATGCCGGGTGCTTCGGTCACGCGGATCTGTCCATCGACGGGCGTTACGGGGTTCTTGAAGAAGAATCGGTGGACCGCGTTCCATTTCACCAGGTATTCGATCAACGGAGTAACAGTCAGGGGGACGGCGAGCGCCAAATGGGCGTTTACTGGCACTGAATGGCCGTGGGGAATTACCTGAACGTCGTAGGCGGAGGCAAGAGCGCAGATTTTTACAACTTCGCTGACCCCGCCCGCCCAGCATGTATCCGGCTGAAAAATATCTACCGCTCCAGCCCGCAGGTAATCGCGCGCGCCCCATCTTGTGTACTCATGTTCGCCGCCGGAGATCGGGATCGGCGAAGCCGCTCGGATTCTCGCGTAGTTTCCAATTTGGTCCGGCATGACCGGCTCCTCGAGCCAGCGGGGGCGGAACTCCGCCATGCGGTTTGCCATATCGAGCGCGTAGCGCACGTCCCAGCTGTTCCAGGCGTCGAACATTATGTCAACCTCGTCCCCGGCGGCTTCGCGAACGTCCCCCACCAGCTGTATGTTGCCGCGTATCCCCGGCTCGCCGTCGTCCGGAGCATGCCGGAAAAACCACTTCGTCGCGGTGTATCCCTGGTCGACGAACGCCCTGACCTGTGTGGTGACCATCTCCGATTCGATCGAATATCCCAGGGCGCTGGCGTAAGCGGGAATCGAATCGCGAACCGGTCCGCCAAGAAGTCGAAAAAGAGGCTGCCCCAGCCACTTTCCTCGCAAGTCCCAGAGCGCGCAATCAATCGAACTGATCGCGAACATCGGGTGGCCCTTGCGGCCGTGAATCAGGAATCTGTACATCTTGTCCCATAGCCGCTCAGTCGCAGTTGGGTCTTCGCCAAGAATGAACGGCGTTATCTGGGTGTCGATGAAATAGGCATCCTCTTCGGCCATGGGGCCGAGGAATCCGGTGACGTCTTCATCGGTTTCGATGTATACGAAAACGGCGTTTACGTCGTAAAGCCCCCTTGAGTTTCGCGATTGATGGAAATTGACGCCGGTCTCGGCCTTGTGCTCCGGATAGATGTCGATTGGTCGGACGAGCCGCTCTTCCCAAATGTCCCCGGCAGAGTCCAGTTCGCCCTGCACCTGTCTCAGCCGCACATTCGTAATCTTCATCTGTGTGCCTCCCTGGGTCGTCTCGTCCCGCAGCCTAACGCCGGTTCGAACGCCGGGAGTGCGGCGCCGCCCCGGCTATTCTGAGCGGTCCCGTTCAAGGAGCACAATTGTTCCCGATAAATCACACTGGTGAAAGTACCCGCGGCGAGCCGATGCGATGACGGTGGCGCCTGAATATCTGGCCGGATTCGCGGTCGTGCTATTGATATTCGCCGCCGCGACCGCCCTGGCGCTGCCGCTCGCGGCACGACTCACCGGATACCGGGGGCTCGGCGTTGGACTGTGCCTGGCGCCAGCCATCGGAACGACCCTGCTCATCGCAGCCGGCCTCGCCGCGTACCGTTTCCCGTCGGTGTCTGCTCGCCCCTTCATCGCCATCGCAATCCTGCTGCTGCTGGGCGGCTGGTTCTGGATTCGCGACCGAAGCCGCCTCGCCTCGCTCCCGATAAATTGGATTGCGCTGGGGGCGGGGCTGGCGATCTCGCTGGCGTTCTACTTCAGCGCTCAGGCCAATCGCCTCTCGTTGCTTTTCCTCGACGAACCGATTCATCTCGGGATTACGGCAACGATCGTCGAAGGGAACTATCCGGTCCGATCCCCCTGGAGCCCCGACGTTGCGGCCGCATACCACTACGCTGGCGACCTGCACGCGGCGATTCTGACATCGGTCAGCGGACTTCCGGTCTGGATCGTGGCTGAGCTGCAACATCCGTGGGTCGCTCTGGGGCTGGCGCTGATCGTGTTCGGCGTGGTGATACACGCGACCGGATCTCGGGTCGGGGCGCTGGCCGCAGCCGCGCTGGCCGCCTACTCCCCGGGAATCATCTTGCTGGGCTGGCCGGCGCTTGGGGCGGCCGGCGCCGCATTTCCCGATAGCCTCGCCTCTCTCGGCGCAAGGCTTGCGGAAATCGGCCCGGCTCGTTACGAACTGTCCACCGGTCCATCAAACCTCGTGTTCCCGCAGCGAACGCTTGGCTTCACACTTCTAACGCTACTGGTTCATTCATGGACGCTCAGTCCATTCCGAAGGAATTCAACGGCTGCGATTTTCGGGGTGGGCATCGGCCTCCTGGCCGTGTTCGAAGTGGGCATGTTCGCAATTGGGTTTCTGGCCCTAATCGCGGACGCGGGCGCGTACGTGTTGACCGAGCGCGGGAAGAGGGTCAAAGCGTCGATTCGAGTCGCTGTGCCGGTGGCCTTCGCCGTCGCGGTCGCGCTGATCGCCGGAGGACCAGTTACAGATGCAGTTGTCGGACCGGCCGGAATCGACGCCGGCCGGTCGGTGGCGCTGCAAATACGTCCCTCGTGGGATCTTTTGAACCCCGTGAGGTTCGCTCAGCCGTTGGCGGCGCAATCATTCGCGGCGGCCGTTGAGTTGCGCTGGATTCATCTGGCGATTCTGGCCGCCGGGCTCGCTCTGCTCTCGCGCAACAAAATCACTGTCGGACTTTGCGCCGTGGGGATCGCGGGCGGTGTCCTGTTTCAGAGCGTGGCCTACACAGTTCACGATGACGCAAGCCGGCTCGTTATCTATTCGTCTTTTTTTTCGGCGGTTGCCATCGTCGCGTTCTTGCCGGGGTTCATTCGCAAGCTACCAACCGCCGTCGCCGTCGTCGCGGGATCGGCAATTGTTGCGTTCGCGGCTATTCCAACATTGATTCCGGAGTTGATTCCGGCCGTTCGCCTCACGGTTAACGGAGTTGCCTTTGCGCCGATCGAGCCGCTCGGACTCAGCAATCGGCTCGCGGAGCGATCGCGCTACGCGCTCGAATTCAACACGGGCAAATCTATTTTTGCCTCGATTCGGGAAACAACCCCCGCCGACGCCCGCATCCTGACACCGTGGCCCGCGGCTTTGACGATCGCCACCGGCCGGTTCGGCGTATTCGCTCCTCCCGGCGCGGTGCAAAACGAACCGTACCCGGGACCGGAATTCATCGACGCATGGTCCTCTCTCGCCTTCGAGCCAATCGCCGCCCTGGGCGCCGAGTATCTGCATCTGACCGCCGACGCGGCGGACGTCCTCGATCGGCAGGGAATTCAGATCGAAGAGCCTGGCGGATTCCGTCTTTTAGTCGATACATTCGGCGATGCCCGACCTGAATTTCGTCACAGGCTTTACGCGATCGAAATGCCGGCTCCGTACGCTGGTGACAATTCCGTGACCGGCCTTTCCCGGCGCCTTCGAGCCGATTCGGCCATATTCATGGGCGACGGACTTTCGCCGCACGCGACAGCGGCCCTCGCAATCGAGCTACGCGACCACACGCTTGTCAGAAGGTCTGCGATTCCCGGCCACCTGCGGGTTCCGATAACGGTGGAGCAGCCGGGAAGGGATACGGGCTATGCGATTTTTCCTGAGTGGTACCGCCCGATTGAGCAGGGAATGACCCAGCACGACGCCGTCTGGCACGGAGCCGGTTCGCGACTGTATGACCTATCAACCGAGCTTCGCTGGAGCGGTCCGATTCGGGGCGATTGGACGGAAGTCAAATCCCAGCCCGGGCGGGGCATCGAGGTCCTTGCATTCCTGCCGGAACGTTCCGCAATCGAGATCAACCGCGATGGCGAATCGACGCGCGTCGACGGTCGTGGCGGATTGATTTCGACCGTAATCGCCGGATCAGAGTCAACGATCCGCATGCGCGCAATCAACGATGGGCCTCCTCCGTTCGTCATGTACCGACCCAACCCACCAGGCGCGGCGCAGGATTCCAATCCCGTGCCTGGCATCGCCTACCAGGCTGGCTGGGATGGTTCGAGGGTCGTCGTCGACATCTGGTGGCTGTCGGCCGGGGCGGCCACTGAAAGTCTGGGGGCGGAGTGGCTCGTCGTCCCTGCGGGCGGAGGACCGCCGGACCCGAACGACGCCGAGGCTCGTCGCTGGGAAGCCGGTCTAAATGTGCGAGCAAAATCTGATCTGATTCGAGAGTTTTTCACTCTGTCGACGTCGACGCCGGGATACGTCGATCCGCTCACGCGGGAGTCGGTTTTTCGCGATCGGCTGGACCCACTCGGCCCCGGAACCTACGTGGCGTACCTGTACATCGTTAGCCGAACGGCGGAGAGCCGGAGCGCCCACATGGCGGTGCCTGTTTTCAGGTTTGAAAACGGAGCCCGCGAGCCGGCTGCTATGTTTTCAGGAGTCTCGTCGCTCGAACCGCTCGATCGCCCAGATCCGGTGTGGCTGCACCTCAAATGAGCGAATCGGCGAGGTCCCGCAGCAGAAGATTCAGCCTCTTATTTTCCAGCAACCGGCCTCATGGTGCTCGGGGGTCCGCCCGACATCATGAAGGAAGCTGCGGGCCACGGACGGCCCGGTGTACTTGAACTGCTTTTTCAGCTCGGCGATCAACGAAGCTTCGTCACCCTCGAGGCCCTCGAGCCAATCTTTGAACGTTCCGCTCTCGGACCGAAGCTCCCAAAACCCACGGGCGTTGTCGATTGTGGCCACGATCTTGCGGCGACTTCTGATCACGTCGGGTTGGGCCATGATGCGATCGACATCGGCGTCGGTATACGCCGCCACGGCCTCGACATCGAATCCGTCGAACGCGGATCTGAAGGCGCCCCGTTTATTGAAAACAAGTGTCCAATTAAGGCCGGCCTCGAAAATCTCAAGCGTCAGAAACTCAAAGTAACCGTCGTCGTTCGCCGGCGGCACGCCCCATTCTTCGTCGTGAAAGGCGACCATTTCCGGGCTGACGGTGGACCACTTGCAGCGCTGTTTATCTTCCATGACCTCTCCTCCCGATGTCGCCCGTTTGTCGTTCGGAATTCCGTGTTCGCGCCGGTCCATCGAGCTGAAAACCACCACCTGAGATCACCTGTGTTACTGGGGATGGCCGCCAACGCGGTTCCGCGTTAGATGGGCGTTCTCAGGTAACGCAACTCAGAAACTCTCGTCCCACGTCTGTTTGAGAAACCTGAGGGCGACCGGCGCCTCTTTTTCGAAATCGGTCCACCGGCACTCCATTGAAAGGCGGGAATCGTAGCCGAGGGCCTTCAACGCCCGGAACATCGAGGTCCAGTCGGCGCCGTTTTCCTTCGGGGGACTTCGGTCGGCGCTCGACACGTGAACGTGCACGATGTCGTAGCCAACCGCAAGCACGCCGTGGAAACCTTCCTTTTCAACCGAAATATGGTAGAGATCGGCCAGCACCTTGACGTTGGGAAGATCGATCCGCCGAACAATCGCCCCGGCGTCCCCCACCGAATTGATCCAATTGCACGCCTGCGTGTTGAGAGGCTCGATGACGATGGTAATCTCTCTGGCCTGCGCCCGGTCGCCCATCATTTTCAACAATGCGTCGACCTGATTTTCAGCCTCCTTGACCGGGAATCCATCGGGGATGTTCCGCGATTCTCCGCTGCCAAATACGGCGATCTCGATCCCGAGTTCCGCACTCTCGTCAAGAACGGCATCCACGTAATTTGAGATTGAGGCGTCATTTGCTTCCGGGCCGATTACTTTCAACTCCGCCGGAAAAAATCCGCAGCCCGCTTCTACGGGTATAGGCGAGTCCGCTAGCACTCTGGCCCTTGCTTCCCGTTCGATGTCGTCCAAAAGCGGACTCACCTCACGGGCGAGGGGAATTTCCACATAGTCGAAACCGGCATCTCGGGCAGCGTGCAGTCCGTCCGATCCGGTTACGACTCCGTATTTCATCAAGCGTTGCGTCGCGAATTCCGGGCTTGAGAGTGCCAGGTCGATGACAACATCAGTCCGTGTCCGGCCGCGATGCGCTTCCGTTAAGCGCGGAAAGCAGGAACTGGCGAACGTGGCCGGTCAACTCGTCGGGTCGTTCCAAGTGAGGCATATGCCCGCAGTTTTCAATTACGACGAGGTCAGCGCCGGGGATGCGCTTTACCGCCGATTCGGCAATTTCAAGGGGGAATACCGGATCCTGCCGTCCCCAGATTATCCGCACCGGAATGTCGAGGTTAGCGAGTTCATCGATTGCGGAAGCTCTTGCGCGGACTCCACCGAACAGGCTGACTCCCCACCGAAGCGTTTTGAAAAAGAACCGCCTGGATTCTTCATTCCGAGCCAACTCCGCTGTTTCTTCGGCCAGGCCGTCCCAGAACCACCCATCTTCGTATGCGATGCGGAGCAACTCGCGGCGTATTCCTCGAGCGTCGGACGGGAGCACCAGTTCACCGAGAATCGGAATGCTTACGATCCTGAATCCCAATCCCACTCTTTTACCCAATCCCAACGCACTAACGAGAACGAGCGCGCGAACGTGTTCGCTGTGGTCCAGGGATGTGGCGAGCGCAATCCCACCTCCCATTGAATTCGCCACGAGGCTCGCCGGGAATCCCCCGACGGCATCGATGAAATCAGCCAGCCAGCCGCTGAAAACCGCCCGCGAGACTTCGGGTGGAGCTTCGCTTCGACCGCTGCCGCACAGATCGGGAACGATGACGCGATAGTCAGCTGCAAGCCCGGGCATCGATGCGCGCCAGAATCCCGCGTGCGCGCCGATGCCGTGAAGCAAAATGAGCGGAGGACCCTCGCCGACTTCAAAATAGCGCGTTCTCAGGCCGCTCGCCGTTACCCAACGGTCTTCATACACAGAGTTCATTGCTAAACCGACGAGAGCGCCACGGACAGGCCGGTTCGCGCCGACAGCTCGACGGCCTCGACGAACTGCATGTATCGCAAGCCTTCCTCCCACGACGGATTGCCGTTGCGACCGTCTTTGATAGCCTCGATGAACTCTTCCTCGACGCGCCAGCTCCCCTCCTCCCCGGCAGGGATTTGCACCTCCTCTTCGGCCCAGTCCGGAGCCGCGGCCGTAAGAAGGCGATCCTCGTCGGCAAGATATCTGAGCGATCCCCTTAACCCATAGCCCTCAATGGCGTTTCCAGAAGGGGCGCCAACAACGCTGCTGAAGGTGAACGAGGCCGTCGCGCCGCTCTCCATTCGAGCGGTGATGAACACCGAATCGGGTCGGTTGACGGCACGGGTTCTCAAACCCGCACCTAACCGTCGCTCAGGAGTGAAGGTCGCGTCCACAGCCGCTACTTCGGCGGCATATCCGAACCACCGGCCCGCGACCTCGGCAAAAATTCCAAGAGTCAGGGTATTGAAGCCGGAATACTCAGACATCTGGCGCCAATGGAGGGGAGTCGTAGGCTCGAGGTAATCCGACTGAAAGTGTCGAACGAGAACGTGAACGATGTCGCCCAGAAAGCCATCTTCGACCATTCGTATGACCGTCGGTTCGACGCGCATTCCATGTGGCGGCGGGCAGACCATCGTGGTCAGATCGGTCCCGGAAGCCGCGTCCACCATCCGTCGGGCGTCGGCGGCGTCCATGGCCAGCCGCGCCTGGCTGAAAACGTGCTTGCCGGCGGCCAGGGCTGCAAGGCCAAACTCGCTGTGCTTATACGGCCAGGTTCCTAGGACAACTGCATCGACGCCCGGGGTTTCCAGAACCTCGCGCCAGTCGTCGCATACGACCGCTATGCCGAACTCGGCGGCGACCCCGCTCGCCGACTCGCGGCTTCTATTCGCAACCGCCACAAGGTCCACGTCGGGAAGATTCTTAAAACCCGGCAGGTGGCGCGACCGGACTATCGAACCGGCGCCGATGATTCCGAGACCAATCCGATCAGTCGCCATGCTCGTGCCTCTCGATAGCCATCAGTAATTCGACCCCGAAACTATATGGATTTTGAACCGTCAACGCCCCTTGTCCATCGCCCGCAAGGCCTCGTACGCCGGTCTTGAGCTGCCGTCGCTGAAGACTACGCCGAATGGATACTTTTCATCGGTCGGCGGAACGACCATCTGAAAATTCAAATTCCAAACGAACAGGTGAGTAACATAGGGATATTGGTTTCTGACCAGGTCGAATGCGCGTACCAGAAAGTCCGCCTGGTCCTGCTCCGAATTGTCTTTGCCAAAGCCATAATTTTGATCAAGATTTTCGGTGCTCCAGCCAAATTCAGTGAACCAAATAGGCTTGCCGCCCTCGCCAAACTCCTGCATAACTGCCCGATGCTCGGTGAATCTTAGAAAGTAAAAGCTATGGTGGCCGTTCCAGCCGGATCCACGATCCGAACCCATCGGCTGGTCCGGCGCGTTGTTGAAACCACCCGGATGAACTCCCCACACGTCGAAGTAACCCTTAACGGCGCCATCTTTGTACTCGTACATTTGCCTCAAGAACCGAACGTCGTCGATGGCCTGAATCTTCTGATCGGGCACATCAACATCTCCGGCGGGCGTTAGCGCGCCTCCGACCACGATCGCGTCAGGGTCGCCCACCTTGACCCCCTGGTAGCCGGCGCCCAGCAATTCGACGAATTCGCCTGCATTAAGACGGCCATAGCCCCATTCGCGCGACAGGTTCGCCTCATTCCAGATCTCGTAGGCATGGACATCTCCCCGAAAGCGACCCGCCAGAGCTTCCATGAAGTCGCGAAAGTCGGCCAAATCCGCTGGAGGCCCATTTTCGCGGTCACCGAGCGCCCAGGCCGGCGCCCGCACGACGCTGATCAAAAACCGAAGCCCGGATCCACGGACGGCGGCGACGACCTTATCCAGTTCGCGCCAGTCGAAAACACCCTTCTGATCCGGCTCTGTGTAAAACCAAACCACCTGCTGCTTGAGCCAGTCAAAGCCGGCCTCTTTAGTCAGGCGCACGATGAGGGATCGATCCTGGTTGAACAGGTGCGCCTGAAAGCCGTAGGCCTCGAGCGGCCTGACGCTGCTTACGCCCGACTTCTCGACCGCTTTCACATCGGTGGTGGGCGCGGCCAGATCGGTGGATTCCGCCGTAGCCGCTCGCGCCGGAGGTCGAATCGGTGACTCCTCCGTGTCTGGGCGGGCGGTGCCATCCGGAGATGCAAGATCGCCACTGCCGCACCCGGCGAATGCCAGGAGGGCGGCACCGCCAATAAACCGCTTCAGTAAGCGTCGCCGCGTCACGACGTTACGAGAACGCCCTCAGCCTGAACCGGCCCAGATGTCATGGAAACTTGCGGCCTGCAGGCTGCGGTGGCGTTTCGGGATCTGTACCAAAAGAAATTCTGAAATCCAACTCACGTTCGCGGCAATCGGGGTCCTCGAACATATAAGATTATCAAAGGAGTGTCTGTCGCGATAACCGAGGTTCCGGAAGGCGGAAGTGCTACCATCACAAGGGCGGAATACTTGGAATCTGCACCACACAGCAGAGCTAATAGCGGCCGAGGCCAACGCGGGCCAACGAAAATCGAGCCGCGAAAATCCTAGGAGGAAACAGGATGGGGCAAACGCGATGGGGATCGACCGCGCTCGGCATCACCGTGCTGGGGATAGCCGCAGTGCTTCTCCTCGCACTTTTCAGCATACGGATCGTCGGAGTCGGCGAGGTGGGCATAATTTCCACCTTCGGGGTTGTCGACCCGCGTTTCAGGCCGCCTGGGCTGACCCTCAAGGCTCCGTGGGCAGCATTGGAAACCATGAACGTACGGACTCAGCAATTCACGATGGGATCTGTCGCCGAGGAAGCCTCCCTACTCGCCGGAGACACCGTGAGAACGCTGACGTCAGAGGGACTGACGGTGGGGCTCGATTTGACGGTCTGGTTCGCGTTGCAGTCCATAGACGCGCCGAAGGTTTTTAGCACCATAGGTCCGGACTATCGGGGAATCATCATCCGTCCGGCGATCAGGAACGCAATCAGAGATGTCGTCGCGCAGTACACGGCCGAGGCTCTTTACACGGAAGGCCGTGAAAGGGTCGGCGTTCAGATCCAGGAACAACTGGTCAGTGACCTGGGGGGACGAGGCATATTGATTGATCGCGTGCTACTACGAGATGTCGCGCTCCCTGGGCTTATCCAGCAGGCGATCGAATCAAAAATTGCGGCAGAGCAAGCCATCCAGGAACGCCGATTCCGCGTGTCAGAGGCTGAGGAGGAGGCGCGCCGCAGAGTTGCCGAGGCCGAAGGACAGAAGAATGCGCAAGAACTTATCAACTCAACTCTGACTCCCGCATACCTCCAATTCCTTTACATTCAGAATCTTGCCGCCCAGAAGGAGGGCAACGTCATTTACGTGCCCGTAAACCCGGGAACGGGCCTGCCGGTATTCGTGAACGCGGGATCGGCCGGAGTAGCGGGGCCGTAGCCTCAAAAAAGAGAAGGGCTCGGCAGGCCGGCGCCGGCTGGCGCGAACGAGTGTTCGTGATCCGGGGCCGGCCGAGACCGGGCGATTAGCTCAGCTGGGAGAGCGCTACGTTTACACCGTAGAGGTCGCAGGTTCGAGCCCTGCATCGCCCACCAATCGTTCGCTAGACTCTTCCTCACCGCAACGCGGTGCGCCGAGATAGCTCAGTTGGTAGAGCAGTGGACTGAAAATCCATGTGCCGTCGGTTCAATTCCGACTCTCGGCACCAGAGGTACCGTCGGCAATATTTGCTCTTGACGCATTCCGTCACGGTAAGGATTCGCCGCGCCGGTCAATTTCTCGGTCGTGCTCGACCGACGAAACTGAGTCCTGGAAGCCTATCCTGATGATAGGCGGCGGCCGATGCGATTCCATTTGTCCCCCGATAACTCGCTGCTAGTTAATTATCGGAACGTGGAAATTGCTGCACAGGAACACGTGAGGATATTCCGCTTGCTCCTGCGGGCGGCCTCCAGAGCCGCCTTTTCTTGACGATTAAGCGAAGGGACAATTAGCCCCCAACGCGCGCGACCGAGAACGAAGCAACGGGCCAGGTTGGATGAGCGGAAACGGCCGGGGCGCGAGCCTTAAACTGACAGCAGATACCGGACATCGTACAAATAAGAGGATCGTGGCTGTGATCGAGGGTCGTGTTGAGGCTTTGAACGTTAAGCCAAACGTTCCGGGCGAGCGGGGGCTGCCGAAGAAACCTGTACGTTCAGTTAAAGTGAGCGAACGTGGTCTCGCGGGCGATTTCAACCGGTACCGTCACGAGGTCAAAAACGACAGCCCGGATATGGCCGTTCTCATCATGCCGCTGGAGACGATTCGCGAGATTCAGGATGATGGCTGGCCCGTGGCGGCCGGTCATATTGGCGAGAACATAACAACGTCAGGCATCAGGTATGCCGACCTTTCGGCTGGAATTCAGCTTCGGATCGGCGAGGCGCTCGTAGAGGTCACCGAGCCATGCGAACCGTGCACGAATCTCAGTCATTTGCCTTACGTAGGGCGATACCGGGCCGCCGAATTCGTAAAATCGATGGTAGGGCGCAGGGGCTGGTACGCTCGAGTGATCCGGTCGGGCTTGTTGAAAGTAGGCGACACGATAACAGCGCCCTCCGCAGACGATCGAAAGTAATCATCGGTCGAACGCGCGAACTGAGATGCGTTCGATTCCGCGATAGCGCCAAGGTCTGCTCACCTGGAATGCCACCGCCAATGCATTAAAGCGGCGACACCTCGAAATTCGAGCCGCAATTGGCGATGCGTCATGGACGGCGGGGCCGAGCCCCTTGACGCTGTTTTTCACCACTCCTAGCATGACCTGAGTGGGGCGTCGCCAAGCGGTAAGGCACCGGCCTTTGGAGCCGGCATTCGTAGGTTCGAATCCTACCGCCCCAGCCGTATCATCCGTCCGCGAAAACGAACAACCGCTGTTGGTCGATAGTGCCAGCATCGTGATTCGGGCCCGTGCGCGGGCATTGCGGGAGAGGGAAGCAATTCGCCATGGTCAGAGACATTGATCAAAGCCGATGGCTTCCCACCGAGCCGGCGTCGGCAGTGATCCTGGCCGCCGGCAAGGGCACTCGCATGAAGTCGCGAATCTCTAAGCCGCTGCATGAACTCGCCGGCCGGAAAATTGTGGGCTATCCGATAAAGCTCTGTTCAACCCTCTCGCTGGGACCGATTACCGTTGTTGCGAACGAGGAAAGCGCCGCGCAATTACGAGACCTGATCCCCGAAGCCCACGTCGTCGATCAGGGTCCGCAGGGTTACGGCACGGGATACGCCACCGCCCAAGCCCTGCCAGGTCAGCGCGGCAAATCCACGGCAACGGCCGTCCTGTTTGCCGATTCCCCTCTGCTAAAGCCGGCGACCGTCGCCCGAATGCTCGATCTGCGAAAGAACTCAGAGGCGGCAATCGTAGTTCTTTCGGCGAATCCGGCAAATCCCGCGACCTACGGGCGCGTTCTTCGGGATCGGAATGGAATCATGCAGCGCATCGTGGAGGCTGCCGTAGCGACCGACGCGGAACTCCGCGTGGGGGAGATCAATACGGGAATAATGGTCTTCGAGTCGGCGTGGCTCTGGGACAACGTCGTAAAACTAATCCCCGACGCGAGGAAGGGAGAAACACTCCTCACCGATCTCGTGGCTGCGGCGATCGAGCAGGGCCGAAAAGTCGAATCCGTCACTCTGGAGGATCCGTCGGAAGGCATGGGCTGCGACGACCGGATTGAGCTGGCACAGGCGGAGCGAATCATCAGGGCTCGAAAGATCGAGGAATTGATGCGGGCGGGCGTTACAATTCACGACCCACAGACGACCTACGTGGATGACGCCGCGCAGGCGGGTCGGGACACCGAAATCCACCCGGGCTCGTTTTTGCGTGGGAATTGCCGCATAGGCGCCGACTGCGAGATCGGTCCGGCGACAGAAATCACTGATTCGGTCATCGGCGACGGATGCGCGGTGCGGCGGTCGATCGTTGAGCATTCCCAACTCGGCAACAACGTGACGGTTGGCCCGTTCTCGCATGTCAGGCAGGGGACGGTTATCGCCGACGGTGCACATATTGGCAATTACGCCGAGACGAAGAATTCGACGGTCGGATCCAACACTCAGGTGGGCCATTTCGGCTATCTTGGGGACGCCGAAATCGGCAACGACGTCAACATAGGCGCGGGGACCGTAACGTGTAACTTCGACGGAAACCTGAAGCATCGAACGCGAGTCGGAGACGGGGCATTTGTTGGCAGCGGAACGATGCTGGTGGCGCCGGTATCCGTGGGACGCGGAGCAACCGTGGGGGCGGGGTCGGTCGTGACCCACGACGTTCCGGATGGGGCACTATCATACGGGGTTCCCGCTCGATTGATGCAAAAAAAGCCGGGACATAGCGAAAACGAGGATTAGTCCGAACAGTGGTCGAGGGGTTAAAAATATTTTCTGGCTCGTCCAACCCCGAACTCGCGAGTCTGACCGCAAACGCACTCGGGATTCCGCTGGGACGTTCGTTCGTCGCAGCGTTTCCGAACGGTGAGACGCGGGTTCGCATCGAGGAAAACGTCCGCGGACTGGACGTTTTTATAGTCCAATCCGTTTGCGCGCCGGTGGACAAGAATTTAATGCAGCTGCTGATAATGATCGACGCCGTCCGCCGGGCTTCCGCCGACCGCATCACAGCAGTAATTCCGTACTTTGGCTATGCGCGCCAGGAAAAGAAGACCGCCGGCAGAGAGCCAATTTCGGCCAAGCTGGTGGCCAACATACTCGCGGTGGCTGGAGCCGACAGAATCCTAACGATGGACCTCCATGCACCGGCGATCGAGGGATTTTTCGACATCCCGGTCGACCATTTGAGGTCTGCGGGGTTGCTGGCCGATCGGGTAAAGGGTTTGGCGCTGGATAATGCCGTCGTGGGATCGCCAGACGCCGGAGGCGTAGCACGGGCCGAGGATTTCAGTCGTAGGCTCGGCGCTTCAGGGCTTTTTGTGGTTTTCAAGCGCCGCGACGCACCGGAAAAAGTGACGCCGCTTCAGCTGGTGGGAAACGTGAAGGGGCGCGTGGCGATCATAATCGATGACATCATTTCAACCGGGCAATCATTGATCACGGCCGCCGACTCATTGCTCGACGAAGGGGCCAGGGAAGTTCATGCTTGCGCGGTTCACGCCGATTTCACCGAAGCGGTGGTGAACAGACTCGAGTCTTCCAGGCTAAAGAGCATTTTGGTAACGGATACGATACCTATTCACAACCAGCGGGGGCCCGATAGTAAGATAGAAGTGTGTTCGACCGCGAAGACCTTCGCGGAGACGATCAACAGGATTCATAAGCACGAATCAGTAAGCGCGTTGTTCAGCTAGTCAGGCTGTTGACCAGCTTGCGGCGATCAACGGGCCTCGCGTTGGCGCTCGTGGGCGTCGCGTAATCCAGGAGGTGCGGTTCCATTCTTGGAACCCTCTAGTTGGGCCAGCCTCATAGCGATCCTCGCGCTGACGCTAGCCAACGGCTTTTTCGCGGCGGCGGAAACTGCCGTTATTTGCATTAGGCCAAGCCGGATCCAAGAGCTTGTGGACGAGGGCGACGCTGGAGCCGAACGTGTTCAAGTCTTTTTAGACAATCCGCACAGATTTCTCGCAACAATTCAAATTGCGATTACGATCCTGGCGTTTTTTGCAGCCGCGGTGGGCGCCGTGAATCTGGGTCCGGAACTTGCCAGAGTAATTCCCAACACGGCGGTGGCGGTCGTAATGGTGACGCTCGTCGCGGCGTTCATTTCGATCGTCGGTGGCGAGATAGTTCCGAAATCTCTCTCCCTACAAAATGCAGAGAGATTTGCGCTCAGAGTCTCCGCGCCCGTCACCGTGATCGCCCGTATTTTCGGGCCGATCGTCGCCGTCCTTGAAGGCGCAAGCGGATTAATTTTGCGACTGCTGGGATCCACCCGGCGTGTTTCGCTGCCAGCGGTTACCGACGCCGAGGTGCGGATTCTGCTCGAAGAAGGCGAAAAGCACGGGACCATCGAGCAGGAAGAAGTTGAGATGATCCACGGTGTTTTCGAACTTCATAATCGCACAGTGAGGCAGATCATGACGCCGCGTCCCGACGTGGTGATGGTCGCAGCGGGAACTCTGGTGACTGAGGCGCTCGACGTTGCGCTTGAGCGAGGTATTTCCCGGATACCGGTTTACCAGGACTCGGTAGACAGGGTTGTGGGAACCGTTTCGGTACGAGACATCGCGGCGAGCATCCGAAACGGCGAGCAAACTCCGGCGGCTGTCGAAGCCGTGATGCGCGATCCCTACTTCGTGCCAGAGACAAAAATGGTCGACGATGCCCTCGCCGTCATGCAAAGCAGCAGAGTCCACATGGCGATCGTCGTGGATGAATACGGCGATACGGCGGGCATCGTGACGTTGGAAGACATCATCGAGGAAATCGTCGGCGATATCGCCGACGAGTCGGACCGCGAACTGACAAGTTTCATCGCACTCAACGAGAACGAGGCGGTGGTCGATGGTACGTTCAGCATCGCCGACCTCAACGACGAAATGGACCTGGCGCTTGCGGTCGACGAGGCCGACACGATCGCCGGACTTGTCTTTGTGACGCTCGGTCGGGTTCCTGACGAAGGCGATCGTGTCTCCGTGGACGGCGCGAGCATTCAAGTATTGAACGTCGAAAACACGCGAATTCAAAGGCTCAAGGTCCTGAGGAATCCGATTAAGTCAAGCTCGGACGACGAGGATAACGAAGCGATCTAGCTGATCCCGGGAGCCGGCGGAATGCTAGCCTGCGACGGCAATCATCGCGACTCCCGACGCGACGAGCCCGGCCCCGAGGATTCGAGTCAAAGCGAGTCCCTCGCGCAGAAGAATCACCCCATAGAGCGCCGCCAGCACAATGCTGGTTTCACGGGCGGCGGATACGTAGCTGACGCTGGAGGTCGTCAATGCGGTCAAAACGAGAACGTACGCGCCAAATAGCAAGCCGCCTGCCGCAAATATCCAGCCGGCCTCACGCTTTGCCACCTGCAGCACCGACGGGATTCGAGCGAGCATCCACGGGGCCATGAGCGCGAATGATCCAGCGACCCACAGATACATGTATGCGATCGGATGCGCCTGCTTTACTCCGGCGCTGTCGATGACCGAATACACGCCGATACTCAGTCCGGTCAGTAACGCCCATCTCGGTCCGGATGCAAGCAGGCCACGGACCGGCCCACCAGGGGCGGGGACGGTCAGTTTGCGCGTCTGAACGAGATACACGCCGGTAACGATCGCCAGCACTCCCAGAAAGCCGAACAGCGACGGCAATTCGCGCAAGAAAACGACGGATATCACCAGCACAAATAACGGGCCCGTTCCCCGAGCCAGGGGATAGACGACAGAAAGATCGCTGCGTGAGTAGGCGCCGCCGAGCAGGGCGAAGTAGAAAACATGCACCACTGACGATAGGCCAATAAATACCCAGCCAGACCGCGGAATGGGATTGTCCCGGATCACGACTGCGAACGCCGGGGTAAAGATCACGAGACCGGCGGCGAGCGCAAGCCAGAGAAAGACGAGTTGGTTCGACGACCGTTTCGCCATGTAGTTCCAGGCCGAATGCAGAACCGCCGACGCGAGAACCAGTCCGATTGCCGCTTCAGTCATCAGTTTTCAAAATGCGAAACGCCAGCGTCGGCCCTTGCCTGACCAACGGTTCATATAATGGTTGGAAGGCTCGGACCAGAGTCATTCGTTCCCGTAATTTGTTGCGCCAGGACAAGGTTCCCAGGGATGCGGCTCCAAAGGTCGAAATCATACAGAGCTGAGGCAATAACGCTGCGCCGATCGAATCTCGGCGAGGCTGACAGGATCGTCACGCTTTTTACTCGCGAATACGGTAAGCGCCGGGCAGTGGCCAAGTCTGCCCGCCGCACGAAAAGCCGCCTTGCCGGCCACATTGAGCTGTTCACGCATTCAGACGTTTATCTGGCGGTCGGCACGAATCTGGACGTTCTTACACAGGCGTCGGCCATTGAGATCTTTCCAACCATTTCAAGCGATCTGGGCCGTTTTGCAAGGGCATCGTGGGCGGCTGAGGTCGTGGATCGGCTTACGCTGGTTGGAGAACCGGACCCGGCGTTGTTTGGGCTGTTACTCGAGACGATACGTCTTCTTGCCTCAGACGACGAAAGTGAGTCGATGCATTTGAGGCAATTCGAACTTCATGCATTGACGATGCTCGGGTACCGCCCACATCTGGAGTCGTGCGTGAATTGTGGTCGTGACCTCGAGGAGGTAGCCAATAGATTTTCTCCGGGCCTCGGAGGGGTCATGTGCCGGACGTGCGATTCGCAGGGCGCGACGCTGACGATTTCGGCTTCCGCCCTGAGGGTCATGCGCTGGCTCACAAGTCAGGAGATCGGGACCGCCAGCCGCCTGAATACAAACGACTCGCTCGACGCCGAGCTAGAAAACCTGCACCGGGCGTGCCTTAGCCACATCCTGGGAGGGGTTCTGCGATCGGCGTCCCTCCTCGATCGCGTCCGCGTGCGCAGCACACCGCAGCCAGCTTAACTGTCGAATCTGAACCCGCTGGATCCGAAAAGGAACGCAATGACCGACTACTCGAATTCCATGGATAAGCTGGTTTCGCTCTGCAAACGCAGAGGCTACGTCTATCCGAATTCCGAAATCTACGGCGGCTTCGCAAGCACCTGGGATTACGGTCCGCTGGGGGCGGAGCTGCTGCTGAATATTAAAGAGGCGTGGCGGCGGGACACGATTATGATGCGCGACGACGTGGTCGGTCTGAATTCGGCAATCCTTTCACATCCCGACGTCTGGCAGGCGTCCGGCCATCTTGAACACTTTTCGGACCCTCTGGTGGATTGCAAACAATGCAAACGCCGTTTCAGAGCCGACGAGATCAAAGCCGATGCATGTCCGGAATGCGGCGGCGAACTGACCGCGGTGCGGCAATTCAACACCATGTTTAAGACGTTCGTAGGACCCGTGGAGGAAGACGCTTCCGCCGCCTATCTCCGACCGGAAACGGCGCAGGCGATCTTTGTGAACTTCCGAAACGTCCAGCTGAGTTCTCGCATGAAACTTCCATTCGGAATCGCCCAGATCGGCAAAGCCTTCAGAAACGAAATCACGACGGGAAACTTTCTTTTCAGAACGCGGGAATTCGAAATCATGGAGCTCGAATATTTCATTTCCCCCGGCGAGGACGAGAAATGGTTTGAATACTGGATATCCGAGCGCCTGGCCTGGTACGAACGCTACGGATTGAACCCGAAAAAGCTACACCTCCGGTCCCATGACAAAGGCGAACTGGCCCATTACTCGCGAGGCACGACGGACATCGAATATGAATACCCATTCGGCCAGGCTGAGCTCGAGGGCATAGCAAATCGCGGCGGCTTCGATCTGGGGCAACATCAGGAGGCCTCGGGCAAGGATTTGACGTATTTCGACGAATCATCCGCCGAGCACGTTTTGCCCTGGGTTGTGGAGCCGTCGGTGGGCGTTGATCGCTGCGCTCTGGCATTCCTGACCGACGCCTACCATGAGGAGGAAGTGCAGTCGGCCGCCGGCAAGATGGAAAGCCGAACGGTGCTTCGACTGGATCCGCGATTGGCTCCCATCAAGGTTGCGTTTTTTCCGCTGATCAAGCGGGAACCATTGCAGAAACTCGCTAAGGATCTTCAGAATCTGGCCCGCGTGGAATGGATGACCAGCTACGACGAGGCCAGCGCCATCGGCCGCCGCTACCGGCGCCAGGACGAGGCCGGTACGCCCTATTGCGTTACGGTGGATTTTGATTCCCTGGAAGACAATGCCGTGACGGTTCGAGATAGAGACACGTTGCTACAGGACAGGATTCCGACCGCCGAACTCATGAGCTATCTGCAAGAAAAACTCGCGTGGAGCCGCGGCGCGAACGGCCGGGCCTGAAGTCGAGGCGAAAATGGGTCAGCCCGGCGAGACTCGACGCCGAACCGTCCCCCAGCCTGCCGGAGGAGCCCTATTGAATGCGCACAACCGTAAGCCCGGCTCCACCATCGGCGATATAAGCGATCCTTCCCTTAACCGCGGCGCCGCGCGCCGTTCCCGGCGTTTCGACGTGACGGATTCCGAACGTCCTGGCGATGACCGCCACGTTAAAGACCGTGATGTCTCCCCCCGAAACCACCGCGAACGGACCATCCCTGTCCACGTGCACCGCGTCTGACTCGGAACATTCCGCATCAGTACAGAGAGTGATGATGTTCTGCACCTTGTCCAGATTCGTCACCAGCATGACGGCGAGCCGACCGCCGGCGACGACCAGCAGTAGGTTGCCCGCGACATCCACTTCCAAATCGAAATTCCCGGGCATTCTGACGCGCGAGATCGTGTCCCTGCTCGGTACCCGCAGCGTTCGTAACAGCACTGGCCGCGAAGGGTCGGACAAGTCGTAGACCAGCACCCCGTAACGGGGGTCGCCGGAAACGTCGCTTGATATGAAAGCTTTGCCCTGACTGACCGTCACGTCGGCGAAACCCAGATCCTTGGGTAACGATCCCACCAGCGTTATCTGATCGACGTCCGAAATATCGAGGACTGACATGTTGGACGTTCCACCCGAAACAACGGCCAGACCCTCCTCCGCATCCACGCCCGCGAACTGCGTAGCGGAAATCCCCGCCGGCACAGCAACTTCACGAGGGGAAGCCGGATTAGAAATGTCGTATGCCTTCAGCGGGTTTTCCGCATTGATCTCAACAACTAGCAAGACATCGCCGCTTGCCACCAGATCGTCCGGACTACCGGGAATCGTCGTAACGAGTTCTGGATTTCCCGGCTCAGATACGTCCACCACGTGAATCCCGGCCCCTATGGCGCTGACAAAGGCAAAGTCGCCTGACACGGTCACATTGGTTGAATTTCCGTCGAGCTTGAGCGTTGTGATAATTCCGGGCACCGGCGTGACCGTCGGAGTGACGGTGGGGGACGGAGTGCGGGCAGGTCGCGGAGTTCGAGTCGGGCTGGTAGTTGGAGTAAGTGTCGGCGTTGAGGTCGGCGTGAAAGTCACTTCCAACCCCGTCGTGGGATCGATTATTGGCGTTGGGGTCACCACCTTTCCGGTCGTGGGATCGATGATGGGAGTCGGCGTGGGAGCGGCATTTGGATCAACCTCGACCGATTGCGCGCCGGGGAGGCAACCCAGAACGGTCGCGAACGCTGAGACTGCAAATGATCGTCGGTCGCACCATTTTCCCCCGTAACCCACTTTTGCCTCAACGCATGCTATCTGGGTAGCCGCCGGTGCTCAATGCCGACTTCTAATGCGTTTGCTAACCGATGGGGTTTGCGGTACTTTTTGCGCCCGCGCTGAGAAGCGTTTCGCGCGGAGAATTCCGAGTAGCGGAGAGCCCAATATGGCAGATGACGTCGGATTCACGACAATGGGAAGCGTGTCAAGCCCCCAGGGACACATCCCGTCGATTGGCATAGGGATGATCGGCTACGCCTTTATGGGCAAGGCGCACTCGAACGGATATAAGAAACTCGCTTACATGATGTATCCACCGGCTGCGAATCCGGTTCTCGTCAATATCGCCGGTCGGTCGGAGGGGCCGGTCGCCGAAGCCGCCCAACGCTTCGGCTTTCAGCGGCACTGCACTGATTGGCGCGATCTCGTCGCCGACGATGATGTCGAGGTACTGGATAACGGGGGACCGAACGATCTACACGCCGAGCCCACAATTGCGGCGGTGAAGGCCGGGAAGCACGTGATTTGCGAAAAACCGCTCGGGAGAAATTCAAACGAATCGCGGGCCATGTTTGAAGCCGCCGAGGCTGCGGGCGTCAAGCATATGTGCGGGTTCAATTACCGGTTCGTGCCCGCAATCGTCCAGGCTCGCGAGCTGATAAGGGCCGGGCGTCTCGGCGACATTTATCACTTCCGGGCGAGATATTGCCAGGAATGGATAATCGATCCGCAGTTTCCGAAGGTATGGCGGCTGGACAAAGCCGTGGCGGGAAGCGGCGCCCTGGGGGATCTCGGGGCGCACATCGTCGACCTGGCCCGATTTCTCATCGGCGAGCCCAGGTCGGTGAACGGATTGCTAAAGACGTTTATCAAGAAAAGACCGCTACCCGAGGATCCCTCCAAGACCGGACCAGTTGACGTGGACGATGCGTTCGTAAGCCTCGTCGAATTTGAGAACGGCGCCATCGGGACGATGGAAGCGACTCGCTTCGCGATGGGTCGCAAGAACCTCAACACGTTCGAAATCAACGGGTCAAAGGGTTCGATCGCTTTCAATCTGGAACGCCTGAACGAGCTGGAGGTATACCTCGCCGACACGCAACCGGCGGAAGCCAACGGATTCCGCAACGTCCTGATCACCGAGGCCGAGCATCCATATTGGAAACACTGGTGGCCTCACGGGCACATCATCGGATGGGAGCATACTTTCGCGCACGAACTGCACCATTTCCTGGATTGCATCGTCAACGATAAGGACGTTGCGCCGCTCGGGGCGACGTTCGAAGACGGGTACAAGTGCGATGTAATCCTCGATTCGATTGCAAGGTCGTCCGACAACGCCGGCTCGAGAATCGAAATTTCTTATTAGCGCGGCAACGCCGCATAGCAGCCAGGGGAGGCGAGCGAGATGAAAATTGGTGTTTTCACCGTGTTGATGAGCGATCAGCCCTTCGAGAAGGTAGTCCGATATCTTTCCGGGCTGGGCGTGGAGGCGGTTGAACTTGGCTGTGGAGGATATCCCGGCAACGCCCACTGCGACTCCGAGGACCTGCTTGCCAATCCTTCAAAAATCGAGGCTCTTAAAGAGACGCTGGCCAAGCACAGCCTCGAACTCTCCGCCCTGAGCATGCACGGAAATCCAGTTCACCCGAACAAGGCGATCGCCGATGAGCACGTCAAGGACGAGCGGAACGCGATGCGCCTGGCGGAGAAGCTTGGTGTTGACACGGTAATTACGTTTTCCGGTTGCCCCGGCGACCACGAGGGCGCCATGTATCCCAACTGGGTAACGTGCGCATGGCCGCCGGATTACCCGGAGATTCTGGAATGGCAGTGGGGAAAGGTCCTGATCCCATACTGGCGTGAATCCGTGCAGTTCGCCCGCGACCATGGTGTATCGAAGATCGGGTTTGAGATGCATCCGGGATTTGCCGTCTACAACCCGGAGACGCTGCTTCGGCTGCGGGACGCCGTAGGTCCGGAGATCGGCGCGAACTTCGACCCAAGTCACCTGTTCTGGCAGGGCATCGACGCGCCGGCGGCGATCCGCGAAATCGGCAAGGCAGGGGCGATGCACCACTTTCACGCTAAAGATACGCGCGTGGACGTGGCCAACACGCGGGTCAACGGGGTGCTGGACACCAAGCCGTATACCGACGAGATCAACCGTTCCTGGATATTTCGTTCGCTCGGCTACGGAAACGACCTCGCCGTGTGGAAGGATATGATCAGCGAGCTTCGGCTCATCGGCTACGACGGCGTTCTGAGTATCGAGCACGAAGACAGTTTGATGTCGCCGAACGAGGGCCTTGAAAAGGGCGTCAGCCTCTTGAAGGAAGTCTTGATGACAGAACCGGCCGGGCAGGCCTACTGGGCTTAATGACTGGACTTGATTTAAGGCAATAGATGGCCAAGTTCCGCTGCTCGGTTCACCAGATTACCTGGGGCGCCGAAAACCTGATCCAGGCGCTCGACGATATCCATGATTTCGGATACCGCGGCATGGAAACATTCGCCTACGTCGTAGATGAGTTCGCTGGACGCGAAGATCAACTCAAGTCGATGCTCGACGAGCGTGATTTGCAGCTTTCGGGTCTCTACGGCGGCGGCCCCATGCACGACGCATCGTCCGAAACGGAAGTCGTCGATTTCAACCTTAAAGTAGCGAAGTTTCTGGAGCGTATGGGATCTCACCACCTGGTGCTGGGTCCCGGCCGCAGGCCGGATGGTGGTCCGAGCAGCGCGGAGATGCGGCAGATGGCGCGGGTGGTGACGACGATCGCCGAGGGCGCCCGAGACATGGGCGTTGCGGTGGGCGTTCATCCACACTGGAACACGGTGGTCCAAAATCGAAACGAGATCACCGACTTTTTCGACCAGGTGGATACGAGTCTGGTGAAGATGGTGCTGGACCCGGCCCACATCGCCAAGGCCGGCGACGACCCCGTCGAGGTGGCGGAAACCTACGCCGACATCATTGTTTACGCGCACATGAAGAACTATC
This sequence comes from Chloroflexota bacterium, assembly GCA_963663505.2. Taxonomy (GTDB): domain Bacteria; phylum Chloroflexota; class UBA11872; order UBA11872; family VXNJ01; genus JAPOVO01. The sequence goes on from CAXXFA010000002.1 coordinate 1,829,664, forward strand.
TGCCGGAACTCGATACGCCGGAGGCTACGGTGCCGCACGAGGGGCTCGCGCCCACGCTGGCATTCTTCAGCGAGCTGGATCGAGGAACTGTTGATATCGTCGCGATGATCGCGGCCCTGCGCAAGGCGGATTTCGACGGATGGCTGACCGTGGAGCTCGATCGGACGCAGACCACGCCGCGGCAGAGCCTGGAAGTAAACACGCGATTCATGACCGAAGTTCTTGGCTTCGACGTTGCCTCCGAGAATAGCCAGGCTCCCGGCGTGCGCCCTCGAACGTGATACGCGTCGGAATCGTCGGATGCGGGCGGATCATGGAAGAGGGCCACGCGCCGTCTTTTGATGAATTGGGTGACCGCTTCGAAATTGTCGCCGTTACCGACCCTTCGCCAGGGCGGCGGGACCTGATAGGCGATCGGTTTGGCGTTCCGGCGGAAAGTCGTTACACCCACTGGGACGATCTTTTCAAAGATCGAAACGTCGACCTGATCGATATGGCGCTGCCCCATTTCCTGCATCGCGACTCGTGCGTGGCTGCCGCCGCCTCCGGCAAGCCCATCCTGATGGAAAAACCGATGGCAACGTCGCTGGACGAGGCCGACGAAATAATGGCTGCGATCGCAAATTCGGGAGCGCCCGCCTGCATCGTCCACAACTATCTGTATTCATTCAAGTCGATGAAAACTCTCGAGCTGCTCGAAAGTGGAAGCATCGGCCGGCCGTTTCTCGTTCGAATCGAAGCTCTTTCCGACAGCCACTGGCCGGGCGTCGGCGCTTACGATCCCGACTGGCGCACTCGGGCCAAGAGCAGCGGAGGCGGGGCGCTCATCGACAACGCCTACCACAATATCTATTCAGCAGCCGCCTTCATGGGCTCGCCGGTTACCGAGGTCTACGCTCGCCTGGGCACGTTTGTGCGCGACATCGAGGTAGAGGACACGGTAGTGCTGACACTGAGCCACAAAAACGGCGGGACAAGCCAGATACTGGTCGGATGGAGCGCCGGAGCCGCACAGCCGGTTCGGGAGATTCACGGTACCGAAGGAAGCATCTTGTTCGATTACAACGAGCACGGGCTGGCCATGCTGCGAGGCGAGGATTGGACCTATCCGGACGTGCCGGAGGAAGAAAGCCTTTCATTCGTTCCACTTTTCAGGAAATATGCCGACTCGCTCGAATCAGGCGCGCGTCCGCCCGTCCCGTTCGAAGAGGGCTACCGAAACCTCCAAATCGTGATGGCGGCTTACGAATCGAACCGCACCGGCCGCCCGGTCGCGGTTGGGTAGGTCGCCCTTCGATCCCGAGGTGTGGTTCAGTCAGACTCGATCAGAGTGACTTTGTCCCCGATCCGCGCCCGTTCGGGCAGCATGATGCCGACATCGTCGCCCGCACCTGCACTTTCGACGCTCACGCGGTCGATCTGGATCGACTCGACCGGTGATTCAAAGTCGGACGTATGACCTTTTATGCGGATTCGATCTCCGACGCTGAGATCTCCGGTCAGCTCGATTCCGGCTACGCTGACGTTTCCAAACCAGTGGGTAACCGTTCCGATCTCTTTTTCGCTCATAGCTACCTCCCGCTCACGGAATCGCCGAACTAAGATTGACGTCGTATCGAATCGACGATCTTCGCGGTCCCTGGAATTATGCCAGCCGGATGCGAACTATCGCGGCATCGCCGCCGTCAACCCGATTTTGTGACAGCGACCGTGTGCGACGGGAATCTGTGGCGGTCCCCGTCATCTTTATTGAAATCACTTAGCCGCGTGACTGCGGCGCAGCAGATTGGCCGTGCAAATTCGTGACTTTTTCAGTGGTAGCTCTCGATTCGACGACCGGCGCGCTGGGAGTTGGGGTGCAGACTCACCGGCCTGCCGTGGGGAGTATCGTGCCCTGGGTCCAAGCCGGCATCGGGGCCGTGGCCACTCAGGCTCAATCAAACGTAGATTTTGGCCCACAGGCGCTAGCCCATCTTGAGAGCGGACTCGGCGCCGACGCCGCGTTGCGAGCCATCATCGCCGCTGACGATGAGCCGGCGATACGACAGGTGGCGATCGTCGACGCTCTGGGCAATATCGCCGCTCACACAGGCCGGAACTGCATTCCTCACCACGGTTCCGTGCGAGGCGAAGGCTACTCAGCGCAGGCGAACATGATGCTGCACGGCGGCGTTCACGAAGCGATGGCGGCTGCCTTTGAAAAAGCTTCGGGATCGCTGGAGACGAGACTGATGGCAGCGCTGGTCGCCGCGCAGGTGTCCGGCGGTGACATCAGGGGCATGCAGTCAGGGGCGATTCTGGTACGGAGAAAAAGTCGGCTGGCGGAGGGTTCGAATTTGAACGCTCGTATAGGCACAGATGTGGATCTAAGGGTTGATAACGATTTGGACCCGCTCGCCCGACTGCGTGAACTCCTCGATATCCGCGCGGCCGAATCAGTGGTGCATTCGCCCGAGGCCGCGAAATCGCTCGATGCGGCACGGGAAGCTTTCAAGAACGCAAGCCGGCTGGCGCCCAGCGACGAACTTACGTTCTGGTACGCGGTAACGACGCTCTCCTCAAAGCTGGAGGCTAACGAAGAGGCCGCGAAAATTCTACGGCCGCTGTTCAGACGCGAGCCTCGCTGGGCTGAGCTTTTCGACCGCCTGCCGGAAATTCCCGCCGATTCTCCGTTGAGGAAGTTACTTCTCGGGAGCGGCTCTCCATCTAAATGACCAGCGCATTATCGGCAGGTGAAAGGAATCGCTTAAAGCGACTGTTTGAGCGCGGTTGCGGCGGACTTGCTCATGCCCTTCACGCTCGACAATTCCTCAACGTCCGCCTCGCGAATGCGGTTCAACGAACCAAAATGTTTGTACAATGCGCGTTTGCGTCTCGGGCCAATCCCGGGAATTTCATCGAGGATAGACCTTCGACCTGCCTTCGTCCTGAGCCGTATGTGGAAGCTGACGGCAAATCGATGGGCCTCGTCACGTATTCGCTGCAATAAGTGCAGTCCGTCGGACGAAGCCGGCAAGAGAATCGGCGAGGGATTGCCCGGCATAAATAATTCTTCGCGCTTTTTCGCAATCGCGGCTGTCGGCATGTCCGGAGCTCCGGCATCGTGCATCGCGGTCAGCGCGGCGGAAAGCTGCCCCTTCCCACCATCGAGGAGCACCAGGTCTGGGAGCGAGTTCCACTCCTTGCTTGTGCCGGTGGATTCCTCCACATCCTCGGGAAGTGGCGAAGTTGGATCAAAATCCGCCAGCGGGACGCGTTTGAGCGCCCTGATTCCCAGTCGTTCGCCGTCCGTCGTCATGTCCGCATCCATCAGCCGCTTGAAGCGACGGCCAATAACTTCCCGCATCGACGCAAAATCGTCATTGGTCGAGCCTTTGATCTTGAACCTTCGATACTTGCCCTTTTTAGGCACGCCGTCCTCAAAGACGACCATCGAAGCGACCGTTAATGAACCCTGTATGTGAGATATGTCGTAGCACTCGATCCTGCGGGGCAGCCTGGGAAGGTCGAGAGCCTGGCCCAGTTCCAGGAGAGCGTGCCTCAGCCGACGCGAGCTGTTGAGAAGAATTGTTCGATCGGCCTCCAGACTCTCCGCGGCGTTGGCTTCAGCGAGCTTTATGAGCCGCTTCAGCACTCCGCGCTTCGGGACGCGCAAACGGACGGCCCCACGGCGCAGCCCCTCCAGCCAGGCAGTCAGGATTTCACGATCGTCGACCTCAACCGGTAGCAATATCTCCCTGGGCACCTCGGGAGCGCGGTTGTAGTACTCGCGAACAAATTCCGACGCGACATCCTCATCAGTCTCGCCGCCGGTCACTTTCAGCCTGAAAGTTTCCTGTCCGACGACCTTGCCGTTACGTACCGCCAGGACCTGAGTCATGGCCTCGCGGCCGTCGCGCGCGATCCCCACCACGTCCCGATTGCCACGCTGCGGATCGACCATTTTCTGCTCGACTATTACTTTTTCAATCGACTTGATGCGATCGCGTATAAGGGCCGCCGCTTCAAACCTTAGATCCAAAGCCGCGATGCTCATGGACTCCCGCATCTTCTCGACCACGAAATCGGCGCGGCCTTCGAGGAAATCCACGGTTTGATCGATAACGCCGCGATACACTTCCGGCGTAACAACGCGAATGCACGGACCGTTGCAGAGGTCGATGTGGTATTTCAGACACGGCCGATCCCACTCTTTATCCATGTCGAGAGCGCACGTGCGATACGGGAATAGCCGGTTTAGCAGTTTGAGCGTTTGGCGGAGCGCCTTGGCGCTGGTGAAGGGGCCGAAATAGCGAGACCCGTCGCGGGTGATTTTTCGAGTCGTGAACACCCGCGGATACGTTTCCCCGGTTGTTATTTTTATGTAAAGATATTGCTTATCGTCCCGGAACATGATGTTGTAGCGAGGTCGATGGCGCTTGATCAGGTTTATCTCCAGAAGGAGCGCTTCGATCTCGGTATCGGTGACAATTATTTCCATATCGTCGACAGCCTCAACGAGGCTCACGGTCTTAGGGGAAAAACCACGTTGGCTGCCGAAATACGACCTGACCCGACTACGCAGGGAAGCCGCCTTTCCGACGTAGAGAACTTGCCCTGCGCGGTTCCTAAATAGATAGGCGCCGGGCCGCGCCGGTAAGGCGTGTAGTTTTTCGTCTATGGCTTCGGTAGTCACCAAATGCGGTTGTGGGCGTGGACAATCACTAACAGGCCGCGCTTTCGATTGTATTTGACGGCGGCTTCGATGGACGGCGCGATCGCGAGCAATGAAGAGCGCCAGTATGCATAACCTGTGGCCGGGGTTTGAATTCGACGGCTGGCGAAGCGCAAAACTTGCCAGGCGGGGAATCTACAACGTTGGATTGACCGAGTGGCAATTGCTGCTTTGCACGATTGACGGCTACCGAGACCTGGCCGCCGAAATCGGGCGGTACGGCGTAGGCTTGAGCGTGCATCATCCGTACATCTCGCAATGGCGGGGGCTCGATCGACGACAGTCGAGCCAGTTCCTTCACCCAGACGCAACTGTTCGCGAGAGATCGCATGAATGGTTGGACGATTCGCTCCAGCGTGCCGCTGAAACGGGCGCTCGATTCGCGGTTACGCACATAGCCGACGCGAATGAGCCTGTGGGTTTCGTAACCGCGCGCGGTCTCGCCCGTGAGGCGGTCGAGCGGATGTCGGATGCGTCGGAGCGGCACAGCATCGAAATCCACATCGAGTTTGTCGGATATCACGAAACCTTCCATCAACCGTCCGATTTCGCCGAACTGATCGAATCCAGCCCGCGGCTCAAGCTTTGCCTGGACACCGGGCATCTTCATCGCTGGTCTCAAATCCGCGGCGGCGATGAACGCGCGGCCGTCGGCGTTCTGGCGCCACACGTCGGATCGATGCATATCTGGAATATCAGCTCGAGCGAGGAGTACACAGAACTGGGACACGTCCCCGTGCATCCGAGTCATCGCGTGGAAGACGGGTACGGGGACATAGAATGGATCGTCGGAGCCGTCATGAATTCCAATCCCCGGGCGTCGATCGTCTTTGAACCAACAATTCGGCAGGAAACATCGGAAGAGTTCGTTGCGGAGGGTATTGCGTGGGTTCGAGAATTCCTGGGCAATTGGTGGGATCACAAAGGGCTTCGCCAGGGAAAGTTCGCAACCGGGAAGTATCCCGACTGATTGACCAAACCTCCCGCTCAACGAGGCTTGTATGGACTCGATAAAGCTGCGGAACGTCCTCGTCGTGCTGGGGATCGTGGTGGCCACTATCTGGCTCGGACAGTTCCTGTGGGACCTGGGCGGTCGGTTCGGTATCGCGATCCTAATTTTCCTTCTGGCCTGGCTCGTGAGTTTTGCGGTTTCGCCGGCGGTTCGACGCCTTGAGCGCGCGAAATTGCCAAGGCTGCCGGCCACGATCTTCATTTATCTACTGGTAGCGGGAGCCGGGATCGCCACCGCATTGTTCGTAATCCCCCCGGTGCTTGAAGACCTATCGGGCATAACGGGGCGAATTGGCGACTATGGCGACGATGTGCAGCGATTGACAGACGAGTTACTGCTCTGGCTCAGTAGCGTGGGAATTCCGGAGTCCGCGCTGAGGGACGCCGCGCGCGACCTCGGTGCTAACTTCGCGGACCTGGGCTCGACCCTCGTGACCGGCCTGATTGGCACGCTGACCGGAATCGCCACCGCAATCCTGGTTTTCTTTCTTACGCTGATCGTGTCCTTCTATGTAGTTCTGGATTGGGATCGGTCGCTAGCCAGATTTGAGGACTCTCTTCCCGGCGCTTGGGGAACCGAACTGCGCGAAGCCGTGCATACGATCGAAATCACGTTTACGGGGTTTCTTCGCGGTCAATTAATAGAATCGGCGCTGTTCGGGCTGGCCGTGGCAATAACGATGTTAATCGCCGGCCTCGACTACGTGATCGTCGTCTCGATTTTTTCGGGCTTCGTTCTGGTAATTCCCTTCGTCGGCCCCGTTGTCGGTCTACTGGCCCCGGTTTTGGTCGCGCTTCTGGTCTCTCCGGTCGCGGCTCTCTGGGTTGGGCTGGGGTTGCTGATCGTGCAAGTTCTTCTCGAGAATGTGGTCAAGCCAAGAATCATCGGCAGCGCGGTGGGCGTTCACCCGCTTGTGGTCATCGCCAGCCTGCTCGCGGGAACAGCTGCGGCGGGGTTCTGGGGGGCGATATTCGGCGTACCGTTTGGAGCGCTGATCTATTTCGCAATAAAGGCCGGTTACCAAAAATGGGTATCCGCGGCAGGTAACATTGACTCGAATATTTCCAAAACCGGCCCGCGCCAGGACGCGCAGCCGGCATCGAAGCTCGCGGGCGAGCGGCCGGAAGACGGAGCTGATTTGGAAACCCAGGCTGGCGAACTCCGGGGAGACATCCAGGGACAGGTGGAAATCTGAAGATTCTCCTTCGGCTATTTGTCTATCAACGGCCACACAGAATCTATGTCGTCGGCGGACTGCTCGCATGGGCCGTAGCGATTGCAGCGGACGTGGCCGGGCCCCAGGCAATACGCCTGGCGATCGATCGTGGTTTTGAAGGGGAAGACCCCGGCCTTATTTTGATTTTCGCCCTTGTGGCGGCTGGACTATTGGTGGTTCGCGGCGTTCTCACCGCGATATACGACTTCCTGATTCAATACATGTCGCACAGAGTTGCCCGCGACATGCGAAACCACTACTACCGCCATCTGCAATCGCTCTCGTATTCGTATTACGACAGATCAAATACCGGCGACTTGATATCGCGTGCGATCAGCGACATCGACTCAGCGCGTATGGCGGTCGGCACTGGTCTCTTTCAGGTCATTACGATCACAGGCACGTTTGTCGTCATATTCACCGCCATGTTCATCACGAATTGGCAGCTTGCGCTCCTCGGAATCGTCACGCTTCCGCTGCTGCTTGGTACCGCACTGAGGTTCGGGAAGGTCATCCGCCAGCTCTGGCGGAAGGTGCAGTTTCAAAGAGGGGAAACGACGGCGGTGTTGACCGAGAACTTGACCGGCGTGCGCGTTGTGAAGGCGTTCGCGCAGGAACCGCGGCAGATCGAGCGCTATGCGATGTCCGTTCGCGAACTCAATAACAGCATGCTCGACGCGATGCGCAGTTGGTCCCTCTTTTTTCCATTGATGCTTTTCCTATCCAGTCTGGGGACGGTCTCCGTTATCTGGTTTGGAGGTTATCTCGTAATAAACGACGCGGTGACGGTAGGCGCGTTGATAGCGTTCTACTACTACTTCGTGCGCCTGGCGCCGCCTTCGAGGCGGATCGGATTTGTCGTACAGCGGCTGCAGCTGGCGATCGCATCGGCGGAACGCGTGTTCGAGATCCTGGACACTGAGCCGGAAATAGCCAGCAAACCGGGCGCGCTGACGCCGACCGAAACGCGCGGTCGAGTGGAATTCGACAACGTGACGTTTGCCTACGGCAAAGGCACCGCTCGACTCGAGGAAGTAAATCTCGTTATCGAACCGGGTAAGACTCTGGGCGTGATCGGACCAACCGGCTCCGGAAAGACGACACTTGTAAATCTGATTTCGCGCTTCTACGACGTTCAATCAGGCAGCGTAACCATCGACGGTACGGACGTTCGCGAACTCGATGTTCAATGGCTGCGAAGAAGGATTGCGACGGTTCCGCAGGAGGCCTACCTGTTTTCCAACACAATGGCGAAGAACATCGCATTTGCCAGACCAGGCGCGAAGTTGGACGCCATCGTCAAGGCGGCGGAACAGGCCCAGGCGCGGCGCTTTATCGACGCGCTGCCGGAGAAGTACGAAACCGTCGTCGGCGAACGCGGGGTCGGTCTGTCGGGCGGGCAGCGCCAGCGGGTCACAATTTCAAGGGCGTTGCTGATGAACACGGCGGTTCTGATAATGGACGATTCCACAGCCAGCGTCGACACAGCGACCGAACGGCTAATTCGAGAGGCGCTGCAGGAAGCCTTCGCGGACCGAACCACGATTTTGATCGGCCAACGCGTTTCGACCGTGATGGGCTGTGACGAGATCGTTGTTCTGGACTCGGGAAGAATTGTTGAGAGGGGGTCGCACGATGAGTTGCTGGCCGCCGGCGGCCTCTACTTCCGAATAAACGCGCTTCAATCTCCGGCCGAGACGCTCCAAGCTCACGCGGCCGCGGGAACGCCCCGCGAGTGATCCACTATCGCACGGAGGAAGATGTTGAACGGGCCCGGTTCAAAAGTGGAATCGCCCTTCGACTGCTCAAATTTCTGACCCCGCATAAGCGGACGTCCATTGGCGCCGGATTCCTGGCCATCGGCATCGCCGGCATGAATCTTGTCCTTCCAGTGCTCGTCAAGGTGGCGATCGACGACGGCATCGGAAACAAGGACCTCAACCTGTTATCCGCAATGAGCCTCGCGTACCTGGCGATCACCGCTGTGGGATCGGCGGCGGTTGGGTGGCAGACCTGGCTTCTGGCCCAGGTTGGCCAGAACGTGCTGTACGACATCCGTACCCAGCTATTCAAGCGAGTGCAATCGATGTCGCTGGCATTCTTCGACACGCGCAACACCGGTTCGTTGATCTCGCGCTTTACCAGCGACGTGAACGCTCTCAACGAAGTTCTGACGGAGGGCTTGATCGGAACGGTAACCGATTTGCTAATGATCGTCGGCATTATCGTGGCAATGTTCATCCTCAGCTGGCAAATGGCCCTGGCTGGGCTTGTGGTACTCCCCGTATTGCTCGTCGCCGCCGCGATTTTCGAAATTCAGGCGCGGCGATCGTATCGCAACCTTCAGCGGCTGGTTTCAGAGACGAACGCCAATCTGGCGGAAAGCATCCTCGGCGTGAAAGTCACGCAAGCATTCACTCGAGAATCCGAAAACGACGCTCTTTTTTCAGGAGTCACCGAGCGGACCCTCGCCGCCCAAAAGCGCTCGCGAATGGTGGGTGTGAGCGTGGTTCCGGGCGTTGATCTCCTGACCGCCGTGGCGGTGGGCCTCGTACTCTGGGTTGGCGGCCGTCTCGTGCTCGGTGATGCCGCGCTGGAACTGGGAACCGTAACTGCGTTTCTTCTATACATCGAGCGGCTATTCCAGCCGGTACAGGAACTTGGCATGAGATTCGATCTCATGCAGGCGGCCATGGCCTCGGGCGAGCGGATATTCGGGCTATTGGATGCAGAGCCCATAGTAAAGGACCGGCCCGACGCCACGAGAATGCCAGCGATCAACGGCACGATCCAATTCCACGACGTCAGCTTTGAATACCTTAAGGACCAGCCGGTGCTTAAGAACGTGTCGTTCAAGGCCGAAAGAGGTGAGACCATAGCCTTAGTCGGAGCCACCGGTTCCGGCAAGACCACGATCGCAAGTCTGCTGCACCGGTTTTACGACGTGACCGACGGGAGTATTGAAATAGACGGAGTTGATATTCGCAGCGTCACCCAATCATCGTTAAGAAGGCAGGTTGGCCTTGTCCTGCAAGATCCGTTCCTCTTTTCCGGAACCATCCGCGACAACATCGTCTTCGCCAATCCCGAAGCCACGGACGACGAAGTTACCGCTGCGGCAACTGTAGTCAACCTGCACGACCAGGTCATCGACATGGATTTTGGTTACGACACGGCCGTCGAGGAACGTGGCGCCCGGCTGTCGGTAGGCCAGCGGCAGCTGGTTTCGTTCGCCAGGGCGGTGCTGAACGATCCCAGAATTCTGATTTTGGACGAGGCCACGAGCAGCGTGGACACACAGACAGAAGCGCTAATTCAGGAAGCGTTAAAGCGCCTCATGCACGGACGGACGTCGATAGTTATCGCGCATCGCCTTTCAACGGTCAGAAATGCCGACCAGCTACTGGTGATCGACCACGGAAATCTTGTAGAGCAGGGTTCCCACGACGAGCTGGTTAACGCGGGAGGCCATTACGGCCGGCTTTACAGGCTCGGGTTTTCCGTCACCGAAGCCGACCTGGATGAGGGGCTGGTTCTTCAAACCTCGACGTGACTTCGAAGTGCCCGACAGCGACGACCCGATTGTGCCGTTCCCGACGGGACGCGTGTGCAAACGTTCGCAGGGGCCACGCTGATCAGCCTCGATCTTGTGGTAAATTCTAGAGGTGGTGTCTATCCTGCCAACACCACTATGCGCACACGGCGCAAATAGCCAAATAGCAAGAAACCGCTCGTCAAACGCATTCGCTTGCGCAGGCCCAAATTCACGAGGGTTTGTTTGTTAAACGCGGTCATCTCGGTGCCATCGGAGTCGCTGCCTGGCGAAAACCGGGTCGCGCTTGTGCCAAATTCGGTCGCCTCTCTCAAGACCGCCGGCTTCGACGTGATCGTTCAATCGGGCGCAGGGTCCGGGTCATTTTTCCGGAATCAGGCCTACGAGGATCAGGGAGCGATTATCGAGGCGGATCGAAGTGAGGTCCTCAGCCGGGGTGACGTGATCTTGACGGTCAACGGCATGAGGGTGGAGACCGAAAGCTGGGAGCGGGACCTGGACGCGTTGCGCCCCTCGGCGACGTTGATCGGACTTCTGGATCCGGACGAAGCGAACCGCAGTCTTCGCGGGCTCGCTGAGCGCGACATAAGTCTCTTTGCGCTGGAACTGTTGCCCCGGATAACCCGCGCTCAACAGATGGACGCGCTCAGTTCGATGGCCACTGTCGCCGGCTACGCGGGCGCGATTCTTGGCGCGACAGAGGCGTCCGTAATGTTTCCGATGATGATGACGGCGGCCGGAACTCTAACGCCCGCGCGCGTTTTGGTGCTCGGCGCGGGCGTGGCAGGCCTCCAGGCGATTGCCACGGCCAAACGGCTCGGTGCCGTGGTACACGCGCACGACGTAAGGCCGACCGTCCGCCAGCAGGTCGAAAGTCTCGGCGCAACCTATGTTTCGACCGAGCTCGAATCGACGCTGCTTGAAACAACCGGCGGCTATGCCGCCGAGCAATCGCAAGATTTTCAAGAGCGGCAGCGGGCGCTGCTGATCGGGGAGCTCAGGGAAGCGAACGTGGTCATAACCGCCGCGCAGGTTCCGGGGCATCGCGCCCCTATTCTGATCACTCGCGACGGCGTCGCCGCGATGAAGCCAGGTTCCGTGATCGTCGATCTTACCGCCGAGCGCTCCGGCAACTGTGAGATGACGGAACCGGGCCGCACAGTCGTTCATGATGGAGTGAAAATCATTGGACCGCTTAACCTGCCCTCCCGATACCCGCAGCACGCCAGTCAGATGTACTCGCGAAATATTTCCAGCTTTGCTCTGCACACATTTAGCGACGGGCGTCTGGCAATCGATGAATCTGACGAAATCGTGGCAGCCGCGTTAGTCGCAAAAGAAGGTCGGCTGATCGGACTCGATGTGGCGACCCTCGCCGCCGGCGGTTAGCGCGTGGAGCCCTACATCGGTCTCGTCACGGTTTTCTTTCTGGCGGCGTTTCTGGGCATCGAAGTAATCACCAAGGTCCCCCCGACTCTTCACACGCCCTTAATGTCCGGCGCAAACGCAATTTCGGGCATCGCGGTAGTCGGGGCGCTGATTGCGGCGGGCTCGCAGGAGTCAACGGGGGCGGCCGTCCTTGGATTTTTTGCGCTCGTTCTAGCCACAATCAACGTCGTCGGCGGATTTTGCGTAACTCACCGGATGCTCATGATGTTCGTTCGCCGGCGCGACTAGAGAGTGCCGGACGTGGCGATCAGCATTGCGTACCTGGTAGCCGCCGCATTTTTCGTCCTGGCGCTCAAGGGTCTGGTTTCGCCGAGAACCGCGCCGCGCGGAAATCTACTCGGGGCACTCGGGATGTTGATCGCGATCGTCGCGACACTGCTGGGAAGTGGCATATTAACGTTCGAGCTGATAATTGCCGGCCTGATCGTAGGCGCGCTTTTGGGCGCTATCGCGGCCGTTCGCGTAAAAATGACCGCCATGCCGCAACTCGTGGCTGCATTCAACGGATTCGGGGGCGGCGCTTCCGCGCTTGTGGCAGGGTCCGCATTGCTCGCTCCGACGGCCCTGGCGAACGTACCGCAAATTCAAGCCTCCATCTCAACGTCGCTGAGTGGCATCATCGGCGGGCTGACATTTGCCGGCAGCATGGTGGCACTTGGCAAGTTGCAAGAGGTCTTCGAGTGGCAACCGAAGCGGCCGCTGATATTTCAGATCGCTTCAGGAGTCCTGGCGGTGACCGGTCTCGCCCTGGCGGTGATCTTGATATACGACCCGAGCGTCCATTGGGCCTTTTGGGGTCTCCTCGCGGCATGGTCGCTCGTCGGGATACTTGTAACGGTGCCGGTCGGCGGCGCCGACATGCCAGTCGTGATCGCCCTCCTCAACTCGTGCTCGGGACTGGCCGCGGCATCCACGGGATTCGTACTCGGCAACAGCGTCCTGATCATCTCCGGGGCTCTCGTCGGCGCGTCGGGACTCGTCCTCACTTTGATAATGAGCCGCGCTATGAATCGGACCGTCCCGCAGATCGTTTTTGGGGGCTTCGGATCGCCCGCGGCATCCCGGCTGGACGACGCCGATACCTACGACGGCCGTGTCACCTCGGCATCGCCCGAAGAGGCGGCCATGCTCCTGGAGAGCGCCAAACTGCTCGTAGTAGTTCCCGGTTATGGCATGGCTGTGGCACAGGCGCAGCACGTCGTTCGCGATCTGGCGAACTTGTTGGAGCAACGCGGATGCGAGGTTCGTTACGCAATTCACCCGGTCGCTGGAAGGATGCCGGGACACATGAACGTTCTACTGGCGGAGGCGGACATACCTTACGAGAAGCTTTACGATCTCGATCAGATCAACGATTCCTTCCCGCAGGTTGACGTGTCGCTGGTTATCGGAGCCAATGACGTGGTCAATCCGGCGGCACAGCTAGACCCGGCGAGTCCCATATTCGGTATGCCCGTGCTGGAGGTTTCGCGCTCGCGAGCGGTGATGGTCGTCAAGCGCAGTCTGAGCCCGGGCTTCGCGGGCATCCCGAACGAGCTGTTTGCAATGCCGAACACAATGATGCTGTTTGGCGACGGCCAGGCGATCGTCCGCGAGCTTATCCGCGCCTTAAGGGAATAAGCCAGGCGCCGCCGTGGGGCGGCTATTGACTGCCGCTTCGAAGCACCGGGTCGCCCGTAGGCTGCGGACTGCCTTCCAGCGGCTCTACCGTGACGCCGAACGAATTAAACTCAGATATGGGCATCGGGCTATTCACCACGAGCAGGGCAAAACCGTAGTAGTCGGCGTTGACCACACCTCCGCTCAGCTTTACATTCTTGTCAGCGTTGTTGAGCCAAAGCTGATAGCCCCGGTCGGAAGCGAGCCTTGTCAGGCCGCTGCATACGAGAACGGCGACATTTTCGTCCGGCGTCATGAGGAGGAATGCGCTGGCTTTCGGGGCGTTATCGGTTCCCGATAGCCGGATGGCAGACTGTTGATCATCGACGAGAGTTTGCAAAATGGCCACTTCCTGCGAGGTCCGCTCGGTTCCCAATTCCGCTCTGCTTTCCAGTTCAGCAATACGACCCCCCAGCAATACCGCTATCGCCAGGGCAGCCACAACGCCGGCGGCGGCCACACCGCCAAACAGCAACGAAACCCGGTTTCTCCAGCTTGAGTCTGCAGACGGCGACTCGTACACCCTGGCGGCCCGGGCCCGGCTCAATACCGCATCTCGAATCTCGGGGCGCGGCTCAGCCGGCTCAACGCCGTAGGCCAGCAGAGCGGCAGTCTCGTAAAGATCGTTTAACTCGTCAACGGCCGAAGGATTATCAGTCAGCGCCCTGTCGAGCTCCGCCCGTTCGGAATCGTCCAGGCGGCCAAGTGCATCGGCCGCCAGCAGTTCCTGCAACCTCTCGTCGCTCATGCGGCTAGCCCACAAGATCGCGAGCAGACATCAGATCGCGGAGTCTGAATAGCGCGGCCCGGGTTCTCGTCTTGACGATCCCCAGCGGAATGTTCAGTTCTTCCGCAATTTCGGATTGCGTAAGCCCACCGAAGTAGGCGAGCGCCACGACCAAACGCTGGTCGTTCGAAAGCTCATCACATGAAGCCCGTACGGCTTCCCGCAATTCGATTTGCCAGACCTCTTCATCTGGACCGGGCTCGGTGTGTCCGCTCGAATCCTCGACGGTTTCCCAGGTCAAACTTCTGGGCACGGGGCGACTTTTTCGGCGGCGCAGCTCATCGATGATTAGGTTCTTCGTAATCCGCATCACCCAGGCGTTGAGGCTGCCTTTTCCCGGATCGTATGTCGACGCTCTGGACCAGACACGAAAAAAGGTCTCCTGCATAATTTCTTCGGCCGCCGCGTCCCCCAGGGCACGGCGAGCGAGTCCATTTACGATCCCGGCGAACCTGTCGTAAAACTCGGCGACCGCGCTCCTCGCCGATTCCGATCCGGTCCATCAGATGACCGTCACTGGCGTTTCGCAAATGGACCTCACTTCCGAGAGCCCCGACCCAGGGATTGCCGAGATGGTATTGAGCGCCGGATCGGGCCAATTCGGGTCCCACGGCGACTACGTCGGCAGAAAACCGTCGATTGTAATTCGTCGTATTACCAAGCGCCGCGAACGTTAGCACGCAACCCCCGCCATACGAATCATTACCGCAGTACTCGGGCCGGGCGGTTCTGCCAGGGCGACATCATTTTGCCTGATGCAAAGATCGCCAATGCGGACGCTAGTCGGTCCAATCATGCATACGCTTGCCAGGCTAAACCGGTTTCATCGCTGAATCCGCGAGGAATCGCTGGATTCGTCTGAGACACGAGCGCGGATCGCGGAAACCGGTCACGCCGGTGCGAATCACCGAGTTTCATGCACGGGCCCACCACTACGGAATTGGCGACGCTCCACGACCGCCGGCCGCCATTGAAATTCGTCCCCTGTATCTACCAGGTGGGTGCCCGCGGCCGACTGAAACGACCGATACGGCCGATTCTGCCACCAGCCAAGCTCCCTTATCAGAAATGTTGGAACGCAACCCACATGACGTACCGAGCGGCGTCGAGCGTCGATCTATTATTGCCCGCAAATGCCGAATCGTGAATACGCGATCGAAACAATTCTCATCCGCTCGGTTACCGCGGGGTCGATCGGCGACGCGGCTGCGAGCGCGGAAACTCCGCCCATTTAATCTCCGTAGGAGATCGGCTCCGGTTCATCCACGAGCTGCAACCCCAGTTCTTGGAGCTGTGCGGCGACTACGGCGGATGGAGCTCGTTGCGCAAGATCAACGCCCTCCTGGGTTTTTGGGAAGGCAACGATCTCGCGAAGGTTATCGGTGTCCCGCAGCAACATCGCGATCCGATCTATCCCCATCGCGATGCCACCGTGAGGCGGCGCGCCAAAATCAAATGCTCGCAGCATTCCACCGAACTGAACTTCGATCTGCTCGTCTGAATGGCCAAGCAAGTGAAAGACTTTGCGCTGCAACCGCGCATCGTGGATACGGATGCTGCCGCCGCCGAGCTCCAGTCCGTTGCAGACGAGATCGTATTGCTTCGACCCGGCTGCCAGCGGGTCTGTGTCAAGCAAGCCTTCGTCGCCGTCCGCGATACCACAAAACGGATTGTGCGAAAAAGTGAGTCTGTCTTCGCCTTCGACGGCCTCCAGCACAGGAAATCCGACAATCCATGCAAATGCCAGTTCGCTTTTATCGCGCAGGCCGAGCCGGCCGCCCATTGTTTCGCGCAACATGCCGAGGGACGCGTTGGCGACTTCTTCCCTGTCGGCCACAATTAGCGCCAGGTCTCCGTCGTTCAGCCTCAGCTCCGACGTTATTGCCGCGAAAAGGCTGTCGCCGAGAGCAGATTTGACGGGACTCCGAAAATCGGTTCCGGACCGCGAAATCGACACCTGCCCCTTAGCCCCGAACTTTCTGAGGATTTCGGTGAGCTCATCAATCTGTCCGCGAGAAAAATCAGCGCATCCGGGCATTACAACGGCCTTTGCGACTCCGCCATCCTTTAAGACCTGGTCGAACACGCGAAACCCGCCGTCGCGCACAGTCTCGGTGATGTTCCTTAGCTTCATGTCGAAACGAAGATCAGGATTGTCCTTGCCGTAATCGGCCAGGGCGTCCCGCAATGAAATCGTCGGAAAGGGTTGTTCCCGAATTGTCTTTTCGGACAATTCCTCGACTATGCGGTACTGAAGTTGCTCGATTGTCTCCATGACATCCGATTCGTCGACGAAAGCCATCTCAACGTCAAGCTGCGTGTGTTCGAGCGAGCGATCCGCCCTTGGGTCTTCGTCGCGGAAGCAACGGGCGATCTGGTAGTACCGGTCGAAACCGGCGATCATCAGAAGCTGCTTCATCTGCTGCGGCGACTGGGGCAGGGCATAGAACGTCCCTTTGTGGATTCGACTCGGGACAATGAAGTCGCGGGAACCCTCAGGGGTGCTCTTGACCAGAATAGGCGTTTCAATGTCGATAAAGTCGCGCTCGTTCATGTGGTCGCGAATCAGCCTGACCAGTCGATGTCGCAGTATGATGTTTTCCCGCTGTCGGGCTCTGCGAAGATCAAGGTATCTGTACTTGAGCCGCAGAGTTTCATCGACATCGACTTCTTCGTTTATGTAAAAGGGAGGAGTTTCCGATTCCGCCAGGATCTCAATCCGAGCCGCTTGAAGTTCGATCTCGCCCGTTGACAGTTCGGTATTGAGTGTTCCCTCAGGCCGATCGGTGACGATGCCACGCGCTGCGATGACGTACTCCGCGCGTAGCTGCTGAGCGACTTCGTGGGCTTCGGGAGATCGTTTTGGACTGAATACCACCTGGGTTATGCCGTAACGATCTCGCAGATCGATAAAGATGAGACCGCCATGATCGCGTCGCCGGTTGACCCAGCCGTTCAGAATCACTTCGTCGCCGACGCGATCCGCCCGCAACTCCCCGCACGTAACGGTACGCTTCATCCACATGTCCAACTCCCTTCAGCCCCGAATACGTCCAAGCAAACAAAAAAGCCCGGTTGCTGAACCGGACTTGAGGGGGAAGCCGGCTGACCGGCTAGCCCCCGCCTAAGTGATATTGAAGAGCATTGACATAGAAATCTCGGCGCTCACGGGCCTTGCCACCCTTCCCAAACTCGGCTTCGCCGACCTTTAGATCATTTAGCTCAACAGTTCGCGATTCCAATAATAGCCTTACCTTGAGCACCGCATAGGCATACGCCGGATGCGACTCACGCAGATATCGAAATACAGATCCAGACGTGCGTTCGAATCTGGCGATTACGGACGGATTACCGAGCAGCTTCTCCAGCTCCCGCAATGGCCAGTGCCATCCGCCGCCAAAATCAGCGTCAACGGCGTCCATTTCGTAGCCATGCTCGCCAAGGATGCTCCGGAGTCGCAAGGCTAGATCGTCGTAACTGAGCTCGCTGACTCCGGTTATTGGTTTTTCGACGAGCGATTCGAGCTTTTGCCAGTCAACGTCCACATCGGGATAGAGAACGTCGAATTCCAGTCTTAGGTCTTTTGTGATTATCGCATTTGCCCCGAGATACGCGAGGTAGCGGAGACTCCTGCCATCCGAATCCGTACCAACGATCCATGCCACCTGGCGCACGTAAGATCCGCCGCCAGCGGGCTTGGGGACTTCCTCTTCGTGCCAGCGGACGTCGGCTCTCAACGAATTTGGACGTCCCGATTCGGCCACGATTTGGCGGCTCCTAGAGATGCGGTCGGCCGTGGCAGCACCGCGAGCAAATTACTTCCCGGATACAGCGCCGCGTGTCGGAGAGAGGATGATGCTGATCTGGTCCGACCGTTCGGCAGAGACTGGCCGCTCCACCGTTGAAATATCCTTAAGCCTGTCAACGACCTTCGTCACAAGACCGGCCGCAAGTTCTGGATGTATCCGCTCGCGACCGCGCATTCGGACAGTGACTTTTACCTTGTTGCCAGCCTGTAGAAATTTTTCCATCGTCTTGACCTTGAAGCCGATGTCATGGTCACTGGTGAGGGGTCGAAACCGAATTTCCTTGACTCCGCCGGCTTTCTGATGCTTTCGGCTTTCCCTGTCTTTTCGGTTCTGCTCGTATTTGAATTTTCCATAGTCAAGAATTTTTGCAACTGGGGGTCGCTGCGTCGGGGAAACCTCCACAAGATCCAGACCGCGTTCCCGCGCCAATTTCAGGGCATCTTCGGTTGGAACCGTTCCAATCGAAACGTCTTGATCGTCAATCAAATGGACCTGCCGAATGTGGATCCGCTCGTTTACTCTGAGATCTCTACCGTCCTTAGCTATCGCTTCCTCCTCACAGCTGCCCTAAATCTGTGCGGCACCCCTATTTCACCTTGAACCATACATGCAATCCACATCATCGTAAGCGGCAACGATCGAACCTGGACTGAATATAACTGAGAAGCAATGCAACAATATCAAATGCTGTCAATGAATTCGATGGGTCTGCGGTTAACTTTGAAAATGGCGTGGCGGTATACTTCGCGAAGCCTTGGGAGGCACGGTTCTATTATTGAGCCGGGCCAGGAAACGGCGGATCACTGATCGACGGTTAGCATTTGGAATTCGCGCAGGCAAGCTACGTTCAAAGCCAGCCCAGGCTGACAAGTCCGAGAATTAGAATTGCGGAAGCTCCGCAATCTCGAAGTTCGCTCGGCGAACTGTATCTAGTTCTCGAAGGCGGTAACGAGCGTCTATGCTCGAATTTCGCCGACGCGGCCGTCCGCGCCTATTACTCTGACGACACCGCCAGCGCCATTTCGGGTCTGATGCGATGCATGCGGGCAGGTTCGCGCGCCGCCGCCGCGGCAGCCGGTCCCGACGAAGAGCGACTCGATCTGGGAAGCACGGGGGTCGTTGTGCGCGGCGGCGACTTGTTGATTGCGCAACTTCCGCCCGCGCAGCTATTCATATTCCGCGGCAATGGACTGAATTCGCGCCCCGAGCTCGGCGCTGATGTTGAAGCCCCACAGAACGGACTCCCGTTCGACAGGGAAATAGAAATACTCCGGGCCAATCTCGCGGATGACGACACCATCGTTTTGACGTCATCCGTTGTGGCTCGTACTCTTCACGAAAGGGAAATTCGTGGGCTGCTCGTCCGGTTCGCTCCGGAAGATTCCGCGCACCAGATAGCCGCGCTGGCCGCTCAACGCGGCGCCCCGGATTGCGACGTGCTTATTTTGAAGGCGGGTCCGGCGGTCGTCTCGGAGATTCCTACCCCGGCGAAGACTCAAACATCGCAATTTTCAAACGCTGCCAGAGCATCGGCGACAAGATCCAACGAAGGTTCGGCCGCTCGGGAACCTGACTGGCGCGCCGCCGAGATAAATGCCGGCGCCGCGGTTTCGGAATGCGCTCCGAAGAGCGCGCTGGCGGAGATCGGCAGATTGGCGATAGGTATGGGCTTGCTGATCCTCGTATTGCCTGCACTGGCGGTCAAAGGCATTGTCCGAATCATCGTGCCGAAATCCAGGCGGCCCCCCGAGCCGCTGCAGGGCATCGATTCAACTGCGATGGATGAAGCGCCTGGATCGGAGTACGAAAGGCGACGACGCGCCATAGCCAGCGGTCCCCAGGAACTGGAGGAACTGAATCGCTCGGTCCTCGATTCCAAGAGGGAGACGGTGCTGAGAACATGGCCTGACGCTGAAAATTCGCGGCGGAATGGAATTCTGGGCATCTGGGCTTCCATGTTTGGCGGTAACGACCCGCTTGTTTCAAGGAATCGCCCAGGGTCGCGCTTTGGCCCAGGCTCGGCAATCCTTCTGTTTTCGGTGGTGGCACTCGTCGCGGTGGTCCTGATACTGGCAATTCGAAGCGAAGAATCACCGGCCGTGGCAACCGATCAACCGACGGCAGCGGGGGACCAGACAGAAACCGTGGTCGAGTCCGTGCGGGCTCCGGCCGCGGCGAACGCCGCAAATGCGTTCGTCGAAGCGAAACGCCATTTCGACGCGGCGATCCGTGAAAATGAACGGGTGCCCTCACTTGCAGGCCTCCAGGACGCGATCGATTCAGCCAACCGGGCGATCAACGCTGGATATAGCGAAGCCGACGTGAACGGTCTTCTAGCGCAAATCCAGATCGAGCAAGACCGCCTGAACCAGGTTTACCGGCTGGTACCGAGCGCGACCATCGATGAATTTGACGTGACCGGGGTTGGAATATCAAGGATCGTCCCCCAACTCGAGGTCCGGCAGGATGTTCAGTACGTGATTGATGCCGTTGAGAAGCGGCTCATTGAATATCGTGTCGCCAAACGCGGTTCAGTCGTGCTGAGGGATGGAGAGCAAGTCGGCCAGGTCGCTGTAAAGGACATTATCGGTGCGGTGGCGCGAGACCTCAGCCTGCTGGTGATCGACAGCAAGTTTAACGTTTTCAGCGTCGTGCCCGATCGGCCGGTTCAGTTACTAAGGGTGAGCGGAGTGGATCAGTGGAAGCTGCCGGTTGCCATGGATAACTTCAACAACAACCTGTACATCCTCGATCCCGCCGCCAATCGCATTCACAAATATCAGCCGACGGCAAACGGGTACGAGGTTGACCCCATTAATTACTTCGATCCGTCCGAAGATATTGATGTCAGCACCGCGATCGACATGGCCATAGACGGCGACGTTTTCGTGCTGCTCTCAGACAGTACGATCGAGCGATACCGCGCCGGCAAGAAGTTGCGATTTCAGATTCGCGGCCTCGACCGTCCGATTAGCAATGCGACCCGCATTTATACGGATTTAGAAGCCGAAAGTCTCTACGTGGTCGATGACGGAAACGACCGAATTGTCGAGATCGACAAGCGCGACGGCAACGAAGGCGAGTTTGTGCGGCAGTTTCTATACCGCGGTGCCGACAATTTCTTTGGAGACATTCGCGCGCTTTGGGTTAGCGAACTCGACGGCAGATTGCTGGTTCTGGGGTCTGAATCGCTGCGGCAGTTCGTATTGCCAAAAAGAGCCGAATAACCGGAAAATCCTGCGTTCCAACTTCGGAGCGGGTAGCGGGAATCGAACCCGCGTTTCAACCTTGGGAAGGTTGCGTTCTGCCATTGAACCACACCCGCGACGCTCGATTTGAGCGTAGACCTCCGTGGCAAACGTGTCAAAAACGGCGAGGATTCGCAACGACTCGATGGCTGCTTCAAACAAACCCGGAACCTGATACGCTCGAATAACCTTCCTCGTCGCACCAGGAGGACTCGATGTGCGGCCGCTTTAACCAGATGCTCACCACCGCCGAGCTTAAGAAAGTGGGAGCCGAGATCGGAGCGAGCGCGATACTTCCGCCGCCCAATTACAACGTTTCCCCCACGCAGCCGGTCATCGCAATTGCGGGCGCCAATCCGCGAATGGCGGATTCTTACGGCTGGGGATTAATTCCATTCTGGGCGAAAGACAGGAAGATTCAATCCCGAACGTTCAATGCACGCGGCGAGACGGTTTCGTCCAAACCGGCGTTTCGGGCGGCTTTCCGCGAACGGCGCTGCATTATCCCCGCTGATGGGTTTTACGAATGGAAGCGAACGGACGATGGGAAACAGCCCTATTACATCTACCGCTCGGACAACGACTTGATGGGCTTCGCGGGATTATGGGAGACGTGGCGGATGCCAGGCAAAGACAGAAGCGAGTCATTTCGCACATGCACCGTCATCACGACCGACGCGAGCGCACCTATGAGCGATCTGCACGCGCGAATGCCCGTGATTCTCGAACGCGATGACTGGGACATCTGGCTCAATCCCGATGGCGGGGACGTTACCGAACTTCAAGCACTGCTACGGCCAGCCAGCGATGACGTCCTTGTCTGGCATCCGGTGAATCCAGCGGTCGGGAACTCGCGAAACAACGGTCGGAAACTCATCGAGCCGTATTCGTCAAGATAGGTTGAGGTCGGTGCAGACGGCCGCGCGCATGTTCGCGGGATTCAGACTCAGCGCGGGTAGAACGAGTGCCGCATAGAAATGAAAGCGCATAACGGCAGCCGCACTTTGCCGCGACCACGTCCTCACAACCTCATCGTGTTAATGCAAATATCAGGCAGCCCGCTAGAATGCTCGAAGTCAAATTTAAGCCAGTACACGCACTACTTCGCCATTATCGCCGGGGGCATCGATGCAAGATATTCGCAACATAGCGCAAAAAGTTGTCGAAAATATTGAGAAGGTAATTCTGGGAAAGTCGGATGTTGTGGAGCTGGTGGTCATCGGCCTCGTTTCCCGGGGACACCTTCTGATCGAAGACGTTCCAGGCGTCGGGAAAACGACGATGGCAAAGGCCATCGCACAGTCGATCGGCTGCACATTCAAACGCGTCCAGTTCACGCCGGACATACTTCCAAGCGACGTTTCCGGGGTCTCAATCTTCAACCAGAAAACGCTTGAGTTTGAGTTTCGGCCGGGACCGATCATGGCTCAGATCGTGCTGGCCGACGAAATCAATCGAGCTACGCCGAAAACTCAGTCGTCTCTCCTCGAAGCGATGGAGGAACAGCAGGTCACCGTCGACGGCGTGACTTATAAACTTCCCGACCCGTTTCTAGTCATGGCAACGCAGAATCCAATTGAGTACGAGGGAACCTATCCGCTACCCGAGTCGCAGCTCGATCGTTTCTTCATGCGCATCAGCATGGGATACACCAGCCGGAATGGCGAACTCGACGTAATAGAATCCCACCTCCACACAAAACCGATCGAAGAACTCGAGCAAGTCATCGGGATCGAAGATCTGTTGCGAGTGCAAGAGGAGGTCAAAGACATCTACGTGGACGCGGTGCTCCGGGAATATATTGTGGACCTCGTTCGAGCCACTCGGGATCATCGAGAAATTTACCTCGGGGCCAGCACGCGTGGCAGTCTCGCTCTGTTCAGGGGCTCGCAAGTTCTGGCAAGCTTTCGCGGACGTGACTACGTAATTCCAGATGACGTAAAGCACCTCTGCATCGGAACGCTGGCACACCGATTGATTGTCAGTCCAGCGGCTCGAATTCGAAGTGTCGATACGCGCGACATTATTCAGGAGATCCTGGACACGATTGCGGTTCCGGGCGCGACGGCCGCCTGATCGTGGCCGATACGCGGGCACACTGGAGCCCGATGGCAATTGACTGTGAGGAAGGTTGGGGATGGTGCGGTGTGGCGGCGGAATCGGGTCGAGTTGTTGCTTCTACCATCGGTCAGTCAAGCGCGAACGCCGCATCGAATGCGCTTGAAGCAAAGATGAATGGATTACGGAGTCTTGATGTCGATCTATCGCGAACGTGGCTCGAAGAGTTGCGACAGCGGCTGGTCGGCGCAGCCCGCGACGATCCTGAGCTTGATCTGATTGGAACCGAATTCCAAAACAACATCTGGAAAGCCTGCAGCAATGTCCCGCCAGGCGAGACCCGGACCTACGGATGGATCGCGCGATCGGCCGGATATCCGGAACGCGGCTACGCCCGTGCGGTCGGAGCAGCACTTGGCGCGAATCCAGCTTTAATCTTCGTCCCGTGTCATCGCGTGGTCACCGCAAGGGGCGATACTGGCGGCTACGCCCTGGGACGCGATCTGAAGCGAAAGCTACTTAACATGGAGCGAATTCAAGCAGCGACGATTTAGCGTCCGGTTTGTTCCTGACCGTTTGCTTCGCCGCGCTCTTGGCGCCGGTGTTCCGCAAGGAAGTCGTCGGTGTAAAAGCCAACTTCCTTGCCCTGGTACACCGTTACGTAAAAATCGTCTCGCGAAGATTCGGCTGATAGCACGACGCGCTCGTCGATTTCCTCGATAACGCTCAAGATCTCCGCTTCCTCGACTTCTTTCACGAGGACGAGCGTGGCGTAAACCGACTCGAATCCGTAGTGCAAATCGACGCGCCCCAGCTCATCTCCACCCATGCGCAACAGATAGCCCTCGGAATTTGCCGTTCTGTACTGCCGTGTGAAGTCGAAATCAATCATCAATCGGCCCATTGACCTGGCGAATGTCCAATCCAATGTCGAGCGCCGTCACCGAGTGCGTGAGCGATCCGACCGATATGTAATCGACCCCTGTCTCGGCGATTTGCCTGACGTTATGAAGTGCAACGTTCCCCGACGCCTCAAGCTTAGCCCGTCCGGCGGCAAGCTTCACGGAGTCCGCCATTTGATCGAGCGTCATGTTATCGAGCAGTATCAGGTCAACGTCAATCTCAAGACATTCTCCGACCTGATCGAGCGTCTCGCACTCGACCTCGAGAAACCGGACCCCGTCGGCGACCGAGCGCCGAACCCGCTCTACGGCCTCACGAATGGACCCGGCCGCTGCGATGTGGTTGTCTTTGACAAGCACCCCATCGAACAGGCCGACGCGGTGATTTGCGCCCCCTCCGACGCGCACCGAGTACTTGTCGATCATCCGCAGCCCGGGGACGGTTTTTCTGGTGTCGAGAATGATTGCGCCGGTCCCTTTGACAGCCTCGACGTACCTGGCCGTCTCGGTTGCTATTCCGCACATGCGCTGCAGGAAATTCAAGGCGACGCGTTCGGCGGTCAAAATCGATCTGGCGTCGCCCGATAATTCAGCGAGCGATTGCCCGGCCTCGAAGGATCGACCGTCGGAAATCGGTAACCGGATTTGAACATCGGCCGAGACGTGCCGGAACACAGCTCCGAAAACTTCGCTTCCAGCCAGCACACCGGATTGGCGGCCGAGTGCTCGGGCTTCGATGCGAGCGGACTCAGGTACGGCCGTTTCAGAAGTAACGTCGCCGGGGCCAACGTCCTCGGCGAGCGCAGCAGCTACTGAACGGGCGATCGAATCGCCATCCAGGTCAACCGGCGCGCCCAGCGGGTCAGCTCCCTCAGATCGGCCTGCCGTGGCACTCGGCATCGGACCTCCTGCGTCGGAAATAGTCTGGTTGACGGCCTGAAAATTGTAGGAGAGATCGCGGTAGTTCAGCCGAGGGCCCGTATGCGTGGAGCGAATCTCCCGACGGCTTCATTGCTACTCCCGCCGTCAAAGGATCAGCCGTGCCGCTACGTCGACGGCGTCGGCCAACTGTTTGCGATCGGTCGATCCCATGTGTCCGATACGGAAAATTTTGCCTCGAAGTTCGCCTTCACCCCCGCCAAAGAGCGTGTTGCATTCATCTCGTGCCCGAGACATAAACGCCGCCGGGTCGGTTCCAGCTGGAATCCGCACCGCCGTTACGGTATTTGACGCGGCGTCGCCCCGGGCGAACAGTTCCAATCCCGCGCTGGC
Organism: Chloroflexota bacterium; assembly: GCA_963663505.2. Lineage (GTDB taxonomy): Bacteria > Chloroflexota > UBA11872 > UBA11872 > VXNJ01 > JAPOVO01. The sequence goes on from CAXXFA010000002.1 coordinate 1,855,343, forward strand.
GACGCGCCGTCGTACGAAATCGCCATGCTCGCGATGCCGGGCAAACACGTTTTCCAGCCCCTCGGCCGCAATTCGCTGCATCGCGGCGAGGAGTGCGAAACAAACCGACAGGGGCGGCGTCCACGGACTCTGGCCGCGCTCCCGCGACTCGCGGATGGTACCGAGGTCAAAGTAGAAACGCGGGCAAGTCGCGTTCTTGTTGAATTCCCAGGCGCGCTCAGTTACCGCCAGCAGCGCGGCCCCGGGCGGCGCCATGAGAGCCTTCTGAGATGCCGTAAAAGCTACATCGACGCCCCAATTCTCCATTTCAAGCGGAATCGCCCCGACTGAACTGACGCCGTCAACCACGAACAGCAGGTCGCGGCCGGCTGTGACCTCGCCTACACGCTGCACATCGTTGGTCACACCGGTCGAAGTCTCATTATGCGCAAGAAAAACCCCGCGGAAGCTTTCTCCATCGAGTTTCTCCTTGACCTGTTCGGGATCGACCGGCTGCCCGAACTCGACTTCAAGAACGTCGACCCGCAGTCCGAAAGCCGTCGCCAGAACGCGAGCGCGATCCGCGAACACTCCTCCAACGATTGCCAGGACTCGATCGCCGGGAGAAAAGAAATTAACCACCGACGCCTCCATCGCGCCGGTTCCGGAACTCGCGAGAAGGAATACGTCGCCACGCGCGCCGAAAAACTCGCGAGCCCCATCAGTGATGCCTCTAAGGAGATCTGCGAACTCCGAGCCTCGGTGATTGATCATCTGCCGGGAGGACGCTCGGAGGATCTCTTCAGGAAGCGCGGTCGGTCCGGGTATGCGCAAATTCGTGGCGGGCATGTCCGTCTCCGACTGGTAGGGCGGCTCGTTTCACCGCAGGCAGCCGCAACAGGCTATTTCAAGCTCGCAGCTTCCTCAAGTGGACGAGGCGGCGCGGGCGGGCGAATCCGGGCGGTTGATAAGATTGAGGTGCCCGAATCGCACCAGCGCACGAAAGGCCGTCTGCCATCAATTTATCGAGCCCGGCTGGAAAATCAGGGCACGGCTTTAAACCGGCGAACGTACACGGATACAGGAGCCGAAAGCTCATAACATCCCATACGGGCGGAGACCGATCATGATGGGGCCGAATTTGAATCGCCGATGGAACGTCCCCAGGATTCTGACTGCGTTGACCGTTGCCATTGCGTTTGCCGGCTGTCAGGCATCCGGCCGCGAGTCGACAGTTGACGCGAAGAATCTCACGGACACAGGGCCCAGGGTCGAAGCTGCGGCAGGCGTTCAGCTCGCGGTGCAATCGGCCGCACCGTCGCCAACCGGCGGCCAGGGCTCGGAGGGAACCGGCCGGCGAGCGGTTGAAGCTCCGGCGCTCTCCGTACCCGACCTCGCGAAGTTGATTTCGCCGGCCGTCGTCCATATCTCGACGCGACAGCTCGCGGTGGACACCTCCGGTCGCCCCGTCCCAGAAGGGGGAGTGGGCACGGGCTTCATTATTGATGAATTTGGACATGTACTGACGAACAATCATGTGGTCGCCGACGCAAAGCGGATCCTGGTCACCACCTACGACGGCCGGGCCATCGAAGCCGATTTGATCGGCCGCGATCCTCTGACCGACGTCGCCGTGCTTCAGATCGATCCAGAGGGAATTTCTGTCGCCCAACTTGGAGAATCGTCCGACCTCGAGGTAGGCGAGCAGGTAGTGGCCGTCGGTCACGCTCTTGATCTACCGGGAGGTCCGACGGTGACGGTTGGAGTGGTCAGCGCGCTCGACCGAACGCTGACGAACGTGGACGGTCAGGGGCAGACGCTGAGCGCCCTGATCCAGACCGACGCGTCCATCAACCCCGGCAACAGTGGAGGGCCGCTGTTGGATATCACAGGCAGGGTTGTGGGAATCAACACGGCCGGCATCGTCGGTAGCCAGAACGTCGGCTTCGCCATCTCAATCGACAGCCTGAAGCCAATCATCGACGAGCTAATAACCTTCGGGCGCATAGAGCGCGGATTTCTCGGAATCGTCACCGCGACGATCACGCGCTTCGTTGCCCGGCAGAACGAACTGCCCGTTGAGTACGGAGTTTATGTGGTTGATGTAAGTTCAGGAACCGCAGCGGCCAGGGCGGGTCTTCAGCAAGCTGACATCATCATCGAGATCGCCGGCGACGAGGTGAGTGATTCGGGAGACCTCGGCCGAATCCTCGCTCGGCACAAGCCGGGCTCAACCGTTGCCGTGCGCTTTCACAGGAGCGAGGAAACCAGCGTCCGAACGGTGCAGGTGACACTGGGGTCGCGACCGGACCCGTAGTCTAAATCGCCCCGGGGTGGCAAATCTTGGATCCATCTGCGTACGTCGAATTTTCCGGCAAGCTGAGCGAAAACGTCAGCAAGGTCATAGTTGGAAAGTCGGCGGAGATCGAAAGGATTATCGTGGCCCTGATCTGCCGCGGCCACGTGCTCCTTGAGGATCTGCCCGGCACAGGCAAGACCATGCTCGCGCGTGCGCTGGCGATATCGCTGGGCGGGACGTTCAAGCGCATTCAGTTCACGCCCGACCTATTGCCCAACGATGTGACGGGCGTCTCTGTTTTCAACAGCAAATTATCCGAGTTCGAGTTCAAGCAAGGCCCGGTGTTCGCAAATGTTCTGCTTGCGGACGAAATAAACCGCGCCACCCCCAGAACGCAGTCGGCGATGCTCGAATGCATGGGCGAGGACCAGGTGACGGCAGACGGTGTGACGTACACTCTGGCCCGACCGTTCCTTGTGATGGCTACCCAAAACCCCATTGAATACGAGGGCACGTTCCCGCTTCCTGAGGCTCAGCTCGATAGGTTCTTCATGAAGATGAGTCTCGGTTACCCCGAGAGCGACGGCGAGAAGCAGATTCTTTACGATCAAGCTGCCGGGCATCCGATTCATTCGATCAATGCCGTAACCGACACGACGACGTTGATGGAATTGCAAGATCACATCGGCGAGGTCCATGTGGACGACACGGTAGCGGATTACATCGTCACGCTGACGCGTTCGACGCGAGACCACCCCAACGTGGCTCTCGGATCGAGCACTCGCGGTTCGCTTGCCCTGTTCAGGGCGTCACAGGGTATTGCGGCGATGCGCGGCCGTGACTACGTTATGCCGGACGACGTGAAGGAAATCGCTCGAGACGTCCTGACGCACCGCATTCTCGTAGACCCGGAGAGTGCGCTTCGAGGAATCACCGCGGAAGACATTGCCAACGCCGTGCTCGACGCAACTGAAGTAGTACTGGCGAACTAGCGGATGGCCGGCATCCTGCTGTCGGCCGCTGCCCTGCTTGCAGCCGGGCTGATAACCGGTCTCGCGGTATTCTTCGTGCTCGTTTACGTGATCGTTGGAATATACGCCGCCAGCAAGTTCTGGATATGGAGTATCGGCCGCGGGCTTCGCTTGAGCAGGAGTTTGCCTGCCAGGGCGTTTTTGGGCGAAACGATTCCGGTCACAATTTCACTGCGAAATACCAGCTTCCTTCCAATAACGTGGCTCAACGTGCGCGAGACGCTGCCGTACGAGCTCGCGACATACGAGGTATTGCGCCGAGTAGTCGCCATGAAGCCGCGCTCTCGTATGGACATCCATTACGAACTGTCGGCCAGCCGGCGCGGTTACCACAATGTTGGTCCGCTGGAAGCGCGGTATGGCGACGTATTCGGTTTCGCGCAGCGCGAGGTTGGTCTCGATGTGTCGGTCAAATTAATCGTGTATCCCGAAATCGTTCCTCTCGGCAAACTGGGGCTGCCGTCGACCACGCCATTTGGCACTGTCAAAACGCCAAGAATTCTTTATCAGGATCCTTCGAGGGTGATTGGCTGCCGCGAATACAGACCTTCCGACAGTCCAAGGATGATCAATTGGAAGGTGTCGGCCAGGACGGGAACCATTCACGTTCGGCAACTCGAGGCGGCCGTCAGTCATGAAGTGACGCTGTTCGTCGATCTCAATCCGGGCGGATATTCAAGGGAGTGGGTCAATTTCGCCAGCGAACTCGGCATAACGGTGGCGGCGTCGCTCGCCTCATCCTTGATATCGGGGCGGCAATCGGTCGGCATCGTAGTCAACGGTCTCGACAGACTACTGGTGGGCGGCCGGGCGATTCCGAGCGAGAGAGCTCGCAGGATCCGTGGATCCCGGCGTCCGCAAGTGCCGGTGGGGAAGGGCCGTCAACACCTGATGGAAATTCTGGCGCTGCTGGCCAGAGTCGGTCTGCTCGAAGGCGACACGATTGGAGACGAAGTGCGGGCGAGCTCGCTGAAACTTTCATGGGGCTCGACCCTGGTGGTCATCACGGGCAAAGGCGGTCCGGAGTTAATACGGTCTCTCATTGGCCGAAAAAAAGCAGGTCACAATGTTGCGGCCGTGTTCACCGATGCGATTGGGGCAGCCGGGTCGGCCACGCTTGCCGCCGCGGCCGGGATAGAAGCGCACGCCATCACGGGGCGGGAGGGAATGAATGTCTGGCGAGACAGTCGAGCGGCCTCATAGCAGGCTGATTCTCGCATCGCTGGCATCGATCTGCTTTTTGATGTTGGCGTTGGGCCTTGCCTTCGCTTTTATCGGAGCGGGAGTTTCGTCGCAGCAGTCCTGGCTGGCCTTCACGCTGATGCTCAGCAACTTCCTCATAAGTTTGACTATTTTCATGAGAGGCCAGCGGGCCGGGGGGGACAAACCGGGATGGAAGGACTGGTTGGTGTTCGCCGTGCCCTCGCTATTGATTCTCCGCGGGATGGGGATAGCTCAGGACGGCGTCGGCGTCGATTTTGAGGAAGACGGCTGGTTCGTCGGTTCTTTTTCAACGATCATGAATGTCTCGACGATGGCCATGGCTCTCATCCTCGTCGGTATCTGGCAGACGGCCGCGTTTCTGGCGCGCAAGATCGAAGAACTGCATCCTCAGCAGAGCGAAATCCCGCCGTCGGTTAATTCGCCCGAGTACTACGGATGGATGACGAGCAGCGCACGCTGGATTGACCGAAGCGCCGCGGTCGGCAAGATCACCGCCGGAGGAATAGCCGGAGGCGGAATCCTCACGGTCACGACCGCGGTAACCGCGGGCGGCGGCGCCGACGAGATCTCGCCATCGGCTCCGCTTACGATCCTCGTCTTCTATTTCATCGGGCTTCTTGTCCTACACAGCTATGCAAGCCTCGTCCGCCAAACCTCCACGTGGTCGCTGCAACTCGCTCAGCAGTCGACGGGTATAACCGAGACTTGGGTCCGTTCAAGCCTGCTCGTTCTGGGTATCGCACTCCTGATCGCCATCTTCATTCCGGCGTTTCGGATACCCGATGCCTACCGCTTTTGGTCGACGCTGATTCGTATCGGATTCGTGATCTGGCAAATCATGATGCTTCCCCTGCTGGCGGTTATCGCGCTATTTGCGAAGCTGATTTCACTGCTGCAATTCGGCGGTTCGTCAGCAGATCCCCCTCCCGAACAGCAGCAGATACCGGAGATCGAGCAGGTCGGCGATTCTCCGTTTCAGTTTCTGCAAGCCGGAATCATGTGGATTCTGCTGGCTTTTACAGCTTATCTCATCTACAAGCGACTGACGAGCAGCCGCCCCCAATGGAAAATTGGCAGGCTCGCGAGAACTGCACTGATCGGAATCGGAGCGGTCATCAATTCCATTTTGCTCGGGCTGGCTTCGCTGTTGCAGCTCTGGAGCGATGCCGCAAAGTTGCTGACCATCCAGGCGGCGGCCCGGGCGTTGGCAGCGGTGGGACTGGGAAAATCAGGAGATTTCTCGGGTGATACAACGGCCACCGCGCTGTCAAATCGCGAGCGCGTCTGGCAGATTTACTTGAGCACGTTGCGCGAAGCCGAGAATGCGGGGATCGAAAGAAACCCGAATCAGACGGCCATCGAATATCAGAAGAATCTCCTTGAGGTCTTTGGGTCGGAGAAATCCGACGTAACCGAGCTGACTCGGGCGTTCATCCGAGCGAGGTACATGCAAGCGCCGATTGAAGATGAACTCGTGGCCGGCGTGCAAGGGAACGGAAATCGAATCACGGCGATTCTACGAGCGCTCCGGTGAATCCGGACCTGTTCGACCATGCATCGGCCGAGGCGAAACGCAGTTCGGCGCCGCTCGCGGCCAGAATGCGCCCCCGGACACTGGACCAGTTTGTGGGGCAGGAGCAACTTCTGGACCCGAGCCGGCCGCTTTCGATCGCTATCAACCGAGATCGACTATGGTCGGCGCTATTGTGGGGACCGCCGGGAAGCGGCAAGACAACGCTAGCGACCCTGACGGCGGAAATCACCAGTCGCAATTTCATATCTCTCAGCGCGGTCACTTCCGGCGTTGCCGATATCCAGGCCGCGGCTAAATCGGCCGCGGACGAATTCAAGCTGCACCGCCGCGGCACGCTCCTATTCGTTGACGAAGTCCACCGCTTCAGCAAGTCACAGCAGGACGCGTTGCTTCCGTACGTTGAGGATGGGACCGTGGTGTTTTGGGGTGCAACGACGGAAAATCCCTATTTCGAGGTCATAGCCCCGCTGCTGAGCCGGGTGCGAGTTCTGAAGCTGAATCCTCTGTCTGCAATCCATATCGGGCAGATTCTCGACCGAGCGCTTTCGGAAAAAGGACAGGGACTCGGTGATACCGAATTGGCGGTCAGCGACGAAGCCAGGGCTTTCATTGAGGATCGCTGCGGAGGCGACGCCCGCATCGCGTTGAACTGGCTCGATGCGGCCGCTGAACTTGCAATGGATGATGGCGTCAAGATTATTGAACTCGACACAGTTGAACGATCAGTTCTGGTGCGCCAAGTCCGGTACGACCGCAAGGCAGACGAGCATTACGACACGATTTCGGCCTTCATCAAAAGCGTCAGGGGTTCAGATCCCGACGCGAGTGTCCTGTGGTTGGCAAAAATGTTGCAAGCCGGCGAGCAACCCGAATTCATTGCTCGGCGCCTGCTCATTTTGGCTTCCGAGGACGTTGGAAACGCCGATCCTCAGGCGATTTCAGTAGCCCTGGCCGCCTACCAGTCGGTCGAGCGACTCGGCCTACCGGAGTCTACGTTTGCCCTCTCGCAGGCAACAATCTATTTAGCCGCGGCGCCGAAAAGCAACTCCGCCGGATCGGCGCTGGACGCTGCTCGGGCTGCGATTGAAGCAGGCGCCGATCTTACGGTGCCGCTCCATTTGCGAAATGATGCGTTTTCAGGCGCGAAGGCGTTGGGATATGGACGGGACTACAAATACGCTCATGACTATCCAGGCAACTACGTGGCGCAGGATTACACTCCCGAATCGTTGAAGGGAATCCGCATGTACGTGCCGTCTTCGAACGGATATGAGGCAAAAGTCGCCGAACGGCTGGCCCGGCTACGAAGCCGCGCCTACGACGACTCCGACTCCGAAGACGACGGCGCGCCGAAGTAGCGCTTGATCACAGGCCGCAACGCCTGCTTTTGAACGTTGTTAACGAATATATCCACGCGCCGGGGCTTCTCGCCCTTGGTCTCGAACTGAATTCGTCCCGCGCCCATTCGATAGCGCTTGAAATCCTTCCACAGCGCCATCCGTCCGCGTCCCAGGGCAAACCCATCCGCGGTGAATCGATATCGCGTTGGCAGGACGATCACCAGCAGGACCAGGAGGATTATGAGAACAACGCCATTGGGGGGCACGCTCGGGAGGGCGTCGCCAGGCAAACTGCTCAGATTTGCGATACCGAGCACGACCAAAAGATGCCATCTATGCACCATTAGCTTTTGCATTAACCCAATTCTTGTCGTGTGAACTTCTTTGCCCGGGGCCGGCTTGCCGAACGGCACCCAGATCTTCGAAAACATCATCGCGAGAACAAACCCGGCCAGGGCGGTAAGGACCAGGGGAGCCAGCTGACTAGATTCCACGCAATCCCCGCCGACATAAAACCGCGCTGCAACGAGTCGGGCACACTTTATTCACGCTCCGCTAAGGTAAAATTTGGAATCGCTTTTCATAGTGAAGGATATCAAGGGCGGTTACTTAAAGTCAGATGTCTGGTCACTCAAAATGGTCCACGATCAAGCGCCAAAAAGCCGCTGTCGACGCCAAGCGGGGGCGCGCCTTTTCAAAATTGTCCACGGAAGTTACTGTCGCGGCGCGTCTTGGGGGCCAGGATACGGATTCAAATTATCGACTCCGACTTGCCGTGCAGAAGGCTCGAGCCGCCAACATGCCCGGCGAAAACATCGAAAGAGCAATTAAGCGAGGCATTGGCGAAGACAAAGACGCACCGGAAATGCTCGAGCTTTCGTACGAAGGGTACGGCCCGGGCGGCATCGCACTCTTCATAGACGTGTTGACGGACAACCGAAATCGAACCGTCGCCCAGATTCGTAACGTCCTCGACAACTCAGGCGGTCACATGAGCGACTCCGGCAGCGTTGCATGGATGTTCGAGCGCCGCGGCGAAATTGTGGTTAAGACCAACGGCAACGATCCCGACGAAATATTCATGGTCGCCGCGGAGTCGGGCGCCGACGACGCCGAAATCGATGATTCGATCGTCTACGTTTGGACCAAGCCCGAAAGGTTGGACGAGGTGCGAACCAACCTCGTCAGCAATGGATTGGCAGTCGAGCAGGCGGACCTGGGCCGAATCGCTTCGAGTCCAATTGACGCCGAAGAGCGCGGCGCTTTGCAAGTGCTACGGCTTGTTTCGAGTCTTGAGGAGCTCGACGATGTCCGCCAGGTCGATACGAATCTAAACATCACCGAAGAACTCGTAGCCACGTACGCGGCAGCCTAGGAAGTGCTGACCCTGGGAGTGGACCCAGGCATAGCGAATCTGGGGTTCGGTCTGGTCCTTGGAGATATTGACCCCGTTCTCGTCGAATTCGGGTGTCTGGTTACAGAATCCGCCGCCAGCACAGGCAAGCGTTTACTCACTTTGCACACAGGCATCGAGAAGCTCCTCGAGTCTCACGAGGTCACCGACATCGCAATTGAACAGACACTGTATGGTCGAAATGTTTCGACGGCGACCTCTGTCGCGCAAGCGAGCGGGGTAGTGATGCTATCCGCTGCGCGGCGCGGCATTGAAGTAACTGAGTACTCGCCGCCGCAGATCAAGAACGCGGTAACCGGCATTGGAAATGCGGACAAATACCACGTTCAGGAAATGGTGAAGGTTATTTTGAAATTGGCAGCACCGCCCCAACCGCATCATGCGGCCGACGCACTGGCTGCGGCGATCTGCCACCTTCACAACCACCGCGTGGTCTCGCGGCTAGCAGCATCGCGGCGATGATGGCTCCACAGTTGCCGCGACGATCGCGTTTGACGGCCTGCAAACCCTGGAAGTTCCTGTGATAAGCCAGCTGATGGGGATCGTACTTCATGCCGGAGAGGACTGGTTGGAGATACAGCCGCGCGGACTCGGAATCGGTCTGCGGGCCTTTGTGACTCGAAGCGCCGCAGCCCGAAACGCGGCGCCTGGCTCCGAAATTGCGCTGTACACGCGCGTGCATATCGGCGACGACGGTCCTTCTCTATTCGGTTTCGAGAATCGCACCGAGGTTGACGTTTATGAAGCCTTGAAGGGTGTGTCGGGAGTCGGACCTCGCATGGCAATGCGAATACTATCGGCGCTTCCGGCGGAGCGTCTGATCCACGCGCTCAATAATGGTGACGCCAAGGCGCTGCAATCCGTTTCAGGCGTCGGGGCAAGAACCGCCGCACGCCTCGTCCTGGAGCTAAAAGGTAAGCTTGTCAGTGAAGCGACGATGCAAGCCATCCCGGACGGAGCCGACGATGCGATCGAGGCGTTACTGGCTCTGGGTTATTCTCGATCCGAAGCCATGGATGGTGTATCGGCATCGGGCGTGGAGGGCATGACGGTGGAAGAGCAGATAGCCGCCGCCCTGACGGCGCTGGCCAGAAGATAAGATTTTTGAAAGAAGGGGCGCGTAGGCCACCTTGGCCGAACGGATAGTCGCGCCGGAACCGGCAACTCTCGACGGTCAGCACGACGCGGCGCTTCGCCCGCGCACACTCGACGATTCGGATTTTATTGGCCAGGCGAAGATCAAAGCTGGGCTTCGCATTCTCCTGCTCGCTGCCAAGAAACGCGGCGAACCAGTCGACCATATTCTGATATGCGGGCCGCCGGGGCTCGGCAAGACAACACTCGCCTATATCATCGCCCGTGAAATGAACGCCAACGTTCGAGTGACAAGCGGTCCGGCGCTGGATCGGCCGGCCGATCTTGCGGCCACACTGAACAGTATGAGCGAAGGCGACGTGCTTTTCATCGACGAAATTCACCGTCTTGGAAAGCCTGTTGAGGAAATCCTGTATCCGGCGATGGAGGATGGAGAACTTGATCTCGTTGTCGGTCAGGGAAAGGGTTCCGCATCTAGAAGCTACCGGATTGCCTTGCCGCCGTTTACCCTTGTTGGCGCAACTACCAGGGTCGGACTTCTCAGCGCGCCGCTGCGCGACAGGTTCGGGGCGATCTACCGGCTCAACTTCTATTCAATCGCTGAGTGCAGCGAGATCCTTCGCAGATCGGCCTCAATCCTCGACGTTGAGTTGGACGAACATGGCCGATTGGAAATCGCGCGCCGATCCCGCGGTACGGCGAGAGTTTGCAACCGCCTACTTCGAAGGGTCCGTGATTATGCGGAAGTGGAGGCCGACGGCCGAATTTCTCAGCTGGTCGCAGATGCCGCGCTGGCCGCGCTGGACGTGGACCCGATCGGACTTGACGATATGGACAGAAAGATTCTCGAAGCGATAATCGTTAAGTTCGAAGGCGGTCCGGTCGGTCTGCAAACTCTGGGCGCGACGCTCGCCGAGGATGGCGTAACCCTGGAAGATTATTACGAGCCATATTTGCTTCAGCAGGGTTTTATCGCCCGAACTCCGAGGGGCAGGGTCGCCACCCGCCTTGCTTATCAGCACCTCGGAATCGAGCACCCGGAATCGCAATCGGCGCAGCAGAAGCTTCTGTAAGCGGAGACGTGAATTGGGCAGTGCTAACGGATCGCGAGTTCGTGCGATCCTTACCGGAAGAGTGCAGGGCGTGGGATTTCGCTACTTCGTCATGAACGAAGCCGCCAATCTGGGGTTGGTCGGTTACGTAAGGAATTCACGGACGCATAACGAACTTGAAGTGGTTGCAGAAGGAAGGCGCGATCATTTGGAGCGCCTACTAACGGCAGCGCGGCGAGGGCCACCGGGCGCTCGTGTTGATGATCTGAAATCGACCTGGACCGACGTAAGTGGTCATTACGACTCATTTCGGATCGACGCGATTTGAAGCCACAACCTGAAGCCGCGGCACAAACGGCACAGTCACCGACAGCGGACCGATTTCGGTCCACCCGAGTTCTTGCCTGGGTGTTTTTGCTAGGCGCATTTGCGCTTTTCGTTGTGGCCGTGCTGGTGCTTCCGGGCCGGGTGGCTTCGGCCCTTGGGAGCATTACCGCGACTGCCGATCTTCGGGCCGAACCGATCGAAGGCACGGTTCTTCTGCAGGATCCAAACGATTTCGCCTGGAAGCAGCTTCGCGAGCCGATACTGCTCACCGCCGGATCGAGAATCGCGACGGACGCAACATCCCGGGCTTTCCTGGAACTATTCGATGGCAGCACTGTCTACCTGTACAACAACACTGAATTTCTGATCGAACGGAGCGCCCGGGGCTGGCTTCGCCACGACGTCAAGCAACTGCAATTCCGCATCGATCGAGGGCGGGCAATTTTAGGCGTCGCCAGTACCGCGGACGAAACCCAGCGTAGATTCTGGCTCTACGCGAATCAGGGCCGCATGGAATTCGTCGAGGGCAGCTACCTGGTGGAATTACTTGCGGATGAACGGACTGAGGTCCTGGTTCGAAGTGGCGAGGCTCTTCTGTCCAACGGCGGTGAGCTTGCCAAAATCGGGCTTGGTGGCCGAGGCGGCTATACCGCCGACATTGCGCCGAACGGCAATCTGCCACCGACCAGTCCGCTTCTCAACGACTCGGAGCTTGCGGATTTGACGCTGGCTTCTCCGTGGCAGTCCTTTGTTGTCACCGAAACTGGAATCGACGGTCAGGCTACAAGATCATCGTTTGACACCGATCCGAACGGTTCAGCCTCCCGGAATCGCGACACTGGTTACAGATTCCGCAGGATGGCAGCCAACAGCGAACAGGTGAATCGCCACGGCGAGGCCGGGATCGCTCAGACTATCGATCGTGATATCCGTGACTATTCCGTTCTTCAGATCCGAACGCGAGTGAAGGTGAATTTTCAAAGTCTTTCGGGCGGAGGATCGGCGGGGACCGAATACCCGGTGATGATCAAGATCTATTACGTCGACGGCGGCGGGCAGGATCAAATTTGGTACCACGGTTTCTATCATCAGAATGAAGACGGATTCTCGGTAGCGGGAGCCGGTGCGGTGCCAACGGGTGAATGGGTAACGTACGAAAATCCGGATCTGCTGCACGCCATAAACCCGCCTCCGATATTCATCCGCCGCGTGGAGGTCCTCGGCTCTGGCTGGGAGTTCGACTCATACGTCACGGAAGTCTCGCTAGAGGGTCGCTGATCGGAGCGCCGTTTTGCTAACGACCGGCGTCGATGCTGTTGAAATCGACCGGATAGAAAGCGTTCTCGGGCGGCACGGTCAACGATTTCTCGACCGAATTTACACGCCAGCGGAAATCGCCTATTGCCGTGGTCGAGTACGTGACCTCGCCGTCCGATTCGCCGCAAAGGAGGCCGTCTCGAAAGCGCTCGGAACAGGAATGCACGGGGTTCGCTGGCGCGATATGGAAGTTGTGGCGGACAGACGCGGCAAACCGCATGTTCGGCTTCACGGTTCCGCAAAAGCGCGGGCGGAACAGTTGGGAATTCAGGATCTGGCGATCAGCCTCGCGCACTCAAGGAACCTGGCGATCGCCACCGTGGTCGGCGACGCGACGCGGATATGAAGTCCCCCCTCCGGCGAGTTTGCACGATTTCGGAAATGCGGAAGCTCGAAGCCATGGCCATCAAGGCCGGCATGGATAAACGTCAGCTTATGGAGAATGCGGGGGCGGCTGTTTTTCGCGAGATCAGCGCCGCGGCTGATAGCCTTGCTGGAAAATCGGTGCTGGTCCTCGTGGGGCCGGGCGACAACGGCGGCGACGGTCTGGTGATCGCGCGACACCTCGCGCTCGCTGGGGCATCGGTGACAGTCGTCCTTTCTCGGCCTCGCGATAGTGACCCGCTGCGCGACTCCGCAGCGAAAGCCGGCGCCAGAATCGCGGGGTTTGCGGACGGTATCGCCCGCGGCTGTGCGGCGAGTTCAGACATCGTAGTTGACTGCCTTCTGGGAATTGGGAGCTCACCGCCGCTCCGAGGCGAAATCGAGCGGATTCTTCGCGATATCGAAGGTGTGAACGGTCCCCTTATGGTCGCCTGCGACGTTGCGTCGGGGATTGACGCCGATACAGGCAAGGCGGATAAAAAAGCCTTCTCCGCGGAAATCACCGTCGCGACGGGCCCGACGAAGGTCGGCTCCATCTTGCAGCCCGCCCTCGCCAAAAGCGGCCGACCGATCGAAACTGACATTGGATTACCGAAAAAGTACCTTTCGGAACTTCCCGGCCGGATTCTGCTGGCGGAGGAAGATGCGGCCGCGATTCCAGTGAGGCCCGCCGACGGCCATAAGGGAACTTTTGGAAAGGTGCTGGTCGTGGCCGGATGCCGAGCCTACCGGGGGGCCGCAACGCTGGCCTGTCTGGGAGCCGCTCGCGCAGGCGCCGGCATGGTGTCGCTGGCATCAATCGAACCTGCAATTGCCGCCACCGCCGCCCGAATCAGCAGCGTTACGTATCAGAATCTCGTGGAACTCGATGGGTATATCGCGGCATCCAACGCGGAGGCCGTAGCTGAGTCGATCGCGGCTGCCGACGCCGCCGTGATTGGCCCGGGGCTGGGAAGGAACCGCGAGACTGACGAATTCGTCAGGTCGCTGCTCGGCGCGATCGCGCCGGACAAACGCCTGGTCGTAGACGCGGACGCATTGAACGCGTGCGCCCCCGCCGACGGACCTCTCGCGGCATGCAAAGCCAGCCTTGTGCTAACCCCACATCCCGGTGAGATGGGACGATTACTCGGATTGAGTACCGCCGACGTTCAAGAGAACCGGCTCGCGTCGGCCCTTGAGGCGTCGAGGATTCTCGGGCACGTTGTCGTCCTGAAGGGCGCGGGGTCGATCGTGGCCGAATCCGACGGATCGTACGCGGTATCTCCACTCGCGGTTCCATCGCTTTCCCACGCCGGCAGCGGCGATGTGCTTGCCGGAGCGATTGGATCGCTGCTCGCCCAGGGCCTCGATCCCGCACCGGCGGCGCGGCTGGGGGTGACGATCCACAGTCTTGCTGGTGAGAACGTCGGCCAGAAGTTCGGTCCCGCCGGAGCAATCGCCGACGATTTGCCGGAAGCGATTCCGGGTGTCATCGAGAGTTTGAGAGCGCTCGACGACAGTTAGTCGGATTCTAGATCGCGCGGATCGTCCCACAGCTCGTCGAGAAGCGGCGCGACGACTCCAAAGCCGAAGCCGCGTCTGGCCAGATAGCCTGACAGTCGCCGCCGAAACGTCATTTTGTCAAGGCCGCGCATTATCTCGGCCCGACGCGTGGCAACCTTCCGAACAAGGTCCGCGTCGTCGGGATAATACGAATCCAGAACGCTTTCAATCGTCTCCCTGGACACGCCGCGGCTGCTGAGCTCCTGAGACACAACCCTGCGTCCCCTGGGGCGGTGGCTTGCGCGGCTCTCGGCCCACATTCTGGCGAACTGCTCGTCATCCAGATAGCCGCTCCGCGTAAGGTCGGCGATAACAGCCTCGATCGAATCAGCCGTCAGATCTTCTTGAGACAGCCGATCGTTCATCTCCTTGATGGTCCGAGGGCGATGACTCAGGAATCTCAGGGCAACGGATCGGGCGTGCCGCGCCCCACTGACCGCTTCCGCCTCGCGGAGTTGCTCGGACGATACGTCAGAGCCTTTTTCGTAGGAACATTCGTCAAAGACGTCGCGGCGGATGCGGATCGAGGATCCGCCGTCCAGCTCGACCACGACCCACCCAGGCCCGGCCTTTTTGTAGCTGTAACCCGTGATCAACGGCACATCAGCGTCGCGTCATGGACCACACCAGTCCAGCGATCATCCCGACAAGATAAAAAACCGATTGAACTATCAGCGAGATCGTATCTACCAGCCCACCGGAACTGTTCCCAAGGTTTAGGAGCCCGAGCCCACTGAGTCCTACAACGACCATGGCGGCCAAAATGGTGCCCTGCAGGGCACCGCTCGCGCCCAACAACAAGACGTTTGGGCGGCGATCGCGTTGCCACTGATCGCGGAGGTTGCGTCCCATGAGCCAGCCGGCAAGCACACCAATCCCGATCAACAGTATTGGCCCCAGCGACGACAGCAGCAGTTGAGCGAGGCCAAAAATCGTTGCGATTCCAGTGAGGAACAAGACCTCCCGGATCGCGAGATTCCGCCGGCGAACCTCGGGGGGCGGCAGACCGAGGCACTCGTGACATATCAGGCCGGCCTCGGTGTGCTGCATGCACTCATGGCAAAACGGACGCTCGCATCGTATGCATGTGAGGAGCGTCTCTCTGTCCGTGTGAACCGTGCAATAGGTCGCCGAGGTTTCCGCCTCGGCTGTCGGCGGCCGGGATTCAGCCACCACGGGTCAACGTTGCCGCAACCGTCAGATTTCGAGTTCCGATCGTTCGTCCGGCTCCTTGCCTCGCGATTGAAGGTACGTTGGCCACGCTGCCATCCTCAGTTCTGTTCCCTGCGCGAGCCGCAGCATGTTGGCCCGGTGTTGCCACAAGATCAGCGCAACGGCCACGGCCACAAATACAACCCCCCACATAGACGTCCAAAGGCCCGTCGCATACAGGGCGACTCCGCTCCCAAGCGCAACGACGGCCCCGCTGATAGATCCAAGTGAAACGTACCTGAGAGCTATAGCCATTCCGATTCCCACCGGCAGTGCAACGAGCATCGCAATCGGAAAAATCACGAGCGCCGCCCCAATCGCCGTAGCGACTCCTCGGCCACCCTTCAATCCAACCCACAACGACCAGCTATGGCCGACTACCGCTGCCAGGCCGACCAGCGCTTGAATCTCCGGATGATCAGGCATTACCAACCCAGCGGTCAACGCCGGAATAGCACCCTTTAGCAGATCGGCGGCAAAGACAGCAAAACCGGCCCGCGGCCCGAGAACACGGAGAGCGTTGGTGGTACCCATGCTGCGGCTGCCGTGCGAAAAAAGGTCCTTTTTGAAGATATAGCGCCCGACTACATAACCAACCGGAATGGACCCGATCAGGTATCCCAGGACCAGCAGCACGAGAGCCGAAATAATCTCTAGACCAATCAAGCCACCAGACTCACCGATAGGAAAAGTAACTTACGTACCTCTGGACCCTCTGACGACCATTCTAACCGCCGCTCCGTGCAGTCCGAAGTGTTCCCGCAGCCCGTTTTCAAGATAGCGAATGTAGGCCCTGGGAATGTCCCGGGGATCCGAGAAGAAAAGTCTGAAGGTAGGCGGGTTCGTGCCGGTTTGAGTGCAATAGCGGAGTCTCGTAATTCGCCCGCGCTTGCTGGGCGGAGTTCGTCGCGCGGCTCGTTCGAGTAAGTACCTGTTTAGCTCTCCGGTGGTTATCTGAGCGCGTGTTCTATCAAATATTTCAAGTCCCGTGGGAATTAGATGGTCAACGTTAAAGCCCGTGACGGCAGACGTTTTGAGAACCGGCGCGTGCCCGATAAACCTGAACCTGAACTGAAGCTCATCATCGAACTGCTTCTCGGTTTGATTCTCCTTTGGCATGAGGTCCCATTTCGACACCACAACCGCCAAACCGCGCATCGTCTCGATTGCATAGCCGGCTATGTGCGCATCCTGATCGGTTACACCTTCCAGTGCGTCGATGACGAGCAGGCAAACGTCAGAACGTCGCACCGACCCCAGTGCGCGAATAACTGAGTGCCGTTCGACTCCGCCCGTTACGTTGCCCTTACGCCGCAGACCGGCCGTATCCACCAGAACAACCGGTTTGTCGTCAAAAGTCATTTCGGTGTCAATCGAGTCTCTGGTTGTCCCCGGAACTTCGCTTATCAGGGAGCGATTGACTCCAAGCAGCCGATTGAACAGCGACGACTTTCCCGCATTGGGCCGACCTATGATCGCGAGA
This sequence comes from Chloroflexota bacterium, assembly GCA_963663505.2. GTDB lineage: Bacteria > Chloroflexota > UBA11872 > UBA11872 > VXNJ01 > JAPOVO01. The sequence goes on from CAXXFA010000002.1 coordinate 1,872,579, forward strand.
TGGGGCGGCCGCGACGGGTCGCTTTCGGCGGGCGGATGCCGGGGAATTTTCTCCGAAATCCGCTCGATCAATTCAAACACTCCAACTCCGTGATAGGCCGAAATCGGAATTGGGTCTCCCATGCCCAGGCTGTAGAACTCGGGCGCTGCCTCGGCCCTTTGATCTGAATCGCATTTGTTCACGGCGAGCACGGCAGGTTTTCCGCTCTGCCGAAGAATGGACGCCACCGCAGCATCCTGTTCGGTTACCGAGGTCGTTACATCGACGACCATTACGAGCAGATCGGCCTGATCGACGGCGATTTTGGCTTGCTCCTCGGCGGCCACGGCCACCGCGTCGAGCCCCCGCGCATGTAAACCGGCGGTATCGACGACGAGAAACTCGCTGTCGTTCCAGTCCAGCGTTCCATAGGATCGATCGCGGGTTGTTCCCGGCTCGTCTTCCACCACCGCGCGTCTCATTCCGACCATCCTGTTGAACAGGGTTGACTTGCCGACGTTGGGACGACCGACAAGCGCCACTATCGGCACGGTAGTCGAAATCATCTCGATCCCAGGTTGATATTTAACAGTTCCAAATTCCAGTATGTGCGAGCAGATCGCGTAGGAAGTCTCATCACCACCCGATTATCGCCTCCCGAGGCCATCGTCGGAAACGGGCGCTGGTCGACAAGATTCATCTTAGGGCGTGCGTCTTGCACCTGCGGGAATTCACGGCGCGCCAGACGAAATACGTCGGACGATTCGGTAGACGGGGCGCGCGAGCGGATCGCCGACTACACTGTGATTCTGATGGCAACTCCGATCCTGGCGCCTGAAAAAGAGCCAACTCTGCACGTGATGCTAACGGCCATCCTGCGCATCTATATGCGGCTCTATCATCGGATGGATGTCGAAATCCATCCGGAGTCCCCAAAGAAAGCGCCTTACATTGCTCTAACCAGTCATTTCAGCATGCTCGACCCCCTGGCCCTCATTGCAATGGACCCGTTCACGCCGAAATCTACGACGGTTTGCAAGGCATCGCTTTTTGACCTGCAGGTACTAGGCGGCATCATGCGGTCTCGAGGTATCGTCCCCGTGTCACGCGACGGACGCGACATCGGTCCGCTGCGAAATCTGCTTTCCGCATTGAAATACAACCGGGGAATCTGCCTGGCAGCCGAGGGGCGTCGCAGCAGAACGGGACGGTTGGGACCGATTAACAGGGTTGTCGTAAAACTGGCCGCCCGCGCCGCACGTGGAGGAATACCGGTTTTCCCGGTCGCCGTGATCGGAACTTTCGAGTCGCTGCCGCCCGGGTCGCGCTGGCCGCGACCTCGGAAACTTAGCGGCGTGGTGGGCAAGCCGATTGACCTGCAACGATGGAAGACCGGTGGCAAAGGCGAGCAGGATCTTGCGGAGCTCGCAAGGGTTTTGCAGGAAAGCATCGCAGCGCTTCTACCGTCCGACAACAGGCCCGCGGCGGATACTCCAGCCCTCGCGTTGCCGGCAATCGATAATTTCGACGCCTGAAAGCGGGGACGGGATCGTCGGAATTACTCGATCCGGCGGAGTCGACCGCTAACCGCTAATCGTGTTCTAACGACCTCGCGGGCGCGAATCCCACATTTCGGGCCAGGCTCTCGATGATCATTTCAGCAACCTGCTCGGCAGAGACCTGATTCGTATCGATGTATTCGGCATCGTCAGGTATTCGCAGCGGAGATACTTTTCTGGCGCTGTCGATTCGATCGCGCTTCTGCAATAGCGCCAGGATCTCGTCGTAGTCGGCGATCCCATCCAGTTCCAGTCGCTCGTCGTATTTCCGCCGCGCGCGCTCGGCGACGGTCGCGTCGAGGTAAACCTTGAGCTCGGCGCTCGGCCAAATCACGGTGCCGATGTCACGTCCGGCAACAACCACTCCACCCGATTGGAGCATCGCGCGCTGTTTCGGTAGCAGCGCCGCCCTTACCTCGGGATTTCTCGCCACGATCGATACGGCGTTTTCCACGCTGGGCGAATAAAGCTCTTCGGTGGCATCAATTCCGTTGATGTTGACAGACTGTCGCGCCGCGCCGCGCGCAATCTTATTGAAGCCAAGGTCCAGATCCCTGGCCACTTCGGCCGCGGCTGGCTCGTCGGCCGGGTCCAGCCCGCGTTGCAGCACCAGCCACGCAACGGACCGATAAAACAGTCCCGTGTCGACAAACAGAAAATCCAGGGCCGAGGATACCAACTCGGCCACTGTAGTCTTTCCAGCGCCGACGGGCCCGTCCATCGTGATGACCGGTCGCCTTGCCGGTGCCTGTCCATCGGAATTCATCGCGTCACCGGCCGACGGCGCGAACGTCGAGAGTGGAGCACATTGACGAGGGAATCGAGGAAGGCAGCGGGGACGGCCTCAATTGCCCGATCGGGCTTCTTCCGAAAGCGTCTGAGGCCGGCGTTCGAATCGGGCGACACCTCCGCGAGATCAATCCGCCGATTATAGCGGCGCGCCCCGCGATGTCTGCCGTGGAATCGCTTCCGTTGCCCGACCGGCGGACCGGACGGGCGACGGCGCACGCGGGCACAATCTGCTCCAACCCAGTTATGTTATGGCATGGCTGACACGTGGACCGTTGCCGACGCCATTGCGGCCTTCCTTAAAACCCGACGGATCGCCCGTACCTACGGGCTGACCGGCGGCGAGGTAACCGATCTCATTGGCGCCATCGAACGAGTGGGGATCGACTTCGTTCTCACACATCACGAATCATGCGCGGCGTATATGGCAGACGCCGAAGCGCAGCTTGCCGGAAGACCGGGAGTTTGCATTTCCACCGTTGGACCCGGGGCCACGAACATGGTCAACGGCGTGGCGAACGCGTTCCTGGATCGGACCCCGCTCATGGCGCTGATCGGGGACATGGATTCCGCGGTGCAAGATAGCTGGACGCACATGACGCTGGACCTCGTTCGGCTGTTCCAGCCGGTCTCGAAGCTTGCCGCGCGCATCACGCCCGACAACGTCTATTCGCTCCTTCCGGAAGCGTGGGCCACGACGATGGCTGGACCTCAGGGTCCAGCATGCCTCATGCTCGCGGCCGCCGACGCGGTTAAGACGATCGAGCGCCGAGATTGGAGCGAGATTCCAACGGACGGCTTCAACAGTGTGTTCGAATCCGCGGCCGACCGCATAGTCGACCGACTCAAAGCCTCCAGAAGCCCGGTTCTCGTGTTGGGGCTCGCGGCGCGCAGCTCAAAAATGGCCGTGGCGAGCGCGAAATTCGCAAGCCATTGGGGCGTGCCCACGGTGCTCACGCCGAAGGCAAAAGGCTACTTTCCGGCTGATGCCGATCTATACGCCGGTGTATACGCCTCCTATGGATCGGGCGGCGTCGAGCGCCTGCTTTCGGAATCGGACCTGATACTCGGCGTTGGACTGGACGGGTCCGATTTCATCCGCCCCTGGCGATTCGGCTCGGTCGTAAGCCTTTCCGAGAACGCAGTCGCCGATACCGCATATCCGTCCGAGCACCACAGGTGCGACATTGTCGAAACGCTGGCCGAACTTGCCGGGGCTTCGGGCAGCATCAAGGACGGTATTCGGCGGGCGTCCGAGGCGCGGCGCGAGGCCCGGCGCCAGATTTCTGGAAGAGAAGCCCAGGAGCCTGTAGGACGTTCGCTCACGGCGGAGGGGATCGACCCAATCGACGCGATCGCGGCCGTGCGCCGCGCGGTTCCTGCGAATATCGTCCTTACATGCGACGTTGGAATGCTGAAACTGGTCATCTGCCAGTACTGGCCGTCGTATCACACCAAGACCTTCCTGGTGTCCAACGGCCTCTCGACCATGGGATACGGACTTCCCGCCGCAACCTCGGCATCGATGTATCTGGACGGCGCTCAGGTCGTAACGATGATCGGGGATGGCGGTCTGCTGATGTGCGCCGGGGAACTCGAAACCCTTGCTCGCTGCAACGCCGCCGTGACCGTGATCGTGGCGGTTGATTCAACGCTGGGCCTTATTCGGCTGAAGGCCGAGAACTCGCTACTCGACGGCGCTCCGAACGATTTCCGCTCCCCCGACTATGTCGCTCTCGCCGGGAGTTTTGGTATCAACGCGGCCAGGGTGGAATCTGCCGAGGCACTGGCGAATTCCGTGACAGAATCCCTGGCCGGTCGGCGGTCCACGCTTATAGAGTGTCCGATCGAGTTCGCCTCCTACCGCAGGATGACTTAACTGGCCGGTATCGACCTGGTGATTCGCGACGGACGCGTCGTCGACGGCACCGGCGCGCCGTGGTTTCGAGCAGATGTTGCGATCAGTGGCGATCGGATTGAGTTCGTCGGCGTTTTCCAGGGAAAGGCAGAGCACGAAATCGATGCCGCGGGTCGCATCGTTTGTCCGGGATTCATCGACGTTCACAGTCACTCCGATCTGCAAGCGCTCGCGCAACCGGATCACATGCCGAAGGTTCATCAGGGGGTCACAACCGACTTAATCGGCCTTGATGGAATTGGCTACGCGCCGCTTTCGGCCGAAAACCTGCAGACGATGCACCTTTATTGGGCCGGGATAAGCGGAAATCTCGGTCGTGAATGGAGCTGGTCGAACATCGCCGAATTCCTTACCGAATTCGACGGTCGCGCCTCAGCCAACGTCGCGGCCATGGTCCCGCACGGTTGCATACGGGCGGAGGTGATCGGATTCGAAGACCGACCCGCAACCGATGAAGAAATGAGCCTCATGCGCGCCCTTGTGGCCGATTCGTTCGAGCAGGGAGCGGTTGCGCTGTCCACCGGTCTCGATTACTACCCCTGCGGTTTCGCGGACACGGGCGAGTTGGTCGAGTTGGCGTCGGTTGCAGCTCGGTTTGGCGCTGCTTACGTAGCCCACCAGCGGGCCAGGCTCGGTGATGGCTTTCTGGTTCCGTTTCGCGAGACGATCGAGGTCGGGCGGCGATCCGGGGCCCCCGTGCATACCTCGCACTTCGGGATTGCAAGCAGTCACTCCGGCGGGTCCGCAGCAGTTCTCGAACTTCTCGACGAGACGCGGGCCTCGGGCATAGACGTTACCTATGATGCCTATCCGTACGAGGCGGGCAGCACCAGCCTTCATATTTTCATGCCGGGCTGGGCGCACGACGGCGGTCCGGAGATGACGCTTCGCCGCCTTCAATCTGGGCAGGATCGAGAACGGCTGCTTCAAGATCTTCGTAATCCGGCGGGTGGCCACGTTCTTGGAACTGGCGAGCATTTAACGCTGTCGTACGTCGCCGGCGACGGCAACGAATGGATGGAAGGTATGCGACTGTTCGACGTGGCGGCCAAACTTGGCGCCGACGCGGCAGAGGCCGCCGTCGAGATCATGGCTAGATCGCGGATGGAAAATTCGGGAGTGATCAGTCGCGGTTCGGAGCCCGACATCCAGACGATGATGCGCCATCCGGCGCACATGTTCAGCAGCGACGCTCTGCTGGTTGGCAGCCATCCACATCCGCGTTCACGAGGAAACTATCCGCGAGTACTCGGACGTTACGTCCGCGAACTGGGAATACTCACGCTTGAAGACGCGATTCGGCACATGACGTCGGCCCCGGCAGCGAAGTTTGGACTGTCAGACCGGGGAATAATTCGGCGCGGGATGGCGGCCGACATCGCCGTCTTGAACCCGGAAACGGTCGGCGACCGGGCAACCAGCGATGAGCCGTTGCTGATGTCGGAAGGCGTGGAGACTGTAGTCGTGAATGGGGTGAAAGTAATCGACGGCGGCACCCACACGCACGCCCGTCCAGGAAGGGGCTTGCGGCGCAGCTGATAGTTCTAACGGGCAGAATACGCATTGCCCAACGGCCGTTCAGTGTCTAGAATTTCCCAACATTATGACAAGTACATCTCTGCAATCGAGACGGTCCGACAATCGCGTGCTGGTGATTTTCAAGCTCGTGCTGCGTTTCGCTCGTCCCCGCCGTGATGCTCATGTGATATCCGTCGGGAGATCACGCAAAAAGACCGCGATATCAAATTGGGCTGGGCGCAGCGCTCGCCTCGTCGCCGTCGGGATAGCCCTGGTTTCGATTCTGGCTCCGTCCCAATCCCGAGACGCCACCGCCTCGGTGGCGATTTATCGACCCGAGCAAATCGTCAGATTCACCGGCAGCGGGTCGGGCCACGGGGTGGGATTGTCTCAGTGGGGAGCCAAGGGACGGGCCGAGCAGGGAATGACGGCGTCTCAAATCGTTTCCACTTATTACCGGGGCACCGAACTCTCGCAATGGCCGACCGAATCGACGCAGGTTCGGGTCCTCGTCGACGAGCAATTTCTCCCGCCGGCTGTGGACGGGAGCTTTCCGTCGTCAAACAAGTTGCCCGGCAACGTATTCGGTCACGGCGGACTCTGGGCCATTGATGGCGTGACCGGTCCGCTTCAGCCGGGCACACGGTTGAGTCTGATGTCGCAACCCGGGCGCCAGGGCATTCATGCGTTCCTGTACGATCCGGCCGGGAATCCGATGATCGACTTCCCGTTTCCCGGCACCCTCAAGATCGTCCCGCTAGAGCCTGGAACACGAATTCAGGCTTTTTACAAATTCACCCGTCCCGTTCCCGATACCGGCGGAACGCTCTTCTACGACATGTACCGCGGAACGATCTGGATTCGACAAAATGCCGAGGGCCTGCTCGACACCGTCAACGAACTCAACATCGAGGACTACCTGCGCGGTGTGATACCAGCGGAGATGCCAAGCGGCTGGCCGGGCGAGGCGCTGATGGCCCAGGCGATGGCCGCCCGAACCTATGCGCTGAGTAATCTGAATCCGGAACACCCATCCTTCGACCTCGACGACACCACGTTTTTCCAGGTCTACGAGGGGTCGAATCGTGAACATCCGGCAACCAACGCCGCTGTGGATGCCACCCGCAACACGATCATCACGTACGGCGGAGAGCCGATCGTCGCGTTCTACTTTTCCAGCGGCGGCGGATTTACCGAGAACGTCGAGGACGTGTTCGGCGGGGCCACATTGCCGTACCTGAGAGGATTCACTGACATTGATAGTGGCGGGGCTCCGTTCGATTCGCAGGCGCCGAAGCGGGAATGGTCGACCGCCGAATTCCCAATGAGTGTCCTGGAGGACATGCTGAATGCAAGGCCGGATACGGTGATCGGAAGCCTGCAGATGGCCGATTTCTCCGACCGGTCGCCCAGCGGACGGCTGAAAAGCGTTCACGTGCAGGGCAGCGCGGCGACGCGCCAGGTTCCGGCGGGCAGGTTTCAGGCGCTATTCAACCGCCTGACGCCAACGGAACTGGGCGCCATCGAGAGCACCATTTTTGAAATCGACTATCGATTTCCGCTAACGCGCCCAGTCGCAGCGCTTGATCTGCCCGGGAATCAGTCGGTTTATTTCGCGGAGACGGGCCACAACGTTGTTTTCGGGTTTAAACAGTATTTTGAGAGTCGCGGCGGGGCGTCGACTTTCGGATATCCCGTCACTGAGGAGTTTTTCGAGGGCGGGCTTACGGTCCAGTACTTCCAGCGCGCTCGCTTCGAATACCATCCCGAACTGGTTGGAACCCCATACGTGGTCCAGCTGGGCCTTCTGGGAGGTCAGATTACAGAAGCCAGCAGACCATTGGCTGGAGTCTCCCCATTCCCCAGCGAGCCCGAACACCGATATTTTCCGGAAACCGGTCACTCGGTAAACTTCGCGTTCCTAAAATACTGGGAGCAGGAAGGCGCGCTTGACGCGTTCGGATATCCGATATCAGAGGAGCTGTTTGAAAACGGTGCCATCGTTCAATATTTCCAGCGCGGCCGGCTCGAGTATCGGCCGGATCTGGGCGGCCCGTTCGGCGTAACGACGGGAAATCTCGGCGTGGAACTACTCCAACTGCGGGGGCTCGCACCTTAATCGAGATACTGCCAACGGGAGGTCGCCTGCCTAGACGTAATCCTGGATAATCGTTCCGTTGGTTGTGTTTTCCCCGTTTTCCGACGACCGCTCGGATCCCCTGGCTGGATACTTGAAGGTCTTCCCCTCGAAGTTTTCGAGCGTAGCGTAGTCTTCGCCGAGCTCGATCAGTCTGTTGGGGCCCACGGACATCTTTCCACCACCGCCGGGAGCGTCGATCACGTAGGTTGGAACCGCGAATCCCGTTATGTGGCCTTGCAGCTTCTTCATGATCTCCAATCCGACGGCGACGTCGGTCCGGAATTGATGCGTGCCTTTCACCAGGTCGGCCTGATACAGGTAATAGGGCTTGACGCGAAACCTGAGCAGTCCCAGGAAAAGCTCCTTAAGTATTTCCGCATCATCGTTGATGCCCTTTAACAAAACGGTTTGATTTCCCAGCGGTACGCCCGCATCGGCGAGACGGTTGCACGCCAGCTCCGCCTCGGGTGTCAACTCGCGCGGGTGATTGAAGTGGGTGTTGACATAGAACGGGTGGTACTTCTTGAGCATGTCACAAAGTTCCGGTGTTATTCGCTGCGGTAGCACGCAAGGCAGTTTGCTGCCCACGCGAATGATGTCGATATGGGGAATAGCCCTTAGAGCAGCGAGAATCTTTTCGAGATAATCGTCGCTTAACAGGAAGGGATCGCCGCCCGATAGCAGTACGTCTCGAACCTCCGTGTGCTCGCGGAGGTAGTCAAAAACGGCCTCCATCTCGCGCCACGGCGGCACCGGGTACTTGCCCACTTTGCGTTTGCGTGTGCAAAAGCGGCAGTAGATCGCGCATGTGTAAGTAACGGTGAACAAAACACGGTCGGGATAGCGATGCGTCAGGTGCTTGACCGGCGAGTCGTTGCCGTCCTCGGCGAGGGCGTCGGACATGTAGAAATTCGGATCGTTGAGCTCGTCCATCGACGGGATGATCTGTTTCCAGATCGGATCGTCTTTTTCCTGTATCAGCCCGGTGTAGTACTCGTTGGAAAAAAACGGGTATTCGTTTGAAACTTCGTCGATTTCGGCTCGGGTTGCATCATCAACCCCCTCGACATCCGCGCCTTTGCGAATGCTGTTGCGCATCAATGTTTTCCATTCGGGAGTAGTATTTTTGACAACCTGCTTCACTTAAATTGAGCCTCCATTGCCCGTCGATCTGTCCAAATGGAAAAAGCGATGACGCTAATTAATTCTGGCTGTAGTGAGCGCTGCCCGCAAATCGAGTAAGCGAGGTCTCAGAGATCGGCGTCGGGATCGGACTGGGCGGGCGCCATCACGGCGTCGGTCATGCCGTGAAGCAATTTGCTCGACGATGGACACGCCGTGACGAGCACGCCAGCCAGTTCGGCCAGCTCGCCTGTAACGAAGTAATAGGGACTGATTCTGGTTCGAGCATCGAAATCGATCACCGATTCGGATTCAAAGTCGTAGTACGAGGAGCTAACACTCCGGCTCTGGTGATACTGCTGCAGCACGAACGGCGTGCTCGAAAATCCATCGAGAGCCCCCTGCACAACCTCCGACCACGCCTCGGCATTCGCGTCGTGCCCCACGGTGACACCCCGGCTACCCCACGACAATTCTGAAAATCCGGATGGTTTTATGACAAGTTCTCTTTCGCGCTGAGTGAGTCCGGACAGATCATCCCATCGGCGAATCGGACGCCCAGCCGTCCTGAGCGGTGGCACAACCGCGGCATGCGGCGGGATCTCGGCAGGATCCATGATCCAGGTCGGTGGAAGCGTCTCGCGAAGAACGCTGAAAGACTCAGCCGGCAACTCGCCGGTCCAAAACTCTTCAAGTTCCGGATGATGAAACAGAGCGTATAGAAGCTTTTCCTCAAGCTGCGACTTCAGCGGCGGAGTCACGGCCACTCGCCGTTTCTTCATAGCGTGGATTATCAAGTCGGCGTTGGGAATGTTCTTGAGGTCGTGCAGCTCGAAGAATCGATATATGAGGTCGACTTTTTCGAGCCTGCCGTCGAAATCGACCACTATGTCGCCGCCGCTGAGATCCAGCTCCCTCGGATGCACGGCGATCGCCCGCGTCCCGAATTGATTCAAACGCTCTCCCACCCACGTCATCTCCGGGCGATAGACCTCGGACTCATCCGAAACGACAACCGCGATGAAAGGATTGGGCACGCCGGACTCGGCGATTAGCGCGCGAGCCATGCTCGCGACCATGCCGGGACCGCCGCCGACCGGGCTGAACCCCAGTTCGTGATAGCGGAGCATTAACGAGTCGAGTAACCCTATGCCGCCCGGAACTGAATCCAGTTCCGTAGCAACAAACTTTCCTTGACCGACGGCCATGAGATCGGGCCGGATGACGGCCGGCAGAGCACCCCGAAACCTGCGCAGCCGCGCTAGTTCAACCACTTGCTCGGGCTTTCCCTGGTCCAGGTAGCCGGCAACCCAGGCGGGTTGTTTGCCACGGACGCTGGCCAGATACAACTGATTGGCGGCTCGGTAAAACGCCAGGAGATGATGTCCCAATTGCTCGAGGTGGGCGACTGTGGACGGGAGCATCGGAAACGGCTCGGGTGCGAGCCGCCACGGAACTCTCGATCGGTCGGCATCCAGCAACGCCGGTCCAAATAGCCCGCTTGCGGGAATCCCGTCATTTATGTGGATTGCGCGCGTGCGAGGGTCCGCGTCATCGACTCGGGGCATGTTCTCCGCTTCCCAGATAACCGCTCATCGTCGTAGCCTCTTCTTAGATCTCAAACAAACGAGCGGCAGCCTGGCAACAAGAATGCTCTGGACGCTTTGTGAATGACCGTACAATGTTCGGAGGCGATCGTCGGAGTTTATCAAATGAAGCGGCCGAGAATTGGAACTTGTTCGACATTCAACGGCGCCGGCCGGGTAACTCCGTGTGGAAACCGAAAAACGCGTGACCTGGGCTGCGCGGTGTTTGAACACGAAGACCGCCACACGGCCGTTTGTCCGCAGTCGCGACTCTGGCTCCGGTTTGAGTCGTTTATCTAAGGTACGCGGAGGAATTTGCGCGGTTGACTCATAAGATCTGGATTCTCGGCGCCGTCGGAGTCTTGGCTCTCACCCTTTCGGGTTGCGAATTCTTCGTTCAGACCGTTGCGCCTACGCCAACGTTGATAAGCGCGCCTCCGAGTCAGCTGCAGCGACCCATGGTGCCTGTGAAGCGAGGCACCCTGGAGGAAGCGATTCGAATGACGGGCCGTGTGGAAGCGGACGTGCGCAGTGACCTTTTCTTCAAGGCGCCCGGTCGCGTGAAGGTTGTGAACGTCCGCCAGGGAGACGAAATCGACTCCGGGGCGATACTGGCCGAATTGGAGACTGGCGGCCTCGATTCGCAGCTGGCCGACGCGGACAAAGCGCTCGAGACGGCGGACCTCCGGTTCAAGGCTGCGGACTCGCGCATGTTGGAAGATGTCGAAGCCGCCAGGCAGGCAGTGCAACTTGCCGAGTTCGACGTGATCGCCAAGAAACTGGCTCTCGACAACACGATGCGCGGGGCCACGGAAACCCAGCTCACTTCGGCAACGGCAGCACTGATCGCGGCGAACGCAGCGGTCGAAAGCCGGCAGGCCGACCTTGATGCGCTAATCGCCGACCTCCCAAGGACTGTTGCGGTGGCCCAGGCTTCGGTTGAGCAGCGCGAACTCGAACTGGAGGCGGCCAGAGAAGCCGATACAGAATTGAAGGCCAAGGGAACACCCTCGGAATCACAACTAATCGCGGAGAGTAGGAGCGCCATATCAACGCTCGAAGCAGCGATTGAATCGCAGCGATCGGTAATCTTTCAGACCGAGTCGGACCTGAATGAACTTAAGAGTAGGCCGACCGCCTCGGAGCGACTGGATGCGGAGAACACGTTCGAAAAGGCCAAGTTAGCCCACGACATCGTGACGGGCGGCACCGGGTCGTTCGAGAGCAAACAGCAGGCCGAAATTGACTTCCAGGAGGCCATTCGGGCCTACAACGACTCGCTTGCCCCGGCCACCGAAGCCGAATTGAGAGTTGCTGGAAATACCGTTGAAACCGAAAAGGCAAGGATGGTGGCGCTTGAGGTGCAGCTAAGTGACCTGATTGGGTCCGACGAAAGAGAAGTGGCCGTGAGGCGAACGGCCGAGGAGATTACGAACGATTACGAAATGAGCATAACGGCCTCGCAACGCGCGATTCGGAGCGCCGATCTCGCACTGCAGACGGCCCGTAACAACCTGGCGAAGGCACGTTCGACGACCTCTATCGAAAACGCCCGTATCGCCCTGGAGTCATCCAAATCCAACGTGACCAAGGCTCAGGCCGCACTTGACGAGTTGAATGCAGGGCCGGACGCAAAAGCCATTGAGATTGCCGAGAACTCGTTAGTGATAGCCGAGGCAAAGCTTGCCAGCGCTGTTCGGAAGGTCGAGCAGCTTGAGTTGGGCTCGTCGGCATCGGCAATCGACCTCACGATCCTTCGAAACGCCAGAGACCAGGCAGCAATCAAACTCGATCGGCTTCAGGAGCAGCAGTTCGAGAATCAAATCATCGCCCCGTTCGGCGGCACGGTTACGTTCGTCCGGGGAAGACCGGGCGATCAGATCGACGCCTATCAGGAGATCATTGGCCTGGCCAACCCTAGCGTGCTGGTTGTCGAAGCCGTGGTTCCCGATATCGATCAGGCAAAGCTCGCTGTTGGACAGCGAGTTGACGTAACCATCGACCAGTTCGCCGGGGTTTTGTTTGAAGGTCGAGTCGTCACACTCCCACGAACGATTGTCAGCTCGACCGGCCAGTCGATAAGGATTCCCGAAGCCAAAATAGTCGTGGACTGGACGCAACCCGGAGTCGAACTTGGAATGCTGGCGAGATTGAAGATAACCGTACAGACGAAAGAGAATATTCTTAAAATCCCTCGGTCGGCGGTTCGTGCGGTAAATCAACGAGAGTTCGTCGAAACCGTGATCGGCGGGCAAAGGCGAAGCGTCCCCGTGACCACCGGGATTAACAGCGACCTCGAAATTGAAGTTCTCGACGGGCTCGACGAAGGAATGATGGTGTTTTCGACGCCCTAGATCCGAAGGCAGGCGGCGGACCCAAATGATTTCTCGAAAAGCGACGGTCTGAAATGGCTTTCGCCTTGCTGGCATTCGTTTTAAAGCGGCTCTTTAACAACGGACCGCTGGTGTTGAGCACGGCCCTGGGATTGGTCATCACGGTGACGCTCGCAACCTCGATTCCCCTGTATTCAGAGGGCGTCAGCGAGTTTCTTCTAAAGCGGGAGCTGTCCAACCCGACCAACCGGATTCAGCCCGCATCCAGCGTGTTGCTGCGCCATTTCGACAGGAAGTCCGAAAGCTCAAAACCCACGAATATCGATGACTACCTCGAAGCCGATGGCTTTTTCAGTGAATATCTCGAATTTTTGATCGGCCTGCCGGAAATCCAGCAAGTCGCGTACCTTCAAACGGATGTGTTACCCATTATCGCGTTCACGAAAACTTCGGCCGCGACGACGAGGCGCCGCGACGTAGCCTACGGCTTCATTGCCACCATGACTAAATTCGAGAACAACGTCAGTCTCATGGAAGGTCGATTTCCATCCTCGGAGGTCGCGACTGTCACGGATATCAGCGGTGCGGAAATTCCGCTTCTCGAAGCCTCGCTGTTTTCCGATGCCATGGACAAAGCCGGGCTTCTATTAGGCGACAGGGTCAAGATCGTCTTCGATGAACCTGACACCGATTTGGAAAAGCTTATCGCGGTTGATGTTGTGGGCCGTGTTGAGGCCATTGACACAAAATCCGACTACTGGTTCTACAACGTGCAAAGCGCGTTTGACGATGGAGCGCTTTTCGTAAACCGTGACATTTACCTCGATCAAGTGATCGCGAAACATCCGTACCTCTTCTACGAGGCAACCTGGTACTCAAACTTCGACATCAACGCGATTCGGGCGACCAACTATCGAAACATCACCGGCGGACTTCACTCGCTCCAGGCGAGCACGAACCTGATACTGCCTAATACGAAGCTGGAAATCTCGCCGGAGAAAGTTTTCTTCTTTTTTGACGAGAAGCTCTTTTTCCTCAAACTCATGCTCTTCATACTCAGCGCCCCCGTGGTGGCGATCGTCCTTTATTACATAAGTCTTTCCGCGGGCATGGTGGTCGAACGGCAGAAAAGCGAGATATCGATTCTGAAAAGCCGAGGCGTCGGCACGCTGCAGATCATCGGAATATACCTTCTCGAGGGTCTGCTGATAGGGCTAATAGCGATGGCAATCGGCCCGCCGCTTGCGATGGGACTCGCGCAGCTGATCGGCAAGACTTATACGTTCATGGTGTTTACGGATCGCGAGCCGCTCACGATGAGTCTGAATCCGTCTCACTACGCCATCGCTGGCGCGGCTGTAGCCGTTTCTGTCGCTGCTACGTTGGGACCGGCCATCGCAGCCGCTCGGCAGTCCGTGGTGACGTACAAGCAGGATGTCTCCCGCAACTTACAACGGCCCATTTACCAACGATTTTTCCTTGATTTCATTTTGCTCGCGCTCGCCATCTATGGCTACTACCTGCTCCGCAAGGGAGAAACCCTGGTGACGGTGGGCCCGGAAGGCGAGAGTTTTTCCGACCCGCTACTTATCGTAATTCCGGTGGTATTCATGTTCGCGATGTCGCTTATATTCCTTCGCATCTTCCCGATGCTGGTCGGATTTCTGACCTGGGCCGGCTCACGTTTTTACGGGGCCAGTATGCACCTCGGCCTTCGTCAGATCGGCAGAAGCCCGGGGCAGTTCACCCGCCTGGTTCTGCTACTTATCCTGACCTTCGCGCTCGGAGCTTTCAGCGCCTCAATGGCCCGAACCCTGGATCAAAATCTCGAGGATAGGGTTCGCTACGAAGTCGGTGCCGACGCCCGCTTTTATGAGACCGGGTTCTTCGACGAGATCGCTCAAATCTGGTCGATTCCGCCTGTAGAAATCCACCACGAAGCGGTGGACGATAACGGACAACCGATCTTCGCTGAGATTGCGAGATTTTGGGACGAAAACGGATCGTTCAAGGTTCCAGGCCAGTCTTATACCGAGGATGTGGTGGTCTACGGCGTGGATCCCGTTCAGTTCGGCAAATCGTTATGGTGGCGGGACGACTTCTCCCCTCAGCCGCTCAATGAGCTGATAAATAGTCTTGCAACTGACGAGCGCGCCTTGCTTCTTGACAGAAAATTCTTCCAGGAAGAGACGAATTTACGGATCGGCGATCCGGTCCGAATACAAATTCGCCAGACGGAGTTGGAGTTTTTCGTCGCGGGATGGATCGACTCCCTGCCGACTCATTACGCGGAAGACGGCGCGTTCGTGGTTGCGAATCTTGACTATCTTCTACGCTGGACCGGTGAGACGCCATGGAACGTGCTGGCAAAGCTGAATCCAGGCAATACGGCCGGAGAGGTTGCCAACAAGCTGTGGGCGCTGGACCTGAAGGTTGTGCAGGCGTGGGACTCGTCCACAACGATCTCGGAAAGGCGCGACGATGCGACTCAAACCGGAATCTTTGGAATCCTTACCGTGGGTTTCATTATTTCGGCCATTCTGACGCTGCTCGGCTTCCTGATGTACTCATTTATATCGTTTCGGCGAAGGCTGCAGGAGTTTGGAATCCTTCGCGCCATGGGATTATCGGTCGGGCAGATGGTTGCGCTGTTTTCATTCGAGAATGGATTTCTGATATTCCTCGGCACCACAGTGGGGGCCCTTCTCGGGATTGCGACCGGCAAGCTTTTCATTCCATTTCTGCAGATCAGCGCCGACAAGCACGGCGACACGCCACCGTTCGTCGTGATTACCGCCTGGGGCGAAATTGGACAAATCTTCATCCTTTTCGGCGTCGTCGTCCTGCTGGCATTCCCCGTCTCGGTATGGATGCTGAGACGCATACGAATCCATGAAGCGATGAAGTTCGGAGATGAGACAGGTTGAGAGACCGCGACGCTTCTCTCCCAGGCGATCCCTACGCAGTCTGCGACAACCTCGTAAAAATCTATAAAGTCGCCGACCTTGAAGTGGTCGCGCTTCAGGGTCTGGATTTGGTCGTAAATCGCGGCGAGTTCATGGCCATTATTGGCAACAGTGGCAGTGGAAAGTCCTCGCTTCTCAACATACTTGGCGGGTTGGATTCTCCGTCGGCTGGTTCGTGCATCGTTGGGGGCATGGACCTCGTCAAGGCGTCGGAGAGCGATCTTGTCTTTTACAAGCGGAACAAAGTGGGATTCATATGGCAGCAGAGCTCACGCAATCTGATTCCCTACCTCACGGCGTTCGAAAACGTTCAGACGCCAATGCTGTTCGCCAACGCGCTGGGCCGAAATCGCAAAGCCAGGGCGGAAGGACTGCTGGAGGCTGTTGGGCTGAGCGACCGGATGCACCACAAACTCGCGCAGCTATCAGGGGGGCAGCAGCAGCGGGTGGCCATCGCAATTGCGCTCGCCAACGAACCCGATCTATTGCTCGCCGACGAGCCGACAGGGGAGGTGGACAACGAAACCGCCGCTCATATTTATGAAGCGCTGCGGAATCTGAATCGCGACCGCCGTCTCACCGTAATAATCGTCTCGCACGATCGAAACATCGCACACCGCGTCGATCGCGTCGTTGCCATCCGGGACGGTCGCACGAGCACCGAGACGGTGAGACGCGTGGTTGGAGGAGACGCCGACCAGGCAACCCACGACGAATTCGTAATCGTGGACGACACCGGACGGCTCCAGATACCGCAAGAATATCTTGAGCAGCTGGGAATTTCCGAAAGGGCCATCGTCGAAGTCGAAGATGGGCGCGTTGTTATCACGGCCTCGAAAGGGAATGACCGGTCAAGTGATTCGGCAACGACAGATCGTGGGGGCTTTTTCCGCAGGAGGGGCCGTTAGCCGTTGACTGTCGCCAACCGGGATGTTGCAGCCCGTGACATTGCATCCACGCCACCGCTCGTTCGGACCAGCGCCGCCTGCCGGTTTTACGATGTTGGTGATTCGGAAGTCCGAGCCGTCGATTCAGTCACCTTCGAGATGCCTCCGGGAAAGCTATTCGCGCTGCGAGGTCGCTCGGGGTCGGGCAAAACGACTCTTCTGAATCTGGTCGGCGGACTGGACAAGCCAACATCCGGACAGGTTTTTTTCGACGACAACAATCTTCGAAAAATGTCGGACCGGCAGTTGACGTTGCTCAGGCGCCACCGGCTGGGATTCGTGTTCCAAACGTTTGCGCTGCTGCCCGTTTTATCCGCATTCGAAAACGTTGAGCTGACGATGCGGATAGCCGGTGTAGGCGCAAGAATTCGCCGCGACCGTACGAATGAGGTCCTCAGCATGGTGGGTCTGGAAAATCGGGCACATCATCGTTCTTTCGAATTGAGCGGAGGTGAGCAACAGCGGGTGGCGATCGCGCGGGCCATCGCGAATCGACCGGACCTTCTGATCGCCGACGAGCCCACCGGCGAATTGGACAGCGTAACGGGGCTCGAAATCATGATGTTGTTTCGCAGCATCGTCGACGATGAGAAAATTTCGATCCTGATGGCAACCCATGACCCCGCATTGAGCCAGTTCGCGGATGACACGTTCCTGATGGAGGACGGGCAACTTGCCCACGCCGAAGGCCCGCTTGACTTCGACCTGCCGGACCTGGTTCAGCACATCGAATTTGCCGACGATTCGTCTACGGACTCGGCCCCTTCAGATGAAGAACCTGACTCCGAACTATCACCATCGATTGACGATGCCACGACGCCCAGCTCTGTTAGTCCGCCGGCCAACGACGAAGCTGTCCCACCGGAATCCCCGTCCGAGTCAGATCATTCGATCTGGAAACCCCGGCGATAGCTCCAGCCCTTCCACGCAGCCGCCCTCCGCCGCCGGGTGACCCAGGCCGACGTTTTGCAGGTGTCAAACGGCATTGAGGTTCAGGGCAACGCGAACAGGCGGTTCGCTGCATACGCATCCCGCCGGGTCAAGCCGCTCAGCCCTAATCTGGGCAGCTCACCCGGGGGCGCGCCGGACCGGGAGGAACTTTTCGAGGTCGCCCATCCGGGGTGCCGCAGCTACAGCATTACCTGTCTGAGATTCGCCGTCCTCGTACCGCCGACAAGGTGACGCAGCAACCCACAGCGAGGACAACTATCGACAAGGCTCAAACCGTTCGAGCTGAGGGTGGCAGTCACAACAGGGACGAACGTCACTTTAGGAAACTACATCGATAGATTGACCATGATGTAATATCCCATGCCGTAACGTTTACCATACGTGATACGATGCCCTATGATATACGTGATTCGTGCAACCAGATTTAATCAGGAGGCAATGGAATGGTCTCGAGTTCGTTTTCTGACGAAGTCGTGTCCGTCACAAAACTCCGCAAGGAAATGACCGCCATGCTCGAAAAGGTGAGGTCGGGGGTTCCTGTGACCATCATGCAGGGCGATACGGCCGACGTCGCCATAGTCCGGCGCGGGGACTATTCGAAACTGGAAGAGGATGTCCGCAAACTCAGCCGGCAGATCGCCGATCTGGAATCGGAGATCGAAACCCTCGAGGTCATGGCTGATCCAGAGCTGATGGATTCAATATCTGCCGGCCTTACCTCATACAAGGCCAGCGAAACTATCGCACTCGACGAGTTGCTCGGCAAAGGCTCGTAGGGAAATACCGGCATGTACGCGGTGCACGTAACTCCAAACGTCACGGAGAAGGATCTGCCGCGTCTTGCCAAAAACGATAGAAAACGGGCACTCGCCAAAATGACAACGCTGGCGGTTTCGCCTCGGCGCTACAAGCCTCTCAAGGGACGGCTCGAGGGCGCGTGGAGTTTGCGAGTTGGAAACTTGAGGATCATTTATGTAATTGATGAGACAGCCCGGCGCGTCGTTGTCATTGCGGTGGGCAGAAGACGCGGGCGTCACGCCGGCGATGTTTACGCCGGGGTCGAAGTTCGCCTCGACGCTGCAATACCCGAGTCGGCTACATCCCAGGAGGACGGAGAACGTTGAGCATGCGGCCAAACTCCTTCGTGTTTAATCGCGCTGTTTTGGAGGATGAGCAAATTTAGGGTCGCAAGTGGCCCTGCCCCCAACTTACCCTCAGTCATAAGTAGAATCTTTTCTGATCTTGCTCCCAGTTGGGGCGGGCTGCAAACTCGATCGGCGTGAGCCCGTTCAGGCTCGTGTGCGGGCGTGTTGTGTTGTAGTCAGACCTCCATTCCGCGATGATCCGCCGCGCTTCGGCCAGGCCGGCGAAGAGATGTTCGTTGAGGCACTCGTCGCGCAAGCGGCCGATGAAGCACTCGCAGTAGATCACGCAAACGATGGAATTAAGCATGCCCCCCCAACGCTCGTACCCTTACAGGTTCCTCGCGTGGACGATGCAAAGTACTGGAGATACGGCGGCTGCAGTTCGAGCGCTCGTAACAGCTGTGCAAGTGGATCCGACCGATTCAATCGCCTCAAGAGAATTAGACTTTTTCGTTACACCGGCGGCGAATTCCCGCCTGCTTATTTAGCTGGCGCCGACCTCAATATTCACCGGCATCATGGCTCGGTATAGGAACTTCCCCGTATGCGTATCGGTGGTCGCGATGTGCTCGGGCGTCCCTTCGGCCACGACCAGACCGCCGTCGTCTCCGCCTTCCGGTCCGAGATCCACGATCCAGTCGGCACACTTGATGACATCAAGGTTGTGCTCGATGACCACGACGGTATTTCCGACGTCAACGAGCTTCTGCAGCACGTCAACGAGCCGTCGCACGTCGTCGAAGTGCAATCCAGTGGTTGGTTCGTCGAGTATGTAGAGCGTCTTGCCCGTGGAACGCTTCGCAAGTTCCGTGGCAAGCTTTACGCGTTGGGCCTCGCCGCCGGATAACGTTGTCGCCTGCTGCCCGAGCGTAAGATATCCCAATCCGACCCGTTGCAAGCTCTCCAGCCGCCTTGCGATGTTGGGGATGCTACCAAACACGTCGGCGGCCGCTTCGATGCTCATTGCGAGAACGTCGGCGATGTTGTATCCGCGGTACAGGATCTCGAGAGCCTCACGGTTGTAGCGGAGACCATCGCACGTCTCGCACTCGACATAAACATCAGGCAGAAACTGCATCTCAATCCTTACGACCCCGGCCCCCTGACAGACCTCGCATCGGCCACCTTTGACGTTGAATGAAAATCTGCCCGGTTTGTATCCGCGAGCTCGAGCCTCGGGAACGGCCGCGAAAAGGTCGCGAATCGGCCCGAACGCACCTGAATACGTTGCGGGATTCGACCGCGGCGTGCGTCCGATTGGCGATTGATCGATATCGATCACCTTGTCGAGACACTCAAGTCCGCTAATTCGCAGGTGCGCACCCGGCACTTCTCGGCTCTGAAAAAACCGCCGCGCGGCTGAGCGATGCAATATATCGACGACCAGCGAGCTTTTGCCGGAACCTGAAACGCCCGTCACTCCGATCAACGATCCGAGTGGAAACCTGACATCGATATTTTGGAGATTGTTGGCGGACGCGCCCTCAACGATGACTTCGAGGCCATTGCCGCTGCGCCGGCTGCTCGGAACCTCGATGGAAGCCTTGCCACTCAGATAGCTTCCCGTCAGCGATCGATCTACGCCCCCAATATCATCAACGCTCCCTTCAGCGATCAGCTCGCCGCCGTCGAGGCCCGCGCCCGGCCCGAGATCGATTACCCAGTCCGCCGACCGAATGGTGGCCTCGTCATGCTCCACAACGAGGACGCTGTTTCCGCCGTCGCGGAGATCTCTGAGCGTCGCCAGCAGGCGGTCGTTGTCTCGCTGATGCAAACCGATGCTCGGTTCGTCGAGGATGTAAAGCACCCCGGATAGACGGGACCCGATCTGGGTGGCCAGTCGAATTCTCTGCGCTTCACCGCCCGACAGAGTCGAGGAGCGACGGTCGAGAGTTAGATACTCAAGTCCGACATTCTCCAGGAAAGCCAGCCGCGAAGAAAGTTCGCGCAGGATCGGTTCCGCGACGGCCAGCTTGCTACCCGCGAGGGTAACGCCGCCCAGAAACTCCATACAATCGCGCACTGACATTCTGGTAACGTCGACGATCGATCGTCCTCCGAATTTCACAGCAGCGCTATCACGGCGGATGCGCCCGCCCAGGCACACCGGGCAGTCGTGCTGGGCCATATAACGTTCGACATCTTGTCTGACGTAATCCGACTCGGTCGATTTGTATCTGCGTCTGAGGTATGGGATCACGCCTTCAAATTCGAAGTCCATGACCCGGCCTTCATTTCCGGCCGGGCCGAGACTTACGGATAGGCGGTCGTCGCCGACTCCATGCAGGATCAAATCCAGTTTTTTCGGATCGATGCCATAAACGGGCTCGTCCAGCCCAAATCCATGCTTCTTCGCCAGAGCCTGAACCACGCGAGACGTGGTGTTCTGGCTACCGCCGATGCGACTCCAGGGCGCGATGGCCCCGGCGTTTATTGAAATGGATCGATCGGGAATCACCAGGTCTGGATCGAAATCCATCTTAATGCCCAATCCGGCACACTCAGTGCAAGCGCCCTTGGGGCTGTTGAAGGAGAACGAGCGTGGTTCGATTTCGGGAAAGCTGATTCCGTCGTACGGGCATGTCAGCAACTCGGACAAATGAATATCATCGCGGCCGGGGATTTGAACGGTTGTGAAACCGCCGCCCAATTTCAGGGCGGTTTCGACGGAATCCGCCAATCGATTTCCAAGATCATCGCGGATAATTATTCGATCGACGACGATGTCGATATCGTGATCACGAGTCTTTTCGAGCTTCGGCGGCGGGGAAATTTCGACGATCTCGCCGTCTACGCGGGCGCGAACAAATCCAGCTCGCAGCGCGTCCGCAAATACGCCGCGATGCTCGCCCTTGCGTCCCCGCACTACCGGCGCGAGAAGGATAAGGCGAGTGCCCTCCGATTCGGCGATGATCGTGTCCACCATCTGTTGCACGGATTGGCTCTGAACCGCGCGTCCGCACTGCGGACAATGCGGTTCACCAACCCGCGCAAAAAGGAGTCGGAGATGGTCGTAGAGCTCTGTGATCGTTCCAACCGTCGATCGGGGATTGCTGGAAACGCCGCGCTGATCGATGGCGATGGCTGGCGACAGACCATCGATGCGGTCCACGTCGGGTTTTTCGAGCTGACCGAGAAACTGCCGTGCATACGCCGACAACGACTCCACGTAACGGCGCTGGCCCTCGGCAAACAGTGTGTCGAACGCGAGACTCGACTTTCCGGAGCCAGAAACGCCGGTAATTACCACGAACTTGCCCCGCGGTATGTCGACGTCTAGATTTTTCAGATTGTGTACGCGAGCACCCGAAACGGTAATGTACTCGACATCGTGATCGTTGCCGCTATTTGCGTCAGTGAGCCTGCGGCGTTTCTGCGGGGCGACGGGGTGGTCGCTGGCATTCGATCCAGACCGATGCCGACCGCCGGAGTTCTGGGTTGGAGATGGTGGCACGGATCAATTATAGAAACTGAGTCTTTTCGCGCTCGCAAGCGAATCGCCACGCGCGGCGACGTTTCGGCAATTCAACGATTTGCCATCGCAAACGTGGGTGTAGTTGGAGGCGGTACCGTGGGGAGTTCGGCCAATTGAGCGCTCGAAGTCGACGAGGTTCCGATCCGGGGTCAACGCAATTGTTCGGATCGCGCGACGCGCGAAAAACGGACGCCCGCGTCGACGTGCTGGGCAACGTGGACGAGCTGGTATCTGCCATGGGTCTCGCCCGATCGAACGTCGCCGACGGCGAGACGAATAAGATTCTGCGCCTTATCCAGTCGCGGCTGCTCTCGATTGGAGCCGCAGTTGCTGACCCGCAATCGCGGCATGAAGTCGGCGTTACGGAGCAGGATTCCGAAAAACTCGAACACGCCACCGACGTTCTGAGCGCCTCACTGCCGAAATTAACGAATTTCATACTTCCGGGCGGGGATTCGGGGGCAACAGCGCTGCATCTCGCCAGATCGGTGTGCCGTCGGGCGGAGCGGTCCGCCCATGCGCTGAGCGCCCTTGAGGAGGTGCCGAAGCCGATTCTAGATTTCCTGAATCGGCTGTCCACTTATTTGTTCCACGTTGCCAGGCGGCAATCCATCGCGGCGGGCGACACTGACGACGTCTGGCTGCCATCTGATCCGCTCACCGACGAGAACCTGGATTTAGAGGCACGTTAAGAAAAGGGTTCGCCCGCTGGACCTGTCGGGCCTCTCAGGCATGAATTCGAGGTCAGGCTTCGATCGCTGTCGCGCGTCTCGCAATGATGGGCCTGGAATACCGCAAGCCTTAAGCGGAATATTCAATCTGAACGCCACGCGGAATCGAATAGCGGACCGAAACGGGTGGGGCGGCGGAGTGGCGTGTCGGTAGCAGCACGATTCGCCAGCGACTACGTCAAAACGATCCTGGACGGTCGCAGATTCGGCTTATTCCTTTTGCTGCTTTTCATCAACGGAATGGTATTTGGACCGTTTTTGCCGTTCCTACCCGCGTACGTCCAGGAAGAGCTGAACCTGAGTCAGACGTTCACCGCCAATTTTCGGACCGTTTCCCTTTTTCTCATGGCCACGTTCGTGTTGCTCGGCGGCGTACTCAGCGACAGTCTGGGACCCAAGAAGTCGATGCTGATCGGTCTGGTTGGCACGCCTTTTGCCGCGGCAATTTTCATAGTTGGCAACCCCGGGATTCTGCTCGGAATGGCGGCTTATCGAGGAATCTCGGAGGGATTTCTCAACGGCGGCGGCCAAACATACATGATCGCCACCGCGCCTGCGAGCAGGATAGGCGCCGCAACGGCAATATATTTCCTCGGCAGCACGCTCGGATCGGCCGTGGGGTCTCTAATCGGCGGGGCCGTTCTGGAACGGTCATCGTTTGCGATGCTGGGGTTCGTAATGCTGGCGGCCAGCGGTCCAGTATTGCTGGCAGTACTCTTCCTCCTCCCGGAAGTTCAACCCGCTAAACGCGAACGCCTCAGGGTATCGGACGTCTTACGCGGCTACCTCGAGATTGTGGGCCGCCGCCACGTTTGGACGCTTTCCACGATGCAGTTTTTGCGAACGACATTTTGGGGCGCCGCCTCGCTGACGATGCCGTTCCTTATGAACGAATTGACTGGCAGCAAAATCGCGGTCAGTTCGTTCAATACGGTGAGCCTTGTGGCGGGGATGGTATCGATGATTGTGGTGGGGGCCATATCCGACCGCGTCGGTCGCCGCAAGATAGTTCCGGTGTGCATTGCCGGAATTGGCATTGCATCGGCATTACTGGCCGTGAGCGCCGGCAACGCCGCGACCTTGTTCATGGCCGGTACGCTTGCGACGACGGTCGCCTGGACGCTTTCGGGTCAGATAACTCCGCTCGCCAAGGAAATGTCGGAACCGGGCGAGGAGGGTCGCCTCGTGGGCATGATCCTGTTTCCCTGGGCTCTGGGTATGCTGGCGGGCGCCCAGATTCACGGTCAAATGTCCGAATCAAATCCGGGATTGATGTTCGTCCTGCTGACCTTGCTTTTAGTAGCTGCTTACGGGTTGGCTGAACTAATGTTCAGGTCGCGTTCGTACCGCACAGCTTCAGTCTCGTAACAATCAACTAAAGCAACTCAAGATTCCTCACATGCTCTCGACTGACGCATTTGTAGCCATAGTCTTCTTCAAGCGGAAGCTGCGAAAGAAGCCAGCGTGTCTCAGGCGAGGGTATCCCAATGGGAGCGTGACGAGGATATTCCACCCACCGAACAACTAACACTCCTGTTGTCGTATTACCGGAACGTTTCAGAGCAGCTCGGCGATTCTCATTTGGAATCTGTGCTCGAAGCGTACCTTGGAAACATAAGGGCAACGCCAACAGATGATGGTCGACCTCGACGTCGCGCATTCGTGATAATGCCGTTTTCAGAACGAGGTGGGATCACCAGTGATCAATGGACTTTCATCTCCGAACAAATCTTCCTAAGAGGAGTCGAAAGTTCTGAGACTTTGGACTCCTACCAGTGCAATCGAATAGCTCTGGACAGAGGTAACATCATTCGTGGCATTGTCAATTCACTTGGAGAGTCAGATGTCGTTTTTGCAGATCTCACTACGTCGAACGCCAATGTTTTCTACGAGTTGGGAGTCCGGCACGTCCTAGCCCGCGGAACCTTCCTGTTTGCACAATCTATTCGCGACATACCGTTCGATCTCCGGCCGTACAGTTGTCATGAATACGGCTTCGGGACTGAACGCGAGTTACAGCGCGCACGGAAGCTCGTCGAACGGTGTCTAAATGATTTTGAAGCTAATCCCGACGCTCCAGACAGCCCCGTCGCGGACTTCGCACCTGAAAGATTCAGCTCCGCAACGCACTATCGGAGCCAGTCTGCCATGCCGGAAGAGCCTTGGAATCGAAGTCCCGTCCCCAAGGTTCTCTTTGAGGATCTGTTCTCAGACAATTCTGATCACGGTTTTCGATACGAGTCGATCCTGGCCACAAGTACTGGACAGAGACTGGTGCCGAACGCAGCGCATCGGGTGGAAGATCATCAGCTAAAACTTGAGTTGACCACAGAATATGCCGTTTGTACCACTCCAGGGATTTATGCGCGCGATATCGCCATAGAAGCGGAAGTTAATCTGCGGAATCACGGCAGCGACATCACGAGCTGGGCCGGGATACAGCTGCGGTCGTTTAATAACCTCAGTGAACTCCGACCTGACACCTCGGGTTACCTCCTCTATCTGCGAGGCACTGCCCAAGTGGAATTACAGACACCCGAAGCCCACCCTAGAGTCGTCTTCGACATTCCGTATCAAGCCGGCGAGTGGGTAACGCTCCGAATGATGTTGTCCGGAAACAGCGCGCGGATCGAGATCCCCGGGAAGAAAAAGAAGCGCACACTCACCGACCTCAACTATCTTGGTCCCGGCGGAGTCGCCCTTCTCACGTTTCTCTCGGAAGCAAGCTTTCGAAACATTGGGATATGGGCGCTTGAACAACCGGGAGATTGGTTATGAGCGACTTCAGTGAGTTCGTTGACGACGCAGTGACGCAGTACAACGAATGGAGGGGAACGATTGCATTTGACCGGCGCCAGAACACGACGATATCCGCTGAACTCGACCTCGATCCGAAGTGGCTCATTGTGGGTTTCTCATTGCACTGGGAGTTCGATCCGCCAGTGCTATTCGCTTATGCCGTCGAACGGGATCGGGTCTCTGGCTCGAACTCAATTCAAGATCTTGCAGCACAGAACGATGGAATCCTGCCTATCACGAAGATTTCTGTTCAGAATCCACCCGATTTGATTGATTTCTTATCTCGGTGCTTTAGCCAGCTGACCATCAGGGCGGATGATCGCGCGATTCACGAGCCGGGATTTCGCCTGAAGGTTATCGCGAATGTCGAAGACTAGCCCCCGCCGGAGCAAGCAGCCTATTCTCTCGAACCTTTTCTAGACTTGGAAGCGATGTAGCCGGCGGCGTCCCAGGGCGCGCCCCAGAGCCAGAACCACAGCCGCTTTACGAGTACGAATCCGCCGATTGTCCATGCGATGAGAGCGGCCATTCCAAGCACCAGCAGGGGCGGGAGCCACGCGAACGGCACTACGAATCCCGCCTGCCGGACGGCGTAATTGATTGCCAGGCCGATTGCTACCGCCACGAGGAATACGACTACCAGGCGGATCGGGATGTTGCTCAAGGGGACAGCGCACCGGCCCGCCGGTTATGGCTTCGCAAGTTCCAATGAATCCCGCAGAGCCGCGATTTCATCTCGATACCTTGCCGCGTTCTCAAATTCGAGCGCATCGGCGGCGAGTCGCATTTTATCCTCGAGCTCTCTGATCCGGCGAGATCTCTCAAGCGGTGTGAAGTCGTCAATTTCGCGAAATCCCACCTCGTATTTCTCGGGGGCTTCAGCCGCCTTCAGTTCGTCGCCGACCATTCCACGGATGTCACGCAGCGACTTCTGGATCGTCGCGGCAGTAATGCCGTTATCACGGTTGTGCGCTATCTGAATGGTACGGCGTCGATACGTCTCGTCGATCGCCCTCGCCATGCTACCGGTGACCTGATCGGCATACATGATCACATGGCCGTGCACATTTCGAGCTGCCCGCCCGATCGTCTGGATCATAGACACGTCCGAGCGGAGAAAACCTTCCTTGTCAGCATCAAGAATGACCACGAGCGAAACCTCGGGAAGATCGAGGCCCTCCCTCAGCAGGTTGATTCCAACTACAACGTCATAGACGCCCCGCCGCAAGTCAGTGAGTATTTCGATCCGCTCAAGGGTATTCACTTCCGAGTGCAGGTAGTTGACCTTGATGCCCGTTTCGGTGAGGAAATCGCTAAGGTCTTCCGCCATCCGCTTCGTCAGGGTGGTGATGAGGACGCGCTCGCCCGATTCGACTCGCTTTTGTATTTCACCCAGAAGGTCATCGATTTGCCCCTTCGTGGGCTTGACCGTGATACCCGGGTCCGTCAGTCCCGTAGGTCGAACGATCTGCTCGACGACTCTTGAACTGTTCTCAAATTCAAAGTCGCCGGGCGTGGCCGATGTGAAGACGCCCTGGTTTATAGCCTCGAGAAACTCCTTGTCGGAAAGCGGGCGATTATCGAAGGCCGACGGCAACCGGAAGCCGTATTCCACCAGCGGTTGTTTTCGGCTTCGGTCGCCGGCCAACATTCCCCGGACCTGCGGCAGCGCCACGTGCGACTCGTCGACGATAATCAGGTGGTCGTCGGGCAGGTAGTCAAGAAGGACCCACGGTGGTTGTCCTTTATCCCGCCCGCTGATATGACGGCTGTAATTCTCGATGCCGCTGCAGTGCCCGACCTCCCTCAGCATCTCCAGGTCAAATCGCGTTCGCTGACGAAGCCTCGCCGCCTCTAAGTCCTTGCCCTGTCCGATCAGCTCGTCCAGCCGCTCCTGCAGCTCCTGCTCTATACCCACAACGGCTGTTTTTAGCCGTTCGGTCGGGGTTACGTAGTGGCGAGCCGGGAAGATTTCGAGCGCGTCCAGAGTCTCGGTGATCTCCCCTGTCAACGGGTCGATTTGTACGATCCGCTCAAGCTCGTCACCAAAGAACTCCAGCCTGTTGGCAACATCTTCGTACGCCGGGTAGATTTCGACGACATCACCCCGTACCCTGAATTTGCCTCGTTCGAAGCTCACGTCGTTGCGTTGATACTGAATTCCGGCGAGACGGCGCAAAAATCGTGAGAGGTTGTAGGTTTCGCCCGTTTTCACGGAGATCGCCACTTCGCCGTAATCCTCCGGTGATCCGATTCCATATATGCACGACACGCTGGCGACTACGATTACGTCGCGCCGCGTATACAACGATCGTGTCGCCGAGAGCCGGAGCTTTTCGATTTCCTCGTTTATGTCGGTGTCTTTTTCAATGTACGTGTCGGTATGCGGCATGTACGCCTCGGGCTGGTAGTAGTCGTAGTACGAGACGAAATACTCGACGGCGTTATGTGGAAAATACTCCCGAAATTCGGCGCAAAGCTGAGCCGCGAGCGTTTTGTTGGGAGCTAGAACGAGCGTGGTCTTCTGAAGGTTGTTTATGACGTTGGCCATCGTAAACGTCTTTCCGGAACCCGTGACGCCGAGGAGGGTTTGAAACCGCTCGCCGTTCGCGATGCCGTCAGACAATTGTCCGATGGCTCGGGGCTGATCGCCGGCCGGTTTGTAGCCGCTTACGAGTTGAAATTTGGCCATCACGGATTGGGTCGCTATTGGGCGTCGCGCTCGGCGGTAACAAATCCCTCAACACTCATAGCGCGAGCCGAGCGTTGGCGATCCAAATTATAAGTCTTGGCCGTCCAGAATCCCTACCTCGAATCGGAATCTGCTCGCAGCTGACCGTGGGGCGAAGATTAATGGCTTGGGTATCGCCGCAGAATATAATCGCCAACGATCCCTTGCCGAGGTGGCGGAATTGGCAGACGCGCTAGCTTGAGGGGCTAGTGACCTTCGGGTTGTGCGGGTTCAAATCCCGCCCTCGGCACCGATCACGCAGTTCACGAACCTGTGAATTGTCACAATGTGGTCCGCTTGAGGTGTTTCTGGATCCCACTCCCGACGTATCAAGCCTAGGCAAAGAAGGCCAGGAGTTAACTAGCCTGCGCATCAAAGCTCGGGCCAGCAGCTTCTCGCAACTAGCCTTCAGTTCTCAGGCAACACTGACCCAACGCTCGCCACATCTAATCCCAACAGTCGGCGCACAGCCGTGTCACGGATTTGGCTGTTTGACGGCCCGGAGGCACGAGAATGGGCGCCCGTAGGGTGCAAAAACTCGATCGGGGTCGGTTAAGAGCTGTTTCTTAATGAGCTATCAGGCTCGATAAGGTGCCTGTGAGTTTGCTGATCGTGGTTTGGTGGGCACGTGGAGTTTCGATGCCGTCTTACTTACCGAGGGCATACGGACGATTCTGACTCCGGTACAAACGCCCAACGCCAATGCATTCGCCGAGCGCTGGATTCGATCCGTAAGGTCCGAATGCCTGGATTGGATCCTTATCTCGGGTAGGCGTCATCTAGAACAGGTTCTGCCGGATTACGCCGACCACTACAACCATCACCGGCCGCATCGCGGACTCGAGCTGCGCCCACCCGAACGAGCGAGCCCGTCTGCATGAACGGACCGGTCTGAGTCAATCCGCGTGCGGAGGCGCGATCGACTGGGTGGCCTGCTTCATGAGTCCCGACTCGCGGCATGATCGAGTTTTTGCACCCTACGAGGTGGCGGCTCGCCCCTAAACACGCCTACACTTTCGCCAGTCGGCATCCATCCATTGAGGAGGCAGGCCCGCATGGCACGATTCAAGATTCCACTTTACGACCGCACCGATGAGATCGAGCTTCCCGACGCTTGGCAAGTCAACTACGCACCGATCTCGAATGCGCCGACGCTCGAACCGGACGAGATGCGGAAAGCGCTGGTGAACCCGATCGGCACCCAGCGGCTTTCGAGTCTCGCCGGCGGAAAAGGCGACGTGGTCGTGGTCGTGGACGACAACACGCGGCCGACCCCAGCGTGGCAGATTCTGCCGTACGTGATCGAGGAACTGCACGCGGGAGGCGTGGAGGATCATCAGATAACGATTCTGGCGGGACTCGCCCTTCACCGCCCAATGACGCTGCCGGAGTTCCGCAGAAAGGTGGGGCAGGCGGTAGTAGATACCTATCGATGTATTAACCCCTCGCCCTGGGAGGACCTTGTATATCTCGGAGACACCGACGCAGGCATACCGGTCAAGATGAACGCCGAATACGTGAACGCCGACCTGCGGGTTTCGTGCGGCGGAATAATTCCGCATCCCACAGCGGGATACGGGGGCGGGGCGAAGCTGACAATGCCAGGGGTGAGCAGCTACGAGACGATAACCGCCCATCACTTGTCGGATCAATTCGGCGACAACGCCGAGCGTGGGATCGTGGACGGGAACGCCCACCGGGTTGAGATTGAGAACGTGGCGGCCTTCTGTCCGCCCGATTTCATAGTAAATCCTGTGTTGAACCGGAATATGCAGGTGGCAGGGCTGTACTGCGGGCACTACATCCGGGCACACCGAGCGGGAGTGGAGCTGGGTAAAAAGCTGTACGCCGTGGCGGCACCGCCAAATGCGGACATGGCCGTCATAAGTGGGGCGCCACAAGACTCGGAGATGATGCAGGGGCTCAAGGCGCTCGGAGATCGATTCGGAGCCATACACAGCGTGCGTGCCGACGGCGTGGTGCTGTGCACGGCAGACGCTGCGGAGGGATTCGGGTACCACCAGATGCAGGAACACATCAGGCGGACGCAACTTCCTAAAAGACGGGCGAGGCCGGGACACTACCTGGACAGGGAGATGCTGTGCTATTCGCCCAACATCAGCCCCGTGGAGTTCAAAGAGGAAGCTCCGGAAGGTTTCGAGCTCTTCCGCGATCTAGCGAACGCCGTGGAATCCCTGGAGTCGCAAGCCAATGGCCGGTCGCCTGTAGTGAATATATTTCCGCATGGGGCGGTGAGCCTTTATGCGGCCGGGTAGGTCATTTCGACTGGAACTCCGTAGATCGGCCGAATCTACCGAGTACGGTGTAAATACTCGAATAGATGTGGGAATGGCATTTTGGACCTCCACAGGGTCCGATACTCCATCCCGGCAACCCCGAATTGGTGTTGGCACCCTGCGGCGTATCCATACATTCAGAGAGCAGTTGGCTCCCATAGGCTAATGAGCCACGAGGTGAAACGACCGCGCCAAGCGCTGCTGGAATCCCCAAAAGTCTTTAATCGGCCGGCACTTTTCGGCGACTCTGACATAAAAGGAATCCAATCCATCCCGCCAGCAGCGAGTTGCCGATGTCGCCGTGGCTGACTTCGAACATCACATCGCTGCGATGATGGCGGCCCGTCTACACACCCCATTCCTCCCTTGCGACCTTCATCGGCTTCGTCGCGGGCTTCACGAACACCGAGGAGTAACCGGGGGGATTCTCGCCGATCCAGCGCTTGTCGGCCGGCTCGCTCGCCAGCTGAAAACGGGTATCCATGCTCAGCCGGAAACGATCGGTCTGGTTGGTCAACGCGGCGTGCATGGTGAACATGCTGAAGACGAGCACGTCGCCGGCCTTGTATGTAGTCGTCTTCCACTGTCCGCCAAAATTTGCCACCAGTTCCAGGGGATCATCGGAGAACAATCCGTCGTGCCCGTCCCTATCGACGTCCGTCTTTCCGTAGGTCTCCTTGACGCGCTCCCACCTATGTGACCCAACACAGACGGCCAGACCGCCGAGTTCCAGCGAAACATCGCCAAGAGGACACCAGACCGAGTAGAGGTTCTTGGTGCCCTGTCCCAGATAGACCACGTCATAGTGTGCGGCGCTGGAGCCGCCGGCTCCTTTTATGCGCAGCCATTTGTGGCCGAGAGTGCGAACCGGCCCGCCCAGGAACGCTTGGAAGAAACCCCATAATCTCCTTTGATCGCGCCAGGTTCACGATGCCGGGCGAAGATTGGAGGCTGCGCTGGTAAAAGTCCCCGGCGTAACCGCCGGCCGGTCCCCGATCGGGAGCGATTCGCCCCTGCATCAGCGGCGAATCGGGATCCAGGGCATCCTGATCGCGAAGGTGCTCCAGGATCGTCCTGCGTGCCCGCGGCACCGCTTCCTTCTTTTGGAGGCTGCGAATCAGCAGATATCCGTCGTTGGCCATCCGTTCTCGCAGGGCTTCGGGATCGTCCAGCAGCTGGTTGGCGTTCCTGAATGAGCCAAGTGCGGGCCGTTCATCTCCAGTTCGGTATCACCGATCGTTACGGTCGTAGTCATCTCCTGGTCAGTCATCCGTTCCCCCCAAACGCCCTGGCAATTCCCCTCCGGTAATAGTGGCGCGAATCTCGAACCGTCGCGACCGCACTGCGTGGCCGGTTGCCTGAGCGATTCTGAGTAATGGCAATTTAGCCCGGACGGTCTTGGGTCCAGGACGGGGAGTTACGCCTCACACCGACCGGACCCACGTCAACTACACGTGGTCTTGCTGGGTGCTAAAGGTGCGGAGAGTCAAAATCCCCCCGCACTGTGTTTTCCAGGCCGCCCGTGCATATTCATGGTGGAGTCCACCACGATTGGTATTGCGCCAACGCAACGAGTGGCAGGCGGTTTCTTGGAGAATCGCGTTCTTTGGCGGTCATGATCCCATCGAGACAGATCCGATCTCTTTCCTAAAGCCCAGTCGGGGCGTCAACACACGCTCAGATGGTTTGCTCGATTCCTCTAGGCGGGCATCATCAACAGGGCGTATCCATTGCTTGACTCTTGATCCTGTTGGCGTCCTTTACCGTGCTGCGATATTTGTGCAGTCTCTGTCTCAAGTGTCGCTAAAGGCACGCAAGAAGCCCGCAGTCGACCGGAATCGCCGTCCCAGTGATCGCCGAAGAATCGTCCGAAGCGAGAAACAGAACGGCTCCGGCGACCTCCTCCGGCTGAACCAGCCGACCAAGTGGATGTCGCTGCGCCAGCTTGGCCAAATGGGCCTCTGGATCTGGCGTTAGGCCAGCGCTTTGGACAAGCATCTCGGTCATTGTTGCACCTGGCAGCAAGGCGTTAACACGGATATTGAACCGGCCGAGCTCCGTTGCCATCTGTCGTGTCATAGCCACGATCGCGCCTCTGGTAGCCGCATATGGACTCACATTGGGCCGGGACGCGAAAGCGTGCACGGATGCCATCTGGACTACTGATCCGCCACCGCCTTGGCGGAGCATGGGCACCGCAAGCTGCGTCGTGGCGAACACAGCGCGCAGGTTGACGTCGTGCACCCTGTCCCACTCATCCAAAGTGAAATCCTCGATAGGCTTTTCGATCGTGATACCCGCGTTGTTCACCAGGACGTCCAGCCTTCCGAACTCCGATCTCGTGCGTGAGAACACTTCCTCTCGTTCCGATGCATCGGTGATGTCCCCCGCCACAGCGATAGCTCGATTTCCGTTCCGAAGTATCTCATCGACCGTTTCCGCGAGCGCTTCCTTTCTGCGAGCCAGGGCGACTACGGCAGCGCCTTCGTTTCCCAGGCGAATCGCTGACGCTCGACCGATGCCGGAACTGGCGCCGGTCACGATGGCTACTTTGCCTTTCATCCGTGCCGTCAATCTCCACCTCCCGAACCCACGCTCGTTTGGTCAAGCAGTTGCAGACTGTCAACCCATTTTCTGACGGCTGGCGATGGTGTGCGGGCTTCGCGATCAGCCGTCACGTCCGCCGCAGGCATCAGTACGGGGGTTCCAGCCCGCCGATCTCGGTCGCAGATTCGATCGCGCGGACCAAGCGCCCCGATGTCATATGACATCCGCTCTCGACCGGAGGCCGCTCGACGCCGCCAGCGCCTTCCGCCGACAGGCCATGCGTAGCAAGTCCCTACGCCAAATTCAACACAAGGCACTCGGCCACCGGGAGTTCTGACAAAAGGATGTTCGCCCGACCCTCCGCCTGCGTGAGCGCTACATCCTGCCCAGACGCCGTCGCGACGCTCGTTACGCGCTTTCCTCCGGTCGGAATGCCCAGCTCTAGGTTTGATACCGGCACCACGTAGCGGATGCTCCCACCTTGAACAGGTCCGCGGGCCAGAGTATGGGTGGTCTTGTTGACCAACACCACCAGAAGGCGGCTTCCATCATCGCTCTCACTCATGGACAGTTGGACCGTGGGAGGAACATGCGAGGTCTCGACCGGCGGCTCGCCACCAGCCCACACGACAAGATTGCGTAGAAGGCGATCAATCTCATAACACTCGACGCGGTTCCGTTCTGGCTCCAGCGGCGCGGCCACGTAGGCGACGCGCCCCGGCCCCTCACGCAGTGTAACGAGAGGGGTGCGCGGTTCCCCTGGGAAGAGCCCGCGTCGGTTGTAGGGCTGCATATTTACGAGCTTCTGATCGGAGTCAAGGATAGTGGCAGCGACAGTCGTTTGGTCGAGAGCTTCGATACTGACGAATGGCGCTCGAAAATGTAAGAGCCGACCCTCCAGTCCATCCACGACGGGAGCGTCGTCGTTCGGGCGAAAGTAGCGGAAATAGCCTCGCCCGGGGTTCAGATCGACGCTTGGAACAAAGACTTGCGCGTCCATCGATGGATACTCGATGTCCATATCCCATGCCACCACTTTGCTCCGTCTGATCCCAGCGAGATCGGCGAGCCAATCGTCCTTCCGCATCCGACCGGCGTCATCGAACATCCCCGCCCGATGAGTCGCCACCAGGCCCCCACCTTTCTGAACGAATGTCGTTATCGCTTCCGCCGTAGGATCGCTCACGTATGCCGTGTTTGGCATTACCAGAACTTTGTAGCCATCCAGTCCACCGTTCTGAACGGACTTCTCAGTTACGAATTCCAGCGGGACCTGCTGCTCTGCGAGAACCTCGAACGTACCATCGAACGAAGGGACAAAATCGTCGTGGGCGAATTCTTCCGAAGCGCGTGAGTGCAATATGGCCGCGTACTTGACGTGGTGCGAATCCTTCAGCGCGTCCGTCGTCCACCGAATCTGCCGCATGGTCTCCTTTATATCCTCGTAGCGGTTCTTGTTGTCATCCGTGGCGTTCAGGTCCAACAGCGTCGCTGAACAACCGGACGCCACCGCATCCATGAGAGCCATATGTGTGCTCTCTATGGAACGGAAGGTCGCGTGGTGGTGATAGGAGTAGGAATAATTCCCCCAAACCGGCTTCTGCCCGTAGGCCCCCATGAGTCGATGCGCGAGGGCCACCTCGTTGATATCGGTTGTGATGTGACGCTCTCCGAATAGCCCGTCCACGAACTCACCGCATTCTTCCGCCATCGCGCCGAACAGCCAGTTCTGGATATAGAAGGCTTCAGGCCGTACCTCGTCGAACGCGCGCTGGATGCGTTGGCAGAAATGGCGCGCGCTCCGGATCTGGAAATCCCGTAACAGCCGTTGCGTCTCCGGATCCTCAACGATCGGCTGATCGAAGTAGCTCCCCTCATGGGGGGACCGCGGTATCTCCCGGTCGTACGTCCGACGAAACTCCTCCTGGCAGTAGACGCAATAGCAGGTCGAATGAGTACCTCGGCTCGCTGTGAGCTGGTCGTAGAGCATCCCGTCAACTGGGTACTTGGTCAGCGTTTCTCGGGTAAGGGCTTCAGCGAAGTCTCCGAAGGGTGAGCTATAGCAGAGAACCTGGTCCCCTTTATCCTCCCAATCCTTAACGATCCAATCCGGGTGCTCGAGCAACTGGATGGTGTTCGGTCCGCTGGTCGTCATCCAGTAAGGGAGCACCTTCAAGCCCGCCACGTGGCCATCCTCGCAAAGCTGGCCAAGCACGTCGTCTTCCATGTCGGGGACCGGCGGTGCGATATCGCTCCGATAGGCCATATAACCACCGATGTGGATTCCAAAAACGACATATTCGGCGCCAAATTCCTGTGCGCGCTCGATGACCGACTCACGCACCCACTGACGGGTCATGGGCCGCCCGTGCAAGGCCCATGTCCAAAATCCCGTCGCCCGCTCGTACCATTCCATGCCGCGATGTCCTTTCCTCACCGGGAGCAAGCCTCCCGAGGCTGATTCAGTCCTGTTCTCGCAGCGCGGATCCAGCCCGCCACCAAAGCCGCATCGAAGGTCTAGGCACCTCGGACTTCAGTCGAATTGCAACGTGGCCAGAGTCCTTGGACTCTCCCCATACACATGGCAATACTGCACTCGGCCCCCTCCCCAACGCCGTCTTGGGCATCCGCCTGCGAGGCCGCGGACCACTGCGATCTCGCATCCCCACTGGCCTCCGGTCAGCCCTTCAGCCCGGTCAGCACGACCCCTCTAACGAAATATCGCTGCGTTAACAGAAAGACCACGATGGGTGGAATGACCGCGACAACCGAGGCTGACATCAGAGAGACAATGTCCATGGTGTATTGCCCCCTGAAGAATGCGAGTCCGACTTGGACTGTGTAGTTATCCTTCGACTGCAGATAAATGATGGGTCCCAAGAGGTCATTCCACGATCCCAGAAATACCAGGATGGCCACCGTGGCCAGCACCGGTTTGGCAAGAGGCAAGAAGACCCTCCAGAAGATCGTGGGCGGATTGGCGCCGTCAATCTTCGCGGCGTCCTCGAGTTCCGAGGGGAGCGTTTTGAAATACTGACGCATCAGGAAGATCGCAAAGGCGGAACCCGTCCAGTGGGGGACCCACAGGGGATACCAGGAGTCGTACCACCCAAGCTCTTTGAACAGGACGAATTGCGGAATCAGGGTCACCTGCGGGGGCACCATCAGTGTTGCCAGCATGATGATGAACAGCACTTCGCGCCCGGGAAACCGCATGCGAGCGAAGACATAACCCGCAATGGAGGACGACAGAACAGTTCCAGCAACCGATAGGACGGCGATTATCGTGCTGTTGAGGAAATAGCGGCCGAATGGAACCTGCGTGAGGGCGTCGGGGAAGTTGTAGAGTTGCAGCGGCCACTCGGGAAGCATCCGCGGCGGCCAGTCGAACAGCCCGTATCCGCCCTTCTCCTGGAGAGCCAGGTTCAACATGTAGTAAAACGGAACGCTCGATACAAAAGCCGCCATCAAAAGCCCGAGCGTCGCCGCGACGCGTTTGATCCGCGCGGCCGCCGTTGGCTCGGTGGAGATCGCCCTCGCCGGCTGAAGCTGAAGCGGCCTGGGCGCGGGCTCGAATCCGGTTGAAGCCATACAGCCCTTCGCCTACTCGTAGAAAACCCAGTAGCGCTGCAGGCGCCACTGAATCATCGTCACTATGAATACAATGACGAACATCATGTATGCCAATGCGGAGGCATAACCCATATAGAAGTAAGTAAATCCCTGCTGGTAAATGAGGAGGGCCAAGGTCAGAGTGGCATTGCCTGGCCCTCCACCCGTTATAACGAAGGTCGATACAAATACCTGGAACGAGCCGATGACTCCGAGGACCATCAGAAAAAGTGCCATCGGAGTAAGCATCGGAAGGGTGACGTGTCTAAATTTACCCAACCACCCTGCTCCATCGATGGCCGCTGCCTCATATAGGTGAACGGGAATGCCCTGAAGAGCCGCAAGCCAGAACATCATCAAGACGCCCAGGCCGCCCCAAACACCCATCATGATGATCGAGCCGAGCGCGTGCTCAAATCCCCACCAGTCAACCGGCCGAAAGCCCACGAATCCGAGAAGGTAGTTGGCGATGCCGAACTTGCTCAGAACGATCTGCCACATGATGGCCGTGGCTACGCCGCTAGTTACAACCGGAATGAAGAACGCCGCCCTGTACCACACGATCCCCCTGATCTTCTGATTCAATGCCATGGCGATGAACAGCGAAAAGATCATGGTGATTGGGACGTACGCGGCCACGTAGTACGCAGTGTTCCTGAAGGCGGCCTGGACGTCTCTGTCCCCGAACGCTCGAGCGTAATTATCGAATCCAGCAGGAATTGGGGGACGCAAGAGATCGTAGTGAGTGAAGCTGAGAACGAAGGCTGCGATCACTGGACCGGCAGTGAACAGCAGTAGATTCACCAGATAGGGGATTAGGAGAACATACGCCCAAATCCCCTCGGTTACGATGGACCTTGAGAGATTTCGAGCCAGCCTCTGGTAGACCCCGTCTCCCTCAGTCCGTGCAGCTACTTGCATTTTCCCCTAGTGATTGGCCTTTAAATAGAAACCGACAAACACGGGCGCGCCGCCTGACCGGCACCGATCCGGCGGCACCCCTATTCTCTTCGGCCCTCCGCAACGGGGCCGAGTCGATAACTAGTACAGAGGGTTGAGCTTGAAGAAGCGGTCGATGACCTCCTGCGTGTCTTCGTGGGCACGTTCCATTGCCTCGTTAACACTCAAGCGGTTGTAGGCAGCCTCATCATTGGCCTTGGCGAACGCTGAGTGCCACTCGCCGAAGAACGGGCTCGGATGCATGGGGTAGCCGTAGTCGTTCAAGGCCGGGTGGAAGAACGCGCTGTAGTCGCGCGGATAGTGGTCGCGGCTTTTGACTTCGGGAAGGTCCCACGTGGTCTTGTCAGGGGGCACACCATAGTTTGCCACGGTATAGATACCGATACTTGACGGCACATCGGTGGCGTGGAACAGCGCAAACGCCCAGGCTTCCTCAGCCTTCTGGCTGACCTTGGAAATCATCATCTGGTGGCCAGTCATAGTGGCTCCATGCTGCGCGCCAATCGGATGCACCATGGCCTTGATCTCGTACTTCGCCTTGTCCGGCTTCGGATACGGCGCCTCCTGCCCCGAGATATGGCCCTTTGCCATGGCCGCCCCGCTGACGAACGTTATGTCGTACTCGCTTCCGAATCCCGTTACCTGATCCCTGGTCGGAGCGATCTGGAACTTCCAGACATGATCGTGTACCCATTGCATGGCCTCGATCGTCTCCGGCATACCCAGCCCAGACGTGGTGGTGTCGTCGCTCAGCATTTCACCACCATTCTGCCTGATCGCAGGGATCCACTCGGAATGTACTGCCTGCTTTAGATAAAGACCCCACTGCTCCACGTTTTCCACATCAAAGCCGGATTGACCCGGGTGTCGTTTCTGCTTATCCCAGGTCATCTTCTGGAAATTCTCGACCCATTCGTCCCAAGTCCACGGGCTGTCATTATCGGGCGGCTCAACGCCCGCGGCTTCGACGAGCTCGGCGTTGTAGAGCACCGCGGTCGGGGCGATCATGCGGTTCACTCCGTAGACCTTCCCAACCCGATGATCGATACCGCCGGCTAAGTCGGCCATGTTCTCGAGCAAGTGACCGTCGCGCTTATAGAACTCGTCCAACGGCCGGATCGCTCCGCGAGCTGAGTAGGCGGGCAGCAGTACATCGTCCATAACTATCAGGTCTGGAACGGCGTCCGCCGCCATCAGCGTGTTGATCTTCGTGAGGTACTCGCCCCAGGGCTTACCTTCCGGCTTGACCGTGATGTGGGGACTCGCGCCGTTGAATCTCGGGATCACGATCTCTTCGACGTGCTCGAAGGCGCCCGGAGCATTCGCAATGTAGAACCAATCAAAACTGGTTTGCGTGGGCTTGGCCGGGGCGGCCGTCACGAGTTTTTCGACGATCTTTTCCTGGACGACGATCTTTTCAACTTCCCGGGTGACGACCTTCTCGACCTCAACCAATCTCTCTTTCTCGACGATCTGGGTGACGACCCTTTCGACCGGCACCTCCTTGATCACCTCTTGAATTCTGGTCTCGGTCACAACTCGAGTCTCACCACAGCCCACCAGCGCAGCCGAAGTCAAAGCCGTCCCTGCCACAAGTCCAATGGCCAGCAATCGACGC
This sequence comes from Chloroflexota bacterium, assembly GCA_963663505.2. Taxonomy (GTDB): domain Bacteria; phylum Chloroflexota; class UBA11872; order UBA11872; family VXNJ01; genus JAPOVO01. The sequence goes on from CAXXFA010000002.1 coordinate 1,912,302, forward strand.
CTTGCGAGCGTCCGCACACGATCTCGATTTTCCATTTTCACCCCCGTTAACCGGTAGGCCACAGCCTAACAATTACAAAACTTTCTGGATGCTCAAGAACGATAGTCTGAATGAAGTGGGGCCCCCCCTGTCCCGGGATTAGACTTCGTCAGGAAGACCGTCTCTGGTCAGAGGTCGGACATCCTGCATACACCGTCAATTCTAGTGGCAAGCATAGTGAGAGGGGAACCGCTGTCAAGCGGCTGCAGTGGACCCGTACGTAGTGGCGCCAGCAGCCACCGACCCGGCAGGTCGAATAACCACGACCGAGCCTCGGCGGGGCAGCAGTTGCCTCTACCGATATTCCCGGGCTCCGCCCATGTCAACTAGTGTCTTCAACCAGATCCAAACGCCACTCAGGATCTGCTCCTGCGTGGGCAACGGCTTGTCCAGACCACGGCGGTAGAGAGGATCATCGCCAAAATGGTCGATGCGGTGGTCAAAGAGATGGCTCATGTTCACCTCCCCAAAAAGAGACAAGCACCCATACTTTCGGTAGACATAGTCCGGGAACTCGTTCCAGTCCGGCGGGACGCTATAGGGACGGCACGACTGCGTGCTGGACGGTATTCCGGCCGCCATCAGCGCCGTCATCATCTCCTCGCCATACCGAAGCTGTGTCAATTGATCTTCCCCCTCAGCCGAAGCAAGCGGAACGAACATCTGTGAATGAAACGAGTCCTGACAATGCATTTCGAATATGCAGTCTGGCCGCAAGGGCTCGATCAGGTCTCGGAGGGCCCTGGTTTCAGGTGCGCGAAAGTTCTTCCAGTCCTCCCACAAATCCACGCCTTGGTCGCTGAACAGCTGGCCGATGTAGCCACCCTTTTCCTCCGTCCATATGCGCCGCTGTTCATCAGTAAGGTAAAGGTTCCGTCGCCGCTGCAGACCGAAATAGGGCATTGGATCGAGGACCCAGTGGTCGAATTCTTCGATATCCGAGGTTTTGAACTTGTTGTTCAGATAGCAGCTCGGAAGTATCTCCGACATCCGGATTGCGCCATCGATGTTCAGGTAAGGAACCAGGGTGATGGTCTGTTCCGCCAGTGTTCTTTCAACCCACTCGGAGACATCGCCATCATCGAGGTCGCGGCCGGTCGACAGTGTGTGGATGAACGAAAAAATACCGTATGGCGCCGGGTGCTCGCCGGCGTGCATGCCGGCCACAACGAAGAGATTTAGCGGCCCGGTGCCTGCTCGAACGCCGACCAGATCGCGGCCTTGCCAGCTCTGCCCGAATCTGAAGGTCTGAACCGGAAATTCGGACTGCTCTGCAAGGCCATCCAGCCTGTCCGCCATCTCATCTGGATTGTTGAGCCAAAAGTCTGTCACGATATCCATCGGCGCTTCTCCCCGTCAATCCCGCGGGCCCATCGCGCGCAGAGCATACTCTGTAAACGAAGAAGGGATGAGCCGGGAAACGACTGGGACGCCGGCGCGGCCAAAGGCGCATCGCGCATTCAGTGAATCCTGATTCTGAGAAGTCGGAATCTCGAATCTGTGTCACGTGTTCGATCAGAAAGTTCGACTGTGGCGGCCCTGGAGCGGAGCCTGCCTACAAGATCAGTATGAATCGAAGCGATGATGGATCGAAGAGGAGGCTCATATGATCGTGGATTCACACACGCACGTATTCTCCGAAAACTTCGATTCGTACCCGCGCAGATCCGAACCCGCCGGTGTGCAGGACGTTGTCGCAAGCGCGGAGCAACTCAAGGCCGAGATGGACGCCGCGGGTGTGGACCGGGCAGTGACGATTTCGCCATGGATATACCTATGGGACAACGGCTATGTGATGGATTGCTTGGCCGATTTCAGCGAGTGGCTGGCCACGGTGGTACTGGTCGATCCCAAAGCCCCGGACGGACCTGAAAAACTGCGTCGGCTGGTTTCCGGAGGGGCGAGCGGTCTTCGAATTCACGGCAGGCCTTTCAACGACATAGCCTGCGATGATCCGATCAGCACTCCATTGTGGCGGGCGGCGGCGGAATTGGACCTGGCGGTGGACCTGTGCCTTACTCAAGACCAATACGCCGAAGTGGAATCAAGGCTGAAGGAATTCAGCTCACTGCGAGTGATCCTGGACCATTGTGGCTACCTATCTCCTGAGTTGCGGCCCGAGGTCTCCACGATTAAACCCGCCATCGCCCTGGCGAAATACCCAAACGTTTACGCCAAGGTCACGTTCCTCGACGTGGCGGCCGCTGGGGGGTGGCCATACTCCAACCACCATTGGATGGTTAGGCAAGTCATCGAAGAATTCGGCCCCGAACGGTGTATGTGGGGCTCGAATTTTCCGACTTGGATCTACAGCCCAGGCGGTACTTACAGGCAGAATATTAAGGTATTCCGCAATCGTATCGGGTTGTCGGAAAGCGAGCGCAGTTGGGTGCTTGGACAGACCGCGGCAACACTCTGGAGGTGGGGCGGCTCATGACCCGGTTGCGAAATCAGGGGCATGGGCCGTAGGCGTCGGAGCCTCAGTTTGCACTTCCGCACCTTGATTACCCTATATCTCCCACTATACGTTTTAGACATGAAACCGGAGCCCAAAGATTGGAGGATTCGCGGTTGAGAATGAAGCCAGGGTTACGGTGTCCGCGTGATCGGCGGCCCCGTCAGGGCGGACATCTCAGGACGATGCGTGCTCAATCTCGGCGAGCATGTCCAGGCCAAATCGGAGCGTCGGGGCGCCGGTTATGTGAAGGCCGACTTCAAGGGCCTCGATGATCTGCCGCCGTGTCGCACCGAGATCGAGGGCCCGTTTTAGATGCTCGCGGATGATCTCGTCCTCCCTGCTCGCAAGCAACGCGATAGCTATGAGCTGCCTTGTGAGGTTCGAGAGCTCGCGCCGGTGAGACTCGTCAGAGAACAGCGTGAGCCTCGAGACTTTATCGAAAGCGGCCATGAAGGCGGGGTCCTCGTTCGCCAGCACTTGAAAGGCCGGCAATGTCGGAAAGTTCCCACGCGACTCCCCGATGCCCTTCAAAATGGTCTCTGGGTCAGGCTCAGTGTCCGATTCCATTTGTGAACCTTTCGAAGCAATCACTTCGGCCGGGCTCAATGCATCGTAGTCCCACCGTCAACGGCCATCGACGTCCCAGTGATAAAGCTGGCTTCCTGGGAGGCTAAAAACAGAACGGCTGCAGAGACCTCATCAACCGTCCCTGCTCTGCCCATCGGAACCCGGCTGACGGCTCGGGCTCGCAGTTCATCGTCAAGCTGCGCATGACGCGGAGTCTCGATTAGGCTCGGGTTCACCGCATTCACCGTGATCCCGTCCTTTGCGAATTCGCGCGCCATGCCCCGCGTCAGGCCGAGTACCCCGGCCTTCGCCGCCGCGTACACTGTTCCACCAAGCTGCCCCCCGCCCAAGACCGCCGCAAGCGAACCCATATTCACGATCCTGCCGTATCCACGCTGGCGCATGTGTGGGACCACGGCTTTGCAGCAGTGCGCTACACCGAATATGTGAACGTCAACGGAACGTCTGATCTGCTCAAGGGAAGCGTCCATTAGACCGGGCCAGTTAGCCTTTGGAGGCAACGTCACGCTTGTAATGAGAATATCGATGCGGCCATACCGGTCGGCGGTGGCATCCATCGTCTGGCGCACTGCCTCGAAATCGGTGACGTCCGTTTTCGATACTTCGGCCTGGCCGGCCCCGGGGCGGAGTTCTTCCACGAAACTACGGGCAGCGGAATCGTCGATGTCGGCGATGACGGCAGTGCAACCTTCATCGACCAGTGCGCTGACGATGGCCCGGCCGATGCCACTGGCACCGCCCGTGACCACGGCTACATGCCCCTGGAATCGCATCCGCGTACTCTATCAGCAGCACGTCCTTTTCAGGGGGGCAGATGCCGACCCGGACTCGAGGAACCAGGCAACGCAGGCGAAAATGCTTTGATTTCCCGCTCCGTGGAGCCGCACTTATTCGACGCTTCGCCGAACGCTGCTGATACCGCAGGCGTCCGCTAGAACGGCGGCGCCTGGGCTGCACGCGCTACCCATGGCAAAAACGCTCGACGGCCGCCCGTCCCGCTCGGGGTCCGCTGTACCCTGCCGCGCTCCGGTGGCCGGGTCATTCGCGATCCATGCGGGCCGCCTTACAGCATGCTGTAAGGCTCGACCATCTGAACATCGCGTCCGCGCGCCAGAAGCGCCTCGATCCGAATTGTGACCCTGCGTTGCCGGCTGCGAGACCGAGTTTGCGCGAGCCGCGGCGGCCAAGACTACACGCAGCTGGTGAAAGCGGACGATCGCGGGGAAATATAGAATTGCCACGTCTGGGCACGGCCAAGCGCATCAACATCAGATAGCGAGCTAGGACATGGCGACCGAACGCTGGGTTCCTAACGATCCCCTGTTTCCTGAGCAATGGAATATGGAAGTGATCCGGGCGCCAGAAGCCTGGGCGATCGAGCGCGGCAGGCCGGAGGTGCTGATCGCGATGATCGAGCGTGGATTTGAGTTCGACCATCCTGACCTGCGAAACAAATGGGTACGCCCGGCGAGGTGGCTGAGCCCGGACGCCCCCGGGGTCGGCATGTACGATACTGCGCACGGTTCGCACGTCTCGGCCATAGCCGCGGCCGAGACGGACAACGGCGTAGGCGTGGCTGGAGTGGCTCCCGGCTGCAAGATCGTCCCGATCGCTTGCGACAGTTGGAACGAGTACGAGCTCGCCCGTGCCATCCGGTACGCTGCCGACAACGGCGCCCGGGTCATCAATATGAGCGCGGCTCACCTTAACTATGAGAAGGTCCATCCGGCCGATGCGCCGCTGCCATTCCGCCGGAACCGCTACGGCATCCCCGAGACCGACGAGTTGTTGGGGGCTGTCGAGTACGCCGAAGCCCGTGGGACACTCCTGTGCCGGGGACTGACCGACAACGGAATGCACAATTCCTACCTATACCCCGGACCGTACGGTCACGTGATCCACGTGGCGACCACGGACAAGCATGGGCGCCGCTCGGACACCAGCGGCTACGGAGACCTCCTCGACCTGCTCGCGCCTTCGGGCTGGCGGTGCGGGGTCGACCCCACCACTAGCCTGCCGCAGACCGCGCTCCCCGAAGACGCTCCACCCGAGACTACCTACAGCGAAACCGGGCCAAGCTATGGCGTGCTGAGTGCGGGGGCTCTTGCAGGCGGTGAGTACTACCAGGAAAACGGCAATTGCCAGTCCCCGCCTCACGTAGCGGGAGTCGCCGCGCTCGTCTTTTCCCGGCATCCGGATTGGTCGCCGCTCCAGGTTCGCGAGGTCCTGCTGAACACCGCCAGGGGCACCGGTTGGAATCCCTACTTCGGTCACGGCGTACTCGATGCCTACGAGGCGGTCAGGGTCGAGCGTTTCGAGTGCGAGCTTGAGGTCGCCTCTGCGGGAATCTCAAGCATGGGCGACTACTTCGAGGTCACGGCAACCATCGCCAATCGGGGTGTGCAAGACGCAAAGCGGATCCCGGTGGTCGTGTTTACCGCGAGGCCGAACGAGGGACGGGGTGTCGAGCTCGGATACAGAATGATCGACGTGCGCGGGCATGAGCAAACAGGGGTCCGCATCCCGATAGCCCGCGCCGACGATGCGGTTCATCCTGTCATCGTCGTGGACCTGCTGCGCTTCCGTTCAGCGCACCAGATCGCCGAAGGGACGCGCTACCTCTTCAAGGATATCGATGTCGCCCGCAATGCTGAGCCGATGCTCGCCGGCCGGGAGATTTCACGATGAGCGAGGGCGCCGCGGCGGACACCTATCCAGCTGACGAGCTCTACATGCTTGATTGGTGGGCTGGCTGGGTGAGCTGGATGCACTGGGGTGGAGGGGAGTGCGGCGGTTTCCATGGCTACGACAAGTGGATCAAGGGTTGGCACGAGGGCCTGGTCCCGCACTGGCTTCAGGGCGAGATCTTCCGGATGCTCGCGGACTACTCCTGGTTCTGCACAAATATCCCGCTGAACGGCAACACCCTCGAGGAGATGCAACGGTGGACACCCGACGCCGTGGCCGAGCTCGCCGATTGGGTCCGCCAGGGGCGGATCGAGATGTGCGACGGCACATACGACTCCCCGTACCTATTTCTCTTCCCCGGTGAGTCGCAAATTCGCCAGTTTCAGTACGGCAAGGCGATCACGCGGGCGGTCCTAGGGCACGACGTGACTCGCTTCGCCTCGAATGAGCCCGGCTTTCACCCGCAGCTCGCCCAGATTCTGAAGCTGGCCGGGCTACACCGGGGTCCTGCTGCTCACTCCGTGGGGACACTATGCCTATGGCCCATCGGCGCACGAGCATCGAGTATGGTGGGTCGCCCCAGACGGAACGAAAATTGACACCATTCCCGCGAACTCAGATTCGTACAATCGCCCCTGGGGCTCGCGACCATTTGGCCTCACGGTCTTCGATCGTCGGGTCCGCGATCTTTTCGCCAGAGCGAACTGCCGATGGCCGTTACTAACGCCAAACGCCGACGTGGGGATGAGCCTCGCGATGTATCAGTTCGCTGAGAAAGCTCTAGACGATACGTACGTCGAGGACATTGCCTGGTATGCACCATTCAAGGTCCTTGAGCCAATGAAGGAGGCGATCCGCGAGAAGATCCAGGCCATCCTCGAGCCGAGAGGTGAAGAGATGCTGCCGTCGGTTGGTCCATTACGCTACCGGCATCTGCACGACGACCTCCGCCTGCGTTTCACAACGGTCAGCGAGTACTTCGACCGGACCGAGCCGCCGATCGTCGAAAAGGCATTCGACGGGGATGAATTCGGCTTCCGACACATCGCCGGGCAGTTTGGCGATCAGCTCACGATATCCGCTTACGCTGCGGAGGCGCGACTTTGTGACGCCGAGGCATTTGCCGCGATGGTTCAGGCTGCGGGCGGCGCCTGCCGTGCAGGCTTCCAGGATCGCTCCTGGAAGAACGTGCTGAGCGCCCAGCACTTCAACAACTACTGCATTCCAGTCGAGTTCTGCTGGCGGCTGACCGAGTCGCCGGCAAGCCGGGCGATCCGGCTGTCGGTTGAAGCGGCGCGCGATGCTGAGGCCGCGGCCGACGAGATGCTCGGAATCCTCGATCGTCAGATTGACACGCGTTCCGATCCCGCGATGGCACCCTCGATTGCGGTGAGGGTCTTCAATCCGCTGGGTTGGAAGCGAGCCGATGCCGTCACTGTCCACGTCTCTTTCGAAGGGGCCGATGCGCGATCCTTCCGGTGCTATGCGGACAATGTCGAGATCCCGTGTCAAATCATCAAGGGGTACGAATCCGCGGAAGGAGAGCTGGTCGAAGCTGACGTCGTCTTCATGGCCCGCGACGTACCTGGATTCGGCTATCGGGTTTTCCATCTGGTTCCAGGCCCCGAGGTGATCGACCCGCTGCAAAGCTCGGGCCAAATCCTCTCGAATGACCTAATCCAGATCGAGTTTGATGAGAAAGGGCACCTGTTGAGCTGCACCGATAGCGCGACTGGGCGGGAGTTCCTTGACACTTCGGCAATTTTGGGCAACGAGTTGACCGGCCGATTTCCGAAGCACGGCTCTGTCACCAGCCGAACATCTGACGCCACGTCGATGCCGGTCGAAGCGGGTCCGGTCCGGTGGAAATTCCGATCGGAGGGGAAGCTCGCCGGCTACCCCTATCAGACAGTGGTTTGCCTTACGGCTGACAGCCGCCGAATCGACTTCTCGACAACATTTGATTTCGACGTCGGAACGCGCGTGGGCGATCTGACTTCGCTATCACCAGACGAGGCCGCCCTTCCCGAGAACGATGATGTTGGCTTGCTCAACAACCGCGAGAAGCTGCGCACGACGTTTAATCCCAAGCTGGGCAGTGTGCGACAGCTTTTCTCGGACCTGGCCTTCGCGGCTTACCCTTCGAATCGACGGAATGTCCTGGGTATTAGCTGGGCGGATTACTCGGATGCCGAAGCAGGCCTGACGCTGATAAATACCGGCAATATCCAGTACCACCACGCTCCGGACGATAGTGCTCTCCTGAGCCTGGTGTTGGCATACGGCGGTCCGCATCGACAGAAAGGGCCGACCTACCGCGCGGGTATCCATCAGTTTCGGTATTCGCTTTTACCCCACATCGGCGACTGGCGAACGGCTCGCTCATATCGGCATGCCGCGGAAGTTGCCCACCCGCTGATCGCCAGAACGGGCACCGCGCACGAGGGCACGCTGCCCGGCTGTTCTAGCCTGCTTGAGGTCGATCTTCCAAACGTGATCACCAGCGCACTGGTTCCAGGCCGCCCGTCGGCTCTGCGCGTGGTGGAGATGGACGGGAAGCCGTCGGTCGTAACGGTGAGCCTGCGGCATCCGATCGATGGCGGTCGTGTCGTGGACTTGATGGGCGACCCGATGCGATCCGCGCGGACCGTCGGCTCGTCAATCCAGCTCGATCTAAGGGCTCACGAGATCGCCACGCTGGAGCTGCCCGGCCTGCAATGGTGACGAGATTCGCAGGGGATGGATAGGTGCGGGAGCTAGCAGCACCGTTATACGGCCGCTGGGGCCGAAGGACGAGCACGGCACGCCGACCTGTCTCTGCTATGGGCAAGGGCCACACTACCCTGCCCCCCGATCCGAACCTGGCGCGCGGTTTTCCTGGATAAGGATGCGGGGCGGTACCCGGGCTGCCAGGTCTCCAGGTCTGTATGGAAACTCGCCTGCGGAGTGCCGAGCTTCGCCCGCTGGAATCTCCGGAGATCAGCCAGGCGGCCCTATGCATTGCCGAAGGCCTCTATTTCAGGACAGGCACCTTTACGGCTCTGCCAGTTTTGGCGGCCGCATTCATCGCGATGACGGTCAGCGTCGACTGCAATTCGCGTTCGAGCGGCAGCGGCATTTCCTTTCCGTCCAAAACGTGCTCGACGAACAGATCGAAGTACGACGGTTGTGTGGGCGCGGGCTCGATGTCCTCCAGCGGAGCATCGCCCGTAGCGATGCGCAGGCGGCTGTTGTCGTCCACCGCCTCGATCATCCCCTTAGCTCCGAAAAGGCGGAGCTGGTCGTTACCGTGTGAACCGAATTTCAGGGGATTCAGGTAGTTCATGGTCATGTTGCCCACGGCGCCGTTGTCGAACCGGCAGATGCTGCTGGCCACCATCCGCAGTTCCCCGCGGCCGAGGTTTCCCGCCTTCGTCTCGTATGACATTACCTCGGTGATCGTCAGGCCCGTGACCTCCTGCATCGCCCGCGCGCCGTGGATTCCAGACTGCATGATCAGGCCGGCGTCCAATCGTTCGTCAGGCGGACGCCTGCCTGAGACCGGGTAACTCTTGAGGGCCTGCACGCACAGGATGTCGCCGAGGTCGCCGGCCCAAACGATCTCCCGCATGCGGACGAGCGCGGGCGTCAAGGTCGTTCCACCCATTTCGAGGAATCGCGCCGGGCCCCGACGGTCGACGTCAATCAGCTCATCCACCTGATCTTTGGTGAACGCACAGGGCTTTTCGGCGAGGACGTGCTTGCCTGCCTTTAACGCCTGAATGCACTGATCGGGCTGCTGGTAGCGCACGGGCGAGCAAAACACCACGGCGTCGCACAACGACATCAACTCTTCGAGAGTAGATGTCTGCTGGACGTCGTCAAGGCCGGGATGATCTGCGCCCCACAAACTCACCAGCTGATCGCGCTGAATCTCGCAGGTCGCGACAAGCTCGGCCCTGGGATGTCCCTTGAGCGGGCGCAAAACAGGATGACCGAACGATCCGAAATGACCGATGCGAAGCTTAGCCATGAACTCGCCTCCCTTTGCATCGTTTTAACCAGCGGACGCTTGACAGCTTACGACGGCCGTTCAGCCTGGCCAATGTGCAATCCTCGGGTGATGCTCCCGACTTACCCCGGCTCACGTAATGGTAGGTCGAAAGGAATCGTGGCCACGTACCCGGGCACCGGAGGCCGCGGGGTGAGCGGTGGGACGCAAGCAGCGGGGATGCCGACTTCAGAGTGTTTCGAGTTCGAATGAACCGGCCCCGCGCCCAGCGGTTAGGCGCGGGAATTGAGCCGGCTTTGCAGCTATAGTCAGGTCTTAATCGGCAGTCCGTGTCGACCCGAAAGGCAGTCCGTGACAGGGGGCGATTGACGTCGCAGTAATCGGCCCGACCGTGCATGCGGCGAGAACGGGGAAGGCGATAGATGAAGCTTGAGATGTTCCATCTGTGTCCGTATAGGGATCTCCCAAAGGATTTTCGGGAGAAGTACCGCAGCGTCTGGGTAGACGTACCGTCGAAACTATTTGATGCGGAAATCGGGCACAGGATTTATAACCAGACCCTTGATGAGCTCCGATTCGCCGCCTCAATGGGATACGACGGCATCTGCGTAAACGAGCACCATCAGAATGCTTACGGCATGATGCCGTCGCCCAATCTTATGGCGGCGGTGATGGCGAGAGAGACCCGTGACGTTGCCATTATTGTTATGGGGAATTCAATTGCGCTGTACAACCCGCCGATCCGAGTCGCCGAGGAATTTGCGATGCTGGACTGCATCAGCGGCGGCCGCCTCGTCGCTGGCTTCCCGGTCGGGACCTGCGCGGACACCGCCTACGGTTACGGGGTCAGCCCGGCGTCGCTCAGAGACAGATATGCCGAGGCTGAGGAGCTGATTTTGCGGGCATGGGATCAAGAGGAAATCTTCTCGTTCGACGGCAAATACACGCAGCTTCGTTATGTGAACATCTGGCCGCGGCCGATCCAGAAGCCGCGTCCGCCCGTCTGGGTGCCGGGGGCCGGATCGATCGAGACGTGGGATACGTGCATAAAAAAGGGGCACCTGTACGCATACCTGTCGTATTCAGGATTCAAGCGCGGCAAGAAGGTGATGGATGGGTTCTGGAAGGTCGCTGGCGAAGCGGGGATAGACAATCCGTATCACGCCGGATTCCTGCAGTTGGTATGTGTGGCCGAAAGCGAGCAGGAGCTTCAGGACGAGTGGGCGGAACACGCGGAGTACTTTTATAACAAGATGCTCCACGTTTACGAAGGGTTCAACGACGCTCCCGGATACAGAAGCATAGAGACGATACGGGCGGGACTGCTTGCGCAGACGATTTCGAGATTCGGCAGGCCGAGCGCAGAATCTAAGACGTTCGATGAGTTAAGGGAAGCCGGGAACATCGTCGCCGGTACGCCTTCGCAGGTGACCGAACAGCTCGAACAAGTGATCAGGGATCTAAGAGTCGGCCACCTGATGATCCTCAACCAATTCGGTTCGACGCCGCATCAGCTGGCGCTAGAGAACATAGAACTTACCGCGACGAAGGTTCTGCCAAAGCTTCGACATCTCTGGAGCGAGTATGAGGATCGCTGGTGGCCGCAGAATGCCATCAGACGGGAAGCAACAGGAGCGGCCGTACCGGCGTGACACCGCTTCGTCGAGACACGATCAGCCTTGACGGTGGCGGCCAACAGGTCGAACTGGTGGAGTACGGGGAAGGGAGCCCCGTTTTCTATCTGCACGGGCTGCTGAGGCGCGACGACGATCCGCTCCTGGGCGAGCTAGCAATGCAGCACCGGATCGTAGCGCCATTGATACCCGGATACGGGGCATCGACGGGTGGCGAGAACCTGGCGGACATGCACGACGCAGTGATTTATTATCTGGAGATCCTGGACCGGCTGAGCTTACGCGGTCTTCCGCTAATCGGCCACTCGCTGGGCGGAATGCTCGCAGCCGAGCTGGCGGCGGCGTCGCCGGAGCGATTCAGCCACGTGATCTTGCTGGCCCCGTTCGGCCTGTGGGACGACGATGCGCAGACGTTTGACTTCTTCGCTGCGTCGCCGGAAGAGCTGGCCCGGGCGTTTTACTCAGACGTCGATTCGGAAGGGGCGTTGGCGTTGGCGAAGGCCCCGCAGGAGGCCGCGACCGAGATCGATCCGGACACCGTCGAGGGCCGCGCGGTTATCGAGTACCTGGTGGAACGGGCAAAAACGATGATGTCGGCGGCGAGATTTCTGTGGCCAATCCCAAATCGCGGGCTAAGTCGGCGGCTGTTCAGGCTGACGATGCCAACGTTGGTCGTGTGGGGAGCGGACGACGGAGTTGTGCCGCCAAGCTATGCTCGAAGGTTTGCGGAGGCGATCGGGGATTGCAAAACCGCCATTATCCCTGGCGCGTCACACATGTTGAACGAAGAGAAGCCACACGATTTGGCCGCGGAAATCCTAACGTTCGTCAAAGCGCACCAGGCGCGAGTTGCCCCGACGCAATAGTTCGTATGCCGTGCACTCTGCCACGGCTCTTGCGCCAGGGGACTTGGGCATAGGGAAGGTGCCGATGGTGCTGTGCAAATCCGCCAGGCTGAGACTGAGCCGGCCGGCTTTAGTGCTGTAGTAGCCGCTAGGTCAACGTTTCACTGACCTGCCGGAATTTCAGGATCGGCCAGCGGCCCCATTACCGTTGGCGGGTTCGCTACAGGCCCGCCGGCGAAATCACGCGGCAGGAGCCGCGTGGGATCAACGTTTCGTCGTGACTCGACGCGAATCGCATTCAAGGCAAAAGCCGGTGTCATATAATCGGCGCGTCTTCGGATCTTTCGCCAGATATCGGCGCTCGCCTTGTCTCGGGATGGGAGGACACGACTTGGACGCAAGCTGTTTGCAATATGCGCTTACTGACGAAGAGCGCGAAGCGTTTAATCGGGACGGATATCTGATCGTCGAGGATGCATTGCCTCCCGACAAAGTTGACTTCCTTATCGAAGTAACGGACCGTTGCCATCGCGACAATCTCCTAACGGACATAGTGGTGTCGGCGGCGATGAAGGGTTATGTCAACGCGCCCAATTTCATAGGAGCGGACCCCGCCTTTTTCGATCTCGTCGACTATGAACGCATACTCCCGAAGGTCTGGGGGATTCTCGGCTGGAATATTTACCTGTACCACTCTCACCTCATCGTCACGGAGCAAACCGAAGGCACGTTCAACCCCAACGGCGAAACATTTGGGTGGCATCAAGATTCCGGTCGCCTCAATGTCGACATGGAGACCGATCCTCGGCCGCGAATTTCATTGAAGGTGGGATATTTCTTGACGGATCTCACCGAGCCGGGCCGGGGGAATTTTTGGATCATTCCGGGCAGCCACCTGAGGAACAAGGTGGAGATGCCTCGCGATGGTATTGGGCAGCCTGAGGGAGCGATTCCAGTTTTGGTCAAGCCAGGCACCGCCGTGCTTTTCGACCGGCGCATGTGGCATTCCGGAACTACAAATTACTCGCCAATCGTTCGTAAAGTGTTGTTCTACGGCTACGGTTACCGCTGGATTCGGACGCGAGATCGGATGACCATCCCAGCGGACCTCTACGAAGCGGCGGACCCGATCCGAAAACAAATCCTGGGCAATACCACCAGCGATATCGGACGCTCGTCGCCCGGCGACGAAGACGTTCCCCTCAGGGGTTGGCTCGAAAAATACCAGCCGGAGATTGCCGCTCGCTAATCGCCGGTCTAACCGCCGCTGCTGCCGCCGACGCCCAAAAGGCCAATCCACAACTGTAAATCCAGATTGTTCGACTGGGTTTGGGGCCCGGCTACCAGCAGATTGAGCCCAGTTGGGCGACGTGCATTCACCAGACGGCAGTATCTTTGGTGTCAGCCGCGCAAGGTCAAATTGACTCGTCGTGCCCACCAAGACAGACTTTGAAGTCCATAGTCGAGTCGCTTGCTAGTTGACAGGATCAAAGTCACTGCGTACACACAAAATCGTGCTCGGATTCGAGCCCTCAGAGGACCTACTCGATCGGGTGCGCAAGACGCTCCCAGGCGTAGATCTGAATATCGTTCTAGCTTCCGATGTTGATTCGCTGACATTAGCTCTCCGGGGCGCCGACGTGCTCTGGGGTGGCGAGGAGCATCTGTCTGCGCTGCTGGACCGGGCCTCCTCGCTAAGGTGGGTTCAGGCCATTTCCACCGGTGTCGAGAACTTTGTGTCGCCCGAGTTGCTAGACAGTGGAATAGTTGTGACTAATGCCCGAGGCTCGCAGGCACCGCAGATCGCCGAGCACGTACTTGCCCTGATCCTGGCTTTTGCGCGTGACCTACCGCGATTGATTCGGGCTCAGGACCGCCATCGCTGGGTTGAGGCGGATACCGTATCCAATATGTTTGAGTTGGACGGCAAGGTACTGGGAGTGTGCGGTCTCGGATTACTCGGCGGAACGCTGGCTACCAAAGCAAAACCTTTAGGCATGACCGTGTTGGCAACCAAGAAACGTCCTACATCCAGGCCGGTGAACGTCGATGAGATATTCGGACCCGACGACCTTGACGAGGTTCTGGCACGCTCGGACTTCGTCGTCGATACTCTACCTCTCACGCCTCTGACCCGCGGTGCTTTCGCTCTCGCGCAGTTCCAACACATGAAGAACTCCGCGTACTTTTTCAATGTTGGACGCGGCGGAACCGTTGTTCACGATGATCTTTTGGTCGCGCTCCAAACCGGCGAGATCGCGGGAGCCGGCCTCGATGTCACCGATCCAGAACCGTTGCCGCAGGACTCAAAGTTGTGGTCCTTGCCAAATGTGATCATCACCTCCCACACATCCTTCGGCTCTCCCTGTCTGTGGGAACGTAGGTACAGGATCTTTCTCGATAATCTGGTGAGGTACCACGAGCAACAACCCTTGGCGAACGTTGTCGATCTGAGGGCGGGATACTAGCGCCAAAACCAGCTCAAGCGTTTCGGGGCTGAGAAATTTGCGAAGATGGAGCGCAGTCGGCCAATTGCCGCGCAACGTCACGCCTGAACGCACCGTTGACATATCGCGGCGCTGAATAGTCGCCTCAAGCGAACTGAAAACTGTACAGCTCCGCGTTTCGCAAATAGAACCGCAGTTTTACAGCGCCGGGCACCTCGCTCACTGTCTGATGCCCTGACCACTTGACCTGATGGCGGACGGCGTCTCCAGTGAAGGTCGCGCAGGCTTCACCAGAATATTCGTCCCAAACATTGTTCCAGGTATCCATCACTTCGACCTTTATGTATCCGTCGGCGTCACATCGACCGTTGATGAAAAGGTGGTCGCCAGTTGAGAAGACGGGCTTGGTTTCAATCCAGCCCTCCCGGACCGTCGCGTCTAACGATACGTAGCCATCCAGCCGCATGGTGGCCAGACACAGGTGATGCCCGTCACCGGAAATGTCGGGATTTCTGGCCTCTTCAACGTCTGGACGCTCGTCGTGCGGCATGATCCACCAGTCGTGGTGGACTTTCATTCCGCCGTAGAAGAACCACAGCTCGTCGCCCACCACCAGGGGCTGGGTCGGCATTTCGATATCGAATTGGTCGTAGCTTCCCTCGCCTCCACGCGGGATCAGGGGTCGGTGGTCCGGGAATCGCTTCCAGTCGCGTCCGTCGCGGCTGTAGTGGAGATACATGTCGAGAGTGTTGTCCACCTGGTGAAGGACGTTTAGCAGCCCCAGGTGCATCTCGTCAGCTCGCCAGGGGACGAAACAATAGTAGGAATCATCCAAACTGTCGTGGTCATCAGCGTCCCATAGGAGCGTCGGTTCGGTCCAATTGATCAGGTCGGAACTCTCCGTAACGTACGAGTGCCGCCGCGTTTTCCACACACCCTCAGGCGGATCGGGGTAGACGGGACTGTGCCAGCCATCCATGTTTGGATGGGCGCTCCCCCCGGCACCCGCGCCATAACGACCGTGGAGAATGTATTTCTCGTCTATTGGGTCGTACGTGAGCGTACTAACGTCGCCACGCCATTCCGGTATGAGCGGCTTTGAATCGGCTGGTTTCCAATTCTTGCCGTCGCCGGAGTAATTCAGCCAGAGGCCACCCGGGGTTCCGGATTTGCGTCCTCGTGAGTCGCGCCGATCGATTCTCAGATAAGACATCTTGAATCGCCTGGATGGATCTTCTTCGACGGGATCCAGCATCACGGAAGGACATGAGACCATTACTTCCGGGGGGTTTATGACGGCGTTGGTGTCGTTTCCATCAATCTTGTGAATACCTAGCAGCGGCTTTTCCCATTCAATGCCGTCCCGGGATTCTGCGTAGAGGAGGCGTTCCCTGCTCGGGATCCCTTTTGAAAAGTATTCGTAAAAGTCCTCGTACCAGCACTTGTAGATATCGTCCTCTGGATCCCATATGACATTGAAGCAACTGCTGCGGAAGTAGGTCGTCACCTCCCACGGCTTGTCGCGCTTGATAATCGGGTTCGCGGCATGCTTCACGGGCGTGTGCTGTCGGCGAGTTACATTCTTCACGACGGCGATTATGTCGTTATCGATAAAGAGCTGCCGGCGGTCTCCGACGTCCTTGCTGACCGTCTCGCGAGAATATGCGACATACATGTTTCTGACCTCCCAGGTGCAGAGCCGCCAAACTCATGTCGGCTCTATTGCCTAAAGAGCCCACCCCAGGCCCTCGCGCAAGCCACAATCTTAGTCCCGCCTCGGCTGAGACCCATGAATCAGCGCCGGTTCGAATTCGGAATTGTTAGCGCCTTCTGAGCGCGTCGGATGACGACAGGCAGTTGACCCAAACCAGGATCCATTGCCAATCATCATTAGGAAATAGTGGTCAGACCGGTCGTAATCGGCTGTTGAATCGCGTTCCGCACGGACGGATCCGTAGTTCAAGACGCAGAACCGGGACCTCCAGCTCTTGAAAACGTCGGATTTGATAGGCAAGGCGATAAGTGCCAGTGACCTGCCCCCAAGAGTTGTACCACTCACTATGTTAGTCCCGAGACGGCCAGCCCCGGCCTACTGCCCGTTGAGATTAGTAGGCTGAACCACTCTGTTCTGGACGACATCGCCGCAGGAGCTGGTGGTTTGTAACCTAGGGCGCTATGTGGGCGGATCTCGTTATACAGGTTGCGCCATTGCTCGATAAGCAGCTGCGCCTCCTTGAGGCTGTAGAAGATCTCGCGGTCTAGGAACTCGTCCCTGAGTTTGCCGTTGAAGCTCTCCACATAGCCGTTCTCCCAAGGGCTTCCGGGCTCGATGAAGAGGGTTTTCGCCCCTACCCGTCCAATCCAGCTCCTCACCACTCTGGCGGTGAACTCCGGGCCGTTGTCGGAGCGAATGTGCTCCGGCACTCCCTTCATCACGCATAGATCTGCCAGGCAATCGAGCACATCGTGCGAGCGGATGCTGCGGGCCACTTTGATGGCCAGACACTCCCTCGTGTACTCGTCGATGATGGTAAGGATCCTGAAGGGCCTGCCGTCATGGGTCCGTGCAGCCACGAAGTCGTAGGCCCACACGTGGTTTCGGCGCGCCAGCCGTAGCCTGACGCATGATCCATCGGTCAGCCAGAGCCTCCCTCGCTTCGGCTGCTTCCTCGGCACCCTCAAGCCTTCACGCCTCCAGATCCGTTCCACCCGCTTGTGAGTTACCTTCCAGCCCAGGCGTCGAAGCATGGCCGTGATCCGCCGGTAGCCATAGCGACCATATTGGCTCGCCAACTCGATGACGTCCGCCGTCAGAGCGTCCTCGTCAGACGCAGCGACTGCCTGATAGCGGTGGGATGACCTCGGTTGCCCTAAAGCCCGACACGCCTTGCGCTCGGATACCCCAAGCGCCTCTATGACGTGATCCACGCAGTTGCGGCGACGCGCCGGGCTCAGAAGTTTCCCTCTACCGCCTCCTTGAGGATCTGGTTGTCCACCAGTGTCAGGTCTGCTACCGCTCTTCTAAGCCGCGTGTTTTCCTTCTCGAGCTTCTTCAGACGCTTGACCTGATCGAGCTTCAACCCGCCGTATTCGTTACGCCAGCGATAGAACGTCTGCTCTGTGACACCGATGGCCTTACAGACTTGAGCAACCGTCTGGCCCTGCGCCAGGCCCACCTCGGCTTCCCGCAGCTTGGCAATAATCTGCTCCGGCGTACGTCGTTTGCTCGCCATCTGAATCCCCCTTTTCTGGCCAGATTACTAACATTCAACCTGGACCAGTTTTCGGGGGTCAGGTCAGAATCATCTAGAATACCGGGCCAATCTCCGACCGCCCTATTAGTCGCAGGTGGTTCCACGGGGAGGTTAAGTAGTCGTAAAGAGTGAGTCCATCGCCAAATGACGAAGCAACCCCGGGTTAACGGACGCATCTCGGTGGTGATTCCCGCATTCGCGCAGGAGAAAACAATCAGGGACGACTTAGTCCGAATACAGGCGAGGATCGAGCAGATTTCCGACGATTTTGAGATTATTGTTGTTGTTGATGGGGTTGTGGATCGAACCGCGGAACTGGCCCGGGGCGTTGCAGGCCCCCATACTCGCATCGAGATCCTCCCAGAGAATCGCGGAAAGGGCTACGCGGTACGAAGGGGGGTGAACCTGACTCGCGGTGACGTGGTCGGCTTCATCGACGCTGGGGGTGATATTGATCCGGCCGCGATCGAAACTACGGCGAGGCTGGTGGACGAAGATTTGACCGACATAGCCGTCGGCTCCAAGCGCCATCCCGAGTCGGACGTGAAGTATCCGATCCGGAGGCGAATATTCAGTTGGGGTTACCAAATCCTATGTCGCGCTCTATTCGGATTGGACGTGCGAGATACTCAGGTTGGAATCAAATTCATGTCCCGCGCCGCCGCCGACGCAGTTTTTCCTCACGTGCATACCGACGGGTTCGCCTTCGATATCGAATTGCTCGCGCTGGCACACCGACGAGGGTTCGTTAGATTAGAGGAGTGCCCCGTTAGGGTAGATCTTGCGTTCCCGTCGGCGATTGGGGCCGGTTCAGTGTTCCAAATGCTTTTTGACACGCTTCGGATATATGTCAGGATGCGACTCTTCAGGCAATATGGCCCGAGCCGAGTTTAGATTCTGGCTGAAGTGAGTATTGGAGCCGTACTCGGCGCGTGGTTGCCGTCCGTTTTGTGATGGCAAATGTTCCACTGTCGCCCGGCAAATCGGCGTTTCGGCATCGCTGCACGGGTCCTGAGTCTCGGCGCTCAGCAGCGGTCCGCCCGACAGATCCAGAGCGATCAACACAGAAGTCCGAATTCCTGCCGTACAGACGGGGCGCCCGATCGGCAGGCGCCATCACAAACCTCTTCGATAGAGACTCCATTGGGGGCCCCCTTCAAACGTACGTCCACTCGAATCTCCGTGCCGAAAACACGTATATCCCATACGCCGAATGGCGAGCAGTCTCGCTCCACGAACAAGTGCGGCTATCCCCTCGGGTCATCGGTCCGCTATCTCCCCTGTTCGCCATCCCTTGCCAGTCGCCAATCCGAACGTTCTGCAACCAGCTTAAATCGGGTGCTCGAGTGAACGCCGCACGTGCGAGCCGTTGCCGCCACAGCTGAGGGCGATTCCGCCTCCGAGCCGGCCTGGGCACTCAGGATTTATCGCTCCGGCAATGAGCTATTAGGGTTGTCCCAAGCGTTGGAAACAACGAAGCGAGACGAGCGCTTCGCAAGTTGTGGGAGATATTGAAATTCAGATAGTCGGATTCTAGTGCTGTTATTTTCAGACCGTTTCTAGCAAGCAACTCTCGAAGCGAGCCGGAAACGAAGTAGCGCACATAGCCTGCGTCCCTGGGGCCGATCCCAGATTCATAATGTGGACTCCGACCCGCTGCGAGCATTAGCCGGCGTCCGAGCGAGGCGGCGTTTGGAGTCGAGAGAACGATACGTCCGCCCGGTTTCAAAACCCGCTTCATCTCCTGAAGAAATCCATCTGTATCGATAAGGTATTCAATGATTTTCACCGCGTAGGTCAGGTCTGCCCAGCCCGACGCTACCGGCAATTGCTTTGAAACATCCGCCTGGACGACCGTTAAATCCGCATTGCGCGCGAGATCTAGAGCTTGGCTCACGAGATCGAGGCCCAGGTAGAAGCTGGAATGGTGGCGACGGGATAGCTCACTGCCCAAGAATTTGAAGCACGAGAATGGCAATTTCGAGACATCGTCCAAGCAGAACGGCATGAGTTCATCGAAAGATACGCACCGGTCATCGATCGACTCCACGTCAAAGGGCTTCTAGACAGGCGCGATTCGCTCCTTGAAGTTGGGTCGGGTCCAACATGTCCATCGACCGCCCTGGAAATTCCGCGAACCTACGTGCTCGATCCGCTGATGGACAGATTCTTCGGCGTTCGCGATAAAGCCGTAACCGCAAGCATCACGGCAATCGGTGAGGATCTGCCCTTCGACGACGGCACGTTCAGTATCGTTTTTTCACGCAATAGCATCGATCATGGGCTCTCGCCGCGTCGGGCGATACAGGAGTGTGTCCGAGTACTCGACAACCGGGGCCTACTCATCTTGGGCCAGTGGATATACGCGCCCGCCGTCGCGGTCGCCAAGCAATTAGCGGAACGTTCCGGCGTCTGGCGGAATGCCGGGCATCCTCATGCTTTCAGCGTTCGGCATTTTGAAGCCCTCGTCGAAGATCATGCGACCGTCGTTGACTCCGGAGTCCTACACGTCGCGTCAGGGTCCTCCGACTTTGGAAAGCTTGATTCCTCCTGCGATTCGCCCCCTCCGTTTTCCCACCGATTGCTTTCGACGATGAACCGAGCCCTCCTTCGAAGCAAATGGTTCGCGGCCGAAGCGTTCTGGATCGCTGTTAAGAATTAAGGCAAGACCACTACTCCCGAAGTGACCGTGCCTCGCTCGATATGATCGTGCTTGAGCGCCGGAGCAGGTGCCCCATCATCGGCCCCACGTCGTCACGATCGGATAGTCCGATGACCGAATTCATGTGGTGGCGCAAGAATGCGAGCCTGAGTTGAATTGCAATCGGCCGGGTCTAATGCCAGCGATATCCATTCAAAAGCAACCCGACTCTGATCGAGATTCAGCAATAATCACCAGCAAGCCGTACGCTCGCTACGACGCCTGATCTCCAAACGAGAAGGCAAGCACGTGGCAGACCGCCAGAAACGTGTCCTCGAGCCGTCCAAAATGAGCGGAATTAACTTCCAACGGAAGGTCCACGATCTCTCGTAACCACCCGCCTTTGCCGGTGGTTAAACCGATCGTCCTGCACCCCGCATCCTTCGCGTACTCGACCGCTCGCAGAACGTTCGCGCTATTGCCGCTGCCGCTGATCGCAAACAGAATGTCTTCGCGAACGGCCAGGTTCATCAGCGGACGAACGAACACGTGTTCATAGTCTTCATCGTTCGCGATCGCAGTCAATGTCGGTGTGTTGTCGCTCAGGCAGATTGCCCTGAACGGAATCCGGCCGCGCTGCGACGCGCCGTGGACCAAATCGGCCACGAAATGCGATGCAATTGATGAGCTTCCGCCATTCCCGCAAGTAAATACGACGTTCCCACCGGATCCCGCCTCGCCAATCCAGCGGATAGCCGTCTCGATTGCGTCTAAGTCGAGCACGTCCAGACAGTGAGCAAGACTGGACAAGTAGTGCTTTATGTATGACGAATTGACGGAGACGGCGTCCTTCGCCTCAGACACCCCGTTCACGCCCTGACTTTACGTGTCCGCTAGCAGATTGCGATTGAGTTCTTTGAAGGTGAAGCGCCCGAGCGCGAACAGTGGCTCTTAAGTCGCGTTCTTGCGCCACGTCCACTCCGTCCAGCTTTCACCGTAAATGCCGAAATAAGCATTGCACAGTCCGGCTACGTCGCGCCAAAAGTGACGTCCCTGGCAACAACTTCAGCTTTCATCCGGGAAATTTCCTAGATTGATTTGCGGTGCGGCAACCCGAACCGCGGCCGATGCCGATGATCGAAACCGTTCGGCCGCTTCGGGAGCAAATCTGGACGCCAGCCGAGGGATCCGCGCGCGATTCGCCGAGGATCACCTCTAAGACAGTCTCGACAATAACCTAAGATCCGCATCCTCGCCGCGGATTTACAATTGACCGCGGCGGCTAGAATCCCGTTGATGGTCGCCCCGCACACCATCCGACCGTATCACGTCTTGAGCGGGCGGAGCTGATCGCCGTATACTTCGTCGTAATTTCAGGCGGCACGATCTGGCTGTTCAATAGACGGGACATTACCGGTGGCGAAGCGTCGTAGGCGCAGTTCGCTAGAATTGACTATGACTTTACCCTTGCAAGGTTCGTGTGACTGGCTGCCGCTCTACTCCCCAAGGTCGATTCCCCGTTGCGAGTAGCAATAAGCTTCCCGCCCTTCGAGTCGGAGAAGGGCATCCCGCTCCTCAGCCAGAACCGTCAATATCAGGTGTTCTCCACCCGCGATAGCAGCGGCAGCGGGCTGCTTCGAGTGCTGAACAAGTTCGTCGGCGATAACGCCACGGTCATATTCCCCGTTCTGCCCGCCCTCGCCGCCACGTTGCTCGAAAAGACGGGCCATGAGGCGGTGTGGCTCGATGGAATCGCCGAGGGCTGGACCTGGGACGAGTATTGCCGCCAGGTCGAGCTGGCCAAACCCGATCTCATGATGATTGAAACAAAGACGCCCTCCGCAATGGCGATCTACAGGTGCATCGCTGATCTCAAGAACCGCTTCCCCACTATGAAAATCGCTATCGTTGGCGACCACATCACCGCATTTCCGGAAGAGCCGTTTCTGTACTGCCCCGTCGACTTCACGATCAGGGGCGGCCAGTTCGACTTCGCGATCGTCGGTCTCGCGAACCACCTGTCTCGCGGTGATGACCTGGGCGGCGGCGTCTTCTGGGTAGACGGCGAAAACATCCTCAATTCCGGCGTAGATCCCAGTCCTCCGATTTCTGTCAAAATCAGACCGCACATCGACCGCGAACTGGTCAAGTGGAGGCTCTACGCCCGTCGGAATGGGAACTTTCTGAAGCTCGGAACCTACGGCTGGGCCACGGGTGTGACTGATGCCGATTGTTGGTGGAGACGGCGTGTGCCCGGCGGCCCCAAACGCGGAGGCGGGGGCTGCACGTTTTGCTCCTGGACCAGTATGCTTCCGGTCTTTTCAGTACGGCCCGTGAACGATTATCTCGACGAATTGGAATATCTGGTTTCGCTGGGTGTTGAAGAGGTTTTCGACGATACCGGAACCTTTCCCGTAGGCCGCTGGCTGCGCGACTTTTGCGCCGGATTTCGCGAGCGCGGCTTGCACAAAGTCCTGATGATGGGCTGCAACATGAGGGCCGATGCTCTCACCGCGGCTGAATACGAAATGCTTGCTTCGGCGAACTTCCGCTTTATTCTTTACGGAATTGAATCGGCAAGTCAGCGGACTCTTGATTTGCTTAACAAAGGGACCACTGTCCAGCAACAGTGGGATTCCGTCCGCTGCGCAAGCGAAGCCGGCCTTAAACCGCACGCAACTTGCATGGTCGGCTACCCGTGGGAGACGTTCGATGAGGCACGTCGAACCGTCGAATATACGCGGGAATGTTTTGATCGCGGATGGATAAATACCCTTCAGGGAACGATCGTCATGCCGTATCCCGGAACGCAGCTTTACGCGCAGTCCCGCGAGAACGACTGGCTGAGATTCGACGGACCTGACAACTGGCATCGATTCGACATGCGGGAGCCCGTGCTTAAGTCGCCCATTCCAGATGAACGGATAATGGGCCTGGTCAGATCCCTGTATACAAGCTTCCTCACCCCCAGATACATCACCCGCAAGATCGGGTCTGCGCTCAAAAGCCGCGATCATTTCCGCTACTACGTCGTCAGAGGCTCCAAGTATCTGGTAGGCCATCTGCTCGATTTCCGAAAGGGCCAGGTCGAAAACAGATCCGAAAGTGGCTCTGATGAGTCGGCGTCTTTGATGACCGGTGTGGCGGAACTGCCGACCAAGCTGTATACCGCTGGAGGATCAACCGCGCCCCTGGCTCAGGACAAGCTGAACGGCGGGGTTCCCCTGCCGGCCTCGGCGGACGTTCCGAACTAGAGTCCGTCCTCCGGCCTGATCGGTCATGGGCGGGAAAGGTGCAATCCAGACCCAACCTCGTTCAATCGGACAAGCACCCGTCGTAGTTGGCTTCCCGCCGAACAACTACCGCTTCAAAGTTCGGACGAAGAATCCCCTGATAAACGCGGCTCCATAAACAGCATGTGTCAACGCGATACCCGCAGCCGCCACGAACCCCATAGCGATGTCTCTGGATTTGGCTGCAATTTCAACCCCCGACAGCGCAAGAGCGATCCCGTAAGTAATGATCGCAGCCTTGTATAACAACAATGCGGGTCGAAAAAGCAAAATAACTAACGGCCCGCTGACGGCGGTCACAAGCCACAAACTCGGAAGAATGTAGCCAAGCCGTAACGATGTCCACGGGTAAATCCGGGCGAAGTGGCCGCGGTGGAGACCGTACTGACCGATCTGCCGCAGATGGGGAACGAAGAGATTGCGCCTATGGTGATACACCACGACGCCGGGATCGTATCTGATCCGCCCCCCATTGTTTACCAACGCGAGGCAAAACTTTGTATCTTCGCCCGGGTAGAAGTGCGTACCAAAGCCACCCGCATCTTCGAACGCGGCTCTGCGTACGAGAAGGTTCATCGATGGATAATCATCAACCCAGCGGGCTCGGCGGGGAACGAAACGGTACCCATACGACCCACCACCAAAAAATGACGCCGAAATCCAGCCCGATGCTCGAGCAAGAAACGCGTCATCTTCGGGTGTTACGCCCGGGCCGCCAACGCCGGTCACCTGCGGGTTCGCAAAGACTTCCACGGCCCGTCTCAGCCACATTCGGTCCGGATAGGCATCGTCGTCGATGAAAGCAAGTATTTCGCCGTTCGACGCACCGGCCCCCTGGTCACGCTTGTCCGCCGGTCCGACCGGCCCTGATGCCAGATATCGAACCGAATCTCGCACATCGCCGGTCGGTTCGTCAGTGATCACAAGGATTTCAACATGCGGATAATCCACCCGTTCCAGGGCGTCAAGACATTGGTCCAGCTCCGCGCCCGTCGTCCTGCAGGGAATGATCACGCTGACGAGCGGCCATTCGTCGGTCCTGCTCATACGCCGTCCAATACCCGCGGTTTGAACTCAAACAAATCGCAACCGCTTTCTGGCCGGAGTCCGCACCATCTACTCAAGTGCTCAAAGGCGCTGATGTCCCGTCTGGCGTGCTCAGTCACCACATTCCTCGATCGCGGTGCGCTCGGCGAACCAGTCCGCCGCCCGGTGAAACAACATACCGGCGGCGAGCGGTCTCAACGTAGAATATCTGAATGCCATCAGTGAAACGGTCGCAAGAACAGCTGCCGAATGAAGTGGTCGCGATGCCTTGCCCATAACTTCCAGCGTGAGACCAGAGCGTTTTCCGGTCACGATCCTCCCAAATACTCCAATTTGAAGAAAGTCGAGCGGATTGGCAATGCCCCAGCCACGCATATAGCTCGGTACATGATCTGCGTCGATCAGCAAATTAGCGAGCATGAATCGCCAGAGTCCATTTCGGTTGCCGGTGATCGCGATTTTCGCCGCAGACGCGCAAAGTCCGAGGGCCACGTGTCCCTGGATTCTCATCAGCTTCGCTCCTGGTGCATGCGAGTGCCATCAAGTCGCCGATCCGACCCCGGTCTGGGACGGTGCTGGTCCAATTGATTAATATCGAACCGTTGAGTCGTTGGCTGCCAACGACCCGCGGCTACAGATACAGTCCTCCAACGCCGTCTTAGCCCACATCATCGACTGGGCGGCGGCGCCTGCACCGCGATCAGATCGACTCGAACTAATCCGCGGCGAGGCAGCGAACTGCATGGGTGGGTGGGATCGCGAACAGCGTACGACGGCGGACCGTTTAAGCGCCAGCGGCCAAAGCCATGACTGATCGAACCGAAACTCCTCGGATAAGCGTGGTCGTACCAACCCTCAATGAGGCAGCAAACATTGAAGCGCTGATTCAACAGATTGACGCCAGCCTGACCAACATCGCCTTTGAGGTTGTCGTGGCCGACGACAGCACTGACTCAACCACGGACATTATCGGCACGATCGCGGCAATCGACAAGCGAATCAGGCTGCGCCACCGTGACCGCCCGGCCGGCCTTGCCTCGGCCGTTGCCGAAGCGCTGCCCGAGGTGTCCGCGGAATTCGTCGCCGTCATGGATGGCGACTTGCAGCACCCACCGGCACTGATCCCTCAAATGCTCGATTACGCCGAGCGCCACCAGGGCGACCTCATCGTTGCAAGCCGGTACGCCCTCGGCGGAGGCGATTCCGGTCTGTCCGGACCGGCGCGCCGTCGTGGAAGCAAAATCGGCAGGTTGGCGGCCTATGCGCTTCTGCCGGAGTCAAGATGTACAACGGATCCGCTTAGCGGCTTCTTTGTACTAAGGCGGGCGGTAGTCAACGGTGTCGATTTGCGCCCGCTGGGATTCAAAATTCTGCTTGAGATACTAGTCCGTTGCCGCCCGCTTCGGGTCTTCGACGTGCCCTTCCACTTTCAACAACGCACCCAGGAACAAAGCAAGGCGTCCGCGGTACAGGTATTGAACTACGCTCGACATCTTCTCAGGCTTCGCAGCTAGCTAGGCTATCTCGCCGATCTCCGCCAGATACTCACGAATCCCGTCCTTCCACGACGGCAGTTCCTGACGCGTCGCTCTTTCGTACCGCGAGCAGTCGAGGACTGAATATGCTGGCCGTCGGACTCCGTCGAAATACTCGTCAGACGTCACGGGATGCGTTTCTACCGTTATTCCAGCGACTCGAAAAATCTCGAGCGCAAATTCGTACCAGGTGCAAGCGCCCGAGTTGACCGCGTGAAAGGTGCCGGTCCGATCACTTCCGGCAAGCGCAACGATGGCGGCTGCCGCATGCTTCGCGAACGTCGGCCCGCACGTCTGATCGTTCACAACGCGGACTTCGCCCCGTTCGCGCCCGAGTTTCAGCATCGTAAGGACGAAATTGCCGTTCTTTCCGGACGATCCGCGCGCGCCGTACAGGCCGCATGTCCTGACGATCAGATGTGAATCCGTCGCTTGTCGAACCAGGTGTTCCCCGGCCAACTTTGAAGCAGCGTAAACGCTCAGCGGCCTGGGACGATCGTCCTCGGTCAACGGTATCGATTCAGCACGCGCGCCGAAGACGTAGTCGGTGCTGATATGAACGAATTTCGCGCCGACTTCGCGGCACGCCTTACCGAGATAAAACGGCGCGCGCGCATTGACTTCGAAGCTGGCGCGAACGTCCTGTTCGCATTGCGGGAGATTATGGAATGCCGCCGTGTTGACCACCAGATCTGGATTCGCCCGATTTACGAAATCGCCGACCCCGATCTCATCGGCGATATCAAGTTCGCGATGGTGCGCAGCCGTAACCTCGTGCCCCTCGAACCCTTGAACGAGGTAAGTGGCGAGCTGACCGCCGGCTCCAGTAATCAACACGCGCATTTAAGGACTAACCCCCTCGAAAAACCCGAAGACACAGGATAATCTCCGGCTCTTGACCCGGAACCGGCCTCCCTGCCCGACCACACAAGATATCGCCTCTGTCGCGCTGTGCCGCCCTTCGGCTTGCGGGGGTACTTGCGCGAGAAGCACCCAGATTCTGACATCGGTGCAGATGAAGTTGCGCGCTTTAACCCCGATGGATTGGCGACGCTTGACCTTGGCCACGAAAAATCGGTAATAATCGCCGTTTGGACCCCTTAGCCATCAAGGATCAAGAATTTCACCGGAGCCGTTAACGTGCGTGCGCACGGAATGCACACCCGTACTTGCTGTGTGTCAAAGGGACGACCCGAGATCGAACACCAGAATCGAACGCCTCGAACATGAACGCCTCCAATCCCCGTAGCGTCATTTTCATCAACTGGTACGACCACCTCGACCCCAAAGCCGGTGGCGCCGAACTGGTGCTCTGGGAACTGGCGAAGCGGATACGGCGGTCTGGATCGCAGGTGACGATACTCGTCCGCCGGCCCGACGGCGCAAGCCGCCGAGAGATCATTGACGGCTGCCAGATTATCCGAACGGCACGCAACGAACTGATCGCCATGTTCGTATCCATCCTTCTGTACATGTTCCGCCTTCGCCGACCGGATCAGGTTGTCATCGAATTCGTAAACAAGATTCCGTTCATGATGCCGCTCCTCCGACCCGCGTCGCACGTCGTTTTCCAGCACCATTTCAATTCAGAAATCTGGATTGAGGAATTTGGCCAAATCGGGCACGTCGGTCGGCTGATCGCACGATGGCTTTTTAGAACCTTTTATCGCGGCCGAAACTGGGTCGTCGTTTCGCAAAGTACTCGGGATGAGCTCAACGAACTGGGGCTGAAGGCCGACTCAGTCTCAATAGTTACCAACGGCTCCGACCATATCGAGGGTCGCAAAGCGGTTGTGAAGTCCCGCCACCCGACGGCGCTCGTGGGTTTCGCGACTGCGCCGCTACAAATCCGTCGGTACCGTTATTCGCGCATGGGAAATGGTCGAATCTCAACTCCCCGATGCCGAGCTACTCATCGCCGGAACGGGGCCGCGGGAGGCCGCTTACCGAAGCCTGATCGCCGACCTGAACCTGAGAAACGTCCGCATTCTCGGCCACGTATCGCCGGACCGACGGGAAGAGCTAATGTCCACGAGCTGGGTAACGTTGCAGCCGTCGCTCAAGGAGGGCTGGGGGCTGACGGTTATGGAGGCGGCGCGGTTCGCCACGCCATCAATTGCATCCGACGTTCCGGGATTGCGGGATTCCATCGTCCCCGGGGAGACGGGAGTATTGGTGCCTCACGGCGACCCGGCCGCGTGGTCAGCGGCGATTCTCAAGCTGCTCAGCAACCATGAACGGTGCAAGGTCCTGGGCCGAAAAGCCCACATTCGAAGCGATCGTTTTACGTGGCAGGCCGCCAGCGATGCGTTCGCGGAAGCCATCCGCGCCGCGACGGCGCCGGAAACCTAGCAGCCCACCCGCGACCGAGCGCCGTGGGCCTGGCGCTCGGCCCCGGGCCTGGCGCTCGGCCCCGTGGCAACAACTACGGGAATCTAAGTCAGCGCCACCGTTGCAAGCTCGGGAGCGTACGTCCGCGTCGTTTCCTCTATTGCCTCATCCACGATCGAAACGATGTCGTCGAGCTGATCGGGCGTCGTAATGAACGGCGGCGCCAAAACCTGCACGTGCGCGGAAGGACGTGTCACAAGGCCGCGCTTGCGGCAGGCCAGGTCAACCTTTTTGCCAAATGCCAGCGCTTCCGGAAACGGCTCGTGCGTCTCCCTGTCGCGCACGTACTCGATGCCAACCAGAAGTCCCTTCCCCGTCACCTGACCGATTACGGCGTGACGATCCTGCAGCGGCTCTAATTTGGCCATCAGCAACTTGCCCAGCTCGCGAACCCGGCCGGGGTAGTCATTTTGCACGAGTTGGTCGATCGCTGCGATGCCCGCGGCACCCGCCACGGGATTACCGCCGTACGTATGACCGGCGTGATATTGAGCCTCTTCTTCCGGTTCGCCCCAGAACGCCGACGCCACCTTGTCGGCCATAACAACAACCGAGAGCGGGTAGTAGCCGGCGCTCATTCCCTTGCCGCCCGCGATGATGTCCGGCCACGCGCCAACCGCTTCGGCGCCCCACATCTCACCAAGGCGCCCAAACCCGGTGATGATTTCGTCGTAAATGAGCAGAACGTCGTATCTGTCGCATATCTCGCGCAGAATAGGAAAATACTCGTCCGGCGGAACCACAAAACCGTCGCCGGAGAGGATCACCGGCTCGGCTATCACGGCCGCGACCGTATCGGGCCCTTCTCCCTTAATGAACTGCTCGATAGCGGTCGCACACGCGACTTCGCAACTCGGATACTCAAGACCGTAGGGACAGCGATAGCAGAAAGGCGGCGGCACGTGAACGTATCCCGCACCGTAAGGCTCATAGAACTGCTTGCGACTTGCACCGCCGCTGGCTGCAAGCGACCCCATCGTCCCCCCGTGGTACGACCAGTACCGCGAAATAATCTTGTATTTGTGCGGCTTTCCCGTCTGTCGGTGATACTGGCGGGCGATTTTCATAGCCGATTCCGTCACTTCGGACCCGCCGCTCAGAAACTTCATGGTGTTGAACTGCGGCGGAGTGATATCGATTATTCGCCCCGCCAGTTCGAGGGCTTTTTCGTTTGTGGCGTACATCGGCATCGAGAAATGCAATCGTCCAAGCTGCTCCGTGATCGCATCGATAATGGGCCGGTTCTTGTAGCCGAGGTTGCACGTCATCACGCCGGATAGCCCGTCGATGTAGCGCTTTCCGCCGACATCGGTAACGTAAATACCGTCACCTTCGGCGAGAACGAGCGGATCGTCACCGAATGACTTCATCTGTACGAAATCGATAAATATCCGCTTTGTCTTTTCTGCGATGCTCTCCTTCGACACCGAATCCTCCTTGATTGTTAAGACACCTATTGGCTTATAGATGGTTACCTACATTTTGACCCGAGTAGCCCCCATCGCGCTAACCGATGCCGGATACTAGCAATCCAGACCGTGCGTCCGCGGCCGTTCGTAGATTCTCTGGTCATTGCTACTCTCGCGGAGCAACACCGTCCTCACCGACGCCTCACCCGCCCGCTACCGGATACGCCTTTTGACAGCAGCCGCCAGCCGTAGTCCACTACTCGGCGATACGCTAGGGAGGCGGCCATCTTGACCCAGTTAACCGTTGGTGTCGGCAGAACGGATATTACGCCGCCGGTGGGAATCGCCCATGCTGGCTGGGGAGCGCAAACGCATCAACGCGCTGAAGCCGTCGATATGCCGCTCTCATGCACCGCGCTCGTGGCTGCGCGCGGCGACCTGGAGCTGGCCATCGTCGATCTCGACCTGATCTGGCTCATGCCGGATCTGGACGCCGCAGTTCGCGAGGCGATTTCGGCAAGATGCGCGATCGACCCGAAAAACGTCCGGATTTCCTACAGCCACACGCATTCAGGACCGATCCTGGATTTCACCTGGATGACTGAGGGCGACGAACTTATTCCCCGGTTCGTGGCCGATTTGCCCGGCAAGGTCGCCGAAGCGGCATCTCAGGCCAAGAACGGCATGCGTCCAGCGATCGTAGGAGCCGGACTCGGCGAGTGCGCCAACAACGTCAACAGACGAGCTACCAATTCCGACGGCGCGATTTTCTGCGGGAGAAACTGGGATGGATACGTCGATAGGAGAGTATTGGTCGTCGCAATCGACGATCTGGCCCGTAATCCAATCGCAACCCTTGTTAATTACGCCTGTCACGGAACCACCATCGGTCCGCCAAATCGAACGATAACGCCGGACTTTCCGGGCCCGATGCGTAAAACCGTCGAGCAAAACATCGGTGGCACCTGCCTTTTCCTGCAGGGCGCGGCGGGAAACGTCGGCCCTGTGAAAGGTTTCACCGACGACGTGAACGTCTACCGCCGGGCCGGCCGGCGACTTGGCATCGAAGCGGCCAGAGTACGCATGGACGTGGACCCGGTCCCGCGCAAGGAGAAGCTTGTCAGAATCTTGCCTTCCGGGGCCGATCTTGGAATCTATGAGGACCGTCCCGATGGCGATCCGGATTCCAGCCTTGCGATCTTCAATTCGAACCTGGAGGTCCCGGTTCGGGAATATCCACCCGTCAGCGAGGCGCAGGCGGATTTTGACCGTCTAAAGTCCGCACTGGTCGAAGCTCGTACGACGGGCGATCGATCGAAAGTTGCCGGAGCGGCGTGGCCCGCGCGACGAGCCGAGCTCGCCCTCCATCATGCGAGGCTCTTCGGGGGAGGCAAAGTCGATCTCTGGATTCAGGCCATGCGCCTGGGACCCGTAGCACTGATCGCCACGCCGCTGGAACCATTTGGAGAGATCGGCGACGCTGTCAAAAAGTCCTCGCCTGCGCCGTTTACGGCCTTCTCCGGCTACTCGAACGGCTATTTCGGATACATGCCCACTGCGGACGCGTTTCCAAAGGGTGGTTACGAAGTCAGGACCTCTCCGTACCAGACCGAGGCCGCCGATCAATTGGTGGAAGCTTGCGGGGACGCTCTTAATCGCCTCTGGGATTGACCGAGGCGCTCGCGAGTTTGTCATTCCGAAATCCGCCGAGGAGCGTTGCGCCCCGGCGCCTGGCGATTCTTACAACGGCTGCCGGTTCGATCAAACGGCCGCCCCCAGCCCTCCGAATAACCGCAACCCAGGACGGGGGGCTCGAATAGCCGTTACGACCCGGTTTTCCGTCTCGGTCACGTACAGCGTTTTCCGATCCGGTCCGCCGAACGCCGTATTCGTCGGGCGTAATCCACCAGCCGGAAGTTTTTCTACCACCTCACCCCCCGGCGAGACCACCGAAACCACGCCGCCGCCAAAAATAGCCACGTGCAGGTATCCGTCCTCATCAAACGCCATACCGTCTGGACCGACCTCACCTTCCCGGCCGGTTCCGACGAACGCAAACTCCTCGCGATCGACAACCTCGCCGTTGTCGTCCAACGTGAATCTATGCAACTTTTCGGAGAATGTCTCCGCAACTAAGAGATGCCTTCCATCGGGGCTCACAGCCAACCCGTTTGGATAGGCCATCCGGTCGGCGATGCGAATAACCGATCCATCCGAGTCGATGCGGAAGACGCGCCCGTATGGGTCTTTCAGGCTTGATTCGCCGGGATCGGTGAAATAGGCCCTTCCGTGCAGGTCAAACGTAATATCGTTCGGCGCCAGAAATGGCTCGCCGTCAAACTCGTCCGCGAGAACGTGAATCTGCCCGTTGAGCGATACTCGAGTCACCCGCTTCCCGAGCAGCTCCGCGACGTAGAGATCGCCATTTCGATGAAACGCGGAGCCATTCGGCCCGCCTTCGGTCTCCACGAAAATCGACACATCGCCATCCGGCCTCACCATCGGAATCGCATTCCGCCGGCCGTCGGCTATGAAAAGGTTCCCGTCGCGATCAAAAGCCGGTCCCTCAGGGAACTCAAAACCCGTCGCAAATACTTGAAAGTCACCGTAATTCATGTGCCCCACACTTGCCTTTCCGCAGGCACGAGCCTGTTGCTAACGCCAATGTCCGGCCCGGAAATCCGGGACCTTTACCGGTCGCCCACCGTCGGCTATCGAAACCTGCGACATCAATCCGGGCAAGGTGAAGTCCAGGGCCCGATTGACATCTATATTGGGCTCGCTGTCCTCTCGAATGGCACTGACGATGTCGCCAACCACAAAGAAATCGGTTCCGCCGTGACCTGAAGCCAACGCCTCAGGTGGGGCCTCCTTCCATAAGTCGGGCAAGAACTCTTCCTGGTATTCCTCCACCGGCCGCCATTCGTACGGATCAGCGTCTATCGATTCCCGATTCGCGGATGTCCTTCCGAAGCCGTCCAGCCATATTTTCGGATTGTCCCCGAGTCCACGGGCAGATTCGTAGCAGCCTTTGGTACCTTGCAACGAGAAGTAACCGCCGCCGTGCGGCCTGTTGGAAAGCATGTCGACGCGAATCTTGATCAGGGCACCCGACGCGGTCTTGCATAGCATGGTCGTCGTATCCTCGGCCTCGTGTTCGGGAGCGGTATGCCTCCCGCTGCCTACGCACACGACCGACTCGACGCGTTCTCCGAACGATTCGAGCACCGGCCCGAGACTGTGAGTACCGTAGGTGCAGCCGTTGACGCCGACCTGCCACTCGCTTCGCCAGGTAGGAGCGCCTTCGGCATCGTAGTGCAGCGATCTAATTTCATGGACGTACTCGCCCACCGCAAAATAAATCTCGCCGAACAGTCCTTCCTGAACCATTTTTCCGATAATGAGATTGTTCGGCGAAAAGCACGTGTTCTCCGCCATCATGTACCTGAGACCGGACTTTCGAGCTCGCTCTACTCCTGACAGCAGCTCCCTACATTGCTCGACCGATACCGCGGCGGTCACTTCGCTCATCACATGCTTTCCGGCACTCAACGCCGCGAGGGTTTGGGGCACGTGCAGGTGCATGGGAGTTGCCACGAATATCAGGTTGACGTCCGATTCCAGCATCCTGTCGAAATCGGTAAACCTGTTTGGAATCCCGTGATAATCGGCGCGTTCTGTAAGGCGGTCCTCATCGATGTCGCAGAGCGCCGTTACTTCCACGTTCTCGCGCGCCCGAAAACCTCCCGCGAGAGCGGTGCCTCTGCGCGCGCCCACGATCCCTACGTTCAGTCGCTCAACCATCCCAATGTGCCATCCGCTCCGGGACGAGCTTGACCTCGCAATGAGTCCCGCGCGCCTCGATCATCGAATCGCCTCCGCTTGTCTCTGCGTTCGAGGCGCTGGAGTGAGATTTCCGGCCGGACAACTGTACGTTGATTTAACCTTGCATTTCACTTCGGTTCACCGTCCTGATCAGTCCAGTACCGGAACGTGCCGAGCACGCTCATCATCGCGAGGTTAGCGACGGATGTCGGACTCATCGTCAATCCACGCCAGCCGCTTGTACACTTATTTCTCTGCGGAAACCACCGCAATCATGCGCTTCGCCGCACATAGAACCATATGAAGCTACGACCCGAGCAGCAGGCTGAAATCGACTCCTTGCGATCGCAGTCCTTCGAAACGCACCGGGCCACGGTTCCCGCGATTGAGCAGATTCTGTACAAGGCGCTGCCGGTGCTCGATCACGGATTCGTCCGAGTAATCGACTATATGGGCAACGATTCGGCCATCGTTCAGGCGGCCAGAGTGTCGTACGGTCAGGGCACCAAGCGCGTACGCCAGGACGCCGGATTGATCCGTTATCTAATGCGAAATTGGCACACAACTCCATTCGAGATGTGCGAGATCAAATATCACGTAAAGCTGCCCATATTCGTCGCGCGTCAGTGGATTCGCCATCGGACGGCAAATGTAAACGAATATTCAGCTCGATACTCCATCCTGGACCGGGAATTCCATATCCCCGCTCCCGAGCAACTTGGCACCCAATCGAGCGCCAACCGGCAGGGACGCGGCGATGTCCTGGCCGGTGCGGAGGCCGAGCATGTGTTGAAGCTTCTCGAAGAGGATGCCCTCCGAGCTTACGACCACTACGAGGAGATGCTTAACGAAGATATCGAAGGCAACACCCTCGATGCCGACCGATCGGGACTAGCGCGCGAGCTCGCCCGCATGAACCTGTCGCTGAATTTCTACACGCAGTGGTATTGGAAAATCGATCTTCAGAACCTCATGCATTTCCTCTGGCTTCGCTCGGACGATCACGCGCAATATGAAATCCGGGCCTATGCCGAGGTCATGCTCGAAACGCTAGAGCGTTGGCTCCCGCTGACGTACGAGGCGTTTAAGGACTATCGGACGGACGCGGCGGCGATTTCCGGCAAGGGCCTGGCGGTGGTCCGCAAAATGATTGCCGGCGAACCGGTAGACGTCGAATCCAGCGGAATGTCGAACGCGGAATGGCGTGAGCTGATGCATATTCTCAAGCACGAGGACCGGTTGGACGGCACGTCGTAATAAGGCCGAAGCTGGTCCGCTCCTGAGGGTGCCCCTGCCATCCGCAGAATCAGCAAATTGCATCCCTCCCCATCGCCAGCCGGCTGCGCCCGATTTGCGCCCAGCCACGGTTCCATGGGCGCGCGCTTTCGCTCAGTCCGCCGGAGCCAATCATGGCCCGTGCCGCAGGTCTAACCAGCGGCGGCGGCTGCCCGCGACTCAACCACCGGCTCGGCCGAACGGATCTCAATTGCCTCGGACGCCAGCAAGTCCACCTCCACCGGTTTAATCCGCTTCCCGTCGGCGTTCCAAATCAGCCTGATGACCGGTCTTTGCAGATGCTCCTGTCCACGTAAGCGACAACGCCCCTCAGGCCCGCAAGCCGTCCATTCGCGATCTCAATCGGCGCGCCAGTCGGATACGCGGGAATGATGTCCAGCGCTTTTTCCAGAATTTCGGAATTCAGATGTGAGCCTTCCATTTCATGAAGGATGGCTCGGACCTTGTCTGACGAAAAACCCGGACGGTACGGCCGGTCGGCGATAAGCGCCTCATACGTATCGGCGACTGCTCCGATTTCGCCGAGCAAATGCAATCTATCCGGATCGTATTTGGCCGACTCTGCCCGCCCTACAACGTTGCGCCCCCTGAGCCCACGCGGATATCCCGAACCGTCCTGACACTCGTGATGCTGATAGCAGACGTGGTGAGCAAGAAGATAACGATCCGCCCCCTCCGAGCTGCGCAGCATGCGCCAACCAAGACGCGGATGCGCCTTGGTTCGGTCATATTCTTCGTCCGAAAGCTTTCTGGGCTTATTGATGACTTCGCGCGGAATGAAGACCTTGCCAACATCGTGGAGCATTGCTCCCAGAGTCAACTGCTCAATCAGCAAGAGGCCACTTCGATATCGACAGCCGACACTTACAAGAAAATTCGTCTCACCGACGGCTCTGAACTAAGTTGCCACGCTTTGATTGTCGCTTCCGGCGTCTCGTATCGTTGGCTCGATGCGCCGGGCATCAAGGAGTTCACGGGCGCCGGCGTGTATTACGGCGCGCAGCCATGACTGAAGCTCAATCCCTCGGAGGCAAGGACGTATTCGTCGTTGGCGGGGCCAACTCGGCCGGTCAGGGGGCCGCCCATTTCTCCAAGTTCGCCCGCACGGTGACAATGCTGATTCGATCCGGCTCGCTCGATGAAAGCATGTCCAAATACCTCATCGACAGGATCTTGGCCACTGACAACATCAAAGTCATGTGTCACACTCAGGTGAAGGAAGTGCATGGCTCTGAGGGCGTTGAATCCATAACTCTCGATAACACCGACTCCGGGACGGACGAGCGGATTCCCGCAGGGTGCGTTTTCATCTTTATAGGCGCCGCTCCGCGCACGGAGTGGCTGGGTGACGCTGTGGAACGAGATAGGCTCGGCTTCATTCTTACCGGCCAGGACCTCGTTGCCAGCGAGAATGGCGAACGGGTTTGGAATTTGAAGCGCGATCCGTTCCTGCTGGAAACCAGTTTGCCGGGGGCCTTCGCCGCAGGCGATGTTCGCCACGGCTCCGGCAAGCATGTGGCGACGGCCGTGGGCGATGGATCGACCGCAGTTATGTCAACCTGGCGGTACCTCGAGGATATTGGGCTTTGAAAGCGGTTCCAACACTCCATCCAGATAGCAGGGGGTCCTGCGATTTCCGCCATATGCCCCTGGGGCTAGCATCGGGAGCATGGACTTCGGCCCTCGCTGACGCGGCGGGGATGCGGATCGCCGCGTGACTCGAAGGCGCATCCTACTCTCGGCTGGTGCCGTGATCGTCGTCGCCGGGGCCGCAATCGGTTGGTGGCTTGTTTCGCCCCTATTCCTCGATACGGTCGTCGACGAGGCGTTCCCGTTCGACATGCCGGGTCAAAGCGAATTGGAAGAGATGACCGCGGACGAAATAAGTGAACTGGAGTCCGAGTTCGTCGCGGCAATGCCTTCCGAGCAGACGCTCGAAAACCTATCCGCGGAGGATCGCCAAACCGTTCAGGACAAGATCATGACTGTCGCCGTGGAAATGCCGGATCACCCCATGGACGAATCCGCGCCCGCCCAGGCGGCACCTACAGCCCTTCTGCT
Source organism: Chloroflexota bacterium (assembly GCA_963663505.2). Taxonomy (GTDB): domain Bacteria; phylum Chloroflexota; class UBA11872; order UBA11872; family VXNJ01; genus JAPOVO01. Next base: position 1,949,744 of record CAXXFA010000002.1, read on the forward strand.
GGGGAATTTCACCGGCGCCGACGATTTTCACAGCGGTTCCGGGGATGCCACGATATTTCAGGTGGACGGTGATCGTCGGATTCTTCGCTTCGAAAACTTCAAGGTGACCAACGGACCGGCTCTCAGCGTTCTGCTCTCACCAAATCCATCACCGGAATCAAGCGGCGGTTTGGGAGCCTACATTGATCTCGGGCCGCTTAAGGGCAATATTGGAAACCAGAATTACGACATATCGACGCTGATGAATTTGGACGACTTCAAAAGCGTCGTCATCTACTGCGTCCCGTTCCACGTTGTCTTTGCCACGGCGACCCTGGACCGGCCGTAGAACCGAACTCCGCCGGTTGCCTGCAAGTCGAAACGACGCCCGGGTAATTGCTGCTGGCGGACGGATCAGTTCGCCACTGACGCGCGGAGCCGGTTCAACCCCTGCTGGCTTGATTCCATCAAGAACTGAAGATCCGAACCGTACATCAACATCCGCATTCCCTTCGAAGCCCACGTTTCGAGAGATTCAACGCTGCCCAGATGGATCCCCGCCACCACGTTGTTGCGATCGGCGGCGGCGATCACGCTATCAATAGCCTCGACTACCTGCGCTGACTGAGTTTCTCCGGGTACGCCCAACGACACCGAAAGATCCTCGGACCCCACCAGGGCGACATCGACGCCGGGCGTCGAAAGCACTTCATCGATCCGGTCGACCGCTTCCTTCCGTTCGATCTGGGCGATGACCAGCGTGTCGTCATTGTTCGTTTCAAGAAACTCAGAAAGCGGCCCGGATTGGTATTCCGAATGCGGCGCGTCGGACGAGCAACCGCGCTTGCCGACGGGCGGATACTTCGCCGCCTCGACCAGAGCTTCAACCTCGCTACGGCTCTCGACCCTCGGCAGCATGATCCCCATTGCGCCGTGGTCGAGTGGGGCCGCGATCAGGTGATACTCGGGACTTCGCACCCGCACCAGCGGGCACATGTCGAGTATCCGCCCAACCCGCAAGATGTGCGCCGCCGATTCAAGGCTGAATAGACCGTGCTCCATATCGATCATGAAGAAATCGAAACCCACGGCGTTTAGGATCTGCGCGATCGACGGGTTCGTGACCTCTTGAACCATGGTCCCGATAACCGTTTCGCCAGCGAGCAATCGCCGTTTTATGGCGTTTCTACGCATATTCGCCCCCCTCAGGACCGTTACCGACCGATCCGACGCAGTCTACGATGGAGTGCGTGTTGTATCCGGCGGAGCGCGCTGCTGCGAGTCCCCCTCGGGATCAGCCGCTCACGGATACTGTCACCAGAGCTTCGGTCGCCGGTCCCTGAGTCTCACCATCGATTCGAATTTCAGCCGTCAAAAGCCTTCGGACATCCGCACCAAGTGGTGCGGTCGCCGACAGCGACAGCTCTCCCCGGCCCTCGCTAGCGATCCGGATTTCGGCGAATTGCGCCGGGGTCGTCCAGCCTTCCGGCGGCGACAGACGAGCTTCAAACACAGCGTCGCGGCCCAGGTTGTTGCGGAGCAAAAGCCGGTAGTCAATAGTCTGTCCCGGCGCAGCCGTGCCGTCGTAGGGAAGCAGCCGCGCCCACCACAAATCCACGAAGCGATCCGCCGGCTCCTGCACCAGCGATCGAACGACCCGTTCCTTCCGGGCGATGAAATCCCGATACTCGAAAGTTCTGCGCGTGTCCCACGGCATCACTTCCCGGTGACCGGGACATACCAGGTCAGGAGCGATGCTTTCCATAACATCCGCGCACTTCTGGTGCATCCACAGCTGGAAGCTGTTCCGCAGAACCGTAGTTTGATAAACCTGAGCAGTCATACCGCCGGTCACTCCCGGCGCCCGTTCCTTGAATATGTTGTCGCCAGTGAACGCTATCTTCTGACCGTCGACGGTTGTGGCGAGAACCATGTGAAACTCCGTCTGCCCCGGCGCATGATGGATTTCAAACTCGAATTCCTCCCACTCGAACCGGTCTCCATCATTGAACTTGCGGCTGACCGGAATCGGCGTTTTCAGGGTGCATGGGGTACTGCACCACGCAGCCGGGTCCTCAAGCACCTGCGCCACTTCGTTTAGCGCCCAGACCTCCGTTCCTTCGTGTCGAACCAGATATGGCACGCCCGCTGTGTGGTCGTCATGAATGTGGCTGTTCATCACCACGTCGATCTTCTTCACCCCGTACGATTCACGCAGCTCGTCCAGGTGGTGAACCACGAATCGCATTGTGTCCCCGTCCTCGCGCTCCGCTCCCGTGGCCATATGCGAACCGTATGAATGCCCGTAGTCGAGTAGAAATGCCTTGCCCGACTCCGAAAGAATCACATAGAAGTTCGAGCACGCCTGCGGACCGCTCCACAGGAGGTGTCGAGATAGCTGGATGAAACGCGGGTCTGGAAGAAAATCGAGTCCGTGGCCGCCTACGCTGCCCATGAGCCGCATCCCTGCACCCAACCGAGCGAGGTCCATCAGACGCTCCTCAAGACGCAGGCAGTCTCCCACCGGATCGGTGATCGGTTCTCCGTGCGAGGGCAGCGCCAGACCAGGCGCCCGCTTCCGCAATGCCTGGACGGACTGCAGCGTAAACAGCGCCCCAGCCTGGTCGCCGTACCCGTATTCCATGGCGTGATACTGGTACAGCACGCCCCCGGCTCCGATCAGGTCGCCCGTAAATGCCACGTTCTGGCCGTCAATCTCGCCAACCAGCATGCTGCTGCCGTGGGTATGGCCCTTGGCGGGAATGATCGCGAGCTCAAAACCGCCCCAAACAAAAGACTCGTAGTCCAACAACGACTCGTCGACCGGCAAATCCTTGCCTATAGAAAAGAAAGTGCTTCGATCGTTGTAGTTGCTGTATAAGCGCTTGTGTCTCCAGAACAGCTCTGCATCCTCAAAAAGGTGCCGCTCATGCTCCGGAACCGCCACTCTGGCTCCGACCGCGCGAACCTTTTCCGTTCCCCAACACTGATCCCGGTGATGGTGCGTGTGCAGCACCCAATCGATCTGGCGCACGCCGATCTCGGCGACGTGGTCCACCACCGCGCCAGATCCCGCGTCGATCAAGAGGCCGCGCTCACCGTCCTTGACGCAGTACACATTGCACGTGTCCGACCAGACGTAAAGGTTTTCCGAAAGCTGCTTCCATGACACGGCGCCCCACCTCGCTTGCTTCGCGTGAACCGAGCTAATGGTAGTGGCGCGGCCGATAATGCGTGTGGGCCGCCCGCCCGCGCCGGGAGCGCCGCATGTTTCGGCGCCGGCAAATCCTGAAAATTACCCGTTCTCACTCGTCCTGACGCCAGCATGCCAGTGCAGGAGCTCGTCTCGCATTAAACTTTCCCCGCGCAAGGGGCGAAGGCCTGAAAGAAGGAGTCGGCGATGGCTGCGGAAACATCGGAACGTCGAGTTATCGGTTACCCGGACGATCCAGTACGGGAGCGACACGAACTTACGCTGAAGACGTATGAGTACAAGCTCCCGTTCAACTATACGAACATCGACGTTGATCGGGTCTGGGTGGGCGGCGAAAAACACGGCATGGAACTCTATGCCATAAAGACCACGGACGGCAGCACCGCGTCAACGCAAACTCCCGGAGACGCGATTGTTATTAGCGAGGACGACCCAATAGTCCAGGTGGCCGTCGTGGGCAGCGCATGTACCCCCCCGGGGTCGATCATGCTCGAGGCGACGACGATAGACGGCGAAGCGCACGGCGGAGAAAACAAAGACGCGCTACCCGTGCGATTTCGGATCGACAACCTGTGGGGTATGCACCTTCGCGCCGACCTGCTCGGTCAGGGCGGCACCTTCGAAGCGCTCCCCATCTCCGGCATGAGTTGCGCCATTTTCGAGATTCCGCCCTCCAAATCCGTTCGCGTCATGAGCGCCGGAGCCATTCCCGCCTGGTCAAACGACAACTATCCGGACGACGCGCACTATTCGGTTCGACTAATAAGGACGACCGTAGCTGTCGGCTCATACTAGGGGACCGTTCGGAATCGCATAATCAAGCGGCGGCGCCCGGAGCGGCGCCGCCGCCGCCAATCCCAGGAAAGTCGGCCGGTCGGGTTTCGGTACTATTGCGACGCGTTCGTCACAGTCCCGGATACCTGCCGGGCTTGACCTCCTGCGCCACGACAAGGATGTGCTGCCCGGGCACGACTTCTGCGGTTGCGGACTGAGCCAGCACGAATCCGTCGACTCCAGCCCGTACGGGCCAGGGACCTTCGTCAATCCGGTGGTAGTCGTGCAGTAGGGCCGCGGTCTGACCCTTTTTCACGGCTGCGCCCAGTTCTACTACCGGCTCGTAGTGCCCGGACCACGGCGCGGGAACGTAGCATTCGCGATCGACGGCCTCAACCAACTTTTGGGAACCAGCGGCCTGATCGGTCTCGGGCTTCGCGTCGCCGGAAAGCTGTCCATGCATGATCGCCGCGCCGACGATTCCTTGGCGTGCGTAGCGCACACATTCAGCGCTCACGAATTGCCCCCATCCGAGTTCCGATCCGACCGTGATTTTCCCCAACCGCTCGCTTTCGCTCGTCATGAGACCGGGCGTCCGGTCCTGATACAGGCCGATGAAGGGCGTTCCGAACCGCCGCGCCGTTTCCAGGGTCAGCCGCGCCTGTTCCGAATCCTCAAGCGGGTGAAATAGCATCACCGGCGGATATCGCGCGACGCGACCGCCCGAATGGATGTCGATAACCACATGGGCGCTCGGCCAGATATGCTCTCGAACGAATTTCACTATCCGGTGCGTAATGCCCGAAATCCCAGGGAGCTCGCCGGCTCCATCGATGAAAGCCCGATTCATGTTGACTCGGTCATCGTTTACGCTCTCGCGGGCGCCGCTGTGAAAAGCCGCCACGTTCAGAACGGGGATAAGAATAATGCGACCGATCACGTTCCCGAGGTCGATTTCGGCCATCAGGTTCTTTATGGCGATCGGGCCTTCGTATTCGTTGCCATGAGTTGACCCAAACGCCACCAGCCCGCGGCCATCTTCCGCCGCCGGTCCGACGAGAACTGTGACCGGAACATGCCACTCGCCCCAGATGCTGTCGTGCTCGAGCGCCACCCAATAATCGCGGCGTCCCGCCGAAATCAGATCGAGTTCGGATGGCAATACCACGGTTCTACTGGACATTTCTTTTTTCTCCGACCGCTTACGAAATGCTCCGCACCCTACGCGCGTCGCAACGCAGCAAGTTTCGATAATGCTCGAGATTTACGCTACCCCACTCGCCCTATCCACCCCAACTCCGGCGCCACTTGTCAGTAGCGGCCGCATTGATTGTTCGCCAGGGATTTGCTCGGCGGCCCGACCGGTCGGGCGGTCGGGATTGGAGACCAGTCCCACCAACTGCATCCCACCCCTCTCCCCCGAGGGAGGATCTCGAGCGCAAGCAGACAGGTCATTGGACTGCAAAAAGCGATGGCAGGCTAAGATTTCGGAACGCAATTCGCCCGGTAGAGCCAAGGTCGCCGGCAGGCGCCTCGCCTTCCGAGCGCGCCCACATAGAGGTGCCTGTATGACACGGACGATTCCGGCATCCGCAAATGAACAAGATCTCATGCAAACGGCCCGGCAGGTTCTTGCGGGCGGAGCACTCGGTCATTTCAGGCTGCCCGAAGAGGTTGACGTTGTTTTGGCCTCCGCGAGCGGCAGCCACGTCACGGACGTAGCGGGCGTCGACTACATCGATTACGTGCTCGGCTCCGGGCCCATGTTGGTCGGCCACGCGAACGCGGCGATCATCGAGGCGGTGCGGGCGCAACTTCCAAAGGGATCTACCTTCTTTTTCCTTAACGAACCGGCAATCAAGCTTGCCGAGAGACTGGTTGACGCCGTTGCCTGCGGGGAGCAGGTTCGTTTTCAGTCGTCGGGCACCGAAGCGACCCATATCGCCCTGCGCGGCGCGCGCGCGTACACGGGCCGGGGCAAGATCCTAAAATTTGAGGGCGGCTGGCATGGCATGCACGACTACGCTCTCTGGGGGACCATCCCCAAGATTGCGAGCGACTACCCCCGGGGTCTCCCCGATTCCACCGGAATTCCCGCCTCAGTCGGCAACGACGTGCTGATCGCGCCGTTTAACGAGGCGGACCTTGCCGTGCGAATAATCGAAGAAAACGCCGCCGAATTGGCTGCCGTAATCGTCGAGCCGCTCGAACGTGTGCTCCTTCCCGAACCCGGCTTTCTCGAGGCGATTCGCGACGTAACGACCCAGCACAACATCGTCCTGATATTCGATGAAATCGTCACGGGCTTCAGAATTGCCTGGGGAGGCGCGCAGGAACGCTACGGCGTGACTCCAGATCTTGCCACCTACGGAAAGGCGATGGCCGGCGGTTTTCCACTATCGGCCGTCGTCGGTCGAGCCGAAATAATGCAAGAGTTCGAGGCTGGATCCGGCCCGATCACCGAAATCGCATGGGCGACAGGCACCTTCAGCGGCAATCCCGTGTCCTCGACCGCCGGCCTCACCGCGCTTGACATCCTCGCCCAGCCCGGAATCTACGAGCACCTTCACCACATCGGGTCTCGACTCCGAACCGGGATCGTCGAGGCGGGACGCCGCCACGGCCTGCCCGTTCAAGCGCTCGGCGAGGATGCGGTTTTCGGGATTCGTTTTATCGAAAACGACGGTGTCAAAACGTGGATGGATCTACAGGCAAATGACGCCGAATTAGGTCACCGCTGGGCTGTCGAATGCATCAGGCGCGGCTTGCTGCTTAATCCAAACGAGAAGATGTACATTTCGATAGCACACACCGATGAGGACGTGGATCGCACGCTGCAAATTTGCGACGACGCGTTCCGAGTCTGCACTTCCTAACCGGTACCTGAAATTCCGTGCCGACGACGGCGGCTGAAAAAGTCGACGAGTGAAAGATGTCCCGCGGGGACGGGGTGGGTCTGGACGTGAATTTTCGATTACTGGCGGAGGAGGAGGGATTCGAACCCTCGACCGGCTTTAAACACCGGTAACCGCTTAGCAGGCGGCCGCACTAGACCAACTATGCGACTCCTCCATATCTGGCCTCGGCTCCGGGCGGAGGGGGTGGGATTCGAACCCACGAATCTTTCGATTAGTGGTTTTCAAGACCACCGCCTTAAACCGCTCGGCCACCCCTCCGAGGCTGCCGCGATTATAGCAACGGGCCGCCATCACTCCAGTGGGATCGCCGTTACGGTCTGAGGTCCTGACGTTGATGTGACGCCGAGCGCCCCGGCGCAGCCGCCAGATTGGTCACTCCGTCGACCACGGCAGCGATGGTTTCACGAGCATCTCCGACCGCCACCGCCACCGAATTCGGACCGAGCGGCCTGAATCGATGAAGGTCGGAGTCTACGAATACGGTCACGGCCGGAATCCCAACCGCCGCAGCCAGATGTGACGGAGCCGAGTCATTTCCGACATATGCCGCCGCGAGCCGTAGAAGCCCGCCAAGCTGCCCAAATGAAGTCTGTCCAACCAAATTCACCGCGTTTTCACGCATAAGTGTCGACATTGCCCGGGCGGGTTCTGCATCGCTTTCCTGACCTACGATCACCGTCTTCAATCCCCGGGCGGTGGCAAGGCGGTCGGCCGTTTCGGCGAAGCAGGCAGACGCCCACCGCTTTGCATGCTGCTGCCCACCGGGATTCGATCCACCACCTGGTGCAGCCATCAGGACCGACTCCCCGCTCAGTCCCCACTCTTCGAATATCCGCTCGGCCGCCGAGATATCGTCTGACGTCGGATCGAACCTGGGCCTGGTGTCGCCCACCCGGAAGCCGGCGCCGCGTGCCAAATCCAGGTATATCTCGCTCTCGTGGGAACCGTCTCGAACGGCCACCTTCTCGGTCAGTGAAAACCCCCTGCCACGACTGTCGAGTCCGACGCGGACTGGCACACCGGCCAACAGCGGAAGCATGGACATCATCGGCGAACGATCGGCTACGAAGGCTGCGTCGAACCTGCGGCTTCGGAGTCTTCGGGCAAAGGCCAGGTAGGCCCCCAGCTCATATCGCCTGGGCGTCCCTATCTCACCACAGTCGATCAGCTCATCAATATCCGGGTTGTTGGCGACCGCAACCTTCGACCATGTTCCCACGGCGAGCGATAGCCTTGCGTTCGGCAAGCCGTCTCGCAACGCCTTCAACATGGGCGTCGCCATGAGTACGTCACCGATGCTGCACGGTTTTATTACGAGGACGGATATCTCCGCATTAGCGTCGCCGGCGAACGGCGCCCGTTCTTCGCTCCGGAAAAACGGCCGCAGGGCTCGGCTGGCCGCCGTGGTACCGGCATCTCTTACGCGCTGGCCCAGTGACTTTTTCAGAAATCCTCCCCTTTTTGGGGATCGGCGACCGCAAACGTCAGGGTTCCTTCGGCAACCACCTCGCCGGCCACGGTTGCAACCGCCGATCCCTTCCCCACAGGCCCCCTGACGCGATCGACCGTCACTTCGAGCCGCAGAGAATCACCCGGGACCACCGGTCTGCGAAACCGCATCCGGTCGATTCCAGCAAACAGCACGACCCGACCGCGAAATTCTTCTAGACTGAGCAGGGCGCAGGCACCTGTTTGAGCCAGTGATTCAGTGATTAGCACACCGGGCATCAGGGGCTGACCCGGAAAATGTCCTCGAAAGAAATCTTCGTCCCCGCGCACGTGTTTCACGGCGACCGCGCACTTGCCGGGATTCAATTCGAGGATCTCATCAATCATCAAGAACGGCTCGCGATGCGGCAAAATCCCTTCAATTGCTTCGCGGTCAAGAATCGCTTGGGGTTCGGAGCCGTCTTCGATGGGATTCACTTTTTAACCACCCGCTCGAACATTGAGCCCGTCAAGAACCGGTGATGGTCAATAGCAGCGCCAGCCTGTGGCATTGACTCCGTCCGCTCCGGTCTTGTCCTTGCGACATCCAAAAGATTAGCCCCCATCCGCGGAGATGCCTACTGTCAAGGCGGCCCCCGTTACCCATGAGCGAGCGCAACGACTACAATCACGCCAGAGTCGCCGGCAATTCAATAACGGCTCGAGACCGGACGCATTTCAGGGGGAGAAACCGGATGGAATCCAAATTTCGTAGCTATCTGGCGGAATTCGTTGGCACTTTTGCCCTCATTTTCGTCGGATCGCTGGCGGCGGCTGTCGCATTCGAGTCGCGTGCCGGGGTCAATTCCGCCGGCATCGTTCTAGGTGCGCTGGCGCACGGGTTCATTCTCATGGTCATGATTTACGCGCTTGGAAGCATATCGGGCTGTCACATCAATCCTGCAGTCACGATCGCCCTGGCATTTCTCCGCAAGATCTCGATAACAGACGCCGTGCTCTACATAACTTTTCAGCTCGGCGGCGCTATCGTCGGTTCACTTTTGCACGCGGCTGTAAGAGCGCAGGGAGACACAAATTTGGGACTTCCCGGCGTAAGTCCATCGATCGGAGACGGCTCCGGCTTCCTACTGGAGGCCATCACCACGTTCTTCCTGGTGATCGTCATCATTGGGACAGTCGTTAGCGGCAAGGGCCCCGCCGGATTTCACGGTCTGGCGATCGGGATGACGCTGGGCGCATCCTGGCTGATCGCGGGTTCGCTCACCGGAGCCGCCCTCAATCCGGCCAGGCATTTCGGACCTGCCGTCGTAACTGGAGACTATGGCTCGATCTGGGTCTACTGGGCAGGGCCGATTGCCGGCGCTCTGGTCGCAGCTGCGATCGGTTGGTTCTTGTTTCTCAAGGATTCCGAAATCGACCGCCTAGCCGACAATTAGAAACGCCTGCGCCAGGCCGCGGCGACAATCCATTTCCGTTACCGCCTGGCGGCTGCGGCGATCAGCCGGATGAGGCGGATCGCTGGATTCTGAACCCGTTTCCGATTGCTACTTGAGCGTTGCCTTCAGAGTAATTTCGACGTTGCCCCGCAACGCGTTGGAGATCGGGCATCCGGCCTCGCCCTGTTTGGCGTAGTCGTCAAACTGGCTCTGGTCGATTCCCGGGACCTTTCCGCTAACGCTGAGAGAGCTGGCGCCAACCCGGAACCCGCCTTCGGGGACCGGAACCAACGATACCTCTGCCGAAACCGTAAGCTTCTCGGCCGGATGGCCGGCCTCGGCCAGTGTGTGCGAAAAAGCCATTGCGTAGCAGCTTGCATGCGCGGCCGCGATCAGTTCTTCAGAACTGGTGTTTCCGCCCGGCTGTTCGGTCCGAGCGCTCCACGTTATCGCCTGGTCGCCTAACGCTCCGCTACCGACGGTAAACGAGCCTTCGCCCTGTAGAAGAGTTCCGTTCCAGTTGGCCTGTGCGCGCCTGATGATGTCTGCCAAGTGTGTCCTCCCTGCAATCTCGTTTTGAGTCCCTAGGCGATTGTTACACTGAAGATACCGGAAGTCCAAAATCGACTCACCCGCCCGCGATCATTTGGGACCCGCATTGACGCTGCCCGAAAATTCGCCATCCCAGCTGCACTAACCCCCTAGCCACTGAGAACCGCGCCCACTCCCCTTAGCTGACTCATGGTGCAAATTCCGTAGTTGTAAAAGTTCAGCCCGGTAGCGCCTTTTTCGATGCACAGCCGCACTTTGCCGCGCCACTCCTCTGAGCTCGGGATCTCCGGAAAATGCGCCTGAATCCCAACGATGAGTTCCTTTTTGCCAGCAATTGCTCGACTTCGCTCCATCAACTGACCGGCCTCTCCGGCCGTGAGGTCGTAGGCGCTCACGAGAACTCCGTCGATATTAGAAACAACGGAGGCTACGGCGTCTGGACTTAGAAACTGCTCCCAATTTTCCCCTTGAATCACGATCCTGGTGTCCGATCCATGGCAGGCGTCGCGAATCTCATTGACCAGAGAGCCGACGCTTTTTTCGCCGGAATCCAGGTACCGTGCGAATTCAGGTTCAGCTCGGGCCCAGGCCGCCATGCCGTCGCTTTTCGCCAGATCAGGGGGCGCGTCCGATTCTCCTTCGAATAGACCGTCGAGTTCTGACTGCACCAGTGATCTGATCCTATTTGCGTCGATTCCATTCTGCTCCGCCCGGAGAAGGCAGCTCTCGCAAAAACAAATCCCGAGCAGATAATTTCCCCACTCCCCGAGTGGCACGCCAATCTTGTCGTGGTGATAGCCGTGCTCAAACCCCAAGAATCCGACGGCCTCCAGCTCGATGATCCTCAAGTCGTAGTTGTAAGCGAGATCCGCGCACAGCGCGACCGCGTATTCGCGAGAGTCTTCATTGGAGGGACAGAGCAAGTGAGGACTGGGATCGCCCTGCGCGCTAACGACCGCGGCATCGGGATAGGTCGACGCAAGGCGGGAGTTGTGCATTACGACTGTCCATGCATTGACATCGATCTGATACGTCCCCCGCCGGTCACAAGCCTCCTGAAACGCGTCGATCTCATTCAATACCGTTGACCCTACCGGCTTGATTCGACCGTAGCCGGACGGCTCGTGATGGAAATACAGCACCCCGCCTTCGCCAACGTAGATTCTCCGTCCGGCGGGACCGTGCGGGCGCAGTTGCTTGAAGTTGTGATAGGCCGCGGCGAGGCTTACGGCATTGCAGTGGGCGACAACATCGCGAACGTTGCCGAGAACTTGCTCGATGCCCTCGTCCGCAACGTCCCATGGATATGTCCAGACTGCCAGATTCACGATCGCCACCCGCGTGACCGGTCGGCCACGCTCATATTCCTAGACGGTCTTACCGGCGCCGACAAGCTCGCCTGCATTCTCGCGAACTTTTGCGATTGCCTCGACGATGGAACCCATGTCCTCCCGCGGGCCTAAAAACACCGATTGAGACAACGTCACAGCTTCATTTGCGCAGAGACGGCTCGCTACAGGTGTTTCCATTTGGGAATATTCGATCGCACCATTCGGCGACGCAATCGAATAGCCGGATTCACCGTCAAGCGATCCCACGTCACCAGCGAAAAGCGCGTATTCCTGCAGCGGCGCTCTGTACCCCGGGCGAACCGGTATCCCCTCTGCCTCCACGGCGTTTATGAAAGTCTCTCGGGAAAGCCCTTCAAATTCCTCGGATATGTATCTGGCGAGATAGACGTGAATTGAGGATTTCGTGACATCGGGGTCTCGCCGGAGAACCCGGATGCCCGCTATTTCCTCCAGGCGATCGGACAGATATTCGGCGTTTTCCATACGAACTCGATTTTGTTCGGGTAGCCGCCGCAATTGGCTTCGAAGCAGCGCAGCCTGGATTTCGCTCATTCTGAAATTTCCTGGTAGAACCAGTGGCTTTCCGGCCTTCTCGCCGTCGCCACCGTGGCGAATTCGACTGGCGACCTCCGCGATTTCATCATCGTTGCTGGTTACGAACCCACCTTCGCCACTCGTGAGATTCTTACTGGCTTGAAAACTGAATCCGGCGGCGTCGCCCAGAGATCCCAACCCGCGATTTCGCCAGCTTGCGCCCCATCCGTGGCACGCATCTTCGACAACCTTCAGCCCGTAATTGCCCACAAGCCAATCGATTGCGTCCACATCGAAGGCTCGCCCGCCGTAGTGGACTGGCAATATGGCCGTGGTGCGCTCGGTCACGCACCCCTCGGCCGAGGCCACGTCGATGTTGAAAGTGTCTTCCTCAACGTCACAAAAAACGGGCGCCGCACCGGCGCGCAGAACCGCGACTGCAGTTGCGACAAACGTGTAAGCCGGAACGATTACCTCGTCTCCCGCACCCACGCCCGCCGCTCGCAGCGCAATCTCCAGGGCAGCCGTTCCGCCGTTGCACGCGATTCCGTACTTGCAGTCCTGCAAGGCAGAGAATTCCCGCTCGAACGCGAGAAGATTCGGACCGTCAAAATGGTTCCACTTTCCGCTGAGCACCGCCTCGGCCACCGCGTCCGCATCCGACTTATCTGTTACTGGCCACGCGGGAAATGGACGCTCGCGGACGGGAATTCCGCCATTTATGGCAAGAACCGGCAATCCTGGCCCCCTATCTGGCTGCTACGAGCCAAAGCGTAAACCCTTGTGATCTGAGGGACGAATCCCGATGGATGAAAATACGCGGGGGACAGCTCCACGGCAGTCCCCCGCGTTTTGTGAGCGGCCTGATTCTTTCGCGACTATGCGCCAACTTCAACGGCGACTTGATCTGACTCCACGGCCACGCGATCGCCGTCAGGCACCACGACGATTTTGCCGTCTTCAGCCTCCACCACGACATCGCAACCTTCGGGGCAGCGATCCTCAAGGAGAAGTTTGGCCACTTGGTTTTCGACCTCTCGCTGTATGGTCCGCCGCAGCGGCCGCGCACCGTACTCGGGGTCCCACCCCAATTCCAGAATTTGGTCTTTCGCGGCGTCGGTTACGCGCAACCCTATTTTCCGATCCTCCAACCGGCGGCGAAGATCCCCAATCAAGATATCGACGATTTGCTTCACCTCGTCCTTCATGAGAGATCGGAAGATGATTATTTCGTCGATCCGATTCAGGAATTCCGGCCTGAAGCTTCGGCGAAGCTGTTCGGTCAAGCGCGACTTCATTTCCGTATATGCGAGCTCGTCGGCCTGCTCCGCCGTGGCGTCGGTTGCCAATGGTCGGAAGCCCACGCTGTCTTGCCTGCCAATCGACTTCGCTCCGACGTTGGAAGTCATTATCAGGATGGTGTTGCGAAAATCGACGGTATGACCCTGGCCGTCAGTAAGCCGGCCCTCGTCGAGAATCTGCAGCAGCACGTTTAGCACCTCGGGATGCGCTTTTTCAATCTCGTCAAATAGAACGACCTGATACGGACGCCTGCGCACGACCTCAGAAAGTTGTCCACCCTCTTCATAGCCCACGTAGCCCGGCGGGGCCCCGACCATCCTGCTAACCGTATGGCGCTCCCCATACTCGGACATGTCCACCCGAACCATCGCGTTTTCGTCGTCGAACATGAAGTCGGCGAGCTGCCGGGCGAGTTCGGTCTTGCCAACGCCCGTGGGACCGAGGAACAAGAACGATCCCATCGGTCGGTCAGGATCAGCCAGCCCGGACCGCGATCGTCGCAGCGAGTCGGCGACGGCGGTTACCGCTTCGCTCTGGCCCACGATCCGCTCATGAATGGTTGACTCCATCCGCAGCAACTTTTCGCTCTCTTGTTCGAGCATGCTGGTTACCGGAACGCCGGTGATACTGGCCACAACGGCGGCCACCTCGTCTTCATCGACAACCTCGTCCAGGTCTTTCTCCGCAAGCCATTCCGAGCGGGCGTGTTCGAGCTTTTCCTCCAGATTCAGCAGTTCCGATTTGAAGTTCGCGGCCCTTTCGTAGTCGCGCTCTTGCCACGCGGCCTCCTCCTCAAGTCGCAACTGCCGGATCTTGCCCTCCGCCTTTTTGAGCCCATCGGGCATGTTGTAAATCTCAATTCGCACTTTCGCGGCGGCCTCATCCATGAGATCAATTGCCTTGTCGGGCAGAAATCGATCGGTGATGTAGCGGTTGGAAAGATGTGCGGCCTGTTCCAGCGCGCCGTCCGTAATCTTGAGGTTGTGATGAGCCTCATACCGGTCGCGAAGACCGCGCAGAATCATCACCGTGTCTTCAACGGTCGGCGCTCCTACATATATCGACTGGAAGCGCCGCGCCAGAGCTTTGTCCTTTTCAATATGCTTTCGATACTCATCAAGCGTCGTCGCTCCGATTGCCTGAAGTTCGCCTCGTGCGAGCGCCGGCTTGAGCATGTTGGCGGCGTCGATCGCGCCCTCGGCGGCGCCGGTACCGACCACGTTGTGCATTTCGTCGATGAACAGAATGATCTCGCCCCGCGAGTTCACGATTTCTTGGATCACCGCCTTGAGTCGCTCTTCGAACTCTCCCCTGAATTTTGACCCCGCCACAAGCTGAGCCATATCCAGCGCCAGTACGCGGCGGTCCTTCAGAATCTCCGGAACGTTAGCGTCAACGATCTTCTGGGCGAGTCCCTCGACTATTGCGGTCTTACCCACTCCAGGCTCGCCGATCAAGGCCGGGTTGTTCTTTGTTCGCCGCGAAAGAATTTGCATCACCCGGGTTATCTCTTTGTCGCGGCCGACAACCGGATCAAGTTTCCCCTGCCGCGCTGCCGCCGTTAGATCCGTGCTGTATTTCTCCAGGATCTGATATCTGCTCTCCGCGGTTGCATCGGAGGCCGATTGTGAGCCGCGTATTTCCCGAATAGCCGTGTAGATCTTTTCCTTGGTCACGCCCAACTCGGCAAGGATTCGCGGCGCCTCGCTGGATCGCGCGGTAAGGACTGCGGCAAACAGATGCTCGTTGCCGACATATTCATCGTGCATGCGAGTCGCTTCCTCGCCGGCGTCTTCGAACAGCTTTTTTGACTGCGGCGTCAAATACACCTGTCCGGTAACAACCGGACCGCCCTCCACCGCCACCTTCGGCTTTCGATCGAGCAGCTGGTTGACGCGACTTCGCACAAAGTCCGGATTTACGCGCATACGCTGCAGAATTCGAACCGCGAGCGAATCCGGTTGCTCCAATAGGGCTTGCAGTACGTGTTCGAGGTCGAGCTGAGTGTGGCTCATCTCGCTCATGATGTTCTGCGCCCGTGATAACGACTCCTGAGCCTTTTCTGTAAACCTGCTGAATCCATCCATAACTGTCCTCCGGTCGTCTGGTTACAGTCCGGGCTATCCGGTAACCCTTCGTATCATTGCCTTGAGTCGATCGATTTCTTCCCGATGTCGCACTTCAATCTCGCTGAACTTCTGGTCGTACAGCACCTGCATCTCTTCGAGTTTTCCCGTGAGATTCAGAATCACCTCTACACCCGCGAGGTTCACGCCCAGGTCTTGAGTTAGCCGCCGGATCCTGCGAACGCGCTCGACGTCGCGGCTGGAGTACATTCGTACGTCACCGGCGGATCGCCCAGGCCGTAAAAGCCCGATTCGCTCGTAGTTTCGCAGCGTTTGCGGGTGAGCCCCCGTGATCTTTGCCACAACTCCGATGAAAAACGCCGGCATCCTCGGATCTTCGGCTGTTTCGCGATGCGCTCGGCCACCGCTCCTACTCGGAGACGGACCCTCGGCGAATTCTTCGTCTACAAACGTCACGGAAATTCCACTTCCGCCCTAGTCGGGCTTTCTGGGATGCTCGTCGCGACCAACCCCGAATTGATACATCAGCTGCTGCTCTTCCAGATTGAGATTCTTCGGTAGCGTTACTTTTATTCGTACCAAAAGATCGCCGCGATCCGATCTGTTAAGCGCCGGCAACCCCTGTCCGCGCAGCCGAAGCATTGAACCATCGCCGGTTTCGGGCGGAATTCTTACGGTCAACGCCGAGCCGTCGAGGTTTTTGACGCTTGCGTTCGAGCCGAGCAGCGATTCACTCAGATGTATCGGCAGGTTTGTGACAACGTCGGTACCACGCCGCTCGAACCCGTTTTCGGGCGAGACTCGCACCTTTAGAAACAGATCGCCGCGCAAACCTTCGGATTTATGTCCGCCCTCGCCAGCGACTCGAATGCGGGATCCGTCCCGTACTCCGGGGGGGATCTTGACTTCCAACTTGCGATTCCGAACTTTTCCGTCAAGCTCCGGAATGCGGAGACTCAGAACACGGGTGGCGCCGTTCATTACTTCGTGCAACGGAATATCGATATCGTGCTCGATATCGGCCGAACGGCGGCTCCGCACCGGATCTCCCTGCCGGGTGGCAGTCGCCGCGCCCCCACCAAACAGGGCCTCGAAAAAATCGCTGAACCCACCAAAACCCGCAAAATCAAAGCCCGCGGCCGAGCTCTTGCCGGCGCTGGCTGCACCGGTTCTCCGGAACGCCTCGTCAAACGATCCGTACTTCTCCCAGTTGGATCCAAATTGGTCGTACTTGGATCGCTTCTCGGCGTTTCCGATTACCTGATAGGCCTCGTTGATTTCCTTGAACCGATCAGCTGCCTTTTCATCGCCAGGGCTAACGTCCGGATGGTACTTTCGCGCCATGCTCCGGTACGCCTTCTTGATCTCATCGTCCGTGGCAGTCCGATTGACACCCAGGATCTTGTAATAATCCCGGAATTCCATCGCTATCTAGTCACCCCTCATGCTTCCAGGTCAACTCCGGCCCCATCGTCGCTCTGATTTTTTGCCACGCGAACCGACGCCGGCCGCAGCACGAGATCATCGAACAGATATCCAGTTCGGATCACGTCGACGATCTCCCCGTCATTTCGATCTGAATCGGCCACGGTTGCAACTACTTCGTGATAGGCCGGATCGAACTCACCATTCGCTTCGATTGGCGCAACGCCCTGAGCCTTCAGCGCGTCTGCCATCTGCTTGCGTGTGAGCCGCACGCCTTCGAGCAGCCCCGCCGTTTCAGCGGCCTCGGGATCGACGGAGTCGATGGCCCGATCGAGGTTGTCAAGAACCGGCAGCATGGCACGCATTACATCCGCACGGCGGGATCGGACGATATCGAGAATCGTGCGATCCACGCGTTTGCGGTAATTCTCCATATCAGCCTGCAATCTGACGAGCTTACCCCTGGTCGCGGCCAATTCCTCGTCAACTGATTCGAAGACCTCGTCCTCGGCTGGACCGGACTCGAGTTTGGCTCTGAGGGTCTCATCGGACTCGGTTCGACCGGCTCCGTTACGCCCGTCATCGTTTCTGGTCCCTGCCACTATTTCTCGTCGCTGGCGCTGAATTCCGCATCAACGACGTCGTCATCGTCGTCGACCGATGATTCCGATGCGCCCACGTCGGCTGTCTCGGCGTCGCCCTCCCCGTCGGTCGCGCCATCGACGGTTGTCGCGGCTTCAGCCTCGTAAATCTGCTGGCCCACATCCATGCGAATCTTTTCAAGCTCGTCCACGGCCGCCCGGAGAGGTTCGATTTCAGACGCGTCATCCTTGAGCAAATCGCGAACCTTCTGGCTCGCTTCCTCCAACATCTTCTTGTTGGAGTCCGAAATCTTGCCGGAATTCTCGCTGACCATGCGTTCCGTCTGATAAACCATGCTATCGGCGGAATTTCTGAGTTCGACGGACTCTCGCCTTGTCGTGTCGTCGGCGGCGTGCATCTCGGCTTCCTTGACCAGGCTCTCCACCTCGTCATCGGAAAGATTTGTGGAGGCGGTGATGGTTATCCGTTGCTCCTTACCAGTGCCGAGATCCTTGGCCCTGACGTTGACGATTCCGTTTACATCGATATCGAAGTTGACCTCAATTTGGGGAACCCCCCGGGGTGCCGGTGGAATACCCTCCAGGCGAAATCTCCCCAGCGCCATGTTGTCCGGCGCCATAGGACGCTCACCTTGCAGCACGTGAATATCCACGGCCGTCTGTCCGTCCTCAGCAGTTGAGAACGTTTCGGACTTGCTTGTGGGAATCGTCGTGTTGCGCGGAATCAACGTTGTCATGACACTACCGAGAGTCTCAACGCCAAGTGAGAGCGGCGAAACGTCAAGAAGCACGACATCGCGCACGTCACCGGTAATAACTCCCGCCTGGATTGCCGCGCCCATCGCGATCACCTCATCGGCGTTGACGCCGCGATTCGGCTCCTTTCCGGTGAGCCTCTCTGCGAGCTCCTGCACCGCCGGCATTCGAGTTGATCCACCGACGAGAACGACTTCGTCCAGTTGCTCCGCGGTGATACCGGCGTCCTTGAGCGCCTGTTGAAATGGCGCGACGAGGCGCTTGTTCAGCCCGTCGACCAGCTCTTCAAACTTCGACCGCGTCACGGACACCGTGAGATGCTTGGGACCTGTTTGATCGGCAGTTATGAAGGGAAGATTAATATCAGTTTGGGGAGTCGTTGAGAGTTCGATCTTGGCCTTTTCCGAAGCCTCAACCAGGCGCTGTAGTGCCTGCTTGTCCTTGCGAAGGTCTATGCCCTCTTGCTTTTGAAACTCCGCCGCCAGGTGTTCGACAAGCTTCGAATCGTAATCATCGCCGCCCAGATGCGTATCGCCGTTTGTCGCCTTGACCTCAAAAACGCCCTCGCCGACCTCCAGGATCGAAACGTCGTAGGTACCCCCCCCGAGGTCCCAAACAAGGATCGTTTCTGTTTCTTTCTTGTCGAGTCCATAACCGAGACTGGCGGCGGTCGGCTCGTTGATTATTCTCAGTACTTCGAGTCCGGCGATCGTACCGGCGTTCTTAGTCGCCTGACGTTGCGAGTCGTTGAAATATGCCGGAACCGTTATTACGGCTTTGTCCACCTCCTCGCCCAAAAACTTTTCAGCGTCGACTTTTAGCTTCTGTAGGACCATCGCCGAAATTTCTTCCGGCGTCACATCCTGATTGGTCTGTGGAATGCGAATTCTCGCCTCACCGCCCGGTCCTTCGGTCACATCGTATGAGACGGCCTGACGCTCCGACTCAACCTCGTCGTATCGACGGCCTATAAATCGCTTCGCGGAATAAATCGTGTTTTCCGGGTTCAAGACTCCCTGACGCCTCGCCAGCTGCCCGACCAGACGTTCGCCGCTGCTGGTAAATCCGACTACCGAGGGCGTAAGGCGCGAACCCTCGCTGTTCGTTACCACCGTGGGTTCGCCCGCCTCCAGCACGGCGACAACGGAATTCGTCGTACCTAAATCGATTCCTACAACCTTGCTCATTCCGCAGATCCCCTTAGTTCGCCGTCGAGCTGGCCAAGGCCATGCCCCGCTTGCGCAATTCTTCTTGATTCAATGCCACCGCCAATACCTGATCCATTTGATCCACCAGTACGAATTTCATTTCCTTTCTAATCTTTCGCGGTATGTCTTCCAGGTCCGATTGATTCGCCGACGGCAAGATCACCATGCCGATTCCGAGCCGGTGAGCCGCAAGCACCTTCTCTTTGAGCCCACCGATCGCGAGGACCTTGCCGCGAAGGGTTATCTCGCCGGTCATGGCAACGTCGCCTCTGACCGTTACACCCGTCAGGGCCGACATAAGGGCCGTACCCATCGCCGTGCCTGCCGAAGGCCCATCCTTTGGAACCGCTCCCGCCGGCACATGCAGGTGTACGCGGCTTTTCTCAAAAAGATTGGGCTGAAATCCGAATTCCTGGGCTTTGGCCCTGGCATAGGATCGCGCGGTCTTGGCCGACTCCTCCATCACATCGCTCAGATTGCCGGTGCAGGTAAATCCGGCCTTTCCTTCGCCCCAGTCCGCCTCGACCGAAAGAACCTCGCCGCCATACTGTGTAACCGCCAGACCGTTGACCACACCGACCAGATCTCCGTGTCGTTCATCCTCAGGGACGAACTTCGGCTTGCCAAGCAATTTTTCCAATCGCGATTCGGTGATCCGCACCGTTTTCGTTTTGCCTTCGGCCAGACCGCGCGTTATTTTTCTACAGATTTTGGCGAGCTCCCGCTCCAGATTCCGGACCCCCGCTTCGCGCGTATGATTTCGCGTGACCCACCGGATTGCGGCATCGCTCATCACCATCTGATCCTTCTTAATGCCGTGTTCACGAAGCTGTCTCGGCATCAGATAACCGCGGGCGATGTGAATTTTTTCGTCCTCCGTATACCCCGAAAGCCGTATGACCTCGAGGCGGTCGCGGAGGGTAGCTGGTATCGCACCGGCATCGTTGGCCGTGAGGATGAACATCACATTTGAAAGGTCGTACCCGACCTCCAGATAGTGATCCGAAAAGCTTGAATTGTGCTCTGGGTCCAGCACCTCGAGCAATGCCGACGAAGGATCGCCGCGAAAATCGCGCCCGATCTTGTCAACCTCATCCAGAACAAAAACCGGATTGGTAGTACCCGCCTGTTTCATGCCCTGCAGAATCCGCCCGGGAAGCGCTCCCACGTAAGTTCGCCGGTGGCCTCGAATCTCAGCCTCGTCTCGAACGCCCCCAAGCGATATCCGAACGAACTTCCGGCCGAGCGCACGCGCGATGGACCTCCCAAGGCTCGTCTTGCCCACCCCCGGCGGACCGGCGAGGCACAGAATTGGACTCCGCAGCGTCGAGGACAATCCGCGAACAGCCAGATATTCAAGAACGCGAGTTTTCACCTTGGAAAGACCGTAGTGATCCTTATCGAGCGTGTGCCGAGCGCGGCGAATTGATGTCTTTTCGGGCGGCGCGTCGCCCCACGGAAGCTCCAAAAGCCAGTCGACGTACGTCCGAATCACGCCGATTTCCGGCGATGCGGGCGGCGTGCCTTCCAGGCGATCGATTTCCTTCAGGGCTTTTTCGCGGGTTCCGTCGGGCATGGACGACGCCGCTACCGCCTCCCGCAACTCGATGAAGTCCTCCGCCTGCCCCGTCGAAATCCCCAGTTCGCGCTGAATCGTTTTCAATTGCTCCCGAAGGTAAAACTCCCGCTGAACCTTCTCGATCCCGTCCTGGATCTTCGATTGGATTCGGCCCTTGACATCAAGAATGTGATTCTGCTCCGAGAGGTGCACGCTGGCGTTGTACAGTCTTTCGTACTCGTCGACGGTTTCGAGAATTTTCTGGCGCCGTCGCACTTGCATGGGGGCGTGGTACCCGACCAGATCGGCCAGCCAGCCCGGGTCCGTCAGTCGTCTCGCGACGGCCACAACCTCGGGAGAAAGACCGTTGCCTTTTTCCGCGAACTCGTGCACCTGATTGGCCACCATCCGCCGCAGTGCCTCCATCTCGATCGTTTCCCGCTTGGTCGACATCAACTCGAATACAGTCGCCATCAGCCCTTCCGGTCGTTCGTCAATCTCAGCGATCTCGACCCTGTGCAAGCCCTGAAATAGAACGGACAGACCGCCGTCCGGAACCTTGTACTTGCGCACGATCCGCGCGGCGGTCCCAACGCGGTACAGTCCCGACGGCTTGGGCTTCCCGCGATCGCGCCGGCGCTGCGTGACGAGCACAACGATCCCATCGAGTTTTCCGGCCTCCTCGATCGCCCATAGCGATCCGGGACGGGTGATCTGAAGCGGGATCGACACTTTGGGAAATGCAACGGTCTGAATAAGCGGTACCAACGGCAGATCGGAAAGCGCGCCCGTTGTCACGACTGCCTCCTGCTCCGGCATATCCGCGGCGGAGTCGCCTGAGGTGGCGCCGGGATCGTCATCCGAGGTGGTATCGGAACCGTCTTCCAGGTCGCTTGCAACCGATTTGGGCATGGACTTAGTCTATGGGTTGAGTGTCAGCTTGTCAACTTATTGCTGCCGAGTATGGTAGGTATTGGCAGCCGATCGTGTCCAGCCCTTGCGATTTGTTAGTTGGTTGTCCCTTATTGGTCGCATTGAATCGGCGGCCCGGCAAGGTTCAGCGAGATGTCGGAGTATCTAAATTCTGAATCCAGACAAGCGGCCAGGACGCTAATATTGCATCGTGCTTGACAATATTGGCGCTCGGGCGCCTCAGACCGACCGACCGGTCGCATCCTCGCCTTCTCGCAGGCGATTTGTACAGTCCTTCGTTGGATTTGCAGGGGCGGCGCTTCTCGGCGGGTGTGTTCGCGGCGAGCCGGGAATCGGTCGTTCAGTAACCACCAATTTACCGCCCTCGGTCGCTGATACCCGCCAGATCGGTCTAACGCTCGCAGGGTGGCCATTTCGTCAGGACCTGCTGGACATCTCGCTAGAGGCATTCCATACCCACAATCCGCTCATCGACGTTCAATTCGTTGAGATCCTTAATGACTACCGCGTTAGGCTCGACGAGATGCTGATGTCGACCAGCGCCCCAAACGTGGTGCAAGTCAGAGAGGGGCAGGCTGGGGGGTGGTGGTCGCGGGGACTAATTCGACCGCTCGAAGATATCCCTGCGATATCGGAACTCGCAACCCGGCTCAGGCCTGCCGCACGCGCTGCTATTGGCCCGGGAAACTCGATCGCCGGCCTGCCGTTTTATTCCGACGCCATTGTTTTGGCTTACAACCGATCGATGCTCGACCAGATCGGTGGACGCCCCCCCAGTACGTGGCAGGAGCTGTCGGCCTTCGGGCGCGAACTTCGCGAACGACGGATCTCGACCACGCCCCTCTCGCTAAATTTCTCTCCGAAGGTAAACGCAAACCTGCCATGGTGGGCAATGCTTTTCGCAAGCGGAGGCCGTCTCATCTCGAGCGACGGTACACCCAGCGACGACTCTGAGACGGCGGTCCGCCTGTTGACGATGCTTCGTCAAATGTTCGTGGAAGACCTCGTGATTGACCCAACCCTGAATGCGACCAACTATTCGGCGATCGAGTCGGGCGAGCACGCTTTCGCGCTGGTAGGCACTTATATGGCCCGGCGATTTGCAGCGGCAAGGGACGAACGTGGCGGCCCTGACATAGGATTCGCAACCGTGCCCGGACTCGACGGACCCGGTACCGGCACGGTGAACTGGACGCCCTTCTTCGCCGTTGCGGCGGGCGCGGAAGAATTGGAGTCGTCTGCGTTGCTAGCCCTGCACCTCGGAGGCATCGATGGGGCCGGAGACTTCTACTCCGCCAGATTCTGGGCACAGAATGAGGGGCTTTCCCCCGCGTATTCTGAGGTGCTTGATGATCCCAGGGTTATACAAACCGTTGGCACCTGGATAGATCTGGAGTTTCTGGATCGCGTGCAATCCATGGGACGCCCCCCGGACGGCGTGTGGAAACCGTGGTTCGAAACCTGGGAGCACTGGTCCCAGGACGAAGTTCTGCGAGCGATCTGGGGGAAGTTGAAGCCGCATGAGGCCGTTCGAGCCATTCTCGATTCAGCGAGCGCCCTCCGGAGTCAGACCGGCAATTAATGGCGGTGTGTCGGCGCCGTCGAATCCGGCGCGACACTGCGCGCAAATTTTGCTTCTACACCATCGTCGATAAATATGGAGCATTCCCTGTTGCCTCGCCGCCCGTCGCGTGCCGCTAAGTTCGTCGGCTCCGGTAAGGCCGGCCATGTAGCGGGTAATCCGGTTCGAACTCACGGAGCCCGTTGAAAAATACAGGTCTCACAAGGACCCAACAAGCGAAGCGTGTCCCCGAGAGCGCATGACGCAGATCGCCATCGGAATCGCGACGTTCACCATGATCTCGCGCGCGCGGCTCGTTCCCAGGAGCGCAATCGACGGCGATCTCGTCCCGCGCCCGAAGTCAATTCTTCTGGCCCAGTAATGGCCGGCCGCAACTGGCGCCGAGAAAAGCAACTCGAGCGGACCGGCGCTGCCTTCTTGAATGGCATCCACTACTGCTAGGAGCAGCGCCCCACTCGGTGAACCGTGGAGATGTGCCGAAAAGATCCCGGCACGCAGCCGCTATGCGCCGCGTAGGCCAGTTATTCGGCCGCACCCCGTGGAAGCGCCAGATTTTTGCATCGAGAGATGGGAATTGCAGATCCCCCCAGATGTACGCCAGATGCGTGCTGCGTTCATCGTCGGGCAGCGTTCCGGAATAATCTGTCCGCTGCAGAGGCAGGAGGCCGGCCGTTCCAAACATCATCGCCTCGGTGACCAGCAACTGCCCCGGACCGGGTTCGGCAAATGCCTTAAGAATCTCCCAATTCAGTAATTTCGCCAGGGCGGCGAACGGCTCGCGGTTTTGCGAATAGCCCAGCGCGTCGAGCACGCGACAGTACAGGACTTCATCCGCCGACGTTACCTGAATTTCCGCCTCGTAGGCATGAGATTTTTCCACCAGTCTTTGCCAGCGTTGCCAGGTCAGCATTCGCGCAACCTCGTCCGCGCCCGCTGATTTGAAATTGTCGACGCAAGGCCATTTGTCGCGAGACGTCCGATCGTCGCGCTCCGGCATATCCTGAAGCGAGGTATGGGAACTCAAAGCAATCGTCGGGGGCCCGCGAAAAGTAGCCTTCGGCTTAGCCCAGGCCACATGCAGGATTACATCCGAAAACGCGCTATCCCCGTGGTGACCGTGACGAAACCAATCCTCCGGATCCGTATGGACCTCCAAATCTCCGACCACCGCGGGCCCATTGTCGAAGCTGATGATCGCGTCCTCAATGTCTGGGCCTGGACCAGGGGATCGCCGTCCGGCATATATGACTTCCAACTTTCGACCGCAGTGATCTTTGAGGCCGGAAAGTGAGTGGGACTGGTCTAGCCAGAAGGATTCAACGCTCGACTCCTGCAGCGCCGATTTGCGATTGGGATCGTCCAATTACAAATCGCAGACAGGCATGTGACGCTCACGTCGGCGGGTCGTGGGGTGCCCCCTGGACCCGGCCCTGTCCGCGAGAAAGGCCATCTCCAAGAGCCCCGGCAAGCGCTGCCCCGGAGAGCAGAATCACATCAGCAACAAGAAGCCCGGCCATATTCATGGGAGGCAGGAGAACGGCAGATCCCTGATTTACAAAGCCGATTTCAACAGCCAGATTGAAGCCGCCAGAAATGAATATGTACGCGCCCGCGACTATTGCCCCGTGAATCGCGCCAGTCCTCCCGGCAACCCATCCCGCCACGAAGCTTCCGGCTGCGACGGCTGTAAAATTCGGAAGGCTAAGAGCAAGCAATCCGGCCACCCCGGCCATTCGAACAAGAACTCCAAGACCGACGGAAACTAAGACTGTGGTCGCCATCCCGTAGGCAAGCGCCCGCCAGTGCATCGTTGGCAGTGGACGGCGGACCCGGTCTTGGCCACGTCGATTCAGTCAGATTTCCGGGTTTCTTGGGAGGAATCCCAGTGGCAGACGCCCGATGTTAGCAGAGCGGCTGGTCGATCACCCTCCGGAAGCTAGGCGATCGCCACGGAGCGGCCGCGTGAAGCTGCCTCGATTGGAATGGACTCAGGGGACGAATCGACTAGCTGGCGAAAGCCATACGTTGGAATCCCGGCTCCGCGACCCATTTCTACATCAGGCCCGACGCGAACCAATGAAAACAGCGTCTTCCGATTTGAACCCTGTTGCATCTAGTACGAGCTCCAGAGGCTCAGGATGCGGAAGCGGATGAAAAATGTCGTCTCCGCCGACCACCATATCCACAGAAAGGTTGAGGCCAAACGACCTCAAAAGTTTCGTCGCCGTGCGCTGCATGCGCTCGGTCGTCACGGCCACGAAAACGCCATCGTCGCGAATCCGCCGAATTAGGTCGACCGTACTTCGTCTGGGAGATGCCGACGTTACGCACCTCGCCTCCCACGCACCGAGAATCTCATGAGCTTCTCTCACCGGTCCACCTTCAGCGTAGTTAGAGAGCTTCTGAACATCGCCGTAGAGAGGGTCAAAGATGAGATCCCGGTCGTATTTCCAATGGAAGTACTCGGTAAGCTCCCTGCAGACCTTTCGCTCGGGGAGCGGGAAGTCTTCGACCAATACTTCCAGATCGACTATTACGAGATCAATTTTCCGAATGCATTCGGGAAGCGCGGCGTGGCTGTTTCGAATACGAAGGTTTAGCATTCCAGCGACTCTCCAGTCTCGGTTTTCGTGCTTCCCTGCATCAAGACTGAGAAATCCTTTCTCATTACATTAATTCGGATCATTTGGGCCGTCGCTGAAGGCGCCAAAGGCCATTTCGAAGCACCGACGAGCACCAGGATGGCCTGCAAAGCGCCGGGCGCCGATTAATTCCGATGAGAGCATTCGAGCTGCGTTTTGCTTTTCTCGCTCGGACGCCGGGCATTCCCCGTGGATACGCACGTTCACCGCATAGCTCGCCGGCTGCCGCGCGCTCTGGAGGCGTCAACTCCGGCCAAAGCGCAGCACCATTTAGAATCAGTTGTGCCTGAAGAGCGGATCCACTCCTTACACATGATTTTGATTCGCCACGGCCGGCTCATTTGTGGAGCGAAGCAACCTCTCTGTGAGATTCGCGGCCGGCGGTCCGGTTGCTACGTGTGTTCGATGGATTCACGATCTGACGGCGAGCCGACAACCTGATGCCGGCATACGACTACCAGTGCCGCGACTGCGGAAAGCGAACATCCAGGCTTTTCCGATCGTTTGCCGCCGTGCACGAGTTCGCTTGTCCGAGATGCGGCCAGTTCGCTCTGGAGCGCCGAATTTCGAAGATCGCCCTTCTTCGCAGATCGTCATCGTCCGGCAGCTCCGATCCGGCCGATTTGCAGGCGTCCGGACTCGACGAGGACGATCCCCGAGCCGTTGCCCGGATGGCGCGTGGCATGGCCCGAGAGATGGGCGAGGATATGCCTCCCGGCTACGACGAATTGCTCGGTCGAATGGAGTCCGGAGAAACCCCCGACGAAGAGGAATTCGCGGCGCTTGACGATTTCGAGGCCGATGACGTCGGGAATTCCATTTGACGCGAGTTTCGGGGTAGCGTGGCGGAAGATAGCCGTCTATCGTTCGACCTTCTGGCATTGGATGTCGATGGCACGATATGCGACTACGCGTCTCAGGTGGACGAGAGAACCACGCGCGCGATCCGCGCCCTCGATGATCTGGGAGCCGAAATCGTCATTGCCACCGGGCGCCGCTGGCCGACCGCCCTTCGAGTCGTCGAGCCACTCGAAGTTTGCCAGTACCTGATCCAGAGCAACGGCGCCGCGGTACGCAGCATCGCTGACAAGGCCGTCCTCAAGGCTCAATTTATTCCGCATGAAACCGCCACGAGCCTGTTCGAGCTATTCCGCTCCAGAGGCCTGATTGCGGTCTGGTTCGACACTCCGGGTCGGGGCCACAAGCTGTTCGTCGATGGCGAAGTCTCTGCCAACCGTCAACTTCAGATGTACTCTTCTTCCAATCCGACGGCGTTCGTCCGGCTCGACGGCTTCGACGGCCTGGCGGACGCAATGCAGCTACTCGTATTCGGTGATGAATCTCCGCTCGAAGCCGCACTGAACGAAATCGAGGCGACCCAATCAAGTACCGTCCGAGTTATTCCGTGGCGGAGTCCTCGGTTGGGAGGGCTGGTGCTCGAGGTGCTGGCGCGCGACGCTTCCAAGGGGTCCGCGCTCGCCTGGCTGGCCGATCACCTCGGCGTGGACCGCGATCGGGTCATCGCGGTGGGTGACGATGTGAACGACGTGGAAATGCTGCAATGGGCCGGAACGGGGGTCGCCATGGGTAACGGCACCGACGCGGCAAAATCGGCGGCAGACTTCGAGATCGGTCACGTAAACGAGGGGGGCCTGCCGGTCTACCTCGAGTCCCTTTTGTAAACGATCACCAAATCGCAGTCCAGATCGGGATTATCCGACCCGGATTCCACGCGCATGCTGGACTAAGAAATCGCGGCCAGCGCCTCCTTTGGATCACGCGCCAGATTCTCACGATTGAACGATTGGTACACGACCGTGCCGTCAGGATCGACCACCAGCGTCATTCGATCGTCGGTTCCCGTCTCAGGATTCCAGTTTCCGTACAGCTCTCCGACCTTGTGATCTGGAAAGTCGCTGAGCAGCTGAAAATGACCCGGCAGATCCAACTTTTCAGCGAAAGCCCTGTGCGCCCATCTGCTGTCCACGCTTATTCCAAGCAGGACCGCGCCCGCTCGTTCCAACTCGTCCGCGTGGTCCCGCCACGCGCGCATTTCGTCCGTTCAGATCGGAGAGAAATCAAGCCTGAAAAATACGATCACGACGTGTTTGCCGCGAGCATCGCCTAGTCTCACGCCATTTCCGTCGACGTTCAACAGTTCGAAATCTGGTGCCGTCTGGCCAGTCTCTACAGGTTTCAAAGCCACCTCCGGCGTTGCATCGGCCGTCCGGGAAATCCAGACGGCTTAAGCAATTTGACAACTTGACGCACTTTTTTGCAATAGCGGGCGATGCCCCCGGACGGGGTGCCGCCGCTTTTCACTTGTCAGTCGAAAATGAGGGGTCATCCGGCGCAGTCGCCGTCCGAGCGGCAACGCACCGAGCCCACCACGCCGCCGCGCGTAAATCGCGCTGATGATAGCTCCAGAGTCGCCAATCGACCGATAACGTCACGATCTGGCGATTCACCGCGGGGGCCGCACGAAATTGACGCTGGAGCATCGCCCCGGCTGGAGTCTCCCGAATCGTTCCAATCGTGTGGCCTAGTCGAAATCGATGGTAGATATGAAGCGCCGAGCTCAGAACGGTCAAACCGGGCGTTTGATACTGTTATCGGACAGTAATTGGGGCCGGAAATGCGTCTCGTCGAAAACCGGCACTCAATTCAATTACTTGTCGGCATAGCTCAACGGTAGAGCGGGGCTCTCGTAATTCGCTCCCACCGGTTTCCGCCACTGTTCGCCCCTAGTCGCTCGTGGCTTCTATTCCCGTCGAGCGGCCATGTGTACAGCCGCTGTTACGCGCTCATGCCCGGTCGTCGCCAATCCCGCAGCGCGGGCTACCTGATCGTCGCTGACGTTCGGGGCGTGCCGCCGTTAGCCGCAATTCCATTGGCAATTCATTGGCAAGGATCGGCCGGTGACCGACCCCGAACCCCCGACGCCAACTCAGGGGCGCGGGGGATGGCGCGGAGACACCAAATATTCGTTCCACTTAACACCTTCTCTCGACTAACCCGCCCTCCGTGGGATTCTGAGCCGGCGATCTCTACTCCGCGTGGGATTCGTTCAGCGCTTGAAGCGTCGCCGCCGCTCCGTCCCTCACGAACTGACTGTCCTCGCCCACAGTGATGAACTTGAAGCCTTCGGCGAGTCGCCGTCGAGCGGTTTCCAGGCTGTCACACGCGTATCCCGGCGTCTTGCCAAGACGATTGCATACGTCTAGCACGTGCGCAACCGCCTCGTTGTGCCTGGGATGAGTTCCAATGTCTGGGAAAGTCAGGCCCATTGAAAGGGCCAAGTCCGATGGTCCGATCCAGCACCCGTCGACTCCGGCCGTGCCCATTATCTTGTCGGCATTTTCTACTGCCTGGACAGATTCAATCTGTACGGCCAGGAGCACGCTGTGATTTGCCTCCTCGAAGTAGGAATCGCTGTGGAGCGAGGCGAGGAAAGTAGGTCCGTTGGAGCGGCCGCCCAGCGGTGGATATCTGGTTGCATAGGCCGCCGCCTGAGCCTCTTCCTCCGTGTTGACCATTGGGACCACGATTCCGAGCATGCCGTCATCGAGCATTCGATTGATGAGGCCGAAGTCATTTTTCTGGACGCGGGTCATCGGCGTTGCACCTGTTTGTGCGATCGCCATCACGGCCGTCCGAATATCCGCGAGGTCCCAAAGGCCGTGTTGAGTATCCACCATTACCCAGTCGTAACCCGCTCTCGCCAGTTCTCCTGCATTCCACGGCGAGCCGCTGCTCGCCTCGCCGCCGATGGCCGGCTTATGGTTCAATAGGAGGTCCTTTGTCTTGTTCGCGATCATCCCTAATTCACCTCCGGCGTTTTCCGGCCCGGATGGCCTTCAACTATTCGCCCTCGATAATTGCCTCTGGTCCTTTTCAAAGGCGGAATCTGCGTCCCCACCGGCTGCTGCAGCTGATCCGGGCCGGGCGATCTCGCCGTTCTACGAATCCTACTTTGGTCCGCATTACGTCGAAGTAGTTGCCGTGCGCCTCCAGTCGCCCATTGCTTCGGTTCCCGTGGACCGTCTGGGTCGACGGCCGCTGGTCGACGCTCATGCCACAGGGCCGCCGCAATTACATTGGCATTCAATTGGTAAGAATCGGGCGGGGGCGAGGCCTTAATCCCCAATCCCAATTCATGGTCGCGGGGGATGGCGCAGAGACGATTGCTTTTCCAGAAAATACCCCGTTTCGCGGCGGCCGCTTCAGGACACCAGCCGACGCTCAGCAAAGTGCGAGCGTTAACGAATCCTGTTTCTTGTCCACTGGTGCCGCGTGTTGCGGTCGTGCATCGCTGCCGTCTTGTGCGCCTTTAGCGAAAACATTAGGGGTATCTGTGGTTTGCTGTCCGGCCTCTTCCACAGTCCATCAGCATCTTGCTCCAAAAAGGGAAATCCCTTCCAGTCCATGAAAGGAAACTCGTGAATGAACTTGATATGTAAGTTCGCAGCGGTCAGCGCATTCACAATGTCGCCGATGCCGTGCGCCCACTCGTAGCTTGTGTGTGTGGTGCCATCGCCCTGACTGGCGTACGTCGCCTCGCCCTGGTACTCGAACGGCTCCGGCCTGTGGAAATACGAGCTAGCGACTTTGAAATCTGTAGTCGGCCCATCCATTTCAAAGACGCTCGCAAATGGATGGTATTCCACGATGTGAAACACTCCGCCCGGCTTGAGGCATCGGGCTATCGCCTTCCCCCATCGCTCAACATCGGGGAGCCAGCGGAGGACGCCGTATGAGGTGAATACGATATCGAACTGGCCGTCCAGACTATCGGGCAATTCGTAGATGTCCGACCGAATGAACCTCGCCTTTAGTCCGACCTCGTCGTTGAGCCGTTGAGCGTCGGCAATGGCCTCCGACGAAAAATCCACGCCGGTAACTTCTGCACCCATCCTCGCCAGAGAAAGGCTGTCGAGTCCGAAATGACATTGGAGGTGAAGGAGCGCCCTTCCCGCCACGTCCCCCAACTCCTCCAGTTCAATGCGGTTAAGAGTCGAGCTTCCTTTCTTGAACCCCTCCACGTCGTAGTAGTCCGAATCGACATGCAGCGCCGCCCACGCATCCCAGGCATCATTGTTTACCTGCGTGTACTTCGACATGTTGACGATGTTACCGAAACGAGCCGATCAGTCTGGAATCAAACGTTGTCTTCGGTGAAATGGGGCGTATCCGCTGGACTATTCGAGCGGTTGATCAGGGTTCATGCCTGATTGTCCAACGTCCCTGCCCGTCAGGGTGCGGGCGCGAAATACGCTACCGGCGCCCCTGGCGTTGTCCGCCCCCGGTCGCACATTGCTCCTGATCCCGTGAAACGTCTGGTGCGGCGGCCGCTGGTCGACGCTTACGGTACAGGCTGGCCGCAATTCCGTTGGCAATTCACTGGCAAGGATCGGCCGTGGGCAAGCCCCGAATCCCGCAGCCAGTTTCCAGGCGACGCGGGATGGCCCCGAATCGTTCCAATCGAGTGGCATATCCCAGATTGATGCGAATTATGAAGCGCCAAGCTCAGGACGGTTAAACCGGGCGTTTGATACTGTTAGCGGGCAGTAATTAGGGCTGGATTCGCGTTTCGCTGAAATCTGGTGGCCAGCGCATTTTTCCGCCGGCGTAGCTCAACGGTAGAGCGGGGCTTTCGTAAAGCTCAGGTTGAGGGTTCAATTCCCCCCGCCGGCTCCAACCTCTGAACCCGTCAGGGCGGTGCTTTGCCGATTAGGCGCCGCCGCGCAGCCGCGTCCGACCGCCTGTTTCATGGCACTCAAGTCGACGACCTGAAGAAGAATCCACGAATTCAGCCGCGGGATGCATGCAACCGCATTGGAAACATCCGACGAGCAAATGATCTTGATCTTCGCTCTCCTAACGTGTTAACTAGCCCAGTAAAAAGACTTCGTTAAGGCAGCGCTGACATCCACAGTGGCGACCACGGAGACCGGACTCGCCAGGAAACCTCGGCGAAAAGGCCGTTCGCCCTCCGTAACGTGGAGGGTCATCACGAAATCCCTGGGCTATACGCTGCTCATCGCAATTGCGCTGCTGTCGTCGATCCCACTCTTATGGATGATCTCGACGTCGTTGAAGGAACATCCAGGAGAATTGCTGTTCCCCCCTGAATTGATTCCGAATCCGTGGGAATGGCACAACTACATTGACGTTTGGACGGTCACAGGGATCCACCGCTTCTTCCTGAACAGTCTTTTGGTCACGATCACCGCGACCGCGGGAAGCGTACTTACCGCCTCGATGGTTGGATTCGGATTTGCCCGCATCGATTTTCCGGGACGAACCGCCCTCTTCGTCCTCATGCTCTCCACGATGATGCTTCCGGAAATAGTGATGCTGGTGCCGACTTTCGTGATGTTCCGCGTGGTGGGCTGGATCGATACGCCAATGCCGTTAATCGTTCCCTACTGGTTCGGCGGTGGGGCGTTCTACATATTCCTGATCAGGCAATTCATGTTGCAGTTACCGAAGGAACTCGACGAGGCCGCATTTGCCGACGGAGCTTCGTACTTCCGCATTTACTGGAACATCATTCTGCCGCTGATGGGGCCAGCGCTCGCCACCGTTGCGATTTTCTCGGTTGTAGCGCGCTGGAACGATTTTCTGGGGCCGCTGATCTTTCTGAACGCCGAGACCTGGCGGACGCTTGCACTGGCGCTGAGGACGTTTCTTGTGGGAGAGCTATCCAGTTTGGGTGGCATGGGCGGGGCCGTGCCTCGGTGGAACTTGCTGATGGTGTCGGGCGAAATAATGATGTTGCCCATTGTTATTCTCTTCTTCGCGGCGCAGAGGTATTTCATCAGAGGAATTGCGCTAACAGGACTGACTGGACGGTAGCGGCGCCGACTCTAATCGACTATCCGGGTCTCGGCCTAAACCAGCCGATTCGCGAATCGAACCGTTGCGTCGCCGTGCACGCGAGCGACGCCGAGGGTTCCCTGGCAGAATTCGTAATGCGTAATTATCCGGGTTTTGATCACGATTTCCTGAAAAACCGGGCACTGGCCAATTCGTAGCCTGAACGCAAATCGCTCCGAGGCGTTGACTGGTGCGACTTAGCTACACTCGACTATGATGTTGTTCGATTTTCGACTGGTGCTGTTCACCGAAATTAGTGGGGGATTCCTTTGATTAAAGATGCTTTCACACGCCGCAAGGCCTTGCGCGGACTGGCGCTGGCTGGCGGTACCGGCGTCGGCGTCGCCGTTCTCGCGGGATGCGGCGAAACCCAGATCGTCACGGAAACCAGGATCCAGGAAGTAATCAAGGAAGTTCCGGTCGAGAGGGTCGTTACGCAGATCGTCGAAAAGGAGAAAATTGTCGAGGTCGAGAAGGTTGTTACCAAGGAAGTCGAGAAGATCGTAGAGCGGGTTGTTACCAAAATCGTCAGGGAAGAGGCTCCGCAGGTGGCCGCCGTCGAGCTGGAGGTCTGGTACAACCAGCAGCGTGGTGGCCCTGGCATGCACGGCATTTGGAATAAAGCGGCCCTCGATTTTCAATCTATGAATCCCAACGCGAGGGTGTCTGTAACACCGTTCTCCCACGGCGACATGGAGGTCAAGGTGCTGACCGCCGTGGCTGGCGGCACGACTCCAGACATCGCATATCTCCACCAGGATTGGACGGCAACATTTGCGCATAAGAACGTTGTTTTCCCCGATGAGGAATTTCTTAACTCGAGCGAAGTTCTGGACGATTTCCACGCGGGCGTGATCGCCGAATTCAAGCTGTTCGGCAAGACCTGGGGCCTGCCTGTCACTTCCCAGCCGGGCTTTTCTCTCTACAACCGGAACGTACTGAATGCACTCGGGATGGAAGATCCCTGGGACCTGTACCTGAAGGGGGAATATACGACCGACTGGTATCACCAGTTCTTGGAGGCCGCCCGCCAGGGTGAAGGAGTCGATTCGAGCTATGGCGCCTTCGAATTCCCGGCCCTCCTAAAGGTCCACTATGTCGCCCTCTGGGGTTTCGATGCGCCCGTTTGGAACGAGGATGTCACGGAGATGGCGTTCCACACAGACAAAGCCGCCGATGCGTGGAACTGGTTGGCGGCACCGGTAAAGAACGGATGGGTACCCACCCGGCAGGTGGCAGGTGCGACGGTCGGAGGCTCGGCCGGTTTGTTCAACAGCGGTAAGTTGGGCATGGTCGACTGGCACGCTCGGCAGAACAATCAGAAATATGCCGAAGCTACGCGTCGCGCGTTCTCCGCGGCTAACTTTGAACCGATCGAACCAGCGATCGTGCCGTTGTACGACTGGCCGGTCGGCGGACCCGTGTACCGCAACACTGGCAATGGATACGGGGTCTTGCAAGCCAGCAAGCACCCGGATGAAACGTGGGACCTGCTCGTACAGCTCGTCGAAAGCGTGGGACGCGGCCACATGGGCCTGGGACTTTCAATTCCAACCAAGAAATCACTTTCCGGATCCGAGGAGTTCCTGAGCTCGTTGCATCCGTGGGAACAGGAGCGTCCGGAAGTCTTTGACATTATTCAGACTGCGAAAACTCCATCATTCCTCTCGCCGCCTGGGTACACAGAAATTCAGACCTTGGCACGTTCCGCCTACGACGAAATAGTTTTGGCAGATGCGGCGCCCCAGGAAGCGATGGGCGCGATCAAGGATCAAGTCGACGAAATCCTAGCCGGTGGTCCCAAAGGGATGCAGCGCACGTTCCCGGGGGACATGTAGTAGGGCAGACGTAAAGTGGCGCAGCTAATGTAGCGCTCAGACATCGGCCTCCGGCAATGCCGGAGGCCGATGGTCCTTTCGGAAGGGATCCGATACTTCCCGAACCGGACTGCCGGCTGTCGATCTGGCAAACGCACGGATCCGCCATTTCGGTACCGGCATTCGTGGCGCGCCCGGTCGGTGTTCGGATAACCGACTAAAGGGTGCGGTGGCGTAAGGGCTATCGCGTGCTCATTGCGGGCCAATTCCCGCGTCCGAGATGGCGCCATGCGGTGTGTAGAAAAATTCTAAGGCTCCCAGATTTTCAAACCGCGATCGAACCATACGCATCGCCGAGTCGTCCAATGGCGGCAGTCGATCGCGGTCAGATTTCAGCGCATCCGCTTCGGAACTTTCGAGCGGTTGACGCTCGACTGCTCAAAGGAAATCGGACGGGTAATCGTTATTCATGTACAGTACGAAAAAGCGGACGGAGACCAGTCGGCTGTCTGAACGTCGAGCATTCCGCTTTGAGGGTGAGGGCCAATGTCAGTAGAGCAATTGGGTCTAACGCGTAGTCAGGTCGATCAGTTCGCATCCGAGGGTTATGTGGTCGTGGAGGATGTCTTCGAACCGCAGGAGGACTTTGCTTCGCTAATGTCCGACTACAGCGAGCTTCTCGACGGCGTTGCCAGTGATCTTCTCTCGCAGGGAAAAATTTCTGCCTACGATCCGGCCGCGCAGTTTCAAGAACGCGTACTGAGCGTTGTTCGTCAAGCTGGCACGCTGGATCTGAGTCCATTCGATATCACTCTGACCCAGAAGAACGTTCGCGAGGACACGCCGATTTACCTTGGGGAGGGGATCTTCAACATCCTGCGACATCCACCTCTTCTCGATGCCCTCGAATCGCTCATAGGCCCGGAAATCTATTCCAATCCGATTCAGCACATTCGGCTGAAGGTTCCGCAGGATTTGCATGATCAGAATTACCACTGGAAAACCGGGCTCGGTGTCTCAAACACGACGTCGTGGCACCAGGACGCAGCAGTCACCACGGAAGACTCTGAAAATACCGACATGATCACGGCCTGGGTGGCCATCACCGACGCGACCATCGAAAACGGATGCCTGGCGGTAGTACCGCAGAGCCATATCGATGGCCTGGCGGGACATTGTACGAACGCACCTGGCACGGGCACCGGACTGGTCATTCCAGACCATTTGATTCAGCTGGAGATGATGACTCCGGTTCCACTGCGCGCTGGATCCGTGCTGCTATTCGCCCGTCACACCATGCACAGGGGGCTTCCGAACCTAAGCGAATCGGTGCGCTGGAGTCTCGACTTGCGTTACCAGCCTACCGGTCAGCCGACGGGACGTGAATTTTTTCCTGGTTTTGTCGCACGAAGTCGCAGGGATCCCTCGTCGGAGCTGCGCGAGCATGCGACCTGGGCACAAAGCTGGCACGACGCTCGTGCGATGCTTGCCGGCCAGGGGATGCCAAAATACAATCGCTGGAACTCGGACGTGCCCTGGTGCGCGTGATTCGATCTGAATTGGCACGCGCAGCTGCCGGTCGCCAGCCACGTGCCCAATGTCGGTGCGCCGCGATAGTTCGCATGGGCGATTTACAAACCGCGCCGGCGCAGTAGTCCCATAAAACGCCGGGATACTAACGAAGTTCAAGCGAATTTACGGTTTCGTTGCCACTGTATAGACCCAGCGGGCAACTCGCCCCAGTATTCGACCGGCAGTGGCTGGCCCGAATCATCTCTTTCCTGACCACTTGAACGGTTGGCATGAGGCGCAATTTCCCACGGGGAGATATGTAATAAGACAGATAAAACGCAGTTTGCTTTGCGGTCGGATATCGGCGTTGGGGAATGCCGGTGGCCGATCCAAATGGAGGGGCTCCCGTAGTGCTTGAACCGACATGGCTGTCCTCGATCTAGCAAAGCCGCGGAGACGTCGGCTTCAGTGGCGACGCCATGCGTTGGGTTACCTGTTCATATCGCCCTGGATAGTCGGCTTTCTCGTTTTCATAGGGGGGCCGATGGTCGCTTCCCTTGTTTTGTCGTTCACGGACTACGATCTTCTCAGCCCACCCGAATTCGCGGGCCTCGGCAATTTCAGGCGCCTCATGGACGACCCCGTGGTTCCCAAAGCGCTTTTCAATACGGCCTTCTTCACGTTCTTGTCCGTGCCGGCCAGGCTCGCCGTTGCCCTGGCTATGGCCCTCGTGCTCAACATGAAACTCAAATACATCACCTTCTTCAGGGTCGCCTACTACTTACCCACGGTTGTTCCCGCGGTAACGTCGGTCATTTTGTGGATGTGGATATTCAATCCCGATTTCGGCCCCGTCAACCTGACCTTGGACGCGTTCGGGATTCCAGGACCTGGTTGGTTCTGGGACGAACACTGGTCCAAGCCTGCGATCATAATCATGGGACTGTGGAGTGTGGGGACCCAGATGGTCGTGTTCCTTGCCGGACTGCAAACCGTACCTGAAGTCCTGCATGAGGTGGCGGCCATTGACGGCGCCGGGCGGCTGCGTCGCTTCTGGTATGTAACGCTTCCGATGCTCACCCCAGTCGTGTTCTTCAATGCGGTGATAGGCGTCATCGGCAGCTGGCAGGTATTCACGCCGGCCTACATCGCGACTGAAGGCGGGCCGCGGAACACAACCGTGTTCATTGTGCTCCACCTCTACCGTCATGCCTTTGAGAATTTCAGAATGGGGTATGCGTCGACGCTTGCCTGGATGCTGTTTCTGATCGTGCTTGTATTCACAGTGATTCAGTTCACCGTGGCCAGACACTGGGTCTACTACGAGGCGGGTGGTCGCTGATGCCGGCTACCGTCGATCAACCCAGCAAAGCATAAGCAACTATGGCCTCGCTACGAGCTCTGTCGATCGCCGAACCATCCCAGGTTTTCAGGCGCTATGTCGTTGAGAAAACCAGACGCCACCGGCGCGGAATTCTCGGAACGTCCGGGTACCTGGTACTCACGGCTGGTGCGATAATATCGATCTTCCCACTGTATTGGATGATTATCACGTCGCTGAAATTTACTGGGATGGAGTTTCTGGTTCCACCACAATTCCTTCCTAACCCGGTGGCCTGGCACAACTACAGGAGCGTATTCGAATTTGCGCCATTTCACATCTATTTCAGAAACAGCTTCCAGGTTGTCGCACTTGCCACGCTGGGCACATTGATTTCGTCGTCGCTTGTCGCCTTCGGATTTGCCCGGATTCGCTTCTGGGGCCGTGACGTATTGTTCGTCATCTTGATCTCCACGCTCATGCTTCCCGAAGCAGTCGTGCTGGTGCCTACCTTCATTCTCTACCGGGAGTTCAACTGGCTCGACACACTTCTGCCGCTGTGGGTCAAATTCTGGTTCGGCGGGGCGGCCTTTTATGTTTTTCTACTGCGACAGTACTTCAGGACACTCCCGATCGAGCTGGACGAGGCCGCTGTCTGCGATGGTGCTTCGCACTTTCGGCTTTACTGGCAGATAATCCTTCCGCTCTCTGGTCCCGCCCTCGCGGCCGTTGCGATCTTCTCGTTCGTGCAGCACTGGGACGATTTCCTGCATCCGCTCGTGTTCACGTCCAGCGTGGACGTACGCACCGTTGCACTGGGGCTGAGGGCTTTTATCGGCGACGAGGACAATGTGCCGTGGAATCTCCTCATGGGAGCATCCACGGTTTCCCTGATTCCTGTATTGGTCGTATTCGCGGTCGCGCAGAAGTACTTCATATCCGGTATCCAGCTGACGGGTCTGACAGGCCGATAGCCGCCTCGTTGAGTTCAGAGCAGTTAGGCTTTGGTGCTACGGCGTGGTCGCGTGAGGGTGCGGGGCGGCACATTTTGAAATCGGATTCGATTGTAGTCGGCACGGTCGGTACGACTCGCCAATGGTCATCGGGAAACCAGGAGGGAATTCAGTGGATTTTCTAGACTTACCTGACGTTTTCGCCCCCGCGCGAACCGTCACCGTTACCCCCATGAAGTCCGGCAAGCCGGTTGTTCTAATGGATTACCAGGGCGCCGGGTGCATACGTCGATTTCAAACGACCATTGGTACAGAACCAACGCCTACCGACCTTCGGCAGACCATAATCCGCATGTACTGGGACGGATCCGACGAGCCGGCGGTGGAAGCGCCCCTTGGGGACTTCCTCGGAATGGTGAATGGCGTCAAGCTTTACCCCATGAACTCCCGATATATCAACCTGCAATTCCACTCCATCAGCACGCTCTTTTTCCCCATGCCCTTCGCGAAGTCCGCCCGCATCGAGATCGAGGCGGGACCGGACGTTGACGAAGGCACCCACATATTTTGGCAGGTCGATTTCCATCGCTATCCGGCCGGGTCGCTCAAAGAGAAGATGCGCTTTCACGCGAAGTTTCGCCGTGAGTTCCCCTGCGAGGCGTTCGGACGAAATTACACGGTTCTTGACGCGACC
Organism: Chloroflexota bacterium; assembly: GCA_963663505.2. Classification (GTDB taxonomy): domain Bacteria; phylum Chloroflexota; class UBA11872; order UBA11872; family VXNJ01; genus JAPOVO01. The sequence continues at coordinate 1,989,223 of CAXXFA010000002.1, forward strand.
GGGCGTGGCCGCCTTCTCGGATACACCTTGGGTGTCCGCGTTTACGATGATCGCACCCGCTGGTCCCATGCCGGCGGGGAACATATCTATGTAATCAATAACCCTGACTCGCCCCAGGGACCATTTGCGCATCTGCGCAGCCTCGGCGGCGAGACGCCCTTCAGCGCCGGCCACGGCGGCGCCATTCACGAAGCATCCACGCATCTCGATCAGGCGATCGCCTACTACGAATACGAGGATATGGGCACGGCACGGGCCTGGCAGCGCATCATCGCCTATCGCTTCTTCGAGAACGACGCCATCAACTTCGATCGGCGAATTCAGTTCCGGTTCGGATCGGCCGCCAACGACATCTGCAGCACGGTCTACTGGTATCAAGATCCCCCGCACCGTGAGTTCTTCCGAATGCCGGGGTGGGATCAATTGATGCCTGGAACCGAGCTTCCCAGGGGGGAGTGCGACATTCTGGAAGAAGCTCCAACGTGGTGGTTGTGCGGGCCGTTTCATCCTCAGGGCGGTCGGATGATGGTCGAGCCGCTTCCAGTTGAGGACGAACCATTCGATCCGGACGCCTCTTACGACCAGACCGATTATCCAGAGCTAATCAAAGGGCGCTCGGGACCTCAAAAGCACATCATTGCAATTTCGGATTCAGACGCCGCTGTGCCCCCCGCTCAGGCATCGGTATGGAGGAGAGGTGATCGCCATATCGCACGCTGGAAGAAATATCCGGATATCGATGGGTTTGTTGACTTCAGTCATGTGTTCCGGCCCATCGGTCTCGAAAACACCGTTCAGTGGCCGGCAATCGGATTCGCGCAAACCTGGCTGAGCGTTCGCGAAGACACGCCGGCGACGATCCAGCTGGGGTGGGTGAGCGATATCAAGCTGCAGATCAATGACGGCCCCTGGCAGGAGTTCGACCAGAAGGTCATATTCGACTCGGTGACTCACAGCGTCGACCTGAAGGCTGGATCCAACCGCATAAGAATCAAACTGCACAACCCGGAAGATGCGCAGCGGCAGGGTCGTTCGTTCGGAACCTGGCTATTTGCCTTCCGCGCGATCCTTCCGAACGGCGAAGAGCTAACGCCCGGCTTGACCGAGCGTTAGCCGGCCAGTGGAATTTCGTGCTCGATCGGACCTCAGATATTCTCGCCTGACTGAATCCCGTCGCTGCACCGCAAGAATCAAAGCAAAAGGATAGACAATGCCGCGAATAAATAGATGCCGTAGAACTACTCAGACCAGGGTCAGCCGGTTTACTACGACCGTGTCAACGTGCCCGACCTTGGCTATGACTACGGCCGCGACCTCAGCGGCACGTGGGCGGACTATCTGCGCGTCGAGTTCGAGCATATTTCGATGGACACCAGCGCCCTCTACGAGTTCATGCGTGGTCTTAAGGAGGCTGGCCCGACTCGAAGCGGTCACCCAAGCCCCGCGGTTATGTGCACGATCCCGGCAACCGGTATGAGCGAGGACGAGGTGCGCTTCAATGCCTGGCAAATTCGACACCTTCTCAGCGCCGGTGTGCACGGTCTTTACCTCGCGCACGCTCAAGATCCGAACGCCGTCCGCGTTTTTGTGGAGTCGTGTCGCTTTCCGCATCAATCCGCCGGAGTCGGTGCAGGTCTTGGAGTCGGAACCCGCGGCCACGGAGGCGAGATGCAGGCGGCAGAGATCTGGGGCATCGATCGTATCGAATACACGCACCGGGCCGACCCCTGGCCGCTCAACCCGAACGGTGAACTGATGATCGGTGTGAAAGTCGAAGAACGGTTCGGCCTTGAGCAAGCGGAAATGTGCTTCTCGATTCCGGGCGTGACCTTCGGCGAATGGGGCCCCGGAGACATGGGCCTGTTCCTGGGGCATCCGGAGTGGAAAGACCCGCCCTACTCGCAGGAAATGGACGAATCCTGGAGGAAGGTGAAGGCAGCCTGCGATAAGGCCGGGATCCTATGGCTTTGCATGTGGGACGACCCGTCGATGAGCGTCGATCAGCAGGCCGCGCATCTGATCAACGACATCGGCGCGATGCTCCTCGCCGGAGCCGCGGGCGAGGAGCTCGCCACTGCCGGCCGGAAATTGACCGGCCGCCAGATGCCGGTTTGAGGGGCTCTCGCCGCGCTGTTTCAGGGATTTGGCGGCCGCCGCGTGGCTGCCGTTTCTCCAACCGGACGGGGTGTTCGGTTGGCCAGCCGACCATAGGCAGCAGGACCTCGCCAAACGGCGATCGGCACACCCGAGGTCATCCGATGCTGAACCGAGAATCCAGCGGACAAGTGGGGAATAATTGGACCTGATCCATTTTTTCGCGATGCCGATTGAGAAGCGGCGGTGAGAAAACGGTTGCTCGCAGCCCCATCGGTGCTGCCGGGGCTGGCATTGACGGCGGGGGTCGCCTGGTTGGGTCTCTCTGCCAGCGTCTGGGTGGGCCAGGATCTGCTGGGGTTCGAAAAGAGCCCTATCTCCGGGATTATGCTGGCCACGGTCATCGGGATGGTCGTCGGGAACGTGGTGCGGTTGCCCGACCTTTTTCAGCTCGGTATTCGATTCAGCCTGAAAAGGGTCCTGCGCCTTGGAATCATTCTCCTGGGTATTCGGCTGGGCTTCGGGGACGTAATACAAGTCGGCGCGGCGGGCATTCCCGTAATCGTCCTCGGCGTCGTCACCGCCGGGCTAATCACATACTGGCTGGCTAAATGGCTAAATGTGTCGTCGCGGATGAGCGTCCTCATCGCCGTTGGGACCAGCATCTGTGGGGCTACGGCAATCGTCGCGACTGCTCCAGCGATCGAGGCCGATCAAGAGGAAACCGCCTATGCCGTCGCCACCATAACGGTGTTTGGACTTCTGGCTATGTTCCTTTATCCCTACCTGGCGAACGCACTTTTCGACAACGACTCCTTGAGCGCCGGGCGCTTCCTCGGCACCTCGATTCACGAAACGGCCCAGGTGGCGGGATCGGGCCTCATTTACGCCCAGGTCTTTGAACAGGAAAGGGTCCTCGACGTAGCGACCGTGACGAAGCTGGTACGCAACGTCTTCATGGCCTTGGTCATTCCGTTGATGGCCTATATCTATCACCGGCGAATTACAGGCACTTCCTCGGAGCACGCGAAGGTCAGCGTCCTGAGCCTCTTCCCGCTGTTTATTCTCGGATTCATAATCATGGCTGCGGTGCGGACCGTCGGCGACGCCACCCTGGGCTCGGGGATGGCCTACGGCCCATTCCATGCTGCGAGTTGGGGAGACTTGACAGTCGGAGTCAAGACATTGGCGGGGAACTTTCTCGCGGTGGCGATGGCAGGGGTAGGTCTGGCGGCAAGCTTCGGACAGTTCAGGAGCATCGGACTCAAGCCGCTGTACGTTGGGCTAGGCGCAGCCGTCTCGGTTGGGGCAGCAAGTCTCCTGGGGATCACAGGAATGAAGCTGGTTGGTTTGAGCTAGCGGGCACCCTTCTGAATCTCGGAGCCCCTCGATAAATGGCTGATTCCCAAACCTGATCGAGTCGTTGCACCGTGCGGGTGGGCGCCGCCGGATTATTGAGTCTTGGCGGTAACCGGACGACGGGGAGCCAAAACTCATTGATGAGATTCACGACGTCAAGAAACTTTTCGAGCGTACTGGTCCGCTACATACGAGACCGTGGCCTCCCGTCTGTCAATGGGTGTGGGTCGGTGAAGCCGAGGAACTGCGCCGGAGTTTCGTTGTGGAGGTGACCTGCCCCAAGAGTTGTACCACTCGCTATGTTAGTCCCGAGACGGCCAGCCCCGGCCTACTGCCCGTTGAGGTTAGTAGGCTGAACCACTCTGTTCTGGACGACATCGCCGCAGGAGCTGGTGGTTTGTAACCTAGGGCGCTATGTGGGCGGATCTCGTTATACAGGTTGCGCCATTGCTCGATAAGCAGCTGCGCCTCCTTGAGGCTGTAGAAGATCTCGCGGTCTAGGAACTCGTCCCTGAGTTTGCCGTTGAAGCTCTCCACATAGCCGTTCTCCCAAGGGCTTCCGGGCTCGATGAAGAGGGTTTTCGCCCCTACCCGTCCAATCCAGCTCCTCACCACTCTGGCGGTGAACTCCGGGCCGTTGTCGGAGCGAATGTGCTCCGGCACTCCCTTCATCACGCATAGATCTGCCAGGCAATCGAGCACATCGTGCGAGCGGATGCTGCGGGCCACTTTGATGGCCAGACACTCCCTCGTGTACTCGTCGATGATGGTAAGGATCCTGAAGGGCCTGCCGTCATGGGTCCGTGCAGCCACGAAGTCGTAGGCCCACACGTGGTTTCGGCGCGCCAGCCGTAGCCTGACGCATGATCCATCGGTCAGCCAGAGCCTCCCTCGCTTCGGCTGCTTCCTCGGCACCCTCAAGCCTTCACGCCTCCAGATCCGTTCCACCCGCTTGTGAGTTACCTTCCAGCCCAGGCGTCGAAGCATGGCCGTGATCCGCCGGTAGCCATAGCGACCATATTGGCTCGCCAACTCGATGACGTCCGCCGTCAGAGCGTCCTCGTCAGACGCAGCGACTGCCTGATAGCGGTGGGATGACCTCGGTTGCCCTAAAGCCCGACACGCCTTGCGCTCGGATACCCCAAGCGCCTCTATGACGTGATCCACGCAGTTGCGGCGACGCGCCGGGCTCAGAAGTTTCCCTCTACCGCCTCCTTGAGGATCTGGTTGTCCACCAGTGTCAGGTCTGCTACCGCTCTTCTAAGCCGCGTGTTTTCCTTCTCGAGCTTCTTCAGACGCTTGACCTGATCGAGCTTCAACCCGCCGTATTCGTTACGCCAGCGATAGAACGTCTGCTCTGTGACACCGATGGCCTTACAGACTTGAGCAACCGTCTGGCCCTGCGCCAGGCCCACCTCGGCTTCCCGCAGCTTGGCAATAATCTGCTCCGGCGTACGTCGTTTGCTCGCCATCTGAATCCCCCTTTTCTGGCCAGATTACTAACATTCAACCTGGACCAGTTTTCGGGGGTCAGGTCAGAACGTCGGCGTCCGCTTCCTGGAACACCTCGAGTTATGGCGACGGTTCGCACAGCCTGACGCTGGTCGCTACCGATGCGGCCGGGAACTCGACTTCATCGAGCGCGGTTACCGTCACCGTTGATAACACAGCGCCGGCCTCGGCGATAACGTCGCCCACGGCCGGTCAACGTTTCGATCGCTGTTGAGATTAATCAGACCGCGCATCGACCCATGGCGCCGATCGGTTTCTTTTTCGTCTCCGGAAGACGTTCAGCGCTCTACTGGCGCGGCATTCGCCGGGACGAGTGACGAAGGGTTGTTCGAGACGATCGTATCGAGTCTTATCGGTGTGCAAACGAGCGTGCTTCGGCCTCCTCGGTGTCAGCGTCCACCGTCTACAGTCTGCGCCCCCATGTGGATAACGAAAGTACGCTTCCTCCAGACCCTATCGCCGCTCGTCAACACCAGTCGTGCACTATTCCTGGGCGGAACCAACACCCGATTCCAACAGGTCCGTTCGAGTAGTCGCAGGCCGTCGCCCGACTTTTAGGCAGATGCCGCAGCAGCCGTGAGATATCGGGACCGTCGCCAGGTGGTCTCGATTTCGCTCAATGACGCGACCATCGGGACACCGTGCGCCGCGAAATCCGCGCTGTAGGTTGACCGCTGAATGCCAATGAATGTGATACCGGCTCGTTGGGCAAATGCCCGATCGCGCAGAGAATCGCCCACAAACACGGCCTCCCGCGCTCTCAACCCATGGTTTTTCAGAATCTCCGCTAGCTGGCGATCCTTGGTCAGTCGACCGTCATGTCCGAGAACGCCGGTGAATAGGTCATCGAGGCCGTTGTTGGCGATGAACGCACGAACGATTTCGTCGGTCGAGCTGCTACAAATGAAGGTCTGAATGCCTGTCCGGTTCAAAAACGCAAGCGTGGGCTGGACGCCCGCAAACGGTCGCCATCCGCTCACGCGTCCGAGTTTCGCAGCCTCAAACTCGCTCGCGACTTCGTCGTTTCGGGAATCTGCCGGAAACAGCTCTTCCAGCTGGCTCCGGAACGGCAATCCGGAGGTCCAAAGATAGCGCTCCCGCGCCTCGGCGCGCCCGAGCCCGTAATGCCGAGTCATCAGCGTCTCCGCTAGCCCCGTCAGCTCTGGCATGGAGTCTGCCACCGTGCCGTCAAAATCGAATATCACGGCCTTGAGGTTGATTCCGACTAGCGGATTTGAAGATCGGCCGTGCCGCCAGGAAACACCGGTTCGCCAGACGACGATGGCATTCGTGGACATCGCGATTAGCGCGAGCACGAGGAAAGCACTAAAGCCGTGGACGGCCGCAAGCAGCGTGCCGATCGCTATCAACAGCAAGCGCGAATCACGGCCGCGACCGGCCGCGATCCAGCGCCCCGAATATCGATAGCCCAGGCGGACCTGGGCTATCGTTGAGGTGTAGCTGACCATCAACGTCCCCGCGACCGCGAGTAATCCGGTCACGAGTGTCAGACCTGGCAACGCCGATCCAAAAATCGCCGCCATACCTCGATCAGTCCAAACGAAATACGTGAGCCCAAGAATGATCGCCACGTCCGTATAGCGGTCGACAACAGCGTCCAGAAATGTGCCCAGCGGCGATGCCACCTTCTTCAGACGTGCGATCTCGCCATCCGACCCGTCGAGTACGCTCGCCAGGTGGATCGCGATGCCCGCCGCAATCGGCTGTCGCAGCATGAGCAACAGAACCCCGGCGAGTCCCGTTAGGAAGCCCAATACGGTCACCTGGTTGGGCGTAATCCGGCGGTACGCTAGCAGTAGCAGCGGCGTGACTAGCCGGACTGAAACTGGGCGATTCAGTCTCCGGGATACCCAGCCATCGTGCGGCTTGGCAAGCTGCCGGTACAGAAGCGCGTTCGCCTGTCGCCGTGCAGCCGGCGTATCGACATCGGCCCAGAAGGCATCTCCTATGTCGACAGTACCGGCCAGACTCGCGGTGGCCATGCGCTGCACGGCGCCGCTGAGTGAACCATCGCCGACGCTGAGCCCCTCATCAAGGGCGTCGAAAATTGCCGGAGTACATAGGAACGCGCCAGTATCGAATGCGTTGAATGGCTCGAGGCCCTTCCCGATCGCCCGGATCCGATCACCGGCAATCTGGACACGCGTTACATCGTCCAAATCGACGCCGTCGCTGTTCCGCACGCGCCCATCGACCGCAAGGACTAATGCGTCGCCGCGCAGCTCGTGAGCCGCCAACCTCCGAACGATGCGGTCGTCCAAAACGTGATCGGCCATCAGCAGCAAAAATGGTCCCGTCGCCACATTTCGCGCGCAGCTCAGCGATGCGCCGTTTCCCCGTTCCCAGCACGGGCAATGCAGCGACGTGACTGAAATGCGCCGCCTCTTGCGGACGTCATCGAGAAGCGCATCGATGAGGTCTGGCCGAAACCCGGTCATGACGACGATGTCGCCTACGCCCGCCTCGTGCGCGGTCGCGATTGTGCGTTCCAGCAGCGCGAGACCGGCAACTGTCACTAGCGGCTTGCTGTCGACACCGGCCCCCATCCGCGTGCCGGGGCCCGCCGCCAAGATGATGCAACTGAGGAGTGCACGATCTGATCGGTTCTCCGCGCCGTTTAACGCGGCGTGTTCGGTTGCGATCGGATCGGTAATCCCGAGCATCTTCCCTCCCGTCAGTGGAGTCAGGTTCTTCAGCGGCCGCGTGGACCCCGTCTTTGCGGACCCGCGTCCCAACGTTGATACGCGACGTTCGGTGGTCGCAGTAGATCTGCGACGATCCCTGGAAGCCGCGGCGCGCAGGCACGTCCAAAGCGGATCAAACGCCAGTGCGCGAGCACCCATCCCTAGCGGGGGAGGCTTCGGCTTCCGCGCCCGATGATGTCGGTCGCCACCGCACAGTTGCGGGCACCCATTAGAGCACATGCCCCTGCGACCGATCAAATTGGCTAGCTCGACTTTGACACCCGTTACCTGTGGGGAAGCGTTTTTCGTCGGCACAATGGCGCCCTCTGGCTGTTGGAAGGGTGGGCTGGGGTTCGGCGCTGAGCGGTTCGGTGCGCAGGATCTGGGCGTCTGCCGGCAGGCCGAAAGCCCTCAACATGGGTTCGGCCTCAGGCTTCAGCTTCGTTGTCCGGGTGACGGTGAAATCTCGCCAGTGCTGCTCCACCGCCATGACCTTGGAAGCGCGTACGAAAAGAAGCCGGCGGCCGACGGCGCGGTGGAGTCGTTTGCAGACGGTTAGTCCGGAGGAGGCGTCGATGGGGGCAACGCCACATAGATGGGCGAAGGCGGCCTCGCTGCGCAGGCGCTGCGGGTTGTCTCCGGCGGCGACAAGCAGCGCGCCGGCGGTATCGGTGCCAACCCCCGCGGGAAGCGACCAGGTCAGGAACGGTGGCGGCGACCAGGGGCCGCACAGCACGGCATCGAGCCGCTCGAGCTCCGCTTCGAGGCTCAGCACCCGTCGGGCCAGTTCGCGGAGTGCGAGCTTGGTGGCGCCGACCGCGGTGGTGGGGTCAGCTGGACGGAGACGGGCCGCTGTGGTGACCAAGTTCGACACGGCGCTGCCGCGAAGTGTCTCACGGAGGTCGGCAGGGCCAGTGACCACCAGCGCCCGCATCTGGTTGACGACGGCGCCTGCGCAGTCGCTGCGGCAGCGGGAGTGGGGGTCGTTTGCGCCACAGGTTCAGGCGTCAATGTCGTTGCGCCGGATGAGATTACGGATTGCGTTGGCGTGGCCGTGGCCGGTAGGCCAGAATACTCGCCGGAGGGCACTGTCGGTGTGAGGTCGGGCAACTTGGCCACCGGCAGCGAGCTCGTTATAGTTCCCCCTCCGATAGCCTGCTGCCGCCACGCCAGCACGAACCCGCCAACAGCGCCTAGCCCACCCACCAGAAGCGCACGGCGGCTCCAAGGCGTCGGAGTTACGCTGTCGGCACTGGCAGGAAACCGCACGAGAACCTGACCAGCGAGCAGCACCGTAGCGTATGCGAGGGCGACGCTGAGATATGCGCCATTCACCAGCAAAGGATGCTGGAACTGGTCCGTGGCGAAGAAGCCGCCGCCCGTTAGTGGCATGATGCCAGCCATCGTGGCCAGGAAGAGTGTCAGCGCGATGCCCAATATGACGACACCTGACCAGCGGCGACGGAGCGCAAGAAGTCCCAGGCCCAGTAAGAGAGCGAACATCGCGGCCGTGCTGCCGTACAGGGCTAATACCTTGGCCTGCGGCCCAAACGTGCGGATACCCTGCTCGAAGGCGTCTAGCGGGACGAAAATGAGTACCCACTCCATAATCCGCTCCGGCAGCGTGCGGACTTGAAATGCGGTACGAGCCCAAAACATTAGGCCCATTGCCGCCAACGAGGCGGCGAGGCTCCATGACCCCGCTCGTATCCAGCCCATCAGGGCAATACTACTAGGACGAGGCGCCCGCCGATTTTGTGCGGTGTTAGCTGAGGGGAAATGCCAAACCTCGAATGATGACCGCGGGCCTACACGTCAAATTATCGCCAAACACGATCTTGCAGCAGGGGCGAGTTACATCGCGCCGAACGGCCCTCTGTGCTCAACGAGGTCCATGCCACGGAGCAGCTCATCGATTCCCTCGTCCATTGTCACCTGCGTTTCGAATCCAAGTGAACGCAGCTTTTTGTAGGAGACTGCATAGTCTCGCTGATCTTCATCGGCTCCGATCGGCCCGTATGTCAGGAAACACGGGTGTCGCGCATTTACGAGTTGGGCAATCTCGTCTTTGGTGCGGTTGAGATGTTCAGATCCGGCGTTATATACGTGACCCGCCATAGACGAGAAGCGCTCTAAGCCGAAAAGCAACGCTCGAGCCATGTCACGCACGTGGATGAAAGTGCGGAGGGCATCCTTGTTGTAGATCACGATGAACCCATGGCTCTTTGCGGAATACACAAATTGGTTTACGAGCAAGTCAAGTCGCATGTGCGTAGACATACCGAACGCGGTTGCAAACCGAAGGACTAGCGCGTCGCCCTTGGAAAGAACGATCTTCTCGGCCGCGAGCTTCGTGCGTCCATACCCGGACAGCGGTGCTGGCTCGATCGTCTCGTCGCAAAGACCATCCGGGACGGCGCCGTAGACGCTACCCGTGGACGCGTATAGGAGACATTGACCTCGATCACAGGCGTCGAGCAGAACACGGGTACCGTCCACGTTTATCGATTCAGCACGTTGCGGATCGGCGTTACACGCGTGGAATCCAACGATGGCGGCCAGGTGGATGACGGCATCCTGACCCTTTGCCACCAGCTTCATCGCGCGGGGATCGCGTACGTCCCCTTTGATAAAGCAAAGTCGCCTGTTGGGCACGTGGACGAGGAGGCCCTGCCCGCCGGCGGCGAGTGAATCGAATACCGTGACGGCGTGCCCGGCATCCAGAAAAGCGCCTGTAACCACGGAGCCAACGTATCCCGCGCCCCCGGTAATAAGCACCTTGGCCACTGAGTCGGAATCTTCTCGACAATCTGGTTGGCAATCGGTTCTATGATATCAATACCAATAACGCTATGGCCCCAGACATTCGTACGCGCGTTGGTTTCGTTGGAGTGAATGAGCGCGCTAAACGCCTCTTACTGCGCGGACTTTCAGCATCGCCGCGGGCCCGGTTAGCGGCGGTTTGCAGCCGTAACCCGGATAAGGCAACGCAGACGGCCGCGACTCTCGGGCCTGATGTGCTGGCGTTTGGCAGCGTTGAAGAGATGGTGCGGAGTGGCGAAGTGGACGCCGTTTTCGTCAACACCCCCGTCGAAACTCATTTTGATATCTGCATGGCCGCAATCCAGGACGGCTGCGCGGTGATCTGCGAGAAACCGCTTGCGGCCAACACTAGTGAGGCGGCCGAACTGCGCAAGTCTGCTGCCGCAGCTGGCGTTAGAACGGTCGTGAACTTCACGTATCGATCAATGCCAGGATATCGCCTCACGGAACGATTGCTTGCTGAAGGAGGGCTTGGCCAGCCGCTGCACTGCGATTTCGCGCTTCTGCAAGGCCACAACTTCCTTCCGGATTTCTCACGGTCGAGCGCCCTGCTCGACAGCGGTGTCCACTTGTTCGACGCGATAGCCGGTCTTGGAGCCCTGGCCCGAATCGGTCCGATATCTCAAGTATGCGCCGCGCCCATGGTCGCTGGAAGTGGACCGGACTTTGGATGGGGGTTTACGGCGCGCACCGAGTCAGACGTCCTGGTGTCTGCGACTTTTAGCCGCAGCGCGTTGGGGTGGCACAACGGTCTGCGCTGGAGTCTATTTGGTCACGAAAGAGCGATTACGGTGGAACTGGATTCAGATCGTACCGACGTGCGCATGGCATGCCGGGCTGAAGGGCGACCCCAGGGCTCTTGGTTAAGGGTAAAAATGCCGTCGGACCTACAAGCGGATTACGATCGATTCGCCGAATATCATATGGACCGGCTCGTGGCTGCCGTGCGGAACGAGGAACGCTTCCCCGGATTCGCGGAGGCCGAGGCTACGCACCGATTCGCTGACGCCCTCACCAATGCTGCGGCCACCGGACGGTGGGTAAAGGTCGAGCCATAGGTCGATTCGCTCTCGGCGTGGCACTCGATCTTGGAGATCATGAGTGCGTCGGTAGGGGTCCCGATTCAAACCCAACATAAGCGGCCAGCTGGCGGCGGGTGTTAGAGGCCACGCCGGAGGGCGTCTGTAGGAGCTCGGTCTGGAGTCGGGCCAACGAGGTAGGGTCGTCAACGTCATACCACGTCGGCAGGCGGTGGGTCCTCAGCCCGGCAGCCTGGCAACGCGCGAGTGTTTTCCTCGTGACCTCGCTAGTACTCCACTCCATGTCGCGGAAGAGCTGGGTATGCAGGGCGGAAGCTGCGAGCAGATAGTAGCCTCCGTCCTCCGACGGGCCAAGCGCAACATCCGCGTCGTCTACAAGGATGTTGAAGGCCTGGCGCAGCACTTGCGGAGATAGGGTTGGGCTGTCTGCACCCAGTACCGCCACGGCGGTAAATCCGTCGGCCAGTCCCTTTATAAATGCCGATTCCAACGCGTTGCCCAGCCCGGTGCCCGCCTGGATGCAGACCGGCGTCAGGCCAGTCACGATCCGTTCAAGCGTCGCCTGTTCAGCAGCATCGCGGCAGATGATGCGCGCCTGGAGAGTGGCGTGCCGCACGACGTTTAGGGTGTCGAGCAAAAAGGCTTCGGCCAGTAGGGCGGCCTGCTCCGGATTGAGAGGCGGACATAGTCGCGTCTTCGCTTCGTGGGCATGCGGCGCCTTGGCGACCACGTAAACCACTCCCCCGCGAGTCGCCGTCACACGGACCGATCCCCTGGGGCCGCGCTACGAGTTGGAGGACTCCACCGTGCGTAACGAACTGCGCACGCACAGAGATGCCAGGCAGCACCGATGGTACCGCGCACCGTTCCCGATACTTTGGATTTTCCGGCGAGCCGCGGCCGGTAGCTAACGGGTATTTCCACGATGCGCAGCCTTGCGCGCACTGCTTTAACCACCAGTTCGACGGTCCAGCCGTAGGTCATTTCGCGCATTTCCAGCTGCTCAAGGCGAGTAAGCCCTATAGCCTTAAACGACGGCAAATCGCCCAGGCGTCGTCCCAGCAGAAGCCGCAGCGCAGTCAGCACCAGCCAATTTCCGATTCGGGCATGAAGCGGAAGAGCTTTCGGATGGTTCGTCAGATCTCGACAGCCAAGGACGAGATCAGCCTGGCCACTCACCAAGGGAGCCAGGATTTGTGGGACCGCCGCCGGCGGGTCGGAATAATCGCCGTCCAGGAAGACGACAATCCGCGCACCGGCGCCTTGCGCGGCGCGCACGCCTGCCCAACATGCGGCGCCATAACCGGGAGTTGACTGTGGGACAATCTCGGCTCCAAGCGCCGTTGCGATCTCGGCTGTGCGGTCGGTGCTGTCGCCTGTGACGACAAACACGAAATCCACCGACTCGCTTGGGACCTCGGACAGAACCGCGCCGATAGAGTCTTCCTCATTCCACGCGGGCACGACCAGGGCTACCTGCTGTGTCGACACCGTTGACGGTCCTTACGTTTCTTCCACAAACTTTATCAAAGCAGGGTCCTATCACGGCGGGGACCTGACGCTTATCAGGGGCACGCAACGATAGAGTAGCTCGGCCTCGACCCTGATATTCAACCGTGACGTATCAACGACCCTACGGGTATCGGGCGGCCAATGGAGCTACATCAGCCGCGTGACCAGGGAGTGCTAATTAATTGTCGATGCTACATCCAACTGGTGTTGGGGGTGCTTCTCAAGGAAATCGTCAATCAGCCGTATGATCTCCTCCGGCGGGATCCGTCAAGTTTCCGGGCACCGAAGACGTCCGACGAAGTGCTTCCAGAGGCCGCCTCGACCTACGCCGTGGTCATGTCGGCGAGCAGCGAGCGCCAGCGCTCTACGAAGAGCAGTCGCTGCTCGCCAAGCGCGACGTGATTTTCCCGCCGATGCCCCACACGCAAGTACGGCCTCAGCTCGTCCAACGCCGTACAGAAACGTGCCGCTGACTCGAAACTCCCGAAGCCCAGCATCCGGTAGTAGCGCTGTTTGATGGGGCGGTGGTCCTGCTCGGTCAGGTTGTTCAAGTACTGGATCGTTCGATGCCTAACCTTCCTACCCAGGATCCAGCGCATTGCCTTGCGGTAGGCGGGATGCCCATGAATGTTCCGCTGAGCGCTGGTCCCGAACGGGATGCAAAATATGGAGAAGGGGTTAATTAAAGAAACCCTGTTAAGGCGAACGCTACGTCATTCGTCGTGGCCACCGCCACTGTCGCGGACCGAGGCTAAATAGGCTGCCGACGAGCGCCGTTAATGGCGGCGCCTCGCTCACTTCAAGGCAACATTCACGAACGTGCGGCTCAGCGTCCGTCCAAGCAAAGTCAAAGCGATGGCGTGCGAAGCGTCCTTGACGAATCTTTGTAATCCTCACGTCGGTTAAGGTCGCGTGCCAGCGCCCCTTGAAGCTGGATGCTCAGTCCACCATCAATCGTCAGGGTCTGCCCGGTAACAAACGCAGCGTCGTCTGACACGAGATACCGGACCGCGGCGGCAATGTCAGCGGGGCGCCCAACTCGCCTGAGCGGATGATACGTCTCGTCGAACAGCGCCCCTTCCCTGTCTTCCCTCCAGGCCGCGTCGCGAATTTCTGTAACGATCAAACCGGGACAGATCGCGTTGACGCGAATACCGTCCGGGCCCAAGTCTACGGCGGCCGAGCGCGTGAGCCCGATCACAGCGTGCTTACAGGTGTCGTATACCGCCATATTCGGGGCCACTAGCGATCCGTGAACCGACGACACGTTAACTATCGAGCCGCCGCCGATCTTCCGCATGTGCGGACACGCGAGACCCGACGCCAAACCGAGCGCTCGAACCATCACAGCAAACCCACTATCCCAGGTCGGTGCCGAAGTGTCTGCAACGGTTCCTTGAATGCCGATTGCCGCGTTATTGACAAGGATATCGAGCCGCCCAAATTCTTCAGCGGCCCGATCGATCATTCGTTCGATGTCGTTCGAGGAGCCGACGTCGATCTCTCGAAATTCGGCGCTCAGACCCGATGCGCGCATCTGCTTCGCCTCGTCCTCGCCTTTATCTCGCTGAATGTCCGCCAGCTGAACGGACGCACCTTCTTCGGCCAGCGCCCAGGCGATCGCCCGCCCAATCCCCTGCGCCGCACCAGTCACGATGGCTGCCTTACCTTTGAGTCTCAACGACTTTTATCCTTTCCTATCATTCGACGGATTCCCGCTTCAGTTTCCAACGGCCGAACCGGCCTTATTGCAAGTACTACGCGCCGACAAAGTCCACCAGCGCGATCCTGGGTGAAGCCGCCAGGAATTGGACGCAATTTCCCGAGCCAACGGAAGCAGATTACTCATCTTAGGAAAGTGCCGCGACATCGGCGAGGATTCGACAGCAACGATAGTGAATGACCGCGTATTCGCGGATTGATAAGTCACTGCTCCATGAATGTCAGCGCCTATCCACGAATGGGATGCAAAAGATGGGGCGGGGTTAAACATAGTTATCCAAACAACGGAAGGTCTACGTCATTTCTGCGCGTACGCAGAGGCGAAATGTAGCAACCGCCGACGGACCACGGCGGAATTAGCCGTCCGCTTTACAGGTTTGAGCGGTTGCCCACGGACGGCAGCGGAAGGCGTGGAGCATGATCCCGACCTCGGCACCAATCACGCAGTTCGAACTTCTGTGAATTGCCCCTATTTGTTCCGCCGACGGTGTTTCTAGACCCCGTCCTTTTCGCCCTTCGGACCTCCGACCGGGCCAGAAGCCACGTGGAGGAAATGCTGAACGGTGTCTGGACCGCCACCCCGGTTGCATCGTGGCCAGAGTCCGGGCGATCCTACCGATTCCGGAAGGATCTCCGAGGCATCCCGACTTTTCGACACAGTCACCACAGCACTTCGGGCGCCTCGAACCGTCCGCCAGGCTCCAGATCCAGCAGCACTCCGTGGCAGCCCCGAATCACTCAAATCGACTTCGTCTGCACAGCGGGCATTGCTCGTAGGCCGGGTGGTTGCGAGTTACCGCTGTCAGGTAATAGCGCCGCCCGCGCTCGGCTTTAAACGTCACGTCGCATCCCACACCCTCGGCGACGCGTTCGCCCTCGACCTCGCACACGAACCAGCCGACGTCGGCCGGCGCGTGGCGCACGGGCACAAACCGCGCCTGCACGTGGACATTGTCTCGCACTTGAAACTCGCCGATTACCAGGTGGATGTCACCGCGCCAGAAACGAGAGAATCCAACTTCGGGCGGGAAGCCCTCGAAATGCGGCAGCTCGGCGGTGTCTTGCTCTTTCCGGAACACCTTTATGTCAAGGGGAGGCAGGCCAACGGCTTCGACCGTGATCGCTTCGGGCCCGGCTGAATAGGCGAGCCACGGAAAATCGCCGCGCAGTTCACGAATCTGACCGCCGTGCGTCCCGTTCAACGGAATGTGCCCCGACCACGCGGTAGGATCGATCACCCGGCCAGCGCTGTCCAGGTTGCGGGAGTCGTAGTTTTGGACAACCGTCGACCGCTCAAACTGGCTGACTACCACCGGCCGTGTCTCAACCTCGCACCAGCTGGCGAAGTTAAGAAGGAGCTTTTGCAGTTGTCGCCAGTCGGCTGGTAGCCCGGCCGTGCACGCAACGCTGGCGTCCGCCGCCCCAACCCAATCTTGTACTGAATCGAAGGCGAGGGGTACGGCATCATCGCGAGGGCGGAGCGGGAACGAGCCCCAGAGCTCAAGGGGAAAGGGCGCGGGCCACACAACGTGGCCTGCTGAAATTGCGAGAGTTCGCTGCACTGGTTTGAGGTTCGAGGGTGCCATTGGCTCAGCTGGCGCCGCCGGGTACCAGGCCGGCCAGTCGGCGGGCTCGTAATTGGGTCCGACCCGAGCGGGTGTGGTGAAAACAAGCAGCTTGCCGCCGTCGCGCACGAAGTCCTCTAAACGGCGTGTGGTCGACTCCTCCAGGCACGCATCCATGACGACGACGCCGCGCGCCCCCGCCAGCGCCTCGTCCAGATCCCGACTCTGCTCTTCAACGATCTCGAAATCGCTGAACTCCGGCGCTTCGAAGACAGAACACAAGTCGCGAAGCAAGCCGAAATACGGGCGCAGATCGTAACCAGGGAAGCCCCGCGCGTTGCGTGAAATAAGGATGCGAATCGGGGGAAGTATGGGCGGGCCGAACGTTTGGAACGGCTCCATCCAATCCAATTCGTCGCGAAGCGCGCGGACTGCTAGCGGAAAACCGGCCTTCTGGCTGAGCTCCATTCCGAATGGTTCATCGTAAATGCGTTCACCGCTGCGAGCCCAGCTGTGGATGTTGTAAAGCCTGAAGTTGTAATACAGGCCCCGGTACAGGAAGTGCGTCATCTCCTCGGCCCGCAGCGACAGGTGCGTCGCGCCGTGTCGCCCAACCATCGGCTCCGTGAGGCCAAGCATCTTTCCGGTGCCCCGGCAAAGATTGCAAGTGACCTGGAAACCGCCGAATCCTTCCTGATGTCCATCGTCGCCGTCGTAGCTCCAATGTGAAAATCCGATGATGTCCACGTCGCTGTCTTTCAGCAACGTTGGCTCGACGCCGAGATTCTCCCCGGCATATTGGGAGCTGGCCGGACGGTGGTCTCGCTCGTCGATGTAGAGTCCGCTCGACATGCGCGTGATCGTCACCACGTCTGGAAAATGCTTTTTCGCCAGGGCCGCCAGCTGCGGCACGTAGCGTCCCATGATGATCGTGTGCTTAAACCGCGCGGCCAGTGCGCGAACCAGCCAGTTGTCGTCCCCAATCTGGACAAGGTCGAAGGAGTCGTACGACGTATCAGCACCGCGGTTGAGTGCGGCTACATCGGCAAACTGGTCGGCCACGTAGGCGCTGAACGCTGCCTGAGTGTGGGGATTCCCGCCAAAGTCGTCATAGCGCGGCCGGTCGCCAAAGCCCAGAGAGGGTTCGTTCTCCAGGCACACGCCAAGCAGAGCACCCCGTTTTGCAATGAATTCGTGGCATGCCCAAAACCGATCTAGGACACGGTACATTTCCGGGTGGAGAAGGCAGGCAAGGGACGGCAGGCCGGCCTCGCTGAGCGGCAATCCCGACGCGGTACACTCCTCCCAATCCGGCAGAGTTTTATACCAGTCCGGGGCGGAATCCTGCCCGGAGCAACAGAAGAGGGCGTTCGTGGCGATGCACTGGATTCCCGCCTCGACGTACGCGGTCAAGAGATCTTTCGTGTCTTCTGTCCAATTGCGTTGCCACTCCATCAGATCCGACTCGGTTGTGGAGAGCAGATCCGGTGCGGTGAACCAGCAGCGATCGACCCGATTGATTTCGGGATCGGCCAGCGCCCCGGCGACGGAGCGCATGCCTATGGGATCAGCGTAGCTTTTGAAGTGTTCGAGATCCCATCGGACGTCGGGGCGGCCTTCCTGCTCCACCCCTGGCACGCCGGGCCAGTAGTCCACCGAAAACACCGGTCGCCGGGCAATAGTTCGGTGGAAATCGAAGATTGCTTTCATAGCCTCCCGTCCCCAAAGAGCCAGGGAGCCGGATTGTAGTCGGTGCGGGTACGGCGCTCAAGAGCACATTTGACGGGCGGTGTTTGGCGAGTGCAGTTTGATCAATGTCTTAAAAACATCACCCCTTAGTGGCGGCGACCGTGATGCTGCCTATCTGACTCTGAGCCCTATCCCCTCGAAAATATTCGGGCCAGGAGGTGGTAGAAGCAGGGGGATGTCGACGAAATCAGGTCCGTCGGCTCCGGCTGTTTCCATGGAACCGGTGCCGCCAATGCGTCGGCCCTCGTCGAAGCTGAACGCCATCTTTCTGATCCCAGAGATGGCCGTGGCGTAACCCGGTCGACCGCGAGCAGTTGTCCCGTTGCGGCCTTCGGTGGCCTGAATACCGACGTGGCCTTCGGCTTGGGGCCACGCCGCGCGCCCAGCCCCATCCGCGGCGTGGTAGCGGGAATTCCGCGCCGAAAATCAATGGGCGGACCGGCCCGAAGACCGGTCCGCCCATGATATCGATCGTCGACGCTTAGGCGTTCTCGGTCAGAATCGCGTCGAGCTTCGGCTTGACGTCGTCCATGGCCTCCTGGGCCGTCTTGGACTGAAGCACGATCTCGTCGTAGGCCGCTGTGAAGAGCGTGTTCATCTCGCCATAACCCACTGGTTGGACGAACTGCCTTTTCAGGGTCTCAAACGCGTGGATATAGACCTCGATGTCTTCCCACGGCTTCAGCGAATTCTTGAAGATGTCGCTGCGCCACATGGACGGACGGGTCGGACCGCTGTAGCCGAGAGCGACATGAACCTTTACACCCTCGGTACCGATGTACTTGGCGAGGTTCCACGCTTCGTCCGGCTGCTTCGTACCCGCGAACACACCGTAGCCCTCAGGAGCGTCGCGCGACTGGTCGTCACCGTTGGGCATCTTGTACATCGGCGCCAGGCCCGCGTTGATCTGGTCTGTGATCTCCCGGAAGAACTGCCGGTGCGACATGTACAAAGCGATCTTGTTGCTGAACAACATCGCCTGCGCCCCACCAGGGAAGTTCGACGCGAACTCACGCGGAGGCGCGAGCCCATCGTGAAGCAGACCGGTCATGTACTCGAGTCCGGCGACCGCACCCGGGCTGTTTCCTGTAAACGACTTGGGAGCGTCCTGGTTGTCCCAAAATGTACCGTCGTGCCCCCAGGCCCACAGATACGAAATCTTCAGCGCGGACGCGATCTCGTTTGTTCCATAGACCTTGTCCTGACCTTCGCCCGTGCGTGCGGCCTCGGCCATCTGCCGGTGGATGTCGATCGTCCACTCGCCCTTTTGGGCGAGTTCCCATGGGTCACCGAGCCCCAGAGGCTCTATCAGGTCGCGGTTGTACGCCCACATGAGCGGACCGGAGAACGTAGGCAGCGAATAGATCTTTCCGCCGATCGTGTTCGCTTCAATGAGTCCGACGTTGAAGTCCTCAACGTCGAAGGTACTGTCCGCTTTGATGAACTCGTTGAGCGGCATCAAAGCGCCCTTGGCCGCAAAGTCGGCAGTGGTCTGCGGGTGGTTGTACATCACGTCGCCCGGGGATCCGCCGGCCATGCTGGTGAGGATCTTTACCAGGTAGTCACCCCATGGAATCTTGATGTACTCAAGGTTCACGTGCGGGTATATCGACTTGTAGTTCTCAACGATCAGATCGCGGACCTGGTCGATCTCCACCCAAACGTAGTCGAACATCACGAGATCAACGGCCTGCGGCGCCATCTTCTCGACTTCCACCGTTACGATCTTCTCGACCTCTTTTATTACCTCTACTTCTACGATTTCGGCTTCACCACACCCGGCGAGAGCCGCAAGTCCGATCGCACCACCGCCTGCTATGAGGCCTGTGCGCATCAGCTTTCTTCTCGAAAGCGACTTTCCAATCATATGTGTCCCCCTAGGAACGTTAATAATCAAGCACTAACTGGCTTGCTCAGATATGCGGCCGATTCACCAAACAATCGATCAATCGCTGCTATTTGTGGCCGCACGGTTAACGGGCGAGCAGCCGCCCATTTGGACATGATCTGATTTAAACCTCTTCCAACACCCCCTTTTTACCGGCTTCGCGCGGAGCCCGCGATCAAAATCGTTGAACCAAACGATATTCCGCTTACGCTCACCGCGAAACTATGGTGATCCACCATGAAGGTTACTGCACAGCGTCCTCGCCCTGTCAATCCAGGTTATGCCGCAAATCTCGCGCATCGCGGTACAATCCGAAGGCCACAGGTCGCGGCATTGCAGCTTGCTCCATGAGCTCCTGCGCCCGGTGCGCGCCTTTCCGAGTTGACCCTTGAGCGGTCCTAAATCTGCACGAGAAGCTGGCGAAGACGAAGATCGAAGCTGGAAAACCTATCCAGGAAGCCCGCGGCCAGTCGCGAGGACGGCAAGCACGCCACGGGCCACTATCGCGACTCACTTCAGAACAGGTTCGCGCATTATTAGAACCAGCCCGCCGTCGACGTCAACCCCAGCGAGGCTGCTCGTCAAGGTCAATACCCAGAGCCGTCTTAGCGGCCATCTCGTGGGTTAGGGTGGAATTTGCCGGATGAAGTCGACCTAGCCGTACGTCGCGGAAAAGTCGCTCAAACCCCGATTTTCGGAAAATTCCAAATCCTCCGGAAAGCTCGAGCGCTTGATCCACAACCCGCCAAGAACCTTCAACCGCCCGATATTTTGCGACGACGATCTTGGAGCCCCATTCCGCTCCGTAATCGACACCTTCGGACCAATCCTGCGCGATCTTTTCGATGTGCGGACCAGTCGACTCGAGCTCTATCACCATTTCCGCAACGACGTGCTGAATTTCGGCGTGATAGGCGAGGGACCTCGACAGGCCCAATGAGCTTCGCCCTTTAACGCTCGCAACCGCCATATCGAACGCTCGTTTGGCGATGGCATAGTAGATGTTCGCGAAACCAAGATCGGCCCATGCGAAAATTCCGAGAATGAAAAGATCGATGCCGGCCGCGCCCGGTGAAACGACTCGTACTACCCGGTCGTCCGGTATGAATACGCCGTCGAGCACCGTGTCGTTGCTTTGTGTTGCCCGCATACCCAGCACGTCCCAGGTCTCCTGAATCGTCGAGCCCTCGGCGCCGCGCAGCATAAAAGCGTGAACAACCTTCGGTGCATCCGGATCGCTGGTATCCATGCCGTGAATACCGAGTCGCGTCCAGGCCGGACCGAGGCTGCCAAACGACTTTCGGCCTGTGTAGCGGTAACCACCCTCAACTTTCTCGGCCTTTGTCGTGGAAAGCAGAATCGGAATATCGTTGCCGGATTCGGCATGACCAGCGGCGAACACCTCACCATCCGCAGCCTCCTGCAGAAGCCAGTCAAGTGAATCGTCGCCGGACCGGTGGACATCGGCAGCAGTTCCGGTCCAATAAAAATGCATGTTCACCGCCAGCGCCGTAGCGTGCGCGGAATAAGCGAGACGGCGCTGCTGCCGGCATACTTCGGCCAGTGTCATTCCGTGACCGCCAAACTTCCGCGGGATCGCGAGTTTTAGGAACCCCGCGTCGCGCAGCTCCTCGAAGTCTTCCGTACAAAAAGTGTTCTTCTCGTCGTATATCGGGGCACGGTCCGCAAATCTCTCAAGCATCTCATCCGACAGGATTTCGTTGGTCCGTGCGTCAGTCGACATCGACAACTCCCGCGTCCTCTTAATTGCTAAGCACCCACCGAGACTATCCGCAAGGCCGGATCGCCTGCCATCCCTGGCGGATGGTTCCTGAAGCCCAATGGTGGGTCTGTCGTTCTCTACCCAGGTCGCACCAATGATCCATCAGAACTAGTCAGTCACTCGGGCCGCAACCCACTGCCCGCGTTGGTTACTATTCCTTCCGATTCCTGCGCTCAAGATCTTTGCCGGAGACATCGTTGCCCGACCAATAGCCCGTAATCGAGGTCCGCGACCTCGTAAAGGTCTAACAAGGGCGGAACGCGCGGGGGGGCCCCTGACGGCAGTACGTTCAGCGTCGCCAGGGGCGAGTTGTTCGGCTTCCTGGGCCCGAATGGCGCCGGCAAGACCACCGCCATTCGAATCCTCGCTACGGTGCTGCATGCCACGTCGGGCATCATGCTCATCGTGGGGCTGGTGTTGCGCGCCAGAATTGAAACCGGAATCGGCGGATTTCTTTTGATTCTTCTGCTGTCGGGCGCATTCGGAATTGCATTCGTCGGCGCAGGCTTCATTCCGGCATTGCTTACCAAAAGCGAACAGGCCACGAGTACTATCACACTCCTCTTCTTTCCAATCGTCTTCATGTCCACAGCGTTCGTTCCGGAGGCGCTAAGAGCAAAGCCAGCGCTGGCAGAGCGATCACGCATCTTCTTCCCACGATCGACCGTCGCACTTGCCCTATGTTCGTCCCCATAACTAGACCCAATGCTGGACCATACCTAGATCAGCGGTGGATGCTTGCGAACCACCGAAAGGGCCGTTCATGCGCGATAGACGTCCGGGCCAGCCAGCAAACCTCCATCAACCGGCATCGCGACGCCGGTCACGTACGAGGCAGCATCCGAGCAAAGCCAGGTCGCCGCCTGAGCAACCTCGTGGGCGTTCCCAAGCCCCAGGGGGTGCAGCTTGTCCCATCTCTCCTCAAGCTCGGGAGTTTGGTCGAACCTGTTCGCCACCATCGGAGTTCGAATCACGCCTGGACAGACGGCGTTGACTCGAATCGGCACGTGCGCATACTCCATTGCCGCCCGCCTCGTTAGTCCGATCACGCCGTGCTTGCTCACCGTGTAGGCTGCCGACGATAGACCGGTTAGCCCTGCAACCGACGATGTATTGACTATCGCCCCGCCTCCGGTAAGCAACATCTGTCGGATCTCGAACTTCATGCAGTGGAAGACGCCGTTCATATTGACATTCAAAACGTGATTCCACGTTTGTTCGTCCATTTCATGTATCGGCACGACCGGTTGCGCAATTCCGGCGTTGTTGAAGGCGCAATCCAACCTGCCGTATCGTTCGATAGTCTGACGGACAAGCGATTCAGAATCGGCAGCGATTGAGACGTCCGTTCTGACGAAGCTCGCTTCACCAACCGCCGACTGCACAAGCCTGAGAGTTTCTTCCCCACCGTCAATGTCCACATCGGCCACGACGACCCTGGCTCCCTCGGCGGCGAAATTCAAAACCGCCGCCCGTCCAATTCCCGAAGCTCCTCCTGTAACGATTGCGACCTTGCCATCCAGCATCTTTGCCATTTCAGACCCCTCTCCTATATATAGAACGCGACTTCTCTCCTGAATGCTTGCCGTTGATTCGGGACGCTTGTCGGAACCCTGAAGCCCGTTCATCGCTTGAGGATTAGCATAGGAGTTGATCGGATCTCGGGGGGCAGGCCAAATGAGCGAATGTTGCAAAAGGTAGGTCATTCGCAACCGCTATCAGAGGATGTCCCTTGACGGAAGGCCGCCGAGAACACTTCAACAGACTAAGAACGATCTTTGGTCAGGACAGGACCGCGCTGGGAGCGGTGCTGACGATGCCAAGCGTTCAAATGGCCCAGGCCCTTGCAACGATGGGATTCGATTGGGTGTTGGTGGATATGGAGCACTACCCGATCGACGTCCGCGACGTGCACGAAACCATTGCCGCGATGGCGGGAAGCGACACCGTGCCGCTGGTCCGCATCCACTGGAATAGACACTGGCTGGCCAAGCCCGCGCTGGACGTGGGCGCGCTGGGGATTGTCTTTCCAATGATCCGCACTCGAAAGGAGGCCGAGGAGGCGGTGGCCGCGGTTAAGTACCCGCCGGAGGGCGTACGAGGTTGGGGGCCAACCTACGCTCAGCTGCGCTGGGATATTGGGCCGGAGGAATATGCGCAACGGGCCAACGAGGAAATTCTCACGGTCGGCCTCATAGAGCACGAGCGAGCCGTCCGAAACATAGACTCAATCGTCGCGACCCCTGGGCTCGATGTGGCCTTCATAGCAACGAGCGACCTGGCTGCGAGCCTGGGATATCTGGGCGACGTGGAACACTCAAACGTGCAAGCGGCGATATCAGAGATCGAGAAGGCCGTTCTCGGAAGCGATTCGATTTTGGGCGGAATCGCCAGGTCCGCTGACATCGCAGCAGAGATGATCCAGCGGGGCTACCGCTTTCTAAACCTGGGATCGGACATCGATCTCCTCAGCAGAACTGCCTCCACTCTGCTCGACTCCATACGCAACCGTTAGCTAGCCATCTATAGGGCTGTCGGACGCCGCAGCAGGGTCACCAGCGAGCATGTCTTCTGGGCGAACGCGTAATCAGGGGGCCACCTAATTCGGCGGTCTCTGATCAATATTCTCGACGATAGGCGTTAAAAACACATACCGAGGAGCAACGCCACAATTAGTTGTATCAGGCCCAGGCGGCTTCCCCGCGCGGCCGTGCAAACCAGATTTCAGCCATAGGCATGAATGATCTCTTCGACCGCGTTCTCCGAAAAACGCTCCTCGGCCAGACGACGGGCCGTTTTCGAAACATCGCCAAGCAGTGGACCGTCCGCTCGGATTTGAGCCAGCTTCGAAGAAAAGGAGTCAGGACTCGGCGGAACCGACCAGCCATTTATGCCTTGTTCAATCAGTTCGGGCAGGCAGCCCAAATCGCTCGACAATATTGGTGTTCCGCAGGCGCTGGCCTCTAGCACGACTGTCGCGGCGCCTTCTTCATAAATCGACGGCACCAGGAGTAAGTCGGCGGCGTTATAAATCGCCGCAACCGCCAACCGTCGCGGGATGCCTGTTTCGGCAGGTTCCGGAACGATATTAAAGTTCGCCAGACGATCTGCCGCTCGGTCGACTTCGGCATCCATATCGCCCGGAGCTCCGAACACGTGAAACTGCACGTCGGGGTGTTTCTCGGCGAGCGCGATGACGATTTCGAGTCCCTTTATACGCAGCATCCTTCCGACAAAGAGAACGTGCAGCCGTTCTGCACTCCAGCCCCGATTGGCTTTGGCGACCTTTTTGTCAGTGGCCTTGTAGATCTCGATGTCCACCCAGTTGCGATGCACGCCCAATCGATTATTGGGGACGCCGATATTCTCAAGCTCCAATCGAGCCGCATCGCCGACGGCGAGCACAAAATCCATTCGTTTGAGAAGCAGCCCAATCAACCACGCCAGCTTCTTTCGTCGATTCAGCCGGTATATGGCATGCGTGCTCAGCACGATGCGCTGTCGAATTCCAAGCAGTCGCAGGCACCAACCCACGAAAGCGGCCGAGAATCCGTGGCAGTGGATCACATCGAATTTTTCGCGTGACCGGAACCAATACCAGATCGCCCCGAACAGAAGACCCGGCACCAGGTAAACGAACGTGAGCGCGAAATTGTGCTCGATTCGCGGCCAAATATTGCGGCCAGGCCGGGGCACTCGCAGGATGATACCGGTGTCGAAACGCTCGATTCGGCTTCCCTGGGCGTCCGTTACCAGAGGCTGATAGGCAAGCAGCGTAACCTCAATCTGGCGCCTTCCAAGGGCTTCGATGAGCTTATCGAGATGCGATTCGACGCCACCCAGATTTGGGCGCGCGAACGGCGAGATCATGAACACGCGTTTGCGTTTCATTTGCTATGCGTCAAACATGAAAGGACGGCCTCACCGACCCATCGTCTCTCGCGGCCGGCCGTGTAGACGTTCTGCGGTGTGGTAATTGGCCGGTTGCAGTTCGCCTCCTCAGACCGCTCGCCTTTCGCCGCGGCACCGCAGCAGTCGCCATTGAATGATCTGATTTTCGCAATGCAAGTTTAGCCTCCGGCCGATCGTCTGGACTGGATAGACCGCGGCGTCGCCGGCCCTGGACTCGACTCGTACGAGCGGCGGAAGTGATACCAGTGAAGAGCCTGAATCTTTACGCCGAATCTGTGTTGCGCCGTCCACGCGGCCACAGCGCCGCCGGAATGAGAGAGATTACGGCACTCATGGCTAGATAGTCCGCCAATCGAGTATCACCGGCCGCAAGCAATACCCCTGACGTCACAGCCAGCGCCAGGGGCGTTCCCCGCCACAAACGAAGACTACGCCCCAGGAGTAAACGTACAATCAGCCGCCAGCCCCGCGTCCAGTTGGGCGGTATTTGAAAAACTACAGCCAAAACACTTCTCCACAGTTTCGCTGAACCGTTTGAGCGAGATGCTGAGCCCGAAGCAGCAAGCACGTACGACGCCATCAATACCAACGGAAACACGACTATCGACGCAATCGACCGCCGCCCCGAGCCGTTCGCAAGATTGAATCCAGCGATTTCGACGATTGGAAGTGCCGTGAGGTATAGAGCAAGGGCCGACGCAGCGGATAGCGAGAGGACTCTCACCGCAGCCCCGGAGTAGCGGCGGCGAAGGCCTAATGACCAACCGGCCAGTACCGGGACAACAATCAAAGTGCCGGCGCTGAATGCAATCAGCCAACCCGCCGGACTCATTAGCGGTCGGTATCGAAGCCAGCTCCACGGGGCGCTTAGTTGCAGGACTTGAAAATCAAGGGCCCTGTCATCGGGCTGGTCGAGCGCCATCACGCTGAGCGCATAAGGGACGGAAACATCGCCTGAGGGGTTGACGCCGCGAAATATCGCCGCCCCATCTTCGGTTTCAAGAACGCGAAGTCGCACCGTGTAACGACCGGCGGCCGCGGAGATCGGAAATTCGACTTCGTACTTTTTCATATCGGCGGATTCGATTCGAACTCGATCGGCCCAGAGAATCTGGTCGCCGCGCTCGAGTCGAACTTCGAGGGTGGGCAATCGCCCATCACGTTTTGCTGACCGGGCAAAGAACGAGAAGCCGAAGTGGCTGGTCGATTCCATTTCGATTTCCTGGGCAATACTCCAGCCCTCGGCGATGGGTCCGAGCTCGAACGCCGTGCCCTGATTCCAGTAAACCGGAAGCAAGATCGCGGGCAGTGCCCAGGGAATCGCGGCGGCAACCATCAACGCAGCCGCCAGCATGAAGGGCAACGCCCGTGCCACCAGTGAACCCGGCATGGCGCCCGATTCAGTCACGACCGACCGGTAGGAGTCGTGTGGGCCACCAATCGGCAACCGCAGCGGCTATCAGACTGGCCAGATTCGCTATCTGTATCCAACGGTAGGGCGTCTGCAGGGCGAAAGCGGCCTGCAACTCGGAACTGGGCTTGAGATCGATAAACCAGCCATTGAAGTGACCGTCCACTTCAACGTGATCCGCTTCGTCGGCTGGGAGGCCGTCGATCGTTAATCGCCACCGCGGGTCGAACTTCTCGTCCAGTCGGAGAACAGCCTTTCGGGCCGGACCGACGTATGCAGCGCTCAGCTCAGCCGGGCCACCGACGCCGGTTGGTTCGATGCTGGAAGCCGCGATCCGCGCGGTCTCACCCTCCACACGACAACCGATATCGAGTTCGGTAATTGCGATTCAGAGACTCCACTCAGCTCGAAGGTAACCCCGCGCGGGAATTTGCCATCTGGCTTCACCTCGAGAAACGCGCGATCCGAGCCTACGTCGAGCGGAACAGTCAAGCGCACGTCTCGGAACTCATTACCTGGACCGAAGAATTCTTCGCGGTGGCTCACTCTGGGCTCGAGCTGACCGGCAATTACCGTGGCGCCATTCCTGCCCGTGCGGATGCGACCGGCGCGCCTGGCCTCCAGTCTGGCGGCCAACGCAGGTCCGCGCGTTCGATATGGTTTGACCCCGGGGTATGGGTAATCGCCGCCTTCAACGTGGCTGTTCTTGGCGTTTTCCTGGTCGTCCTATGGCAGCGGTTGGGCGACGCGGAACGGATTGCCCAGCTTGGCTACATCCTTCTTGGGACGTTTTACGCGCTCGAAATAGTAGCCGCCGTGTCGCTTCGCATCCGCCATCTGTGGACGCGTCGCGCAGGATAACGTCGCGAAACCGCGCGGTTACCATCAACACCTAGACGACGTCGCCGAGGCCGTCCGGATTTCTGAACATCTTTCATCAAAGCGCCGGGAGCCATTACCTGGGACTTGCCGAGGCCACGAAACCATTACGGAGACAAGCTGTGAATACCATGTCTAACCCAATAACCGAACGATTCGCCCGACTTCTTCTCACGAGATCTCGCCGGGGCCAGTGAGCGCATCGTTGCTGCGCCCGGCAGACCGGCTGGATTGGATCCTGTCGAAGGCGGGAGATATGTCATTCAGGCGTCGTGTTATTACGATCTGCGAATATCTCGATCCCAGCCCCGACGATCTTATTTTGGACGCCGGCTGCGGCGAGGGGTTCGTCTCAATCGTTCTGGAGCACGTGTACGGTTGCCGCGTCGTAGGTTTCGACGCTGACGACAATATCCTGAATCAAGGGATATCCCGGAAGAAGGGCGGCGGCGGAAACTCGTGGCTTATGAGCGATGTAACGATGCTGCCGTTCGGCGAATCCGTATTTGACGGCATCGTTTGCAGCGAAGTTCTCGAACATGTGGATAATGATCTGGCCGCGGTTCGCGAGCTGGGTCGCGTCCTCAAGCCGGGCGGAACCCTGGCCGTCACGGTTCCCTGTTTGAATTACCCCGGTCTCTGGGACCCGATGAACAGGATTCGGGAGTCGATGGGACTCGGCCACTTTGACCCCGAAAACGGATTCTGGGGAGGCCTCTGGGCGTCGCATCTGCGGCTTTACACTCTCGAGCAGCTGACCGCCGTTGTGAATCGAAGCGAGGATTTCAGGATAGATCGTGCCGAGGGACTTACTCGATTCTGTTTGCCGTTCAATCATATGATTCTGTGGACCATGAAGCAGATGTACACGAGGCTATCGGCGACATCGGCTGTCCATCGGTCGATGGAAAAATTTGAGTACGACTCCGGCGAATCATCGCTGCCGGCATATTTGGCGTCCCTGGCTCTAAGACTCTTCCGTGCGGTCGACGCCCGGAATGACGATAGCCGCGGTCCCGAAAATCCCTGCGTCAATCTCGCGGTCCGCGCCGTCAAAAGCTCCAGCTGACTTGTCAACCCGAAAATCCATGTCACACTCCAGGCGCGCGGTTTTTCTTGATCGGGACGGGACGGTCTGCGAGGACCCTATTCTCAATGCCGCTCCTGATCCAGTCCTGCTGCCGGCCGTAGCGGAAAACATGAAATTGATGAGGGAACGTGGATTTCTCCTCGTCATAATCAGCAATCAGGGTCACATCGCCAAAGGAGTTGTATCCCAGAGCTCGGTTGACGTCTTCAACCGACGGCTTTCCGAAATGCTCCGAAAACGGGGGGCGGGGCCGAGTCTAATCCTGTATTGCCTGCATCATCCCGACGGATCGGTTCCCGCGATCTCAATCGAGTGCGACTGCAGAAAGCCGGCTCCCGGACTGATCCTGTCGGCGGCTCGGGATTTGAACGTTGATCTGTCGAAGTCGTACGTGCTGGGCGACTACATCTGGGACGTCGAGGCTGGCCGTTCGGCAGGCTGCACTACCGTCGCCCTGGGGAGCAGAATCGCAGCGGGAAACGCCGATCTTGAGGCAGACACCTTTTCGGCGGCCACGGCAGCCATACTGCGTCATTCGGATCAATAATGCGATCGCAATTCCAGGCAGGCAGGTAGGAGATGTCCGGTCCGGCTCAAGTTCGACACGCCATCATCCTGTCAGCCGGACACGGGACAAGGCTCGCGCCGCTGACCGATGCACTACCCAAGGTCATGCTTCCGATTGGCGATCGCCCCCTGTTGGAGCACCTCGTTGACCTGGTAAGTCGGCACGGCGTCGAGGTCGTCCATCTGAATCTGTTCCACCGCGGCGAAGTGATCGAGCGGCATTTCGGCAACGGTTCCGATTTCGGCGTCCGAGTCGAGTACCTTCATCTCGATCGATTGATCCAACCGCTGCAAACGGTCGCGCGAATCGGTGGCTGCCTTGACGAAAGATTCTTCGTCCTGTTTGGCGACGTCGCGAGCCGCGTCAATCTGGGCGAAGTCTTAAATCTGCATGAGCGGACCGGCGCTCTCGCCACGCTCGTATGCCGCGAGACAGACCATCCCGACGATAGCGATCTGATCGTTCGCGACTCAGAGAACCTCGTCACTCAATTGTTGCCGCGAGAGCCAGGTCGGATCGCGCCGGGCGGGGCGCTGGGAAACGTGGGCACTTATCTCATTGAGCCGCGGGCGTTGGACCTCGCGCGTGTCGGGCCGGATTGCGATTTCTTCCGCGATCTGTTTCGGCCTGTCCTGGAAGGGGGCGGGCGGCTCGCGGCGTATTTCACGCGCGACTTCGTTATGGATATCGGCACGCCGGAGCGGTATGCCCGGGCGTTGAAAAATTATCCTACGGCTCTGCCTTCTCTCCGGTCTGCATCTCCGCAATCAGATCGGCAACGCCCCGCCTCACGGCGGCGACACAATCGAATTCAGGTTCCCACCCATATCTTGA
The DNA here is from genome assembly GCA_963663505.2 of Chloroflexota bacterium. Lineage (GTDB taxonomy): Bacteria > Chloroflexota > UBA11872 > UBA11872 > VXNJ01 > JAPOVO01. The sequence goes on from CAXXFA010000002.1 coordinate 2,019,669, forward strand.
TGCCGCGGAGCAATCCAGCTCCATGTTGACGATATCGCCAGGCCAGGCGGATGGCTTCGATCCGGCAACTATAGGTACATCGCGCTGGAGAGCCTGTGCGATCTCCTCCGCGATACCGCGCACGCTGACTCGTCCTGTTGATCCGACATTGAAGATGTTGATTCTCGAGGATCGAGCTTGCTTCCAGAGATGAATGACCGCTGCCACGCAATCCGATACGTGCGTAAAATTTTTAGCCGGGGTTCCATCGCTCAACATACGAATATTCCCGTCGGTTACGGCCTGAGCGACAAATTCACTCGGTGCGCCGCGCCTGGTCCGCGGCCCAACGATATTGGCAAACCTGAAAATCCAGCCCTGCAGATCGAAGCTATGGCAGTAGGCGGAGACGTATCCCTCCGCAGCGAGCTTCGCGGCCCCGTACAGCGATTCCGGAATCAACGGGCCGTACGATTCCGGCGTCGGCACTAAAACTGGCGATCCATAAACTGCCGAGCTCGAGGCGAAGACAACCTCGCGCGTCCCCAAACGCAACGCCGCGTCGAGCACGTTTCTAGTCGCCATCACGCCATTGCGCATGTCCAGATCCGTGTCCTCGGCCCCCCGCTGGATGTCGCCGTTCGCCGCAAGATGAAAAATCGCTTGCGGGGCTTCATCAACGGCCGCGAACGTTTCAGGGTCGAGCAAACTGCCGTGGAGGAGTGTGACCCTTCCCGACGACAGCGCCGATTGCAAGTTAACTCTGCGGCCGGTACTCAGATCATCGATCACGGTGACATTTGCCGAGGGTTCTCGCAGGAGCCCGTCAACGAGGTGGCTCCCGATGAACCCGGCTCCACCGGTTACGAGAATCTGCATTGCCGATTACTCCGCGTCAAAGGTTCCCGAACGCTGCGATGGCCGACGCCCTAAAAGCTTAGATGACTCCGTGTCGGAATCGGATCGAAGATCGACCAGAGCAAGACCGATTTCAACTGACTCAAATACACTCTCTAATCGTGGATAAGATTTGAGCGTTTGGCCGCGTTCGCGACCACGTGCACGATTGCAAGACCCGAGGGCGCCACCAAAATGAAAATCGTGCTGTTCACCAAGTTCATCGAGACTTCCGATCCCCGGGAACTCGGTGAATATCTCACGGGACTGGGGTACGACGGCGTTGACCTTCCAGTTCGCGATGGTTATCACTTAAATCCGCGAAACGTGCGAAAGACGCTTCCGGCCGCCGTGAAAACCTGGTCCGAAATGGGCCTCAGTTGCGAAATTATCAGTACGGAAACCGACCTGATCGATCCGCTCAATCCCGACAGCACCATAATCTACGAGGCAGCAGCGGAGGCTGGCGTTCCCCTGATCAAGATCGGATTCTTCAGGCACAACTCGGGCGACGACTACTGGGAAAACGTGAGCGCCGCGCGTAGGGCTCTGGAGGGCTTCGTTCGCCTGAGCGAGCGCACAGGCGTTAAGACGGTTTATCAAACCCACAGCGGCAATTGCTTGGGGTCTAATTGCGCGGGGATCATGCACCTGCTCGGCGGACTGGATGCGACATGGATTGGCGCTCACATTGACGGAGGCCACATAGCGATAAACGGAGAAGACATCGAAATGGGCCTCGCCATGTGTCGGAAATACCTGACGGTCATAGGAGCCAAGGACGCGCGCCACGTACCGGACAAACGTCCGAACGCGCCGGCTCCATACGGACCGGCGTTCGTATACCTCGGTCAGGGCGCCGCGCACTGGCCCAGGCTTCTCAAGACCGTCAAGCAATGGGGCTTTGACGGGCCAATTACCGTGCACACTGAATACACGGAAGATCAGGACGTCATATTCACCGTCGGTGGAAAGGATCTCTCGGCGGAAGCCGGCTCCCGTCGAATGACGGGCGCGGTGGAGGATCTTGCTTATATACGTCGCGAATGGGCGAGGATCTGAGGGCATCGGAAATCAGGCGGCGTCGATGGTCGGAGCGCCGCCAGGCGCTCATCTGGTGTGCTGGTCGGCGCCGGATCGGTTGAGGAAGACGCCCCGAACGGGACTGCGAGCGACGACGTTGAAACGACTGGCATCGAAGCGTCAGACGAGATCGTTCCTGGCAAGACGAACGAAGTGGCCGACACCCCTGACGACGATCAGGCCTCGACGACTGCCGATGCATCTGACGCCGAGCACGAACCACGGATTGTGGTTTCGGACTGGATCTATCCCGGCGCCATAGTCGCGATTGGGGATTCGGTGACGCACGTCGACGCCAAACTGCCTCGATGCGTTCTCAAAGAGGAGAACGGAACGATTCGGACGTTCTCGCTGTAGCCAGACACTTGCTGCGCCCAAAACTCCATCCTGAGAAGACAGGACAAGCGGCATCACTTAACCGATAGACCGCAATACTCCACAGCCGTCAGCGCGTATATCCGCGCGGCGTCGACGAGGTCGTCGATCAGGATTCGCTCGTGATCGGAGTGTGCCGTACGGTGGCCCGGGCCAAAGTAAACGGTCGGAACCGGGATCTCGTTGGCGAACAGATTTGCGTCGCCGACGAGCGGCATTCCGATTACCGGAGCGTTGCGTCCCAGTATCTGACGGCTTCCAGATTCGAGGGCCTGTATCGCAGGGTCGCCCCGATCGGTTTCAAAAGGATCTCGGTTGCCGGCAAACGATACGTTTACGTCGAGCCCCGACCGGTTCGCGAGGTCGGAGCAAAGGCTCTCGTAGCGGTCTCGAACGTCCGACCATTCCGTACCCGGCGGCCAGCGGTGGGTTCCAACGACGGACGCTGGAGTCGGCAGGCGGTTCATATAGTCGCCAGCCTCCAGAATGCCCACGTTGAGCTGCTCTCGACCGGTCAACGAGTGCGGTGGGAGGGACTTGAACTCACTTTCCCAGGTCTCGAAGATGCGCAGCGCCTCGCCCAACCAGCGTGCCGGATTCTCATCGTACGGCACATACAAGTTATGTATTCGCCCGCGCGGGCTCGTGACCGTTAGCGTGAAATTGACGAATCCGGAGCTGGCCGCCCATATGTCTTTAAGACCTTCGACGATGATGATCGCACCCGCGCGGAGTTCGCCGGCGCGGACGAGCTCGATAACGCGATTGGCGCCTTCTTTTTTTCCGACGGGCGTCTCGTGGCCTACAACCGCGGTGAGCGTGAGGTTGCCTGCGAGCGGGAGTCCCATTTTATTAACGGCGGATGCGGCATGCGCCATCGCCACCAATCCGCCCTTCATATCTTCAGCGCCGCGTCCGACGATCCACTCCCCATCGAGCGCGGGCGGGTCGCTATCTCCGATCGGGATCGTGTCAACGTGCCCGTTGAGCATTAACGCTCGCGGGCTGTCCGGTTCCACGCCTTCACGCCGTGCGTAAACGTTGGGTCGGCCGGGCTCTACAGGGTCAAGTACGGGCATTAGCCCCTCCCGTCTCAAGAGTTCCGCGAAAAATTCGGAACCGAGGCCCTCTTTTCCCGTCTCGCTGTTTAGGCGAACGAAGTCGAACGTGTCGCGGGCGATTGCCTCACGATTGATTTGAGCGATTAGATCGTTCGGATCAAACATTCGTGCGCACTTACCGGCGGCGCGTTGCCCGGGTGCGGGAGATCCGCCTCAGACGTCTTTCGCCTAGTCGGCGAGATATCCCCCGTCCACGTCGAGCATCTCCGCGTTTATAAAGTTGGCGTCCTCCGACGAGAGGAAGGAGATGGCGCTCGCGATCTCCTCGGGAGTTGCCAGCCGTCCGAACGGATTTTCTTCGGTCATAGCCTTGAGATCTTCTGGAGAAAACACCGATGCCATGTTCGTATCCGTCAGCGAGGGACAGACACAGTTGGCCGTCATTTGGAACTGCGCCATATAGCGGGCGACGTTCTTGGTCAGGGCGAGCAGGCCCCCTTTCGATGCCCCGTAGTGGGCGCCCGAGTGCATTCCACCTCTTTTGCCAGCGTTTGACGAAACATTGATTATGCGACCGTAGCCACTGGCGATCATGCCCTTGAGAACCGCCTGAATTACGAGAAACGGTCCCTTGAGGTTGACAGCCAGCATTCGATCCCACTGCGGCTCGGAGATCTCCATAATGTTGCCGAGCTCAAGAATCCCGGCGGCGTTTACCACGATGTTCACTCGACCCAGTTCCGCTTCTACCTTCCGGGCCATGTCAACGACCTGAGCGCGACTCGAAACGTCTAACTCGATTGGCAGCGTTTGCGCGCCGGTGGAACTGGCAACGGATTCGGCGGCTTGCATTACGGCGTCACCGTTCAAGTCCGCCATGGCCACGCTCGCGCCATCGCGGGCGAGACGTTGGGACGCCGCCAGGCCGATACCCCCGGCCGCCCCGGTGACCAGCGCCACTCTTCCAGTCAGACCGCTCATGAGTAATTCCTTCCGTTGGCTTCGATTTTGCGAAAAAGCATAGGGCACATAGTCCGCACCGGGTTATATCGGCGGTTTTAGCCCAAACCGTCAGCGCCTCTCAGTCGATCGACCCGCCGCTCTTTTTCCAATTCTCGTATTCGGCCAGGACCCCGTCATCAGGCGGATATGCGCGGTCGGTCGAGTAGCCCTCGGTACGGATTTTCATCCGGATGAACTGCTCACGTTGCTCGGTTTCAGATCCTTCCTCGGCAATTTGCGGGGCATGCATCGACGGAATCACCACGACGCCGTCACCGTCGGCAATGATGTAATCACCGGACATTACGGAGCATCCGCCGCAGCTTACGGGGACGTCATTGTCGGCCGGCCACAGGGTGCGCGAGTTGCCTGCTCCGTGGATGCCTCTGCTCCATACAGGCAGTCCAACGGCTCGAATCTGCACTCCGTCGCGAACGGCGCCGTCAACGACGACTCCGACAGCGCCGCGGTATTTCATCCGCTCGCACAGAATGTCACCGATCGTCCCCCCGCCGAGATCTCCACCGGCATCGATAACCAGAATCTCGCCGGGGGCGATGGTTTCGATGGCATTCCTTTGAGGATTCCGGCTCCGATCGTTTGGGTCCGGGGCAAGGTCCTCTCTCATTGGTAGAAACCGGAGGGTGCGTGCACGACCGACAACCGTGGTATCGCCGGCCAGGGGTCTGATTCCCTGGAAAAACGTATTTCGAATTCCAAGTTTGAACAGCAGATAGGTTGCGGTGGCGGTGGTCACCTTTGCAAGCCTGGTCATGTCAACGTCGTCTGGCATTGTCCGTCCCATTTCAAGAAGAGACCGCGGTGCTAAAGCCTAACGTCCCGGGGGGACTCGGAGCCCGACAAGGAGCCATTTGCCAATTTTTCCAGCGGCAGCAACCAGCCGCCGCGAAAGCGGTTCGCAATACCCCCGCACGACTGGTCGCGGAACACGGCGCCACGTTGCGGGCAGGCGACCGTAGCGGGCGCCAACGGACCCGCGCCTGCCATGACCCGGCTGTTGGCGGCGCAGTCGACCGACGTTCGAGGCGCTGGAGCGTACTCCGGTTCAGGCGGCCTTGACGAGTGCGTGAGGATCCAAAACGAACTTTTGCGCCGCGCCGCGATCGAAATCGACGTAGCCCTGCGGCGCGTCATTCAGCGCGATAACCGTTGCGTTTACGGCCCTGGCCGGTTCGGCCCGACCGTACAGGATCGCCTGCATCAGCGGGCGATGGTAGCGCATGACGGGGCACTGACCGGTGGTCATCGAATGGGATTTCGCCCAGCCGAGTCCGATGCGGATTCCAAGTCGTCCGACTTTCGCGTTGTCGTCAACTGCGCCTGGGTCGCCAGTGACGTAAAGGCCGGGGATTCCAAGCGCGCCACCGGCTCGTGTCACTTCCATTAACGAGTTGAGAACGGTCGCCGGTTGTTCCACGTCTGAGTCGGGTCCGTGACCGCGGGCCTCAAATCCAACGCAATCGACAGCGCAATCCACCTCCGGCTCTCCGACGATCTGCTCGATTTGCTCAACGAGCGAAGCGCTCTGTCGCAGATTCACGGTCTCGCATCCGAAGGACCGCGCCTGCTCGAGGCGCTCGGGGATCAGATCGCCGACGATTATCGCCGCCGCGCCCAGGAGCCGCGATGCTTCGGCGCACGCCAGTCCCACCGGACCCGCCCCTGCAATGTAAACGGTGGATCCCGGTCCGACTCCGGCTGAAACCGCCCCGTGATAACCCGTGGGAAAAATGTCCGACAGAAGCGCGAGGTCCTCAATTTTTTCCATGGCGATGTCGCGGTCTGGAAACTTCAGCAGATTGAAATCCGCGTACGGGCACATCACGTATTCCGCCTGCCCCCCAACCCAGCCGCCCATGTCGACGTAACCGTAGGCCGCCCCTGCCCGCCCCGGATTAACATTAAGGCATATTCCCGTCTTGCCTTCCTTGCAATTACGGCAGCGACCGCACGCAATGTTGAACGGCACCGACACAAGATCGCCGACATCGAGGAATTCGACATCGCGTCCCTTTTCAATAATCTCGCCGGTAATTTCATGCCCGAGGACAAGCCCGGCAGGTGCCGTCGTTCGACCGCGCACCATGTGCTGATCGCTGCCACAGATGTTGGTCGCGACGATCTTCAAAAGCACACCGTGCTCGCACTTTCGATCCCCGAGCGAAAGTTTCGGGTACTCGATCGTCTGGACCTCAACTCGGCCGGGGCCCATGTAGATAACGCCGTGGTTCGAAGCCATTACGCCGCCTCCTCGGTAACAGTGAATTCAAATCCTACCCAAGTCGAAGTTAAACGGCATTCTCGCTGGCGCCGCGATCTCGCGCTTAAGTCAGAGATCACGAAACATCCCGACCCGCTGGGTTCACGCTGTTCCGAGATCCATCAGCGTCAATCGCATCGGCAAGAACCTGGATTGTTTCACGAAGATCGTTGTATTTCGGGCGATTTTCATCTCCCAGGTCCGACCCGGCCACTAGCCTGAAGACCGTTGCCGCTCCACGGTGAAAATCCGGGGTCACGCCGGCGGCTTCGAACGTAGCGGCTATCTCATCCATCTCGCCAATCCATCGGTGCGCAACTGAGGGAAGCATCTCAACCGATCCTTCCATTTGCTCTAAGGCCGTTCGCTGGCTGATGAGGAGTTCGTCGCGCAGAGCGTCGTACACTCCGAGGCGCTCGGCTGCGACCAGAAGAGCGGTCTGGAGGGCCGTGGTGCCCTTTGTCATTGCCGCGTAACACATCTTGATCGCCGAAGCTGTACCGCTCACGTCGCCCACGTGAATCACGTCAATTCCGCGACCGCTAATTTCAGCCAGCGTCGACGCCCCCGGCCCGGAAGCGTAAAAACGGGGCGCGTAGCCGTCGCGGGGCGGTCCACCGATGATTCCGGCATCGGCAAACGTTCCGCCCGCGGCGCTTACGATCGACGCGAGCGAGCCGGCGGATTGCGGCGATATCGCGTTGCAGTCGGCGTAAGCGGGCCTCGCGCCCGATGCCTTGATTGCTTCGGCGACGGTCTTCGCAACGTCTGTGGCCTCGGCAGGAACGAGGATCGAAAGGATGAGATCGGACCTGCGCGCAAGGTCCTCGTAGTCAGAAACCGTCGCAAATTCGCTCTGGATGGCTCTGCGACGTGTCGCTTCGCTTCGACCTTTCAGGCAGGTCAATACCTCTAGTCCGCTCTCGCGAAGGACGTTGCCGACCGCAGCGCCCATCTCGCCGGGACTCAGGATCGCCACCGTTTTTACCGCCATAGTCATGCCCCGATCGTGATGACGAGTAGAAATCCAAAAAGAACGTAGCTAGATTATTGCGTGAAGATCCGGGCCGAACGGCTGAGCAGGCGATCGATTCCAGGAGATTAGGGGAGGCTGGCGGACTCGCTACCTGCTATTAACGCAACCGGCGGTCTCGAGCGTTAGATCCATCACCGTTGCCCGCGGCTCTCTCTCTTATCATGACCACAGGTGAAGCGGACCGCATTGCTTCGCTCGATCCAAATGTCCCCTCAATCGATGCGAGCCCCGGTGATCGAAGTTTCAGGAGACAAAATAGTGCCTGTCGGCGCCCGGGAAGTACCGTTGGCGCACCTGCTGCGCGGGTTTTCGTACGCCCTCGACCTGACACAGGGAATTAGCCGGGGCCACGCTATTCGAACAGCGTTTTTGTCTTTACATCTGGCCGAGAAGTCGGGACTGAGTCCGGTCGACCAGGCTGATGTTTTTTTCGCCGCGTACATAAAGGACAGTGGTTGTCCGGCCGCCGTGGACGTTATTCGCGAGCTTGTTGACTCAAATGATGTCTTGATTCACCGGGCGAAACATCTACATCGAGGATCGATTCTGGACGGTCTGAAAATCGGATTTGCCGGGCTGCGACCCGGACGGTCACTGCCCGTCAGGCTATTAACGCTTCCCGTGGATCTCGCGCGATTAGCACGGCACAACGGGCCAGCCGCTCAGCTGCGCTGCATCATCGGCAGATCGATTGCGGAACGCCTGGGGTTATCGCAGGCCGTTCAAGCGGCCCTGTCCAACATCACCGAACTGTACGACGGATCCGGACTTCCAAACGGTCTGCAGGGCGAGGATATCCCGCTGCCGTCACGAATAATTGCCGTCGCGCAATTGACCGACGCCTACAGGTGTACGCGCTCGGAGGAAGAAGCCAAAGGTGAGCTCCGACGACGTTCCGGAAAGCATCTCGACCCGCGCCTTGCGGAAGTTCAGCTCGGGCTTCTGGAGGATGCGGAATTCGTAGCGGAACTCGACGATCCGCGGATCGTCGACACGATTTCACGACTCGATCCTCTTGGCTCGCTTTTTTAGGGCGATCGCGCACGCATCCGCGACATCGCGACTGCGTTCGGAGAAGTCGTCGACATCAAATCCCCATATACCGGCACTCATTCCGTGGGCACAGCAGCCGCTGCCGTCGCTATCGGAGGGAGTCTGGGACTGGAAGCAGATCTTATTTGGAATCTCGAACTCGCGGCCCTTTTGCACGACCTGGGCAAACTGAGCGTGCCAACGAATCTGCTCAACAAGAAGGCCGAGCTAAATAGTGAGGATTGGATCATCATCCAGTCGCATCCGGAGTTCACCGGAGCCGCGCTCATTCAGACGGACCTATTCGAGCCTGTGGCCGATCTTGCCGCCAGCCACCACGAAAGACTGGATGGGGCCGGATATCCGCATAGCATGAAGGCCGAAGACCTGACCATCGGAGATCGAATCCTTGCCGTTGCGGATGTTTACGACGCTCTCAGTGGGGACCGGCCATATCGCGATCCGCTGACACGTCAAGAAGTCGTCAAGATTATGGATGGAATGGTCGGCGACCACCTCGACGGCGACGCTGTTGCCGCTCTCAGGCGGAGCATCTAGTAGCGGCCGAGTCTACGGCATTCGCACCGGCGCTATGCCTTGCGGCAGATCGGGCGATAGCAATTGCTCACCCAGCGCGTCGAGTTGCAGGGGATTATCACCATAGGTTGCGAGGAGCAGAGCGCCGGTGTCTATCAGTGACGAAAGATCGTACGGACTCCACAGGGCGACGATTATGGTTCGCGGCGCGGCTGCCGCCAATTGCCGTGCGGCTTGAATCTGCACCGGATGAAGCCAGCCGTCTCTCAGTGCCACGATCACGACCTGCGCCCCTCGTGCCATTCCGAGAGTCAGCTCAACTTCACCCGGGGACGGCGCGTGAGATAGCGTTGTTACCGTGAGATCGGGTATCAAAGCCTTCAGGTGGCTGGCCAGCGACAGGTCAAGGCCCAATTCGTCCCGGAACCCGTACGCCGGGTCGGCGTCGAATTCCAAAAGGTAAACGGACTCATCCGCGATCGGCATCCACGATCGAACATCGGGTGAAAAAAAGGTCACGCCCGCCCGGCCCGCCGATTTCGCGACCGATTCGATGTCGTCGTTCGATTCGAAAGGCGCGTCGGCGGGTTCATCAGTTCCGAACAGCCCCAAATTGGTTTTCAGATTGAGAATCCGCGCTACGGAAGCATTCAGGCGTTCGATCCCGGCCAGGCCCTGACCTTCAATGTAGCTAACGAGCGCCGCATGGGTCTGCCACTCCACGTCACCGTCCATCACGACCATGATCATGTCGACGCCGGCGCTGAATGCCTCGACCGCCGTCTCGGGAACCGTCCGGCCGCCAACTACGGAAATGCTTGTGAGGGCATCGGTGATCAGCACCCCCTGAAACTTCATCTCATCTCTTAGTAACTGAGTCGCGATCCGATCGGATAGAGCCGCGGGTCCGGCGGAAACCGCAGTCTCAAGCCCTGGATAACCGGCCAGGGCGATCATGATGGCCTCGACGCCGGCGTCAACGGCCGCCTGAAACGGGAATAGGTCCACTTCGCGCATGGTCGCGAAATCCCTTCCGACCACAACCGGGCCAGAGTCGGTGTTCCCGATGGCGGCGCCGATTCCAGGAAAGTGTTTCGCAACGGAAGCGACGTGCGCTTGCTTATGACCGGCGATCCAGGCCAAACCGTGGTCGGCGACAAGCTGGGGAGCGTCGCTGAACGCCCTGGTGCCGATAGCGCTGTTTCGCGGCTCGGTATTTACGTCCAGGACCGGCGCGAGGTTCATGTTGAATCCGACGCTTCGCATCTCCGTCGCCGCGGCGGATGACACCCGTTTGGTGATATTCGTGGCGGCAGTGGCCCCTAGCGCCATCGCTCCCGGAAATTGCGTAAAACCATGTCCAAGTCGAACGATAAGGCCGCCCTCCTGGTCCGCCGCTACCAGGAGCGGAACACGCGCTCCCGACGAACCGGAGACCGACTGCATGGCGGACACGTAAGCCTTCGTCCGCTCGGGATCGTCGATGTTGCGGTGGAAGAGCACAACGCCACCCGGAGTAAGCCGCGCCAACGTCCCGGCCGCCTGCGGGTCAAGAACGGTGCCCGGGGTCATGCCGAGGAATAGAAGCTGCCCCACCTTTTCCTCCAACGACATTTCAGAAAGGGCTTCGCCGGCTGACAGCGGCGGGCCGCCACCTTCCTCTTCGCCCGACTCCGTTGCCTGGCTCGGGTCGCCACTCTCGGCATTGCCTGACCTGGAGGCATCAGCCCGGGATTGTTGACCCGAACGCGCCACCGGCTGGTTTCCATCCTGTGGATTTGTATCTGGCCCAACCGAAGCAAGCAGGCCACCTCCGGACTCTCCGCTAGCGCCGTTTCCGCTGGCTCGAGAGTTCTGCAGAAAGACTATTACCCCGACGACCGCGACGCTGCTTAGGACCAGCACAACGATCAGGAGGAAGTCGTTTCTGCGTTTCGGGGTGGCGGCGCTCAACCTGACCCCCCGCCTGCACAACCCCGCTAAATCCGGGTTCGCGGTCGAGCTTCCTTGCCCGAAATACGCGAAATTCATCCGGCCGCGCGAGGACTCCAGTGAGGGTTGGCCAATCTGTGTCTTCGGAAACTCCATCCATAACAATCTTCGGTTACGATCTCGCGGGATATAACGTTTCTCTGTTCACGTTTTTGGGCCGCGCGCGACTGATCAATTGAAATGCTGCGCGCCGGCCTATGGCTCACCGCGGGATTAGCGACAAGGCAATGGCAAAAGATCGACCGAACGTAGTCTTCATTCTCACCGACGATCAGGGAGTGTGGGCGGCCGGGTGCTACGGAAACCCGGAAATCCGGACTCCGAACATCGATCGGCTCGCCGAGCATGGAATGCGTTTTGAGAATTTCTTCGTGTCAACACCGGTCTGCTCGCCAAGCCGCGCGACGTTTCTCACCGGCCGGATCGCCTCGCAGCACGGCGTCCACGATTGGATACGCGGCGGCAACGTCGGACCCGACGCGGCCCGGTACCTGGAACGCGAAATCGCTTACACGGACGTTCTGGCTGATAACGGTTGGACGTGCGGCATAAGCGGAAAATGGCATCTTGGTGACAGCCAGATCGCCCAGCACGGTTTCGATCACTGGTACGTTCATCAGTTTGGCGGCGGACAGTACAACGATCCGGCGATGGTCAGGGACGGCGCGGCCGTGATCGACGCCGGCTATGTGACAAATCTGATCACCGACGACGCGCTGGAATTCATAGACAGCCACAGCGCCGGCCCCGAGCCGTTCTATCTGAGCGTTCACTACACGGCTCCGCACAGCCCGTGGACGGGTCACCCGCAAGACATTGTGGACTCGTACGACGACTGCGCCTTCGAGTCGTGTCCGCAAGAGGAGCGTCATCCGTGGGCGATATCCCTGACGGACGAGTGCCTCGGTGACCGGGAGATGCTGAAAGGCTACTTTGCGGCGGTCACCGCCATGGACTCGGACGTGGGCAGGATTCTCGACAAACTAGACGAGCTCGGAATCTGCGAAAACACAATTGTCGTCTTCACGAGTGACAACGGATTCAGCTGCGGTCAGCATGGCTTCTGGGGCAAGGGCAACGGTACTTCGCCGCTGAACATGTATGAGAGTTCGATAAAGGTTCCGTTTGTCGCGAGCCACCCTGGAACAATCCCCGGGGGTACCGTCGAGAGCGCTCTGGTGAGCGCCTATGACTTCATGCCAACACTGCTCGAATACCTTGATCTTCCGTTGCCCGAAGGTGGGAATCTTCCCGGTAAGAGCTTCAGCGGACTGCTGCGCCAGAGCGGCGGACCAGCGCGTGACAGCGTGGTCGTCTACGACGAGTACGGTCCAACGCGAATGATTCGAACCCGGGACTGGAAATACGTGCATCGGTACCCGGACGGCCCGAACGAACTCTACGACTTAAGCAACGATCCGGACGAGCGGCGGAACGTCGTCAGGGAACCGCGCGAAGCTGCGCGATTGGCCGAGATGAGGGAGCGGCTCGAGCGATGGTTCAAGGAATATGTGGTCCCGGAATTGGACGGGCGGCACCGGCCGGTTAGCGGAAGCGGCCAGCTCGCGCGGCTGGGAGCCGGCAAAGGACCCGAGTTCGCCAAGCTCCAGTAGCTTCACGCAAGGAAATATCCTGCCCATAAGCTGGGCAATTTCTGGAACTTCTGAGTCAGCGAACGTACACGCCGGCCAGCACCTCTCGCGGGTAAAGGAGCTGCCAGGCGTCGGGACCGGCATCGAGCGCATCGGCGCCGAATCGCAGCTGGTGTTCCGTTACAAGACGGTTTTCGCAGTCAGTCCGATAGGTGATCGGAAACTCTATGGCAGCCCCGTCATGCAACGCCGACTCCCGGACGCCAACGACCATCTCCTGATCGCGCCGTCCATCGAGCCCGCCGTAGACGGTCTTCGACCCTGATGTGGCCGCCCCGTGAATCGACATGAACTCGTCCGCCAGGGCAAAGCCGTCGGGCTCCTCCACACCGTATTAGGCGTAAGGACTCTCCCACCGCAGGCCAGACCCGATGTCAGGCGAGAGCGCTACGATGGTCTTGCCGTTCATTTCCGGCTCGATCGGCACCGCGGGGGCATCGCTGCCGTTCGGAACGAAGTCCGCTCCAACAAAACTGGCATCGGTACCGATAATCTCCCAGAAGTTTCCCCGCTCGGAGGGCGCCGGAAATTGATAGACGGCGGTGGCTCCCCCTGGAAAGTCAAAGACGCCAACCTTCCAAACGTTGCACGGCATAACTGCATTCACAATGGAGTTCGCGTCGTAATCGGATCGACGTCTTAGCGCCCTGGCATGGCCGGTTACGCGGACAGGATCATCCCCGAAATGTCCGCGCAGAACGCTCATGCCGTGGTAGAAGCCCGAGCGGTAGAACAGCTGCATGTTGACCACTTCGCCGAGGAGATGACGGTCGATTGCCTTCTTTTTCAGCAGCTCGTTTGGGAAGCGCCAAACATTTTCAGCCACTTCAATCTGGACCCCCGAGCGATTGCAAACGTCGATCATCGCGTCGGCCTGGGCGAGGGTGGGCGCTATCGGGGTTTCAACCAGAACATTAACTCCGCGGGACGCTGCAAGAGCAGTCAGCGCGAGATGGCCATCCGGAGGCACCACGATATCGACGACATCGAGGTCCGAATCGTCCAACATTTTCTCAGGGTGGGCGTAAACAGGAACCCCGAAAGTCGCGCTGAGCGGCGTCCGCTTTTATGTCGTCACGTTCGGCGATGGCTACGAACTCGAACGCATCCTCGAGCTTGACGAGCGTCTGAAGATGCTGGGTGCCCCGAAATCCAGCTCCGATAAGTCCGATTCTTAGCCGCCGCATCGACGCGTTACCTGGCCGATCTCAAACCCGGACGCTCATCCATCCGCCCGGCCTAGACGGCAGCGACCGCAGCAAGCTCGCGGGCGTTCTTCCGAACCTTTTCAAACGCGGCGATCACATCGTCGATATCGGACCTTGGACCGAGAAATACGTTGCTTGGCAGCGTCAGGCCTTCGAGTTTGCAGAGACGGTCCGTCACCGAGGTCTCGAGCGTCGAATAGTCGACCGATCCCTTGTAGCCACCGGAGGTGAACGGATGCCCGCCTGGCATCGATGCGGGTATGTCGGTAAACAGTTGATACTCCTGCAACGGTCGTGGATACCCCAGGCCGACCGGCACGCCCTCGGCGTTCATTGCTTCGGCGAACGTCTCACGTGGCAGATCCTCAAACTCGCCGCACTTGTATCGAAATAAGAATTGATAGACCGAATCGACCGTTATGTCTTCATGCCGGGGGACCGACCGAAAGCCAGCCATTTCGTCCAGGGCGTCCGAAAGATAGACCGCATTCGACATTCGAACCCGGTTTTGCTCGTCCAACCGCTTGAACTGATTAAGCAGCAAGGCGGCGGTGATCTGGCTCATTCTGTAGTTACTTCCAAGAACGGCCGTCTTGCCCTCGCGATCACCGTCACGAGCCCACATCAAGTGATGCGCGAGTTCGGCGGCTTCGTCGTCGCTCGTGGTCACAAACCCGCCCTCGCCGGCGGTAAGGTTTTTACTCGCCTGAAAACTGAACCCGGCCGTGAAGCCGATCGACCCGAGTCCGCGGCCCCTCCACGATGCGCCCCAGCCGTGACATGAGTCCTCGACGATCTTCAGGCGATGATTTTCGGCAAGCTTGAGCACGCCTTCCATATCGGCCGCTCGTCCGCCCCAGTGGACGGGCATTATCGCAGTCGTATGTTCGGTAACCGCACGTTCGGCGGAGGCAACGTCAATATTGAACGTCTCCTCTTCCACGTCGCAGAAAACCGGAACGGCGCCGATATTCAGGACCCCGAGGGCGGTCGCCACAAACGTGTAGGAAGGGACGATGACCTCGTCGCCGGGCAAGACCCCGGCCGCCCGCAGCGCCACTTGCAGCGCAGTTGTTCCCCCGTTGACCGCCAGGCCGTGCTTTGCGCCTTGATGCGCGGCGAAGGCCTCCTCAAAATCGGCTACGTTCCGCCCCTGCGTGACGAACCATTTACCGGAAAGAATGGTCTTTCTCACAGCTTCGACATCGGTTGGGTCACCGACCGGCCAGCGGTGAAACGGTCTGTCACGTAGCGCGCTGCCGCCGTTAATCGCTAGAACCGGCATCCGAAGCCTCCGATCAGTTTGCTCCCGAGCGAATCAATCCGCCAAACTGTCATATCGGTGGCCCGAACGTCAATACCCGAATGGCTCTCCGCCGACGCGGCAGGCCAGCGTGCTGGCGAATCGCAGCAGTTCGCGAATCGCCTCGATATCGACTCTACCGTGACGCGGCACCGTCCGTCGGCGCGGGCCGACTCAATCAAGTAGAGATTGAGTTGCGTTGAGAGCCGCGGCTCGGAGGTTGTCAGCACTGATCGGGTCCCAGGCCGCCGGATGCCCGTAATTCTTGAACGCCCATTCCGCCTCATACCCACCCCGCTCGACAGCGCGGCGCGTCGGTGTGTAACCAAAAAGGCCGTTGCTCCAACAGGCCACCATCGTGAACGGAGCCGGACTATCGGTTCTGACAGTACGACCGTCGGCTGAAAAGAACTCCGACGGGAACGCAGCTATCGCCAGATCACCGATGCGAATTACTTGCACGTCAACTTGCAGGCGATCGCTCCAATTCGTGTCCTTCAACGCGGCAATCACCCGAGCGGCGTATTCGGTTCCGTACCACTTTGATTCGACCTCGGCTCGAGGTGATGTCACGTTCTTGGAGGCGGCGACGCCTTCCGCATGAATGCGGCGGGCTTCATCCTCAGAGATAAGCTCTCGATAAACGAGCTCGGCAACAGCGTTCGCCGTGCGCACCTTGCTTGAATCCGCGCTGGTCATCGAAGCGATGATCGCGAGCGCATCGTTTGCCAATCGATTCCCGGTCTGCTCGGCCAGCTCAAAGCTACGCAGGTCCGAAGTCGCGCCGCGAGGATTGACGTCACCGCCTGCTCCGTTGACGTACAAACACGGGGCGCCGGTGTGTGCTTCCACCGCCGATCGAAGATATCCCGGATAGTCGGACGAGTAGTACGAATCCCTGCTGGACGTGGCATGGCATCCGTAATTGACAACGGTTCCAAGCAGCCGCCCACCCTCACCTTCAAACTGTGCGACTACGACCGAGGAGTCGATTTCGTCGATGTGACCATCGTGCGGTCCCGTGGCGCTGGCTTCGGCCGAGCGTCGATTCCAGCCCGCGTATGATTCGCCCGATCCCAGGCTCAACTTTGCCTGCGCCGCGCCGTCCAGAGCGTCCCGCGCAACGCTCACGACGTGATCTACAAGTGAATTCATATATGCGGGATCGACGGCCTGAGTGTCGCCCAGCGTGTAAGGGAGCACGCCGGTACCGGGACCGCAGTGCGTGTGCGTGCACGTGTACATCTGGGAACTGCCCGGCACCGCGCATTCGCTTTCGACGGCTTTGCGCGCCCCGGCGATCCATGACGAAGGAAGCCCGATAAGGTCAAATGAGAACAGCAAGACTGTGGCGCCGTCCGCGGTCGCTGCCAGGGCATGAGCGTACAGGGGATCATGCGTGCCGAGAGCGATTGGGGGGCCGTTGCGCACCGCGAATCCGGTCATCGAAAGACCCGGTTTCGGCGTAATGTCTCGAGAAGCAAATCCAGCGAGCATCTTGCCTCCAGCCGACCGTCGGTACGCAACCATTATGGTGGGCTAAATGCCCAAATTTGTCGATTGGATCGGGCTTCAAGAGCTACACTGGGGAAAAGCGCGATGCGCGACGCTCCACTTTCCGCGCGATTCGACCAAGCCTGAGCGAAGGATAGTCGTCCATCGCTTTATGTCAACCGTGTTTCGCGACGTATCTTGCTGCTGGCAACGGAACAGCGCTGTGCTGAACCAGCGGGCCAGACTGCGGAGAGCTTCAGAGACGAGCCGTCTCAGCCGTGCGGTCAGAGCCCCGCCGCGGGTTGCTTTTCCGACTGGCACACAGGGGGTGGTTTGAGTCACACTATTAGCTCGGCGAATTATCGTCGTTAATTATCGTCGTTATCGTTCGATAGGAGAGGCGCGTGCGAGGAATTAAATACGCGGCGCCCGGCTCGGTTGAGGACGCTGTCGCCGTCCTGGCCGAATTCGGAGACCGGGCACGCATGCTGGCCGGCGGGACGGATCTCATCGTGCAGGTAAGAGAATGGGTTCTCGATGTCGACGTGATCGTCGACGCCAAGAAGATACCGGAACTGATGGACATCAGCTTCGCTGGGAGCGGCGAGATGACGCTGGGCGCCGCGACGCCGTGTTATCGCATATACGACGACCAAAGAATCAAGGACTCGTACCCGGGCCTGATCGATGCCGCGTCAATTATCGGCGGCACTGCGATCCAGGGGCGGGCATCCGTTGGAGGAAATCTCTGCAACTCGGGTCCGGCCGCCGATGGCATTCCGCCATTGATCGTCTACTCGGTTCAGTGCAACATCGCAGGACCCGGCGGCAGGCGGTCGGTCGCTGCCGAGGACTTTTGTACGGGGCCGGGGACCAACGTTCTCGAGGCGAATGAGTTGTTGGTTTCGATGACGTTCCCGGTTCAGGGGCCGGATTCGGGCGCCCACTATTTGCGGTTCACTCCACGAAACGAGATGGACATAGCGGTTGTCGGAGCCGGAGCCCATGTAACGCTGAGCAACGGAACGATCGAGTCCGCACGGATTTCGATCGGCGCGGTTGCACCAATCCCGCTCTTCGTACGCGAAGCGGGTGACTCGCTGCTGGGGAAAGAGGCCAACGACGCGAGCTACGAGTTAGCCGCCGCCGCTGGCCGCAGCGCCGCGACCCCGATAAATGACATGCGCGGGACCGTGGAATATAGAAAGCACATGAGCGGAGTACTTACGACACGAGCACTGCGTGGAGCGGTTGCGCGAGCGAAGGGGGGCCACGTAAATGGCCACTGAAATTATTTCCGGGCCGACACTCGTCACGGCCACGATCAACGGTGACGTGACCACGTTCAAGTGCGAGCCGCGCGACAGCCTGCTTGACGTGCTCAGGGAAACTTTGCAGCTTACGGGGGCCAAGGAAGGCTGCAATAACGGCAATTGCGGCGCTTGCAACGTCATACTGGACGGGACGCTGGTCAACTCGTGCTGCGTACTCGCGGTTGAAGCGCGCGGCGGGGAGATAACCACCATTGAGGGCGTCGCCACGCCCGAGGGTCTCCATCCGATTCAGGTGGCGTTTTTGGAAAACGCAGCGCTGCAATGCGGCGTGTGCACGCCCGGATTCATCATTTCAAGCAAGGCGCTATTGGAGACGAATCCGAATCCGACGGAACACGAAATTCGATTCTGGCTCGCCGGCAATCTATGCAGATGCACCGGCTACGACAAGATCGTTCGCGCGGTTCAAGATGCGGCCGTAAGAATGCAAGAGGCTTAGGGAATGACGACTCGATCTCTCGATCTGATAAAAAGCGGTGATTTCAACGTCATCGGCAAGCGGCCGGTCCGCCACGACGGCGTTGACAAAGTCACCGGCAGAGCGGCCTACGGGGCGGATATCTCCCTGCCCGGAATGCTTCACGCCAAAGTTCTTCGAAGCCCGCACGCGCACGCGACGATCGTTTCGATCGACACTTCGAGGGCCGCGGCGCTGTCCGGCGTTCACGCGGTCATCACGTACAAGGACCTGCCAGAACCCAGCGAAGGCATCACCGAGCTGAACGAAAGCGGCGTGCAAGCCACGTACTACAAGGCTTACAACATGCTGGCGCGGGAGAAGGCGCTTTACGACGGACACGCCATCGCCGCCGTCGCAGCGATCGACCCGCACATCGCCGAAGAGGCCGTGCGTTTGATCGACGTTGAATACGAGCTGCATCCGCCGGTCATGGACTGCCAGCAGGCGATCGGTCCCGACGCGATCCTTGTGCTCCCGGACATCTACACCGATACAGAGGGGGAAGTCGACGACAAACCGAGCAATGTGACAACCCACATAATCTTCGAGGAAGGCGACCTCGAAAAGGGATTTGCCGGGGCTGATGTGGTGGTCGAGTCCGAATACAACACGGCAACAGTCCACCAGGGCTACATCGAAACCCACAACGCGACCGCGCGCTGGCACGAGGACGAATCGCTCGAGATTTGGTGCAGCTCGCAGGGCCAGTTCGGCATTCGGCAGGAGCTTTCAGATCTGCTTCAAATGCCAATATCCAAAATCAATGTGACGCCGATGGAGATCGGCGGCGGATTCGGCGGCAAAACAACCGTTTATCTCGAGATCCTCGCGGCGCTGCTTTCCCGGAAGACCGACCGTCCCGTCAAGATGACGATGACCCGAGCCGAGGTGTTAAGGGGCACCGGCCCGACGCCTGGCACATGGGAGAAAGTCAAGATCGGAGCAACGAACGATGGCAGGATCACAGCCGCCCACGTAACGCTCTACTTTGAGGCCGGAGGAGTGCCCGGTTCGCCGCTCGGAGCGGGCGCAATGACCGCGCTGGGGCCGTACAG
This sequence comes from Chloroflexota bacterium, assembly GCA_963663505.2. Classification (GTDB taxonomy): domain Bacteria; phylum Chloroflexota; class UBA11872; order UBA11872; family VXNJ01; genus JAPOVO01. The sequence goes on from CAXXFA010000002.1 coordinate 2,039,450, forward strand.
TCTCAAGAATTTCCGCGTGGACGGTTACGAAGTTCTGGTAAACAAGCCGCACTCCCACGCTTATCGGGCGCCCGGAGCCACGATGTCGGAGTATGCGGTTGAAACCGCCGTCGATGAGATTTGCGAAAAGATCGGAATGGATCCGATGGAATTCCGTCTTCTCAACGCATCCAAAGAGGGTGATCTGAGGGTCGACGGCCCACCGCTTCTGCTGGTCGGAAACATCGAATGCCTCGAGAACATCAAGAACTCGGACCACTGGCAGACGCCGCTCGAACAGCCGAAGGAGCCGCATCTGAAGCGCGGCCGTGGACTGGCCTCGGGCTTCTGGATGAACGGCGGCGGGAAATCCAGCGCTCAGGGCCGGGTGAACCCTGATGGAACCGTAACTCTCGTTGAAGGTTCCGTGGACATAGGCGGCACCCGCACATCAGTCGCGATGCAGATGGCCGAGGTTTTGGGAATTCCGATAGAAGACATTATTCCGATCGTTCCGGACACGGACTCAGTGAATTTCACGGGCGTCACCGGCGGCAGCCGCGTCACATATGCAACCGGTTACGCGGCGTTCGAAGCCGCGCACGAAATCGTCCGACAGATGGCCGATGGCGTGGCCGATATCTGGGAAGTCGATCGGCAGGACGTCGAATTCGAAGATGGAAAGTTTTCGTCCAACGGAAAAGCAGCAACCTTCAAGGAAGCAGCCGAGCTACTGGACGAAGAGGAAATTGGGATTCTGGGAACAGCGTCGGTTTCACCGTCCCGCGCCGGCAACACTTTCACCGTGCAGGTTGCCGACATCGAAGTCGACATCGAGACGGGCAAAGTGCAGGTGCTGCGCTACACGGGGACGCAGGATGCCGGCATCGCCATCTATCCGCCTTATGTCGAAGGACAGCTTCAAGGCGGAATCGTCCAGGGAATCGGCTGGGCTCTCAACGAGGAGTATTTTTACGACGGCGAGGGCCATCTCAGAAACGCAAGTCTTCTTGACTACCGAATGCCCACGTCGCTGGACTTGCCGATGATCGACGCAATCATTACTGAAGTTCCGAATCCCGGACATCCGTACGGTGTCCGCGGCGTCGGAGAAGCGTCGATAATTTCGCCGCCCGCCGTAATCGCCAACGCGATCTACGACGCTGTTGGCGTTCGGATGCGCGACCTGCCTATGTCGCCGCCACGGGTCCAAAAGGCTATATCAGAGAACGGCGGCGCCTAGCCGGCGACCCGGAACGCCATGGCTGATGTATATATTCCCGCGGCCATGCGGAGTCTTACCGGAGGCGACAGGGTAGTAACCGTCGTCGGTCGATCGATCGGCGAACTCATCGACGCCATCGACGAATTGCATTCGGGCGTCAAGGAACGGCTCGTCCATGACGGTAGGCTGCGCCCCGGCCTTGCTCTCTCCATCGATGGGGAAACTCTGGAACGAGGACGATTGAGCACCCGGGTCAAGGACGATAGCAAGGTCTACTTCGTTCTGGCCGCGTCGGGGGGTTCGACTCAGGCTTCCGGCTGATCGCAGCGATTGGGGCCCGGCTTCAACTCTGTAGGGAAATCGACAAATCCGCCGGTGGCGTAGCCGGTGAGTTCGACATAGCCGCGGCCTGCCGGTTTGCCTTCCGCCAGCGCGCGCACGGCACCCTCCCAGTAGAAATTTCCCGTGCTCGCGCGCGCGTCAAGCTCTTGATCGGGGGTGACGGGAACGAGCGTGAGAGCAATCCCCCCGGACGGAACCTGGAGACTCCAGGCTGAGGGATACCTCGCTGCGTTGTGCGGGCTTAGCCATGTATCGTTGACGGCAATTGCGAAGTCGGATTCGTGTAGATGCGTCGAGCCGCCGGACTCGTCGATCAGCGTGCCATAGCGAAGGACGGTTTCGCGATTGAAATTGCGGACCACGGAAGCCGTGAAGTCGCGACCATCGTCCAATTGCAGGCCAAACCAATCCCATCCGCCCGATCCGACGTTGATGAAATCGCCCCATTGATGGTCCATCCAGGCGCTGCCGCCGATTTCCACGCCAAACCCGTCAATTGTTAACTCACCGATCATTTCGAGCCGCGGATATGAGTAGTAGTAGCTCCAGCCAAAGGGGCTGAAATCCAACAGTCCATTGCGGTTATGGAGCACGGAAGGTTTTGTTGGGACAAGGACAGCTCCGAGCGAATAGCCGTCCATGCTGGCGCTGATGGCAAAGCCGCGATCGACCCTTCGCAATGTCCAGCCGCCAACGCATAGATCGAGGCCGTCGGCTGTTGCCGCGCCGTGCGACGCCGATGTTCGCTGGTCGTATGTGAAAGTCCGCCGCTGGAAATCTGTTATCGCGAAGTGCGCCGCGTAAGAGCGAGCGGCATCACCGCGAATCCCCTGGAAGATCACGAATTCAAAGCCATACTGGCGCGCGTCTCGACCAAGCAAATGCCCCGTGAAATACCACCACTCGGTCAGATTTGAGTGCGGGAGCTCATCACCTGGGAACGATATCGGCGGAAGGCTCGATACATTGAATTCGCGGTCTGGCGCCTGCGCCAGTGGAGCAAATTGACGCCCGCACGCCGCGCCTGAGCTGGCCAGCGCAATCAGCAAAGACCGGCGATCTATTCTGCGCGTCAACGCGCGCCCCAGAACCTGACACTCGCGGGCAGTGTCGGCGCCCACCAATTCCATTTGCCCAGCAGTCTCAACGTTGCTGGAACCAGCAGCGATCGGATAACCGTCGCATCGACGAATGTGGCGATCGCGGCTCCAAGACCAACCGCTTTGATGAGCACGATGTCGGCGCTGACAAACGCCAGGCTTACGACGATCACGACGAGCGCGGCGCTGGTGATGACGCGTCCGCTTCTGGCAAGCCCGATGGCGATAGCATCGACGTTGTTGGCGCCGGCGTCGCGCGCTTCCTTAACTCGCGACAGCAGGAAGACCTCATAATCCATGCTGAGTCCGAATAGCAGAGCGAAAAGGATTATCGGCAGGGTAGCTTCGATGTATCCGAGCGGCTCGAAACCGAGAACGCCGGAGAGCCATCCATCTTGAAAGACAAGGACCAATGCCCCGAAGCTGGCCAAAAGACTCAGCACGTTCATCACCACCGCCTTCAAAGGCAGAACCGCAGACCGGAATAGGACGGCAAGAACTACGTACGTTGCCATGAGGATCAGGACCACCGCCCGAGGAAAATCGGTGTAGAGACGGTCGACAAAGTCGGTCAGTCCGGCCGCGCCGCCGCCGACCAGCGCGTCGAGATCCGCCGCGTCGCGGTATTCCCGGATGGCGTAAACGAGCTCACGAGCCTCTTGCGACGACGAACCCGATCTCGGTTCAACCGACAGAATCGCGGTCGTGCCATTCGTGAATGTCGATGCGTACGCCGCCGCATACGGATCGGCGATGGCGGCTGGGTCAGCATAAATGAGCTGATACTCCTCCAGCGTGATGCGCGGGTCGATGGAGACAATACTGTCGACGCGCGTCACTCGATCGTCGGATTCCAGCGATCGCGCCAGGGCGTGCATGTCAGCTATCGATCGTGGATGCAGCGCCGGCCTGGGAAATTCGACGGCGACAAAAAGCGGAGAAACGCTCCCTTCGCCAAATTCAGTTCGCAGAAGATCGTAGGCCTGTCTGGACGGACTTGCGGCCGGTAAGACCGAAGCGTCCGGAGCGCTGATCCGAACGTGCAAGAAGGGAATTCCCATCACGATCAAGAGAGCGGTGACCGCAACGAAAACCGGGACGGGGCGTCGCATGACAGCGCGGGCGAGACGCTGCCAGCCGTAGCCCGTATCGAGCCGCGGTCTCCAGATGTACAGGTAATCAATCCTGTGCCCGAGGACCGCAAGGCACGCCGGTACCAGCGTGATCGCGGCAAGGACCGCGACAAATACGACCACTCCTCCGCCGATGCCTATCGATCGCAACATCATGAAATCGAAAAATAAAAGCGAGGAAAGGCCCACCAAAACCGCGAGCCCGGAAAAGAACACGGCGCGTCCGGCGGTCGCGATGGTACGGGCGACGGCGGTTTCGACGTCGGAGTTTACAAGTTCCTCACGGAATCTGCTCACGAGGAACAAGGAGTAATCGGCGCCCAATCCCAGCCCGATCAGCGTCACTACATTCAGGGCGAATATCGAGAAGCTGGTGAACTGGCCCAGCGCCCAGACGGCTGAGAGTCCGATCAGCACGGTCGCGCCGCCGGCAAGCACCGGCATTGCCGCCGCGACCACCGAACCGAAGACGACCAGCAAGACGATCGCCGCGAATGGAAGACCGATCAACTCGGCCCGTCGCAGATCGCTCTCGCTGACGGTCTGTATATCGCGGTAAAAGGCGGCCGCGCCGCCGACATAAACGTTCAAGTCCGTGGGGCCGATCGCGTTGACAACCGTTTCGACGATCCGATGAGATCGCTCCTCGTCGATGTCGATGAACACCGCGGCGAATGCGGTGCGACCGCTGCTTCCGATCTGGCGCGGGTTTTCCCAGTACGGCGCAACGCGGACAACGAACTCCAGGTCATCCAGCGGTTCCAGAGCACGGGCCGCGGATGCGACGAACTGGGGGTCGGCTGCGTTCATCGTGTCGCTTGTGAATACCACCGCGAGTGACGCGCCGGGCGTACCAATGCCTTCCTCTAGCCGTTCAAACGCCAGTTCAGCCTCGAGTTCGCCAGAAGAGAACCCGCCCGCCCGCAGCACGGAACCGACGCGTGGAGCGAAGGCCAGGCTGGCCACGGTCGCCAGCAGCCACGCAGCGATGATCGGCCACCGTCGCCTCAGGACAAAGCGACCAATAGCTTCGAACAAGCGGCGCCCTCCCGACGACAAAAACGGCTCGGTTCCCGACCGACAAGCTTAATCGCGTAGGTCGGGCTGGCGGGGACGACCGTTATGCCTTGACTGCAAGTTTCTGCCGCTGGCCGGCCGGGCCACCCGCTGCTACCGATCGACGGCCCTGAGCGCCTCTGCTAACTCGTCCTCGCTTAGAAGTCCTTCAAAGCGGGCCGAAACGCGCCCTTCGGCGTCGATGACGAAGACCCACGGCTCGCTCGGCAGCCGCCATTCCTCAGCAACTTCGGTCAGCACCAGCTTCCCCTCGGTGCGGGCGGTTTCAAGTACCCACGGCTCAATATGAATGAAATTTATGCGCTTGCCGTGCGTTTGATACATTCCCGCCACAACATCCGTCACCGGTCCGCAGGCGCGGCTGACGCAAAACGCAGGCGTCGAAAACGCGATGACAAGTGGCTTTCGTTGCTTGAGCGCCTGAGCGATCGTCAGTTCATACAGTCCAGGAACCGGCGACGGATGCGTGGTGATCTCGCTCAGATCGCCGACGTCCCGAGCTGTCGGATTTCGGCTGGCCGGCACGGTCTCACCAACCGCAAACGTGGCTGAAAGGTCCCGCACCTGAAAAGCCGCCAGGGCGGAGGTTTTCTTCGCAGCCCCGTGGCGTACTACTTCGAACTCAGCCTCCCAGAACCCCGGATCATCAAACATGACATCGCTGACAACGTAAACGCCCTCAATGTGTTCATGAACATGCAGATTTCCATCGTCGTGTTCATGTGGAAACTGACTGGTAACTGAGCGATAGATCGCCGGGCGACTGAATTTAGCCGTGGCCACAACGTCGTCGCTCAGTTTTGCGAACGTCACCTCAACGCTGGCGGCAATCATGGCCTGTCCGTCGCTACCGATCAGCACGAATGGAAACCGGTTGATTCCAACTGCCAGATCCGCCGCCACCACAAGTGCGCTTAACCGATCAGTTTGCGAAGCGCCGCTCGCAACCGTCGACGCCGACGCCGCAGATTCGCAAGACGCGAGCAAGACTATTGCCAGAGCGGCCAGCAAGAAAATGGCGTGCGTTCGGAGGCCGTTCGAAGACGTTGCGATGATGGCTCACCCTTCCGACGACGGAAATCGAGGATAGACATACTCATGGTACGTCGCTTTCGGCAGACTGCTTCGAAGCGCTCCGCACCGTCGCTGACATGGCAGTTTTTCATCCCAACCGTCCTGAATCCCATAACCCGGATAGTCAGGCGCTCCGGTAATCAAGGATCGACGTCCGCCAAATGTTCGCGGCATTCGACGACGGGCCGGACCGGTACGTCCATCCGAAACCGGTACATCAATCGGAATCAGGAGGTACTACGGCTGGCAGGGGGAGGCAAGGCATCGTGGGCCGGGTATCTCTGAACGTACCCGGATGCCCTGACGGGCCACGCTCCGTGATGCGCATCTGATGTCGATGGTCGTTTCAACACAACCGAATCTAACGGCGGTTGACCTGGCCCCGCTACGTCCCGGAACGGCCACCGGTGTCTCAACATACGTCAAGACCTCGAGTGGCTACAAGATGTTCATGGACGGCGCTACGCGTCTTGACCTTGAATCGCTTCTGAGTCTCCGACGGTCGGGCGTGGACCGCGTGTTCGTGGGCACCAGAGACGTGGAGAAACTCGACGCATATGCGACGGACTATGTGGTTCGAAGTCTGACCAGCCCGGAAGTTCCACTTCGGGAAAACGTGCAAAACATTCGAGCATCGCTCCTGTCCCTGGCCAGAGCCGCGCAACGGGACCCGTCCGGTGCTCAGATCAGGCAAGCGCGATCGATTTTCGAGGCGACGGCACAAAGGGTGCTCGACGATCCCCTGATCTTGCAACTGCTGGCAGAGGCGCCGGATGATCGATTTTCAGTCGAGTCGCACATGGTCAACTGCTCACTGCTGGCGATTGCGGCCGCCCTGCAACTCGGAATCGGCGACCATGAAAGCTTGCTGAAGCTTTCGCTCGGCGCGTTTCTTCACGACATCGGCTACGCAAGGTTGCCGGTTAGCCCGGAACTGGACCATCTCGATCTGGGTAATGAGGCGGGGGCCCTGATACGTCAGCATTCTCTGGTGGGATACGACCTTCTGGTGGAATCTCTGGCGCTCCCTTCCGGAGTTGCCGACTGTGTCCGATGGCACCACGAACGGCTTGACGGCGAAGGCTACCCCGACGGCCTCAGCCGGGACGATACACCGTTTGCGGCGCTGCTCACGAGCGCCGTGGACCTTTTCGACTGGTTAACATCACGGACATCCGGCCGCCGCGCGCATTCGTGGGGAGACGCGGTTTCGATGATGCAGGACCATACGTTTGGAAGGCTCGACGACAAGGTTTCAAGGGCGCTCGCGATCGCACTAAGCAGTTGGAGCAAGAATCAGCAGGAAGAAAGCGACGGCGAATCAAGTTTGAAGCGGCCGCCGATCAAGAATGAGCATGCATCGGCGGCGAAGACCGTATTAGTCGCGGACTGTCAGCGCGAGGACCTGCTGGCAGTCAAAGAGGCTCTGGAGGCGGCCGGCTATGCGACGATAACGGCCTCGAACGGATTGAGCGCCCTGGAAATCTTTGAGACCGAAAATGTGGCCGTGATATTCACCGAGATCGTGATGCCGTCGATGAGCGGACTCGAGCTGCTGTCGCGCGTTCGGAGAACCCGACCTGACATTCCCATCGTTATCGCCAGTGAATATCGGAAGCTGCTCGGAGACGACCTGAAGGAACAAATTGGCGGCGGCGCCTACGTCGATAAGCCATTTTCGCCGGGGGCAATCAGGACCGCGGTAAAAATCGCCACGGCCGTCTAAAGGTCGCCCGCTCGAAATCACCACTGGCGCTAAATAATCTCGACGCGCCGGTCGGAAATGTCCGCAAGCCGGTAGGCGTCGTCAACCGTCCCCCACGAGAATCCGTAATGAATCGGAATGACGATTCGAGGGTCGATCCTGTGCGCTGCCTCGGCGGCTTCTGCAGCAGTCATCACCGTCCCGCCGGCAACCGGTAGCAGTGCCACATCCACGGTTCCAAGATCGTTCATTTCGGGAATTAGTCCCGTGTCACCCGCGTGATAGATGCGCACACCGTCCATTTCGACCAGGAAGCCAAGCCCCCCGGCCTCTCGCGGGTGCGGTGGAAGCTCCTCCTGCGTCGCCGGGTTGACGGAGTAGGCGGCGACGGCACGGATCAGGACAGGACCAAACATCAGGGTGTCTGCGGCCTGGAGAATGTTGAGGTCGATGCCGGTCCAAGTTTCGAGTTCCGCTTCGAGCGCCAGGCTTGCGGCGATTACAGTTCGCGGACCGGTTACAAGTTTTAGATCCGGCGCGCTGAAGTGGCCGCCGTGGTCATGGCTGATAAGAGCGAAGTGGCAGGCGCCTTCGTGCAAGCCCTCCAAATTCAAGGGGTCCACAAAAATAAGCCGCGACCCCTTAATGCGCACACACGACTCGGCGAACCGATCGATTTCGACCCCGTCGACTTCTACCATCTCAGCAGGAGACTCCAGTCGATCTCGTCAGACCTAAAGCGAGGATTGGGGTCATCCTCGTTGACCTGTGCTAGGTTGCGGTGCTTGAGGAAAAGACGCCGAATCCGCGGGACGCGCCGCCAGCGGGAGCTTACTGCAACGACCTCCCGGTATCCGAGCGATAAATGGATCCAGTCGCAAGCGGGCGAGGAGAAGCGACGCCCCTTCTAGCCGGACCGACGGCGAAATCACGAGGTGACCGCCACCCTGCGACCATGCATCTGTTAGCAGTTGTGTGCTACCTGTTCCTTGCGATCGCCGTTACGCATCCACTATTGCTCTCGGCCAGCGATCACATCGCGAACAAGCCTGCGGGGGATCAGCTCTGGCAGGTGTCGATTCTCGAACACCAGTACCACTACCTGTTCTCCGATCCCGGCCGCATGTTCGCGAGCAATTTCTATTTCGGATCGGGAAACGCGCTGTTCGCGTCCGACCTTCTCATCGGATTCCAGCCGTTATTCGCTCCACTGCGACTCGTGTCGGGCAATCCGATCGCGGCCTTTAACATGACGTGGATTCTCGCGTTCTTCTTGAACGCGCTGGCGATGTATTTTGCGGTCGTTCATATTACGCGCAATAGATCCGCTGGACTGCTGGCCGGCACTATTTACGCTTTCGCCCCGATCGCGCTCAACTTCACTTCGGCTCATTTTCAACTGGCAGGCTCGTGGTGGATTCCCATCACGCTCTACGCCAGCGCCCGATTCGCGAAATCCGGTTCCTGGGTCCACTTAGCTTTAGCCATCGTCGCCATATGGCTGCAACTGATCACCGCCGCATATTTGGCCATTGTCGCCGGGACCGTTTTCGTTGCGTTCGGAGTGGTTCCCGGATACCTCCGCATGGTCGCGGGGCGTCAATGGATCGCGATGGCAAAAGCCACGCTCGCGGCAATTCTGACGGGCGCACTATTCGTACCCATCGTGCTCGGGTTCGGTCAGATTGCCGACGATTGGAACGCGCGACGGCACATTTCGGAAGTTCAGACGTTCTCGGCGGAAATTACCGACTACGCATCGCCGTCATCTCGACTGCGATGGTACGAATCTCTCCGAAACCGATTTCCCGCGCCCACTAGCGAACGGCGCGTTTTTCCAGGATTCGTTCCGGTCGCCGTGGCCGCGGCGGGCGGAATCCTGGCCCTACTCATCCCGACCGCCCGTCGACGCTGGCGCACGACTGCCCTGGCGGCCGCGGCGGTTGCAGCGCTTGGCGTTCTTTTGTCGCTCGGCACCCATTGGAAGTGGAACGGTGCCGTTACCGACATCGAGCTCCCATATCTTTTTCTGTTTGAAAACATGCCGGGCTTTCAATCGATTCGCGCCGTCGCAAGATTTGGGCTTATGTTCAATTTCGGCGTCGCCATTCTGGCGGCGCTGGCCGTAGGCATCGCCGCGCGACGATTTCCAAAGAACGCCCTCCCGTCCTTGTTGGGTTTAGCTCTGACCGGGGCCGTGGTGTTGGAAGCGCTCCCGAATCCGATAAACGTCGCTCCGGTCGTCGAGAATTCAGATCTCGAGCGGCTGTTGCGGTCAGCCCAGGACGCACCTGTTCTCTTCGTTCCCGTAAGCGGATCGGAGGAAATTCAGAGGATATGGATCACCACCAAAGTCGGAGCAGGGCCGCTCGTCAACGGGTATTCCGGGTACGTCTGGCCCCAATACTGGTATTTCCGAGACCGAACCGTAAACGTTCCGCGCCAGGACTTCGAAAGACTGGCCCGATCGCTTCGCGCATACGGCATAGGGTACGTGGTGCTGGATCAATCGCTTCTATCAGACATTGAGATCCAGAACTGGCGAGGTTTCGCCCGGGCAAGTCTGGTAGAAAACGTTACATCGTCCGGGACGTGGCAACTTCTTGAGCTTCGTGAGGAATCGGACGAGGCGCGTAGCGGATGGAATGACCTTGACTACAGGCTTCTAGTCGATTCCGCGCCCCCGGCATCAGGGATAACTACCACGATTTCGTTTGCAAATCGAAATCCGGCTCCGTGGATCCCGAATCTTGGCTCTCATTATCGCCGCGCGTCCGTGAATTGGTTCGACGAAGTCGGTCGTGAAGTTATGAACTTCGAAACCTTGCTTTTGCCGCCGCCGTTTCTCAGTCCGGATGGTTCGCATTCGGCGTATCTTCGTCTGCTGACCCCGCCCGCCGACGGCGACTATCGGTTGCGGATCGACGTGGACGGATTCCCGTTGGTTAGCCAAAAAATCCGGATCGGCTTGCCCGTGGAGCGTCGATTCGACGGAAGCGGTCGAGGACTCCGAGCGCGACTCGAGCTCGTTTCGAAGTCGCGGTATGAAGGTATGCCGTCCGACAGGTTCGCTTTTCATGTCAACGCGCTTAATCTGGGACCGGTAATCTGGTGCGGCGATGCGACCGTGCGGCTGGGATGGAAATGGTTTCGAAAACTGCCGAATGACAGGCTCGAAGAAATGCTGGAGTTCGAAGGTCGTCTACCCTTACTCGGTCATGAATCCGGCGAGATTCATCCGGGTAACGGTTACGCGTTCCGGGGTCGAATCAGCGCACCGGACCTGCCCGGCGAGTACGTGGTGCGAATATCGATGCTGTCGGAGTTGGTTGCATGGTTCGAAAACCCGCCAGTCGAAATCGACCTTGTACTCGAACGCTAGTAGAGCCGAATCGTAAGTGCGAATTCTGGTAGCGGGCGCAACGGGTTATGTTGGGAGACGCCTTTGCACTCGGTTCTCGGAATCCGGCTTCGAGTTGTGGGCACTTTCCAGGGACGCGCAGCGAGCCGAGGACAGCGGTTTGGGCGTCGAGCGCGCAATTGAATGGCGGCCCGAAGCCGGGCCACCGCCCGGTGCCGCGTTTGATGGCGTGAGCTTAGTAGTAAATCTAATCGGCGAGCGCATTTCGGGAATATGGACGCCGGCCAAGCGCAGGGCCATCAGGTCGAGCCGCGAACTCGGCACCAGAAATATCGTCGCTGGATTGGCGGAGGCCAGCGACCGCCCGGAAGCGCTGATATCCGCCAGCGCGGTCGGCTATTACGGAGACCGCGCCGACGCCGAACTGACGGAAAATTCGCCGCCCGGTGATGACTTTTTCGCGGAAACCTGTCAGGCCTGGGAACGCGAAGCCCTGAATGCTCGCCAACTGGGAATTCGGGTTGCATGCCTCCGTTCAGCTCCCCTGATCGGCGCAAATAGTCCAATGCTCAGGTCCGTGCTGCCGCCTTTTCGTCTGGGTCTGGGCGGACGAATGGGTTCTGGCCGCCAGTTGTGGCCGTGGCTGCACATTGATGACATGATCGGCGCGGTCGAGTTCATCCTGGATCGCCAGCTGGATGGCCCGATAAACATGGTCTCGCCCGAAGCCGTGACTCAAAAAGAATTTGCCAGGGCGCTGGGACGAGTGCTGCGGCGTCCGGCTCTGTTTCCCGTGCCGGCATTCGCTCTGAAATTCGCACTCGGAGGTCTTGCGCCTGAGTTGCTGGCCAGTAGAAAAGTGGTACCCCGGAAATTGCTGGATTCCGGCTACGAATTCAAGTTCACGGATCTCGAATCCGCCCTTCGAGATGCAATAGGTTCCTAACGATTCGGCCGGGCGGCCTGCGATCCGACGCCAGTTTTACGAAGCTACCGACCAGTCGTAGTCAAGCCACTCGACGCGAAAATTCGATCCCGATCTCAGAAATTCGGCTTCATCGTCAGTAGCGTGTTTCGCGAGAAATTCCGTCAATCCACCGACGCGATCGAAATCAGCGCGATACCACTTAAGAAGGCTGCTCAATTTCAAAACCCCGGTTACAGGTTCGACGACCATGCCGCCACCTTCCAGGAACGCCCGCGCCGCCGATTCGAGTTGATCGTCGATGTGTTGCGGATCGTAGGCTGCGACCGGCGGGCACGATCTCGCGCCGCAATGCAACGCAAAGTGGATTCGTGGGTCGGGATCAGCGATCACGAGAGCGCGGCGCGGATCATTCGCCGCGAACGTTTTCGACGCAACGAAGGGAGTCGATTTGTTGCCCCGCAAAATTCCGTGCTCGATGTCGTCGAGGGACAACCGGTACCGACCAACGGCATAGCGAGCACTTCGAAATATCCATCGATGATCGAGCAAATTCCCCCGGATTTGGAATTCGATCAGGGTATGCAGTACCAGCGCGTTATAAATATTTATCCAATAAACTAAACGCCAGGCGGTCGTCGCCGGTTTCAAGCTCCAGCGGATCGCCACCGCGCAATGAGCGGGAGCAATCAACGAGTTCCACGAATTCGTCTGAATTCCGCAACCCGGCATAGTCGACGCTGTGTGTATCGATCGACGTATGGCGAACGAGAGCGACCGCAATACTGCGATTCAGACCGCCCGCTACGTCGTGGCTCACGACATCGCCCGCCTCACCCGCATTGAGGTCAGGTATCCGGCGGCGACGCAGAAAAATATCCAACATCGATTGCGTGAGCCTGATCCAGGCTGTCTCGAAGAATGCGTAGATACTTACCGGGCCTGCCTCCCGAATTAGCCAACGGGTCGCGGCTCTACAAATGACTTCCGCAAACATTATGAGTGCGGGGAGACGCACCTCACCGAAAGTCCACTTACGTTTCGGCCGCGTTTTTTTGCGTGTCTACCGGTTCATCAACCAGAACGGACCCGGCTACCAAAAGCGCGTTGACCGCATAGCGATAACATAGGCGCGACATCAAACATCAAAGGGGCACGGGATGGAAAACTCGATTCGGATAGCCGTCGGTCAGCTTCGAGAACTGACGAATGAGGATCTCCAGTTCGCGGCACAGGTCGGGGTCAAGGGAGTCCAGCTAAACAATCCAAATCTTCCAGGCGACACGCGATGGGAGTACATGGACCTGTTGCAGCTTCGAACGCGCGCCGAGGACGCCGGGATGAGACTGGAGGCCCTGGAGAACACGCCGATCAGCTTCTACGATCACGCGATGCTGGGATTGCCCGACCGCGACGAGCAAATCGAAAACTACCAGGAGACGATCCGCAACGTCGGTCGCGCCGGCATTCCTATTCTTGGATTCCACTGGATGCCGAATCAGGTCTGGAGAACGTCCCAAACGACACGCGGGCGGGGCGGTTCGAAAGTCACATCCTTCGACACGGAACTGGCCAAAACGTCGCCTGTGACACACGGTCGTGAATATTCCGCCGAGGAACTCTGGGCCACGTATTGCTATTTCATTGACGCAGTGGTCCCTGTCGCCGAGGAAGCGGGCGTTTCGCTGGCACTTCATCCTGACGATCCACCGGTGGAATCGCTCGGGGGAGTGGCGCGAATCATGAACAGCTTTGAAAACTTCAAGCGCGCGATGGAATACCGGGACAGCCCGAAACTCGGGTTGGACTTTTGCATGGGTTGCTGGTCGGAAATGATGGGAGCCGGTTGTCTGGAGGCGATGGAGTACTTCGGACCAAAGGGCAAGATTTTCTACGTCCACTTCAGGGACGTTCAGGGCACCGTGCCGAAGTTTCAGGAGTGTTTTTTGGGAGAGGGTAACGTCAACCTGACCCGGGCGATTCTGACCCTCAAGAAGGCCAGATTCACCGGTTTTCTCATCGACGATCACGTTCCAGCCATGGTCGACGATTCACAATACGGACACAGGGCTCGCGCCCTTGCGATAGGATATATGTCCGGCCTGCTCGCGGCTATCGATGAGCTCGCCTGAAGCCGCCTCACCGGGGAGCGGCAACGGACGGGACAAGCCGAACGACGGTCGAGCCGCAGCGCGGCTGCGGTCTGTCGTCAACGACCGGTTGGCGCCATCCAAGGGCTTGCTCGCGCGGGTTGAACACCGGGTAAGGGATTGGGCGGAGCGCCTCCCGACGGCAGTTACGAGCCCGGTTCAGCTCGTAATTCGGACATGGCGGGAATTCGTGGAGGACGAATGCGCCACCCACGCCGCCGCAATCGCATTCCACACACTTTTTGGTCTATTTCCGCTTCTTCTGGGGACAGGCGTGATCCTTTCCTTATTCGCGGCCGGCCGCGAGGCGTACGCGAAGGCGCTCGAAAACGTTGCCGATTTATTACCGGCGGGCGAGAGCGTGATCGAGGACAATATTCGCGAAGCAATTGACCTTCGCGGCGTTTTTGGAATTGTTGCTCTGGCTACATTGGTATGGTCCGGATCGCGGATTTTCCAGGCGCTTCGGCTTGGCCTGAATGCCGCCTGGGACGTTACGGACCGTCGCCAGGCTATTCGCGCCAAGTTGATCGACATCGGCGCGGTTTTGGTAATAGCTCCGCTAATCCTGCTATCAGTGGCCTCAACGGCGTTAATCGAATCCGTGCGCTACGTCGTCACAAATCTCGGCGAGTCAGTTCCATTCCTGGATTTTCTGGAGGCCGACACGATCTGGCTTTTCGCATTGCGTTTAGTGCCGCTTGCCATGAGCGTGCTTCTTTTTGAACTTGCCTACGTGATGCTCCCCAACAGGCGCGTGCGTTGGCCCCACGCCGTGCCCGGAGCCGTGCTTGCGGCGATCCTGTTTGAGGCGGGCAAGCTGGGGTTCGCGTGGTACGTCGCCAATATCAGTTCGTTCAGTCTGGTGTACGGTTCGCTGAGCACCGTAATCGTGCTGATGACCTGGATTTACATCTCGGCGATTATCCTGCTTCTGGGAGCGGAATTCAGTTCGGAGTTCTCGCGCCGGTGGATGGGCGCGGAATATTCTGAAACTGCAGGCGTCGCAGGCGGTTGATTGCCAGATCATTCGGGCACGCGATTTTTTGGCTCAGCCGTCTCGAAGGCTATAACTGTCGATAAAGATGCGTTGCAAACGGAATGCTGGACGGTTCCAGTCGCGCTGACGGCCGGTCGCGTGGAAAGTACCCGGGAGTTTTGAAGATCGAAAATCTGAAAAATCTAATCGACGGCGAGTGGGTGGCGTCGACGACGAACGACTGGATAGACGTTACGAACCCGGCAACCGGCGAAGTGATCGCGAAAGCGCCCGACTCAACGATTGCAGAAATCGACGCCGCGGTCTCGGCGGCTGAGTCGGCATTCGAGAACTGGCGGCGAGTTCCAGCCGTCGAGCGCGCTCAGGTGCT
Organism: Chloroflexota bacterium; assembly: GCA_963663505.2. Classification (GTDB taxonomy): domain Bacteria; phylum Chloroflexota; class UBA11872; order UBA11872; family VXNJ01; genus JAPOVO01. The sequence goes on from CAXXFA010000002.1 coordinate 2,054,891, forward strand.
CTATCGGCTAAAAGCTCTGATGGAAGAAACCATCGAAGATCTTAGCGCCGTAATCACCGCGGAAAACGGAAAGACGCTGGACGAATCCCGCGGCGAGGTGCGGCGAACGATCGAAAACGTCGAGGTAGCCACCGGCGTCCCGAGTTTGATGATGGGATCGAATCTTGAGAATGTTTCAACCGGAATAGATGAATACGCCGTACGGCAGCCGCTCGGTGTATTCGGCATGGTGCCTCCGTTCAATTTTCCGGCGATGGTTCCGATGTGGTTCATGCCGTATGCCATCGCGTGCGGAAACACTTACATAATCAAACCGTCGGAGCAGACGCCCATGGCTCAGGCTCACATTGCCGAGCTTGCGGTCGAATCCGGCTTTCCGCCGGGCGTGCTCAACGTTTTGCATGGTGGTCGCTCCGTCTCGGAAGCCTTGCTCGAAGACCCCCGGATCGCCGGGATTTCGTTTGTCGGATCATCGCCGGTGGCGCGGGAGGTTTACAGGCGCGGCACCGCTGCCGGCAAGCGGATGCAGTGTCAGGGCGGCGCGAAGAACTATCTTGTCGTCATGCCCGACGCCAGCATGGAGGAGACGGTAGACAACCTTCTGGCATCGGCCTTCGGAGCTGCCGGTCAGCGCTGCCTCGCAGGGTCCGTGGTGATTGCGGTCGGCGAAGCGCATGACGCTGTAGCGAGCGGACTCGCAAAAGGCGCCGAATCCGTGAAGGTCGGCAACGGCGTTGAACCGGGGACTGAAATGGGTCCGGTGATATCTTCGGCAAGCCGGGACCGGGCGATCGGTTACATAGAAAAGGGCGTTGAGGAAGGGGCAACACTCCTGCTCGACGGTCGAACGGTAAGCGTTGACGGCGACGGAGCGGGCTTCTTCCTCGGTCCGACCATTTTTGACGATGTTGAACCTTCGATGACAATCGCGCGGGAAGAGATATTCGGTCCGGTCCTTAGCGTCATGAGGGCGGACTCGCTGGACGAGGCGATCGAAACGATCGATCGAATACCGTACGGAAACATGGCGTCCATCTTTACATCGAGCGGCAAATCCGCCAGGGAATTCAGTTCGAGAATCAGGGCCGGTAACGTAGGCGTGAACGTCGGCGTGGCGGCGCCCATGGCATTCTTCCACTTTGGCGGGATGAAGGAGTCGTTCTACGGCGATCTACACGGACAGGCCCGCGACGCAATCAACTTTTTTACCGATGAAAAGATTATTGTGGAGCGTTGGTTCTAGGCGGACACACAACGGGGACCAAGGGCAGCGTTTCAATCCGGCGGCTGTAAAAGGCACGGGATTGATAGCTCGCCGACGATTTCGATCAACTCTTGGCATGGTCGATGAACGCCGCACCGGGAGGGAGTCTAGATTCCCATGACGGATTCAGAATCTGACGTATTGCTAATTCGGTGCGGGCTGCTGGCCGATGGGATCGGTACTTCAGCCGTTCGCAACCAGGCCGTACTGGTGCGCGATGGAAGGATCGACTCCGTCGGGCCGCAATCGGAAATAGCAAGCACCGCGCCCGCTGATGCGACGATCGTTGACCTCGGCGACGATTGCCTTATTCCGGGACTGATTGACGTTCATACACACGCCAGCTTGCCCGGCGACGGCCGGAATTACGCCGAGACGTTTGCCAACTCCGATGAGTTGATGTCGATTATCGGCGTGGCGAATATCAAAAGACACCTTCAGGCGGGAATCACGACGATTCGAGAACATGGCGCGCGCAACAAGGTGGGTTTCGCGATTCGCGAAGGCGTGCGCCAGGGTCATGTCCCCGGTCCGCGAATGCTGGTGAGCGGCAGGCCGGTCACGCAAACAAACGGCCACTTCCACTTTTGCAATGAAACCGCCGACGGCGAGGATGAAATCCGAAATTCGATCCGGCGGTTGGTCGACGACGGCGCCGACTACATCAAAATCATGGCTTCGGGGGGCGGTACCGCGGGCACGGATCCCGCAGTGCCGTCGTATTCCTCCGAGGAGCTTCGCGCCGCCGTCGACCAGGCCCACACACTCGGCCGACTCACGGCCGCGCACTGTCGCTCCACTGAAGCAATCAGGCGCGCAATCGAGGCGGGCGTCGATCTGATCGAGCATGTTGAATTCCTGGATCCCGACGGCCGAGTGAGACTTGATTCAGCCATCGTCGAGTCGATGACCGAGTCGGACGTATATCTGAGCCCCACGGTTCAAGCGTTTACGAGCTACCCTCGGTTTCTTGAATTGGCGGAGATGCGCAAGACAGCGGCACTGAGCCCTGCTCAACAGGATGAGTTTTCGGCGTTGGACAGCAACCGGAAAACCCGGCTGGGCATCGTCCGGGGACTTGTGGAGGCAGGGCTCGGCGGCCGGTTGGTTACCGGATCCGACTCCGGCCCGAACGCCATAGCTTTCGGCCACATTGACTACGACATTCAGCTATTCAGAGACGCCGGCCTCACCGCGGCGGAAGCGCTGCATGCGGCGACTCGGGTTGCCGCGGTTGCCGTCGGCCTCGCCGACGAGATCGGGACGATTGAGGCGGGCAAGTCCGCGGACTTTGCCGCGATCGATGGAGACCCGACGGCGGATATTTCCGCGCTAAGTCGGGTCACGGCCGTCTTTCAGGCGGGACTCCGGGTGATGTGATTCGTCCGATTGGGCCAGCCGAGCGCTAGTGTCCCGCTCGCGCCGGCTCCGGCGTCTCCGTTGTCGCGTCGCGACGATCTCGGGTGACGATCACCAGCAGCGATGGCAAGACGATGAGCGACCCAGTCGCGGCCATGACGATCATCACGGCCGTCAGCAACCCATATGACGCGAACATCGGCATCGGGGCAAATGCGAGGATCGCAAAGCCGAAAACGCTGGAAAGCGCCGACGCTATCAGTGCAATTCCCGTGCCCGCTCCCGCAGCCCTAATCGCCTCAATCCGGGCTGCGTGACGGGGCAATTCCTCCCGATAGCGCATTGTGAAATGGATGGCGTAGTCAATACCGATGCCGATCGAGATCGCCGCGATGGTCGCCGTGACCAGATTGATCCCGAAGCCGAACGCGTACATGAACGCGTAGAGCCAGGCCACGACCAGGAGAATGGGGATGATGCTGACAACGGCAAACCTGATGGAACGCATAAACGAAGCCGCCACCACAAGGCACAGCAGTACTGCGATTGGAAGCGAGATTTGCAGAGCGCGCGCGACAGAGTCCAGGCTAGCCTGGCGGGCGACGGGGCCGCCGCTGAAAACAGCGGACGAGTCGGGTGCAAGTCTCTTAAGAGCGGTCTCGAGCTCGTCTACGAGAGGTGAAATCTCGCTTCGGGCCTGGACGATATTCTCCTGCGCCCTGCTCCCCGGAAGCTGAACTTCGAGTACGGTCGATTGAAGGCTGCCGTCATCCGACACCCACAGAACCGATCGCACCGAGTCGGGCGTCCGGGCAAGGCGGTTCTCATCAAACGGAACGCCGGCCCGCCTTGCGTAGCGGTAAAGAGCGGCGATCTGCTCGCGTGAATCCGGAATCTGGTCGCCGTTGTCGTCCGTCAACGAGACCCCGGTCGCAGATCCAATCGCCGCCCGCGCCAACGGCGACTCGAGGACATCCGCAAGGAGCTGGACCGCGCCGGTCCCGACGGTCACCCCGCCGTCGGCGTCACGGGCAAGCCGGTCTGTTTCGAGGCCCCGAATCGCGGCGGCAAATTGCTGTATTTCGACAATTGACCCGGGATTTGTGAGATCGCCCTCGACGTAGATCTGAGCGGGCTCACCGCCGCTTGATCCAATGTGCCTGTCGAGCTTGTCAAGGCTTACGACGAAATCCGTGTCGGGCGATAGAAAGACTTTAACGTCGGATTCAAGCGGTAGTTGAAATGCGAAGTAGGCTGCGACACCGGTGACGACGGCAGCCACGGGCACGACGGCTAAACGCGCTCGCGCCAGACCCGCCACCGCGTTTCCGACTCTTTGGGAAAGTCCGCCGGTCGCGGTTGTCTTGAGGCTCCCACGCTGGATTCCGTCGGCGGATCTGCCAGCCATCACGAAAGGCACCGCCAGAAAGGCCACGACGTAGACGCCGAGAATAAGAACGCCCACCCAGGGAATCACGAATACGCTGAATAGTACCGAGGCCATCACCGCTAGCCCCGCAAGCACCGAGGCGGCCGTTGCGGCCAGGCGCCGCATTACAGATCCGCTTCGTAAGCCAATTCGCTGATCCACTCGCATGAGCGCGAGCGGAGTTACGACTCCAAGCATCACGAAAGCGGCAACGAGACCAAGCGCCGCGCCGACGCCAAACTGAATCACGGATTCAATTCTTGACGAGACGTTTGCCAGAAATGCCACGGCGTCGCTGATCAGAGCCAGAACCAGGGCCCCCATTACGGCGCCCAGTCCTGCTACGAAGGCCGGCCGCGCGTCAAAACCGGCGCGACGCTCCTCCCGGTAGCGACCAACGGCGTGAATCGCGAAATCGACTCCGAAAGAGATCATCGCGATCGGAACGATCAAGCTCAAGATCAGATCTTCTTTGAGGCCAATGAGATTGGAAAGTCCTTTCAGCCAGATGATCATTGCCGCCAGCGCAGCCCCGACAACCGCCACGGCCCAGTAGGAGCGAAACGCGATGCCGACAATGATCAAAACGGCGAGTATGGCAAACCCTATGAACGGCCCCGCCACGCTGCCCTGCTCATTGCTTGTCAGGTTCACGTCAATGGCGATACCCCAGGCATTGAAGTGCTGTTCGAGGCCGCGCAACCGCGTTTGAACGTCTCGGCTGAATGCCTCCTTGGAGGTATCGTCAGAGCCAACCACGACACGCTGTCCACCCCCGCCGAGGGCTTCGTTGTCGGCGAGCAAGTTCATGATGAGCGCTGGAGCGATCCAGTTGTCGGTTTCGGCATCCTTGTGGCTTTCGATGGAAAGACCGAATTCTCGGGAGCCATGCACGTCAACCAGCTCGCTCGCCGCGGCACGGACTTGAGCGTCATTCGCGGCCGAAATCCCCGCTAAGCCCCTGGATCGCAAGAGAGCATCGACGGCGTCGGCGATCGTGTACGCGCCTACCACGTCGGCCCCCGAGTCCGCGTCGAAATACGAAAAAAGTCTGGGGCCAATTTCAGGATCGTCCCGAATTGCCTGCTCATTGGTAAGCAGCTCTTGCAGCGGATCCTTGCGCAACAAATCGCCATCGGGATCTTCGACAATGAACGAGATGACGTAGACCTGAGACGCGAACCGCTGGTCGGCGGTCACCAGCGAATCGAACACTTCGCCACCGGGTTCCCCGGAGGCCGTCTCGGTTGGCTGCATGGCAAGGAACGGAATCACGAGCAAGATCGTGGCTATCACTGAGACGACGATCGTCAAGCCCGAGTTGCGCTCGAGCCAGCCGGTGACGCGAACACTCATCGGTCCATTGTGCTTTCAATATTCACGGGATCACAAACATCATTTCGACCGAACCTGGTAATCGCAGACCGCAATGCGGGGCAATACGAATTACCGCGGAGCCACCGAACAAGGTGAGACGGTCTCACGCAGTGGAACATGCGTTGGGTCCGAGCGAAGCAACGATTTTGCAGTAATCTGCCTGAATCATGACCCTCGCCACGCCCCTGCGGCAACCCTGGACCGAGCGACGCCACAAGCAGACTCCGTCCGACCCGGCGAAGCGCACCGAATTCGCGCTGGATCGAGATCGAATCCTGCATTCGAGGGCGTTTCGGCGGCTTCAACACAAGACGCAAGTGTTCGTGGTGACGGAGGCGGACTTTTTTCGAACCCGAATGACGCATTCGCTAGAGGTTGCCCAGATCGGACGGGGGATCGCGTACGAGCTGGGCCTGGACGAAACGCTGAGCGAGGCCATCGCCCTTGCCCACGACCTCGGGCACGGGCCGTTTGGGCATGAAGGCGAGGAAATCCTCGATGAGCTGATGCGCGATCACGGTGGTTGGCACGCCAACCATCATTCCCTCGTGGTGGTCGAGGAGATCGAGTCACCGCAACCGGGATATCGCGGTCTTAATCTGACGTGGGCGACGCGCGAGGGAATCGCCCGGCACGCTACGCGCTTCGACATACCCACGTCGGCTGGTGACTTCGACCGCTACCCGCAGCCCGGGGCCGAAGCTCAAGCCATATCGGAAGCCGACGAGTGCGCGTATGTGGCTCATGACGTTGAGGACGCGGTAAATGCCGGTCTTCTCAAGTTCGAAGATCTGCGTCGCGATGGGCCCGACCTGTGGCGGCGGGCGCTGAATGCCGCCGAGGAATTGTGCGCTGAGAATTCGAGGCCTGACCTCGGCATGGACCTTGAGCGCGTGATGCTGCGACGTGCAACCAGCATCGTCATAAAGGAGTTAATCGGCGACGTCGTTCGAGCCACCGAGCAGCGGATTCGCGAGGGAAAATTGAGGTCGAGCGGAGACGTCAGGGAACGGAGCGAGCCGACTATTTCCGCGTCCGTCGCGGGCAGATTGCTTCGCGACAGCACCACAGACTTCATGATGGAGCGGGTTTACAGGCACCCGTCGGTTATGCGCCAGGTCGCGCGCGGGAAAATGGTTCTGACGCGACTCTTTGATAAATTTGTCGAGAATCCCGGCCTGCTGCCGCGGTCAACCCAGGAAAAGCTCTCGATCCCGGGAAGCGAATTGCACCAAATAGTGGCGCGATTCATAGCCGGCATGACCGACCGCTTCGCGCTCGACACCCATGCCGAAATCTTCGAGCCGCCGTATCGAGGCATGACCGGCCGCCCGGATTAACCTGCCCGCCGGTATGTCGGTTGCGAACACAGTTAGCGCTCGAGCGGGCAGGTAGACCGCAATCGCGACGGAAACTTTACGTCGCCCAGGTTCGGCTGCGAATAAAGCTCTTTGCGGAAAGCGCGGCGCGGGCGCCGTCGCCAACGGCCACGGCGATCTCCTTGCCAATCCCTTCGGTGCAATCACCTACTCCGAAAATTCCTGGCACATCGGTCGCATTGTCGCGGCCCACAATGATCTCTCGCCGGTCGTTTAGCTTGACCAGATGACCCGCGCATTGCGTGCTTGGATGAAACCCGATCTGCACGAAGACCAGATCGATAGGCAGCGAACGTTGTTCGCCACCCTCTACTGCCTCTACAACCACAGCTTCCACCACGCCGCGCCCCTCGATGCGCACTACGTTGGAAGGCGGCAGCATCTCGACGTTGTCGAACTGGTTCACCGCGTCAATTTTGGCCGGTTCACCCGTCCAGCCCGACCTGGTTATCGCCTGGACTTTCCGCGCAATCGGCGCGACCTCCAGCACGGCCTGAAGCGCCGAATTTCCGCCGCCGACAACCAAAACGTTCTTGTCGTGGGCGGTGGGGCCGTAATTATCCGCGTAATAGCTCACACCGAGGTTGGTGAACTCCGATTCTCCAGGCACGCTCAGTCGATTCGGAATCATCCCCGACGCCACGACCACGGATCGAGCCTGCACCGATCCCCCGCCCTCGAGTGCCAGATCGAAAGAGTCGCTCGGGTGTTGTAGCCGGGCAACCGCATCGGCAATGTGTTGTAATGTAATACTCTCCGAGCTGCTGCTCGAACCTCTCTACCAGCCGCGAGCCAGCGATCTGATCAAAGCCCATGTAGTTCGCTACGTGCGTACTGTGTAAAGCCTGACCACCGACCTCCGGCGCAACAACCACGACCTTGATACGCTGACCGGCGGCGAACAGCGCCGCTGCAAGTCCGGCCGGACCGGCGCCGATGACAACCAGCTCGTACATGAGTGGGTTTTCTACAAATCCCGTGGCAGGCATCCGGGTCATCCTTGAGTGCCGTTCGCCAATTACCAGGGCGGACTATCAATTGTTCGATTACAAGGTGCAGCGGCCGGTCAGTGACTCAAATTACGTCCTGCTGACAGACGCGCCCGCGCAGGCTGAAAACGGCCTCGGTCGCGTGCAGTTTTCCGAATGCAGCCAGAGACCCCGTCGCGGCAATAACCTACGTCAGGTTAGTCACGCCCGAGCATGAATTTCAGGTCCTCGCTCATCATTTCCATCGACCAGGGCGGATCCCAGACGACCTCAATGTTTGTCTCTTCCACGCCGTCCAGTGCCTCGATCGCAGCGGTCGCGTCCTTTACGATTTCGGGGCCAGCCGGGCACATGGGCGACGTGAAGGTCATTTCGACGCCGACCTTGCCGCCTTCGACTGAAACGTCATATATCAATCCCAAATTGAGTATGTCGAGGTCAAGTTCGGGGTCGTGAACACCCTCGAGCGCCGACCTTACGTCGTCCACAGTCGCCATCAAGACTCTCCATTCGATGTTCTCAAAGCCAACTCGCTGTTCCAACCAATTATCACAAGATAGTCAACTCCGCCGCCAGTGGACGTCGTAGATCTCGCCGACAATGCTCGATTTCGCCATGTAATCGAGCGAGATTTCGCAGCCGTTGACCGCGATGGCCGAAGCGAAACTCAATGGTGGTCTTGCACGTTCGTTGTTCGTTCGGTAATGTGGATACGTACAGCTTGCGAACGCGCAATCGCGAAGGGATGTTTTGGGGTGAAAAAACTCGGCCGTAGAATCGCTATCTCATTTGCGGAATGTGGAACCTTCCAATTTCAGCCGGCTCGCAGCGAACTCGATCTCCAGCGGTCGCTCGGTCTTACAACCACCGGCGAATGGGGACCTTTCCGCAGACCGGCGACGCAGAATGACGCCGATGACCGCGAATGTTCGGCGTCATCGCCCGTGCTGCTTGAAAGTAACGCGGAAGCATAGAAGTGCCGCCCGCCAGCATCCTGCACGCCGATCTCGATGCTTTTTATGCGGCGGTCGAGCAGTGCGACAATCCCGAGCTGAAGGGGAGGCCGGTGATTGTCGGCGGCGATCCGGACGGTAGGGGAGTCGTGACTGCCGCCTCGTACGAGGCTCGCGAATTCGGAGTCCATTCCGCGATGCCCATAGCTATCGCCCAGCGGCTGTGTCCCGAGGCAATTTTCGTGCGGGGGAGTCACGACATTTACAGCGGCGTCTCGAACCGAATCATGAGTCTCCTTGAGTCCATCACGCCGCTTGTGGAACCGTTGTCGCTCGACGAAGCGTTTTTCGACGTAGCGGGTTGCGAACGCTCCCTCGGAACACCTATTGAGATTGCACGGATGATCCGGGGTCTGGTGTTGCGTGAGGAAAAACTGACGATAAGCATTGGAATTGCGTCGAGCAAATCGGTGGCCAAAATCGCGTCCCGACTTTGCAAGCCGGACGGCCCGCTGGTCGTTCCGGCGGGGACGGAACGCGAGTTTTTGGCACCCTTGCCGGTTGGCTATGTGTGGGGAGTCGGTCCGAAAACGCGCCGGACGCTCGAAGCGATCGGCGTGAGGACGATCGGTGATCTTGCAGGACATCATGCCTCGGGTCAGGGTCCCCAAATCGGCCGAATCGGCGATCGAATTCGCCGTCTTGCAATCGGGATCGACGAGCGGTCCGTCGACCCGGACCCCCGGCGCAAGTCGCTGGGTCATGAAAAGACTTTTGCGCGTGATGTGCAGGATCCAGCGGCGCTCCGCGCCTTTCTCCTCCAGGCGTCGGAGAAGGTGGCCAAACGCCTTCGAGTCGAAGGGCTGCGGGGCAGGATCGCGGCCCTCAAACTTCGATACGCCGATTTCTCCACAATCACGCGTCGTCAGACGCTCAGAGCCCATTCGGACGAAGGGCAGACGATCTACAAAACGGTGGCTTGCCTGTTGGACACGGTTCTGAACAAGGGAGACCGAATCAGGCTGGCGGGCATTCACGTCTCGGATTTCAACGCAAGCGACGTCGAGCAGCTTCCACTTCTCTGGGATCAATCCCCCCGAAACCGGCGACTAGATCGGGCAATGGACGTGATTACTGAGCGGTTTGGACCGCGAACGGTTGCCCGGGGCCGGCTGGTGGCGGCCCGAGTGCGCCGGCCGTCGACCGGATAAACGATGTATGAATTGAAGCTACGCGGCGATGGAAGCGTAAATCACACACGACATTCGCTAAGCGGCGGGGCGACCCTCAAATATCCACGTAGCTACGCGGAACTGAGGTCATTCGCTCGACGGCATGCGTCACCTCAGGCTCGGCGGGCATTGGACGAGATCGAAGCGGCAGTCGCGGAATCCGGCTGGAAATGGGTGAAGGCGACCGGCGGAAAGCAGCTCGAAGTCTTCTACGGAGCCGCGACCGAGGTCTTCAACGAGGTGGCGAACGCAACGCTTGGCATTGAATTTGAATCAGGTCCCGACAATTCGCTGATGGCACACTGGGTATTCGCGTTCCCGATTGAGGACATCGTTTTGGATTTGCTGCATCGGAGACACCCGACACGTCGGCTGTTATTGGTGGACGGCAACAAGGCGGTCATCCGCGACGGCTGCGGCGTGCGCCTGGCAAAGACTGACGCCTATGTCGGGACGATCGTTCGCGCGCCGTCGAGATCGACTGGAAAGATGCTCGCCGAACGCTAGCCCACCGACACTGCATCGAAAACTACGATCACGCTTGCGAAATCAGCCGGGGCTGAACCGGTGAATTCGATGGCGTGGAGCACACTCGGGGGCGCGTTTTCGAACAGCGCCTCAATTTTCGGGGCGACATCTCCGGCGGATTCTAGAACCACGTCGAGTTCTTGCCGAGTTGCCACCGTTTGAATCTCCTGCAGGTCAAATCCAACGTCAACAAGCTGCTTCCGCCAGGCCTTCGGTGATAGCGTCTCGGCATGCGACCCGTCGCGGAGCCTGGATATCTTGTTGAGAAAAGCCATTGCTTCTGCAGTGTCCGGACCAGAGTGATCCGTGACCAAAAGACGGCCTGACGGCTTAAGGACTCTGCGCGCTTCGAGGAGCGCGGCCCCGATGTCAGCCAAATGGTGGTAAGCGCGCGTGCAAGTCACTACATCGAACGCACCCGTTGGGAATGGCAAACGGCCATTTCGGGCCACGGCGGCGCGAAATTCCAGACCTCGCCCCAGCAAATCCGATCTTCCTTCCGCGAGCATTGCATGCGTGAGGTCGGCCAGGTGGATTTCAGCGCCGCAGGCGGCCATTCGCAGGGCGCACGCTCCGCGGCCGGCCGCCGTATCAAGCAGCATTTTCCCACTCAAGTCGCCTGCGAGGGCAGCCAATGCGTCCAAATCCGGTCGATCGGTTCCGCGACCGTAGTCAGCCGCAAGCTCGCTGAATTTCCTTACGTTCGTAGCTTCGGCATTTCGCTCGTTTGAAAAGTTCATATCGCAGTTTCAAGCACAGTCTGGGCTGATCTAGTCTAGAACGCGGAGCGCCCTGAACTCGATTCCGGGACCGGAACAAGGCCGCTGGACGCGACCGGCGAAATGCTGGCAGCATGGGCGGCGGGTCGCGAACGTTGACTTGGCTGACTTGAAAGGACGCAATTAAGCATGGGCGTTGTTCGAAGTACGGATCGGCAGGCCAGCGAATCAAAATTTTCGGGCATCGCGGGCAAGGTCTTGATCGACCCCGCTTCAGGGGCGGGCGCGGTGACGCTGGGCGAGCTCATAATTGAACCCGGCGCCGAGCTTCCGCTGCACAAGCATCTTGTCGAAGAGGCCTTTTTCATCTTCGAAGGCCACGGCGTAGCGCTTATTGGCGACGACGAGATCCCGGTTTCGGCCGGCGATGCGGTGCTGGCGCCCACCGCTGTCCACCACGGATTTCGAAATAGCGGAGACCGGCAGCTCAAGATGGCATTTTTCTACCCCGCTGTGAATCCTGTGACTGAGTTCAGATAGCGGGGATTTACTGTTGCGAATTCAGCTCCGGCCCGGCTCAGGCCTGTAGCGCAGCCGCCATTTTTTCGCGCAGTTCGGAAACGTCGGGATGACGCCCTTCAGCTTTTTTCGAGAAGGCCAGGTCTCCGTTTATCGAGAGTTCGAACCGTCCGCCCGATGACGGTATCAGCGTCCATGAGCCAATGTCATGACCAAAGTCGGAAAGCAGATCGTCCGTCATACTGACGGCTCTTGGCAGGTAATTTCACTGGAGGCAATATTCAAGCGTGACGTTAATTTCCTTTGACATGGCCCCTCCTCGCAACGCTTTTTCACGTGTAAACGATACCACCGTAAGCGCCAAATTCCGCAGACCGGAGCGCCGTCTCCAGCGGCAAAGCCAGAGCGACGACCGGCGTCTGCAGCGAACCGTTTTTATGTCAAGATCAGAGCATCCGCCCGGTCCCGAAAATCCGCTAATGCCACAGGAGTAACTGCACGATTTCGGGTATAATTAGAGAGTCAATCTAGGAGCGCTTATTGGGAGTCATCGACGCGCTGGGAGACGGTTACCGTATCGTTGTCCGCAGGCCATATTTGATCGTCATTCCGGTTCTGCTCGATCTGATTATCTGGCTCCTGCCTCCCATTTCGGTTCTTGCTCCGACTGCGACGACTACAGGTTCGGACTCATTAGGACCAGGATCAATCGAATTCGGTCGTGAAGTCTCGTGGCTGCTCGGGTTGTTTGTGCCCTCGATTGGGCTACTTGCCGGCGATCTTGATGCCGGCAAATCGCCAATTGAACTGACCACAATCGCGTCCACCGTGGTCGCGATTGTCACGCTCGTAGGCATCGGTGTGGTCATTGCCTCGGTTTACCTCGTTCTCCTGGCAAACGTTATTGACGCACGGGGAGAAAAGTTCGACTTCGCGCAAGCATGGGGAACCAAGTCACCGAAGCTGCTGGGCCTGGTATTGGGTAGTGGAGCGGTGATTGCGCTCGCGACAGGCGTTTTTGCCCTGGTGGCCACCGTGTTGGGGGCGGCCGCGGGGCTATTGCCGGGCGTCTTTGGAATTCCGCTGTTGCTGCTGCTGATCGCTCTACTCATCGCGCTGCTGGTAGGACTGGTGGCGGCAAGTCTGGTGCTGTACTTTGCGATTTTGGCGTTGATTCTTGAGCCCGTGTCCGTCCGGGCAAGTATTCGCAATTCGGTGATTTTTTTACAAAGCAATCGCAGTCCCGCGATTGTGTTCGTCTTTTTGACCTTCATCATTCAGATGGGCCTTGGGTTCATATGGTCGGGGCTATCCGGCGCCATCCCAGGGTTGATCGTCTCCCTCTTGGGCAGTGCGTTTATTGGAACCGCCATCTCAGCCGCCAGCATGATTTTCTACCTGAGCCGGCTGCGCGAGCCGAAAACGATCGCAAGCAACGGATTGAGAGCCTAGGAGGGCCACTTGACGTATACCGCCGAAACGATTGAGGTGCTTGAAGGTCTGGACGCCGTTCGTCGACGTCCCGCGATGTACATCGGCGACACCAATACGGTCGGCTTGCATCACCTCGTAATCGAAATCGTCGATAACAGCGTAGACGAAGCTCTGGCGGGTGAGTGCTCGAAAATAACGGTTGTACTCGGCAAAGACGGCTACGTTACGGTGGCCGACGATGGCAGGGGGATCCCTGTCGGCAATCATCCGAAAATGAATCGGCCCGCGCTCGAGGTCGTGATGACAACCCTGCACGCCGGTGGAAAGTTCGCTGGCAAGGCATATCAGGTCTCCGGAGGGCTGCACGGGGTTGGCGTTTCCGTGGTCAACGCGCTGTCCGAGCATCTCGTTGCCGAAGTGCATACCGGCGGCAAGAAATTCGTCCAGGAGTACCGCCAGGGATTGCCACAATTCGACGTGAAGCGAATCGGGAAAGCCGACGACACCGGAACCATCATCCGGTTCAAGCCGGATGCGGGGATTTTCCCGATGGACGAAATTCAAGTTGAGTTCGATTTGCTTACCGAACGCCTTCGCCAGATGGCTTTCCTGGTGCCCGGGCTCGAGCTCACGATCACTGACGAACGCACCGGCCAGCGGCAAACGTTCTATTTCGAGGGCGGCATCAGTTCGTTTGTCGAAAACATCGCGCGCCATCGATCGCCATTGATCCCTCGTCCGATTTTCGTAAGCGGTGTTGTGGAGGGGAATTCCATAGCAGTTGCCATGCAATATACAAACAGCTACACAGAGGCGATTTACGCCTTCGCTAACACAGTGCACAACGCCGACGGCGGTACCCATCTTTCCGGGTTTCGCGCAGGACTGACTCGCACGCTGAACGACTTTGCACGCCAGAACGGATTCTTGAAGGACAATGACTCCAACCTCACCGGCGACGATGCCAGAGAGGGTCTCGTAGCGGTAATAAATGTACTGCTTGAGGAACCACAGTTTGAAGCTCAGACCAAGGTCCGCCTTAACAACCCCGAAGTTGCCGGGCAGGTGCAGTCGGTGATCAACAAGGGGCTCAGCGAGTATCTGCACGAAAATCCGTCCGAAGCACGGCGCATCATCGAAAAATGCCTGATAGCGAGTCACGCTCGCCTGGCAGCCCAGCGGGCGCGAGACCTGGTGGTCCGCAAGGGCGCCCTGGACGGCATGGCCCTTTCCGGAAAACTCGCCGACTGCCAGGAGCGAGACCCAAGCAAATCCGAGCTCTTCATAGTCGAGGGCGATTCAGCGGGTGGCAATGCGAAGCAGGGACGTGACCGCCGAAATCAGGCGATCCTGCCGCTGCGTGGGAAGATCTTGAATGTTGAAAAGGCGCGGCTCGACAAGATGCTCGCAAACGAAGCGATCCGTGACCTGACGACCGCCGTCGGAACGGGACTAAGCGAGAGCTTCGACCTTGCGAAGCTTCGTTACGGCCGCGTGATAATAATGACCGATGCCGATGTCGACGGCTCGCATATTCGCAGCCTTTTGCTGACATTCTTCTTCCGCAACATGCAAGAGCTTGTAAAAAAAGGGCACCTTTACATTGCGCTGCCGCCCCTGTACCGAATTTCGAACGGGCGCCAATCCCACTATGCGTTCACGGACGCTGAGCGCGATAAGCACCTGGCCGGCCTCAACGGGAAGGTGCACCTGCAGCGCTACAAAGGCCTCGGGGAAATGAACGCCGACCAGCTGTGGGAAACAACAATGGATCCAGAATCCAGGACTCTGTTACAGGTGAATCTGGACGACGAACTGGCAGTGGATAAACTCATAACCACACTGCTCGGTAACGATGTCGCGGAACGAAAGAAGTACATCATGACCCACGCACGGAAGGTTCGTAACCTCGACGTTTGACGATCGAGGATCGCCAGTCTGCTGCAACGGTCGTCGACAAGCTGGATATTCACTCCAAGAAACTCTTCCGGGCTTGTGTCGTCCATTAGGCGGCAGTCGAAGTGCGCCATACGATCTCAGTTCCTCGCAACCTTGAATCCAGTAAGGGACGCCGACTCGTGCGGAGCATTCGCGGCCGGCCAATGGCCGATAGCGGCGTAGGCGAATTACCGGAATAGTGATTATCCTGAAGATCGTTTTTTCGACTTCCGGCGTGTGGGGTACGGGCAATGGCACGGATCGCGTTTGACGTAATGGGCGGCGATAACGCGCCGTCGGCCACGGTCGCGGGGGCGGTGGAAGCGCTCAAAACGCACGGGCTTCGTCCGATTTTGGTCGGAGATCGATCGCGAATCGCAGCGGAACTCAAGTTGCTTGGCGTTCGCGAGGACGAGTTCGAAGTCGTAGGCGCCGCAACGGTGGTCGAAATGCATGAACCGCCGGCGGCCGCGCTTCGAAAGAAGCGCGACTCATCAATTGTGGTTGCGGCCGAATTGGTCAAGGACGGTCGGGCCGATGCGCTTGTTTCGGCCGGCAACAGTGGAGCTCTGATGGCCGCCGGAGTTCTAGTAATCGGGAGGGCGGAGGGCGTGATACGGCCGGCCCTGGGCGGGCTCTTGCCAGCGGCCACCGGTAGGATATTCATGCTCGACATCGGCGCCAACACCGACTGCACCGCGCGCGAACTGGTTCAATTCGCAATCATGGGCTCCGTTTACATGCATCGGCTGGGGTCAGTCGACAACCCGAGGGTCGGACTCCTCAACGTGGGCGAAGAGGCGATCAAAGGTACTCGCGTTTACCAGGAAGCCTATGAACTTCTGAGCGATTGCGGAATCAATTTCGCGGGCAACATGGAAGGTATGGAGATCTTGTCGGGAAGTGTTGACGTGGTGGTTTGCGACGGATTTACCGGGAATATCGCAATCAAAGTGATGGAAGGGACGGGCGATTTTGCATTCGGACAATTGCGCAACGAAGTCAAGTCCTCGCCTATTTCCAGGGTCGGCGCCATGCTGATGAAGGGTGCATTGCGCTCGATTCGACGCAAATTCGACTACGCGGAATGGGGCGGAGCGCCGTTGCTCGGACTCAGGGGACAGGTTCTTATTGGACACGGGCGTTCCGACGCCAGAGCTCTGGCCAACGGACTGCTCACCGCAACCGCCGCCGTTGACGCCGGGCTAGTCGAGGAGATGTCCAGCGGTTTACAGACAACCACCGGCGGGAAGCGGCCCTAGAACGCCCGGTTGATGTCCAAGAGAATGACCAGCCAGTCTTCCAGCTTCAAGATTCCCCTCAAGAACTCATCGCTAACGGTCGCGGCGACCGGGGTCGAGTCTTCGATCATGTCCTGACGGACACTTCGTGCCCGCCGGCGGCCAGTTCCTCAGCCAGGTAGCAGACGGACGACTCGATTCCGCCGAGCGGTTCGCTATAGGGCGTATCGATCGTGTAGCTAAAGGGACCAAAGTCGGCGAGCGCAATCTTCACTTAAGAATCCTGTGGCCATGCAACACGTTTTTTCAGCCGTCATACCTATTTTCGGAAGTGAGGGTTTCAGGCGTAGGGGCGGCAGTCAGCGGCAAGTGGGGACAGCGAATCCACAGCGGATTTGTCGCGGCCTGGCTGACGCTCACGCCCGTTTGCGGACCAAAATGTCTCCCGACAGAATCACGTTCACCATCACGTCAGGCCGGGCCAAAAGATAAACTCCGAGGTCGCTCAACAACATTCGTAATCAGATCTCGGAACAACCCACGGCCCCGACCGTTCAGGTCTGAACCTGCAGCTCATTGGCCCGATAAATAAACATTTGCCCGAAATCTCCAATTCGCATTCGCTGGGTTAATGCAGAATTATGGGAGGAAGCTGCTATCTGGGTTAAATGTTCGGGCCAGCCAAAACGCGGAGGTCGCGCAAATCCAATACCGAGGTCACGATTTCCATTCGCACGACAGAATTTCATCGCTTTCGAGGTTCCCAGGCTCACGATAGCGGCAGCGAGCGGCTGCTCATGAACAGGTGCCGTGCCATCCAACGAGACGTGCTCCACAGTGCGCCAGCCGCCGCGCGGAACGTTGACAATGCCACGACTCGCTGCTCACGTATGATGTTCAGGACTGATTTCGGCACATCGATGCTTCAAGCCCGACACGCCCGCCGAACCGGAAGCGCGAAAGTGGTTCTCGGCGGGCGGGACAGTCAGGAGGGATCTTGATGATTGGCGATAGACGGGCGGCGCGCCCCGCATGAGCAAGATCTGCATAGTTGGCACAGGCTATGTCGGGCTGGTGGTCGGCTCTTGCTTCGCCGACCTGGGCAATGACGTGGTTTGCCTTGATATAGACACATCCAAGATCGACAATCTCAATGCCGGAGACGTACCGATTTTTGAGCCGGGGCTGGAGGATCTGCTCAGGCGTAACCGACGCGCAGGCCGGCTGGTTTTTACCAGCTCCTACGAGATGGCGGTCCCGACGGCTGAATTTGTATTCATAGCGGTGGATACGGCATCGGGTCCGGGCGGCGAGGCAAACCTCTCCAGCGTGGAGGCCGCCGCCAGTGACATCGCAGCCAACCTGGACGGTCGGACGATCATTGTCGACAAAAGCACCGTACCCGTTGGGACCGGCGACCTCGTCAGCAGCATTATTCGCCAGCACCGCGACGACGACGTTGACTTTCAAATCGTCTCCAATCCCGAGTTCCTCAGCGAAGGGTCGGCCGTATCCGACTTCCTGCAGCCAGACCGCGTCGTACTTGGATCACAGGCCCCCAGGGCCGCGGAAGAGGTTGCGTTTCTCTATCGCTCGTTTGCCTGTCCGGTCATCATCACCGATCTGCGAACGGCGGAAATGATCAAGTACGCATCCAACGCATTCCTGGCAACTCGCATTTCGTTCATCAACGAGATCGCATCAATGTGCGAGCGGCTCGGAGCGGACGTGAATGACGTCGCTCGGGGCATGGGGCTTGACAGGCGCATTGGCGAGGGCTTCCTTTCCGCCGGAATCGGGTGGGGCGGGAGCTGCTTTCGCAAGGACGTTCTGGCTCTCGAGCACATGGCTGCGGTGAACGGCTGCCACCCTCAGTTGCTGCGGGCCGTTATGGAGATCAACCGCGACATGCGACGCTCGATCCTGCGCAAGCTTCGGGAGCAACTTGGCGACTTGCGGGGAACGCGAATCGCCGTGCTAGGCGTGTCCTTCAAACCGAACACGGATGACGTCCGCGACGCTCCGGCAATTGAGATAATCCGCCTTCTGTACGGCGAGGGTGCAACCGTCAGCGCATACGATCCGGTTGCACTCGAAAATGCCGCCGTGGAGTTGGATGGAATAGAACTGGCCGGCGACCCTTACGAAGCGCTGCTTGGCGCCGACGCTGTGGTCATCGCGACGGAGTGGAACGAGTTTCGTGAAATCGACTGGGATCGCGGTGGCAGTACGATGCGGAAGAGAATTATCGTGGACGGCCGAAACATGTACGATCCCGAGGAGATGGAAGACCACAGCTTCACATATATTGGCGTGGGACAGGGACGCAGCATCGCGGCCAGAGACGAATTATCCGCGGCAAACCTGACCAGCTAAAACAGTGGCCCGGGCGGCCCGGCTCAAGGCATCGTTGCGATTGCTCGGACGCGGCCCTTGCGCGATTCGGCATCCATCGGCCGCGCGCGGAGGCGACGCTCGCGTGAGCCATCCGCTGTTAGTCTCGTGCCGCTCGCGCTCCGCCAGATCAAACTGAGCGATGTATAAGACACCCACAAACAAAGAGATCGCGGCCCTTTTCAGCTCCATCGCCGACTCCCTGGAAATCCGGTCCGTGGACGAATTCCGCGTCCGGGCTTTCCGCAACGGCGCACGAAACATCGAAGGCATGGATATCGACGTTGCGGATGCCGTGTCGGAAGGGAGGTTGGATCTCCTGCCGGGGATCGGCCCGAAACTCGGGATCGTTATCGACGAATACGTTAGAACCCGTACCAGTCAGGAGTTAGATAAGGCCCGCGAAGGCATCCCGCCCGGCCTGTTTGAGGTTCTCCGGATCAGAGGGTTGGGGCCGAAAACGGTTGGGAAAGTATTCGAAGAGCTGAAGATCGAAGACCTGGACTCTCTCGAGCGGACGGCCACATCTGGAAGACTCCAGTCCGTACCGGGTATCGGCGCCAGGAAAGTTGAATCAATCCTGATTGAAATCCAGAAGCTGCGGGAGCGTCGCGGTCGCCGTCTTCTTGCGGACGCGTTGCCGGTAGCTCAAGCGCTCCTCGGCGAGCTGCTCAAGGTTGAAGGTGTGGCGAATGCGGCTCTTGTGGGCGAGGCGAGGAGGGGCGTGCCGGTCGTCTCGGGAATTGCGCTTCTGATCGCGGCGAATAACTCAACGACGGTCATCGACGGTTTCCGGTCTATCGTACCTAATTCGAACGCGGGCGAGCGTACGGCCTCGGGGACATTCGAAGACGGTTTTGACGTGCGCGTGACCGTTTGTGGGCCGACCGATTTCGGAGCGAGCCTGATATTTGAAACCGGTTCGGATTCGCATACGGACTCCCTGCGGGTCATCGCCCGCGAGCGAGGGGTCGAATTGGAAAATGGAGCTGCGTTCGCAAACGAACAGCAACTTTACGAAGCGTTGGGTCTGCCGTTGATCCCGCCCGAGCTGCGCGAAAGCGGCGACGAGATCGGCGCAGCCCAAAACGGAACGTTGCCGGAGTTACTGGCCGCCAACGACCTCGTCGGCGACCTGCACTGCCATACGCGCTGGAGCGACGGCTCGAATTCGATCGAGGAAATGGCCGCGGCGGCCCGCGAGCACGGGCGCGGCTACCTCGCGATCAGCGATCACTCCGTGTCGCTTACTGTTGCCCGCGGGCTGGACGAATCGCGCGTTGCCGGGCAGTCGGCGGCCGTCAAAGAGGTCGATCGGGCGGTCGATGGGATCGAGATTCTGCACGGTACCGAAGTGGATATCCTGACCGATGGCAGCCTCGATTACTCGGACAAGCTCCTGAGTACTTTGGACTGGGTGTCGGCGGCAGTTCACAGCGGATTTCGTCAGTCGTCTGAAGACATGACGAAGCGCATCGTGGCCGCAATTCGCGATCCAAACGTGGACTCGGTGGCACACCCGACCGGCCGGCTGCTGAACAGCCGCGACGGATACGATCTCGACATCGATGCGGTGCTTGAGGCGGCCGCCGAGACGGGAACCGCGCTTGAAATAAACGCCATGCCCGACCGACTGGATTTGCCGGAGGAGCACGCTCGAAAGGCCGCGGCAATGGGAATTCCTATTGTCATCAATACCGACTCGCACTCGATCGAGCATCTCGATTACCTGATGTACGGCGTGACGGCCGGTCGCCGATCCTGGCTGACAGCATCCGATGTTTTGAATACTCGCGATGTCGAAGCCCTGCGAGCCTGGCGCGACGAGCGGCGCCGAAGACACAGCTAGACAGGCTCGGTCTGGAGCGACGGAGGCCAGGCGCTAGGGAGTCTGAGATTCCGGATTGAGCAAAAGGTATATTGCGGAAGCAAGTCGCTTAGTCACCCGCTCCTTGCCGAGAACTCGCATTGTCTGGAAGAGGGGTGGAGTGGCGCGAGAGCCTGTTATTCCCACTCGTATTGGCATGAACAGTTCGCCGGCCTTCCAGCCCAACACCTCGGCCAGACCGCGAAGTAGCTCTTCGGATTTCTCAACGTCGCTGACACCATGCTCCTCGAGCACTTCAAGTACCCGCTGCAAAGCGTCAGCGGTTTCACCGGCAGTCCCATTTTTCTTCACGAGGAACTTCATGTCCGGCTCAACCTTGTCGGCGAAGAAAAATGCCAGCGCATCGCCGAAGTCACTGAGCTTTTTGACGCGCTCTTGCTCCAGAGCCACGGCCTGCTCGAAGTAATCCGCACCGTCCGATGTCACAACCAATCCAGCCGACTCGACGAACGGCCGGGCCCGGCTCGCCAGTTCCGCAACCGGCATATTGCGGATATAGACGCCGTTGAACCAGTCAAGTTTGTCGATGTCGTAAATTGGATTCGCGCTGCTAACCCGGTCGAGGCTGTACTCGTCCACGAGATCTTCAAGTCCAAACATCTCGCGCTCATCGCCGGGGTTCCATCCAAGCAGGGCGATGAAATTTCGAACCGCTTCGGGGAGATAGCCCTGAGCGAGAAACTCCTCGACCGAAACTGTGCCATCGCGCTTGCTGAGCTTCTGCTTCTTGCTGTTGAGGATCAGCGGCAGGTGACCGAATCTCGGAGGCGCCATTTCAAGCGCCTCGTACATGACGATCTGCCTGAATGTATTGGATATGTGGTCGGCGCCGCGCACGACGTCGGTAATTTCCATGGTGTGATCGTCGACAACAACCGCAAAGTTGTATACGGGATCCCCGTTCGACCGGCAGACGACGAAATCGCCCCAGAGTCCGGCGTCTTCCCGCACGTCGCCCAGGACTAGATCGCGATACTCGACCGTGCGCGGCTCCACCCGAAACCTGTGGGCGGCCTCTTCACCGGCGTCCAAACGGCGCTGGGCCTCGACTTTGGACAGGTTTCGGCATTTTCCGGAATACCTGGGCGGACGTTTCTCGGCCTGCGCTCGCTTGCGCTCGTCGGCAAGCTCGTCGGGCGAGCAAAAGCAACGGTAGACCCGTCCACTGTCCGTAAGTTTTTCGAGCCATTGGCGGTGAAGGTCGAGCCGTTCGCTCTGGCGGTACGGTCCGAAGTCGCCGCCTATTTCGGGGCCTTCGTCCCATTCGATCCCGAGCCAGTGAAACCCGTCAAAGATCGTCTTCTCGAATTCAGGGCGGCTGCGGTCGCGGGCGGTGTCCTCGATTCGAAGCACGTAGGTTCCGCCGGTTTTCCGCGCGAGCAGATAGTTGTACAGAGCCGTGCGGGCATTGCCGATGTGCAGCGCTCCGGTGGGGCTGGGCGCCATTCGGTATCGGGGTTTGGACATCAGGGACTAATTGGACCGATCATCGGGATGAGTTCGGTTGATCGATCAATGCTGCCACGCCGCAGATACTTTTTGAAAGGTAGGTCCGATCCGGGAGCGGAGCCCTCGCCCCGGCCCTCTCTCTGAGGGAGAGGGGGTCGAGCGGAGGGAGAAACGGTGCGATAGGAAGGAGTCGGCGGCCGTGAGCGAGTATTCACCGTTTTCGGGCAGCGAAATCTCGATCCCATGAAGGCCGTTGGCGGCGCCAGGACCGAACTTTTCCCCAAGCGTGAGCGACTGGCCAAAACAACCATCGCGGATTCCCTTTCTCAACACAAAAACCTCTTCTTCAGTTATTCGAGGCTGTCCGGATATCGGGGAACCTTAATCTCTCGATGCTCACGGACGGACTGATATGCGGCCTCAACGCAGGCCACCCCGTACCAGCCGTCGATCCCATCGACCATCGGCTTTCGGCCATCGAGGATGGCTTCCGCAAAATCCTTTACGTACCAGACGTTGGCGTCTTCCTGGTACGACATCTGACTCACGTAGCCCTCGACTCCGGCAGCTTCCCACGCCTCGGCTTGCTGGCCGCCCCCCGCGAGAGTGCGGGAAACGTAGCAGCCCGTGATGTCGAAATCGATGGCTCCTTCGGTGCCAAGGATTCGAATTAAGACGTCGCCCCACTTTGTGGCCGTCATGGGCCGGTTCCAACTGGGGTCGCAGCTGCCGATGACGCCATTTTCGAACGTTTCGATGAGCATCGCCACATCGTCCACCGCGATTTCCGGGCGCGCGAGCGTATCGCCCTCGGCGTAGATCGAATCCACCTCCGACCCGGAGAACCAGCGCATCTGATCCGTTCCGTGCACGATGTGATCGCGAATGGTGCCGCCTCCGGAAAGCGCAGGGTCCACGAACCAGCCGGTTGTACCGCGCCGCAGATGGTTGGTGGCGTGCATGGAGACGATTTCTCCGATTTCGCCGGCGTCGACGCGGCGCTTCGCCTCGGTTGCCGAGGGCGAAAATCGCGTGGGGTAGGCAGTGCTGAGGTGCACTCCGGCTTCCTCGCAAACCTTCACAACGCGGGTCGCGTCGTCGAGATTTGTCGCGAGCGGTTTTTCCAGAATTACATGCTTACCCGCCCTCGCCGCCGCCTCCGTGTGCTCCAGATGATACGCGTTAGCGGAGCTGATGCTGACCGCCTCTATGTCATCGCGAGCCAGCAGATCGTTGTAGTCCTCGTAAAACGCGACGGGGCCCTGCTCGGGGTCGTCCAATTTTCTCATGGCACCCTCGGGTGAGATCAGAGCGCTCTTGACTCGCTCGACTTGATCGGGAACCCACTCGGAAACCGCCACGAGCTCAATCATTGGCAATTGAAGATGCGCCCCGCACCAACCATATTGATGACCGTGATCGAAGCTTATCGCTCCCATGCGCAGGCGTTTCAACCGCCGACCGCCTCCGGCAACTCGGATGTCTTCAGGGATCGAATCGCCAGATCGAGCAAATCGACCGACTCCGATTCCGAAACCGAACTCGCACGATCGCCGCGGAAGCCGGCGATGTAGTCTTCGATCATCGCCTGATACGGCGGCACGTGGTAGCTATCCACGGTTGCAATTCCGTCTTTTCCCACGAGCCGGTTCACTCGGGAAAACGAATCGTATTCGAGCATTCCGCCAGTGGAAACGACTTCTATCACCTCGTAGAAATAGCCCGGGTAGTGGGCTGTGCAGGCCTCGCCATAGCCGATTGCACGGTTGGAAAACCGAATAACGCTGAGCGCGGTATTCATTTCCTCGGCTCGAACACTGTCTCTTTTCGTAAAAATCCGATCCACGTGTCCACCGAATAGAAGTAACGCGTCGAGGACGTTCAACTCTTCGACGGCAATGTGACGTTCCGTCGAGCCGGTGCGAATGACGCGCACGGTAATGACGTCGCCAAGCTTGCCATCCGCCGATTCCTGGCGGGGAAGGGTGTATTTGCCGTCGAAGCGGATCGGATGCGCCAGCCGTAGCCGCCCGTGGCTTTCCACGAGCAGTTCCCTGAATTCAGCCATCTCTTCAATCGTGGGTCCGTGAACCACTACGCGGATTCCGACTGCCAGGGCCTCGCGGCAGGTCTCCATGCAACCGTCCGAACCCACCGCGACATCGGCGAGATCGACACCGTAAAAGCTGGCCGCCCGCGTGACGTAGTCCGCACCAAGGACGGCCTGATAAGCACCAAGCCGCTCATCCAGAAGCACGTCGCCGACAAGTCGAACCGATCTCAACCGGGTTTGCTCCGCGGGGGCGACGATTGGATCAGCCCCTTCTGAGTCGCGAGCAGCGCGGCATGCGGCAACGAACCGTGCTGAAATTCGCCTGTCATAACCCTGGCAAGGACCTCGTCAAATCCCATCCATTCGACCTCAAGTATCTCGGATTCATCCGGGTCGGCCCCCGCCCGAGTCAGATCGGTCGCGAAAAAGTAATCGAAGGCCAGCGGCGCCAGGGCCGGTACCGGAAAAACGGTGCCGAAATGGACCAGTTCGCCGGCTTTGTAGCCGGTTTCCTCGCGAAGTTCACGGACAGCGGCGTCGCTGGACGACTCGTCGGGTTGCACCGACCCGATGGGAAGATCCGTAATTACACGCCCCAACGGGTGCCGGTACTCCCTGACCGTGAGAATGCGCCCCTGCCCGTCGTAGGCCAGAATGGAAACTGCGCTCGCGTCAATTCCCAGGTACGTGTACAGAGTTTGCCGGCCATCGAGATCGGCAACCAGCACGTCCTCGACCACGGGAAATCTTCCAGAATAGGCCACCCGGGACCGTTTCACGCTCCACCCGAGCTTCATCGGGAATCGAGAATACAGAGATTCCGAGCCGATAGCTTCGAGGATGATCGATCGGACATGGCCAACAGAGTATGCCACCGACGAATCCAGCGCGAGTGGGCCGAGGAGTCTGCGCCGCGCCCAGCCCTAACGGCGGACGTCAGCTCTGTAGGCGTTCGCTTTCGATGACGGCCACGGGGGCGGCGGACCGACGATCGCGCGAAATTAGTCTCGGTTTGAGCGAGTCCACGATTCCCCGGATCTCAACGCGATCGGAGCGCGAAGGCAGATCGCTCGATTCAAGAAAGAAATCGAGACGGAAATCGAACATCACCGACTCGAACTCGGATTCGGAGACTCCGCAGCCATCACGGAAAATCGCGCGCAGTTTCTGTTCAGTCGGCAGAAGCCGTCCATGCTCCAGATCGCGGAGGCCGACGTGCCGGCCCGTTCGGCCACCTCGTTGAGCGTCCTCGACCCGCGTGCAGTCCGAAGCGAGATGCCAAGAATCCTGGCGCCCAGATCCGCCGACAGAACCCGCCGTCGGTCGGCGTCTGACTTGCCCAGGGAACACCTCGCAATCGGTATTCTAGTTAATGTCGCTTTAGCGAATATTTGGCATCGCTCAATCATACTACGGGACTGTCGCGGCGCAAAACACCAAGCGATTCGGGTAGACGCCTGCGATTTTGGGACCGGGGCTGGGACCGGGGCTGCGTTGTAGAATGCCTCCGCGCTCTGGGGTATCGTCTAATGGTAGGACGCGTGGTTCTGGCCCACGTAATGGAGGTTCGAATCCTTCTACCCCAGCCGATTCGATCCTTGGGGTGCCCATTCGAGGCTATTCGTTGGTAGCTTCAATCCCAACCGGCGGACCGGTCGGGCCACCGAGCCGTAGGAGTTGTCGTCGGCTCGCGCGACGCCGGCGGCGATCCGGCGCAAGGTTAAGAAAACGCTAATGAAGCCTTCCAATCTTGTGATCCTCATGTCGGACGAGCACACACGGCGGATAACGGGCTGCTACGGGCACTCGAAGGTCCTTACGCCAAACATCGACTCGATAGCGGCTCGGGGAGTCCGGTTTGAGAATGCGTACTGCAACAGCCCCATCTGCGTGCCGTCGCGCGCGAGTTTTGTGACGGGCAGATACGTGCACAAGACCGGAAACTGGGATAACGCCGCCCCGTATACCGGAGCGACCCCAGGCTGGGGACACCGCCTGACCGATCAGAGCATTCCGCTGACGATCATCGGCAAGATGCATTTCCGCAGCGTGGAAGACGAGAACGGGTTCCCGGACGAGCGTCTAATAATGGATGTAAAGGACGGCGTGGGCGATCTGTTCGGAATCGCCCGGCAATCCATGCCTCCGCAGGGACACATGGTCGAAAACGTGAGGAACGCAGGCGCGGGCGAGACGGATCACACGCGGTTCGATACGGCCGTTGCAGGCGAAGCTGTGAGATGGATCGAAACCGAAGCGGGACTGCGCGGAGAGCCGTGGTGCCTGTGGGTGTCGCTGGTTACGCCCCATTTCCCTTACGTGGCCCCGCAGGAGTATTTCGATCTTTATCCCGTCGACGAGGTGGAGTGGCCGATAAACGGGTCTGCCTCCGCCTGGCCCGATCATCCCATGATGGAAATCATGCGGCGTTTGAGCATGCCGATACCGGGCGGCGAGTTCGACGAGGAAACCGTGCGGCGCGCCATTGCCGCCTACTACGGGTTGGTGACTTTTACTGACCGGCAAATTGGCAGAGTGCTCGACGCGTTGGAAATTGCCGGGCTGACTGAATCAACGCGGATCATGTATACGAGCGATCACGGGGAAATGCTAGGCGACTTTGGCAAATGGGGTAAAAGCTGCATGTACGAGAGTTCGGCGGCGGTGCCGCTGATCGCCGCGGGACCGGAAATACCGGAGGCGAAAGTGGTGGAGGAACCGGTGTCACTGGTGGACTGTTATCCCGCGATACTGGAGGCGGTCGGCGCGCGGCGGGAACCGGCGGATCACGATCTGCCCGGCACTTCGCTGTGGGAATTTGTAACCGGCGCCGGCCCCGTGCGAAACGAGCCCGTATTCAGCGAATATCACGCGATCTACTCACCGTGTGCCCAGTACATGCTTCGCGATTCGCGCTACAAATACGTTCACTACACGGGCGGATATCCGCCGCAGCTTTTCGACATGAGCGACGACCCGCTCGAGCAACGGGATCGGGGGCAGGATCCAAAATTCGGCGAGGTTGTCGCCGAGTTTGAATCACAGCTCCGCCGAATACTGGATCCTGACGAGGTTGACCGGCAGGCCCAGGCCGATCAGGCAGCGAGATTGGAAGCTCACGGCGGTGCGGAAAAGATTCTCGGCGAGGGCTTGAAGATCAATTTCAGCCCGGTTCCCGACGAGTATCAATAGCCTTCGGCGGCAGCGGCTATCGGCGGGCTCGGGTGAGATCGTGCGGGAGTGCCCGGTAGAGCACCGCACTCGATTACGGTTTGGCGCCCCAGATGACGTTTTCGGCCTCTTTCTGGTTGAGCGAGGCCTGGCTACCGTGAAGCCGCCGATCGATCCTCAGCCGACATATGGACCATGGTTTCGCCCGTAGCAGCGATGGTGCGCGTAACCTCCGTTCCGGCGTAGATCCAGAAGATCCGCATCGGTGCGTCACCCGTGTTGATAAAGCGGTGGTTTACACCGGCGGGAACATAGCTCGTCGAATAGGTATCAACGTCGAACTCCTCGCCGTCGATTTCGGCTCGACCCGAACCTTCGATGACCGTGACCGACTCGTCTACGTTGTGGGAGTGCAGAACGATGGCCGCCCCCGGCGGAAATCGGGTCATCCCGGTAGCGAACTTCGCACCGTCGGTGTGGCCCCCGAAAAGAGGCAGGCTGGCGACCCCGTTACCGCGGTCGACCCATTCCATTTCCTTCGCATGCAGAATATGACCGCGCATCGCCCTCTCCATGATTCACATCAGTGTTGGGATCGTGAGAAGTGTGACCGCCCCCCGCCACGGCCGCAACTTGACCAGTTCATGGCCTTTGAGTTCTCGTGGCGGTTCGCTAACCTGACAAAAACCGGCGATGCGGTCGCCACGCGTCAGCGCCCGCTAATCGACGATCCGAGGGGAATTCAACTATGGCTCAGGAAGTCAATTACTCGCATTTTCGCACCACGCCGACCGTGATCTTCGGTCCGGGCGCCCTGGCAGCCCTGCCCGAACAGATCGAGTTCCTCGGAGGATCCAAAGTCTTTATCGCAACCGACGCCGGCGTTGCGGAATCGGGAATTCTGAGCCAGGCGGAAGCGCTGCTCGCGGGAGCCGGAATCAAATTCGAGTCGTATTCGCAGGTGCCACCCGAGCCCCCAACGACCAGCATCGACGCTTGCGCCGACGCCATCGCAAAGTCAGGCGCCGATGTGGTCGTCGGCCTCGGTGGCGGTAGCGCAATGGACACTTCGCAGGTAGCCGCATGCGGCGTGGCGAACCGACTGACCACCGAACAGATGCTCGGTGTCGACGTCATTCCAAAGCCCGGTTTGCCGACGATCGCTATACCCACGACCGCCGGTACGGCATCGGAAGTCACTGGCAACGCTGTTGCGGTCCTTCCCGACGGGTCCAACAAAATGGCGGTGGTAAGTCCGTATATCTATCCCCGGGCGGCCCTCGTAGATCCTGATCTCACCCATAGTGTTCCCGCCAGTATCACCGCGTATACGGGCGTCGACGCCTTTTGCCACGCGGCCGAGTCTTACATTTCGAACAGGGCTACGCGCCACACGCAGATGTACGCGACTCAGGCGATGCGACTCATTCTCGGAAATCTTGCAGATGCCTATAACGACGGAAACAACAGCCGCGCGCGGTCGCACATGGCGCGCGGATCGCTCATGGCCGGCTACACACTGGCTAACGCCGGAACGACCATGGTTCACGCCCTGGCACATGTGTTGGGAGCCAGGGCGCGCGTGCCGCACGGACTCGCGAACGCGGTATTTCTGCTGCCGATAATGCAGTTCTACGCCGAGCGGGTGCCCGAGAAGATCGACGGACTGGCCGGAGCCGTCGGCGTGCCCGATTCGGTTACCGATACGCAGGCGCGGGCCGATCAGGCCGTGGCGATCATGGAAAAAATGGTCAACGATGTCGAGATCGACCGCAATCTCGGCAACTACGACGTTAAGAAGTCGGATCTTCGCGGCTACGCTGAAGCCGCCGTCGCCACGCGCCGCCTGATGCTGCAGAGCCCGGTCGACGCGACAGTCGAAGACGTTGAGGGGATCCTCGAAGAGATCTACTAAAACGACTGCGCCGCCGGAAACGGCCAAACCGTTATCGCCGGCGCATCGAGCAATCTCGGTTTGGCAGTCGTGCGCCGGATTTCCCACATCCGACCGCCAACGCTCCGGCAGTTTGCGGATGGACCAGTGCCGCAGTCGCCAAAACCGCCACGGACGCCGGTTACGCCGCGCCGATTTCGATCAGGCTGCGCTCGAAAAGATCCTTCGCGTATCTCGTCGCTTCCGACGGGTCGTCGCGTCCCGTGCATCTCAGGAAAACCCCGATGGGACCCAGTTGACGCTCCTTTCCTTGTCGAGATCGTTGGCACTTCGGACGAATTTCTGGCCCAGGTTGGGTTGTGCTATTAACCTACCTAGTTGAGCGTTGAGCGGCCGGCCGGCGCGACAAACTGTCAGCGGCCAGATTTCCAGTCACTTTATACGAGTTGAGCCTTGCACAAATTGATATCGAAGGGTCCGGTCATTGGCGATTCGTGGATCGCCGTCCGCGACAGCTCCGACAGGCTCTGGCCGGAATGAAGCGCCGGTTGGCGAGCGTCGCCGCTATTGCGATTTTCTCCCTTGTCGCGATTGCGGCGGCGCCGGATGTCATTCCACCTGTTTGCAACGAGATCGAAAATCTGTGCGTGGCGGATGAATTCGCCAGCTTCTACGAGGCGAACAGCGGCCGTTTTTTCTCAGTTTGCCTGCGAGCGACGCCGTCCGCGATGGCGACAGCCTCATCCAGTATTTCCAAAAGGGCAGGCTAGAGCTCAACCTTATTTCCGGCCACATACGCAAGGGCGATGTCGGGCTCGACCTGGTTCGGCACAGAATCCCCTTCGCCGCGGGCGCGGTCCCCGACGACAGCCCCGCCCACCTTTATTTTCCCGAGACCGGCCAGTCCATCAGCTTTGCGTTTAAAGACTTTTATCTCTTTAACGATGGCTTCCGGGAGTTTGGACCGCCGATTAGTCCCGAGTACGACGACGGCTTGTCGTGGACGCCATCCGTTCAATACTTTATGAAGGCACGCCTCGAGTATCACCCTGAAAACATCGGAACGACCGATCTAATCCAGATTGGAAACGTCGGATACGAGCTTTTCCAGGAATCTCGCCGCGCCGTAGCCCAATCAGCCCGAAGTCCGCTGCGATATGGAATTCAGGCACACACGTGGCTGGCGCTCCAGCATAGAGAAATAGTCAGGTATGTCGCCGACGCGGGATTCGGTTGGGTCAAGCACCTGATCCTTTGGAGCGAGGTAGAGCTCGTGGAAGGTGAATACGAATGGGTCGAGTTTGACGCGTTCGTTGACGCCGCAGAATTCAACAATCTTCAGATCCTCGTCACGCTCGTCGACGCTCCCGCGTGGTCCCGCTCCGAAAGCGGTCCTGGCCGGCCGGACGACATGAGTAAATTCCAGCGATTCATGACCGACGTTTCCGAACGCCATAAAGGCAGAATCGCGGCGTACGAAATCTGGAACGAGCCGAATCTGGCTCGCTTCTGGGGCCAGCGGATCGAACCCAACGAGAACGCTCAGCTTCTTCAGGCGGGCTATCTGGGAGTCAAGGAGTCCGATCCCGAAGCTCTGGTTTTGTTCGCCGGCCTTGCCCAGAACGGCGCGAGCGATCCCGCCCTTGGAGTCGACGACATCGACTTTCTCCGAGCCGTCTACAGATATGAAAACGGGGTGGTCCGGCAATCGTTCGACGTTATGGGAAATCACTCCTACGGATACCGATCTGCCCCCACGCTGAATACGATCGGTGGTTCGGCGACAGCTTCGGGCCATTTCTCTCCCATCCGAGCTTCTTCTTCAAGCGGTTCACCCAGCTGCGCGCGGTGATGGAAGAGTTCGATGACGGCGCCAAACCGATGTGGATGACCGAGTTCGGCTGGACGACCGACAATCTCCACCCCGATTTCCAGTTCGGCCAATTCATAACCGACGAGCAGCAGGCCCGCTATCTCGTGGACGCGCTAAAGATGATCGAAAGGGATTATGCGTACGTTCACGCCATGTTCCTTTTTAATCTCAATTTCCGCACGCTTGGCCTGCCCGACACCTCGGAGCACGGCTTCAGCGTGCTCGATGTCGGGTTCGTTCCGCGCCCCGCCTACGAGGCCGTAAACGCGATGGATAAGACGGAAGTGAGCCCGGCGAGACTGCCGCCGGACTGAGCCCTCTCACGAACGCGAGTGCTGTTTGTGACCCTGACGGCTTTTTGTCGTCCCAACCCCTTGTCATCATTCTGAGCGAAGCGAAGGATCTCGGCCTCGGGCCTCGGACGAATCGCCCTGTTCAAGGGCCGCCAGTGATCCATGGATCCGTCGATTCCAACGAGCGTCGTCCAGTGCGTGGTGCGGGAGGCCTTCGTGCGGTGGGCGCGCCGGGTATCCCAATCGCCACTCCCATTGAAACAGGTCCCAACACGCGAAGGGCCAATTGGATGGCAAGCGATCCAAACCACCGAACAGCAGGCGTGTAACCAAATACCAGTCGTGGGCGGCGATTAGGGCCCAAAACTCAGCCGGCTCGTCGCCGACGAACGCGAGAAACTCCGTCGCGGGCGTATTCCAGAGCCACCGTTTTGGTCAGGCCCACCACCGCGTGCTTGCTCGCCACATAGACGACCATGCGGCCGCCGGACACCATCGCAACTTTGCGGTCGACCCGGCGTGGCACTCAAGCGCCATCCTTTCTCAAAACGGATCCGCCAAAGCCGGCGCAACCATCCGTCGTCAGGATTTCAGATCGGTGGCCGCGAGCACGCCGCTGTTGTATACGTTTTCGGGAATCTTGCCGCGCAGCACGTCCGCCGCGCATTGCGCAGTTCGTCGCTGAAGCTCCTCCAGCGACTCCTCGGAATAGAACGCCGTATGGGGCGTGATGACGGCGTTTTTCGCGGACCGAATCGGATGATCCGCCGGAGGCGGCTCGCCTTCCAGAACGTCGATCCCCGCCCCGGCCAGTTTGCCATCGTTAAGCGCCTCGGCCAGCGCGTACTCGTCGATGACCGGTCCGCGGCACGTGTTGATGAGAAATGCCGAAGGCTTCATGTTCTCCAGCTCCGGCTCTCCAATGAGGTGGCGAGTGTCCGTCGTCAGGGGGGTATGGACGCTCACGAAATCCGCCGTTGCCAGCAGCTCATCGAAGCTCACGAATTTGGGGGCCTGCCCGGCCGGAAAGGAATCTTCATTGAGATATGGATCGTGGACGACGATATCAAAACCGAACGATCTGGCGCGATCCGCGACCGCCCTTCCGATCCGTCCGAATCCCACGATCCCTACAACTTTGCCCCGTAGCCGGTAAACCGGTCTGCCGACGCCGGAGTCCCATCCGCCGGACCTTACCTCCGCGTTCAGGTTGACTACGCTTCGGGCCAGAGTCATCAGGAGAGCCATGGCGTGATCGGCAACTTCCTCGATGCAATAATCGGGCACGTAAGTGACGGGAATTCCGAGTTCCGTCGCCGTTTCTACAGCAATGTTGTCCACGCCAACGCCGTACCTGGCCACGACTTTCAATTTCGGCGCCGAACGGATCACATTATCCGTCACCTTCGCGAAGCAGGTAAGAATCGCGTCGCAGTCCGCCGCCAGATCGGCCAGCCGCTGCTCGTCCGGGCTGTCGGAAACGACCAGGCGGGCATCGATCCGTCCCAGAACGTCGCGCTCAACATCCACGTTGGGCCATACATAATCGGTTATCAGGACGTTGAATCGGGACGGGCTGTCAGTCACATTCACCTCGCTGTGGTGGCGCCGCCGACTGCGAGCGATGCGGCCGCGCAGGCGTGGCTATGGTATTGCCAACCCGACCTGAATCAAAACTGACGTTCTCGTAATTCACAGCCCGTATTCGAAGTTCCCGGGCCGCGGGCTCCTACTAGCCTTTGGTGGCCACGCCGATTCCGAGAAGGACGATCGAGACCACGGCCCCCGCCGTGGACGCGATTATGAATCCGTTTACCGGTTC
This sequence comes from Chloroflexota bacterium, assembly GCA_963663505.2. Classification (GTDB taxonomy): domain Bacteria; phylum Chloroflexota; class UBA11872; order UBA11872; family VXNJ01; genus JAPOVO01. Next base: position 2,088,089 of record CAXXFA010000002.1, read on the forward strand.
CCGAAGCACCAGATAGCCTACGCCCACGCTCGTCGTGAGAATCGCCAGCACCGCATAGAGACTGTAAAAGCTCGCGCCGTACCGCGAGATCAGAAAATGGAATCCAACGAACGTTATCGTCAAACCGAGTCCGGTCGCGACGACCCATTTCCCGTGGCTCTGTACGTATGTTGGAACGTGCGGCCATTGCATGAACGCCGTGGAGGTCAGCAGGACCGTCGCGCAAACGAGCGCCGCCAGCCCAAGCAGTAGAAGGGGATTCTGAGAAAGCTCGGCGCGCTTTTGCGAGTAAAAGAAAATCGCATTACCCACCGAAGCCAGCAGGGCGAACAACAGCGCTGGAACGAACGCCGACATCTATGGCTTCCGGTACACGATTTCGCCGAAGCCGCTGCATCGCGAGACCGGCGGGCCATGCGGCCAGTGGCGTCGTGGCTGGTCGTTCTGGGCCGGCTGCCCCGGATCTAAAATTCTCTCCGTCCTTCGAGTGCCTGATTCAACGTCGTCGGATCGGCGTATTCGATGTCGCCACCGGTGGCCAGACCTCTGGCCAGTCGCGTGAGCCGGACCCCTGTTGGCGCCAGCAAACGTGCGATTTCCAACGCGGTCGCATCACCTTCGAAGGTGGCATTCGTAGCGACGATCACCTCCTGCACGCCGCCGCCCCGCACTCGTCCAAGGAGGTCATCAATCTTGAGGTCGTCCGGACCGATTCCTTCGAGCGGCGATATCGCGCCGTGCAGCACGTGATATATCCCCCTGTAACCGGCCGACCGCTCCACCGCCAGAAGATCGAGCGGGTCTTCCACAACGCAAACGGTTGAACCGTCACGCTGTGAATCCGTGCAAAAGTGACACGGGTTGCGGTCGGAAAAGTTGAAGCACACCGAACACTCGACGATCTCGGATCGCAGCGCCTTCAGTGCCTCGACCAATTGATCGACCTGCTGCCGCGGAGTTTTAAGGAGATAAAAAGCCAAACGCCCGGCCGTTTTTGGCCCGATCGTAGGAAGCTTTGCAAGTTCTTCCACGAGGCGGGATATTGGCCCCGGCACCCCGTCGATCAATGAGTTGACGTAGGAATTACGTCCCGATGCCGGGTATTTTCAACCCGCCCGTCAGCGCGCCGATCTTCTCCGACGCCATGTCCTGTGATTGGGTGATTGCCTCATTGACTGCGGCAACGATCAAGTCTTCCAGCATCGGCACGTCTTCCGGATCGACCGCATCGGGATCGATCCTTATCGAACGGACCTTCTGGTCGCCGGTTATTTCGATGGTCACGGCACCACCACCCGATGCAACTTCAATAGTTTTCTCGGAGAGCTCGCCCTGGATCTTCTCGAGCTCCTTCTGCATCTTGCGCATCATCTGCATGTTGGGACCTCGGCCAGGCGTTACGTGGGACGCTCGTCCTCGATAATCTCAGCTCCGTATATCTTAACCGCGGTCATGGTCAGGTCGTTGGCCGATTCGCGGGCCGAATCATCTGTCGATTCCGCCGGGCGAAGCCTGCAATCCACCTTTACCGCCTGCCCGGTCAGGTCGGAAATTATCTCCCTGAGGCGGCGCAGGTTGTCCGGTTTTGACATCGCGTCCACAAAGCCGACTTTTGCCAGGGCAAGGACGAGGCAATCACCGTCTTTGGAGACTTTCGAGTTCTCAAAATACGTGGCGTAAATGCGATTCCATTCCCCGACGGCGGTCGTGAAAGCATCGAAATTCGACTCGATCATCTCGACAAGATCGCCGTCCGCGGAGCCGTGCTCGGCGACGACATCGTCCGCCGGGTCGGCGTTTTCCAGTTCAACGCTTACGGTTTCCACCGTCGGCGCGGATACGGATTTTGCGTCATCGGCCACATTTTTCTTTGCCGGGACAGGCGATTCGGTGGTGGCGGCGACGAGGCCATTTTCGGCGGCCATCATCAAGCACGATTGCACGGCCGCGAGCTCTAAATCGAGCTGCGGCGAGAAGCCCGACCGACGCGCGACGCTCGACTCGGCGAGAATCTCGATGCATCCGACGATCTGCCCAACCCGAAACGTTTCGGACTGGGCCTGCATGTTTTCCAGCTCGGCGTCGGAATACTGAAGAACTTCCTGGTCCGTCGGGCCGGTCTTAACTATCAGCAGGCCCCGGAAGTAATCGACAAGCTCTTGCCGCAGCGTGGCTGGATTGGAGCCATCTTGCACCGAATCGTTCACCAGCGTTAACGCCCGTCCCGGATCGCCCGTGGAGATCGCCTCGGCAAGCCCGGCGACAGCATCAACCCCCGTGATTCCGAGCATATCGCTGAGCAGCCGCTCGGTAACGCGTTCGTCCGCGTAGGAAAGCGCCTGGTCGAGCAGACCGATCGCGTCGCGAAGGCTGCCGTCCGAATTTCGGGCGATCATATGCATCGCGCCCTTATCGAAGGTCGCTTCCTCAGCGGTTGCGATCCTTGAAAGCTCTTCGACAGTGTCGGCGTGAGTGTGCTTCCTGAATCGCAGATGCTGGCACCGCGACCGAACGGTTGGCAACACCTTGTGGGCGTCAGTCGTCGCCAGCACGAACAAAGCGTATTCCGGCGGCTCCTCCAGGGTTTTGAGGAATGCGTTATAGGCGGCGCGAGACAGCTGGTGAACTTCGTCGATGATGTAAACCTTGTAGCGGCCGGATCCCGGCCGGTATCGAACAGCTTCCCGCAAGGCCCGTACGTCGTCGACGCTGGTGTTGCTCGCGGCGTCGATTTCGATGAGATCCAGGAAGCTCTCGCGCCCCACGCCGAGACAGTTAGCGCAGCGGTTGCAGGGCTCAGGTTGAACGCCCTCGAGGCAGTTAACCGCTCTGGCAAGAATGCGGGCAACCGTGGTCTTGCCGGTGCCCCTGTCGCCGGAAAACATATACGCGTGATTCACCCGGTTGTGAGCGAGCGCGTTTTGAAGAATTCGGATCACATGGCGCTGACCAACAACGTCGCCGAACTGCTGCGGCCTGTATTTGTTGTATAGAGCCCTAAATGGACCTGCGTCTGTCAATGCACTCCCGTCGATTCAGGGTGGCCTGAATTTGGCATGCTGAGATGTGGCCGTGCACCTGCCGTCGAACGCAGGCCCCCGCCTTACTCGTCGAGCGCGGCTCCAGCCAGGATGATCCGCGGCACCCAGGGTTTACCACTTACCGCTGCTTCCTTCCGGACCTGACGGGGTTCGAGGGTCCCTGTCGCACAGGTCCCGACCTTCAGCACCGTCCCAAACGAGCAGAATCGACAACCACGCGGCCTCGGGCAGGAATTCGACCCCGCTAAAGCGGATTGCGGGTACAGGGCACCGCTGGCTCCCCGTCTAGCACGGCCACTTCTCATGCTATCTGCGTGGCAGAAGGCCCGTCAATGAGCGCGGCCGGCATTTGGGGAAAATCATCGTTCCGAGTCCCTGCTCGCCTATGCGCTCATTTCCAGCGTCACCCGTTTCAATCCACGCTGCCGCGCAATATGCCCAGACGAGACCATCTACCCGATCTTCGGCGGCTTTCAGCGCCTTGCCCCTCAATTCGTCGAAACCAGGACGAAGCACCTCCAACAACCTTTTTGATCTGGCAACAGGCGGGCTCGCGATCGGCAATTCGGCGAGCAACATCTCCGCCAGACAGCGGAGGTTGCGCCGTCGGTTTGTCACCGGGCCCTTTTTGTAAGCGACCCGCTGCGAGAGACGCAATACGTTTACGATCGCCGGATGCGGATACGTCTCGAAGAAGACACGACTCCCGCGATCGGGGGCTTCGACAAATCCACCTCGGTCCATCAGCTCCCGGCGGAGTGCCTCGCTCCGCGGGAATTGCGCAAAGCGACGGCGGTTGCACGAATGCACACCGATAAGGAATTTCGCATATATGCTCGCAACCTTCCTATCACAGTCGCGGACGCCCGTCTCATTTGGAATCCATAGCGGTGCGTCGATGGCCACAACCGTCGAACGGCCCGCATGGTCGAGCGTCCAATCAACTATCCTGCCATTTGGCCACGGTTCGGCGACTGCTTCGACCACTTCCCAATGGCCTGACGTTCGCTTAAGGGCGCACATGCCGGATGTCTTACCATCGGACCATGCGAGATCGATGCCAAGCGCTACCTCGGCCATCTCACGTGCGATCCATTCTTATTCCTGAATCCCCCGGACGGCCGCTTTATTGCCGCCCCTCGCGAATAGTGACAGAATTCTCGCATGCGACTTGAGAACAAGGTTGTTGCGATTCCCGGCTCCGGCGGCGGAATGGGCACTGCCGTGGCCCGCCTTTTTGCCAGCGAGGGCGCGAGCCTGCTCCTGGTCGCCCGGCGAGAGCCTCCGCTACAGGAAATTGCCGAGCTCGCTCGCTCAGACGGCGGCCAGGCCGTGATCTGCAGCGCGGACACAACGACCGAAGAAGGCTGCGCCACCATGGTGGAAGCCGCGGTTCGCGAATTCGGTCGCCTCGATGTCGTGTACTGCAATATGGGCGACTTTGCTCACGGCGACTTAGAAGCCCACGAAACCTCCCCCGCCGCCTGGGACTATTTGATAGGCGTCAATCTGCGCGCCCACTTCCTATCCGCGAGAGCAGCCATCCCGCAGATGATCGAGCAAGACCCGCCGGGCGGTGTTCTTATTCATGTTTCCGCATCGGCAGATGTGCTTCGCGAGGCCAACCCGGGATACACCGCCGCCAAGGCCGGGTTGATCGAGTTCGTGCGGCGCACAGCCCGGCAATATCGCGATCGAAACATCCGCGTGCACTGCATTTGCCCCGGTTCGATTGGAGGCGAGCCTCCACCAGCAGGCGCACTTGAACCGCCTCCGCCCGAGCTTGACCGGGACGCGACGACTCTCGACGTCGCATACGCAGGGCTGTACCTTGCTTCGGACGAAAGCTCGTGGACGACAGGACTCGTCGTTCCCGTCGAAGGCGGTCGCCGTCTTTAACGCCCCGCCCGATCGTCGCATCCAAAGGCCCTATTGATGGCTCGGCGACTACACTTTGCAGACTTCGTCCGGGTCGGGAGGTCACGCTACCACTGTGATACTCGAATCGCCGTTCGAGCGGCTAAAGTGGGCAGTCGCTCGACTCGCTCAATTCGGCGCGCAATAGGAGATTTTGATGCGGAGTAATAGGTTTCGGGAGATGCTTGACGCCGGCAAACCAACTGTTGGCACTCACTTGATGTCGAGCTCGCCGGCTGTATTCGAAATTGCCGGACACAGCGGCATGGATTATGTAGAGTTCGAACTCGAATACGCTCCGTTCACGCTATACGACCTCGAGAATATGGCCCGGGCAGTGGACCTCTTCGAACATATGAGTTCCATCGTGAAAATCGATCAAGAGCCCCGAACCTTCCTGGCGAACAAGATTCTCGGAGCCGGCCTGCAAAACCTGCTATTCGCTGACGTAAGGACAGCCGACGACGCCCGCGAGTGTGTTGGCGCGGTGCGGGCTGAGGCTCCCGGTGCTGGCGGGCATCACGGAATCGGAAGCTATCGCAATATTGGCTACGTCGTGGAAACCCCCGGTGATGAGTACGTCAAAACGCTCGAAGACGCCGTCGTAATACTCATGATCGAGAAGAAAGATGCCGTTGAAAACCTGGACGAGATCCTATCGGTCAAGGGTGTTGACATGGTCCAATTCGGGCCCGGCGACTACTCGATGAGCATCGGCAAGGTGGGGCAATACGGCCATCCCGAGGTCTGGGAGGCATTCAAGCATACGGTCGAAGTCGCCCACAAAAAGGGAATACCGGCTCGTGCGGAGATCGGTAAGGTCGAGCACGCGGGGCGATATCTGGACCTCGGGATCCGCCATTTCACGATCGGCACTGATTATGAGATTCTTCACCAATGGTGGCGGGAAAACTCGTCAGCGCTTCGCGACGTCATATCCAGGGCGTAGTCGCAAGCTCCAGACAAGCGCCATCTCGGCAGGTCGTGGCACGATAAAGAGATCCCCCCACCGTCATGCCGCGATCCGGCGAATCCGAAAGATCGTCGCCTCCATACCCAGGACTCGAATCCGGTACTTTGTTTCCAGCCTCAGCAGACGGCGTTGTTTCACCAGCGCGGTCATAAGCTGAATCCGGCTGGTAAGGAGCACGGCCACGCCCCCCGGTGTCAGAACGCGCGCGGCCTCGTCAAGAAATGCCGTGTATAAAGCAGTTTCGTCGGAATCGCCGCGACTTTTTCTTCCGAACGGGGGGTTGCAGACGATCTTGTCCACAGACCGCTCGGCAAGCGCGAGCCGCCGCGCATCCCACCTGACGATGCCGATGGGCTTATAGCGGGGACCCACGTTTGTTCGGATCGCCGCAACCGCCTCCGGGTCCATATCGCCGGCGACCAGATACCGGTACCGAGAATCCTGCCCCCGTTCGATCGGAATCGTTCCGGCTCCGCACATCGGGTCAAGAAACACGTCGCCCGATTCAGGCTCCGAGATCAGGACCATCGCCCTGGCGACCACGGGCCGAAGCGACGCCGGCAAGCTGACGTCTTTGTAGTCTCGATGCCGCATTGAGCGATCCGACAGGCGCACTCCACAGAGGAAATCGTCGCGGTCGTGCAGCACCCAGATCTCGACCTCGGCGTTTTCGGAAACGATTCGCCAGGACGGCAAGGCACCGGACAGCGCCTTCGAAACCGCCTGTTGTAGGTCCACTCTTCGGTAGGCGTGTTGTCCGGCATTGCGCTGAGTGACCACCCGAAATGTCCGCTTGCGGGGCTGGCGCCCGCTAACGTCCCGATGCGCTTTTGTGGCTTGATGCAGAAGGCGCGACTTCCGCACCGATGCCTGAGCCTGACGCAGCCCGCGCCGGCTCGAGTCGATCGTTCCTTCCGCGACGAGCGCGAATACGTCCTCGGCAGTCCCCAATTTCAACAGGTCGGCGGCGTCGCCTGAAAAATCGAATACGAGTCTGCCGGGCGCAGTATCGAAGCGGCTGGAGCCCTTGAACGAATCCTGGAGCTCGCGCATCGTTATCGTCTCGATGCCGGGCACGGTCAGGATGTAATAGCGCATGCGATCCCCGACATTAGAGGCTCGTCTTCCCGCCGCGGCGGTTCAAAGCAGCAATGCCGACCGGCCGGTTACCCGAGCCCGACTTTCTCCATGACCAGGCGGAGCGTCCTGTCCGCCATCGGGCGAACCTTATCGGCGCCCTCCTTGAGCATCGAGCTCAAATGCCCCGGCTCCTTTTCGATTCGACGGTAACGCTCCTGGAGTGGACGGAGTCCCTCTATGACGGCATCGCTCAGTTCGTTTTTTAGGTCTGCGTAGCCCTTCCCTTCGAAGTGCGACTCGATCTCGTGGCGCTTCTCACCGGTGAATGCCTCGTATATGACGAGCAGGTTGTTGACCCCCGGCCGGTTCTCGTCGAAAACGATTTCTCGCTTCGAGTCGGTGGCCGCCCTCTTGAACTTGGCGCGCACATCGTCCGGAGAGTCGAGAAGTCCGATGGCGTGACCGGGAGTGGTGACGCTCTTGCTCATCTTGGACGTCGGATCGTCAAGACCCATAATCCGGGCGCCCACCGGCGGTATCGAAGCCTCCGGGACCTTAAGTGTTTCGCCAAACATGGAATTGAATCGCTGCGCCACGTCTCGCGTGAGCTCGAGATGCTGCCGCTGATCATCTCCAACCGGCACCAGATCGACCTCGTAGAGCAAAATGTCGGCGGCCATCAGCGCCGGATAGTCGAACAACCCGACAGACACCCGTTCTTTCAACGACTCGGCCTTCTCCTTGAACTGAGTCATTCTTTCCATCCACCCCATGGGTATCAAGCAGTTAAGAATCCAGGCAAGCTCCGCATGAGCGCTTACGTGCGACTGAACGAATACCGTCGACTGCTCGGGGTCGATCCCCGCCGCAAAGAGAATCCCAGCGACTTCTTGAATGTGTGCTTTTAACTTCGTGGGATCATGCGGAACGGTGATCGCGTGCAGGTCCACGATCGGGAAAAGCGTTTCACTCTCCCCTTGCGACGCCACCCAGTGTCGGATGGCCCCCAGGTAGTTGCCGATGTGACTGTTGCCCGTCGGCTGGATTCCCGAAAGCACGCGCTTGCGGCCATCCCCGTTTCCCAAATCAACCCCTCCGTTGCCTGACTCGTTGCAAAAACACAAAAAACCTCTCGCCTCGGGGACGAGAGGTCGCAATTCACCTTCGCGGTGCCACCCCGATTAGACGCGCAAGCGTCTCACTCCGATACCACGACCCAACTGGCGCAATCCCGGTACCGCACCCCGCTAACGGAGGGTCCGCCGGCGACGCCTACTCGGCCAGAGCCTTTCGGGACGCGGCTCCCGGGTCCATTCACCATCGGGCTCCACCGCCGGTCTTCCACCGTCACCGGCTCGCTGCTGGGGATCCTCGAAGGCTACTAGTCCCGATCACAGCCGTCTGTCGATTTTCAGGCTAGGTGACACTCTGATAAGTGTCAAGGCGGCAAATTGCCTTAAAAAGTTGTGCTACCGATTCACCGTCGGGCAATGGTCTGATTTAGCGCTCGAACGGCCCGCACCGGAGTACGAGCCTCAGTTCGGCGAAAAGTGATTCTTGATCGCGTGCCGCAGGATGTCCTGTACGCATTGGTCGCAATAGAGCACGCTCGCCTCAATTTCCTCCAGCGAGAGATCGACCAGATCCTCGACAAGGCCCGCGTGCCGCATCACGCACGTATTGGAGCAATGGACGTCGCCGAACGTTCGGACCGATGACTGCGGCCGGTCGGTCGACGGAGCTTCAAGGATGTGCCCGAACGAATGCGCGGTTAACCGTATCAACGACCGTCGGAACGTATCGCCGTCAGAGATTTCTCTCAACTTCTTGACCGAGATCACAGCCGCCAGATCACGCTCAGTCGATGAAAGCGCGTAGCTCGAATGCTGGTCGGAGGCCATAACTTCGGGTTCATCCACCAGGTCATAATCCAGGATCGCCACGTCGTAGTGGGCGTTCGCCTGCTGCCACGGTTCCTGTCTTATGGTGTCGATAAACCGCGGGCCAACGATGGTGTTGGTGGATTCGTTCAGACTCTGGCCCACGTACCACATTGTCGACCAGTAGGGCGATCCTTCCTCCATCTGGGGGATATACCAGGTGCCGAAAGGACGGATTTCCGGCTTGCCCAGACCAATCCCGGCTCGGGCGGCTGCCGTCAGGGTGGCCTCTACAGCCTTCGCAACGCCTTCAATCACCACCCTGGCTTCGGGCATCGTTACGCCCTCGGTCCACTGCACCGAAATTGATTTCATACGATCGCGGTGTTCCTGCCCGATGGCGGGACCGATTCTCGTTTCACATTCCAGTCGCCGCCAGGCTGACGCAACCTACGACTGATCGGTCGACGGCGGCTTCGTCCACTCCCTCAAGAGTCTCGTCACAAGACGAACGCCGACTCCCGTGGCGCCGCCCGGAGAATACGGCTTGCCTTTGTCGGTCCAGGCTGTTCCAGCGATGTCCAGGTGCGCCCACGGAACGTCTCGGGCAAAGTGTTTTAGAAACATCCCCCCGGCTATCGATCCCGCCGCTCGGCCGCCCGTATTGTTGATATCGGCTATCTTGCCCTTTATCGCCTCTTCGTATTCGCTCCACAGCGGAAGTTCCCAAACCCTTTCGCCGGTATAGTCGCCCGCCTGCTTCAGCCGATCGACGAGGTCCGCGCTTGTCGCCATCACACCGGAAGCTTCGTGGCCAAGCGCGACGATTACGGCGCCCGTAAGAGTTGCGAGATCGATAATCGCGTCGGGCTTAAATGTGTGCGCGTAATCCAGAGCGTCCGCCAGGATGAGCCTTCCTTCCGCGTCCGTGTTTAAGACTTCAATCGTTTTGCCCGACCTTGCCGTCAGCACGTCACCGGGCTTGAACGCCTGCCCGTCCGGCATATTCTCGGTGGCGGCGATCAAACCGACCACCCGCACCGGTAACTTCAACGCCGCGGCCGCTCTGAGAATCCCAATCGTCGCCGCCGCGCCGGACATATCCATTTTCATCTCGTCCATGCCCGAGCCGGGCTTGATCGAAATACCGCCGGAGTCGAACGTCACTCCCTTGCCGCAGACGGCCAGCGTTCCGCGCGACCTGCCGGCCGGCTCGTACTCCATCACTACAAAGCGCGGCTCCTCGCGGCTGCCTTTGGCAACACCCCAGAGCGCACCCATTTTCATTCGCCTGATCTGGGCTGGACCGTTCACCGTGCATTTGATTCCGTTCGCGCGGCACATAGCACGCGCCTGTTCGGCCAGGGCCGTGGGCGTCAAATCGGACCCGGGCGCGTTGACCATGTCCCTGGCAATACTGACGGAGGCGCCCAGAATTTGGCCATCGCTAACCCCCGCCCGTACCTGCCGGACTTTCGAGCGGTCGAATTCAACTACGGTCAGGGAGTCGATCTCCTTTTTATCTTCGTCGACTTTGCTCTTGTATCGATCGAACCTATACAAACCCAGAATCGCTCCAAGGGTCGTGGCCTCAGCTGCCTCGGCCACTTGCAGTCCGCCCGCACCGACCCCAAACGCAACGGTCGCGACGTTCTTCGCTCCCAATTCCCTGGCTCTTTTAAAGCCCGTGGCCGCGGCCTGCAGCGCCCGGTTGGCAGTGAACTCCGCTTCCTTTCCAAGCCCGACCGCCACGATTCGATCGGCCGGCATCGAGCCGTTCGAATAGATCACTGTTGTCGAATCCAGATCGCCATTGAAATCGCCGAGTTCGAGGATTCTCGCAATCGCGCCATCCGCTGCGTCGTCGACCGCCGCGGTCGCTCCACCGGGTTTGGAATCCTCGAATAGATTCACGAGAAGCGTGTCGGCTTTTTGAGCTTGGACTTCGCCGCTGGCGGTTGTGATTTTCACGAATTTCCTCCTGCGCCGGACTCGTTTAAATCAGCGGCGGCAATGACCACAGAGAGCTTTGCGAGCCGCGAATTATACCGACGCCCCTAAACAGATCCGCCGCAGCCCCTGTAGTTCGCATCTGCAATCGGCGCAGGCGGCCACGATCAACCTCTGTCGCGCCGGCAAAGGCGGGCAGGCGTCACGCTCCGCTGAGCGTTGCGATCATCGCATCCGTCATCTGGTCGAGGTCGTACCGGGACTCCCACCCCCAGTCGCGAGTCGCGTCGGAAGCATCGAGTTCCTTCGGCCAGCTATGGACGATGGCGTCGCGCACCGGATCGGGTTTGTAGCCGATTTCAACGTGAGGCAGCCGCGACTTCAAGGAGGCCGCCATTTCCTCGGCGGATGGTTTGATGCCGTTGACCTGATAGACCCGTCTGGTCAGGGCGTCGCTCGGGGCATCGTGGAGATCCAGAAGCGCCCGCACGGCATCCTCGACGTAGATGATGGGTGCGCGAGTGCCCGGCTTCAGATAGAAGTCGTACTTTCCGTTCTCAACCGACTCTTTGTAGAGAAGCGAGCAAAATCCGCTCGCGCCCCCGGGCGCCCCGCGCGGCGCGGTAACGGCGGCCAGCCGCACGCAGCGAAAATCAATCCCGAACCTGTGATGGTAGTAAACGCCCAGCCTCTCACCGGCAACCTTTGTCGCGCCGTACAGGCTAACCGGCCACTGTGGTGCGTCAACGCTTACGGGTTCGGGTAAACCAGCCCCAAACGTGGCGACTGTGCTGGTAAATACGACCCTACCCACACCAAAAAGGCGGGCGGCTTCGAGTACATTTCGGGTGCCGTCCATGTTGACCCTCCACGCTCGCTCCGCGTCATCTTCGGCATCGCCCGACAGAATCGCCGCCATGTGGAAGATCGATTCGATCCTTGAATCTCTTACGAGCTCCAGGAAGTCGTCCTTGACGGAGAGGTCGCCGATGACGGTTCGGCACTTTTCTAATTCAGGAATCGCGGATTCCGGCGATTCCTGAACGTCCAGGAGGGTTACGTCGTCCCCTCGCCGGATCAGCGGCACCAGCAGTCGCGACGCGAGGTTGCCTGTGCCCCCCGTTATCAAAATCCGCACACGAAACCTCTTTTGTATCCAGGGCGCCGCCTGGGGGCGGTATTAGTTACCCAGGCCCTCGTCCAGATGCCCAAAAATCTCCTGTAAACGTTTCCGATCCGCCCGCGGCAACGGACCCCGATCCACGGCGCTAATGTTACTCACAAGGTGTTCGGCATTCGCCGTTCCCGAGAGAACCGTCGACACCGCCGTCGCTTCAAGCGCGTATCTGTAGGCCGCTGCGGGAATCGAATCAACGTCAGCGTGGACCAACCAGGCCAGGGGATCCCGATCGGGAACGGCGTCGTTGTCTATCAGGTCCCTTGCTTTGAGATCCGCGATCACTTCTTCTAGGCGCGCCGGACGGCTCAGTGCCCGACGCACGGCCATCATGACTATCACTCCGAGGCCGCTGCGCTCGCATTGCGGGAATATCAGGCGCTCGGCGTTCTGATTGATCATGTTGTAAGTGACCATGGCAGTGTCGAAGTGTCCGTCGTCGGCCATTCTCCGGATCACCCGATGCTTCTTGTCCGTCGAGCCCGACTCGGTGACTCCGAGAAATCGAACCTTGCCCGTTTCCTTGAGACGCAGAAGTTCCGGCAGGTGCTGGTCCACCACCTCGCCGTACCGTTCAGGGAGAACGCCGTGAGCCTGATAGATGTCCACATAGCCCAAACGGAGGCGCTGCAGGCTGCGGTCGAGTTTCGCTTCGATGGTTTTTCCGTCGATCAGAGGATTACTGGAACCCGAAGTCTCCGCGCCGCCGTGATACATATATTTCGTCGCGATTACGTAATCGTCGCGAGGAATGCCGCGCAACGCCCGCCCGAGCCTTAACTCGCTGTCGTCGTAGCCCTCGGCCGTGTCGATAAAGTTTATTCCTGCATCAAGGGCCTGACGCACGATCCGGGCGGCGTCATTCTCGCTCACTCCCGACCTCTGCCCCATCAAACTCGGCCCTCCGGTTCCCAGGCTGAGTAGCGATACCTCTATGCCGGTTCGTCCGAGGATTCTTTTCTGCATGGTCGCGGATTCTAGCAGCGGAATCGGCCGACGCTCCCGGCTTCCCGGACGCCAATTCGCCGAAACCGGCCGCGCGCAAAGTCGAAATCCCGGCGTAAATGAAAATGAGGGCCGACCCTGAAACTACGCGGTTTTATGACGGGATGGCAGATATCGTTCAGATCAATTTCTGAATATCATTGCTCATCTGGAAGCTTGGCCGAATCGAAACGGGCTGGCGAGGGGATTTTCATGGATCAAGACAACGACGTGATTCGATGGGGAGCGCTTTCCACTGCGAGAATCGCCCGCAATGCAGTGGTCCCCGCCGCTGAATCGCTCGAGAACGCACGCTTCACGGCCGTTGGCAGCCGAGATTTGGAAGTGGCCAGAGCGTTCGCTGTGGATCTGGGGCTCGACAGATTCTACGGGTCCTACCAGGACCTCCTCGACGACCCGGACATCGACGCCATTTACAACGCGCTGCCGAATTCGATGCACTTTGAATGGACCGCAAAAGCGGCGGCGGCCGGTAAGCACGTTCTCTGCGAAAAACCGCTGGCCGACGATGAATCACAGGCACGCGAGATGGCCGCCATCTGCGCGAGCAACGGCGTGCTGCTGATGGAAGCGTTCATGTACAGGTTCAATCCGAGGCTGGCAAGAGCTCTCGAGCTGCTCGCGGAGGGCAGAATCGGCGATCCGCTCCTCATACGGGCGAGTTTTTCGTTCAACACGCGGGGTTCCGGCGACTGGCGTTTGGGTACCGAACTCGCCGGAGGGGCGCTCGCCGATATCGGTAGCTACTGTGTTAATGCAACCCGCACACTCTTCGCCGGCGAGCCGCACGGCGTCTACTCACGGATGGAAATAGATCCGGAATTTAGGGTCGATATGTCCGGCGTCGCCATACTCGAGTTTTCCGCACAGCGCCGAGCTCTCATCGACTTCAGCTTCGAGATGGGCGGACGGCAGAGCGTGGAAGTCGTGGGATCAAGCGGAAGTATGGTGATCCCCAGATGCTTTTTGGCGCAAGCAGGCGCGCCGTTGACGATCGAAATAAGTTCCGGATCGGATACGTCAATCGAGGAGGTTCCATTCGAAAACAGCTACGCGCTTCAGCTCGAATCGTTTTCGAATTCCATCCTGCGCGGCGATCCGGTGTTCGTCACACCGGAAGATTCAATCTCCAACACCCGCGTCATCGATGCTATTCGAGAGTCGAACGCCGCCGGTCGCTTGGTGGGCATCCGACCTCAGGTCCGGAATTAGGCCGCCGGGCAGGGGATAGGGCGGGCCTCTTAGCAGCAACTAACGCCGCTTCGCCAGACCTTACCGACCAGCCCGGCTCGCCGACCGCCTTCTGCGCTGATTTCCATTGGATCGTACATCGGTGGATCCGGCCTCCGATCGACCACCCGTACCGGTGAGCCGCTCGCCCGGTAGAACTTTCGTACCGTTCGTCCGCGCGTCCCCTTTACCGGACGCATCATGCCCGTTTGGAACCGTAACCGGGGATGTCTCGGCCCCGATCTCGGGACCCGTTTCGGACCAATACGTTCTCTCAATCTTTGCACCGATGGCCCGCTCTATGCGGCCGATTTCGACGACGTCGGCTCCCGTAACCATGGTCACGGATTTGCCGCTTCGCCCCATCCGTCCCGTGCGTCCCACGCGATGAGTAAACATGTCCGCGGATTCGGGAATGTCGTAGTTGATGACGAGTCCGATCGATAGAATGTCCAACCCCCGAGCCGCGATATTGGTCGCAAGCAGTATTTCGCCCTTATCGCTTCTGAACCATTTCAGAACATTGTCGCGTTGACGTTGGTTCAGGTTGCCCTGTAGCGCCCGGACCTTGTATCCGTCGGCCGCCAGGCGAACTCGAAGCCGCTCCACTCCGTGCTTGGTCCTTCCGAACACAAGCGTTGTGCCGTCTTGATGACTGTCCAGCAGCGATCTGAGAGCGCGCGGTTTGTCGAATTGAGAGACGATCATCACCGAGTGCTCGATTGGCAACATGCCATCGCCGCCCGGCCCGGTCTCAACTTCAACGGGATTCTTGAGGTGTTGTTTGACCACCCGCTCGATCCACGCGGGTATGGTCGCCGAGAAGAGGGCCGTTTGCCGGTCCTTCGGCGTAGCTGAGAGAATTTCGTTCACATCGGGCCCGAACCCGTCGTCGAACATTCTGTCGGCCTCGTCCAGAATCGCGTAGCGAATGTTCCGCAACACGAGAATCCTCTGGCCGATCAAATCGAGAATGCGACCTGGCGTTCCGACCACCACCTGTGCGCCGCCGGCAAGGGCCTGCTTCTGGTTGCCATAGCCCGTGCCGCCGAAAATCAACGCGCATCGGAGGCCTGTGCCCGCCGCCGCATCGCGCACCACTTCGGCGATCTGCTGCGCCAGCTCCCGCGTCGGCGCGAGAATTAGCGCCTGCGGCTCCCGCAGACCGGGATCGAGCACGCTAATCATGGGCAACACGAAAGCCAGCGTTTTGCCGGATCCCGTTGGCGCCATGGCCACGACATCACGTCGTTGCATGAGTGGCGGGATGGTGCTTACCTGCACGGGCGTGGGCTCGTGGATATCGAGATTTCTGAGATTGGCGAGGGAGCGTTCGTCCACTCCGAGCTCGCCGAAGCCTGATTTCAACGGTTGATTCCCCTTTTCCGGTTGATGTACAACGTGTTGCTCAACCAAGTTGACGTTTGAACTAACAGTTCGTGCCGGACCGGGGTCAGGTCGAAAATAAGACCGGTTGATCCATGCACGCGCCCAAGAACTGGCGCTGGTGAAATGATCGTCTGGTATCTTTCAGTCAAACATCTGGTGTTTACATAAGGAGCATAGCAGCGGCAGCCCGTCACCACAAACGTGTGTACTGGTCCAGTACATACGAGACGGTGGCCTCCCTTCCTTCATTGCAAATAGCCAGGGGCAACCCATAGGGTCGGTGCGGTTAAACCCCCGGCTCGATAACTTCAAGATCGTCGAGCGGGAGCTGGCGGAAATCGGCGTTGCGGTTCAGGAGACGATCGGCTTCTGTCATCGCGTGCGCGGCAATGAGGAAGTCGGCTACAGATCGGCGGGTCCGCGAACCACGTCTCGTGTAGTCTTCCCACAGCCTTCCGGCAAGCGTTGCGCCTGCCATGGAAATCGTGCGGAACTCAATTCCGCTTCGCTCAATGAACGAAATCAAGGCGCCATCAGTGACGAAGTAGGGCCTGACTTCGGCCACAGCAACCTCGCAAATCAAGAGCGAGCCTGTTGCCCGAGCATCTTCCAAGGCCGTCCCGGCGTTCCTGACGTGCGCCACGTTGGGCGGAAGCACTTCGAACAAGACGCTCGAGTCAACGGCTGTTGTCACTCAGATCGGCCACCAAGGCGAGCCACCAGCTCAACAGAGTCCGCGTCTTCCGGAGCCGTACCGATCCTTCCGAAGTACCCAACCCACTCCCAGATGCCACCGTCCGATGGGGGTAGTTATGTGACGAGGAGCGCGCCATCCTTCAATTGGAACTCGACCTTTGAACCGACGACGAGCCCAAGGTTGTCTCGCGCGGCCTTGGGGATGGTGACCTGCCCCTTGCTGGAAACAGTGCTCATGAGTTGTTCGGATTCAATCTTCATTTCAAGAAAATGTTGTACTTAAAGAACTTTACCTTTAGAAAGAGTAAAGATTTGATAGGTGTCAATGCATCGAGCGGCTTCGATTTGTGGATTTGCTGTCTGCCAAATAAAAAAACCCCGGCGGCGACCTATCTTCCCAACCAGTTGCCCGGTCAGTATTGTCGGCGCTGGAGGGCTTAACTTCCGTGTTCGGGATGGGAACGGGTGGGACCCCTCCGCCTGGCCACCGAGGAATTTTGCGAATTTTAGCGCGGCGCGAAATTTAGCCCTCACCCGGGCCCTCTCCCTGAGGGAGAGGGCTATTCTCTGCTTCTCCGGAGGGAGAAGCGGAATTATCGCGCCTCCCTGGGACGGGAGTGGCGCGGGTGTGGAATTGAGCCACTCAAATGTAGAACTGCAGTATTGCCGACCTGAAGTCAACGAAGTCCTCGACCATTAGTACCGCTCGGCTGAGTACATTACTGTACTTACACCTGCGGCCTATCAACCAGGTAGTCTTCCTGGGGTCTTACCAGCTTAACGCTGTGAGAGATCTAGTCTTAGGATGGGCTTCCCACTTAGATGCTTTCAGCGGTTATCCCGACCGAACATAGCTACCCAGCGACGCCCCTGGCGGGACGACTGGCACACTAGAGGTTCGTCCAATCGGTTCCTCTCGTACTATCGATCGGCTTCCCTCAAATCTCTTACGCCCACGATGGATAGAGACCGAACTGTCTCACGACGTTCTGAACCCAGCTCGCGTACCGCTTTAATGGGAGAACAGCCCAACCCTTGGGACCTGCTACGGCCCCAGGATGCGACGAGCCGACATCGAGGTGCCAAACAGCGCCGTCTATGTGGACTATTGGGCGCTATTAGCCTGTTATCCCCGGGGTAGCTTTTATCCGTTAGCTATGGCCCTTCCATGCGGAACCATAGGGTCGCTAAGCCCGACTTTCGTCTCTGCTCGACTTGTGAGTCTCGCAGTCAAGCCCTCTTATGCCTTTACACTCTTCGGCTGATTTCCATCCAGCCTGAGAGAACCTTTGGGCGCCTCCGTTACCTTTTGGGAGGCGACCGCCCCAGTCAAACTACCCACCTGAGAATGTCCACGCGCCGGATTACGGTCGCGAGTTAGATTTTAAACTGCACCAGGGTGGTATCTCAAGGTTGGCTCCACCGAGACTAACGTCCCGGCTTCAAAGCCTCCCACCTATCCTGCACAGAAACAGCTCGAAACCAATCCCAAGCTGTAGTAAAGCTCCACGGGGTCTTTTTGTCCCATCGCGGGAAACCTGCATCTTCACAGGTACTTCAATTTCGCCGGATCCTCTACCGAGACAGTGCTCATCTCGTTGCTCCATTCGTGCGGGTCGGAAATTACCCGACGAGGAATTTCGCTACCTTAGGACCGTTAGAGTTACGGCCGCCGTTCACCAGGGCTTCGGTTCAAAGCTTTTACACCCTTCCCCTTAACCTTCTGGCACTGGGCAGGAGTCAGCCCCTATACATCGGCTTACGCCTTAGCAGAGACCTGTGTTTTTGTTAAACAGTCGGACGAGCCTGTTAACTGCGACCCCCTCAAGCTCACGACCGCGCGGGTCGATCACTTTACCGGGGCACCCCTTATCCCGAAGTTACGGGGTTAACTTGCCGAGTTCCTTAGTAGAGGTTATTCCGATCACCTTTGGGCATTTACCCTCGCCTACCAGTGTCGGTTTGCGGTACGGGCACCAATCTTCTCGCTACGAGGCTTTTCTTGCCGGCACGGATCAATCGAGTCGGCCGCAGTTACCCTTGACCTTCCCATAACATCTCGGATCTAGCACCACGGATTTCCCTGTGGCGCCACCCTACGTGCTTGGACGCGTATAGCCAAAGAACGCGCTCGACCTGCCGCGCCGGGTCCCCCCTTCGCTGATGGCAAAGATTGGTGGTACAGGAATATAAACCTGTTGTCCATCGCCTACGCCTTTCGGCCTCGGCTTAGGCCCGACTAACCCTGAGCGGATTAACCTTCCTCAGGAAACCTTAGGCTTTCGGTGTGCACGTTTCTCACGCGCATTACGCTACTCATACCGGCATTCTCACTTCCGTACGCTCCAGCCGTGCTTACGCTCGACCTTCACTGCGAACGGAACGCTCCCCTACCGTCCATCATCGGCGAACCGATGACGGCTCCCGCGGCTTCGGCACTCAACTTGAGCCCCGTTACATTTTCCGCGCAGGATCACTTGACCAGTGAGCTGTTACGCACTCTTTAAATGATGGCTGCTTCTAAGCCAACATACTGGTTGTCTGACCAATCCCACAACGTTTCCCACTTAGTTGAGATTTGGGGGCCTTAGCCGGCGGTCTGGATTGTTTTCCTCTTGACTACGAAGATTAGCCCCCGCAGTCTGACTGCCCGGTATATTTGCTGGCATTTGGAGTTTGATAGGGTTTGGTAAGCGATATGCCCCCTAGCCCAGTCAGTGCTCTACCTCCAGCAAACTTCGCCGGACGCTAGCCCTAAAGCTATTTCGGGGAGAACCAGCTATATCCAGGTTCGTTTAGCATTTCACCTCTAACCACAGCTCATCACCCAATTTTGCAGCATTGGTGTGTTCGAGCCTCCACGGAGTGTTACCTCCGGTTCGCTCTGGCCATGGTTAGCTCACCTGGTTTCGGGTCTAATCAGTACGACTGGACGCCCTATTAAGACTCGCTTTCGCTCCGGCTTCGGACCTTTGGCCCTTAACCTCGCCGCACAAATTAACTCGCCGGTTCATTCTACGAAAGGCACGCCATCACACATTTCGGCCGTTATGGGCTTCCTCGCGAAAGCCGTCCGGTCCATCGAGTGGCCGAAGCCACCTTCAGGTCCTTCTTGCGATCGGTTGGTCGCCCTAACCGACATAGTGCTCTGACTGCTTGTAGGCACACGGTTTCAGGTTCTATTTCACTCCCCTTCCGGGGTACTTTTCACCTTTCTCTCACGATACTAGTTCACTATCGGTCGCCAAGAGTATTTAGCCTTGGGAGATGGTCCTCCCAGTTTCCCACAGGGTTTCTCGTGTCCCGTGGTACTCAGGAATTCCAGCAGAAGTTCGCTGCGTTTTCGCCTACCGGGCTCTCACCGTCTATGGCGGGGCGTTCCAGCCGCCTTCGGCTAACGCACGATTTTGTAACTTCTTCGGTCCGTCCAAGCGAACCTGCCGGCTCCTACAACCCCGCGACCACAACGGCCTGGACCTATCACGTGTCCGCGGTTTGGGCTATTCCCGTTTCGCTCGCCACTACTCAGGGAATCGCATTTGCTTTATGTTCTTCGGGGTACTTAGATGGTTCAGTTCCCCCACTTGCCTTTGCAGAGCTACTACAGCCCGAAGGCCTTCATTCTGCAATGACGGGACATGACTCCCGCCGGATTTCTCCATTCGGGTATCTGCGGATCGAAGCCTGCTCGCGGCTCACCGCAGCTTTTCGCAGCCTACCACGCCCTTCTTCGGCTCTTGGCACCAAGGCATCCACCACGTGCCCTTATTAACTTGGTTTCCTTCAGATCGGCAAAACTGAAGTTCTACATTATTCGCTTGTTAAGGTCCGATTCTGCCACTCTGATCGCGCTTCGGCCACGCCAATACGGCGGCGCCCAAAAATGCTGAAAAGGATGGCGAGAACGCGTTAAGTCTACGAGGCTCGGCGACGGGCTGTCAATCACGTGTACTGGTTCAGTACATACGAGACAGTGGCCTCCTTTGTGTCAATGCGTCTAGGTGATACCAACGAACTGGGCCGGTGTCTTGTAGTCGAGGGACTGATGGAACCTGACGTGGTTATAGGTCCATTCCCATTCCATGAGGGCTTTGCTCATGGCGGCGACCGTGGCGTCTGCATAGATGAGTTCATGGAATTCCTCCGCGTAGGTGCGCTGGGCGCGTTCGACGTGTCCGTTGAGTCTTGGCGACCTGGGCGGAAGCACGAAAAGGCGGATGCCGCCCCGGCGGTAGCGCTAAGTCGCCGTCGGGACTTCCGCTTTGGCGATGGCCTCGTCGAGTAGCTGCGCGATATGGACAATGCGAGCATTGCCGCCGCGCGCCTTCAGACCGCTGCCGATATGTAGCTGGCAGCCGGGATTGGTGGTCACAATCGTCGTCGCTTCCGTATGCGCGATGTTGTCGAGCTTTTCGTCGAGGATTCCCATCGAAATCTCAGTATTGAGGGCGCTATAGATACCGGCGTTTCCACAGCACAGAACCGAGTTGCGCATTTCCACAAGCTCGACCCCGGGGATGGATCCGATGAGGTCGCGCGGTTGATCGGCGATTTTCTGTGCGTGTCTGAGGTGGCACGCGTCCTGGTAGGTCACGCGTTCGTCGATTGCGCCTAAATCCGTACCGATGCCGATCCGGGCCAGCCACTCGCTGAAGTCCTGGACCTTCGCGGCGACCGCTTTGGCCCGATCGGCAAATTCGGGATCGTCCGCGAGGATGTCCCCCCACTCCTTCATCGTCGATCCGCAACCGGCCGAATTGACCACGATCGCGTCCACTTCGTGAGCTTCAAACGCCTCTACATTTGCCCGCGCGAGATCACGAGCGGTGTCGCGATCGCCATTGTGGTAACTGAGTGCGCCGCAGCATACCTGACCTTCGGGCAGCACCACTTCACAGCCGCTGCGCGCGAGAACTCGTAGCGAAGCCTCGTGGACGTCGGAGAACGCCACG
Organism: Chloroflexota bacterium; assembly: GCA_963663505.2. Classification (GTDB taxonomy): domain Bacteria; phylum Chloroflexota; class UBA11872; order UBA11872; family VXNJ01; genus JAPOVO01. The sequence continues at coordinate 2,109,379 of CAXXFA010000002.1, forward strand.
CTCATAATGCAGCCGGACAGGAAGGCTACCCTGTGACGGACGTCGCCCTGGGCGGATACGAAGGCGATCGAGCCCGGGTCCACAAATCGATCCGAAATTTCCGGAGCCATGGCTTCAGCTTTGGCCAGATCGCCGGGCAGGAGCTTGAGGACGCCGGAAATCCGGACAAGACGCTGCATTCCGGAACGCTGATAGAGTCGCAGCAGCCGAGCCACGAACCTGAGCCGTCCTGGATTTCGAAATACGTGACGGAGCACGAAGTTGGCGACCTTTATGCCCGTGGGGACGTTGCCTGCAACGGTCAACTGAGCGCGCGCTGCCTCGACCAGCGGTCCGTACTGGACCCCGGACGGGCATGCGGTTTCGCAGCCGCGACAGTCAAGGCACAGGAAGATGTGCTTGGCGAACGACTCCTCCGTGAGCGACATCCGGCTCTCATCCACCGCCTTGATGAGCTGAATCCGGCCCCGTGGAGAGTCCATTTCCACCCGCAGCAACCGGTAGGTCGGGCATTCGTTGAGGCATAGTCCACAATGAATGCACGTATTGATCAGATTGGGATCGGGCGCCTCGAAGTCGGAAAAGCCAACCATGTCCTTGAGCGCCATCTGAGATTCCGCAGCCATTAGATTCCGCCCACAAAACGCCCCGGGTTTAGCGTCGTCCGGGGATCGAACTGCCTCTTGATGGATTTCATAATGTTGAGCGCGACCGGATCGACGGTCCCGCCCCAGACATCGAGACCTTCCTTGACGGCCGGCGGGCACGACTCCACAACTACGGAACTCGATCTGTCGCTCAGACGGCGGCGCAACATCTCAATCGCCGATTTGACCGCCGCCGGACTGGAATCCGCTCCAAAGATCGCGGCGTAGCAGATTCCATTAAGCGCGCGTCCCCAGAGCATCGCCCGTAGGCCAGCCGACTCGGCTGCGGCCTGCGTCTCATCGAACGCATGAGGAACGTCAGACGACAGAACCGATATCTTGCAAATCGCCGCGCCGTCTCCGGCCGCCAGAACTTGCATCTCGCGCGTGCGACTCCAGATCCGCTCCTGCTCTTCGTCGGTCAGAGTCTCTAATTCCGCGGCCTGGGAGCAAATCGACGTTATGTCCCGAACCTGCCGATCTACCGCCTTAAGATTTCCGCCAAATCTGACAAGCAGCGCGCGCTCGCCTTTCGCGAGGCCGTTAGATGAAACGCGGCTCAAGGCCTCGGAATCAAGAACCTCAACCGAATTCGGCGTTAAGACCGAGTCCACCAGCGAGTCGACCGCCTGAGCAGCCGACGCTGCAGACATAACCGCCAGAACGCTTTTTTGGACCGCCGGCAAGGGCTGCAGCTTAAAATTCGCTTCAACTATTACACCGAGAGTTCCCAGGGAACCGGTGTAGAGCTTGTTGAGATCGTAACCGGTTACGTTCTTTACGACCTTGCCGCCCGCTTTCGTAACGAGCCCGTCGGGATGGGCGACTCTGACCCCGATCAACTGGTCTCTGGCCGTCCCGTGGGCCGCGCGCAACGGTCCGCTGCTGTTCGCGGCAAGAATTCCACCGATTGTCGCAGCCTCGCCATTGGGCGGATCGAGCGCCAAAAACTGATTTTCCGCGGCGAGGACTTTTTGCAGTTCCGCCAGCCTGATACCGGCTTGCACCGACACAGTCATGTCGGCGGGCGTGTACTCGACTACTTCGTTCAGGGATTTCGTGGAGACGCAAACACGGTAATCGGTCGGAACGTTTCCGAGAGCCGTCTTGGTTCCGGATCCGCGTGGGATAACCGCAGCCTCGGCCTCATCGCCGGCTTTCAAGACCGCCGCCATCTCGTCGGCCGTATGCGGCTCGACGTAGATTTCGGGTGTCCGACCGTCCACCGACCATTCAGCGAGCGCGACGCCCGACGCGACGATCCGTCCCGCCACGGCATCTTTCACCGAGACCATCAGGTTTTCGCGTGATGTCGACAACCGGTCAGCTCGCCTCTGCGAAAGCACTCAACGAGGTAAGTCTATTAGCGCGAGCGGATGTGGGCGAGGGATTTCGCTGGTCCAATAAATGTGAGGGGTAGCCTCGGCACCCTCACCCGGAGGCAGAAGGGAACGTGCGGAGACCCTGAGATAGGTCGAGACAGGTCTTGTTTTCAAAAACTGGTGGAAATGAACCTGAACTGAGTGGAAAGAGGCGAATCTGAGGGCGGTTGCCGAGGCCGAAATTCTTCGCCTGCGGCTCAGAATGACGACAAACGGCGCTGATTGCGGCGCGGGTGCAAATGATTCAATCAAATAAGCTACGCTACCGTAGCGTTCTGTTAAGGAGAGAGTCATGGCCACCTCAATTGGGGTTGGAACGATATCAACAGGTACTTATTCCCCGGCGATGGTGGACCCTGGGGGTGCTTTCGCTGAGCCTCGTGATCATTGGGCTCAATTTGACGATTTTGAACGTGGCGCTGCCGACGATCCAGCGAACGTTCAGCGCGACCGCGTCGGCGCTTCAGTGGATGGTCGACGCGTATGCACTTGTCTTTGCGGGGCTGCTGCTCCCCATTGGCGCGCTGGGAGACCGCTTCGGGCGCCGTCGAGTGTTGCAGGTCGGATTGATCGTCTTCGGCGGTGCGAGCCTCGGCGCGGTGTTTGCGCAGTCCAGCGATCATTTGATTGTCGCAAGGGCCCTCATGGGCGTGGGCGGCGCGATGATCATGCCCTCCACTTTGTCAATTATCACGAACATCTTGAAGAACAAGCGCGCGAAGGCCATCGCTATTTGGTCGGCCGTGGCGGGAATCGGAGTGGGGTTGGGGCCGCTAGCCGGCGGCCTACTAGTTGGGGCCGCTAGCCGGCGGCCTACTACTTGAATACTTTGAATGGGGCTCGGTATTCCTGGTCAATATTCCGGTGGTGCTGATCGCGGTGGTGGCCGGCGTGGTGCTGGTGCCCGAGAGCAAGGACCCAAACCCTCGCAGAATCGACGTTCTGGGCGCGATCCTTTCGATAGCAGCGCTGACGAGTCTCATTTACGCGATTATCGAAGCCCCGATCCGCGGTTGGACCGACACGCTGATCGTCGGATTGTTCGCCGGGTCCGTCGTGCTCGTCGGCGCGTTTATCCTGTGGGAGAAGCGGGTAAGTCAGCCGATGCTTGATCTGGCATTCTTCCAGAACTCAAGGTTCGCCGTCGGTGCTGGAGCCATAACGGTCGCGTTCTTCGCGCTGGCTGGATTCGTGTTCGCCTTCACACAATACCTACAGTTCGTGCAGGGGTTCACTCCTCTGGAAGCGGGCGTGCGGCTCCTCCCCATCGTTGTCGGCATCGGTATAGGTGCGCGTCTGAGCGAACGTCTCAGCGGACGCCTAGGAACCAGTCGGGTCGTGGCCGGAGGGATGATGGTCCTCGCTGGTGTGTTGGCTGGCGTGGCATTTTGGAGTCCCGACACCTCCTACTGGATCATCGGGCTCTCTGTGTTCGGTATCTCATTCGGCCTGGCCAACGTGTTCGCCCCATCGACCGACGCGGTCGTGGGGGCCGTACCGGAGTCGCGAGCAGGAGTGGCATCGGCCATGAACGATGTCACCCGTCAGCTGGGCAGCGCGCTTGGGGTCGCTGTAATTGGATCGGTGATCAACAGCGCCTACCGGGCCAGCGTCGAGCCGATCGTCTCGACCATCCCGCTTTCCCCGGAGGCGTCGGAGCTTGCGAGCAACTCGGTCGGATTCGCAACTCAAATAGCGGCTCAGTTGCCCGGTGACGCCGGCGAAGCTCTCGCGACTGCTGCTCGGTCCGGCTTCACCGATGCAATGGGAACCGCGGTCCTCGTGGCCGTGGGCGTGCTCGTAGTTTCGGCGATAGCGGTAGCTCGATTCATGCCCGCCCGCGGGCGTCCAGACGCGCCGGTGGATGAGGCGGTCGAGGCAACCGAGGACATTCGATCTACCGTGGAGCCCGCACGCGTCGTGGAGTTTTAGACGGCGACCGGCCTATGGGCTCAAATTCACTGTAATCGACAAGGAAGGAACAAGATGCGTCAAAAATGCGTCAAAATAAGTGGCGAACCGCGGTTCCGGACCGCGGTTCGCCCGGAAGATGCCGATCGTGCCCAGGACATGCGCGCGGGTGACAAACCCGTTCGGGTGCGCTGGCTAGCGGAGGTCGAAATGGGTGACGAGACCGCGGCGGCTCAAGGCAGACCGCGGAGCGAAGAGGCGAGCCGAAAGATCCTGATGGCGGCGTTCCATCTGTTCAGGGACAGAGGCTACTCAGGATTGTCGATGGAGACGGTCGCCGAGATGGCCGGCGTCGGAAAGACGACCATCTATCGCCGCTATCCGAACAAGCGCGAGCTGATCATGGCCGCGATTTCGATGGGCGCCGAAATTCCCGCCGCACCCGAAACCGGAAGCTGCAAACGCGACCTAGTCGAACTCGTTGGAAAAGGTATCGATCTCATGGAGGGGCACGGAAACGCGGAAGGACTCCGAATCTGGTGCGGCCTGGTGATCGAGCGCGAACGTGATCCTGAGCTGCTCGAGGCCTTCAGGAAGCGGTTTATCCGTCCACATCAGCAGCGATACCGTTCTGTTTTTGAGCGAGGCGTCGAAAATGGCGAGCTGAATCCGGGGGCGGACTTCGAAGCGGCCACGCACGCGACGGTGGGGTCGATAATTGCCCGAATGACGTCGGGACAAACGGTTCCGCAAGACTGGGCCGAGCGAATCGTGGATCTCGTTTGGCCGGGAATCGCTCGGGTAAACGACTCTCGTGCGTGATACAGGGCCAATCTCGATCTAGATCACGTCCGGGTGCGGAGGGCGGGCGGACCGTGCCCGACACGATCGGGCGGAGCTCCTAGCAGCGCTGTCGGTCGTGGCTTCCGAGGTTCAGCCGGCGCCGAGCTCTTGCGACCGGCGGTAGGCGGCCTGAATGGCTCGGGTAAAAGTTGCTCTGAGAGCCCCTCGCTCGAACTGGTCAAGCGCCGCTGCCGTGGTGCCGCCGGGCGAGGTTACGTCGGAACGGAGATCCGCCGGATGCCTCTCCGAACTCTCCGCCAGCGCCATGGTTCCCTGAATGGTCTCAAGCGCGAGGCGTGTGGCAAGGTCTCTGGGAAGCCCGATGCCGACTGCGGCGTCAATCCATGCCTCAAGCACGAGCAACGCGTAGGCCGGCCCGCTGGCGCTTACGGCGGTGGCCATCTCGAGATGACTTTCGTCCTTCGTAAATATCTCCGTGCCAAGCGAGCCAAGAATACGGATGGTTCGTTTAACGTCGCCCTCGGCGACGCCATGGGCGGCCGTCCAAAGGGTGACGCCCCGACCGATTTGGGCCGGCATGTTCGGCATGGCCCGGACCACGCGATCGGTTTCGAGGATTTCGCAAAGTGTGCTCAGTTTGGCGCCCGCGACGATTGACAAAACGAGGTGATCGGGTCGTAGTTGCGGACGCAGCGAAGCCGCCGCCACCGCGAGGTCCTGGGGCTTGATTGCTACGAAAACGGTGTCGGCTCCGTCGACGGCCTCTTCGATATTGTCGGTCGTCGGGATGCCGAGCTCTGACTTGACCCGCTCTCGAATTACGCTGGAAACGTCACACGCGACGATCTGGTTCTCCGCATATACACCGTTATTAAGGAGTCCGCGAATCGTCGCGGTTCCCATGGCGCCGGCGCCCACGAAGCAGATTCTTGAGGCCAAGCGATCCTCCGACTCATTGGCGGAATTTGGCGGCTGCGGTCCCGAGCTTGAGAGTTATTCGGGGAAATCCACCGTGTAAGTCTCGCCGTCCCAAGTAAATGCTACAGCAGGGCCGGCCCCGGAACGGACGCCCAGCGCCTCGCGCGCGGCACCCCGGCCCACCGCTCGGGCAGGCACCACCACGGTTTTTATACCCGTCCGCCTCAAGAATTCCGGCTCAGTAAAGCCGGGGTGGTACCGCTCGGGGAGCAGCAGAACCGTCGCACGCCATGTCGCGGGAGCGATCAGTGGTGGACCATTGATCGGTGGTATCAGAATCGAAAACCCCTTCGCACGAATGCGCAGCGCCGGGTCAGCGGACCGACCGGGACTCCATATCGCCTCAACCACGGTCTGCGCATCGATCTCTATTGTTGGCGGAGGTCCCTCAAGACGTGCGGCCTCCGGCATGTCCAGCGGCACCGCCCAGAGTCGGGATATCCGCCGACGCTCGGCCACGGCGGCGGTAAGATCGGTCGAATTCGGGGCGGTGTCGCGAAGGACCAGAAGGTCGATGTCGGGGTCGTGGAAGGGAATGAGGCCATCGAGCAACGACGTGTCGTGCGCTGAACCCGCCATTACGAAGTTCGCTCCCGATCCTGTCCTGCCGTAGACCGTCGGCGCGCTTCCGCCGAGAAGGACTACTAGCCCGAGATCGGGCTGTCGAGGCAATACGTCGCCGACCGTAGCCGCGGATGGCGGCACGAGCAGGGCGATCGCAGCGGCGGAACCGACTGCCCAGGACCTGATCTTGAGCCTCTGCAGCGTCTCCCGAACACTGCGTCGTGAACTAATCCACATCAAGCCCGCGATCGCCCCGTATGACGTGGCGATCTGAACTTGCGATAGCGACACGCTTCCCCAGAAGCGTGAAAGCCCGACCAGATATTGCAGCGGCGCCCAGACCGTCCAGGCCACGAGCTCCCTGCCTGGCAATCCAAGAAGCGACCACATCGATGTAAAGGCTCCCGTCGACATGACCCATGGCGATATCGGAGTGGCCATGACGTTTGCGGGCACACCCAGCAGACTCAGCCTGCCGAAATGGGCGGCCAGCAGCGGCGAAACCAGTATCTGCACCGCCACGGCGATGGCGATCACCTCGGCGAGAAATCGAGGCATGAATCCCAGAGCAGCTGAAATTCTCGGAGCCAGAATAACGAGTCCTAGCGTGGCCACGAACGAGAGTTGAAAGCTCGCCTGTCCCAGGACGTCAGGATCGAAAAGGGTCATGACCGCCGCCGAAAGCATCAGAGTCGTCAGCAGATGGCTTTCACGTCCGACGATCCATGAAAACAAGACAAGCTCCGCCATAATGGTTGCTCGTACCACAGGCGGATCCGCTCCAACAAGGATCGCGTACACGGGCAAGACAGCCATGACGACAAAAACCGCTTTTCGGCCTATGAGAAAGCCCGCAAGACGTCGAATTACTATCGACAGCAGCGTGATGTTGTACCCGGAGATTGCGATCAGATGCGTCAATCCAGCGGCGTTCATGTCGTTTATCAGCGGTCGAGGAATATCCGATCGAATTCCAAGCAAAATTGCCGAAAGCAGCGCCGCATGTGGCTCGGGAAGGGCCTCTTTGATCGACACGTCGACACGATCGCGAAATCGGGCCAGCAGTCCGGTTGCGCCCGCGCCGGAGCCTGGACGAGTGGGCGGTCGATTCGGCCGATCGGGAATCGCGCCGGGTTGATCGGCGGCGGATCGTAGAGCCGAAGGATCCCGCTGACCTCCAAGATCTGGCCTTCGAAATACGACCGCGAGAAGGAGTAAACGTGAACCCGTCCGCCCACCTCGCGTGGGTCGCCGCTATCGGCGGACGGCGAGTCCGCCAAACCGGGAGCAGCGGACTGAATGTCGAGAGTTAGCGGCCGTCGCTTGTCGGAGTCGGGCAGTCGAACGATACGGCCGGTAAGGCGAAGCTCGAACCCCTCTTTGAACGTTTCAACTGATGGGGGCTGCGCCGATTCATGTGTCGCGGCCCGGAGCATCCCCACGCCGAAGGCCAGCAGCCTGAGTGCCGCCACGGTAGCTCGAGGCCGGCGCGTCAAAGCGAGGACCACGGCCGCGAGGCCCAGAACCAGGATGGTTCCCGGAACCAGTCCCCATCGGACCATAGCCGCGGCCCCGGCCATTACTCCCACCTCCAACAGAAGTTGCAAATCTGGCGCCTGTCGCCCGTGCGTCGTCGCATGCGGACGACGCGTTCCTCAGCGGACGAGAAATGCTACAGGGCCGTCCGGACGGACGCGGATTTCGCGTGGGTCTCACGACACTCCGGGGACGCGGGAGAATCGTGCGCGCCGGAGGTGTGGCACGTCCCAAATTACCGAAGCAAAATGCGGTCCTTGATCTTTTCGACCTGGCTGTTGCTCAGGCCAGCAGCGATCAGATCGTCCAGCGACCGAAACGGGCAGTTCAAGCGGCGATACGCGATCAGCTTGTCGGCGCTCACGGAACCGACCCCTTCCAGAGTCGTAATCTCATCGGCATCCGCTCGGTTCAAATCAATCATGGCCGGGTCCCCCGAAGCGACACCCCGCTCCGGCACGTGAACCTGCTGCTCGTCGAGTAAGTAGGACGGCAAGGTTTATCTGGTCAAGATCGGCGTTTTCAAGCGGGCCACCGGCGAGTTCCACGGCCTGCTCGACTCTGGCCGCCGGCTCGAATTCGTAAACACCCGGGTTGTTGACCGCGCCTGAAATGTAAACCTTCCGCGACTGAGCGCCAATCTGCTCCGGCCTTTCAGCGAACGCGGGAGACGAAGATCGACCGCCGGCGAGCTGGGCGATCTCAAGCACGATTATCGTCGCGAGCAGGATGCCAAAGAGGACTAGCTTGTGCTTTTCGAACCATTCAGCGGGCAATGGAAAGTCTCTCTGATCGCCGGATGCAATGAACGCGAACTCGACGGAACAGCCCGGCCATAAGAGTAGACTCGCAACCGTGACCACGGGCGGCATTGTCGGAATTCGCGGATCGGGCCGGACAGAGATTCTAAATCTTCTTGCCGCCGGCGCATCCTTTTCGGTGAGTCATGGCCGCATCGACCAGTTGATCTCCCACATCGCGCCACCGGATGAGCGCCTCGCAGCCCTCAGTTCCCTTTTAAACGTGACCGAAACCACCCCGGCCACCTACACGCTGGTGGACTACGGGGCAGTGGGATTGGGTGAGGTTGGCAACCGGCAGGCGGAGTGGATCAACGTCATCCGCACGGTGGATTGGCTCGCGCCAGTGGTTCCCGCCTTTCTCGACAACGACGAACACGAATCAGTGGCGTCGCGGCTGCGTGAAATCTCCTCAGAACTGGTTGTTGCCGATCTGGTGGTGGTCGAATCGCGGCTCAGCCGGTTGGCGACGGAGCTTGAGCGAGTCGCCAGAGCGAAGCGCGCCGAGTCCGAACACGAGCAAGCGCTGCTCATCTCGTTGCAGGAGGCTCTCGAGGCGGGCAAACATCTAAGTGGACTCGCGATCGGCGATCGAGACCGGCGGGCAATCAGTGGTTTCGGCTTTTTGACGGTTAAACCTGCCGTCGTGCTGATAAATACTGGCGAAGGCGCGGTCCCCGAATGGGATCATTTGGTAGATATTGTGAGCGAAATTTGGCCGTACCCGAACACCGCCGTTGCTGCGATTTCGGTACAGATCGAGGGAGAAGCGGATCAGCTCGAACCCCACGACCGGCAAGAGTTCTTGGAAACCTATGGAATTACGGGAGGAGCGGTCGGACGGGTCAGCCGGGCCGTCTACGATGCCACATCGACCGCGGTCGCATACACGTGGAACGCATCGCAGGTTCAAGCATGGCCCTTCCCGACCGGCGCCACCGCGGTTGATTTTGCCGAGATGATCCATAGCGACATCGCGCGAGGATTCATCAGCGCGGAAACGATCTCATACGACGATCTGGTTGCTGCCCGCTCCATCGCGGAAGCCAGGCGCCACGGCATCGTTAGAAAAGAAGGGCGCGACTACGCCGTAATGGACGGCGACATCGTGCAAGTTTTGTTTTCGCGCTGAGTCGGCGACCGGCTAGGCGATCTCCGCATGGGCCAGTCCAACGAGTTCGCCGACGGAAGCAACCCCGCTTTGATTTTGATAGGTTTCGATTCCCTCCGCGACTTCTACCGCGGTGGTCGGTCGCACGAAGTTGGCGGTCCCCACCTGAACGGCGGACGCTCCGGCCAGGATGTATTCGAGTGCGTCATCAGCGCTGCCAATTCCCCCTGCGCCGATGATGGGAATATCGACTTCCGGCCATACCTGGTAGACGAGTCGAACCCCGACCGGCCGTATCGCCGGGCCGGAAAGCCCGGCGAACCTGGCGCCAATAAACGGACGGCGATTCTTAACGTCGATCTTCATGCCCAGGATTGTGTTCATGATCGTAAGAGCGTGAGCCCCGGCCTTCTGTGCCGTGACCGCCAGCGGGCGTATATCCGTGACATTCGGAGAGAGTTTGGCGATCAGCGGCAGGCTCGTGGCTTCGAGTATCGCCGCGGTTGCCGCGGCCAAAAGCGCCGGATCGGTGGCGAACTCCATTCCGTCCTGCACGTTCGGGCACGAAAAATTCGCCTCGATCGCCGAAGCGCCCGGATAGCCTTCCAGCGCCCCCGCAAGGTCCCTAAACTCCGAGACCGAGCCGCCGGCGATACTTACTACGATCGGCATCCCTAGCGAATCCCAGGCTCTGCCCTCGCCTGCGAGCAACCCCTCGATGCCGGGGTTCGGCAGCCCAATTGAATTGAGCATCCCTGACGGTGTCTCGACGGTACGGGGCGTCACGTTTCCTCTTCGAGGCCGCGGCGTCACCGTTTTGGTCACAAGAGCTCCCAGCCTGGTGAGATCGACGACCGATCCATATTCCGCTCCGAAACCCGAAGTGCCGGAAGCCGTCATTACGGGATTCTTGATACTCAAGCCCGCCGGATGAGAGGGCGCGATGTCGACTTCGATGGAAATTTCGTTACAACCCTGGCTGGAGTCGAGGGAACAGGCCGCCCCGGCAAATCGGTGACCGGAAACGCGGCCATGGGCCGCTTTGATGGGGGTTCATACGGCCGGTGCGCAAGCCAAGGTCGGCGTGAACGCGGTCAGGGATTTGACGGCGAAATGTGGATTGTGTCCGGTGCTATTAACGATTGGTCCACAAATGTTATGTTAACATCGACTCCTGTGAGATCAACAGCGTTTAGCGTCACTCAACTGAAGGTCGTGTAGGTGGGGGTAATCATTGCGGTCGCCAATCAAAAGGGAGGCGTGGGCAAGACCACCACTACGGCAAACCTCGGATCGGGCCTGGCTCTGCGGGGGTACAGGGTTCTCCTCGTGGACATGGATCCGCAGGCCAATCTCACGGCCGTGTTTGGAATCGAGCGCATCGTCGATGGGACTATCGGCGACGCGCTGATGGATCGAAGCATCGATCCCCCGATCCTGCGGGTCGCCGACATTATCGGTGTTGAGATTGACATTATCCCCGCGGACCTGAAATTGGCGTCAATCGAAACAAGTCTGGTCAGCAAGATCGCGCGCGACAGCCGGCTTCGCGACCAGCTCAGCAAGGTCGTTTCTGACTACGACTTCATTCTCATCGATACGCCCCCGTCGCTGGGTCTTCTGACAGTCAATGCATTGGTCGGCGCCGACTGGGTGATTATCCCAACGGAAGCCCGATTTTTCTCCATGCAGGGTCTTGAAATGCTGGATGAAAGCATCAGCGAGGTCCTCTATCTGAACCCGAAGCTCAAAATCCTCGGGATCGTCCTGAGCAAATTCGACAAAAGATTGCGCGAGGAGACCAGCGTAAGCAGATTTTTGCGCGAGAAATGGGGGCCGACCGTCTTCGAAACTCCGGTCCCGGTAAATAGCAAGATACTCGAGGCCTCAAGCGCCGGAGTTTCGGTATACGCATACAAGGGGAGCCAAAAAGCAACGGGCGTCTATGACGCACTTGTTGAGGAGGTCGTTGCCCGTGCCTGACAAAAGTAGCGCCCCGTTCGATCCGCGGCGGCTGGACGATCGCCGCCGGCCGCGAGGCGTGGTGGGGAGCATGTTCAGCGGCAACGGCGAAAGGACGAACGGACTCACCGAGATTCGAGTCTTCGGAGTTGGCGGAGCTGGCAATAACGCGATTAATCGCATGGTCGACGCTGGATTGTCCGGCGTGGACTTCGTGGCGGTCAACAGCGATGCGCAGGACCTTACGCGGTGCCACGCTCCCCACAGGATCGCCATTGGCGATCGCACCACCCGTCGCCTCGGAGCGGGTGGTGATCCGGCACTTGGTGAGCGCGCGGCGAGCGAAAGCCAGGCGGCCTTAGAGGCAGCGGTCGAGGGCGCTGAAATGGTGTTTGTCACCGCCGGGATGGGCGGCGGAACCGGAACGGGCGCGGCGCCGGTCATAGCGCGAGTCGCCATGGATGCCGGAGCCTTGACCGTGGCCGTCGTAACCACTCCGTTCTCGTTCGAAGGTTCGCGGCGGCGGGACAATGCCGATACGGGAATAGAAGCTCTAAGAGGCAACGTCGACGCCATGGTCGTTGTCAACAACGACCGCCTACTCGGAACCGTGCAGAAGAAGACAACTATGTCTGATGCATTCATTCATGCGGATGGCATGCTGCTGAGCGGGGTCCGCGGGATTACGGATCTGATAACGAACGTGGGACTCGTCAACGTTGACTTCGCTGACGTGCGGAGCATAGTAAAGAATGCTGGGTCTGCTCTGCTCGGGGTTGGATCTGCTTCCGGAGAATCGCGCGCTCAGGCGGCTCTGGAAGAGGCTGTTCGATCTCCGCTTATTGATACGCCGCTTGACGGCGCGACTGGGATTTTGGTCAACATCAGCGCCGGCGAAGATCTGGGAATCCATGAGGTTGAGACCGTCGTCAAGGGTCTCTCGCAAATCGCGCGAGCCGACGCCCGGATCGTTTTCGGCGCCGTGGTCGATCCGAGACCCGTTCAAACACTCACGGTAACAATCATCGCCACCGGGCTGAACCCTCCCGAGACGCGCCCGGCAAGGATCGCGCCACGGAGGGCCGCCTCGCCATCGCGCAACGAGCCGGCTAACGTCGAGGAGCGCACCGCGCATATCGCAGCACCTGTGCCTATCGAGCCAAATCCCGCCCCTGCACCGGTTTTCGAGCCTGCGCTCGCGCCGCTAACGCCTGAACCGGTAATGCGTCAAATCGACATGGCTAGCTCGGTCGATTCAAACGACGTAGAAGTCCCAGCATTCATTCGCCGGCGGCATCGCACGTCGTAGGTAGCCGTTCGTCGGGAATTTGGGCGGTCGGATAGTGTAATCTTTCGACTGTTTCATTCGGTCGCCGCGAGCCTATATTTGTTGGGTCGCCAGGTCGCGATCATGAGCTTCCAGCATGTCCTCCACCGCGAACGTCTCCGCCGAAGCGATCCGCTCTAACTATCCGCGCGTCTGCGCATGGTTGATCGGAGGCGAGCTTGCCGACGCGGCCGCGACTCCGGGAGAACTTCTCGCCATCGCCCTGGATCGATCCGATGATCGCGAGTTTGTGGCCGAGTTGAAACTTACCGCCCGGGGGCGCGCAGCCAGCGGAATTCCGTATCACGAGGCCACTTATACCGCGTCGGCAGCATTGATTACAGGTCTCAGGGAACTGATTTCCGTTGATGGCGCACCAGATAGAAAAGGAGATCTGGCCGACCGGCACGAAAAGCTGACGAAGGCCGTTCTCGATGCAATCTCAGCGGCCCGGGACGCTGCCGGCCAGCCGGGTCCCAACGATTTTGAAGGATCGAGAAGCAGCGTCGAGGCGAGCTTCGACGCCATCAAAAAGATCAACTCCGCGGCCAATTCCTCGCTCGATCTCCGGGAGACCACGAGGCTGACGGCACAGGCCATTACCGACGTAATGCAGGTGGACGAATGCTCGGTGTTCATACTCGACGAGCAATCGAACAGACTGGTTCTCCACGCGACCTGTGGAATGAACCCGGAGCTTATTGACAAGGTGTCGCTCGCCATCGGAGAGGGCATCACCGGAGCCGCCGCCGAACTCGGAAAACCGATAGGCGTCCGCGACGCGTGGAATGATCCTCGATTCCATTTCATTCCCGGCCTTCATGAAGAGAAGTATCGAAGCATCCTGGTCGTTCCGATCGTCCTGTTCACCGTCAACCGGCTCCTCGGCGTGTTGAGCATGCATAGCCGGGAATACCGGGACTTTACCTCGGTTGAAATCGAGTTCGTGGAGACAGCCGCCGGACAGCTTGCCATGGCGATGTGGAATGCCCGCGTCCACGAGCAGACGGATGCCATGCTGCACCGCCGCATCGACGAACTGACGACCCTGCAGCGTACTGGCCAGACCATCACTTCGAGTCTCGACTACCGCGAGGTGCTTGATTCCATCGCGCACAACGCGGCAGCCATCATCGACGCCGACAAGGCTGCAATATTCGAACTGGACGAGGAGACTCAACGGCTCTTTATCGTGGCGGCCTACGAACTCGGCGAACCGTACGTGCAGCTTACGCTTGCGATTGGTGAAGGCGTGATGGGGACGGTGTTCGAGACCCGCCGGCCGATTATCGTGGCCAACGCTTTGGACGACCCGCGACTTGCGGTTTCCAGAGACCTGATTCACCAGGAGGGCTACAGGTCCATGTTGTGCGTGCCGCTCATTGCTCGCGGCAACGTGCTGGGCGGAATCAGCGTGTACTCGAATGAATTCCACGAGTTCTCGCTTAACGAGCTGAACCTCGTACAGGCGTTTGCCGATCAGGCGGCCATAGCGATGGAGAACTCACGCCTGTATCAAGAGACCCGAGCTGGAGTCGAGCGGAACAGCCTGCTGCTTCAAGAGCTGCACCATCGCGTAAAGAACAATCTTCAGACGGTCGCTTCGCTGCTTTCGTTGCAGGCCAGGCACACCGAATCCAACGAAGCCGCGGTTCTCTTGAATCTGAGCGCAGGTCGCATTGCGGGAATGGTCGCGGTGCACGACTTGCTTTCGGGCCGGAAGCTGAACGTAACCACCATATTCGACGTCGTTCAGGCGATCATGGAAATGGTGAGGGCGGACGTATCCGCCTCCGGCAAGAACATCTCGCTCGACGTAACGGGCGACAGCATTGAAATCGGCGCCGACAAAGCCATGGTGATCGGTATGGTCGTCAACGAGCTGATCTGGAATGCGATCCGACACGCGTTCGGCGATCGCGAGAAGGGCTCGATAAGCATTAAGATCGAAATGGACGGTATCAAGGCACGCTTGACCGTAAGCGACAACGGTGCCGGATTGCCGGCAGGCTTCGACGCTGGCCGGGATGGCGGGCTTGGGCTCGATATTATCGGTCAGCTGGCAACGCGAGACCTGGCAGGGGCATTCGATATTCGGTCAGACTCCGGCACCGTCGCGACGGTCGTATTCAAGCCGTAGCAATGCGGGCGCTCGCGGGCGAGCCTGAGACTCGGTCGGCGCCCGATCAGTCATCGCTCCGCCCACCGAGTATTACCAGCAGGATTCCCAACAGGTTGACGGCGCCTCCGATTATCGAAGTGAGGCTAGGGATTTCGGCGAGAACGATGGCGGCCAGGATCACACCTCCGGTGATTTCCTGAGTGGCCACCAGGTTGGCTTTGGTCGCGGAAATATAGCGCATAGACCCGTTGTACAGAGTGTGACCGATTCCAATTGGAAGAATGCCGCTGAGGACAACCGCGCCCGCTCTGCCCCAGGTGTATTTCGCGGGGTCGAATTCGGAGAAAGCCCCGAACAGAGCAAAGGGCAATGCCCAGATAGCGGCCCAAACATAGACTCGAGACGTATATGCAAAAACCGGAACCGAAGCCCGGCGTATACGGCCGATTATTGAGTACGCCGCGAAGAATACTGCGGAAGCAAATGCAAGGAGATTCCCCACCAGACTTTCCGCCGTCAGGCTCCGCTCGAATCCGGTAAGCACGGCGATTCCAACGATCGACAGGCCGATTCCGGCAACCTGTATGGAACTAAGCCGCTCGCCGAAGAGACGGATCGAAACGATTGCGATGATGGCCGGTGCCAGGTACACGATCGACAAGGCGTGGGCAATCGAGGTAAGCGCAAGCGCACCGACGAACGTCAGGAAGTGGAAGGCCATTATGGCCCCGAACAGTGAGTAGGGTCTGGCCTGGCGGACCCATCCCCTGAGCTCCGCCCGGGCAAACGCTATTAATACGACGAATATGGCCGCCACCGCCAGACGGCCGAACGTCACTTCCATCGCGGATATTGGAAACGATTTCCGCACGAGTATCGACGCGGTGCCGAGAAGGAGCGCTCCGAAGCCAATGAGAGCAAATCCCCTGGCTTCGTCGGACTTCATGGGGCGGCGGCGATCCGGAACCCCGCCGGACTGCCTAAGTGCCCGATTCCCACTCCCACAGCAGTTCGCTCATTTCGAACACTGGCCCTTCTGTGCAGACTCGTTTTGGTCCGCCACGAGTCGGATGCACGCAGCTATAGCAAACACCCATGCCGCACGCCATTCGAGCCTCCAGGGCCATCTGAACCGGTTTGCGGGCGGATCGTCGGCCCGGGCTCAAGCGTTTTGCTACAACGTCAAGGGCACGCAGCATCGGATTTGGACCACAGGCGAAGACCTGATCGCACCAACCGAACCAGTTTTCCACGAGATCGATCACGCTGCCTTTGCTGCCGGAGCTGCCGTCGTCCGTAGCGATGTGGAACTCCGCCGATACAGGAATGAATTCAGGCGGTACCAGGCCCTCGAAAGTCCTCGCGCCGTTTAGCAGAACGCACTCGATCCCCCGGACCTCAGCTTCATGTGCGAGCGCGATAAGCGGGCCCATGCCGATTCCCCCGCCAACCATTAGAACGCGCTTGGATGCACGGGCGAATTCGAAGGTGCTGCCCAACGGACCCAACGAATCTAAAAGATCGCCGGGTCCGCGGCGCGCAAGCCACTCTGAGCCCCTGCCGACGGCGTGATACAGAATCGAAGCAGTTTGGGATTGCGTGTCGATCGCCGCGAGGCTGTACGGTCGGCGAAGCAGCGGATCCTGCGATTCTGAGTTAATCATGTGCACGAATTGACCGGGACGTGATGATGCAACGATCTCCGGCGATCGAACGGTTATCCAATGGAGAATGTCCGAGATCCGCGCATTACTCGTAACCCGAGCCTGCACGAGAACGGGCATCAACTGCCTTTGGCTCTGCTGGTTGAGCCGGTGTACTCGGCGAGCGGCCTTACTCGATAGCCCTCCCGGCCGGTTGCCAGTGCGCTCGCCAATGCGCGCGCCGTGTCCACCGACGTTAGGCATGGGACGTGCGATTCGACCGCCGCGCGGCGCATATGGAATCCGTCCTGAAGAATGTCGCGGTTGCCGGTGAGAGTGTTCACGACGAGTGCGGTCGTGCCGCTGCGGATCGCATCGATCACCGATGGTTTACCCGATCTGATCTTGCTGACGGTCTGCACATCCAGGCCCTTTTCTCGGAGATATTGCGCGGTGCCTTCCGTCGCAAGCAGCGAGTAACCGATTTTCGAAAAAGTCCCCGCGATTTCAGCGCATTCGGGTTTGTGCCGGTCGGCGATGGACAGCAATACCGAGCCCTCGCTCGCGAGTCCGAGTCCGGCGGCAAGCATCGCCTTGAAAAGGGCGGGAGCGAATTCAAGATCGATTCCCATGACCTCTCCGGTCGATTTCATTTCCGGACCGAGAAATGTGTCGACTCCTGACAGCTTTGACATCGAAAATACCGGCGCTTTCACCGCCACGAGATTCGGGCTCGGCACGAGCCCGCCTTCATATCCGAGATCGCGCAGCGTCTTTCCGAGCATCACGTTGGTGGCTAGCCGAACCATGGGGACTCCCGTCACCTTGCTCAAGAAAGGAACCGTGCGGCTCGCGCGCGGATTTACCTCGATGACGTAAACTTCGTCGCGCCAGATGACGTACTGAATGTTCACAAGTCCCCTGGCGTCGATGGCACGGCAGATGCTTAACGTGTGCTCGACAATTTTTTCCCTGGTCGAACGGTCGATGTCCATCGCCGGGAAGACAGCCATGCTATCGCCGGAGTGCACTCCGGCGCGCTCGATATGCTCCATGATCCCGGGGATCAGCGCTTCGGTACCGTCCGAGATGGCATCGATTTCAACTTCCTTCCCCTCCAGGTATTTGTCGATGAGTACGGGATGCTGCGGCGACGGCTGGGTTACGCCTGTGACATAGCGTTCCAGGCCCTCTCGATCCGTCGCAATCTCCATTGCCCTGCCGCCAAGCACGTAAGAGGGACGGGCGAGAACCGGGTATCCGAGCCTATCGGCGACCTCTAGCGCGTCCTCCATTCTTCGCACCGTGGCCCCCGGCGGGCGCGGGATTCCCAGTCGCTCCAGCAATGCGTCGAACTTCTCCCTGTCCTCGGTCATATCGATAGAGCTGAAGTCGCTACCGGCGATCTTCGTACCCAGGTTGTAAAGGGGGGCAGCCAGGTTGATCGCCGTTTGACCGCCGAATTGAACCACGACCGGTAGCGGCTGACCGTTGGACTCGTTCTGAATGACGTCGGCGACGCTTTCTTCGTCCAGTGCCTCAAAGTAAAGACGGCTGGACGCATCGAAATCGGTACTCACGGTCTCGGGATTGCTGTTGACCATCACGCTTCGGATCCCAGCTTCTTCCAGTGCCCATGCCGAGTGGACACTGCAGTAATCGAATTCGATGCCCTGGCCGATTCGAATCGGCCCGGATCCAATCACCACAGCCCCGGGCTGGTCCGAGGGCAGGGCCTCATTTTCCATTTCGTACGTGCTGTAGTAATACGGCGTATACGCTTCGAATTCGGCGGCGCAGGTGTCGACGATTTTGTATACGGGTCGAAGGCCCCATTCGTTACGCATGTCCCTGACGCGCATCGGCAGCTCACCGCTCAACTCGCCGATCATGGCGTCCGAAAATCCGAGTCGTTTCGCCTCCCACATCAGATTGGCGTCGAGAGGATCCTCGAGCAATCGCAACTCCATTCGGTAGATATTGGCCATCTTCTCGATGAAGAAAACATCTATTCCAGAGCGACGTGAGATTTCGTCGGGCGACGCGCCGCGACGCATAACGGTCATGATGGCCCAGAGGCGCTGGTCGTTCGGCGATTCCACCAATCGCCACACTGTCATCTCGTCGACCCACGCGGGATCCTGCCACAGCAGCGTGCGGCCTCCCAATTCCAGCGCGCGGACGGCTTTGTTGAGCGCCGCCTCGATCGTACGTTCGATTGCCATCACCTCGCCGGTGGCCTTCATCTGAGTGCCGAGACTGCGGTCGCCGGCGGGAAATTTGTCGAAGGGCCATCGGGGGATTTTGAGCACGACATAGTCGAGAGCAGGCTCAAATGCGGCCGTCGTCTCGCGAGTGATGGGGTTGGCGATTTCGTCGAGGCGCTTGCCCACGGCAATCTTGGCGGCTATGCGTGCGATCGGATATCCGGTTGCCTTTGAGGCGAGCGCCGACGACCGGCTTACGCGTGGGTTGACTTCGATGACACGGTAATCGAACGACGCGGGATCAAGCCCGAATTGAATATTGCAACCGCCCTCGATCTTTAGCGACCTGATGATCTTCAGCGAAGCCGAGCGAAGCATCTGATACTCCTTGTCGCTCAGAGTCTGGCTGGGGGCAATTACGACCGAGTCGCCCGTGTGGACGCCCATGGGATCGAGGTTCTCCATGTTGCAGACCGTTATGCAGTTGTCCACGGCGTCGCGCATCACCTCGTATTCGATCTCTTTCCAACCTTTCAGGTACTCCTCGACGAGTACCTGACCGATTGGGCTGTTCTCAAGTCCGCGAGCAATCACTGAGTCGAACTCGTCAGCGTTTTTAGCAATGCCCCCGCCGGTCCCTCCCAATGTGTAGGCTGGCCGAATGATCACCGGAAAGCCGATTTCGGATGCGACTTCCCAGGCTTCGGGGAGGGACTCGACACTGCCGCTACGGGGAATCGGCTCGCCGATTTCTCGCATAAGATTCCGGAAGCTATCGCGGTCTTCCGCGCGCTCGATCGCCTGAATTGACGTTCCAAGTACGCGTACGTCGTATTTATTGAGGATGCCCGCATCGCTCAGATTCTTGGCGAGGTTCAGGCCCGTTTGACCGCCGAGCGTCGGCAACAGGCCGTCCGGCCGCTCTTTTTCGATTACGCGCTCGATGACCTCGACCGTCAGCGGTTCGATGTAAACGATGTCGGCGATGTTTTCGTCGGTCATTATGGTCGCGGGATTCGAATTGATGAGCACGGAGGTCACACCCTCTTCGCGCATGGCCTTGCAAGCCTGCGTACCGGCATAGTCGAACTCGGCCCCCTGGCCGATGACGATAGGGCCGGAGCCGATGATGAGCACCTTTCTTACTTCAGGCATCATCGGATCGGTCGCGGCCGATGCGCGCCCGCTCACTTTTCATGCGGGCGGCGATCTCCACATTTTCATAGCCCGCCGTCCAGCGTGGACGCCAAAATCGGGGTGAACAGCTCATCGGGGGGAGGGAAGAATCGACGCGGTCTCTCACGCTGGCCCTCGCTCGACCATGTCTAGAAATCTCTCGAACAGATACTGGTTGTCCTGGGGGCCGGGCGAGGCTTCGGGATGGTACTGGACCGAAAATACCGGCAGCGACTCATGTGCCAGCCCCTCCACCGAGCCGTCGTTCATGTTGATGTGGCTGACGTAAAACCCTTCACCGGTCGGCACGGAACCGGCGTCCACCTGGAATCCGTGATTTTGCGAAGTGATGTGTACTCGTCCGGACCTGAGGTCTTTTACCGGATGATTCGCGCCGCGATGACCGAATCTGAGTCTGCTGGTGGATGCGCCGATTGCGAGTCCAAGAAGCTGGTGTCCGAGACAGATTCCAGCCAGTGGATAACGCCCGATGAGATTGCCTATGGTGTCTACGGCGACTTCTGCCTGCTCAGGGTCGCCCGGACCGTTGGCCACCAGAACTCCATCGGGGTCGATCGCAGATATTTCGTTTGCCGTGGAGGCGTAAGGGAACACGGACACTTCACAGCCGCGAATCGCAAGCGAGCGGGCAATGTTTGTCTTTACGCCGCAATCGAGCAACGCGATTCGCGGTCTCGATTCGCGGAAGCGCGGGACTGGCCAGGGCTTCCACGGGCCATTCTCAAAAACGTAGCGGTCGGGTGTCGTTACGTGCTCGACCAGCGCTCTGCTGGAGAGCGGCGGAACTGATTTTGCACGGTCTGTAAGTTCGCCAAGCAGCGCTTCGATATCCGGGGCCCTCCCCGTTGCCCATTCGACGTTGGTGGTTGGGGGAACGTCCCCATCGCCGACGGTCGTAATTACCGCCCGACGGACTCCCCCGGATCGCAGAATCCGTACGAGTTGACGGGTGTCGATGCCGGCGACTCCGGGAATGTCGGCACGGCTCAACATTGCGTCGAGGCTATCGTCGGCTCGCCAATTGCTGCTCGTCGGCGACAGCTCCCTGACGATCAGTCCTGCGATCCATGGCCGGCGCGATTCAACATCGTGCGCGTTGGCTCCGTAGTTATTAATCAGCGGATAAGTGAGGGTTACGATTTGACCCTCGTACGAGGCATCGGTCGAAATCTCCTGGTAGCCGGTCATGCTGGTGTTGAATACGAGCTCTCCGGCTGATTCGGAATCGGCCCCAAACCCGAACCCGAAAAAGTGCTCACCCGTCTCCAGCGACAGGATTACACGGCGTTTAGCTGCCAAGCGCCCCCACCGCCTCGATCGGGTCTTCGCTCAGGTCGAATACAACGCGACCGCCACGGATCGTCTTTAGAACTCTTCCTCGAAAAGTCTGACCGTGAAAGGGTGAGTTTTTGCCCTTCGATTTGAAGGCGGCGACATCGACGACCCACTCTCGGACAGGGTCGAAAACGACCACGTCGGCGATCCCGCCCCTGGCAAGCGAGCCGTGTGGCAGTTCGTACACGCTGGCGCCCTGGGTTAGCCGCTCTATCAACGTTGTCAAATCCATGGCCCCGCCATCAACGAGTTCCATAACCGCGCCGAACGCGGTTTCGAGGCCTGAGAATCCCGCTGCGGCGCCAGCGTAATCGACGCGTTTTTCGTAGTCCGCGTGCGGAGCGTGATCGGTGCCCACGCAGTCGATCGTCCCGTCGGCCAGCCCTGCTCGAACCGCCTCAACGTCCTCCGCGGAACGCAGAGGAGGATTTACCTTCGTGACCGGATCGTACGGCCTGAGGGACGCGCTTATGGGCTCCCATCGTCCCGCAACGATCTCATCCGAAAGCGTGAGATGGTGCGGAGTGACCTCGGCTGTGACGTTTGCGCCTCGATTTTTGGCACTCCGTATCAGGTCTACAGACCGGGCGGCGCTGACGTGCAGCGCGTGGTAGCGGCCGCCCGTCAGCTCGGCGAGAGCCAGATCACGGGCGATCATCACTTCCTCCGCCTGGACGGGAGTTGCAGGAAGCCCGAGGCGCAACGATGTGGCGCCCTCGTTCATGGCCGCGCCCCCTGTCAACCCGGGATCTTCGCAATGATTGGCAACGGGCCGATTGAACCGTTTAGCGTATTCAAGCGCATGACGCATCATCGCCGAGCTGGCCAGCGGCATTCCGTCATCAGAGAACCCGACCGCGCCGGCGTCGCTGAGCTCACCCATTTGAACCAGCTGCTTCCCCTCAAGTCCGATCGTGATCGCGGCCAGCGTATAGACGTTGACGGAGTGCTGACCGGCGGCAATTTCCTGGACGTTTTCGAGTGTGCTCTTTGTGTCCACAACGGGGTTCGTATTGGCCATGGCACAGACGGTGGTGAATCCTCCCGCCGCGGCGGCGGCGGCGGCGGTGGCTATGGTCTCTTTGTATTCGTAGCCCGGTTGTCGTAGATGGCAGTGGGGATCCACGAATCCCGGAGCAACGACAAGGCCCGTGGCTTGTAACTCCGTAATGCCGTCGGGCAGCCCCAGTCCAACACCGATGTCCTCGATACGACCGTTCTTGATAAACACGTCGCAGACTTCGTCGCGATCCGATGCGGGATCGATAACCCGTCCACCGCGGATAAGCAGATCGCGCGTCTTTCTTTCCACGGAGACTATTTGCCCCCCGCCAGGAGGTAGAAGATGGCCATTCTGACGGCAAGTCCGTTTGCCACCTGTTCCTCGATGACGGAGTGCTGCCCGTAGGCTGCTTCGGCTGATATTTCGACGCCTTGATTCATTGGTCCCGGGTGCATTACGAGAACCGCGGGATTCGCTTTTTCGAGCCGCCTTGAATTGACACCGTAGAGGTTGGAGTACTCCCTGAGGTCCGGCAGCAGACCACCGTCCATGCGCTCCTTTTGGATGCGCAGCACCATGACGACATCTGCATCGTCGATGGCCTTATCGGCGTCAAGTTCGATCGACAGGAGCCCGTTGGCGTCGGAAATGTGCTCGAATCCCGCCGGCAGCAAAGTCGCGGGGCCGCACAGGACGACGCGGGTTCCCATGCGAGTGAATCCCCATATATTCGATCGCGCGACACGGCTGTGGAGTACGTCGCCGAGGATCACCAGTTTCTTGCCCTCCATGTCGCCGAGCTTTTGCCGCACCGTAAAAAGGTCAAGAAGCGCCTGACTCGGATGCGCGTGCCAGCCGTCGCCTGCGTTTATCACCGAGCACTCAAGTTCAGCCGCCGCGAGATACGGAGCTCCGGATTCGCCATGCCGCATGACGACCATGTCGGCGCCCAGCGCTTGAATGGTTCGCAACGTGTCAACGAGCGATTCACCCTTTTGAACGCTGCTGCCGGACGCAGCCACGTTTATCACGTCAGCGCTCAGATATTTTCCGGCGAGCTCAAACGAGACCCGTGTGCGCGTACTAGCTTCAAAGAAGATGTTGACTATCGTCTTCCCCCGCAGGGTGGGCACCCGCGAGATCGGTCTCGCGAGTATTTCGGCCATTGATTCGGCCGTATCTAGAACCAGCGTTATCTCTTCTCTTGAAAAGTCGTCGAGGTCGAGCAGGTGCTTTCGATTCAGGGGCACGGTCTAACGAGCCTCCGCGCTGCCGGCTCGCGCCAGCGATACAGAGTCCTCACCGTCTATTTCCTTGAATCGCACCAGGACTTGCTCGTTCCGTGCGGTGGGTAAATTTTTCCCCACGTAGTCCGCCCGGATGGGCAGCTCGCGGTGGCCGCGATCCACGAGAACCGCGAGCTGGATGGTTCGGGGTCTGCCCAGGTCGTTCAATGCGTCCATTGCGCCACGGACAGTTCGACCGGTGTAGAGGACGTCGTCAACAAGAACGACGTCTCGGCCAGCCACGTCGACGGGTATCGAGGTCGGGGTTACTTCGGGCGGGGCCCTTTTCATGTCCAGGTCGTCGCGATACATGGTGATGTCCAGTTCGCCTGTCGGGGGCTCGCGGCCCTCGATTTCACCGATGGACAGAGCGATGCGGTTTGCAAGCGGGATACCGCGCGTATGGGTGCCGACAAGCACGATTCCCTCCCCGCCGCTATTTCGCTCAACAACCTCGTGCGCTATTCGGGTGAGCGCCCGCCGAATGTCGTCCGCGTCCATTATTAGCCGCTCGGAAGCGCGGATATTATCGGACAAACAAAAAACCTCCCGGTGGGACGCGGGAGGCCAGATCGTAATCGAATGTGACCGAGGGCACTTTTACCCCTGATTCCTTTCCGCCTCGCAGGGTCGGATTAAAGGCTCGGCAGGATTATAGACGCGCGACCACGGAATAGAAAAATAGACGCGATTTAGAGTCCCGCGGGCTACGCGATGCTGCAGTTACCAGCCTTCGGGAAGCTCGCGCACGATGAGGTCGTCGCGATGCCTGCCCGTCCCAACCAGCGAAATCGGAACTCCAACAATCTCTTCAATTCGTTCGACGTAGCGGCGCGCGTTCGCCGGCAGGTCGTCCCAAATCCGAAGACCGGCCGACGGCTCGTCCCAGCCGGCCAATGATTCGTACACAGGTTCGACGGTCTCCAGTACTCGAGTGTCGGGCACGGTGTCGATCGTCGTTCCATTGAGGCGGTACGCTTTGCCCAGGATGGCCGGTCCGAAGCCGTCGAGCAGGTCAATTTTGGTGAGGGCAAGGCTGGCCGGGCCGTTGATGGCAACGGCATGCTTGACGGCCACCAGATCGAGCCACCCGCAGCGCCGGGGCCGACCGGTTGAGACGCCGAACTCACCGCCTTCGGTTCGTAGCCGTTCGCCGATTGCGTTGTCCTGTTCCGTTGGGAATGGACCTTCTCCGACGGATGATGTGAAGGCTTTAACGACACCGACGACCGCGTCCATCCGGTTGGGCGGAATGCCAAGGCTAACGCAGGCGCCGGCGGCGGTCGGAGTCGACGAGGTGACATATGGATAGTGCCCCCAGTCGAGATCGCGCATTATCCCGAGCTGACCGACCAGCAGGATGTTTTTATTGGAGGCCAGGGCCACGTGCACCATGGGGAAAGTGTCCACAATGTACGGCTGCAGCGCCTCCCCCCATTCCCGGCATTGCGCGATCAGGGTGTCCAGGTCGACACGTTCCATTCCGTAGACCGATTCCAGGAGCCGGTTCTTGGCTTCGATGATGTGCGGAAGATATTCACGCAGATAGTCGGAATCGAGCAGATCACCGATACGAACTCCGGATCGCGCCGCCTTGTCGGCGTAAACGGGGGCGATCCCGCGTTTTGTGCTGCCCTGGAACATGGCGCCGCGGCTGGTCTCCATAGCGTGGTCGAGGGCTATGTGATAAGGCATTACAACGTGGGCCCGCTCAGCTATCGAAAATCTCGACTGAAGATCCAGACCGGGAATGCGACCGCCAACGTCGTCCATTTCTTTGAGGAGGGCATCGGGATTTATTACGGTTCCGGGTCCGAGGACGTTCATCACGTTCTCCCGGAAAACTCCCTCGGGCATCAAATGCAAGCCAAAATCGCCGAATTCATTGACGACCGTATGGCCGGCGTTGTCGCCGCCCTGGAACCGAATTACGAAGTCGGCACGCTCGGCGAGGAAATCGACGATTTTGCCTTTGCCTTCATCGCCCCATTGCGTTCCGACAACACAAACTACGCTCATTTACTGGCCTCGCTATGGCGCGGTGGTGACGAGCCTCATACTGGAAAACGCCGCTAAGATTGGCGACGGCGACCGCAGCCGCCGGTGACGAAAATCACCAAACGGTAGCCCGCAGCGCCCACTCTCACGAAACCAGGCTCTCCCGTCTTGCGGCGCTTCCTTCCAGAAGCGCTGCTCCGTGTCG
Source organism: Chloroflexota bacterium (assembly GCA_963663505.2). Lineage (GTDB taxonomy): Bacteria > Chloroflexota > UBA11872 > UBA11872 > VXNJ01 > JAPOVO01. The sequence goes on from CAXXFA010000002.1 coordinate 2,135,397, forward strand.
AACGCACGCCGCCGCGAATCCGCTGAATAGCGGATGCGGACGAAATGGACGTGATTTGAATTCGGGATGAAACTGCACGCCCACGAACCAGGGATGATCCGTCAGTTCGGCGATCTCTACCAATTGCCCGTCAGGTGAAACCCCGCTGAATACCATGCCTTTCTGCTGCATGGCATCCCGATACATGTTATTGAATTCCATCCGGTGGCGATGTCGCTCATTCACTGTAGCGGCATCATACGCATTCGCGGCGCGAGAGCCGGGCAATAATACGCAAGGGTGAGAGCCGAGTCGCATTGTGCCGCCTAGATTGACTTGGTCGAAGTGGTCGGGCATCGGCCAGATGACCGGGTCCTTCGCTTCGGAATCGAACTCGTAACTGTTGGCATCGGGGAGCCCGAGCACGCTTCGCGCAAACTCGATTACGGCGACCTGCATTCCGAGGCACAGGCCGAAAAAGGGTAGCCCGTGCGTACGCGCATATCGAACTGCGGCGATCTTACCCTCGATGCCTCTTGGGCCAAATCCGCCCGGAACGACCAGTCCGTCAACTCCGTCGAACGCTTTTTCGACCGAGCGCGATTCGAGACTTTCCGAGTCGATAAGTCGGATTACTAATCTGCGCCCCTGCTCGACCGTTGCATGCATAAGAGCGTGTTCGACGCTGATGTAGGCATCCGCGGCGGCTACATACTTCCCAACCAGCGCTATCTCGATTGGGCGGCGTACGTTATCAATCGTTTCAACCATCCGGCGCCACCCGTCAAGATCGGATTTCCGCCGAGCCAAACCCAGCTTTTCAGCTATGAGTTCCCCGGCTTCGGCCTCTTCGAGAATGAGTGGAATCCTGTAGATGTTGTCGACGGTGGTCAGCGAAATGACCGCGCGCTCGTCAACGTCGCAAAAGAGGGCGATCTTCTCGCGGGTGTCTGGTTGAAACGGGAAGTCCGAGCGGCAAACGATGATGTCGGGAAGAATACCGATGCTGCGCAATTCGGCCACACTGTGCTGCGTGGGCTTGGTTTTCAACTCGCCTGTGGCGCCTATGTGAAGCAGATATGTGACGTGAATGAACAGCGTGTTTTCGGGGCCGCTCTCACGGCGCAGCTGCCGCAGAGCTTCAAGAAACGGAAGTCCTTCGATATCGCCTACGGTACCGCCGACTTCAACAATCACGATATCCGGATTGCCGGGAAGACGGACGTCCTTCAGCCGCTGCTTTATTTCGTCGGTAACGTGCGGAATTACCTGGATCGTGCCTCCAAGGAATTTGCCCCGTCGCTCACTTTGGATAACCGACTCGTAAACCTGGCCGCTAGTCAGATTGCTGCCCTTTCCCAGGTCATCGTCGATAAACCGCTCGTAGTGCCCCAAATCGAGATCGGTCTCGGCGCCGTCCTCCGTGACATACACCTCTCCATGCTGACCGGGGCTCATCGTGCCGGGATCGACGTTGATGTAGGGATCGAGCTTTACGACAACCACGCTATGTCCGCGGCTTTTTAGCAGGCGACCGATGGAAGCGCTCGTAACTCCCTTTCCGACCCCCGAAACGACGCCACCGGTGATGAAGATGTATTTGGGCATGGATACAGGCTCGCCCGGCTGCGGAGCCGCACCGTCCGATTGATTGCCCACCGAGGGTTTACGCGCCGGGTCCTCGATTACGGTAACGACCTTGCGCCGGCGGGCTTTTTTTCCTTGGTACGCGATTCGAGAATCACCGTCTCCGTGTTGCCAGCGGGGAGATTGCTGCGGGTCGGGCTGAAAGCCGAGACAGTGTCCCCAACTACCAGCCCGGCTTCCTTGATAAACGAATCGATCCCGTCGCCGCCATCATCGTGTCGGCCAGGTGCGTACCCCATCGGAATTACGATTTTAGGGGAAGTATCCGACACGATCTTGGCCGCCTCCGTCGCACTCAGCCGGCCACGGCCCCCGGGAGGGATGATTAGAACGTCAAACGGCGTAATCGCCTCAAGAAGCTCGTTGGATGGCGGGGATTCCAATTGTCCGAGGTGGCAAATGGCAACGGCGTCGATGGCGAAGATGCAGATAAGGCCGGGCAGATCGCCGCTGTCCGCCCCGTTCAGCCGACCGCTGTGCGGGACATTCCATACGGCATTCACGAAAACGCCCCCGATTTCGTACTCGCCGGGGCCGTCAATCACATACGGCGGTGTTCTGACGTTGGAGACGACGTTGCGGAGGTCGAGGTTGGGCCGACTGACGGTTAGGAGATCTGCCTTGATCTGGAGATTCTGGTATTCGGAGCCTGGTAGGAAGGGGTCTGCCAGTGCGATTGTGTTTTTGTCCCGAAGCCGGAAGCACGAGCCTCCGTACCACGTAATCTCCATTCAGCCCCTAAAACAGGCAGCATTCGACCTCGTCGATTGCAATTAGACTCTAGCACAATGAAACTGGTTTCGATTTCGTGATGAACCCGTCCTGGCACAACCTCACTGCACCTGAGACCGACTGTCGGCCATGGGTCATTACGCTGGCCGCTCCGGCAGAGATCGTATGCGATTTGTAGCTGCACAATCACCCGATCGATTTCCCACGACCGTTTGGCGTGCGGCCGCCGAACTGGCAGCCCACCGAGAGTTGCTGCGAAATATGGTCGTCCGCGACCTGAAGGTCCGTTACCGAAATTCCGTGTTGGGATTCGGGTGGTCGCTGCTGCAGCCGTTGCTGATGATGCTTGTGTTCACGATCGTGTTTAAAGTCCTTTCAAGGACCGAGATTCCGAACTATCCGCTGTTTTTGTTGACCGGACTGTTGCCGTGGAATTTTACGCATAACGCGCTCTCGTCCGCGCTGCGAAGCATCACCGGCAATGCGGCACTGATAACGAAGGTCTACTTTCCGCGCGAGCTTCTGCCGCTTTCGGCGGTACTCGGGGCCTTCGTGCACTTCGTCGTGGCGTTTTCCCTGCTGGTAATCGGAATGCTGGCCTTCGGAGTCGAGTTTCATTCAACCGTGCTGCTGGTCCCGGTGATCATGTTGCTTCAGTTGGGGCTAGTCGCCGGACTCGCACTGATTTTCGCCGCGGCTAACGTGATGATGCGCGATCTCGAGCAGCTGGTGGATGTGGGCCTGCTGGCGTGGTTCTTTCTTACGCCTATTTTCTACGCGTTGTCGGTCGTTCCGAACGATCAATTCCTTGGGCTCGACATACACCGCTGGGTGTTTTCGCTTAATCCCATGGCGACTCTGGTGACCGACTATCGCTACGCGGCAATTGAGGGATTTCTGCCGATCCGTCACACGGCCGTGACCATGTTGACAGCCGCCGCCGCGATTTCGGCCGGCTGGTGGCTGATCCGCCACTATTCACACCGGTACGCGGAGGTTGTTTAGTCGTTGAGCGTTGTCCAGTTCCAAGACGTTTCAAAGCGTTTTTCGCTCGCGCATGCGAAACAGCGTTCGTTGCTTGGAAATCTCGCCGGCTTGATAGGCGGCCGCAATCGGGAAATTGAGGAATTTTGGGCACTTAAGAATATCGATTTTGAAGTTGAGCGGGGCGAGACTCTTGGAATAATCGGTCCGAACGGATCGGGAAAGTCCACCATTCTCAAGCTGCTCGCCAGAACCCTGTTTCCCGACCACGGAACGATCGAGACGAACGGAAAAGTGTTTGGGCTCCTGGAGCTCGGGGCCGGATTCCATCCCGACCTCAGCGGAAGGGAAAACGTATTCCTCAATGGGTCGTTTCTTGGAATCGGGCGCCTCGATATGAATCGGCTCTATGACGGGATCGTTGAGTTCTCAGAGCTCGAGCGATTCATCGACACGCCGGTCAAACATTATTCGTCGGGAATGTACATGCGGCTCGGTTTTGCGATCGCAATCGCCGTGCGTCCCGAGATAATGGTGATCGACGAAGTGCTTGCCGTGGGCGATGCGGCGTTCGCGCGCAAGTGCTATCAGGCGCTCGCCGAAGTCAAGAAGTCGGGCCGCACGATGCTTTTCGTATCTCACGACCCGATTCAGGTACGGCGATTCTGCGATCGGGTCTTGTGGTTGGACCAGGGGACGGTTCACCGAATCGGAAGCGCCAGGGATGTCGTTCAGGCGTATCTTCAAGCCTCGCTCGCTCCAGCGGCGAACGATACGAAATCGGTGGCCGTCGAAAACGACCTTGGCGGCGACGGCCCCGTCCGAATCAGCGATGTTTACATTCACGATTCCACGCCTCGGCGGTCGCATTCAATCCTTCCCGGCGAATCACTCGTTCTGAGGATTCAATATCAGTCAGACAGCTATCTGGACGATGTGATTTTCGGTTGCTCGATCCGGCGCAGCGATGGTCTGTACATCCATGACGCGTCGTCCGCGGTGAGCCACGGACCCATCTCCGTTCAACCCGGTGGCGGCGTGGTGGATTGCTCGTTGGGACCGATTTCGTTAGGCCCGGGGATTTACCACGTCTCGGTCGCCGCATGGCCGTCTGACGAAAAGGGGTCTCCCTTCCATGTGTGGCGCGATCCGGTAACCATTTTCGTCGGTAAAGCTTCCACTCACCAACGCGGGGTGGCGTTCATTCCGAGCACCTGGCGATTCAGCACCGGGCCGCCCGATCTCACGCGACCGGCTGATTCCGGCGAGACCATCCAGCCGGATATGGTTACACCTGGATTGGTGGTCCGGTGGTCGAAGCCACCGTGCGAAATTAGCATGGGCCACGGCGAGGAGGAATTCCTCGGCCAAGGATGGCATCCGGTCGAAAGCTGGCCGCCATCGGTGCGTTGGATGGGCGATCGCGGAACGCTTTTTCTTGCGCAAGATATCGGGCAGGGGACGCTTGTGATATCGGCCTGCCGGCCATTTCACTCCGACAATCCCGCGGCCGGGGCAATTCGAATCAATGGCAAGCTTGTGACCAATTTTCAGCTTGCCGGAATGGATTTTGAAGATATAGTCGTGCCGCTCGATCCGGTGCTTGAGCCCACCCCCCTTGAAATTGAGCTCGAAATGGAAGCAACGTTCGTCCCAGCCACAATTGGGATCGATCCGGACACGCGAAGGCTGGGTCTGGCGGTTCGTAGCATCCACGTCGAATGACGGAAGTCCCGGCCGAAAGCAACGCCGGGTTTAGCGCGCCCTTCGTCACCGTTATCGTTTTGAACTACAACGCCGGGCGCTTCATAGAAGCGTGCCTGAAATCGCTTCTCGCATCCGACTACCAGAGCGATTCGCTCGAAATCGTGGTCGTTGATAACGCATCCACCGACGGATCGCCCGACTTGATTCGGAAGCAATTTCCGGAAATTCGGATAGTTGCCGCCGGCTCGAATCGCGGTTTTGCTGCAGGCAACAACATCGGGTTGCGTGACGCGCCAGGTCCGTACGCCGCGCTGGTCAATCCGGATACGGAAGTCGATCCCGGATGGCTGCGGCCACTGGTCGACGCGATGCAAAGCAACCCCGCCGCGGGGGCGGCGCAGCCGAAGTTGTATCTGATGCACGATCGCATTCCGATTCGCCTGCAATCGCCGACGTTCATTCCAATCGACGCTGGGATGGGTCACGATGAGCGGACCCTGGGATTGCGAGTGCTAAACGTGCGAGCAAGCACCGACTCCGACGACATTCCGGTCGAATTCCGCGCCCGTTTTGCGGGCGTGGAGACGGACGAATCCGGACGCGATTTCAGGTGGTCGCTCGGTGACGCCGAATTGGGCCTGGTAAACGCGGGCGACGGATCGATTCATATGGAGTTGGAGATCTCCGCCCCGCGGGCGACCGGAGCCAGAGTCGATTTTTCAGTGAGCGTCGGCGGCGAACCGGTGCTTGAGGGGAGAGTCGGTGACCAGACCGAGAAATTCGCATTCGACCTGCCACCGGAACGCCGTCGCCTCGCCCGACCGCTGGTCCAAAATGCAGGAAGCTATCCGCTCCCGGACGGCTCGTCGCGGGATCGCGGGACCGTCATCTCGCACGGCAACGTGTACTACGACTGGGACGGGCCTGCTTACTCAACTCAACAGGATGTATTTTCATTCAACGGGGCCGGCGTCCTGCTGAGGAAGGCGATGCTCGAAGAAATTGGCTACTTTGACGACCTCATTTTCATGTACTACGAGGACACCGATCTGGCCATTCGCGCCCGGCGGCGCGGGTGGCGCGTTGTTTTCATTCCCGATTCGATAGTCAGGCATCACCACAGCGGGGTCGCGGTCGAATGGTCTCCGTTTTTCATATTGCACGTGTCTCGAAGCAGGCTCTACGTGATTCTCAAGCATTGGCCGCTGGCAGTGGCAACTCGAGCGCTGGCCCTTAACGCATTGGAAACGCTGCAGTCCGGGGCGATCGTGGCCAGGCAGGCCCTGCGGCGGCCATTTGGCAAACCTCCGGAATTCACCCGTTTTGCCGCGAGATCGATGGCGCTCTTCGGGATCGTTGTTCGGATGCCCGCGGCGCTGACAAAGCGGGCAGGCGAGCGGCGGGCTGGCCCCCCTGGCATCGAGCTGTTTCAGCCCTGGATGCGTGACCAATGAGGGCCGCCGTATACAACCGCTGGCTGCACACCATGGGAGGGGGAGAACGGCACGCATGCATGGCCGCCTCGGTGCTTGCCGACAAATATGCGGTAGATCTTGTCACCCATCGCGCAGTCGATCGCGACGAACTGGCGGCGAGGCTGAACATCGATTTGAAGAATGTAAATCTAAGGGTGATTCCAGCGCTGCCACCGAATCGGTTTATCGAATTTACCCGCGGCTACGACCTTTTCGTAAACGCGTCGTTTATGACCTCGCAGCCGTCCGCGGCGCGAAAAAGCATGATGCTGGTCTTGTTTCCGTCGCCCGTCGATAACACGCTGGCGGCGCGGATTCGCAGAATGATTGGACTATTCCTCATCAAGAAACTATTGCTCGCCGAATATCGCGATGGCTTCTACGACGTCCAGGAGCTCGGGCGAGGCTGGTTCAGGTATGCATCCGATGAATCGACCGTCCGGGTCCGGGTGCCCCGAAAGTCCCACGCATTCACAGTAGACGTGCTGTGCGGTAATTTCCGGCCAGCGGAATTGGGGGCAATTTCGGCATCCTGCCGCGTTGATTCCCGCGACATCGGAACCGTCCAAATCGAACCCGAGGAAGGCAAATACATGCGATGGGGTTTGAGGATCCCGGCTGAATTGACCCACGACTCGACGCTGGAATTGGACATTCACTGCGACATATACAACCCCGGTTCAGACCTCGGCCACGACGACAATCGCAACATTGGGATAGCCGTTTCCGATGTGGCCGTCGCAAGTCCGCGACACCGGCTTTACGAGCTGCTTTTCCGAAGACTTTTTCCCCGCCTTGGGCTTCGTCTTGAAGGGCTGCCCGACTACGGTTCGCTTGAATTCCTCGACAGCTACCAATTGATATGTCCAATATCTGAATTTTCGCTACGCTGGATGCGCCACTACTGGAAACGTGAGGGCCCGATCTTGAATCCGCCTGTCGCGGTCTCGGACCACGGGCCCGTGCACAAGGATCCAATCATCCTCAGTGTGGGCCGCTTCTTCGGCGAAGGTGGGCATCCGAAGAATCATGAGTTCATGATTCGCAGCTTCGCTGAAATCGTGCGGCGCGGTTTGGCGGGGTGGGAGCTTCACCTGGCCGGTAACATGGGCACACGCAACGTTGACGAGAAGTACTTCGAGAATCTGACGCGCGCGGCCAGAGAGTTTCCCATAACCCTTCATCCGGATCTTTCGTTTGCTGAGTTGAATAAGCTGTACGCGCGCGCATCGATCTACTGGCACGCCAGCGGTTTCGGCGAGAATCCGAACAAGAATCCCGTAAACTTCGAGCATTTTGGAATCACGACGGTAGAAGCTATGGCATCGGGATGCGTGCCAGTCGTAATCAACAGCGGAGGCCAGCCGGAGGTGGTGACTCATCGCGTAGATGGCCTCCTGTGGGATTCGCGGCAGGAATTGATCGACCTCACATTCGAGCTGATTGAAGATCCGGAGATGTTCGAGCGGCTATCGCAAAAGGCCGTCGGGTCGGCGACGCAATTCGGCGAGGACCGGTTTCGGCGGCACTTCCTGGAACTTGTTGAGTCGATGGCCTAACGTCGCGATGCGACCGCTTCTGCCCACATCCGCGGCGGCGCGCAGGTACCTGTCCGGCTTCGAGCATGTAACCGGCCACGGGCTTGAGGGATTTCTTGATACGGCAGTGGATCGAATCCTGATCAGTCTGTCGCTGCTGCCGCAATTGGGACCAGATTCGAGAGTGTTGGAAATAGGCGCCCAACCGTATTTCATGACCGCGCTACTGCAACGCCACTTTCCAGCCGACGTGCGCTGCGTAAACGAGGACGATCGCGGCGGCGGCGCGGACGGCCGGTTCAAATTGCAGCACCGGGACTGGGCCAGAGCGCTGGAAATCGAGTACGACCGGTTCAACATTGAATTCGATGCTTTTCCCTACGACGACAGGACGTTTGACGTGGTCTATCTGTGCGAGGTGATCGAACACCTGACGCACGATCCAGTTCATGCCATTCACGAAATAAACAGGGTGCTCAAGCCGGGCGGGAGCTTGATTCTGAGCACTCCGAACGCTTTGCGCCTCGAAAATTTCTGGAAGGTATTAAGCGGCAGAAATTTTTATCCGCCCTTTTCCGGCTGGGGGGCCACCAGCCGTCACAACCGGGAGTTTACCCAGTCCGAGCTGACCCGGCTGCTGGAATCGAACGGATTTTCAGTCGAAATCGCGACCAGCCACGCCGATCCGGGCTATCGCTACACTCCGTTCCTAAAAGGCATCGCCAGGCTGCTCGATAGACTCCGTCTCGGCACGAATTTCCTGGACGACATTCACGTGCACGCCCGAAAGTCCGGAGAGCCCACCTATTCATATCCGGAGGATATGTTCTTTGACGTCCAGGCCTACGGTCGCGTGGCGCAATCGGCGCTTGACATGGAGAACGCGCCGGAATCTCAGCTCGGCCGGGGCATCCATCGAATGGAAATCTGGCCGCCGGCGATTCGCTGGACTGAACGCGAGTCGATGTTTCGCCTGAAGAGTGCAGGCGGTCATCGTCGAGCGGCGGTCCGGTTTTATTCGGGACCGAAAGAGCTGCAGCGTCCGGTGACCGGGCGGATATCCGCCGGGGGAGCGTCGGCAACGTTCGTCGCCGAACCCGACGCCTGGACAACCGTTTCGATTGAGATTCCTCCCGGCAACGAGCCGGGAATTCTTGACGTTGAGCTTGGCCTCGACCGATCGTGGTCGCCGGCCAACTTGCTCGGCGACCCGGACACGCGAGATTTAGGGGTGGCGATAAGACGAGTCTGGCTGGAGTGAGGAGCGTTTTCAGGCAGGGGGCTGCCCTCACAAACCGTCCGGCTTTGCTGATCTTTACGCTGCTCACGGCAATTTACTTGTTGACCATGGGCGTGAACCGGGGCGGCTTTGGCTACAGCCCCGACGGGACCTTCGCTTTCGAGATGGCAAAAAGCGTTGCGCTGGACCCCAATCACAAATATCTGAAGCAGTACTACAAGAATTTCTCGCGGTGGGGTCTGGCAATGCCGGCCATGCTCACGCCGTTTGTCGTGTTGGCGAGACCGCTTGCCGAAATGGCGCCGCAGCGTGACCGGCTCACGGTGGACGGTCACGAGTATCTGGTCTCGCATTTTCCAGAGGTCGGGCATGTGTCAATGGCAGATACCCAGCAATCGATCGTGTTTAACGTTCCCGACGGTCGCTACTCGGAGATGACCATAATTAGTCACCTGGGACTGAGCGCCGCGATTTCGCAGGGCGTGGAAGTCGCTTCGATTCGAATCACCGATGCCGAGGGCAATGTATTGCCGCTTGCGGTCAGGGCGGGAATCGAATCAGCGGAGTGGGCTTATCAGCGGGCGGACGTTCAGCGCCAGATCAACCACGAAACGGCGCGGGTGGTCGGCAGCCACATCGGCAATGCCCGCGGCAATTTCTACTTTTATAGATATACGTTCGACCGCCCGCTGGATGCGCGGACGGGTGAGATCGTTTACACGGGACCGCCCGGCAAGTTTTTCCTGGTGTCGGCGACGTTTCGAGACGCGGCGTCTGGTGACATTGTTGAGGTGACCGGGAGCGGCCGGGTGTGGTCGGAGCGCCAGAATCGGGAATTTTTCCTGCGGTTCTGGTCACCGGTACTAAACGTGCTTCTTACGGCGGGCACCGCCGTTCTGCTGTTTCAGATCGTAAGAACTCTGGGGTACGCCAGCGGCGTCGCTGTGGCTCTGGCTCTTACATATGGCCTTGCGACAATGGCCTGGCCGTACGCGAAGTTCGATTTTTCCGAACCCGGCGTGACGTTTTTCCTGATGGGCGGGGTCTGGGCAGCGCTGCGCTATGGCCGCGTTCTGCGACTGCGTTACGCCGCGCTCGCGGGCTTATGGGCGCTCGGCGCTGTTTTGACAAAGTACGTATCAGTGATCGCGCTCCCCGCGCTCTTAATCCAACTGATGATGTCCCACAGGCGAGCGGGCTCATCGTGGACGCAGCTTCCTGCAAGGACGTGGAAAACCGCAGCGGTATTTGCCGGACCGGCTGTTCTGATCGTATTGCCGGCGCTGGTTTTGCTGGCTGTCTTTCTTGACTTCAAGATCCTTTACCAGGATCAACTTATCGGCGGGATTCAACGGGGATGGTTCGCCGTGCCCCTGGCGCTCGGGATGAAGGGACTGCTTATCAGCTGGGGGAAAAGCGTGTTCCTGTACAACCCGATCTTGCTGATTGCGATTCCGGCAAGTTTCTGGTTTGTAAAACGGCACGGGTGGCACTCGCTCGTGTTTTTGGCGATTCCGATCGCGTATCTGTTGCTCTATTCGAAGAAGGAGGTCTGGTATGGCGGCAATAGCTGGGGGCCCCGGTACCTCGTACCGACCTTGCCTCTCCTGGTTTGTCTCGCTGCACCTGCATTTGAATGGATCGGGACGCAACGGCGGCGGTGGCCGACGCTGGTCGTTGGCGCGCTGATATTCATCAGTATCTTTCCTCAGTTACTCGGTGTCTCCAAAGACTTCGATCAATATCTCGGCCTGTATGCCGATCAGATCGTAGGGCAGCTGCCCGATGGCGGCGGCGTCTACGGAGGAAGCGAGTATCAGCGGTGGTCGTCAATTCAGCCGGAGGGCGATCTGGCCGCGGTTCTTTTCGCGCCGCAATTCACCCCGCTCCTGGGCCACCTATGGCTGCTCCGAGCGGATTTCACGAAACTGATCTTGCCGGACCGGCTCGATCTTGTTGAGGACGCGCTCGGCCGGGCGCCATGGTTGAGATTCGGTATCGACGCATTTCCGGCAAGACCTCAAGACGGCGCGGGACTCGATTTCTGGAGCATGACGATGTGGGCAAATTATCTGAACCATCGAGAGGTTGTGGCGATCGTAATTGCCGCCCTGATTGGAATCGAGTTTTTGGCACTGATCTCCCTCGGCCTCCTGCTTCGATCGCCCGCCGTAACGAATTCCGTATCACGGCGGTTAAGAACTACGACGCTGACTGCGGCGGCGCTGGGATTCTTAGCCTTTGACACTCTCCATTTCATGCTTTAGGTTTCAAGACGGGTACAAAATCGCCAGCCATCAAATCCGAGCCACCTAATATGAGTGAATCCGATGAGAACGTAGAAGCTATCAGCCCGGAGCTGATGGAAATCCTCGTGTGCCCAAAAAGCCACGGGGCCCTTGAGCAGCGCGGAAGCTGGCTTTACTGCGAAAAAAGCCAGCTCAGATATCCAATAAGAGACGGCATTCCGATTATGCTGATCGATGAGGCGGAGCCAATCCCCGAGAATGAACGGTCCGGCGGCTCCTCCGAATGAACAAGATCAAATCGGCGACGGAACTTGTAACAAAGTTCAAGCGCCACCGGGCGATCTTGCATCCGAAAACCGCGCAGTTCGCCTACCACTGGATGAACGGCACCACCGAATTGCCGTACGGTCCGATAAAACTGCACGTTGAGCCGACGAGCCTGTGCAATCTGCGGTGCATCATGTGCCCGCAGTCGCTCGACGAAGTCCAGATGTCCGATACAGGATTCATGGATATGGACCTCTACCGAAGCATCATCGATCAGGCCAGGGGCTCCGTCCGAGAGATCAACCTCTTTTTCAGGGGGGAATCATTTCTCCACAAGCGGATATTTGAAATGGTTCGGATCTGCGAAGAGGCAGGGATCGTCGCTCACATCAGCACAAACGCGACCATGCTGACGGAGGACTACATAAGACAGTTGCTCGATTCGGGTCTGAGCAAGCTGACAATCAGCTTCGACGCCGGACAGAAGGAGCTATACGAAAAGATGCGTAAGGGGGCGAAGTTCGAGCGCACGCTTCGAAACACGCTCATGCTTCTGCATGAAAAGCGGCTTTGCGAATCCAGTAAGCCTTACGTCGTCATGCAGGTGATCCACCTCTTCGGCGGGGATCGCAACATTCAGCCCACCGTGCCCGACGACTTCAAGCGGCGCTTCGAGGGACTGCCCGTCGACGAGTGGGATACGTTTTGGGCGCACGGCTGGGCCGGCACAATGGGAACCGGAAAAGACGACTACGTAGCTGCGCCGCAGGGACAGCACTACTTCCCGTGCAATTGGCTCTGGAAATCGATGGCTATCTACTGGGACGGTACCGTTCCAGCGTGCTGTGCGGACTTTACAAACGAGCAAATAGTCGGCGACCTGAACAGTGATAGCCTCATGGATATCTGGAATGGTCCCGAGTTTCTGGCTATTCGGACTGCGCATGTCGCGGGGCGACTGGACGAATACTCGCTCTGCCGCAACTGCGATGCCATATGGCAAGACGACGGTAAGGTGTGGAGCGGATTTGGAAAGGCGAGAGCCCTGGTAACGAGGGCGCCGCTTCCCGAGCTTCAGGTCGCGGAGACCGCCGCCCGCAATTGACGTCCGGCCGCCCAGTTCGCCGATCCGGGGCTTACCGGGAATCGATTGTTCGGCAGACTCGATGTTCCGCGTTGCCGGGCCTGGGGCCGTGCTTGAACGCCGCCATATTTCCCCGGATTTTTCGCGGATCGAGGGCTGCGGCAATGAAATTGGTGTGTCCGCTGCTTGATTCGGAGGATTCGGATTCCATCTAATGGTAGATTCGAGCGATCCGCGCTGATCTGATTCAGGATTCCAGGGAAGTCGCGGAGAGCAGGCGCGCGGTCAATCGTTTCCGACCGTTCGAATCAGAATTTTCTGTTTCCGTAGGAGAGGCGATTGGACACCACCGATAAGGCGCTATTGAATGTGATTCAGAGGAGTTTTCCTCTGGAACCCCGGCCGTATGATGCGCTCGGCACCATGTTTTCAATAACCGAGGCTCAGGTCATCGACCGGATCAACGGGCTGCGCGGTTCGCGAATCATCCGGCAGATATCGCCGATCTTCGATACTCGGGCATTGGGATACCAGAGCACTCTGGTCGCTGCGAAAATTCCTCCAGCCGAACTTTCGACGGCGGCGCAGATTATCAATCAGCATCCCGGAGTGAGCCACAACTATGAAAGGGATAACGCGTTCAATCTGTGGTTCACGATCGCGGTGCCGCCAGACTCGGATCTGCAGGGTTCAGTCGAGGCTCTCGGCAAACAGGCCGGCGCCACGGCAATCCGCAGTCTGCCGACGCTGCGTCTTTTCAAGATTGGAGTCACGCTCGACATTGAGGGAAGCAAGAGCGTAACCCGCAAATCGGAGCCCGAATATTCGCAATCGCAGCGTGACGCAATCAATACTCCGCTCACGCACGACGACAGGGAACTCATACGCGTGATCCAGGATGACCTGCCCGCCGTGCCAAGGCCATTTGATGAGCCGGCGCGGCAGCTCGGGATATCGACCGACGAACTGCTGGCGCGGATCGCCGGAATGCAGGAACGAAACTATCTTCGACGCTTCGCGGCGATTCTTTTTCATCGTAAGGCGGGCTTTAAGGCCAACTGCATGGCAGTGTGGAAAATACCTGAGGAGCGGCGGCACGAGTCGGGGGAACGCATGGCAAGATTCACGTCAGTGAGTCACTGCTATCTGCGTCCCGTCTACGAGGATTGGCCGTATAGCGTATTTACGATGATTCACGGCCGAACGAAGCAGGACTGTGACGCAGTGATTGAGGCCATTGCCGCGGAGGTCGAGCCCGAAGAACTTGCGCTGATCTACAGCCTTCGGGAATTCAAGAAGACCCGGGTTCGATACTTCACGCCAGAGTACGGCGAATGGGACCGATCCAACATGGCCCTGACCGGCTCCGCCGTCGGGCAGTCGGCCTGACAGCCGCGGGCAAACGCGAAATGCCGGTCGATCGCCTGTTCCTGAAATACCACTTTTTCAAAGTGGACCCGGAATGGCGCCGCCTAAAAACCGAGCTGCGCGAACAACATAAGAACGAGTTTTGCGATCTCATCGAATCAAAGTCCCAGACCGGTAGCTTCGGCACCTATAGCACTGTCGGAATTCGCGGCGATACCGACTTCCTGATCCGGCAGCTATCCGAAGACATAGAGGCGATTCACGATTTTGGAATTTCGGTTCGCTCGACCGGTCTGGGCGACTACCTCGAAACTCCATATTCGTACCTCGCGGTGACGCGCCGTTCGGCCTACGTGGCCGACCATTCCCATAGTGATCAAGAAGGGTCGGTGGACCCACGGTCGGGGAGTGCGCGCAAGTATTTTGTGGTCTATCCCTTCGTGAAGCGCCGTGATTGGTATTCGCTGCCGTTTGAGAGCCGGCGCGAAATGATGAAAAGCCACATCGAAACAGGGCACAAGTATCCGGACGTTCGTATCAACACGTCATATTCGTTTGGAATCGACGATCAGGAGTTTGTCGTCGCTTTTGACACAGACGATCTCATTCAGTTCGTGGACCTGGTGATGGAGCTGCGCGACTCGGCCGCCAGCGCGTACACCGAGCGGGATGTTCCGGCGTTCACGTGCATTTCGGTCTCGCCGCGCGGGATGGTCGACGCGGTCGACGGAACGTCCTCAGCCGTGATTGACTCAAAGCGCGAGGTTGCCGAGGTTCTGCGGTAGGCGCGCGAAGCCAGCGCCGGGTATCTGACATCAAACACTTGCCGCCAGGTCGTAATCGAACCGCCGTAGCGGCGGTCTAGATTCAAGCTCGCCGCTCGCACTCTTCAAGATCACAATGGTGTCGCCGGTCAGCTGGAATACGGTCGTGGCAACGTTATTGTCCAGGTCAGACTCGATCAGGAACCCGCTCGGATTGGCGGTGCTGACCAGCGCGTAGGTGCCATCGGAAATCGACGAGACATCGAAGTCCTGGCCGGGCGTGTACCATAAATATGCATCCAGCCAGCCGGGCGAGATGCCCTGCACCACATTCTCGCATGCCAGGTATCCAGCGAATTCCGGCCAGCTCTCAGGGTGGGATTCGAGATGTAGATGAATATCGTCTCGGAGGCAGTAACTAGCCTTCCGCGAGCGCATCACGCTCCGACTGAGCACATTATCGGTGTCCACCGACCACAACTCGTAGCTCGCGACGGCCTCGATATGCCAGTGGTGGTGACTCGGGTGATAGACGAACGAGCCGATGAGCCGCTCGTCGAATGGCTCGCCGTCCCAGGACATGCGCTGGAAGACATCGCTCAGCCCGGAAGACGGATTCAGGCGCCCGTGCACTTCAAGCGGCGCCGGGCCTTGATTGAGGATGGAATTCGTAAAGTGGAGCCGCCGAATTCCCAGAACGTCGTAGCGAATGTGCAGTTCCGACGGAGGCAGCGTAACGAGGTCCGGTTTAGTCGAATCGGAAACGTCGGCTGCCGGAACGCTGGATCCGGTGGCGAGGCTCTCAGCAGGCCCGGGCGGCCCAACCCGATCCGCGACGTCACGGTTTTTGAGTTCAGCCGGTTTCGGCGAAACCGCAGGGCTCGCGGTGATGATTGGTGTTGGTATGCCCACCCGCCGCTCGGGATCGGAGACAATTACGTCTCCAGGAACCGAAATCTGCGAAGCCTGTACCGCAACACCAGGTCCGGCGGCGTCGGCATGCCGGACGGCGGCCATCCCGACGACCGCGCCTATGCCGATAGCAGCCAGCAGCACAGTTGGGGTACGTCGTTTTTTAAGCACCGGACCTATCGGGATCCTGTTCAGAGTACGGATTTCAGGGCAATGCGGACGCGCGCCTATGCCACCGTTATCACGGACTCTGCAATGAACTCGTCCAGGCGCTCGAGATCGTCAGCCGTGAGATCCGCAGCGTCGGGCGCGAGCGCGAAATCGCGAAGTTGTGCGGAATTTGTGATTGTCGGTAGAACGCTGGCCACGGTCTGGCGGCTCAAGATGTACTTGATTGCCGCATGCTTGAGTGAACGTAGTCCGCTTCCCTCCAGGAACCTGAGCTTTTCCACGACCTTTACGCCGTTTTCCAGCCAGGCCCGGTCGCGATGTGATCGGTGATCCGACGCGTCGAACGTCGTCTCCAGAGTGTATTCGCCCGCGAGGATTCCTGACGAGAGCGGTACTCGAATCAACGACGAGATGTTCCGCTCCGCGGCCAGACTCATCAACTCGCGGGCCGGCACCTGCTCCAAAAGGTTAAAGATCATGTGGATGGTGGCGATCCCGCGTTCCCTGATCGCAAATTCACCCTCGTCGCCCCAGCCTATTCGGGGACCCAGCGCCACCCCGTAGTGGCCGATCAGGCCCTGCTGTTTGAGATCGTCCAAACACTCGAACGTTTCGTCGCGCACCAGAGATTCGATCTTGGCGTTGTGCAGGTGATAGATATCGACGCGATCGGTCCCGAGCCGGCGCAGACTTCCGTGAAGTGACTCCCTGATGAACTGCGGATCGAAGTCTTGAGACCGCTCCTGATGGAGCGAACGATCCGCGCTCCGATCGCTTTTTTGATAGCCGAATTTGGTCGAGAGAACGACTTTGTCGCGCCGATCGCCAATGGCTTTGCCGATGAGCGATTCGCTGCGCCCGTCGCCGTAACCATCTGCCGTGTCAAAAAAATTGATGCCAAGGTCGAGGGCTTCGCGTATGAGGCTGACGGCTTCGTCGTCGCTGATATGGCCCCACCAGTCGTCGCCTATGGTCCAGGCTCCAAACCCAATTTCCGATACGGACAATCCGGTTTCGCCTATGTTCCGATACTTCATGCGTACTCCGTCGAATTCAAATCGCGGATCCCGACCGATAAGGCAAATGTGCCTATGGAAGTGTCGCCCGCGCCGGTTAAGTAGCCTAACAACTGGCGGTCGGGTATTCGAGCCGATCGATCCGTGCCGGCCTGCTCACGCGTCTTTATCTCGCCACCGGCAAGCAGAAAGGGCTAGACCTCGCAATGAATTTTCTAAGTATGGTCGATGACGCACCGGATTATCTGTTCCGTTCGCTTCGCGCCGGAAAAGTTTCATGGGCTGCGTCGAACCTGTATACAGTCACCGGACTAGAAAAGTACCGCGACATTACGATCAAAGTGGCCAACAACCTCGTCGACCAGCAGACGGAAAAGGGAAGCTGGGATTCCGTTATCGGCGAAAATGACGCTACGGCCGAGTTGACATACTGGCTCGATCAAATCTACCAGTCGCTGGGAGCGGACTCCGCTTAGCGGCGAGGCCCGCTTACACGGCAGAGAGCCATCGCGGCGATGCCCTTGCTGATGAGATCGCTCGCTAGACCTGGCGCCCTACCATCAGGCGATGGATCGCAGCTGCAGCCGGACGCTCTGGATTGATCGCGGACCGACGGTGAATTCGACGCTTTTGTCCGAAGTTACGGAAAGTTTTTCACCGTCATCCTCGATCGGCGACGTGAGCTGCGCGATCTCGACCGGGGCAGCATGAAAGGTGAGCACATAACGAACCGAGTCAACTGAAGGATTTTGCACTCTGGCGATAACGCCGCGGCCGTCCTCGGATGGCTTGAACCACATCAATCCGGCTTCTGCCGGTTCCAGACTCGCAAGCAATCCGGCCGCTCGAGATGAAGCGGCTCTTCCGGCGGCGACGACAGGCGGCGCCACGGTTTCGGCCGCGAACCGCGCCGACCAGACCGGGTCGTGGCCTCCCATGCATGACGTAAGGGCATATCGAAATAAGATCTCGCCTCCCTGGCTGGCCTTGAAATTCGTGTGCCAATGATTGTTGAGAGCCCAGGATACTAGCGTGGGTTCATCGGATTCGAGGCGCGTGGCCCAGCGTCCGGTCGTGATTCCGCCAACCTGAACGAGCGGGGCATCGAGAGGCACCATCGTGACGGTGGTATCCCCATCGCTCACCGCCCCCCACCGCCCCACGCTGTACCAGTCTCGAGCGGATCCGGGTAGCTGCTCGTATTCAGGGACGGTAGAGACACCGTCAAGGTCGAGGATAAATTTAGGAGCACCCAGAGCCAGTGGAAACGGGATGTATACAGACTCGGGATCGGTGACGTGAATCTTGTCGAGCAGATAGCTGATATCGAGCGCTTTTCGGTGCGTCGGAAGTGAGTATGTGACGCGAACCGATCGGCATCCTGGAGCGGAGACATTCGCGATAAGCCCGACTCGCAAGCCGCCGTCATCAGGAGTGCCTGGTCGCACGGCGTCGGGACCGCGCCGGTTCCATGGCGTATCCCGGTGAGCGGTGCCGTGGTCGAATCTGCTCAGGTCGAGATCGAATATGGCCGCTCTTCCCGCGGGAGAATCGACGGTCTCGTAGACGTATTGCGCGAACGCCCAGGGTCCTCCTCCGCGAACCAACTCCCTGTCACGATCCTTGTCGAACCAGCTCGCGAGACCGCCGGTGCCAGGATCCAGGGCAATTCGGTACCAGTCGTTCTCGAGCGAGATGCCGTCGGCTCCCGCGCTAGCACTGACAAGCGGACCGCAGGCTGCGGTCGCGAATCCCATCGCCGGCACGTCGACGATCGCGCCGACAGCGGATTTCGAGCCCGTACTCTTCACATTGGATTTCCGGTTTTCGACGGCACGAAACTCGGGCAGCCTTTTGGTCGAATCGGGCATTCGCGCTTCAACCCGCCGTGCCCACGGCAGGGTATTTACCACGAGCAGGCCGTCGCCGGTCGGGGCGAGCAGGGGGGCGAGCGCGGAGGTTGCTCGGTTTTGTTGCTCCCCGACGAGAGCCTCGGCGATGTAGGCGTACGAGGCCTTTCGGTTCCACTGCCCACGGGTGGACCGTGCGGACGGCTCGCGCACACTTGCCGACGAGCCCCACGAATGCTCCGCGAACAGGAGTGTGTTTTTGTAGGCCTCTCGTATCGCCTCTCCAGGCATTTGATCGTGGCCCCGAGCCTGCAGCCACGCGTGCAGCGTTTCGACCGACGGTAGGCGTTCGGAAGCCCCGCGGTAAACAGCGGTCTCGCGGGCGGACGTCCCCGCGCCATCCGACCACCAGTCGACCCAGTCGCCCCTCAGAACCGGTGAGCCGACCATGTGGCCCGCAAGCATTGACCGGCCGAATTCCGCCAGCGTCGTGAACACCAGTTTGGGGCTGTTCCCCCCGGCGTTCCAATCGCGCGCGAAATTCGACAGGACACTGTAGGGCGGTCCGTTGTCCACGGCGACAGGGTGGGTGACCTGAACGAAGGCGAAGTCGTACGGATAGTCGGATCTGGCTTCGAGCTCGGCGATGCGTTCGGGCATGAGTCGGGAGAAACGATCCAGATCGCCCATTCCCCAAAAAGTAATTCCCCAGGCGTACGTGTGGCCGTTCCAAACTCCAAGTCGCTTACCGGAGGGGCCCTCCCACCAGAAAGCTCCGGGGCGCGGTGACGGCGTGCCGCCGCGGGTGGGATTGATCGCCATCGCCAGGAAATTTACGCCCACCGCCGGTAGAAGGTCGGCGAACATCCAGGAAATTCCGTTCACATCGCACTGCATTGCGGCCTCAATAGAAAGGCCGTAGCGGTCGCGAAGCCGCCGAATAGGATAGAGGCTGCGGAGCAACACCTCGGGCGCTATAGGCGAGATGAAGTTGTAACACATTCCGGTGACATCGATTCGGCCCTGATTGTTCAGCGCCACGAATCGATCGATCTGCCTGGACGGCGCCCGGTCGAGGTAGTGCTCGGTAATTCCCGCCGACTCGCAGGTCCAGCGAAATCGGGCGTCTTCGGGAAAATCCGCGGTCTCCTCGCAGACTTCGATTGCCTCGTCAATGAAATCGGAGTGCTTTTGGAAAACTACGTCCTGGTGGTCGGTATATCCGATATCGGTGTGATTGTGATTGATGAAATAGATTGTCTTGATTTCAGGCAACTGCAGTCTCTCCTTGACGTGTCCCGAGAATCGTATCCGCACGGAGTTCCGACATCGAGCCGGACCGATTCGGTCGTCGGGTTTTGTCCGGCGCGGAGTAGCTCACCACCATCTATCGTCGGTGCGCAAGTAGGCGTTGGCGCCAACGATCCGCGGCAGCCGCCGGCCGGGGAACGTGATCGGCCAAAAGACGCCCGATCACCGGCCTTGGCCCGCAAGTCCGACAACTTTGTCCAGATTCGCGATTCAATGCGAGTGTCGGTCAGCCTAGTGAGACATGCGAGCCGGCTCGTCGGATCCCACGACCTCGGCCGATGACTGGACTCCCTCCATCATTGTTGGGTGAATGAAGATTCCGTTTAGGAGCGGGGCGATGGAACCATCGCCCGCATTCATGGCAACGATCCCTGCATGGATCAACTCACCCGCGTTATACGCGCAGATGTGCATGCCCAGAAGCTTGCCCGATCCGGCCTCTGCGACGGTTTTCACGAGTCCCCGCATTTCGCCTATAACCCTTGCCCGGCCGATCCGCTCGGCCCGTTGGCGTCCGACCTGGATGGTGTGGCCGGCCTCCAGCGCCCCGCGCTCGGTGAGACCCACGAACGCAACTTCAGGGTCCGTGAAAACGGCGCCCGGCGCGGCTCGATAGTCCATCGTGCGCCCGGCGCCACGAATCGCGTTCTCGGCCGCGATGAGCCCGTGCTCTACCGCCACGTGAGTGTACTTGCCGCCCAAAACGTCGCCGACTCCCCAGATATTCTGTGCGGTCGTTCTGAGTTGATCGTCTACCCAGAGACCGTCAGGCCCGTATTGGACTCCGGCGCTGTCCAGTCCTAGACGATCCGTGAAGGCGCGACGGCCGATCGCGGTTAGCAGTCCGTCGTGGTTCTCCGCGTCGTCCTCGCCGTGATCAATCATTGCGCAATCCGTACACTCAATCACCTCGGCCCGGCCCGCTCGAGCAAAATGCACGTTGATGCCATCTCCCGCGGGATCCACACGAGATATCTGAGCCCGGGTGACGATTTCGATTCCTTCGACGATGAGAGCCTCGGTCAGTACGGCCGCGATCTCCTCATCCTATTCTCTGAGGATGCGGTCGCCACGTACGAGCACCGTCACCAGCGACCCCAAGCGTCTATAGATCTGGGCGAACTCAAGGGCGACTGCGCCGCCCCCGACGATGAACAGATGGTCAGGCAGGTTTCGCAGCTTCAGCAGATCGTCGCTGACCAGACACTTCGGTCGCTCGAGACCGCTAAATCTCGGAACGACGGGCTGGGCGCCAGTGGCGATAATCGTCTTCGGCACGCTAATCGTTCGCCCGTTGACGGAAATCCGCGTCGGGGACTCGAAGCGGGCTTCCCCCCGGATGAGATCGACATCCTTGTTAGCCTCAATACTTCGCGTCATTCTCTCGACGCCGACCTTCACGATTTCGGCCCGACGATCCTGGATGGCGGCAAGGTCCACCCTGATCTCTCCCGTCTCGAACCCGAATTCCCGCGCACGACGGGCCAGATGTATCGCCTCGGCGGACCTGACCAGGGCCTTTGTGGGGATACAACCCACGTTCTGTCAGGTGCCGCCGATATTTCCCTTTTCAATAAGGGCCACCCGCGAGCCCAAATCCGTCGCGGCATCGGCGGCCATAGCCCCGCCCATGCCGGATCCATTTACCGCGAGGTCGTAGTCAAAACCCATTTCATTCTCCCCCATCATCTGATTCGTATAGCCGCGCGACGATGTGCATACCCGGGCTGACGCTGGAGTCCCACCCGCCGCCTCAAATCGGGCTGGCCCGATCGGTACCGTCCGCACGTCGCCGATCGCTCGTTCCCAAATCCGCTTGCAGGCTACGATGGGCGAGCCTTCTCAATATCGATATATCACAATGTAATGATCTATCCAGGAAATGCTGATGTCAACAATGGCCATGGCCCCGGTCGCTGCGGAGCCTTCAAACGAGAAGTTCGAACTACAGGCGAGATTCTTTCGAGTCCTCGGCGATCAAACTCGAGTTCAGATTCTTGATCACCTGCTCGAAGGGGAAAAGAAAGTCGGCGAGTTGGTGCAGCTTCTCGATTCATCCCAGAGTCGAATATCGAACCATCTGGCATGCCTTCGATGGTGTGGATTCGTGGCAACACGCCGCGAGGGTCGGGAGATTTACTACAGGGTTACCGACGAACGGGTAGCTGAAATCCTGGAACTCGGGCGGGTGGTGATCGCCGCCCACGCCGAACACCTTCTCAACTGCGTGCGCATATGATTCGAAATCCAACTCGGCGCGGCGCGAAGTCGCGATTCCGCTTCAGAAGGGCGGCAGCGGCTTGCCTCGGCGGGATTTCTTTCCCAGAAGCAGACGAGTAAGAACTGCCGCCACCGCCGCCGGGCCTAAATTCCAGCGCATCGATTTCCACCGATGATTGCGTTAATCGCGATCCGGCAACCGGTCGACGGACCGTATCAAGGCCGAGAGGAATCCGTCGACATCGATGTCGCTCATGGGAGTCGAAAGGCAGCCGAGTCCTTCTTTGTGGACGATCACGCCCTCGTCGAGCAGATTTCGGTGGAGGGCGAGCAATCGGCCGGGCGGCGACGCGCCCAGCACTGTGCTGCGATAGTTGACGATGGGATCGGCGGTCATGAGTATCCTGAAGACCGATCCGTCCCCGGTTAACTGGGCCGGTTCACCCGCGCCCGCGAATATTGCGTTGGATTCATTACGCAGGCGCTGGCCAAGACCGTTCAGACGTTCGTAGACCTGGGGCGTCATTTGCTCCATCGCCGCAAGACCGGCAACCATCGTGAGGGGATTTGCGCTGAAAGTTCCGCCCGACGCGACTTTCGGGGGCCCTTTTGTCGGGTCGAGCAGCGACATGATCTCCGCGCGACCGCCCACGGCGCCCACCGGCAACCCGCCACCGATGATCTTGCCGAATGTCGTAAGGTCGGGGCCGCCACCGTACTTGCTCTGTGCTCCGCCGTACGCGACGCGGAAGCTTATTACTTCGTCAAATATCAGCGGAATTCCGTTGTCCCGCGTGATCTCTCGCAGGAAATCGAGATAGCCGTCGGCCGGCATGGGAAATCCAGCGCGGTTTGAGAGCGGATCGGTGATGAACGCGGCGATCTCCGATCCTTGCTTTTCCAACAGTCTTTCCACGGCGGCCCGGTCGTTATAGGGGACTACTAGAACCTCGTCCGTAACCGAATCGGCGAGGCCGCCGGAACTTGCGACGCTGGCGGGACGGTCCGCCGATCCCCAGTTATCCGGTTTAGAGCTGTAACTGACCTGCGCGTAGTCGTAATAGCCGTGATAAAAGCCCTCGAATTTTACAATCTTGCTCCGGCCGGTGAAGGCGCGAGCAAGCTTGATGGCCAGCATGACGGCCTCACTCCCGGAGTTCGCGAAGCGAATCTGCTCGACCGTTTCGACCCGCTCGACCATCAGCCTGGCAAGATCGACCTCGACTTCCGATGGCTCGGACCAGGCGGCGCCGCGTTCAAGTTGGTCGATGATTGCCCGATTGATCCGCAAGTTGCCATGACCGTGAATCAGTGCCGTCATGTTGTTCAGGAAGTCGGTTCGTTCCACACCCTCAACATCGGTGAGATGACAATCGGCCGCCGACCGCCCGTAGATCGGATACGGGTCGTAGTAATAGTGAATCCGCGAAGTTCCGCCGGGTATGTACCGCCGCGCCTCTTCGAACAAGGACCGCGTGGCCGGAGAGTCTTCGGCAACCGCACCGGGTGTTTTTGTCGCTGTCATCGGAGACCTTCCTCTTTTCGGAACCTTTATTTACTGGAGCGTCTTGACTGACTGCGCCTAATTGTAGGGATTCACCGCCCCTACGCACCTTCGAATATTAGACCTTGCAAAGCAGCCAAAAATGGAACTGACGCCGTCACCAGGATTGGCGGGCACCGCCCCCGGGATTTGAATTTGCATTCGCGTCGACTCGGCAGGACGGCAACACAACCGCAACGGACTGGCCATGGCCACATTTCGATCCTGAGCTTGCCACGCGAGATCCCGGGATTGAGCGGCATCGAGGCCCGGCGCTAGAGCATTATCGACGGATACTGGTATCGTACGCAGGCTTCATATCTATGGGACGACGGGAGGAGCGACGACATGGAAAAGATGATTCCGCTTATTGGATCGAGTGAAGCCGGTCCGCTGGGTGCGATTCACCTGCCCAGATTCTGGTCGAAAGTGCTGATGTCGGCCAAGGACATGCTAAACGACGAATACGACGAGTGCGGCACGGGGTTCGATCAGATGCTTCTGGACGGACTGGGCCTTGATCGCGCAAAGACGCTGGATTATCTGAAGACAAGCCTCCCCTCATACCCACAATTCGAGCAATGGGTGATCGACCAAAAGGGCGGGAGGATTTCAGAGTCGGTCATCGAAAAATCGAATCAGGCGATCATCGACTATCTGCATCCGGACGAGGACGTTGCGGCGATCTCGGAAGCCGTTGCAACCAACGCGGACCATGCGATTAAGGATGCCCTAACGCTGAACGCACTCGAGGACTGGAACGAAATCTACAATTCGATGATCCGCTAGCGTCGGGCGATCGCAAAAAACGGGGTGCGGCTGCCCGCCGTGGAGTCGCCCGCGCCTCGAAATAATCAGGGGGAGAAGCGATGCCGACCACAGCGCAACGAATGGGTTTTGTCGGCGTGGGCCGAATGGGCGCGAACATGGCCCGCCATCTGCGCGACGATGGTTACATGGTATCGACCGTGTACGACATCCAGCGCGGCGTTGCCGAATCGCTCGCTGACGAGCTGGAATGCTGCGCCCCGGAAAATCTTGCCGACGTTACGGCTTTGTCGGACACCATTATTACGGTCGTCACCGACGACGACGGCATGCGCCAGATTTTCAGCGAGAGCGGCGACAGCCTGTTGATGGGAGCTGGAGGCAAGGTTTTTATCAATTGCGCCACGGTTACGCCGAACATTCACGTTGAAGTCGAGGCGCTTGCGGAGAAAGCCGGGGCGGAGAGCCTGGAGGCGTGCATGGCCAGCAGCATTACACAGGCCAGGAATGGCACGCTCTATCTGATGTGTGGGGGCCGGGAGGATGTGTTCCGGCGAATGGATCCGCTACTCAAGAGCCTTAGCGCTTCGCGCCTCTACATCGGTGCGGCTGGAACCGCGGCTCAGGTCAAAGCACTGGTCAATATGGTGATGAACATCAATACCGCGGGGCTTGCGGAGAGCCTGGGCCTTGGGTCCGCCCTGGGAATCGATTTGGAAATGCTCCAGATGGTTTTCTCACAGACCGGAGCGAATTCGCGCGTGCTGGAGACCGACGGCGAGGACATGATGAATAGGGACCACGAAACCTACTACTCGGCCACGCACGCGGCTAAGGACGCGGGCATCGCCCTCGCTCTGGCGCGAGATTTCGGCATCGAATTGCCGCTGGCTCAAGCGACTAAGGCGCGGTATGACGAGATGGTTTCGATCGGCAAGGGCTCTCTGGACAAGTCCGGCATTGCGGAGCTGACCTTCCCAGGGCGGCAATAAACCCGCAACCGCGGCTCGCTCGAGTACCACGGAGTTGGATTCGCCGCGGAGCCGGCCCGAACGACCGCGACGATCGTCTAGTCGGACGTATTTCGCCGCCAGGCTTGTGTCGATGCGAGAGCCGCGCCCCGTGCTCGGCGTCCTTACCGGGACCCGGAAAGTCGATTGGGCGTTTGGCGGAACGCGTTAACCCCTTCCGACAAACGGCTGCCCGATGGGAAGCACGGTGGTCTCCAGCATGTTCACGTGACCGGGAAGACTGGCCATGGCAATCGCAGCCGCCGCCAGCTCTTCGGGCTCCATCATGGGTTCCGAGTCGTGAGCGGTGGCGCCGTGTGTCCGCCGCTCAACTCGAACGTTGCCCGGATGTAGGATCCCGCAACTTATGCCGTACTCTCGCCCCTCCAATGCCGTCACGTGAGTCAGACCCAAAAGCCCGAACTTGGACGCGCTATACGGGGCCGATTCCGGACGAACGCGCTGGGCCGAGATGCTTCCGATGTTGATTATTCGACCTGATTTCCGCAGCGTCATCAGTTTGAGCGCTTCTCTGGTGCAGAGAAACGCCCCCCGGAGGTTGGTCGCGATCACTGCATCCCAGTCGTCGACTTCCATCTCGCGCAGCGGCGCCATCCTGGAAAAGCCGGCGTTGTTGACCAAAATATCGACCTCCCCGAACAGATTTACGGCCACCGCGAAGAGATTCTTCACGTCGTGCTCTTGAGAGACATCTGCTTCAATCGACTCAATTCGTCCGCTGACCGCGGCCAGTTCATCAGCCGTGGCGCGAAGATCCGCAGGATTGCGTGCCGCGATCAACACCCTGGCTCCCTCGTTTAAAAACGCGCGGGCGATAGCCTTGCCGATTCCTTTGCTGCCTCCGGTGACCACCACCGCACTCCCCGCGATATTTGTCATCTAAAGAACTCTCCTATGTCGGTTCGATTCATCTGACGCGGCCAGGTGCGGCCAGGTCGCTATTTCCGCTCTCTGTTATCTACCATCCCTCACCCCGAATTGAGTCAAACGCGATCTCAGGGATCATCGCAGACTTCCGCATACACTTGAAAAAGCGTGGGGTCGGATGCGACGGAATCGCCCCGTCTTTCCGGACATGCGAAGGACGAGGTTATTCACACGAATCCTTGCGACCCCGAAAATTGGCGGAGCGTTCGCGGAGCGAAAACAGCGGGGGGCATCGGTCTAGCCGCCATCAAGCCGAGGCGAGACTGCGCCGCCTGCACAACCAGTAATGCGAAGGGCGAATACCCAGCAATCCCAGCCCCCCAGTCCCGCACGGAGATGTTCGGGCTGGGAATTTCGAGGAAATCATTACGATCGCGGGACGCTATTTAGTCGACATTTAGTTCGTCCGCGGCAGCGTGAACGAGGATACGGCGACTGTGTCTGTGATGGCGGCAGACTACGAGATCGGAACACTCGCGCCTTCGTACACCACGTCGGTGGGCACTGCTCGGACGGAGGTTTGACCCGAGCGCTGCACCACGCCTGGGCGGTATTCGTTTTCATGGGCATTCTCATTCTCCTTTTCGCCATGTACAACTTGGTATAAGTCCCGGCGATCGATCCGGTCGACCCCGATCAGGGCTGGGCTTGGCTGACGACTGACCCTGAGACTATTGAATACATCAAGTTCTACTTTCGAGTGCAAGGCCTCTGGCAGATACCGCTGGCCCTCTTCACTCTGGCAATGGTAATCGGGCCGCTTCGCCACGGGGACCGCTGGGCCTGGTATGCCTTCTGGTAGCTGCCTCTCCACCTCGTCTTCATCTGGGTCTTGATACCGTGGATATTGTTTGTGCTCGCTCCGCTGTTCGTACTTGCCGTGGTCGCTCAACTGGCCATGATCCCGGCGGTGTTCGGCAGGAAGCCGGCGGACTAGCCAGTGAGGGCGGCCCGTGACAAGGTTCATGCACGTCCGCAATTTGACACTCGGCAACAGGACGCGACCCGGAACCGCGAGCGTCGTCAACGGCTTCCTCGCTACTAGCCCAACGCTGCAGCGCGGATGGGTCCTCGATCGTGTAAGTGTTCCCTTAAATCCTGTTAGCGTCCGCCGCTGTCGCCGCCCTATCCTGAGCGCTTCTTCGCCTAGCACTGGTTGCAAAATGTTTGCAAATCGGCTCGTGAGGATGTGAGGAGGACGACAGCATTCACTGTAAGACCTGTGAAGTATGGCGCGCCCGGAGGGATTCGAACCCCCGACCCCTGGTTCCGAAGTTCGATTGGTGGTCTACGATCCTGCGCATTCCTGGCCCAATCAGTCCGGGTTCCTTGAGGTAGTCACAATCTGCCGACCGGATTAGACGGGTTTGGACCTACCGGTTCCCGCCAATTCCGTGAGCATTTTGTGAGCAGGCGTCTCTGGACAGATCGCAAAGAAACGGATCTCAACGAACCCCAATCGAGTACGTGCGCCGTATGGCCCCGGGGGGGCTGATACAGTCGTTGAAAGACCCGATTCACCCCCGGGATTCAAACTTCGTCGGCTGTCACCGCCACCGCGAATGGCACGCCCAGGACGCCGAAGTGCTTCAAGCCACATCGCACTTTATCGGCCTCCGTGGTGCGGAGTTTGAGGAAATCGCGCGTTCCCTTAGTTTCACGGACGAGGTACAGCGCCTGGTCGTCATGCTTGAGGATCGCCCAGTCGGGGTTGTACGTGCCGACGGGTGTGTCGATCTTGAACCACTCGGGCAGCTTCAGAAAGAGCTTGATGTCATCCCGCTCGTCCAGGCGTTGGGCAAAGTTGCGTTCAATCTCAGATTCGCAGACGACGTAGTCATAGACTGACTTGCCAACCTTTTGAGCGGTCAGCGTAGTTGATAATCTCCTCGTTCTTGAAGAGCAGCATCTCCCATTCGGATTCCGGACCTGGGCTCGGCAGGCGCTCGTACTTGATACCGTCGACCAGCAGTCGGTGCAGCTCGAACTTGAGGATCGCGGCCACGGCGTCCATGAACCGCTGTGGGTCGTTGAAAAACTCGGCGAGACGTCCGGATTCCTTGAGAATTTGAACCAAAGTCGAACGTGTGAGCTCAGTTTCGTTCTGCAGATAGGCAAGCACATCGGGAACCGGACGGCGCCCGTACTCAACTCGCTCTTCTGCTGCGCTTACAGCCCTGGTGCACACGCCACCCCGTTCGATCTCGATTGCCCCGGCAGTGACACGGATTCGAGGATTGTCGATCCGCCCCATCCGCTTCACCCCGTCAACCGCAAGTTGAACTAATTTGCTCGTTTCGAATTCGACGCGGTAGGTAGTCCTGGGTTTGATGCGATCCCAAAGCGCCCTGAACTCGGGACTCAACGTCACTTCCTTCTTTAGTCGGTTCGCTCCCTCATCGCGTTCCCGCCGAACATGACGTTCGATCTGGTACGCCGACAGCAAATCGACGACCGCCGGCGTTAGGTCGCGGTCGGGTTCAGGAAGTTCAATTCTGAAATCTAGGCGCTTCGGATCGAAAGCAGGTTGGATGCGCCCGTCCGAGTCGAGCATTTTTTGTTCGACCAGCGCCTCGAGGATGTTTTCCGCGGCTTCGCGCCCAATCGGCTTTTCCGTGCCGTTAACGACTCGGATTATCTTCGCAATCGCCGTCAGCGGAACTTTGCCGAATGTGACGCCGCAGTCTTCTTCGTACTCCGTTTGCAGCGCGCGAGTTGCAGCGCGGGAGCGAAGTCTTCGTAGCTCTCGTTGGCCATGACGTAGAGCTTGTTCACGGACTCGTCAAATACGCGTCTGCCGTTTTGGTCCACCGGTAAACGCAGACCGCGGCCGATCTCTTGCCGCTTCTTGACGGCACTCAGGGTCTGGTTGAGCGTGCAGATCTGGAAGACGTTGGGGTTGTCCCAACCCTCGCGCAAAGCGGAGTGGCTGAAAATGAACCTCAGCGGCTCGTCCATCGAGAGCAGTTGCTCTTTCTCCTTCATGATCAGGTTGTAGACCTCGTAGTCCGCCTGGGTATTGCCGCGAGTGTCCTTCAACGTGCCCTTGCGGTCCTGAGCAAAATACCCATTGTGGAGGCGATCCACCGGCTCTTTGAGCCATTCGAGGCTGCCGAATCGCGCGCCCCTCCCGAGCGTAGCCAACTCCTCCTCAAATGCTTCGGCGATCCTGCCCTTCACGGGGCGCCCCTCGGCATCGTAGTCGCGATAGTTGGCGACCCGGTCGATGAAAAAGAGGCTCAGGACTTTAATCCCGCGCTCCCCTACCTGCAGTTCCTTTTCCAGATGGCGCCTGAGAGTGTGTTTGATCTGAGCGCGCCACACGTCGTCGCGCATGCCTCCCGATTCCTCGCCGAGGTGGAGCCTGCGGCCGTTATTGAACTGCACAAACTCGCCACCAGGCTCGGCGTTTATCTCCACGATCGAAAAGCCCTGGGCATAGCTTTGTCGTTCGTTCGAGAGCGCGAAAAGATCGGCTCCGTTCGATGCCGGTTCTTGGTTTAAACGAATTTGTTTTTCTCACGTCGGATCCTCGATTCTCGTCGATGTGAGACGGTCGAATTTGACTCCAGTCATCGACTGTAGTGGCGCCGCGACCCGCGGGCTCGGCCTCAGTGATGTCGTCGAGCTGGTGATTGAGCCTGGGAACGCTTTGGAGGTCCTACGTCGCCGCCTACGCTATGAACATCGGTACAACCAACGACCTCATTAGGCGCTTGCAGGACGATGCGCCGCTACGGTTCATTTGCGGTTTCGGTCGCCGATGTCTCGTCGACGTCCATTCCGCAGACGGGGTCCTTTGCCGTGTCGTTAACTCTCTTTAGTGTCGATATCGATCAGACTCGAATAACGCCCTTACCGGGCGCGAAGGATCAGGAGCGGAGCTCCTGGCGCGGACGTTGGTACGCGTCCGCCGTGATCTCGCCGCGCGCCAGCCGCCTCTTCAGGATTTCGTCCGGCGATTGCTGCCTGTCCTCCCCGCGAACCAGTCGGGTCACGGTGATCCAGGCGAGTAACAGGACTCCTCCCCAGAAGACCACCATCATCGTTATTCCGCCGATCGCCCAACCCCAATGAGCTCCATCGCCCATCCAGACCATGAGTGGAAACCTCCTTTCTCCTCCTCTAATTCGTTTCCGTTTCCCGACCGTGGCACCTTCGAAATCGAGTCACCGAAAGAGGCCGGATGCGCGCGTGATTGCCCGGAATCTTGTATCGAGATTGTGCGGGTCATCGACCCGGGTAACCTGCACAGGCTGTATTGACAGGATCACCAGCGTCCCGGCGCCTGCGAAGGCCGCTCCGAGCCAGTAGGAGGCGCCCGGCTGCGCAAGCCCATGAACCAACACGGCCGCGCCAATCAATGCGATGGGGAACATGAGCAGCGAGACCGACGCTTTGAACGAGGCCGGCACACGAGACCCTGGCCCCGGCACGCCTTCCCGATGGAGTCGTGCGGCCAGTGTCACCATTACCCCGACGCCGGTAAAGACCGAGCCCCCAACCGCCGCCCCCGCGGCGACATTAGACCAGGCTATCCGTCCGGGCAGGACCGCGAGGGCCGGCCACATATGCAACGTCGCGACGAGGCCAACCCGAAAATGGTGGAGATCGCGGCGATGCCCGTTCGGCGCGGTCGCAGACGTACGGACGATCGAGTCATCCGGTCGCCTGCCTCGGCGCGAAGCGCCGCAGGCGCAGGGAGTTCGTGACCACGGAAACCGAGCTCAGCGCCATCGCCGCGGCGGCCAGGATCGGGTCAAGGGGCTGACCCACAGCCACATAGGACAGCCCGGCCGCCACGGGGATGAGCGCCACGTTGTAGGCGAAGGCCCAGAATAGATTCTGCTTGACCACGCGCATCGTCTTCTTGCTCAATTCGATGGCCAGGACTATGCCGCTGAGATTGCCGCTCATCAAGGTGATGTCGGCCGCTTCCATCGCGATGTCGGTGCCGGTCCCGATGGCGACGCCCAGGTCGGACTGGGCCAGCGCGGGGGCGTCGTTGATTCCGTCGCCCACCAGGGCGACGCGTTTGCCGTCCGCCTGCAGCCTTCGCACCTCCGCGGCCTTCTTGTCCGGCAGGACTTCGGCCAGCACGTGGTCGATGCCCACCTCACGGGCGATGGCCTTGGCCGTGACGTCGTTGTCGCCCGTGATCATCACTACGTCCAAGCCCAGCCGCCGCAGTTGCCCAACGGCCTCAGGCGACTCCCGCTTGATGGTGTCGGCCACGCCGATCACGCCCGCGGCTTCGCCGTCGATGGCCACGTAAATGGGTGTCTTACCCTGGGCCGAGAGCCGGTCAATGATGTCAACCGAGTCAGCGGCCACGTTACGGTCAGCGAGCAGCCTGGCATTTCCGGCGATGACCTGATGGTCTTCCACCCACGCCACAATGCCCTTGCCCGTCACGGAGTCGAATTCCCGCACTTCCGGCATGTCCAGCCCCTTGGCCAGAGCCGCTTCGACTATCGCCTCGCCCAACGGGTGCTCGGAGACCCGCTCGGCGGCGGCGGCCAATCGGAGAATTTCGTCATCGGGCGCGCCGTTGAGGGATACCACGTCAGTGACCCTCGGTTGGCCCTCAGTGAGCGTACCGGTTTTGTCGAGGATGACGGTATCGACTTTGTGCGCCGTTTCCAGGGCTTCGCCGCCCTTTATCAGCACGCCGCGCTCGGCCCCCTTGCCGGTGCCCACCATGATGGCCGTCGGTGTAGCCAGCCCGAGGGCGCAGGGGCAGGCGATGATGAGGACTGCAACGAAGCTGATGAACGCCAGCGTCATCCCCGGCCCGAATAGCGCCCACGCCGCGAAGGAGATCAACGCCGCGACGATCACGGCAGGCACGAAGTAGGAGGCGATCACGTCGGCCAGCCGCTGGATCGGCGCTTTGGACCCCTGCGCGTCCTCCACGAGCTTCACTATCTGCGCCAGGACCGTTTCCCGCCCCACTTTCTCAGCAACAAACCGGAAGCTCCCATTGCGGTTGATGGTGGCGCCCACCACTGAGTCGCCCGGCGCTTTCTCGACGGGAATGCTCTCGCCGGTGATCATCGACTCGTCCACGGCGGAGTGTCCAACGAGCACCGTCCCGTCCACGGGGATCTTCTCACCGGGTCTCACCACGACCTCGTCGCCCGCCACCACTTCCTCGATCGGCACCTCCATTTCCTGACCGTCTCGGATAATCCGGGCCGTCCTGGCCTGCAACTCCATGAGCTTGCGTATGGCCTCCGACGTCTGCCCTTTCGCGCGCGCTTCCAGGAAGCGGCCGAGCAGGATTAAGCCGACGATCACGGCGGCCGTGTCGTAGAAAACGTCGGCGTCAAATCCGGAATTCTCGAAGATCTGAGGAGCAAACGTGGCCAGCGCGCTGTAAATAAAAGCCGCGCTGGTGCCCACCGCGATGAGCGTGTTCATATCCGCCGTCAGGTGCTTGGCCGTGGCCCAGAAGCCCTTGTAGAAGCGCCAGCCAGCCCAGAACTGCACGGGTAGGGCTAAGGCGAACATGAACACCCTGTTGGTCAGGAACCAGGGGGTCCAGGGCAACGATTCTGCAAAGGCGCCCCAGAGGAGCAACACGCCCGCGCCGAGCGCAAGAATGAACCTGGTTCGCAGCCTGCGAATCTCGCCGCGGCGGGCATCCATCTCCCGGTCCTCGGTGGCCCCTTCAGCGTCAGGACCACCCGGCAAGACCTCGTATCCGGAATCGGTGATTCTGGCCGCAAGTCCGTCCACGCTCACCATCCCAGGAACGTACCTGACCGTGGCCCGCTCGGTTGCGAGGTTGACCGAAGCGGAGACGACTCCCTCGGTTTGTTGGAGAAATCGCTCGATGCGGTTTACGCATGAAGCACAGCTCAATCCACCTACGTTGATTGTCACTTCGTCCGCGCGGACGTCGTAGCCCGCGCCCCCCACAGCCTTAATCAGAGATGCAACGTCCACCGAACCCGGGCGGTAACGTACGGTGGCCCGTTCCGTCGCCAGGTTGACCGCAACCTGCTCGACTCCTTCCACTTTGGCTAGGAATCGCTCCACCCTGCCCACGCAGGACGCACAGGTCATGCCTGACACCGGAAGGGTCACGCTCTCCAGCTGAGCCGTATCGTGCATCGCGTCAGCCGTCATGCTCCGCACCTCGATTCGGGCCGCTCATACTCGCGCGTCTCGTCGTAGTTGCCCACAGCGAGCGCACTGGCTATCTCGCCGATCACGTCGCCGCGGGAGGCGATGCGTCTCAGACGACCGCTGCCGTTGAAGACGCTCATCAACTCCGCCAATACCCGCTCGCGTTCCGCAGCGTCGTCACTGCAAATCGCGGTCGTCGCACGGGTTTGCATGTGTGCCGTTCCAAAAGCCCCTCGTTCACCTTCTCTATGGCCCCCTGTATCGCCAGCGTCTGCTTGAGGATATCCACGCAGTACGGGTCATGCTCCAGCATTCGCTCGACACCGCGCGCATGGCCTTCGATCGACTTCCAGCGGACCAGGATACTCATGTTCTTGTGCATGTCTCCCTCGCTCTTGGCGGGCCACCACCACCCCAGGTGGGGTGGGATACCAGTATCGTGCACGCCGCCCTTCGGATGCAAGCATTTGTGACGATTCTGTGACATCTGGACCCAATCGTCTCCGCATCTACGGGACTGTGACCGCTGAGCCTGTCATCCTGGGCTCACAGTGCGAATCAGTGCGGACACCTTAAGACCGACCCCCAGCGTATGAGGCATGGCCGCGACGGAATCCGCGGCCAATCGTGCGTGTTCGTTGGCGTCGCATTCGCGGTGATCCGCTCAGCTCCTGTTGCCGTCCGCAAGGGCCTCGGCCACCTGGCTGATAACGTCTCCGGTGGAAGCAACGCGCCTCAGATGGCCGCTGCCTTTGAACACGTCCATCAGTTCACCGATAACCCGTTCGCGTTCGGCACTGTCGTCGCCTCGAATCGCGGTCGTGACGCAGCTCTGCAGATGATCCTCGAGCACCAGCGCGTTGACCTTCTCGATGGCCCCCTGTATCGCCAGCGTTTGTTTGAGGATGTCCACACAATAGGCATCTTCGGCGATCATCTTTTCGACGCCCCTGGCATGTCCCTCAATGGACTTCCAGCGGTTGAGGATCGCTTTGTCTTGATCGTCCAAGTCGGACTTCTCCCCATTAGCATTCCCACCCCAGGTGGGGTGGTCTAGTCCAGTGTCACACGGCAAAAGCTCCAATTGCAAGCATCTTTAGTAGTCCGCTACATACGAGACAGTGGCCTCCCGTCTGTCAATGGGTGTGGGTCGGTGAAGCCGACGAACTCTGCTGGGGTCTGGTAGGCGAGGGACTGGTTGCGGGCGGAGGTGGTTGTAGATGTTCTCCCAGTCCATGACGGCTTCGCGTTGATGGCGGCGACCGTAGTTTCGGCCCTGGTGAGTTCATAGAACTCGTGGGCGTAGGTGCGCTGGGCGCGTTCGACATGTCCGTTGAGTCTTGGCGATCTGGGCGGAAGCACGAAAAGGCGGATGCGGCGATCGTGGCAGGCCTGTTCGAACTCCGCTTTGAACTCCGAGACGCCATCGACCTGGATGGCCCTGACCACAAAGGGCATGCGTTGTTGGAGTGCGTCCAGAAAAGCGGGGGCGGTGCGGGCGGTGGCGCGCCGGCGTACCTGGAGGACATCCCAACGCGAAACCATGTCGCGGGCGGTGAAGTGCTTGAGGATGACGCCCGGCAGCGGCTGTACGTCGAGGGTGTCGACCTGGACGAGGTCACCCGGCCGGATGATGCTGTAGTCCTTCGGCTTCCTGGTGGCGTAGGGGCCTGGCGGCGGCGTTTGCGGGCCGCGTAGGGCGTGTAGACGGGCTCGGGCAGCTTCTCCCTCGATTGCCCCGTAATCGAGCGACTTTCGGTCGTCGTATTCGCCTTCATTTGGGCGGATCATCAGACTCCATCCGCGCTGTTGACGACATCGTCAGCGATCCGATCCTTGCGTTAGGCGGCGCCGCTTGTCCCCCAATCGTTTGGATACGAACGTTAGAGGCCGGACTTTCAGTACTACTGCGTCAATCCAGGGCGGCCCGGATCCGTTGCCAGCTGCGCTGTAGCACGTGCCTTCTCCGGTGCTCAACTTGAACGTGGCGTCCCCGGCGCCAGGTCTGCTCAACGGTTCCCGAAAATGTAGGCACGGACGCAGCTCGCAAGGCGGATCGCGAAGGGTGTGAACCGCCCCGGGTTTGATGTGGCCGCGGGCAAGGAAATTCGGTTCTGCGCTCCGCGATTCGTCCTGTTGTCTATCTCGACTTCAATAAATCTGACCAAGGCTTGCTCGTTAAAATCATCGAACGTCTGAATGTCCTGGTTTCGCGTGATCGCCAATTGTTTTGACATCCCTGGAAATGGGGCGACGTAAACGAACTGTGTGTGGCGATCTGCGATTCCCGTAAGATCCGTAAGCAGGTCCGGCTCGCATTCCAAAGTCTTTACAGTTGTAGTTGATGATTACGCTAGGCGGTCGTCTGTCCTCGGCATGTTCGATCATGTGTTTCTGCACCTGAATTCCCAAAGCCTCGTCGACAACGTGAGTGGGAGGACTTGTTTCAACGTGACCTGCTTGATCGGTCGGAGGCAGGATCGTCTGAAAGGTCAGTGTCTAAACGGGCTGGTCGCTCAGCTGAACTGCGTTGTCCAGCAGACACGCTTCTGAGGACTGTCTAGGCCACAGATCGCTTCGTCGACATTCTTAGAGTGGTGGCCGGGGTTTTTCGCCGGCGACGTTGTGAATCGCTACCTTTGTGCCAGGCTGGCAAAAATTCCAGGCCCACTCCGCGTCATCTAAGCGCATGTTTATGCACCCGTGGCTCTGCACGGTCCCGAACTCATCATGCCACCAGGCATAGTGCAGGGCATGCCAGGCATTGGTGAAATATTGAGTGAAAAATACGTCGGAAAGGTCATAGTAACCACCGCCTTCGGCGCTGCCACCGACCATTCGCTCGTCGCGCTTTCTTAAGAAGATCGGCCACGCACCGTCCGGCGTCCAGCCGGGAACTCGTCCCGTTGAAACCAGTGCGTGTCGTACGACTCTTGTGCCAGCCATAAACGTAACCATTTGTTTGGGTACATCCACTTCTACCCAGCGCTCCGCGGGTTCTCCCAAGTCTTCTCGAAATAAGAACGGGTTATAAGAGACCGCGTCAGCGGCCCGGTCGGTTTTTGCCGTGGAAATACCAAGTCGGATCGCTTCCGGGGAGCCAAGTTTGTCAAGAGCGACCTTATCTCCCCTCTGACGCATTACCGCCCTCTCGAAAAACTGCGTTAGCTCGCCGTAACGTTTGACCGCACCTGAGATCGGATAGCCGAAGGCGAACGTCCCACCGTCGTCAACGAAGGCTCTCCAAAACGCGGGATGGACTCCCCGATTGGTCCTGCGGAACCAGTACGCCGATGTATTGTCGGCGTCTGAACTCGCAAGCCTTTCACGGTCCAAACGTCTTCCGACCGCAGAACCCAGATTCGCGGCTTCGACGGCGAACGGATCATTGCCGCCCTTGATGCGGTACAACGCACCGCGTTCGAAGAACTGGACCTGGGATTCTGAGGCCAACTGGCCTCCCGGGCTTGCTGGCACGTCGTTCTGCGGAAGATCTATCCACTCGACATCATTTGCGGATAGCCATTCGGCTTCGGTTATAGGCCAACCAAGCACCCTGAATCCACCGTGCTGTAGCCACCACGCGAGAAACGGCCCGGCCAGGTTGTGGCCCGTCCGATCGACATAAGCGACGCTCGGATGCCCGACAATTGCGGGCGAGGCGGATTGCTCAGCGCGCGCAACCGTGGAGCGCAACGCAAGCGTCGCGGCTGCTGTGGCTGCGCCGAACCGAAATAAGGCCCGACGAGAAAAGGGTCGACGTTCGCGATCTTCACGGGTGGGAGGCATGCTCACGGCCCCTCGATGTAGCCGATCAATTTGGGTAACGGTGGAACAGGCCTCCCTTGCCGTTATATATCTAACATAAAGCGGGCGACTTCCGCGAGTAAGAATTGGAAGCGGCCTTTCAGCTGACGGCAGCCTAAATGCTCGGTTCGAAGTGCGGAAGGCCGCTCGTAATCGCAGGGCTCATCGTGTCTGCGCTAGGCTCCGCCGGCTAGCAAGTCTCACCTCATACAGCGCAAATCCTTCGAAGGCGCAAGACTGCGGCCGTCGAAATGCCGTTTCCGGGAAGGCAGCGGCCGTCACAGAGTCGCTTCGACTTTGTCCAGAGTCGACGGGAAGTGTTTTCGCCCCGCTGGCGATCCGCGCAAATCGAAGAGGATTGCAGCCCCTGCCCCGAAATGGATCTAGCCCACTTCATCGACGACGATAAGCGGGATCCTCCCAATCCTGGGCATCTCGCCTTGCAGCATTCTCGCAGGTAATCCAGCGTGTGGCCTTCTGGTTGGAGCATTGGAATCACCGATGAGATGTCCTCGGAGATTCTGGTACCTGAGCTTCGAGGTGCTTTCTTCGATCAGAACATGAGATTTTCTTGAGGATTGGGTGACCAATCACGGGAATATGCATGCAATCCCACTGAGATTGATGGCTTCACCCACGTTTAATCGATCACCGGACACCTCGTTTCAGGAGTCGACCGAAGTTAATTTCCCAAGAATCGACCTCTGGTCTCGCGCACCCGTGTCGGAATAACCCCTCGTTTTCAGCAGATCCGATGGTCAGATTTTAGAGCCCGAACGACAGTCTAGTTTTGGCATAAAGGTGCTCGTCACAGATAAGAGAGATGAACGCGTGCAATCTTTTATTCTACGGTTCAACCACCGATAGGCGGTCGTTTCTAGTTGTCAGAATCGCTTCAAATAGAAGGGTACTAAAGGGACCATTTCTTCCGGTGAATTGGAGGAAACTTGGGGTGCTAAATTGCGGCTTTTACAAGTTTAAGCGGGCATCCTGGCGCGCCCGGAGGGATTCGAACCCCCGACCCCTGGTTCCGAAGACCAGTGCTCTATCCGCTGAGCTACGAGCGCGGAGTCCGTGCTTGGCCACGGATGGCGACCGAAGGGTTCCAATCGTAGCACCGGTACAGGGTATGGCTGATATACTCGTGCACCGATACCGCCTTCGCTTTCGCGATCGAGAATCTCAGCTTGCCCTCGGAGAAAAAAGCCCGGAAAGCGCGTGCCCGCGCTAAGAAAGTTCGCCGTGAGTCTGCGCGTCGAGTTCGGAATCGCACCGCTCGCGGCGAGGCCAGAACGCTCGTTACGAAGGCTCGAGGCGCGATTGAAGGTGGGGATGATGTTGCGGCGGCAACGGTCGCGGTCGACCAGGCTCTGAGCACGCTCGATGTCGCGGCGGGGAAGGGCATAATTCACAAGGGAAACGCCGGCAGGCGCAAGTCGCGTCTGATGGCGAGTCTAAATTCCAGAATCGGCGCGGAAGCGGCTTCTAAGGCCAGTCGCCCCCGGAAAAAGTCCGCCTAAGCTCGGCCGACCGCCGCCCGTTCGGCGAACTGCCGGTAGCAAAATCGCACCGTCAGCGCCTCCAATCCGGCCGTCAAGCCCCCGTACGGAAGTCGCCCGGACTTGTAATCAAAATCGAGATCGACGAGAGCAGACAGCATTCTTCGCAGGTCTCTCATCTCAAACTCGGACGCCTGCTTGAAAAGCTTGCTCACCTGCCAGGCAGGCGACCGCAGAGCCGATGCGGCTTCCGCGGGCGGTGTTGCACCAGAGCTCAGCACTTTGCTCAAGATGAGCCTGGGCAAAGTGCGCCCGAGGATCGCCAGTACTCGCTCCGGTTCCTCGCCTTGACTCAGTACCGAGGACAGGATTTGAAGGGCAGTGCCCGTGTGCCGCCCGATTATGGCGTCGAGAAAATCCCAGATCACCCGCTCCGCGGGGTGGGGGTCGGACTCCCTGATGTCGTTCTCGGATATTCGACCTGCGAAATTCTTGAGTGCGGCGATCTTTTTCACCTCCTGCTCGAGGGATCCCGCGTCTACCGTTGATCTCTCGATAAGAAATTCCGCCGCGCTACCGTCGATTTGTAAACCCTCTTCCGCCACGACTTCTCGAATCCACTGCAATGCGGCGGTATCGTTTCCAGTTCGCTTGAGTTCCCTGAGGATCTGGACGTCTACGCGCTCCGATTTGAGTTTCGTCGCGCGGCTCTCGAACTGCGATCGGGCCGACCGCGCGAGCTGGTTCGTGTAGAACACGACAACCAGCAGAAGCTGGTCCGGACCGGATTTAACGGTCGCGATGAGCCATGCCCAGAATTTAGACAAGTCCGGCGCGGCGGTCGGGGCGCTTACCACAACGATCTTGCGCGCGGACGCGAGAAAGGGAGGAGTCTGCGCCGACATGGCAATGTCGGCGAGGTCGGTTTCGGAAGCATCCAACCAAGCCGTGTCCAAATCGCCCCCAGCGGGACGCCCCGCCAGCTTCTCAACGACTTTCGAAACCCTGGGACCGCGGTCGCCGAGTACCAAATGGATCATAAATCGTGCCGATTAGGCCGCTCGAAAAGTGATTTGTAGCCCGTCGATTCTAGCTTGTGGCGAACCAAACTAGCGACGCTTCGATGAAATTGCAATAACATTGACGCTACTTTCGTCCGTGCGTAGAATTCAAATAGATTGTGATACTCCGCACAAACTAGAATTCGTCGCGTCACACTTAACGACACGGCGTTCAGCCACGATTGCAGGGGGCTAGCTATGCGTTGCAGCGAATGTGATACCGACATCACCGGCCAACGAAACGGAAAATCAAAGCGGGCAGGGCTCTGCACCAGGTGCGGTCGCAGAGTCAGATTGGCCAGGTACTTTCAAAAATATTACGTC
This sequence comes from Chloroflexota bacterium, assembly GCA_963663505.2. Taxonomy (GTDB): domain Bacteria; phylum Chloroflexota; class UBA11872; order UBA11872; family VXNJ01; genus JAPOVO01. The sequence goes on from CAXXFA010000002.1 coordinate 2,176,005, forward strand.
GCCAATCGCGATCTTATCCTGGCTAAAAACCGGCGGTGGGCGCAGGATAATCGCGATCGGGTTGTCGAACTGCGTCGCATCCGCGCACGTCTCAGACCGAGGGTCGTCAGGGAACCGCACGGTTGCATCGACTGTGGCACCCTGGTCCTCAGGGCTGAACGCTGCCGCAAATGTTATGTTCGACACAGATATTCAACGAATCCCGAGTACCGAGCACGGCGATTGGAAAGTACGCGTCGGTGGATGATGCGAAAACGCACGGCCCGTATCGCCGGCAACGAAACCGCGGCCGGGAGCGGCGAAATGGCGGCATCCTAAGCCCCGGTCCAACCGTGCGCCCATGGCCGTCCGGGGCGCGACACCAGCAGAGCGAGCCTTGCGTTTCGCGCGGGCCGTCGGTCAGAATTGATCACGACTTTGTGCATTGGTTATCGCAGTGGTGAGGATGTGGTTGTGGGCGAAATGTATTCGAGTTTTCCCAAATGCAAGAACTGCGGCGACGGCGATCTTGTGCCTCTTTCGGATTTCGGAGGCCAGGGCGCGGCCGTCCATTTCAAGGCCTGGGTATGTACGAATCCCGATTGCCATTTCAATCTGAAGATTCGCAACGGCGATGTCTACTCCAACGAGCCCGTTGTTGACGTAAACCACGCACCGAGGCCTCGTTAGAACCCGGTAAATCTGCGGACGGGCGGCGCAAAGCGAGGTCACTCCGCAAGGGCTTTAAGTAGATATGATCGGCGCCCACCTTCGGCAACCCCCGGCTTGCCCCTCCCATCCACATCGGGAGGCGGAGTCGCGGTGCGCCAGGTGTTTTGTCCATTACTGTGGCCAATGCCTTGAAGACGCAGACGGAAGGCTGCTTTGCCCCCGCTGCCGCGACGAGGCGGCGGCGCTCGCGCAGATACAACAGGACGCTCGGTTAACGCCTCGCAACTTATTCCGGCGGGTCGCCCGCCGGAGCGTTTTGATCGGCGTGGTGGTCACTTTCCTGATTGTGGCAGGACTCGGCGCCCTGGTGACGGCCTTCTGGCGGACCGCCGGCACCGAAGTTGATTTTTCGCTGATCAGGCGAATTCGAGCCGGATTTACCCAATCGTTTAACCTGGGCGAGGAGGGCTTTGATTTCGTCGAGGTTTTAAATCAAGGCCTTGTTCGCCCGGGCTCGCAGAGCCGGGATCCGCTGCATTCCCTCGAACGGATCAACGATGGCTTGCCGGACCCTCAGGTCCCCGCGTGGCGCTCGGGGGACGTCAACCTGCCGATAGACCTTTTGTTCGTGAGCAACTCGCCTCGATTGATGGGAAAAGTCGTAATCTGGAACCATCCCGGTGAAGATCCGTCGACGTACATAAAAGGGTTTGAAGTGTTTACGTCGCCGGTCGATCCGGACGTGGACGATTCTGGTCTTGCATTGGTCGGCACTTTCCTGGCTGAGCAAACTACCGAAATTCAACGATTCGAATTCGACCCGCCTGTGCCTACCCAATACACGCTGGTACGAGTTACTTCGCACTACGGGAACGCGGATTACATATCAGCCGCGGAAATCGGGCTATTTCTGCCCGGGGCTCGGGGGGCGTTCCCAATTTTGCCGCAGCAGTTTCCAGTCATTCGGGCGCGCCGCGCTCAGTTCAGGTAGGTAGTTTCGGTGCTCGGACGGTTCAAGCGTCAGCCGGGCGGACGCGATATCCAGGACGGCGCCGCCAAGTCCAGGCGAGGATTTGGAAGCCGGCTCGCTGGAATTTTTGAGCGCTCGCGCATCACAGACGCGAACTGGGAAGAGTTGGAGGAAACTCTTATTAGCGGCGACGTGGGGCCCGTTCTCGCCGTCGCGCTGGTGGACGCCATCAGAAATCGAGTTCAGTCCGAAATCGTAAAGGATCCGCACGCGATGCTCGCGGTCGTGCGGGAGGTCTTGATCCAGGCGCTCCAGGTCGACGACCTCTCTGAGCCGCCTACTGGAAAGCCGGCCGTAATCCTTGTGATCGGCGTGAACGGCTCCGGCAAGACTACGACCGTCGCCAAGCTTGCTCGGTTATTTCAAGGCGCAGGCAAGACGTCGGTGCTTGCGGCGGGCGACACGTTTCGTGCCGGCGCAATCGATCAATTGAAGATTTGGGGCGACCGGCTGAATTCACGTGTGGTCGCTCAAGCTCCCGGTTCGGATCCGGCCGCGGTGGCGTTCGACGCCACCGCGGCCGCGCTGGCGGTTAATGCCGATTATCTGATCGTGGACACAGCCGGACGCCTGCAGACTGACCGCAATCTGATGAACGAGCTGCAGAAAGTGAGCCGCGTCCTGGCCAGTCAAATCGATTCCGCTCCGCACGAGATTCTGTTGGTGCTGGACGGCATCACCGGGCAAAATGGCCTTGCGCAGGCGCGAGAATTTCATGCGGACATTCGGGTGTCGGGGATCGTGCTCGCGAAGTTCGATAGCTCCGCAAAGGGGGGCATTGTATTCGCTCTGACCAGGGAACTGGGAGTACCGGTGAAGTTTGTGGGCACGGGGGAATCGGTCGATGATCTGGCCCCGTTCGATGCGGAGATATTCGTCGATGCGCTTATCAGGCCGGGCGATTGAAAGGTAGCCACGCGCTTAAAGGCGTCGTGCTCGTCGGCGGAACGGGGAGCCGCCTATACGCGATCACCACCGTAACCAACAAGCACCTGCTGCCGGTGTACGACCGACCGATGGTCTACTACCCATTGCAAACCCTCATCAACGCGGGCGTTACCGAAGCCATGATCGTTACGGGAGGCAACAACGCCGGCGACTTCCTGCGACTTCTCGGAGACGGCAGGAAGTTTGGGTTTGAGAAGCTTCAATACGCTTTTCAGGAGGAGGCCGGCGGAATCGCCCAGGCACTGGGACTGGCCGAAACCTTTGCGGGCGACGACGGCATAGTCGTCATCCTTGGAGACAACATCATCGAATCCAATATTCGCAGCGCCGCGAGAGAGTTTAGATCGCAAGAAAAAGGGGCCAGGCTGATCCTGACGGAGGTTTCCAATCCTTCGGCATACGGAGTTGCCGAACTCGAGAATGGTCGGATCAGTGTGATCGAGGAGAAGCCGAAAAATCCCAAGTCCAGTTTGGTGGCGATTGGAATCTATTTCTACGGCAGCGAAGTGTTTGACGTAATAAGAACACTGGAACCTTCGGGACGGGGCGAGCTGGAGATCACCGACGTAAACAATCACTTCATCCGAGCGGGTTCCATGACGCACACCCTCCTCGAGGGATACTGGGCAGATTGCGGCGAGTCGATCGACTCCTACCTGGAGGCCATCAACCTGGTCGCACGGAATGGAGCCAATGACCGGGCGCCCTGCCCTTAGGCTTCGCAGCCTCCAGCCATCGAGGGCAGGATCGTGACCGTATCGCCGCTCTTCAGTTTGGCCGTCAAACCGCCGATTTCCCGAACTTCGACATCGTTTACAAAAATATTCGTGTGGTCAAGCACGTCGACGCCATCCGAAGACAGGGATTTCTCGAGCGTTGGGAACTGCTCGTACAAACGGTCCAGGAGAACGGCCAGAACATCAGCTTCGATATCCAGTTCCGACTTGCCGGCCGTGTGACCGCGCAGAACCCTGGGGATTCTCACAAGAACCGACAATCGCCACTCCAAATCACTGTGGCCAGATCTCCAGCCAGACTCAGCCATTACCATCCATCGCCAGGCTGCGCTTAGTCGATGTTATCTCACCAGCCAACCCGAATCGCAACCTGCATCGAGATTCGAGCGGTTGACAGCCTGCAAGAGAGTAATATCGGAGCGCTGGGCTGCGGTGATCTGGACCGGCAAGCGTCGAGGGAGCAACAACATGAGCGATAGCGTGGGGGAGAGCGGGCACGAGATTGCGCCCGTGCGCGACGGCGAAACGGCGACGCGGCAATGCCCGTCTTGCAAGACTGAAACCATAATGCGATATCGAACCAAGAGCTCGTGGTTCGGACGCAAGAAAACCGAATTCTGGGTCTGCACGAGATGCGGAAACACCCACGACGGTCAGTAAAGCCGGTGCGGGAACGGTTCGTCTACCCGTTCAACCCCTGATCCGCGGGCCAGGCTGAACCCCTGGATTGCCCGCTTGATGCTCAACCGCAAGCGATTGTGGCGCGCTCCGGTCGTGGTTTGTCTTATTGATTGATGCGATCATCGACACCGATCCCGGGATTGATGACGCGCTCGCAATAATCCTGGCGGTCAATTCCGGACGGTTCAACGTACACGCGCTCACAACTGTTGCCGGAAACTCCCCAATCGGAGACACGACCGCCAACGCGGAATTCTTGCTCTCGCTTCTCCGTCGCGAGGACATACCGCTATATTCCGGTGCCCGCAAGCCCCTGCAACGCGATCTCGTGACCGCCGCGGTGCATGGTGCAGGTGGACTTGCCGGCGTAAGGCAGGGCGGCGCTTCTCGCATGACCGATGACGCAGCGGCCAGGATCGTGGAAGTTGTAAGCGAATATCCCGGCGAGATCACGCTCCTGGTTCTCGGCCCTTCAACCAACGTCGCGCGGGCCATCCAATTGGACGCGGAGGCTATGTCCAGCGTCAAGGAAATCGTCATCATGGGCGGATCGCTTTCAGGGCCCGGGAATATGCCGCACGGGGCGGAGTTCAACGTCTATGTTGATCCCGAGGCGGCGAATATCGTCTTCAAATTTCCCGTCCGCAAAACGCTCGTGCCGCTTGAAGCATGCGATCCAATGAAGTTTCGCGCCGAATACTTTGAAGCCCTGCACGACGACGAGATCCGGTCGCCGATTACGCAGATGGTGAACGGCTTTTCCAGGGCGCTCCTGAGCTTGAATCATGAGTCAGACGTGGCAATGTACGATCCGCTCACGATCTACTATGCGATCAATCCACAAGCCTATGAACTGGCGCCGCGTCGAATTGACGTTGGAGTCGATGATTTCACCGATCGCGGCCGGACCACTGGAAGTCAGGTCGCCGAAGCCGAAGCAGGCGATACAGTTTTCGTGGCTGAATCGATAGACCTCGAAGTCTTCCAGCGGGACTTTATCGAGATGCTCGACCGGTAGCTCAACGCCTCAAAGCGGTTAGTTCGGGCGGCGAACGGAAATAGGCGACTGCGCCTCAATCGACATTCACCCGACCTAGATCGGCCGCAATCCGCGGGCCTCACAGCGTTCTGGGAACACGGGCACGCAAATCACATCGCGCCCTGCAACCTAATATCGGGTCTCGCGGACGTGCGACTTGCGCCGGCCAAACGCGATAGAATAGGCGTTCTGCAAATGCGCAAAATATCAATTCGCGGCGCCAGCGAAAACAACCTGCGCGGGATAGATCTCGATATCCCGCACGAGGCCTTCACCGTCATCTCGGGTCTCAGCGGCTCCGGCAAATCATCGCTCGCGTTTGACACGATTTTCAAAGAGGGCCAGCGACGCTATGTCGAATCGCTGTCGTCCTACGCCCGACAATTTCTCGGCCAGATGGAGCGCCCCCGAGTCGATCACATCGAAGGATTGTCGCCGGCGGCCGCCATCGATCAGCGATCGGCCAACCGTAGTCCGCGATCAACCGTCGGAACCATTACCGAAATCAGCGACTACCTCCGGCTCCTTTTTGCGCGGATTGGTCAGGTTCACTGCCATCGCTGCGGCACCGAGATTCGCCCGCAGACCGCCGACCAAATCGTCGACCACGTGCTCCGCGGCTCGAAAGGCGAGCTGGGTCTGATACTTGCGCCAGTAGTGCGCCACCGGAAAGGCGAGCATCGCGAACTTGTATCCCAATGGCAGCGTGCCGGATACGTCCGCGCCCGATTCGACGGCGAGGTTCACAGGCTCGACGCCGCGCCCAAACTTGCGCGAACCAAGTGGCACGATGTCGAAGTCGTTATCGATCGAATCAAGATCGCCGAGGACCGAAGGGAACGGATAACAGATTCCATCGAGACCGCAATCGAGCTGGCCGATGGAATGGTCGTTATCGCCACCGACGACCGCGACGAACTCCTGAGTTCTAAATACGGCTGTCCAGGATGCGGCGCAAGTATTGAGCCGCCCGAACCCGCGTCGTTCAGCTTTAACAGCCGCCGGGGTTCATGTCCGACCTGCCACGGCCTCGGTAAAGTAACCGACATCGACCCGGAGAGGCTGATCCGGGATTCCGAACTCAGCATCCGGGACGGGGCCATCGCCCTGACTAATAGCTCGGGTTACACGCTTTACGCGCGAATGCCGATGCAGAGCTGGGAGCAGCTTGGAAAAGCGTTCGACTTCAGCATCGATACGCCGTGGCAGGAGCTTTCAAACGAGCAGCGGGACTTAATCCTTCACGGATCGGGTCGCCGGAAGTTCACGGAAACTCGCTCCTGGGAAAGCGACGGCGGCCAATCGACTGGCAGCCGCACCAAGCAGCGAACCTGGCGCGGGCTGGTTCCGCTCTTGCGGCGACGTTCGAAATCAAGCGGGGGCCTGGTGCAATGGGCACAGAAGCTGCTTTCCGAGCAGACCTGTCAGGCTTGCGACGGTGCACGCTTGCGCGCTGAGAGTCTCAGCGTTCGATTTCGCGGGTTCAACATTGCTGAAATCAACGCAATGCCGATCGGAAAGGCGCGGACGTTTCTGAGCGAATCAGATCTCCCCTCGCGCGAGGCCCAGATAGCCGATCAGATTTTGAGGGAGATCGACGTAAGACTCGAATTTCTCGAGCGCGTTGGCCTGTCCTATCTAACTCTCGACCGGGGCGCTGACAGTCTGGCCGGTGGAGAGGGGCAACGCATTCGGCTAGCAGCGCAGATAGGGTCGGGACTCGAAGGAGTTCTCTACGTTCTCGACGAGCCCTCGATCGGCCTCCATCACCGGGACAACGCCGGACTGCTGCGAACGCTTGGCGCGCTGCGCAGCCGGGGCAATACGGTATTGGCAGTCGAGCACGACGAGATGACGATCAGGAGCGCCGATCACGTCATCGACATCGGCCCAGGGGCCGGGCACGAAGGCGGTCTTGTAGTTGCCGAGGGGACTCCGGATGAAGTCGGTAGAGGCGAATCGCCCACCGGACGGTACCTGCGCGGCGTCGACGCGATTCCCATTCCAAAGCGTCGGCGGCGAGGTTCCGGGTCGCGCCTTTCGATTCAAGGAGCCCGCCATCACAACCTGAAAAATGTCGATGTTGATTTTCCGCTGGAGACTCTCGTCTGCGTCACAGGCGTATCGGGATCCGGGAAGTCAACTCTGATCGACGACATTCTCAAACGCGCGCTCTCGGCAAAATTGCATGGCGCGCAAGCGAAGCCCGGGCGTCACGACCGGATCACCGGAGTCGAGAACCTAGAAAAGGTGATCGAAATCGATCAATCGCCCATCGGTCGAAATCCGAGATCTAATCCGGCAACCTATTCGGGAGTATTCGACCACATACGCGATCTCTTCCACAGGCTTCCCAACTCACGAGCTCGGGGCTACAGGCCGGGGAGATTCAGCTTCAATGTAAAAGGCGGGCGCTGCGAGGCTTGCGAGGGTCGCGGTTCGACGGTTGTCGAAATGCAGTTCATGGGTGACGTGGAAATCGTCTGCGAAAACTGTGGTGGAAGCCGATTCAACCGTGAGACTCTGAGAATTCTATACAAAGGCAAATCGATCGCCGATGTGCTTGATATGCGAGTTGGCGATGCTCTGGAGTTCTTCGAAACAATTCCTCGAATCCAGCGGATCATGAACACGATGGTTGACGTTGGACTTGGATATCTTCCCCTCGGCCAATCTTCCACCACACTATCCGGCGGCGAGGCCCAGCGTCTGAAACTCAGTTCCCAACTCGCACGGCCACCTTCGGGCCACACCCTGTACATCCTGGATGAACCCACGACCGGCCTGCATTTTTACGATGTCAAGAGGCTGGTTGACGTACTGCAACGATTGGTCGAAAGCGGCAATACGGTGATCGTTGTCGAACACAATCCCGAAATCATTAAGGTAAGTGATTGGGTTGTCGATCTCGGGCCGGAAGGCGGCGAGGCTGGCGGCTATCTCGTGGCTGCGGGAACGCCGGAGAAAGTTGCGCGCACACATGGCTCCTACACCGGAGAAATGCTTGCCGATGTTCTTGCCGGTAGGCCGCTGGGTAGTTCCGGTACGGAAACCGGGCCAAGGCCAACGGGTCAATCCACCGATGGTTCTCTAATCGTCCGGGGCGCCCGTAAGCACAATCTAAAAAGCGTCAATGTCAGGATACCGAAGGAAAAGTTGACCGTCGTCACCGGCGTGTCCGGCTCGGGCAAATCGACTCTTGCGATGGAGACGATCTTCTCCGAGGGCCAGCGGAGATTTGTGGAGTGTCTCTCCTCATACGCAAGGCAGTTCCTTGGCAGGCTCGACGACGCGGAGGTGGAATCAATCAGTGGACTGGCGCCCGCTATCGCAATCGGTCAGGAAAACCTGACCAGAACCCCGCGTTCGCTGGTCGCGACCACCACCGAAATCTACGATTATCTGCGGGTACTGTATTCGCGAGCTGGAAGGCCTCACTGCCCCAACGGACACGGCCCGATCGTGGGGATGACGTCCGGAGAAATCATCGCAGCCGTGGCGGGTCTTGGCGATGGGACTCGGATAAATATCGTTGCACCCGCCAACGATGACCGCCCGGATGACATGCCGGCATATTTCAGGTCCTTGCTCAAGGACGGATTTGTGAGGCTTCGAATCGGCGGGCGGACGGTGGATCTTTCAGCCGGTCTGCCGTCTTACGACGAATCCGAACTGTCTGATATCGAGCTGATCGTCGACCGGCTCGTCATTGGCGACGACGCTCTCGACCGGGTCGGCGACTCTGTCGAGCTGGCGCTGGCCAGAGGCGGGGGTCGGATTTTTGCCGAAGTGGTAGACGGCGAAGGCTCCGTGCAGCGACGTATTACCTTGAATACCAGGCCGGTGTGCGGAGTTTGCGAGTCTGGCCTCGACGGTCCGTTGACTCCGCGGCATTTCTCGTTTAACTCCTACACGGGCGCCTGCCCCGCATGCGATGGGCTCGGTTCGGCTAAGACTTTCCATCGAGACCTTGTCGTTCCGGATCCGTCGAAAAGCTATGCCGAAGGCGCCATCGCATTTCTGGATTCGGACCCCATGAATTCCTGGTGGGGCCGGTGGGTGGTCGCACTGGCGGGGCATTATTCGTTCGATCCACAGATGCCCTGGTCGAGTCTGAGCGACGAGGCGCAGTTTGCGGTGCTGTACGGAACCGCCGGCGCGCCGATCAAGCGCGTTTACGAACGGAGCGACGGCGACGCCCAGGTGAGCAGCGTGAGAATGGAACCCTGGGAAGGCTTCATTCCGATTTTCGCACGGTGGTACGAGCGAACGAAAAACAGCGATCGACGGGACTTCTTCGAGCGCTATATGCGCGAACAAACATGCCCGGAGTGCGACGGTACGCGTCTGCAGCCGATCGTTCGATCGGTACGTTTCGCCAACAAGACCGTATCCGAAGTCCTGGAAATGAGCGTCGAGGCGGCGAAATTATTTTTCCAGGAAATCGCCGACGATCCAGAGGCCGCCGGCTTAGGAAACAACGAATCAGAGATCGCGAAAACTCCCCTGGCTGAGATCGCGAACCGGCTGCAGTTTCTCGACGACGTCGGCGTCGGTTACCTGACTCTCGATCGGCCCACCGCCTCGCTGTCGGGGGGTGAAGCTCAGCGAATTCGACTTGCTACCCAGGTGGGCACGCGGCTGGTCGGGGCACTTTACGTTCTTGACGAGCCTTCGATAGGGCTGCACCAGCGAGACATTGGACGGCTACTTGCATCTCTCAAACGGCTACGCGATCTCGGGAACACGGTAATCGTCATCGAGCATGACGAGAACACGATGCGCATGGCCGACTACCTTATCGATCTCGGGCCGGGACCAGGTGAGCGGGGCGGTCGCGTGGTTGCCGAGGGGACTATCGACGACATTCTCGCGTCCCCGGAATCGATTACCGGACAGGCGCTCAGACACAACAATTTCCTGGACCGCGTCAAGATGATTCCCCGACTAAAATCCGGCGTGTTTAAGGTGATCGGGGCTCGCGCGAATAACCTGAAGAACATCGACGTGGACTTTCCCATAGGCTGTTTTACGGCCGTCACCGGCGTATCAGGTTCCGGCAAGAGCACTCTCGTCGATACGATCTTGCGGCGCGCGCTCCGAAACCAGATTCACGGCGCACGAGAGGTTCCCGGCGAGCATACGAGGATCGACGGGGCGGACCTCTTCAATAAGGTTGTTGTAGTCGATCAGTCCCCGATCGGTCGGTCGGCGCGATCGTGTCCGGCTACTTACATCGGCGTGTTCGACGAAATTCGCGCTTTGTATTCAAGGCTCCCCGATGCGAAGGCGCTTGGATTTGGCGTCAGGCGGTTCAGCTTCAATGAAGGCCCGGGGAAATGTCCGGCTTGCCGGGGCGAGGGATTTCAGCGAATCTCGATGCAGTTCCTAGCGGACGTTGAAGTCCTGTGCGATGTCTGCGGCGGAAAGCGCTACAACGCTCAGACGAGGCAGATTCACTTCCGCGGCCGAGATATCTCCGAAATTTTGGAGTTGTCGGCCGAAGAGGCGCTCGGCCATTTTGATGCCGTGCCGCGAATCCGAACGTATCTCCGGGTCTTGTGCGACGTTGGGCTTGGATACATTCGGCTCGGACAAGCGGCAACCGGTCTATCGGGCGGCGAGGCTCAGCGCATAAAACTGGCTGCGGAGCTCTGCCGCCCTGCGACCGGCAACACTCTTTATTTGCTTGATGAGCCCACAGTGGGCCTGCACGCAGCCGATGTCAGCGTTCTTATGGGAGTGTTAAACAAGCTCGTCGAAGGCGGCAATACCGTGGTTGTCGTGGAACATGACCTCGGAGTTATCGCCCAGGCCGATCACGTAATCGATCTCGGTCCGGAAGGCGGCGACGCTGGCGGCTACGTCGTCGGTACCGGCACCCCAACAGAACTTTCCAGAAACAGCCAGTCGTACACTGGCGTCTACCTGCGGCAACTGATCAATCGAATCAACGCCGCCGCTTAGATAGGCCAGCGATGGAGCGCGCTCCATCGCGTATCAGTATCGCAGGGCTGCGACGGTACACCGGCGGCCATTGCGATCGAGTCGAACTCGGTCGCTGCGTGGGTCGCAGCATCTGTTATCCAGTGATTGGCCCGTAGTTATCTGAAGTCTAGAAGATACCATTGTCCAATGCGCGCAACCGTATCTGGCCGACGCGTTACTCTGCTTCGGGCTTCAAAATGATCGGACATATCCGAGACCATCCGTAATGACGCGAACCCCCCTCATAGCCGGCAACTGGAAGATGAACACCACGATCTCGGACGCCGTCGTGCTTGGGCGAGAGGTGGCCGCGGGCGTCGAATCCATGTCGTCGGTGGACGTGGCCGTTTATCCGCCGTTCGTCGCCTTGCAGGCGGTTGCGCGTGCGCTCGATGGGACACGAACGGCGGTCGGCGCTCAGAACATGCACTTCGAAGATTCTGGGGCCTTCACTGGTGAGATTTCGCCAAAGATGCTGGCCGGCATCGCGACGTCAGTCATCATCGGACACTCGGAGCGCCGCCACATTTTTGGTGAACCGGACCAATCCATCGCCCGGAAGGTCAGGTCCGCCTTCGACAACGCGCTGACTCCGGTTGTCTGCGTTGGTGAGAAGCTTGAAGAACGCGAGTCGGGCCGTACCGATGAGGTGGTTGCGAATCAACTCCAATCCGTGCTCAATGAAATCACGCGCGCCGAAGCCGGTCGAATGATCGTCGCGTACGAGCCGGTCTGGGCAATCGGCACAGGCAAGAACGCCGCGCCGGAACAGGCAGACGGCGCCTGCGCATTCGTCAGAAATCTAATTGATGAATCAAAGGGCAAGCCGGCGGCCGAGGGCGTTCGAATCCTTTATGGGGGCAGCGTAAATACCGGAAACTGGGGCGAAATCACCCGAAAAGTTAGCGTAGACGGCGCACTGGTCGGTGGAGCAAGCCTCAAGGCCGCCGATTTTGTGCGGCTGGTTGAAATAACGCGTCTCGAACACGCAGACGTGCAAGATTCAGCCGCCCGATAGCCATTTATGATTCTGATTTATGCGATCTTCGGTCCGTAGCCGCGGGCCGGGTGTTTATGTACTCGATAAGGTCTCGCTTCAAGATTCGACGACTACTCTTACCGCGAACCAGAGCCGGAATCCGACGCTCCCGAATGAGCTTGTAAACCTCGGAACGGGACAGTTTGAGGTGCTGCGCGGATTCCGTAACCGTCAACTCTGCTCCAGCCGCGTCGACATAGAGTTCGAGTTCCGACTCGAGAACTCGAATCGCCGTGGCGGTCACCTTGATCGCTGGAAGGCTTCCCCTCTGGATTTTGGAATATACCGCCGACTCTGCCATGCCGAGACGTTTGGCAACTTCCCTTACGGTAAGTAGCGGTGGCAACATGGGCTTCTGCTCGGTCGAGTTTCCGTGTCGGCGACAACGATAGGCGAATTCTAATCGCCGCTACCGATGTGAGGCGCAACGAGCGCTTGAAGTCGCGTGGCGACTCGGGCAATCGGTCCTATACTTTCGAGCGATAGAGATTCAGAGGAGACTGAATTTGCCGGAGTACGGCGAAAAACGCCAGATAAATTGTCAATCAAGCGTCTGCCGCGGCCACCGTCGGACGGTCGAGTACCGGCTGGTGGCCGACGCATTCAACTTTCTTCGAAGCGACGACGAAAAGTTGGTGCAGGGCCAGTGGCTTTGCATTTACTGTGGAGAGGTGAAAGGCGAATCAGAACTGGGAGGATCGAGCGAGGAATTGCTCCGCGCCTAACGCCGACCGGTCGCAATGCTCAATCCCCAGAAAAATGCCAGAGCCGCGACTGCGGATAGGTAGGCCAGCGACGACCCAGGAGACCAACCGCTGACCTGCAGCACCGCCTCATAGGCCAGCGCCGCGTGGAGAAGCGTCGCGATCGCGAAATACCGAACAAGTCTTCCGTCGATCCACGCCCGTGCAAGGATCATGCCGGCCCCGACATGGGCGCCGACCAGAAATAGCTCCCTTACAAGTGGAATGGCCGACTGCGCCGAAAGACCCCCTTCGAGGGCGGGCGTCACGAAACGCACCGATTCGAAAAGCGCGTAGCCCAGAGCCGTCAGAACGCCGATCGTCACCGCGGCGCTGCGATCGCGGCGGCGTACCGTTGCCAGGATCACCAACAAGATCGCGAACAGAAGCACGATTTCCTGTACAGCGGCACGGACCAGCGACGAATATGCGCCGGTGAGCAACGGTCGCCCGTCCACCGACTCCTGCCCGGCGAGTGAGATCAGCAGGTCTCGAGAAGAACTCTGGAGGTCGGGCTGAAGCCAGATAACGGTGATGGGGAACACCAGTATCCCAGCCCCGAATGCAATCAGAGCCGAGAGTCGAAATAGCCGGAGCGGAGGCCCGAATCTTGTCCAGAGTAGGCCGAACACCAGACTGAATCCCACGGCCCCCCAATGTGGAACCTGGAACAGCAGGTCTAACTCTTCCCATCGAGCCACGATCCAGGCCATTGGGCATAGCGCTCGCAAGCAGGGCGTTCACGGGCCGTTAACGCGCGCCGGGACTCTGAGGGTCGTCCGTCAGGCCTGGGCAGTACCCATGGCGCGAGCAGCGGCCGCTTCCGATGCTCATGATATCGGTTGACGCTGTTCGTTGAGCGTGGATAGCATTGCTGTTGAATCCGTGCGCTTGAGACTTCGAGCGCGCGGGTTGTTCGCCAAGAGGAAATATCCTCTTGGAGGGGCTAGGGTCGGTGGGTGAGTGGCTAATACCACCAGACTGTAAATCTGGCGCCCGAAAGGGCTACGCAGGTTCGAATCCTGCCCGGCCCACCGTTGGCGCGAGTCGCCTTCTTAAGTCCGTGGCTGGGTCAGCAAATTAGACAGTTATAGTAGTTTCGTCAGGTCCCGTAGTGCAGCGGCCTAGCATATCTCCCTGTCAAGGAGAAGATCGCCGGTTCGAATCCGGTCGGGACCGCCAAAAGGCGTTTTAATTGTCGTACAAAGCCTTGTTCTTTTGAGAGGGATCGGCCACAACCAAGTCGAGGCTCACCATGACATGTTTTGAAATGGAATCCATTCTCCTGTGCTTTTCATTGACCATAACTTTGTGCACTCCACGCTGCGTCAGAAGGAACCAAGCGACAAACCAAATCAAGAACGCGACCATCACTCCGTACAGCCACACCGGCGCTTCTATCGGCATCAGGAAGATCCATAGAACACCAGCCGCGTCCACGAAGATTGCAACCAGCGCGATGGTTGCTAGAAAGGGGCCACGGGCCATGATGCTGTCGCGCGGGTGTGCGTAGAAATTGATGGTCAGCACCTTCTCAGACAGTCGCGAGACAAATCTGGTGGCGTAATAAAACGGCCATAGGGCGCTGCCTCCAGCGGACACAAGTATCAGGGCTGTCACCTGGTCATACCAGCGCAAGGTGACATTCTGCTGCCAGGAGAGGACGTTCGCCATCCAAATGATGACCGCAAACAATGGGACGAGACCAAAACTAGTAGCGGTCATTAGTTTCCAGTCGTACATACGCCGAACGGTCATCTCGTACCAAGTGCGGCGGCCAAGCGTTGTGTCGTCCGATTTGATTACCGAGTTGATCGTGGAATGCTATTTGGTTCGGACAACACCGCGGTTGCGCCCCATCAAGCAGGCGAGAATGGGCCCTCGCGATTTATCACACGTTATAGCTCTGCGTCGATTCTCAAGCATTGGAAGCCGAGCCATATGCAAGTCACGCACGAGTGGACCGGTACTACTTCGACCACGCCTGACAAATTCCCCGTCGTAGGCGTAATGGATGAGAACGGGCTATACATTAACGGCGGATTCGCGGGAGCGGGCTCAGCGGTTTCGTTTAATGCCGGGCAGACGATTGTCCGCCGGATACTCGGGATCGACGACGAGACCAATTACCACCCGGAGGAGTACTTCTCACCGATGCGGCTTACCAACCCTCGACTATATGGTCGTCACCCGAACTGAGCGCTGGCCACACCTCCGTAGAGAATCGCGCCATCGTATCGACTGCGACGACGATTATCAGCACTGTGATCGACTGGCCATGGTGAGAGGCAAAGTTTGCGGGAGTAGCTGACCTGCCCCCAAGAGTTGTACCACTCGCTATGTTAGTCCCGAGACGGCCAGCCCCGGCCTACTGCCCGTTGAGATTAGTAGGCTGAACCACTCTGTTCTGGACGACATCGCCGCAGGAGCTGGTGGTTTGTAACCTAGGGCGCTATGTGGGCGGATCTCGTTATACAGGTTGCGCCATTGCTCGATAAGCAGCTGCGCCTCCTTGAGGCTGTAGAAGATCTCGCGGTCTAGGAACTCGTCCCTGAGTTTGCCGTTGAAGCTCTCCACATAGCCGTTCTCCCAAGGGCTTCCGGGCTCGATGAAGAGGGTTTTCGCCCCTACCCGTCCAATCCAGCTCCTCACCACTCTGGCGGTGAACTCCGGGCCGTTGTCGGAGCGAATGTGCTCCGGCACTCCCTTCATCACGCATAGATCTGCCAGGCAATCGAGCACATCGTGCGAGCGGATGCTGCGGGCCACTTTGATGGCCAGACACTCCCTCGTGTACTCGTCGATGATGGTAAGGATCCTGAAGGGCCTGCCGTCATGGGTCCGTGCAGCCACGAAGTCGTAGGCCCACACGTGGTTTCGGCGCGCCAGCCGTAGCCTGACGCATGATCCATCGGTCAGCCAGAGCCTCCCTCGCTTCGGCTGCTTCCTCGGCACCCTCAAGCCTTCACGCCTCCAGATCCGTTCCACCCGCTTGTGAGTTACCTTCCAGCCCAGGCGTCGAAGCATGGCCGTGATCCGCCGGTAGCCATAGCGACCATATTGGCTCGCCAACTCGATGACGTCCGCCGTCAGAGCGTCCTCGTCAGACGCAGCGACTGCCTGATAGCGGTGGGATGACCTCGGTTGCCCTAAAGCCCGACACGCCTTGCGCTCGGATACCCCAAGCGCCTCTATGACGTGATCCACGCAGTTGCGGCGACGCGCCGGGCTCAGAAGTTTCCCTCTACCGCCTCCTTGAGGATCTGGTTGTCCACCAGTGTCAGGTCTGCTACCGCTCTTCTAAGCCGCGTGTTTTCCTTCTCGAGCTTCTTCAGACGCTTGACCTGATCGAGCTTCAACCCGCCGTATTCGTTACGCCAGCGATAGAACGTCTGCTCTGTGACACCGATGGCCTTACAGACTTGAGCAACCGTCTGGCCCTGCGCCAGGCCCACCTCGGCTTCCCGCAGCTTGGCAATAATCTGCTCCGGCGTACGTCGTTTGCTCGCCATCTGAATCCCCCTTTTCTGGCCAGATTACTAACATTCAACCTGGACCAGTTTTCGGGGGTCAGGTCAGACGCGCGCCTGCCTAATGCTTCAGCGTTTGAGGAGGCGGATCGCCAACGTCGAAGAGATGTTGAGACACTCGGGTTTATAGGTGACGATCTTGCCGAAGTTGCTGAAAGGGCCGTTTTGAGAATCGCTGAGATTTTCGGCGAGACTCAAACTGGTGATCTTCGGAACCTACATGAACGGGCTTCGCAAATTCGCAAACTGGAGGGTGCCCAGAGAGAATACGACGATCTGCTTGACAAAGCCGCCAAGCGAATACGCAGACGTTACACCCTGCGAAGAGGCCAGATAGGTCGCGCATTCATCCCGAAGGTAGTGGGAGCGGACCCAGGAATCTTGACTGCAGGGCTTAAGGATCCTTCCGCCAATGCCAACCAAGCAGCGGAAATCGTCATTGACGCGGGTCCGCTCGGAGTAGGCATCGATAAAGTTCAAAAGGAACTAGCTGAGGGTGAAAGGCTTGATCTCGCGAGTTCCATATGGTCACCATCAGGTAGAGGAAACAGATACCTTTCCGTCTCAATAAAACTTGACGGTAGGGCGGAATTGCTCGGACCGGTGTTTGTATGGGCAAGGCCTCCCTTCGATAGACTGCTTCTGTAGGGTCTTGCCGCATTCACGATTTTCGGTGCCATCAGCTTCTTCGTCGCTTTTGTCATCGGACTTAGTCAGAACACTCAAGCCCTGGTTTCAGTACTTGGCGGTGGTGTCGTAGCCAGTTTCGTACTTGCTCGAGATTTGATTAGATCCATCAGGAATTGACATTGGCATTCGAGAACCGCTCGCCGAAAGCACTGCCGGCTTCAGGGAATCACGAATTGGTAGTCCGTATTGGCCAAGACGCCATGAGGCGGGTAGTGCGCCCGCTGGACCTAGGCGGACTCGGAGGAGCGCCGAACGCGCGTACTTCGGCCAGCTTTTCTTGGGAGCAACATTCAGGGCCCCTAGACACTTTCAGAGGAAATAGTGCCGTGGGGAACCCAGAACTCAAGAGGGTGATATTGTCCATCGCGCATCTCTGATTCACTGTCCACATATCAGTCGCAGAGTGAGACATTGAACCGCGTTTGGAGTTTCTGAACATAGAAGTCAGACAAACGGCAAAGCTCAAGGGATCGCCCGCATTCTGCGGCTTGGTATGCGTGCGGCGGCAGACCTGTCGACCGGACCGCTCGTGCTAGCTGATCTTTGTAAACCTGCCTACGCCGCCGCCACATTTGGGCAACCATTTAGTCGCCCGCGCACATATATTCTGGACATACGATAATTGGACGTGATTCGCTCATAACCCGTCTCTGCGTGCTACAGCGCTAAGCCCTATATACCTGTCAAGGAGAAGATCGCCGGTTCGAATCCGGCGGGACCGTCGTTCGCACTTGGGCTCGGCCATTGCGTCGATGGAAAATTCATCTTCGCTCCGGCGATTACGCCAGCGACTCTTGAAGACTGCCTCAGGTGCTTGATTCATACGGCGGCCGCTACGACCTGATCTTTGCGAACAAGGACTACGCGGCTGAGACCGACAGGCTGCGCGGGTTTATCGAAGAGCGCGCGCCCGGCGTCAAAACTCTGCTGGATGTGGCCTGCGGCACCGGCCGGCATCTCTACCATCTGCAGCGCCACTACGCCGTCGAGGGATTGGATCTGAGCGAACCGCAGCTCGAAATCGCCCGGCAGCGAATCCCCGATGGCGTATTTCATCAAGGCGACGTGCTGAAGTTCGATCTCGGTCGCCGTTTCGACGTCGTAACCTGCCTTTTCAGCTCCATCGGATACATCCGGTCTCTGGATCGGCTCAACGAAGCTGTGGCCAACATGGCCCGGCACGTCAGGCCCGGTGGACTCGTAATCGTCGAGCCGTGGCTCACTCCGGATTCGTGGCGACCCGGCAATCTCTGGGCGGAATACATCGACGAATCAGATCTCAAGGTCGCCCGGATCAGCGTGAGCGAATTCGAGGGGCGCGTTGCCATCCTCGACTTTCACATCCTCATCGCAAAGGACGGCGAGGTTGATTTTTTCAGCGAACGGCACGAACTCGCGCTATTTACCGAGGACGAATATCTCGCGTCATTTCGAGAAGCGAATCTGGACGTGCGATTTGATCCCGAGGGCCTGATGGGGCGGGGCCTCTACGTGGGTAAGGTGCCTGGATAAGCGCGTCGCAATAACGAAAATATCCTGGGGCCGAGTCGGACGGAACCTTTCTAGAGGTGCCGGGTCAGCAACGCCCCGGCCAGCGCCAGCACGGCCCACGAAAGCAATTTCAGCGGCCGCTCCCACGTTGATAGGAGCTCGCCGCGGCTCCAGGGCCGGGAGCCTTCCTCCAGTGTGATTTCCACTGCCACGTCAAGAGCAACGCGGCGAACGTATCTTGCGCGGGAGCTGAGCGATCGCTGCGCCAGGGAGAGCAACGCCGCGGCCGCGCACGCAAAAAGTGTCGCCAGGTCGAATCGCTCCGCCTGGACCCAGAACGCCGCTGCGACTGGAAAGGCCCCCCACGCCAGTGCGAATCCGAGACTTGAATGTATGGGTCCGCGTTGTGCCAGGGCATAACCGGAAGCAAGCGCGACACCGCCCACCGTCCACGCGGCTATCCAGGGCGACACGACGAAAACCCCGGCGACCGCCAACCCAATTACAGCCGTAAATCCGATTCCGGCCATTAGCAGCAAGGTCCGGCCTTTTAGCGTGGAACGAAGCGGCCGCCCGTTTAGCTCGTCAAGCGCGTGGGCGGCGACGCCCGTACCAGAGAAGAACGCCAGCAAGGTGCCGGTCAACCTGAGCCAATCGACGGTGGGGGCCAGCGACGCGCCGATCATCACGTAGCCAAGATGCCAGGCTGTGTACGGAGGATGCAGCAGTCCGACGATGTCGCCAATCGTTGTGCCGGGGACAGCGTAAAAAGCCGGTCGCGGACGGTTCACAATTTCCTTCCCCAGACGATGAGACCTCCGCCCAGGGATGGCCTTGCAACGGTGACGTGGCCCAATCCGGCCGATAGCCAGGTTTCCGCAATCCCATCACCCGGATATTCATCGTGGAACCTGTCGATGCTCGGCCCGAGAAAGGAGCCCACTTCATGCCATCCGTGCCCGATCGTAAAACCGGCCGCGGGCAGAACGCCTCGGGTGAAGATGCGCCACGGCACGCGCCAGAACCCAGCAGGACGACCAAATTCAACCATTCCAATGTAGCCATCGGGTCGCACCACCCTGGCAAGCTCGCGCAAGCAAGCGACAGGGTCGGCGACATAACGAAGCAGGTAGCCGAACGTCAGGCCATCGAAGGTCGAGCCGGCGAACGGCAGCCACTCGGCTCGGGCCCGGACGGTTTTGGCGCCGGCGCCGGCCGCTCGTTGAAGCATTTCGGAGCAGTAATCGACCGAAATCACGCGGTGACCCCGCTCCTGCAGTAGGCGCGTAATGAACCCTGTGCCAGCCGCCACGTCGAGCACATTTGCGCGCGGCGGCAGTCGCAGGCGATCGACCATCTGGCTACGCCACCGGAAATCCTGTCCGAGGCTCAAAAAACGCGACCAGCGTTCGTAATTCGGCGCAATCGGCGCGAAAAGGCGCCTCGCGTCAACCCCTGCGGTGAATTTCATCGGTACGCCCGCCGGAACCAGGTATCCCGTCGGCGAACCGGGTCACGGATTATTCGAGAAGCAGATCCACTACCGCCTGTCGAGTCTCGTCGTAGTAGCCCTCGCCGATGTGGGCGTATCGGATCCAACCCTCCGCATCCACAAGGTACATGGTCGGCCAGTACTTGTTTCCAAATGCGCGCCAGAGGCCGAAATCGTTATCTATGGCGACCGGATATTCGATGCCCTGTTCGGCGACGGCTTCCTTGACGTTGTCAAAGGCCTTTTCAAACGAAAACTCCGGCGAATGGATGGCCACGATCTCGAATCCTCTAGGATGCAACTCCTCGTACCAGGCCTTCATGCTCGGAATCACGTTTTTGCAGTTGTAACATCCGAACGTCCAGAACTCGACAAGAAACGGCGATCCTTGAAGCGACGCGGCCGAGAGCGGCTCGGAGTTTATCCAATCGCTGGATCGTATCTCCGGCACCTTCTTTAGACGCGGACGGACGATGCCGGACGCTTTCAACTCCGGCAAGGTGGCGAGTGTCGAAGAAACACCCGACGACGCCACCAGCCGGGCGGGCGGCGAGTCCGATCCGACGGCCCCGGTCTTGGCCACTTCCGGCTTTGATGAGGCGCTTGCGGACCGCTCGCGATCTGGAACTGTTGACGGCGGCGACATACCGCTCGTGCCCGCAGCTTGCTGGAAACCGCAGCCAGTGACAGCTATCAAGCCCGCCGACGCAGCCACGAATCGTCTTCGCGAAATCGAAGATCGTTTTCCAGTCATTCGATCCTTCATCGTCATCGACTTTAACATTCAAATATCAAGTTAGCTACCCGCCACCCATAAGTACGGCGGCACCCGTTATCCGGATTTTCGCGTGGTCTGAACGGACCGTTTCAGGGATGGCGCAAAACTCAGATCCGAATGCGACATCAAAGGCGTTTATCTCGCACGGCGATCTGAGGCCGCGACGTAGAATCGCGTCTGGCACACCAGAGCGAGCTGCCGGAGGCATCTCTCGGCGGATGCCATTAGCATGAGCTCGGGTGGAAGTACTTGGTTCCCCGGAAGGGCGGTCTTATGGAGATCTGGAACGCTATTTGGGACTCGCTCAATACGCCTCTATTCAGCCTTGGTGGAGACCCGGTGACCGTCGTCGGAATTCTGGTGCTCACAGCGATCGTAAGCATTACTTTTATGGCTGCGGGAAGGCTCCGTTCCACATTTGAGCGATGGATCGGCTCCGTAACCGGCGTCGAAGAAACGACCCTGCATACCATGGGCGCGCTCATGCGCTACTCGGTCGTTTTCACAGGCCTCTATATTGCCCTGAGATCCATTGGCGTCCAGCTTGACTCGCTGCTGGTCATTTTTGGCGCAATGGGGGTTGGCATAGGCTTCGGTCTTCAAAACATTGCAAATAACTTTGTATCGGGACTCATCCTCCTTTCAGAGCGACCGGTCAAGCTTGGAGACGTGATAGACGTGGGCGGCTTCCTTGGGACCGTCGAGCGAATTGGAATCCGGGCCACGACGCTGCGGAGATTCGACCAGACCCAGTCCATCGTGCCGAATGGAGACCTGATCTCGCAGACGGTGACCAACTGGACGCTTGACGACAGCCGGGTGAGAATCGATTTCACGGTCGGGGTCGCCTACGGATCGGACACCCGACTTGTCGAGACGATCGTTCATGACGTATTGGCTGCCAACGAAAGCGTTTTGGAGGATCCGGAGCCCCGCGTGCTGTTCGTCGAATTCGGCGATTCGTCACTCAATTTCCGAGTGCTCGCCTACGTTGCCCATGTCAGCGAGCGGCTTACAACCCAGAGCGAACTGCACTTTGCCATCGACGAGGCGTTTAGAAAGGGCGACATCGAGATTCCGTTCCCGCAGCGCGATCTCCATCTTCGATCGATAAGTCCCGACGTTCAACTCTCACACGCGGCCACAAATGGGCACTGATCGGAATCGGCGCCGGATGTCTCGGGCGGCGCCAGTCGCCGTCAAGTAACTTCTGCATCGGCCGCGGCAGCAGCTCCTTGAAAATACTGATCCGGCGTCCATGAGGTACGGACCGATTCGATGACCGGCGATTCACCGAACATTCAGCGAGTTTCCGGCTTTCTGGAAGATCACCGGCTATTCGTCCTCATCGGCATCCAGTTTCTCGCCGGAGCCGTGGCAACGCCCGTGCTTGCTTTTTTACCAATATATATCGAAGAAATCCTCGAACTGGATCAGGATTTCACAGCCAATGCGCGTGCGATATGGCTCGGAACGATGGGCCTGTTCGCGGTGGCGGGCGGCGCGCTGAGCGACGCCGTGGGCCGCAAGTCAACCATCGTTCTGGGCCTGACGGGAGCGCTGGCCGGCGCCGCGATATTCGTCACCGACTCGCCGATCGCGGGGACGGCCGCCGGATCTGTCCTCATCGGCCTCGCAGCTGACAGTCTCCTCGGACTGTTTCTGGCAGGGACTCTGGCCGCCGCGTTCGCGTGGGCGCTTTCAGGTCAGATGACTCCGCTGGCCAAGGAATTCGCCCGGCCCGGTGAATCGGGCAGGGCGATAGGCCTTGTCAACGCCCCCTGGAGCATCGCGGCGCTCGGCGGGGCGCAGATCGGAGGCAGAATGGTTGCCGACCGGCCGTCGGAAGCATTCTATGTATTCGCGGCACTCGCCATCGCCGCGCTGCTCTGCGCTACCTTACTTTTTCGGCGAGTTGAGCACCCCCGCCTCGAAGCCTCGGCCTGAAGCGAATTAGGTCGCTGCCGCCGCCAACCGACGCCGCGCGGCACTGCTAGCACGGCTATCGGTTAGGAATCGCGATTGTTTTCCCCGACTCCATGGCCTGATTCCCGCAGATGATCGCAATGGCGGTATTGCCGCCGTCACGCGCATCCGTAGTCGGGCTGCGTCCGTCCAAAACCGCGTTTACGAAGTCGTCGACCTCATCGTCGAATGGGTGCGACCTGTCGTGAGGCGCAAGCTCGACCGGCGTGTTCCCGCCATCCGGCGAAACGAAGTGCCCCCGCGCGATGGTCGCGTTGCTGCCGAATAGCGAAATGCCATATGCGTTTTCATAGCTGTGGTCGTAGCTGCAGGCCCAGGTCCCCGTCACGCGGCCTACGCAACCGTTGGGCCAGCGGTAAAGCGCGGCTATGAACCCGTCGCCGGGATGAGATGGATGAGCCATTCCGATATTGCCCATGGCCATCACGTCAACCGGGTTGCCAAGACACCAACGCAAGATGTCGAGCGGGTGCGTCGCCGAGCAGACGAAACCTTGCAGCGAGTACGTCGGCCCGATTTTGGCGGCGTTGTGCTCGTTCGAGAATTCATTAACCATGTAGTCGCCCTCGCAGTAATAAATCGTCCCCAGCACCCCGGAATCGACAATTTCCTTGATACCCGTGTAAAGGGCTTTTGTGCGAAGAACCTGCCCGACAGCCACGCACAGTCCCGTTTGATCCATCGCGTCGATGATGGCATTGCAATCGTCCAGCGTCGTCGCCATCGGCTTCTCGATGAAAACATGCTTGCCGGCACCGATGGCGGCCAGCGCCGCATCGGCGTGGATTCGGTCGGGGAGATGAATCGAAACGGCGTCCAGGTCGTTGAGCGCAGCGATCGCGCGATAATCGGTAAAGAACGTCGCTCCCAGGCTCGACGCAAAGTCCGACCGCCCCTGGTCAATATCGCAGGCGGCTACCAGGTCGGCTCGGCGATGGTTCGAATACAGGTTCGCGAACTTCGAACCGTTGCCTCCGAGTCCAACCACCGCCACCCGCAGCTTCCGATCTCCTGAATAGTCCTCTGAATCGCCCATTTGAATTCTCCGCAAGCATGGTTCGGGTAGAGCATGGTTCGGGTAGAGCATATTTGAGAAGAACGATGCGCGTTGCAGCGAGCCGGCAGCGTTGAGTTGCCGCACTTGATGGCTCGCGACGGCAGACCGGCGCTTCGTCCAGTGGCCCTTTGCACGCAAAGCGCGGTTCGGGCCGATTTGGACGATCGCCATGACCGGAACCGCGCGCGCGATGCTCGTACCCGACGTCAACTTCGGCTGGCGGCGCTGTGAGCGGGGAGTCGAACCTAGACGATATCGGCCTGCAGGCCGTCGACGGGTGAGCGAGCCGACCCGCCCGAAATTCCCGCCGGTGCGCCGTCTGCTCTCCAGCATGCCGCGCCTTCGAGCGTACCGTCGTCGCGGTAGGCCACCGCGCTCAGGCCGCCCGCAACCCGCGGAACCCTTGCAACGGGATGACCGAGCTCGGCCACCTTCGATTCGACGTTGGCCGCGAAACCGTGCTCGAGGAGCAGGCCGTCTCCCTCTGAACCGGCGTGACACCGGGGCGCCTCTACGGCTTCTTGCAGCGGCATTCGGTGGTCAATCACGTTTACGATGGCTTGCAGGACCGCGGCCGGGATCCGCGTTGCGCCCGGTGTCCCCAGCGCCAGCATCGGTTTCCCGTCGCGGAGAATGAGGGTGGGCGTGTTGCTGGAAACAGGTCGCTTGCACGGCCCGACCGATTGCCTCCCGCCGGGACGCGGATCGAAAAGCATCATGCAATTGTTCATCAGCATCCCGGTTCCCGGAACCGTCACATGGCTTCCGAACGCGCCGTTCAGCGTTTGGGTTGTGGAAACCATGTTCCCTTCGCGGTCGCAGGCAGTCACGTGAGTGGTATTCGGACGTTCACCCACCGCCGGCGGTACCGGCCCGTTGTTTGCTGATTTTGCAGCCCCTTCATGGCCGGGCTCTCCAAAAATCGGAACGCCGGATTCGTGAGATCGCGCGCGGCGAAGATCGATTTCTCCTCGTCGCCGAGCTGCGTACTCTTTGGAGATTAGCCACTCCACGGGCACAGGCTCCTGGTCGGGGTCGCCGAGATAGCGATACCGGTCGGCGAACGCGAGTTTCAGCACCTCGGCTAGCAGGTGTATCGATTCTTGAGTGCCGAAACCGAGACTCGCAACGTCAAAGCCCTCAAGGATATTCAGCGCCTGGGCGAGCAGCGTACCGCCCGCCGAGCACGGTCCCATCCCAACGATCTCATGATCGCGGTAGAACGTGCGGACCGGCTCGCGCCGCAGGACCTCGTATTCCTGCAGGTCCTCAGATGTCAGAATGGCGCCGTGATCGCTCATGTCCTCCGAAACGCGCCTCCCCAGTTCGCCATCGTAGAGAAGGTCGGAGCCGTCCCGGGCTATGGATTCAAGCGTATTCGCGTAGTCGGTTCGAACGAGTCGCGTCCCTTGCCTTCGCGGCAGGCCCTGTTTCAGGAAGACCCTGGCGGAGTCCCGGTATCGGGAAAGCGGCGTTTGATGGCTTTCTATGAAGTCCGCCAGCAAGGGTGAGATTGCAAATCCGTCGCGGGCGAATCGTACGGCGGGCGCGCAGATCTCGGCCCACGAAAGGCTGCCATGGCGAGCGACTGAATCGTGATAGGCCTTGAGAGAACCAGGGACTCCGACTGCCAGGTGACCCAGTTCGTTCAGCTGGCCTTCGACGCCGAAAATGCCGCCCTCGACCGACTCCAATCTGTAGATGCCATCGTATGCCGCCGCCGGAGAACGTATGTAGTTGTCAATCGCGTCGATCTCGCCCCCGGCGCGCCGGATAACAACGAATCCAGCGCCAAAGACGCTCGACATCGCGGGCTCGACAACACTCGCGGCCAGGCACGCAGCTATGGCGGCGTCGATGGCATTGCCGCCCGCGGCGAACATTTCGGCGCCCGCCGCGGAGGCAAGTGGATGATTTGCGATAACGACCCCGCGATCGGCGATCAGACTCCGATTGTGCGTTGTGCTCGTTATCCACTCCCGGGTTCGCGGTGGCATAAAAGTGCGTAACTCGATTGGCAATGTCGGTGACATGCGATCCAGTCTGGCAGAGCGGTCCTTCGCAGCGCCGTCACGGCCCCAACTCAACATAAACACGTTCGCAGCCGAGGGTTAACCTATTTCGAAATAGTACATGTGCACTATTTCGGCGGCCCGCTTTACGAAAACGGACCGGAGCGCTCGTAGGCGTCCTCGAACGCCAGAAGCAGGACGCCATAGCCGCTATCCAGAGGATGCACGTCGCCCTCGAGTACGTGAGTCAGCCGCGCCGCGAGACCCCGAAATAGAGCGTGAGCGTCGGCAACGGACACGTTGTTCGCTCGGGCAGCGACAACGATCCGGTCGTTGAGATTTCGCATGGTCTCATCCGAAAGCCTTTCGAAGGCCAATCCGGTTCCAAAATCGAACGGATCATAGTAAGTCGTAACAAAGATCAGCGTTTCCGGGCCGGCGGCCTCGCGCAGACGCCCGAGTATCAAATTCATGTTGTCTTCGATTTCTGATGTCGCGCGGTCGAGTTCATTCCGGCACTCGGGATCGCCGGGCCCGGCCCGGCACGCGGGCCCCGCAAGAATCGGAAAAATGTCGTTGGCTCCCAGGGAAAGTGTTATTACATGAACCCGCGTCGCGGGGTCGGCGTCCACCTCAAGGCTCTGGATATCGGCAACGGCTCGATCTAATTGGGCGTCAGGGCCCTGTGCGAATGAGGCTGTCGACTCTCCCCGAATCCCGAAGTTCTCGAAGGCAAAACCAACGTTGAAAGTCGATTCGAGATACTTCCAAAACCCGGTCGCGTAATTGTTGGCCGTGGTCGTGGCGCCCTCACCAACCGAGAGCGAATCGCCAAGGGCAAGGTATTTCCAGGCATCCGCCGGCGGCTGGAGGGTAGGCTCGCGGGCCGCGCGCGCCCGCGGAATTGGGATATCGCCTGAAGCGTACGAAAGAACGCTCGCAAGCTCCGCGCCCGAAATCTCGCCGGCCTGTTCGTCGCGGTAGCCCACGATTCGCAGCGCGGCATTTCCCGACCGAAGCTCGGAGAGTCTTGCATCTCCCCGGGCGGACAGGATCTGGTTAACGCCGCCGACATGGTTGAAAAGCCAATCGGCGGGATCCAGCGCGAAACTCGGAAGCGGCAGGTAGCCGATCGAAACTGCATCCAAATCGAGCCGCACGCGTCCGTCGTCGAGAACGAACGAAAAGCTGGCATCGATGGGAATCGCGACGCGGCCGGCAAGCCGGGCGCGGAAGCGGCCGCCCTGGGGCTCGAGGTCAATCCTGGCGTTCGTCAGCCTTCCTACTCCCGCAAGCTCACCCACAAGGATCCGGTTGACTTCGTCCTCGGACAGCGTCACGTCGAAACGGTTCGCCGACTGTAGTTCCTCGCTTATTCGCTGACGCAGACGATCGCGCTCGGAGTGGTCGGGGCGGGAGCTTGCCAGCTCGTCGGCGGCGACGCCGGTAAGCCAGGGGAGATCAATTGCTCCGATTGCGGCGCTGAAATAGAGGATTGGAGCGCCCAGGAGAATCGCGATCGCAAATAGCGTGATAAGAAAGAATTTAAAGAAATGCGTCATGCGATCGGTCCGGAACGTGCCGGTCCTATGCCAGCAGCGCCTGGATCACCCGGCGGCAGCGGCCGGTCCGCGGCCCTGCCGCTCGGAAATTGTGGCGAGGTCCGGACAGGTGCTCGAAATACCGCCTATTCGGGCCGGGGGCGGCTTTCCTCGATTTCCTTCTCGCGCGCCAGCACGTCCTTCTGCCATCCCCAGTCGATCTTGGGATAGAACCGTTCGGGGTTCTCGACCGCCCATATCTGCTTGCGAATGAGGAAGTTGTCTGGATCCTCGGAGAGGGCCTCACGCCACCGATTAATTGCGGTTTGACGGTCGCCATCGGAATATTTAGTCACACCCTCGGCAAAGGACTCGACTGCAGCCGAAACACCATCGAGTCCGCCAGCCTTCCGGATTTCGGGCGTGCCGCCCCGGGCAAAAACGTCCACGGCGTGGCGGTCGGACTCATCATCGACTGAAAACGGAACCTTAACGTAGGCTACGACACCGCCGGGCTGAACCATGATCCCAACCGGGATGGCCGTGTATCCAAACGCCCTGCCGAGCTCGTTTCTCGCGTCAACATACGTCGGGTAGGCAGCGGCCGCCTTTTCGACCCATGGCCGTGCCGCGGACGCGCCCTGGGCGTCCGCGGCGATGCTAATGAACTTAAACCCCGGATAGTCGTGCTCTTCGAGAAACTGCTGCCACCCGGGCAGTTGGTGTCGGCAGCCTCACCAGGAGGCCCAGACGAACAGAAGTGTCCGCTCGTGGAAATTCGTACCCAGAACTCTACGGATTCCGCTGGCGAGATCGGTAAATTCGATTTCTGGAAATGGGTCGCCGGTCGTTATCACCTTCGACTTCATCATCCGACTCCCGGGTATACCGTTTCAGATTCGCCGGCCCCAATAACCGATTGACCGGATCGCAAACCACTCCCGCCGTCCGTTCCGATTGTACGCCTCCGTGCGAACGCCTTAGTTTGATGAATATTAAAATCTGGCCCCAGTGGGAATCTGAATCCGCCGCACACGCGCCTTCGTTCCGAGTGGACCGCCGAGCTTCTCGTCCAGGCCTTCGAATGCGCCTGCCACGGGAGAAGGGAATGAACCCCCGCGTTTCATGCTCGGTGAACGATCTCGGCCAGTGTCAATCCTCCATTAAGCTTGAATCGGACCGACGCCAATTCAAATCTCCGGAGCGCGCAACGAGTGGAAAAAAGAACGCTGGGACGAACGGGTCACGAAAGTACAGTCGTTTGCTTCGGGACCGCCGGTG
This sequence comes from Chloroflexota bacterium, assembly GCA_963663505.2. GTDB lineage: Bacteria > Chloroflexota > UBA11872 > UBA11872 > VXNJ01 > JAPOVO01. The sequence continues at coordinate 2,204,719 of CAXXFA010000002.1, forward strand.
TCGGCCGCGTGCCGCAGGACGTCGCCGACGTGGCCGTGGAACGCATCCTCGAGCACGGCGTCAATCACATTGATATCGCGCCAACCTACGGCGAGGCCATGGAACGCATGAACCCGTGGATGCCGCGAATTCGCGACCAGATGTTTCTCGGAGCGAAGACCGACAAGCGCACCAGGCGCGAAGCCTGGGACTCGATCAACGACTGCAAACAGCGCCTGGGAGTGGATTCCTTCGACCTTTTTCAGCTACATGGTGTCGTGAACATGGAGGAACTCGATGAGGTGACGGGCGCGGGTGGCGCGCTGGAAGCGCTTGTCGAGATGCGAGATCGCGGGATGACAAAATTCATCGGCATCACCGGCCACGGTCCGTTAGTGCCCCGCGTTCAGATTGAAGCCCTCAATCGGTTCGATTTCGATACGATCATGTTCCCGATCAGCGCGTCGATTTTTCGAAACGCGGACTACAGGCGGGACGCCGAGGAACTTCTGGCGCTGGCAAGCGAAAAGAATGTTGGCATCCACACGATAAAGATGATCGCCCGCGGTGGATGGGGCGACGGTGAACACGATTGCACCACCTGGTACGACCCGCATCGCGATCAAGATGATATCGACGCCGCTCTATGGTGGGTGCTCTCGCAGTCGATGCATACAGCCCCATCGGCGGGCGACGTGCAGCTCCTGCCGAAAATCCTGGACGCCGCGGATAGATTCGAGCATCTCAGTAATGATAGGCAAGAGGAAGTCGTGACCGGTCAGCGGCCGCCACTGCCCGAACCCAAGCTCGGTATCCCGGCAGCGGCGTAGAACCCTCGCGTCCGTGAATCGAAGTTGGGGAATTTCATCGGCATCCACGATTTGTTCGGGAGAGCTTCGTAACTGACAATCATTGTTGGAACAGCCGACGGCATCCGTGTCATCGGGAACCCGGGCGATGCGGGACTGCAAAGCCGAAACGTTTCGGCGCTGGCGGCGATTTGTGGGCGATTACAGGTCGCAAGGTCATCTGGCGGGGCAGATTGAGCGTTCCCTGGACGCAAGTCGCAACCCTCGACGAATTAGACGGAGAGTGTCTGCTGCCCGTCAACGACGATCTTTATGTGGGTACGTCCGGTGCCCATCTACTGCGATTACGCGGGAACGCACTGGAGAACGTCGCCGGATTTGATGCCGTTGATGGCCGCGATTCGTGGTGTACGCCGTGGGGAGGTCCTGCCGACAGCCGCTCAATGACGTTTGACCGCGAGCAGACACTGTATGTGAACGTTCATGTTGGCGGAATTATCAAATCCTCGGACCGCGGTGACTCCTGGCAACCGAGCGGACTCGATATTCATTCGGACGCCCATCAAGTCCTGGCCGGACAGACGGATTCCAATCTGATATTCGCGGCCGCCGGGCGCGGGCTAGCAACGAGCAACGACCTCGGCAAGAGTTGGAACGTGGACAGCGAGGGTATGCATTCAGGCTACTGTCGTGCGGTCGCGGCAACCTCCGAGCATGTTCTCGTGTCGGCGTCGGACGGTCCCAACGGGCGAAATTCGTGCCTGTATCGCCGCCGGATCGGCCTCGCCGGACCGTTTGAGAAGTGCGTTCGCGGGCTCCCAGATTGGTTCGGCGAAAACATCGACACCGGTCTGCTCGCCGCCGATGGCCGCTCGGCGGCATTCGCAACGCCGGACGGACCGGTGTTCGCGTCAGACGACGACGGAAGTAACTGGCGTGTTCTTGACGAAGGCCAACCGGCAATCAATTGCCTGGTTATCGCGCACGATTAACCGAATTTTCGACGCGGTCGCGTTTTTGATCATTTTTCGCGAGCTATGCGGGCTGCACACGTTATCATCCGGCCATGGTATGCAATCAAATCAGGGCGATTAAAGAAAAGCCGCGACGATCGGAGTGTTGGATGTGAGAGTGTTGACGCAGACGCAACTCAACCGTTTTCGCGATGAGGGTTACCTGGTAGTTGAGGACGTTTTTGATCCAGATGTGGACTTCAAGGTCATCAAACGAGATTACAGCGACATTCTGGACGGAGTTGCGGCCGAGATGTTGGCGGACGGAAAAATCCAGTCCTACGATCCAACGCAACCATTCGGCGACAGAATTATCGATGTCGTGAAACAGGCCGCTGACCTTCCGCTTCAGGCTTTTGATATTTCCCTTCCTCAGAAGGGAGTCTCGAAAGACACGCCGATGTACCTCGGTCGCGGCGGATTCAGGCTCCTGCGTCACGAGCCGCTCGTGGACCTTGTGGAACAATTGATCGGCCCCGAGGTGTATTCAAATCCGGTGCAACACATTCGCATGAAGGTGCCGGTGGGACTGGTCAGCGCCGACGGCACAACGGACGTGGCCGGAACTCCTGGAATCGCTCGGAGCACGATGTGGCATCAGGACAACGGCGTGGTTACCGAAGACGCCGACGACACCGAAATGCTCACCGCCTGGGTTCCCGTAACTGACGCGACAATCGAAAACGGTTGCCTCGGCGTATTGCCGGGCAGCCATCGCCGAAAGCTCATCGGGCATTGTCCAACGCCCATGCAGATGGTGATTCCGGATCAGCTGATAGCTTCGGATCAGGTTATTCCAGTTCCAATGCGAGCCGGCTCGGTGCTGTTTCTTACTCGCTACACGGCGCACATGTCGTTGCCGAACGTCAGCAACGAATTGCGTTGGAGCTTCGATCTCAGATATCAGCCAACGGGCCAGCCCACGGGCAGAAAGGCATTTCCCGGATTCGTCGTCAGCAGCAAGGCCCGCCCCGAATCGGCTCTGACCGACCACGGCGAATGGGTGAGTCTATGGGAGCGTACCCGGGATGAACTGGCCGAGAGCGGCATGCCAAGTTTCCATCGGTGGAAGTCCGACGCTCCATGGTGCGCCTAGCCGAAATCCGGTAGATCAGGCCGGGTACTGCTTGATTTCGACGCCGTGCCCGTCTGGATCCTCTACGTAAGTAGAGATACTTTCGCCGCGACCATCGCTCCGACGGGCGGCTTTCTCTCGAATCGGAATACCCTCGTCCCGCAGCTTTTGGAGAAGACCGTCGAGTTCCAGAGGCTCAACAACGATGCACATGTGATTGAGGCCGCGGTCGACCACCTTCTCCGGCGATCGGAACTCGGCATTGCGTGACAGGTAGACGATCTGCCGCCCGGCGGTAAGACCCACAAAGTCCGGTTCACCTTCCTCGTCGCGGCTGACGCTCAACACGTCGAGCCCGAGAAAGTCGGTGTAGAAATCCATGCTCGCCTGCATGTCGCGAACCTTGATGTTGACGTGATCTAGCAATTCGGGCTTGAGCACCGGCATATTTCTATAGTCTCCCTGGGCCTACATCGACGGCGCGATCACTAATCATGCGGCTCGGACGAAGGGTCCGCGAAGTCCAAAGTCCGCATTCGCAGCGCGCAAACGCTAGGCGACTTTTTCGCGCCCCAACTCCGCCGCGTTTAGCTGCCGCATGAACTCGCGCATCCACTCAGCGTTGTCGTGCCAGGTCCGCGCGGTAATAATATTTCCCGAAATGACGACGGGCTCGTTTACAAATGTGCCGCCGCAGACCTCAGCATCGAACTTGCACTTTTCAACCGTCGTCACGCGCTTGCCATCGATTACGCCCGCCTTGGCTAGGACCTCTATACCGTGGCATACGGACCCTACGGGGAGTCCCGCCTCGGCGAAATATCGGACGACATTGAGTAGATCCTCGTCATATCGAATGTATTCGGGAGCTCGTCCGCCGCTAATCAGAATCCCGGTGTAGTCGGCCGGATTGATATCCCTGAAAGCGATATCGGCTTCGATCTTATAGCCGGCTGTCTCCTGGGTTATGTCCCAGTCATCGGGCCGTTCGTGCAGAACCATGTGATAGGTCTGCTTTTCGGGACCAGCCACATCGCACTCAAATCCATCTTCCCGGACTCGATATATCGGATACAAAGTGTCGAAGACCTCAACGGCATCGCCAACTACCATCAGCACCTTTCCCATTTTCCACCCACTCCTATTTCGCGGCGTACAGCACCCCGTAAACGGCCCGCAAATCAGCCGATCGACCCTCAGCCGCGTCGAACGCGATTCGCGCACGAACTATACGATTATTGCCCAGGGCTGGGAAACCCGACACCACACGCGGCGGAATGACTCCAAACAGTGCGATCCACCGCTGAGGCAGTCGCCGTTGGCGCTGCTCCCTAGGAACCGCCGCCGCCGGAAGCCGCTCCGGCGACCAGATCGGTCTCCAAATCACCCTCTACCCTGACGTCCGGCAACCATTCCAGGAACCGCGGGAAATACCAGTTTCGGTCGCCCAGTAGCCGCATGCTCGCCGGGATCAGAACCGACCGGACTATCGTCGCATCGAGCAGGACTGCCACGCCGAGACCGAATCCCACCTGCTGAAACATGACCAATTGGCCCGCGGCGAATCCGCCGAACACGGCCACCATGATAAGAGCCGCTCCAGTTATCATCCCGGCCGTGCTGCGCAGACCAAACGCAACGGACTCCTGATTGTCATGTATCTGATCGTAGCGCTCTCTGATCCGGCTCAACAGGAACACGTGATAGTCCATGGACAATCCGAACAGCACCGTAAACAGAAACAGCGGTATCCGTTTCGATGGCCTCCGCCTGCTGGAATCCGAGCAGATCGGCCCCCACGCCCCGCTGAAATACAAGCACCAGCAAACTGTATGCCGCCCCGACCGACAGCAGATTCATCAAGATCGCCTTGATCGGTACAACCAGCGATCTGAAGGCAATCGTCAGCAGAATAAAACTGAGACTCAAGACGAATACGAAAACGCGGGGCGTCCAACTTTTGGCCAGGTCGCTGAAGTCGATCTGCTCGGCGGCTCCGCCGCCTACATACACGTCGGCGGGAATTCCAGCTTCGGGAACGTATTCTGCATCGGAGTCGCCGCGCTCCCTCGATACCCGCATTGTCGAACTGATCGGCATTGATCGGAACCAGAACAATCGCCAGGTCGCCCGCATCGTTGATTCGAACTACTGGTTCACCGTAAATCGGGTCGCGTCCGAGATTCGCCGATAGACGAGCTATGCCGTCCCGGACTCCCTCGGAGCGAACGTCGCCATCTATGACTATTTCGGCCGGAGCCACGATCCCGGCGGTAATTTCGCTCTGCAGAATCAGGAAACCTTGCTTGCTTCGCATTGAATCGGGAAACGTAACGATCCCGGACGAACCCAGATTAAGATCTATCACCGGACTGGCCGCCGCAATCAGCACTCCCCCGGAAAGCACGAGGCTGAGCACGGGCCGCCGCATAACAGCCCGCGTCACCCAGGTCCAAAATCGGCCGCTATCCTAAGAGTTTCTTCCGAGAAACGGAACTGGAAACGAGTCAACCCTGTCTCCCATAAGACTCAAAATCGCCGGCAGCAGGGTAAGCGCGCCGAGCACGGCGATTACGGCCACCAATATCGCACCGAGGCCGAGACTGAAAAAACCGACATCGGAACGATCAGCATCCCGACCAGGGCCAGAATTACCGTCATCCCCGAGAAAAATACGGCACGCGAGGCTGTCGCTCCCGCCTTTTCGATAGCGTCTATTTTCCCCAATCCGGCGGCCCGCTCCTCGCGAAATCGCCCCACGATGAATAGCGAGTAGTCGATGCCAACGGCCAGGCCGATCATTGTGATCATATTTACGATGAAGAACGACACCCGGTAAATCTGGCCGACCAGCGTGGACAGTGCGATCGCGATGACGATCGAGATTATCGCCAGCACAATCGGTATTGGTGACGATCCCAGTGCTCGAAATACCAGTATCAATATGATCAGCGCGATTCCTATTCCGAAGGCTTCTCCCTTGAGCAGGTCGCTTTCCGCCAGTTCCTGAAAGTCTCTGTTGATGCTGGACTGTCCAACAAGGTACGTTTCGAAGTCGGGGGCGGAACTGGCCGCCTCCGCTATCTCCTGCAGCGGAACGACGTTGGCATTCGCCTCGGTGAGATCCCCGGTCATTACGACGCTCACGGTCGTTGTATGCCGGTCGTTTGACACCATGCCTTCGTCACCGACGGTGTAGTAATCAAATGCGCCCTCGACAAATTCGGGCGCGAGCTTTGAGATATCCGCGGTCAAGGAACCCACAAATTCCCGAAAGCCCGGATCGTCAACCGTGAGGGTTTCCGATGCAACGATCAAGAACTCGGTGATCTCTTCAGAGCCCGGCAGGCGGGCCTCGCTCAAACGCGCCGCGACCGCCGATTCAGGTTCCCCAATGAAGGTGTCCTCCGTTGTTATGGCGCTTTCGAATAGCTGAGAGGTGACCGCAAGAGCCAGGATCACGATTACTCCCCAGATCGAAACGATTCGCCACGGGTGCAGGGCGCTGGAGCGCGCCAACGACTGAGTAGAAAAGCCCATTCGGTTTCCCTTCGCGGCTACTGATTGCAAATTACATACGGCGACCACAGCTTCAAATCCCGCCGCGGGCGCGCCCGTAGACAGTGTGCGAAATTTGACTACAGACGCACACACGGATCCGGGCCCCGGCATCAAGCGCTGTACTCCGTGCGCCGCGTATCTTTCCGCACCAGAACTTTCGCCTCTTCCTGTCGGCGCTTACGTCGCGCTCCGGCTGGATAGCTCCGCCGGTTGCGGGAGTTTCCCGTGGTACTCTCCGTTCCCGACCGATTGACATCGGGTCGGGTATTCGGGGTGCGGCGCGATTCGGCGAGATCCAGAAAGGCAGCACAAATGGCGGGAGGCGACAGATCGGCGTCCAGAGTCGGCGTGGTCGTGGCGGCGGGACAGCCTGATCTTGAATTATTCGCTGCGAGCGAGCTGAGCCGGTACCTCGATAAGCTGTTTGGAGTGGATGCGGTTCCCTCCGAAGCGGCGGAAGGGCTCTTCGACGAGCTGTTCCTGATAGGCAGCCCGAGCACCAATCCGGCGGTTGCGGAGGCCACGGGCGAACGGTCGTTTTCCTATGTTTCGGAACAAGGGATCGTGATTCGCCGTTGCAAGCTGGGCGGCAGCGACGCCCTTGTGCTCGGCGGTGGGAGTGCCAGGGCGACCCTGTGGGCCGTGTACGAGCTGGTCGAAGAGTGGGGCGTGCGCTATTTGCTGCACGGCGACGTGCTTCCCGAGCAACGCACATTCGAATTGCCTCACCTCACGACTGTGATGCAGCCGAACCTGACGATCAGGCAGTGGAGGGTCGTCAACGATTTTGCCTGCGGACCCGAATCGTGGGGAATTGAGGATTACAAGCCTGTCATCGATCAACTCGCCAAGCTGAAGATCAACCGCATCTATGCGTTTGTCTGGCCGTATCACCCGTTCGTCCATTACGAGGTACGCGGCGTCACGCGAAACTCGGGAACGCTGTGGTTCGGCGACAGGTATCCGGTAGACGAAGACACCGTCGGTCGGCAAGTTTTTGGAGACGTGACGGAGTTTTGGAATCCCGACCTGCCGCTGGACGCAAGCTACGAGGAAACCGCGGCTGCTGGTCAGCGGCACATTCACAGCCTTTTCGCGTACGCCCGGTCGCGCGGGATGGATTGCGTGATACACACCTCGACCACGGAATTTCCATCGGAATTCAAGGGGCTGTTGAAGAGTTCACGCGAGACATCTCAGCTCGGCCACGCCACCGTCGTACCCGGTGACGACGTTGAGATAGACGACGACGCGCTGGCCGATCTGGGCAGCGCTGTAATCCGGGCGACTGTCAACACCTACCCCGAGGTCGACTACATCAGCTTTGTAATGCAGGAACATCGGCAGTGGATCGACGAATACGAACGGGCCTGGCGGGCACTCGACAAGAAATATGACATCGAGCGGGTCAGCGATCTCGAATCGGTTCTGGCGACGGCCGCCCGGAGAGATAAGCCTGGCGGCAGCTACCCCGGGGGAGAACCACGGTCCGTGCTGGATGTAAAGGGAGACATCGTCAGTCTTTATTTCCTCGATCGGCTGATCGACGATCTCAATGTGCTTGCCGACACGGCACGGCCGGATATCAAGGTAATCTGGGAGTCCGTGTCGGAAGAGCTGTTTCCGATTCTAAATGTCATAGCAAAACCCGGCTGGCAAACGCACGTGTCGCTGGACTATTTCCCGTCGAGCAGCGTAGCTCGCGACTCCCTTGGCACCGCGCCGAAACTCGATCTACCGGCAGCCGCGATCTTGACTCTCCACGACGATAACGTCGGCATATTGCCCCAGAGCACTCTCGACAGCCTTCACCACATGACGACACGGATTCGTTCGCGCGGGATGGCCGGATTCAGCACCAGGTACTGGCTCATAGGCGACCACGATCCCACCGTTTCCTACATCGCAAAGGCTGGCTGGGATCCCACCATCTCGCCGGATGACGTTTGTCGCGACGTGCTTCGCGCAGCTTGCGGCGAGGCCTGCGTTGACGAAATGTTCGATATGTACAGCGAAGTCCAGCGGGCAACGATCATGCTGGAGCAGAATCGATTTACGCTGGCCTTTCCCGCCCCCAACATGATCATGCGAAGCTGGATGGCCGAGCCCTATCCTCCGGCGCTCGTCGAGATTCGCGACGCGTATCGAAATGCCCTGGAATTTGCACGGAAGGCAAGGAGCATGTCGGAAGACGATCGCGCGGGGTATATCGACTACTGGATCGGTCGGCTCGATTTCGGAATCGAGTACCTGAACTGCATCGAGTCGCTGCGCAAGGGCGCCCTCGCTGAGGCAGCTGGCACCAACGACGAGGCGCTGCGGCACGCGCGTGCCGCGGTGGAACAGTCTCGCGTGGCGACCGAAGCCTACGCCGCCGTCGTTCAAGATCAGTCCGACATCGGAGCCATTGCGGTTATGAACGAACACGTCTACCGACCGTTGCAAAAGAAGGTCGCGGAACTGGCCGGTCTTTAGGGTTTCAGATTTGGAGATGTTGTCGTTCTGGGCGATCGATTCACGCGGTTGGTTTTGGCGAGAAACATTCTTGACCGATCTTTGAGACTGTTGGAGCCATCGCGTCGGGACGCCGCTTGAAGATGGATTTTGGAGTCGGAACCGGGTGGACGCGCTAGATATAGGTCAATTGCTCGCGCGCGCAGCCGGCTGCTATCCCGACCGGCCCGCATGGCTCGACGGTGAAACGGTCGTCTCGTTTCGCCAGGCCGAGAATCGGACTAACCGTCTGGCCCGGGCGCTGGTCGATCTCGGCGTGCGCAGCGGTGACCGCATCGGCATGCTTTTGCCAAATTGCCACCAGGGACTGGAGTCCATCTTGGCGCCGATGAAGGCAGGAATGGCTGTCGTGCCAATGAACGCGAGGCTTCAACCGCACGAGCACGAGTTCTTGCTCAACGATTCCGGCGCCTTCGCCCTTATTTATGCGCAGGAATTTCGCGATCACGTGGCCGAGTTTCGCGGGTCGCTCGATACGGTCAAGCACTTTATCTGCGTGGGTGACACAGGGGCGGGAGATCTCTCGTACGATGCACTATTAGAGTCAGCGTCGAACGATCCACCCGCCACGGTGCCAGACCCCGATGACCTGGCCTGGCTTTTTTACACATCTGGAACCACGGGACAGCCGAAGGGCGCCATGCTCACCCACCGCAACCTGACGGTGATGGCGCAGAGCTATCTGCTCGACATCAATCCCGTAGCGCCAGAAGACGTGCTACTCCACGCCGCGCCGATTTCGCACGGCTCCGGGCTATGTATGTTTCATCATCTTGCTCGCGGGGCTGCCAGCGCATTCCCCGGTACGCAAAGGTTTGAGCCGCGTGAGATATTCGCGGCGATAGAGCGATACCGGGTCACCACACTGTTCCTCGCGCCCACGATGATCAACATGCTCGTGGCAAGCGAAGACAGGAGCCATTTTGACCTATCAAGCCTGCATACCGTGATTTACGGCGGGGGGCCGATGTACACCGAGCATCTCGTCGCGGCCATTGGCGCGTTCGGCTCCATCTTCGTCCAAATATTCGGGCAGGGCGAAGCCCCGATGGCGATTACAACGCTTCCCATCGCCGAGCACCGAATTGACGGCGATCCGGCGGCCATGCGGCGCCTCGCTTCCGCCGGTCGTGCGGTCACCGGAGTTCGGGTATCAGTCGTGGACGACGATGACCGCGAATCGCCGGCCGGCGAAACGGGCGAAATCGTCGTGCGCGGCGATCTCGTGATGAAGGGATACTGGAACAACGCCGCCGCCACGGGGGAAACGCTTCGAAACGGCTGGCTGCACACCGGCGATCTCGGCAACCTGGACTCTGACGGCTACCTTTACATCACCGACCGGAAAAAAGACATGATAATCAGCGGTGGTGCCAACATTTATCCTCGGGAAGTTGAAGAGGTCGTGGCGGCCCATCCCGCCGTATCGGATGTGGCCGTAATCGGAGTGCCTCACGAAAAGTGGGGGGAGACGGTAAAAGCACTGGTCGTTCTCGACCGCGACGGCACTGCTACGGCGGAGGATATTCTAGATTTCTGCCGTCAGAATTTGGCGGGCTACAAGAAACCGACATCAGTGGAGTTTTTGCCCGTTTTTCCGAAGAACGCTTACGGGAAAGTTCTGAAGCGCGAGCTGCGCGATCGCTACTGGTCCGGCCATGAAAGGCGAATATGATCGATCGAAGCGGGCCACACCGGCCGGCTTGCGGCGCTCGAGTTAGGTAGGCATGAGAATGCGACCGGTATCCATCGTCGGGGTCGGCTCAACGCCATTTGGGCGGCTTGAGGGCGAAAACATCGTCAAACTGGCCGTTGACGCGTGCCGTGACGCTATCGAAGACAGCGGCATGGCGAGATCGCGCATCCAGGCCCTGTATCTCGGCAATTTCGTTGGCGAACGGCTCGCCGCACAGGGCTCCCTAGCGCCGGTTGTGGCCGGACGTCTGGGCCTTGATGGCATTCCCGGCACGAAAGTCGAGGGGGCCTGCGCATCCGGCGGACTCGCCCTTCGCGAGGGATTCTTAACCGTCGCGCTGGGCCTTTATGACTTCGTGCTCGTAGTTGGCGTTGAGAAAATGTCGAGCATGCCGACCGGCGAAATCACAGCAGCGCTTTCCACGGCCGGCGACGAGGAATCCGAGATGCGCACCGGGCTCACATTTCCGGGTGCGTTCGCCATGATTATGCAAGAGCACATGAACCGGTACGGCACCACTCGCGAGCAAATCGCGCAGGTGTCGATCAAGAATCATCAGAACGGCCTTAACAATCCCAAAGCTCAGTTCCGCCGTGCAACGAATCTTGAGGAGGTGGTCAACTCGCGTTTGATAGCCGAGCCGATCCGCCTGTTCGACTGCCCGCCCATAAGTGACGGGGCGGCCGCGGCCGTGCTTTGCCCGGCGGAGTTAGCCGGTGATTTTTCCGGTGATCCGGTGCGTGTACTGGGCTCGGGACATGCCACGGGTCCGAGCGCACTGACCGATATGGACGACCTGACCAGCTTTTCCGCTTCCGTTCGCGCGTCGCGAAAAGCTTACGAAATGGCAAGCGTCGGTCCCGCCGATATTGACGTGGCGGAAGTTCATGATTGCTTCACAGTGGCCGAGATAATCGCCACCGAAGACGTCGGGTTTTTTGCCAGAGGCGAGGGCGGTCCCGCGTTGCAATCCGGCGAGACTGAACTTGCCGGACGCTATCCGATCAATCCCAGCGGGGGACTCATCGCCAAGGGACACCCGGTCGGCGCGACCGGCCTGGCTCAGGTTTACGAACTCGTAGCCCAGATCAGGGGGACGGCGGTTAACCAGATCGCGAACCCCGAAGTGGCCCTGGCTCACAACCTGGGAGGTTCCGGCGCGGTGGCAACGGTTCACGTTCTCGGACGGCCGTAGCTCGAATATGGAGCCGACCGCCTATCGATGCGCGAAATGCGACACTATTTTCATGCCGCCTCGGCTGTATTGTCCCGAGTGCGGGAGCGACGACCATCAAAACGTAGCGCTGTCGGGTCGGGGAACCATCCGCACCTGGACGACAATCCACGTGGGGCCGACTCGCTACGAAAGCGAAGTCCCTTACACGGTGGTCCTCGTCGAGCTGGAAGAGGGCCCCAGATTGATGGGCCGGCTAGCACCGGGTGAAACGGCCAAGCGCGGCACGAACGTCGGCTTGAGCCGCGTTGACGAGGAACGGGGGCCGGTTTTCCGTATCGCTGACATCGACACGGCATAGTTCCGAGCGGCAAGCGATTGCCGGATCACGTCGGCGTCCGCCGCTGGATCCAGGCAATCGACCGCCACCGGGAGCAATTCCCGTTTCACCGAATCGCGGTAGCCTGACGGTGGACGCGTCGGGTCATGTTTGTTGTCGCGCCGAGACTCCAAGGCTTGCCGGCTGATCTCGGAAATCGACCGGCCTAGTTCAACTCGACGTTGAATAGCGCGACGGAATGCGGGGGCAATTCGGCGCGGAGTTCGCCGTCATCGACATCGACGCTCGATGACGCGGGCGTCACCCGTTCCGGATCAGAAGCCTCGTTGAACGCGTTCGGAGCGCTCGTTGAGAGCAGCGTTGCGGCAGCCGAACGGGCGGGGATGCCGGCGAAGGCCAGCCGGCAGGTTGCCGGTTCCGAGATATGGCGATTGACCACACAGACCACGCCCGACCTTCTTTTTGGGTCGGCCGACGCGGACACGCTGAGCTGTGGAAGCCCTCCCGGCGAACCGTCGCCGCCGGCGAGGTCCGCACACTCGACGCTGGTCGGCAGGGCGTCATTACCAACGTGACTTCGGATCATTTCGAAGACGTAGAAATTTGGAGTCAGCCAGGCAAAGCGTCCATCGACGGCGATCACGTGAAGGAGGACGTTGATGGCCTGAGCCGTGCTCGTCAGGACCACGCGCTGCGCCCAGTTGGTGAAGGCATTCAGGCATCCGGCGGCAATCACCGCGTCACGCATCGTGTTGCGCTGAAACAGACCCTCATCTCTGTTTGCGTTTGAGTGCCACGTGGCCCACTCATCGATCACGAGACCGATTCGATCGCCGGAGCCTTCATAATTCCTGAAGAGTCCGTCGGCTTTGGATATGTCATCCTCCAGCAGAAGCGATTCGGCCACCGACGCGTAATAGTCCTCTTCGGAAAACTCGACATCGTGCCCGCCGGTGCGGAAGAACCTGTGTATCGCGATGTGGTCGATGAGATCGCGGCTTTGTTCGCGTTCGGTGATCAGCGCTTCGAGTAGCTTCACGTTGTATTCGGGCGTATAACCGGCCGCCACCAGCTCCACGTTCGGATCGACCCGGCGGAGCTGAGTGGCAAACTTGCGGTACTCCGACGCGTAGTCGGAAGGACTCATGTGGCCGCCGCATCCGTAATTCTCGTTACCGACGCCCCAAAATCGAGCGCCGAGGGGGCCGGGATGACCATTATTCCGCCGCTCATCCGTGAGGGACGTCGGACCTTCCACGTTGCAGTATTCCAGCCAGTCGCGCATCTCGGCGACGGTCCCGGAACCGACGTTTCCGCAGACGTATGGAAAGGCTCCGATACGTTCGCAAAATTCAAAATACTCGTGGGTGCCGAATGCGTGGGATTCGGTCCCGCCCCACCATAGATTCAGTCGGACCGGTCGCTCCCCGGGGTCGCCGATGCCATCGCGCCAGTGATGCTGATCCGCAAAGCACCCACCGGGCCAGCGCACAGCGGCGGGTCCGATGCGTCGCAAGGCGTCGAGCGCGAACGTTCGCATCCCGTTTTCCTGTGGAATTTCGGGGCGATCGGCCACCCATATTCCTTCGTACACACATTTGCCCAGCGGCTCGATGAATTGGGAATAAAGAGCGGGCTGAACGCGGGCGATTGGACGGCTGGCCTCCACGGTGATGCGGGCATCCTGCGACATTGGACTTCCTAAATACCGACTAATGACCTCGGGGGCTCGACGCCCTGCGAATTCCGGACGTGAAGGATACTCGATGTGAGGGATTGCGGGTCGGCGGTGATTGATTACCCGGGAACACCGCATTGGTTGGCTCCGGCGCTCACAAGCACGAAGTCTCCGCCGATCCGTACCGGACGTTTTTAGCGGACGAAATCTACGGAGCCGGCAGTCAGGGCTTCCGTGCCACCACATAAATCTCGGACGGTTCGTACAGCACTTCGAGTAGCCGCCGTAGCGAATCCGACAGCAACCCTAGATGCTGTTCGAGACGCTCGATTTGCACCCTCTGGTGGTGGATAACAGCATTGAGTTCGCGGGCCATCCGAGACTTTTGGAACAGTTTCGCAATGACCCCGGCGATGCGAGGTTGTTCCGAGCCGGGCCTCTCGAAATCCGATGTGAGGCTATCGAGTGAGAGATCGTCCGGGTCGATCGGCAGGCCCAATTCGGAATCGGGGTTCTGGCCCGACTCGACGACCTCAAGCCCCGAGCTCTGGCATAGAAATTGGAGCGCTTCAACATCGTATGGCCGCACGTGCGATGGATCCCGCCAGAACTCGTGGGTGACCGTTGGCAGGCTTCCCGGATTTGGGGTGACGACGCAGAGAACACCACCTGCGCTCAGGGCGTCGGCGGCGGCGGAGATCAAGCGCCTCGCATCGTCCGGCGAAAAATGTTCGACGAGATGCGAGCAGAAAATGCCGTCAAATTCGCCCGGGTGCGTTAGTAGAAAATCGCGCGCGTCGGCCTGTACTACACGCAGATCGGATTCGTTCGCCTCCGCGACCGCTTTGCGATCCGAGTCCAGCCCCTCCGCTTGAAACCCCGCCTCAACCGCCGCCAGAAGAAACTCTCCACGGCCAGTCCCGACATCCAGAATCCGGCCACCACCAGGAAAGTGGACGAGGTACGAGGCACGCGCGGATTGCACGCGGTCGCGGTCAAATCCCCGAAACTTGTACCAGTCAGCACCCAACGCAATCGCTCCCGCTACAACCGGCGCCTGCCGAACAGGCTACTGGATCAGTTCTCAATTCGTTCAAACCAATATGCGAGATGCTTCCACTTACCCCAGGATTGGTAGACTGCCTCGGCCGCCTTGCGGGTTGGCTGTACGCCCGCAAAATGGCGGCGCGTGACGAAACCCATGTACGCCGAGTCGATCGGCACGCGATCGTAGCGTCCGGTGAGGGCCATGATGGTGGCGCTCGCGTATTCTCCAAAGCCCTTAACCGCGAGAATTTCTCGCCGAAGTTCGCGGGGCTGTATCGCTCGGTCATCCCATTTATCGAGATCGACTCGATTTTCCACGACCGACGAAGCGAATTCCTCGAGATGCGATGCTCGATATCCGAGCTTGGCCCTCTCGGTCAGCGCCTTGGCGCCAGCCTCGGCGATTGTCAGTGGGCTGGGAAAACAACGTCCGCCGCCGGGCGCTTCAGCCCCAAACTCGTCGACGAGCCGTCGCACCATCGTCGTGGTTCCCGCCCAGTTGATATTCGTCGTGCAGAGCACCTTTACTGCGTCTTCCCATAAAGTGGGCGAACGCAGCAGCCGCCCGAGACCGTTTTTTGCCACGTGCCGAAATCCCTTCGTCCGACCACAACGTAGCTGAAATCCGGAAAAGTCTTCCGAAAGGCTCAACATTCGATCCACCACGGCGCAGACCGAGGATTCGGAAACGGGACCGCTCCATCGCGCCTCAACGGTTTCGAGTCCGGTCTGCTGAATCGACACCATCACCGATCTGCCCTCCAGCACGCATGCCGTGGAGAGCGTATTGG
Organism: Chloroflexota bacterium; assembly: GCA_963663505.2. Lineage (GTDB taxonomy): Bacteria > Chloroflexota > UBA11872 > UBA11872 > VXNJ01 > JAPOVO01. The sequence goes on from CAXXFA010000002.1 coordinate 2,220,396, forward strand.
TCGGCTCGCTCCAATGAAACGGCGCGAGGGCGTACCACCCGTGAGAGCGCGCGACCTGAGTGAGGTCGAACGGCGGAGTGGCCCGCAGCTCGACTTTATTGTTAACCACGCGCCTGGCCACTCACTTCAATTGATACCAACCACCACCGCGGCCGGTCGCGGTTTGGAATGTTCAGGGGTGGCGCGAAACCGCACACGCGGGTGCCGAACCGCCCGGAGAAATGTTGAAAGATGCGCTCACGGCCAAGGCACGACTGGGCATATTCGCCTACGGGAGATGGAGGCGTCGACTCGCTGGCTCCCGCGCCGGCTATCGAGGTGAACGGATAAACATTCCCCGTCGAGAAAACGACTATTCGCGCTTCCCGAAATTGCTCTGCGACGAGCGCCAGCATGTAGGTGTTCATCGCCCATGTGAGGCCTTCGGACCCGGTCGATCCAAATTTGCGCCCGGCCATGACAATTACGTCCGTTGCGTCGGGAAGAGCACCTACGGCGCTTCGGTCGAGGAGGTCACACGGGATGGTATTCACGCCGGAAGATTCGAGCCGGTCTGCGATGCCACGATCGGAAAACCTTGAGACGCCGAAGTCTTTTCTGTCGCCACCCGCTCGCGTGATTGCGTTTACGGCAAGGATCGCGAGAGTGGGACCCATTTTGCCGCCCACGCCCAGGCACATGACGTTGCCTGAGCCGCGACCGAGTTGGTTCACGAGGGCCCGCGAAGGCTTTGTCATTTCCTCGTCGACCTCGGCTACAGTCTCGAAGCTCTGCGGCATGCTGTTGAGGCTCATGTGGTTATGCGAGCGATTCCAGGCTGCGCGACCGGCAAGCGACGTCGGGCCGACCTCACCGGACGGCCACCACTCACAGCAGGACCCCCGCGATCCCGATTACGGTTGTGCAGCGGAGCGCGATTGAGATCGAGGCTTTCTAAGAGACAGGCGCTCGCCTCAACCCAGCGACTTCTCCCATGCGTCGATCAACGCGCTGACGTGGCGACGCTGGACGGGAGCTAGTGCTGCAAACTGCGCGATAACGGATCGCATTTCGTCGGGATCATTATTGATGATCGCCGCCTCCATCCGCTCCCTATGAGCGCCCGCCGTTGAAAGCTGCCGCAGGGACCAGCGTCGCAGCGTTTCCCCCATCGACTCGCTCAACTCGGCCTCGATGCCGAGCCGGATGTTCAAGCGGTTTTGCAGAGTGCCGTCATTGGACTCCTCCCTCCTCCTCACGACTCAGTATCGCGCAGATTGAATTGATGTCCGTAGGTATAGTTACACTCATCATTCTTTGACCGACCACCCCAGCGGACTACCATCGAAATCATGACAGTCAGCGGCGAAGCCGAAAACTTGCTGATCGATTTGGTGAAGCGGGTTAAGAGCCTTCCGGGCCTACGACAGGCAAACGTCTTTCGGCTCGAGCAGAATCCTTCTAATGGGTGCGCCGAGCTGGCGCAGCCGCACATCGATGGAAGCGAAGTGACGACACCGTGGCGCCTGAACACCAAATCACAGTTGATCGATCAGCTGTGCGCGGCTCAGCTTTTCGAGAAGGCTCCATCAGGTGTCCGAGCGGCGTCGGATCGATGGATCATCCGTGCCGGGATTCCCACCGCGGCCTTGCAGTGGTACGAGGAGCGGCAACGCTCCTGAGAATCCAGGCGGCTTGGATTGGGACCGGCCATGACGTCCATGTTCGGATCACTCCGCATCTTCCTCCGCGTCGACCTCCGCGACTATTTTCAACGGCTGGCTCATGAAGTCTCCGTTGGCCAGCATCACTTTGGTACCGTCATCGAGGACGATTGTCGTGGATCGCAGCCCGATTCCGTCGATGACTCCCTGGAATCCGCGAATCTCGATTCTCTGCCCTTTCCGAACGCGCTTTTCCGTAAGCGTAATAACGCCCGCGATCAGGTTTTTTGCTACATCCTGCATGCCGAAGCCGATTCCGACTGAGAGTCCACCGAGCGGGACGAGCAAAATCGCCAGATCGAAACCGATGGACGTAAGCGCGAGATAGACACCGGCAAAGATCGCGGTCATGCGAACGGCGCGCGCCGCGGCTTTGCCTACGGCCTCCGGGGCGTCGACGCGATCGACGACGATATGCCTGGTCAGCCGCGACGCATACCTTGCCACCACCCACCCGATAAACAGGATTACCAATAGCTGGACGATCGACAGGAGCGTAAGGTCGCGCTCTTGAATCTTCGTTACGGGCGTGTTGAGCACGTCCCAGATGGCTTCAAAAATCTCCAAGTGTCCTCCTCTTCGAATTCAATCAGCGTGCTCGGGGAGTCGAGAGCGTCGGCGGATGCATGTCAGTCCTTGTAGTCGTCGCGCGGCGGACTGAAGGCCTCGACAAGAATGGAGTCCTCAAGTGCGGTAGCGGCATGGCCCGCGCCTGACGGAATGGTCCACGCGAAGCCGGCGCGACATATCTCCTTCTCGTCGCCAACTTCGAGTTCAATCGCGCCCTGTATGCAATATCCCATCTGCTCGTATGGGTGATCGTGAAGTTCCACGACCGAATCCCGACGCATGATGATCTGAGTCAGGAGCATGCGGTCGCCCCACACCAGGCTTTTCCTGCCCACTCCCGGAAACGGCGACTCGACTTCCGGCTTGTCGGCGGAGTTAACAACGAACATTCTCGCCCCCCTTCTCAGCAATATTCATGAAAGTAGGATTCTTCGAACGTTTTCAGGTGTGGGCGCGAGCGGGGTCATCGCGGGAGCTTTCGTATCATCCTTGAGCCCCGTTTCGCTCACAATACAGACGACTACCGCGTCCGGCGGAATGGCCTTTTGCACGACCAACTTTGCCAGCGCGGGCAGGGTGACGCAACCCGTTGGGCCGGCCCATATACCTTCCAGGCGCGCAAGTTTTGCTTGCCATTCAAGTATCTCGCGGTCTTCGGAGGCGGCGCCAAGCCCGTTGTCGCCGCGCGTCACTTTCAATACCCACTCGCCCTTGCGGCCGAGATCGCCCACCGCCACGCCTTCGGCCACGGTGTAGCCGATCTTCCTCGGAATCAGCGGCCCGCCGGAATCCAGCGCCCGGATCACAGTGTCGGCTTCCGCGGACTGAGCGCAAACCGGCCGCGGGACCGAATCGCTGTGCCCGGCCGCCTGTAGCTCGGCGAATGCGCGCTGACCGGCGAGCAGAGCCTCGCCGATCCCTATCGGGTAAACGACGAAGTCCGGAACCCGCAGGCCCATTTGCTCGAAGATTTCATAGGCGAGCGTTTTCTTGCCGTCCTGTTTGTAAGCATTTCGCGTAGCCCCGGCATCGAAAACTATACCCTCGTCGACCGCCGCATCGAATCCGCCGATCATCCCGTCGTAGTCTCCCTCGTAGAGGTAAAAGTCCGGCGTTGTGGCGGCCATGTGACTGATCTTGGGATTGGCGGCCGTTGCAGCGGCAAAGACGAATGCCCGAATTCCGGCCCGGGCAGCGTAACTTCCGAGCGATGATCCCGCATTCCCGGTACTGACGACGCCGATGCGGTCAAATCCGAATTGCTGCGCCGCGGATACTGCAGTGACCGTAGAACGGTCTTTGATGGTGCCTGTCGGATTCGACCCTTCGAACTTTACAAAAAGCTGATCCAGCCCGATTTCCCGAGCTAATCGCGGTGTCCCGATCAGGGGCGTGCTGCCCTCGCCAAGCGACACGAAGTGGTCGGGGTTTTTGATAGGAAGCAATTCGGCGTAGGGCCAAATGCCATGACCCTCGAGCCGGCCGAACTCAACCCTGGCCACCCGGTCGATGTCGTATTCGACGAACATCAGACCGTCGCAATCGGGACATGACAGAATGTATTCGAGCGGGTGTAGCCGGTCGCAGTCGATACATCTCAGCCCGGTTGCCGCAGACAACTAATCCCCCAGCGCGATTGAACAGCACAAGGGTAGCGTCAGCCGGTTCTCCAGCCAAAGGCGTTGAAACGAGACGGGACCGCGACCCGCGGGCCGCGGTCCCTACTGAACTGCGACGACGCTAATTGAGATTGGCGCTCGCCGAAATCTTATTCCGCGTGTGGGCGCACGCCGAGCATTGGGTCGTTCCCGGTAGCAGAGCCAGGCGTGCCGATTTAATCTCGGATCCGCAATCCTGGCAAACCCCGTCGCTTTCACCCTCGGGAAGCGAACGCAGCGCAGCGTCGATCGCGTCTCGGGTTTGCCGCTCGCTTTCTTCGCTGGCGAGGTCGGCTAGACCATCAAATCCTGATTCGACCATTATTGGCCTCCTTTCTCCGAATGGTGACGTTCAATTGACCCTCGCATCGGACGGTTTGGGACCGGCCGATCCCTGGTTCGACTTCCCCACGTCCACGAACCGGTTGCGATTCGCCACGCGGTGCCCGGCAAAGCCGCCGTCCGCATAACCGCAAATATGCGCCCCGTTCATGGGTGGGTCTGTAACGAATTGCACACCTACATACGCATTGTCGGGACCGGTGGTTTCGCTGAATAGTGGCTGCCCCGAAAATTCTCCGGCAGGCATGCGAACCAGCAGGCAAATTGGCGCCGGTTCGTCGTTCGCCGCCGGTTTCAGCAAGCCGAATCCCGACGCCACGGTGAAGTCACACATTGTTGACTCGCGATACAACTCCATTGTCTTGATGAGGACATTATTATCTAAGTGTCAGATTGTCAAGTAATCTGTTGTCACAAGCGAACGTTACGGTGACCAACACCGAGCCGGCTGAAAACTATCTCCTGGTTAAGACCGGAGATCCGGGCGAGATTATGGTCAAGCACGAGGCTTGGCGCACAATTCCCGAGGCCGACAAGTTGAATTGATGCCACGGCCACATCGGGATACGCGGACGGCGCGTTTGAGCCGCGTGCGACCCCTGGGCGGCTACTCTGGCGAAGGCTCGCGCTGGATGCGGCAAGCGGTCATCGAACCGGATCGCTTCCGAGTTGGCGTCGCCTAGATTGCAAGATTGCGGATTTCTTTGCAGAGGATGGCCACGCCCTCTTCGATCTCGCTGAGCGCGGCGAAACTGTAGGAAAGACGGACGTGGAGATCGTCCTGACCGTCCCATCGAAATTGCGCGCCGTTCCAGACGGCGACGCCTCGCCTGTCGCAAGCGGCACATACATCCTCGGCGTTCACACCGTCAGGTAGCTTGAGCCAAATGAAGAATCCGCCTGCCGGCTGGCTCCAGGTGGCGTCCGACCCCAGCCCCTTCTCCAGGCTCTGAACCATTACGTCGCGCTTGGCTCGATAAACGTTAATGAGATCCTCGATGTGCTCGAACATGTGGCTGCGCATGTATTCCACCAGGATTCGACTCGAAAAGGGGCTTGCCCCACCGTCCAATTTGTAGTTCATCAGGACCGAGAGAAGCTCTGGTGAGGCCATGGTCCAACCGAGTCGAATCCCAGCGCCAAAGATCTTGGAAAACGTTCCCGCTCGAACAACCCGGCTTCTGCTGTCGTCGAGTTCGTAATAGCTGGGGAGGTGCGTTCCTTCGAAGCGAAGTTCGACGTATGCATCGTCCTCGAGAATCGCGAAGCCGTGACGGTCGGACAATTCAAGAACGGTCTTGCGGCGTTCGCTGCTTGCGGTGATGCCCAGCGGATTTTGGAAATTTGGGATCGTGTAAAACAACTTTATTGGCTTGCCGTGGTCGCCGGCGGTTGCGATCCCTGCCTCGATATCGGCGACGATCGGTCCGTCGGCGTCCCATCGGACTGGAGCAACGTTCGTGCCAAACCCCCTGAAGACCCGTACTCCCCAGCTCGCCTCATCCATGAGAATCCAGTCGCCCCGATCAAGCAACGCCTGAGCGGTCATTGCGATTGCCTGCGACGAGCCGTTGGTAATGATTATGTGATCGGGATCAACCTCGAGCGATTCCAATCGCAGCGCCTTCCGGGCGACGATCTCGCGAAGCGGGGCGTAGCCCTCGCGGGCCCCGTAAAGCAGCGCCGTGCGGTCCGTGGACAGAACGCGCTCGGTGGCGGCGATGAGGTCATTCATAGGCATCGAGGCGGGATCGGGCTGACCAACGTCGATGCTGATTAGGGTCTCACTGCCGGCGCCACCGCGATCCATGTGCGCTTGACGCCGTGCCGCGGCGTCCGTACTCACCAACGAGTCGAGCGAAAATCCAGCGGCCTTTTGTACGAAATGATCCTCCGCGTGGTGCGCTACTTGCCGGGAAGGTGAGAAGTTTACATGCGGTAGTGCGGTCGAGCGTGACCGATCACAAACGGTCGCCGCGAAACTCCTGAAATAAAAAGGCCGCCTCCAATCGCGGAGCCGGCCTTTATCGGTCGGAAAAGACCGGAGGCTACATCATTCCGCCCATTCCGCCCATGCCCTCCATTCCACCCATGCCTCCGCCTCCCATGCCTCCGCCTCCCATGCCTCCGCCTCCCATGCCTCCGCCTCCCATGCCTCCGCCTCCCATTCCACCCATTCCACCCATTCCACCCATTTCATCGGGCGATACAGGCGCTGCGGGCTGCGGTATCTCGTTAACGACCACCTCGGTGGTCATGATCATTCCAGCGACGCTCGCGGCGTTCTGAAGCGCAGCAATGCAGACATTTGTGGCGTCCACGACGCCGAGTTCGTACAGGTCGCCGTACTCGCCCTTGTAGGCGTCAAACCCATACCATTCGTTGTCGCTCCGCAGAACGTTATCGACAATGATCGACGGGATATCACCGGAATTGCTGGCAATCTTGCGAATCGGCGCCTGCAGCGCATCTCTAATCATGCGAGCGCCCGTACGAGTGTCGCCATCGAGCCCCTCGGCCAGCTTGTCTATGACCGCGCCGACGCGCAGATAGGCGACTCCACCACCGGGAACGATACCCTCGCTGACCGCGGCTCGGGCCGTGTGAACTGCGTCTTCGGCTCGCGCCTTCTTCTCGCGGAGTTCGACGTCGGTCGGAGCGCCGACCTCGATCACCCCCACGCCGCCCGATAGCTTCGCCAGTCGCTCTTCCAGCTTTTCGCGGTCCCAGTCGCTGTCGACGTTCTCAATCTGCTGGCGAATCTGTTTAGTGCGATCGAGAACATCGGCCTCGTTGCCGCCGCCTTCAATCACGACGGTGGCTTCTTTGTTGACGGTTACGCGACTGCAGGTGCCCAGCCACTCGAGGGGTACTTTGTCCCACGTTACGCCCATGTCCTCGGATACCACCCGCGCGCCCGTCAAGGCTGCCACGTCGCCAAGAATCGCTTTCATTCGATCGCCGTACGACGGCGCCTTAATCGCCACCGTATTCAGGACGCCCCGGAGCTTATTCAGAATTACAATCGCCAATGCGTCGTCGCTGAGGTTGGATGCCACCAGGAACAGGTTCCGGTTGCCCGCAGCCACGATCCGTTCAAGCATCGGCAGGAAATCCTTGCCGTTTTTGAGATTCTGGTCGGTAAGAAGAACGAGGGGATCTTCGAGTACGCTCTCCATCCGATCGGCGTTGGTGACGAAATACGGCGACAGCCAGCCCTTGTCGAGTTGCATTCCCTCGACATAGCGGGTCAGCAGCGGTTTACCGACTCGACTCTCATCGACAATCGCAATTCCATCCTTGCCAACGCGGTCCATGACCTCGCTGACGGCGAGCCCGATATCGCGGTCGTTGGCCGCTATGGTCGCAACGTGTGCGATATCCTGCTCGCCTTCGATAGGCCGTGACATTTCACGCAATTTCTCGATGGCCGCCGCGACCGCCAGATCGGAGCCACGCTTTAGAAACATCGGATTCGCACCAGCAGCCACGCTTTTGAGCGCGGCGTGAACGATCGCCTGAGCCAGCACTATGGAGCTGGTGGTACCGTCGCCGACGCTGTCTCCCGTCTTGATGGCAGCCTCTTTGAGGATGCGCATCCCAACGTCTTCATGAATGTCCTCCAGCGCCTCAAACTGCTTGGCGATCGTTTGACCGTCGTTGCTAACGTCCGGCGTCGAGTACTTTCCGATCATGACGTTGCGCCCTTTTGGACCCAACGTGGAGCCAACTGCGGACGCAATCGTATCCACGCCCTTCCGGAGTTTTTCGCGGGCTTCCTCGCTGAATACGACACTTTTTGGCGGCATCCGTATGAGACCTTCCTTAGTACTGCTAAAGCGGGATTGGGCCTAGCCCATGATCGCCAGGACGTCTTTTTCGCTGATGATCAGGTACTCGGTATCCTCAAGTTTGATTTCCGTTCCTGCGTACTTTGCAAACAGAACCACCTGGCCTTCTTTGACCTCCATGTTCTGTCGCTCCCCACTGTCCAGGACTCGGCCCGGTCCAACGGCGACGACCTTTCCCTCCATGGGCTTCTCTTTGGCCGTGTCAGGAAGCACGAGGCCGGATCTGGTAAGTTCTTCCCGCTCTTCGGGATACACCACGATGCGGTCGCCCAACGGCGAAATGGACAGCTTGGTTTTGGCGGGCATAACTCACTCCTCTAGTCCTGAAACACAACATGTTTGCAACTGCGAACAATCCTAGCAGTCGCCCTTTGTGACTGCTAGCATACCGGCGCGATGGCTCGGTTTTCAACTTCTTGTACTGGATCGGTTGCGTGCGAGACCGTGCCAGCCCCGATGTCGGTTCGATATGGAATCCAATGAGTGTCGCATCCCGGCGGCGGCATGAACACGGTGTGAGGCTGCGGATTCATAGCGTCTGCCGCGCACCGGGTTGCAAGAGATCGAATTCGCTACCGAGAATCGCGAGAGATCGAATCGCACTCGGCGGGCCGCGCCGGTGATCAGGATTCTCCGGCCCGCAATCGGGGGCCCGCGAAGTGGGGATTGGGCGGCTCCCACTGTATTCTTGGCTACCTTATCGATCGCGAGCCCGTAGCGGCGGAACGGCCTCCGCGGTCTCGGGGCTATCGCAGAATATGGGATTTGACGGACTCTAGAGTGAGAACGTAGAGATGCTGAAAGCAGCTTTCATCGGAGCGGGACTTCGCGCCACGCGCGCGCACTATGCGGCGATCACGCGCGCCGCCGGCAAAGTCGAACTGCGCGCGGTATGCGATCTGGACAAGGCCCGTTTAGACAAAGTAGCCGACGGCTTCGACATCGGAGGGCGCTACACCGACTTTCGCCAAATGCTCGCCGAGGTTGAATGCGACCTTGTATACGCTGTTACCCAACCCCGAAGCATCGCTGATGTCGCCGTCGCTGTTCTCGACGCCGGCAAGCATTTGTTCGTCGAAAAGCCGCCCGGCGCGGGATCGGCCGACGCCAGACGCATAGCCGAAGCCGCCGCCCGGAACGAGAGGCTCGTGTGCGTGGGACTTCAACGGCGCTGGACACCGCTGTTGCGCCAGGCAATTTCGCGCGTAGAGGCTCGCGGGCCGATCCGATTCATGATGACCAACTTTCATAAGAATTTGATCGAGACCGACGAGGGCGGTCGAAACTTCAGCCGGCTTTTCGAGCAGGACATTCACATGATCGATTTCACGCGCTGGGTATGCGGCGGCGAATGGGACCAGGTGTTGAGCCGCGGCGACGACGCTTATACCGGATGGATGAACTCTTACAACTCGGTCATTCATTTCAGCTCGGGCGCGGTGGCGGTCCACAGCGGCATCGGTCACGCCGGCGCTCGGTACTACCGGATCGAGCTGCATGGCAACGGCATAAGCGCCTACATCCACCCGCCAATCTCGGGCGAGATATTTACCGACAACGATCCCAACCCGGAAGTGATTCACGGTGAGCCGATCCCCGGGGACCCGAACGGAGCGTTGGACGAAGGTGTGGACGCAATGCACCTCGACTTCCTGCAGTGCATTCTCGACGGGCGCGAGCCGCTCACCAGCATCAACGCGGGGATTCAAAGCATGCTCCTGGCAGAGGAAATCGGGCAGCTTGACCCGAACGGCAATCCTCGGAGCGGATAGAGACTCGTAGCGAGCCGAGGGTCGGTGCACCGCAAGCCATAGCTCCGATTGCAGTCAAATGCCCGGCACAACTGCCGCATTCAACATTCTGCGCTCGAGTTGTCGATATGTTCCCTGTCTAACGGCGATTAGACCTGCCGATGGCGGGTTCGATTAGAGTTCGAATTTTGAAATGGCACGAGATGACCGGTCTCGGGGTCGCCGAGTTCGCGAAGATCACCGACCTAGCTGTCCTGCCGATCGGTTCGATCGAGATGCATGGTCCGCATCTACCAACACGGGTCCGATTCCTTCATAGCTGAACGAGTATGCGACCTGATAGAGGAGACGGCGCCGTGTATCGTTCTGCCGACAATGCACCACAACATCTGCGCGATGATGAAGAGCTATCCGGGCGTGATATCCATTCCCCCCGACGTGATGACCCAAATGTACGACGCGATTTTTCGGGAATGCGCGAGAAACGGATTCAAGAAAAGTTTTGCCGCCGTTTGCCACGGTGGCTCGGAGACACCCGTGCAGTTTCTGGCCAATATGGTCCACGAGCGCGCGACAGCCGAAGCGCCCGGAAAGCCCGCCCAGCCCGACTATTACCTTTTTAGCAAAACTCTTTCAGCGGCCGGTGCGGAGGAGTATGCGAAAGACTCCCTGGTCGAGGTCGGGCACGGCGGGGAAATTGAAACGGCACTAAACCTGGCATCCCGGCCAGAGTTCGTGCATCTCGACCGGCTGACCGAAGACGGACCGACAAATCCCAGAGCGGTTTCCGGCAACTATCACATCGATTGGATCAATCAGGTTCCACTTGGATACGTTGGAAATCCACGCCTCGCTTCGCAGGACGCGGCCGACAAGTTCATGGATGCCGTCGCGGCGGATTTCATTAAGGTGGCCAGAGAAGTCGCGGCGTACCGGATCGGAATTGACGTCTGATCGCGCTTTAGAAGGATGGTGAATCGTAAGAACTGACCCCGACCGGGCCCGCCGGCCGACAGTCCAGCGGTTGATGCTATTCGGAGGCGGAGGCGGAGGCGCGGGCACGGCCATCGCCCGGGCGGCAGTGGCCTCGGGCAGGGCGGATGTTGTAGCGATCTGCGAGCCCGACCAGACAAAACGCTCGGAACTCACCCGAGAGTTCACGTCCGCCGAAGTATCAGCCCGCTACGAAACGCTGCTGCGAGAAACGAGTCCGACGATCGCCGACGTTGCGAGTCCCGATCATCTTCATACCGAACACACGCTCGCGGCTCTCGAGGCGGGATGCGACGTTCTGGTCGAAAAGCCGCTTGCGACATCGGTTGAGGAGGCCCGCCGGATGATCGTCGCGGCGGAACGCAACCACGCCCTCCTGTCGGTCAATTTCACGTTGCGTTACCAATACCCAACTCAGGAGGCGCTCCAGTACGTCCTCGAGGGGAAGCTGGGGTAGCCGTTTATGTATCAGGGTTTTTACGTTCACGACATGTGGGAGATGTACTCGCCCGAAGGCAAGCGGCACACACCGTGGCGAACGGACGCGCTGAATCCTCAGAGCGTTCTTCTGGGGGGAGGATGTCATGCGATTGATCTGATCCTCACAGCAGCCAGTAGCAACCCCGTCGAAGTTTCGGCGTATGCGAACAGACTCGCGGGATCTGATCTACCGATAGACGACAGCTACGTCGTGAATATCGTCTTCGAGGACGGCGTTCTGGCAAACGTCCTGGTCACCACCGGTGCTAACGGCGTGTCGTTCACGCCGGGCTATTTCAACGTTTACGGGACCGGCGGCACGATCATCAAAGACACTTTCTACCGCCGAGGCGAAGACCCCGAACGGCTCGGGCGAATGTCACCGGAAGTCGGCGGAGGTCACAACTGGCAGTCGGCATTTGAGCGGTTCATCAACGCGGTCGATGGGCTGTCGCCAGACCCGGTGCCCGCTGACATCGCGGCCCTTAACGTGGCCGTCTGCGCGGCGGCAACTGAAAGCGTGAAGATCGGCCGACCGGTCAAACCTGAAATTCCCGAGACTCACGCACCCTGGGGCGACCATAAACCCACCCAACTCATGATGCGCTATTCGAAAAGCCTCGCCGACCTGCAGGATTGGGAGCCACGGGGTGGCTTCGAATTGCGCCGCTACGATAGGAACGACGACGGCCAGATTCGCGAACTTATGCGATTGGTTGGATTTGAACATGCCGCCGGCGAATACTACGAGGCGGAACTGATGCCGCGCGACGAGCGGAAGGAAGGCACACATGTCGTTGTTCACGATGGCGGCATCGTCGGAGCGGCGTTCGCTGGTCGTGAGGACGAAACGGCAGGCCGGATCGACTTCGTCATAGCCGATCCGAAATTGAGCGGTAACGGGATCGGATATGCGGTGTGCGCGGGTGTGACTCGACACTTGCTGGAGAATGGCTACGAAAACGTAATCCTGATGACCGACGACTGGAGGCTGCCAGCCGTCAGCACGTATCTCAAACTCGGCTTTGAGCCGGTGTTCCACCGGGATGACATGGAAAAGCCATGGGATGCGGTGCATGCCCGCCTGGCGCGGAATTGGAGCCATGCGAAGGCTTGATAATGTCGGTCGGGCTCACCGATCAAGCGATCGCCGCCTGGACCAGACGCCGAGCGGTTTTTGCTTTTTTCGACCATGACCGCCGGCCGCGCCGACCGATCGATAGTCCTGATAAATTGGCCGTGTTCAACGAAAGTTGGTTACGGCGCCAACTAAACTCCGTGAGAAATCAGATCATTAATTCGCCGGCCGCTGCCGGGCACATCCTTTAGGGTCGGATGGATAAGTACACCGAAACAAATCGTGAACGTTGGGACCGGCGCGTTGCACACAACGTCAGCAGCGCCTCGTACGACGTGGAGGGTTTCAAAGAAGGCAAGCTCTCACTGTCGCCCGTTGAGCGGAGAGAACTAACAAACGTTGACGGAAAATCGATGCTGCATTTGCAGTGCCATTTCGGACTCGACTCGCTTTCATGGGCGCGGCTGGGAGCCCGCGTAACCGGCGTAGACTTCTCTCCGCTCGCGATCGCGGCGGCCCGATCGCTGGCCGCGGAGGTGGGCCTGGAAGCGAAATTCATATGCTCCAACGTTTACGACCTTCCAGCCGTCTTGAATGCCGAATTCGACATCGTTTTCACTTCGCACGGTGTTCTTACCTGGCTTCCCGATCTTGAGAAATGGAGCCAGGTTATAACGCATTTTCTGAAATCCGGCGGCGCTTTTTACATCGTCGAGGCACATCCGTTCGGAGGAGCATTTGACAACGACGATTCAGCCACCGACCTGCGCATCCACCACTCGTACTTTCATGACGACGTTCCCGACAGGTCTGAGTCTGCGATTCCGTCTGAAAGCGACGGCGAAGCTGCCGACGATGTTTCGTATCAGTGGTCGCACGGTATCGGCGATGTGATAACGGCGCTGGCGGTCGGCGTCGCTTAGCCACCCTGGAGCGCAAGCAGCCGCGGCGTATTCACGGATCATCGGTTGCATCCGGCACTGATCGTGGCAATGGGTGGTATCGTCCTGACCGAGCGTTTATCTTGACCCGAGGCCGCCACCATCCGAGATCTCCCGTGAATGCCGGGATGACGGGTGCTGCTCGCGTCGACCATGCCGGTTGGGGCCGGGCCTGGAGGACGACGACCGGGCGGCTCTCCGACTGATTTATCTAAGCGTAGTCCCCGTGAGCGCCTTTTCCGCTGGGGTCGATAAGTTCGTCGGCCCCGCAAAGGTACCGCCACCAACTGGCTCGCGCCCACGCGACTGCGTCCGCTTCGCCCGTGAGATTGTGCGCGCTCTTGGTCATGCGAAAAAATCGCCGGATCTCTTCACCGTCCCAACCTTCGATGTTGAATTGATCGCGCTGCGGTACACGCGGGTTGTACCGGATCTTGAACATGAATCTCCATTGGTCGGTCATGTTCGGCTGAGCGCAGTGCCACAAGGCCTCGTGAAAGAAAACCATCCTGCCGGCCTTGCCTGAAAGCCGCTTCTGACCGCGGATGTTTTTGTAGCGCCCGACGTCCGGCCCCAGGACCGATCGCATATGCGATCCCGGCAGAATCAGCGTCGGCCCCATTTCGTCCGGCGTATCGTGGGCGAAGAACGCCGTGAGAACGTCAAATGAATACGGGTCGGTTTTTGGCAGCCTGACCTGGCGTCTCCCCCCGGCGTCCACGTGCCAGTTTTGAGCTTCTTTGCGCTGCGGCGCGGTGGCGTGGAGGGCCGAGTGGTTGGCAACGTATCGTGGACCCATCAGGCTTAGCAGAACAGCCTTCACCGCAGGCAGCGCGTGGACCTCGCGGATGGCTTCCGACCACTCGTAAAAGCCGTGTGGATTGTCCGTTATGTGCCAGGAAAACTGCTTCTTGAGTCCAGAGTCGTCGACGGTATTCAGCTCATCGGCGTACACCGCCTCAGTCAAACGTTCGGGGACAATATCGTCGAATTCAAGGTAGCCGTCGATGACGAATCTGGCCATCTCGCCAGCAGACAGCAGATCCGTTTCTTTTGCCGCGTCAGAATTCGTAGTGACCATGCAGGGGTCGATCCTTTACCGCTCGACCGACGCGGTCATGCCGGCTCGTCCATTTCGACCAATCGCTCAAGCCAGTATTCGTTCGCCAGCTGACCCGTTCCCGAGCCGGCACTGCGTTCGGGCATCGGACTGGATTGAAACACCCGCCAGCCGTCGCGCATGGCATCAAGTACCGACGTGTAGGGAGGCACGTCTTCACTGCCCGTCTGCATCTGGGCATCGTCTTTCTCAAGGGTTCCGTCGTATACGGCCCAGGCAACGATCTCCGATCCAAGGTCCGCATTCCGGAGGTGTAAGACCAGGAGCTGCTGCCGCGTCCGACTCACAGTCGATCGTATGACAGGAGATCGATTAGCCCCCGGAGCCCATCGAATGGTTTCGCCCGCTCGAGGTCGACGGGCTGGAAGGCACTCATGGATTCAGCCCTCCCCCTGAAACGACATCTCGCGAATCGCGGCTTACGAAATTCAGAGTAAACGGACGCCGGGACCGACGGCAACCACCAATCTGGCTTTAACGAACCGTCGAAAGTCGTGCGCCCGCGCGGTCGCTGGCTCACAACGTGCAACGTTTGCGAAGGTCGGTTTTTTGGCGATTCGGTGTAGATGAGGGAGTCTTGCTCCCACCCCTCCGCCGTCATCAGCAATTGACCGCTCAAACCTGCACCGCGAACGTCTGATTCCAACCTGGTTCGCCGACGGTTGCTACGCGCCTCGCTGCATTTCGGCGGAAATGCGCCGTCAAACGGCGGAATCACAGGGACGGAGTGGAAATGTGGTGGAGATGAGGGGACTCGAACCCCTGACTTCTGCCTTGCAAAGGCAGCGCTCTTCCAGCTGAGCTACATCCCCTCATCCCGGGGATTTGAGGTGGGCCATCTTGGATTCGAACCAAGGACCTCGCCCTTATCAGAGGCGCGCTCTAACCAACTGAGCTAATGGCCCCGGCAACTGAGCTAATGGCCCCGGGGGGTGAAATTCTAACAACCCAGAGCCCGTTTTACTCCAGCGCCATCGGTTGGGACAGCCAGAGCGGACCGATTCCATGGATTCGTAACCGCCGCAGATGTTGACAACACCGCCAGCAGGCGATCTACCGTGCGGCTGGATGCCGCGCACATCGAAGCGAGCGAATCAGTCACTCACGAGCAGCGCTATCTATTTGACCTCCGGGGATATTTTGCGGTCGAAAACGCCCTGATCGAACATCAGCGTTAGGTTACGGACACTCCGTGCAGCCAGCAGCGGGCGTCGCTGATCGCAGCCAAGAGCGACGGGAACGGCGACCGCTTTTAGCTGAGATTATTCGGGCGGGCGACGGCTCGAAGCTATCGCCAGCCTCACTCGCCGACAAGGTCCACGCGAACGGTCCGACTGCGAGGACCGTCGAATTCGCAGAGCAGCACGGCCTGCCAGATTCCGAGGTCCAGATCGCCATCCACAACAGGCAGCACGACGGACCCGCCCAGCAGCAGCGCCTTCAGATGCGAGTCCGAATTGTCCGGATGCCGGTACCGGCCATCTCTGGGGGCAGCATTTTCGACCAGATTCAGCAAGTCGCCAAACAGATCGGAATCAGGCTCGTTCACGGTGATGCCAACCGTCGTATGAGGGCTCCCGACCACGCAAATGCCACCCGACACGCCCGAAGCCGCAACCTCTGCCCGGACCCGAGACGTGATGTCTACGACGCAGGCGCGTTCCGCGGTACGGATGTCAAAGGTCGCCATCGACTGCGCCCTCCCGATTAGACATGCTGGCGGACGATGCCAGTTACGACTCCCTGAACATCGAGGCTGTCGACGTAAATCGGATCTAGCTGCGAGTTGGCCGGCTGAAGCCGAAATTTGCCCGACTCGCGATAAAGCCGTTTGAGAGTTGCCGTGCCATCATCGAGCAAGGCCACGACCACGTCCCCCTCGTTGGCGGACGGCTGACGGCGGATCACAACAAGGTCGCCGTTGAGAATGTGGTCCTCGACCATGCTGTCGCCCTGCACGCGCAGGGCAAAGTGCTCACCCTCCCCCAGCATCGTCTCAGGGACGGCCATGCGGTTCTCGTATTCCTCAAACGCAAGAATCGGCTCGCCGGCGGCGATCGTTCCTATCACAGCAGTCGTAAACGACTGACCGACCTGCGGCGATTCGTCCTCGAGAATGACGCCGTGGGCAGCGCCGGTTCTGTTTATGAATCCCTTGACCTGAAGGGCGTCGAGGTGCTGCTGGACGGTTGCCGGCGCGAGACCGAGCACGTCGCCCAACTCGCGCACGCTGGGGCTGTAGCTGTTTTCTTCGACAAAAGTGCGGATCGTATCGACCACGCGCCGCTGCTTACGAGTCAGGGGACGGTTCAACTGCAACACCCTTCAAACGCCTGCTACGGATGGAGACACTACCAAACAAGCACCGAACAAGTCAAACCGACGGCGGTGTGGGCTGGGGGATCGGCCGGCAAATCGGACTGTGCCGTATTTAGCTTCCAAAGAGATTTGACGGATCGACCCATTGGCGCGGGCGGGCCGCAACTTAGGTTCTAATCGTACGGCGTAACCAGCATGCGGTCGGACAGATGCAGACCTACCGAAGACCGGCGAGGAGGATCGACGTGGCGGGATACGAGGACTTGAAGCCCGGAGTGCGCGAAAACCTGCCGGAAGTGGACGACATATCCGACGCTGATTTGCGCGATCGGGTCGTTACGGCGTGGGCGATGGCGTTATCGGAGACGGAATTCAAGCGAATCGACGAGATTCGCCCGTCGGGCAATCCCGATTCGCCCGCTCTGAGGAGCGGCAGTCAGGCCGATCATCTGCGCGGAGTGGCGCGCATCGCGCTGGCGATGGCCGATTCACTCGAGGGCGTTCTCGGATCTATCGGGTTCGATCGGGACCTGCTTCTCGCCTCGGCGCTCTG
The DNA here is from genome assembly GCA_963663505.2 of Chloroflexota bacterium. Lineage (GTDB taxonomy): Bacteria > Chloroflexota > UBA11872 > UBA11872 > VXNJ01 > JAPOVO01. The sequence goes on from CAXXFA010000002.1 coordinate 2,237,755, forward strand.
TCACGACATCGGCAAGCCCTTCGAGTTCAGTCCCGCGAATCAAAAGCGCTGGAAGACCGACCCAAAGGCGTCAGGATTCCCGGCCATGCGCCATCCCGTATATGGCGCCCACATCGCAATTTCGGCCGGGTTGCCGGAAGCGGTGTGTCATGCGGCGGGCGGACACTCGGGCGAGGGTGAGCTGGTTGTCCGAAGTCTCGAAAACACGATCGTTCATCATGCCGATCACGCCTTCTGGCGTATTCTGGCCGCAGCCGGAATGCTGGAAGATCCGGAATAGCGCGGATTCAGCGGAATAAGGGAGGCAACACGAGCGCCGAAGAGAGACTGAAGGCACTCGGAATCGAACTTGGCGATGGACGGTCTCCGATGGGATCGTACGCTCCCTCCGTTAGGACTGGAAATCTGGTGTTCATTTCGGGCCTGGGTCCTGGCACGACCGACGGCCGCGAATGGAAAGGCAAGGTTGGCGCCGATCTGACGCTTGAAGAGGGGGCGCAATCGGCCAGGGCGGTTGGAATCGCCATGCTTGCGCGCATCAAGGCGGAGCTTGGAAGCTTTGACAGAGTCGGCCGGATAGTAAAGGTTCTGGGTTTCGTGGCCAGCGGTCCGGGATTCAACGAGCAACCCACCGTGATGAACGGATTCTCCGATCTCATGGTCGACGTTTTCAGTGAGTCCGGGCGGCACGCAAGATCGGCTATTGGCGTAAGCGAGTTGCCGCATAACATCCCGGTCGAGGTTGAGATCGTGCTCGAAATCAAATAATCCCCATAATTTGATACCGCGGCTGACATGCTGGGCTGATTGAATGAGGGGGCCGGCTACCGTACTTTTCACGGCGCTTTTTCTGGTACTGGCCCTTTATGCCACGCTGGGAATGGCCGAAACGTTGGCCTACGATCGGGCGACGCCAAACCAGCTCATTAGCCATCTTGAATCGGGCGGCCGGGCGGTATTTACGGGGACAATGGCCGTTGGTGACCGTCCGCTGGTCGTCAGGGCTAGCAAGCGACGCGATTTCTTTACGAGTCTATCGAAGGCCGCGTTGAGCGACGGCGAGGCGACCTCATTTGATCTGGATACGGGGGCTGGGACGGTCACATTTGACTGGTCCGACGCACGGATCAGCGGAGCCGCGCGAACCGAGCGGACCGACCGTGGGGAGTATTCAGGTTTTGCGGCGGGCGACGCCGTGACGGTATTCGCGAAGGTCCGCGAGGACCGCATCCTGGCGGCGACTTACATATCCAGAATGTCGCCCGACGATCTGGTAAGAGACCGCTTCGCTTCAAACGTGAACGTGCTCATCGCGGGAGTTCTATTTCTCGGCGGTGTTTTCATTCTGCCTGTACTGACGCGGCGTTACGGGCGACGGTCGCGCATTTCGGCAGGTTTTTTCAGCACGCGGCGGCGCGATCCAGTCCCGAATTCGGGCGCCGAGGATTGTTCCGAGTGCCAGAATTCCGCTCTGCTGGGTCTGGAAAACTGCGCGAAGTGCGATCGGCTCGTGGAGCTGGGTCCGCAGGCCGCCGTCATCGAGCGCGCTCTAAGCGAGATCACGAGCCGCCGGGCGGGATCGATAGTCGTGAGGGCATCGGGTGGAAGGTCGCTGCGGCTGTTATGGGCGCAGTCGCTAACGATCGAATTCCGACCCGGCGAGCTCACGGAAAAATACACGGTTCGGGTGCGACAGGAATTCTCGAGGCATGGAATCGAGTGTCGCCGCGACCCTGGCACGATATGGCGGATCGATCTCGGAGATGCGCCGCGGCGGGCCGCCCAGATTATTCATGAGCTGCTCGTGAATTCCTTTCACGCCGCGAGCGATTATCGAGTCGAGGTGGCTTCGTACCCGTAGAAAAACAGGCAGCCTGATGCAGAAAGTGGCCAGGGGCCGGAACACGAATCGTGTTCCGGCCCCTGAGCGCCAGACAGCAGGTCCGGCGCAATCGTCCTCCATTAAGGGTGAAATCGGCTAGTGGCCAATCCCCTTCACCGAGGATGCGCTGAACCTGCTGTCATAACTATCAGACATTCAGCATCACCTCCTTTCTTAAGAGCCAAGCTATCACGCACATTCGACCCGGTCAATTGGCGATTTCGATACCAGGCGCGGTATTGGGATTCTGCTGTGGAAGTGGACTCCGCAACGGAACGCATTTTGTCCCGTCACTCCGACGGCAGCCGAGCAATTTCGCGCAACCCCGCCGAAGCCGGGATGCCTCGCGGGGCTCGGAAGGGCGGAATCACGCCCCTCACCTTGGACGAGAGCCGCATTGAAGATTGCAGGGATCCGACAGTGACTCGGGGCGCTGGCGCGGGAGCTAGGCTGTCTGCAAGCCGATGTTGATCATAAACTCGCCACGCTCGGTTGTAAGCGGCAGAACCAGCTTCGGCAACTCCACGGACGAAATAAGCGTACCCTTACCCTCGATGATGCTCGGGGGCGTCAGTTCGCAGGAAAATCCCGCCTTCTCGAGCAGAATCGCCGATCTTCCGGTGATCATGTTGCCGAGCTCGCCGATCGCGCTGCGCGCCAGGTCATCGAAATCGATCGCCTCTTCGCCGAGCATGGTCGAGAAAAAGGCCAGGGCAGTGCTCTCACTCATGGAATAGAGCGCGATCCCCCGCAGGTCTCCTGTAACACCGATCATGGCGGTAACGTCCATAGGCGTCGCCGCATCAGTGCTCAGCGTTAACTTGCCGTTACGCTTTACGGTCACGCCGCATTCGGCTTTAAGCACCGCAGTTGCAGACGAGACGAATGGATTAATAAATTAAGCTTTCATATCCGTAGATCCCAACGAATGGCGAACCCTTTTTTTCTCCATAACTTCACGGATGCCGCCTCCCGCGACCAACCCAAGTATCACGATATTGACGGTCGCCGACAGTAACTTGAGTCACACGATTCAGCACGCGGTCAGCACAACGTCTCTCACGACTTTGGACGATCGCGAAATCACATTGGGAGTTAGGAGCGCAGATGGGCGGCGCGACCAGGCCCGATGCGAATCCGTGGACGGAATCGCATCGGAAGCCTCCGACAGGCCCCTGCTTTTTGGCCCGATCATCTAAATGATCAGAGTCACGCCCGCGCTAATCTTCTACCAATGAGCGTGGAAGAAAACTACGACCTCGTGACGGGCGAATCCGAAGCCGCATCGGCCACGAGCGATCCTGTCGTGCGAAAAATCGCGCAAATGCCATGGCAGATTCTCGCAAGTTCGCCTGTGCTTCTTGCAGCAATTGTGCTGATTGCCGGAGCCTTTCGACTGATCGGAGCTGATTGGGACCAGCTTCAGCATCTGCATCCCGACGAGCGATTCCTGACGCTGGTCGGCACCCAACTCGGGCTGCCACAATCTCTCGCTCAGTACATCGATCCAAACTCGTCTCCACTCAACCCCTACCTTCTATCCGACGTGACGTTTTTCGTGTACGGAACGTTCCCGCTGTTCTTGATCAGAGCTATTGCTGAACTTTCCGGCGGTACCGACTACGACAGCTTTCATTTAGTCGGCCGTTCGATGTCGGCACTGTTCGACATGGGTACCGTGGCCATGGTTTTCGTGATTGGCCGGCGGCTATTCGACAGGAGAGTCGCAACCATCGCTGCGCTCCTGTACGCGCTCGCGATTCTCGGCATTCAGCTCTCGCACTTTTTCGCGGTTGACACGTTCTCTACATTTTTCGCCACGGCAGCGATATACCTGGCCGCCAAATCGCTTGATGAAAAGCGCTGGTATCAGTTCGCCGCGCTCGGAGTCGCGATTGGACTCGGACTTGCCAGCAAGTTAAGTACGGGTCTCATTGTGCCGCTACTTCTTGGCTACCTCGGCTGGCGCATATATCTGGAATTGAGCGAAGCTCGGCCCGGCCACGGCGACGTCGGGAAGGACCGATGGCTCGCTTACGGTCGGTGGCCAACGTGGGCGAAACAGAGCCTGGGTATCGGGGCAAGCCTCGTTGTGGCCGCGGTGACCTTCAGAGTCGCCCAACCCTATGCGTTCGAGGGGTCGAATTTGCTGGACTTTCGGCTTGCTCGACCGTTCGTGGACGCGGTAAACCAACAACGGTCGATTCAGGAAGGGACGTACGACTGGCCGCCGGGAATCCAATGGGCTAATACGACTTCGTATCTGTTCCCCTTGAAAAACATGGTCGTCTGGGGTTTGGGGCCAGTTCTGGGGCTGATGTCGCTGGCGGCATTCACTCTGGCCGCGATTCGGATATTTACAAAACGCCACTGGGGGCTGATCCTGCCCGTCGGCTGGGCGGCTCTCAATTTTGTGTATTTCGGGTCGCTCGTACTTAAGACCATGCGGTATTTCCACCCGATTTATCCCATGGCCGCTGTTCTATCGGCGTGGATGCTCATTTTCCTTTGGGACCGACGCCGGCCGCTCAAATTGCCGTGGCGCCGAACCTTGCCGGCCGGGTTTCTACCCGGTTCTCTGATTGCCATCGCCCTGGGTGGAACTCTGCTATCGGCGCTGGCGTTCCATCAAATCTACTCGTCCCCGATGTCGCGAATTGCGGCCAGCGAATGGATTTTCGCGAATATCCCGCGCGGCTCGACGATCGCCACCGAGCACTGGGACGACCGGTTGCCGCTGCGTCTCCCAGGCGAAGAAACGGCCAATTTCAAATACGCCGAACTGACGCTTTACGACGACGAATCCACCGATAAGCGGGAAAGACTGATAACGAGTCTCGAATCGGCCGATTACGTCATCCTGAGCAGCGACCGACTGGCCAAGAGCATTCCGAGAATGCCGGCTCGCTACCCGATGGCGGTTCGCTATTACGAGGCGCTCTTCTCGGACGAATTGGGTTTTCAACTGGCTGCCGAGTTTACGAACTATCCGTCGCTGCTCGGGATCGAGATTGTCGACGACTGGGCGGAGGAGGCGTTTACAGTTTACGACCACCCGAAGGTGCGGATTTTCCGAAAAACCAATCCGTTCGACGCGTCGACCACGCGGTCAATCCTCGAATCCGTTGATATTTCGCCGGCGACACGCATACTTCCCCAAAATGCCACTTCGTTGACTCTGATGTTCGACGAAGCCGACCGGGAACTGGTCCGCCAATCGGGCACTTACCGATACATCTACGCATTTCAATCGGCAGCGTCCCAACACCCGGCACTGGCCTGGTTCGCGTTTTTGACGATCGTGGGGTTGGCCGCGTGGCCGATCACTCGCCTGGCGTTTCACGTTCTTCCCGATTCAGGCTACATGCTGGCCAAACCGTTCGGGATTCTCTTCGCCGTATACCCGGTGTGGCTGCTGGCGAGTCTGCGCTGGTGGAGGTTCGACAACTTTTCGGTAGCGATCTCGACGCTCATCCTGGTACTTGTCAGCTCCGCCGTAGCGCTATCAACCCGGGAATCTCTGTGGCGCGAGCTACGCGAAAAGTGGAAGGTGATGGCTGCGGGCGAGGTGCTGTTTCTCCTAGCTTTCGCATTCCTTTACGCCGTGCGGGTTAGAAATCCCGATCTCTGGCACACGTCATTCGGCGGCGAAAAACCGATGGATTTCGCTCACTTGAACGCGGTCATTAGAACCGACTATTTTCCGCCTTACGATCCCTGGTGGGCCGGCGGATACATCAACTACTACTACTTCGGCCAGGTTTTTACTGGCGCGATGGCGAAGTTGCTGGGAATAGTGCCGGCAGTGGCGTACAACCTGGGACTACCCACGATGTTCGCGCTGGCGGTTGGAGCCGTTTTCTCGTTCGGGTTTAACACCTGGTTCGCCTTTCGAAAACACCTGTCGGCAGCCGTCGGCGTCGGATTGCTTGCCATTGCGTTCGTTCTGCTTCTGGGCAATCTCGACACGATTGTTCAGCTCGTTCAGATAACGGGACGGAGTATCAACGAGCCAGGCTCGGTGCTGGCTGTAGTGGCCAATATCCCTCGAATCGTCATCGAAGGCCAGTTTGCCGACGCGTTCGACTTTTGGCGAAGCACGCGCGTCGTCGAGGCGACGGTAAACGAATTCCCCTACTTCACCTTTTTGTATGGAGACCTCCATCCACACCTCATTGACCTAGCATGGACTGCCGTAACCGCGACGGGAGCGCTTGCGCTAATCCTGGTGAGACCGCCTGGAGCTCTGTTCGCAACGGGCGTTTCGATCCGACGGCGCGTCTCACTATTCCTGCGCAGTGGATACGTACCGCTACTCGTTGGAATATCGATCGCCCTCGGCGTGCACAGGGTCGTAAATCCCTGGGATTTCCCCACTTATCTCGTTGTCACGGTGCTGGCCACGTTTTATTCGTATTGGCGGGGAGCCGCCAGGTTGAACATGGCCGTTTTCTGGACGACGGCCGCTGTGGCCGCGGCGTTGGTCGGTGCCAGCTACGCTGCATTCTTGCCGTTCCATCAGAACTTTGGCGTGTTTTTCGGCGGGATTGTCAAGACGCCGCAAACGACGGCCGTGGGGGCGTATCTGGCGATGTTCGGCGGGCCGCTCCTGATATTGATCCCGTTCGCGGCGCTGCAACTCGCGCCGCAACGTTTGCGAGATTGGTACACGGGTGGTCTGAAAATAATAGTCTCACGACCCAGCCGCCTTGTGCGGTTCGTTTCACTGGCTCGACTTCTATCGCGGAAACGGTCGGCTCCGCCCCTCTGGGCTTTCGCCGCCGTGGCGGTCGTTATTTTCTTCGCGTTGGCGGGCGACGAACCGTGGTCGGCGCGGGTGTTTCAGATCGCGGCGATCGGTCTAAGCATCGCTGCCGCGATTCGGGTTCGCGACCGTCCGCTGAAATTCATTCCACTGGGATTATTGCTCGGAGGTTTGCTGCTGACCGCTGTGCCGGAGTGGGTTGCCCTGGAGGGCGACATCGGACGCCTCAACACCGTGTTCAAAACCTACTTTCAGGCCTGGTTCCTGTTCGGTCTGGCGGCAGCAATTACGCTTCCGCAAGTTCTTCCGCAAATCTGGCGCAGAATGGACGGCTGGCTTGAACCGGCAAAATACGGGTTGATGATCGCCATAATCGTCGCAATTATCGGACCGGCCCTCTATCCATTCGCTTCAACGCAGGCGAAGCTTCGACTTCGGCTTAACGAGACGGAGCGAACGCTTGACGGCCTTGCGTACATGGACGGCGCGGTTATTCACGACCAGGGACAGGAAATCGAGCTCAAATACGACAAGCAGGCCACGGATTGGCTGCTCGAAAACATTCAGGGCCGCCCGGTCGTGCTCGAGGCGACGGTAGACATTTACCGATGGGGTTCACGCGTCTCCATCATCACCGGCCTGCCCACTGTTTTGGGGTGGGACTGGCATGAAAAGCAGCAGCGATGGGCATACGTTCATCAAGTAGATCGACGTCGCCGGGATGTGGAGGCCGCATATCGGACAACCGACGGCGAAGAGCTGGCGACGATTCTTAAACGCTATGACGTGGAGCTCATTTACGTCGGCGCGCTCGAGCGCGCCTATTACCCGCCCGAGGGAATCGCGAAATTTGACCGACTCGTCGGAGACCGCCTCGTAGTGATTTATCAGAATCCCGAGACGAAGATCTACCATGTGGTTCGTTAATCAACGACCTATGATTTTCAGCATTCCCGCACGTTCAGCGGGAACGAGCTTCATTTCGACTTGAGGTGGCCGCGATAGACGTTCTGCTGTGGCTGCTGGCGTTGCTGGCGGCAAGTTTCATCGGCGTGCCGCCCGCGATGTTCATGTTTCGGCGTTTGCCGTCGGCCGGGTCATTTCTAATAAAGCCGGTCGGCGTTCTGGTCTTCGGTTACTTCGCGTGGCTGTTTCTATTCACCCGAATGTTCCCAAACGGGCGCGCCTACCAGGCCATCGTTTTGCTACTGGCGATGGCGGGCGCGGCCGCGATCTTAAAAATGCGGCCCGAGCTTGCCCGTGCGGCCAGGGCGCAACTGCGCCGGATTGTGATCGGCGAAGCGATCTTCGCCGTGGCGTTTGTTGCATTCGCACTTTTCCGAGCACGAAATCCCGATATCGCAGCGACCGAAAAACCCATGGACTTTGCCCTGATTAACGGGATCCTGAGGAGCCAGGCGTTTCCTCCGGCCGATCCGTGGCTGTCGGGGTTCAGCATCAACTATTACTACTTTGGCTACAGCATCGCGGCCGCATTCACCGCCATCACCGCCACCGCTCCAGAAGTTGGATTCAATCTCGCCCTGGGAATGACGTTTGCCCTCGCGTTTCTTGGCATGTTCTCGCTTGGATACGACGTAACCGGACTGTTGCGAGACGCTCGGTCCACGGCGATGTGGGGAATCGGCGCGCTAACGGCCACGCTTGCCATGGTTGGCGGAAATCTTTACGCATTCAATTTCTTCTTTGGGGAGCGCAATCGCAGCCCGGACTTCTGGCAGGGGATCGGGTGGAATGCCAGTCGAGTGGTCCAGGTGAAAAACGGTGAGGGGTTGCAGGATTACACCATCAACGAATTCCCCGCCTTTTCATTCATGCTCGGCGACCTGCACCCGCACGTCATGGCGTTGCCGTTTTCAATCGTTTCGATCGCCCTGGCCCTCGCCTGGTTGGTAACGTGGTCCCGCACAGATGTGCCGGACCGCGAATCGTGGTTATTCGCGGGAATCTCCGGCTGGTTGCTCGGATCGTTGTACGCGCTGAATGCATGGGACTTCCCGGTGTTCTTCGCGCTGGTTAGCCTCGCGGGATTCGCGGCCCTGTACAAGCATCGCGAGGCGCGCGCCGGATTGGGCTTGATCGGCAAACTCGGCTTCGCCGCGATCACCGGCGTCGTGGCATTTGTGCCTTTTCACTTGACCTTCGATCCATTCGTGTCGGGAATCGGCTTCGTAACCATCCGCAGCGAAATCGACGATTTTCTATGGATCTATGGAATGTGGGTCCTGGCGGCGCTGGCCGTCGCCGTCATCTACCTCGCACGCGGCGGCAAGCGTGAACGCTGGCTTCTGGTCGTAGGCACCGTCTGGCTGATCGTAACGTGGGTCATCGACGCAAATGTTTCGGTCCTGTCCTTGTGCCTGCTGATCCTTGCCGGAATGGCGGCGACCTTTCGCCGCACGGACGATGACTCCGGAAGCGGCGCGATTCAGTTTCTCTACTTCGCGGGATTCGGGCTGGCCGCGGTTCCGGAGCTGATTTTTCTACGCGACTTCTTTGGTCCCCCCTACGAGCGCATGAACACGGTTTTCAAGATTTACTATCAGGCGTGGCCTCTCCTGGCCGCCGCGTCGGGTCCGGCGATATATCTGGCGTTTCGGGAATTCGCCAGGTTCTCGAATTGGCAGCGCTTCGTCGGGGAGCTCGCGTTTGCCGGAATCCTTTCCACAATGGTTTTCTTCGCCATGTCGTATCCGGCGATCACGGGCAAAGCACGGACGCAACATCAGCAGGTCGCCACTCTGGACGGACTCGATTTCGCCCGACGCCAGAATCCCGATGAAGTTCTCGCGGTCGAGTGGCTCAGATCGAACGCCCGTTCCGGTTCGGTGATCGTCGAGGCGACCGGAAACGCCTATACGGAATACGGCCGCATATCCGCATGGACCGGAATACCCACGATCATTGGCTGGGACCAGCATGAGCAGCTCTGGCGAGGCGACCGCGAAGAGGTTGATTTGAGAATTGCCGACGTGGATGCGTTGTATCGGGATATGTCGCGCGACGACGCGCTCGGGATGCTTCGAAGATACGGCGTAAGCCACGTTTATGTCGGTCGGCTGGAACGTGAAAAGTACGGTCAAAGCGTTGAAGACATTTTCGACTGGATGGACGCCACATATGAAATTCCCGGCAGCGTGACCATTTACACGGTGCCCGGGACGTGACGGCAGAGGAACGGCCCGCTCTCATGGGTGATGCCGGCGAGATAATCGCGACCGCGCCGACCCGTCAGCGAATCGGACCGCTAATGAGACGACCAGTGCGAATTCCGCTGCTTGCCGGCCGCGAGCTTACGCTCGAAGTCTGGGAGGCCGTATTTTACGGATTGCTCATCATCGGGATCCTGCTAAGCCGCTACCTGGCCCTCGGTTCCCGCGCGTATCACCACGACGAAAGCATTCATGCAAAAAGCATGTGGGACATCGCGGCCCACGGAGTGTGGAATTACGCATACGATCCCGTTTACCACGGTCCGTTTCAGTACTTCACAACTGCGGCTGTCTTTCGGATAGTCGGAGCAACTGAATTTACCGGCCGCATTGTTCCCGCTGCCTTCGGAGTGGCTGCGGTGCTGGCGATCCCGTGGCTCTGGCGCAAGGATCTCGGACGACTCGGCACGCCGATTACGATGCTGGCCCTTACTGTTTCAACGGGGTTCCTGTACTTTTCGCGCTTTGCCCGAAATGACATTTACGTAGCGTTTTGGACTCTCGTGATTTTCGGATCGTTGGTCCGATATTTGGACAAACCAGACCGGCGCTGGATATGGCTGGCCGGACTCGCGATGGGCGCCTCGTTCATAACAAAAGAGAATACGTTCATAACGGGTTTTATCTTCGTCAGTTTCGTGGCCCTGCTGGGAGTCTGGGCGTACGCGACTTCGCGCGGCATCATGCCCGACTCGGGCGAGGCACGAAAACTGCGCGCGGCATTTCGCTCCCTCGGCGCCGATCCAGAAGCCGTGGCGTACGGGCTGCTGATTTTTGCCCTCATCGCGGTGGTGTTCATGAGTTCGTTCCTTACGAATCTCGCCGGTGTCCGCAGATCATTCGTGGACGCGTTCGCGGTGTGGCGCGATATCCACGGCACCCAGCGCGTCAACCAGCCGTGGTTCTTTTATCTGATGTTTCTCGGAGTGTACGAAATCTTCACGACCGTCTTTGCGCTCGCGGCGATCCCGAGGATCGTGCGCAGGCCGAGCGTATTTACGGCGTTGCTGCTGTACTGGGCGGGCGCTTCCATCTTGATCTACTCGGCGGCCGGCGAAAAGGCAGCCTGGCTGGCGCTTCATCCAATACTTCCGTTCACGGTCATCGCGGGCTGGTTTGCCGGGCAGAAACTTCAAGAAGCCCGAAGCGGCCCGCGGCTCTGGGGTCTCGCTCTCGCCTGCGTTGTTTTGCTGGGATGGACTGCTCGGCACTCCATTCCGACGACGTTCGTTCACGGCGATGTACCGCTCGACTTCGTGATCTACACGCAGACGTCGAGAGATGTATTGGAAGCGATCGAGATCATGGAGGAAGCGGGCCGGCGAACAGGCCAGGGTCGCAACATTCCGATATTCCTCGAAAGCGAAACTCACTGGCCGTACGCATGGTATCTGCGAGAATGGGGCGCGGTGGCCTACGCCCCGGTCGCGGAAGAGGTTCCGGAGCAGCCGATCGTGCTGTTGAGCGATGAAACCGCAGACAAGATCGGGGTGCAATTTACGGATCACGTTGGCTATGAGTTCAAGCTGCGCGAGTGGTTCCCCGAACACACATACAACTCGTGGAATTGGGGCTCGCCTGCTGAACTGTTTAAGGATGGCGATAACTTTCGCAAGCTCTGGCGGTTCCTAGTCTTGAAGGAGCCGCCCGATTCTCTCGGATCGACAAATTTCGTAATGTACGTTCGACGAGACATATTGAAGGGAGGGCCGATCGGCCCGTTCACCTACGAACCGCCCGGATTTTAGTGCGATAGTTTCTTCCATCGATCGACGCACGGTCCTGAGAACGGGACTCGGCCTGGCCATCAGTGGCGTTTTTGTTTGGCTGGTGATTCGCGGCGTTGACGCCGCGGCCGCCTACAAGGAACTTCGCGGGGCCAACGCCGTCCACTACCTGCCCGCCGCGGTTGTGTTAATGGCCGGCATTTGGGTCAGGGCCTTTCGATGGCGGATTCTCCTGGGACCGCTGGGAAATGTGGGCACCTCCGCCGCGTTTACCGCGCTGACGATCGGATACATGGCGAACAACGCCTTGCCCGCACGGCTCGGGGAGTTCGTGAGAACTTACGTCCTAAGCCGGGCAACGAGAATTCGCGCGCCGGCGATCCTGGGCACGATAATTCTCGAACGTGTATTTGACGTGCTGACGCTAATGGTGCTGTTAGTGCTGGCGGCGCTGGCATCAGGATGGAGATCACCCTGGAACGCTCCGCTGGCGGGCCTGGCCGGGGCCGCGGTGGTCGCGCTTGCCGTCATGTACATGGTTGTGTCGGGGCTGACAAAGCCGTCAAATCCGGTTATTTCAAGGCTCATGCGGCTCGCGGAGCGTCCGTTCGGCGGAGCCTTGACACGGCTGACGGCATCGCTGATCCAGGGGTTTCGGAGCGTCGCGTCAGGGAGTTCCCTGATCGCGATTCTCGGACTGTCGGTAGCATCATGGCTCATCGAGTCGGCCGTATATTTTCTCGTTTTGCGAGCGTTCGGAATTCACGACGGTGGGTATTGGTTGGCTATCGTCGTGACTTGCCTTTCAAACCTTTCCGGCGTGATTCCGGCCGGTCCGGCAAACTTCGGGGCATTTGAATTCTTCACGAAGGAGGCGGTTTCACTATTCGGTGTCGATGCCGAAAAGGCGCTCGCATTCGCCATCGCCGCGCATTTCGTGGTGATCATTCCGCCGACGGTTTTGGGGCTATTACTGGTCTGGCGAAAAGGACTTTCGGCGACCCGCGGCGGCGCGGCGCGGCTGTCGCTCTGATTTACAGTAAGGCCCTGGCGCGCACCGTTGCGCGCGTTGCAGTCCGCCGCAATGGTCCGATTGAAACTTGAGTGGGATGAATGGTGAGAACTTGAAATCTGTAGCGATCATCGGCGCCGGCATAACAGGTCTCACCGCCGCCTATGAACTCGCAAAACGGGGGCTGCGGGTGGAGGTCTTCGAGGCTCATGCCGAGGTTGGCGGCGAGCTTGCCGTTATCGATGTCGGCGGAACGCCCGTTGAGCGTTATTACCACCATCTGTTTCGCGGAGATCATCACATGATCGAGCTCATGCGCGAGCTGGGAATCGATTCGAGCCTCGAATGGAACACGCCCCGGATGGGGTTTTTCGCGGGCGGATCGCTCTACCCATTCACAACGCCCCTCGATCTCTTGCAGTTCAAGCCACTGCCGTTTCGGTCAAGGATTCAAATGGGTCTCGCGACCATGCGGCTGCGGCGAATTCAAGATTATCACGATCTGGAAGACATTCCCGCCGCCGAATATCTGCCGCCGATGGTCGGGAACGAGGCCTTCGAAATCCTCTGGAAGCCGTTGCTCAGAGCAAAATTCGGCGACTCCTGGCCTGAGATTTCGATGGCCTGGTTCTGGGGACGCGTCCACGTCCGCTTCAAGTCGAGAACAAGATCGGGCCTGCGCGAGTTGCTAGGCTACGTCAACGGCAGCTTTCGAACGATAACCCGGGCCCTCGAAACTAGGGCAAAAGCGCTCGGAGTTGTATTCCACCTGAGAACGCCTGTCTCATCGATACAGGTTGTAAACGATCGCGCCACGGGGCTGATCGTGGACGGCCAAAAGCGCGACTTCGACTACGTTCTGGCCACTGTCGGGTTGCCGCTTCTGCGGCGGTTTCTGGGAGACGTGGAACTGTCCAGGGATATCGGCGCCGTTGAGTATCGGGGTGCGCTCGTCATGCTTATGCAGCTTCGCCAGCGCGTTTCTCGCTTTTACTGGACCAACGTCGGCGACGAGGCGATCCCGTTCGCCGGTCTTATCGAGCACACAAACTTCATCGCGCCCGAGGTTTACGGCGGCGCGCATCTGCTTTATGTCAGCAACTACGTGCCGGCTTCGGACAGATTGTTCAATCTCCCGGACTCCGAGCTTTTTGACGAGTACGCGCCGCACATCGAGCGTGTGTTTCCCGATTTCAAAAGGGATCTCGTGGAAGAGTTCTGCGTCTCAAAGGATCCGGTGGCTCAGCCGGTAATCAAGACCGGTTACCAGCGCCGAATCCCCGACTTTCGATCGCCCATAGCCGGGCTTTACATCTGCAACACGTCGCAGATCTACCCCGAAGACCGCGGGACCAACTACAACGTCCGCATCGCCCGGCAGGCGGTGGAGCTTCTCTGCGAAGAGGCTGGTTTAACGAATTCGGAGTAGATGTCAGCCACCGCTCAGACGAGAACCAGCCTGCGATCGGGCGTTACGCCGTCTGTCGCCAGTACCGGCACCTTTTCGGTGATGTCAACCCGAGCGCACCAGTCCAGGTCACGACCATAGCCAACATCTAGCAAGCGTCGTCCGCTCTCAGACCGGCGGACGAGCGCTGGGATGTCGTCGAATTGGTCGGCTACGGCCATCGCCATGACCGCGGAATCGGCGGCGGCGCCACCGTCCCGTATCAATTGCCGGGCAATCAATCCGGCACAGACGGCATCATCCAGAGCGATCAATCCACCCTGTCCCGCGCAAACGATCTTTACGCATCGACCGGCCAGCGCTCCGGCAACGCGCGCGACCGCCGAGACATTGTTGAAACTTGCGACGAGCACGTGATCGGCCTTCGAGCAGAGGGCCGCCGCGCGAGTTCCGTTGGACGTGCCGAAAACAACCTCCGCGCCCCGCAGGTTTCGCCTGGACCACTCGTCGGGGGAATTGCCAAGATCGAATCCGGCGGGCGCAAGTCCGCCTTCCTCACCGCCGAGCAGGGCGTGCGGCTTGTTGTCGTCACGAAAACGGCGGGCGTGTTGTGCGTCAGCGGCGAGATAAACGACCGGATCGCCAGCTTCGGCCATGGCGGCAAGGGTCGCACCGGCCCTGATAGCGTCGATCACCACACAGACATCACCAGAATCGTAGGTGAGACCTTGCGGCAAGAATGCAGCGTAGATTCTCAATAAATTAGCGGGAGCGATCGCCGATCCAGGCCACTCAATCTCCGGGTGACATTCCCCGTCGTCAACATCCTCACACCTCCGATAAACGTATTATTGGAAGAATCCATAGTCACTCGTCCAGAGTTTCATTGCGCGAGAATCATGCCCGAATCAAAGCTGGCGGACGAGTCGCACGAGGTCCTGCTTCCGCAGGGAGATTGGTACATCATCCCCCCGGTTGAGGGCGATTGGACCGTTGAAGCCACTCCAGACGGCCGCGGTGGTCAGCACATGCGAATGAAGTACGCTGACGGCTACGGCGCTTCGGTCTACATGCGCGCCGATGGAACCCTGCGGGTACGACTGTACCGGCACGAGCAGCCCCACCCGTCGGAAGTGGATGAAACCAGCCTTCATGTATGGTTCAGGGATGTTTGAAACGCTCCCCTCACCGTCGTTGGACAGGTATCGCTTCGGAACGAGATTGGGCGCTTTGAATGGCGAGGGTGGCGGCTTGCTGAATAGCTTTTGCGCGGGATTCGATGGTTAGATCCCCCGGATTCTGGATGTTCATGGGATTTGCCGTAGCAGCCGCCGGGTCGGGAGCTTCATGGCTGAGCCAGAAGATCAAACCGGGACTCGTAGACTGGAACATCGCGCAAAACGTGGCAATGCGATTTACCTCGCGGCCGGGCGATCCAGACGGGCTACCGCACGCCGAAGCAGACTATACGGAGATGGTCGAGTCCGGCCGGCTGGCCGTTAGCGAGTACCTGGGCCGTCCTGTGGGGGCCATGAGGGCGGGCGTTGCTGTTCTGGACCGCAAGTCCTGGATTGAAATAAACATAGCCAACTTCCAAAACCTGCTCGAACCCGTTGAAGAGTCGTACCTACGGCTCAACGCGTCCAACGCTGCGGCGGGCCGGTTGATGTCCGGGCTGACCAGACTCGCTGTAAGCGCCCAACTGGGGGCGATGCTCGGGTTTCTTTCCCGCAGAGTTCTCGGCCAGTACGACATCCCACTTCTCGAGCCCGGGGAGGGCAGTATTTATCTGGTCGACGTGAACATAAACTCGTTGGCGGCCAAGGTCGGAGTGAAAAGTTCCGACCTCCGGCGCTGGGTTGCCCTGCACGAGACCACCCATGCGGTCGAATTTGAGTCGACACCGTGGCTTCGAGAACACATGGCTGGACTTCTCCGGGATTACCTGGCCGAAGCCGGCGACACGATCATGAATCCCACTCGGATTCGCGCGCGGTTGGCGGCGACCGGCTCGGACGGAATGCGCGGATTGCGTCTCAGCGGTCTACTCAGAATGATGCTGACAGATAAACAGGCCGAAATCGTTTCTCGGATTCAGGCGCTGATGTCGGTGATGGAGGGTTACAGCAACCATGCCATGCACCGCACGGGCGAGAATCTGATTCCCAACTATAAAACTCTGGCTCGCAGGATGAAGATGCGCGAGAAGTCGCGAGGGATGGGATTCCGCGCGATTTCTCGGCTGCTCGGCCTCGATCTGAAGCTCGAGCAATACGTTATCGGCGAAGCTTTCGTCAATCACGTCGTGCAGAATCGGGGCGTCGAATTCGTAAACCGAGTTTGGGAATCTCCGGAAAAGCTTCCGTCGTTGGAGGAAGTGCGAGCGCCCGAAAGTTGGATCCGCCGTGTCGAGGTCGAATGAATCGCGGCCACGGACAGCCATTCCGCGGGCGTTCCGGTTTGCCCTTACCGCGCTTGTCGCGATAACCGCCCTTTCGATTTCGGCCTGCGAATCACCGTTCGCAGACAAGGAACAGAAACCCACTCCCACCCCGACGTTCAACGTATTTTCCACTCCCACGCCGCGACCGGGAGACGACGAGATTCAAGCCCTGCTCGGAGCAGACTTTTCGATGCCGGACGCGGGGTTCTTCGTTCGATTTCCGGGGGAATGGACGCTCGACACCGATGACCCGGCGGGCTTCGAGGTTGTGTTTCGATCGCGAGAACCGGACCGCGACCAAACTGGTCAAGCATTCGCCGCGATATCAGTCGCTACGGACGTACCCGCAGGCTACGCCCCCGTTCGAGGACGGCGGTTTTTCGACACGACGCTTGAAGAAGGCCTCGCGGTCCTTCAGTCGCTGGACGATTTTCAGCTGGTCCGATCCTGGGTGCAGCCGCTGCCCGCGGGAGATGCGGCGGTTTTCGAGTACTCGTATAACGCACCCAGCGCCGGAAGTCTCCACAGCCTGCAATACGTGGTACCGGGTGATACCAGGGTCTTTCTGATTACGCTTACGTCGCTGGATTCCGTATGGTCGCGATACGCAAAGACTTTCGAAGTGACCATGGCAACGTTCACGGTGCTTGCCGGCAAGTAGGCGTCTGCCGGCTCGGTCATTCGGCTCAGTAGTGAACTATCGAGTGAACGTCGTAGTCCTGCAGTCGCGCCCCACCTTTCAAAAAGTCCAACTCGATGAGAAACGCCAGCCCTGCAACCTGCCCTCCGAGGGATTCGACCAGTTCGGCGGTCGCCGCTGCGGTGCCGCCGGTGGCGAGCAGATCGTCGACGATCAGGACGCGGTCGCCCTTCGCTATCGCATCGAGATGAATTTCGACCTCATCCGAGCCATATTCAAGCTCATATCTGCGCGAGGCGGTTTCGGCCGGCAGCTTGCCCGGCTTGCGCACGGGGGCGAATCCGCAGCCGAGTTGCCGGGCCATCGGCGTGGCGAAAATAAACCCGCGCGCCTCCACGGCTACGATGAGGTCGGGGGGATGGGATTTGTAAGGCTGTATAAGTTGCTCTATCGCCGCCCCGAACGCGCCTGAATCCTTCAGCAGGGGCGTGATGTCCTTGAAGACGATGCCCGCTTTGGGAAAATCGTGGATGTCTCTTATGTACGCCGCAAGATCCATCGATCAATCCGTAGCGCGGGCATCGACCCGCCGCAAGCGCTTTTCATTACTCCGAAGCTCCCGAGAACTTAAACTCCCTTATCAGTGCGGCCGGCGCGCTGACACGCAAGTAGTCTCCGCTTAGTTTCGTGCCGCTCGTGAGCGCCTCCACCGTGCTGAACGCATCCAATACGCTCTGAGTAAAGCGTAAATTCTTGAGCGGTTTCGTCACTTTACCGTTTTCGATCAAGAAGGTTCCGTGGCGGGTCATTCCGGTCAGAACGACGCGCATGGGTTCCACCAGATTGGTGTAGTGAAACGTCGTAACCCAGATTCCCCTGTCCACACTTCGAACCAGCTCGTCCACCGAACCGGCGGCGCCCGGCCCCATAAAGAGATTCGAAGCCACAGGGCCGTATGGATTGGGAGCCGTCCAGGCGTGACCAGTATTCTGAGCGCCATATTTCGATGCGGTCTGGTGATCGTAGGCCACGGCATTCAAGACGCCGTTCTTGATGAAATCGACCCGTTGCCGGGCGACGCCCTCCCCGTCAAACGGGCTGGGTATGCCGACGCGATCCAACCCATCGTCCCATATCGAGATATTTTCGCCCACGACGGCTTCGCCCATCGAAGAAGATGTAAAACTTCTGCCCTCCTCGTGATAAAGACCGTTGAATGACTCAAACGCAAGAAATTCGATCATCTGGGCAACGGCGGCTTCCTCGAGAACGACCTGATAGGTTCCGGGTTCAATGGCCTCGGGCGATCTTCCGCGTTCGGCCTTTTCAGCCGCGGCATCGCCGAGCGACTGCATGTCAATGTCGGCCACGTCGCGAGATAGTCCCATTGCAGTGCCGGAGGCGTCAGCATCCATCAACACGGCGTTGGCGCTGGCCGAAGTACCCCGGTGGTATTGCCATTTGCCCGACGAGCTAGCAACGGCAACGGACTGGCCCCCGGTGCTGAAGGCTCCGAACGCGGTGAGTCCCCGAGAGCGCGCGGCAGCTACGACTTTGCCCGCTCCATCTGCACGATCCTCTGGCGAAAACTCGGCGGTCGCCGCGCTCGAGCCCTCGACTGTCCTACGCTCGCCCCTGGACGGCAACCCGGCAAAATCGGGGTTCTCGGGCTGCAGCCGAGCAATGCCGGCCGCCCTTTCGGCCAGCTCGCGCAGCGAGCCGGGATCCAGCTGATTGCCGTCGGCCACTCCCACCTTCTTGCCCAGAATGACTCTTAAATTCACGCGGACTGACTCTTCCGAAACGTTTTGATGGATCCCGTTGTTGGCGAATCGGGTGAGACCGGTATCGGCTGACGAAATCACGGCCTCGGCCTCGTCCACGTCGGCGGCAAATTCAAGCACCTGGGCAGCGATTTCGCGGGCGGCCGTCTCCGAGAGCAGCATCATCCCTTAACGCCCACGCGCACATCCCGAAATCTCGCCGCCGCGGCGCCGTGGCCAACGTGGATGCCCTGCACGGGCTCGCCCTTTCCGCAGTTGGGAGTACCCCACATTTGCCAGTTGTTGGCGATGGCGTCACAGCTCTGCCAGAACTGCGGCGTTATGCCGGTATAGGTGGGATTCTTATACATTTTCGTCAGGCGTCCGCCCTCGATCTGCCAGGCGATTTCAGTTCCGAATTGGAAATTGAGCCGGAGGTCATCGATACTCCAACTCTTGTTCAACTCCATGTAGATGCCGTCATCGGTCGAGGCGATCAGATCCTCAAGGGAACCTTCGCCGGGCATCAGATTGATATTTGTCATGCGGATCAGCGGAATGTGATTCCAGGACTCGGCCCGCATTGCTCCTGAACTGCGTTGGTCAAGTTCGGATGCGGTCTCTCGCGAGGTGAGGTAGCCGGTAAAGATCCCGTCCTTCACAAGAAAGTTACGCTGCGCGGGCACGCCTTCGTCGTCGTAGCCAAACGTTCCCGCACCGAGGGCAGCGGTTGCGTCGGCGACGATGTTTACAAGATCGCTGCCGTAGCGGAACGTACCGAGCCTATCGGGCGTCAGGAAGCTCGTTCCCGCAAAGCTCGCCTCGTATCCCAGCACGCGGTCCAATTCGGTTGGATGTCCGCACGACTCGTGCACCTGCAAAGCGACCTGCGTCGCATCGAGAATCACAGTGGTTGTGGTAGCGGGACACTGGGCGGCGCTGAGAAGCGCCACTGACTCCGAGGCAATTTTCGGCGCGTTCGACTCCAGATTCAGCCTCTCGATTTCCTCGTAGCCGCCGGTGACGACCTGGCGTCCAAACGAATTTGGATAGCTTCGTTTTTGTACGTCATCGTCGGTAACGGCGGTGGCCTCCATGCCGGCGCCGGACTCCACGATCGTCTGCGTGATATAGGACCCGTCAGTCGAGCCGAACGCTTTCTCCGTCTTGTAGATCTCCATGGAACACTCCGCGACTCTTACGCCGCTCTCGCGACGGAGCAGATCGTTAGCGCGGAGAAGTAAGGCCAGCTTGTCTTCAATTGAAATGCTGAGTGGGTCTACGTCGAACGGGCTGGTGTATTGATCGACGGCGGGCTCCTGCGTAGCAAGCCTGACCGGCTTTGGCTGCACACGGGCGCTTGCCCTGGCAATTCTCAACGCCCGTGCCGCGATTTCGTCCGCGCCTTCGTTATTTACCTTCGGCGACGCAGCGAATCCCCAGCTCCCGTCTACCAGAGTGCGAACACCCAGGCCGTAATCGCTGGTCAGGTTGACGGCCGCCACCTGGCCATCCTTGACCATCAGGAATTCACTCGTCTTTTGAACGATGCGAGCGTCGGCGTAGGCGGCGCAACCCGCCGACGCGGTATCGAGCGCCCGGTCGATCACGGTTTTCATTAAATCGCCGCTCCTTCAAGGTGGCCGTCCCGGGCTGCACGCCGGTCGCAGGCCGATTTCCCGGTACATGTGAACGGCATTATGCGGATTCGCCGGGCCAAAGTCGAAGCCGAAGCGACGGGGAATTAATATTCCGCGGCAGGCCTACGACGCCGGGCGTCATATGGCGGCCGGTTGCAGGGCGGGACCGAAGCGACCGGTGGACCCCGTTAGAAAGCTCACACCGTTCATTTGTGGTGAATGCCAAACTTAGATGGTTTACGGACATCATCAGGACAGGTGACCAAATGGCCTCGGATTCGGACGCCGAAATGCGCAAAATACTTGAATCGGCAGAGACCATTGCCGTGGTCGGCCTCTCCGAAAATGACAGCCGCCCCAGCAACAGTGTCGGCTGCTTTCTAATCAACGCGGGCTATCGAGTGATTCCGGTCAATCCAAACGTCGATGACGTGTTCGGCATACGAGCTTTCGATTCGCTCGACGACGTTACGGAAAAGGTCGATATTGTGAATGTGTTTCGCCGGGCCGAGTTCACGCCGGCCATCGCTCGCCAGGCCGTCGATATCGGCGCGGGCACATTGTGGCTGCAACAGGGCATTCGAAATGAAGAGGCGATGGAGATTGCAGCCGACGGTGGGCTGCATGTAGTAGAGGACCATTGCATCGCCGTGGCGTACCGGTTGCTTCGAGTAGGCACGACCAGAGGCAAGGTTCGCGGTTGACGGGCGCCAATCGCGGCCCGGGTAACGTCTCCCATCTCATGAGTGCAGCGGTGCGGCCTTCTCGCCTCGCAGTCCTGATATTGCCGATGCGACGGATCTCCAATCCTGGTCCTGTTCGGGAAACGGTCGCCTGGCCATCGCGCGACCGCCCGGGTGGTAGAGCGGAAGAAGGAGACGGTCGAACCACTGAACCGTCATTCCGACATCGCGTGAAAGGTTTAGCCCGTGTGCCCCGAGCCGATCCAGCGCCATCAGCGACACGACGCCGAGTGATACCACAAGCCCTGGGTCTACCAGATGGATGGTCCGTTCGAGCCAGGAAGAGCAATCACGAATTTCAAGCGCGGTAGGTCTCGAGTTGGCGCCCGTTGGCGACCGGGGATTGCAGATAACCGCATTGGTTATGAAGACGCCGCCACGGTCCAATCCGGCGCTTCGCAACAATCTCTCGAAATTACTGCCCGCACGGTCGCCGTGGAATGGAACTCCGTCGATTTCGGCGCCGAAGCGTCCCGGCGCCTCCCCGACGAACATGACCTCCGCCGGGATCGGCCCGTTGAGCGGCCCCAGGACGCGGCGGCGGCCCGCCATCCGCGGACAACGCTCGCAGGCGGCGGCCCCCCGGAACAGGTCCTCTTGCTGCTCTTGGCTCAGGGAAGCCAGCGCTCTGCGCGAAGCCGGCCCGACCGACGCGTGAGACAGAACGATTCAGCGTGACCGGATCCGCACTGAAGCCCCCGATAACGCCCGACGGTCATAATCTCCTGCACCAGGTCTCGGTCGCGAATCCGCCGATTGAAGTCGAGGTAAGTGCCGTGGCACTCGACAGCGGCTCGCTTGATGTCGATCACCTCACTGATATCAACGTAATCGACGGGTTCGAATCCGATCCCGAACAGCGTGTCCATTTCAAAAATCGGCGGAAGCGTCTCGGTATGTGGGTTTTGGCCTTCAAGCTGAGGAACCGCCGCTTTGGTCGAAGCGGCGAACGTCAGAGCGTGGGTGCTCAAATGATCGACCCGGTGATCGGCCGGACTGTGGGTAATCAGCGCGTCGGGTCGAAATTCTCTAATGATTTCCACGAGCTTCAGGGTCGTAACGGGCTCGTTATCGATCGCGAAGTCCGAATTGTCCAGCCAGTGCAGTTCAGCCCCGAGCGTGGTCGCCGCTTTTTTTGACTCCTCGTATCTGATTTCGGCAAGCTCATCCGGGGCTATCGCATCGTGGCTCAGGTTCCCATTTGAGATGCAGACCATCGAGACGATGTCGTTCCGCTGAGCGCACCTGACGATCGTTCCACCGCAGGCGAACTCAATCTCCCCGGGTTGCGCTCCAACCACGAGAATTCGCATCGAGCCCACTCCCCTGAAATTCCCGAAAGATTGCTGTCACGTTCAGATATTCTCACTAGGCTAGCCTTCTATACAGCGAACTGCCATGCCACGCTTTTACGACACAGCCCGAATACTTGTCACCGCCGGACGCGGCGGTGACGGTTCCCGCAATTTGAGGCGGGAAAAATACGAGCCCAGGGGCGGCCCGGACGGCGGAGACGGCGGACGCGGAGGGCACGCCATCCTGTATGCGGTGGCGGGGGACTCGTCACTCGTCCGATTCCACCACAGGCAGCGGTTCAAGGCCGGAGATGGCGGTCCGGGCGGCGGCAGCCATCGTCACGGAAAAGACGGCGAAGACCGGAGAATCTCGGTGCCGGCGGGCACTGTCGCTTTTCGGGAAGATAACGACGAACTGGTTGGGGATCTCGTAAATCCGGGCGACGAGTTGGTTGTTGCTGGTGGCGGCGACGGCGGCCTGGGCAACTCGCACTTCAAGAGTTCCGTCAATCAGACTCCTCTAATCGCCCTCAAGGGCGAATCTGGCGAGTCGAAATGGCTCAGGCTGGAACTGAAGCTGGTAGCCGAGGTCGGACTGGTGGGTTGTCCGAATGCCGGCAAGTCATCGTTGCTTGCCCGCCTATCATCGGCGCATCCAAAGGTCGCCGAGTATCCGTTCACCACCCTCACACCGGTTCTGGGTTCCGTAACCCTCGGCGATAGCTCTCTGGTGGTTGCCGACATTCCAGGTTTGATCGAAGGATCGCACGACGGCGCGGGACTGGGTCACGACTTCCTCCGTCACATCGAGCGGACGCGTTTCATCGCACATGTGATCGACTGCTCGGGCTTGTCGGGTGAGCCGATGTCGCTGTTTGATCAGACCTCGGGCGAGCTGGCGGCCTATTCGGCCGGACTTGCAAGGCGCCCGTTCATCGTCGTCGCGAACAAAATGGACCTCCCCGAAGCCAGAGAACGCTGGCCCGCCGTCAAAGAGGCGCTTGCCGTACGAGCAATCGAAGCGTATGCGGTTTCAGCGGTGACCGGCGAAGGCCTGGCAGAGTTCGTTCAGGCAATCTTCGCCGGAGCATCCAGGGCTCCGGAACCGGAAACCGTTCACGGCGCTCGGGATGTCGTTCTGCAGCCGGGACGCGGCAGCTCGGCTCTATTGGCCAGGAGAATCGGACCCACCGCCGTCTCACTGGAGGGTGCCGAGGCGGTACGGCTGGCCGCACGGGTGGACCTCGACGTTCCGGATGCGGCGCAATGGTTTCAACGGCAGCTCGAGCGAATGGGGGCCACTCGCGCGCTGCGAGAAGCGGGCGTGAGAACCGGCGACACAGTCCATGTCGGCGAAAGTGAGTTTAGGTGGCTCTAGCGCAGCCCGCGCTATCTCCCCGCTCCGCCGGCCGCGGAATCTGGATCGAGCTCGCCCACGTTCCGTAGACCGTGCCTTGAAGCCCATTGGACCTTACCCGAATCGAGCTGGTACTCAACCGTCGCCGACTCACGCAATGTTCCCCTGAAATCAACGATAGCGTTCCGGCGGAGCTCACGCAGATGTTCGCTGGACACGGCTCGCGAATCAGCTTTTGCCACAACCAGCAACAGATGAAATTCCCCGGCGGCCGAAATCGGATCGGAAACTGATCCGGCGTCCAGGGAAAAGGCAGCGTCGTCTAGAGTCGCTTCCAGGATCCCTCGGGGCACGAAACCGAGATCGCCGTCGTTTGAGTCCGCGAGATCTGCATCGCCGGCGGCATCGAAATTGGCGGCGGGGGGAGCGTCCGGTAGTCCCTGATTTAATGATTCGCGGGCTAACACGCTCCACGACACCCCCGCGTTATATCGCTTGATGTAGGAGGCCGCTTCCTCTTCGGTCGCCGCGACGATCTGCTTTAGATGAACGTGCGGCTGCACATCCGCCACGGATTCTTCGGCACGTTTGAGAAAAATGTGCTCCACGACTCTGGCCGTAATGAGGTCGTCGAATAGATCCCTGGGCATACCCAGATCGCTCAGCAGCGTCCTCAAACGGTCCTCGAGCGGCTCATCGGGCGGAGCCGCTTCCGCAATAGTCGGCTTCAGGACGGTCCGGTCTATTGCGCCGGCGACCGAGGGAGTTGGCCTCGGCGGCGCGGCGAGCACCGATTCCCGCTCAACCCGAACATCCTCAGCCGGGATCACGATTCCCTCTTGCTCGGCCTTCTCTTTTAGACCAATCACATTTATCAGGTCTTCGACCGCCTGGAAATCGGCCGACGAGAGGCTGAACCTTCGCTCGTTTATCCGATCTTCTACGGCTTGACGTTCGGGGGCGGTCGCCGCCGTGCCGTCAGCTCGGTAAGCAACGAGTTGGTTGATCTCCCGAATGATCTCGTACCTGCGAAAGTCCCGTGCCAGGGCGTAGACGCCCGCCTCGATTTTGGTACCGTTCACCACGGCAACGGGCGAGCGCGCCATGAAAACAAACTCGATCAGAAGCGGTACGAGGAGAAGGATCCCGACGCTTGCGGCCACGACGGCGGCAAGAATTCCCAGCGTCCTTGCGAGCGCCGAATGGCGACGCGCCGCGGGTTCGTCGCGCCAGTCGCGGAGCACCCTCGGTATATCGAGCCACGCAACCGGCGCCGGTGTTCCCGATTTGCGCCTGGCCGCCCGCTCGGCCCGCCTTGCCTCTCGCTTTCTCCGGCTCCTACTGTGCGGGCGATCCAACCCGGGCCTGGATTCGCTCAGGCATCGCCGCGATCTGTGACATCAGCCCTGCGACTCCGAGACGTAGGGTAAAAACGCCAGGTAGCGCGCCCGTTTCAGGGCAACGGTAAGTCGACGTTGATGCCGGGCGCACGTACCGATCTGGCGCCTGCCAAAAATCTTTCCGCCTTCGGTGAGAAACCGGCGCAGCCGTCCGACATCTTTGTAGTCGACGCTCAGCTTTTCCGCGCAGAACTCACACACGCGACTCCGGCCGGGACCGCCAAAGCGCCTGGGACCCGGGCGTCCACCTGGCCGGGATGGCCGGCCGCCTCCGTACCCGCCCCTTGAGCCATCGCCTCCGCCCCCGTATCCACCCCTTGAACCTTCACCCTCGCGCCCCCTTGGACCGTCGCCCGACCGGGGCGCGCCACGTTGAAAATCCCGATTCTCGGTCAATTCGGCACTCCATTCGAATTACGATTCAACGATTTGTGGGCCTGGCGATTAGAACGGCAGATCATCAGGATCGACGCCGCCGTCGGATTCTTGCGTCTCCTGAGTGGCGCCGCTCGGCTCTTCTCTGCCGCGCCCCAGAAGCTGCAACTCGTTTACGTTTATCTCCAGGCTTGTCTGGTCCTCGCCCGTGCGGTTTTGCCATTCTCTGGTTCGAAACCGCCCATGCACAAAAACCTGACTTCCTTTTTGAAGGTAGTTATTGGCGATCTCGGCAAGGCCGCGCCACGCAGTACAACGAAACCAATCGGTCTGCTCGACGTCCTCGCCGTCGGGGCCGCGGCGTGTGTTGTTGACGGCCACGCTGAATGAGGTGAACGCCACACCGGCCTGAGTGAATCTCATCTCCGGGTCAGCGCCCAGATTTCCGATTACTGAAATCAGACTCGTTCCGCGCGCACGCGCTTTCCTGGGGCCCGAATTATCCATCGTCCTCAGATTCTCTGGCGGCGGGCTGGACCACAGGTCCCTCTCCACCCTCATCGTGGACCAGTAGATGACGCATGATTTCACGATCCAGGCGAATCGCAGATTCAAGGTCCCCGGTTTTTTCCGGCTCCATCTGGACCTTGCACATTACATAGATTGCTTCGACGAGGTCGTTAATCTTGTAAGCGAGTTTGCGGCGGCCCCATTCGTGAACGGCGGTGACCGTCCCGCCAGCCGCGGTGACCAGCGCCGTCACGTTTTCGACGGCAGAGGCCTCAGAGCCCTCTTCCTCCGTGGGAGGAAACAGCGTAACCAGTTCGTAATTCCGCAATGAAAACCCCTTTCCTCGGGTTTGCCGCCGGACCGCCGCGACCGTTGCTGTCGCGCGCCGGAGGTAGAAAGGAACATATCTCGATATGGTCGGCGAGATTTGGATAGTATCACAGGAATCGGCCGAGTTCCGCGTGCGACCGGCAAAGGGGAATCGCCAATTTGAGCAAACTCGGGGAACTGCGGCGAGCATCAGCTAACCCGCTCTACCGCTGGGGCCTGCGTCCGCTGCCAGTGAGAGCGAGCGATCATCTCGACGGCGGAGAGCTTGTAGAAATTTCGGGCGGCCGCGTTTACGTCAATACGATCGGGACCGGTCGTCCAATCATCGCGCTGCCCGGATTCGCCGGAACGTCGCGGGCGTGGAAGCTCCTGGCTGAAGAATTGCAAGATATTTTTACGTTCCACCTCGTCGATTTCCTGGGATACGGCCTGTCCGACAAGCCCAGCGACGCGGATTTCTCGCCGGTGGGTCAGGCCAGACAGATTGAAGAGTTGATGAAGACGCTTGGCGTGAATCGATGTATTTTGCTAAGCAGTTCGGCCAGCGCCCAGCCGGCGTTGCACGCGGTTTTTCGTCAACCACGGCGCTTCGAAGCCAATATCATGTTCGCGCCCTTTGTGGCGCCCGGGCGCTGGATTCAACTGCTCCTCCGCCTCGCCGCGCTGCCACAGGCGAAGTTCATGATCTCGGGTCTTTTCGGGCTGCGCGCGTTCGTTTACCTGGCTAACGTGCTCGGCCGCCATCGCTCGGATATGGTCACCGGCGATGTCGTGGATGATCAGTACGTTTCTTTCGGTACCGAGGGTTACTGGGAAGCCCTGTCAAAGTCGGTAAAGCATCTTCGACCGCGGGCACTTGTCGGAATTATGCAAATGTTGTCCGTTCCGACGCTGGTTATCTGGGGCGATCGTGACCGCGCGGGCAACAGCGAGCGAGCCCGGCGGGTGATGGCAGATATTTCAGACCATCGATTTGAGGTGATCGGCGATTGCGGACACGTGGTGCAAGAGGAACGCGCGGCCCAGGCCGGCGCCCTCATTCGAGAGTATGTCGATGAAGTGCGCAATAGGCCAGCTCCCATTTCGACCCGCACGGGGGCGGCGGCCAAGAAATCTAAGGCCGATACTGCCGGCTGACGGCTGGACTGCGAAGCGGACCTGATCTGCGAGATCCACGGGCAGTCGCGGCTAGAGATCCAGCGCTTTCCATTCGTCGCGCAACACCGCATAAAGAGCGATGTCGACGGGTTCACCGCGGCGCCAATGATGCTCGCGTTGCAATCCCTCGCGTTGCATCCCCAGCTTTTCCAGAACCCGGATCGACGCAATGTTGGGCGCGTCGGCGGTGGCCCAAACCTTTCGGACCCGCAGCGTGCCGAACGCCGCATCAACGACCGCGCCAGCGGCCTCTGTCGTCAAGCCGCGTTTCCACAACCTGGGATTCAGATCGAATCCCAGGGACGCGGTTTTGTGCGGCTCGTAGACGTGCATGCTCACCGCGCCCGAAAATTTACCCTCGACTTCGATAGCCCAGCAAAAATCGACCGTCGAGTCCAATCGCGCGAAGTGGCCGAGGAATTCCTCAGCATCCTCGCGTCGATACGGCTGCGGAACCTGCTGGTATCTGCCCCATTCGGGGTCGTTGGCAAACTCCATCATGGCGTCAGCATCGTCCGTGCTGACGGGCCGGAGCACGAGCCGTTCGATTCGTATCGTTTTCGGCATTCGGGGCAAGCGGCAACCTCGCGCGTCTTGACTGCGTCCGAACGGATTCTAGCGAACGGCCCATTCGCGGCGTAGGGCGCGAAGGCTCCGGCATTCGACGCTAAATAGACATCAGGCAGGCCGCGGTGCCGGGGGAGGGATTCGGACACAAGCCGTCCGTGGGGGTCCGTGGGGGTCCGTGGAGGCCCGCCCATACCTGTAAAAGCGCCCTTTGATTCCGTGGGCGTCTGCTGCGCGTTGCTACATACCGTGGGCGTGGCCGTCAAAATGGCCGTCAAATCAGGCTTTGACGCGGATCGCCCCTCACTGTTCTTGATATCCACCCAGTCTCACAGGCAAAGAGGAATGCGCAGTCCGTCGCATCGGTGGCGTCGGCCGTCAAGGATTTGAAATCGGACTAGCAGTCGCAGCGTCTACTTCGAATTGCACCTTGCAGCGCCAGCAATAAGGTTCACTGGCTGCAACGTTCCGTGGCGCGAGTTTGCCGCATTTTCACACCGCTCCCACCCGTTGCCTAGTATGCGCCGACGGCTACGGTCGTCCTGATGAGACGAACGGAATAGTGGGCATCATCCGGATAGTTGTCGGTCGACCACGTAGGTATCGTCCCGGCGCTCATTATCCGAACGGATCTGGATGGGGGAATCGCGAAAATGGCGCAACTCATGCCTGATATGGGAAGAGCTTCATAGGTACCGCCCTGAGCGAGTAGATCGAAGCGAAGGTGCATACCCCCGCTGCCCCCGCACCACCATTCGTTAATATGCATTCGGAACGTGATCCGGAGTAGCGATCGACCATGGCACCGACAAGCACGGCAGAAGCCGCAACCATTACTGAACGGGGCAGCGGGCTGCGGGTTTTAGCATGGACCGCCTTGTAGGTTTCTACTTCGCTACGGCCTGCTCATAGTGATTGGCGCGATTTCCTCAATTCCAGTTATGTGGATGGTCGCGACATCCTTAAAGGTAACTGGTAAAGAGTTTCGGTTTCCACCAGAACTGCTACCGAACCCGCCAGCCTGGGAAAACTACGTTGATGTGTGGCCAGTGACGGGGATACATTTCTTTTTCGTTAATAGTGTGTTCTTCACGGTAGCGGCAACCTTCGGAACAGTTGTCACTGCATCAATGGTTGCTTTTGGATTTTCCAGAATCGCATTTCCTGGACGGAACTTCCTGTTCGTGTTGATGCTCTCGACGATGATGCTGCCGGAGATCGTAACTCTGGTCCCGCAGTTCGTACTTTTTAAAACGCTGAAATGGCTGAACACGCCGATGCCGTTGATAGTGCCCTTCTGGTTTGGCGGCGGAGCGTTCTACATATTTCTGATCCGCCAATTCATGTTGCAGCTACCGAAGGAGTTGGATGAGGCACCGTTCGCTGATGGAGCATCATATTTCCGCATTTATTGGAATATCGTCCTACCTTTGACAGGACCCGCGCTCGCGACAGTGGCAATATTCTCCGCCGTGGCGAGATGGAACGATTTTCTCGGTCCACTGATTTTCTTGAACGGCGAAAAGTGGAGACCCTTGGCCCTGGCACTGCGGATCTTTCTCAACCACGAGCAGTCTTCCTACAGAGTCAGCACCCGTTGGAACTTGTTGATGGCATCAAGCGTTGTCATGCTGATCCCGATTCTGATTGTCTTCTTTTCAGCCCAGAAATACTTCGTTAGAGGTGTTGCTCTTACCGGTCTCACTGGACGGTAGAGGGGCGACCACCACCACGCCCGTTGCGCGAAACTCGAAGACAAACCTACTCTGAACGCAGGGTTGGCAGCGCCCGGACCAATGCACCGACGGAGTTGGCGCCAGGGGAGGGATTCGGACACAAGCCGTCCGTGGCGGTCCGTGGAGGCCCGCCCATACCTGTAAAAGCGCCCTTTGATTCCGTGGGCGTCTGCTGCGCGTTGCTACATACCGTGGGCGTGGCCGTCAAAACGGCCGTCAAAATCAGGGGCAGCAGGGGAGATAGCCCGGTTCCACAGGTTTGGTGAGACAAAACACCAAGAGGGTGGTGCCGGGGGAGGGACTCGAACCCTCACGGGCGTTTCGCCCCCAGGATTTTAAGTCCCGTGCGTCTGCCAATTCCGCCACCCCGGCATGTTCAACTTCACAGGTTAGAGGCTGGATTGTGGGTGCGCAACGCAGGCCGCGTGCGGCAATTAGACAGCAACGGAGACAGCAACGCCGTCAGGAAACGCCCCAAAGTAGCTCTCCAACCTTCTCGGCAGCCTCTCTCTGGAGTTCCGGCATTACGTGACCGTAAATATTCGCGGTGACGCCGATTTGCGAGTGACCGAGCACCTTCTGCACCACCTTAAGCGGGACGCCCTTCGTGAGCATGAAGGTCGCGGCTGCATGCCTCAGATCGTGGAACCTCTGTCTCGGAAGCCCGGCTCGGTCCACAAGGCGTCTAAAGGATCAGCTCACCGAATACCTCGACAATGGTTGTCCGATCTCGTCGGTAAATACCAGGTCCCATCGATTTCCGATCCAGCTTGAGCCTGCCTTCAATCTGAGTTCAAGCTGCCGAACTCGATGCTTCTGCAATAAGCGCATCGCCGGTGATACCACCACCAGAGTTCGTCGGCTTGCAATGGATTTTGGTTCTGTACGCTCGAATGCCCCGCTTTGATACTGAAGCGTCGTCTTGATGGTCACGGTCGAGGCATCGAAGTCAACATCGTCCCAAGAAGTGGCCAGCAACTCGCCCTGCCTCGCACCGGTGGCCATGGCTAGGACATACAGGGCTTCCAAACGATCACCGTCAATCGACGTAAGCAGTCGCTTAGCTTCTGAAGGCTTGAATGGCCGCACTTCCTTATTCATCACCCGTCGGCGGGCGGCAACAGTGGTGACCGAGCAGCCTTTTCTGATGATTTGTCATGGCGTCTCCGCACCATCCCCCGCGACCTAGAATCTGGGGCGGGGGTTCGGGGACGGTCATCGTAGGGACATGATGTCGCAGCAGATGTTGCGCCGGAAAGCTCGTGGCCCCTACCCACAGCTCGGCTAGCGACGCCTCCCTCAGGGGCTGTTTTGGATCGACACGGCCAATTCTCGCGGCGTCGGCCACGGTGATCGCCGGTGGATCATCCTGTGACAGTTGGAGCAAACCAGCGCAAGATCACGCAGGCGCGTGGTTGAAGCACCGGCGTCACTCAGCGGTCTAATGTGGTGACATTCAATAAAGCCTTCCCCGCGAACTCCGTAAGTGTGCGCGAAATCGAAATCACATATCTCACATGCGACGGCCCAGCCCCGTCTAAAGACTTCCTCAATCTTCTTTCGCCGTAACTTGGGGCTGCGTTCTCGGACTCGATGCTGGCGATATCGCAACCTACCTTCAGGAACCTCGACTTCATCCTCATCTTCCTCAGGCTGCTGCGGTAACAGGCCTCGTGACTCGTCATTGCGGATTCGGGCAACGTGTTCAGCGAGTTCTTCACGGCGATTCGTCCAAGTGCGGTAAACAATTCCATCCATCTTGCTGCCTCTGGTCGGCTTTCCTCCATATTCCAGGTCGTGGTTCGCCAGGCTTGCAAGCTTCAGTGCGACTGCGCTGGCGTTCCGAAACGTTGTAGAAGTTCGGATAGATCGATGACTTCTACGTCAGTCGGTCCTGGCAAGCCCCGTCTAAAGTAAAGATCGAGAGCAAGGACTAGCTCGTCCTCAGCCCAATCCGGATTCCGCGCAGCGAGCATTTTGGACTGGTCTGAAAGGTGGCTCGAGTCCGGGACGGCGAGATCACCGGCGGTGAAGATCGCAGATTCCAACCAATTTGCAGCCGTCTCGGGAATAGCCATACCAACTTGTATCGACGGAGCGACAGATATATCCGTGTTCGCGGCGAACAGGCGTGTTGTGACCTTCGTGTCGGCAAGCCGGAATTGATCTAGGACGATGTGCCGAATCCGCCTTTCAGCCGGGAGATCAAACTTCCCGATGGGATCGCCGAGTGAGCTTGCGCCTGTACCGGCCCCGAACGTCGCCCAGGCTTCGGGAGCAGTCATTAGATGCTGCTCTCGGAAAAACCCCATGGCTCCGAATACACGGCTCTCATGCGGGCTGCCTCGTACGAGGCAGAAGAATCGTCCGCCCGGTGGAATCGCAGCAAACGTACCCTGGCTTGGCCTCCAAAAGTCCACCGTTGACTCTGGCTTTTCTACAAAGTGTGAGTGCCAGTCCGGATGCGTAAGGCCTATCCAAGCTTCGGCGATGTCGTCCTCCTCACCCGTTGAACTAATGGATTCTAGGACGACAAGGCGCTCGACGCAGACATGGCGGGCTGTCATCTATGGAGATACGATGAGCCACCGGGAAAGTGACGCTAGCAGCCATTCGGGAGGCGGCAATTGGCCAAACGATGGGACCTCTCGCACCAAGTCGAACGGGTAATCGGATTTCGAGAGGAGCGCGAATGGGGCCAGTTCCATAGGCCCAAGGAGCTAGCCGCGGGCCTCGCCATCGAGGCCGCCGAGCTTCAGGAACTGTTTCTTTGGCGTGAAGGCGAGACGGCGATTGATGTCGCCGAAGATGCTGACCGACTGCCAAGAATCCGCGAAGAACTTGGGGACATAACGCTTTTCGTCTTAATGCTGGCTCACGATCTCGATATTGATCTCAGTGAGGCGGTCGATCAGAAGCTCGCCGACAACGCTCGCCGATATCCCGCCGATGAGAGCCGAGGGCGGGCCGAAAAGGCACCCCACTAACGAGTCGGGGGGCCGTGATGATGAGACGCTACTGCCGGTACTCGCGCTTGTTGCTCTGCTGGTGACCGTTTTCACAGCAGCAGCCAGCGCAGCGCCTCACTGTTCGCCCGGCCAAGAACCCGTGTTCATGTTTGGCTTCGCCCATCTCAAATCCCTGCTTGGCGACAAAATGGGCGAGCCTATCGAATGCGAGCATGCCAATCCCGAGAATGGTGACACGCTTCAGCAGACAACAACCGGACTGGCTTTCTATCGAAAGTCGACGAACATCCCGACGTTTACGAACGGTTGGGAGCATTGGGGATTGACAGTTGAGGGCCTCATTCTTTGGACTGGCGACGCCGTGGATGCGCCAGGTTACGAACCACCGTCAACGCCCACACCGGCCGCCAGCATGACTTCCACCGCAACGCCGGAACCCACACCGCCTCCGCCTCCGCGGGCCGACCCCACTCCGGCCGTGAAACCGAAGCTTACTGGTATCGAAGTTGAAGTGGTCTTCGAGGGATTCGAGGAACCGGATCAGGTCACGAACGCGGGCGACGGATCGGATCGGCTGTTCGTGGTAAGCAGACTCGGCACGATCCACGTCATCGACGCGGGAACGTCGGCCGAGGAGCCGTTCCTTGATATCAGTCACCTAATCACCGCGGAACAACCCGAACAGGGGCTGCTCGGACTAGCCTTTCATCCGGCGTACCGGGAGAATGGCCGGTTCTTCGTGAATTACACAAATAGGAAGGGGAACACGGTAATCGCTGAGTATGGAGCCTCCCTCGGAGATCCGAACCGGGCTGGAGAGCAGGCCGTCAGGGTCGTGCTCGCGTATGAGCAGCCGTACGGCAATCACAAGGGCGGCATGCTCGTGTTCGGACCAGATGGCTACCTCTACATCGGCGTCGGAGATGGAGGAAGTGGAGGCGATCCACAAGGTAATGGCCAGAGCCTCTCCGCGTTGCTCGGCAAGATGCTACGGATCGACGTGGATACCGGCGATCGTTATTCCATTCCGGCCGACAATCCCTTCGTGAGAATTGCGTCCGCGCGGCCCGAGATCTGGGCATACGGACTGCGAAATCCGTGGCGGTACTCTTTCGATCGCGAGACCGGAGATCTCTACATCGCCGACGTGGGTCAGAATCGGATCGAGGAAGTCAGCTTCCAACCGGCATCGAGTTCGGGCGGGGAGAACTACGGCTGGAATGTTACCGAAGGATCTTCATGCTTTTCGCCCTCGACGGGCTGTGAAAGAAGCGGACTCGTTCTCCCGTTCGCCGAATACGATCACCGCGACGGCTGCTCGGTAACTGGGGGCTACGTCTACCGGGGGAAGTCCGAACCCGCGCTCACCGGATCTTATCTTTTCGCCGATTTCTGCAGCGGACGTATCTGGACCTCGATCCGATCGGAAGCAGGAGTGTGGATTACGACCGAGCGGTTGAATACGGCACTAAGCATCAGTTCGTTCGGCGAGGACGAATCGGGCGAGATCTACTTTACCGAGTTCGCAAAGGGCGAGATCTACAGAGTCCGGGCGATTACGAGCGAGTAATCGCGACCGCTTGCAGTCGAAGCGGCACGGATGATGGATTCGCTCCAAACAAAACCCTCGGTGCCTCCTGATCAACACGTCGTCTCTTGCCTCGAGCATGGGGACGCCCTCCGCTGATATGGCACCAACATCGTCAGGGAAGCGCTGGTTCAAGTCGTGCCGGTTCGCAGCTCGACCGGCAAGTGGGACACATCGTTCCAACCGGACACATCTAGGTCCCATGGGCTCTGTTCGAACGTCGCGATCGCAGTGTTTTCCACGATGAACCGCCACATGTGGGTTTCAGGATTCAGACCCAATACGCGGCACATCACAAGTGTCATCGGACCTCCATGAGTAAAGACAGCGACATGGTCGTCGCCACTGGTTAGGATCTCCTCGAGCGCATCGGCAACCCGAAGATCTACATCGGCCCACGACTCGCCATGCTCTGTCTTGGCATCAAAGACCACGCGACCCTCGTGGGCGAACATGGACGGATATCGGTTGCGTGCGTCTTCGACCGTGAGCCGCACCGCGCTCCCAAAGTTGCGCTCGCGCCACCGAGAATCGAATGTCGCGGACCTCTCTGGCCCACGAACGCGATGGAATGTATCTGTGGTGCGACGGAGGTCGCTCACGATGATTCTGGCATCGCGAAACCGCTCTCGCTGTGCCGCCAGGTGGTCACATTGCTGCTCGCCGATCGATGAGAGCCCTAGGTCTGTTTGACCACCGATGGTGTTCGATTCGTTCGAGACAGACTGAGCGTGGCGTACGAGGGTTAGCCGCACGTCAACCGCTCGCCTTGGGCCAGCGCACGCAAAAGATTAAAGCTCCGATGGAATGCAACATATGGGGAGGGGTAAGGGTCGGAGCGATGTCTGTAAATGTTTCCAAGCCGACCTTTCACGTGGAGCCTCAACAAAGAGCGCCGAAGCCGAATGAAAATTCGCTTACGAGAGGGATTGAAGGCTTCGCAATTCGGACTATTCTGCAGCCGGGATTGGCTCATGCGAATTGTGTTCTGAATCGGGCTGAAGGTACCAAAGGCGGCGACCCCAGCCAATCAACGCGATCACAACGATCGATGTAAGCGTGCCGCCAATAGACATGGCCAGCGGCGTGCCAAGTCGCTCCGCGAGGGCTGACATTGGCAAAAGACCTATTGCCATGAGGCCCCAGCTGGCCATCCAAATCGACACCACGCGACCGCGGACCTCAGTGGGCACAGTGAGCTGGACAATGGTCAGGCTCGCCGCGATATAGGTGGCCTCGCAGAACCCAATTAGGGCAAGCAGCACTCCAGAAACAGAAAAAGAGCGACTGAATCCTAGCCCGATCAGGAGCACCCCATACAAGAGCACGGCGCCTAGCGCGACGCGGCCCTTGTAGGGGAAACGCGAGAAGGTCACGACCAAAATTGCTCCCAACAGGGAGCCGCCTCCGAGTGCCCCCATCAAAAGGCCGAGTTCCGTGGGTCCACCCGCAAGGTCCTGTTTTACGAAGGCAGGGAGCAGCATGATCATCGGCATTCCAAATATTGCGAGCGCAAGCGTCAGGATCATCAGCGTCAGAACAGGTTTGTGATGCAGTACATAGGAAAAGCCATCCCGCAGGGAGGTCAACATCGATCCTTGGACCAGGCGCTGGGATCGGTTAACCGTGATGCGCCGGAGCATCACGATGCTCCACACGTAGCCCACGATCTGTGCAAAGTACGCGCTGGCGATCCCGATTACGCTGATCAGAAATCCAGCGATCGGCGGGCCGATCACCGACGTAGAGCTCCAGGTGACGTTGTTGAGGCCAACTGCATTGGCTACGTCCTTGCGAGGAACCAAGTCGGCCATCATTGCGTGACGGGCTGGGATGTTGATGGAAAACGATGCCCCCACAACCAATGACGCGAGAATGAGATGCCAAATATCGATCCAACCGACCATGACCAGCAACCCGATGGCCAACGCCGCAGTTGCTAGGAGCGATTGCGCCAGCACGACTAGCCGCACACGGTCAAAACGATCTGCTAAGACACCGCCAATGGGAGCGATCAGAAGCATCGGTACAAATCGGAAGAAACTAAGCAAGCCCAGCATGAAGGGCGAATCAGTCAATTCAATTACAAGCCAGCCCACAGCGACTGTCTGCATCGTGTAGGCGGTTGTTGCCCCAATGTTGGCAACGCAGAGCCTTGCGAAATTCTTGTGCTTGAGGGACGCGAACACGCGACCGCCCGATAGGGCCGCGAGAGCGGTGGTTCCGAAGGGATGCCTCACGCGTTCCCAGAGAGCTCCCCTCTCGATCCTCAAACGCTGCCCCCAATCACGTCTTCAGCCTGATGCCTAAGAGCACATTAATACGATATTTGCGGCCATTCTCGCCGAAACCACGTGTGGGCCTACGACTTCGTGGCTGCACGGACCCATGACGGCAGGCCCTTCAGGATCCTTACCATCATCGACGAGTACACGAGGGAGTGTCTGGCCATCAAAGTGGCCCGCAGCATCCGCTCGCACGATGTGCTCGATTGCCTGGCAGATCTATGCGTGATGAAGGGAGTGCCGGAGCACATTCGCTCCGACAACGGCCCGGAGTTCACCGCCAGAGTGGTAAGGAGCTGGATTGGACGGGTAGGGGCGAATGATGGTGCTCGCCGACATGGATGCGGGCGCGACGTTTGAGGAAGCACTGCTTTCCAGGACAGGTTTTACGCTGGATTCACTCGACGCGTCGTTCCGAGCGGCGCTGCGGGAATCCGGACTGGCGAAAGCCGCCTGACTGCCGCGGCGACCTGCCGCTCGTGGTCGGATTGAGCATCCCGACGACGGCAGGCACCTGGGTCACTGATTGATATTTTGAGGACTAACCCCCACTCCCCCGGTCGTTCCGAGGGCCACCGAAATATCTGGGACGCTTTTACCGAGGCCGGGATTCTTCGCTGTGCTCAGAATGGCGACTCCATCACCAAGCCGCGACGGACGGTCGCGGCGGCCCGACCGGTCTCCCGGTCGGGGTGGTTCACCCGACGAAGCCGCGGCCGGTGGCAGCTCCGGGCTGTCTACCGGAACCGCAGAACGTGCCTTGCAAGGTCGCCCTGGGGCGCCGTGGGGATATCGCCATCGACGCTCTCCGCCACGTGATCCAGCAGCAACCCGACATCCTTGCGAGTGTTGATGCGGCCAAACCACTGGTTGCCGCCGCGCATCGATAGAACGGCGACGTTCGAAGGGCTGCACAGGCCCAGGCAGCCTTCAATCGTCATTGTTACTTTTTCATCGATCGCCCGGGATCTTAGTCCGGCTTTGTAATCCTCAACGAGGATCCGCGGGCGATTGAGGCTATCGCCCGTGCCGCATCAGCATCCGTCGCAGACGATGAGATGCCCTCGGATCGCCTCCGCCGCCTCAGCGTCACCGTTTTGTCCACGCCGGGTATCGTCCTCAGCCAAATCGCCTCCTAAAACACAAGGAGCGCCGGTCGTCCACCGTCAAGCAAACATAACCGTCGACCGAGGCAGATAGCAATAGCCGCCGGACGGTTCTGGGGACGTTTCGTGCGGGGAGAAGTTCGAGATTCCGCCGCGCTGCCCCGAAGGCCGCCTGTTCAAGCGCGGCGTGATTGCCACGATTTGGAACCTCAGCCATGCCGCGTGATCTCGTCCGGGGGCACAGGATTACGGACCGAACGGCATGTGTCGCTCGCGCGGACAATGCGCGGCCGAGATACGGTTCTAAGCCAGGTCTCGGCGGCGATCGACGGCTGGATTCGCTACGCGTCGCCGCCTATAAACGTTCTTTGTAGATGCCAATCGCTAAACCAGCGCTCGTCCACAGGTTCACTCGCGAGCTGGTAGCGCGTATCCGTGCTCAGCCGAAATCGGTCGGTCCGGTTTTGAAGCGGGGCGTGAAGCATGTACATCCCGAAAATAAGCACATCGCCCACTTCGTAGTCGGCGATGTGCCACTTCGACTCATATCGTTTCGCGAACTCCTTTGGACTGCGTTCGTAAAGACCCTTCAACTGTTCGCCGTCCTCATATGCATCCAGTTTTCCGTATGCCGCCTTTAGCTCGCCCGACTGGTCCGATCCAACGCAGAGCGCAAGACCACCCAATTCGAGCGGAGTGTCTCCAAGGGGGCACCAGACCGTAAAGACCTTCTCGGTGCCCTTGCCCATGTACATGAAGTCGAAGTGCATGGCCGTGCTGGGTCCTGTGCCCGCCACGCGCAGCCAGCGGTGCTTGAAGGGTAGAACCTCGCCGCCAAGAAAACGCTCGAAGAATTCGATAATTTCCGGTGACTCGACCATGTCAGTTATCCGGGGCGAATACGCCAGCGACGATCCATCGTCGGTTGGCTCCGACGTGCCCGGCTCCGTGGTCGCGTCGACAACGAGATTGGCCCCAGATTGACTGCTGAAACCCCCACGCGGCCCCCTGCTGGTATTTATCGCGCCGTCCAGGAACGGAGCCGTCGAGTCCACGCATCCGAGCTCATTTAGATGCTCGAGAAACGCCTGCCGCGCCGACAGCACGGTCTCACTCCTTTGCAGTCCTCGGATGAGAAGATATCCGTCCTCGCTGAATCGCTCGCGGAGGGCGTCGAAATCGTCCAGGAGGTCGTTCGATTCCCGTAGCATGCCGAGATCATTGCCGCCGATCTCGAATTCCGACTCGCCAATGTTGACCAACATCATGGAATCGTACATTGGATCCAAAGGTGTGCTTATTGGCACAGTGGTCTATCTGGGTCGAAGTTTTGCTGTCGAAGGCGAAATGCCGACGGGCGGCCAGCTCAACTGTCCCTGAACCGGCTGCGTACTCCGGAGCAGGAGCGAACTTGCGACGTTTTCTAGGAGCCGGTCGTCTTGCTCGTTGCGTGAGCCCGCGGAGTGCCTGACGGGCGCGGCGAACGCGTTACCGCCGCGACGATTTCGCTCAACGATTCGACGGCGGCCTCCATGCGCGCCTTTCCGACCTCCGCCGTGGCAAGAGTTGCGTCGCCGAGTGCGCCGTTGTTTGTGATATCGGCCATGCTGTCCGCCGCGCGCACGCCATAACGTTTCAACGTTTCGCGCAGATCCCACCCATCTTCACGGTAGTCCCCGGCGTTCAGCGCATCGCGCTTGACAATTTCCGGGCACAGGAACAGCGCATCGGAGACTTCAAGTTCGCAGGCGTGACCGACCCTATCGGTTCGTTGAAACCTGGATTTCAATTCGTCGGGAATGAGATCCCACAAGAAAACAGCGCCACAGAACTCGATCCCGTAGCGGTTGCCGACTTCCTGGGCGACCACGCCCGAAATCTCTTTGTTACCGCCATGCGCATTTACGATCAGGAAACGTTTAAACCCGTGCTCGGTCAGCGAACCGATCATGTCGTCGAAAACTCGCAGCAGCGTATCGGCCGCGAGGGTGATCGTTCCAGGAAAGTCCATATGGTGTGGGGAAACGCCCCACGGTACGGCGGGCGCCACGAGCAAGCGGGGCGACATCGCCGCAGACGCCAGATGGCAAAGCGATTCGGCGATGGCCGCGTCGGCCGACAGCGCCAGGTTCGGTCCGTGCTGCTCGGTTGATCCAAACGGAATCAGAATCATTTCAACGTCGTCTTTTGCTTCAGCAACCTCGGGCCACGAAAGCTCAGCGAGAATCAGGGGATGACGATCCCCGCCCGCCGACAGCCTCATCTCATCGCGACTCGTCACCCTTACCTCCGCGCTCGCTTAGCGGTCCAGTCCTCGATAATGTCGTTCAAAATTCCCTCGAAATCGTCCAGCACAGCCTCGACCATAGACTGACCGGCCTCGTAGCTGGCGTGGCGCGAATCGCCAAGCGCACCGTTGTAGCTGGCCCGATCGAAGTCCCAGGCGATTGTCATTCCCCGATTCCGGAATTTCCGGCGTAGAGCAACCGCTTCGACGTCACTCAGCCCGCGCGCGAGCGTGTGGACCTTGACGAGATCCGGCCGCAAATACATCAGTTCGGACGTCTCCACCTCGCAGCCATGTCCGACAAACTCGGTCTTCTTTA
Organism: Chloroflexota bacterium; assembly: GCA_963663505.2. Classification (GTDB taxonomy): domain Bacteria; phylum Chloroflexota; class UBA11872; order UBA11872; family VXNJ01; genus JAPOVO01. The sequence goes on from CAXXFA010000002.1 coordinate 2,278,293, forward strand.
TCTGCTCTTCAATTTCGTCCGGTTCGAGGCTGTAAAGGGAACAGGAGCCCAGAAATTCCGGCTTAAGCTCACGGCTGAGCAGTTGCACGGCCATGCCCAGCATTGCTTCGTTGCCGGTGTGGAAGTTTGTGATGAGCCAGCGGTTCAGTCCGTGGATCTGCAATGACTTGAAAATGTCGCGAAGCACATCGGTTACGGTTTCCGGTCTCATGGTTATAGTCCCTGGAAACCCCATGTGGTACGGCGCAAAACCCCAGGGGACCGGAGGTGCCACGAGTACCTTCGGGCGTAGTCGGGCCGAAGCGATTTTCGAAATCTCGAAGGCCACCGCCGTGTCGGTTTCGAGCGCTGTGTTCGGGCCGTGCTGCTCCAAGGAGCCGACGGGTTGGATGACCAGACCAATCTCTGGGAGCAGACGCGCCAGCTCGGGCGAAGACAGCTCCGAAAGAAGTAGCGGGCTTTGTTCGGTCCGCGAAATATCTAGCATTTTTGTCCTGTCCAAGGTTAGGCTGGATCGGACGGGTGGGGCAAAACCGCACCGCGCGCACTATTGAGCCGTGCCCGGAGACGGGCTCCGAGCAACCGACTGTATGACGCTTTCCAATGCTGCTGGCCATCGACGTAGGCAACACCAACATATCGATCGGGGCTTTTGATTTCCCCGCCATCTGTCATTCGTGGCGCCTTAACTCTGACCGCTCCAAAACCGCCGATGAGTACGCACTATTACTGAATTCTCTGATAGATTCCGCGGGCATCAATCGGCTGGATGTATCGGCGGCAATAATCGGTTCGGTCGTCCCTCCGCTAACGAGCGTCGTGTCCGACGCCGTTCGGCTGGCGTTGCAGGTGGAACCGCGGATCGCCCGAGCGGAAGCGATTCCCGGCACACGACCTCTGGTGGACAACCCGCCTGAAGTTGGTATCGATCGCCTGGCGAACTGCGTGGCGGCGCGCGAACTTCACGGCAGCCCGGCGATCATCGTCGACTTCGGCACGACCACAAACTTCGATGTCACATCGGCCGAGGGTGACTACGTGGGCGGGGTCATCGCTCCAGGAATATCTATGTCCATAGAATCCCTTTTTCAAGGAGCGTCGCAGTTACCGAGGATTCAATTCCGGCGTCCGACCAAGATTGTGGGCACCAACACCGTTGCCTGCATGGAGACCGGGATTTATTGGGGATACGTATATTTGGTGCGAGAGATGGTCGATGCAATCAGTCAGGCGATTGAAGGTATGCCGCTCGTCATCGCCACCGGCGGACTCGCGCGCATGCTTGCGGATGAAATCGGATCGATCGACCACATCGATCCAGCGTTGACGCTTCACGGTCTCGCGATAATCCATAAACGCTTGCAGGGGCAGAGCGAATGATCCTCAACCGCAAGCGGATCGTGCTGGGAGTTACTGGAAGCATCGCGGCCTACAAGGCGGTCTACCTCGCGAGCGCCCTGGCACGCTTCGGTGCGACGGTAGACACGGTAATGACGTCGGCTGCAACGAATTTCGTAGGAGCCCGCAGCTTTGAGGGACTAACTGGTCGGCAGGCTTACAGCAGCGTGATGCAGATGACGCCGGAGGGTGAGATCGCGCACGTAGAGCTTGGCGCTGCCGCCGATGCGATCGTGATCGCGCCGGCGACGGCTGACACAATCGCACGGCTGGCGGCCGGAATGGCGTCCGATATTCTCACGGCCACCGTGCTCTCCTCGACGGCGCCCGTCATCGTCGCGCCCGCAATGGAATCCGAGATGTATCTGAGCGCCGTTACTCAGCAGAACGTGGCGACCCTGGTATCGCGGGGAGTCACGGTCGTCGAGCCGGAGACCGGCCGCCTCGCCAGCGGCCGGGAAGGTCCGGGACGGATGGCCGACCCGGATCCGATTCTCGACACGTTGCGCGGAATCCTGGGTAAGGACGGACCGCTGAGCGATCGCAAGATCGTTGTCACCGGTGGCGGCACTCGAGGTCAGGTCGATCCGGTCCGATTTATCGGCAATCCGTCGTCGGGGCATCAGGGTATCGCAATCGCGGCCGAAGCACGCGACCGAGGCGCATCCGTGAGTCTGATTTTGGGCCATCACTCCCACCGGGCGCCGGCGGGCATTGGACTGCTGCACGCTCCAGACTATGCAACGATGCGCGATGCCGTTCTGCGCGAAACGGCCGGCTGCGACGCTTTGGTAATGGCTGCAGCAATCAACGATTTCGAACCGGCTGAACCGAGATCCCAAAAAATCAAGAAGTCCGGCGCCGGAGTCACTCTCCATATGATTGAGAACCCCGATTTCCTATTGGAATTGAGCGACGACTACGTCAAAGTTGGATTCGCAGCCGAAACCGATGACCTTAAGCAAAATGCCGAATTGAAGCTCGCCGAAAAACGGCTCGACGCAATAGTCGCTAATAACGTGACCGAGGACGGCGCCGGGTTCGCGACGCCGACAAATCACGTCAGGATTCTGAGACGTGGAACGGGATGGGAGGATATTCCGCCCGGCACGAAGGAGACGGTTGCGGAACGAATCTTAGATGTCGTGCAGAACCTGATCGAAAACCGCGCAGGCTAGCGACTATGGTCATTTGAACGCGCGGCGAGAAGAGTGATGGAACCAGCGCGAGACGACTCGCTGAAGCGGAACGGTGGGCCAAAGCCCGACTTTCTGGAGCACGTGGAGACCGCCCGGCTAAAAGACGAAAATCGCCGGACATCGCGGCGAGATTCGCCTTCCCCGAACCCGACGAGGGTCTCGGCGGACCCCACTCAGGCGGGGCCCGGCTTCACGCCGCCGTCGATATTCCGCCCGGTCAAGCGCGACCCCGCGGCTGCGGAAAAGTCCGTGGCGGATGCCCGCTGGACGTTGACGGTCTGGGCGCTCCTTCTCTCGGGCATTGTGGTCGGTGCCATAGTGGGTACGGTGTCGCCGCAAATTCTTTTTCCGTAGTACGCGATAAGCTTTTCCGCGCATTCCTTGAGGTCGACCGATTCGGCGCTCTCCCCCGGCCAGGGCCGCGTTCAGACATTCGATTGCCATCTGATCTCACTGCGGACAGCGGAGGACATCACGTGACTCTGAGCATTACGGGAAAGCGGTGGGACATCTCGAAGCGCGCGCCTCAGAATATCTTCGAGCAAAACGCCGACCTTCCACCTCTGGCCGTTCAGCTTCTTCACAACCGGTCGTATAGAAACCGCGAAGAAATCGAAGCGGTCATCAACGGTTCGGACCCGCCCCACGACCCTTTTCTCATGTCGGGCATGGAAGCGGCCGTTGCAAGGATTCTGCGTGCGCTCCAATCGCGGGAAATGATCTGCGTTTACGCCGACTACGACGCGGACGGAGTCTCGGGAGCGGCCGTTTTGATCTCCGCCCTGCGCTCGCTCGGCGCCGACCCTCGTTCGTACTTTCCCAGGCGGCTGGAGGAGGGCTACGGACTGAATGCGAGTGCGATCCGTGCGATTCGCGAATCCGGTACAGACGTCTTGATCTCGACCGACTGCGGTGCGAATGCGGTTCAGGAAATCGCGCTTGCGGCCGAACTCGGGCTCGACGTCATCGTCACCGACCATCACATCGTCAACGCCGATCTTCCGGGAGCGGCGGCAGCCTTAAACCCTCATCATCCCGGAGAGTCGTACCCGTTCGCTGATCTGGCGGGAGTCGGAGTGGCTTACAAACTTGCGGAAGCCGTATTGCTGGAAGCGGATATCGAGACGGCCGTGGACAGCGAAAGTTTGCTGGATTTCGTCGCCCTCGGGACCGTCGCCGATGTCGTTCCTCTCCGGGGCGAAAATCGGTGGCTCGTGCGAGGGGGTTTGAGGCGACTCAATAACTCGCCGCGAACCGGGATGGCGGCGCTTATCGCCGCATCGGGAATAGAGCCCGGATCGGTAACCTCAAGAGACCTTGGTTTTCGCATCGGCCCCAGAATCAACGCCGCCGGACGCATGCGAGATGCCGGGATTGGCCTCGAACTGCTGCTCGAATCCGACGCCGCCAAGGCAGCCGCTCAGGCCGCCGTTCTCGGCGACCTGAATCGCCAGCGTCAGCAGGCGACCGAAGCAGTCCTCGGCGAAATCTCCACGACGGCGGGCGGAAACGGGCCGATTGTGGCGCACGGAGCAAACTGGCCCCTGGGTGTCCTGGGCCTGGTGGCGGGCCGGATTGCGTCGGCGACGGGCAGACCGGCGTTCGTGTCCTCCGCCGAAGCCGGTGAAGTAAGGGGCTCGGCACGAGGCCCAGAGGGATTCAACGTCAACGAGGCTCTGCAAGCCTGCGCCAGCATTTTGGAGCGATTCGGCGGGCATGAACGCGCGGCGGGGTTTAGTCTGGCGGCGGAACGCGTTGATGAGTTTCGACACGCCGTTGCGGAGTTCTGGATGGGAACGGACCAATCGACCGATGCCGCAATCACACTTTCGGCCGACTGTCGGCTCCGTCCTGAAACTGTCAATTTTGAAACGCTGGAGATCCACCGAGCGCTTGAGCCGTTCGGCGAGGGTTTTCGATATCCGGTCTACGTGACTTCGGATCTGGCCCTTGGAGACGCCGTCAGGGTAGGTAATAATCAAAAACACCTGAAATTGACGTTCCGGAACATGCCAGCCTCGGTGTCGCCGATCTGGTTCGGAATGGGGATGGTGGCGGATGAACTCGCTTCGGGCGCACGCTACGACGTTGCGTTTAGTCTCGGCGGTAGCTCGTATCGCGGCGAGTCGCGTGTGGACCTGTTCGTCGAGGACATGCGAACCGCGTCCTAATCGGCCAGCCGTCCGGGAAGGCGACTAAATTGGCCGTCACGCTCCGCGAAGTCGAGCAGATCAGGCTCGTCGACCCAAGACCCGTCTTGATAGACGAAATTTTGGAGCGCGCTGGCGAATACATTTCAGGTCCCCGGCGGGCTGTCGCCTTGAAGATGATCCGGGAGGCACACGAGCTCGCACAGGACTGTCACGACGGTCGAGCCAGGCTGTCGGGCGAGCCGTTTATCCAACACCCGCTTTCCGTGGCGGCGCTTCTTACGGACATTCGCATGGACGAGGCCGCGGTCTGCGCTGCTCTGCTTCACGATGTGGTCGAGGATTCGACCTGCGAAATTGAAACTCTCGCCGACAAATTCGGAGCCGAGGTCGCAGAACTTGTCGACGGGGTTACCAAGCTTACGCAGTTCAACCTGGCGGACCTGGAAGACGCACAATCTCGCACATTACGGAAGATGTTCATCGCCATGGCCAGGGACATCCGCGTCGTTCTGGTCAAGCTGGCCGATCGCCTCCACAACGTTCAAACGGCGCATGCGCTCCCGGAAGACAAGCGCATCCGCTTCTGCCAGGAAACTCTTGATATCTTCGCGCCGCTCGCGGGCCGTCTAGGGATATTCCAGTGGAAATGGCAGCTCGAAGACGGGGCGTTCCGTCACCTCGCTCGAAATCGCTACGAGCTTCTATCGCGACTCTTAGACGCACGCCACGAGGAGCGCGACGCGCGCGTCAAGGCCACCATGCAGGTGCTCAAAGAGAAGCTCGAGAGCGCGGGAATGACCGCTGAAATCTCAGGTCGAGCGAAGCATATTTACAGCATCGACCAAAAGATGCGGCGTAACGGGATCGAGATCGACCAGGTTTACGACCTGACCGCGTTGCGGGTAATCGTCAAGACGGTCGAAGAGTGTTACCAGGCCCTCGCCATGGTTCACGCCCAGTGGAGGACCATTCCCGGCCAGATTGACGATTACATAAGCTCGCCAAAACACAATCGCTACCAGTCGCTGCATACGGCCCTAATCGGGCCCGGCGGCATGCCATTCGAGGTGCAGATTCGGACGGAGGAGATGCACCACGAATCCGAATATGGCGTGGCGGCCCACTGGCGCTATAAGGAGGGACGTTTCGTCCAGGAAGACTTCGACGAAAAGCTGTCCTGGATTCGACAGGTCCTCGAATGGCAGGAGGATCTGGAGACCGCCGCCCCGCTGGTAGACATCCTGAAGGGCGATATTTTCAGCGATCAGGTATTCGTGTTCTCGCCCAAGGGCGATGTGGTCGATTTGCCGGCCGGCGCCACTCCGCTCGATTTCGCCTACCGGATCCACACCGAAGTCGGTCATCGCTGCATCGGGGCGAAGGTCAACCAGCGGCTCGTACCGCTGGAGTACGAACTTCGAAACGGCGACAGGGTCGAAATACTCACCAGCAAGGGCGGCCACGGACCGAGCCGGGACTGGCTGACGATCGTTCGAACCGGCCATGCCCGCGACAAGGTCAGGCAGTGGTTCAAGCGCCAGGAACGCGCCGAGAACGAAGACTACGGCAAGCTGGTCCTCGACAACGAGCTGCGGCGACTCGGCCACCGGGGTCTGGCCCGGGTGGATCAAAAGGCGCTCGAAGGCGTGGCCGAGCGGCTTTCGTTTGCCGATGTTTCCGGGCTGATAGCCGCTATCGGCTATGGCGCGGTCACGGCCACGCAGGTCATTAACCGCCTGGGTCTGGATGCCCGGGACCCGGTCGACGAAGCCGAGGATTTGCAGGAGATCGCGGCATCGGAGGCGGCTATCGGCGCGCGCGTGCAGCCGCCAGTCAACGTGCTGGGCACCGGCGATTTGCTTACCAACCTCGGAAACTGCTGCAACCCGATTCCGGGCGATTCCATCATTGGCTTCATCACTCGGGGACGCGGAGTGACCGTTCACAATTCGGCGTGCCCGAACGTCGCCAACATTTCAGAGCCGGAGCGGTTGGTGCAGGTCTCCTGGGGTGGCCAGAGCCTTCGCAATTCGGCGGGGCTACCGTCCAGACTGGCTCCCTGTTGCTTGCCGACCTGGGGCTCGAAGATCGTCGGCGAACGCGTCGGGGGCGATGCCGTGGTTCACCGGGCAGGCTGTTCGCAAATCTCGACCAAGGGCGTTGAACAGCTCGACGTTTTCTGGGGCGAGGAAGTCCATACCCGCCTCCCCGTAACATTGCGAATTACAGCCGCCGACAGAGAGGGCCTTTTGCGCGACGTGGCGGGCGTGGTGGCCGAGGAAGGCTACAGCATAACGTCGGCTTCGGTGTCGACGACAAGTGACGGTCTGGCCCAACTCAAAGTAAATCTCGAACTCGCCAATATCAACGAACTGACGCGTCTGCTAAACAGACTCCAATCCATCCGCAACGTCATTTCCGCGCGAAGGGAAGCTCCGGGTCCGCACAAGAATTGAACGAAGTGGCGTCCGAGTTCAATGACAAAGTAGGACGTGTGCGACGCCTCATGGGCAACAAAGGGTGGGAATGGGTGGCGCTCTCCAGAAACGATTCTCTGGCCTGGGTTACGGGAGGTGCCCGCTGCTTCGTGAATCCCGGCGCCGAAGCAGGCGTCGCAACTCTGTTAGTGAGCGCCGAGCGGGCCGTCCTGATTACCGACCACGTCGAGATTGACCGTCTCCTCGATGAAGAGGTCGGAGGTCTTCCGCTTGAATTTTCCGTCCACGACTGGGCCGATTGGTACATTCGACGGACAGAAGTCATAAACGGCTTGCTCGAAACCGAATCTGGCGCATCGGACATGCCGTTGACCGGCTGGCAACTCGCGGAGTCGGACCTTCTGCAACTGCGCTTTAGCCTCAGCGAGAGAGAGCAGACTAGGTTTCGCGAGCTGGCCAGGGATGTGGCCACCGCTCTGGAGAAGGTCGCTCGCGGCGTACGCAGAGGGCTCACAGAACGTCAAATCGCCGAAAATATACAAGCCGAGTTGGCGGCCGGGGACGTTCGATCACCGGTAACGCTCGTCGCCGCCGACGAGCGCGTGTTCAAGTACCGGCATCCGCTTCCCACGTCCAAGAAGGTCGACAGATACGCCATGCTGGTCACCTCCGCCACGCGCCACGGCCTGTACGTGTCGGTTACACGGCTTGTGCATTTTGGATCTCCGAAAGGGGAGTTGAAAGAAAAGGCGAGAGCGTGCGCGGAAATCGACGCGACGATGATATCGGCGACTAAGGAAGGGACTCCGGTTGCCCGGATATTTGAGTCGGCGGTGCAGGCGTATTCAGAGCAGGGCCACGCCGACGAGTGGAAGCTTCATCACCAGGGCGGGGCGAGCGGGTACCGGGCTCGAGAGTATTTTGCCGATGCCGGATGCCCCTTCACGGTCGAGAGTGGTCAGGCGTTTGCGTGGAATCCTTCGATCTCAGGTGTCAAAAGCGAGGACACAATCCTCGCAAACGACGTGAGCGCTGATATCGTCACCGACACGGGAAACTGGCCTCAGATACGCACGAATCAGGGCCTTGATCGCCCGGCGATTCTGGAGCTCTGAATACCGATCCACGCCGTATAGACTTGGCCGGGTGCGTCAGCCGCGATCAAGGAGCCGCCCGTGAACGGACGCAATCCCTTCGGTTCCCCCGGGGTCTGGCTGAGGGGCAATTTGCACACGCACTCGACCCGATCGGACGGTGCTCTCGACCCCAACGGCGTTGCCCGGTGGTATGCCGACCGTGGTTACGACTTTCTCGCGATTACGGATCATCGAACACGAACCCTGGTCGATCCGCCCGATGGCAGCTCGCTGATAATGCTCCCTTCAATGGAACTGGACGGCTGGGACGAGTCGTACGACGGCGAATATCACCTGACGGGAATCGGCCTGGCGAGCATGGACGATTCCGAAACAGGCGACTCGCTTCAGGCAGCTGTCGATGAAGTGAAGGCCGACGGCGGGATCGCGATCCTGGCCCATCCCCACTGGCTCGGCATCGCACCGCACGAGATTCTCCCTGTGACCGGCCTCGACGGGCTCGAGGTTTTTAACTCCACCTGCGAGCTGGCGAACGGCAAGGGCGATTCAAGTCACGTGTGGGATTACGCTCTGGACGCCGGAATGATGCTGCACGGGTTCGCCGTCGACGACGCGCACTGGCGGCGGCCGGACGCCGGTATGGCCTGGGTAATGGCGAAGTCGGAAACCCGCACGGCAGCTTCAATTTCCGGCGCGCTGGCGGCCGGAAGCTTCTACTCGACAAAAGGCCCGATAATCCACGAGTTCACCGTCGATAGCAACTCGGCATATGCACGCTGCTCGCCGGTTGCTGAAATCCGGTTCGTTTCCCAGCGGAGACTGGGAAGCCGCATCCGAGCCGAAAACGGCCCAATCGAGGAGGCCGAATTTACGTTCCGTGGGCCCGAGAAATACGTGAGGCTCGTCTGCATCGACGAGGTCGGTCGGATGGCCTGGTCGAATTCGGTCGCCACCGCGGCGGTTTAGCTCGGCCGAGTAACCCCGACATCGTCCGGGCAAGTTGGAGCCCGCGAACGCGATCGTTCCACGTCGCCGTCTGTGGCGAGCGGCCCCTTTTCAGGGCTCCCAGTCGATGTCATCGAGCGGGTAGGTCGGTCGCGAAATTCTCTCCCAGGGAAACTCCCGCAAGTTGGCGCTGGCCGCACCGGGAGTATTGACATAAATAATCCGACGCGAAAACTCGTCGTACGCCGCCCGAAATAACGTCGGTGATTTCACCGCGACGATCTTCGCGCTCGCCGGCTCGAGCCCGGCTGACCGAAAAAGCTCCGGATCGCTCGTAGGCACAGGCCTGGTCGTGACCAAAACTCGTATCGATCCAGAGGCCAGGACGGCTGCCGGGCCTGCGTCCACCGGGAGGCCGGTGAAGGCTGGACCTTTACGAACAAATTTACCGTCGGTGAGACGCTCGACGCTTCCCGCAAACCGAGCTGCGATCGAGCGAGTGGGGTCGAGCCTGCCGCCGACGGTCATCTCGATCTGTTTTCCCTCGCCGGCGCGATGCGCCGCGGCGGCAGCTTTCGGGTCAACGACAGTCAGCAAGCACGGACCGCCCGGATCAGCCTCCGTCTCAACAAAGTTCAGCAAGGCCGCCAGCACCGCGGCGGAATCACCGGGCGCGCCAGACGATGGACTGTCGGCCGAATCGACGAGAACGACCGGTCCTTCTTCGGTCGCCAGCGCCCACCGTATCGCCGTTTCGATGTCGATGAGTTCCACTTCGAATTGATCGCGTCGTCGCCAGAATTCGCCGGCCAGCCGGCGCGCATGCACGCGAGCGGTTTCGGCGTCGTGGCCGACCACCGCGATGCTGCATCCGGCGCCAGCGACATCGAGCCACGGTTGGACCCCAAAGACCGATACCACTGCGGCCGCGCCTTCAGCCTCGAGCCAGTCGGCCTCGGCTCTGAGTTCGTGCATCGGACCGTCGGTTGTTTGCATATGCTCGGCCGGCACGATGAGCGGCAGTTTTTGGACCACGGTTCGGACGGAAGGCCCGGCGGCGGCCGCCATCGCCGCGCTCGTCACACGCTCGGCCGTGCGCGCCTGATCAATGTGGGGATACGTCCGATATCCCACCAGCACGTCGGCGGCGCGGGCCATCCGCTCGGTTACGTTCGCATGAAGATCGAGCGACGCCCCGATCACGCATCTGGCGCCTACGGCCGACCTGCAAGAATCAAGCAGAGCGCCTTCCGGGTCGTTTTCGCCGTCCACGCACATCGATCCGTGTAGAGCGAGCAGCAGCACGTCGAGCGCAGCCTCCGAAACCGTCCGGTTGAGTCGATCGAGAAGTTCGCCGGACAGCGTTGCGAACGCTGCCGCGGTTACGTTTCCCCCGGAATTCGCGGAGGCGGCCAGCAGCGGCGTCAAATGCAGGTCAGCCAGAGATTCGCAGGCGGTCAGAAATCCGGCGATCTCCGTGTTCGTTCCGGCAAAGTATTCCCGGATTTCATCGCCGCGGAGAAGATACTCGGCTTCAAAGTCCGCGAGCGTTGTCGGGACCGGCGAGAAACTATTGGTTTCCTGCATCAAGCCGCCGACGGCAACGCGCATAAAGCCCCCCGATAAATCTGGAGATACGGTAAAGTGTGTGCTGCCATTTTCCCTGTCAAATCTGACGATGGCGGACCGCGCCCGCCCTGGAAGGACCGTCAATGGCCGGCCAAACAAGAAAGACGCCGGCGACGGACACTAACGTCAACGCCGAAGATCATTTTCAAAATGCGGCCAGGGTATTGGTCGCGGGATTGTCGGGGTCGGCACGCGCAAATCCCGGGCTTAAGCATCCGTTTCTGGCTGAAAGCGGCGACGGTCCGTGGCTCATAACCCCGGACGGCTCACGATATCTGGACTTTCACACCGGATTCGGAGCGACGATCCTCGGCCATAACCACCCGGGCGTACGGGCGGCTATCGAGCACGCTCTCGATCTGGGGATCGTGCACGGCCCCGAGACTGTATACGCCCAGCGGCTGGCAGCAAGGATCGTGGATCTCGTGCCCGGCGCTGAACTGATTCGATATGCGAACTCCGGGTCCGAGGCCACGATGGCCGCTATCCGCCTGGCCAGAGCCCATACCGGCCGTAGCAAGATATTGAAGTTCGAGGGGCATTTTCACGGTCTGCACGACCACGTTATTTTCAGCACCCATCCACCGCCCCGGGATGCCGGTCCCGGCGGTGAACTGCTCGAACCCACGGTCGATTCGGGCGGGATTCCCGATGAATTCGCGAATCTGGTGCTGGTTGTGCCCTGGGGAGACGCGGCGGCGGTCGAACGTGCGTTTCACGAACATGCGAACGAGATTGCAGCCGTGATCATGGAGCCGATCAACTACAACTCGGGCTGTCTGGTTGCGGACGCCGACTACATGAGCACCGTCCGCGATCTGGCGCACGCCCGCGGAGCCGTGCTCATTTATGACGAGATTCTCTCCGGATTCCGAACGGGCGTCGACTGCGCACAGGGCTATTACGGAGTGACGCCCGACGTTACCCTGCTCGGCAAAGCGGTCGCGAACGGGGTACCGCTGGCGATTATCGCCGGGCGCCGCGAAGTAATGGAATCGTTCAGCCCGCTCGGTTCAGTAGCACACAGCGGCACCTATTCGGGTCACATCTTCGGACTGCTCGCAGGTCTGGCCACCCTTGAAGAATTAACAGCGCCGGGGTTTTACGACGGACCAGACGGAATCTTCAGCATCTCCGAACGCCTGTACGGCGGGCTGCGGGAAATCTTCGAGCGGCACTCAATCCGGTGCCGCGTGCAAGGGCTCGGCGCGCGATTCGGCCTGTACTTCGGCATTGACCCGGCGGCGGAGCCGAAGGTCTACCAGGACGTAGCCGGACACGACGCGAACTCCCTGAAGCAGTTTATTGGCGCCTGCTTTGAGCGCGGCGTCTATTTCCACTCCTACGACGTGGCGCTGGGCCACCACGGCTTCGGTGCGTCTCACGGCGTGTCCGAAATCGACGAAGCACTCAGCCGGATCGACGATGCCTGTTCAAATATGTGACGGTGGCGCCACGGGCCGTCACGGCTAGAGATCCATCCGCGAATCACGCCTATTTCGAAACCTCACAGCACCGCGCTGAGTCCGCTGAAAATCAATTGCACCGCGACGGCGGTCAGCAGAATTCCGACGATCTTGGACAGGATCAACATTGGTGTTCTTCCCACGATCCCTGTGATTCGATTCGCGATGATGAACAAGACCGCCGTGAATGCAAGAACGGCCAGGATTGAGCCAACGGTCGGTACTCCGACCAACGTTTCGCGAAATACAACGGCCGTGGCGATTGCGCCAGGTCCGGCCAGCAGCGGAGTCGCCAGCGGTACGAACGCCCGAGTCAATACCCTGTCGGACCCGTTCAGTTCGCCGATCTTCATTGGCAGTCCGCTCTCGACCAGCCTGATGGCCGGGATGATGAGCAGAATCCCGGCGGCTAGGCGGCTATTTGAAAACTTTCGATGCCGACATTGAGAACCTCTAAGACGACGGCGCCGAAGAACGTCGCAGGAACCAATATCGCGCCGGCGGCCAGCACCGAAACGACCGCAACCACGCCACGTTCCCGGGCAGATCCATCCGCGGCGAGCACGCCGAACACCAACACATTTCCGATGGGGTCAATAATCGCGAAAAACGCCAGAAGCGCTTCGGCAAGTTCAGCTGTGATCTCGATTCCTCACTTATTGCGCGCCCGCGCGTTGCAGCGCCATTGCTTCGTGGTTGTCCTCTATTCTGAACCTTAGGAAAGGAGAACCGTAATGCGGTCGAGGAAATTGGTCGTCACCGGCGCGAGCGGATACATCGCGAGTCAGCTCGTACCAGCGTTCCGAGACCGATATGACGTAGTCCTTCTGGATACCAGGCTTGAGGATCGGACCGGAAAGAAAATTGAAGGCATCGAGATTGCAGATCTGTCCGATCACGATCTCGACGCATACCGGCGGTTTTTCAGGGGCGCGGATGCTGTCGTGCACCTGGCGTTCAACTCGCGCCCGGAAGGCGATCCACGAGCTCAGCAACAAGCATATTATCTTGCCGAGCGGGTGAATCTCGACCTTGCGCAGCACATATATCAGGTTTCAATGGAGGAAGGCGTTCGCCGGGTGGTGGTCGCCAGTTCAAACCACGCCGCGGACTGGTACGAGCATCTGTTGCGAACCCGGAAGCTCGAAATGCTGACTTCTGACGACATGCGACTGTCGGACAACTGGTACGGCTGGGCCAAGGCAGCCTACGAACTGATGGGCTTCATGTATGCAACAGGGTCGCAAGGATCAATGCTGCAAAACGTTCAAGTCCGAATCGGCGCGCCGCGGCCCATACCGGCGGCCGAGTCTGAAGATGACATCATTCGCTACAAGCGAGACCTGGGAGCGTATATCAGCCCAAGGGACCTTCAGCAGCTGTTCATCAAGTCGATAGAAGCCGCGACGATAGACGACGAACACGGTATCCCGTTCCAGGTTTTTTACGGGGTCTCGGACAACGCCCGGGCATTCTGGGCTGTCAACAATGCTCGCAAGATCATCGGCTACAAGCCCGAGGACGATTCCGAGATCACGTTTGCCAGGGATATCGGATCGGCGCTTATCGAGCCCGGCCACATAGGCCGACTGTGACAACCCGAGCCTGTCCGCCGGATGCGTAGTTTCGCGCGGGAGACGATTCTCGATATCGCGAACGCGGCCGTTTCGGCCGTGAACCCGCACCAGGCCGTACTGCGTCACGTCTCACTCGACGGTTCCCGGCTACGCGCGGAAGGATCGGTGTACGACCTTGATCATTTCGAGCGGGTAATCGTTGTCGGGGCCGGAAAGGCCAGCGCTCCCATGGCCGTGGCGGTTGAGGAAATACTGGGCGACCGAATAGCCTGCGGCGTTGTTGTTGTAAAAGACGGCCACTCCGAAAAGACGCGAGAAATTGAGGTGATCGAAGCAGGCCACCCCGAACCCGACGGGCGCGGGGCCGACGGCGCGCGGAAATTGTTGGATCTGGCGTCGGGAGCAGGACCCGACACGCTCATGATCGCACTTTTCTCGGGCGGTGGATCGGCGCTTCTTCCGCTTTATGCCGACGGCGTCGACCTGGACGACATGCAACATCTCACGCGCCTCCTACTGCGCTGCGGGGCCACCATCAACGAGATCAACGCCGTCCGAAAGCATCTGTCGCTCGTTCAGGGTGGACGGCTCGCCCGGGCGGCAGCCGGCGCGTCCATCCTCACCCTGCTGGTTTCCGACGTAGTAGGGAATCCGCTGGACGTAATAGCATCCGGTCCAACCTCGGCCGATACATCCACGTACCATGACGCCCTTAACGTGCTGGGAAAATATGGCGTCCTCGCGGCAGCCCCGTCCGGGCCTGTACAACGCCTGCGCCGAGGCGCAGCGGGCGACATTGACGAAACCCCAAAAGAGGGCGATCAGGCCCTGAGACTCGTTCGGCATGTGATAGTCGCCGACAACGCCGCGGCTGCCGCAGCGGCAGCCGCGGCGGCAAGCGCGATCGGATTCAATTCCCAGCTCGTTACCACTCACATGGAGGGCGAGGCGCGTGAGATCGCGCGCCTCCTGGCTGGAATCGCCAGGGACCTCGTGACCCATCGGCGTCCGATAGCCCCGCCGGCCTGCATGGTTTTCGGAGGAGAGACGACGGTTACGGTGTCGGGCGCCGGCAAGGGCGGCAGAAATCAAGAGATGGCGCTGGCCGCGGCGATAGCCTTGCGCGGTCTGCCAGACCTGGCGATGCTCTGCCTGGGTACCGATGGAAACGACGGTCCGACCGATGCGGCCGGCGGTCTGATCGATGGTGAAACCGTGGCTCGCGGCGAAGCGATCGGCATGGACGCCCGAAGCTATCTGGCTGACAATAACTCGTACGAGTTCCTGAATGCCGTCGGAGATCTGGTCGTTACGGGACCGACGCGAACTAATGTGAACGATCTGGCAATCATTTTCTCATTGGAAGGATGGGGTTGAACGATCTACGCGCAAATCGGGTGACTCCAGAGGAGATTGGAACGGAGCTTCGCTGGTCGAAAGTGACCGGACCGGACGCGATAAGAATTATCGACCGTGACTGGATCCGCTACGTCCGAATTCTCATTCTATTTTCCGCGGTGGTCCTGGCGTGGCGCGTCATGAGCTGGCAGGAGTCGAAATTCGACGCGGCCGCCGCGAATGCCGCCCTGAGCGCGACGCTTTCCAGCGGTTCAATTCCAGATTCAAGGCCGACGATCAGGCCGATTATCCTTCCGACCGTCAGAGGTCCCGCGTCGATTGACTCCCTGCCCGCCAATCAAACGAATGCCCCGGACACAACTGCTGATGAGTCTCAGCCATCGACCGAAGGCGCCCCGGATTCTCCGGCAGGACCGAGTGAATACGTCGTGCAGCCCGGCGACACGCTGGGCGGAATCGCGGCGGCGGTGACGGTGCCAATCGAGGCGCTGATGGAACTGAATGGAATAACCGATTCGGACCAGATTCAGGTAGGTCAGCTGTTGAAGGTGCCAAATCCGAGCCGGAGATTGCAGGGCCCGACGACTCCCGACACCTACACGGTGGCGCCAGGTGATACCCTCGCGGCAGTGGCGGAAAGACTCGCCGTAGATGTCGACGAACTGGCCAGAATTAACGGAATCGACGATCCCAATTCGATCGTCGTGGGGCTTGTCCTCCTCATCCCGTAAATCCGCGAAGCGCGGATTTGGCTTGTGGCGCGGTCGCTGGCCTCATAACATGGAGTACTAAAATTGGGTAGTCTGTGCGTTTGCTGGCGCTTGATCGGGTTCGACTTCGCCCCTAATGAACCTCCACTGAAACCCAGACTGCCATTCTTCCGTAGGACACTCTGGGGCGATACCCTGGGATCGGTAACAAATGACTAGGACTGCATCGGTCGATATGACCGAAAATACTTGGGAAAAGGTCGGGGGCAGAGAGGGCGGGACAATATCCGCCCTGGCTTCGTCGCCGGGAACGAGCGCCGACAGGACGATCTGGGCGGGAACCATGTCCGGCATGTTCACGTCTACCGATAACGGTCGAACGTGGCGGATTTCAAATAGCGGCCTCACGAGCCCGTACGTTCAGGCGCTGGCCGTCTCCCCGAACTACACGCAAGACAATCAGGTTTTTTCCGGCGCGGTAAACGCCGGGGCGTTCCGGACCATCACCGCGGGATCGTTCTGGGAAAAGATGGACTTCTGGGGTACCGCGCCGCAGGTCGTATGCATTGCGTTTTCGCCCAATTACCGCAAAGACGGCATTGCCTTCCTGGGCTCTGACGGCGACGGAATATTCAGGACGGTAAATCGTTCGAAGACGTGGAATGCGTCGAACGTCGGACTATCAGGCACATCGATTCAGAGCATTCTTGTTTTGCCCGGGTTCAAATCGGAGAGTTCCGTTCTGTGTTCGGTCGTCGACAACGGAGTATTCAAGTCGACTGACGGGGGTCGCTCGTGGGTGCCCGCGGGGGCCGAAAAACTTGGCAAACTGACGTTGCAAGCCCTGGCCTCGTCGCCGTCCCAGACGTCGGGCGGAAGGATATTTGCCGGATCCGAGACCGACGGAATGTGGTACAGCTCGGACACGGGCGAAACGTGGACTCAATCAGCCGGGCTCGAGGGTTTCTCGGTGAACGCGATCGCGGTGTCGCCGCGCTACGACAGCGATTCGACCGTGTTCGCTGGAACCGGCGAAGGCGGCGTGTTTCGCTCAACCGATGCCGGCGAAAGCTGGCAAAAGGTGACTCCAGATCCCGATTCGCACTCCGTGCTATCCATGGTGACGCTGGCTGAACCGGGGGGAAAGACGCTCGTCCTCGCCGGGACCTTCGAAAACGGGATCCTCCGATCGGACGATAGCGGTGAGACGTGGGAGTCATCCAGCGGGCAGCTTTCGAGCCAGAACTGGTTGTGCTTCGCAATATCACCCAACATCGATGACGACGGCGTAATGTTGGCCGGCGGCACCACGTCGGGGCTGTTCAAAAGCGCGGATGGCGGCGCAACGTGGGGTGACCCATCGAAAGATGTATCGGGCCTCAGCGTCACGAAAATCTCGATCTCCCCTGAATTTAAGTCGGACAAGGCCGCGTTTGCCGCCACGTCGGAAGGTCTGTTCGGCAGCCGGGACAATGGAGACTCATGGCAGCGAATCGAAGAGGGAATCGGTCAAACAGAGCTACGGTCGGTGGCCATCTCGCCAACATTCGCATCGGACAACACCGTCGTCGCCGGGGGTTTGATCGGCAACGCGTTCATCAGCACGGATGGCGGCGAGACTTTCGAAGCGATGAGCTATGAATTTTCGGACGAAATAATCTCCGACATCGCCTTTTCGCCCAATTTCGCAGGCGACGGCGTCATGCTGGTCGGAACGATTGGAGACGGCGTCGTGACCGTTCATAAGTCGGTCGATAAGGGTGAATCGTTCCGTAAGTGGGTGCAGCACCCCTGCGATACACAGTGGATTTCGATTGCCGTTCCCGGCAACTACGGACCGGAAGAAGACGTGTGGTTTTTTGCCGCCGAGAGCGAGGTTTTTAAGCCCGCCCGCCGCCTCCGGCAGGTTTGGTCTGGAGCCCATCCGTCGGCCCGGGATACGGCCGTGCTGCACCTCGCGGCGTCGCCTGACTATAAGAACGAAGCGGCGCTGTTTGCCGCGTCGAGCAACGGCATATGGCGGTCCGACGACGGCGCGTTGAGCTGGGAGGAGATAAACCACGGGCTCGGAAACAAGGCCGTGCTGCAAGTCGCACCATCTCCAAATTACGCCAAGAACCGCATCATTTATATGCTCGGTCTCGGCGGTGAGATCTGGCGATATCGGGACGTTCCTGAGAAGCGGGTGCTCAAGACGACGAAGGCCACCGACTACATTTAGGGTCGATCTGGAATGGCTGGCTGGAGAGACGTTCGGATTCGGCCAGATGGTCAATATCGCGGTTAGAGTGCCAGCTGGCGCCTAGGGAAAGACTACTTTGATCCGAAAGCCGGGGCTGACCCGCCGAGAAGTTCTCCGCAGCGGTGTCACATTTGCCGGATTCCTGGCTTCTGCCTGCGGATCGGCCGGTTCGCTCGACGCTGGTGACCGGCCAGCGCTTTCCGAAAAGCAGCGGCGAATTCTCGATCAAAACACGGCTGTCGCGTCCGCCAAGACTCAGCCCAACCAGTCCCAGTTGCCAGGTCAGCCGCTGAAAGTGCATCCGTTATGGAGCTCATTTGGCCCCACGCGAAACCACTACCGCAGACTGGTCGAACGAGCGGGATCATTCGGCGACGCAGCCCCCCGGTTGGAACTGGCCAACTTCCGCCAAGCGACGGAAGGCAGGACCCTCGGGGAATCGGTTTCGCTGATGGCCGACACCGAGCCGCTGGACATCTTGATTTTTCCGGCCGAATCCCTCGAAGATCTCGACGACAACGATGTTCTGGTTCCGCTGGACAAAGTCGCCGACATTGGCGAGGCGATCAAGCATGAAAATTACTGGCCGGGCATCCTCGAAGCAGGCCAGATAAAAGGCAGGCAAATGGCCATACCGCTGCAGCTCGGGCCGTGGCTATTGATGTACAGGAGAAAACGGCTCGACGAGTACGGCATTCGCGATCCAAACGACTGGCCGTGGAACGCCGCCCAGTTTTCCGAGAACGCAAGCCGATTGACCCAGGTAAACGCCCGCAAAGACGCCGCCGATCGCTACGGATTTCTGCAAATCGTCTCGGAAAACGCGGCCGCCACTCCGATTCCTCCGTCCTGGGTGTGGATGATCTCGGCCGGCTCAAAAATGCCGAACAGAGAACGTAACGAGGAAGCTCTACATCAACCGGCGGCGCTGGCCGGTTTGAATGTGATGGACGAGCTGATAAACCGGCACCGGTCCGTTTACAAAGTTTCCGCGTCGGCCACGGCCCGGCAACTCAGGGCCCTGATGAAAGACGAGCGGGTGTCGATGATGTCGTTCCCGGTCAATAGCGGGTGGTTCCTGTCAAGTTGGAGGGATGCGCTCTCGGACGGCTTCGAGCTGGCCGCCCTGCCCGGGGGGCAAGACCGCCGGACGCCAACTGAAATCCACATGATGGTTGGGGCATCGTCGTGGTCCAAATATCCCGAATACGCAATGGCCAGCCTTGTGAACCTTTACAGGAGCGTCGGCCAGCAGCTGTTCCCCTCGGCCATGCGGGCAGACGCCGGCATGATCACTACGGTCGAACCGGTGCTTCACGATCGCGATTCCATCGCAATACAGGCGGCCCTCGAAAAAACCCAGCCGATCAACTTATCTAAGGTCGAAAAGCAGCTAATCACGGCAAAACTGGACCTGGCGATCCTGCATGACAAGACGCCACTGGAAGAAGCCGCAAAGAGCGCGGCTGAGGCTTTGCGAGAATTCCGAGAAGCGAAGGGCAACCCGGGGAACGGACGGCCAGCGCCACCATCTGCCGCTCCCGGAACGGGCTAGACGGGCATTACGGAATAGGCCCACGTTCCGAGAACCATCATCGCCGCGATGGCAGCCAGCACCAAAATCAAAAACAGCTTCGGCGTTTCGCGCTTCGCGACAATCAGCCTGGGAGTTTTTTCGTGGGACTCGGCCAATAGCACCTCCGGAAGGGGTCGACGGATTTAAGTTATATGACCGGCGTGCCAATCACAATATCAGGGCCGCCACAGTTTCGCCCAGTGGCCGCGGTTCGGTTTGCGCCGCGATTGACGACTCCGGTAAGGGCCGGATTGAGAAGTGTAATCGCGATGCCAACTCCGCTCCGGGCCTCATGCTAAGCTTCCGGCGCATCAGGATGTGAAAACTTTCACTATCTTGACGTTGAGGGGTCAGAAAAACTAGCGGTGGGACCGGTCAAAGCTGCTGCCCTCGCCCTTGAGTTTGGATTTGTCGTAGGCGGCGCGGTGACGACCGGTGTGCTATTAGGTCGTTTTTTGGACGATACGCTCGGAACCGAACCCTTCATGCTGCTGGGCGGACTTCTAAGCGGGCTTGGGCTGAGCTTCTACGTTATGCACTTGATATATCAGTGGCAGAAATAAGAGGCGCTATTGCAGCCTGAAGTCAGCCTACCCGCCGAGCCGTTTTGCGAACATTGCCAGCTGGGCCCCCTGCTGATCACCAATTCGATGGTCATCATGTTCGTCGTGATGTTTGGTCTGCTTTTAGTGGCCTTCGCCGTGCGGCGTCGTTTGACAGCCGTACCCGGAGGACTTCAAAACTTTATGGAGTTCCTGCTCGAAGCGGTCGACGGCATGATCGAGCCCGCGCTTGGAAGGCACGCCGCCCGGCTGTTCCCGCTCATTGCGACGATTTTCATTTTCATTCTTT
The DNA here is from genome assembly GCA_963663505.2 of Chloroflexota bacterium. Classification (GTDB taxonomy): domain Bacteria; phylum Chloroflexota; class UBA11872; order UBA11872; family VXNJ01; genus JAPOVO01. The sequence goes on from CAXXFA010000002.1 coordinate 2,298,934, forward strand.
TCGCCAACTGGTTCAGTCTCGTTCCACTCGTCGGAACTATCGGCCGAATCGAGATCCACGACGGCCACGAGGTTCTAATTCCATTTCTCCGTCCAGCGACGGCCGACCTCAACATGACCATTGCGCTTGCACTGGTGGCCTTTTTCACTATTCACTTCAGCGGCATCGCTTCGCACGGGCCGATCGGACACCTTAAGGCGCTTTCTCAGAACCTTCTGTTGGCCCCGGTGTTCATAGCGATTGAGCTGTTCGTCGTCGTATCCCTCTCGTTCCGATTATTTGGCAACCTTCTGGCCGGAGAGGTGCTGATCGGAATCTCAAGCTGGATTCTGCCGATCGTAGGCGTTGGATTCCTGCTGCTGGAGGTGCTGTTTGGCCTTATTCAAGCCGTTATCTTTACAATGCTTACGCTCAGCTTTACCAGCGTAGCAATAGGCACTTCGGAAGAGCACGCGTAAATTTTTTCGAGGAGGGCGTTAGTTGGAACCTTTGGGCGCGGGAATCGCGATGGGACTGGCCGGTCTTGGTGCAGGAGTTGGAATCGGTATTGGCGTGTACGGCGCGATGGGGGCGTTGGGTCGAAATCCGGACGCTGAAAACGCCATCCGCACCACGATGATTATCGGTCTCGGATTGGCCGAAGCGATCGGTATCTACGGCTTTCTGATAGGACTTTTCCTGGCTTTGGGTTTGGGCGCCTAGCCGACGCCGGCAACGCGCGGCAGGCTCTGACAACATGATCGAGCTATTCGAAGGCGTCGGGATCCTATTCCCGAATGTTCTATTCCAGCTTGTTACGTTCCTTGTGTTCGTCTACCTCATGTACCGCGTTCTTTATAAGCCGCTCCGGCAAACTATGCACGACAGGCGTGAAAAGATCCGAGGGAACCTCGATGAGGCGGCGCGTATGCGAGACGAGGCACTCGACGAACGCCGCGAATTTGAAGACAACCTGCAGGATCAGCGCGAAGAGGCGCGGCGAACCCGAGACGAAGCGCTGCAGCGCGTAAGCGTTGTCGAGCAGGAGGAACTGAAGCGGGCCAGAGCTGACGCCGAACGAATTCGCCACGAAGCCGAACGGGACGCCGAGCGCCTCAAGAATCAGGCCCTCCGAGAAGCGCGGGGGCAGCTCGCGGACCTCGTCGTGCAGGCGACCGCCACGGTCCTCGAAAGAACGATCGACGACCCCGAACACCGGCGACTCGTTGGCGACGTGGTAAGCGAGTTTGAGGACGCTCAAACGTGAGGCGCGACAAACACTCCGACCGCAGGCGGATTCGACAATACGTGACCGTCATAATGCAGATGGCGACGGAATCCGACGCGTGGGAAACCTGGGATCGCGATCTCGAAATTCTCAGCACGGTGGCGTCTTCGCGCGGTGCCCGCACACTGATTCTGCGACCGGCGTCGTCGCTGAAAGAGCAGCGGGACGGCCTCGATAAGGTTATCGGGAACATAGTGTCCGCCGAGGGCTTGGCCCTGAGTCGAGTTCTGCTGGATGACGGCGCGTTCGACCTTTTCCCGACCATCAGATCCCAATATATTCGCCGAAGTTCGCAGGACGGACCTGTCGATCGTGTAACCGTATCCGCCGCTGTCCCGTTAACGGACCAGGAGACCGAAAACCTGGTCAACGGCCTCCGCAGACCAAATAGAAAACTGCTGCTTGACGTTAAGGAGGATCCCGGAATCCTCGGCGGGTTGGTGATCCAGCAGGGCGACTGGAGGCGCGACCTGAGCGTAGTGGCAAAACTCGATGCCCTGGAATCGGCAATTCATCAATAGAACAGGTGCCTAAGCAAGCATGAGTAAGAGCCCAGACGACATCGCGGCAATTCTCCGAGATCGAATCAACGACCTGGAAACGAGCGTTCGTGAGGCGAACGTTGGGTCGATTGTCGAGGTCGGGGACGGCATAGCCCGCGTGTTCGGATTGTCGGAAGCGCTGGCCGGGGAACTTCTGGAATTTCCGGGCGGTACGCTCGGCATCGCCCTGAACCTGGAAGAGGATTCGGTGGGGGTGGTAATCCTGGGCGCATTCGCACACATCAAAGAGGGTGACGAGGTCCGAACCACGGGCCGTGTCGCCGAGGTGCCGGTGGGCGACGCCCTACTGGGCCGCGTGGTGAATGCGGTGGGTCAGCCAGTCGACGGCAAAGGGCCGATTGAAACCACCGATACCGACGTAATCGAAAAAGTGGCCCCGGGCGTGGCACAGCGTCAAGACGTGGATAAACCACTGCAAACTGGAATCCGGGCGATCGACTCGATGATTCCCATCGGCCGTGGGCAGCGGGAATTGATTATCGGCGACCGCCAGATCGGTAAGACGGCAATCGTTCTCGACGCGATCATCAACCAGAAAAGCAGCGGCGTGAAATGCATATACGTGGCGATTGGCCAGAAAGCCGGGCAGGTCGCCCGCGTGCGCTCAATGCTCGAGGAACACGGAGCGATGGACTATACCGTTATCGTGGCCGCGACAGCCAGCGATCCGGCCGGAATGCAGTACATCGCGCCGTTCACCGGTTGCACGATTGGCGAGCATTTTCGCGACCGCGGCGAGCACGCGTTGATCGTCTACGACGACCTGAGCAAGCACGCCTGGGCTTACAGGCAAATCTCGCTTTTGCTTCGAAGACCGCCGGGCCGCGAGGCATACCCGGGCGACGTTTTCTATCTTCACTCCCGACTGCTCGAGCGCGCGGCGCAACTGCACGACGACCTTGGCGGCGGAAGCCTGACGGCACTGCCGATCGTCGAGATTCAAGAAGGCGACCTGACCACTTACATCCCGACGAACGTTATTTCCATCACCGACGGCCAAATTTACGTAGAGACCGCTCTGTTTAACGCCGGATTGCGGCCCTCCATCAACGCCGGAGTTTCGGTTTCGCGCGTCGGAGGCGAAGCCCAGATTCCGGCCATGAGGGCGGTTGCCGGTGGGTTGAGGCTCGAACTGGCGCAATACCGAGAAGTCGCCGCATTCGCGCAATTCGGGTCCGATCTTGACGCAGCGACCCGGCTCCAGTTGACCCGGGGCCAGCGACTCGTCGAAATCCTCCAGCAGGGTCAATTTGCACCTCAGCCGGTAGTTGACCAGGCGATGGCAATCCGCTGCGGAACATCGGGCGTGCTTGACGAAGTCGCCGTTGCCGACGTGAGCCGGTTCATCGCCGAATTTGTGGAGTTTGCCCGCGCCAGCCTGACCGGACTGATCGAACGAGTTGAAGAAAGCGGGCGGCTGGAGGACAGCGACCTCGACGAGCTGGACCCGGCAATAGCAGCGTTCAAGAAAAATCAGTTTTCGCCGACCGAGATCGATCGACCCGGCGAAGCGGAGGAATAACCTCCAAACGTGCCTAGCTCGAGGGAACTTCGTAACCGAATCCGCGGCGTCGATAGCACTCGCAAGATAACGCGGGCCATGGAGCTTGTGGCGACCTCCCGCCTGCGGCGTTCTCAGGAAGCTGTTCTCGCCCGACGGCCCTACGCCGACAAAATAAACGACGTGATTCGGGATCTCATGGAATCCACGCTGCCCGACGAGGGAGTGCCGACCTTGATGGAGTCCCGCCAGATACAGCGGAGGGTAGCGGTGATTCTCACAACGAACCGCGGCCTCTGCGGGGCACTCAACATAAACACGGTTCGCTTCGCGCTCGAACACTTGCAAACCGTTCGGGGCGAGGCCGCGGAGCTTGTGCTGGTTGGAATCGGCAAGGTGGGCCTGCGGATGCTCGCTGGAGCGGCAAGGATTATCGCGAGCTTTACCGATATTTCGGACCGTCCGGGCATGGACGATGTGCTGCCACTGGCTCGATTGGTTATCGACGGTTTCGAGGCCGCGGAATTCGACGCGGTCGATGTCATATATCCAGAATTCGTAAATACCCTGGTGCAGCGCCCGGTTCGGTTCCAACTACTTCCGGTCGTTCTGCCGGAAGAGGCCGAAATCCGCTCTCCGGTTCAATATCTGTACGAACCGAACGCGATGCAAGTTCTCGATAGCCTGCTTCCCAGATACGTCGAGATGGAGCTTTATCGGGCGGTGCTGGAATTGACGGCCTGCGAGCAAAGCGCCCGGATGGTGGCCATGCGCAGCGCCACGGAGAATGCGAACGACCTGATTGATGACCTCAGGCTCACCTACAACCGGCAGCGGCAATCAGCAATTACCAGCGAAATGATCGACATCGCGTCGGGCGCGAACGCCCTGGCGCAGTAACTGGAGAATCGCCATATGGCTACAGGCAAAATCGTGCAAATTATCGGTGCGGTCGTAGACGTGGAATTTGGAGCCAAGGAACTGCCGTCCCTCTTCAACGCTCTCGAAGTGGAAGCCGCTGGTGCCGGCGATTCGGTGATCCTCGAAGTTCAACAGCATGTAGGCAATGGCTGGGTCCGCTGCATCGCGATGACGCCAACGGAAGGCCTAAAACGCGGCCTGGCGGTGCGCGATACCGGAAGTCCCATATCGGTGCCAGTCGGGGAATCGACGCTCGGTCGGGTGTTTGACGTAACCGGCCAGCCTGTCGACGGCGGCCCCCCGGTGGTTGCCGAAAAGACGTATCCGATCCATCGCCCGCCGCCGGGGCTTGAAGATCAGTCCACGTCAACCGAGATGTTCGCTACCGGGATGAAGGTGGTCGATTTGATCGCCCCGTTTACCCGAGGCGGAAAGACCGGCGTTTTCGGGGCGGCCGGTGTCGGCAAGACAGTAATCATCATGGAGCTCATCAACAATGTCGCAAAATCGTACGGAGGCTACTCCGTCTTTTGCGGCGTCGGTGAGCGCACCCGCGAGGGCACGCAGCTTATCGGCGAAATGCGTGAGTCCGGAGTTATGAGCAACACGATGATGGTCTTCGGCCAGATGAACGAATCGCCCGGCGCGCGACTGCGAGTGGCACTCGCGGGGCTCTCAATGGCCGAGTATTTCCGCGATGAGGAAGGCCAGGATCTGCTGCTCTTCATCGACAATATATTCCGATTTTCAATGTCGGGCTCGGAGGTTTCGGCGTTGTTGGGGCGGATGCCTTCAGCCGTCGGTTATCAGCCAACCCTGGGCACCGAAATGGGCGACCTGCAAGAGCGGATAACCTCCACGTCGAAAGGCTCCATAACGTCATTCCAGGCGATTTATGTTCCGGCCGATGACTACACCGACCCTGCGCCAGTGGCCACTTTCGGGCACCTGGACGCGACGATCCGGCTGGAGCGTTCGATCGTCGAGCGCGGCATCTATCCCGCCGTCGACCCGCTCACGTCAACGTCGAAGATTCTCGATCCTCGTGTAGTTGGCGAAGACCACTATCGCGTTGCCCGCGGTGTGCAGCAGGTGCTGCAGAGATATCGCGAACTCCAGGACATAATCGCGATTCTCGGAATCGAGGAGCTTTCGGAGGAGGACCGGCAGATCGTTGCCCGGGCTCGTCGGATCGAGCGGTTCCTGTCGCAGCCCATGAACGTTGCCGAGCGGTTTACTGGACTCCCGGGCGCAATCGTCCCGATTGAGGAGACGATCCGCGGGTTCGATGAAATACTCGCGGGCAACCACGACGATCTGCCGGAGCAGGCCTTCTACATGGTCGGTACGATAGATCAGGCGGTCGAGAACGCCAAGCGAATGAGGGAAGCGGCTTGATTCGGCGGATGACGCTATCCATCTGGCCACAGGCTCGATAGGTCTGATAGATGGCCATGCTCTCGGTTGAACTCGTCACGCCGGAACGCCACCTTTTGGATGAAGCGAACATCGACATGGTCATCGCTCCTGGGGTTGACGGGCAATTCGCGGTGTTACCCAACCATGCACCGCTGATAACTGAGCTGCAGGCCGGCGTGCTCGTTCTCCGCCGGAACGATAGCGACCAACTGCTGGCAATCAGTGGCGGATTTTTTGAGGTGCTGCGGGACAAGATAACCGTACTCGCCGACGCTTCGGAGCGGTCGACGGAGATCGATCTGGAACGTGCCCAGAAAGCGCGCGACCGGGCGTTGCGGGAGCTGGCGGCACCCATTGAGCCCGGCGAAGCAATACGAGCGCGAATCGCTTTGCTTCGCTCGATAGCCCGCATTCGAGCCGCGGAGCGGGCTGGCCGCTAGAATACGGCCAATGGCCGCGTCTACAGCTTCTTCAGGTCTCAAAGGCCGGATGATTCCCGACATGCTCGTCGTTACCGGTGGCGCGCGCCTTGAGGGAGACGTGGCGATTCCCGGCGCCAAAAACGCCATACTGCCCATCATGGCCGCTTGCCTGCTCACCGACGAGCCGTGTCACCTTACGAACGTGCCGCTGATCGAAGATGTCCAGATAATGGCCGCCCTACTGCGCGGGCTCGGCGCCGCGGTCGAGTTGGACCCCCAACGGCACGAACTGACCATTTCGGCGAGCAAGATAACGTCATTAGAAGCCGATTCCACGCTCGTCACCGAAATGCGCGCGTCGTTTCTTGTCGCGGGACCGCTGCTCGCTCGATTCGGCCGGTTCGATTGCGTGCACCCGGGCGGATGCGCAATAGGACTCAGACCTGTAAACGTAGACATTCACGGGTTCCGCTCGATGGGAGCGAAGATCGTAATCGACAGCGATTGCTATGTCGCAACCGCGGAAAAGCTGACTGGTACGCGAATATATCTTGACTACCCCAGTCACACCGGAACCGAAAACCTCGTCATGGCCGCCTGCCTGGCGGCAGGTTCGACCACAATCGTCCATGCCTCGCGGGAGCCGGAAGTTCTGGAACTCGTTGGATTCCTTCGCTCGATGGGCGCACAAATCAGCGGTGAGGGGACTAGCGTGGTCGAAGTTGAGGGCAGCGGCCGGCTTCGCGGCACTTCCTACAAGATCATGCCGGATCGGATTGCGGCGGGGACGCTGGCAATCGCCGCATCGATCTGCGGCGGCGAGGTCGAGCTTACGAACGTACTGCCGGAACTATTGGAACCGGTACTCTATAAGCTGCGCGCCGTGGGGGTTCAAACCAGTGTGACCGACCGATCGGTAATCGTGCGTTCGGACGTCAACCTGCGCGGCACCGAAGTTCAGAGCATGCCGTATCCGGGCTTCCCAAGCGACAATCAGGCCGCAATGGGTGCCCTACTTACCCAGGCCAGGGGCGCGAGCGCGATTATCGAAAGAGTATTTGAGGATAGATTTAGTTACGTTGAAAGACTGAAGGAGCTTGGAGCCGATATCACGCTGAAAGCAAACCGGGCCATCGTTAACGGTCCGACGCGACTGAAAGGCACGGAGCTTTCAGTCGAAAATGACTTGCGCGCCGGCTCCGCCTTGATCCTCGCCGGACTCGCCGCCGAGGGCCAGACGACGATCCGCGACGCGCGTTACATACATCGTGGTTTCGAAAGCCTTGCGGACGATCTAACTCACCTTGGCGCGCGGGTTGAGGCGTCGAACTTCGTAGAATCCCTGGTTCCGGCCTGAGGCTCGCAGCCTCCGCACAGAGATGATTTTCGGTTCGAGGCAGCTCGGCGTTGATCTGGGAACCGTCAACATCGTGGTCTACGTGCGGGGCAAGGGAATCGTCATCAACGAGCCGTCGGTTGTGGCCGTAGCCATGCCCGATCGCAAGCTTCTCGCTGTTGGTACGGCCGCGCGACAGATGGTCGGCCGCGCACCCGGCAGCATTCGAATAATGCATCCGATGCGTGACGGCGTGATCGCCGACTATCTCGTAACCGAAGCCATGCTTCGATATTTCATCGAGCGGACCTGCGGAAGGTTTCGGCTTTTTAAGCCGGAAATGATGATCTCGGTCCCGACGGGCGTCACCGGCGTCGAGCGCCGCGCGGTGCGAGACGCTGCCATCGCGGCAGGATGCAAAGAGGCCGAGCTGATCCCGGAACCGCTTGCCGCGGCGATAGGCGCGCGAATCCCGATCTCGGCGCCTTCCGGGAATATGGTGGTAAACGTTGGCGGAGGCACAACGGAGATCGCCGTGATCTCGCTGAACGACATCGTGGTTTCCAATTCAATACGGGTCGGCGGAAACAAGGTCGATGACGCTATTTCCAACTACATTCGCAGAAAATACAACTTGCTGATCGGTGACCCGACCTCAGAAGAAATCAAGATTACCATCGGCAGCGCGCTGCCGATGTCCGAGGCCATTCCGATGGAGGTTCGTGGGCGCGATCAAGTTGCCGGGTTGCCGCGAACGATCACCATCACGTCGGACGAAATAACCGAAGCGATATCCGAGCCGGTCAATTCAATCATTCGGGGCGTAAAGTCAGTTTTAGAACAGACGCCTCCGGAGTTATCGGCCGACATCATTGACAAGGGCATCATAATGATCGGTGGAGGATGCCTGCTGCGTAATCTGGATAGGCTGATATCGGATCAGACCAGTATTCCCTGCATGATCGCCGACCAGCCGATGATGTGCGTGGCGCTCGGCACAGGAATCGCTCTGGAGCATTTTGAAGTGCTGCGAAAGGTCCTGATACCCAAGCGGTAACCTGTGCCGCAGACCGCTCGGAGACCCAACAAGGTGACTCCACCGGCGTGGAAGTTCCTCCTGACGTATCCGATTCCGGGATGTTGGATTGGGTCTATCGCGCGCTCATGGCGACAATCGTTTGCGAGAGCGTCCCGGAGCTCATGAGAGGTGGTCATCCAAAGATTTGCGTCAACCCGCAGGTCTACATCTAAAAAACGGAGCTGCACGGTCCGCGATTTCCCCAAAAGGCCACCGCGCGAACTTGCTGAGAGCGGACCAGCCCTTCGCGGCGGGGCCGGTTAGGATCCCGACACGGAAGTGAAAAACTCCGCGCGGGTGGCCGGATTGTCCCTGAAAGCGCCTCGAGTAACCGACGTGACCATCCGGCTACCCGGCTTTTTGATTCCTCGCATCGTCATGCACAGGTGCTCGGCCTGAACGCGAACCGCAACTCCGATCGGATCAAGCGCCGTTTCGACGGCATCGGCAACCTGGCAGGTCAGCCGTTCCTGCACCTGGGGGCGGCGCGAAAGAATGTCGAGCGCGCGAGCTAGTTTGCTAAGACCGACGATCTTGTCACTCGGAATGTAGCCGATGTCGGCGGACCCGAAAAACGGCAGGAGATGGTGCTCGCACATCGAATAAAAAGGTACGTCGCGAAGCACGATCATCTCATCGTGCGATACATCAAACGTCGTTGTAAGAACAGATTCCGGATCTTCATCCAGACCGGAAAACAGCTCCGAATACATCCGGGCAACGCGTTCCGGCGTCTCGACCAATCCGTCTCGGTTGGGGTTCTCCCCGATGCCGATAAGCAAGTCTTTGACCGCGTCGCTTATCTCATCATTTGCGATCAACTTGACCTTCCATTTTTGGAGAATTCCGTTTCTCGGAACTCATCAGAGATTCTATAGAACGGCCGCAGGGTGATCCCGAAACTCACTTGTCCGACTATGGACCTTCACGTTTAGCGCAGTCTGTCGGATTTGTTTCTAAGCGCGCAAAGTTTAACGAGTTACCATCGCCGAATCCGGGCTTCTTGGGCTCCGTTATTGAATGGCCGAATCTGTGATGACGGATGCGGCAAGTTCTAGTCTTCCGTTATCGTTTCGGCAACCGGTTTCACAAGGCTGCGTCGAGCGGCCAGAGTCGCTCCGTGTTTGTGCGCCTGAAGGCTTCATCGCCCCATTGATAGTTGACTAAGAATTCATCCAATTCATTGAGGCTCCTTCCGGCTGCCTCAATGACTTCATTTGAGATTCGGATCGGCGCCCCGGCCCGAATCGCGAGGTTTACCGCGTCGCTGGGCCGTGCGTCGACCTCCAGCAGGCCCGCCGGCGCCTCGACCTTCACGGTAGCGAAAAAACTCTCGTCCGTAAGCCCGCTTATCTCAACCTCACGCAGCCCCGCGCCTACGGCATCGAGCAGCGATCGGGTCAGATCGTGGGTCAGAGGACGCTTGGGATATTGCTCGGCAAGCGCCTCAGCGGCCTGACGAACGGCCGATTCATCCCAACCCATGCCGATGTGCATCTCAGTTACCGAATCTCGCAACTTAGCGACGTCCAGAACGCGGCGCCCCCCTCCGTCGCCTTCACTGGTTATCACCTCTAGGGTCGTAATTTCGGATTCTGACCTCAGCGACCGTCTCCTTTCAAGTCCACCCACGCTGCCAATTTTGCGCCTCGCCCGAAAAAGAGCGCTGCGAACCGCCGAAACGGAAGCGTTCATTTCGTGCGCGATTTCCACGTAGGTAAGGCGCCTGTCGTATTTCAGCCGTATCAGTCGTAGTTCCCGGTCGGTAAGCCGGTCCGAGCCGATCGTATCGACCGCGGCAGGTAGACTCAGCGGCCCGGCTTCCCTATTTGGATCGTAGGCTGCCGGTCGCGGCTTCAAACGCGATCGATATCGGCGCTGCCAGCGCCGGCCCACGTTCAAGGCAAGTCCTTGCAGCCATGCGGAAAATCGACCCGGATTTTCGATTCGCCTGATGCTCAACCATGCTTCGAGCCAGATCTCCTGCTCAAGGTCTTCAGCTTCCCATCGATTGGCTTCAAACTGGACGCAAAGTTTTCGGACCAGAGCTCGATTTCGAGTCAATAACTCCACGAATGCGCCGCGCTCGCCGGTAGCCGCTGCTCGGGCGAGTTCCTCGTCGCCGTTTACGTTCGATTTCTCTTTTGCATATCAACCCGTTCACCTTTAATAGTGTCAATTAGAGACGGGAAAGTTGCGGGCCTCGTTAAATATTCATCGCTGAGTCCGCGCGAGGTCCGGCCGCCGGATGTGCAAGCCTGGATCATCCTGCGTTACCCGAAGCGATAAGTCTCGCGCGAGGCGACTCTCCCCGAAATGAAACACCACGGCAGGACGGTCCAATAAGGCCAATCATGCCTGCGAACCGCGCTGCCGCGTGAACAGATCGTCGGATTCGATGTCGCAAAACGAGGTCCGATCAAGACGAATCAGTCGGCGGACAGCTTCGTTCAGGCTGGCTCACTTGCCGAGTGCGCTCCGAAATCTGGATCGCAGGCCGGGTCTCGTCTAAGCGCCCGTACGGCGTCGGACTAATCGAACCTCGGCTCGATCCAGTGCCCCCTGCAGCGGCGCGGCAGGTTTGCTCACAACTGCCTCAACGCTTTCAATGCGGTTCGAGACCTGCAGCACCTCGTCGCATATACGCTCACCGACGGCTTCGATCAGGTTCAGCGACGGCCCCTCCACTACCCCCTTGACCCTCGAGTAAATCTCGCCGTAATCGACCGTGTGTTCCAGCGCGTCAGAGGCGCCGGCCTGCGACAGATCCGCCGTCACCACAACGTCAACTACGAACCGCTGTCCAAGCGTCTTTTCTTCAGGCTTGTTGCCGTGAAACCCGAAGAAAACCATCCCCCGCAGGGCGACTGAATCCTCAGACACGATTGGCGGGCCCGGCTAATTCCGGCGCCACGTGGTGGACGAGGGCCCATCTTCCAACGTCACTCCCAATTCTGCCAGCTCGTTTCGAATTCGGTCGGAAACGTCCCAGACGTTCTGGTCACGAAGTTCAGAGCGGACATCGATGAGAAGCTGAATGAGCGGTTCGACATCGCCGTTGTCGGTGGCCCGCGATGCCGGTTCCAGACCCAGGACTCCGGCGAGATTTTTGAAATGCTGCGTGGCAACGCTCAGATTCGCCGCTGTCGACTGTGACGCGAGCCGGTTGATAACTTTGCCAAAGTCATACAGCGTTGCGAGAGCGGCGGCGGTGTTGAGGTCGTCGTCGAGGGCTCTCTCGAATCTGGCACGCGCCTCTGTAGTTGCGTCTTGCAGAGCGGCGGCGGAACTTGCGTCATCCTCGCCCGGATCGGCCGGACGCGCGCGAAGTACCGCCCACAAACTCTCGTATCCCGCCGCGGCTTGCGGCAAGGATTCCCTTGAGAAATCTACCGGCGACCGGTATTTCGTCGAGACGAGATAGAGCCGCACGATTTGAGGATCGAACTCCTCAAAGAGCGTTTCCACCGTGACGAAGTTGCCCATGGAGTGTCCCATCTTTTCACCGTTGATGCGTAACACAGCCAGGTGCATCCACACGCCCACGAATGGCCCAACCCCAAAGCCGGCCTCGGCCTGCGCGAGTTCGTTTTCGTGGTGTGGAAAAATCAGGTCCGATCCGCCCCAATGAATGTCGATCTGGGGACCGAGATGGCGTCGAATCATCGAGGAACATTCGATATGCCAGCCGGGCCGGCCGCGTCCCCACGGGCTTTCCCAGTAGACCTCGCCCTCCTTTTGAAGCTTCCACAGAGCGAAATCGCGGGGGTCGCGCTTTTCGGGGTCCACTTCGACGCGTGCCCCGGCCATGGCGTCCGCCTCGGTGCGGCCGGAGAGTTTGCCGTACTCGCCCCAGCTTTTGACTTCGAAGTAGACGCCGGTGGACGTCTCGTAGGCGTGACCTTTTACGATGAGCTCCTCGATTGACGCAATTATCGCGGCGATGTTGTCAGTCACCTTCGGGAACAAGTGAGCGTGAAGAACATTGAGCTTGTCCATGACATCGAAATAGGCCAGAGAATTTTCCCGCGACAGTTCCATGGGGTCGCGACCGGCGGCCGTCGCCCGTTCGATGATCTTGTCGTCGATATCGGTGAAGTTCTGGACGTGATTTACCTTGAAGCCGCGATATTCGAGGTAACGCCGACAGACGTCGGCGTGCACGAAGAGGCGCGCATGACCGATGTGTGGTTTGTCCTTCGGCGTCATTCCGCACACGTACATCGTTGCCACATCACCGAGCGGCTGGAACGGCTGTTGCCGTTTGCTGGCGGTGTCGAGCAGGCGAATGCTCGATGAACGATCTTCCGTGTCACACCTCTTCAAGTCGAAATGAAATTTTAACGAATGCCGCGGGACTACATCCCCTGATCGGCCGCCTCAAGCAGCACCACCGCATGGCATGCGACCGCCTCACCCCTACCGATCTCACCAAGGCCTTCGTTGGTCTTGGCCTTAACGCTCACTGCGCTGGAATCGACACCCAACGCGACGGCAATCGTATCCCGCATCGCGGCGATGAATGGGGAAATCCTGGGTCTCTCAATGATCACGTTCACGTCCAGATTGTTGACCGCCCAGCCCAGATTTCGGACTTGTTTCATCGCAGTGTTAAGCATTTTTCCGCTGGCTATGCCCTTGAGACCGGCGTCGGTATCAGGAAACATGGTCCCGATATCGCCAAGAACGGCGGCGCCTAAAATTGAATCGATAATCGCATGTAGTACGACATCGCTATCCGAATGCCCGATCGGACCTTGCTCGGACGGGATCGATACCCCGGCCAGCATCATCTTTCGACCCGATTGAAGACGATGCACATCGTAGCCAAGTCCAACCCGCATTTGTCGCACCTCGCGGGATTAGGCCTTCTGTCTCGAGTGAAGCCGATCGATGGTGAATTCGGCCATCACCAAATCTTCGGTCGTTGTGATCTTTACATTGGAATAGCTGCCATCGAAGATCTCGACCTCATGCCCGATCTCTCTGAGCACCGAGGCTTCGTCGGTGAATTCGCCGAGCCGATCGCGGAGGCGCTCGTGGGCGTCCAAGAGTGTGCCCAGCCTTGCGATCTGAGGAGTTTGCGCCATCCACACGATCCGGCGCGGCGGCGACTCAACAATGAAACCCGCTTCGTTGCTGATTTGTACGGTGTCGGTGGCTGGAACGGCGGCGATGGCGGCGCCGGAGGCCCATGCCGCTTCGAGGCCGCTGATTACCATATCGGCGGTCAGAAACGGTCGGGCCCCATCATGTACGACTGCCCACGAATATTCGCCGGCTGCTGCGGCCCTCAGCCCGTAAAGGGCGGAGAAGGCTCGGCTGGGACCGCCGGAACACACCCTGAATTCCGACCGCCGCACAGCGGCACGGCCAAGGCTGGTAAGAAGCTCATCTTCGTGGTCGGGAACGACCAGTTGAATCGCATCGATTTCGTCGCATTCATCAAGAACCGATAGCGACCATTCCAGCACAGCTCTGCCATCAAGGCGCGCCATCATCTTGTCGATTCCGTTCATGCGCGATCCGCTTCCCGCGGCGAGGACGACGGCGACCACGCTCTCTCGATTTCTAATCAAGGCCAACCTCAAAGGCTTCGTTTAGATCGCTCACGGCGACCGCGCCGTTGGTCGAGACCCCGGCGAGCGATTTGGGAATAAGGCATTTATCAAAGTTCATGCGGCCAGCTTCCTCCAGCCGCCGGTCGCCCTGCGAAACCGATCGGACTTCGCCCACGAGCCCGACCTCCCCAAACGCCGCGACATCCGCCTTCACGGGGCGGCCGCGCAAACTCGAAGCTATTGCAAGCGCAACGGGCAAGTCGACCGCAGGCTCGCTCAATCGAAGTCCTCCGACAACATTCACGTACACATCCTGGTCGTAGAGGCCCGTACCTGCTCGTTTTCCAAGAACAGCGACCATCATAGTCAGTCGATTGGAGTCGTAACCCGTCGCCAGCCGTTTTGGCAGCGAAAAGACAGTGCGGCTCACGAGAGCCTGAACTTCCACCATTATCGCCCTTGACCCCTCAATTGAGACTGCCACAGCGGAGCCCGGTGCGGATACATTTCGCTCAGACAAGAATACTGACGACGGGTTTGCGACTTCGGCGAGACCGTCGCCGCGCATCGCCAGAACGGCCACTTCGTTGGTTGAGCCGAATCGATTCTTCACGGTCCGCAAAAGGCGATGCGCGGAGTGCGGCTCACCTTCGAGATACATGACAGCGTCAACCAGGTGCTCAAGGGTTCGCGGCCCGGCGACGTTTCCATCCTTGGTAACGTGACCGGCGATCAAAACGGGGACGCTTGATTCCTTTGCATATCTCAATAGCCTGTTTGCAGTTTCGCGAACCTGCGCGATGCTGCCCGGAACCGATTCGAGATCGTCAACCCGAGCCGTCTGAATTGAATCGACGATCAACATGCTCGGGCGCGCCTTTTCCGCAGCGGAAAGCACGTGGTCGATCGCAACTTCGGGCAAAACCGAAATGTTGGTTCCGTCGATGCCGAGCCTGTCGGCCCGAAGCCTCAATTGGTGCGGAGACTCCTCGCCCGAGACGTATAGCACGGTTTCTCCGGCCGGCAAGCCATTGGCGATCTGAATCATCAGGGTTGATTTGCCGATCCCCGGGTCTCCTCCGAGCAGGCACAGCGACCCGGGAACGAGTCCGCCGCCGAACACGCGCTCCACTTCTTGCAGTCCAAAGCGGATGCGGGGATAGTCGACCGATCGGACGTCGCCCAGTGCTACCGGCTCGAGTTCCGAGGCAATGACTCCGTCCCGGCTGCGCTTGGGAGTCTCGGATTCGAGCAGGGAATCCCAGGCTCCGCAGTCGGAGCAGCGGCCGGCCCATTTGGGAGTCGAGTGCCCACATTCCCGGCAGACGAAAACCGTCCGCCGTCCGGGCACAGATTAGGCTCCGACCGGTTCTCTAGTCTCCGCTCGGAGCTCGTCGCCGTCGCGCACGACCTTGATCTTGTCGCCGGGTGAGAAATCGCCCGACAGTAGATGCTCGGCCAGCGAGTCTTCTACCATCGTCTGAATCACTCGTTTCAGTGGTCGTGCCCCGAAATCCGGGTCATAGCCCTTGTCTACGAGCAGGGCTACGGCCTCGGGGGTCATTTCAAGTTCCATCTCATGCTCGATGACCTGCGCCCGCACGCGCCGCAGCTCCAATTCCACAATTAGCTCCATGTCGGCCTTGCTAAGAGAGCGGAAGACCACGGTGGCGTCAATTCGATTCAGAAATTCCGGACGGAAGGCCTTCTTCAGCTCACCGAGCACCTTGGACTTCATCGCCGTGTAGCGGATCTCTTCATCCTGTTCGGTATCGCCACCGGGTTTAAATCCGAGCTGGGAATCGCGCTTGATTAGCTGAGCGCCGATATTGGATGTCATCAGGACAATTGTGTTGCGGAAATCGACTGTTCGACCGTGGGAATCGGTCAGCCTCCCGTCATCCATCAGCTGGAGCAAAATGTTAAAAACATCGGGATGCGCTTTTTCGATCTCGTCGAACAAGATTGCTGAATACGGTCGGCGTCGCACGGCCTCGGTCAGCTGCCCCGCCTCGTCGTAGCCGACGTACCCCGGAGGCGCTCCAACCAGCCTGGAAACAGAATGTCGCTCCATGTATTCGGACATGTCCAGGCGCAGCAGAGCGTCCTGGCTGCCAAACATGAAGTCGGCCAGGGCGCGCGCCAGGTGAGTTTTACCGACGCCCGTGGGCCCCATCAGAATAAAGGATCCGATCGGACGGTTGGGATCCTTTAGTCCGGCGCGGGCGCGGCGAACGGCCTTCGAGATCGTGTCGATCGCCTCATCCTGACTTATGACGGTTTTGTGGAGTTCGTCCTCCATGTTCAGAAGCCGCATGGATTCTTCCTCAGCGATCCGCGAAACGGGTATGCCGGTCCACACGGATACGACGGAGGCAACGTCCTCTTCAAGAACCTGCGGCATATTTTCCGATCGCTTCTTGGTCCAATCGGTTTCAAGCTCTTCGACTTTGACTCTCAGCACCTTCTCTTCAGCGCGCAATTCGTCAGCCCGTTCGAATTCGCTATCGGTGACCGCGGCGTCCTTCTTGGCAATCAGCTCTTCCATTTCGCGCATTACTTTCCGCAGCTCCTCGGGAGCCGATCCGGCGCGAATCTTTACTTTTGCCGCCCCTTCGTCAATTACGTCGATCGCCTTGTCGGGCAAGAATCGGTCTGTAACGTAGCGGCCGGCAAGCTGAGCCGCAGCCACGATCGCCTCGTCGGTTATCTGGACCTTGTGATGCTCCTCGTAGCGATGCCTGACGCCCTTGAGAATATCGATGCTCTCCTCAATGGTCGCCTCGCGGACTTTGACCGGCTGAAATCTTCGCTCCAGAGCCGCATCGCGCTCGATGTATTTTCGGTACTCGTCGGCCGTCGTGGCGCCGATGCACTGCAGTTCACCGCGGGCCAGTGCCGGTTTGAGTATGTTTGCCGCGTCAACAGCTCCTTCGGCAGCGCCCGCGCCAACCAGGGTGTGAAGCTCGTCGATGAAGAGGACACATTCCTTTGACGCCTTGATCTCCTCGATTACTTTCTTGAGCCGTTCCTCGAACTCGCCGCGATATTTCGTACCGGCTACGAGCGAGCCAATGTCCAGCGTGAGCAGCCGCCTGTCCTTAAGACCTTCGGGGACGTCGCCGCGCTCAATCCGCTGAGCCAACCCTTCGGCGATGGCCGTCTTACCCACGCCGGGGTCGCCGACAAGGGCCGGGTTGTTTTTCGTGCGCCGGCTCAAAATCTGAATCACACGTTCGATCTCATCTTCGCGACCGATCACGGGATCGAGTTCGTCGCGGCTTGCGGCAAGGGTCAAGTCGATTCCCAGTGAGTCAACGAGAGGCGTCTTACTGGCACGCTTGGCGCCAGGCTGTGATCCTTCCAAACTTCCGTGACTTACGACCTGAACGACCTGCGCTCGAACCTTTTCTAGATTCACGCCCAGGCTTTCTAACACGCCCGCGGCAATTCCCTCGCCTTCGCGGACGAGACCGAGCAACAAGTGTTCGGTTCCGATGTAGTTGTGTCCGAGACGACGGGCTTCCTCCACGGCGAGCTCAATTACGCGCTTGGCTCGGGGGGTCAGATTTATGTCGCCCACCACCATCCGTTCGCCACGGCCGATGATGAACTCGACGGCGCTGCGAACCTTGTTCAGCTCGACACCAAGGTTGCTCAGAACCCGAGCGGCTATCCCTTCGCCCTCCCTTAACAGGCCGAGCAAAAGGTGTTCGGTACCGATGTAGTTGTGATTAAAACGGGTGGCTTCGTCCTGCGCGTATACGAGGACCTTCTTAGCCCGCTCCGTAAACTTGTCAAGCCTATCGTTCAACAGATGCCCCACGATCTACCCCCATCAATTGACGGGGTCAGCCATTAAAATCGTCCCTAATTCTCGGCCGCTTCGCCCTTCGCGTCTGTATCCTTCTTTGCTTCGGCAGACAAATCCTCGGCGTCATCACCGTTTGCCGCGACATCTTCGGACGCTTCGGCATCGTCGCCTAACCCACCTTCCCGCGCCTCGTCGGCCACTTCGACCACCGGGTCCTCGGACTCTTCTACTTTATCGTCGCCCTCGGCACTGGCTATCGGCTCCGCCGCAACTTCGGGCGCTTCATCGGAGGCCGCTTCTACTCCATTTTCGGCTTCGTCGGAAGTGCCGACCACTATCCCCTCGCCGGAATCCGTTCGGTCGAAGTCCTCAAGACCCTGACCCGCCATATCCGCCGGCACGAGCCTGATTCTTCGCCGGCCTGATTCAACGCTCAGAATACGGAATTCCCGAGTTTCGCCCTCCTGCATTGAAAGCAGAGTTTCTTCATCGAGGTCCGACGCATGCGCAAGACCCTCAACTCCCTCTTCCAACCGGACGAACACGCCAAACGGAGCCAGCTTTGTTACGGTCCCATCGGTCACCTGTTCCGAACCGAATCGATCCTCAATCGCATCCCACGGGTCTTTGAGCGCTCGACGGATGCTCAGAGCGATCTTTTTTTCCTCGCGATCGAGCGCCAGGATATATACATCGATCTCCTGGCCCGGGCTCAAAACTTCGGCCGGACTGTTGACCCTGTTCCATGAAAGTTCAGAAATGTGGGCCAGACCGTCAGCTCCGCCGAGGTCGATAAAAGCACCGAACGTCGCCAGATTGCTGACAACGCCCTTGCGAATCTGCCCGACCTGGAGATCCTCGAGAAGGGTTTCCCTCCGCTCCGAACGCAGATCGCGCTCCGCAGCGCGCTCTGAAAGAATGAGGCGGTTTCGACGGCGATCCATTTCGATGATCTTCATCTTGAGCGTTTTGCCGACGAGCAGGCCCAATCGGTCGCCTATGTCGTCCCGGCTGTCGTCGGACGAAGAGGGACCGAGGCTAACCAGCTGGGACATCGGCACGAAGCCGCGCGGCCCAACGCTCACGAGCACTCCGCCTTTGTTGAATTCGGTGACTTTAGCCTCGATGATCTTGCCTTCGTTGTAGACGGCTTCAGTCTCCCGCCATTGCTTTTCTTGCATGGCGCGCCGGAAGGAGAGCATCGCCGCTCCTTCACCCTCCGGCTGTACGACATAGACCGGAACCGTCTCACCAATGGTGAGGTCCGGCCGTTCATCCATGACCTGCGGATCGTAAAGTTCGCGGCCAACAACCACGCCTTCGGCCTTCAAGCCGACGTCGATCATGACCTCGTCGCCCGCGACTCGGACCACCTTGCCGTCGACGACATCGCCCCTGCGAAGAATCCGTACTTCATGTTCTCCGCCCTCAAGGAGCGACTCCATTGACTCCAACTCCGGCATTTCCGCAACGGATTGCTTGACTGCGTCGAGAGTGCTGACTTTTGCCGCCTTTATCTACCTAATATGCTCATGGGAACTGTAGTTTGATCGGCTCGACGATCACTCGCCATTAAGTATACGGGAGCGCCGAAATACGGGTAAACGAAGGATTCTCCGTGAACCAACCAACGGCGGTCCGTCACGCGTAGCGAATCCGCTCATCTACCGCCGCCCGAACGTCGACCGGCAGCATTTCGAGTTCGTCGACCACCACACCCGAGCATGATCCGAGGCTTTTTCCGTTCCGCATCGGTTGATATGCCTGGTGGAACTCCGACTTTACGACTCCGACGCCGAATGCCAGCACCTTCATGCGCTGCTGCTCGGAACTGTTGCGGTTCCTCCTGTCCAGGTCGATCAATGACCGCCGCAACTCAGCCGGGTCGCTGCTGATTCCATCGGTAACCACAAGAATGCTCTTCAGGCCTTTTTCGCGCGAGCAATTCTCAATTGATGACGCCAGCGCCCCCGAGTCGTCGGTATCGTTGTGGTCAAGCTCATACAGAGTCCGGAATATTGCGCTGTGATCGGTGGGTTGATATTCCCGGGCCGACTTGATCCGGTCTCGCGACGGACTACTTGGAAATTTGATAAGCGGCGTCACCTGGCTGCTGAATGCGGTGACCTCGTACGGAATATTTAGTCGCTCGTGGATTTCGATGAAGAGGATCGCTGTTTCGACCAGCCGGTCAAACTTTCGCGTCGGATAACCCTTTTGGACCATGCTGCCGCTGACGTCTAAAAGTATCGATCCCGCAAAATCGCGTTGCCGGTCCTCTCTCGGAACTCTGACGCCCCGGAGAAACGCCGCCGAAGGGTCGGTGGAAAGCCGTTCTGGATATTCCATGTTTACCTCGCCCTGGTCCCCGTAGCGATGTTTGCGAGGCCGGCGGAGAGCTTCCGAGGCGCCGTGGCGGCGGCGGTCCATGAGCTCGGCGAGACCAGGCCGCCGCCCGTCACCATCGATAGTTTCCGCGATTTTGTCTTCGAGATTCTTGACGGCGGCCAGGTAGTCGAATTTCGTGTAGTCGATCCGCTCGTCGGCTCTATTCCGAAGCTGCTGGACGGCGGCTGCGCTGATTGGCTCGATTGAGCGCCTTTCTGCTTCAGATGGCGCGCCGCGCGTAACCAGACCGGATCGGGCGCCGGCGCGCATCCTCACGGTTTGGGCCGTTACCTTTGAAAGCGCCTTGATTTCCTTCAGCGAAGCTCCGACACCGCCTACCGATACTCGCCTGCCTTCTCCGGATACTCCCGACAGCGGCTCGTTCTCACCAGGCAACTCCTCATCGAGCGGGTTGGAAGGGCCACTGTCCGATTCCGATCCTGGAGCTGGTGATTCATCATCGAATAAGTCCTCGGGACTCCACTGGTGAACGAGGTCGGCGTACACCTCAACCACCTTGTTTTCGAGTTTGGCCAGCATGCCGCCAACGTCATCCGAACCCGCAGCCTCAATTACCTGCGCCCAAGTCTGCTTGACAGCCTGCGAAACTGCGCTTGCGAGGGCGGGACCCTTAACTGATCCGGGCCAGATCGAATCGATCCACAGCAGCGAGAGCGCATCAACGTAAGCATGATGGGGCGGGCGGTAACGATCTAGATCCAGCCCCGGTGGTAGCCGCAGATCGTCTTTGGCGTGCAATTCCGGATCGTCGGCATAAAGAGCCTGCAGAAACCCTTTAGAGCCCGGATAGCGCCGCAGGTAAAGTCCGTTGACCCGCATGTCGTTGACCGTGTTGACGAGGAGATGGGCCGATGGCGCGCTTAAGGCATGCCGGCCCGCCCTACGCAGCCAGGCCGCAACTTCAGAAGAGCCGCCGACACCGGTGTATCTGGCCTCGGCGGCTTCATGGCAAATCGCCCCGACCATGCGCCATGCGGTCCACTGGGTCAGAAGGTGCTGAGGGTAAATGACCAGGTTCCCTGATGGAATGTATGACCACCACGTGCCGGGCAAAAGGGTCACGGGGAGATCCCCAAGAATCAGCTTGCCGACAAGTTCAAATTCGGCGGCGTCGAAGTGTCCACTTTCGACGGGAGGCGCGAAATCTTTATTCACGGGGTTCAGCGAACAAGCCCGTAATTGATTAGCACTGGTTCAAGCACACGCCGGATCTCCGGCGAAGCGCCCTCCAGTACTCCTCGGCGGTACCACCTGACCAGTTCGTCGTCCGATCGAGCGCCCTGGACGAGCGAGGCCATTTCGGCTGTCGTAAGAGCTGTGGATTCAGCTACCGTCACGGCGAGATCGGCCGGTATGTTTGAAAGACCCCCGGCGAACTCAGCATCCACACTTCCCGAAAGTATCGCCCGCGAAACGGACGCGAGTTCGGTCATTCCGGACGTACATTCGTGACTTACGCGGTCGCCACCGAGGTAATCGAGAATCGCAACCTCTTGACCGGGGGGTGGATAGTCGATTGCCACAACGGCGCCAAATCTATTTTCCACACCTTCGTTCAGCGGCTTCACGCCTGGGCCGTCGGCGTATCCGGTCGCGACCATCCGGAAATCGGGATGCGCGCGAACGACGGAACCGTCGGGCAAAGTCACGATTCCCCCCTTATCAAACAGACCATTGATGATGGAATGCACGTCGGGATAAGCCATGTTGTATTCGTTAATGATGACGAACAGTCCGTCTCGAACCGCCTGCATGAACGCCTGGATGCTCCAGAAAGTGGCTCCGCCGCGAAGCTGCCGGACAGCCGTAAGGTCGCCTTTGGTGGTCTCCCCGGTGAAGGAAAACTCCACCGCCCGCAGACCCCACAGACGAGCAATGGTCCGCGCCATCGCCGACTTGCCGCTGCCCGTAGGCCCTCTGAGAAAAACTGGATAGCCGGCCAGCAGCGCCCCCTGCGCCAATCGAATGGCTGACCACGTTGAGCGGGTCAGGCACGGGAGGACTGCACCGGGCGAAGGGACGCTTCCCAGAGGCGCGGGGAAATTTATTCCGTGTTCCAGCCGAAGAAGTCGCCGAACGTCCGCCAACGCGCCCGCATCAAAGATCTGCTCCCCGCCGGGGTCGGTCGCCCGGACTGCGGGCGGGCGATCGGCATGCCAGGCGATACTCACCCTGGAACCGTTGGACAGCCTGATCTGCTGGCCGTCATCGCCCCGATCGGTTTCGACCGTCGCCGAGACAGACTCCGGGCCAATCGGCTCGGGCACCGGAACCGCCTGGCCCGAATCAGGCAGTTCAGGCGCTAGCAGCGCCCGGCGGATCGCATCGTCGTAAGAAGTCGACGCGCCGGCCACGCCGAGCGCTGCGCGTGCCATCTGAACCGTCTGTCTTTGCATCTCCGGGGGAGCGATCGTCAAGATCGCCCGTTGACCGACCTCCGCCAAAGGCATGCCAGTAGTCCGCGCCAGCGATAGCCAATGCACTAGCGTTCTAGTGGATACCCGGTCGCGCATCTGACCCCCGATCTCACCGTGATTCCTGAGCGCATCGGCCAGGGCCACGAGTCGCTCGCAGATGGTGAGGTTCGCCCTCAGGCCCAATTTCGCGAAGATTTTCTGACGATCGAACTCGAATTTCAGCGCTTCGGCCTCTTCTTCCGGCGGCAAGAACGTCATCGGAACGTTCCCAAGCCCGAGGCCAAATCTCCGCTGCAACGACCGGCCGATTTCCATCGTCCCGATGTAGTTGGGATTGGCGGTGGCGATGATCCCGAAGTTCTCGTGTAGTTCTACTTCCACGTTGCCCGTTTCAAGTCCGGATAGGACGAGGCGCCCGGTATCCATCGCCTGCGTGATCACGCTGAGCAGATCCGGCGGAAGCATGTTTATCTCGTTGATTATCAGCTTCTTGCCAACGAGCATTGCGTTTGCGGCCGGTCCGAGCGCTCCAACGGTGGACTGCCCATCCTCCCCTACCTCAACCTCGGTGCGCCTGAAGAAGTCGGCAAGCGTGGTATCACCGCTGAAGTTCAATTCGACGAATGGCTCATTGGCGAGATGGCAGAACGTCTTGGCCATGGTCGTCTTACCACAACCGGTGGGACCAGTCAGCAGAATGAAAGTTGGCACGCGATCGTTGGCCGCGATATCGGCCAGGCGCTCGAGTACCGCCGCCATGCTGGGAGTTACATGCAGAAATACCTCGTCCCTGATTGCCAACGATCCGGCAAGATCGTGGTCCGCGAAATGCCATGCGTGGGCAGCCGCCGGTAACGGATGATTCTGGCCCGGTTCGGGCAACCGTCGCCTCGCGAATTCCCGACCGCCAATTTCGAAGCGGCCGTCAGAAAGCCGAACGAGCGGACCGAACTCAACTCCAGCCGCGTCCGCGGGAGCGGGAACTTCAGGAATCGTCTCGCGGACGTTCTGTTCCTCAGGACCGCCGAGGAGACCTCGAAATACGTTTCTCAAATCAGTGGGTCAAAGCGTTACGAAACCCATCGTCCAAGCGTTAGGTGCAAGCCTGCGAGTATATCGGTCGGGTCGCAGGATCACGGATACAAAGCTATACTGACCGCCCCGAATTCCCGGATGCCAATAACCGCCCGCTGATAAGGCGGAATTGAGCGCAATATTGAAGAATCTATTCCAATTCCAATGCCTGACATAAAAATCAGCTTCGCGACCGTTTACGTCAGCGATCAGCAGCGTGCGCTCGAGTTCTATCGCGACGTGCTGGGCTTCGAGGTGTTCATGGACAATAGTTTCATGCCTGGCTTTCGCTGGCTCACCGTCGGGCCAAAAGGTACCGACGTCACGATTTTGCTCGCTCCTGCTACCACGCCGATGTGGGATCGCGAAAACCGCCTTGGCGAGTGGGCGGACGTCGCCTTTTCAGCGGACGATGTTGACGCGGTTTACACCGAACTCAGCGCCAAGGGCGTCAAATTCGACGGCGAGCCCGAAACCCAGGAGTGGGGTGGACGCGACGTGCAGTTCTACGACCCGGACGGTAATAAGTTCGAACTCGCCCAGACGCCCGACGCGGACGGGTAGAAGTCCTCACGATTCGCTAATGCGGAGAGCCCCACTCGGCGGGCCGGGACAGCTTTCGCGTTTCCGCGGTGATTACGTCCACGACGGCCGGCTGTCCCTCGCGCGTGGCGCGGATGGCGCGGTCGAACGCCGGACGCAGTTCGCCGGGCCCTGTGACTTTCTCGGCGTGGCAACCGAGGGCCTTCGCTACTCCCGCGTAGTCGCCGGTCTGGGTGGACGTCTGATATCTCTTTACGGCTTCAGGAATTCCGCGATCGTAGCCGCTGAATATTGAATCGTGCTTGATCACGGTCAGGATCGGCGCCTGCTCCCGTACGGCGGTTTCCAGATCCATGCCGGTCATTCCCACCGAACCGTCGCCCATCACGTTGACTACGAGCTTTTCTGGGTTGGCGATCTTTGCTCCCATCGCGAGACCCAACGAGAACCCGAGCTGCGAAGACTGGCCCCATCCAAGATAGCTCCGGGGAACGGTGGACTGATAGAACACGCTTTGAATATCCCGCGAGGCGCCGGATTCATGCGTGATCATGGTGGTGTCGGGATCGACCGCGTTCCAGAGCTCCCGAAACATCCGATAACCGTTGACAGGGGTGGAATCGTCGCTGAAAAGCGGTTCGTACTCCGTCAGCCAGGCACCCTTCAGGGACTCAATCATTCTTGAGTTTTTCAGCCGCATTTCGTCCTGAGCGCTCGTTGCAAGACTGCGAAGCTCGTGAGCTACTTCAGCAAGAAACAGCCTGGCGTCGGCAACTACGGGCAAATCCGTGGCGTATTCCTTGTTAAGGTCCACCGAATCGATAGTCGCGTGAACGATCACGTTACCGGGCGGGATCCGCGGAGTGAACGGCGCTCTGCTCAGACTCGTACCCACGGCGAATATCAGATCGCACTCGCGCAGGAAATATGCGGCCATGTCAGTGGCAGCAAACGCGCCAACGCCCGCGGACAGTGCGTGAGATTCGGGGAAGGCGCTCTTGCCCTGTAACGTGGTCATCACTGGCACGCCGGCGATTTCAGCAACCGATTGAAGCTCGGATGACGCCTCCGCATACAGGACACCCTGTCCAGCCCAGATTAGCGGGCATTTCGCGGACAGCAATCGCTCGGCCGCCTCGCGAGCGGCGCCGGGTTGCGGTGCGGGCGCCAGTCTCGGTACAGGCCGGTAATCGACTTCACCAACGTAATCGGATTCGCATACGTCGCCGGGCAGTTCGAGCATTACCGGCTGCGGCCGCCCCGACCGAAGGGCCGTAAACGCCTGCCGCAGCTGAGGCGCAATCTGCCCGGCCGAGACGATTTTCCTGGCCATCTTCGTGGTATTCGAGTAGTTCGCCACGCCATCGAAGGTCGGCGGCGTGCCAAGGGAGCTCATGGCGGCGTAGCCCGGCAAAAATAGAACGGGCGTTGAATCAGTAAACGAGTGGGCGACAGCGGCAAATGCATTTTCCGATCCGGCAAGCTGCTGCACGGTGAAAACTCCCGTCTGCCGTCCGTTGGTGGACCGTGAGACGCCGTCGGCCATATTGCCCGCCACACGTTCTTGTCGCGAAGTAATCACGCGCAAACCGGCCAGAGCCATCGCATCAAGAAGCGGTGTGGATGGGAAACAGAACGCCTTGTCGATCCCCTCGATCTGGAGGATCTTGACGATTGCATCGGCTCCAGTCATTCGATTGACCTCCTCATCATCCGCCAGGGCACTGGCCGCCACGCGGAATTCAGCCCCGGATCTAAGTCCTCGGACTCCCGTTAACGTAAGCTAACAGGCGCGGGAACTAGAGTCGATTCGACGGGCCAACGCCCCGGCGAGCGGCAAGTTCAAGGCAGCTGCATTGACTGAGATATTCACCGACCCCCTCGATAAATCACGGCACATTCACGACGTTCGCGTGAGGCGTCTGCGGGTCAATCGGGATCCTCGGGGCGTACTCGTCGAGACGCTCAGGGCCGACTGGGACGACATTTTCGATTCGGGGCAACGCCCATTTGCGCAGTCTTACTATTCGATCACCGAACCGAATGTCGCCCGTGACGAAAACGAGTGGCACGTCCATGAACGCCAGGAGGACAGGTTTGCTGTTCTTTCCGGGGACCTGGTGCTTGGACTCCACGATCCACGCCCCGATTCTCCGACCAGGGGTTGGATAAATCTGTTCAAGATGGGCGATTCGCTGGGTGATGAAGGCCAGATATGCATCCTGATACCCCGTCTCGTTCACCACGGATTCCTGGTGGGGCCGCACCGTTCCGCGCTGCTGACGAACTTCCCCACGAGAATCTACGACCCCGACGACGAGGGCCGGGTGCCATTCGATCGGGTTGGCGCGCGAATACCGGATGGAATCGTGTTTTCGTGGAACCTGGTCAGGAAGTCCCTGGGCGGTCAAACGGCCATTTCCTGATCGCCGACCTCAGGGGCGCTCGATCCGAATTCGTGCAGTAGCGGCTTCGCTATAGAACCCCGGTTGGCTCCGAAAAACATCGAGAGATGCTGTCGTTGCCGCGACGCGACGCATTGCCACGATGAGCGCCGGTCACGGCGCGAATCAAGCTTGCGCGCGGAAAACCTACTGCCGCCGGAGCGTCGGACTCGACGAGACAGGGAAGTCTTCCAGCGACCTGATGACTTCCCTCGTCAGACGGGACGGTGTTGAAGCGCCAGAAGTTACGGCAACCTTACTTACGTCCGCAAACCATTCCGGGCGAAGGTCGTCGGCTGAGTCCACAAGGTATGCCTGCTTGCCGGCACGCTGCTCGACGACCTCCACGAGCCGTTTTGAGTTCGAGCTGCGTTCACTCCCGACCACGATCACCACGTCGACCCCTTCGGCCGCCTCCACAACAGCCTCTTGCCTGTCCTGCGTAGCCCGACAGATATCGTTGTGGATCTCGGCGTCGGGATATTTCTTTTGAATGGCCCTTATTGCGTCTGCAGTGTCCCAGACGCTGATCGTCGTCTGAGTGGTCACGGCTATGTTGACGTTGTCGATTTCCAATCCATCAACATCGCTCCCATATTCAATGAGGTGTATTTTCCCGGGAGCTTCGCCCAAAACGCCCGCCGTCTCGGGATGCCCACGCCTTCCGATGTAAACGACGTCGAATCCGCGTTCTACCAGATCGATCACAAGATCATGAGTAATCTGAACATCGGAGCATGTGGTATCGAGCGCCGTGAGTCCCTTCTGCCTGACCCTTTCTCGCACCGCTGGCGAAACGCCGTGGGCCGTGAAAATCACGGTTCCCTCGTCGATTTCGTCCAGGCCGGCAACGCGATCGTCACTGACGATGAGCTTTACCCCTAATTCTTGAAGTTCATCGGTCATATGCTCGTTGTGGACGAGATATCCAAGCATGTATTTGGGTCCCGGATCGTTCGCGGCAATCTTCCTTGCCATATCCATGGCCGTCACGACACCGTGGCAATATCCACGCGGTGTTACGGCTACAACTTCCAAATGAGGACTCCTGTCCCGTGCAATCCGGCCGGCGCGTACATCCAGCATCCCGACGGACGCGGGAATCACAGTACATTCTAGTTACACCGAGCCCGGAACGGTTACATCGCTCTTCGTTCCGATGCCTCGTAAGCGACACCAGCCGACCGTGAAACCGTAGACTCGATTTGTGAACTCCCGCCCTGTCAGCGCCGACCATTTACTCAGGGGCGGCAGGCCGCACTAGAGGCCGCTTGCGCAGGCTCCTGATGTATTATGTAAAGTGGTTCCGCTCAGTATCGGCAGAGAAATCCTTGTCAAAGTTCACTACCAGAGTCAAGATACTCGTTCTGTTAATGGCGCTCGGCCTGGTGCTCGCGACCGGATCGGTGGCAACCGCAAACGGCGTCGGCACGATATTTGTCGCGGATGAAGGCGGCGGGACGATTACGGTGCTTGACGGCGTCGAGCATCTCGCGGTCGAGCGGATTAGAGTCGGATCGGAGCCGCACGCGCTGGCGTTCTCCCCGGACTTTCAGCGCGTCTACGTACTAAACAAGGGCGGGGCGAATGTCGCTGTCGTCGACCGGCAAACGTATGCCGTCGTGGCTGGCATCCCGCTGGGCGGCGAACCGGATTCAATCTTGTTCGATCCCGATGGCCTGGTTGCGTACATAACGAACGCCGGGACCGACGAGATCATGATTCTGAATGTGGAAGAAAGCCGGATTGAGGGAACGATACCGGCTGGCAGGGAACCTCGCGGTATAGCATTCTCGCCCGACGTCCGGTTACTTGCCGTGGCAAACGCCGGCGACAACGACGTGAGCATCCTCGACCGGCTCTCGCTCACAACCCTGTTCGACATTCCGGTCAGCGTGTCTCCAATGGACGTGGAATTTGGCCCGGATTCCAACACGCTGTTCGTATCTTCGGCCCGCGGCGACGGAATCGCCGTTGTCGATACGGCCGACCGGCGAATCCTGGCAGTCCTTACAGCTTGCGACGGACCTCGCAACATCGTCCAGACGCTCGACAACAAGCTTTTGTACGTCGCCTGTGAAATTGCCGACGAGATCGTGGTGTTCGACACTCTGGACTACTCAACGGTTGCGCGGATTTCCGTGGGAAACGCTCCATGGGGCGTCGCCGTATCCGAGGACAACAAATGGGTCTTTGTCACAAATCGAAGAAGCAACACCGTGACCGTTATTAACAACGCCACTCAGCAGGTCACTTCAACGGTGCGCGTCGGAGATGGTCCGACCGGCATCGTGGCGGCCAGCCAGCCGGTGGCGCCGATTCAATTTCGTCCGGGCGCGCCGGTTGTAACCGAGCTTCCACGTACGGGGATGGGCCCTGCCGATGGCGGAAACAGCTTGCTGAAGTGGGTGGCCGCTGGAACCCTTCTGACCCTACCGCTGGTGGCTATATTCGACGGCGTCCGGCGTCGATTTCGGCGTCAGCGAATTTAGGCTGGCATCCGACGATCCTTTTGCAATTGGTCGGCGGCCCGTTTTCCCGGAGAGCCATCGTCCGGACATGCGGAGCCGCCGGTCGCTTGACCGGCTAACTTCGAGGATAGGGCCCCGGTCTCGCCGATCGCCCACCAGATTGAACGCCCGCAATCGAATTTATCTCGTAGACGTACACCAGAACTTCGGCGATTACCTGGTAAAGTTCCAGTGGTATGACATCCCCGAGATCGAGCTGGGGCCAGCACCTCGACCAGGTCGGGATCGTCGTAGACCCGGATACCATGCTCGGCCGCCACCGCGATTATTCGATCAGCGACATGGCCGCGTCCGACAGCTGCGACCTTCGGGGCCGGATCTTCGGAAGGCTTGTAGCGTAAGGCGGCGGCAGCGCGGCGTCGCCGTCGATCGCTCTTCTTCCGCTCTGTCACAACTCAGGCTCTCGTGTCGATGTGGCCCGTGTGTCGCGACGGGGTAATTTCGACCGCGGGTTTGGCGAATGTCAATTGGTGATTGATCGACCGTACGGGATGACCGCTCGCTTCGATGGCTGATGCGAGCGACTTGGACTGTAGTAAACGTATGGACTCCGGGCGCTCGCACCGAAAGTCGCATGACACCGCCCGATTTCTTACCATGATCGCCGCGTCCACCGGGCCAAGATGGCGCATGTTCAACCGGAGCAGCATGCTGGCGTTGTCGGGATCGATCTCCTTTTCCGCGTCACGTTTGTAAATTTTCAGCTCCCCGGTTTCCCAGCCGTCGGCGGTCTGAATTGGCAATTGGAAAAGAAAGTACGAGCCTGATTCATCTCGAAGTTGCGGGGCCGCGTTGAGCATCTGACTCGACTCCAGCGCTTCCGACAGTCCCCGGGCGGCGGACATTGCTAATTCGAGCGGTCCCCGGGAGGTCGCTGTTGCGGTTGTCATTGCCGAATTCAGTTCTCGATGCAATTCAGCCAGCAGCACCCTCGGTTCGGCGGGTTCCGCGGATATCGCACCATTGGCCACCCGTGCCTCCAGGCTTGTGCCGAGTCTGGCCACGATCCCGGCAATCTGGCGCGATGCGTCGGCACCTGACGGGGCACTTGACGGAGCCGCAGTCTGGGCGGAAGAGCTGGTTGGCGCTTGCCCTGATTGGCTGCAGTCGAAGCCTAACAACGCAGGTTGCAATGAACCCGTAACAGACGTTACAGAGGCGAGGATTCATTCAGGTTTGGGCGGCAACGAGAATCTCCTCCCACTCCGCCGCATTTCGCTCCGCAGACACAACATCGCCGGCCTCG
This sequence comes from Chloroflexota bacterium, assembly GCA_963663505.2. Lineage (GTDB taxonomy): Bacteria > Chloroflexota > UBA11872 > UBA11872 > VXNJ01 > JAPOVO01. The sequence continues at coordinate 2,329,480 of CAXXFA010000002.1, forward strand.
GACAGCACGATGATCGACGGCTTGTCGCTGAGCGGCAAGATCACCGTTCTCGAACTCGCGGATGGGCCGCCGAAGACGAGACCATCGCCAAACCCCTGTAACCGCGGACGGCCCGGGTCATTCAAGACCTGCATCACGGCGGCGCGCTTTTTCCATGAACATGGGACCTGCAACTCCACCTGCGATACTTCCGGAAGCGAATTCGCCACGTCGGACAGACTGGAATCGGACCTCGCAAGAGCTTCGGCGAGCTTGAGGGCGGCTAGCAAGCCGTCGAATCCCAGGTGAACGTCGGGAAAACAGAACGCGCCCTCAGCGTCCGTACCGACGGTTGCGCCGTGTCGTCGCGACTCAAGCACGATCGACTGCGGCTTGGAGTTCGTCCAAACGACGTTCGCTCCGAGCGATTCAAGATGGCTGGCCAGCTTCACAGGCGTACGATCGGGGATGCACACAGTGGCGCCGCCAACGCTTTGCAGCTGGAGTGCTAGCACCACGCCGGTCAACTGGTGCGAATTGAGCAGGCCGCCCGTACCGTCAACGACTTCAATGCTAGTCCCGTCGGTGTCGATGCGCACGCCCATGTCCGCGCCGACAGAAGCTGTGATAAGTGAGAGCGTCGCGAGATCGCCGTGATGCTTTCCAGAGCCCCTGATAGCGATGTGTGAGCAGCCGGATTCGTTGAGAACGGCGGGAAGAATCGCCTCGGCGGCCCCACCGGCGTAGTCGATTACCAGACTAAGAGCGCCTCGCCGTAGAGCGTCAAAATCCAACGCGCTCGCCAGAGCATCGGCATAGTCCGACCGAATCTCAACGACTGATATCTCGCCTATCTGATCGGTCGGCACTCGTCGGAAGTCCTCGCGAGCCATTACCGAGTCGATTGAGCGCTCCACCGCAGCTTCCAGATCCGAACCGTCGGCTCCCAGCAGCTTGATGTCGACCGACCCCGCGTCGTAAAGGGAAGAACGAACATGCACGCCCGCATCGACATCGGACATTCCAGTGCGAAATCGAGCGGCGGGAATCGGTAAGGCGCCGATGTCCATGACGGTGATCCCCGACGAGGTCAGACCCGACATCAGGGCGCGCTTAATCATCCGCGCGGCGCGCGAAAGATCACGACTAACGACGACGCGATCGTTGGGCTTGAGCACCGAACCGACCGCCGCGCCGACTCTCGCGGCAAACTCGGGAGTCAGTTCTATGTTGGCGCGCCCTGTGATACCCGACCGCCCAAACGGCGAACGGCGCGCCTGCGATCCGTGCACCAACGTTTCGGTGACAATGGTTCCGTCATCGATGCGCTTGTTGGGCCAGATCTTGACGGACGATCGCACCGTCGAATCCTTACCAACGATGCAATTGTCACCGAGCACGGCGGCTTCCTCGATCCGCGCTCCCTCGTGGACCGTCGACTGCCTGCCCACCACGCAAAATTGTAGTTCTGCCTGGCGACCGACATAGCTGTTTGCCAGAAGCGTGCTCTGGTCTATCCTGGCGCCGGCGTCGACTACGCTGTAGTCGCCGATCGCGGTTGGTCCGTTGATAACCACACCCTGGCGGATCTGGCAGTTTCGTCCCAGGAGAATGTTTCCGAACAGACGTGCTTCGGGATCAACTTCCGCGCCCTCGCCCAACATCAACCCGCCGTCGGCGCGCGGCAGCACGATTCCGGCCTTGCCATTAACTGCGTCCGAATTTGCGCGCCGGTACTCATCAATCGTTCCGACGTCGGTCCAGTAGCCGTCAGCGACGTAGCCGAATAGCGGCAATCCTCTCCGCAACATCTCCGGGAACACGTCCTTGCTGAAATCCCGCTCTTCGCCTTTGGGGATAAGCTCCAGCACGGTCGGATCGATTACGTAGATGCCGGTGTTGACCGTATCGCCGAGTACGTCGTCCCACCGCGGCTTTTCCTGGAAGCGGAGAATCCGGCCCGAGTCATCCGTGATTACCACCCCATATTCGAGGGGATTTGGTACCCGGTTCAGCATAATCGTGGCCGCAGCGCCGGACTTCCTATGGAATTCGACGAGCGCGGTCAGGTCGAAATTGGTGAGAGCGTCGCCGCTTATCACCAGGAACGGCTGATCCAAATGTTCCTGCGCGGCCTTGACGCTTCCGGCCGTGCCGATAGGCACGTCCTCCACGGAATAGCGGATTTGAGCGTCGAGGTCCTGACCTTCGCGAAAGTACTCTTGAATAATCCCTGAAAGGTACCGGACCGTGACCACGATCTCCGAAACGCCATGCCTCTGCAGAAGCCGGATGATGTGCTCCATCACGGGCGCGTTGGCGATATGGACCATTGGTTTCGGTCGGTCCAGCGTTAACGGACGAAGGCGCGAGCCCTCGCCGCCCGCCATCACAACTGCTTTCACGGATCGCGCTCCGGGCGCTCTATGCCGGACAAATCTGCCCGGGCTCTGATCAGAGTCTAGGTCTTGCCGCTAAACCGGGAAAAGACTCTTCGCCACACTTCCAGCGGACCGCAACCCCGTCGACGGTCTCCTCGAGCCGGTCGAACGATCCCGCCCGTGTTCGCACTGGTCCGTTACTTCGGGCGCGGTCCCGCGTTGCCTGGCAAGGCAGGATCGACCGATCCCTTTTCGCGGGCCAGTTCCAGGTAGATCTGAGTGGTCGCCGGACTTGCATGACCTAAGAGTGACTGGACCTCCGGGATGGACGTATCGCCGCGCAGTCGATGGGTTGCAAATGAGTGACGAAGCGTATGAGGAGTGATCGGCGTCGACAGTGCGGCGGTGGCGGCATGCCCCTTGATGATCAACCAAGATCCCTGTCTGGTGAGACGTTTGCCGCGGTGATTCAAAAACAAGGCGGCCTCATCTGGATATTTGAATAATTTCCGGCGCGCGCCGCGGATGTATCCCAGCAAGGCGTGACCGGCGCGGGCCCCAAACGGCAGAGTCCGCTGGCGGCTGCCACCGCGACCACAAATCACGACCCCGCGCTCGAATTCGGTGTCGTCAACGTCCAGCGCGACCAACTCGCTCACGCGCATTCCGGTTGCATACAAGAGTTCGAGCATCGCGCTGTCGCGATAGCCCTCGGGCGTACGGGTGGCTGCGGCTGCCGACAAGAGTCGATCCATCTCGGCCACGGAAATGACCGTCGGACGTTTCTTTGTGACCCTCGCGCTGCCAAGACCCTGAGTTGGGTCAGCGTGAGACTTACCCTCCGACCGCAGGTACTTATACATACTCTTGACGGCAGCAAGCTTCCGGGCTTGCGATGACGGTTCGTATTCGCGTTCAATCAGGAATGTCAAGAACCCGCTCACCGTGGCCCGATCAACGTCCCAGGAATCCGCGCCGCAATCCTCGAGGTATCGCGCAAACTGGTTCAGGTCGTTGCCGTAGGCCGCGATCGTGTTTTGCGAAAGCCCCTTCGTGTCGCCGAGATATTGCAAATAACTAATTACTTCGGGACGAAGAATGACAGGCATTCGCTTTGCCCTGGCGGTCGCAGCCATCAGCCGCAAGTCGATGCGCGGCCAGGCCCACGGCTGGCCGGCGACGTGTGCAGCGTGTACACGGGGTCTACAAATCCTCCACCAGCACAACCCGGGCTGGAGCTCCGTCGCCGCGCGCTATTTTCAACGGCAGGCAGAACAACGTGTAATGCCCCGGATCGATGACTGAAAGATCGATTCCCTCAAGGATTATCAACCGATTGCCGAGGAGCACGCGATGCGTATCGCAGTTGGCATACTCGTGAGCCTCAACGGATAGGTAATCGATTCCGATGAGTTGAACGCCGTGATCGACGACCCATCTTGCGCCTTCCGGCGAAATATTTACGAAATTCGACTGGAAGTCCTTGTTTGACAGTAAGTTCTTGGTCGAGTTCGAGGTCTTCAACAGCAGCCTTCGTACGCCCGGCGGAACCCGCGCGGCTTCGAAATCCTCGCGCCCCACGCTGTCGGTGGATTTGATTTCGGCTACGAACGCGGGACCACAAAGCATGTTCAGATCAAGGCGATCCACTGTCGCGGTCCCATCGAAGAAATGCGCGGGCGGATCAACGTGGGTTCCGGAATGCGTGCCGATCTCCAGCCTGGCCACGTTCCCGCGTTCACCGTCGGACGTTTTGGAGGTCCGCTCAAGAATGATGTCAGGATCGCCGGGCCATTTCGGCGTGAGCGGACCGATGGGAATGCTTATGTCGTGGATCTTCGTTTCGATCTCTCCTCGCGACACCAGCGCGCCAGTGGCAATGGAAGGGAGGTGCCATCGCAGCGGATACGACATCTACCCGTCGCGTTCGACCGGGATACCAGACCTCCCAATTCCCGATCTCTAGACGCGGCGCGGAGAAGTTATGTTAACACTCAACTCAGCTTCCACGTACTTGACCCGGGGGCGCCTTTGCTGCAATGGCGCGGCGTCCCGCCGCCGGATATCGGTCAATGGCGCTTTCATCATCCACGCGTTGGGAATCCCCGTTGGAATGGTTTGGCGGTCACAGTACGAAGAGTGCTCACCCGCTATCGAAATCTTAGTGGGCGATTCGCTGTGCCGAGGCCAGCGGCTGGAGCGGCGGCCGCCAGAGGAAATCAACGTCTCGCGGCTTAAATTAGGAACTCAAGAATGTCGGCGCCCTTGCCCGAAAGGATCGTCACTCTAAGCGGAGCATTCTCCATCACGATGGCGGGTAGCCCGAAGATCTCAATCTCGGGCACGCGGCATCCGAAGTTGCGGCTCCGAGCAAATGGCACTGCAGATCCCCCGATCGAATTCAGGCCATTCTAGCTGTCCTACTGGTTGTAGCGGACTCGATTCTCACGACACTGGCGGACTCGGGCCGATGAGCGGTATTCGAAAGATTGATCGGCGACACGGCCGTCCGAATCGCGATCGGATTGGCCTTGCTAATCCTGATTCCGATCCGGGTGGTGATCGGATTGGGCACGAACGGCCCTCGATATCGGCGAGAGCCAGTCGGCTAACCGTAGCGGCAACGACGCGTCGGGGCCGACGCGCCTGGCGACGATTTGAGAATCGCTCGACGGGCGCCATATGTGAGGTTGAACGACCCTGTTTTTCAGGATCGCGTCATTTTGACCCTCCAATATCCCTGTGATAACTTCGGTTCGACTGGACGATGGGGGGCCCGCCGCATGGTCGAGGCCTGATTTACCCCGCGGAGGCGGAAAGGGGTGCTAGATGGCGACCACTGAAGTAAAGCCGGCGTCGAAGATCGACAGTCTCTTCGCCGAAAAATGCCCGAAGAGCCGCCAGATGAACGACCGTGCCAGGCGCGTTCTTCCCGATGGAATCGAGCACGACCAGCGCATTCACAAGCCCTTCCCGATCTATATCGATCGCGCCGACGGCGCGCACAAGTGGGACCTTGACGGCAACCGCTACGTCGATCTCGTGATCGGCCACGGCGCCCTTCTGCTCGGTCACAATCATCCGGTCGTCATCGGGAAGGTCGCCGAACAGATCAAGCGCGGCACGCACGTTGGCGCAAGCCACGAAAACATGGTGCAGTGGGCTGAGTGGGTCTGCAAGCTCGTGCCTTCAGCCGACATGGTTCGCTTCTTTTCCTCAGGCACCGAGGCCACGATGATGGCCATGCGCCTGGCCCGGAATATCACCGGCAAGAATAAAATTCTCAAATTCGAGGGGCACTTCCACGGATGGCACGACCTTGCGACGGTCGCCGTCTACGAGCCTTACGACACACCGACTTCGGGCGGAGTTCCGCAGGCAACCCAGAAACTCGTGGTTTCGATACCGCAGGGCGATGCCGGAATGGTGCGCGACACTATCACGTCGAATGGGGACATCGCCTGCGTGATCCTTGAGCCGTCGGGCGCAAGCTGGGGAACGCACCCGACGAGTCTCGACTTCATGCGCGATCTCAGGAAAGTCTGCACCGAACTGGACGTTCCACTGATCTTTGACGAAGTTATTACTGGTTTTCGGTACTCGCCGGGCGGATTTCAGGCCGAGTTTGGAATCACTCCCGACATGACCACCATGGCGAAGATCATCGCGGGTGGATTCCCGGGCGGAGCGGTCGGCGGCGAGCGGCGATTCCTGGAACAGATCGGCTCCGAGTGGCCCGGCGGACAGCGCGTTTCACATCCCGGCACATACAACGCCAACCCGGTCTCTTCGATCGCCGGCGCGACATGCCTGGAATACATCTCGGACGGCAAAGTTCACGAGCATGTCAACAAGCTCGGCGATCGATTGCGCGCGGGAATAAACGCTGCATTCCAGCGTCAGGGAATTGACGGCCTAGCCTATGGATCGCATTCGTTCTGGCACGTTAGTTTCAGCAGGACGATGGACAAAAGCGCGATGGGCTCGGTAAGCGCGCCGTACGCGACTGCGATGCTCGTCAACGGCGTGCACCTTATGGGTGGCGGCGGAATGCTTTCGGAAGCTCACACCGAGGAAGATGTCGACTTCGTCATCGATGCCTTCGACAAAAGCGTGACGATGCTAAAGGACGACGGCCACCTTTCCTAGGGGTTCGAAAAAAGTGTCGTGATTGGTCCGGCAGAGCCGGGCCCGGCGCCGTTGCCGCACGGAAATCCATAAGTGCCAGGCGGGTGATTTTGCCGGCGGCGTGAGTGTTTTCACGCCAAACCTGTCCCAGAGTGAAGGGGCGCGATTCCGTCATCCCCCGCCGCGGTCGGGATCTCGGCCCGGGCAGCCTCCGGCAACAACGTCTGGATACAAGACCAAAACGACCTTGCCCTATGTCACAACGTCGACCTGGTCCTTTGGCGCGTAGAAGTACGATCCGGGCTTCCATGCGTCGCCAAGATCGCCCAGCAACCGCCTCTGCCGTGGGGTGCATCGTTCGAGAAGCGCCGCTGACGGCGCGACGAAGTCAAACGGTCGAAAGCACATCTGGCTGTAGCAAAATATCAGCGATTTCCTCCTTCGCTTTGAGCGATTGGGCGCCACCCCGTGCCAGATCGAGTGAGCGAATACCGCCGCGTCACCAGCCTTCACCCGCAGCTGCACCACCCCCGGAGCATGGATGCTGACCTCGCCGTCGTCCTCCGGATAAGGCCTGAGGTGGCTTCCTGGAAATAGAGTGAAATTTCCGGCGTTTGGCCGGTCCACATCCGTCAGGAAGTACTGAATTTTCAATTGAAGCGGCAGGCTCGTTTCGGTGACCCGGATTCTGCGCAACGCCTCACCGCCGTCGGTATGTATGTAACCGGCGAAATCGGGGTTCGGCGGACGCACCAAAACCTGCGCCATGCTCAACTGAATGTACGGCCCCATGAGATCGAGCACGAGACCATGAACCCGCGGATTATCAATCATGTCGATCAGAGGTTCGCAATCCTCAAGCGCGTTTCGGTGATCCAGGCCCTTCTTCGGATCGGCGTCGGGATTTCGCGCCACATTTTTCCGGTACAGACGGTCCACGAGACGGGTGATTTCGCCTACTTCGGTTGCGGTTAGTAGACCCTCCAGCACCAGATAACCGTCGATGGCCCATTGGCGTTTCTGTTTATCCGTGAGCATTCGAGTTGACATGTGGCGCTACTCCTCAAAAAACGTTTCTGCCTCAGAGATTCGTTATCGTCAAAGCTGTCTTCCAATGAAGAGACGTCGGGTCGTCCGCAGATAATATGCCGCTTTCGCGCACAGGTGCGAAGCCCGCATATGCCATCGACGATGGAAACCGCAGAGGGCGCATGGGCGCGATCGGCCGATCCCAAGCTATCGTTCTACACCGATGGAGATAATTGAAACTCGATCCGACATGATCGCCGCAATGCAGCGCGGGAAAGGGCGTATTGGCTTTGCCGCAACGATGGGAGCTTTGCATGATGGCCATGTCGCAGTCATCCGCGCCGCCAGCGCACAAAGTGACAGGCTCGTCGCGAGTCTCTTTGTAAATCCCGCGCAATTTCAGGACTCCGACAGGTTCGTGAATTACCCTCGCACGATCGATCGCGATATGGAGATTTTCGAGCGGGAGGGGGTTCAGATTGTTTGGGCTCCTCCGGTTGAAGAGGTTTATCCGGAGGGATTTGGGACCTACGTCGAGCCCGGCCCCGTTTCCCACCGGCTGGAAGGGCAAGTTCGGCCCGGACACTTCCGTGGAGTCGCAACTGTCGTTGCCAAGATGTTCAACGTCATACGACCGAACATCACCGCCTTCGGCCAGAAGGACTGGCAACAAACTCGCGTGGTCAACGCGCTGATTCAGGATCTTGATTTTGACATTGAGATGTTGGTGGTACCGACCGTGCGGAGCGATAGCGGGTTGGCCCTCAGTAGCCGCAATGAGCGGCTGAGCGACGATCAATCGCGCGCCGCCGCCGCTCTATATGCCGGACTTAAGGGTGCGGCGGACGCATACCTCTCGGGCGAACGCGACGCACAGATGCTGCGCGATCAGATTCAAACCGTTCTATCGGCGGAAAATCTGTGCCAGCTCGAATACGTGAGCGTGGCTCACGCCCTGACGCTCGACGAACTCGACCTCGCCACGGATCCACTGGTCATGAGCTGCGCCGCCAGTGTGGGATCGGTCCATCTAATCGACAACATCGTATTTGGAATCGACCTCTACGGTGTTGGAGAACCGGCATGAGCCGTGGTGTGTCCCGGCCTGCAACTCGGCGATGCCGACCACGCGGGCGTACTGGCGTTCTTCGGTGAGCACGTGATGCAAAAGTTTGTGTCATCGATAAAAGAGGGCCGCGACATCCCGCCAACGCTCGCCGATGGAGTCCGAACTCAGGACTTCATCGACGCCGCGGTCAAACCCGCGAAACGCGGCGTCTGGCTGGATGTGCCTCGGGTCGGGTGAGGGAGATTCGCCGAGCATTCATATCACCGGGAGTATCCCCGCCCTACCGTCGGCCGAATTAAGATTGCCGGCGAGCTTCTCTGGCCGCCTAATATGGATCTAGGGTGTCGACACGATGTAGCTCACGTCAAAGGTCGCGAGTTACCGAAAGCCGAATCCATGGTCCTGGACTTATTTCCGCTACAGACCGTTCTATTTCCGCGTTCGAGCATGCCTTTACACGTTTTCGAGCCGAGGTATCTGGAAATGATCGGGGCCTGTATGGAATCTGAGACGCCCTTCGGGATCATTTTGCTGAAGTCGGGCCGAGCCGAGGGTGCGGAACCCGTCGAGATTCACCGGGTGGGCACAACGGCGAATATTTTCTCAGCTCAATATCGGGACGACGGAACGATCGACATCAACGTCACAGGCCGTGATCGATTTGAAGTTCTTGAGATAGTCGAGACCGATCCTCGATTCATCGCGGAGATTCAACACCTGCAGTGGACGGACTTAGACGAGCCCCGGGTTCGGGATCTGACGGCACCGTTGACCAACAAGTTTGCCGAATATCTGAACCTTGTCATGGCACTAACGGGCCAATGGCTCCGAAAAATTAATCTCCCGGAGGGGCCGGTCGCGCTGGCGGAGTACGTATCCGCAGGACTTCAGATCAGCAACGAGACCCGCCAGATAATGCTGGAACAAACCAGCGTCGCGGAACTCATGAGCATTCAGTTGGAAGTCCTCGACGCCGAGACCACCAGACTCGCAGAAGCGGTTAGCCGATCGCACATGAGCCGGTCTAACTGAGGGCGCCCGTCCCCGGGTGCGTCTGACGGAAAAGGCCGAGCGTTAGAATTACGACGACTTCGGGACTCTGGCCGAAATCGAAGGAATCCGCCGGAAAGACATGGCCGCAACAGCCTCACCCGCGATATCTATCAGCGAGCTGATAGATAGGTTGACTTCGGCGGTCGGTTCCGAGAATGTGCTCCATCGGCCGCAAGACCTTCTCCTGTACGAATACGATGGATCGGTTGCGCGACGAAGACCCGACGCGGTCGTGTTCCCATCGTCAACTCAAGAAGTTGTCGATGTCGTAAACATCACGCGCGCCCGGGGATTGCCCGTTGTCGCCCGCGGAGCTGGAACGGGTCTTGCCGGTGGGTGCATTCCGCTTCACGGCGGAGTTGTACTCTCGACGTCACGCATGAACCGGATAATCAGCGTCGATTACCGAAACATGATCGCCGTCGTTGAACCTGGCGTGGTCAATCTGGACCTGACCGCGGAAGTCATGACCCGGGGCTTCCAGTACGTTCCCGATCCGTCGAGCGAAAAGGCATCGACTATCGGCGGCAACGTGGCAACCAACGCCGGCGGACCTCATACGCTGGCCTACGGAGTTACTACAAATCACGTCCTGGGATTGGAAGTCGTTACTCCCAGCGGCCAGGTCCTTACCTGCGGCGGAATGGCGGCCGATTCGCCCGGTTTCGATCTACCTGGTGTGATCGTCGGATCCGAGGGCACCCTCGCGATTGTTACGAGGATCATCGTCAGGTTGGTTCATGCAAGGGAGTCGCTAAGAACGTTCCTCGCCGTATATGACACCGTCGACCAGGCCACGACAACGGTATCTGACGTCATCGCCGCCGGCATCGTTCCCTCCGCATTGGAGCTGATGGATCAAACATGCACGCGGGCTGTCGCAAATTGGCTGCCTGCGGCGCGACTCCCAACCGACGCCGGGGCGATCTTGATTATCGAGGTCGAGGGAATCGAGGACGGACTCGACGACCTGGCTGCGGAAGTTGAAGCGATATGTCGGACCGACGGAGCCACCGAGATCCGTATAGCGAAAGAAGGATCTGAGCGCGATAGCCTCTGGGCCGCGAGAAAGGGCGCGTTTGGCGCCATTGGGACCCTTGCGCCGAACTACTACGTGCAAGATGGCGTGATTCCGCGTACGAAACTACCGGAAGTCGTCAGGACTGTTTATGAAATCGGTCGAAAATACGGGTTCGTGGTCGCCAACGTCTTTCACGCGGGCGACGGCAACATCCACCCCCTCATTCTGTTCGACGAGCGCGAAGACGGCGCCCTTGAAAAGGTCATGAGCGCGGGCAAGGAGATTCTTCAGGCCTGCCTGGACGTAGATGGCACCCTTACAGGCGAGCACGGAATCGGGATGGAGAAGATCCATCAAATGTCCACGCTGTTCAGCGAATCGGACCTCGCTGCCATGCTCAAGATCCGCGATGTTTTTTCGGTCGACGGCCTGTTTAACCCGGGAAAGATATTTCCGGATCCAGAGTCCGCCGGCCACGCGGACGCGTTCGGAACCGCAGCCGTCGACGTGGGGGCCAAGTAGCGTCGGTACCGTCTCCGTAACGCTGGCGCATTTCAGTATCAGCAGACTGTTTGCCGGATCAATCGGCGGAGCCGTCCTCAGCCTGTTACTGACCGTACTTATCGGAGCAGCGGCCCTGGGCGCATTTGCATCGATCGAATTCATCGCGCCGATGCAGCGTATGTCTAAAGCCGACTTCGACTTCGGGCCTATGGAATCGGGCGTTCCGGCGGTGCAAACCCTCGGAGCCACTAATACCGGACTCGCTGCGGTAAGAATTCTGGCATCCCGCGAGGGAGGTGCCCCGGCCCCGGCTATTCTCTCGGTTCGTATTCGTCAGGGCAACCCACCCCGGATAGTCCGCGAAAAGACGCTGCAGGCCCCCCTCGGATCGGAATTACAGCCGCTTCGCTTCAGCTTCGAACCTCTCCCCGAAATCCAATCCGCGTCGATGGAAATCGTGACCTGGATTTCGGGAGATAACGAGATATTTCTGGGCGGCGCGAAGGGCGATGAGTACCCGGGAGGCCGCCTGTATTACCACGATCAGCCCACGTTCGACGATCAGGATCTGAGCTTCACCCTTTACCGAAAAACGACGGTTTTGAGGCTATTGTCGGAAATCAAGGATCGCTCGGCGAGCGGATTTGTCGCAGCGGCCGCCACGGGGTTAACCGTTGCGCTGCTGATATCGGTATCAATCGTGAAGGCGGGGTCGAAGATCGCCGAGTCCGTCTATCGCCGACGGACGAATCAGTCCGCGTCGAGCTCGCCCCCAATCAAGCGCTGAACGGCAAGCTCGTACTCGTCCAACGTGTTGAAAGTCAGCCGCGCGTTTGGACTGTCCGTAGGCACGCTCAATACGCGAGTCGGATCCTTCTTGATAACAGCTTTAAGCCCTTCCGACGATTCCGAGATCGAGCTAACCTCCGGAAATAGCGACCGCCGAATCAGAACCGGGTGCCCTCGCCTGCCGTGCAATGTCGCCACGGCGATCGAACAGTAAGGGGCGGCGGCCGCTCCCCGCAGCAAATCCTCGACAAGACGGAGCGAAAGTGGTTGATCGAGGTTGCAGAACATAAGCGCCTCGTAACCGCCGAGGGCCTGGGCTCCGATGATCGCCGAACTGCTGCGACCTGAGGCGTGGCGGGCGTTCCAGATCGTTCTGACGTGGTCGTCGTCGTCGATAAGCGGCTCAAGGTCATCCGCACCCTCCCCGAGAATCACCGCTATCTCGCGCACGCCGGACCACAGCAGTACATTCACTTGATGCCGCAGCAACGGTTTGCCCGCCCATGGCAGAAGGCCCTTCGGTCGACCCATTCTTCGCGACTCGCCCGCGGCCAGAAGTACGGCGCCAACGTCGCATCGGACCGGTGGCGGACGGGTCACTCCAAGATCCCCGTGAACGCCAGCTTGATGTTCCCCTCTCCGACCACTAACTCCTCGATCGCCGAATCCACCGGGAGCCTGGAAATATTGCTGCTTATCGGAATCCCGGCGATAAACGCCAGGAGCCGGCCTAAAAACCCGGGAGCGCGCCCGACCTGGACATGACGGATGTCAAGGTTCAACGACCCATCAGCGAACTTGAGATCCGTTTTTACCTCGACTGTCGTAATTCCAAATGAAATGAACCGATCCGCAGCCCACTCCGAAACTCCAGTCTCACGCACCACGGCTGCCGCGTCGACCTCCAGGAACGCGCTCACCGCGTCCGGCGACAGATCTACTGCAACCGAACGCAAGAACGAGCCTTCATTCAGACCGAGAGCCGCCTCCGCCAGCATGTCCGCTACGTCCTGCTCACTCAGTTCAAACGCGCCCGACGCTGGCCTGATGCCGTATTCCACAAATTCACGCAATTCGTCCGCGATCTCGACAATCCGATCGCGGCGATCATTGGATGTCCCGCGCGGAACCGCAAAGCCCTCGCCCGCCGCCGGCAGCGATCTAAACAGCACGCCGCTTAGCACCGGAACCACGACGATGCCGGTCGAAGCGATCAGTGCCGCTATCCCTCCGAAAAGCAGCACACCGGCAACGACGATCGCCGCGATAAACCCCATGCAGCCCGTGAAGCAACCCTTCAATTCAGTTGCTCGCGAGCACCGATCGATCAATAACCTTATTAATCATCACTATAAAATGCTCCGCCGGCGACACGAACGGTGATGCTCCCATGCCAGTAAATCGCATCCTCCTATTTAATCCCGACCATTGCGGCAAGACTGGCTATATAAGCGGTCGCCCCGTCCGTATATGCGGACAACGGCACGCCTAGAATTGTCGTTCGGTTTTCGGGGTCGTCACTGGACCACCCGCGGTATCGATAACTGTTTGCGGTGAGGTCAATCTCAATCGCCAGTCGCTCCTCGCACAGCGCAACTGACGGGAACACCGGGTCGTAAACATATATTCGAGCACGATTGCCTGTCCGAAGTTCATAGGCATACGGAACAACCGTGTGCCCCTGCCTGACCACGGCCCTGAGAAAGTCGGTTCTCGTCACCTTTGGTACGCCAACGTCGATGGCGATTGGCGACCGCCAAGCGGTGAGGACTTGCTCTCGGAACTTCCGAAAAGTCTTGCGCGGCCCACAAAAAAGGATCGCATACGCAGACGATAACAACGCCCTGTCGGACAGCTGCCTTCCATGAAGCAATTGGATAATCTCCCGGGTTGCCTCGTCGTCGGCGGTTCGATCGGCGGCTTTTCCCAGACGCTCGGACGTTGCAAGCCACAATGCCGCCCGCGCCATGCCCGTGCACAGGCCAGCCTGGAAAACGGAATGATATAGACCCTCGTAGAGCTTTGACCGGTACAAGTTCAAACCACCACGGTACGTACGGTCGAATACAGACCGGGGCGGCAGCGAAGATCCAAAGAGACCGGGCTTGTTGCTGAACGCAAACCCATCCACGGCTGGATCGAATACGGTCCGGCCAACCGCAACCGTGTTCACGTCCCGGGTTACCGACCTCACAGCCCGGCCGTTAGCCGATCGAAGGGCAGCTGAATATCGCAGTCTGCCGGGCGCGGCGGCGACATCCACCGCAACGCGCCATCTAAGATTGGTTCCCCCGTCGCGCAATAGTTGGCTGCGCTCTCCCTCCACAAGCCGCAATCCTGAACCCAGGTTGATGCCGATCGAGTATCCGGGGGACGGCTCGCCTACAGATGCCTCTACTGGGAATTCAACACGCCGGACGGAATCGGCGGATGCGCGTGCGCCTTCGCCGACAAAGACCTCGCGCCCCAACAGGCCGTCCTCTATCGACAAGTCCACCGTATGCAATCTCCGTCCAGCGACAGCGCCTAGGAGGTGATCTCGTCCGTACAAGCGAATCGATAAATACTCATTTCATTAAAGACAGTCGCATCAAACAACCTTTACTTATTCACTCGATGACAAAACCTATGTAGCGGCAATGCAAATCTGAACTTCTGTCACTTTATCTATACAGTTCCGAAATCTGTCGATCGAGTAGCTGAAGTCTCGCCGTCAGGATGACCCAGAATTAGCTCGGCGGCTCGGCGGGTTGGGGATCCTTCAGGCCATTTCCCGTCACCGCGATCAGCACGGATTCGCTTGCCGTGATTACACCCAACTCAATAAGCCGCCGCGTGCCCGCAAACGCCGCTGCTGAGGTCGGTTCGATGAATAGACCTTCACGTCGTGCCAGTTCCGCACGAGCGTCCCAAATCGCCCGTTCCGTCACGGCAATGGCGGTCCCGCCAAGAGTCCGCAACGCAGCTAACACCTCTTTGCCCCGCGGCGGATCGGCAATCGAGATGCCGCCTGCAATCGTCGGTTGCGGCGCGACGGCTACGAGTTTATCCAAACGGGCCAGCACCCCCGCGACAATGGGGGCGCACGCCTCGGCCTGAACAAGATGCAATTGTGGGATATCAAACTCGAAGCCCGCGGCCTGAATCTCCTGAAATCCCTTTGCCGCCCCAAGGTAAAGACTTCCGTTTCCGACTGGTATGACGATGTGGTCCGGCAATCTGCCCGTCCCGAGCGAGTCCTCAAAGACCTCATAGGAAAACGTCTTCGTTCCCTCGACAAAGTACGGATGAAGATTATGAGACGCGTACGAAGCGTCCGGCGCCCGTGAAGCCGCGAGCGCGGCTCTGGCTGCGTTTATCCGGGGTCCGGCAACCAGTTTCAACTCCGCGCCGTATGTCTCAATTTGAGCCACCTTCGCCGGCGGGGCCGATTCCGGCGCGAAAACGAGTGCGTTAATCCCGGCCTTCGCGCAATATGCGGCGATTGACGCACCGGCGTTACCCGAAGAGTCCTCAACCGCGTTGCGCACGCCGAGCTCGCGAAGCCGCGTAACAAGCACTGAAGCGCCGCGATCCTTAAATGACCCCGTCGGTGAGACATGCTCGAGCTTTGCGTAAATATTGGGAACGCCAATCAGACGGCCCCAATTATCAAGCGGGACTATAGGAGTTCCGCCCTCTCCCAGCGTCACCGGATCGATGCTCTCCGGAAACGGCAAGAGCGGTTGATATTTCCATAGTCCACGCCTACCCGGCTTTGCGAATTCACCAAAACTTCCGCGGGTCACCGGGATTTCGACATCTACTCTCAGCGGATGCGAACACCGTTCGCACTCGATTTCAGGATGCTTGACTGGCTGCGTTTCGCCACAGGAGGTGCAAACAACCTCCCAGGATTTCACTCGTTCACGCATAAGGGCTCCGCCCCACTTCTAGCCAGGTGAATAGCAACAAACTATATCTTTTGGGTCCAGGGGGCCCTCCGCGGGCGAAGGTGAATGTGCGGCTTTGAGATGACTCTCGGAGTTTCCATGGACACCAAACTTGTTCAAGTACAGCCGTCTCGACCGGGCCGTCGATTCCAAACTCGTGCAGATTTCGTAAACCTATGATCGCTCCGTCATCGAAGCGTCGGTCCACGACTGGTGTTCGGGATCGAGTTCATGAACCAGCCGTTTTCGCAGATCCGTGATCTCCTGGATTGCGGCGCTGAGCGGGAGCAACGTGGATTCGGAACTCGACCGTTGTTTAAGTTCAACTCCGCCACCCTTGAGAGATCTCGGGCTGACGGTCACCCGCAGAGGAACGCCCATCAGATCGGCGTCCTTGAACTTGACGCCGGCGCTCTCGCTTCGGTCATCGCGCAGAACATCAAGGCTCAACGCTGTCAACTCCGCATCGAGTCGCGAGGCGGTCTCGCCGACTTCGTCCGCATCACCGAGCTCGACGATGTGAACATCATACGGGCTGATGTTGACGGGAAAGAGTATTCCGTCGGCATCGTGGAAACGTTCGATGGCCGATGCCAGCAGGCGCCCGATGCCGATTCCATAGCTTGCCATTATTACGGACCGCTGGTTCCCCGCCTGATCAAGGAACGCGGCTCCAAGCATATCGGTATATCGGGTCCCGAGCTTGAATGTATGCCCCATTTCAATTCCACGAATTTCACCCAGCGTGCCGCCACATCTCGGACATAGATCGCCGCTGCGAGCCAGGGCGATGTCGGCCTCGAGGTCCGCCTGGAAGTCGCGGCTGTAGTTGACTCCCTTCAGGTGGAATCCCTCTCTGTTCGCGCCAGCCACGAGGTTGGCCGCGACGGTCACCGAGCGATCCACAACGATCTTTGCATTTTCTATACCAATCGGCGAGGCATAGCCAGGGACAATACCGGCTTGATCCAGCTCCTGATCCGAAGCATGTCGAATCTCACCAACCTGCAGCGCGGCGGCGAGCTTCCGCTCGTTGACCTCCAGGTCGCCCCGGATGGCCGCGACTACCAGGTCATCGCCCGCCACGTAAAACACGGCCTTGAGCGTCCCGCTGGTTGAGACATCGAGATAGTTCGCTACACTTTCGATCGTCGTATGACCCGGCGTTGCAACCTCCTCGATTGCTTCAGGCGCCGCCGGAGTGGCCTCTTTCAGCAGGCTCGATGCTACGTCGCGGTTTGCGGCGTACCCGCAATCGCCGCAGGTAAGAAGAGTATCCTCGCCGATGTCGGTTAGGAGCATGAACTCATGCGAGGCCGAGCCGCCCATCATCCCGACGTCGCCTTCCACCACCAGTGGGTCCAGGCCACAGCGGCGGAATATTCGTACGTAGGCATGGACCATCCGGTCGTAGTAGTCGTCAAGGTCCGCCTCAGACGCATGAAAGCTATATGCATCCTTCATCACGAATTCACGCACGCGGATCAATCCGGCCCGCGATCGCGCCTCGTCGCGAAATTTCGTCTGGATCTGGTACAGCATTTTTGGCAGGTCGCGATATGAAGTGACATGCTGAGCCACCAAATCGGCCACGACCTCTTCGTGGGTGACCGCCAGGACCATTTCGTGATCGTCGCGATCGCGAAACCGGATCATTTCTCGGCCAATCGAGTCCCAGCGTCCGCTCTTCTGCCAGAGATCGGCCGGTTGAACCACCGGCATTCCTATGCGCTGGCCGTCGACCCGATCCATTTCCTCTGCAACGATCGCCTCGATCTTTGCGAGCGATCGCCAGGCCAGCGGCATGTAACTGTAGATCCCAGATCCCAGCTGATGAATCATTGCCGCCCGCAGCAGAAGTCTATGGCTGGGGGTAGTTGCCCTGGCCGGAGCCTCTCGCAGAGTTCGGCCAAAGAGCCGCGACATCAGCATGTAGCCTCAATTCCCTTCTGGGCCCTGGAACAAGTGTGGACTAAGCATATCCACCCGCCCGGCGCGCCCCGAGTTATATTTCATAACCGACGAGGTGACCACAGGCGACCGATCGCGCTCAAAAAACTATGATGGACTTTACCGGCGGCAATCGCGTCACTGGCACGTTGATCGCTGTCGCGGCGGCACTCGCCGTTGTTGGTACCGCGTTGATCGTCGTTCTAGGAACGTCTGCGTTTCTCTGGGTCGGACTGTCTCTCTCGATCCTCGCGGTCCTCCTGGCCTTGATTCAATCGTTTTTTTGGCGGCGCAAAGCCGGCAGACAAGTGGAACTCGGACGTTCCCGAGTCCATCCATGACCAATTTGCGGATCGCCTTACGTTCAGCGAGGCTCTCGAGAAAGGTCTGCCTCGGTTTGCCGATATCGTAGGCACGAGCCGGGCGCTGGCCCTTCTACAGGAACACGACGACGGCCCGTTCGAAATCGACGTCACCTGGGGGAGCGGCGACGATCAGTTGGATCACGGGGCCGCCGCGGTTCTCGATTCCGAAGTCCTCAATTCCATCGTCAGAAGCGGCCGGCGCGTCTTGGTCGATCTGGCTCAACCCCGGTTCGCGGAAAGCCCGTTGGCTGTCGCGGGAAGTAAATGGGCGTGGATCGCACCCTTCAAGGCCCGAACGTTCAATGGTGCGCTTCTGGCCGCCGGTTCGGGGCCGAATCTCGGATCCACGAATTCCGCACTGGCGGATGCGCTTGTGGACGATCTATCGAAGGCGGCTGACATAGCCCTTGTTTACGAACGATAGGCCGAACGCGCCCGTCTAATGTCGATTCTCGCGGAATTCGGAAGCGTCGCCGTTTCGCTCAGCGACGAGGAGCACGCGAGGAGCGCGGCTGTCGACGCGTTAAGAAAGCTGTTCCCGCGCGGCTCCGGCTATCTGACATCGTTCAACGCCGACGTGGGCAATTTGACGGTATCGCTTACGTACTCCAGTTCCGAGGGCTCGAATCAAGCCCTTCAAGACCTTACGGGCAGTGAAGAGTGCGATGGCCTGGAGGGTTGCCGCGCGATCAGCAGCGGCGGCGTGTACGAGGGTGTGGGAAACCGAGGACTCTGGGACTGCCCGTATCGCAAGACAGGCAACCTGGCGCCCACGTTCGCGTGTGCGCCGATTGTGGACTCGAGCAGTGTGCTGGGCGCGATTCACGTCGCGAGAAAATCGGGGGCCGCGTTCGCGGAAGACGAGACAAAGGTCCTTTCCGCCCTCGGATCGCAACTCGGCCTTTCCATTTCCAACGCCCGTCTGCTGGAGGCCACCAAAGAACAGGCCGTTCGAGATCCCATGACGGGCCTGTTCAACTACCGATTCCTCGTCGAGTTCATGGCAAACCAGGTTGCCGCTGCTCGTCGCGACGAGAAACCGATATCCGCGCTGATGATCGACATCGACCACTTTCGGGACTTCAATAACTCGTTTGGACATGCCGCGGGTGATCACGTCCTACGAGAACTCGCCAAAATACTCGAAAGACACGTCCGCGCCAGCGACCTCGCCGCCCGATATGGCGGCGAGGAATTCACGGTCGTCCTGCCCGACGCCGACACCGCCGGCGCGGTGCTGGTGGCCGAAAACATACGCAAGGAAGTCGAACGAACAGAACTGTCATTTGGCGGAAAGGACCTGGGGGCGTTGCGAGTATCGATTGGCGCGGCCACTCTCCCCAATCACGCATCCACGCCTGAGGACCTCCTGAAACAGGCCGACGCGGCGCTGTATTTGGCCAAGGAATCGGGCAGGTACATGGTGAAATCGGCCTGAGCTTCGCGATCGCGATCTGCGGCCCAACGTCAACCGGCGGAGCGGGTTAGATCTGGTAGTCGGCTTCTCGATAGCCGGAAGGCACTTCACTCTCCTGCAAGCGCACGTCCTTTACCCGTTTACCCTCTCTGACAAGGTACGATCCCGGCCGCGATATTACGACTGACCTGGGGGGAACGTCCTCCAGGACAAGACTCATCGCCCCAATTTTCGAGTCATGACCCAGGGTAATCGGGCCCAGTACGCTCGCGCCGACTCCGATGGTCACCCGATCCTCGATTTTCGGGTGCCGTCGCTTCTTCCCGTTCTTGAGATCCTTCCACCAGCCGGTAGCGCCGACCGTCACCTGGTGATAAAGCATCACATCGTCGCCGATTTCAGCCGTCTCTCCGATAACTACCCCTGATCCATGATCGATGAAAAACCGCCTGCCAATTTTGGCGCCCGGGTGGATTTCGATACCGCCGGTCGCCAGCCGCCCGATTTGCGAGATCAATCGAGGCAGGATGGGCACTCCGGCGATGTAGAGCCTGTGTGCCAGGCGGTGCAGCAGGACCGCATGAAGGCTCTGGTATAGAAGGACTTCCACTATGTTTCTGGCTGCCGGGTCCTTGTCAAAAATTACCTGAATGTCGTCGGGCCAGCGGATGCCCGGTCGCTGCGCGCGTGCAACAGCCGGGGCCCGGGTGCCGAGCTCGCCGTTCGATGAAGGTCCAGTTTTCGACTGTTCTGCTTCAGTTTTGGCCGTCAATCCAAAATCCCCAAAATTAAAAATACCCGCCCAATCCGTAAGGGCGGTTCCGAGGACCGCGATTCCACCTTATTTCGCCCGATCCTTACGGCTCGAGCCTCAGCGAGCACCAATATGCTCTGGTTCTATCACGGGAACCGCCCGGCTCGGCCTACTTGTTACCGTTCAGCCTGCGGCTCTGGAGCGCACTTCGCCATCCAACGACCACCGGCCTTCCACCGCCGCCGGCTCGCTTCGGTCGCTTCTACGCTGGTTACTTTACTCCGTCTCAGCCTTTGTCAACTTGGATGACTACCATTCTATCTGAATCAGGCGCAACGCGTGTCAAAAGCGGATTTCGCAGCCGCATCGCCGCTACGCCGATTTGTTAGGGTTACGAAATGGCGCTGAGTGAGAGATTTTTCCAGCAGAAGCCACTGGCCTGGGATCTCCTAGCGCCGCTCGTCGAACTTACCGATCCTCCGGGAGGATACGATCCCGATGTCGGTAGTTCCATCTATGAATTTTACAGGGAGGCCGATCGTGATTCCGGCGCTGAAAAGGCGTCATCGGCTCTCGTCAGCTACCTGCACGCGGCATATTCAGCCGGCAGGATCGAGAGTCTGTCTCCGGAAGAACGCCTGGAAGTCTCATACTTCGCCACTGGCTTTTTTCTGCACGTAGCCAATTCGCTCGATTCGCTGGCCCTGTGGATGGCCGACGCCTGCAAATTCATGCAGTCGTCGCGAGCCCGTCCAAGTCTGACCGCCGATGATTTTCTCGCCAGGGTTGCCCTTATCGATGCCGCCGCGCAGGTTCGGCTAAGAAGCGAGCGGGCCTGGCTGGAAGAGGCCCAGGCCTACGCGTGGTTCGCAAGATCCAAGAATAGTCTCTTGTGGACCGGCGAATCTGGGGCCGTTGTAATCTCATCGACGACGATCCGCGGCAGCGAGGCTGCGCAGCTCGGCGACGTATCCATACGATCCAGTAATCCCTCGCCGGCCACAGAGCTGTGCAAGAACTATCTCACGCGCCTGCGAACGATACTCGGTTTGGTGTTCGAAGCAGGCGCCCCAAAACTCGTGGGAAAAAGTTCGGACTAGGCGGAGCGGCGCAATAGGCCGCAGACGCTTTTGCAAAATCCGGTGGCCGATCGTGGCTAGGTCAAATCCCGTAGCGCGGCAACCCACGGACCATCGCCGGCGGTGAAGTCGTACGATCGCGCCCACGGATCGTCTCGCAAAGTTTTTCGGATTTGGGGCCAAATCCCGGCGAACAGCGGACCTTTTCGGTATTCTTCAAGCGCTTTGGCGGAGGTCCAGATGCTCATTGTCATGTAGTCCGCCTCGCCGTTTCGGCTGCTAATCAGAGCAAGGTATTCGCAGGCCAGCAGCCCTCGGATTCGAGGATAGGCATCGTCGAAGGCCCGCAGGAATTCCGGTTCGTCCTCGGTCCTGACGGGTAATCCTACGATTCTAAGAATCAAAACCGTCGCACTAGTCGGAGGTTGTTTCGGCCGCCTCAGCACCGTCGATGTCCGAAGTATCGAGGTTGCCAAGCGAATCGGGTCCGACCTCCCATCGGGCCGACCAGGGCTGGAACGACGACGCAAACTCGTCTTGAAGCACCAGTCGCGAGTTCGCCCACACCTTGCGGCCTATGCCCGCCCTCATTCCCCAGATCGCGTAGTCGGTCTGCCGCTTCTCGCCCGGCTCGAGATCGGTGTTGGCCACTATGCGCGGCGGCGGCGGCGGAATGGCCGCCCCTCGCCATGAGGACACCGCAACTTGCCGCCGGGGGCCTCGCCCATTCAGCACAAATCGGAGTCGCTGCGCGACAGGATCGAAATCAGTGCGGATCATCAGATAATCGTCCGTGTCGTTAACGAACCCAAAGTTCAAGTCGGGCTGGTATATCGAGGCGTCAAATCCCGGTGGAGCGTTCTCGCCGAGTTCGTAATAACTCACGCGGTAGACGTGTTGCCAGCGCTCGGTGACCGGCAGTCCGGCGAGAAACGCCGCCCGAAACATCGTGGTGGAAACCTGGCATATGCCCCCGCCAACTCCGGGAATCGTGCGATTGTTGATGATTATGAGTCCGTCCACGAATCCCGCGTCGTAATCTATGGGTCCAAGGCTCTTGTTGAAGTCGAAGGTCTCGCCAGGCTCGATTACGACGCCGTCGAGCTTCCCGGAACCCACTCTGATGTTGTGAATTCGGTTGGCCGCCGATCCGCGAAAGAGCGATTGGCCGATCCCAAACGTCGAATCGAGACCCAGGGTAGCGGTCGTCGCCGTTGCGAGAACTGGACGAACCGCCTGCATGGGCACTGAGACCGATGACTCTGCCCCCAGAAGCGCGCCTCTAATCCGCGCTTGAAGCTCGCCAACGTCCACGCGAAGCCCGTCGACGGCAGGCGTCAGATGCTGGAAACGTTCGGATTGGACATCGAATTTGACCTTTGGCTCGATGGGTTCCAAGTTCAATTCGGTCGCAATTCCCTCAACAAACGGCTTGAAATCTACCGCCTCGATGGGGAAAACCAGGCGTGCACCCTCCACCGATTGCTCCAACTTCATGCGATCCCTCAGCCACGCCCGATCAATCGTCCAGGTGCGCTCACCGCGGCGCACGGAAAGCTGCCCGCTCGTCATGCGCTCGGCATTCTGAACTAACTCCAGAAGTTCGTCCGTCGTGGAATTCGGCGGCACGGCGTGAGTTTGCAACTCGAAAGCCTGCGTTCCCGGGGGATCGAATTTGGGCTGGAACGCGACGAGCTTGTCCGCTCCCAGGATGGACTGACCGCTCGTCGACGGGCTGACCACGAAACTGCGGCTGCCCTGTTCGCCGACGATGGCCACGGTGGCCTCCGTGGCTCTACGGTGCAGGCCTGGCAGAATCTCGTCAACGTAGGCTACATATTTCTCGCGATCGAATGACGTGATCACCGGCCAGTCGCGGCTCGATCGCAAACCATCAATTTGTTGAGAAGCCCGCATGGCAACACCGCCGCTGCGGCCCCACGCGTAGGCCGACCGCAAGGGCGTCAGGTAATCCACGAGCAGCCCGATCTGCGAGCCTGTCGGTCGCCATTCACCCGAGTCCGATCTGATGACCACTGGCATGGAGATCAGAGGCCGCCACCGATCGTTCAGGCGTGCGACAGCATCGCTCCAGCTGAGGCCCGAGAGATCGATGCCTCCAACGGAAACCCCCGGATAGAACCGCCGCGAATAGCGCGATTCGAACGTTGCAGCCGCGGCTCCCACCCCGACCAGTCCACCAAGGAATACGCTGCCGGAACCGGCTGCGGCGAGCCGAAGAATGCCGCGTCGAGAAAGCATGGTCCTCATCTATGGGTGGTCGAAGGACAGAGCAACAATTATAGGGCCTTGTTTTGCCCGCGAACGCCGGTCAGGTGCTAAAATCCGCAAGCATTTGAGCGCCGGGCGGCGACAAATCCCGTCTGCGGCGTCCTCAGTTTTCGTACACCCCAGAACGCAGGAGAAAGCCCTTGTCGACGATTCTTGACGAACTGACGAGGGAGTACCTAAAAGATGACATTCCCGAATTTCGGCCTGGCGACTCCGTCAAAGTCCACGTAAGGGTTCGGGAAGGCGAGCGGCAGCGTATTCAGATTTTTGAAGGAATTGTCATCAAACGCCGGGGATCGGGCATTCACGAAACGTATACCGTCAGGCGGATTTCGCACGGAATCGGCGTCGAGCGCTGCTTCCCGTTGCATTCTCCCCTCGTACAGCAGATCGAAGTTGTGCGACGCGGGAAGGTCCGAAGGGCCAAGCTTTACTATCTACGTGATCGCGTGGGCCGCGCGGCCCGCGTGAAGGAACGCGTCCGACGCTGAGATTCCGTCAGGCAAATGCCGGCCCGATCGGCCAGAGAATCGATCACGAATCCCGATCCGACCTTTGAGCTCAACCTGTTGAATTCGGGGGCGGACCACGTTGCCGGCGTTGACGAAGCCGGTCGCGGGTCCTGGGCGGGGCCACTCTATGCGGCAACCGTTCTGCTGAACCGAGAAGCCTTACTCGACCCCGCTGCTCTCAAAAGCGTGCGAGATTCAAAGATGCTGTCTGCAAGAAGACGCGATGAAATCTTCGGCGCCATCGCAAATACGGCCGTTGCGATTGGAGTGTCCCGTGTCGAAGCAAGGCTTGTCGATCGAATAGGCATCGTAGAAGCCACTCGTGAAGCCATGCTGCAGGCTCTTGATAGCCTTCCGTTCCGCCCCGACGTGGTACTCGTAGACTCTGTGCAATTGCCCCGCATCTCGGAGTATTTCGAAATTCATCAATACTTCGACCACGCCGACCGAAAATGTCTCAGCGTTGCCGCCGCCTCGATCTGCGCCAAGGTGAGCCGGGACCGTGACATGATCAAACGGTCCGCCAGATATCCTGGCTACGGATTCGAAGCGAATAAGGGTTACGGCACGCCGCAACACCGGGCCGCGCTGGCACGCCTGGGAATGTGCGCCATCCACCGTCGATCGTTCAGGCCCATGCGGGAGAGTTCAGCATTTGGTGAAGAATTGGCTTCAGTGGTTTAACGTCCGGCGCGCAGGCTCGCGACTCGGCCGCAACGAGCTTGGCGCATACGGGGAGACTGCGGCAGAGTCCGAACTTCTGAAGCGCGGATACCAGATAATCGAGCGAAATTATCGCTGCAAGCTTGGCGAGATCGACATCGTTGCCAGAGACGCCGGCGAGATAGTTATTGTCGAAGTCAAAACGCGATCATCCCGCTCTCACGGGGACCCCCAGGATTCGGTAACACGAAGGAAAGCCAGCAAGTTGATCGCACTCGGAATGAACTACTTGGCTGAGCGGCAAATCTCTGACGCTCAGTGGAGAATTGACGTGGTTGCGGTATTGGTCGAAACAACCGGCCCGCCGACGATCGACGTAATTCCCAACGCCGTGCAGAACTAGCCGCTCGACTGCAGGGTCGGCTGCTGCCCGACAATTAAAATAACGCGTATGTTACTTAAAAAGACCGCAAAATCGGTCGCCGCAGTGGTCCTGGTGATATCGGCTTTCATAGCGAATTCCGCAGGGCAGATTTCAGTGGTCAGCGCCGGCGCACCGGACTACGACATTCCGAACGGACACTTTTTTACGCAAACGGCGCCGTCCGGATCCGAATTCGGGGCCGGTTTTTCGGTAACCGACGATCGCGCGATCCCGTTCTGGACGGCCTATCAAAGCGACGGCGGTCTTCTTCAGCTGGGCTTTCCACTGACTCGCAGGTTCATGCGGGATGGACTCGTAACCCAGGTGCTCCAAAAAGCCGTTCTTCAGTGGCATCCGGAGACTGAGCGGGTCGAATTCGTAAACATCCTCGACGAATTGAACCTGCACGGGATGGATGATTGGCTGGCGGAGAAGCTTGTGCCGCCTCACCTCATGACTGACGACGGCCGGTTGCCGTGGGCCGACATCGTCAAAAGCCGCCTCGAACTTTTTGGCTCGTCCGACGACTTGCGTCGAACGTTTGACGCCGTCCGCGAGCCGTTCCGCATATACGGACTCCCCACTTCTGGCGTCGTTGATTACGGACCAATGGAGACCATCCGACTCCAGCGGGCCGCTCTCCAGCTGTGGAAGGTCAAAACCGACTTCGCGGAGCCTGGTCAGGTGGTCGTGGCAAACGGCGGCGACCTTGCCGTCCAGGCGGGGTTATTTCCGACAGCGGTCCGGATTCCGCTACAGGCCCCGGAGCCGATGAATCCGCCCCAATCGACAGGGAACGCCGTAATCGACAGGGTAAACATGTGGCGCTCCATTGCCGGGATTCCCGGCGTGGTGATGAGCGCCGAATTGATGCGGGCCGCCCAGAACCACGCGGACTACTATCTCGCAAACGCCGACCACCCTTCGATGGCGAGTATCGGTGTTCATCGCGAGCAGCCCGGCCAGCCCGGATTCACCGGCGCGTCGATCGGCGATAGAGCCCGTGCTGCTGGTTATGCGGGTAACTGGATCGACGAAGATATCAATTTCAGCGCGGACGCCGTCGACAATGTGGATCTCTTCGTCGCAACCGTATTTCACCGGTTCGCGCTGCTGCATCCGAGCAGCGTTGCCGTCGGCTACGGCGTAGGAACTGGCGGCGGCCGCGAAATCACGGTGATCGACATCGGGCTGGATCGCTCATACGAACCAGGCGTCGAACTTCCAACCGTCTATCCGGCGCCCGGCCAGACCGACGTACCGGCTCAATGGTATGCCTACGAATCGCCCGATCCGGTGCCCGGATTGCCGCGGCCGGTTGGATCGCCGCTGACCGTCAGCTTCCTGCTCGGCCAGGAAGTCACGTGGGGACCGGTCTCGCTCGTCGCCGCCAGCGGCGGCCCGGTGGATGTCGTGGTCGTCGAAAGCCAGTGGCGCCGGTCCATCGGAATAACGCCGGTCAGGCCGCTTTTTCGGGGGACCGATTACTTCGCGACCGTTTCCGGCACGGTTGACGGTCGTCCGTTTACGAAATCCTGGAGCTTCACGACGGCGTAACCTGAGGATCGCTGCCACCCGGTAGCCCGATCGACAAACGCCGCACGAATCGCACTTCGCCTAAAATTCAATAGTCCTGGGCCGCGCGAACGTGACGGTCTAATTCGAATGCGCCCGCCTACCATGGAGTCCCAGGGGTCGGCGCCCACCTGATAGAAAGCCGCGAGGGCCAGTTTGGAACTGCTTCACAACCTTGCCGATTGGGTGCTCGCGATGGCGGAAACGCCTTACGCGAGCATTGCTCTGTTCGCCGTCGCGTTCGCCGAGTCAAGCTTCTTTCCAATACCGCCGGACGCTCTGTTGATAGTGATGGGCGCGGCAAAAATCCAGTTCGCGTTCTGGTTTGCGGCAGTTGCAACCGGCGGATCGCTACTCGGGGCCGTCCTGGGCTACTACATCGGGTATAAGGGTGGCAGGCCGCTTTTGGAACGCATGTTCGACCAGAAAAAGATTAGATTCGTCGAAAGGCAATACCAGCGGCGGGATGTCTGGGCCGTCGCGATAGCCGGTTTCACGCCGATTCCGTACAAAGTCTTCGCCGTAGGCGCCGGGGTCTTCCGGCTTGATATGCGGCGGTTTCTGCTGGCTTCATTGATAGGTCGGGCGGGACGGTTCTTCCTTGTCGCGGCCGTTATCTCAATTTTTGGCGACGCGGTCCAGGCTGCAATCGACCGATACTTCAACATTCTGGCCATCGCGTTTGTGGCCATTCTGGTCATCGGTTTCATCGTCGTGCGACTGGTGACAAAGGAACGGCATCCCGTCTCAAAGGCGGTCGGGGATTAGGCCCTTTTCGGTACTTTTCGCCTTCGACCACGGAAAAATGCTGGCAGCCGGGCTCGCGCTTTTGGTTGAGCGGACTTAACCCACTTAAAGCATCGGAAGATCGTCGGCGGGTTCCTTGCGGTCCGCGCCCACGGCCTCTACCAACTTGCGCGCGATATCGGCAAATGCCACGCCCAATGACGAGTCGGCCTCGGCGCTCACGGGACGGCCGCTGTCTCCTCCCTCGCGAATTGCCGGGTCCAGCGGCACCTCGCCAAGAAACTCTAATTCAAGGTCTTCGGCCGCCTTGCGAGCACCGCCGTGACCAAAGATTTCGACCCTGTCGCCCGTCGGCTCGTGAATGTAATAGGACATGTTCTCAACCAAACCAAGCACCGGCACGCTCAGTCGTTCGAACATTGCTATGGATCGCTTCACGTCCTGAAGCGCCACTTCCTGCGGCGTGGAGACAATCAGGGCGCCGCTCAAGGGAATCATCTGGGCCAACGTCAGGCTCGCGTCCCCCGTGCCCGGCGGCAGATCGAGCACCATATAGTCGAGTTCGCCCCATTCGACATCGTTTAACAGTTGCTTCAATGCGCCGGCGATCATCGGGCCTCGCCAGATTACAGGTGTCCCCTCCTCGAGCATGAAACCGAGCGACATCACCTTGATACCGTACGCCTCGAGGGGGGTGATGCTTCCATCAACAGTCACAAGGTCCCCCTTTGCGCCGAGCATTATGGGAACATTGGGGCCGTAGACATCCGCGTCGAGCAGTCCGACCGAGTGCCCCATCTTCGCCAGGGCGACCGATAGATTCACGGCCATCGTGCTCTTGCCCACGCCGCCTTTTCCGCTCGCAACCGCGATGGAATCTCGGATTCCCTTCGGGGGCGAACTGGGAGCGTCGGCGTTCATGCTGTCTACCATCTGCTAAGCTTAAGTCAGAAGGCCACTTCCGATCTAGCCGTAACTGCCAAATAGCCGCGGTAGAGTCGCGAGCGGCGTCCGCCCCGCCGGTCATGCCGGATCATGCAAGTCGCGCTTGCAACGGCTTGCGGACTTCATCGAGCCCGGACCGAAACCACCGCCTCCGTGGCCCGCCGCCCTGTCATCAACGCCCTCAGTCTCGTTGGCAGGGCAACCGAAGAGTTCGACGTTGCAATGGTAATATCCGGCGGTAAGTCACTCGCGCAGACATGGGAGTTACGCCGCGTGAACGGCGATTACGATAGCGGTAGCCCGCCACTGGTCAAGCTGGCCGCCAAAACGGGCGCGCTCGACATTCTCACAACTACCGTCGACAAGCTCTTCAGTTGGGGGCAAGCGAATTCGCTGTGGCCGATGACGTTCGGCCTGGCCTGCTGCGCGATTGAGTACATGGCCACGGCAGCCCCGATGTACGACACCGACCGCTTCGGCGTGATCCTCCGTTCATCCCCCCGCCAGTCGGATGTCATGGTCGTGGCGGGTACCGTAACCAACAAGATGGCCCCGGTGATACGCCAACTGTACGAGCAAATGCCCGACCCGAAGTGGGTTATCGCGATGGGAATCTGCACGATCGCGGGCGGTCCCTTCAGAACGTATTCCACATTGCAGGGCGTTGACAGGGTGATTCCAGTTGACGTTCACGTGCCCGGATGCCCGCCGCGGCCGGAAGCTTTGATCGATGCCATCATGCTGCTCCAGAGACAGATTAAGAAGGAAGGCGTTCTGCGCTGGAAACCCCGCCCGCTGCCGCCGCGGCCAACCGGGGTCGGTCACGCGGTGGAGCCCGTCTAACCACCGCCAACTAGATAGAAGCCCCGCAGCCGGGCATTTCAATGCTCGCAAGTTCGCTTCAGTCATCGCTGCGCACGGTGCAAAAGCGTCGCGGCCTCCGCGAGGTCGGATACGTAGTAGTTTTGTACTTCATTTATCTCTCGACACGCCTGCGCTCGACCCGCGCCTCGGACGAGGATTCCCTACGACGCGCCGTGATTCAGAAGTTTCGTACGAGGGTCGAAGTCAACACCGTGGCTCCTAGAAAGCTGGCACGCATCGCCCGCGCTGCACACCGCAATGAGATTCCAATCGCATTGGCGCGATCAGTGTCGAAGCGTCTACTCGCCGAGCCAGCCTATTCGATCGAAAACGCGTTCCGAGATTCGGCTGCGCAAGCCGATCTTGAGCACGGAGTCGAGCAACTTGTGGAGTGCGCGCAAGGCAGAGTGATAGAGATCAACGAAAGGGGCCTACCCATTGGTGACCAACTTAGGCTGAAGCTGACTAATCTCCGTGACCTAATCGATGTGCTGCTCGCCAGGAAGAATTGACTCCAGAATTCCTAACGGTCCCCGAGGAGCTCCTTGAGATCGCATCGGTGGTCTTAGAATACTTCAGAGAATATGGCTACTCCGTCACGATCGAAAAGCAAAGTATCGACTACCCGTACACACCAACTCTGGTGTGCAAGCGCGGTTCCACCACACTCATCGTCGAGGTTGTAGACAGTATTTACACTGATCGTATCGGCGATTGGGTGTCATATGGGAAATCATGCTGGGGTGATACAAGACTGGCTCTATTCTTGCCATCGACAGTGTCGGTTTCTGCGGGCGAACTGAGAAAGTTGCACGAAGATCGTGTTGGACTCTATCTCGCCAGCTCGGAACGAGTTATTGAGTCTTTTGCGCCAG
Source organism: Chloroflexota bacterium (assembly GCA_963663505.2). Lineage (GTDB taxonomy): Bacteria > Chloroflexota > UBA11872 > UBA11872 > VXNJ01 > JAPOVO01. The sequence goes on from CAXXFA010000002.1 coordinate 2,359,827, forward strand.
CCGATCTTGCGGTGAACATCGACCCGCCTCGCCTGACTCGGTATTCCAATAAGGTGTGATCCGCACTTGGAGGTTCGTGGGAGCAGATCCATCGTGGTAACTGGCGAGAGGGTTTTCAAGACGCTTGCGTAGCCTATGAGGACGCGGCTCGCAAGTACTTGAAAAAGCACATCAAGACTGGGCGAATCGTTACCATGAGCGCCAAGGGCAGGGTCAATACACCCAGCGAATCTAAGGTCGACAGGATGCCGATGGGCGTTCTCAAGGAAACGTTTCAGCGGATTAGTGCACCGAACAGTGGGGATGCCCGGACAGCCGCCGTACTACAACTTCTGAATCCGGACCGCATCAAGGTTGTGCACAAAATACGGTCTCCGCAAGCGGAACAATCTCTGCGGAAGAATGTCGGACGGCAGCTCTGGAGGATCGCTGAGGGAATCAAGGAATTAGTTGACTGAACATCTAAATTCGACGCAGCCAGACTGAACGGCTGGGACGCAAATGGATCTCAGCCCTTGCGCACCTCGATCGATTTCACGCTAATGACGTCTCGTGGGGTGGCTCCGGCGGCGATCCCGGCGCTGCGATGATCCGCACGACAGCCGGCGACATCGAGCCCCCCTTGACCGGGATTATTCTCCCCCACGAGCACATCCACACGGATCTCCTTCCGCTGTCAGAGGGCGGCGATCGCAAGGTTTCGACGTCTGTCATTCGGCAGGCCGTGGAACAGAAGCTGCGGCGCGCGGTCCGCGCGGGAGTGGCCCTTTTGATTGAATGCACTCCGCCCTACGTGGGACAAAACGTCGAGGCGGTGGCCGAGGTCGGCGAAGCCACCCGCCTGCCCGTCGTTGTGGCGACCGGGCTCTACAAGGAAAGCTTCCAGCCGCCGTGGGCTCTGAACGCGTCGGTTTCCGAAATTTCCGACTGGATGATGAGAGATCTAGAAGAAGGTATTGACGGAACCGACGTTCGAGCCGGATTTATCAAACTTGCCGTGACGGATGGCGGAGTCACGTCGCAGGAAGGCAACGTCCTCCGCGCCGCGATTGAAGTTTCGAATCGAACCGGCGCGGCCATTGCATCTCACAGCCCGGTGGGCTCGAACGCCGTACACCAGCTCAAAACGATCGAACAGGCGGGCGGCGACACGTCACGATACATTCAGGTACATGCTCACGCCGAGCTCCGGTTCGACGTTCATCTGGATGTGCTTCGGCGCGGGGCCTGGATTGAGTACGACGGGATAGGCGGGCAGCTCGACTCATTGTTTGTGGACCTCGTCAGAAAAGTATTCGACGCGGGGTTTGGGCACCGGCTATTGCTTTCGCAGGACGTGTGCGGTTATCTGGTCGATAGACAACCACACTCCGACGACAGCGAATATGCTTATTTCGTCGACACCTTTTTGCCCGCGCTTTCGGATGCGGGGGTCAGCGCGCCAGAGATCGATAGGCTTGTGAGGACGAATCCGGCAGAGGCGTTTTCGATCGATTCGGGTTAGGACCGACCTGCCACATCCGCTGGCCGCCTTCTAAATCGCTCACCCCGGAGACTCTATTCGCAGGTCGGGAATTGCCCGGAAGTCGCGAACATTTCTTGTCACCAACGTGAGATCGTATTGGAGCGCCGTAGCGCCTATGAGGGCGTCAGCGATGCGCACCTTTAGATTCCTCCGGAAGCGCCCCGCCATCTCAGCAATGCTCCGATCTACCGGAATCTCGACGAACGGCCCGAGTAGGACCGCGACCATGCTCTCTTCACTTCGACGCCCTGCAAAAAGTTCGCAACGAGTGATGACCGAGTACGCAACTTGCTGACCACCCGTCCACAGCCCTCGTGCGCCTCGCAGGTGATCTACGAAAACGTCGGTATCGAGAAGTAAATTAGCCACGATCCCATTCGCTTCGCGGCGGTATCTCAAATTCCGGAGCGCTGCCAAACGTCATGTCGAGTGCCCGCTCCGGGTCCGGGTCTGGGGCCGAACGGGCAAGGAGATCGTCAACCGCAAGGCGAATTAAGGCCGCGAGAGATGTTCCCTTCGAACGAACAAGCACATCGAGCCGGTCTCGCTGATCCTTCCTCAGATAGATCTGTGTTCGCGTAGCTGCCATATACAGTACAGTATACAGCATTCCCTTTCGGCAAAGGTGTCAGCCGACTAGTTACCGGATGAAGGCGTGAGAGACGATCTACGGCCCTACTTCGACTTGCCCCGAACCCGATTCTCCTCGAGCATGATCGCGTACTCGAAACTGTCCGACAGCGCCAGCCAGGATGCTTCCACCACATTCGTTGAACTCCCGACGGTGCTCCAGAATTCCTGGCCGTTGGTCGAGTCGATCAGGACCCTTGTGCTGGCGTCGGTCCCGGAATCACTGTCGACGATTCGGACCTTGTAGTCCACCAGACGGACTGAATCCAGCGCCGGATAGGCGTTCAGCAGCGCCTTGCGCGTCCCGGCATCCAGTGCGCTCACAGGCCCGTTGCCCTCGGCAGCGGTGTGGAACACGTCGTCACCCACGCGGATCTTAACCATTGCCTCGGATACGGCCGCATCTCCGCCGCGTGTTTCCACCAGGGTCAAAAAGTCGAGAAGCTCAAACGGCGGTTGATAATCTGGCTCCTGGCGGCGTACCAGCAGTTCGAACGACGCTTCCGCACCCTCGAACTGAAATCCCTGAGACTCCAACAATTTCAGAGTTTCGGCCGTCTTCGCGGCGGCGGTTTTCGACTGCTTAATGCCGAACTGCTCCGTTCGTGCCATTACGTTACCGGCGCCCGAAAGCTCCGAAATCAGAATCCGCTGGCGATTGCCGACGAGAGCGGGGTCCACATGCTGATAGGCGTGTTCGACTTTGGCGGTCGCGCTTGCGTGGTACCCCGCCTTGTGCGCAAAGGCGCTGTGACCGACGTACGCCATCTGCGAATTCGGCGCCAGATTGGCGGTTTCGGAAACAAAGTGTGAAAGCTCTGTCAGACGCGCGAGATTTTCGGTCGATACGCATTCGATACCCATCTTGAGTTGCAAATTGGCCACAACCGCGCACAGGTTCGCGTTTCCGCAGCGTTCGCCGAGCCCGTTGATCGTCCCTTGAATCTGAGTGGCGCCTCCGATGACGCCAGCGAGCGATCCGGCCGTCGCCAGATCCATGTCGTTGTGTGTGTGTATTCCGATGGGAACCGGCGACAGGTCGACGGCGATCTCCGTCATTTTACGAACGTCCTCCACCAGCGATCCGCCGTTCGTGTCGCACAGCACGATCCAATCGGCCCCAGCGCCCGCTGCCGCGTCCAGGCAACTACGGGCATAGTGGCTATCGGACTTATGGCCGTCGAAGTAGTGTTCGGCGTCGACAATCACTTCCAGCCCGCGTTGCTTCAGATACGACACGGTGTCCCGAATCATCGCCAGGTTTTCCTCGGCCCTCGTCTCGAGAACTTGCTCCGCCTGCCACCGAGAAAATTTGGCGACGATAGCAGCTGCTGAAACTCCGCTCTCCAGAATCGCGGCAAGGGCCGCATCGTCTTCCACGGCGGTGTTCTTACGCCGAGTTGCGCCGAAGGCAACAAGCTTCGCGTTCATCCAACGGTGCTTGCTCGCACTCTGGAAGAACTCGATGTCCTTCGGATTTGCGCCTGGAAATCCACCCTCGATGTAATGAATGCCAAACTCGTCGAGCCGGCGAGCAATCTGCATCTTGTCCGACGCGGAAAAGGAAATTCCTTCGCCCTGCGAGCCATCTCGCAGCGTTGTGTCGTATAGAAATACTCTGGACATATCGAGTTGCAACTCCTTGGAAATCGGTGGGGGTGTGCGGGCCATCGGCAGGCGCGTTTCGACTGTGTTTGGAGGGAGCCTAGGAGATCAGCTCGGCAATTACGGCGTCGCCCATGCCGGCGGTGCCGATACGGAGCGACGTTTCATCCTCCACGATGTCCGCTGTGCGAAAGCCCTTCGCAAGCGCTGCTTCAACCGCATCTTGCACCGATCGGGCCTCCTCGGGGAGTCCGAGCGAATATTCGAGCAACATGGCTGCGCTGAGAATCGTTGCCAGCGGATTGGCTATGTCACGCCCCGCGATATCCGGGGCGCTACCGTGCACCGGTTCGTATAGCCCCGCTTTGTTGTCCCCCAGGCTCGCCGACGGCATCATCCCCAGCGATCCCGCAAGCACGGACATCTCGTCTGTGATTATGTCGCCAAATATATTGCCGGTAACGACCACGTCAAAATCCCTGGGACTGAGTATGAGCCTCATGGCGAAAGCATCGACAAGAATACTCTCGAACTTGATCGCGGCGTATTGAGCCGCGACCTCGCCGGCTACTTCCCGCCAGAGCCGAGAGCTTTCGAGAACGTTGACCTTGTCCACCGAGGTTACGAGACGGCGCCTTGTCTTCGCGTACTCAAACGCTCGCGTAACGATTCGGCGGATCTCGCTTTCGCTATACAAGAGGGTGTCGAACGCGACCTGCTCGTCATTGACACGGCGACGCCCTTTTGGCTCGGCATAATAGATCCCACCCGTCAGTTCCCGAAACACCAGCAGGTCGGCGCCCTGGATTACCTCTGGCTTCACCGGTGACGAGTTCAGGAGATGCTCGCTTAGCTTCAGGGGTCGAACATTCGACCAGAGTTCCATTTCCCGGCGCAGGGTAAGCACCGCATGTTCCGGATGCCGGCCCCGGACCGCCGCCCCGCCCGTCACGCCGCACGCGCCGAGAAGAACGGCATCTGTCGATTTGCACAGGTCGATTACGTCGTCGGTAATCTCCCGGCCGTTACGCTCTATCGAACCGGCGCCGACCAGGGCGGTCCGACCAGCGAAGTCGTGACCAAACTTCTCGGCCACGGCGTCTAGCACGCGCCGGGCCTGGGTTACGACCTCCGGTCCTACGCCGTCCCCGGGAAGATATGCGATCGAGAATTCTCCCAATCAGCCGCTCCGCGCTGACCGGTGGCTCCGCTCCTCTGGCGCATCCTCAACGACCGTGGGCACCGGGACGTCAGACAAGGCTCGCCACGTAGTCTCCGACCTGGGAGGTCGACATTCCCATTTCGCCTGCACTCATGGACTTGATCCGGCCGCTCTCCAGCGCCTTGACGACTGCGCCTTCAATCCTGTTAGCGGATTCGGTTTCGCCCAGATGCGCCAGTAGCATCTGCATCGCGCTTATTCCGGCAAGCGGATTTATCGTGTTCTTCCCCTGGTACTTGGGAGCCGATCCGCCGATCGGCTCGAACATCGATACTCCCTCCGGATTTATGTTGCCGCCCGCGGCTATTCCCATCCCGCCCTGGATGATCGCTCCGATGTCGGTGATGATGTCGCCGAATAGATTGTCCGTCACCACAACGTCAAACCATTCCGGATTCTTGATAAACCACATCGACGCGGCGTCCACATGCGCGTATCCCCTTCGTATGTCAGGATAGTCCGCGTCGCCAACGTCGTTGAACGCCCTCCACCAGGTTCCCTGGACGTACGTAAGCACGTTGGTCTTTCCCACCATGTGCAGCTGCCGGTGCTTGTCTCGCTGTCGGGCGAATTCAAATGCATACCGGATCGCCCGTTCCGCGCCGCGATACGTGGTCATGTGAATCTGAGTGGATACTTCCGAAGGGGTGCCGCCGTATTGAACGCCTCCCATACCGGAATACAGCCCTTCGGTGTTTTCTCGCACGACGACGAAGTCGATATCGTCCGGTCCCTTGTTTTTCAGTGGGGTCTCCACGTTCGGGTATAGCTTTACCGGACGCAGGTTGATGTACTGGTCGAGCTCGAAGCGGATGCGCAGCAGGATGCCCTTCTCAAGTATGCCGGGTTGGACTTCTGGATGACCGATGGCCCCGAGCCAGATCGCGTCCGACGACCGCAATTCGCCCAGAACGCTCTCGGGCAAAGTTTCCCCGGTCCGGAGATAGCGATCGCCGCCCAGATCCAGATGATTCGTTTCATATTCAAATCCGGCGGCGCCCGCCGCGGCCTCAAGACTCTTGAGAGCCTCTGTGGCCACTTCGGAGCCGGTGCCATCACCCGGAATTACCGCGATTTTGTACATATCTCTACCTTCAAACTTTCAAGCGCGCCGCACCTACCGGCCAACCTGAGCCGGCCAGGTCACGGTGAAGAACTACTAATCGCCGCCGAAGCCGCCGATGTAGGGAAGGCTGTCGTGAATCGAACGGACTTCGGCGGGGTTTGCAACAAGTTCGGCGATCGCATCCCATTTGCCCGTTATGAACCCCTCGCGAACGGCTTCGGGGATGATGAAGGGCAATTCCCGCGTTTCAGTGCGAACCGTAGAATCGTCCACGTCGACTGCCAGCTCCATCCCCGGATCGGCTTCAACCGCACTCTGAATCGACGAGGCCTCCTTCTCCGGAACGACCGCGCACACGATGCCAAGCGTGTAGCAGTTTCCAAAGAAGATCTCGGCAAAGCTCTCGCCGACAATCGCTTCGATTCCCCAGCGAAGCAGAGCCTGTGGAGCGTGCTCGCGAGACGAACCTGATCCGAAATTTCGGTTCACGACGAGGAGTTTTGCCCCGGTGTACCGTGGATCGTCGAACGGATGTGAGCCGCCCGCCGCCTTTCTGTCATCTTCGAACGAGTGCGGTCCGAGACCGTCGAACGTGACCGCGCGCAGATAGCGGGCCGGAATGATCCGATCGGTGTCGATATCGTTGCCTCTAACCGGAACCACGGTTCCGGTGACGCTTGTAATTCGCATGTCCGATGTCAAATCAGATCTCCAGGTACCTGTGCGGCCGGCTGATTGAGGCTTCTAACATCTACAACGACTCCGGCGAGCGCCGCCGCCGCGACCATAGCCGGACTCATCAACAGCGTTCGCCCGGTCGGGCTGCCCTGCCGGCCCTTGAAGTTTCGGTTGCTGGACGATGCGCAAATCTGGTCGCCAACCAATTTGTCCGGATTCATCGCGAGGCACATCGAACATCCCGCTTCGCGCCACTCAAACCCGGACGCACGAAACGTTTCATGCAGTCCCTCAGCTTCGGCCTGCTCACGCACTCGCTGCGAACCCGGCACCACCAGAGCCCTGATGCCTTTCGCCACCTTGCCGGTCGCCGCCACCTTCGCCGCCTCGCGAAGATCGGAAATCCGGCCGTTCGTGCAGGAGCCGATGAATGCCACTTCGATAGGGGTCTCGGCAATGGCGGCGCCCGCCTCGAGTTTCATGAACGCCAGGGCCTCTTCGACAGAGGCCCGATCGGCGCCGTCAAGATCGGCCGGATCTGGCAGCTTCTCGCCGACACCCACGACCTGTCCCGGATTGATTCCCCAGGTGACCATCGGCCCGATACTCGACCCGTCGATCTTGACCACGGAGTCGTAGTCGGCGTCAGCATCGCTTTTCATCGACGACCACCAGTCAACGGCACGGTCGAATTCGCCGTCTTCAGGCGCGTACTCACGTCCACGAATGTAGTCGTACGTTTTTTGATCCGGATTCACGTACCCGACTCGAGCGCCGCCCTCGATCGACATGTTGCAAACCGTCATCCGCTCTTCCATCGAAAAGGAGTCGAATACGCGGCCGCCGTACTCGTAGGCGTAACCAACGCCGCCTTGGACGCCCAGCGCTCCGATGATGTGCAGGATGACATCCTTCGCATACACTCCAGCGCTCAACGATCCGTCAACCTCAATGCGTCGCGACTTCGGACGGGCGATGGCCAGGCAGCCGCTCGCCAGCACGTCGCGAATCTGCGACGTCCCGATGCCGACGGCCACCGATCCAAATGCGCCGTGGGTACTTGTGTGGCTATCGCCGCATGCGATGGTCATTCCAGGCTGAGTCAAACCCAACTCCGGTCCGATCACGTGCACGATTCCCTGCCGCCCGGTGGATTCATCGAAAAACTCGACTCCGAATTCCCCTGCATTTCGCTCGATGTGAACGAACATCTGCTCCGCCATCGAGTCTGCGAACGGCCGCCCGCGGTCTTGCGTCGGAATGATGTGGTCCACGGTGGCGAAAGTCCGACCGGGGTACCGCACCGAAAGATCGCGTTCCTTTAGCATCATGAACGCTTGCGGGCTGGTTACTTCGTGAACCAGATGCAGGCCGATAAATAACTGTGTTTGCCCCGACGGCAGCTCGCGCACAGTGTGCAGGTCCCAGACTTTTTCAAGCAACGTCTTACTCATTGGGGATTCTCAATTCCCCGCCGGGATTTCCGCGGCGAGACGGACGTCTTCTTGCGCCTCCGTACCCAGGACATCGAGAAGGCGGTTCAATGCGTTCACGTATGCCTTCGCGCTGGCGACGATGATGTCGGTGTCCGCGCCGTGTCCGGTGAACGACCGACCGCCGCTCTCAATCTTTATCGTGACCTCGCCGATCGCATCGATTCCCTCGGTTACGGACTGAACCGAGAATTCGGTAAGCTCGTTAGGAACGTCGATCATTCGGTTGATGGCCTGATAGACGGCATGGACCGGTCCGTCGCCAAGCGCGGCGTCCTCGAGAATTCTGCCGTCCTCAGACTTCAGCCGCACTGTCGCGGTTGGGATGCTGTTGCTGCCGCAGGCTACCTGCACCGTGTCCAGCTCATACGTCTGATCGAAGGCCTGGTGGAGCCGATCTCCGAGAATCGCTTCTATGTCGCGATCCGAGACCTCCTTTTTCCGGTCCGCCACCTGTTTAAACGCGAGAAATATCGCTTCGAACTCCTCAACTTGCACGTCAATGCCCAGTTCCCGGAGATGGCTGCGAAACGCGTGCCGGCCGGAGGTTTTACCGAGAACGATTTTGCTCTTGCCCTGGCCAACGTCCTCGGGACGCATTATTTCGAACGTGGTGCGCTCCTTCAGCATCCCGTCCTGATGCAGTCCCGAAGAGTGGGCGAAGGCATTCGCACCCACCACCGCTTTGTTTCGCGGGACCGCCATTCCCATGTAGCTGCTGACCATTCGGCTGGTCTTGAAAAGCTCAGCGTGGACCAGACCCGTTTCGGCGTCGAAATAGTCCGCGCGTGTGCGCAAAGCCATGACGATCTCTTCGAGAGAAGCATTTCCGGCGCGTTCGCCAACACCATTGATCGTGCACTCGATCTGCGAAACGCCCTCGACCACTCCAGCGAGGGAATTGGCCACGGCCTCGCCGAGATCGTCGTGACAATGTACCGATACGATCACGCCGTCGATGCCCGGCACGTTATCGATGCAATATCGAACAAGCTTCGCGAACTCTGCGGGCATCGCATACCCAACGGAGTCCGGGATGTTAATCACGGTCGCACCGGCGGCGATCGCTTCGGCGAACACCTGACATACGAAATCCGGGTCGGTGCGCGTCGCGTCCATCGCCGAGAACTCAACGTGCGGGCACAATGTTTTCGCAATACGAACAGTCGTGCCGGTCAATTCAATGAGCTCTCGCCTGGATATTCGGAGCTGCTTTTCGATGTGTACGTCAGAGGTCGATATGACTGTGTGAAGCAGCGGTCGTTCGGCTACCTTCAGCGCCTCCCAGGTCCGTTGGAGTTGACTCTCTCGAAACCCCGAAAGGGCCGCGATTTCGACATCGCGAAACTCCTTGCCGATGGTCCCAACGGCCTTGAAATCGCCGGGCGACGTCGAAGGAAACCCGGCCTCGATAACGTCCACGCCCAACCGCTGGAGCTGCCGGCCAATCTCGACCTTCTCCTCCAGGGTCAGCGCGCCACCCGCCGCCTGTTCGCCATCGCGCAGTGTCGTGTCGAAGATTCGAATCTGTCTCAACTTCTATGCTCCTCGTTAGGAATTCGCTTGCTCAGGGGCCGCCGATTCAAACGAGCGACCCGTCGGGGACTCCCCTCCGCCCCTATCGGGGGGAGGGGCGAGTAAGCGCGAGCGCGCGGCCAACTCGACCGGCCCGTGGTTGAGTTGAGACCTGCAATGTCATTCTCTGGGTTTTCCAATATGCGGCATCATCGACCGCAGCCGTTCGCCAACCTCTTCGATCGGATGATCGCGGTCCCGAGCTCGCATGGCATTGAAACCCGGTTTTCCAGCCTGATTTTCGAGTATCCAATTCCTGGCAAACGTCCCATCCTGAACGTCGGCCAACAATTCCTTCATGGCTTGCCTTGATTCCGGACCGATTACTCGCGGACCTCCCGTGTAATCTCCGTACTCGGCGGTATCGCTTACCGAGTAACGCATGTACGAGAGTCCACCCTGATAGAGCAGATCCACGATGAGCTTCAGTTCGTGCAGGCACTCAAAATAAGCGAGTTCCGGCGCGTAACCCGCCTCTGTCAGCGTTTCAAATCCGGCCTTTACCAGACTTGACACGCCACCGCACAACACCGCCTGCTCGCCGAATAGGTCGGTTTCAGTCTCGTCTTTGAAGGTCGTCTCCATCAACCCGGCCCTGGTTGCGCCCAAGGCCTTCGCATACGCCAGCGTTAGTTGTCGGGCGCGTCCGCTGGCGTCCTGCTCGATCGCAAAAAGCGCAGGCACGCCGACGCCCTCTTCAAACTGATCGCGAATGATGTGCCCCGGGCCTTTTGGAGCAACCATCGCCACGTCGACGTTGTCGGGCGGCACAACTTGCCCGTAGTGAATGTTGAATCCGTGCGCGAACATCAGCATATTGCCCGCCTCGAGGTTCGGCTCGATTTCGTTCTTGTATATCTCCGATGCGTTTTGATCGGGAACCAGGATCATGACGACATCGGCGACACGCGCAGCTTCATCCGTAGGCAGAACGAGCACGTCGGCCGCCTCCGCGCGGGCGCGCGACGAACTTCCCTCTCGAAGACCTACGATCACGTCGGCGCCGCTGTCTTTGAGATTCAACGCGTGGGCGTGCCCCTGGCTGCCGTAACCGATGACCGCGATTCGTTTCCCCGCGATCTCCGCCAGGTCCGCGTCCGCGTCGTAGTAGATCGTCGCCATTCAGTTACTCCTTGTGATTCGAGCCTGCGCTGCGAGCCGGAATCTTAGTTCCGCGAGCGTCCCCACGGACCATCGTGACCAGGCCCGTTCGCGACAGCTCAAGGATTCCAAAATCGCCGGCCAGACTGAGAAATCGCTCAATTGTGTGCGGGGACGCGGTAAGTTGCACCACAACCGCGTCTCTGCTGACATCGACGACCTCGCCATCGAAGGCCTGCGCCAGCCCGACGACTCCGGAACGATCCGCGCCGCTCGCGGCGACCTTGACAAGAGCAAGTTCCTTATCCACGCGCTCGGCATCCGTTACGTCCACGACCTTTAAGACCTCAATGAGCTTATATAGATGCTTTTCACACTGTTTTATGTGCCCGCCCGTGCCTTCGATCACGATCGTCATCCGGGAGATTCCCGCCTCTTCCGAGTGACCGACGTTAAGGCTGGCGATATTAAAGCCTCTTCGCCGAAACAGGGTGGCCACCTTGGTCAGTACGCCCGGATGGTCTTCGACGAGTACGACCAGCGTGCTGTGATCGTTCATCGTTGACGCTCCACCGTTTCGGCCAGACTTGCGCCGGGCTCGACCATGGGGTAGCAGTCTTCCAACTCGTCCACGATGAAATCGACGAGCACCGGGCCGTCGGTTTCCATGGCCTCGCTTATGGCATCTTTCGCCTGGTCCTTCGATTCAGCTCGAATACCGCGAATGCCGAAGGCCTCGGCCACCCTTGCAAAGTCGGGGTTGACGAGTTCGGCCCCCATCAAACGCCCTTCGTAAAAGCGAGTTTGCCACTGCCGGATCATGCCCAGGTGCGAATTGTTCATGACGCCGATCTTGACCGGAACTTTGTATTCGGCCAGCGCCGCAAGCTCCTGGATGTTGATCTGCAGACCCCCATCTCCGGTTACACACCACACCGTCTGATCCGGCCGAGCCACCTGCACTCCCATCGCGGCGGGTAGCGCGTAACCCATGCCTCCAAGGCCTCCGGCCGAGAAGAATGTGTAAGGCTTTTCGTAGAAGAACATCTGCGACGCCCACATCTGATTCTGCCCCACGTCGGCCACCACGGTCGCGTTGCCTTTCGTGGCCTCATAGATGTAACGAATCATGTGTTGCGGCAGAAACTCATCGGCAGACGGCGGCTCGTGCGATGGATGCTTCGACTTTAACCGGTTGAGTTCTTGAAGCCATGCCGGATGTTTGTTCTCATTTATCAGCGGATTGAGAATCTCCAACGTGGCCTTCACATCGCCGACGATCGGCACGGCGGTCGGCACCACCTTTTCTATCTCGGATGGATCGATATCCACATGGATGATCTCCGCCCTCGGAGCGAAGTCCGAGACTCTGCCGGTGACGCGATCGTCGAATCTCAGACCCAGTCCGACGATGAGATCGCAGTCGCTCACGGCCAGGTTTGCGTAATACATGCCATGCATGCCGATCATGCCAAATGAAAGTCCGTGAGATTCGGGGAAGTCGCCCACGCCGTGCAAGGTGGTGATGACGGGAATTTCGGCCTTTTCGGCAAGCTCGCGCAACTCTTCAAATGCGCCCGAGATCGCGACACCGTGACCCGCCATGATGACGGGCCGTTCAGATGCATTGATCAATTCGGCAGCTCGACGGATCATGCCTCGATGGCCCGCTCCCGCCGGTTTGTAACCTCTGAGCCGTATGGAGGTCGGAATCGGTTCATCTGTTTCTGCCAGAAAAACGTCTTTGGGTACATCCACCAGAACAGGACCCGGTCGGCCGCTCCGGGCGAGATAAAACGCCTCCTTCATGACCCGGGGCAGTTCATCTACGCTCTTGACCAGATAGTTCTGTTTTGTAATCGGGATCGTCACGCCCGTGATGTCGGTCTCCTGAAAGGCGTCCGTCCCGATGAACGGAGTAGCCACCTGGCCGGTCAGGAAGACCACTGGCACAGAATCCATCATCGCGCTGGCGATCGGGGTAACGAGATTCGTCGCTCCAGGACCCGACGTCGACGTAGCGACTCCGACCGTATTCAGGGCCCGTGCGTACCCATCGGCCGCGTAGCCGGCGCCCTGCTCGTTCCGCATCAGATAATGCTTTATCTGCGGGTAGTCGTACAGGGCGTCGTAAAACGGCAGACTGGCGCCACCGGGCATTCCGAAGATCGCGGAAACACCTTCCTCCAGCAAAACGTCACAGATTATGTGGCCGCCGGTTCTGACTTTTCGCTCAATCATTTGCCTGGTTATCGCTCCGGTTATTTCCGCCATTTGGGCGGGACTTTTTTAGATCGATCTTCAATACCGGGGTTCTCGCCGGGCGAGTCCCCGCAAAGTACGGCGACGCGCAGCCCTCCCGGAGCTACCGAGCGGTCAAACGCGGCCGACCGGGCCGTGCCCCATTCCCTTGATGCGATTCGCCCGTGAGTCATCTTTTGAGGCTTCTACTTTTCGATCTTCAATCCACTACGAAAACAAAACAGCCGCCCGACAGGGACGGAACTTAATCCGCGGTACCACCCTGCTTGGCGGCCTAAGCGCCCACTTAATTGCCGGTAACGGTCGGCTTCCGTCCGCCCCTACCTGGTAAACCGGTTCGGGACGGCGGCTCAGGGGCGAGTTCCGCGTTGCCGCCCGCCGGATTCGCACCTGGTTCCGGCTCTCTCGGGAGCGGCGGGGTCGCGTACTACTCCCCGTCTCAGCCTTTCTCTCTTACCCATCTTCGGCCGATCGCGACCACAGTACAGCCGCCGACCGAATAGGGCCCGCAATTATGCGCAGCCAGTTTCTGAAGTGTCAATGCTTTGTACCGGCCCATGTCGGCGATTGCGGGATCGTAATTGCGCTTCATCCGCGGCAGGCGTCAGCCGCCGTCGATGGGCGTCTCCCTGTCAGCGATCTGTTCTTCGAGCGACCGCGCGTTCGGAATCGCCGCCTCGACATGGCGGAGTTCAACAAGCCGGTCTCCGCCAACCCGCGCAAGGTCACCCGCTGCCCGCACCAGCCCGCCCAGCTCCCGAAGTCTGAGCGTCAACTTATCAGCCGTGCCCGACCGCAACCTGCATTGTTCGATGATGGCATCCACCGCGTCCCTGCTGAAGTGCGGGATTCTGCCGTCTTTTCCAACCTCTTGCGCGACAAATCTAACTATCCGCGCCCTGTTGTCTTCCCGGTCGTCCATCGAATCGTTCATGTATATCTCGTACCCGGCGCCGCGAATCCTGGAGCGCAATGCCGGATGCATTTTCTCAATATCCTGCATATTCCCCGCGATAACCACGACGAAGTCGCAAGGTATCGCAGCCGTGCGCACCATCGAGCCGCTGGACCCCGGGCTGCGGCCCGAAATGGGAAATCGACGCTCTTGAATCGCGGTAAGCAGGCTCTGCTGCGACTCCATCCCCAACGTCGCGACTTCGTCGATGAACAGAACGCCGCCGTTGGCGACATGTATGGCCCCGGCCTCGACCAGCTGATGCGCGGGCGTTTCGTAGCCTCCCGACTGAAACGGGTCGTGCCTGACGTCGCCAAGCAAGGCGCCCGCGTGGAAGCCAGTTGCATCTACAAATGGCGCAGATACCGCGACAGAGTTATTTACCAGCAGTTTCGGCACGGGAACGGCAGCCGTCGATCTGAACGCGCGGCGGACGATAAACAGTAAAAGAATTGCAGCCCCACCCGCGGCGAGGAAGAGATAATTACCCTTCGTGATCGCGAAATAGGCCGAAATGATGGCCGCGGCTGCCGCTCCCACCCAGAATATGTAGCTGATAGACGCTTCGGCCGTCTTTCGACGGCGTTTGGCGTCGCGTACGTGGCGCTCACCTTCGCCCGCCGGGACCTCCTGTACGATCGGACTCACGCGGCTTTCCTTGTTTGGAAATATCAGAATGTCTGTTAGCCCCTTCGCGGGAAGAATCTCGCTCATCGCCGAAGCGAGCATGCTCTTGCCGGTCCCCGGTTCGCCGACGAGCAACACGAAACGCCGCTGCCGGGCCGCTATTCGCACGAGTTCGACCCCCGCGTCCTGACCGATCACCTGATCGATCAGCGACTCCGGAATCTCGACGGCCTCGGTCGTCTCCGGCTTAGTCTCGGCATTGGCGGCTACCGAAGGTCGAAGGTCGTCCAGGTTTCCGTTTAGCAGCAGCTCCGCCGCGGCGACCCTCTCCGGAAACGCTTTTCGGAGACCGTCCGACAGCGATGCCGCCGCTTCCCGACGCAACTTCGCGCTTTCGCCTCCAGCCCACCGCTCCACCAATTCCATCGCTAGCCCGGGCGCTTCCGATGCGAATGTTTGGCCCACAATTTGCCGGCCTATTTGCCGGCTGCCCTTCGGCCCGCCGGCGTTGAGCGACTCCTCCAGCAGTGGCGCGATCTCTGTTACACCCGGATCGGGCGAGTCCCGCATCACTGCGACAGCCGAAAACGCCACCGCGCGTCGCTGAGCGGGTCCCTCTTCCCGAGCGACGCGAAGGATCATTTCTCGTACGTCCCGGTCTCCGTTCAACCACGCGGTCCCAAGGCCGAAGGCGCTGCCCTCCCGCACGAAACGGTCCTTGTCCTCGGCCAGTCGAGCGAGTTGCTTAACGACGGTATCGGCGTCAACGTCCGCGTACCGACCCAGAACCTTGCCGGCGAGATAGCGAGCTGGCCAGTCATCGCGATTCGAGAGTTCGAGAGCTTTAGTCAATCCATCCGGTCCGGACGGGATGCGATTTTCAAGCTTCCGCAGGCCGAGTACGGCAACTTCGGGCGATTTTGATCTGCTTACGATCGCGAGCGTCGCTCGCTCGAATACGCCCAGAGACATTCGCCGATCCCCTTAAAGCGACCGGCTCAGACGGCCTGTTCGCCTTCAGCTCTCTTCGGAAGTCGGGCGGTTCGCATCGACAAACCACCCCGGAGCAGAAGTCCGACGACCACTCCAGCGAGGACAACCAGCAGCAGATACATCACGGTTCTAATCTTTACGCCAAGTGGCGGGGCGAATCCAACGACGTCAATTTCGGACTCAGCAAGCACAGGATCAAATCGCCCGGCGTCGCCGGCCGGCGACGCTGTGACCGAGAGTCGATGACCGGCTCCGTCAAAGAATTGAAATTCCCAACTGAACGTCCCGTCGGGAGCCAGAAACGAGAATGTCGTCATGTTTTTCTCGTCTTCCAGGTGAAATGCCGCGACTTCAAACTGCGCGTCTTCCACCTGATTTCCGGAAGCATCCGTCAGCGCGCCGGTTAAGAGCGCAAGCTGTCCCACGGCGGGTACCTCGGGATCCAGAGTAGCCATGAGAGTCAATTCACCTGTCGAGGATTCAAAGGTCATCGGCGCGCCGGCCACGTACTCTTCGCTCCCGGAAAGCCCGAACTCAATGGACAGCAATATGCCCACGAGCAACAGCACGGCAACGGCAATCACGGCGCCCACGGCCATCATCGGCCCCCGCATTACGCCGGCTCCCGCGCTGATTTGAGCGACCGCCCAAGCATTAGACCCGAAACCAGGCCGAATACAGCGAGGATCGCGACGAAGATGATGACGTTTCGCAGTTCCGCGGGGTTTTCAGTCAACCTGAAGGTGCTTGCTTCGCTGATCGGTTCGAACTGCACGGGCGACCGCACGGTCGGCGACGCGCTCATGACAATTTCGTACGATCCCCGTATCGGCCAGAGATATTCGAACTCAAGAATCCCGTCGGCTGCAACAAGCTCGTATTTCATAAGATCCGTACCCTCGACAATTGGGAAATCCGAGGATAAGAACCGGCTCACAGCCGGAGCCGTCAAATCGAAGCCAATCCTGACATTCGGAATCGGGCTGCCCTGCTCATCGAGTACAGAAATCTTTACCGTCGTAAGCGTCGCGTCAGGGATGATCTGATCGACGGACGGCTCCGTGGTAAACGTTATGGTCGGCCCGGCGGCGAACACACCCGGCGCCAGAATGGCGACAACCACGAGGACCGCCAGCACAGCCAGCAGTTTCCTTGCGATCACGGCAGTTTTCGCGGGCGGGGCGACGACGATGGCGCCCAGGACGCTCCGGCGAACCGGTGCTCTAGTGACATGGGATCAGGAATAGCGCGTGCCGCATCTCGTGGAAGAAGTCGTGCGTGCCCGGCATCGACGTGAACAAGACCGCCCAGAGAACGACGCCCGTCACAAAGAGCAGTAGGGCCACCTGAACGATCAGGCTCAGCGTAACGTTAAGAGTCCGTTTGGCGTGCGTGGTTGCGAAGCTTGCGACGTTTGCATCCATCATGATTTTGCCTCTCCATTGCTATGCGCGTTGTGGCCTGAGGTTCCTGTCGGTAGCGCCACTCGCGATGCACGGGGCAATAGTACATGCAAATGACAACGATTCCTATTTACATCCCAGTTCCTACTTACATCCCAGTTACAGACATCGCCGTTTGGGTCGCGTTTCTGATCGCACTTGCGATACCGGGACGTTCCCGTTCCGCGATCGGCTCGTCGCTCTAAAAACCGGCCCATTTAGATTTCAAGGATCACTCGATTTCCACCAGCGCCAGGTGTCTTTGCGCGAACGGCTCAAAGCGAGCTCCGGGCATCGTCAGCGCGCGATCCGGTTTCAGGCCTTCCACAAATTCACGGTCATGGGAAACGGCGATCATGCTGCCCCCGTATTCCCGCAACGATTCGAGGAGGCG
Source organism: Chloroflexota bacterium (assembly GCA_963663505.2). Taxonomy (GTDB): domain Bacteria; phylum Chloroflexota; class UBA11872; order UBA11872; family VXNJ01; genus JAPOVO01. The sequence goes on from CAXXFA010000002.1 coordinate 2,377,395, forward strand.
TTGCTTCGACATTTTGTCCAGGTTGCTCGTCGGCTCGTCGAGGATGAAGAGATTGCAGCCCCTCAACATGAGTTTCGCCAGCGCCAGCCGGACCTTCTCGCCACCCGAAAGTGTGCTTGCCGGTCGAAACGCATGGTCCGCCGACAACAGGAATTGAGCCAGAACGGAACGAACTTTTGTCTCGCCGCCGATGATGAGCGGGCGAACCTGCTCGAACGGGGAAACGTCTGCCAGTTCGTCCTCCAACTCCTGCGAGTAGTACCCGGGTACAACGTTGTAGCCAAGATCCACGCGGCCCGAGTCTGCTTCAATCACGCCGGAAATGATTTTCAACAGCGTCGTTTTCCCCGCCCCGTTCGCCCCGATTACGGCCAGCCGCTCGCCGCGCTCCAGATGAAACCGCAGGTCCTTCAAAACGCGGTTGGCGCCGTAGCTCTTGTTGAGTGATTCGACTTCCAGGACTACACGCCCGCTGCGCGGCGCGGGCGGAATCTTTACGGCGATCGACTTTGGGTCCCGGGCGATCTGCGGCACATCCGATTTCATTCGCGCGATCCGCCTGTCGAAGACCTTTGCCCTGCGGGCCATCTTTTCCGTCTTGCCACGGAAACCGTCGGCCTGCGATTGCAGCCGGTCGATTTCGGCGAGCCGGCGATTGCGCACCTTGCCCACGGCGAGCTTTTCACGCTCGCTGACTTCGAGATATTGGCTGTAGGTCCCTTTGTATTGATCGACCGTGTGGCCGACCGGATCGACTTCAAACACGCGCGAGATCGATCTGTCGAGCAGCCGCATGTCGTGAGATACCAGCAGGACGGCAGCATCGACTCCGCCCAGATACTCCATCAGCCAGCCAACTCCAGTCTCGTCGACGTGATTGGTGGGCTCGTCAAGCAGCAGTAGATCGGCATTCGACATCAGCACCCGCGCCATCTCCAGCCGTGTTCGTTCGCCCGCCGACAGATTTCCTACTTCGCGATCTAGCTTCACATAGCCCATGCCAAGCCCGTTAAGGATTACGCCGGCGTCGGACTCAATCTTGTAGCCGCCCTCGTGGCGATACCGCTCCTCGAGCGCTCCATATTCATCGACCGCCCGGTCGAGATCGTCTGGTTCAGCGTCGGCCAGAGCTCGCTCCGCCGCCTCGAGGTCACGAGCCAGACCCACCAGGGGGCTGCCGGAGGCGACGACGTCACGAACAGTTGAGCCGTCGCCGAATTCGCCGCCGAGCCTGGGTTCCTGAGGGAGATAGGCCAGCGTTTTCGGGCGGGTTACAGTGCCGATGTCCGGAACAAGCTGACCGGCCGCGATCCGCAAAAGCGTAGTTTTGCCCGACCCGTTTACGCCCGCCAGCCCGGCCTTTTCCGCCGGACCGATCGACAGCGACGCGCCCTCGAGAACCGGCAAGGCTCCGCGCCGGATGTGAATGTTGTGGAGTTTGAGCAAGGGACAAAGGCACCGAGGTCCAAATTACATTTCAAATCGAGTCTACCGGCCAAAGTTTCCTCCGCTGCCGCGGCTATGCGCCATCTCGCTCGCAGCCGGAATTGTCACCCGGTCGGGATAGCATCGCGAGTCGGACGTCGTGGCCCGGCCGGTCACCCGGTTGGGGGCCGCTGATCTCCGCCCCTTCGCGTCGTCATCCGGCCAGCACAACGTCGAGGTTGGTCTGGCAGGCGGCTAGCCGTTCCTGACGCTGAGTTCCAAATGCGAGGGATGCTCCGCGTCGTGAAAAATCTGATTCTGCGCAACAACCGATCGCGTGTGCCGGCCCAGCGGCTCGCCCGTATTTGGGTTTATGTCAAACCGAGGGAAATTGCTGCTCGAAACATCCAGCCGAATCCGGTGCCCCGGAGCAAATATGTTGCCGACCGGGTACATAACGATGTTGAAGCGATACACCTGACCCGGATTCAAAAACTCGGCCGTTTCTCTAGAATCTCGATAGCGGGCTCGGAGGATGCTGTCGGTCAAATTGAGCGCGAACCCGTCGGGATAGTCCTGGGCCGGCGGGTATTCATCGATCAGTTTCACGGTGAAATCCGTGTCCACGGCGCCCGACGATGCCCACAGCACTGCTCGCAACGGACCCACGATCTCAACGTCCGTCTCTAGCGGCTCCGATCGAAAGACCAGTACATCGTGACGCGCGGCCAACGGCAGGCCGTCCTCGCATCCAAAGAAACGAGCGTCGCCGCGTTGGTCGTAGCCACCCGCGATGAGAACCGGTTCGCCAGCTGAGAGATTGCCGCCAACGGTCGGAACCGGGTTTTCGGGATCGAAGCTATAGCTGCTCGGCGAAGACGCAGCGGGTTCGTCCCAGCTGAGATGCCGGTCCCCATGCAGATAAAGGTTCCGAAACGACGTGTCCTCCGGCGGCCACGTATCGGCCTTCGTCCAGCGTCCACCGTGGTCGAGCCTGCCATCGAGATTCCGCCTGCCCGAACCGCCGCCCATGATGAACAGACTCGCCGCGGATTCGCCGTCGATACCCGTGTGGAGATCCTTCAGGAAGTGGTCGAACCAGCGGAGCCTGAATCCGTTGTAATCATCCAGCGAAGAGTCGAGGCCGAAATCCACGTCTCCCGCATAGCTGTACTCAACCTGAGCCGACCCATGAGTCCACGGTCCCATTGTCAAACCAAGACGCGATTTCTGAACTTTTCCCTGCTCGGCGAAATTCTCCGTAGTGGCCCTTGCGTATGAGTCGTACCAGCCGCCAAGGTAGAGGGTGGGTACGTCGGCGTGAACATCGCGGAAGTGCTCCGGGCTGTAGCCCGGTCGCTGCCAGTATTCGTCGTAGTCGCCGTGCGTGAGCACATCAAGGTGCCATTGCTCGTAGCTGGGCACGAGCCGCAAAGGTGACTCGCCGGCTCGCAATGGCGACTTCGCGACCCAGTCGCCAACGTTTGCGTAAGCATCGGCCAGGATCGCCCGCAATCCCTCGTCGGCCTGAGCCTCCTTGCTGTCGGCGGCCATTCGGAATGCGTACACCATGAAGCGCAGTTCGCAAGCGCCGTTGTGGCGCATGGAACACGTGTGGTAGTTCGAAGCGCCCTCCAGGACGATCATCGTTTCTAGGTGAGGCGGGTTCAGGCAGGCGAGCGCGCTCTGGTCGCTGCCGCAGTACGAGCCACCCATGGTGCCGACGCGACCATCGCACCAGTCCTGAACCGCGAGCCATTCGAGTCCGTCGAATCCGTCGGGGCCCTCGTTCGCGAACGCGTACCAGATTCCCTCCGAGGCGTGCCGGCCGCGAACGTCCTGTACGGCTACCGCATAGCCCCGCCGGGCAAAGTACCGGCCATTGGCATTATTGGTAAGGGTTGACTTGTTGTACGGCGTCCGCTCGAGGATCAGCGGATAACGCCCCTCGACCGTTTCGCCGCTATCGGCCGGAAGATAAAGGTCCGTCGCGAGACGGGTCCCGTCTCGCATTGGGACCACTACATTTCGCTGAACGACGACGTCGTATTGCTGCCATGAGCCTTCGGAAGCGATCATTCGCTCACCCCCTGCGTTTGATTTCGCGCGGCCCGGCGTCAATCGACTCGCTCATAGGTTCAACACCTCGCCCGGCTTGAGCACATGGACCGCCAGTCCATCGATATCGCCGGCCGCATCGACGAACGAATCCGCCGATTGCGTCAGGGGCGGGAAAGTCCCGAAGTGCATAGGAACGACGTGCCGGACTCCAAGCATTCGGCAGGCGCGCGCGGCGTGCAGCGGTCCCATCGTGTAGTGATCTCCGATCGGCAGCAACGCGAGGTCCGGGCGGTAAAGCTCACCAATCAGGGTCATGTCCCCGAACAGGCCCGTGTCCCCAGCGTGATAAATCTTGAACCCGTTTTTGACCTCAATCACGTAACCGACCGGCACGCCCGCATAGACCGGACCGTTGTCCCCGCTGAAACTCGACGTATGCTCCGCTTTAACCATCGTCACCGTCACCCCCGCCACCTTCACCGCGCCGCCGAGATTGAACCCAATCGTGTTCGACGCACCCTGGGATGTGAGCCCTGCGCAGAGTTCAACCGTCCCGAGAACGGGACATGACGACGAATTGGCCACATCCACGGCATCGGCGCTGTGATCGAAATGACCGTGTGTCACGAGAACCGCGTCCGCGTGACCGACGTCTTTCAAATCCCTGGGACAGGCGGGATTCTCCGTCAGCCACGGATCGACTATCAACCGCTTATTCTCCGGGGTCTCGATGACAAACGTGGCATGACCCAACCATGTAATCGCCGTACCCCTACCAATTCCCACGAAACGTTCCTCTCGAACCGGCCTTCAGGACGACCGACGATCTCCACCGTCCGTATAATGCGCCGACCAGCGCCAGGATTGAAATCCGTTTGAACGCCGGCCGTTATCCCGGCCGCACCTCCCGGAGGCGACAAGTGTATGGAACCCGAGGCAGCGCCGGGCTGCTTGTGCCGTCTGCCAATACCGTCGTCGAGCCGGAGTTCAATGCCACAGTCCCGGACGGTTACGTCGTCCACTCGGCCAGGATGCGAAACACGTCAGCTGATCTCGATGACTCCGTGGCGATGCTATCCCACGTCGAGCGCGCATCGGACGAGCTTGCCAGCGCTAACGTCGATGTCCTCGTTTTCGCCTGCACGGCAAGCAGCTTCGTCGAGGGCCCGGAAGGCGAGCTCAAACTGCGCCGCACTATCGAACGGAAGGGCCGCGCTGACGTCGTAACCACCTCCGACGCCGTCCGGGAGGCGCTTCTCTCGTTGAACGCGCGCCGAATCTCGATGGTCACGCCGTACATCGCCGGTCTCAACGCGCTTGAGGTTGAATTCCTCGAAGCGGCTGGTATTGCGGTCCTGGCCGAGTCCGGGATGGGCGTCATCGACGCCTATTCCATAGCTGCGGTAGACCCCGAAGCCACGATCCAGCTGGCACTGCAAACTATCGACCCCAAATCCGAGGCGTTGTTCTTGAGCTGCACGAACCTGAAGACATTTGAAATCCTGGACGATCTCGAGCGGAAAACCGGCGTACCGGTGATCAGCAGCAACTCGGCCACTCTCTGGGCGACACTGAAGGCCCTGGGATTCAATGATGTGATCCAGCGGCTTGGGAGCCTGCTCGGCGCTCCGGCGGGGGCCTCAGCGGTCCTGCCGCGAGCCTGAATCAGTCAGTCACACTCAGATAAAACCGGCGGGCCGTTTGTGACGGATCGTGACTACAGACTCGGCGTTGATGTCGGCGGCACGTTCACCGATGTGGTGCTCTCGCTCGGCTCGGAGATTATTGCTACCGCGAAGATTCCTTCGAGCATGGTCGACTATGCCCAAGCCATCGTGGATGGCGGGCTCCGAACGCTCGAGGGACGCGATCCGGGCCAGATCCGCGATGTCGTTCATGCCACAACCGTGGCGACTAATGCAATTCTGGAGAATCAAGGCGCCAGGACCGGCCTGATCACAACCAGGGGGTTCCGCGACATCTTGGAGATCGGCCGTCTTCGCTACCCGCGCCTTTACGACTTAGCGTGGGTGCGTCCACCTCCGCTTGTGCGGCGGAGCCTGCGGCTGGAAGTGACGGAGCGCGTCGATCATCGCGGCGAAGTAATAACGCCGATTGACGAAGACGAATGCAGGCGCGCGGCCAAACAACTCGCCGACCAGGGCGTTGAATCGATCGCCGTGTGCTTCCTCAACTCGTATGCGAATCCCGTGCACGAACTGAAGTGTGGTGAGATCCTTGAACGGCATTTCCGCAGGGAAAGAATCTCACTGTCGGTGGACGTACTGCCCCAAATCCGTGAGTACGATCGAACCAGCACCACGGTCATCAACGCCTATGTAAAGCCGCTCGTTGAAAGCTATCTGAGCAATCTATCCGACAAACTCAACGGCGTGGATATTCAGTCGCCGATACTCGTCATGCAGTCTCATGGGGGGGTTGTCGATTCGGCGTCCGCCTCGGAGTTACCGGCCCAGATCATCGAATCCGGGCCCGCCGCCGGGGTAGTTGCAGCGGCAAGGCTCGCCAGGGAACTCGACCTCGACCGGGTAATTAGCCTCGACATGGGCGGCACCACGGCCAAGGCCGCCACCGTAGAGAACTTTGAGCCGCGCCTCAGCGCGGAGTACGAGGTTGGTTCCGCGATGAGCTGGGCATCGCGGCTGAACCGGGGCGGAGGCTATTTACTGCGCCTGCCGACAATCGACCTCGCCGAAATCGGCGCCGGCGGAGGAAGTGTTATTCAGGTTGACGCCGGGGGGAGTCTTCACGTCGGCCCACAGAGCGCGGGAGCTGATCCGGGACCGGCCTGCTACGGGCGCGGCGGTGTGAACGCCACCCTCACGGACGCGAATGTCGTCCTCGGATATCTCAACCAAACCGCCCTGGTCGGCGGAGAGTTGCCCATCGACGCGGAACGATCGTACCGGGCCATCCAGCAGCAGGTCGCGACTCCTCTCGGTGTCAGTCCGAGGGCGGCCGCACGCGGTGCGCACCTGATCGCGAACTCGACGATGAGTCGCGCTGTGCGCGCCGTATCCACTGAACGCGGCCGAGACGTTCGGGCCTACACCCTGATCGCATTCGGCGGGAGCGGGCCTGTCCACGCCGCCGAGATGGCCAGATCGCTCGGCATCTCGAAAGTCGTCATACCGCCATATCCCGGTCTTTTCAGCTCCATCGGACTCCTCACGACCGACCTGGAACGCCACTTTTCGCAGACCCTGATCGGCATCGTGCCGGAGATTGACGCGAACCGATACCGGACGGTCGCCCGCGATCTCGAAGCACGAGCCAAAAAGGCGTTTCGCACCATGGGGCGCGCCTGGAGCGCGGTGGAGACAAGGATCGAGCTCGACATGCGGTATGAGGGACAGTCCTTCGAATTATCCGTTCGGGCCGACGGGCCCACGCCTGCCGCGCTCAATAAGGCAGCCGCCGCGTTTGAGGCCGAGCACGAGCGGACTTATGGACATCGCGCCCACGATACTCGGGTCGAACTCGTGACTGTCCGGTTTGCGGGGCGGGTCAGATCGGCTTCGGCCGGGGTGTTCACGGCGCGAGTTGAGCCGTCGACGGAAGCCGACGCCCGACCTGCATACTTCGCGCGCGGCGACAGCTATGAATTAACGGAAGTGCGAACTCGCGCCGCTCTGATCTCATCGCCCCTTTTCGGACCGTTCATCGTCGAGGAGTACGACTCCACAATCGTCGTGCCGCCCGGCTGGTCGGCCGCGTGCGATCCGTCCGGCAACGTCCGATTGGTCGATGGCGGCGGTCCCGCTTGACCGCTCCGCTTGATCCGATCACGACGGACCTGGTCGGCCACGCGCTGGGATCGATCGCCGACGAAATGGCGCTCACAATCGTGCGGACCGCTCATTCAAGCAATCTCACCAACTCCATGGACCTTTCGAGCGCTCTCTGCGACGCGAAGGGCCGGCTGATCGTTCAGGGGCTTACTCTTCCGCTTCACCTGGGATCGATACCCGATTGCATGGATGCCGTTTTCCGGCGATTTGGCGATGAAATTCAGCCGGGCGATGTGTACATCCTCAACGACCCATACGATGGCGGGACGCATTTGCCCGACATATATCTCGTTCAGCCCGTATTTGCGAAGGCACGGCTGCTTGGCTATGCCGCGAGCATTGCCCACCACACCGATATCGGCGGAAAGGTCGCTGGCGGTAATGGCTGCGACGCAACCGAGATTTATCAGGAAGGATTTCGGATTCCCCCCACCCGGCTGTTCGACCGCGGCCGGCGGAATCCGTGGCTTGAAGAGATCCTTGCGAAAAATGTTCGAATTCCATATCAGGTGCTCGGCGATCTGCGGGCTCAGATCGCCGCCTGCCACGTGGGGCAAGAGGGACTGCTCGAGCTCGCCGCGGAGTACGGAGTCGGTGCGCTGGACCGCCATTTTGAAGAAATTCTGAATCGGACCGAGCGCCTCGCAAGGCATGAGATCAGCCGGATGCCGGACGGAGAATACGAGTTCACGGATTACATCGACGACGACGGAATCGATCCGGGGCCGATACGAATCACCGTCAGGCTGACAATCGATGGCGATTCGCTCACCGCCGATTTCACCGGCACGGCGCCTCAGGTAAGAGGTGGCATAAATTCCGTCATCCCATTTACGAAATCCACGGTCTACGCGTGCGTCCGCTGCGTCATGGATTCGGAAATGCCCAACAATTCGGGCTATTTCAGGCCGATCGATGTGATCGCTCCTGAAGGCACGATTGTCAATCCGAGACCCCCGGCAGCCGTGGCGGCGCGCGGACTAACCGCGTTTCGGATTGCCGACGCCGTGTTTGGCGCGCTCGCTCAGGCGCTGCCGGACAGAGTTCCAGCCTGCGAAATGGGTGGTGATACGGGAGTCAGTATCGGCGGCTACCACCCCAACGGTGACGCTTTTGTATTTCTAGAATTCCTCCACGGAAGCTGGGGCGGACGACCTTTCGCCGACGGAATCGACGGCTGCGCCAGCGCCATCGTCAACTTCTCCAACAACCCAGTGGAAATGATCGAAGCCCGCCAGCCGCTGAGGATCGAAGCGTTCGGTTATGTTCCCGACTCGGCCGGTCCCGGCAAATTCCGCGGCGGCCTTGCCATTCTTCGCGAATACCGGTTCCTGGAAGATCGCGGCATCCTGCAACTGCGTACCGACCGCTACGACACCCTGCCGTACGGTCTCGCGGGTGGCGGAACCGGCACCCCATCTCGCAACGTTCTGGTTCGCGACGGCAGAAGCCGCAAGATCGGTGGCAAGGTCACCCTGGAACTGCTGCCAAACGACCTCTACCGCCACGCCGTAGCCGGGGCCGGCGGCCACGGGAACCCGATGGAGCGCGATCCCGCCGCCGTTCTGAATGACGTGATTGACGGCAAGGTGACGAGATCCCACGCGCGCAAGGCCTACGGCGTCGTCCTAAAACGCGGTCTGCCTCAGATTGATGTGAACGCCACCGCCCGCGAGCGGAATGCAAATCGAGAAAGCGGCCCTGTTCGATACGATTCTGAAGGCGCGACCGAGGACTGAACACCTGGCCAGGGCCAGGCGCCCGGAAAGCCTTTGCCAGTGTGCCGACCGGCGGGCAGCGGTCGGCAACAAATCACAAGCAAATCTCACAAACGACCTTCGTCGCAACCGATCTACACTGTGCCGAGAAACAACCATGAATCTCGCTTACATCCAATGCCAACCGCCACTAGTACCATCTTCGAGCCTTAAGTTTTCAGATCGCAAACGGCGTTAGGCAAGGAATCGAGACCGTCGACGAGACCGTCGAATGGATTTTTGGAGGGACTCGCCGTACCGTCTGCGCATAGCGGCGAACATTTTAGGCCCTCGGGTTCAGTTCCTAATAGCGGTTGGCTTGCTCGCTGCGGTCGTTGCCCAGACCGGCATCGTCGCGCTCTGGTCGTACCCGATTCTCGCCCCTCTGGCTCTCTGGATAGCCATCGTCCTGTGGCGTCGAAGCGTCTGGGTCGTCGTGGAACGTGACTATCAGCGGGTCACGATCGAGTCGCGGCGGATTCTGGGATTTGTGACGTTTGATAGAACCCTCCGCGAGTTGCGCGAGCTTCAGTCTATCCCCGTAACCGCTCGGCATCGCTCTCAGCCCTTTGGCGGAGAGACCACCTGGACGTTCCACTTCATTTTCGGTGACGGCAGCGCCGTGCCGATCGGAAGTGTCGGTCAGCGACTCCCGCAAGGTGGAGTCGGCTCTCGACGAAATTCGCGCCGTCGTGGGGGAGCGCGTCACAGCGGCTCCGTACGATCCCGGCAAGGTGCTGCCCCCGGCCCGCAGTCTCGTCCTCGAAGTGCTCGACACCGACCCGATCGCCCGCATCGGCCAGATTCTTTGCCTTCTCGATCGCACTGGCCCTCTATGCAGTACCCATGATGGCCCTGTTTTACGTAGGTCTGCTCATCTTCGGCACTCTCACCGACTGGATGGCGAGGCGCAACGAGGAATGAACCTCTGATTAATCGTCCACGTAGATAGGGCTGGTCCACGCCATCTCGCAGTCCTTCTGGACCACCCTCAGGTAGTACGCTCCCGCCGCGGCCCTTGACGCCGGAACTGTGTGTGCAATTTCGACCAGATTCCTGTCTGATTCTGGATCCACCCATTCGAGTTCAACCCATCTGCCGACGGCGCCAGCGTCGAATCGCCACGGATCAGTTCCCAACTCGTCGAGGCGCTTTACGAACCTGGCGGGACCGGCTTCGAATGCAAGAACCGCGCCGTCGCGCCGGTCGATTTCAATCTCGATTCCGTCCAGGTCTCCAGCCGTTCCCGACGTCCACCGGACGCTTGACGAATCCTGACTGGATATCTGTTCTTCAGGATGATCGAACCCAATCGTCTCAGCCAGCACAATTTTCCCGCCGTCGATCGAAATGCCTCCATCCCAGTTGGTCCCTCTGCGGCGACCGCGACCGTCGGCGCCCGTCCACGTAACCCGAAGTCGCCTCGAGGTTTTACCGCCTGACCGCGGCCTTTCCATGAAGATGGACTCCCCAGAGTGGATGATTTCAACAGATTGAACCGCCGCGGTCCCGTGGACGGCGCCCTTGAATTTCAGATCGCCATCAAGAGAAATCTCGCCGCCCATCGGTTCTTCATTGCATTCGAACCAAACCGCGATTCGATCGCCGGTGGTTCCGTAGCAGCGACGTGACTTCAGGGCTTCCCAGAGCGAGTCGCGAGTGAGCGACTCAGCATAGATTCCGCCGAGACCGCCCCTCACTCCGAATGCTTCCATCCCGGTCCCGGCGCTCGGACGGCTCGCGCCGGGCTTGCCCGTGTGCACATCGCTCGCGCAGATAAAACCCACCCGATAACCTCGTCGCACAGCGTCAGCCCCGAACCACTCGAACGACCCGTGCGATGAATGAATTTCGACCACCGGCTCCAGCGACGCATCGAAATAATCGAAGTTCGCCCGCCTGCCGCCGACGTGTGGAATCAACATCACGTCGTTGCGTCCCGCAAAAGTCTCATACAGCCGGCTAACCGGGCAGCGGTCGGTATCCGCGTCCGAGAGATCGTCGATAAGAGCGTGACTCGACCGGTGGAGGTCCCCTTCATCGCCGAGAAAGTGAACGTTGCGATCTCCGCCGGCGGGCGTATTGCCCGACCATTCATAGCCGAGGAACGTCACGAATCGACCTGGTTCGTGGAACTCCTTCATCAGACCGGATAACTCGGACCAGAATTCGCGGGTGATCTGAAAGTCGTTCCCCTGATGCCCGATGAAGTCGATTCGCGCCTCATCGCGCGCAAATCGCAGATACTCACGAGCGGGGTTGACTCCTACGGTTTCCATGCTCTGTCCGTGAAGGTCGCCCCAGTAAAGCGACCAGCGATGCTTCGCGTCGTCGCACCTGACGACGTTCGAGCGGGCAGCGCAGGCAGGGTCGTTGGACGCCACGTCGATCCACAACGCACCCTTCTCTCGCGGAACGATTTGGTCGATCACCAGAACGCCGCCGTCCCCAGATGAAAATCTCGCGGATCGTGGCAATCCGTCCACGACCGAATTTGGCTGCAACGCGATCTCACCCGCGAACCCCGAATCGGTGTTACCCCACGCGTCGGTGGCCCTGACACTCAGGGCCAGGGGCAGGCCAATGATCCCGTCAGATGGCGCCACGACTTCGAAGCGCGTCGCCGGTCCGCCAATGACCTCTACCCACGGCTGCTCAGGTACTGGTTTGTAGCTGTTGGCCCCAAACGCATCGACGAAGACCCTGAACTCCGAGCGCAGTTCCGAGAACGACTGGGCGCGTAGACCCGGCGATCCGCCGCTGGTGTCACCAAAGACGACCTCAATCCAATCGCCGGACTGTAACGCCCCGTCGTGGACATCGATTTGCAGCGCTCTTCGAAAAGGTCGTTTGTGCACGTTGTGGAAAGAGGTCGGCTGAAGCAACACGTCGGCGCTTGAGCGCACGGTGGTGAATCCCGATTCCGTTGGTTTGTCGAACTGGGGCATCTGCCAGTCGCAAACCTGCCGGTTCGTTATGCGGATATGGCCGCCGTCATCAATTCCAAAGGTGCCCGCCGTGTACCGCAGGGACCACGAACCCATCGACCCGGCAATCACGCGGTCCGACGGGCTCAGGCGGGCAACCCCCATGTTTTCGGGGCCAAACGGTTCCGTCATGGCGTGCAATCCCACTCATGGAAAGCGGCAGCATGTGTGCCAGACTCTACGTACTTTTGCGATAGATTTAGTAGAATTAGAATCTCGTTGCAGGGTCCGCTTCTCGAACCGGCGCCCGTATTAAACCATCGGAGGGATGAGTGGGGGCTCAAGGCTACCAGGAGCTGACCAATCAGGAGGCTCAGGAACTCATTGAATCCACTCCCGACTTGGCGATCATCGACGTTCGCGACGAACACAAGTTCGCCGAGGCGCACGTACAGGGAGCGGAACTGATACCCCTCCAGGATATTCTTGTCGACGCCACCGGCAAGCTGCCCGAGACAGACATTCTCTTCGTATGCAACGTCGGTCAAATGAGCGGGGTTGCAGCGCAGATGGCCATTGCGATTGGCCGGACGAACGTTTACAACCTTGCGGATGGAACTAAGGGTTGGGTGGCCGACGGGCTTCCGGTCGAGGGCGAACTGGCCGGAACCTAACAGGCGCAAAACCCGCTTAACGACGCGCCGGAAACATCGATCGAGGTAGCAAATTGTTTACGCCAGACCAGGTTCGAAGATACAGCCGTCATATGTTGATTCCCGAAGTCGGCGCCCAGGGGCAGCAAAAGCTTCTTGACGCCAGGGTCCTGGTGATCGGCGCCGGCGGACTTGGCTCTCCCGCGGCCTACTACCTGGCGGCGGCGGGCGTGGGAACCCTTGGGATCGTTGATCACGACCTCGTAGAAGAGAGCAACCTTCAGCGCCAGATTCTCCACAACACGGCTCGGGTCGGCGTTCCCAAGGTCGAGTCCGCGGCGCAAACGATCAACGAACTTAACCCCGACGTGAACGTGATCGCTTACGACGACGTGCTCAACTCCGAAAACGCAATGCAAATCATCGCCGAGTACGACCTCGTAGTTAACGGATGCGACAATTTCCCAACCCGCTATCTTGTAAACGACGCTTGCGTCCTACTTCGCAAACCCATGATCGACGGCAGCGTTCTGAAATTCGAAGGCATGGTAAAGGTCTTTGCGCCCGACTCCGGCTGCTACCGTTGCATGTATCCGTCGCCGCCTCCTCCTGAAATGGCCCCGAGTTGCTCCGAAGCGGGCGTGCTGGGCGTAGTTCCCGGAGTCATCGGATGCCTGCAGGCTACCGAGGCAATAAAGCGCATCATCGGGATCGGCAACTACCTCGACAGCCGTCTGATCACCTGGGATGCCCTCGAGATGGAATTCATTACCTATAAAACCGCGCGGCGTCACGACTGCCCCGTGTGCGGGGACAATCCCACCGTCACCGAACTGATCGACTACGAAGAATTTTGCGGCCTTCCAGCCCCGAGAAAGGAAGCGCAGCCCCAGGCCGTCGCCGTCTGAGTCCGGCCTTACCCGGCCTGGCGCAGTAATCCCGCCTGACGGCCACGTTTAGCGTTGAAATAAAGCGCCGCCGCCTATGGCGACCTTAGACCCGTACCGCAGCGCGTCATTTCGACGACGTTCAGTCCCGGAAAGGAGACGAGATTGGCGACATCAGATGAAATCATGACGATGCTTCAAGAGAATCTATCCGACGAGCTTGGATCGATCATCCAGTACATGTGGCAACACGTATCGGCGAAGGGGCTCGAATCGGCCGAGATTCGCGACCGATTCCGCGCCGCCTCAATGGACGAGATGCGGCATGCGGAAGAAATAGCCGAGCGGATTGACGAGCTCGGCGGCGACCCGAATATCAAGGTGGGGGAAATCAGGTCGGGCGGGGATCTTAAGAAAATGCTTCGCGACAACGTCGAGCACGAGTCCGAGGCGGTCGAACGCTACATCCGGCATATTCAGGCAATCGGGATGTCCGACCCCACGACGCGACGGCTTTTGGAGGAAATACTCGCCGACGAGGAGCGTCACCTGAACGAGTGGCGCACGCTGCTGGGCGACTAGCCGTTGGACGATTACCGCTCGCGGTCCGCGGACTGTCCGCGGGCCGTTGAACTGATACCGTTCAAAGCTGCAAACTAACGCGCTGAGCCGTTAACGGCGGTAACGTCAGGGGAGACGTGATGACAAATCTCGAAGGGCGTACGGCGCTCGTAACCGGATCCGCAACTGGCGCCGGTGCCGCGATAGCGCTCGCCCTTGCGGACAAAGGCGTCAGGATCGGCGTGAACTACTCGCGATCCAAGGATGCCGCCGAAGAGACGCTGGAGCAGATCAGGGCGAGGGGCGTAGATGCCACGATATTCCAGTGCAACGTCGGCGACGACGCTCAGGTTGTCGAAATGGTCGCCCACACGGTGGACGCCCTGGGCCGTCTAGACATCCTCGTCAACAACGCCGGAACCACGCACTTCGTCCCGCACACCGATCTGGACGGGCTCTCGGAATCGATGTGGGACGACATCATGCAGATCAACGTCAAGGGGGCGTACTTCGCCTCTAGAGCGGCAATGCCTCACCTGAAAAAATCATCGGACGGCTGCATAGTCAACATTTCGTCGATTGCCGGTCTAATGGGCTCGGGCAGCTCGATAGCCTACGCCGCTTCCAAAGCCGCCCTGAATTCGATGACTCTGTCGCTCGCGCGGGCGTTTGCCCCGGAAGTTCGAGTCAACGCCATCGCCCCCGGTGTGATACTGACACGTTGGGTTGATGGCAAACAGGCGTTCATCGAGACTTACGTCGAGAAAACGCCGCTCCACAAAGCTTCAACACCGGAAGACGTGGCGCACATGGCGATCTTCCTGGCCGAAGCCCACGGCGTAACCGGTCAGACTCTTGTCATCGACGGCGGCTACACGCTCGGGTCGTAGGCGAAAGGGCCTAATCAGCTAGTCCGAAGTTGACCGCTGGTTAAGTTTCCATATCGGAAAGGCGGGTAAGCGTCGGTAAGGCCGTATGAAAAGCAGTTCACCCGATGCTGCCAGCGCTGGGCACCAACGATGAGAGGCGACATCACCCTGGAGAATCTTCCCGTGAACACCACTCCCCATGGAGCCAGCGGCACAAGGAGCACAACCGCGACCCCGACCACCGCCAAAGCTACGGCATGTGGCAGCACCACAAGACTCACCAAACCGAGAATTCGCACTGCCGCGAGCGCCCGGTTGTTTGTTTCGGGTCTGGAACAGTCAGCCCACGCGCCATAGTCCTCGTCAACCGCTCCCGTGAACGGCGGGTACTTGTCAACCAGCCCGACGATCCAAGCGCTTACTCGCCACCACCACCTCAGATAGCCGAGAACGAAGTCGTACAAGCCGTCTGGATACCTGCCGGTACACAGCACCACCCACTGCGCTATCCATGCGACGATGATCGCCACGAACCCATAGACAGCCACTATGACGATGTGCCGTATAGCCAGCACCACCTTGATAAATGCCAAGATCAAAAGCACCGCGAGCAATCGCGAGCTTCTCTCGGGTAGCGCAACGTCGAGATTTGCAGCGTAACCGCCAGGCCGGTCCCCGGCTTCCATATCCGTACCTGCCATCTTAGGTCCTCCTCATCCAGAATCGCCGTCAGTATAGGGAGATTGACCTTTACCCGGGCCAGCTGCGTACTGACGCCGCCCGTGCCGGGATCTATTCGACGATCTTGTCGCATCGATCGTTTGGACTGGCGACCATCCGCAAATCCGGTATGAGTGAGTCCGCCATACAGAATCAGTCGTTGAGCTCTTCGATAACCCCATCCTTGATCCGAAAGCTGTGCCGCTCAGTCGGAAACGTCCCTTTGCGGACCTCCTCTACATAGCCCCTTACAGCCTTCCGCAGTTCTGCGTCCACGTTCCCGAATCGCCTGGAGTGCTTCGGGAGAAAGTCGGGGTTCCAGCCCGCAATGTCGTTGATCACTTGAACCTGGCCGTCGCAGCCGGGTCCGGCTCCGATGCCTATGGTCGGCACGCCCACCCGATTTGTGATCAGTTCGGCCAAACGGTAAGGCACGGACTCCAGCACAATTGCGAAAGCTCCAGCGTTCTCCAGAGCCACTGCGCCGTCGACTATGGATCTCGCGCCTTTTGAGTCCTTTCCCTGCGCTCGATATCCGCCGAGTTCGTTGGCCGACTGCGGGGTCAGGCCAACATGGCCCATCACGGGTATACCGGCACTGGTTATGGCCTTAACTCGCCCGGCCATTTCCGCTCCACCCTCCAGTTTTACGGCGTGCATGTGCCCGTCCTGGATCATCCGCGCGGACGTGGCAAGCGCCTGCTCCGTAGAAACGCGGTAGGTCATAAACGGCAGATCGCCAACCAGCAGCGCGTTGGCGGCGGATCGCGCGACAGCCCGCGCGTGGTGAACCATGTCATCCATCGTCACGCGCGCCTCCGAATCCAATCCGAGGACGTTTGTGCCGACGCTGTCACCCACAAGAATCACGTCGACACCGGCTTCATCGACAATCCGCGCCGTCGGGGCGTCGTAGGCCGTAACCATCACCAGCTTTTCGACTGAGCTCTTTTTGGCTCGGATGTCCCGGGTGGTCACCGGCATGGAAAACCTCCGCCTGCTACCGCGTCCAGTTGAAGTCTATTCCTGCACATGCGCCCGGACTGCTTGTGGCACACAACTTCGTCGTATCATCGCCTACCCTCGTTCAGCAGCGCTGGCTGCGATCGTTGAACTCGATGCGAGGCGAAAGTAGCAGATCAGGTGCCTGACGGCACGGGAGATTCCTTGAAGCTCGGGCACCGCGTGAGTGTAGTAGGAGCGACCGCCAGCCTGGAAAACTCGCGTGTCGAATTCTTCCGTTTGAGTTCACCGATCCGGACTAGCGAATGGCTGGCCGCCGTGCAACGCAAATCATGCGAATCAAATTCAAATCCGCCGGGCACGACCGCCCGACGATCCTATCCGTGAATTTGAAACCTGATCGAGCAGTCCGCGGACTTCGTATCGTTTCACGTCCAACGAAGGCCGCCGTTCCGCTGGCACTTGCCATTGTGCTGATTTTTTCCGCCTGCTCGGCGCCCGGGGAAGTCGTTCCCGCCGGTGGCGTCGTCAACGATGGGCAACGCGCCGCAGCGGAGATCGCCAGCGTGTCAGAACTTTTAGAAACCATTGGTCCAGGCGTTGCGGCATTGCGCGGCCTGCCAACCTGGGACGTTCCGGCTGATTTGATGACGCGTGAAATGCTCGAGACCGAGCTGGAAAAGGACTTCGCCGAAGATTACCCGGCCGAAATTTCAGAGCTCGATCAACTGGAACTGGAGTTGCTCGGCATTCTGAGTCCCGGTCAGGACGTAAGCGACATCCAAAAGGCCCTGCTGAGCGAACAGATCGTCGGGTTCTACGACTCGGAATCTGAGGCGATGTTCGCCATCGGAGACGACAGCACACCCGTTCCACTCTTGATCTGGACGCTGGCGCACGAATACGTGCACGCGCTGCAGGACAGGAAATTCGATCTCGACGCTATCGAGGAATCTATTGGCGAGAACCACGACGCCTTACTCGCATTCCGGGCCCTCGTGGAGGGCGACGCGAGCTTGGCCGGGACTCAATACGCACTCGCATCGCTCACTAATGAAGACATTGACGTGCTCCTCAGGGACGGGGAATCCGGCGGCGATGCCTTTTCATCGACGCCCCGTGTAATTCGAGAGATTTTGCTTTTTCCCTACGAAGCCGGCTCCAGCTACGTTTCTTCGCTGCTGAGCGGCGGCTGGAGCGCCGTCAACGATGCGTACGATCGTTTGCCGGATTCGACCGAGCAAATCATGCACGAGAGTAAGTACCGCGCCGACGAGAAGCCCCTGGAGGTCGATCTGCCAGGCGTCGAACACGTACTTCCGCAGGGATGGGAGGAGGTGCGCCGCAACGTTACGGGCGAGTTCTATCTTGGGGTAATACTCGAACAGGCTATCGATCGGCGGGCCGCCCGGCAGGCGGCTGAGGGATGGGGCGGCGACGCATATGCCCTGTATCGCAGCGAACGCGGCAAGGGGCTGATGACGATGAAATTTCGCTGGGACACCCGGCTCGACCTGGACGAATTCTGGACGGCTCTGGTCGGTTTTCTGGCTGGCGGCGGCCTCGGGCCCGGGACCTCCGAAACGGGTGAGACCACCGCGCTTTGGTCGGGATCGGAACGTTCCGCGCGAGCACAGCGTCTGGCCGATTCCGTGCTGCTCGTTATCGGACACGATCCCGCCGCCGTTAGACTCGCCGCCAGCTCCCTGTCTCGCCCTTAAGAAACGTCGCCGCCGATAAATGTTTGCCAGGCGTCGATCACCGCATTCCGAGTTCGGCCGAGATCTCCGTCGTTGTCGATTCGCACGACAGGTTTCCCGGGTTGGCGACTCATGAACAAACGAGCCTTCGCTTCAGTTGACGACTGAGAATCCATCCGCTCAATCGCGTCTCCGCGTTCGAGGCCTCGAGATTCCACAAGCCGTCTCAGCCGAACGTCTCGCGACGCCGTTACGATCCACAGCTCGTCGAGCAATGAGACCATCTCGCTCTCCACGAGTTTGATCGCTTCGATCATCCCTGCCGGGGCGTCGCTCGGGGCTTCGAGCAGCCTTCGTGTCTCGGTCGCGACCGCCGGGTGAACGATGCCCTCGAGGTCGGCCATGGCTGCCGGATCGGCGAATACGACCCGGCCAAGCGCGCCGCGGTCAATCTGGCCGCGACCTTCGACACCCTCACCGAATCGATCCACGATGGCTGCAAAAGTCAGCGTACCCGATCGATACAATCCGTGAACGAGCCGGTCCGCGTCGATTACTCTGGCCCCAAACTCGGCCACGATTCCCGCGACCGCTGACTTGCCGGAAGCAATGTTGCCCGTCAGCCCAAGAACTCTCAATACGCCATCCAGCAATGTTGGGAACCGCGACGGTGCCCGGCCGCTCCGACGAGATTATCTCGCAGCGAAGGCCGGACGGCTCTGTTCCCCCGTGACGTTCTGAATCAGGCCCCTTTAGGGCGTCGTCGAACCGGCAGCGTTCGTTGACTCGACCCAGTAGCGGTCATATATTCAGATTGAATACGTGTAAAGCGTCTTCGGGGCAGGGTGAGGCCGTAAACGGCCAACTCCCGACCGGTGGTGATGCCGACACAGGCTAGCCCACGAGCTCGCGCAGGCGGGCAGGACCGCGGTGAGAATCCGAGGCCGACGGTAAAGTCCGGATGAGAGAAGACGCCGGGCCGCGCGTCTCTGCGTCCTCATCCCGAAGCCTTCGCTCATGGGGTAGTGCTCTGATGAGTACCGGCGGATTGATCGCGGATCGTACCCAGGCGTCGCCGCCCGCATACGCCGACAAGCTTATGGGCCAGGCTCTGGAACTGGCACGCGAGAGACTTGGATCGGTGAGTCCCAGACCGGCGGTCGGTGCAGTGCTCGCCAGAGGGGATCGCGTCGTTGCCGCCGTCAGCACAGAGCCTGGATCGGGACGTCACGCCGAACGGGCGGCGATCGAGATGGCGGGTGACGAGACTCGCGGATCCGACCTCTACGTCACGCTCGAACCTTGCGCTCATTACGGAGACACGCCGCCCTGCTCTACCGCAATCATCGAAGCCGGAGTTTCTCGCGTATTCGCCGCGGTCGCAGACCCGAATCCGGAATCGGGGGACGGATTCGGCGAACTCGCCGCGGCCGGCATCAGCGTCCACATCGGACTTTCAGGGCACGAAGCTACTTCCATTTACCAGGGCTTTTTCAAGTGGGTCGAGACCCGTCGCCCGTACGTGACGGCCAAGTGGGCGATGTCACTGGACGGGAAAATAGCCACCAGCTCAGGTGAATCCAGGTACATCTCCGGCGAGGGTTCACGGCAAACCGTTCACCGGATGCGCAAAGAGTCCGACGCGATCCTGGTCGGCATTGGAACGGTCCTCGCGGACGACCCGCTCCTGACATGCCGGCTGCACGTCGGTGCGGAGTTTCAGCCGCTGCGCGTTGTTCTGGACGGAATGGCCCGAACCCCGCCAGACGCCGCAATGCTTGCGCGGTCGACGCCGGGCAATACACTAATCGTCGTGGGCGACCAGGCCCCGGCTGACCGTATTGACGGCCTCCGGCAAGTCGGCGCGGAAGTGCTTTCTTCCACGAAATCGACGCGAATCTCCCTTGCAGACCTTTTCAACGAGCTCGGAAACCGAGGAATCGTCAACATAATGGCCGAAGGAGGCGGAACAGTCCTCGGTTCGTTGTTTGATTCCGGGCTCGTGGATCGGGCTGACGTCTTCATCGCGCCGATCGTTCTGGGCGGGTCCGCAGCGCCAGGTCCAGTGGCGGGCAACGGGTTCGCCAAACTCGCGGACGCCGCAAAATTCGAACAATTCCACTCCTCCCCGTCCGGCGACGATTCTCATATTTCCGCAGTGCTGCGGAAGTACGGCCCGAGTCCGAGCTAGCGGGCTCCCGCTACAGACGATGTTCACCGGGATCATCGAAGAAGTCGGCCGGATCGAACAGGCCGATATTCAACCGGAACTTGCCCGGTTCACCGTCGGATGCGAGCGAGCACTCATCGGCGCCGATGTCGGGTCCAGCATCGCGATCAACGGCGTCTGCGTAACAGCCCTGGAAGTTGGAATCTCCCATTTCAAGTTCGAGGCGGTTCCCGAAACCCTTCGGCGAAGCAATCTGCGCTATTTGACCGCCGGCGACCGCGTAAATCTTGAAAGGCCCATGGAAGCAGGTTCGCGGTTCGGCGGTCATATAGTTCAGGGGCATGTCGATGCGCTCGCCGAAATCACCACCATTGAGGCTGACGGGGCATCTCGGATGTACGAGTTCGAAGCTGATCCCGCCATCGCCCGATATCTGGTCGAAAAGGCGTATATCGCTCTGGACGGCGCGAGTCTGACGGTCGCCTGGTGTGATGAAACGCGATTTGGAGTAGCCCTCATTCCCCATACAATCGCCAATGTGGTAATGGGTTCAAAAGGGTCCGGGTACAAGGCGAATGTGGAAGTCGATATCGTGGCCAAGTATGTGGAAAAACTGACCGTCAATGGACGACAACCCCAAACTCAATCCTGAGAATCACCCCAGCGTGTATACGGGCGTCAAAGATGCGATCCGTCGCTTTTCCGAAAGCGAACCAGTGATCGTTGTAGCCGAGGGGCGCGCCCTCGAGGCCGACATAATCGCGCCCGGCAGTCTGATGACAGGTCAGGCGCTGGATCGCCTCCGTCAGCTCGGCGACGGGACCATTTACGTTAGCGTCCATCACCAGCGGTTGACCGATTTGGGAATTCCGCTGGCGGCGCGCAAAACGAGCGATCCCGTCAACCCGGGACCGTACTTCGCGTCTACGGTGGATACTCGGCAAGCGGGCGCCCCGCTTGACTCGCCAAGCGGAATGGCCGCGACGATTCGCGCGCTGGCCGACGGGCGCCTTGAAGCGGGAAACTTTGTATCGCCCGGCTCCGTGCAGCCTCTGGAGGCTCGCGAAGGCGGCGTGTTGAGGCGGGCCGGGCACACCGAAGCCGGCGTCGATCTGGCGCGGCTCGCCGGACTTCCGCCAGTCGCGGTATTAACACACCTCGCGGGCGGAGATGGCCGCGACACGACCATCGAAGATGTCCGAAAGGTGGCCGAACGCGAGGGGCTGGCGATCGTAAGGCTTGCCGAGTTGATAGCCTATCGACGTCAAACGGAAAAGCTCATAACCAGGGTAGCCACTTCGCGTCTACCAACTCGCTTTGGCGACTTTCGCGCCGTAGCCTTCCACGACCGTACGACCAACGACGACCACGTGGCGCTGGTGATGGGCGATGTTTCCGGGGATCCACCGCCGCTGGTGCGCGTCCACGACGAATGCGTAACCGGCGATGTATTTGGGTCCCAGCGCTGCGACTGCGGGCCGCAACTCAACGCCGCTCTGCAGCGCGTGGCCGAGGAGGAGCGAGGCGTGATTCTCTATATGCGTCAGGAAGGGCGCGGCATCGGTCTGGCAAACAAGCTCCAAGCCTACGCCTTACAGGATGAAGGAATGGACACCGTCGAGGCTAACGTCCATCTGGGCTTCCAGCCGGACCAGCGAGAATACGGCATCGGCGCTCAAATCCTCACTGAACTCGGATTGTCCAAGATCCGGCTCCTTACAAATAATCCGCGCAAGCGGGCCGAGATTTCAGGCTACGGACTCGAGATCGTCGAGCGCGTGCCGCTGATTATCGAGCCGGGCCTCCATAATGAGCGTTACCTCGCCACCAAGGCGGAAAAATTCGGCCACGACCTTGGCTGAACGCCGCCGGACTCTGTAGATGGCACGAACGTTCGACGGAGAAATCGTCGGCGAGAAGCTGCGCATCGCCGCCGTCGTTGCTCGCTATAACGAGGAATTCACAAGCCAGCTACTGGACGGCGCGCTACGGGCGCTCGATGAGGCCGGAGTCGCCGACGAGAATATCGATGTCGCCTGGGTTCCCGGCGCGTTTGAGATTCCGCTGGCCGGCAAGCGCCTGGCGCAAACGGGACGCTACGACACCATAATCTGTCTTGGCATGGTGCTGCGAAGCGACTCCCCGCACTTCGAGTTCGTTGCCGGTGAGTCGTCGCGAGGGATCATGGAGGCGGGACTGCAAACCGGAGTTCCCGTCATATTCGGCGTCCTGACGGTTGACGCCCGGGAGCAAGCCGTTGCCCGAACGCTGCCCGACAATTCCAATCGCGGATATGCCGCCGCCCGCGCCGGAATTGAAATGGCCTCCCTCTTGCGGCAGTTTGACTAGGGCGCTGTCTCCGGAAAGCCGACCAGCAATTCCACGGCTTCAATCAGATCGGCCGCCACTGCAACGTCGTCGCGGTGATTTTGGCCGGACCGATCGAGCAACACGACTCGGACATTCGCCGAGCGCGCGCCCTGCACGTCTTCTTCATAGTTGTCCCCGATGTGGGCCGCGCGCCGAGGTTCCACGTCCGCCATCCTGAGTGCCTCCAGAAATATCGCCGGGTCCGGCTTTTCGAACCCCAGTTCCGCCGAAACCGCAACGACATCAAACATCCGCAGAAGTTGGAGGTCGTCGAGAATAATTGGCAACATGAAGCTGAAGTTGCTTAGCACCCCCACTCCGGCCCCATGGCTGCGCGCAAGTTGAATCGCGGGTTCAACGTCGGGGAACACGACGCTCGGAAATGTTTCGACCAGGATTTCAGCCACGCGCACCGGCGCCAGATCGCAAGCCTCGGGTCCGCCCAGCGCGTCAATCGCGATTTCGGCGCATTCCACCCTCAGCCTTTCAAGCTCGTCGCGAGTTCGAACCGTCCGCTGCCACTCCCGAAAATACGCCATTTCCGTGGCTATCGCCGTCCGCGCGGATTCAATCGGCGCGACTACGCCATTCTCCGCGAGCAATCGTTGAAAATCACTGGCGGGGTTCGCCGAGTCGCCGAAATGAAACAGGGTCCCGAACGCGTCAAAGAAGATAAAATCAGTTTTCTGGTCGGCTGACACCGAATTCGGGTTCCTCGTGCTCCTATCGGCAGAATCGGCTTGACTATCCAGGGCAGGTTAACGGGCTGATTTGCGATAATCGCAGTGCCTACAGATACTACATACTCCACGCGCCACCGTGTGCCCGGTGGCCTCGTGTTAGAACGGTGCGTCACTTGAAGTTGTTGACGGTTCTCGCCTTCACCGAAGCGCAGAACGGGAATCCATCGAAATGCTGATATTTGCCCGAAGAATTTGGGCCGTGATGCGCGGCTACCGGCTGATGTTCGCTATTTCGGTCCTGGCAGCGCTCGCCTATACGGCGATGAATGTAATCCCGCCGATTTTCATCCGCCAGATAATCGTCTGGGTCACGGAGGGGGAAGGGACAACTTCCGGTCTGGCCGCGATTGTCGCCGCGCTCACGGTCATGTACATCCTACGTGGAGTTTTCAATTACATCGATCGTTACTGGGCCCACGTAGCGTCCTACGGCGCCTTGCATCGCATGACGGTGGGTCTGTACGCCCACGTGCAAAGCCTTTCGTCCCGCTATTTCTCCGAACAGAAGACCGGTCAGATGATTTCAAAAGGCGTTGGCGATATGCAGTCGGTGGAGAACTTT
The DNA here is from genome assembly GCA_963663505.2 of Chloroflexota bacterium. Lineage (GTDB taxonomy): Bacteria > Chloroflexota > UBA11872 > UBA11872 > VXNJ01 > JAPOVO01. Next base: position 2,401,575 of record CAXXFA010000002.1, read on the forward strand.
ATCGCCCACGCGGTTCAGATGATCGTCCTCAGCGTTACGATCCCGCTCGGCATGACCACGGTGCTATTTATCATCAACTGGAAACTCGCGCTGCTCGTATTCGTTCCAGTTCCAGCCCTCATATGGATGACCGCCTGGCTGAACCCCAAGCTGCGCGGGATGTGGAGAGGCACACGCGACAAACTTGGCATGGTGACCGCCAGCTATCAGGAGAACCTGCAGGGGATGAGCGTGATTCGATCGTTCACCCGTGAGGACGAGCGCATCCAGGAACTGTCCAACGTGAGTTACGAATACCACACCGATGTGGTGCGTTCCAACATGTTCACCACGCTTCCGAATTCGGGGGTTGAGTTTGTCTCCGGCATCGGAATGATCTTGCTGCTGTGGTTCGGAGGGCGCTCCGCGATGGCCGGAGATTTATCGGCAGCGGACCTTTTCCTGTTCATTTTCTATCTCGCTCTAATTTACAAACCGGTGCTCGACCTGGCTCGTGCCAACGAGCAGCTGCAAACCGCCCTCGCAAGCGCCGACCGCGTCTTCGAAGCCTGGGACGTTGAACCCGAAATTTACGATCGGGCCGGAGTTGTCGCGCCCCGCGATCCAACGTGGGACATCGAATTCGACAACGTCAGCTTTGCCTACAACGCCGGCGACGCCGTGCTGCGGAATTTGACCTTTAAAGTTGAAGAGGGCGAGGTCGTAGCGCTGGTCGGTCCCACCGGCAGCGGGAAGACGACGACCGTGAGCCTCATCCCACGCTTTTACGATCCCGACGAAGGCCGGATCCTGGTCGGCGGCGTCGATGTCCAGGACCTGCCGCTGAAGTTCCTGAGATCAGGAATCGCCATGGTTATGCAGGACGTGTTTTTGTTCAACGAAACCATTCGCCAGAATCTTCTAATCGGACGGCCCGAAGCCGGGGACGACGAACTGATCGCAGCGGCCATGGCGGCTAACGCTCACGATTTCATCGTCGCATCGCCCGACGGTTACAACACAATAATCGGCGAGCGCGGAACCCGGCTCAGCGGCGGCGAAAAGCAGCGTCTCTCCATCGCTAGAGCGCTGCTCAAGGATGCTCCGGTGTTGGTATTGGACGAGGCCACCTCTTCGGTGGACGTGGAGTCGGAATTTGAGATCCAGCAGGCGCTCAGCCGGCTTGCTGAAAGGCGCACAACGATGGTGATCGCGCACCGACTTTCGACCATTCGCAACGCCGACCGAATCATTTTTCTCCGGGAAGGCCGCATCGAGGAGATCGGCACCCACGACCAACTTCTCGACCAAGACGGCTCATACTCGCGCATGCACCGTTCCCAGAGTCTCAGCCGCGAATGGCGGATCAGGAGCGATAGCTCCGTTACATCGGCCGGTGGCGGCGCTTAGCCCGGACCAACTCGGCGGCCTTTTCGCCGTCTGATTGGACACCGGGTCTCGTCGTGGAAGCACATGCTCCAATTTATGGCGGCCGCAGCGCCGGGAAGCACTCACGCCCGCCGTCTGTCGCCTCACGATGCGCTTAACGCCAAATCCAAATCCGGGAACCGGGTCGGTCTTATTGCTGCCCGGTGCAGGCCTACCGCTCGGCGGCCCATTTAAGTCGATGGCATCCCGCTAAATTATCCGGTCGTCGCGGCTTTTCTCTTTGACCGAGAATCCTGACGGGTGGTACAGTCCAAAAACTCCGGGATACCTGAGATTGGAGGGGTTTTGCCTTCCGGAGTAATCGCTCCACGGGGCGATCCTCGCTGGCAAGATGCGGCTTTTGCCGAATAGTTCTGATTTTGCCGGGCCGTCTGCGCCGGTAGCCAGAGGGGTACGAAGACGGTTAGTCGGCGCCCCGACATCGGGTCGAGGCGCAATAGCAAAAAGGGGATAGCCCACATGGCAAGCGTTACCCTCGATCAAGTCACAAAACGCTTCGGCGAGGTGACTGCGGTCAATAACGTGACCATCGAAGTGATGGATCGTGAGTTCCTGGTCCTGGTTGGACCGTCCGGTTGCGGAAAATCCACAGCCCTGCGGCTGGTCGCCGGACTTGAAGAGCTCACCGACGGAAACATCTATATCGGCGATAGGCTCGTCAACGACGTAGCTCCGAAAGACCGCGACATCGCCATGGTGTTCCAGAGCTACGCGTTGTACCCGCACATGAGTGTGTACGACAACCTCGCGTTCGGTTTGAAGCTGCGTAAGACGCCGAAAAAGGAAATCGAGCGTCGTGTTCAGGAAGCGGCCGAACTGCTGGCGATCGGTGAACTTCTCGACCGAAAACCAAAGCAGCTCTCAGGCGGTCAGCGCCAGCGGGTCGCGTTGGGAAGGGCCATCGTCCGTGAGCCCAAAGTCTTCTTGATGGACGAGCCGCTTTCGAACCTGGACGCCAAGCTCCGAGTTCAGACGCGGGCCGAGCTTATCAGGTTGCACGAGCGACTTCAGACGACCGTGATTTACGTTACGCACGACCAGACCGAGGCCATGACGATGGGGTCGCGGATAGCAGTGCTGCGAGACGGCGCGCTACAGCAGCTCGGAATTCCTCAGACCGTTTACGACAATCCCTCGAACATGTTCGTAGCCGGATTCATCGGCAGTCCGGCGATGAACTTCTTCGACGCGAAGATCAGCGGCACGGTCGACGAGATGATGGTCGAACTCGGGGCCGGTGCAATTTCCCTGCAAGTTCCGCCAGACCTCCGGTCCAAGTTCGCCGACTATCTCGGCAAGGATGTAATCTTCGGCCTTCGGCCTGAAGATATGTTTGACCCCGTGTTCGCCCCGAGCCGCGCGACGCTGGACCAGCGGGTCATGGGTAAGATCGACGTGCTTGAGCCGCTCGGCAGCGAGGTCTACCTTTACATGATCGCCGGCGATGACTCGTTCATCGCCAGAGTCGACCCGCGAACCCAGGCCGTCGCCGGAACCGAATATGAGCTGATTTTCGACATGAACACCATGCACGTCTTCGATCCAGCCACCCAGGAGTCCGTCGGCGAATCCGAAACAACCTAGAATCCGGAGGAATTCGGCGGGGTCGAGGATATGCCTCGACCCCGCCGATCATTTGCGGCAACTTTATACGTATTAGCGGTAGAGGCCGGCGGTGATTGAAGTTGAAAATCGGCCTGAACGCGCTCGTCATGTTCGCGGGCGGCGGAATTCGCAATGCCGGAGTAAGCCGATACACACGGAACCTCACCGGGGCGCTGATTGAGTCCAAAACCAAAGACAACGACTTTGTCGTTTTCACCAACAGCTCCGTCCGCCACAGCCCATACGAATCCGCTGACAATGCGAGATTTGTACGAACGAACCTGCCAACGTCGCGAACTTCGACCCGCATTTTGTGGGAGCAGTTCGCATTGCCGTTCCACACCTCGTTCCGCCAGCTTGATGTCGTACATTCATTCCTGAACGTATCGCCGCTGCTGAGCGCGGCCGCTCAAGTTGTCACGATTCACGATCTGTCGTATCTCACGACTCCCTGGGCGCATCCCATGCGGCGGCGGATTTTCCTGCGTATTATGAGCCAGCGTTCGGCTGCGGTCGCCGGGTCCGTGGTGGCGGATTCCTTAGCAACGAAGGCCGACATAGCACGGATATTTCGAATTCCGGATGAAAAAATCTGGGTCATTTACCCCGGGGTCGAGCCGGATATGCGGCCAGTGAGATCAGAAGCCGAGATCAAGCGCTTCAGGGCATCGAAAGGTCTGCCCGATCGTTTCATTTTGTATCTGGGAACGTTAGAACCGAGGAAGAATGTGCACAATCTGGTCCGGGCATTCGGTCGCCTGCGACGCACCCGCGCCTATGACGGCGATCTCGTCATCGCCGGGGCAAAAGGGTGGGGGTTCCAGGCCGTCGAATCGGCAATCGAAGAGCAAAACCTGTCGAGCGAAGTCCACATGGTGGGTTACGTCCGCAGAGAGGAGCAACCGCTTTGGTACAATTCCGCTCAGGTCTTCGCATATCCCTCGGCATATGAGGGATTCGGGATCCCAGCGCTGGAAGCGATGGCATGCGGTACGCCTGTAGTCACGTCGTCCACTTCTTCGTTGCCCGAGGTAGTTGGCGACGCTGGAGTGATGGTGGAGCCTGGTTCCGTTGACGCACTCGCCGATGCACTGGCTGAGCTGGTCAATTCTGCGTCCCGCCGCGACGAGTTGCGGGAGCGCGGGACCGCAAGAGCAGCCCGGTTTTCCTGGGAGATAGCCGCCAACCGATGTCTCGAAGCATACGAGTACGCGCTCCGGAACGGTTAAGCGCAATACCCACATCGACCACGCCGGCAGGTGATCGTGCGACCCCCAAGATCCGGCACTCGCGAAGACTCTGGCCCTGGATAACATTCGCTGGCGACATCGCATCGCTCGCCGGTGCATTCTTTATCGCCTATTGGCTCCGCTACGGGCTGCAGTTCGGCCCTGAACTCACGCCATTTCAATTCGCGTCGCTTAACGCCTACTGGCCTGTGGGCGTTGGATTCGGTGCGACGGCCTTACTTCAGCTTTATCTTCACGGCGCCTACGAACGAGGCCGCAGGTTTAGATGGCTTGACGAATCCCCAAAGCTCATAAACTCGCTTCTCTTCGCTACCGCAGCGGTAATCGTCGTGTTTTTCCTGTTCAGACCGGCATTCTTTTCGCGGCTGATGTTCGGGTATTTATTCGTCGTATCCGTGGGCACGCTATCCGCTTCGCGCGTGATCGTCCGATGGATAGCCGCCTTGCGGCACCGCCGAGGACTGGACATCGACAACGTGGTCGTGGTCGGCTCCGGCAACGCCGCCAAGATGCTGATGCAGCAGATGCACGCTGGGTCCGGTCTCGGGTTGCGTCTGGTCGGATTTGTTGACGACGCTCGTGAAAACGGGCGCGACTTTGGCCGGTTTCAGCGGCTCGGAGCCGTCGACCAACTGGATGAACTTTGCGACCAGCACAGTCTGGATCGAGTGTTCATCGCCCTTCCCCCGAGTACCTCGGAAACCGCCGCCAACGCCATCGCATCCTGCAGGCGGGTTGGAGTGTCCATCACGATTGTCCCCGATCTCGTCGAGCTGCAAACCGGGAGAATCGATACCGACAACATTGCCGGAATACCGCTTGTAACACTTACGCCGAGCAGCATCAGAGGTTTTCGATCGATCCAGAAAAGACTCCTTGATACAACGCTTGCGACGCTGGCGCTGCTTGTGCTGTGGCCCCTGGTTCTCATCGTCACGCTGGCAATCAAGCTCGACTCGCGTGGAAGCGTCTTGTTCAAGCAAAAAAGAATCGGCCGCGCCGGAAAGCCGTTCAATCTCTACAAGTTTCGATCGATGGTCGCAGACGCCGAAGAACTCAGGAAGGAGTTCTATCCCGACACGCAATCAGAGTTACTCTTCAAACGCCGCGACGACGAGCGAAGAACGCGGGTTGGGCGGATGCTGCGCAAGACGAGCATCGATGAACTTCCGCAGCTGATAAACGTATTTCGGGGGGAAATGAGCCTCGTCGGACCTCGCGCTCAGGTTCCCGAAGAGGTGGCCCTATACGACGCCTGGGCTCAAAACCGCCTGGAAGCGCCACCTGGAATGACAGGCCTCTGGCAAGTCAGCGGTCGAAGCAACCTGACTTTTGAAGAGATGGTGATGATGGACACCTACTACATCGGCCACTGGTCGCTCGGCCTCGATCTGAAGATCCTTGCTCGCACCATCCCGGCCGTCATTCGAGGCGACGGCGCCTACTGAATGCAAAGTCGCGGGATCCAGTATCCAAGCACGGCAATTTGAAGGTCGCGCTCATCCACGACTGGCTCAATCAGATGGGGGGCGCTGAGCGAGTGTTGCTGACCCTCGCAACGATGTTTCCCGAAGCCCCGATCTTCACGTCGATCTACGGCCCGGATCTGGTTGACGAGAGGTTCCGCAATATCAATATTCATACTTCCGCCATGCAGAAGCTTCCCGGCGTACTTACCCGGCATCGCTGGTATCTTCCACTATTCCCTGCGGCGTTCGACCGAATGCACGTCGAGGGTTTCGATGCTGTCATTAGCAACGCCAGCGCGTTTTGCAAGGGCGTAAGAACCCCTGCCACAAGCGTTCACATCTGCTACTGCCTTACGCCCACACGATTCGTATGGAACGCCGCCGAGTATCTGGCGAGAGAAGAGATGATGCCCGCGCTCCGGCTCGCGCTTATTCCCCTCCTTATCGCCTTGCGACGTTGGGACCGGAATATGGCGCGGAGAGTGGACCGCTTTGCCGCAATCTCGCAGGCGGTCGCCGACCGAATAAAAAGTCGCTACCGAAGAGACTCTGAGATCATCCATCCGCCTGTCGATGTTGACTCGTTCGCCCCTGCCGCCCGGGTCGGCGACTACTATCTTGTGGTATCTCGGCTGGCGCCTTACAAACGGATCGACCTGGCCGTGGCGGCATGCACGAAATTGAACGTTTCATTGAAGGTGATCGGGTCGGGCAGGGATCTGCAATCCCTGATGTCGATCGCGGGCCCGTCCGTTCAATTCCTTGGTCAGGTCAACGATGCACAGGTTCGACATCATCTGTCCCGATGCAAAGCTCTGATATTCCCCGGTGAGGAAGACTTCGGCATCGTTCCAGTGGAGGCCCAGGCATCCGGCAGGCCGGTTGTTGCGTACGGCGCGGGCGGAGCGCTAGAGACCGTTATTGCAGGCCGGACCGGCGAGTTCTTCTACGAGCCCACGGTGGATTCGCTGAGCGGGGTCCTTAAGCGATTCGACGATTCCCGCTATTCTCCAACGGCCATGAACGCGCATGCGAAACAATTTGGCGAATCAGTTTTCGTGGATAAATTCACCAGATTCGTGGAATCGGCCCACCGGGAGCATCAGCAAGCCCTTCGCGCCGAGCCTGTGGTCAATTCGAGAACGGAGGCCAGTTAAATTGCAAGCCGGACGGCTGGGCAACATCCTGCGGCGGGCCGGGACACTGGTCGCGGTCGTGCTCCTCGTCACGTTGGCTGGATCGATCGCCTGGAATGTGTGGGGACCCGGAATCTACGTGGCCGACGCGGAGGTGCTCGTGGCCGCAAAGATACCCACAGGCTCACAATCGGGTCAGTACGACGTTGAGTTCAGCCGCGCGTCGACCAGCGACTTCATAGTCGATGACCTGGGCCGCGTGGTCGAGGGGAACGCCTTCGCCGGTTTGGTCGCGGAACGCTATCAGGACCGATTCGGCCGGCCAATTTCCGTGGACGAGCTGGCGCAGGCGCTTGCGTCAGACCGAAGCCATCGCGGATTGAAGATCGTGCTTCGATGGCGCGGTCAGTCCCAGGCGGCGGAATTGATCGACCTCGCGGCAACGGCCCTTGCGGAGGAGGCCGAGCTGTTCTACCCGACAATTCAGGAAGTTGCCGATCTGGCGATAATCGATCTCGCATCAACCGCGAAACGGCCGGGATTGCTGGCGGCGGCATTTGACATCGCGCTAAAACTGGCCGTTGCTGTGATACTGTTGCTGGCTCTGATCGTGTGGTGGGATCTGGCCAGGGGCCGCCTCTATTCCGAAGATGCCGAAGACTTGCTGGGCGTCAAGCTGCTCGCAAGACTAAATTGACAGCGGTTCAAAACATCGATCGTCAAACGGTTCGCTGGAAAGCTCTGTTAGGTGAAAATGGCGCCGTTGCCGCAGCGATCGTTGCGGCCGGAATCGTTGGCGCGCTGGTTGCCCTGGTGGTCAGTTTCGCGCAGGATGCGCGCTACGTGGCTTCCACCAGCGTCTCGTTCCGCCCGAGAGTCGCCGACATCGACGCAGCGGAGGCGGCCGATCGAATCGGTGCGAACTTCGCAGTGTGGATCGAGTCGGAATCCTACGCGGCCAGGCTCACCGTCGACGAATCCGGCGGCCTCGCGCCACTACAAATATCAGCAAACACAGAAGCAAGGGCCGTTCCAAAGGAGATGCGAGTGCTGCTGGACTACGAAGATTCCCAGCCGGGCCGAGCGGCCTCGGTGGCAAACGGCCTCGCGCGCGTTCTCGTCGAGGCCGCGAACAAAGCGTTACGCGATGCCCCGCATGAACTGGCGTTGGACATCGAGCCGATGGATCCCGCCAGGATTCCCGACGGGCCTGCGTGGCCACGCCCCGAGATCGCCGCTGCGATAGGCGCAGTTCTCGGCCTGGCGCTCAGCGCCATTGTTGCAGCGACACTAGGCTGGTTGCGCGAGCCTTATACGCATGGCCCGACAGTCTTGAAAACAGATGCGGCGGAACCGAATTGACCGCCGGCGGCAACTCACTTTCCGACTACGTCGAATCTCCCAATAACGTCGCGCAGTTTCGCAAGCTCCGAGCCGACATCCTGGCATCCCTTGGCAGAAGCGAACCGAAAAGCATTCTCGTCATTGGCGCTTCAGAGCGTGATGACGCAACGCCCGTCGCGGCGGGCGCCGCGACCGCCTTCGCGGCTGCCGGGTACGAGGTGGTGCTGATCGACGCCCAGTTCGCTCGCCCGAATGCGCATCTGGTCTTCGACAAGAATCTGGGCCCGGGCCTTGCCGAGGCGTTGGCCGGCGGCCATTCACTCGAGCAGTCCTCGATACAAGCCGTCGCGCCGGGCCTCGGTCTGCTTGCCGCCGGCGAGAATCGGAACCGCTCTGTCGATCTGCTCGCTTCGTCGGCCTTCGAGCGTTTGCTTGGCGAACTCACGAAAGCGGGGAAGTGGGTCATCCTCGTTGGCGGCACCCCGAGTCCAGACGGGGGGACGGAGTCTATTGCCCCTCTCACGGACGCGGTGATTCTGGTGGCCACGCACGGTAAGAGCCGAAAAGCGGATGCTATCGCCATCCGAAGCTCACTTCGAGATCTCGGAGCAATGGTGTTAGGTGTAGTGATGACCGGAGACGGCTAGATCTTTCAATCCGATCTGTCTTTCCGGGCTCGCGACTGCAGCGTGCTCGAAAATGCTTCAGAAAGTCCCCATTGTCCGTCATGTAAGCTCGGCGGCATCACGGTCCGCGTCGCCCGGCGGCGGGGGTAATCCCGGGGAACTTCCACATGATCGAGACGGAAGCTCGCAAAGAGATACTTAGCGCCGGAAAACCCGATCCGCCCTTCCGAGGCGAGCCCCTGCTCGGCGGCTACTACACCGAAGAAGAAGTCGAGACGGTCGTCGCGACTGTCCGTGAATCCATGGACTGGCACGTCGGTTTCGGCTTCATTACAAAGGAGATCACTGATTTCGAAGACGCATTCGCCGAATTCTGCGGAACCGAGTTTGCGATCTCCATAAACGGCGCCGGGACCGGCCTGGACATGGCGATGATGGCCCTCGATCTGGAACCCGGCGACGAGGTGATCGTCCCCGCAATCAACTTCCGCGCGGCTCCGCTATCGGTGGTCGGTCAGGGCGGCCAGATTATCTGGTGCGAGGTCGATCCGCGGACGCTGCAAGCCGACCCGTCGGACGTTGAGAGTCGAATAACTCCGCGAACTCGGGCGATCTATCCCGTACACATGAACGGCCTCTCCGCACCGATGGATGACATTCTCGATATTGCCAATCGGAACCCCCACCCGGTTCACGGGCCGCTGAAAGTGATCGGCGACGCCGCCCGAGCTTGCGGAGGGAAATATCGAGATTCGCGGATCGGCAAAAAAGGGTGGATGACCGTTTTTAGTTTTCACACACAGAAATTGATGACCACCCTCGGCGAGGGCGGCGCAATTACGACGGACGATCCCGATCTCGCCCGCCGGCTGCGCGGATTCCGCCAGTTCGGCACAGAGACAGGCGAATGGGGAACGAACTACAAGATAACTAAGGTGCAGGCAGCCGTGGGTCTGGTGCAGATTCGGCGGCTCGACGAGATGCTCGCGAAGCGGGCACGGCGCGCTCGGGACCGTACGCTGATGCTCGGCGACATTCCCGAACTTACGTTGCCGTATGAACCGACTGACTGCATACACACCTACTATCTCTACACCTGTCTGGTACCGAAAGACTGGGCGGGCGAGAAGCGCAACCGGATGCTCCAGATCCTCGATGACGACTACGGCGTAGGCTGCATCGTCGCGAATCCACCAGCCTACGAGTACGCCCACCGCGACGAAAACGCGGTCCGCGACGGACGCCGTAATCGAAGCATTCTCAGGGAGACCACCGCTGGCCAGACGCTCCCACTTTCAGACGAGCTTGGCGCCCGGCTGTTCTGCATCCCCATTCATCCCCTGATGACCGAAGCGCAGAACGAATATATTTGCGCGGCCGTGATTGAAGCTGTCGAGCGGATGAAGGCGGGATAGTCGGAGACGTCGAGCCCGGTATCACCGGGCTCGTCAAAACGGCCGGTGAGCGCAGAGCCCGAATCGCTGGACCGCACCGGTCTGACCGATCAAGGCGAGTCTGGCTCGATCTCCAATCGACCGGCTTTGAAGCGCCGCACGACACCGTCCTCGCAGTCGAGGATCAGTTCACCATCGCCGCCGAAACCAGTGGCGACACCTGCAATAAAAGCAGTTTCGGATCGCAGCGCGACGCGCCGTCCAATAACGGCTGAAAGCTCCGCCCACTCCGCCGAAAGCGAACGCCCGGCTTCCACTGTCCGATAACCGTGCTCCAACGCGCCAATGACGGCGGCTATTACGCTTTCGCGATCGCACCGCAGCCCGGTTTCATCCAGCACACTCGTCACCCGGGCATCAGCCACGTCAATATCGTTGGCCGCCGCGTTCAGATTCGCGCCGATCCCGATCACGGCGGCTGCCGGTCGACCCGGAACAACCTCGACCAGCACGCCGCCAATCTTTCTGTCCCGAACCATAGCGTCGTTGGGCCATTTGATTTTCACGTCCAGGCCCGTGGAGTCCCGTAGCCCCTGGCACAATCCAAGCGCCGAAATCTGAGTCAGCTCCGCGGATTTCAGCATTCGTCGAGGGCGCAGAATGGTCGAGAGCAACAGAGACTGGTTGCGGGGCGACTGCCACGACCGCCCCCGGGTGCCGCGGCCCTGCGTCTGGAAATCGGTTAAGAACAGAATTCCCGCGGTTGAGCTATCTCGGGCCACGGCAAGCGCGTCGTCGTTCGTCGACCCGGTCTCGGGCTGATAGATCACGGTCCTCGCGAGATCGTTGCCCGACAGCAGCCGGCGCAATCGGGGTACGCTCAGGGGCGCGTGGTAGCCGTCCGGGTCGCGCGCCAACGGCCGCCGTCCTGCCAGGCGCGTCAGTAGGAAAAAATGTCCCGGACCTTTTGGGCGGTCAGACCGGGTTTCTTGAACGCGTCGAGCATCTTTCCCTCACTCTTGTATATGGCCGCAGCGGCCGCGGCTACCCGATCGGCGATCTCGTCAGGAATAAGAACGACGCCGTTCAAATCCCCGTGTACCAGATCTCCGGGCTTGATTTTGCACCCCGATATTTCAACCGGGACGTTTATGTCCACCATTCGGAGTTCACCATGCGACACGCAAACTCCCTGCGCGAAATACTGGAGACCTCCGAGCCTGCGAACCTCCTCGATGTCGCGTACCGTACCGTCGGTTACGACTCCGACGGCGCCGAGAGCCTTCACGGTAGTCCCAAGCACCTCGCCCCACTGGGAGGCGCGGCGCGGATTCACCGAAATATCCTTAAAGACGCAGACCGACGGCCTGGGCGCGGCCTCGAGGGCGTCAAAGAATTCGAATCGCTTCGCGCCGTTTGCAGATTCACCGGCCGGAACGTTCTCAATCGTTACAGTCACCGCATATCCCAGAGTGGGCTTCAATTCGGGAAACATGCAACGTATTTCGGGGCCGAGATAGCCCTCGAATCGATCCCTGACCTGGAGCGTCTCAATTGCGTTGGAGATCGTTGGGCTATCGATTTTCCTGAGTTCCTCGAGTTGTTCGGGCGTCAGCACTTTGACCAAAGACTTCGACTCCTTTCAATGAATCGGTTTGATTCGTCGGTTACCAGTAGTCCTCCGTAATGACCTGGGACTCCGCGCCCCCGGTGCGAAAATCACCGTCGACGAGAAGCCCACTGCAATCCGCAATCATGTCGGGGTTACCGCAAAGGTAAACGCCGGAGATTTCTGGCGCCAGGCGCTCGGCGAGGGCGTCGCGGTGTTCATCTGAAATAACCGGGTCAACGCGACCACTTTTTGGATGTCCCAATAGCAGGCGAAGGACATCGTTGGCCCGTCCCCTCGACAGATGAACGTTCCAGTCTTCGTCCTGGTCGGGTCGGCTTACCGATGGAATGTAAAGCAGCCCAAAATCGCGCTCGCCCGCCATTTCCTCCAGGAGTTTTCGATAGCCAAGCTCTCGGGTATACGACACAGCGTGAATAATCGTCATCCGCCGTTTCAGCGAGCCGCTTTGCCGGTATTCGTCCCACATGTCGCGAACCATCGAAATGAACGGACCGAGACCGGTGCCGGTGGCGATGCAAAAGATTTCTGGCTCTGATGTCCGAGTCAGATCGAAGCGTCCGGCCGGCCCCATAACGAGAATCTTGTCGCCGATCTTATGGTCCCAGAGTGTGCCGGTGAAAACGCCAAGGCCACCGGGATTTTCCGGTGAGTTGCGCACGAGAATTGCATAAAACTCCAGATGGTCCAGCGTCCGCGGTGACGAAGCGATGGAAAACTGGCGCGGACGCGGATCGTGTTCCGGCTGATCCGAAAACGCGATCTGCGCATACTGGCCCGCCCTGAAATTGAAAAACGGTTCGCGGCCCGCATTCTCGATCCGAAAAACTGCAAGGTCGTCGCTCCCGACGCGTTCCCACGAGGTCAACACCGCCGGGCTCATCCGATCGCGAATATCGCGTCGTTTACGGGCGGGCTGCTGAGTCACCGTCCCCCCCTCGCGAGACTGATAGCCGATTTTGCCGTCTCCCGACCAGATTCGAAGCCCGTCAGCCTGCTACCGCGCTGTGACTGACCTGGCGCGATTTCGCCATCCGCTGCATCTGATCCGCTATCTCCTCCGCCGGTTCGATCAGTATCTCGGCAAGGGTGGGATGCAGATGCGGTATTTTCACGAATTCGGCCACCGTCGCGCGGTAGTACATTGCGACAACCGCCTCATGGATCAGATCAGCGCCCTCTGGCCCGATGATGTGAACTCCCAGAATCTCGCCAGAGTCTGCGTCGGCGATCATCTTCACGATGCCATCCGTCTTGTTCATGACGATTGCCTTTCCGTGGTCATCGAACCTGCTCACGGCAGTGCAGACGCGATGTCCCTCCTCGTGGGCCTCGGCCTCGGTTAGACCCACGGCGCCGATCGCCGGATCGGTAAAGACCGCCTCGGGAACCAATCGACTATCAAATTTTTCGGGATCGCCGGCGAAAACGTTGTGACCCGCAATTTCTCCCTGCTGAACGGCCACGTGTACGAGTTGACGGATTCCCACCGCCGGACCGCCGACCACGTCGCCGCCTGCAAATATTCGCGGGTTCGAAGTCTCAAGTATTTCGTTGACTATTACCCAGCCGTCCTCACAGCGAACTCCCCCGAGTTCACAATTGAGGGTTTCCACCGCCGGACGCCGCCCAAGCGCGCAGAGGACCTCCTCGGCGCTTATGCGCCGCGTACCGGCGGGAGTCCTCACGACGCAACTCTTCAGCCCTTCGTGCATTTCAAAGCGCACCACTTCGGCGGAGTTGATGAAGCGGATCCCCTCGCTCTCGAGGACTCTCTGAGCCTCAATGGAAATGTCGTGATCCAGTCGGCTCAAGATGTATGGACTGCGCTGCAGAACTGTGACCTGCACGCCGAATCGCTGAAACAATTGAGAAAATTCCATCGCCACTGCGCCACCGCCAAATACCAGAAGACTTTTCGGCAAGGCGCTGAGCGTCTGAGCGTCGTCGCTCGTAAGGAATCCGACCTCGTGAAGTCCCGGAACATTTGGCTTCCAGACGACCGATCCGGTTGCGATCACGAACTTAGTGGCCGTCAAAACCCGTCCGTTGACCCGCAGCGCCGACGGCGATTCAAAGGAAGCGCTACCACGGATTATTTCGACGTTTGGCAACGCCCGCGCCGCATCGAGTCGGAAGTCGGCAAACTCGCGAACGAGCCGGGTACGACGCTCGACCACGCCCTTCCAGTCCACCGTAGGCTCGGTCACGTCGATCGCAAGCTCAGCGGCGCCGCGCACTAATTGCAAAACTTCAGCCGAGCGCAGCATCGCCTTTGTGGGCATGCACCCCCGCAGGATGCAGAGACCACCAAAATCGTCGCCACCCTCAATCAGAGCGATTCGCTTGCTCTGCCTCGATGCGACCCGCGCCGCGTGGTAGCCGGTGGAACCGGATCCAATGACCACCAGGTCGTAATCAGCCGTCTGTTGCAACAAAACTCCGAATGCTAGCGATTCTCGCCGGGGCGATCGCACCCTGGACCACCGAGGATATCAGGGTCAATTTCTCCGACGTGTCGAGGATCGAACAAATGGCGATTCATCAAGCTGACACACAAACGGGCGGCACCCTTTTGGGGTACCGCCCGTTTGCCGGGTTGGGGAGGAGGGGAGATACTAAATAGGTTGGCGCGGCGTCTGCACGGTTGGTTGAATTGCATCCGCGTTGCTCGGACTGTCCGTCACGCACTCATCGGCGATTCTGGACTGCCATTCCTTTTTCATTAGCACCAGCGCCAGCGCCTGATGCACGTTGAACCCGAGCGCCTGTAACTCGGATGCTGTCTCACGAACTTTCTGCATGTCCACTTCAAATCGTTTCCTTTTTTTAAGCTCTTTCCGCAACTCTACGGAAATCCAGCCGTTCGAATCGGCTCTGTCCGCACTCGCGATCCTGGCCTCTGCGAATGAAACCACCCGCGCCGCGAGGGCTCCGATGCCCGGCGGAATTCACCTCTTGTGTGCCCTCGACCCTGAAGGCCCGCCCGCGACACCGCCACGAAAGTTCCTTGCCTCATCCGCGGCAACTACTTGCGGGACCGTTAGGAGAATTGTGCTGCACTTTGAAGCAAACATCTGTTACCCAGATCACTTTTCGCTTCGCCGCCGATTTCTACTTTCCCGACGTTCGGAACTGCAGACATCGATCTTTTCGCCGCTACCCTCAATAACGATGTGAATCGGCAGATCGTTACGGTCGCCGTGTCGTCCAACCGGGGCGTGATCCGTGCGGAAGCCGCTGGAAGGGCGATTTGCGGACTGCATTAGAATTGGGAGCAGGGCCGTGAAGGTCCAGGAGGATAACCTAATGATGGCCGGAATTTCGGACAATCTTTACACGTGCCTCGACTGTGGCTCGGAGTACGCCCGGCCGATGGCTTTCGTCGATGCAAATCACGCGATGCGGGGCTGTCCAAACTGCTCGTCACCGGCCCGGCGAAAGCGCAGGAGGTGGTTTCATTGGGCGAGGGACTATGCAGTCCTGATGAACGTCGAGTGATTTACCGGCGGCACGGTCATGGGTATGACCGCAGCGGGGCCGGGTCTGGGCGATTTGCTCTCAAGCGACTGATCCGAGAGCGTATCCGCGGTTGGAATTCCCAACTTATTTAGTAGATATTGGAGAACAGTATGTTTGGCGTTGTTTTCAAACTCTTGAGGGCGGCGATAGTGTTCGCCCTCATCGCGGCATTCATGCGGAAAGTCGTCAAGCCTCGGATGATGGATCGATGGGGCAAGGGCGAGGAGACCGACGAGTAGGCGGACCGTATTCTGGAGGCCGAAACCGTGCGATGGCACGATTCACCTGGGTCGTCCTGAACCTCGGGAGGTGTCCTAAAGCCGGCGGCGGGCTCGCTACCTGAGCGATCCAAATCCCCTCCCTCCGGTTGACGGCACTGACCGCCCTCGCCAACTGTAATCCCGAGCCCCGTTTGTCACACCGAGCTTCGCCCGGGGTCTGGGCGCCGACATCAACCCGCTGACTGGTTTTCGGCGGCCCTTTAACCACCCCCGAACCAGGATTGAGGGGAAAACGGCGTAACCGCGCCCGAGTTTCGCGCGAAACTACAGGCATCCAGGGATCGGTCGGCTATCGAGACTCTCTCCGCCACCAGCGGCCTCCGATTGGAATATCACGACCGTCGTCCAGATCGAGCCGGTCGAAGTGCCTCTTGATATCCGTGCGATGGCCGTTCCCCGACTCTTCCAGCTGTGCCTGGAACCAATCCCAGGTCAGATCACCATTGTCTGGCGACGCCGAGCACATCCGGTCGTTGAACTCCTCGATCTCCGCCCCCGATCGCGAAGTCATTTGCCCGGAGACCCACTCCCAGACTTCGCCGTCCGTCGTCCGCGTTCTCAACGCGTCTATGAACTCAGCCTCGTCGACGCCGAGGAATTCGAACAATCGGCCCGAGCGGCCGCCGCGAGAAAGGTAATCGCCGAGTGTTCCAGCAATCTCGGCGCGAGCCTTGTCAATGGCCCTCGGCAGAAAGACGATTCCACCGAGCATGTCGTAAGGGCTGCGCGGCGCCGATTTTTTCAGATCCATGTCGGTCGCTCCATCCAATAACTAATGCGGCATCATATGGCCATCTCGAGCCGCGCGCTCGACAGCCCTTTGGCCTCCCATCGCCCGACCGGATCGCCGGTTGGGATCATTGCCACCGATGCTCCGGCAGCGGCGTCATGATCGTAGGCGGCGCGGAGCTACTCGAAAGCTCGGGGCTTTTGTGTGGAAGGCGCAACTTTCGAGCCGAGCAAATGCACTATTTAAGTAAGATGGGGGCTGTTGAGGACTGGAGTGACGATTCCGGCATTTTTATCGGCAAAACAGGGTCGCTGATCGGAATGCTTTTTTCGGACTGATACGCCGGATCGGGCCATGAGAAGCAAGTTTCAGCAGGCGCCTACCGCCGCGGCGGCGCGCGGGCGACGTTCTAGCGGGATTGTTGCGTCGTGTCCTGGCGAAACGTGCAGGATTCTCGCAACGCAAAAAGGGGCAATGATACCGGCACAGTGGATCAGATGGATTCGATAGGCCGGCGGCGACTGCTTGGCTCTCTGGCGGCAAGCGCTATTGCTGGCACGATCATGGCGGCGTGCGGAACTTCAGAGCCATCGAAAACAAGGTCCGTTCCCACACTCAAGGCAAGCAAGCCGAAGCCGGGCAGCGCGCTCCCTGAACCCGGTGAAAGACGCCCGATGCCGGTCGTAGCCATCCGCGCCGGCGGAGACCTCTGGCTCCCTTCGGTCTTCTCTGCGTTTGGCAAGGCCGAAGTCGCAAGCGAGGGCAGGTACACATATCCCGAAGTCGCGATAAAAGACAGCCTTGAGACTCGGTCCAGCCTCTGGAGCTACGGCGGAGAGCTGGCTCTTCGATCCGATAGCGCTCCTGCTATCGTTAACTTCGGTCAGGGAGACTTCATCGACCTGGTCGAGACGGAGAGTCTGCTTCCGCTCGATCAACACTTCAAGGATGACTCAAACTTCGACCCGGATGCGTATTGGCCGGGCACGCTGGAAGCCGGGCAAGTTCGTCGTGTACAGTACGCGCTTCCATACGGAGTGGCGATATGGGTGGTTGCATTCAGCGATCATTTGGCAGCGGCAGTCCAGGTGAACCCGCCGTCATCGGAAGCCTTCGACAACCAGGAGTTTCTACAGAAAGCGATTGCACTTCAGGGCGCCAGGTCGCTGCCCGGTTTTGAGGATACGCAGGGAACGGCCGTCATTGTGTCTGAGAATCCAGTCCTGGCGGGAGAAGTAAACACCTCGACTCCGGGATATGCGTTTCTTCATTCAGCGATTGGACCGTTCGGCGGAGACACGGACTCGTACGACGGATTGCGGCTGCCCGCCGCTTTGGAGGCAGCCGAGCTGTATCACGATTTAGCGATCAAGCGCAGCTTGAGGATCTCCGTCGAAGAATCGTGGAACCGATTGCAGGAGGCGAAGCTGGGAATGTTCGTTTACCTTCTTTCCGGAAGATCTATGTTCTTCAAGACGGCGACGAAGGAAGAGGCAAATTACTCCCTGTACCCATTTCCAGCGTTCGGCGCGCCCGTGAATCCCGCTGAAGCGTGGGGAATGCTTGGCATTGCTGCGACTACTGACAATCCAGACGCCGCCTATGATGCGATGCACGTGCTGGACCGTCAGATCCAGACCGAAGCCTTCATTCCCGCCCTTCGCCAGTCACCGTCTCAGCTGTTTGAGCGCCTTCAATTACTGACCGAGAGGGAATCGGAAATGGTTGTCGAATTACTCGAAAATGCGTCATTCATCACCCTGACCCGAAGGGAACGGGGAGTGCTCAACAGAGTTTTTGACGGCGGAATAGCTTTGCACTCCAACTCACCCGACGAGGCTCTTCGGCAAGCGGCTCTGGAGCTCGAGGGATGATTCGCCGCTAGAACCTGGACTCGCGATTAACGCGGATAGCCTCTGGCGTCGCGCCATCAGCCGACCGGCGGCTGCGCCGTATGCCAATCGGTGACCTGCTGAAACGCGTGACCGGCCCGTAGCACAAACCGCTCATTCCACATCGCCCCGGTCAGCATCAAGCCCACCGGCAGGCCCTCGGCGCCGAATCCGCAAGGGATCGAAAGTGAGGGTTGCCAGGTCTGATTGAAGACGCCCGTGAATTTCAGGTTGGGCCGGTACGTCAGCGTCTCGACCTCCTCCGTAAGCCCGGCGACTCCGGGCGATGTCGGGGTTGCGATCAGATCGAGATTCGCCATCATGGATGCCGCCATCGAAGCGATCTCCGCTCGACGGTTCAGCCGACCGTGCAACTCGATTGCATCGATTCCACTCCCCTGGCGGAGCCTTTTCAGAGTGTCTTTGCCGAGTCTGGCGGAGATTTCGGGATCTGCCAGCCGGTCTCGATGGACCCACGCGGCTTCGGCTCCTACGATGTTGTTCTCGAAGGCATCAATCGCCCACGGAATCTCAACATCGACCAGGACGCCTCCCAGATCGCGCAGCACATCGAGCGCCTGCCTGACGCTCTCTCCCACGCCCGCCTCCAAATCCTCGAAGAAGAAATTCGACGGCACACCAATTTTTCGACCGCGGATTCCAATATCGATTCCCGCCGAGAACCGCTCAACCCTTCGATCCACACTGTAAGGATCGCCGGAGTCGTAACCGGCGATTGCTTCAAGCACGAGGGCGCAGTCCAGCGCGGATCGAGTCATCGGTCCAACGTTGTCGAGGGTCATGGACAGTGGAAACACGCCGCGGCGCGACACCCGCCCAAACGTCGGTTTTAGTCCCGTGATGCCGCAGTGGGCGGCGGGAAGCCGGATCGACCCACCGGTGTCAGATCCGATTGCGGCCGGCGCCATTCCGGTGGCCACGGCCACGGCCGATCCACTGCTGGACCCGCCCGGTATTCGATCGAGTCCCCACGGGTTCGGCGGAGTTCCGAAATGAGGATTTACGCCTGTCCCGCCGTAGGCGAACTCGTGCAGGTTGGTTTTGCCGATGATGATCGCGCCGGCGGCCCGCAAGCGCCGGGCAAGGTCGCAGTCAGAGTCCGCCGGACGTTCTCCCAGAACCTTTGAGCCGGCCGTCGTCACGGTCCCTTCAACATCACACAGGTCTTTCAGGGCGACCGGAATGCCATGAAGGGGGCCGCGATTGACGCCTCGATTGATCTCGGACTCGGCAATCTGCGCCTGGGCGGTGGCGCTGTCGCTCAACACCTCGATGAACGCGCTGCTGAATCCGTCCAGGGTCCCAATGCGATCGAGCGCGGCTCTAGTAACCTCAACCGGGGAAATCTCCTTCGCGGCTATGAGCCGCGACAGCCGGCTGATGGGGAAATAGGCAAGTTCGGTTGAATTTAACAATACGCCGCCAATACGTGGCTGTGGCGGTCCGGAATTTAGCACACCAGGGGTCCAATGGGGCAGGCATTCGGGCCTTTCAACGCGGGTCGTTAGCGATGTCGCGCCCGTTCGGTATGCAAACTGGACTCCGGGGAACAGCGCTTGAGTGCCCGACCGAATCGATCGCATAGATGCCGCCAGACGAGACCACGTACGCCCGAGTTCGACTGCACGTATTTCTGGCCCGGGCCGGGCGAGGCTCCCGGCGAGCTATGGAAACCGCCATCGCCGCGGGTCGGGTCTCGGTGAACGGCAAGGTGGTAACGGTCCAGGGGTCGATGATCGATCCATCGCCTGATAGCGTGACTCTGGACGGCATGCCGGTTCCCGCACGCTCGGAAGAAATGGAGTACATCGTCCTGAACAAGCCGCCCGGCGTGTTCACGACAGCACGCGACGAACTCGGCCGTCGGACGGTTCTTGACCTGTTGACCGCCGATTTCCGGAAGCTGCGAGTCTATCCGGTGGGTCGCCTCGACCGGGACTCCAGGGGACTGGTTCTACTGACGAACGACGGCGAGCTTACGCATCAATTGACCCACCCCAGCTTCGAACACGAACGTGAATATGTGGTGGAGGTGACCGGCCGTCCGAGCGAAACGGCGATGGCGGAGCTTAGATCGGGGATCGACCTACAGGAAGGACCTACCAGCCCGGCCGGGTTCGACATTATTGATACCAAACCGAACAGCACCACACTCCGAGTCGTTTTGAAGGAGGGACGGAACCGGCAGATCCGGCGAATGTTTTCAGCAAAAGGTCACTCCGTCCTCGACATTACGAGAGTGCGCATCGGTTCTCTCCGCCTCGGCTCGCTCGATCCGGGCGCATCACGACGGCTGACCCCGATGGAAATCGCCGCCCTTACCGACTTGAAGGGCTCCGTCGGCGACGACTTGCGCAGGGCGCCGCGGGCCGAAACTCCGGATGATCCGTCCCTCTAGAGCTGGCTCCGAAGGTCGTCCGCAGCGGTGACCGGGAAATTGCACGTGAAGTTTCGGCACACGTAGGCCTTGGCAACTCCATCAATACGAGGTCGCGCGGTCAGCAGCGGGATCGGAGAGTCATCGGACTCGTCGCCGGCCGCGACCACAACATTGGGCCGAAATCCCTCAAACACGACGTTCAGCAATGCCCGCGACTGCTCTGACGCGAGATCGCCGACGATTGCGACCTCGACAGGGTCGCCGAAGTAATAGTCGAGGGCGTTGAGCCACTGCCCAAACGCGGTCGGGTGCTTGTCTACCATGCCCGAGAGTTGATTGAAGCCGCTTTCCGCGGCATGGGCGTACTTGCCGTCGCCGGTCAAACCGGATAGCCGCAATAGCGCGGTGGCGGCCATCGAGCCGCCCGACGGCGTGGCGTTGTCCTGAACGTTCTTCGGGCGCGTGACAAGGCGCTCGTGGTCGTCGCTCGTATCGAAAAACCCGCCATTGGGGTCGGCGAACCGCTCGATCATGACATCGGCGATATCTCTGGCCGCGACAAACCACTCGGGCTCGAACGTAGCCTCATACAGCTTCAGCAGCCCCTCCAGAAGATAGGAATAGTCTTCGAGATAACCGTTTAGCGAAGCCCGTCCGTCCTTCCACGTTCGGCGCAGACGACCTTCGGGCGTTCCAAGCTCAGTAAGAATGAATTTCGCATTCTGACGCGCCGCCGCCAGATAATCGGGATTGTCGAAGGCTTTTGCAGCCTCCGCGAAGGCCGCCAGCATCAGCCCGTTCCACGCGGTCAACACCTTGTCGTCAAGTCCGGGTTTGATTCGGAGATCGCGGCGCTCGAGCAGAGCCTTCCTGGATTCATCGCAGAGCTTGTCGAGATCTGCGGTTGGCATGTCTAGCGCGTGCGCGGCGGCCTCGAAATCCAGAGGCAGGTTCAAGATGTTGTACCCCTCGAAATTTCCGTGGTCCGAAACGTCGTAGATCTTCATGAAGGCCTCGGCGTCGTCACCCAGCACTTCCTTGATCTCCGACGGCTCCCAGATGTAGAACTTACCCTCCTCGCCCTCGGAATCCGCGTCCTGGGTGCTGTAGAACCCCCCCTCCGGATTGGTCATCTCACGCAGCACGTAGTCAAGCGTTTCTTCGACGACCGCGCGAAACAGCGGATCGCCGGTTACCTGCCAGCCTTTGAGGTACACCCGCGCAAGCTGGCTGTTGTCATAGAGCATCTTTTCAAAGTGCGGAACCAACCAGACGGCATCCGTCGCGTAGCGATGAAATCCTCCGCCAAGGTGATCGTAAATTCCGCCTCGCGCCATTTCTTCCAGCGAGGTTCTCGCCATTCGCAGTGCGCTCGAATCGCCCGTGCGAACGTAGCGGCGCAGTAAGAATTCGATAACCATCGGCTGGGGGAATTTTGGCGCGTCTCCCCATCCGCCGTTTGAATCGTCATAGCCGGCCGCAAGTGCCGCCTGCGCGGCTTCGAGGGCTGCAGGCGAGACTGTTTCCTGGTGGGTTTTCTTTTCGCCATGCAGCACCGTCATAAGCTCCGCACCGGTCCGCTCTATCTGATCCCGGCGGTCGCGGTAGGCCTCCGCAACCATTCCCAGGACCTCTCTGAACGACGGCATGCGATAGCGGGGTTCGGGCGGAAAGTAGGTTCCTCCGAAAAACGGCACGCCCTTCGGCGTCAGAAACACGCTCATCGGCCAGCCGCCCTGACCGGTCATGGCAACCACGGACTCCATGTAGATCGAATCAAGATCGGGGCGTTCTTCCCGATCGACCTTGATGCTGACGAATTCGCGATTCATCAGCTCGGCGGTCGCTGAGTTCTCGAATGATTCGCGCTCCATAACGTGACACCAGTGGCAGGCCGAATACCCGATGCTGAGAAATATCGGCTTGTCCTCCGCCTCCGCCAGTTGCAGCGCCTCATCGCCCCAGGGCAGCCAGTCCACGGGATTTTCGGCATGCTGAACCAGATATGGGCTAGTCTCGTCTTTGAGCCGGTTCGTCACCTTTGCGACATCCTCTTTAAGGCTGTAAAAACCCCGTAATTTAAGGATACGATCCTCGACCGCACAATCCGCCAGTATTGTCCCCCGCTCAGTTGTGCCTCCGCGATTGCCCGTCCGGCCGTCCGGAAATATTAGACTGGCTCATTTCCACGCGGTCCGACCCTGACGTTGCCAACTTCCTAATGAACGACACGGCGATCCGGATCACCAGGCCGGGTTTGGGCAACCTCGGTTCCGATCCCGATCTGGAGCGTGCGCTGGATGCCCACAGACACGCAAAGGGCATACGCGCCGCAATCGATGCCGGACACTTCCACGTTGCCCGCTTCGGCGGCGCCTATGCCGGAGGGATGATCGCCGATCGAGGGTTTTTCCAACGAGGATTCGTCTGGCTAATCTGGGTTGAGGAGCCCTTCAGGCGAAATGGGGTCGCGAGCGCCCTCATGCGACATGCGGAAGAAACCTGCCCGTCAGACGATCTTTTTACCTCGACGAACCAATCGAACATCCCGGCCCAACGTCTGTTTGAAAAGCTCGGCTACACGAAAACGGGCATCATCGAAAACCTCGACGAAGGCGATCCCGAAATCTTTTACTTCAAGCGGCTCCGATAGGCGACCGGCAGGGCTGGTTGACTAGGCAAAACCCCTGGAGGCTCCGCGCTGCCGGTAGCTGCCCTTCAACAGCTCCAGGGAAAACTCTTCCGCGACGACGTTTTCGGCGGCATATTCATAGAGCGCCGCCTTGAAGATACCCTCCAGACTCGAAACTATCGCGGCCGCTCCACCAACGGTCACTACGCCGACGGCCACGCCAACAACCGGTGATATTTGAGCCACGATGAACGCGGGAATCGCCCCCGCGATCACCGCCGCAATAAATAGCAGGCCGAATCCGAAACTTGAGACAAATTGCTCGCCCCAGGTCCGCTTAAATAGCGAACTCGACCTCTTGATGGCCTGCACCGGACCGACGCCCTCTACGACGATCGTGGGAATTACAAAGAAGGTCAGGTAGGCCCAGACTCCGCCAACCATTGAAATGATTATTTGACCGAGAAAGTTGTTGCCCGCCTGCTCCCGCAAAACTCTAAGCAGTAGGCCAACCGTGCCCGATATCAACGCCCAGCCCAGGATTTGCGGCAAGCGGCGGTTGGCAATTGCGATGCCGTCGCCCACAGTTGGATCGCCCCCACGAATGCGGATCATGGCCGCGCCCACCAACGCCGTATTGAAGTAGATCACAAAGAATGAGAGTAGGAAGTAAGCAACGATTAAAAGGCTCAAATCCGCGCTGGTCAGCGGTATGCCATCGCCCTGGGAGGATTGCATTCGATCGATTGCACCCGTCGCGCCGCCAACGCCCCACACGATTGCGGCCAGAAAGACCATTGCGACCGCCGAAAAAATCGGAAATAAAATCAGCTCACGGTCCTTCTGAAGAATCTGCCAGCATATTTTGGTGATGTTCCACGTGCGTCCAAACGATGCGAACATAAATATCCTATTCGTGGCCGCGCACGGCCGGTTGCTCTGGCGACCTGTACGATTCTATGCCATTTTTGGAGCCATCGACGCCAGAAGGAATGGGTCCGGTCACGGGATCAGCAGCACTTTGCCGGTAGTCTTGCGCCCCTCGAGAGCTCGATGGGCATCCGCTGCATCAGCCAGCGAAAAATCATGTTCCGCACGCAATTTCAGGGAGCCATCAGACACCCATTCGAGAATATCGGTTGCCCGGCGCACAAGGTCGTCCCGGCTCACGGTGTAGTCGCCCAGTTTTGGCCTCGTCAGAAAAAGCGACCCCTTATTGTTGAGCACCCGAGGATCGAAGGGAGAGACCGGACCGCTGGACTGCCCGTACAGCACCAATGTGCCGCGAACGCGCAGGCAGTCGAGACTTTTATAGAACGTGTCCTTTGCCACCGAGTCGTAAACGACGTCAACACCCACGCCGTCGGTCAGCCGGTCGACTTCAACCTTGAAATCTTCCCTGGTGTAAAGGATGACGGCATCAGCGCCGGCCCCGCGTGAAAGCTCGGCTTTTTCGTCCGTTGATACCGTCGTAATCACGCGGGCACCGAGTCTTCTGGCAATCTGAGTGAGCAAGAGCCCGACGCCGCCCGCACCCGCGTGGACAAGTACCGTATGGCCGGGATTAATCGAAAAGGAGCCATGTGCCAGGTAGTGTGCCGTCATGCCCTGCAACATCGCTGACGCCGCACGTCGGAAGTCCAACCCATCGGGCAGTGCGACCAGCCGATCCTCCGAGCAAACCGCATACTCAGCGTATGTGCCGCTGCCGTCGGCGAAGGCCACGCGGTCGCCCACCGAGACTCGCGCGACGCCCTCCCCAATCGCATCCACAGTTCCCGCCCCTTCAATTCCGAGCGTGAAGGGCAAATCGAGCGGATACAGGCCGGTACGGTGGTAGGTGTCGATGAAATTGACGCCCGCCGCGCCGATCTTAATCAACGCTTCGCCGGGACTCGGCGAGCGACGCTCCACGTCATCGAGCACCATTTGGTCGGGCCCGCCGCTCTCATAAACTCGCACGGCCTTCATAGATAATCTCCTCACTTCTCGATCGACGCCCTGTAGTTCCAACCAGTTTGCGAACCGTGCGGTAGCAGATCCGGCGACCGGCCCGCCACGGCCGAGTGAACCTTAACAATAGCGTTCATTTGGCACCGGCCCCGCGAGCGGTCTGTCTGGCGCGGCTGCCGAAGCGCCGGCGCTTCCTGACTCGATATCGAGATTCCAGCGGCAGCCACGCCAGCATGGCTTTGCTGTTCGGACCGCGGCTCAGGCCGAATCCAGCAAATAACCGTTATGCTCTTTGCTAACGAACGTTTTAGTTCGATTCGTCCGTTCGGCAAGGGTCGGCTGGCTGAAGCCAGAGCCGACGACGTGGATCGGTCAAACAAACATCCGGGAGATTTCGTTTCATGAAAATGTACGTGGGGACAGACTGGATCGGTGCGGACCAGAGCATTGAAGTCTTGAATCCATTCGACGGTTCCGTCGTCGACACGGTGCCAAAGGCTACACCCGTTGATGTCGACCGGGCGATCGCCGCTGCGGCGCGGGGCGCGAAAAGTATTGCCGCCCTCACCGGCTACGAACGGTCCCTGATTCTACGCCGAGCCGGCGATCTGGTCTTGGAGCGGGTTGAAGAACTCGCGTCGTTGATAACTCGCGAAGAGGGCAAAATAATCGGCGAGGCCCGCGTAGAAGTGAACAGAGCCGCCGAGATCCTTTATCTGTCGGCAGAGGAGGCCAAACGGCTAAATAGCGAGGTGGTTCCGCTCGACGGCGGTCCCGGCGTCCGAGGAAAATTCGGATTCACCTTGCGGGTTCCGTGTGGCGTAGTCGCGGCCATCAGCCCGTTCAACTTTCCGCTGCACCTCGTTTGCCACAAGGTCGGCCCCGCTCTGGCCGGCGGAAACTCGGTCATCGTCAAACCGGCCACCGACACGCCTTTGTCCGGCCTGAAGCTCGTCGAAATTCTGCTTGAGGCGGGCATTCCGCCCGAGGCCGTTCAGTGTCTGACCGGCGCGGGATCCGACATTGGCGACATGCTCGTATCCGACCCCCGGATCCGGAAGATTACTTTTACGGGCAGTCGAGATGTCGGCGAGCACATCACCAAGACCGCCGGTCTAAAAAAAGTCACCATGGAACTCGGCTCGAATTCGCCCGTGATCATCATGGACGACGCCGACATGGACAAAGTCACGGCCGCGCTCGTTCAAACGACCTTCGCCAACGCCGGACAGGTCTGTATTTCCACACAGAGAATCTATGCCGATAGTGAAATCTACTCGGATTTCGTCGAAGCATTTGGGGCCAAAGTCTCCAAAATCAACTACGGCGACCCCTTTGATGAAAGCGTGATGATGGGTCCACTGGTGAGATCCGCGGATGCCGAACGTGTTGCGAATTGGATCGATCAAGCTGTAACGGACGGCGCAAAAGTGATAACCGGCGGCAATCGTGACGGCGGTTTTGTCGAAGCGACTCTACTGGCAGACGTTGATCCGGCGATGCGAGTATCTTGCGAGGAACTCTTTGGTCCCGCGGCGGCCGTCTCAAGAGTCCGCGACCTGGACCAGGCTATCGATCTTGCCAACGATTCGCCGTACGGTTTGAGCGCCGCGATCTTTACTCAGGACATCGATCGCGCCATGAAGTTCGCCAGGAAAATGGACTCTGGAAACATACACATAAACTGGGGCTCGCAGTGGCGAACTGACCTCATGCCTTACGGAGGTCTTAAGCAGAGCGGGATGGGTAAGGAAGGTCCCCGTTACGCAGTCAGGGACATGACCGAAGAAAAACTGGTTGTAATGCATCTTGACGACCACTAGGTCCGGCCGCATGAATCGCGGCTTCTCCGAAATTTTCCAGAGGCTGGGACCAGGAGATCCTGATTCCAATTAGGGTAAATACTCCAGGGGCGTTCACCGGTCCTTTGAAGCAGTTCCGGAGTCCTGCACGCGGCGGGCGGCTTGAGATCATGCTTCGGGAATCCGGAGGTTCCGGGAACAATCAGGTTTGACCAGGACCGCCCGCTCGCCGTGACAACTCGACCGGGCACCGGCTCCGCAGCTGAGTAGTACATTTGGACCATCGCCCAAAAAAGACTGTCTTTTGCCTAATGAAGCGGGTGTTGTCGAACTGAAGGACGCATTAACAGCTGCACCGGGGTCAACCGGCGACGCATGACGGGCACCTCAGCTTGAAGATCATCCTGAGGATATTTCTCGGGCTCGTCGGGCTGGCCGTCCTGACGTTCGGAGCGGCGATCTTCTATCTCAGCGCGTCGCTCGGAATAATCGACGTTCCTTGGTTGTCCGACACTCCCAACGATGTTGTGGGTGCGGATTCTGGGTCACGTACGAGATTCACATCAAACGGCAACAGGTCGCCTGAGCAGCCGGCTTCTTCGGGCGCGGAACCGAGCGTGCCGCAGCCGCCGGTCCGGGATGCCCGCGAGATCGAAAAGGTAATCGACCGCGACCTTTCCGACGACGACCGATTCGAAATAGTTCTCAGCGAATCCGAAATCAACCAGCTGCTGCTTTCCGAACTCTCACGTGACGGGCGCATCCGAGCGGTCGATGTCTACGTTACCCCCGATCTGATCGAGTTCAATGGAGAACTCAAAGGGCGGATACCCATCCCGTTTCATGTGAGCCTCAAATTCCTACTGGATGCGGGCAAGGCAGTCGTCGATGTCCAGGAGATCAAACTCGGAGTCATCCCGCTGGCCGGATTCGCGAAGGAGGGTATGAACGCCTTGCTTAACGAGGTTGGCATCTTAACCGGGCCCTGGCGGAGACCGGGCAAGTCGAAATCACCGAGATTGAGCTCAGCACCGGCAGCATGCGAATAGCCGGACGCAAACGCGGCGCTGCGCTTGCGGGAATGCCAAACCTGTCGCTGGATCGCCCCCCGATCGACCCGGCCATTCTTCCGAAGCCGCGCTCCAGGGCGGTTACCGAACCGGCCGTCAAGCCGCTGCCCGGGGCCTGGCTTTATCTCTCTCTCGGAGGTTCCCTGGCCTTTGGCGAGGGGGCCAGTTCTCCGAACAGAAATTACGCCGCGGGATTCCGACGGTATCTGGAAGAAACGTACGGAGTTGCCATGGAGTTCCGGAACTTCGGAGTTTCCGGCGAGAGTACCAATTCATTCGTCAGACGTGCCGCCCCACAGATCGATCGAGCCATTGCGGAGATTCGGCGGGTGCAAACTGACGGGATCCCGGAGACAAACGTCCACGCCGTCACCCTGTCCCTGGGCGCCAACGACATTTTTCCCGTATTGCAAAACAAATATTGCACCGACGACCCTGAGGGAGAAATCTGCACACGCGAATTGGAAGCCGCCACAACCACGCTCGAGCAAAACATGGATGTGGTCCTTGGATCGCTGCGTGAAGCCGCAGGTCCCGATACGCTCATAATGATTCTTACTTACTACAATCCGTTCGACCTGGGCACGGGTCTCGCGTTTGAAAATGTATCGGACAGCACGCTCGACAGGCTCAACCAGCGAATAATCAGAGTGGCCCAGCGACACCAGGCGAAAGTAGCCGACGCCAATTCAATTTTCGTGGACCTGTCGCCGGCGTTGACACACATACTCGCCGGCGACATTCACCCGACCGACGAAGGCTACGCCGCTCTGCTGCTGACGTTTGAAAACAGCTACGAGAAGGCTGGTCCATTTCAGTAGGACGGGGGCCAATGGCCAGCCGGCCTTGACCATGGTCAGAGGGTATTAATCAGGCGGGCGCCTGGGTCGTCCCCGCAGCGTACAGTTTCGCGTAACGGCCGCCATTACCAAGAAGCTCGTCATGAGTGCCGCGCTCGACGATTCGTCCGCCGTCAATCACCAGCACCTGGTCGGCATTGCGAATTGTTGAAAGACGGTGCGCGATCACAAACGCTGTCCGCCCGGATAGCAGTCGCTTGAGCGCATCCTGGATCAATCTTTCGGTGTTTGTATCCACGCTGGAGGTAGCTTCATCCAACACCAGAATTCTCGGGTCGGCCAGTATGGCCCTGGCGAAGCAAATCAGCTGCCGCTGTCCGACCGATATGCGTGAACCACCTTCGCGAAGTTCGGATTCATAACCGTCAGGCAGCCTGGCGATGAAATCATGAGCGCCCACTGTGCGGGCAGCGGTCTCGATTTCGGTGAGGCTGGCCTCGGGCCAGCTGTACGCGATGTTGTCCCTTACGCTGCCGGAGAAAATGAACGAGTCTTGCGGGACGATGCCCATCTGACGGCGGAGCGATTCTTGCTTGACCTCGCGCAGATCGTATCCATCCACCGTAACGGACCCGGCAATCGGGTCATAGAACCGTGAAAGCAAACTTACGATCGTGGTCTTACCGGCGCCGGTAGGTCCTACGAGAGCTATCGTCGTGCCGGCCGGAACGGTGAATTCGATGTCGCTGAGGACGTCCTTTTCCTCATATGCGAAACCAACCCCATTAAATGCGACATCGCCTTTGATGCGGGGTAGATCGACCGCGTCGTACGAATCCACAATATCGGGCTTTTCGTCCAGGAGCTCGAAGATTCGCTCCCCGGCGGCCATTGCCGACTGGAGCATGTTGTAGAGCCGCGTAAGTTGCGTGATTGGCTGGAAGAATCGCGTCATGAATCCGATGAAAGCGACCAGGATACCCACGGTGATCATGTCGTTGACGATGAGAAACGCGCCGTAGCCCAACACGATCGCGATGGCGATGGCGGAAATCGTTTCGACCACGGGCAAGAACGCGGCGACTACGCGTCCGGCTTCGATGTTGGCCTCCATGTACCGGCGGCTCGTATCCTGAAATCGCGACGCGTTTTCGCGCTCGCGCACGAATGCCTGGGCCAGCCGGGCACCGCTGATGTTCTCCTGAAGATTTGCATAAACGCGGCCAACGGTGGCCCGGACTCCGCGAAACGCCACGCGGGCTCTGCCGCTGAAGTAAGCGGTCACGGCGATCATCAACGGCAACACTATGAAGCTCGCGAGGGCGAGCCGGATGTCTAGAACAAGCAGTCGCACCAGGATGTAGGCGAGGGTGAATACGGCAAGCAACGCCATGACCAGTCCGGCCGTCAGGAACTCGTTGATCGCATCCACATCGTTCGTCACCCGCGACATAACCTGGCCGATTTCCTGCCGGCTGAAAAAGCGCAATGACAACCGCTGGAGATGCGCGAACTCGTCGGTTCGAATGGTTTTCAATACCTGCTGTCCAACCGTCGTCAGCAGCCGAAATCCAACATAACTCGTAGCCCAGGCCGCGATGGTTGTACCGATGAAGACCAGCGCCGCCAGGTTCAGAACCGTCCGATTCTCTGCCAACACGCCGTCGTCAATAGCGATCCGCAACAGATCTGGTCCGAGCAGCGACAGGGCCGTGCTCAGAAGAAGGAACACGACAGACATCGCAACGGGGAGCGATCGAGGACGGAGATACCCGAGAAGTCGCCGCAGTATCTGACCGTCGTAGGATTTCCCTTCGTCGGGCGGCGAGCCCATCCGGCCTCCGAAGCCGCCGGGTCCAAACGCCATCATCCCCATCAGCGATCGGCCACGCTGCTGGGCTCGACTGCGGCGGCCGATTCCGAATCGACCTGCATTTGGTACATGTCGCGGTAGAGCCCTTGATTTTCGAGAAGATCGGAATGCCGGCCGCGTTGAACGATTTGTCCCTCGTCCAGCACAACGATTTCGTCCGCGCCGGCCACGCTGGCGATCCTTTGCGAGATTATCAAGGTCGTGCGTCCTTGCATCAGACCAGACAGAGCCTCCTGGAGCGCCCTCTCCGTCTCGGTGTCAACGCTGGACGTGGATTCGTCCAATATCAACACGCGCGGATCCAACAACAGGGCTCGGGCAATAGCGACTCGCTGCTTTTGTCCGCCCGAAAGGATGGAGCCGCGCTCCCCGATTTCGGTGTCGAGACCTTCCGGTAGCGACGTCAAGAAATCGTCGAGCTGCGCTGCCTCTACCGCCCGAAAAATCCGAGCTTCGGTCGCATCGGGACGCCCATAGGAGATGTTTTCACGCAGACTTGCCCCAAACAGAAACGTCTCTTGCGAAACAATCCCAATCGCTTCTCGCAGCGGCGCGGTCCGATAGTCTCGAATGTCGATGCCGTCAACGAGGATTTTTCCGCCGGTAACGTCATAAAACCGAGGTAGGAGATTGATTATGGTGCTCTTTCCGGAGCCCGTCCCACCCACGATTCCGAGAATCTGCCCGGGCTTTACGCTGAACGAGATACCGCGCAAAACGTCCTCTCCCTCATACGCGAATTCGACGTTCTGGAAATCGACGGACCCGTCGATTCGCCCGGGAGAAACAGCATCCGGTTTCTCCCGCACGTCGCTCTCGCGATCGAGGATCTCGAAGATTCGATCTCCGGACGCCGTGGCGCGGGCGAAAATGCTAACCGTAAATCCGAGCATCTGAATGGGCATTCGCAATAGCAGCAGGTAGGCGTTGAACGCCACAAGTTCACCGATCGTCAATTTTCCGTCGAGAACCTGAATGCCTCCGTACCAGAGAACCGCCGCCACGCCCATGGCGGCGATAGCCTCAAAAAGCGGTTGGCGCACCGCAAACATCCGCACGACCCCAATACCGCTGTTCGTCAAATCTTCGTTGACGGGCTCGAACTTCGAGATCTCGTGTTCTTCGCGCGCAAACGCGCGGACGACCTTCACGCCGGTCAGATTTTCCTGAAGAATCGTGTTGACCGCGCCCCAGGACTGTTGGACTCGAACAAAAAGTGGCCGAATGCGCTGGGCAAAGGCCAGCGCCACGTAGATCAGAATTGGCAGGCTCGCCAGCGAAAGAAGAGCAAGACTCCAATTCGTGACCACCAGTATCGAAACAACCGCCACCATCATGAGGGTTATGCGGATGCTGTTGATGAGACCCATCCCCGCGAGGAATCGGACTCGATCGACATCGCTGGTTGTACGCGACATGAGTTCGCCTGTTTGCGCCGCGTCGTGAAAACTGAATGACAGAGACTGGATCCGCTCGAACAGCAGACCCCTCAGCCTGAACGTGGTCTTCTGGCTCAGAACTTCCGTCAGGTACGTTGCGAAGTACGTAAACACCCCCTTAAACGCTGTGAGACCCACTATCACCAGGCCCAATATGATCGCAATGCCGACTTGACTACCATCTATCGTTTCGTCAATTGCCGCCTGAATCAGCCGCGGAACCGCAAGGTCGAGCGCCATGGAAGCCAAAAGTGTTGCTATCGCCCCGATAGCCAGCCGCCTGTGAGCAAGGGTCATACTGATGAGGCGGCCCAGAATCCGCAGGTCTTTCTTGGAGCGAGGCATTCTGGCCATCTGACCTGAACCGCCTGTACGGGCCGATGCCATTGCGCCGCCGCCGATCATCTGACCACCGCCTCCGGTTGGCCCCGGTCAGACCCCGCCGTCTGCACCAAATCGCCGCGTTCGCGGACGGCGGTCAGCGTCTCGTTGAGGGATTCCAGACCCTGGGCCAGCTTCTGTAATTCCGCGTCAGTAATGTCTGCCATAAGGCGCTTTAGCAGCCCGACCTGAACCGCCTCGAATTTCAAAAGCGAATCCCGGCCGTCGGCGGTAATGGAGACCTCGACCTTGCGTCGATCGCTCGGGTCCGCCGACCGCCTCAACAGGCCGTTAGCAACCAGACCGTCTATGAGTTGAGAAAGCGTTTGCTTGGAGGCGAATGCATTGCCGGTAACGTCGACGATGCAGCCGGGGCCGTCTCGCTCGAAATGGCGGAGAACCCCGTATTGCGGGATGCCAATTTTCAACTCAGAACTATTGGCCCGTGCGCAGAGATCCATCAGACGGCGCACGCGAGGAGCGGCGCGCATGAGCTGAAACGCGGCCTGGCGCAGCCCCGCCGAACGAGATTTAGTCAACGGCCCTGACAGTCAAGGCTACATGTTAGTCACACGCGTCGAAGCCCACAAACGTTTTTCGGGCAAACGCGTGCAAGCACATTTTCCCGCGAATTCAACTCTCGACGGGAAGCACCTTGCCGGGATTGAGAAGTCCGGTCGGGTCGAATGCCGCCTTGACCCGACGCATCGCCGATAGATCCTCGTTCGTGTACGACCAGCCAAGAAACTCCTGCTTCTCAACCCCGATGCCGTGTTCTCCGCTCAACGCGCCTCCGAGATCGACGCACGCCTTGAGGATTTCTTTGCCCGCGAGAGCCGCATGTTCCGCTTCACTCGGAATCGACGCGTCGAACAGGACGTTTGGATGAATGTTGCCGTCACCGGCATGGAGGTACGTTGCGACCCTGAGACCGTGTCTTTTACCCGCGGCGACCGCGACCTCCAGAACCCTGGCGACCTGAGTCCGGGGGACCACTCCATCGTGAACGTAATAATTGGGTGCCAGAGTCCCCAATACGCTTCGCGCCTTTTTGCGTCCGGCCCACAATCGGGCCCGATCATCCGGTCCGTCGGCCAACCGAGTACTCGACGCACCCGCGGCGATGAGTAATTCCCGTATTGAGTGTATTTCATCGTCGAGCCCGTCCTCGACTCCCTCAACTTCAACGATTAACACCGCTTCCGCGTCCGTTGGAAATCCGGGTTGAACGGCCGCCTCGACCGCACGCACAGTGGTTCCATCCATAAGCTCAAGGGCAACCGGCACGATTCCGGCCGCAATGACCCGAGATACGGCATTGCCGGCGGACAGCACGTCGGGAAAGGCGGCAAGCATCGTTCTTACGGCCTCGGTCCTGCGTCGAAGTCGGAGCAATATTCTTGTAACTATTCCAAACGTCCCTTCGGATCCCACAAAAACTCCGGTCAGGTCGTAGCCAATGGAATCGCCCGGCGCTGATCCCAACCAGCAAGGAGTTCCGTCGGCGGTCACCACTTCGGCGCCGAGAACATAGTTTGTCGTCGTTCCATGCGCCAGGCAGTGCGCCCCGCCGGAATTCTCCGCAACATTGCCGCCGAGCGTGCAGATTTTTTCGCTTGATGGGTCGGGAGCGTAGTAAAGGCCCATTTTCTCGGCGGCGGCGGTCAGATCGGCATTGACCACGCCCGGTTCCACGAGAGCGGTCCGGTTTCGGGCGTCGATTTCAATAATCCTGTTCATGCGTGCAAGGCACATGACCACGCCACCGTTCACCGGTATGGCGCCGCCGCTCAGACCCGTCCCGGCCCCGCGCGCCAGCACTGGCGTGCCCCAAGCTCCGGCGATCTTTACAACCGCCGATACCTCAGGCGTCGTTTCCGGAAAGACCACGAATTCAGGGCGGCTGCGCGCCAGTGAGGCATCGTATGCGTAAGCGGCAAGCGCCGCCTGGTCGTTGGCGACACGCTCGTCACCCAGGGCCGACTTTAGCTCGGCGAGAAGTCCGTATTTCGCCCGAGCCCTCGGCGTCTTCGAAGTACCGACGCTTGCAAACGGGAGCGATCGGTCGTCGCCGGCTGGATCAGTCACCTATTCCGAGACGATCCGGCAAGACGTATTTCTTTTGCTCAATTGCCATTTGCTCGCGCAGTTCCGGGAACCGCTTCACGACATCTAGAAACGCCTCTCTCCGAAGCACAAACGTCTCCAGATCGGTTCCGGCGCGGACGGTTGCTCGTCTTTCAGAATCGCCTAGCAAGGCAAGCTCCCCGAAGAAATCGCCCTGGTGCAGGTGCCGCTCGCGAGATCCACGAGATGCTTATTACCGGTCTCCGATCCGATATCGATTCGCACCGTCCCGGATCGAATCAGATACAGATCTCGCGAATCTCCGGACCGATCGATAATTTCCGATCCCGCTGCGTAGTCGCGAGGCCGCAGACACCGCGCCACGGTGGCGACGAATTTGGGGTCAAGTCCGGAGAACATCGGGACTTTGCCCAGGAGGTCACGGCTATGCGCGGACGTGGAACGCAGTAAGCTAAGCGACAGCTTGCTCCCAAATTCCCGAACATCGAATGGCATGCAGTTCCGCCCTGGCCGCCGAGCGTTCAAGACGGCCGCGCTAAAAACAAAGCAGCCTGCGACGGTCAATCCATTGAGTCGTCGTCGCTCTCGACAGATCGTCCCGCCGGCAGAACCAACGTCAAATCAGGTGTACCTGTTTGCAGCCCCAGTATGGCCCGGATTGCTCAGGCCAGCAGAAAGTACCGTCCCCAGACGTAAAAAGTTGCAATCACAAGAGTTACGAGAGTCACTGGAACCCCGTGCAAGAGGAATTGACGAAAACTAATTTTGCTGCCTTCACGCTCGGCCAGAGTTATGAGTATTACGTTCGCCGAGGCGCCGATGGCAGTCAGGTTTCCGCCCAGATCGGCGCCCAATGCGAGGGACCACCACAGAGGCTCGATGTCCATCCCACTACGACCCAACTCTTGAATTATTGGGACCATCGCGGCAGCCAGCGGAATGTTGTCGACAGCACCGCTGGCGATTCCCGCAAACCAGACTATCGCGATTGCCGTTATGAAGGTATCGTTGCCCGTCCACGTTGCTAATTGATCGGCCATCGACGCAATAACACCAGTTTCAAGCAGCGCGCCCACGACGATGAAGAGACCGATGAAAAATAGCAATCCGGCCCATTCAACATCCTCAAAAGATTCGTGCGGATCGAGCCGGGCCCATATCATCAGTGCCGCCGCTCCGGCTACCGCTATCGTCGCGGGCTCTAGGTGAACGAATCCGTGAATAACGAATCCGAGAACCGTCACGACCAATACGATCACCGAGCGACGCGCCAGCACCGGGTCGACTATCGCGGCCGCCGCGTCCATTCGCATCAGACCCAATCGCTGCTCTGACTGAGCGACCATCGATTTTCGAAAAACGACCCTTACATAAACCAGTAGCAGCGCCATCAAGATCACCGAAATCGGCAGCATGTTGCTCAGGAAATCGATGAAACTGAATCCCGCCGCGCTGCCGACAATCAGGTTTGGAGGATCGCCGATAAGCGTCGCCATTCCGCCTATGTTCGAAGCCAGTATCTCAGCAATGAGAAATGGGACTGGATTGATTTGAAGGCGGGACGCAAGAAATATCGTGATGGGGCCGACGAGCACGACGGTCGTCACATTGTCGAGCACCGCCGAGGCCACGGCGGTCAAGATCACAAGGACCGTCATTAGTTTTACGGGCTCGCCACGGGTCCACTTGGCGGACTGTATTGCCAACCATTGAAAAACTCCCGACTTCCGCATCGCGCCCGCGATAATCATCATTCCAAACAGCAGGAATATCACGTTCCAGTCCACGTGCTCGAAGGCCGTTTCCTGCGAAAGAAGGCCGAAGATCAGCATTACAGCAGCCCCGGCCAGGGCGGCGATCGTCTTATGAATTCGCTCGGACGCGATGATCACGTAGGTGATGATGAAAATCGCCGAAGCGGCGATCGCTGAGTCCAGCGTTACAAAGCGAGCGACTCCGTGCGCCTCTTCGACGGCTGCGAACACCTAGACTTCCTCGTCCCCATTGTTGGGATCGCTTCGCATCCAGGCGACCAGGGTGTCAAATAGGTCGAGATACGCGGTCACTTTGCCGTCAGCATCTACAACCGGGATTCCGCGCAGCTTTTTCACCCGCATTTTCTGGATTGCAGCTCCCATATGGTCCTTATCCGCCACCGAATAGGGTTCGTCCATGATCTCGCCGACGGAACGATGCTTCACAAAAAGGCCAGCCGACGAAATGAGCGAGCGGAGCCCGGTCACATCGGGCAAAAATCCTTCCGGGAACAGGTCGGCGAGTATGTCATCCACCAGCGCATCGACGGTTAAAATGCCGACCAGGATCTGGCGGTCGTCCACGACTGCGAAGGTGTCGATTTCCTGTCTCTCGCTGGCCATCACGGCTGCGGACCGCAGTGGCAGGTCCGCCTCCACGACGAGCGGCTGAGTATTGGGCAGCAACGACCGAACTTCCGCCAACAGCGTCTCCCGAGCTATCTCGTTCACGGTTACGTCCTTACTTCTCGGCAACCCCGTGGTTCAGCCATTTTGAGTCAGACCGGCTTCGAAGGACTCCGAAATGGTAGTTGCGCGCAAGAAAGACGCGCGTAATCGAGCGCACAGAACGACGAAAGATACCATCATTCATTGGCGAAAAACTTGCTGATCCGGCCTCCAGGTCGCAATTACGGCTACTCGGCCGCAAGTATGCCCGGCAGCCTTTTAGCGAAGTCCTCGGCCTGGCTCTCGTACCTCTCGAATGGATCCGACAACTCCAGGACCTCGCCCCGAACCGCGATCGCGTTCCAATCCACCAAGTATGGAACGATGTCCCACGCCCCGGAGGCAAACAGATCTCGCCAGTCCTCGACGTATTGGTATACGAGATAAACGTTCTCGTCCCAGACGGTTAGCTCGCCGAGGCCCTGCCGCAGATTCTTCCACGGAATCAGCGACTCAGCCCCGAGTTCTGACAATCCGCGCAAAACCTTCGATCTGCCGAACGCTCTCGTTCCATCGGGCGGAGTTCGAGCAGCCTCCCGGATCGCCCCCTCGGCGACCAGAAATTCCATCTCCTCTCTTTCCTTGAGCGTCGAATAGAGACTAACGAGGGGATCGATGTGATGGTACGAAAGTTCCACCTTGGATAGGTCGGCGTCGCTCCAACCGGAAGGTGAGTTGCCCGCGAACGACTCGAGCACCTGCAGCTTGGCTACCCAATCCAGCAACCCGCGAAGTCGCGTCGGATCTTCTTCGAGCCCCGTCAAGATCCGATCCCAGTTCGACAGCGTCCATTCCGTGTCCTCGTCGCGGCCGGCGAAGCGGCGTTCCGCTTCGACCAGATACATTCGCTGAATCCCTACGGCCGGAACGTCACCCTGTAGGACTGTAGGCACCGGCCAGGGCCCCTCGATGTCCTTAGCGATCGACCGCATGGCCTGCACCGGGTTGGCAAGTTCAATTTCCGGCGACCATCCATCGTCTGCCAATTGCGCCACCAGCGCCGTAGTGCCGATCTTCAGCGCTGTTACAAACTCCGATCTATTCGCATCGCCGCAAATAACATGCAAACGCCGACGATCGCCCAACGGTTCGTCGCGCAAGTTGACGATGGGACGCCCCCCGAAGCGCACTCTGCTGCTCTGGTCAATCTCCACGAAACCGCTGCGCTGCGCAATCTCATAGTCAAACTCCGTGCCGCCTGCGTTCCGAACCAGCAGACCAGCTCCAGCAAAAATTTGGCGAGTAACCAAGAATGGCATGAGCGCAGTGACAACCTCGGGCCGTTGCGGACTATCACCGAGGCAGTAATTTTCGTGATACCCGTATGTATTGCCGAAGTAGTCGGCATTGTTCTTTATAAAAAAGATTTTGGATCGACTCTCAAGCCCATCCAGTGCCTCCAGCACGATGCGCTCGCCGGCGGTCTCTTGCGCCACCAATCCGCGAAGCGTCCGGCACTCGGGCGTTGCGTACTCAAGGTGGCCCGAGTCGATATAAAGCCTGCCGCCGTTGAACAAGAATCCGCCGTTCCCTGGAGTTTCGCCCCACTCCCGCGGAGCCGGATCGATTATTCCGAAGTCAGGGGAGCCGAAGACCTGGTTTTTTACGATCGTGGCGGCGCGAGCAGGTTCGAATTCGCCCGCGCAGGCAAATTCTGTCTCCGTGCCAAAAAGGGCGTCCAGCATCAGCCTGACCGGGACTCCCCGGCTGGTTTACTCCCCGCCTGGCTGAGGAGTCGGACCGGGAATTTCACGGATTATCCGTTTCACTCTTTCATCCAGATCGTCGCCTTCTTTTGGCTTTGAAGGGGTCTCCGTCGGTTTGACCGGGACCTCGGTTTCCATCAGCAACGATCCAGCCATCGACTCGATCGATTCTGGGTTACGCATTACGTCCACCTCCCAACATTCCCAGCAATTCCGCAACGGTTTCGGCTGAGTTCACGATTGATTCGAGTCTACGAATTTCGGCCCCTTGCACTTCACTCAGACGCAATCGCATTTCCTGTCCGGCCGCCGAGAGCGTAACTGAGTCCCATTCCATTGCTTTTATCGCCGATCCGAAGCGCTTGAGCAGCGCGCCCCGTACCGCCGCGCGGGTTCCTGTCGGTGGATTCAATATGGCCAGGTTTACGGCTTCGTCGTCCACGAGACGTCGCATCCGTCCGTGCTCCACCAGCGAGTCGTAAAGGCTAATGCTCGGATCAACAAGGTGATAGGCCAGATCGAGTCGCTGCCGGTCCGATATACCGATCGGCCCCTGAGAGGATTCGATCTCCCGATAGAGAACGCGTTTCGCGGTCCAGTCCAGGCGGTCCGCCGTCAAGTCTGGGTCTCTTCGAAGCAGATCCAGGAGCTCGCGCCACTGACGGATAACCCAGCCGTCCTCTTCCTCGCGCGCACCGCGTTTTTCCACGATCTCAAGATACGACTCGAGGATGTCGATTGCGGTAACACTCTGGCCGTCTTCCGATTCCACGGTCGCGTTCAAATCAGGATCCCACGATATCTTCTTGACTGCAGCGACAGGGTCCTTCAACGTCACCTGAAAGGTTTCGCCCTCTTCGACGGCGTCAAGCACCAGGCCCATCATGCCTGCCTTGAGCGCGGTGGAGTATTCCGAACGGTTCGCGTCGCCTGCAATCACGTGCAGCCGCCTGTATTTGAGGTTGTCGGCATGGGGCTCGTCGCGAGTGTTGAAAATTGGACGCCGGACCGTCGTGTTGATCCCGACCACATCTTCGAAGAAATCCGCTCGCTGGCTGATCTGAAACTCCACCCGGCGGGCTGAAGTCCCCTCAGAGCCCACCTTTCCGGCGCCTACGATTGCCTGCCTCGCCACGAGAATCGGAACGACGGCCGCGACGAGATCGCTGAACGGTATCGACCGCGATACCAGGTAGTTTTCGTGGGTCCCGTAGGACCGTCCGTGATAATCCGTATTGTTCTTGACCACAAGCACATGGCCTTGATCCGCCGCCGAGTTTCTAGCCCGTTGACATGCCAGCAAAAGAGCCTCGCCTGCCTTGTCCTGCGACACGAGCTCTTTGAGTGAAACGCAAACGTCGGTGCAATATTCCGGGTGATTATGATCGTTGTAGTACCTGGCGCCGTTCGGAAGAACCGTGTCGGCCAGCAGTTCTTTTTCCGACAGCCTGGCGCTCTGCGCATTCGAGTCCCTCAGATCGTTTGGATCGCGAGCCAGGGACTTGACGCGCTCGCCCCGCATATCGAGTCGAGCATCTTCATTGGTGTAATCCCACCCGCGAAATGAAGGCTCCACCGCCGCGGCGCGGACTATCGTTGACGCCTCGAACGCGAAATCCACCTCGCCGGTGAACCCGTCGCAGTTGAGACCGTATTCCGTCTCAATGCCGACCGGTCTTACCAACGTCCACTCCAAATATGCGCTAATTCGCGGGGCAAATTGTACCGGCGGAGTCCCAAATCTGGGTCATGATCGGATGCGTCCGGACCGACAGCCCGACGCCGCGCCTTGCGGGTCGACCGACCCAACGCCCAATTTTGAGCGCCCGCCGTCGAGTATGCGGAACTGACGCGTAGTTTCGCGGCGCCATCGCGCTGTCGAAAGAGTGTTTACTGAGAATCCTACCCGTCATAGCGGATGGTCACGGAGATTCGTTGTGACTGCACTGTCGTTATTTGGGTTTCGGGCCGTTGCTCTCGACACTGCGCAGCGTCAGCACCGTTGCGCGCGGCGGACAATTAAACCGCAGGGGCACCACCGCCATTCCCAGTCCGGCGGAAACGTGAGTAAGTACCCCTCTATGCACCATGAGGCCGTATGTGGCCCTCAAAGCATACACCGTGTTCGTTTGCCGAGGAGGAAGTCCAGCCGGGCCAAGAATCTGCCCTCCGTGCGTGTGGCCGCACAGGTACAAATCGCACCTTCGACCTTCTATCAACTCGGCGCCATCCGGTGAATGGCCGAGCACGATGTTGGGTCGGTCGCCAACCAGGCCGCGGTAGGCCGACTCCGCGTCGCTCAGCCCGAGGTAGGGGTCGTCCAGTCCGACGATATTGGCTTCGCCACTATTGGCAACGATCGTGGCGGATTCGTTCACCAGGACTTCCACTCCATGCCGCGCGAACTCATTTGCGAATCGCAGTGGTGATACGAACCCACCTACTTGACCTGATATACGATCCAGATGCACGCCGGTCCAGTGATCGTGGTTGCCGGGAACCACATACGTTCCAAGGCAGGATTTCAGCGAGCCAATCGCGGCGGCGGCCGCCGGCAAGCCGTCGGCACTGGAAATAACGTCGCCCGTTACTGCTATAAGGTCCACTTCGATGTCCGAAAGGTTCCTGACCAAATCCAGCACCCAGTCTCGCTCGTGCGAAACATGGGTATCCGAGATGTGAAGAATGCGCAGCCCGTGGAGCCCCGCGGCGTCGGGCACGGGCACAACCACCTCTTCGACCACCAATCGTCGCGCCGCCACGGCCGCGTGCCCGATGAGGCTCAGGCCCCCGACAAATGCGTAAAAAGCAAGCTTTCGCACGAAACTGCGTAACGCGCCTTTCGTACACTGGCTAAAACTGAACTATGCTCCTGGCACGCCACCGAGCTCAGCAGGGTGAAGCTGTACCGTACGGAGCGGAGTTTACCGGTTCAAACTCTTTGATCGCCCGCATAAGGAGTCCCAGAGATGCAGGAACCAGCCATTGCCAACGGCGACTCGAACGGCGCTACGATTGGCGTTCTCACTGGCGGCGGAGATTGTCCGGGACTGAACGCCGCGATAAGGGCGGTTGTTCGCCGTGGCATGGTATACGGCTGGCGGGTCATCGGTTTTCGCAACGGATGGGCCGGGGTCGTCAACCGCGATTACGTTCCTCTCGAATCGAGATCGGTGTCCGGCATACTGCAGCAGGGCGGAACCATGCTGGGTACCTCGAGAACCGATCCGCGTAAATCGCCGGAGTCCTACGCCAAAGTCGGGTCAGTGTTCGAGGAACTCCAATTGAAAGCGATTGTCGCTATTGGCGGGGACGACACGCTAAGCGTGGCGAACGCACTTGCCAAAGACGGAAACCCCGTCGTCGGTATTCCAAAAACCATGGACAATGACGTTCAGGGCACTGACTACTGCATCGGCTTTGACTCCGCCGTCACGCGCGTGATGGAAGCGCTCGACTATTTGCATACGACCGCCACTTCTCACCACCGAGCGATGGTTCTTGAGGTCATGGGGCGCGACGCGGGATGGGTCGCCGCGATCGGGGGCCTGGCCGGTGGGGCCGACTTCATTATCGTGCCGGAGATGGCGGTGCATATTTCAAGCCTCGTCGCCCACCTGGAACGTCGCCGCTCCAGCGGAAGGGATTTCAGCATCATCGTTGTCGCCGAGGGCGCGACAATCGACGGACTTACCAACGTGGTGCCAGAGGAGGATGCAAGGGACGAGTTCGGTCACAAACGCCTCGAAAAGAAGCAAATTGGCCAGCGCCTCGCCGACGCGATCGAAAGCGAGTCGGGAATGGAAACGAGAGTTACGGTACTGGGGCACGTACAGCGCGGCGGGCCGCCTTCGGTATTTGACCGAGTACTCGCGACCCGGCTCGGTGTTACTGCCGTGGATATGGTCAACGAAAAGCAATGGGGCTTCATGTCAGCGCTGCAGGGATCTGCGATTGTGCGCGTATCGCTTGACGAGGCGGTTGCCAGCACCCGCGAGCTTGATCTGGAACTGTATAAAGTCGCCGAGAACTTCTTCTAACGGGCTGGACCGTTCCCAGTATCGAGTTCCGCCGCGCCGTCGAAATCGTTCGCGGCGATCGTTTCCACAACATCCCGGCCCATTGCCCGGTATTTCTGATACCGGCTCAGGATCAGTTCGTCGGCGGATATCCCATCCAGCGCATCCAATTCTTCGACGATATAGCTCCCGAGAATCTCAGCCGCCTTCGCATGGTCAGTGTGAGCTGCGCCAAATGGTTCGGGCACGATGCGATCAACGACATC
The DNA here is from genome assembly GCA_963663505.2 of Chloroflexota bacterium. Lineage (GTDB taxonomy): Bacteria > Chloroflexota > UBA11872 > UBA11872 > VXNJ01 > JAPOVO01. The sequence goes on from CAXXFA010000002.1 coordinate 2,444,795, forward strand.
GAGTTTGAGCAGGTCGGAAGGCGTAAGCTTTAACGCCTCCGCGGCCTCTGGCGCGAATTTGTGATCCCGCCAAACGATGCTGGCGCACCCTTCGGGCGACGCGACCGAGTACACGGCATATTCCTGGATGAGGATCCGATCGCCGATCCCGAGCGCCAGCGCTCCGCCACTACCGCCCTCGCCGGTTACCGCCACTACGATCGGAACCCGCAACTCGACCATAGCCAGCAGACTCTCGGCGATCGCCCAGGCCTGCCCGCGCTCCTCCGCTTCCAGCACGGGGCTGGCGCCTGGAATGTCAATGAAAGTGACCAACGGGAGGCCGAACTTCTCAGCCAGCCGCATGAGTCGCAATCCCTTGCGAAAACCTTCCGGACTCGCCATTCCGAAATTACGCTTCACGTTATCGCGGGTTCCGCGGCCTTTTTGATGACCAACGACCATCACCCGACGACCGTTTAGCCTGGCCGGCCCGCCCACAATCGCCGCGTCATCTCCAAAATGCTTGTCGCCGTGCAACTCAACAAAATCGCTGAGAATATGGTCGACGTAATCGAGCATGTGCGGCCGGTCAGCGTGCCTGGCGAGCTGAACCCGATCCCAGGCGCTGAGCGCGGAAAACACCTGTAGGGTGTTTTGCTCAAGCCGCTTCTCCAGTTCCGTCAGGCGCTGATTGCTCGCCTCATCGGGTTCTCCGGCCTCTTTGATCTTGTCGATTTCGCCACGAATCTTTTCCAGATCCTTCTCGAACGCCAGGGCAACCACCTATCGGTCTCCGTTTGAGGCAGCGATACGGACGTTCAATTCGGCGATCCGGATGCCGCGAGTTCCAGTCGGCGGTTCCGCGGGTCCGGCAAACAAATCGAGCAACTTGATGACGGTGCCTCGCAACGCCCTTCGTTCGACGACCAGATCGATCATTCCACGCTCTTGCATAAATTCGGCGCTCTGCGCATTTTCGGGCAGTTTCTGCTTGACGATCTGCTCGATCAACCGCCGTCCGGTGAATCCCACCGTCGCTCCGGGTTCCGCGATCACAACGTCGGCCAGCGAGGCAAAGCTCGCTGTTACCCCCGCCAGAGTTGGATCCGTCATCACTGATACGTAGCAAAGACCGGCCTTGTGAAGGCGACTCAGGGCCGCCGTGGTTTTGGCCATCTGCATCAGGGAAAGCATTCCCTCCTGCATCCGCGCGCCGCCCGAGCACGACACGATCACCAGCGGGATACGAAAATCGGTGGCTATCTCAATGGCCAATGTAATCTTCTCGCCGACGACCGTACCCATGGATGCGCCCAGGAATCGAAAATCAATGACCGCGATGGATACGGTTCGCCCGTCCATTGCGCCAAGACCGCAAATGACAGCCTCCGGCAATCCGGTCGACTCGCGATACTGTTTCAGATGGTCGTCATAACTGAGGCTACCCCGGACGAACCCGAGAGGATTATTCGCAACCATGTCGCGGGCGATTGGCTGGAATTCCGCATACGAGTCAACGAACATTTCGAGCCGCTCGTGTGCCGTCAGTCGTTCGTGGAATCCGCATTTCTGGCAGACCTTGAACGATACGACGAACTCGCGGCGGTAGCTCATGTGGCCGCACTTCCGGCACTTCACCCACATATCATCCGGCGGGGGACCGTCGGCGCGCGCGCGCCGACCCAGGATTTTCTTCATCTAGCCGGCGCTGCCACGACCTGAAGCAAAACGTGGCCGTCCAGCCTGGAACCACACGGGTTCAGAACCGACTCCTCCCCGATGTTCAATGCAGAATATCCGCTCGGCCGTTGCCTTCGACTCTCTAATGTAGCCGAATCACGTAACCAATGACTGGATTCGATACTCAAACTACCGAACGCTATCCAAACGCTTCCAACCACGGGAGCTATCCCCGAGCCACGACCGCCTCCCGAACCGACGAAGCCCCGGCCCCGCGGCAGGCCTTGGCGCAGGCTTCGAGAGTCGCACCCGTGGTCGAGATGTCGTCGACCAGCAGCACGTCCTTTCCGTGGAAGTCCCCTGATCCAGCGCCGAAGGCGTTTCTGACGTTCGCGGCACGGTCCCTTATGTTTCGACCGACCTGCGATTCGGTATCGCGCACGCGCTTGAGCGTATTAGGCTCGTATTGAAGTCCGAGCTTATCGGAGACGCGTACGCCAAGAAGCTCGCTCTGGTTATACCCCCTGGACTTTTGCCTTATCCGGTACAACGGCACCGGCACCACCTGGAAACCGTCCAGCGCCTCGTTGCGAATCCGTCTGGCCAGGAGTTCAGCCAGGTCATTCGCAAGAAATCGAAGGTTGCCGTACTTAAATCTGGTAATCACGTCGCGTAAGGGTCCGGAGTACACAGCCGCGGCATAGACGCGTTCGAGACTGTGGCTCGCGGCGTTGCATTGGCCGCAGATGTCGGCAACGTTCAGATGACGGTTACAAATTCGGCAATCAGAATCGAATATTGGAACGATCGCGGCCCTGCAGTGAGGGCAAATTGGGTATCCCGAGCGCCCACACCCCGGGCAGACGGGCGGAAACAGGAAATCAAGGGCGAGATCGCTACCCTGTTGGAGCCACCTCTTCATCGACGATCTCCCCGGTGCGATCCAGAATCACGAGATCGATAACTCCGTCATTGCAAACAGCTTCGACAATCGAACTCGACGATGCAGCCTCGATCAAAATGTTTGCGAGCGGCTGTTCGATCTCGACCTCCACCATCTGCCGTAGCGGCCTGGCGCCATCGTTGTTTATCGGCGTCCTTCTGACGAGCTCCTCAAGAACTTCACCTCGGAACGATAACTCGATGCCTCGGTCGCTTGCCCGAGCGGCCGCATCAGACAGCATCCGACGACCGATTTCCCGAAAGTCCGAATCCTCGAGAGGCTTGAAGGCAATCACGCGGTCAATCCGATTTAGAAATTCCGCAGGAAGCTCCCTGCGCACACGCGCGATAATTTTGTCCTTGGTGGCTTCCGTAAATTGTTCTGGCGAGTCGGAATTATCAAATCCGATTGACGAACCGGCGCCTTTCGCCGCATTCGACGTCATGATCACGATCGTGTTTCGGAAATCCACCTTCCTGCCGGTGGCGTCAGTAAGCTGGCCATCCTCCATTACTTGAAGCAGGATGGAGCGCACGGCGGCATGCGCCTTATCGATTTCGTCAAACAGAATCACTGTGTATGGCTCGCGTCGCACGGCCTCGGTCAGTTGACCGGGACTGTCGTGCCCGACGTATCCCGGTGGGGCACCAATGAGCCTTGCCGTCGTGTGTGCTTCGCCATATTCGCTCATATCGATGCGCACGAGCTTGTCGGCGCTGCCCAGAACAAACTCCGCGAGAGCCTTCGCGACTTCAGTTTTCCCCACTCCGCTAGGACCGACAAAAAGAAATACACCAATCGGCCTCGACAAATCATTCAAGCCCGCCGCCGCCCGGCGAAGCGATCTCGAAAGCTCGCTCAAGACCTCGACCTGACCGACGATGGTTCGGGTCAGCGCTTCCTCCATACCCAGAAACCGCTCGATTTCGTCCTGCTTGAGATTCGCCGTCGGAACGCCGGTCCACTGGGTAATGATCTCTGCGATTTGTGCCGGCGTGATGGACTCGCGGGTTTGGCGAAGCTCCGCATACCATTTCCGCCTCTCCGTCGCCAGATCCTCGCGAACATCCGCCTCTCTGGAGGCGATGGCGAGTATCTCTTCCGACTCCGCGTCGTCCGCCAGGCCCTCCCGTTCGGTTCGGATCTCTTCAAGCTTTCGTCGCAATTCCCGCACGGGTACTGGTGGCATTAGACGCCTGACCTTGGCCCTGGCCATTGATTCATCCATCAGGTCGATGGCCTTGTCAGGGAGAAATCGCTCGCCGACAAATCGCTTGGACAACCCGACCGAGGCCTGTAACGCCGCGTCGTCGATTGCGAGACCGTGGAATTCTTCGTACTTGTCGCGCAGCCCCATCAAAACCTTCACGGCATCTTCAACGCCCGGCTCGTCGACCTGAACGGGCTGGAAGCGCCGATAGAGCGTTTTGTCTTTGGAAACGTGTCGCCGGTACTCCTCCCAGGTTGTAGCACCGATCATTTTTATCTGCCCGCGCGCTAGCGCCGGTTTAAGCAGATTTGCCGCATCCAGCGCGCCAACTGCCCCCCCGGCTCCAAGCATCATGTGGATTTCATCAACGAACAGCACGATGTTGCCAGCCTCGCGCACCTCTTTGATGAGCAGTTGGATTCGCTCCTCGAATTCGCCTCGGTACTTTGTACCCGCGACCATCGACGGCAAGTTGAGTGAAATAATTTGCTTGTCTCTGATGGCCCCGGGTACCTCGCCTCGTGATATTCGCTGCGCCAGACCTTCGACTACGGCGGTTTTCCCGACGCCCGCGGAGCCGACCAATATCGGATTGTTCTTCGTTCTCCTCATGAGGATTTCTATCATCCGGTTCATTTCGGATTCGCGGCCGATCACGGGATCCATGGCGCCTTTTTTCGCCCGGGACGTCAGGTTCTGGCCGTACTGCGCGAGGATCGACTCTTTTTTCCCTCCGCCGAAAAGCCAGCGCCGCGAATTTCCCGATCCGCCCGGTCCCCTGGACCGCCCTCGGCTGCCGGATCGATACGCCAACGCAACGATGACCTTCCGAGGATCGCTCGAAGCCGAAGGGAACCGCCGGTGCAGCGCGGGTTTCAATCCAGGGCGGGGGCCTGGTTTCATAACGGGCGGTCGTCCACGGTAAAAGTGCTCATAGGGCTAAGAGGGAAGAGGCAGCGCCTCTATCAAATTCCGCAATGCCTCGGTAACGCCGTCACCGATAAAGCTGATGATAGCAATCAGCGTGATTACGAAGAGCGCGATTACGAGCGCATAACCCACAACACCCTGACCACGGTTTGCCCATCTCGAATCACCCAATAGGCGCACCGCACCTCTGTCGATTCATGAAATCAACGCCGCGCCGCCGTCAATCCCGTTTCGAAACGCATCCTGAATTCTAGCTGCCAACCGGAGTACCACCCGTCAGGAGTCTCCAGCGGCCGGGTTCGCGCCGCCAACGCGGACGCAGATGGTTTCAATCACGAAGTTTGTTGGTAAAATTGGGGGTGACATCTTCCCTGGAGCTTCCCCCGTACGGGGCTGGGATTCGGACCTTTTGCGTCCGGTGTGACCTTGACGCTCACCCATCTTGACGATGCCGGTCGGCCGCGCATGGTCGACGTCAGCGCAAAACCGGAATCCATCCGCGAAGCGATCGCGTCGGGCGAAATTCAAGTCCAGCCCGCGACGCTTGAAATGATCACAGCACAGGCCAGGGGTGAATCGACCCCGCTGAAAAAGGGTGACGCATTTTCGGTGGCGCAGATCGCCGGCATCTCGGCCGCGAAAAAGACGTGGGATCTTATTCCCCTGTGCCATCCCCTGCCTCTGGAATCCGTGGCTGTCGAGCTATCGGCCGATCGAGAGCGGTCAAGTATTCATATAACGGCGAGCGTAAAGACGTTCGCCCGCACCGGCGTCGAAATGGAAGCGCTTACGGCAGTAGGGGTAGCGGCTCTGACGTTGTACGACATGTGCAAGGCGGCGGACAAATCCATGCGCATCGGCAACATCCGCCTTGTGAAGAAAACAGGCGGCGCCAGCGGCGACTTTGTCGGCGAGAGCTGACGGCTGAAACCCGGAAGCCGCTTTTGAGGCTTTCGCGAATTATCGTATTTCACAACGTTTTCTGACGAAGTAGGAGGTATCCGGGCTTGGAAGAGGATCTTGTAGGTCGAATTGAACCAATAGCCCTCGAAGTCGAAATGGGCGAGGCCTACCTCGACTACGCCATGAGCACCATCGTCTCGCGGGCCATCCCGGACGTTCGCGACGGCCTGAAGCCGGTTCAGAGGCGAATCCTTTTCGCCATGCAGGACCTCGGAGCGCGATCTAATTCACAATTTAAGAAGTGCGCTCGGATCGTTGGTGAAACCATGGGCAAATACCACCCTCACGGGGACTCCGCGATATATGACGGGCTCGCGCGGATGGCGCAGCCGTTCAGCCTGCGATACATGCCGGTCGAAGGCCAGGGCAACTTTGGCTCGGTTGATGGAGATCCTCCCGCCGCCATGCGCTACACCGAGGCGCGTTTATCTACGCTCGCCGAGGAAATGCTGTCCGACATCGACCGGAACACGGTTGACTTCGCCGACAACTTCGACTCGACCGGCGAGGAGCCGCTCGTCTTGCCGGCGAAGGTCCCAAACCTACTGATAAACGGCGCCTCTGGAATCGCCGTGGGAATGGCGACGAACATTCCGCCGAATAATTTTCGCGAAATAGCCGACGCCGTCAGCGCTCTGCTCACGGATCCCGATATTTCCCACGACGAGCTTGCCCAGATCGTGCTGGGACCGGATTTCCCGACCGGCGGGATCATTAGCGCCGAGGGAATCCGTCAGGCTTACGCCACGGGCCGCGGCAGCATTCTCGTCCGTGCCGTAGCAAACGGGGAGGAATCGAAGGAAGGTCGCGATCTGCTCGTCGTTACCGAGCTTCCCTATCAGGTCAACAAGGCAAAATTGACCGAGAAGATCGCCGATCTTGTCAGAGCAAAGACCATCGAGGGAATCAGCGATATCCGAGACGAGTCGGACAGAGAGGGCATGCGGTTGGTCATCGAACTCCGCCGCGACGCGTACGCGGCCAAAGTATTGAATCAGCTCTACAAGCACACCGCCCTGCAAACCACATTCGGGGTCAACATGGTGACGCTGGTTGACGGCCAACCGCGTACCGTCAGCCTCCGCGAGGCTCTCCGGGAATTCGTCAGACATCGCGAGGGCGTTATTACGCGACGCGCCCAATATAATCTCACCCGGGCCTTGGACCGCGCGCATGTCCTCGAGGGCTTTCTCAAGGCGCTCGACAACATCGACGAAGTCGTCTCCCTGATTCGAGCGTCCGAGACGACTGACGATGCGCGCGACGCCATTATCGAGCGATTTGACCTGAGCGAGATTCAGGCCAACGCCATTCTAGACATGCAACTACGTCGGCTGGTCGCTCTTGAGGCACAGAAGCTGAGCGACGAGCGCGATGAGGTCATGGCGCGAATCGCGGAGCTTGAGGCGCTGCTCGCCGACATAAACATCGTTCGCGATGTCATACGGGAAGAAACGCTGGCTCTCCGGGAACGATTCGGGGACGCTCGCAGAACTCAGATAGCCAATATCACAGGTGAACTCAGCGATGAGGACCTTATTCCCGACGAGGATTGCGTCGTAACGATCACTCGCCGGGGATACGCAAAACGGCAGCCGACCGACACGTTTCGGATCCAGGGCAAGGGCGGTAAGGGAATTCGCGGGCTGGCCGTGCAGGACGACGAGATCGAGCACTTCCTGGTCACCAACAGCCACGACAACATTCTGGCGTTCACGAATCGTGGACGCGTGTTTAAGATCAAATGCTACGAAATTCCGCGCATGAGCAGGGAAGCCCGCGGGGTGGCAATGGCCAACCTTCTCCCGCTTGAACGCGGCGAGCGAGTCACGGCGCCCATCGCGTTTCCAAACTTTGAGGCCGGCGAAAACCTGCTTATGGGGACGTTGAAGGGCGAGGTCAAGCGAGCCGCCCTGACTCAATACGTCACGGTGCGAACGAACGGGTTGCTGGCGATGGACCTCGATCCTGACGATGAGCTTGGGTGGGTTCGCCTATCGGACAGCCAGTGTGGGGTCTTGTTTGTTACCCGCCTCGGCATGGCAATCCACTTCCATGAAGACGGCGTCCGCAGCAGCAAGCGGACGAGTGGGGGCGTGCGGGCAATCAAGCTTCGCGAAAACGACGAAGTGGTTGCGATGGACCTCACTGAAGAAGCCGGCTGCTTACTGGTGGTGACCAACAAGGGATACGGCAAAAAGATGCCGCTGAAGGAGTTTCGATTGCAGAGCCGGGGTGGCTTCGGCAACAAGGCCATCAATCTCTCGCCGAAAACCGGTCAGGTGGTTGCCGCCCGTCTTATTCCCGATCCCGATGAGGACATTCTTCTGCTCTCAACCAGGGGACGCCTGATTCGGCTGAGCCTCGGCGAGGTCAGGCCCATGCAGCGTTACGCGGCCGGGATGATCCTCATGCGACTCAACAAGGGTGAAGAAGTCGCCGGACTGGCGATTTCCGCTGACGGCCGGGAGACCGATCAGCCGGAAGACGACTCCGACCCGAGCTGACCAGCCTGACTCAGGGGGAGCATCTCGGAAGGTTTCCGAAAGTAAGGCTGTGTCTGTTCGACCTCGACTACACGCTCGTTCGACTCAAGTCCGATCCCGTTCACCTACATGCCGATGTTCTTTCTCAAATGGGTTTCAACGTGGACCGAAATGACCTCGAGGCCGCCTACCGCATGTCGTGGGATCTCTATCTGACGCAGGGCTTCAATTTTCCCACCGACCGCGAGGCCTATCTCCACGGAACGAGCCAAACGCTGATCCTGCTGGGTATCGACGACCGCGACGGTCACATCGCCGAAGAAATAATCGGCCGGTTCGATAGTCCGGAATCAGTTGAGCTTTATCGGGATTCAATTCCGGCATTGCGGAAGCTTCGAGCCGGGGGGTTTCGGATTGGCCTCGCGACCGGACGCTGGCACGACCCCTCAAGCGATGTCGAGGCGGTCGGTCTCGACGCCCATCTAGATGTCGTATACCACTCCGGAAATCTGGGAATGCAAAAAAACGAGTCAAGCTTTTGGTCGAACGTTCTCAAGCTTGAAGGGCTCTCAAGTGATGAAGTCGTAGTGATCGACGACAATACCGCGGCCGTTGCCACGGCGCGGGAATTGGGAATCGCCGGTTTTCGGATTCACCGACAGGACTCGCCGATCGGCTCGCCAGAATGCGCCGACATTACCGAATTGAGCGAACTGCCGCGGTTGCTGGCATCCAGGTGACAAGACCGCTACCGTCTCAGGTGCTATCTTCATTGTTCCGACATGCGTTAAGTACCAGGAGTGACGGAAAGCTGCAATTCCCCAGGCTGGAAGTCGGCTATCCCAACAAGAGGGCGGCTTCCCGCAGGCGAGATCGTCATCCGGCCCTTTCGCTCGGAATCGGTCCGGTGATTCGCGCTCCCTGGGATTCCGGAGACGCTGGTGGAATCACGCTACTGACCGTCCGAGTTAGTGCCGTCCGTCGTGCCTCGTTGCCCATAATTGGAATTCCCATAGGTCCACCGCCGAACCGGACCCCCGAAAACATCTCGGCCCTCATCAGATTCATGCATCCCGATACGGCCAAAGCCCTTTTGCCACATCCATTGGCGGGAATTTGGGTTCCCGAAGATCACGTCAGCCTGCCGGAATCCGACGCTTCACGGCAGATCGAATCCACCATCGCGGCGGGAAATTCCCTGCTATTGCTCGTTGCCGCGAAGGTTACGGGGGAATCGAATTGTTACGGACTTGAAATCTCGATGACCGAGGGATTGGTTAATTCGGACCTGGCGATCGCAGAGCCCGAAGTGAATCTGCAGATCGATCTTGCCGCAGAAGCCTTAACCGCCGTTGCCCGTTACCAGCTTCAAAATCCGGACGGACGGCTCGAAGATTTTTCGCTCACAAAGAGCTGAGCCTGATACGGGATCATTCGCCGAAAACGGGCGGAGCGGTCACGCCGGAGCTGGCTCTCGGACGCGTTTCAGATGCACCATCAGGACGGAAATGTCGGCTGGCGTAACGCCATTTACTCTCGAGGCCTGACCTAGCGTCGCCGGCCGCATCAACTGCAGCTTCTCCCGCGCTTCAGTTCGCAAGCCCGTGATTCGGCTGAAATCGAAACTATCCGGGATTCCGGCGCTCTCCATCTTTTGTGCGCGTTCGACCATTTGACCCTGTTGACGGATGTAACTCTCGTATTTGACGGTCAGTTCGGCCTGCTCGGCAACATCTGGTCCCATGGGTTCGGTTCCAGTTAAGCGCCTCAGAACGTTTAGCCGCATACCCGGCCGCTTAAGGAGATCCCTGGCCGGAGTTCGCTGTTTCAGCGGGGGCGAACCGATCGCCCTCATTTCGGCATCCGCGGCGTCCGACGGTTCGATTCGGGCCGGGTCAAGCCACTCCAATGCACGCTCGATGGCAACCTTTTTACGCTGAACCGCATTCACTCGACCGTCGGACGCCAGACCGATCGCACCGCTGACGGGCGTCAGGCGCAGGTCGGCGTTATCCTGCCGCAGAAGAAGCCGGAATTCAGCCCGCGACGTGTGGAGTCGGTACGGTTCGTCGATCTCCTTCGTCGTCAGATCGTCGATCATGACGCCTATGTACGCTTCTGACCGCGAGAACACCAAAGGATTGTCACCTCGGCAGCCCAGGGCGGCGTTAATTCCCGCCATCAACCCTTGCGCCGCCGCTTCTTCGTAGCCGGTGGTGCCGTTGATCTGGCCGGCCAGGTAAAGGCCCCGCGCTTGCCGCGCTTCGAGGCTCGGCTCGATCTGCTGCGACGGCACGTAGTCGTATTCAATCGCGTAACCCGTCCGCGTCATTTCGCAATTGGCCATCGCCGGAATGCTCCTCAGCATGGCCAGCTGCACGTCTTCGGGCAGACTGGTGTTAGCCCCCTGGACGTAGACCTCATAATTCTGAAATCCCTCGGGCTCCAGGAAAAACTGATGGGAACCCTTATCCGCAAACCGCACGATCTTGTCTTCTATCGACGGACAATAGCGAGGTCCGGCGCCTTTGATGACGCCGGTGAACATCGGCGCGCGGTGGAGATTCGATCGAATAATCTCGTGCGTAGAGGCATTTGTGTAAACCGAGTAGCACGGCATCTGCACCCGCCAGCCGCTGCGATCCACGCCGGGAAAGACTGGGTCGGGATCGAGCGTCATTAGCTCATTCTCAGGAACTGGATCGAAGCTAAATCCCAGCGGTGAATCCGAACCGGGCTGAATTTCAGTCTTTGAAAAGTCGATGCTTCGGGCGTCAACTCGCGGCGGCGTGCCCGTTTTCAGCCTTCCGACCTTGAAGCCGTGAGCCGCGAGATCTTCTGACAGTCCCTTCGATGCAAACTCCCCGGCCCGTCCGGCTTCATACGCGACGTCTCCGACGATAATCCTGCCGTTTAGAAACGTCCCGGTCGTGACGATCACGGCGCGGGCACGAATTTCCCGCCCCAATTGAGTAACCACGCCATCAACTCGCCACCTGGCTTCGCCATTGCCGGAGATTTGCCTCCAGAGCAATCCCGTTACAGCTGCCTGCTTGAGATCCAGCCCCTCCTGGCGCTCCAGCATCCTCTTCATGGCGATCCCATAGAGCCGTTTGTCGCTTTGAGCTCGGAGAGCCTGAACCGCCGGACCTTTTCCCGTGTTTAGCTTGCGGATTTGAACGAACGTGCGATCGGTGTTGCGCCCCATTTCCCCACCCAACGCATCGATTTCACGAACGAGATGCCCTTTGGCCGGACCTCCCACTGACGGATTGCACGGCATCCCGGCGACGGCATCGAGGTTCATCGTAAGCAACAGGGTGGAGCATCCCATGCGAGCGGCCGCCAGGGCAGCTTCGCACCCTGAGTGGCCCGCTCCCACAACTATTGCGTCGTAGGTTCGATCGTCAGTAATCAGTGAATCGCCCCCAAAGAGATGTCCTCAAACGTAGCAGATTGCCCGGAGTAACAGCTCTTCACTGGTATACTCGCCGCACCCTCGATACTCGCGCCCGAAGACCATCAGGGCCTATCACCGCAGGGATATGTCAGCGATATTCAACCCGCCGGACGTGAACTCGTCCCAGCAAGCCGTACCGATAAATGCCTTCGTCGTACCGGTGCCTGAGGGTGCCGTCACCTTTTTTGATTCCGAGTCTTTGACCCTCGATTCGGGCAGTTCAGCATTCCGCGTCGATGTCTACAGTCCATTCGATCTGAGCGAGGGTGAGACCGAATACATACGAGCCGAAGTTGAGTCTGAATTCGTCGCCTATGCCAGGAGAAACGCGGATCTGAGCAAGCGATGGCGGCTTTTCGCGGCCCTGGGAACGGTGGATCTCGCTTTGCTTGGCCTCCTGCTGGCGTTCGTGTTCATCAACGGCGATCGATCTTTTCTAGTTCTGTTCTGGCTCTTTAGCGTCGTGTTACTCCCCGGCCCGCTCGCGGCCATCAGCGTGTTATCGACGAGACGGAAGTCTCGTTGGGCCGAACACCTGCTCAATACACCGTTCGTGGCTGCGTTCGCGGGCCGGTCGGGAGACGGTTCCGAAGCCATAAACAAGATTTGGAGCGACCTGGCGAAGCCCGGCAGCCGCCGGGACCTGGCCAGTCTCGAAGAGAGCTGTCGAGCTGCCCGCTGGAGACCCGGCGTTCGCTTCTACCGTCGGTTGCGGCAGGGCGGCAAGGACGCGCCCGGATCGCAATCGCTTCCGCGAAGATTTATCGGCATCCTGACGGCCAAATCCGAGTCACTGCCGGCATCTTACTTTCCGTGTCGTACGTCGTAAGAACGGCCGTTTGCCTCGGCATTCCGGTTATGGACGGCACGGTCGTTCAAGCTTCGAGTGCGTCAAGACGGCTGCTTGGAGAATCGCAGGACGTGTTCCGGGGCGAACCAGCCCGAATCGCAGCAATCGCGGCAGTGGCCGGTGACTCGGCCACCACGACGGAGGACCTTCAGTTCGCCTGCCGCCTTGAGACTCGACGGCACTTCACGCAGGGAGCTCCCTCCGATCAGGGGAGACCGGCCAGCAGCCGGTCGCGTGCTGGCAACGCGCTGCTCCGCGCATTGCTTGGGGTTGCCCTCATAGTCGCGTCGGGCGGGCACTGGATCCCAGCCGCCGCGGGAGTCTGGCTGCTGGGATTACGAGAACTAATCGGACGGGCGCCAAACACTCCACGGTTGTCTGGAAGCGCGCCCGGCGTCGCGGGAATCAGCGTAAGACGCGCGCTTCATCATGGACTGGCCGAGCTGCGCGAGGTGATGTCCGTAAACCTCGAGGACAAGCTCGCATACCTCGAAGCCTACGAGGCAAGCGTAAGACTCGGAATTCCCGAAGCGGCCGCCCTGTATACGAAGCTGCTTCAGAATCCCAATCCAGGCTCGCTTTCCCCTGAATACGGAATCTGGCTACAGGATGCGAGCCGCGCCCGAGAAGCGCTTGTTTCTAGTACTACCGGAGAGACGGGCGAGGAAGTCGACATCGACGTTGAAATCGTTGATGCCGAAATCTTAGTCGAGGAAGCCGACGAACCCGGCGAGATCCTTGACGTGGAACCTGAGGGCGTCAATTGAGCGCCAAAGCAGCCCCGTTTTCCCTCAAGATTCCCGTATACCAACCGGAGGTCTACGGCCCGCTGCTCAACGACAATTCCTGGGCTGAGGAGTTCACGAAGGTACGGTTGCCCTACGAGACAAGGGTCCTGGCCGAAGGCCAGATTGGACCGCGAATCTGGGTTCGGCTGAATTCATACACAATCGGCGAGGGCGGGAGCGGGGGCTCCTTATGGATCGAACTTGCATCGCGAAGGCCGAGTCCCCCGGAAATAGTCGCCGGCAGGGGTCTTCTGCGCGCATTCGCTTCGGACTCGTCGGAGCGAAGGCGCATTTTGACTCAAACGCTTATTCACATAGTCCTGTTGGAATATGCCGACGAATCCATACGCCCGCCATGGCATGCTCCGTCAGAAGGGTTTGGCGTCCACGGCGCTCTGGTGGCGGGTGAAACCGTTGCTTCACCCGCCCTCTGGAAAGCCCTGGAAGCCGATCTCAATCAGAACCGACCGTCCACGGTAATCGCACTGCGCGATGCAGGCGGGGTGGCCGGCCTTGAAGGATTTGACGGTTTCGCCACGACCCCCGTTGAAGTTTCCGCGGGTCTTCGATTGAGCGTATTGGCGGATATCGAAAATCACTGGAGCCGCCTTGGCCGCGTTCCGAGCCCGGCACGAGGCTTGAAATGGGTTCGCGCCCAGCTAGGTCCGCGCCGCGAACTCGAGACTGCCACTTCAATTTCAAAACTCGTTCGTTTTGGTGACAACAGGCGTCGCTTTCAATCGATTCCCCGGAAACTGCGGGAAGGGGAAACGGCCGTCTACTACCCCCGTGACGCCGGCGAAGTCGCGGCCTGCGCGACCGCGTCGCTAATCCCCGTCGCGCCGGGCATATTCTGGGAGGTCACCAGCGGAGCCGGCGGCGACCGTCAAACCACGGCGGGTTTCTCGCATCAGACGAACGGCGCGGCGGCGTACACGGCCCTGGCCACCTCGATGCGGCCCGAACGGCGTGCCGACTTCCTACTTGCAGCAGCCTCCGCCGTTATCGTGGCGTCCGCGTCCGGCGACTGAAGATTGACCATGGAAGGCGACGCCGACCGTGATGAGATCATCGATATCGAAGTGCCGGAAGTCGATGCGGAGCTGGTTGCGTTTGACGAAGAAGCCCCGGAAACGGGCCGAGATTCCGAAGTGGAAAGCGAGCCCGATGATCCGACGGACGAGTTCCTCGACGGCATCACCTACGCTGAAGTTCCCAATCCATTTGTAGACGAGGACCTTTTCGCCCACGATCCCGAAGCTCTATCAATGGCCCTGGCCGACCCAGGCCCTCAGGTCCGGACTCTGGTGTATGGCGGCAGCCAGGCACCGGACCGGTACGAGGGCGGGCGAAACGATATTCGAAATGTCGAGGAGCTGGCGCTCAAACGCGCAAAGATAGCGCGGCGTTCTCGTTCGACCCGAAGAATCTTCTGGCGGATCACTGCGGTTGGACTGCCTTTTACCGTCGCATCGCTGCTCGGCGCGATAGGGTTGGTCGTAGGAAGAATTCCGGCCGTGGGATCGGCGGTCGGCGAGTTCGTTTTCACCGCCGGATCATCCGTAGGGGGTCTCCCGCTCGGGATTGCCATCGCCGGGATTCCGTCGCTGTGGATCTTCTGGAAAACGAAAAAGCGCTCGGATCTCGGGATCCCGCCCCGGCCATCAAAGTCCGGCAAGCGCCTCAATCTGCAGATCAATCAAACAAGCGGACCGGAGTACGTCGAATTCCTGGAGGAAATTCAGCCGCTGATTGAGGAGTCACGCCAGCTTTCGCTCGGCCGGCGGTCCGTAGCCGGTGGGAACGCCAGGCGCCTGGAAACGCTGTTTCATTCGATGGTGCGCGTCAGTAGACGATACGGAATTCACCCTGCGGCCTCAATGTATGGCGATTTTGAATCCCAGATGTGGCGGGCGGGCGCCCTGGCCCGAAGACGTATTGGATTCATAGCTTTACGAATACGAAGGTCGCCAACGAAGACCGCCGATATCACGGCGCCGTATTCCGCTGGCGAGTCGCAGCGCGCGGTGGGCAGTATCGCGGGATTTCTCCGCGTGCCTGCCGGAATCCTGGCCGCTCTGGCATTGTTTCTGGTGGCAGGCATTTACCGCCTGTCGCCGGATGAAGCGGAAGTCGTGCGACCGAACCAGGCATATGCGTTCACACAGATTCTCGACGTTTTCTCGTTAACCGATTTTTCACGGGACCAGCTTTCAAGTGTTTTTCCCAACTCAGTAAAGGCCGTCGACGGCCCCGGTTGGTTTTGGAGCTGGCCAACGCCGTTGACTCAGCGAGAACACATCAACCTCTCCCGCCGCAAGGTAGAAGTTGAGTCATTTCTCGGATTGCGGGTAGGCGGATCCACCGAAACTGTGGCTGCGGACGTCATATTTAGTGTCCTGGACACCGGTAAGTGGGTCTTTCTCGGCAGGTCGGCGGACGCCGATCAGGAGGTCCGGGACCGTCTGAGCCAGCTTCTGGCGGACCACATCGCCGATTCAAAAGAAAGGCGAGCAGCCTTGCCCAACCGGCCCGTCAACATCACTGAAGCTTTGAAGGACGAAATGGACGACGTGTTGACAAATTTCGTTTTGGCCGTCAACAAGGAAATGGAGGTCGAGGATCTCGGAATTCAAGTTGATTCCGCGGGCGGCTACAGCTTCCCAACGTTCCCCCGGTGATCTTTGGGTGTTGATCGAACCGAGAACCGGACCGTCGGATCAATTCTTCGCGCCGCGCGCGAGGAAAAGGGTGTCAGTCTCGAAGCCGTAGCTGCGGCGACTCGCATACGCCTGAACTTCCTTCGCGACCTTGAGCGCGACATGTTCGACTCCCTGCCTCCCGCGGTTTACGTGGCGGGGTTCATTAGAAATCACTGTGACTTCCTTGGCGTCGACGCACGGGCGGCTATTGAGGCGTACAGCCTCCAAACCGCCGAGCCGGGCGTCAAGTTGATGCCGGATACCGGGATGCCGATTGGCTCGGGCAAGGCGGTTTCCGTCCGATCGCTCGTGATTATCGTGGTCATTTTGGGCGCTCTGGTTGTGGGAACGAACGTCCTGTATCGCAATTATCAGTCGCCCGATCCTTCGAAACCGCCTGATCCTACGGTCGTCGCGACAACTGCAGCCGCCGCGCGGACCGTGCTCCCAGCCTTTAACGCGCCGTCAACCACCCCCGAACCGACGGCGAACGCGCTCGAATTCGAGGTTATCGCCGAGTTGAACGTAAACATTCAGGCCACCGTCGATGGGAAAACCGTGTTCAGCGGATTCATGAATCAGGGGGAGCGCAAGCGGTGGACCGCCGCCGAATCCGTTTCCCTCATCACTAACAACGCAGGCGGACTGCGAATCGTGATAAACGGTCTGCCGCAAGATCAGCTCGGGCGCGTCGGCGAACGGCTCGAGCGACGCTGGGAAGCAAACTAGCGCAATTCTACGGCCGTCATCCGTCAATATTTCGTTGTACGAGTCAGAGCCAATCGCCCCGTCGCAACCTGTCAGGGATAGACTGAGCGAGACGTTCCGGAGATTGTGGTCCACGCGGAGGTCCGCCAATGGGAGAGCTTGACGGCCAGGTCGCCATCGTCACCGGCGCAGGTACCGGCATCGGGGTTTCGATTGCTCGCCAGCTTGCCGAGGCCGGCGCAACTCTTGTCATATCGGCCTACAGCAGTTTCGAGGGAGCGGAGAATCTCGCAGAGTCGATCTCCGATGCGGGCGGGACCGCCCTTGCGGTGAAGAGCGACTTTCGAAATGCCTCGAATGCCGCCGCTGTTGTTGACACGGCCATCGACTCATTTGGGCGCGTCGACATTGTCGTAAACAACGCCGGCTTCACCCTGGACAAAGATTTTGTCGACTGTACCGATCAGGATTGGGACGACCTGCTGAGCATCAATTTGAAGTCCATGTTCGTGACGTGCTCGGCGGCGGTGCCGCATCTAATTTCGCGGGGGTACGGTCGGATAGTCAATTTGAGTTCAGTGCACAGCGTTCAGCATGTGCCGGGCTTTGTTCTTTACGGCACGACCAAGGGAGCGATCAACGCATTTACGCAGGCGATGGCGGTCGAGCTGGCTCCACACAAGATCACGGTAAACGCGATAGCTCCGGGGGCGATCTACGTGCCGCGTTATGACCGGACCGGGCGCGACACGGCGGAGATCGTCAAGGCAATCCCGGCAGGCACTTTGGGCGACATTGACGACATCGGCCGGGCCGCCCTATTTCTCGCGTCGCCCGCAGCCGGCTACATCAACGGCGAGGTGATGTTTATCGACGGCGCTCTTACATCCGGCATGCGTCTGGGCGCTTAATCCTCGACAAACTGAATCAGTGGTCCAGGTCGTCAACCCGCCGAATGAAGGCGATCGAGTCCATGAATGCGGCTGCGGTCAGAAGTCGCGGCTACTTTCCTTCAAGCCAGTCAATCTCGTCCTCGTGCAGAGTAACCTCGGCTGCGTCCACCAATTCGCGCAGCTCGTCCACGTTTTCCGGGGACGTCACGGCCAGTGACGGATACTGCTGGCTCAATACGTACGAACACGCGACTTGGGTGGCGGTCAGATCCCGCGACCGCCCGAGTTCCGCCGCCCTGTGCAGTCGCTCCCAGTTTTCGGCGTTGTCGTAGGTGCGAACGATCTCATCATGCACGGCGTCGTCCAAACTTTGCTTTTCACTAAAGAATCCGTGACTCAACGACGACCAGCAGACATTGGGAGTTTGAGTCTTTACATGCCATTTTCGATAATCCTCGTCCATCTCGAGGCACTCCCACCACATCGGTTCATTAGTCGTGGCCAACCCCGCGTAGTTGCTGACAACCGCGAAACCGCTCAGCCCGTTTCCATTCGCAAAGTCGTTTGCCGCCTCGACCCTTGCCTGCGTCCAGTTTGAAGCGCCCAGCGCCTTCACCGTTCCCGCGTCTTTATGCTCGTTGAGCCAACCGATGATGTCACCGACGGGCACTGACTCGTCATCCCGGTGCATGAGAAAAATGTCGATACGGTCGGTTCGCAACGCCTCCAGGCTTTCGGAAATATCGCTTTCCAACGCCTCCCTCGTAACGCGGCGTGTTTTGCCGTGTGGATGACAACCTTTCGTCAAAACGATGAATTCATCACCGAGGCCGCGGCTTGCCAGCCAATTCCCAATCACCTGCTCGCTCTCACCCCGTCCGTAAATCCGACCTGTATCAATTACGTTGCCGCCGAATTCAACCCAGGCGTCCAGTCGCTTATCGGAGACCTCTTGATCGTTTACGAAAAGGTTGACCGATCCCATCACGAGGCGCGATACGGGAACGCTGACTCCGGGAATATTCAGGTAATCCACTGACAGATCTCCCTACCGAGCTCGCCTGACGGTTCGCAAGTACGGAGCACTCAAAATCCGCATTGTCGGCCGATTCCGCCGGTCTTGCCGGCTATCCATCGCGTTCGTTCCGAGCGCCGACGGCAGCAACGCCATAGTAAAAACGCTGTCCAACCGGCTCTTGATGAAAATAAACGACAAACATTACCCCCACGATCCTCCCTCGGTCGCACCCGCTTAGCGAATATCGATGCCATTATGTGATATATAGCTCGTGCTTGGAAACGAGCACGGGCCAGAAACAACGATCCGACGGAGGTCGCGCCGTGAGTGCAGAATTGAAAGTCGGCGACAAGGCTCCAGATTTTTCGGCGCCCGCCACAGCACGAAATCCGTTGGTTCTATCAGACCTGCTCGATAACAGTGCGGTTGTATTGGCGTTCTACCCCAAAGCGTTTACCGGTGGCTGAACTCACGAACTCCAGACCCTTCAGGAGCTTTATCCTCAGTTTGAGGAAGCCGGAGCCGAGATCGTTGGAGTCAGCGCCGACGATCTTCCAACGCAACAGCGATTCTCAGATAGCTTCGGCGACGGCCTACAGTATCCACTGGTCGCGGACTCGGCCCGCGCGGTGATCGCAGCGTACGGCACGCAGAAAACTCTCAGCCGCAGCAGCAGGCGAATGACTTTCGTAATCGCCCGCGACGGCACGATTGCGTCAATTAATGCGGACGTCGATCCGCGTAGTGACGCCCAATATGCTGCCCTCCTCGAAAGCGTGCGCGCACTGGCCGACGGTAAAAGCGATTAATTCTCGAACGGGAACGTAGATAACCGCGAATTTCTGTTTTCGGAATTGGCAATCGGTGGCTTCCTGGCGCCGATCCGCATTCCGGTCGCAACAGCGCTTGTATCCGGTCGGCTACTGGCTCGAAGGTCTGCCGAGCATCGCCGCAACTTCGGGTGCCCAGTACGTGATCACGATATCCGCGCCCGCACGAACGATTCCGGTGAGGACTTCGTTCACGACCTGCTCTTCATCGACCCATCCTCGCTGCGCGGCGGCTTTGACCATTGAGTATTCGCCGCTCACGTTGTAGGCGGCGATAGGGACATCGAACGCCGCCCTGGCCGCCGCTATCACGTCGAGATAGGCGAGCGCGGGCTTTACCATGACGATATCGGCCCCCTCTTTGACGTCGAGGTCGATCTCGCGCAATGCCTCACGCACGTTGGGCGGGTCCATCTGGTAGGTTCTCCGATCGCCAAATTGGGGTGTCGAATTGGCGGCTTCCCGGAACGGCCCGTAGAACGCGCTGGCGTACTTGGCCGCATACGACATGATTCCCACATGGCCGAAGCCAGCCTCATCCAGCGCCGCTCGGATTGCGCCAACGCGACCGTCCATCATGTCCGACGGAGCAACGATATCCACTCCCGCCCTCGCGTGGGACAAAGCCACGGTTGCCATGACTTCCAGCGACGCGTCGTTATCGATTTCTCCGGCCGAGACGATCCCACAATGACCGTGTTCTGTATACGCGCAGACGCATACGTCGGAAAATACGACGATCTCCGGATTTGATCGCTTAATGCCTTGAATCGCCTGTTGAACGGCTCCGTCGTCGGCAAACGCGTCGGTCGCCGCATCATCTTTATGTCGCGGCGCTCCAAACAGTAAGACCGCGGGCACGCCGGCGCGGAATGCGGAGCCGGCCAATTCCACCGCAAGTTCAGCCGACAGGTGTCGCTGGCCGGGCATGGACTCTATTGGCTCATCCACGCCTTCACCGGGAACCACAAACATCGGATAGACGAGCATGTCGGCCGCAAGGCGATTTTCCCTCACGAGACGCCGGACGGCCTGCGATCTGCGCAGCCGGCGCGGGCGAACCGGAAGATTGCGGTCCGTCGAGCTCTTAACTATCGAGCTTTGATCCAGCGTTCGCACCGGTCAGTTACCCAGATTCCCGTACGCAATTGAGGATTCGTTGACACAGATCGCCATCGCAATGAGTGGTACTACGTCGCATCGGATTGTATTCGGCGCGGGGGCAGCCGACCATCGCTTAATTTGCGCCCGATTTCGAGAACTCGGCGATCGCGACCGCCAGATCCTCAATCGTATGCTTCTCGGGAACGGTCGTGACCCGCAGTCCGAGCGATTTGGCGGTGGCCGCCGTCGTCGGGCCGATACAAGCCACTTTCGTTCGAGGCGAGAAGGCGTCGCCACCTCCCAACGCCTCTACAAGCCGCGTGACGGAGGAAGAGCTTGTGAACGCAACCCAGTCGACTTTGCCCGTTTTCAGAGCCCCGGCATGAACGGGTTCAACCTCCACGGCTACATTGCGGTAGGCGGGTATCAGGGTTACGTCGTGACCGGCCGCCGCCAATTCCTCGGCAAGCATTTTGCGACCGCCCATAGCTCCGAATATCACAATCCGAGAGTGGCCGGCAAGGACCGCCAGCAGATCCTCAGCAAGGGACTCCGATACATAGGTATGGGGAATGAGGTCGGGGACGATGCCGTTGTCACGTAGTGCTGCGGCGGTACCCAGTCCGATGACCGCCACCCGGCACGGCGCGAAGGCGCGTGCGTCGCCACTCTCACTTTCCAGGGCCTGGAAGACGTGGACAACCGCGCTTGCGCTCGCGAAAACCGCCCAATCGTAACGTTCGAGATTGGCAACCGCTTTGCGCAATACCGACTCGTCTTCCACAGGCAGAATACGGATCGTTGGGGTACCCAGGACGTCCGCGCCATGCGATCTGAGCAAAGACGAAAGAACCCCGGTCGAGCCTTCGTCACGCGTTAGCATCACGCTGACGCCGTTCAGTGGACGCCGGCAAATCCAGTCAATCGAATCCGCGAGCGTCACCACATCCCCGACCACCACGACAGCCGGTGACGCGATTTTCGCCGTCGCCGCCTTTTCGACGATGTCGCCGAGATTTCCACGAACCACGCGCTGACCGGGCAGAGTTCCAGACTCAACGATCGCCGCAGGATGTGAGGCTTTGAGGCCGGTGTCTGTAAGTTCTTTGATTATCCAATCAATGCGGCTTGATCCCATCAATATCACGATTGTTTCGCAGGCCCGGCTGAGCGATACCCAATCGATGGCCCGCTCCGATCGGTCGGACCGCCGATGAGCCGTAATGCACGCGAATGACGACGAAGCGCGACGGTCCGTAACCGGAATTCCAGCGTAAGCAGGCGCGGCAATCGCCGAGGTGATGCCCGGCACAACTTCAAAGCTAACTCCCGCCCCGGCGAGATATGCGGCCTCCTCGCCGCCCCGTCCAAACACGAACGGATCCCCACCCTTGAGACGGCAAACGCGTCGACCCTTCAGCGCAAGCTCTACAAGCAGACGGTTGATCTCGTCCTGATCGAGCGCCTGCGATCCCTTGCCCTTTCCCACGTCGATTCGTTCCGATGCGCTCGCCATCGCGAGCACGTAATCGCCGGCCAGCCGGTCATAGACCACGACATCGGCCATTCGCAAAATCTCAGCGCCGCGCAGGGTTAGCAATCCGGGATCTCCCGGGCCGGCGCCGACCAGGTGGACAAAACCGGCCGCGGGAACGCGATCACTGCTCAAATCCCGGCTCCGGCCAAAACCAGATCGGCCGCCTCCTTACCGATGTCCGGTGCAGAATTCGGTGAACCGCTCACGACGACAGTCCGTGCAACTTCGCCATAGGCGCCGGCCCGCAGCTCAAGCTTTTGGTTTCTGATAATTCCAAGCGCCCCGACCGGCTGCAGGCATCCGCCACCGAGTGCGGAAAGGAACTCGCGCTCAGCCGTGATACAGGCCCGCAAGCCGGGGTCGTCGAACCCCCTGATGATATTCGCGGCGCGACTGTCGCCTTCGCGGGTCTCGATGGCCAGGGCGCCCTGACCCGGCGCGGGCAAAAATGCCGGCATCGCGAGGTGTTGAACGATTCGATCACTCAATCCGAGCCGGATCAGTCCGGCGGCGGCGAGGATCGCTGCGTCAATCTCGCAGTCGTCGACCTTGCGGATACGCGTCTCCACGTTGCCGCGCAACGGTCCGACGGACAGATCCTCGCGAACCAACTTGATCTGAGCCGCGCGACGGGGGCTGCTGGTTCCCACGCGGGCTCCGGCGGGAAGGTCCTCAAGTGCAATTCCCGCTCGCGAGACCAGCACGTCGGACGGGTCGTCCCTTACCGGCACAGCCGCAAGTTCGATCCCCGTAACGCCCTGAACCGGCAAATCTTTGAGACTATGAACGGCAACGTCGATAGCCTCGTCGAGCAATGCGTTCTGGATCTGGTTGGTGAATGCTCCAACTCCGAGACCGGCGACTATCGAATCGTCGGGCCGCTCATCGCCGAGGCTCGAAAGCTTGACGATTTCGACATCGATTTCAAGATCAAGATCGCACAAGAGATCAACAATTATCCGCGTCTGAGCCAGCGCCAGCCTGCTCTGCCGGGTGCCGATCCTGAGATTCGGGGGGCTCATGCCAGCTTCGCCTTGCGACGTGAGACACGCTGAATCTCACATAGCGCCGGACGCCGGGCGGAGTCCAACAGCGTTTTATCTTCCTTAGAATGCGCTAAATTTGCATTGAGTCGGACGATGATTCAGCCGTATCGTCGAGTTGTTGACCAATTCTACTAACTTACTTAGGATTGCGTTGATAAGTTCCACGGGGCTGTCATCGTTCACAATTAGATCAGCTTCGATATCACCTCGAAAACTTGATCCAGGGCTGCAACGACTAAGGCAGCGTGAGGAAGAGCTTAATGGCGATCACCCAGCAAGAGGCGCCCGGACGCATAATCCCGATATTGGATTCCGAGTTCGTGGATTTTGAATCCGAAGCCACTGAGTATTTGAAGGGCAATCGGGTCGAAGAAACGTTCATTGGGTTTCGGCTAAAGCAGGGAGTTTACGGACAGCGCCAGGCCGCCAAGCAGATGATCCGCGTGAAGCTGCCGTTCGGAGGGGTGGCGGCCGATCAACTCGACGCGCTCGCGGAAGTTGCGGAGAGATACACACCGCTCCGCAGAGGGCACATAACTACCCGAGAGAACATTCAGTATCACCACGTTCCGCTTCCACTGGCGACGGAGGCCCTGAAGCTCATGGCCGAGGTCGGCCTATCGACTCGCGAAGCGTGCGGCAATACCGTGCGCAACGTCACGGGCGACGCCTGGGCTGGAATTTGCAGCGACGAACTGTTCGACGTAACACCGTACGCTGGCGCGTTTATTCGTTACTTCGTGCGGAATCCGTTAACGCAGCTGCTGCCTCGCAAGTTCAAGGTCGCCTTTACGGCTTCGGAAGCCGATCGGGCGATAACCTCGATTCACGATCTGGGATTCACCCCGAAATTGCGGCAGCTGAACGGAAAATCGGAAAAGGGATTCCGGATCGTCACCGGCGGGGGTCTCTCAATCATGGCCAAGCACGCCATGGTTCTCTACGACTTCGTCCCGGTCGATGAGTACCTTCGAGTATCGGAGGCGGTGCTTCGCATATTTGAACGATCGGACGACTTGAGGCGAAACCGGGCGAAAGCCCGAATCAAGTTCCTCGTCCACAAAGTCGGAATCGACAAGTTTCGCTCGATGGTTGACGACGAACTCAAGGGTGAATGGGCGCGTAAGGCGATTCCGCTCGACGATTTGCTCTACTTTGACGACGAAGGAGCCGATGCGCCCGATTCCGATCCGATACTGCCGGATCCATCTCCCGCCGACGCTGACGAGTTCGCCGAATTCTTACGGGCCAACGTTTCCCCTCAGGTCCAATTGGGTTACTCGGCCGTTGAGGTCAAAGTTCTGCAGGGCGACCTGAGCCCCGATCAATTCAGGGGTCTCGCGCAGATATTGCGAGATCACGGTGCAGGTCGCGCACGCACCACTCCCGGCCAAAACATCGTATTGCGATGGATCCCTACCGGACGGTTGTACCAGGTTTGGAAGGAACTGAAAAAGCTTGGCCTTGGCGACGGCGGGGCGTTCGAAATCCACGACATCGTCAGCTGCCCGGGTACCGACAGTTGCAAGCTCGGGATAACGAGTTCGATGGGGCTCAATCGCGCGATCAGCGAAAAACTTCTGGAAATGAAAATCACCGATCCGTTGACACGGAAGATACTCATCAATGCGAGTGGCTGCCCGAATTCCTGCGGCCAGCATCACATCGCCGAGATCGGATTTCACGGGGCCGCTATGAAGTCCGACGGAAAGCAGATTCCGGCCTACCATATCTTTCTGGCGGGTCATCGTCGCGACGGTAATCTGCGGCTTGGCACGCTCCTGAGATCGAGACTGCCCGCCAAGCGCGTGCCCGAAGCCGTGGAACGGATTATCCGCTACTACGAGGGGAACCGCGCGAACGGCGAACATTTCAACGACTTCTTCGACCGAACGGGGAAAGAGGCGTTTGACGTTGCCCTTAAGAATCTGACCCTGCCGCCGGAGTTTTCGGAAGAGTCAGAACCCACGTTCATCGATTGGGAGCGCGATGTACATTACGTTCTAGAACGTGGCGAGGGCGAGTGCGCGGTCTAGCGTAGCGATTCGAAACGTAGCCGTCGTAAAATCTCCTTTACCTCAGGCGAAGTCGTGAACGTCGGTCAGCGCTGACTCAAAACTGGTTCGTCGGCCGGCCTGGGCCATCTACTTCGAGACCATCTTTGAATATGTCGATCTGAGGCGATTGCGATGTCCGAGCCGAGGATTTTCTTCCCCGTAGCGCTGAATTTCAAAGGCTGGCCATGCGTGATCGTTGGCGGCGGTGACGAGGCAGAGTTCAAGACTCGCATCTTCAATCAATTCGAAAAGGCGCCCACGGTCATCGCAGAGGAATTCACCGCTGGACTGACGGAGATCGCCGAATCCGGCGGCGCGAATCTCCTGCGTCAGCCTTATTCACCGGATTTGCTGAGTGGGGCCAAAGTGGTTCTCGCGTGCAGCGACGACGAGCAATTGAACCTGACGGTTGGCAAAGATGCCCACGCACAGGGGATTCTGTTCAACATGGTTGATAACGCCGAGGTATCCGACTTCATCGCATCGTCCTTCACGCGCCGCGGAAATATCACCGTGAGCGTGATGACCGACGCCCTGAGTCCAGCGTTTGCGAATTCCGTTCGCGACAGGATCGCGGGGCTTCTAGAGACCGGATATCAGGACTATCTCGAGTTCTTTGTTGAAACAAAAGAGCGGATCAATACTCTGACTGATGACCTGCAACTCAAGAAAAAAGTTTGGAGAGAACTCGTTGCGCTGGGGCTTCTGGAGATTATTGAGGCCGAGGGCAATCACGCCGCGGCCAGCACAGTTGATCAGGCGCTTCAGCGCCATTTTGACCCCGGCGACGAACGCGCCGGACCGGCGCTTTCAGGTGGCGGCGTAATCAACAAACCGAAAAGCGGAGATTGATCGAGCAAACTCACGGTTACCCAATCGCCCTTAACGTCAAACAGCTCAAGTGTGTGGTGGTGGGGACGGGAAAGGTCGGAGAAAGAAAGGCTCTCCGATTAACCAGGGCCGGTGCAACACCTGTGCTCGTGGGGCCGCGAGCGACCCGGCGAATTAGAGAACTCGCGGGGTCGGGTGAAGTTCGCCTTATCGAGGACGAGTACCAACCCGAGTTGCTTGAAGGCGCCGCTCTCGTCTTCGCGGCCACGGACGATGCGACCCTGAACGCGCGCATCGAAGTCGATGCCCGTTCGGCCGGAGCGCTGATTAACGTGGTAGCCAATCCGGCGCGCTCCGATTTTTCTAACGTGAGCGACGTCACCACCGGTAGCGTTCGAATTACCGTCAGCACCGGCGGCAGGAGTCCGGCGTTCGCCAGGGCGTTCCGAAAACGCCTGCAAGCGGCGTTGCCGGTCGACCTGGATAAGCGGCTGGGCAATTTCGAGCGCTGGCGACAGGAAATTGAATCGCACTTCGATAATGTGGAAGATCGGCAGCGCACCTGGAAAGAACTTGAGCGCCGCGACTTGTACGCGACGCTGGACCGCGATGGCGGCGATGCCGCGGATCGCCTGGTGGCCGAGTGCCTCCGTGACGTTATGGCGGACCGCGCATAGGCGCCCTCGGAGCGGTTCGGATTCGTTCGCGATGTCGCGTTACGTGATGCAGAATCCGGGGTGGGGCATTCGTGAGGTAAAAGCTCGAAGCCTACAGCCAGCGTGCGGGTCGAGTTTCGAGCGACAGGAGCGCAACGTTGCAATATAGAAACTTCGGCAATTCGGATTTGAAAGTTTCGGTGATTGGCTTCGGGTGCTGGCCGATGGGCGGATCGCAGTACGGCAGTACCGATGACGACGAGGAAGTCGCGGCAGTTCACAAAGCTCTCGACGCCGGAATCACCTGCTTTGATACCGCGGCCGGTTACGGCCTGGGCCACTCCGAGGAGCTGCTGGGTCGGGCTCTCGGCGCCCGCCGCAAGGACACCGTTGTGGTGACGAAGTGTGGTATTGCGTTCAATACCGAAACCAACCAATTCGAACGCAACAGTTCGCGTGAGCACATAGTGTCGGCCATCGACGAGAGCCTGCAGCGGCTCAACACGGACTACGTCGATCTATTCCTGATTCACTGGCCCGATCCGAACACCCCGATCCGCGAATCGATGCTGACGCTGCAAGATCTCATCGAGGACGGGAAGATTCGGTACGCCGGTGTATCCAATTTTCTTCCCGACCGGCTGATGGAGGCGAGAAAGACGCTCGATATCGTGGCCGATCAAGCCGGCTACAACTTGTTCGACCGGCGAATCGAACGCGAGATCATCCCCCATTGCGAGCGCGAACGAATTGGGATCATGGCTTACGGCTCGCTGGCCCACGGTCTGCTGACTGGCAAGATGTCCGCCGACACCAGGTTCGAGGAGAGCGACTGGAGATCGTCGGGTCACGCTTTCGGTCTTCCCCTGTTCAGGGGCCAGCATTTCACGAAAAATCTGGAGGCCATGCGGCGACTGAGTGAAATAGCCGGTCGTGAAGGGCAAAATGTTGCGACGCTGGCCGGTGCGTGGGTATTGCGAAATCCCGTCGTGTCGGTCAGCCTCATCGGATTCCGCAAACCTGAGGAAATCGACGACGCCATTAGAGTCGCGGAGTGGAAGCTGTCGGATGCCCTGCTCGAAGAAATCGACACGATCTCGCGTGAAGCCTACGAACGCCTGTATGCCGATCACGACTTCGACCCGATGGACGGTACGCCGAATCCCGAGAATCCAAACCCCTCCCCACGTTGATTTCGAGGCCCGGCGATCGGGCGCGGTGTTAATCTGCAGCGGCCCGCCCCGGTGACTCGTACGTCGACCAATTCCTGGAGACAGAACGTTTGCCCTCTTACGCAATAAGCATCCCATTCGATCCCAATATCTCGGTAGGCCCAATTACTCTGGCCTGGCACGCGATTTTTGCCGCGCTCGGAATTTTGGCGGGGTATTGGCTCGCCCGGCGCTACGCACCTTCGGCCGGAGTGTCCGCCGAAGACGTTGACGCGATCGCGGTGTGGGGGATCCTTGGGGGCATCGTTGGAGCGAGAGTGGTTTTCATCATCGATAACTGGGAACTTTTCGGCGACAGCCCGTTGCGGGTATTTCAGGTATGGAGAGGCGGCATGGCGGTGTGGGGGGGAATACTCGGCGGAGTCTCGGCGGGAATTATCGCGGCGTTCATGGCACGGCTCCGGCTGCCGGCAATGGCCGACGTGGGCGGCATGGGGCTCATATTAGGCCAGGCAGTGGGGCGGATCGGAGATCTGGTCAACGGAGAGCATCATGGCCTGGCTACCGATTTGCCGTGGGCGTTCAAGTACACCAGTCCAAATACTCTGGCCACACGCGACGGCTTCGGAAACACGTTCCCCGAACATCCCGTCAGCACCTACGAGTTGCTTTTTGACCTGGCGATCCTGGGCATTCTCATCTTCCTGGTTCGTCGCTGGGGCGGCACCGGCCGAGTTTTTTGGGTTTACCTGTCGCTCTATTCGCTGGGACGATTCCTGGTTAGCTTTCTGCGGGTCGATCCCGCGATGGGGCCGCTCCAGCTTGCCCAATGGCTCGGATTGGTGAGCATGGTTCTGGCCGCCGCCGTGCTGGTGCCCTCGTTTATGAAGAAAGGTATGGCAGGCCGGTGACCTCGGAGGCCGGAGCGGTCTAGAGATCCGAGACAGGGGTCCCGGCGAGGTCTTCATGTCTGCGGCCGTACGCGCCGTTACCGCCGATTGCGGCAACTGGGGCATGTGCCGCAACTACCTGCATTGAATCGTCGGCGGATATTCGAATGGCGCGGCTACGTAGCCCTTCGCAGCGTCGGCCGGACTGTAGCCAGCAGGGCCGTCGCAATCAGGGCGATCCCCGTCGAGATGTAGATCGCATCGCGGGCGCCGATATATTCGGCTACCGGCCCCACGATAAATCCACCGAGAGGCCCAAAGCCAATGACGGCGATCGTGCTGAGGCTCATCACACGGCCCATGTAATCTCGCGGCGCCGAAAGTTGGAGAATCGTCCGTGTCGAGGCAATCATGACGGTGCTGAGAATTCCGAGCAGAAATAGAAGTACAAGACTCACGAGATACGATTCGGAACTTGCGAACGCGATTACAAGCAGGCCAAAACCGCCCATTCCACCGAGGCTCAAAATGCCGTTTCGCGGCAGCTTGACGTTCATCCCGATCAGCACCGCTCCCAGGATCGCGCCAGCCCCCGGCGCGGAGTTCATCATGCCGAGGCCCTGAATTCCGACATCGAGCACATCCTTGGCAAAAATCGGTAAGAGCGCCTGGTAGGAGCGTCCAAAAAGGCTGGTGACGACCGAAAGGATGATGACCAGGATAATTAGCTCGTTTCGCCCAACGAATTTGAAGCCGTCCAGGGCCGTGCGCACGACCGACTCCTTGCCCCTGGACGGATCCACCGGAGGTATTTTCATGATCGCCACGGCTATGAGAACGGCAAAAAATGTAGTGGCATTGATGAAAAACACCCCCGCCAGCGGGAGTCCGGCGACCGCCACGAGAATTCCGGCAAGCGCCGGCCCGATGAAGGCCCCACCTGTAAACACAGCGGAGTTGAGGGCGACCGCAGGCCGTAGCTCCTCCCGCGGCACAAGGTCTGGAATAATCGCCTGCCGGGTGGGCTGATCGAACGCGAGCGCAACGGCCGATGCAAAGCTGATGGCGATTATGTGCCAGACCTCAATCAGCCCGCTGGCCACGAGGATGGCCATCGCGAGCGCCAGCAGCGCGGCAACGCTCTGCATGATCCAAATAACCTTGCGGCGATCCACTCGATCCGCCAGAACTCCGCCGACGAACGGCAGGATGATCATTGGTATTGCGAAGGCGCCGAAAACGGCGCCGAGTGCAAGCGCGGAGCCCGTCATCTCGTAGACCAGCCAGCTTTGAGCGGTCTGGGCCATCCAGGTCCCTGTGTTGGAAAACAACAGGCTGAAAAATAGCAACGCGAAGTTGCGGTGGCGCAGGACCGGCGGGGGGAAACCCCGCTTACGAGTTACGGCGCCCGATTGCGCGACGGCGTTGGAATCAGCGATTGTGGCCCCGGTTTGGACTGCGATTGAAAAAAGGAATCCACGGCGGCCCCTGCCGGATGGCGTATCAGTATAGGCTCGGCGCGCGGGGTTTGAGCCACAGAGCGGCAATCAATCGGGAACATTTCCCCGGCCCTTCTGCTCGGAGCCGATCCAGACCTCATCACCCATTCCAAAAAAGCGATATCGATATCGCATCTCATCGAGATAATCGCTGGCCAATGGCAGCGTTATCAGGCAGTACCTGTACCAAACCCTCTGAATCGGGTTCAGTTCTGCGGCGAACGCAGCCTCCTCGCCACGCAACAGCGCCGGGTATATTGACCGTCGCTGTTCAAGCGGTCTGTGAGACTCGGGCTTGGCACCCAGGTCCTCGGAGTACCAATTATCCAGACGCTTTCCAAGCATTTTGTATTCGCGCGAAATTACGATTCGCCAAACAAAAAAGAAAAGGCGCTCGATTCGGCAACCGAGGAAGTCCGATTCGTAGTCAGACAAAATACCCGGTCCGAGCAGCGACATGAACCGCCACGCGGTCGGCATCCTTTCCAGTGGTAGATCTTGGTCTGCTGAAATGCCGGATACTCCCCGCCCACGTTCACTCAGGAAATATCCTATGCCCATCCCGCAAATTGCGGGCGATTGCGTAAGGTTGGCCTAAGCCCACCGGACCCGGCCCAGATGCATTACATCAGGCATATCGGAATGACTCGGCAAAACCCGGACGGTATAGCCGCGCCGACCGCTTCCGGTACTTCGAAATCGGCCCGCAAATTCGAGGAGTCCGTCCTTACCAACACTCCGCCGCTCCATGTCGACGATCTGCGGATCTTGAATTTCGCCCAGCGGATCAAGCGGCCCCTCATAAATCTGAGCTATGAGGTCCTGCGATGCAATCTTGCCCGTTTCGACGTAGGCGCGAACGTCTACAACGTCTCCTCGCGCAAGCTCGCCCGGAACATCAGCCTCGACCCTGTCGATCCTAATTTCGTTCCAATGGTGCGACACGTGTCCTTTCCACCATGCCAGGCCTTTGGCACGCGCCGCATTGTCGTCCAACAGATCGGCGGCGCGCCGATGCGCGGGCAAATAGAATCGATCGCAATACTCACCCAGCATTCGTTCGGTGTTGAACCGCGGTGCGATTGACGCGATCGATGCCTTCATTCGCTCGGCCCAGGCATCATCGGAGCCGTTGTCGGGCTCGTTGTAAAAGAGAGGTATTACCGCGTCCTCTAGCACGGTGTAAAGGCTGGCCGCATCCGTCGATTCGCCCAGGGCGGAGTCTTCGGTCTCAATTCCGTTCCCGATGGCCCATCCAATTTCCGGCGAATAGGCCTCATCCCACCAGCCGTCCAGTACGCTCGGGTTCAGCGCCCCGTTGAGGGCCGCCTTGATCCCGCTGGTACCACTTGCTTCCTGGGGGCGCAGTGGAGTGTTGAGCCAAACATCAACACCCTGAACGAGGTGTGTGGCAACATCCATGTTGTAGTTCTCGAGAAAAACGATTCTTCGCTCGAATCGCGGGTCCCGCGAAAGCCGAAAAATTCGTCGCATCACTTCCTTGCCGTCTTCGTCACGGGGATGGGCCTTGCCCGCGAAGACGATTTGAACCGGCCGTTGTGGATCGTTCAGCAGCCGGTGCAGGCGGTCGGGGTCGCTTATCACCAGGTCCGCGCGCTTGTATGACGCAAATCTGCGGGCGAAACCGATCGTCAGCGCCTCTGGACTAAGCACCTGACGCGCGCTGTCAACTTCGGCTTTTGACGCCCCGCGTGCGTTCAGTTGAGCGACAAGCCGCCGCCGCACGTATGAGATGAACTC
Organism: Chloroflexota bacterium; assembly: GCA_963663505.2. Taxonomy (GTDB): domain Bacteria; phylum Chloroflexota; class UBA11872; order UBA11872; family VXNJ01; genus JAPOVO01. Next base: position 2,476,791 of record CAXXFA010000002.1, read on the forward strand.
CTGCCGCAACCGAGCTCGAACCGCACGAAGGTCGATATCCGGAATCGAATGAACTTGATTCCAGACTGAACTGTCCGTGGGGTTGGTCGACCATTCGGGACCCAGATATCTGTCGTAGAGTCTCGCCATTTCGGCCGATATCCACGAGCGCGGGTGGACACCGTTTGTGACGTGGTCAATGCTCACCTCGTGGGCGGGTACGTCGGGCCACAGGTGCTGCCACATCCGCCGTGACACCCGTCCATGAAGCCGGCTTACGCCATTCCGATAACCCGAAAGCCGAAGGGCCAGAGCCGTCATATCGAGGTCGCCGTCTTTGACGTCGCCGCTGGCGTTGCCCAACGCCAACAGTTCATCGGTCGAAACGCCCAGGCGGTCGATCTGACCCGATAGATACTTTTCGACGAGGTCGCGGGCGAAGCGGTCGTGCCCGGCGGGAACTGGCGTGTGAGTTGTAAACACCGTGCCCGCCATCGCGACTTCGCGAGCCTCCGCGAAACTAAGTTTCCGCGTCGCCTTCAACATTCCGATCCACTCAAGAGTCAAAAGCGCCGCATGACCTTCGTTGACATGACAGACCGTGGGTGAAATTCCGAGGTTTGCAAGTGTTCTGAGGCCCACAATGCCGAGCACGATTTCCTGCTTGATTCGAGATTCCATATCGCCGCCATAGAGCCGGCTCGTTATCTCTCGCGCTCGTCGGGAATTTTCCGGGACTTGAGTGTCCAGCAGAATCAGCCGCGCTCGCCCAACCTTGCAGTTCCAGGCCTTCACCACGACGTGCTCGTCGCCTATGTCGACCCGAACCAAGCTCTGCCGTCCAGATTCGTCCAGTATGGGATCAACGGGCAACTGGTAAAAGTCGTTCCTGGCGAAAATTTCGTGCTGTCTACCGTCGGAATCGAGAAGCTGTCGAAAATACCCGTCCCGGTAAAGAAGGCCCATGCCTACGAACGGAACGCCAAGATCGCTCGCGGTCTTCAAAAGATCACCGGCCAGCACTCCCAGTCCACCGGAATAGATCGGCAGCGATTCGCTCAAACCAAACTCAAGCGAGAAAAACGCGACCCGAAAATCCGGGACGTCTGAATGAGCGGCCGCAAACGGCGATCCGGCGAGAACGTATGAATCAAGCTCCTCGATAACCGCGTTTATCCGACCCACGAGCGAATCGTCCGACGCCACCTCTGCAACGCGGTCGTCGCTGAGCCGCCCCAACATCATCACCGGGTTGTGCTCGGACTCGTCCCATGCGTTTTCATCGATCTCCCGGAAAAGCGACTGAGCCTCGGGGTTCCACGTCCACCAGAGATTCACGGCAAGCCGCTTGAGTGGAGCAAGGGAATCCGGCAGAGGCCGAATGACCGAATAAGTGCTTACGGGTCGCAGGTCAGCCTCTTTTTACCGGCGTCCGGCCTCGGAATACAGAAGACAGATCACGTCTGAGAACGCGTCTTCCGCGATCGGCCGATGAGCCAGCTATCAAAATTTCGCACATCACCAGGTATTCGAGATTTTCGGGCCGGCGCGCGCGACGCTGCCTACCCCTTCAGCACCGCGAGCGGCCGGAGGCGGCGAACCGTTTCGACCAATTCGCTCTGGCTTGCCATCACCATATTCACGTCTTTGTAAGACCAGCCGGATTCCTCAACGAGTCCGGGCTTGCTGGCCCGGTGAACAATGCCCAATCTTTTCATTTCCTCGGCTACCTGTTGCGGCGTGAAACTGCGCTTGCTCTGGGCTCGCCCCATTTTTCGACCCGCGCCGTGGGCGCTGCTTCTAAAACTGTCGGGATACCCCAATCCGCGTCCAACGTAGCTCGCGGTTGACATGCTACCGGGCACCAGCACAGGGTCCCCCGTTTCGGCCCGCACGGCCCCTTTTCGGTGTACCCAGACCTGCCTGCCAAAATGGGATTCCTTCGCGGCATAGTTGTGATGGAGGTCGATTCTCTCGCCTTCCCTGATCTTCCCCAGAGACTGCGCTGCGGCGCGCAGAATCTCATTCATCATTAGACGGCGGTTTTCGCGAGCATAATCCTGGCAGAAATTCATCTCCGAGAGATACTGGTCGCCGTGGGATGCGTCACCGAGCTCCAGCCACGAAAGATTTGCATCACCGAGGAGCTTAAGCGAGCCATCGCTCTTACGACGGTCCTTGGCCAGCCGGCTGTAGTGGGTGCATACGCGGAGGCCAAGGTTTCGCGACCCGGAGTGAATCATCACCCACATCCGCCCTTCATCATCTGCCTGAAATTCAATGAAGTGATTCCCGGATCCAAGCGTGCCCAGCTGGCGCTCCGCCCGATCGCGGTTTGCCAGAACCACCGGCAAATTTTGCAAGTCCGAAAATAGCCTGCTCCTGAGCGGCGAAGTTCGCGTTTTCGGCCCCACAGGGACGCGAGATGACACATCGTCGAGAAGCGTCCCGAGCTCGCCGCGCCCCACATCACGAGCGTTCACGCCGAGGTCGCACGTTGCAACTCCGCAACCGATATCATTTCCGACCGCGTAGGGAATCAGAGCGTTTTCGATCGCGGCCACCCCGCCGACCGGAATTCCATAGCCGACGTGCGCGTCGGGCATCAGAGCCACATGATGGAAGCTCACAGGGAGGTTGGCCACGTTCTCCGCCTGCGTAATGCATTCGGATTGGATAGTGCCGGGCGGAGCGAACACATGCACGGGAATCCGAGCCGCGCCTAAAATTTCGGCCATGGTCGATAATCCAAGCGGTTGAGGCGACAATGATCGAAGTATTTTCGCACGTGTAAAGCCGACCAGGATCGTCGCCGATCCCCTTCAAACACGAATCGTTACGCCATCGGAGTCGCAATCAAATGTCCCAGGAAGGCCCGTTGGACCGCTTCGGCAAATACTTCTCTCTGGATGAGGCCGCGGCCATTCTTCCCGAGATCCGGGTTCAACTTGAGAGCATTCGGCGGATACGGGCGACAATAAGCGACCTTGCAGCCGAAATCGAAGGGGCAGTGCGGGGCAACGGAGACACGCAGAGCTCGCAACCGCGGTTCGTCCAGCTCGTCAAGGAACTGGAGGGGCTGGTCGGTGAGGTGCAAGGCAGCGGCGTCATCCTTCGAGACCCTGACACGGGACTGATCGACTTTCCTTCGATCCGCGACGGCGATGAGATATTCCTTTGCTATCGGCTTGGAGAGGAGAAGATCGAATTCTGGCACGACCTGGAGGAAGGCTTTCCGGGACGGAAACCCCTCTAGAGATCGATCATGCCACTGGGGCTGAAAGTCGATTCGGCGAAGGCCACCCTCTCCCGCCTCAATCCATTACTGGCGCGCACGAAGCCACGAGCCGGCTCAAAGGTTGCATCATTTGGTACTCTGTCAGTTAACTGAATCGATCGTTCATGCCTGCATCGATGAGCGAACCGTGAAGGGAGCGGAGGGCCAGGATAGGATTATTTTCGAAACTATTCGGCCGGAGCGGAGAAAGTTCCGAGCAGGTTGTTGTCGCCGAGCCTGAACCGGAAAAACCTGCAGTCTCGATCGATCAGCTACGCCGGGACGCCACGGCGATGTCTGCGCTCTATGAAAACCTGATCGAGGTTCAGGGAATCGACGGTACTGAAGACCGGGGTCAGGTAGCGCGGCTCAAGGAATCGCTGACGTTAACGGTGGAAGTCGCCGCTGCCCTCGATGCAACCTCCGATTCGGACCCGGCCACGACGGGCGCCCCTTCCGAAATCGCCGAAAACATGCTTGCCGAGTTCGATTCGACCGTGCAGACGGTCATCGCCGCCCTCGACTTAAGGGAAATGGACACCGGCGACCATTCGATCCGTTGCGCTGACTACGCTGCCTGCATAGCGGAAACGATGGGGGTGGCGCCTGCGGAAATTGCCAACATCAGGCGTGGAGTCTTGCTGCACGATTTGGGGAAGCTCACCATACCGAACAGCGTTCTGCGCAAGCCGGGGAAGCTGACGCCCGAGGAATGGAAAGTGATTCGGGATCATTCGCTCGCGGGCTGGAAGTTGATTGAGAACGTGAGCATTCTTCAGGACGCCAGCCTTGTCACGCTGCAGCATCATGAAGCGTTCTGGGGCGGGGGGTATCCAGGCGGAATGGCGGGCAATGACATCTACGTCGGCGCCAGGATCATGGCGGTGGTTGACGCGTTCGATGCTATTACGTCAAAGCGCTCTTACAAGCAGGCGGCTCCGCCATCGGTAGCGCGCGAGAAGTTGCCCAACGAGGCGGGCGAGCTTCTGTGCCCGGACACGCTCGAGGCCTTTGTCGCCAGTTACGATGAGCTTTGCTCGGTGGGCAACCTCAAGCCCTAGCGTCGCGGGGGGCTATTGGTCACCCCCGCAAGCAGCGATGAATTCGGTCGAATCCGACGTCGGGAACCACCGCTCCAGGTCGGCGATTACCGAACTCGTAAGAGCAAGCTGCGGAAACGTATCACGCGTTTCAATCGCCGTCGTGCAGTCCCGAAGAAGAACCGGCAAGTAGCCGCGACCTCGCATTGCCTGAAGTCCGTAATCGCGATAAACGACGCAAATATTCGTCGCGAAGCCCGCATAAATAAGATGTACCAGGCCGCGGTGCCGAAGCAGGCGGTGGAGCTGGCCGCCAGTGGCAACTACAAGATCTTCGGGCTTTGGAGCAATGGATGCAGCGATGTCCTTGATGTGCCACCAGTCCGGCAAAGGATCGCTGTAGCCGGTCATCTTTTCGTTGTCGGGCCGGCGCAGCGACGAGTATTTGCTCTCGCCGCGCCTGTACTCGGGCGGGGGCCAGTCTTCGTCCGGGTCGTCTTCGCCCCATTTGATTTCGGCCTCCCCTGCATAGCGAACCCACTGCGGATACGACCGCGCAACTGGTGGCGACGGGGCGTAAATGACCGTAATCCCGCCGGATCGCGCGGCTTCTATGCACGGGCGGATTTTTTCGGCCATTATTCGGCCGGTTCGCTCGTAGTGGCTTTTGATATGGTGGCCACCCCAGACGTCGACAAGCACAAGCGCGGTTTCCGCTGGATCGAGATCGAAGACCGCGTCGACGCTGACGATGTTAGCCTCGACATTATCGTCAGGGCACGTACTCTGCATGGACTGATAGCGGACGTTTAGATTCACCTTCGCACCTCACGTTGCGTCGCGACTCGATATCAGGAATATAAGCGGTCAGCACCACACGGACCTCGAAGTCGACCGGAGCGACGATCTGTCGGGACTGCCAATCGATTGCATTTTCGCGGGGAGTGGCCCGAAGTAGCCCGCCAACGGTACGTTGAAGTCGACCTAGCGCGACCGAGTTATTCGGCCGGATCCGTCTACGTTTTGCGAAACATCGGCCGGATCGCCGCTACCGTCAATCGACACGTCCAGAGAGTCCGACGCGAAGACCGCTGCATCGCCGCTTCCAAACAGACGTATTGCAACATCGTTTGACCGCAGGTCGGCGGCATTCACATCACCCGATCCGCTGATTCTGATACTCAGGGATTCCGTCCGGCCATCGACGGTGACGCTGCCTGAACCAACATCCACGATTTCGAACGCATCCTCATCCAACCCGTGGATGCTCGCGTTTCCCGAGCCTGTAAGGTGAAACCCCTTCAGGGTCGGAACGACGATGCTTACCCGCGTATCAACGCGGGTTCGGAGGTTTCCATCGGGCTCAATCCTTAGCTCACCACCTCTTACGTCGGTTCGAATCAAATCCACCAGGTTGTCGTCTGAAGTCACGCGCACAGGCCGATCCGAGCCTATCGTCACTTCAACATCGGTTGAACCCAACAGATTTACTCGGCTGAAGTGGCCAACGTCTCGATCGACCGTAATCGAGTGCCCCGAGCCTTTGATCCCGCGGCCAAAGTCAAAGTTAAATCCGTGACCGGGGCCGGACAGGTCGATTCCCACGGCAGACGTAACCGCGGCCGCCACTATCGAGCCCGCGACGAGTGCTCCCAGAACCGCGGCGCTCAGCGCTCGGTTGTAGCGTCTCAACAAAAGAGCTGCGCCCAGACCGATGATCAACACCGGCCAGAGGGGAATGAGATTTCCCCACAGATCGCCCTGCAGGACATCAAAAGATGTCAGCAGAAGCACGATCCCGACAGCCACCAGAACCACGCCGATGAAAAATCTCGCGAGACTCACTCGTTGAAAATAAAAGTTCACCTGAAACCCCCTAACGTCGAAGGAGAATTGCACCGCCGAGTGCGATAAAAACCAATGCAGTGATCGTCCCGCCTCCGATCCAATGACTAGCAGCGCCAGTTACCGATATGAACAGTAAGCCGGTTGATACGAGCAAAACGCCCAGGAATCTGGTGCCGTTCGATCCGCTTGAGCGAGCTACGGATGCGCCGCCGGAATTCTGGGATGTCGACTCAACAGCCCCGGCGACCGTGAGGCCGGAGCGCGTGGGCATCACGATCCAGGCGGCGAGATACATCAATATCGCGATTCCGAACGAAACGAGGGCGGCTGCAACCATAACGACTCGCGTCAGCGTCGTGCTCCAATCAAATCGTTGAGCTATCCCGGCAGCGACTCCGCCAATAACGCGATCCGCATCACTGCGATGAATTCGGGCCTTCATTGCCGCTCAACTTTCTTTATCAGAATCACCAAGGAGAAATTTAGCGCTTCGGGAACCCGCCCACATCTACACAAAGTTCTAATTTCTTACCCGCGGTCTAGCACTTTAGGGCTAGCACCAATCAACATGAATCACCGACCCGGCTCCCATCGATCGCCTGCGCCCGCGCCCCGGCCAATTGACAAGCGCGAGCGCAACCGGGAAGCTCTAACGTCCCCCGCAGCCAGGTAGTTGACAGCCTTGACGATAAGAACATTTCTCCTCGTGGTTCTGCTCATCGTCTTTGCGGGCGCCACGTTGGTAGGCTCTCAGATCGGTGTGGTCGTCCTCGGGCCGATCGCAATTGAAAGATTCTCATCATCCGATTTGAGCCAGGCGGATGAGCAGGAATTCGAACGAGAGGTGGCTGGATAGTGAATCGGTACGAGGATGCCATCACCGGCGAAACTCGCCTTCGAGATTTCACACGGCAGCGACTCAGTTTCGTGTGCCTGATGCCCCATCAACTCGACCCCGCCGGACCGTAGGCCGAAAGATACGGCGGGGATCGTTCATATTCGCGGAGGGCTTCGGCGCAGACCCGGTTCCGGTCCCCCCACCAGGACTCGAACCTGGGCACATGGTTTAGGAAACCAATGCTCTATCCTCTGAGCTATGGGGGGCTGAGCGTTGAAATCAGGCGAACGTCAAGAGAATCCCTAACGACGGCAGCCCAGGGATTTTACCTGCAGCCTGTCCGGCATTGTGAGCAGCTTCAGGTCGATTAGTGAGCCTTCTCTGAATTCCGAGGGCCGATCTGGTAGCGCACCGTTTAGCTCCGACGGCTGCTGATTCGTTGCCACATGACCATCCGTCGAGCAACGTCTTCTAGCTAATGGCTGCCCCGATTCTCAACCTGCGACGGCGGCAGTTACCGCCTTAATGTCAATCGTCAAGAAGCCCGATTATCTCCCGGGTCGGCATCACTCTTCCGAACACTCTGCCGAAGTTCAGGAGCACTGCCTCATGGCTCCCGGCATCAACGGTTGTACACGCATCCGACGAAATGAACACGTTCCAGCCACGGTCGGCGGTATCGAGCGATGTGAGCATCACACACATATCCGTCGCAATCCCGGTGACGACCAACGAGCTGATACCCGTATTGCGTAAGTGCACGTCGATAGCGGTGGAATTGAAGGCGCTGCCTGTGTTCTTGTCGAAAACAAGCTCGTTGCGACTGGACCGAAGCCGGTGAATAATCTCGTGTCCGTCGGACCCCACGGCGGCCATGTGCCCGGACTGCCCGCCCGAAACCATGACGGAGATCGACTCCCGGCTTCGACGCCGTGGTATGAGGTCGCTGCCGTCAGGCAACAGGCTTCCGTGCCGTGTGAAAATGACCGGCCTGCCGCGCGATCGACTGCCGTAACCCGCACCTGACCGTTTGAAAGCGTTTCGCCGAACGGCAGGACCAGCCGCTTACCCGGATCGGCTGTCAATGACATGTCCGCCTTAACCACCCCGCTTCGCGGCGTCGACAGATTCACCCGCGTCCGCCGGTAGTCGATTTTGGACACTTCAATTGCGGCGCCACCGGGCTGAATTCCGTCAAAGCGAGCGATGCCGGAGGCGTCGGTGAACCCGATGGCCACGTATCGGCCGAGGGCGTCCCGCAATTTGACGTTGGCCTCTTCCAACGACACTCCGCTTTCGGCGTCAGTGACTCGAACCTCAACGGCGTTGTCGTGGGGTTCGACGACGAATTCCACGGGAGCGCTCATCAGCCGACGGCCATCCCTTCCGACCGACTCGGCCTGAATCAACAACCGCCTGGTTTCGCGCGATACGAACGAGGCGGGCAGCGCGAGTTCGATAGCGAATGCCCCGCTCCTCGATGAAAGTGCGCTGGCCAGCGGAATTCCAGCTACTTCTTCGGCGTCGGTCGATCGATCCCTGCTCAGCCTCACGGTAATCTCGGCCTTAGCGGGCCAATTCCGGCCTTCGATCCGAACCCGGGAGTCCGAAGATCCCCGATTCGGTCTAATGCTGAGGTCTACCTGCGCATTCGCTGACCCGATGACACCGCCGATCGACTCCCTGTAGAGACCGAGGGCCACAATCACCAACACCGGGATCAATATCAAAGCCCCAATGGCCGCGGCGACCGTGAGCCCGGACTTGATATTCATCGAAGACTAAGTTTGCCAGGGGACTATTGGCGATGAATCGAGTTTAGGCTTCTTCCAACGTGCGGGCGCTAAACCGCATTCATGCGGGGTCAATCATCCGAATCCGAGCCTGGCTCTAGATACTAGTAACCGAATGAATCGTCGGATTTCGGAGAAGCGGCGGGCTCCGCCGGAGCGGACGAGCTTTCCGAAGCGTCCCCAACGTGAACGCTCCCTACCATGCCGGCCGCTTCGTGCGGTCGGCAGAACAGGTAGAGCTCCGCGGGCTCGGCTGGAAAAGTGAACTCGACGGACTCGGTGGCGTTGGCTGCGAGTACCACGTCGACAAGAATCTCTTCCTTAGACGAAGCCGCGGCGATCGTAAAAGTGTGAGCAAAAGGAGACTCATTGCTCAAAACGAATCGGACTGTCTCGCCGGGTTCCACGTCGATATCGCTGGGGCTGAACGCACGCTGCGCCGTCGTATCGATGCGAATTTCCCTGACGCCGTCCACCGCCGCGTCAGATTCACTTTCCGCCGGCTCGGCGGCCGATGTCAGTGTGGCGACCGGGCTCGGCGCTGACTCGGCCCGCTCGGTTGCGGTGGGTGCCGCAGCGGGCTCTTGCACGGCTGTCGGAGTCGGGTTGGCGGATGACTCCGCCGCTGGAACCTGCGTGGCGGCAGCCTCGATTGTGGATGCTGCTGCCGGACGATTTGAGGTTGTGTCCGCGACTTCGCCACCGCCGTTACAGGCGAAAAGGAGTCCAGCGCCAAAAATGGTCAACACGACTGTTGCGCGACCGGCGGACCGCGCGCGGCAGCCCATCCTCATGCTATGCATATTTTTTTGAATATCCCGCAAATCCGTGAGTCCAGAGTCATCCACTGTTCTTAATACGCGCTGATGCGAGTGCTGGATTGGGCGCTCGGGTATTGCAATCCGCCAGGCCGCTCGTCGATTCCAACAAACGGGAATTCGCATCCTATGCCCTGAGGCGTCATAGCGAGCCGTTGAATTCACAGTGGGAATCGCCAGCCGGCGACAAATCCTGGCGAGTTCCGCGGGTATCGGGCGGCGCATGCGGGATTCGAACCCGCGATCTTCGCCTTGAGAGGGCGATGTCCTTGGCCACTAGACGAATGCGCCGAGACCAGCAACCTTAGCAAACGATCTCTTCTAAAATGGGAAGGTGGGGGCGTGGCAGGGGCGTTTGCACCGATTTCGTTTGAAAAGTTACGGTTCCAGTGTTTGACAGACTCTCGGAAAGGCTCGACGCCGCACTAAAGCGGGTAACCCGCCGGGGCGTTGTTCGTGAGCCCGATGTGGACGAGGCCCTGCGCGAGGTGCGCGTGGCACTCCTCGAGGCCGACGTAAATTTCAAGGTCGTGAAGGAATTTACAGCCGCGATTCGTGAAGCGGTCCTCGGGGAAAAAGTCCTCGAAAGTGTCACCCCGGGGCAGCTTGTAATCAAAATCGTGCACGACGAGCTGACCAGGCTCCTGGGTTCGGAAACTGTCGGCCTAAACAGGTCGACGGACGGCCCCACCGTCGTGCTCGTGGTCGGTCTGCAAGGATCCGGCAAAACAACGAGCGCCGCGAAGCTGGCCCTTCAGCTTCAAAAAAAGGGCGAGAGGCCCCTGCTTGCAGCCGCCGACACAAAACGACCGGCGGCGGTCGAGCAACTCGTCACGCTCGGCGAGCAAATCGGTGTACCGATCCATCGGGAAAGTCGGGAGTCGAAGCCAGAGCACATTGCTCGGAATGCGGTCGACAAGGCAAGGGCGGGCGGACATTCTGCGGTGATTATCGACACCGCCGGCCGGTTGCAGATCGACGACGAAATGATGGATGAAATCCAGCGTCTGGCGAAGGGGATCAAACCGCACGAGGTTCTTTTCGTGGCCGACGCGATGACCGGGCAGGAAGCAGTTGCCATGGCATCGGAATTCAATCAGCGTGTCCCGCTAACCGGTCTCGTGCTTACCAAGCTCGACGGAGACGCGCGCGGCGGAGCGGCATTCTCGATCCGCTCGGTGACGGGGATCCCCATCAAATTCATGTCCTCCACCGAAAAGCTGGATCCGCTCGAGGTCTTTCATCCCGACCGTCTGGCGTCCCGCATCCTGGGAATGGGTGACGTGGTGACGCTGGTGGAGCAGGCTCAGGAGGTCATTAGCGAGGAGTCAGCCGTTAGGCTCGAAGAAAAGATGCGCAGCGCCTCGTTCGGCCTCGATGATTTCCTGGAGCAGCTTGAGCAGGTAAAGAAGATGGGGCCCCTGTCGCGGGTGCTCGAGATGGTTCCGGGAATCGGGAAGCTTGCGCAAAGCAGCGACGTTAAGGACGCGCTTGAAGGCGATCAAATGAGTCGGATTACGGCGATGATATTGAGCATGACGCCGAACGAACGGGCGCACCCGGAGCTGATCGATGGTAGCCGGCGGAAGAGGATCGCGGCCGGCAGCGGCACCACTCCCCGAGATGTGAATCAGCTACTCAAGCAGTTTCGCGATATGCGCAAAATGATGAAGGCGTTTGCCGGGGGCAAATTCCCCGACATGCCGGGACAATTTGGCGGCATTCCGGGCTTCTAACGCCGGCGAAGGCGACCGAGCATCGGCTCATCTGTGATCCGAATACCGTCTAATCGGAAGAGCTACCCCTCTAACAGACGCGGCACCGAGCCCCGATTCTGGTTCTGCTGAGCCAGAACCGCGACGCTGAACTGACTGCGAATCTGTGCAGAAGCCCTTCGAGTAGACTCGGCCGCAACGTCGGCTCCCCTGATGCGTGACTCCGCAGCTGCCTCATTGATGGCGGCCGTGGAAAGCCGATTACCCACGCGCTGGAGAGCGTTTTGCTGGGCACCCACCTCTGCGCGCGCGCCTCGGTCACCTGCTGCGAGGCAGCGTCCACCGTGGCGATTGCCGCCTGCGCCCCCGCCTGACTTGTTACGTCGATGTTGTCGAGACCGAGCTCCGCCGCCCTGACATCGGCAACGTCTATGTCAACCGTTTCGCCGTCAATGCCCGATGTAATTTGAACGGCGTTCGCTCCGCCCGCCCCGCCCTGCAGAAGCTGCCGCCCGTTGAACTCAGTCTGGTTTGCAGTCTGATCAATCTGTGTACGAATCTCGTTGCTTTCCGTCTGAATAGCCTGGCGGTCTTCGTCTCCGAGCGTACCGTTGGCAGCCTGAACTGCAAGCTCGCGAATTCGCTGCGTGCCCTGTTGAATCGAATTCAGTCCGCCTTCGGCGGTTTGAGCGAGGCTCACACCCGCCTGAACGTTGCGCTGCGCCGCGTCAAAGCTCCGGACCCGAGCAGCCAGGTTCTCCGCGATCGACAGGCCGGCGGCGTCGTCGGCGGCCTGGTTTATTCGATTGCCGGAGGCAAGGTTACGGTTTGCTCTCGAGGCGTCATCGATAGACTGCCTGATGCTGGAAAGTGCGCCGCCATCGTCATCGCCGATACGGATTCCCATGATCCTTCACCAACCTTCCTGCCAGCCAATCCATGCCGACATCAATCAACCCGGGGGCGCACGATACCCGCCCACTGGTGAGGTGAATGGAATCTACCATTTATTCATTATTCAGAAAAACGCAAGCCCTCTGGGAAAGATCATCGTCAAAGTCCCGCTGATCTTTAGCGCCTGGCTGCTTCGTTCGACTGGTTGTGGACCGACCGGCGGCATGAATATACTCGGAAAGCCCCGTGCAGATTTCGGGATCTCCGCACTCAGTACCTCCCCACCAAGACGGCAAACCATGCCAATGAAAGTTCTTGAATGGACCGGCGACCGGCTCCTCATTCTTGACCAGACAAAGCTGCCCCAATCGGAGGAGGTGATCTCCTGCCGCAAGCTTGAACAGGTTTGCGACGCGATCGAGAGCCTGAGCATTCGCGGAGCTCCGTCGCTCGGGGTGACAGCCGCCTACGCAGTGCTGCTGGGTGCGAAAAATCTGAATGCGGGCGACGAAGGTTCATTGCTTTCTGGAATTGATGCGATTTGCGAACGAGTGCGGTCAACGCGACCGACGGCGGTCAACCTCTTCTGGGGCGTCGAGGAGATCCGCAACGTAGCTCGCCACTCCGAAGGCCAGGGCGTAGACAGCATCCTCAGCTCAATGGAAATCAGGGCCAGGGATATTGAAAAAGACAACGCCGAACGCCACCGTGCACTCTGCGCGTTCGGAGCCGATCTGATTCCCGACGGCGCGTCTGTGCTGCACCACTGCGAATCCGGGCCGCTCGCCACGGTCGACTACGGTTCGGCGCTCGGCATTATTCACGCCGCTCATCTTCAGGGCAAACACGTTCATGCGTTTGTCGATGAAACAAGGCCGCTGTTGCAGGGGGCAAGGCTGACAGCCTGGGAGCTTCAACAATGGGGCGTCCCATATACGCTCATCACGGACAACATGGCCGCGCATTTCATGAGTAGCGGCAAGATAGACATGGCCATCGTCGGCGCCGACAGAATCGCAGCAAACGGAGACACGGCAAATAAAATTGGGACGTACTCGGTGGCCGTACTGGCAAGGCACCACGACATCCCGTTCTACGTCGCGGCTCCCCGCACCACGATCGACTTCGACACGCCGACGGGAAACAGTATTCAAATTGAGGAGCGCCACGGAGACGAGGTCAGAGGATTCAGAGAACATTTGTGGGCTGCCGGCGACGCCGCGGTTGCAAATCCGGCATTTGACGTAACCCCCGGGAATTTGATTACAGGGATCGTAACCGAGGTCGGACTCGCCGAACCGCCCTACAAAAAGTCACTCAGCCGCATCGATTCACCCGCCGTCTCCGTCGCATGAATTCAGATGCGAAGGGCCCGGCAGCGCGGCTGGGAATCATCGGTGGCAGCGGGTTCTACGGAATGGACGGCCTCACAAACACACGTAGTACGAGTTTGGATACGCCGTTTGGAAGTCCAAGCGCCGACTACGTAATCGGCGATCTGGACGGCCAGCCCGTCGCGTTTCTACCGCGGCACGGCGACGGCCACACAATTCCCCCGACAAACCTCAACGTAAAGGCCAACATCTGGGGATTCAAATCGCTGGGAGTCGAGTGGTTGGTTTCCGTCAGCGCCGTGGGCAGCATGAGGGAGGAAATCAAGCCCCTGGACGTTGTGGTGCCGGACCAGCTTTTCGATCGAACGCGTGAGCGCGACACAACCTTCTTCAACGAAGCGGGGCTCGTAGTCCACGTAAGTTTTGCTGAGCCGTTTTGCCCCACGCTCGGCAGTTTGGTGGCGAGTTCCGCTGCCGCGGCCGGCGCGACGGTCCATCGCGGAGGAACATATATCTGCATAGAAGGACCGCAGTTCTCCACCAGAGCGGAGTCGAAGATATTCCGTGGTTGGGGCGTGGACGTGATCGGCATGACGGCGATTCCCGAGGCCAAGATGGCTCGCGAAGCCGAAATGCACTATGCGACGCTCGCGATGTCTACGGACTACGACGTATGGAAGGGCGAGACGGTGAGCATTGAAATGGTGGTGGCAAACCTCGGCAAGAATGTGGAGATGGCCAAATCGGCGGTTCGCGGCCTCGCGCAACACGTGGTCGACTTGGACGAATCCTGCGGCTGCCAGATCGCGCTGCGGACGGCGATCATGACCCGGCCAGAAAAGATCCCGGCGGAGCTTCGAGCAAAACACGAGCTCTTGATCGGAAAATACCTCTCATAGCCCGTCACGGGACCACGACTGTGTTTTGCGAATGAAGGTCATCGTGGTCGGCAGCATCGGCATCGATGACATAGAGACACCGCTCGCGAAGGCCGACGGGGTACTCGGAGGTTCGGCCACTTACGCGTCCATCGCGTCGGCCTTTCACGCTTCCACCGGGGTCGTTAGCATCGTCGGTCAAGACTTCTCCGCGGAGCAGCGCCGTCTATTCAGCGATCGCGGAATCGACCTCGCGGGAGTCCACGAAGCGAAAGGTAAAACATTTCGCTGGGGCGGTCGGTATCACGCCAACTACGACCACCGCGACACAACTTTTACCGAACTCAACGTCTTATCGGATTTCGATCCCGAGATCCCGAAGCATTACCGAGATAGCCGGTACGTTCTCCTGGGAAACCTGGACCCCTTGGTTCAACTGAAGGTTCTGGATCAACTTCTGAACCCGGAGATCGTTGTTATCGACACGATGAACTACTGGCTCGAGAGCGCCCCCGATCAGGTCAATGAAGCCATAGAAAGATCTGATGTGGCCGTGATAAACGAGGAGGAAGTACGGATATATAGTGGGCACCACAGCATTCCGAAGGCCGCTGAGCACATGATGGACCGTGGCCTGCGCGCGCTAGTAATCAAACTTGGCGCCTACGGAGCCGCAATGAGGACGCGCGAAGGTTGGTTTTTCGTGGCCGGATACCCGCTGATGGATGTCAAGGATCCCACGGGAGCAGGCGACTCACTGGCGGGCGGGTTTATAGGCTATCTGGCCCGAGAGGATCAGGTTGGCGAACAATCCCTCAGACGGGCAGTCGTTCACGGAAGCGTACTGGCATCGCTGGCGGTTCAGAGCTTCGGGGCGGAAGGGCTTGCAGGGGCGAGTCGCGGTGAGATCGAAAGCCGTTATCAAGATTTTTTGAGATTTTCCCAGGTGGACATTGAAGAAAGCATCCCCCAACCTGCCAAAGGAGCAAGCGATTGAGTAGATCCAACGGTGTGCCGAACGACATTCACGACATCAATCTTGCCGGCGCCGGCGCCGGCAAGATTGACTGGGCCGACGAGTCAATGCCCGTACTGGCAAGTATCCGGCGAAGGTTCGAAGTAGATCGGCCCCTGGACGGAATCAGACTTGGCGCCTGCCTGCACGTCACTACCGAGACCGCAAATCTAGCCCGCACGCTCGCGGCCGGAGGCGCCGAAGTTTTTGTTTGCGCGTCCAACCCGCTGAGCACTCAAGATGAGGTTGCAGCCTCTCTCGTGGCGGATTACGAGATCCCAGTTTTCGCCCGGAATGGCGAAGACAACGACACGTATTACGGACATATCGGCACCGTACTCGACGCGAAACCGCAGATCACGATGGACGACGGAGCCGACCTCGTAAGCACCATCCATTCGTCGCGTCAGGAGTTGATCCCCGAAATCATCGGGGGAACCGAAGAGACAACGACAGGTGTGATTCGACTGCGGGCCATGCAGAAGGCGGGCGTTCTGCAATATCCGATCATGGCGGTAAACGAAGCCGATACCAAGCACTTCTTCGACAACCGCTATGGCACCGGTCAATCGACCATAGACGGCCTTATGCGAGCCACCAATCTGTTGCTAGCCGGCAAGAATTTTGTAATTTGCGGCTACGGCTGGTGCGGCCGCGGACTGGCAAGCCGAGCTCGCGGCATGGGAGCCAACGTAATAACAACGGAGATCGACGCCACCCGCGCCCTTGAAGCGTTGATGGACGGCTTTCGTGTAATGCCCATCGCCGAAGCCGCCGAAATCGGCGACATTTTCGTGACAGTCACCGGTAATAAGAACGTAATCGACAAACAGCACTTCAAGACGATGAAGACAGGCGCGGTTCTCGCCAACTCAGGCCACTTCGATGTAGAAATCAACATTGCCGAGCTAGAGCGGCAGTCGTCGTCACGTCGCCACATCCGGCCAATGCTCGAAGAATTCCTGATGCCCGACGATCGCAAGATCTACTTACTGGGTGAAGGACGGCTCATCAATCTCGCCAGCGCCGAGGGGCATCCTGCGAGCGTCATGGACATGAGCTTTGCAAATCAGGCGCTGGCCGCGGAGCACATAGTAAAAAACGCCGACGCGCTCGAAAACAAGGTCTATCCGGTTCCGCCAGATATCGACAATCAAATTGCCCGCCTGAAGTTAGACTCGCTGGGGATCAGTGTGGATTCCCTAACAGAAGAGCAGGCGGCATATATGGGTGCCTGGCAAGAAGGAACGTAGCGACTCGCCCGGTCCGCGTCGGGCAAAGGACGATAAGCCAATGTCGATCGGGCTCATGAGCTCCCCGAGTCTTCTGTTTACGTCGGAGTCGGTTACGGAGGGCCACCCGGACAAGCTATGCGACCAGATTTCGGATGCCATTTTGGATGCGATCATCAACCAGGATTCGGACGCAAGGGTTGCCTGCGAGACCGCCGCCAACACCGGGCTCATTCTGCTTCTGGGTGAGATTTCCACGGATGCGTACGTCGACATGGCGGCGATCGTCCGGCGCACGATCAAGGAAGTTGGATACACGCGGGCGAAATTCGGCTTCGACCACGAGACCTGCGGAACCGTGGTATCGGTCAAAGAGCAGTCCACCGACATCAAGCAGGGAGTTGACGCGGCCATCCTGGAAGAAGCGGGCGCAGGCGACCAGGGGATGATGATCGGTTACGCCTGCACCGAAACGAATGAGCTGATGCCGATGCCGATAACCCTTGCCCACCGCCTGTGCATGCGATTGGC
This sequence comes from Chloroflexota bacterium, assembly GCA_963663505.2. Lineage (GTDB taxonomy): Bacteria > Chloroflexota > UBA11872 > UBA11872 > VXNJ01 > JAPOVO01. Next base: position 2,493,983 of record CAXXFA010000002.1, read on the forward strand.
CGAGGTCCGCAAGAAAAACATAGGAAATATCGATTATTTGCGTCCCGACGGCAAGTCGCAGGTCACAGTCGAATACGCTTTCGGTAAGCCGGTGAGGGTGGACACCGTTGTAATCGCGGCCCAGCACGATGCAAAAGTGAGCCAGGACGTTCTAAAACGGGACATTCTGAAACACGTGATCGAAACTGTTATTCCCGACCAGTTGATCGACGAGAAAACCACGATTCTTGTCAACGGCACCGGACGCTTTGTCGTGGGCGGCCCGATGGGCGACGCGGGTCTGACCGGCAGAAAGATAATTGTTGACACCTATGGCGGTATGGCGCGACACGGCGGCGGGGCATTTTCCGGCAAGGACCCGACAAAGGTGGATAGGTCGGCATCCTACGCCGCGCGTTACGTCGCCAAGAATCTTGTGGCGGCAGGAGTAGCGGACCGGCTCGAGCTGCAAATCGCTTACTGCATAGGCGTTGCCGAGCCACTGTCGCTAATGGTCGAGACTTTTGGAACCGGCCGGCTTGAAAACGAGGCGATCGTCAAATTGATCGGTGACCACTTCGATCTTCGACCTGGCGCGATCATTCGTGATCTCGACCTTCGAAAGCCGATCTATCGTCAAATTGCCGCATACGGACACTTCGGGCGTCCCGAGCTCGACCTGACCTGGGAACGGACCGATAGGGCCGACGGAATTCGCAGCGATGCGGGTCTCAAGAAGTCCGATATCCAGCGGGTGCAGGCGCAGGTATAGAGGTACCCCGCCGTATTGGGTAATTGCGGCCGCGATTCCGTCGCAACGCCGCCCGTCCGTCGGATTAGCGGTCTCCCGGAATCGCATTCAAGAGCCGTTCGACCGACTTCTGCCCTGAAACTATGGCTGCTCTACTGTGCGGCAGTCATCATTACGGTGGGCTGCGGGCAAAGCGAAAGTCGCACCGAAATCATCGTCTTCGCGGCATCTTCTCTAGCCGAGTCCCTCAATCAGATTCAGACGGAGTTTGAGTCCCTTCATCCAGAGGCGAAGTTGCTGTTTCATTTCGCCGGATCGCAGCAGCTTCGATCCCAGATCGAATTCGGGGCCGCGGTTGATGTCTACGTTTCAGCAGATGCGACTATGGTCAGCGACCTGGCCAACATGAATCTGTTGAGAGGAGCGACAACAATCTTCGCCAAAAATCGGGTTCAGGTGTTGCTGGCTCCAGGCAATCCCGGCAAAATCGAGTCCCTGGCCGACTTGTCGATTCCGGGCAAACGAATCGTAATCGGTGTCCCCGATGTCCCTGTTGGAAGAGCCGCCCGCGAGACACTGGCAATGTTGAAGAACATTCCTGCGTTTGGGCCCGAATTCGTCAAAAGTGTTGCCTCCAACACCGTCTCAGAGGAGATGAATGTGCGCGGCGTCATCGTTCGCCTCGCCCTGGGTGAAGCCGACGCCGGGTTCGCGTACGAAAGTGACAGTCACACAGCTTCGGCTCGGGAAATGACCTCGATCAAGTTCCCGAAAGACGCGACAATCGAGGTCCATTACGGGGCTGGCGCCGCCAACGACGATGCCGCTGAATTTCCGGCCCGCTTCGTTGAGTTCCTCACCTCAGACACCGCCAGGCAAATCCTCGAAAATCACGGCCTTATCGTTAACGGCTCGTGATAGACAGCCCGGAACATCGATGGTGAAGACTCTTGGCGAGCGGATTCAGACGGTCGGCCCGTGGGTTCCCGCGAGCTTTCTTCTGGCGTTCTTGATCGTGCCTATTCTGGCGTTGTTGTTGAGAAGCACCGAAGGTTCGGTCTTAAGCACGTCAATTACGAGCCCGGTCGTGCGTGAGGCGTTGGCGTTAAGTCTCGTGACAAGTCTGGCCACAGTGTTGCTCGCGGTTTCGTTTGGAACCCCGCTCGCCTACCTGCTTTCTCGCCGCGAGTTCAGAGGCAAGGCCATCGTCGAGTCCCTGGTCGACATACCTCTGGTGCTCCCGCCAGTGGTGGCAGGAGTCACGCTGCTGCTTGCATTCGGTCGCATGGGGTTGGCGGGCCGACTTCTCGATGTCGCAGGCATCCAAATCGGATTTAATACCGCTGCGGTCGTGGCTGCCCAAACATTTGTGGCGACGCCATTCTTCGTCAAAGCCGCTCGCGCAGGGTTTACATCCGTAAACAGACATCTTGAAAGCGCTTCCAAAACTCTGGGCGTCTCACCCTTCGGCACGTTTCTTCGGATTACTCTGCCGCTTTCGGCGCCGTCGTTGCTGGCAGGGGTGGCAATGACATGGGCGCGGGCGCTGGGTGAATTCGGCGCCACCATAATGTTTGCGGGGAACCTTGCCGGCAAAACCAGGACCTTGCCACTCGCGATATTGACATCGATGGAGGAAGACCTCGATGCCGCTCTCGCAATCTCGTTAGTTCTGCTGGCCGTTTCATTTGCCGTGCTCGTGACATTTCACCTTTTTGGATCCCGGCAAGGAGCAGACGATGCTGAAGCTCGATATTGAGCTTCAAGTCGGCGATTTCCGGCTCGATGTAAACCTGGAAGCAGGTCACGAACTCATCTCGCTGTTCGGCTATTCAGGATCGGGAAAAACTCTGACGCTGGAGACGATCGTTGGTCTTCGGCGACCGGATCGCGGTCATATCGTGGTTGACGGAAACTCGCTTTTTGACTCCACCAAGAACATTAACGTTCCCACCCACAGACGGGGGATCGGCTATCTGATTCAAGATGGAGCCCTCTTTCCCCACTTGACCGTGGCCCAGAACATCGCGTTCGGTCTGCGCCGCTCGAGCCGCCCGGAAGGCCAGGCCCGAGTGCGGGAGTTGCTTGACCTTTTGGAACTCTCGGGTTTCGGCGGCAGATATCCCGCCACACTCTCCGGCGGTCAGAAACAGCGAGTCGCGCTCGCTCGAGCCCTCGCTCCCAAGCCGCGGATTCTTCTGCTCGACGAGCCCTTCGCTGCGCTCGACGCGGCGACCCGCGAGACGCTGAGGAGGGAGCTGTTCAAGTTACAAAAAGAGCTGGATTTGACGATATTGTTCGTCACCCATGAGCTTTCGGATGCATTTAGCCTCGGCGAAAAGATTGCCGTGTTCGACCGCGGTACGATTCTTCAATCCGACTCCAATCAGGCAATTTATCAGTCGCCAAATTCCAGGGGCGTGGCTCTCTTGACGGGCACCGCGAATGTGTTCGACGGGGTCGTCGAGGAGAACTTGGAAAGCGGTCTGCAAATACGAACCAGGGACTTCAGCGTGTTCACAAACCGGTATCCATTCTCGAAGGGCGACCGGGTGCAGGTGTGCATCCGTCCGGAATCAGTCTTGCTGATACGCCAGGATCGGCCGCCTACCGAAGCCGGCCGCGAGAACAACATATCGGGCACGGTGATAGATCAGACGGCTCGCGGTTCGCTATATACGCTCCTGTTTAGGGTTGACGACTCGGAAGAGCAGACCGATCCTACAATTCTCCAGATTGAGTTGCCCGCGCATGTTTACGGAGTGATGCGCGTCGAGGAAAAGAGAAAATGGACCGTATCTCTTCGCCGAGATTCGCTTCACGTTATCCCGGCGGAGATGTCGGTCTCGTAAAAAGCCGGATCGCCGCGTAACGGCGCTCGCGGGCGCGCGTTGTAATCGACGGGACCACCAAGAGTTGGGAATACCACAACCCGCAAAACAATCAGGCCATGACCTTGACGAAACGATTCGTCGGGCGGCGCAACTGGATAGAGACGCCTTTGGCCTGCTCTACCGAGAATTCGCGCCCCGCATTCACCGATTTATCGAATACCGCACGCGCCAACGTGAACTGGCCGAGGATCTTACAAATCAAGTTTTCATGCAGGCGCTAAGGGCAATCGGAAAGTACCAGCACCACTCCATTCCTGAATTTACGGGATGGCTGTTCAGAATCGCGCGCAACGCGATTTCCGACCACTGGAGACGATCGCGCAATACCGTGAGTCTCGATCCCGACGTCCACCTGAAAAATCACGTCGAGTCCGGCGACTACGCCGGCCAAATGGCTCAGTCGGAGGAGCTTTTGAACGCCATCGATCAACTCACGCCGGAGCAGATGGAGGTTGTGGCGCTCCGATTTTCACAGAACATGAATCACGCGCAAATCGCAGCCATTTTAGGCAAGAAGGAAACCGCCGTCCGCGCTCTGCAGTTCAGGGCGATGACGACTCTCAGGGCGATTCTCGCCACGGAGTCCGGCGAGTGAGCGATCGGAACCTTGAGAATGTCCTGAGTACATGCGTTGACCGCTATCTCGGCGGCGAATGGACGCTCGAGGATTGCCTCGCCCGATATCCGAATCACACCCAACTCATACGAAACTATTTGGCGGTCAGCGATGCGCTGAGAGATCTCGTGCCGCGGCCCCCGTCGCAGGCGGCGTTGTCGTTCGGCGAGCGCCTGGTACTTGGTGAGCTTGACCGACTCGTTGAATCCCGGCCGACAGGCTCCGGCCCGCGCAGGCTCGCAGGACGCCTTGGGAGGCTGCTGGTTGCATCACGGCTCGCCACGGCGACCGCAGTCGTGCTCTTAGCAATGCTGTTGGGAAGCGGCGTAACCCTCGCAGCATCCGTAAGCGGCCCGGCCAGCCCGCTGTATGAATATAAGCTGACCCTCGACAGAGTTCGAATCGAGCTGACCCCCGAGGACCGCAAGGCCGATGTGTATATCGACGTCGCCGAGCGGCGGCTGCGAGAGATGGAGCAGGTGGCGCTGTCCGAGGGAGGCAAGGGGATCGACCGCATCTCCGCCGATTACAGTCAAATGCTGGACCAGGGATTGGGCGAACTTGAGTCACTTTCGAAGCGCGATGCCGCCGGCCAGCGGCGGCAATTCGCGGAGTCGCGTTCCAACTTCAATAACCGGCTCGAGGGGCAGCGCCGAAGGCTGGAATTGATGGCCACTGCAGGGGAAACTGAAGTTCGAGAGGTCGTAAACACCGCCCTTCAAAACGCCGAAGCAAATCTTTCCAAGCTTCCTACCGCTCATCCGGACGTCCGTTTGGCGGAGGCCCGATCACCGGCCCCGACGGCCATTCCGCCGCAATCTTCCGTGACGGCGACCCCGGCTGCCACCACCGTTCAGGTCCCGCCACCAACAACAACCCCGCTCGGCTCGTCGACGGCCGCCACTGTGTTGGCGCCTCCGGGTGACGATGGAAATGAGACAGCCGATCAAACCGACTCCGCCAAGGCGACGGCACAGGCGAGCCCGCAGCCGACCGATGTGCCCCCACCAGCGGCCGAAGTGAGCCTGGCGGTGGCGTCGCCGCCGCCCGCGCCAACTCAAGCACCTCCCACGGAGATCGTTGAAATCGAGGGTTTGGTTACGGCGATGGGTCGATCCGCGCTTCTGGTAGACGGACGGAAGGTGGTGTTGGACGCGAATGTCGTGCCGAATCCCATCGTGAGAGGCAAGCCAGTCGTGGGAGGCACTGTGCGAATCCGCGGCATTCTCTCGAACGACGGAGTGATCTTCCTGGTGGAACTTCAAACCCTTCCCGGCGAGGACGCCGTGACGCCATCGACCGCGACAGCGACGCTTGAACCGACACCCGATCCGACGGTAACGCCGGAGCCCGGATTTCAAATTTCGGGCTCTCTAACGGCGGTGACCGGATCTCTGATCGAAGTGGATGGCCGAGTGATCGACATCAGTGAGCTGCTCGAAGCCGGCGCTTTGAGTCAGGAATCGCTTGAGCTGGGCACGAATGTGGAAGTCAAGGGCTATGTCCAGCCCGGAAACGTACTCACGGCGACTGAAATAACGCTAAAAGACTCGCAACCGGAATCTGGCGCCGAAGACCCATCAGCCACCCCAGATCCGGAATCGACGACCACCGCCGACCCCACGTTAGCGCCGTCCGAAACGCCGACGCCGGTCGCGAATCAGGTCACAATCAAAGGCGTTCTCACAGCAGCGGACGAAACTTCCATCGAGATCGACGGACAGACCATTACCGTTGTCGTGGGGGGTGCTGACGCAACGGACATCGAAGGGAACATCGAAGTCGGGGCCACGGCAAGCGTCAGCGTTGTTTTGCAAGAAGACGGCACGTTAGTGGCTGCGAGCATCACAATTCAATCCCCGGAGGTCACACCAACCTCAACTCCGACGATAGTAGAAACCGAGGATGCGCCTCTCGAAAATAGCGGCGACGCTCAGGACTCGTAGGGCGGCAGCTAACCGGCCCCTGGGCTCGTAAGCGCGGGCCGGCAACGTAGTGCCCAACGCGGCCCGATGGGCTTTTCGACTTCTACGCAACCGACAGAGCCGTGGACGCGGGCCCCGGCCAGTGAACGCTAAGCCGTGCCCTGTCGGCGACGCTCCAATTGCTCGGAAAAACTGTACTTGGTGACATCGTCCTGCCGCCGCTCCGAGATATTCATGAACTGGCACTTGTATCCATAGAGCGTGTGGTCAACGAGCCTACGTTGCTCAACGTCGCCGACGATAGATACTCGAAGATCGAACGGCATCCGCGAAGACGGCAGGTCGAACGACAACTCCACCGTGGCATCGGACGCCGGAGGCAACCGTTGTGGGACTTTAAAGGCCGCCCCACCCCCGCTTAAGTCGTCAATCAAGACGTCAATTATGCGGTCGACAGGGGGCTCGGCATCGGGATCCACGATGTGCAGCTTACCCTCAAGGTTGACGTCCATTCGCACGTGCGATCGCTGATGACGGCGAAAGAATTCGTTAGGCATCACAAATTGCCACATAAAGATGGGCTGCGTGACGCCTCCAATTCGTTTCGTTCTGGCAACGACCAGAGCGTTAATTCGAGGATTAAATGTCAAGAGCCTTATTTCGCGTGACGCGTCGATGGCGACGGCTCCACCCCGATACAGGGGAGCGAGCACCTCAATCTTCTCTTCGTCGACGTCCTGTATCACGGTTATCCAATTTTCGAGTTCGCCTTCAGGCGAAAAAACACTCCAGCGTGACCCTGTTGCCGACCTGCATGGCAGCGAGGCCCTGGTCGAAGGGCATCAGATCTTCGCGAACCCCTCGGCGCGGATCGCCGCTGGCCTTGCGTCCTTCAAGCTGCAACATATAAAGATGCCGGGTGATTTCCTTGTTGACGACCGGCGGCGGTTCATGAAACTTGGCTCGATACAGGCGAACGTCCTGATTCGAGGACTCCACCATTTTGCTATCGAGCAAGTCGAGTTCAATTCCCAACGGCTCGTCCTCGGACCGGTGCGGAAGATCGACGAAGAGTGTGTGGGTCAGACCATCTCCCTCGAGGATCTCGACTATCGATTCGAACTGCGTCCCACCCGTACTCAAATCGACTACGTTTACGGTGAATTCGAGCCCCTCGATATCTTCGCGTCCTTCATGCTCGATTCGCAGGACGCTGTTGGGCAGGCGAACGTCCTGACGCACCAACGCGCGCCCCTTCTTACGATCGATGCTTTCCGGACGGACCACACGCCAGAGAGCCTCCGGCTTCTTAATCAGCTGCTTGAGTTGAACGCCTGTCTCGTAGCGAAAGCCGTCTTTTTCCGCCACGACTTTCAGATCGGTGCCGGATGCGACTGCCTGCACGTGATCGTCTGTCGGCGCCGCAATCCACATGCTCTTACGGTCCATGTACTGGACGGTCGTTCGGAACGTTTTGGGCCCGCGCGGAGTCTGCGCGGTTACTTCGACAGTTGTTCCGCGACTGAAAGCCGCAGCCGCGTCCGTTTTCTGCTCATTCATCCCCGAACCTCGAAATTAATACGATTTCAGGCTCAGACATCGCCGTAAATTGATAATAACCCGCAGATAAGTTGCCCCCATTACCAGGAAGTCGCGAACGGCGATACTCGGTCGTAGGACTATCCTATCGATCGGCGCGGGGAACGATTTGCGAATTCGACAGGAGGGTTTCGTCATCCCACCAATCAGAATTGGAATAATCGGCTGTGGCAACTTCATGTCGGCGGGCCACATCGGCAATCTCCTGGCTTCTCCCGAGGTAGAAATCGTCGGCCTCGCCGACCCCAGCACCGAGGCAATCAGTCGTATGAAGGAGAGATTTCCGGCTCTGCAGAGCGCCCCCGAGTACGGAGACCATCGTTCTCTGCTTGCGGAAGCCAGCCCCGATGCGGTCGAAATCGCAACTCCTCATGCGATGCACGCGGCCCATGTCGTCGATTCATTTGAGGCAAATTGCCACGTTCTGGTCGAGAAGCCGCTGGTGATCTCCACGGACGAGGCTGAAATGGTGCTGGCCAAACGCGACGACGCTGGAAAGGTCTTGCTGGTTTCCTACCAGCGCCGATACGAACCTCACTTTCGATACGTTCGGGAAGCCGTAAGTTCGGGAAGCCTGGGCGAACTGCAGTTCGTGTCGGCCGTTCTGAGTCAGGGTTGGCTCGAATTCACGCGCGCCGCCTGGCGCCAAAATCCCAAGATCTCGGGCGGCGGAGTGCTCCTCGACACGGGCAGCCATTTACTTGATTTTCTTCTGTTTTCGACCGGGCTGACGGTGGACCGTGTCACAGCGTATTCGTCAAATCTCGGCTCGCCGGTGGATATCAACAGCGCAATCTCCATGCAGTTCCGCGGGGGCTGCCTCGGAAATATCTCCGTCGTCGGGCACGCGCCTCGACCGGTCGTAGAGGCTGTAAACATTTTCGGGAGCGAGGGTTCCATTCTGCTCGAGTCTCGGTGGGAACCCGGCCACTCCGGAGCCCGGGTCAGCCGGGAGAGTTACAGCGAGGGGACGATCGAAGTTAAGGATTTGCCCGACGGTTCGAGTCCCGATGCCAACTTCATAGACGCGATTCTTGGACGGGACGATGTGAAGTCGCCGGGCGAGGCCGGCCTCGCAGCGATTCGCTTCACGGAAGCAATACAAGAATCGATTCGCCTTGGCCGCGAAGTAAAGTTCGTCTAGCCGCGCTGCCGGGAGCTATTCGAGCGATTCGATCGAATCCGCGGTGAAGTTCAACTCCGCGGCGCGAGTGAAGCTCTCGTTTGCGGCGTCGAGCCGCCCCATTTTCTCGAGAATCTCGCCCTTGGTGTAGTGAGCTATCCCGAGATTGGGATCCAGGCGCAGGGCCGTGTCAATAGTTCCGAGAGCTAACTCAAAATTCCCCGCCAGCATTCGGGAATCGGCCAGATTATTATAAAGAGTGGCATCGTTAGGGTCGATCTCTACCGCGAGCGCGTGATCCGCCGCCGCCTCTTCATACCGCTCCTGGGAGTAGTAAACCCTGGCACGCAACTCGTATACGAGTACGTCCGGGCCGCCAAGTTGAAGCGCTCGAGAAAAATCTTCGTACGCCTGATCGTGGCGTTCTAGTCGAAAATTCGTTTCACCACGGGATGTCAGGAGCGCGGCGCCAAAGTTGTTTCCCAGATCCTGGTCCCGGCTGACATCGAGCGCTCGGGTCTGGCTTGCAAGCGCCGACTCGTAATCCTCGAGCCTGAACTGCGCCAATCCCATGATGTAGTGATCCACGGCAGATTTACCGAAAACCGCTCCAGCCCGGTCGATCTCGCCTGCAACCAGTTCGGGCCGATCGAGATCGAGATGGACGAGGGCTCGTTGACGGTAGGCGACCGGATCGCCGGGCCGCAATCGTGCAAGCTGGGCCAGATCGTCGAGGGCCTCCTCAAGCCGGCCGGCCGCGATAAACGCATCCACACGTTCTTCGTACAGGTCCGGAAATTCCGAATCGATTGAGATGGCAAGGGAAAAATCTTCTATGGCTCTGTCGAGATCACCCGCGCCCGCCAGCGCTCGCCCCCTGCCCAGATAGGCCGATATCTCGGCGCCATTATCGTCTATGTGCGTCGTGAAAGCCTCTATCGCTCCGTCGTAATCCTCCAGTCGGAGCCGCAGATAACCCTCTTCGATCAACGCCTGAATCTCGGAACCAGTCTCGACCGAAGGCACCGTTGGCACCGGAGTTACGGCGGGCACAAATCCCCCACCCGGGAGTGTCGCGGACTTTGGTGGATCCGGCTGTGCCACCATTCGGAAGCGGCTGCCGGACTCCGCCGTGCAGGAGGCGATCGCCAAAAACCCAACGACAAGCCACATCAGCGTTCGGTCTTTCGTGCGATTCATTGTTCTTCTCGACGGGCAGCAGCTACGCATGAGTTATCGGCCACATTCGAGCCATCGTCGCGGTAATCGATCCAGTTCTGCTTGTTTGAGAACAAAATTCTAGCAACCGGCAGAAAGCCTCTGCGTCGGCGGATTCACTTTTTTGCACCCAGAAAATAAAACGCCGAGGCAGTGCCGCGCGCGCCGGGACGATCCGCGAAGAAATAGTCGAGGTATTTCACTGGAAACGTAAGCCAGGCCGCGAAGAACTCTGCTACCAGAAGTACTCGCCTGTTGGTCGAGAAGCCACTGAATAATCCGGCGAGAAAGCCGCGTAGCATCCAGCTCAGCGCCGAACTCGGCCCGGCACACACACCCAGGTCGATCTCATCGAAATCCCTAAACAGGCGCCGAATTCCAGAGTGTGTAAACCGAACATAGTCATTCGGCGCTGCATGGTACACCTGCAGAAATGGGACCTCGCAGTACACGATACCGTCGGGCTTGAGAACTCGGAGCATTTCCGCCACCGAAATTCCCGGATCGTCCAAATGCTCCAGAACGGCCATTGAGAGCGCCGCGTCGATCGAGTCAGCTGCAAAGGGCAGCGCGAGGGCGTCGCCGACCACATCCACAAGCGGCGTATGCCGAATGTCGAGATAGATCGTGGCATTTCGCACGTCTCGGCCGACGCGGCTTGACGGAAGTGCCCTGCTGCCCCCACCCACGTTTAATACGCGAAGTTGATGCTCGTGCCCTGAATCCAACAACCGCGCGCTGAGGCTTCCAAGGTTTCGCGATGAGGCCGTGTTCAGAGTCGGGCTCGGGGAACGCAAAAGTCGGATGGCTGCCCGTTTCCAGAATTGCAACTACATCAGCTCTGCGACAGCGGGCAGAAGTTGCCGGATATCTTCAATAGACTGGTTGGGCTTAGCTTCTTTCGGGGGCGCCTGGTTCGGGTCGGATCGTTTCCAGATCGCCTTTAGACCGGCCCGCTGCGCGCCGATTACGTCGACAATTGGATCATCCCCGACCATGACGACCTCAGATGCGTGGAGATCCATTCGCCGCAGAACTTCGCGGTACGCACCTGGGTATGGTTTCATCCATCCGATCTCGCAGCTGAATACGACGCAGCTCATCAAACTGGCGATTCCGACTTTGCGCAGCCGATCGCGCAATATTTCAGGGCCCCACAGAACGTTGGCGAGGATGCCCAGATTGAGAGCCATTTGCTTCGCGAGCTTGAGAGTATCGATAACGTAGGCGAGGGGCACCATACACTCGTAGTGGCCCCGAAAGTAGTTGTCGAGAATCGCGGGTGCGCGCTCCGGGGGCAGACTGCAATCGAGTTCGTCAAGAACTTCATGAAACAACACTTCGGCGTCTGGCTGAGAATAGCTTGATTCGTAAGACGCAACGATCGCAGCGTGCAGTTTCTCCCCGATTGCGGCCGCGAGGACCTCGGCGCTGGGCGAGCCTCCCGAAAACTCCTGGATCAGCGGCAGGATTGCTGCGGCCCCGCGCAGGTTTGAGTCTCCGCCGACGAAGGGCTCCTGGGAAACCAGAGTGTCGCCGAGATCGAAGATTACGCCGCGTATCAAGGCGGTAGGAGCCGGTTTCCCGACCCTCCTACGCTGTGGACCCGCTCGAGGTCGAAGCGTGAACCTCCGTCATGGCGTGGATGTCGTAAAAGGCATCCGTAGCCAGGCGCAACTCTTCGGCCAGCGACTCCACAAACGCGTATACCTCGACGCGAACCCCCTTTTCACGGACCAAATCGACGACCGGGACGAAGTCGCCGTCGCCGGACATGAGCACCATGACATCCATTGACTCGATGCGCCGGATAACGTCAACGGCCAGCACCAAATCAAGATCCGCCTTGCGGGTTCCGTCCGCGAAAAGCTTCACCGGCTTGGTTACGATGTCGAATCCCTTTCTCCATACGGGACCAACGGACCGCTGTTCTTCAAGGCGACCGCCGTATTCCGTATAGATCGGGCAATATGCCCGAGCGTGGACGATTCGCCGGCCACCCACCGCCCGCTTGAGCAACTTTTCGTAGTCGATCACTGTTGGATTTTCATTGACCCGGTCGGTCAAATTCGCGGTGTCCGCGAAGACCCCGACTCTCAGCTGTTGGCCTGCGTCAATTCCGTTGCCGGACATCTCCCCGTTGGCTGAGCGTTCAAGGGACTGATTGAGCCTCTCAAGAGCCAGCAGCAGGTCGTCATCGGTCTTTTTCGGCCGCTGCAATGCGGTCTTTAAATCTTCAACCAGCCGCGTCAGCGGAGCCGAATCGTCTCCATCCGGCTTGTCCGATTTTTCGACATCGTACCGTTCTGGTACGGGTCTAAGTCGTCTCATGCCTTGGGTTATTCCTATTCTTTCTTGCGGAGTCTGCAAGTTCCTTTAATTTTGCATCGATCGCTGCAACACGACGCTTTTCGCGATCCTGCGCCTCACTCCTCCTGGTCGCAACCACCGGCTCGCTTTTCGGCACGACGGTGGCCAACGTGTCCCATATCGCATCTATGGAATTGATGGCCCCCCTGACTTCAAGGTTCGTATCGAAGGCAACGGACGTCATCTCCTCCATGAAGTTCGCGTGGCTGCGATCGAGCTTTTCGAGTTCATTTTGGAATTTGAAAAGCTTGGCATCCAGGGCTTTGAAGCCGCTCTTTAGGTCCTTCTCATCGGTCAGGAGATCGTTTCGCAGCTCAGCTACGTTCTCGAGAACCCCATTCAGGTTTCTGGCCATCATCCTGTGATGTTCCGAGTGATCCGGCGGTCTTGCGGTTCCGCGCGCGCCATTCTGTGGTTTCGGCTTTGATCGTTGGGGTCGATCCGGCGATTCACTTGCATCGGGCGCCTTTGCGGTGCGCGATTTGCCGCCACGTCCGCTGCTATTTCTCGAAGGCAAGCTCGCAAGTCCTCTCACGCTTTTCGCGCGGAATTCTGCCCCCGGTAATCACCGAATCTTTTGCGACCGGTTTTCCGCCGAGGAAGTCGGCGGGGGGGTACTTTCAGGGCACATCAAAGGTTTACACACCCGAGCGAATCGCCGACTCTCCCAATTATGACATCCCTCAAATCTCAATCGGTCGCCGACGTTTCAAACCGGTGACATCTGCCCCCAGTTGGGGCCAACAGACACATCCACCTTCAGCGGAACGTTCAACTCGAACGCTTTACTCATAACATCCCGCGCGGCATCGGCGAGTCGTTCGGCTTCCGAACCTGGTAGTTCGAATAGCAACTCGTCATGAACCTGGAGAATCATGATCGCGCGGAACCCGTCTTCCGTCAGCCGACGATCCATATTGATCATCGCGATCTTCATGATCTCCGCGGCGGTACCCTGGATCGGCATATTTATCGCCATTCGTTCCCCCGCGAGCCGCTTCGCATAGACCCGCGATTTAAGCTCCGGCATCCGGCGTCGCCGGTTCAGCAACGTTGAGACGTACCCGTCACGATACGCCGCTGCAATGGTTGAATCCATGTACTGACGGACAGCCGGGTACTTCTTGAAATAGGATTCAATAAGCTCACCGGCTTCGGTGCGCGACAGATCCGTCCGCATCGCCAGACCGACAGCGGTGATTCCGTAAATGATCCCAAAATTTGTCGTCTTCGCCACGCGCCGCATCGAAGGCGTGACATCGTCCAGATTCACCTCGAACATCTGCGCCGCGGTTGCCGTGTGAATGTCCTCCTCTTTCTCGAATGCCTCCATCATGAATTCGTCGCCGCAGATGTGGGCGAGCACGCGCAGCTCGATCTGCGAGTAATCCGCTGCGAGGAGAATCATGTCGGGCGATCCGGCCACGAACGCGTTGCGTATTTGGCGTCCTCGCTCATCCCGCACCGGAATGTTCTGGAGATTCGGATTGCTCGACGAGAGACGTCCGGTTGCCGCAACAGTCTGGCTCAGCGTCGTGTGGATTCGCCCGGTCCGCGGGTTCACGAGCCCTGGGAGCGCATCGACATAGGTGCTCTTGAGTTTCGCAAGCTCTCGATATTCAAGCACTTTTCCAACAACCGGATGCGCATCCCGAAGGTCGTCCAGTACGGCCTTCGCCGTCGAATAGCCGGTTTTTGTTTTCCGGGCCGCCGGCAACCCAATCTCGTCGAACAGCACATCTCCGAGCTGTTTTGGCGACTCGATGTTGAACTCGTGCCCGACATCGAGAAATATTTCCTTTTGCAGTTTCCGGAGTTCGCCTTCCAGCAGCCCCGACATTTCCTTAAGCAGGCCCGCATCCAGCCGCATTCCGCGATCCTCAATTTGGGCCAGGACCGGCACCAACGCCATTTCGACATCCCGAAATACGTCCGTCAAATCGTTCCGCTCAAGATCGCGGGCTATCTCGTCGGCGAGGGCGACCAGAGCGATCGCCCGTGCGCCGGCCGCTCTGGGAATCTCCTCCGAATCAAGTCCGGCCAGGCCGCGTCCACGTGGCCAGGCGGACTCGGGGGCGTACAACTCCGACTGAAGCCTTGACAGGACCACGGCGTCAACAGTCTCAAGTCGCTGACCGCCTGTGAACAAGAACGTGGCGACGTGCGTGTCCGCGTCGAATCCGGCGGGTTCGATCCCAAGCCCACGCAAGGCCCGTATCAGCAGCTTCACATCATGGGATATCTTGCGCCGGGTCGGGTCCTCGATCCACGGAGTTATGACGCTGAGAATCTCCGCTGCCGGATTTCCGCCCTCGGCCGTGACGTTGATGTACCACGACTGATCGGCCCCGGAGGAAAAGGCAATACCGAGCATCGCAGGCCTCTCGATGGTCTGCTCGATCACAGCGAATACGCCGACGACTTCGGCGGACTGTAGGGCAACAGATAGTTTTTCAGCAGCGGCCACATCGCCGATAACCTCAGCATTGGGCGCTTTCACTTCGGCGCCGCCAAATAATCCCAACTGTTTGTCGCCGGTGACGTCCCCGGCTGAGATGAACGGCAGCCGATTGAGAAGACTTCGAAACTCCAGCTCGAGAAAAAGCTCGCGAACAACGATCATGTCCGGATTCCAGAGCTTTGCGTCTTCGAGTTCGAACTCAATCGGAAGGTCGGTCACGATCCTGGCGAGCTCCTGGCTGAGCCTCGCGAGGTCTCGATTCTGCTCAAGCTCAAGCGCTTTCCTGGGGCGCCCGGATAGATCTTCGACGCGCTCGAGTACGTTTTCGAGAGTTCCGTACCGGTTCAACAGATCCACCGCCGTTTTCTCACCGATACCCGGCACTCCGGGAATGTTGTCCGACGAGTCTCCCTGGAGAGCCTTCAAATCGACGATTTGCTCTGGAGTAATCCCACTCCAGCGCTCGGCAACCTTTTCCCGGTCGTAGATCACGGGCTCCCCGGTGCGCGGATTACTGGTGAGGACTCTGACGTTCTCGTCTATCAGTTGAAATGCGTCGCGATCGCCCGTTACGAGCATCACGTCGAGACCAAGCGCGGAGCCCTGTTTGGCCATGTATCCAAGGATGTCGTCGGCCTCGTACCCGGCGATCTCGTAGCTGAGCAGACCAAGCGCTGCAGTTACCTGTCGGACACGACCAAACTGAACCGCCAACTCGTCCGGCGTAGATTCCCGGTTTGCCTTGTAGTTCTCGTATCGATCGTCGCGAAACGTTCGCCCCGGGGCGTCGAACGCGACGACGGCGTATTGAGGTTTCACCTGATCGACGATCCGCAACAGCATATTCACGAAACCGTAGACCGCATTCGTGGGTTCGCCGTGCGACGTTGAAAACGTTGCTGGAACGGCGTGGAACGCTCGATGGACCAGGGACATGGCGTCCACGACGATGAGACGCGGACGGTCCGGACCTGGAGAATTCACGGTGGTTTAGTCAATTTGGTAGGCCACGGAATATTACATCTTCATTACAAATACCCCTGCTACCCCTTATGGCGCGGTTCACCGCGTTCGTAACATATGGACGTAGTTCGGCTGCACGAATCGTCGTCTCGACATTCGGGGGCAAGGGAGGAAATCTATCGTGACTGACCGGTCGTCCACTGCTGTTGCCGACGCACCCGCCGATTCACTCGGGAGTCTTCAAGAGGCGGTGCCGCCAACCGCGATTGACATTCGCGGAATGACGGTGGGTCGGTCTCGGATAAAGCGAGAAGCAACGGACTATTCGAAGGGTGAAATGGTCTTCGGAATGGGCGATCCGGCTACGGGAATCTATGTGGTGAACGCCGGTCGTATCAAAATCTACCGCCTCTGGGAAGATGGCAGGGAAATTACGCTCGGAATCGTTGGTAAGGGCGACATTTTCGGCGAGGAGGCGCTGGTCTCGCGGGAAGGATTTACGACATTTGCCGAAACGCTGGAACGATCCTCGATCGTGTTTCTCAAGCGGGAGGATGTGATGGCGCAAATCGCAAATAAACCATCGCTTGCCACGGCGCTGATGCAAGTAACCGGTGAACGCTTAATTGCAGCCCAACGGCAGGTCGCAAATCTTGCGTTCCGCAGAGTTACCAGCCGGGTCGCCGACCTTCTGATTAACCTCGCGAAATATGAGGCCGTTGATAAGTCGAGCGAAATAGTCATCCGCCCGCAACTCACGCATCAACAAATGGCGAGCCTGGTCGGAACGACAAGGGAGACATTCACTTCAACGATCAGCAAGCTGGTGCAGCTAAACATCATTCGAAGCAAGCGCAGGACGCTTTATATTCTCGATCTTGCCGCGTTACGGCAGTTCTACGGCAGTTCTGCTGATAGGACTTTCGGTGAGATCCGGGGTTCGGCCACCGGACCCCCGGATTAGTCGGCCCTGGCATCCTCAGCATCGCCGGAGCCGACAAAGCGCTGCCACTCTTGCAGGCGCATGGAGCGAGCCTTTCCGGCTCGTTTAACGGCTATCAATTCAGCGACGATAGCCAGGCCGATCTCGTCAGGCGTCGACGCGCCGAAGTCCAATCCAATCGGCGCATAAACTTTGCTCAACGACTCAGGCGTGAAACCCTCGGATACAAGCCGGCGATACACAACAAGCACTCGACGCGTACTCCCGATCATGCCGATGTAGCGGGCATTGGAATCTAGAACGAGGCGAAGTGCTATCTCGTCAAATGCGTGGGCGCGAGTGACGAGCACAACGTAGGTTGTGTCGTCAATGTCAATCTCTGACAGTGCCGGCTCGATTCCCTTGGCTACGACCCTATCGACTTCCGGAAACCGCTCGCGATTTGCGTAGTCCGAGCGGTCATCGATGACCGTTACCTCAAATCCGACCCTGGCAGCGATGCTTGAAACCGCCACCCCGATATGACCCGCGCCGACAATTATCAAATGGTCTCGCGGAATCAGCGCCTCGAAGTAGATCCCGATCGCTTCGGGGTCACGCCGCGTGCTCGATGAGCCGTTGACCCGGTAGTAACGCGCGCTATGCCGCCGATGTTCAAGCGCCTCAGCGGCATCATTGAGGATCGCCGATTCAAGTTCGCCGCCGCCGAACGAAACCGTTTGGCGGCCAACCGCACTGAAGATCGACTTGTGCCCCAACTTCAACGCCGACCCGGGATCCGTTTTGACAACAGTTAACAAGACCGCCGGTTCGCGGCGGTCGAGTTTGAGTGAGGCGATCTCAGCAACTGATTGCCTCAATCGGCGTCTGCCCCACCAGGCTTCCATACGTCGATGAAAACGCTTACTGTTCCCCCGCACACGTCGCCCTCGCCTTTGAGATCGTCGATCAGGTCGACGGAAATCAACCGTCCGTCGCCGTCGGCGAGCGCATATGTAGCCTCCCGCCAGATGTCAGCCTCGACGCAGCCCCCGCCGACCGTTCCCAGTCCTCCGCCGTCTTCAAATACCAACATCTTGGCTCCGACTTTTTGCGGGGTGGAGCCACGCGAATCGATTATGGTAGCCATGGCCACCGTTTCGCCGGCGTGGTTTCGCTTTGAGATTTCATCGAATAGTTTTTTGACCACCGCAGTAAACACCTTCAACGACAGAACTACGTTGTCGGCGCCCCGCGCGCCTT
Source organism: Chloroflexota bacterium (assembly GCA_963663505.2). GTDB lineage: Bacteria > Chloroflexota > UBA11872 > UBA11872 > VXNJ01 > JAPOVO01. Next base: position 2,512,067 of record CAXXFA010000002.1, read on the forward strand.
CATCCAATTCTACCGTTGTGCCGCGACGCCCCGACGCGTCCGAAGCAGAATAATTGCGATAAATGCCAGAACTGCCAGAAGTTGAAACCGTGGCCCGCAGACTGCGGGATACGACGCCCGGGCTGACGATTCGATCGGTCCACGTTCTCGACTCAAAGTTCGACCATTTGATCGGCGAGGGTTCGCTTGTCGGGTCGAAAGTTCAGGATGTCATTCGTCACGGCAAGTTTCTGGCATTGCGACTGGAGGGCGATCGTGCGCTATTGCTACACATGATGATGTCGGGTCGGATACTCGTCCGCCGTGCGAACGATCTCCCTGACCCATACCTGCGCTTCACGTTGACATTGGATCGTGAGATTCAAATTCGCTTCTGCGACCCACGCCGCTTTGGTACCGCGAAGGTGATCGGTCGCAGCGAATATCGAGACTTCCAATCGCGCCTCGGCATCGAGCCGTTCTCGAAGCAATTCACTACCACGAACCTCGTGCCGAAGCTCAAGTCCCGAACCGTGGCGATAAAGACGGCGATGTTGAATCAGTCGATAGTTGCGGGCGTTGGAAATATCTATGCCGACGAGGCGCTCTGGCGCGCCCGCATTAATCCGCTTGTTCCAGCGGGAAAACTGAAGCGCGGACAGGTCCGGGCGCTGGTTCGCGCCGTGCGTCGGGTTCTGCGCGACGGCCTGAAGTCCGGCGGCACCACGTTCAGCCAATACGCCGACGCGGACGGGCGGCCCGGCACGAATCAACTGAATCTCAATGTTTTTCGTCGAACTGGCCAGCCGTGTCACCGATGTAGCGCGACCATAGAGCGGAAAGTAATCGGAGGTCGGTCAAGCCACTTCTGTCCCGTCTGCCAGCGGCGCTAGTCAGACTCGATGTCCCGGGCGGGCTTTACGCGGTACGTTTGCTCGGATCGATAGCTGGCCTGCCCCCGCTGGCCGCCTCGCGTTCTCCGGACGAACCTGCGGCGCGTCACATCAACATCTACGTTCGTATCGAACCGAGACCCGCTAAATCCGGCGGCCAAACGCGCAGCCGACTCGATCACGCGGTCTGGCACGATTCCCCGTTGCGAGCGGACCACGACATGGGCGCCGGGAACGCCGCGAGCGTGGACCCATAGATCATCCGGCTCGGCGACTTTGAACGTCAGATGATCGTTTTGGGCCGCGTTGCGACCCAGCAGAACCTGCCACCCGTCGATTTCGAACGAGGTCGCGCGAGTCTTCGTTTGACCTCTGGGACGCCGTGCCTTCGAATCGATCAGCCCGATTTCGGAAAACACGCGTTCGAGTTCGGCTAATTCCGAGTCCGACTCGGCCAGTTCCAGGTCGACAAGGGCCTGCGCGACGAATTGAGCTTCCGATTCGGCCCGTGTCATCAGGTCCGGAATCTTCTGATCCGCGGAATTGGCCTTTCGATATCGCTTGAAATACAACTGGGCGTTTTCAACCGGCGTGAGATTCGGATCCAGCCGGATTTCCTGGCCGTCCAGCCGCGTGGAAGCGGCGCCGGCTTGAATGCTTACCGCGTGAGCCATCACCAGCTCACCCTTTCGTCGTAGCGTCGTCGCCTTCCTGGACTCCTCCAGCGACATCTTTAGAGATTCAAGGCGCCGCAAGTGCAGGGCCTGCTTGTCCGCCAGAGCGACCCGAAGCCTGGCCGCTCTTGGGGATCTAAACTCGCGTTCGTCGGTCAATTCGGTGTGGAACCGCTCTATTGCTAGCGATGTTGATTCCACGCTCTCCGTATCCTGATATTGACGAAGATCGTAGGCCGCATATTCCACCGGCGCGCCATTATCGAGTGCCACCACCGTGTTGAGACGACCGGACTCAACGCTCGAAAATATCTCTCGCAACTCGCCAAGCGGCCCATCCCAGGAAACCACTTCGGATGCCATCAGACCCGTTCGGCCAGTCGAACGGTATATGGATTCACGAGCCACCAGCGGCCCCAGGCCCGCCACGCAACCGACCAACACGTTCCACGCGGGCTCGTCGCCGCGGAGGGCGGCAACCGCTTCCAACTCTCCTGGACCGACGTTCGAGGGGTGCGGTTTACCGAGCGGCGGGGGAGGTACATAGGGACGCTTTGGGCCGATCGTTCGATATCTATTAACGGAAGGACTGACCCGCTTCATTGAGTCCATGACGAGTCCTTCTTCGTCAACGAGTATCACGTTGCCATGTCTGCCTATGAGTTCAGCGACTAGCTCAATAATCCGGGATTCGCCCGACTTACTATCAATGCTTGAGATTTGTAAGACGAGAACGCGCTCCAGCGGCGGCTGACGAATCGCCAAAATGCGACCGCCGCGAACGTACTTTCTCAGCAGCAACAGAAGCGGTGATTCGTGGTCCGTTCCCCGGCGCAGCGCTTTTGACGCCAGATAGGCGTGGGGCGTGGAGCCCGAGGCACAGATCAGCAGGTGATGAGTTCGCCGGCGCGCGTATATCTCAAGTCCTACAGAGACCTCATCAGGGAGGAGCACCTTCTGGACCCGCCCCCCGACCAGCGCTGCTTCCAGCTCCTGGGCCAGAGCCGTGACGGTGAGCGTGTCGAAGCTCATTCGGCCGGGGCGTGCTCAGACATCCGCTTTCGCACCGCCGCCTCGGATGCCAGACCGTCGATGCCCGGCTTTTCAATAAGAAATGCCGCCGCCGCGGCAGCGAATCGGGCTGCCTCCACCGGAGCTTCCGACCGCCGATACTCCAGAAGGAATGCAGCGGCAAAAACATCGCCGGCGCCCGTAGGGTCCACCTCGCGGGCTGGAATCGCCGGTATCCGCGTTACCCGCCTCGCATCGTATACATCGGCCCCCTGACCAGCTCGGGTGACCACCGCCAGCCTGGCTGAGTCAATATATCGAGACGCCTCTTGCTGATTTCTGACATCCTGCTCGCTAAAAATGAGGACGTCGGCGCGATCGAGCACTTCCAAATAACCGTCCCAATCCCGACGTTCCATCAGGCCATCCGAGGTTCGCCTCCTGAGCCAGCCCTGGGGAGTCACTCCGAGAAGGGTTTTTTCTCCTATCGAATCCACGAAATTCATCGGGACTTCGCCAGCCAGGGGACCCAAATGGACAATCGGGGCCGATTCCCAGCCGTCGGGCAAATGCTCGGCGGGTAGCGGTGCCGCCTCACTCAAGATGTGTTGCTTGCGGTGCTCGCCTTTGGCGTACGTGTTCCGAAAGACCATCGACTCCAGCGCGTCGACCCAGCACACCTGGGCGCCGCGGAGGCTTTTTTCAAGACGCCCTCTGTCGTCGGGCTTGCCCGAAGTCAAGATTCCGACAACGGCTCCAAGCATGATCGCCGCCCGGCCCGCATAGGTGACCGTGCCTCCGAGCCTCAGTCCTTCCGGCGCCTCATCGAAGCAAAAGTTCCCGACGCACAGATAGTCGATTGTGGCGTTGGACATCGCGCCGTCACCCGAGGCCAGCGCCTCTAGGCCGTGGGGCCGATTACAACCCGGCGCTCTTTGCCCTCACCAACGCTGTAGGTGCGCACATTCTCTTCCTCGGAAAGGGCTATATGGACAAGCCGGCGTTCGTGCGCCGGCATCGCATCAAGGGTCACAGTTTCGTTTGTCTCGCTCACGGATTCGGCCGCGCTGCGCGCCAGATCGCCCAGCTCGTCCTCGCGTCGCTTCCTATATCCGTTCACATCGACAGACACCCGCACACCGCGCTGAGCGATGCGGCCAAGCATCGAATTCACCAAAAAGCCAAAAGCTCTCAGATTCTCCCCGCGAGGCCCTATCAAGTCTTCAAGTTCGCGATCGTCATCTGCCTGCACGTTAAACGACAGCGGATCCTCGGACGTCGTTTCAACGGTTGCATCGAATCCCATGCGATCGACCAGACCCTGTAGAAGCTCGCTGGTGACTTCCACGAGATTCTCAACGTCGACAACTGGCTCCTCGATAGGGGGCGCTTCCGCGGGCGTTTCGCGCGGCTCAATGCTGATTTGTTCCACCGGTTCGACCGGCCGCGCGTCTACGGGATCCGGCTCGCCAGTCAGTTCGGCCTCGACTTCGTCGCCAAGGAAGGGACTGGTGCGCCGCGTAACAATGATTCGTGCTTCTCGCGCTCCCAATCCCAGCAACTTTCCCGGGTTGCCGGAATCGACGATCTTGATATCCACTTCGTCCAGCGTCGCGTCCAATTTGAGAAGCGCCAGCTTTACGGCCTCTTCAACGCTTCTGGCCGTGGTCTCGACTTGCTCAGCCACGTCTGCGCCTCCGTTTTCTTGTTCTGGTTTTGGGCCGCGGTTTTTCGGTGCCCTCATTCAGACCCATCTCAACTGCCGCCGCGGCCGTGGCAAGATCAATTTCTTCCTTGGTCATCTTGGTCACTCCAAACCTGCCGGCTCCCAGCCGGACAGTCGCCTGAACGAACCCCTCGGGCAAGATTCGCTCGAATTTTCCAAGCCCGGTCGTGAAAAACTGCTGAATGACCCCCAGAAACGATGAAATCACCCAATAAACCACGATTCCTGCGAAGAAGTTCCAGGCAAAGAAAACGATCATTATCGGCATGAACTGCATCACACGCCCCATCGTCGCCTGAGTTCCCTCTGCATTGGTTGGCGTTGCCATGTATGTCTGGACCCACTGAACCGCGCCCGCCAACAGGGCAATAACCGATACATAGCCCGGGAGAGGGATCGAATCGCCCACCGGGATCGAAAACGTCCGGTCGATGTCGGCCAGATTGAACCAGAGGAATCGCTCGTCCATAAGCATATGACCGCCGGCCGTCAAACATTCCTGATAGGTAAGTCGCCCAAGTGGAAAATCATTCGGATCCAGGCACTGACTTACCGTGAGGAGAGCTCCATACAATCCAAAGAGGATCGGCATTTGAATCAGGAGCGGGAAACACCCCGCGAGCGGATTAACACCTTCCTTCTTATAGAGTTCCATGGTTAGCTGAGAGTCTTTCTGCCGATCCCCGCCAGTGGACTTTTTGATCGCGTTTATCTTCGGCTGAAGATCCTGCATCGCTCGCTGCGACTTCATTTGCTTTGCCGTCAGCGGGAGGATTGCGAGCCTGATCGCAAGAGTGAACAAAATAATGGCTATGCCGTAGCCGCCCACTGAACCGGCAATCGCCTCAAGAAGACTGGCTAGCGGGTCGATCACATATGTTTGCCAGCCCGGAACCGTGGGCATGTTCATGCGCGACCCGCCAAACTGAGATTATTCATCATCAAGGTTAGGTACCGGATCAAAACCACCCGGGTGAAACGGGTGGCACTTAACTATCCGCTTGATTCCCAGCCAGATTCCCTTTCGCGATCCGTGCTGATCGACGGCCTCATAGGTGTACTGGGAGCAAGACGGATGAAACCGGCAATTCGAACCGAGCAGTCGTGAAACGAATCGCTGATATCCACGAATTGATAAGAGAATCAGAACGCTCAATGGCGCGCGTCCGGACGGCGCTGGATGGCGCTCCTGATGGCACATCGAAGTTCTGCAAACGGAACTTCAGTTGCCGGAGCCCTGGCGATGATAACCACGTCGCGCCGTCCAACGGATGCATTCAGTTCAAGCCGCCATGCGGCACGGATGCGCCGCTTTGCGCGATTGCGGACAACGGCGCCACCGAGCCGCGATGCCGCGACGATTCCCACGCGGGACTCCGGTTCGACGCCCGGTGACTCGTATACGATCATCGATTCAAAATATCCAACGTTGCGGGCCGCTCTTACACGCTCGAAGTCGGAACCCTTGCGCAAGCGACCGACTTTTATCAAGTGATCCCTCTGAACGCCCCCGGTAACGCGCGTGAATTTGACTCCAGCTAGACCGCCAGCCGCTCGCGGCCCTTGCGGCGGCGGCGGCGAATGATGGCGCGGCCCGTCCGCGTTCGCATGCGCATTCGAAATCCGTGGCGCCGCTTCCGACGCCTAACTTTTGGTTGGTAAGTACGTTTCATGTGCCGGTACTAGTTTAAATCAACGAGCACGGTGAGTGCCCGCGCTTCCGACCAGTACCGAATATATCACTGGCGAAAAACGTGAGCGAATCGCGAGAACGGCTCAGACTTGAATAAGCTCCCGATATTCGGCGTAGATCTCGGCTTCCGGGCTGTTCGAAGCCACGTAGTTGAGAATCTTGTCCAAAACCGAGTCGAGGTGAGACCGATCGTTCGAGATGCACGCCACACCCAGTAGTCCCGTGTCGTGCCGGTCCTGATCGCCGACTTCGGCCGCAGTCACCTTGAACTTCGCCTGAGTCCGCGCAATCGCACTGCGTATCACGCGGCGCTTGTCCTTAAGCGACCGGTTTCCTCGAAGATTTACTCTTATTGCAAGCACGCCTACAAGCACCCGACCATTTTAAGCGTTGATCGGAGACCGGACCGAATCAAGACCGACCGCGACGGCTTGCCGGAGCTGATCCATCGTATAGGGTTTGGCAAGGCAGGCCACAGCTCCCAGTTTTACGGTTTCCGCCATTTCGCCCCGCCCGACGTGGCCGGTGACTGTGACGATCGGTATTTGAGGCTTTACCGCCTTCATGATGCGGAGCGCATCATCTCCGGCGAGACGCGGCATCGCGATATCGAGGACGACGAATGCGTAGTCCCTTTCAATCAGCCGCAGAACGCCTTCCACGCCATCTGTCGCAGTATCCATCGGCCGTAATTTGGCGCGCCACCAGGTTTGCCACCACCGGCTCGTCATCGACTACGAGAACCATCGTCTGTAACAAAAGTCGCCGATCCCTTCGAGGTTTTGCTGGCCGCGGGCGTTAATGACAAACACGAACCAGCGAAGTATTACGTGGGCGGATTCCCTTCAGCCCTTTCAAAATGGTAGGGAGTCCTGGGACCCGGCGAAGTCGGAGAGATTACTTAATTTTCGCTGAGTTTTTACAAAACCCAGACGCGCGCGCGGTGGTAAATTCGGCCCTAATCGCGTGTATACTCCTGCAGCCCGTTCCTCGGGGACGTGGAGGGCCGGTGGAGTGTGGAATGGCCGGGAGGCGGCAGGCCTCAGTTTGAAGAAAGCCGGGGATTTCCCATTGCAACTTCGCACCCGTAAGTGGCTCGCTCTGGGAATCGGCGTCAAAAGATACGTCGCGCTCATCTTCCTTGGCACGGTGCTGGTGGCGCTGGCGCTCGCGATGTTTCTCGCATTCATCTACCGGACGGTGGACGTCCCAGAGAACGCCAGCCCGGTGATCTACACCCTGACCCTGCAATTCATACCGCACCCGTGGAGGGAAGTAGGCGTCGGGGTGGTGGGAATGCTGGTTGTGGCGTTGGGGACGCTGTGGCTGTTCAAGTCCATTCTCAGCGTTGTAATCGCGCCGGGCCAAGATGTGGCCGAAATTCTGTACCACGGTCGGAAGCTGCGTCGCGGACCGCGAGCCGTCGGAATTGGTGGCGGTACCGGGATGGGTGTAATGCTCCGCGGTCTCAAGGAGCATACGTCCAACCTCACAGCTGTAGTGACGGTCGCAGACGACGGCGGCAGCTCGGGTCGACTCCGGCGAGATATGGGTCTCGTTGCGCCCGGGGATATTCGAAGCTGCCTCACCGCACTGGCCGATTCAGAGGCTCTGATGACGAAGCTTGTGGATTACCGGTTTGAGGAAGGCGGCGAAATTCAAGGCCATAGCCTCGGAAACCTTCTCCTGGCAGCCCTGCAAGACATCGAAGGCGGGCTCGACGAGGGGATCGAAGGACTTAGCCAAGTGTTGCGAATACGGGGCTGCATTGCACCCTCAACCATGTCTAACGTCAATCTTGCAGCCGAATTAGAAGACGGCCGCGTGGTTGTCGGGGAGTCGTTGATCGGGAAAAGCGGCCGGATTCGGAAGGTTTTTCTCGTTCCACGAAACGTGGCCGCGAATGACGATGCGGTTGCCGCCATCCTGGCGGCGGATCTAATCGTAATCGGGCCGGGCAGCATTTATACGAGTATCGTGCCCAACATTCTGGTAACTGAAATCGCCGCAGCGATCCGGGCTTCGGACGCGGTCAAAATCTACGTGTGCAACGTCGCAACGGAATCCGGCGAGACAGAAGACTTCAGCGTGCGCCAGCATATTGAGGTAATCGAGCAATATATGGGCCGGGGGGCATTTGACCACCTGATTGTCAACAGCCACACAAACATCGATTTTGCCGACGAACCCGGGCCGCACCTCCTGCGCATGTCGGAGTCCGAACGGCGCGAAGTGCGAATGGCGGGGATCGATATCGTTGTTGCGGACGTTATAGACGAGGAGATTCCCGTTCATCACAACTCGGAGCGCCTTGCGAGGTCCATAATGGATGTCTACCGAACCGCGAATTCGCAGGGCGCAATAGCGAAGGTAACGGCCATCGCGCAAAGGTAGGTCGTGCCACCGCCGGCTCGCAGGAAAGCCTCAACAAGCGCCCGGGCTTAGACCGGGCCTACGCTCAACCGAACTCCGGTCCGGCGGGATCGCAACACTGGTCCACACGAGGAGTAAGCGCGAGTGAATGCGGCTATCAACGGTTTCGGCCGAATCGGGAGGCTCACGCTCCGCACCCTTCTGCGCCGTAAGCCCGAAATTGACGTCGTCGCCATTAACGATCTCGCCGACCCCGCTACCAATGCGCACCTGTTCAAGTACGACAGCAATTACGGACCCTTCGACGGATCGGTAGCGATGCGCGATGGGTCGATGGCGGTCAATGGCAACTCAATCGCCGTGCTGAGCGAGCGAGATTGGACAGCGCTCGACTGGGGAGGGCTTAGCATCGACCTGGTTATCGAGTGCACCGGAGTGGGTAATAGCCGCAACATGGCCGCGCGGCACCTTCAGGCCGGGGCAAAGAAGGTGTTGATTTCAGCGCCTTCCACAGACGCGGACGTGATGGTCGTGCTCGGGGTCAATCACACGAAATACGACCCGGAGATTCATCACATTATTTCTAATGCATCCTGCACGACCAACGGTCTGGCCCCGCCTCTCAAGGTGCTCCACGACAGATTTGGAATTGTGAAGGGGCAGATGACCACTGTGCACTCTTTTACGAATTCGCAAAGTGTGCTTGACCTGCAAGCCAGGGACCTCAGGGACGCGAGGGCGGCATCGTCCAACATCGTTCCGGCATCAACGGGCGCCGCGCGGGCCATCGGCGTAATTATTCCCGAGCTCAAGGGCAAGTTGGACGGCGCCTCTTATAGAGTTCCAACGCCAACCGTTTCGATAGTGGAATTCGTCGCGTTGCTCGGCGAATCCACGACTTCCGAAGTAATCAACCACGCGCTTCGCAGCGCCGCCAATGGACCGATGAAGGGGATCCTTGACGTTTCGGATGAGCCGCTCGTGTCGATGGACCTAAAATCCAACGAGCACTCTTCGATTGTCGACAGCGGCAGCACGATGGTCGTTGACGGCGATCTGGCCAGAGTAGCAGCCTGGTACGACAACGAATGGGGTTATTCGTGCCGGCTGGCCGACATGGCGGCTTATGTCCTGCAGGGGATCGCGTCGCCGACGATGGCGTAGCGACGGCGACTCCAACCTGATTCTGCAGGGCGTCGGGCCGTCAGATTGAACGATTTAAGAGCTGCGACCGTCGATCGCAAAGTCGTTGCATTACGGGTTGACCTCAACGTTCCAACCAGCGGCGACGGCCGGATCAACGACGACACCCGGATCGTGGCGACGTTGCCGACAATCCACCACCTGACACAGTCCGGAGCCCGGGTGCTGCTTTTGTCACACTTTGGGCGGCCAAAGGGACGACGCGATCCGTCACTGTCGCTCGAGCCAATCGCGCGGGCGCTCGAAGGCTACGTCGGCGATCGCGTCGCGTTCGCCGGCGATTGCATCGGAGCGGCCGTGGCCGAGACGGTTGCAAAGATGCATGCCGGCAACGTTGCCCTTCTCGAAAACGTTCGCTTTCACGACGGTGAAGCAAACAACGACCCGACATTTGCGCAACTGCTCGCCGAGCCCGCCGATATCTTCGTAAACGATGCATTTGGCGCAGCACACCGAAGTCATGCATCGGTCGTGGGGCTTGCCCGGCTTCTTCCGTCGTATCCGGGCTTCCTGCTCGAGAGCGAGATACGTGCGTTCGACGCAATTTTGAATAACCCCGACAGGCCGCTCGTGGCAATAGTCGGCGGCGCGAAGATTTCCTCCAAGATCGGCGTATTAGGCAACCTTGTCGAGATCGTTGACGTTCTGCTCCTCGGCGGCGGCATGGCGAATACCTTTTTGGCCGCGCGCGGACTCGATATGGGAAGCTCGCTTGTCGAATCGAGCCATCTGGCGGACGCGACGGAGATCATGAGGGCGTCGCTCGAAACGGGTACCAAAATCGTTCTGCCCGTTGACGGCGTTATGGGATCCAGCGTATCCCCGGGCGCGGAGGCCGCAGTTGGCCCGGTCGAGGAAATCCCGGAAGGCTGGACGATGTTGGATATCGGCCCGGGCACCGAGCGTCTATTCGCAGATCACCTCGCGTCCGCAAGGACAGTCGTTTGGAACGGGCCCATGGGTGTATTCGAAAATAAGGACTTTGCCCGGGGGACCGAGCATGTTGCGCGGGCGGTTGCCAGATCCGACGCGTTCAGCCTGGTCGGCGGCGGTGATTCGGTCGCAGCCGTGAAGCTGCTCAGCATGGAAAGTGAATTCGACCACATATCGACTGGAGGTGGAGCTTCACTGGAGATGCTAGAGGGTAATACCCTGCCCGGTATCGCAGCCCTGGGCTAGGAGGTTCTGTCAAATGGTCCATTATGATAACGGTCCAATCAGCACGGGAGGTGCGACGTGGCCAGTTCCTGGTCGAATCTAATAGGCCTTATTCGTACCGCATTCGTACCGCCGTCGGTGGTCCTAAAACCTTCCGCCCAGCCTATCGCTTTTTTCCGAGCGGTCACCGGTGCAAGCACTGTCATGCGCCGTTTCGGCCGGATGATCACGCCGAGCGTGCAGTGCAAGCTGCGATTTCCATAATCACGAACGTGTCCAGAATGTCCAACGAGCTGGAGGTCGGGGGCGGCGTGACGACAGGTGTCGCGTTCGTCGGAAATGTCGGCGGGGCCGATGTCCCGGATTTCACGGTTCTCGGAGATGTCGTAAACGTTGCCGCCAGACTTCAGGGCCACCCATCGCCGCGCGAAGTTCTTCTCGAAAAAAGCACCTACCAGCATGTCAAGCAGTGGTACCCGTATATTGGCGCAAACTACAACTAAACGGTAAAGCCGAGGCCACCGATGCCTGGGGCCTCCGCTCCGCCGGTTAAGTCGCCTGGACTAGGCGAGGGCCTTCAGAATCGCGTCCTCGAGCACGTCCGTAATCACCGGACCCACAAAATTCGCAACGATTTCGCCGTCGCCTCGCACAATTGCAAACGAGGGGTGCGCCCCGATCCGATATTGCGTTCTATATTTGCTCAAGTCCGGGTCGTCATAGTCGAGAATCAGAAACGCGACCTTCCCCCTGTAGGCATCCATCAGTCCGCGCACGGCCGGACGCATCATCGCGCAGGTTGGTCACCAGATGGCGTCAGTTGAAAGAAACACCGGCAATCCGGACGCCAGCACCGCATCCACTCGCGCCGCATCCACAGCGTAGCGATCCAGAATCGATTGCCTGACACCTGGAGTGTAGGGCTCCACTGGAGCCAGGGCGGGAGAAGCCACCGTCGAGGACGCGGCCGGTGCGTCGACCTCGTCCGGCGATTCGGCGGGACTCGACGCAGATTCAGCCGTTCCAATTACCGTTGGTGATGTCGAGAGCTGAGGCGGCGGCGATTTCGCCGTCGCGGCAGATACGAGCGTAGTATCGGGAGTTTTAGTTGGCGAAACCGTCGGCCCGGCCGGGGCCAGAGCCGCCCCAGACGACTCTGGAGCGGAGATGGCGGTTGCCCGCGCGATGCCAGCCGTTGCTTCTGAACTGGCTTGCGGGACGTCGACCCTCGTCGCGGCAACCTCTCCGCCGCATGCCGCGAGACCCATGGAAAGAGTGACGCCTATCGCCCGAGAAATAAATGATCGTCTTGTCACCGGCCTGCGTAATTCGGCGCGGCCGCGTGCACGGGCGTTAAGAGGACTGGGAAAGTTCATCTGCTTCTAATTCTAAACTACGATCACAAAGGGTCCAGGGTTCAATATCTATCTTCCGGGTGGACCCAGTCGGACTTGAACCGACGGCCTCTTCAATGCCATTGAAGCGCTCTTCCAGCTGAGCTATGGGCCCGAAGGCGGTCCGCAGCCAAAGGACACGGACCGAGGTTAGAAGTCTCATTCTACGCCAGCGGAGAGCGAGTCAAGGGTTGCGTAGCCGCCGCAGGATCAGCGCTTCCCGGCCAGACATCCGCCGCAGTGCGCAGTTGTCCGATCTAAACTTGCGGTCGTGAGCGGATAAGAGATCTTGACCGGCAGGAGATGACCAACTCCCGGGTCGCTCGGACCCGATCGGCGCAATCGAACGTTCACCCGGCGTTCGAACGCCGGGTGGCGGTCGCCTACTTTCACGATTCGTTCTGCGCACCTGCCGATTTATCGCCGTATTTCGGGTACCAATACGTTTTGTAGATACGGAAGCACTTCTCGCTGCAGACGATGATGGTCTGGTCGGCGTGTGTTTTTACAATCTCCTGGCACGGTACGAGAATTCCGCACGAGGCGCAGCGGGGCATCTTATCGACCTCACGAAGCGGCATCGCGCATCTCCTTTCTAACCCGGGCGGTTGACTGAACGTCAACTGACGCCAGGTCCGCGTCGATTACGACGCCGTAAACGTCGGCCGCACCGGCAACGTCGATCAGCCCGTCAAGCGCGTCTCGGTGCACATTCTCAGTCTCCCGATCCAGGGGGTCGCCATAACCCCCCCCGCCCGGCGTTCTGAGCAGTATCTGATCACCGGTTAGAAGTTCGACGTTGGAGAACTTACCGTTGGAAAGCGTTCCGAACAATTCCCGGGCAGTCTTCCATTCCTCCTCAGCATCCCGCTTGAACAGCAAATAGGTATTGTCGGCGGGGCGGCCACCCTTAAGACCCCAGGGGTTGATCACGAGGTGGTTGAGATGGGCGCTTACCGTAATTGGCGCCAGGCATCGCCATATACGTTCGACCCCGTGGCCTCCGCGATGTTCCCCGGCGCCCGGACTGCCCTCTGCGATCCGATACGACTCGATGCGCACTGGATAACGAACTTCGAACACCTCGCATGGCGAGTTCAGGCAATTGCCGTTCTTGGTCACAATCGCGTCGTTCCCATCCGAATCGGCACGGCCGCCCCAGCCCATTCCCTCAAGGTGCAAAAGAACGAACGGTTGGCCGCTATCCGACGAGTTTCCATAAAAGCCGATCAGCCCACTCGTTCCGCCGTCCGCCGCCGTGCTCCGATCGCTGAACAGCGAAAACGCCGCGAACAGTACGTCCATCGTGTTCGGGTAAGTGTCGGAATTGCCACCTACGCACGAACCCGGGTAGTTCACATTCACGACGGTGCCGGGCGGAGCGACGATGCTGATAGGCCGGTAGGCTCCGTGATTCTTGGGGATGCTGTCGTCGATCATGTGGAAGATCGTCGCGTACGTCGCGGAGGCAGTTGTGCCGAATGATTGGTTTATCGCGCCCGCGGCCTGGGGATCCGAACCGGTGTAGTCGACGATTATCTCGTCGCCGCGGACTACGAGCCTAACCGCGAACTTGTACTGCTTGTCGCTGACCACGCCGTCGTCCTCAAGATGCCCCTCGGCGGGGTATTCGCCGTCCGGCATTGCGGTAATCGCCCGGCGGACCAGTAACTCCGACACGTCTTTGATCTGCTCCGCCAGTTCGTTGAAAGTTTCGACGCCGTGCCGGTCAATAAGCTCGACGATCCGTCGATCGGCAAGGTAAGTCGATCCGATCATCGCCTTCAAGTCGCCGCGAGACACCTCGGGTGTCCGGACATTCGAAGCGATTATGTTGAAAATGTCCTCGACTTCCTCATCTCTCCGGTAGATCTTCAAGGGCGGAAGGCGGAGGCCCTCCTGAAAGATGTTTCGGGTATCACCAAAGGCCGCCGGCACCATGCCACCTATGTCGGTCATGTGCGCGATGTTCGCCGCGTAAGCGACAATCTGGCCGTCGTAAAAACAGGGCTTTAGCGTCATGAATTCCGGCAGATGACAGCCGCCGCGGTAGGGATCGTTGTGCAGGATCACATCGCCCGGCTCCATATTCTCCGGGCCAACCTCTTTGACGGCCCACTCCACCGTGTGAACGATTGCCCCAATATGGGCGGGACAGAAATCACCCATTGCGACCATCTCGCCGGATCGGTCGAAGATGCCGCAGGAAAAGTCGCGGGCTTCATTAAACATCGTCGAGTAGGAAGTACGCATCATGGCCACGCCCATTTCCTCGCACGTGCTGATCAGGGAGTTGCGAACGACCTCGAGAAGTACCGGGTCATCGACATTGACGCCAACCGCCGCCCGGTTCGATGACTGCCCGGCCACGTTACGCCACCTCCATCGTCATGTTCCCGTACTTCTCCACTCGCGCCGTCCAGTCTGGTGGAATCAGGGTAGTGGCATCGTCCTCGACAACGATGGCCGGTCCGTCGATCTCATTGTCGGCGCTCATCTCGTGACGGTTGTAGATGGGCGTCGGGACGAATCCCCCCGCGTCGTGGAAGTAGGCACTGCCAACTCGGGCGGGGGCGGGCAACGGACCCGGTTCTAGTTCGGGCAGCTCCACCGTGGAACGCGTCGCGACCGCCGTCACACGGAAGTTCACAAGCTCGAAATCGGATTCCGGAAAGCTCCAGCCGAACTGTCGCTCGTGCTCCGCGTCGAACCGCAATCGCGATTCCTCAATTGATTGCCGGGTCACTTTCCCCGCCGGAAACTGAACCTCCAGCTCCCAATTCTGGCCGTAGTATCGAAATTCGACGCTTCTGACTATCCGGGGAGGATCGGCAAACCCCTCCCGGGCGAAGTCAGCGGCGGCACGTTCTTCGAGTTCGGCAAAGTCGGATTCGATAACGTCCGGATCGATGTTTCTTGAAAACGTGATCCTCGATCTTATGTAGTCGAATCGGGCGTCGGCCAGCAGCGCGCCCAGGGCGCTGAAGACGCCGGGGTAAATAGGCACCACCACGCGCCGCATTCCAAGTAGTGATGCCAGATCGGCCGCGTGCAGCGGTCCGGCGCCGCCGAAGGCCACCAGGGTGAACTCCCTCGGGTCCAATCCACGATCGATGGTCAACAGCCGCATGGCCTCCGCCATATTGCTGTTCATAATCTCAAGGATTCCGGCGGCTGTACGCTCTCCGTCAAAGCCCAACTGCTCGCCGAGTTTGCCTATGGCCCGTTCGGCCGGTTCGCGAACCAGCGCGACGTCTCCGCCAAGCTTGAAGGCGGGGTCTATGCGTCCGAGAACCACGTTCGCGTCGGTCGAGGTAGGGTCTACGCCGCCCCGACCGTAGCAGGCAGGCCCGGGATCGGCCCCGGCGCTCGCAGGTCCAACTTTGAGGAGTCCGGCCGGATCTATCCACGCCTTGCTGCCACCACCGGCGCCGATGGATCGAATGTCGAGCATTGGATTTGCTATCGGGATTCCGAATTCCAGCTCTGTACTCGTGGTCGTCGCCGGAACCGAACTCGATATGAGGCAGGCGTCGAAGCTGGTGCCGCCGACATCAACGGTCATCATGCTGTCGATTTCCATCAGCCGCCCTATTTCCAGGCTAGCGATAACGCCGCCCGCGGGTCCGCTCTGGATCATCGTTACAGGCCGGCTTTTCGCGCTGGCGGTCGTCATCACGCCGCCGTTGCTGCGCATGATCAGCAATCCGCTGGCGCCACTGCGCTCAACTTCATCCTCGAGGCCGGCCAGATATGTCTCTATCCTCGGCTTGAGATAGACATCGATTACCGTGGTGCTGGTGCGCTCGTATTCGCGCCACTGCGGAAAAACGTCTGACGAGATCGATACGTATGCCTCCGGGTAAATTTCACGAATGAGTTCCTGAGTGCGACGCTCGTGGCTTGCGTTGAGGAAGGAAAATAGGTAGCTGACGGCGATCGCCCGCACGCCCTGGCTCTTGAGTGCGTCAATCGCCTCTAGCACGCCGGCTTCGTCAAGTGGCTCGATTTCCTCGCCGTGAGATCCGATGCGTTCGGCGACCTCCAGACTCAACGATCGCTCGACCAGGTGCCGTGGCTTGACCCAGTGCAAGTCGAAAGAGTCGGGCCGCACAATGCGCTGGATGCGAAGAAGGTCGCGAAAGCCTCTGGTTGTGATGAGTCCGACCCGGTCACCGGAACGCTCGATGAGCATGTTCGTGGCAACCGTGCTTCCGTGGACGAAATAGTCGATCGATCTTCCGTCGATACCGGCCTTTCGAATCGCATCAAAAATCCCGCGTGACGGATCGTCGGGCGTCGTCAGCGTCTTGGCGAACGTCAGCTGGCCGTCCTCGTTGATTCCGATCAGGTCGGAGAACGTGCCGCCGGTATCGACCGCAATGCTAATTGGCATGCTGTGGCTATCTCTCTTAATTCCGGATTTCGAACGGCGGCACGGCGCCAGCAAGGAATCATTTTAGTTAAGCGGAGATCACCGGCAAATCGCCGAATCCGTCCGACTGCGGATTGGACCCGGTAGTCGCTCGGGGACCAGACCGTATTGGACTACCAGAACAGGTGAGATTGAAGTAGCATCGGCGGCACTAAAAACGGTGCCGGCGCGAAGGTCGTTAGTCGCCTCCGGCACGGGAAGTGTCAGGACGAACCGAGAGGATCACGATCCGATGGACATGGCGACGGCTCTCAATCAAATGGGTGTTCGCAGGAACACTCTCAGCAACGCTGAACGGGAATCGATAGATCGCGACGGATATCTTCGGATCGACCAAGCCATCACTCCGGCGCAGGCAGCCGCAATGAAGGATCGTCTACAGGAACTGGTCGATTTGGAGGGCGAGGACGCGGGAATCGAAGTCCACACCGAAAAAGGGACCGACAGGTTTGGCGATCTCGTCAACAAAGATCCAATGTTCCACATCTGCTTCAGTCAACCACGGGTCTTGGCCTGCGCGGAGCACATGATCAGCGGGGATTTCAGAATTTCGGCCCTCAACAGCCGGACGGCCCAGCCGGGCGACGGATTAACCGAGCAGCATGCAGACTCGGGCAGTCGCGTAAAGCCCGGCGAATACGAAAATGCGATGTCGATCTGGTTCCTGGTCGATTTCACCGAGGAGAATGGACCCACCCGGGTAGTGCCCGGATCACACCGCAACGGAAAACTGACGAAGGACGTGCTGGATGATACGTGGGCCGAACATCCGGATGAGGTCCATCTGACCGGAAAGGCCGGGACTGTCTACGTGTTCAACGCCCATATCTGGCATGGCGGCACCAAAAACAACAGCAGCGAAAACAGACCGGCGGCGTTTGCGCTCTTTGGCCGGCGCGATATTCCTCAGTACATCGATCAGCGGAAATACATCCGTCCCGATACGTACAACCGTTTGAGCGATGCCGGCCGCTACATCCTCGACGTCGAGGGCACGACGGAATTCACTCCCGATGGCTTTGACCGCAGGCGGGTGGCCGCCACTTACTGATGACTCGTCGGCTCGCGCCGACGGACTGGCACCGGCCTCCCGGGGAGACGTATCAGACTTCGGCGCTCCGGCCTCCAGCTACTCCGTCGTCCCGCGCCGCGCTCAAATCGAGTTACGAGAATAAGAGGGGACCGTAGCCGACTCCACAATGCACCTTACGGCGCGGCTGCGGTTCCCATGGTCGGGGACGCAAGGTCCCGTCGAATCGCGTCCTGCTACGATTCTTGACGGCTTCGTAACGGATACGGGGCGACTTCATTTGCGCGTCGGCAGAGAGCCCGGGCCGAGACATAAGTGCGAGATTGGGCGTCCCAGGAACCAGGAACAAGCCGCCTATGAAAGAATCCAACAGGCGACCGTCATTCACGAAGCTGGGGGTCGTCGGCATTGCCGCCGCCGTCATCGTCGTCCTTGTGGTCATCGTCGCCCTCGCCATTGCCATTATCCCGACGGCCAGGGACAACTCAGCGATTGAGTCGACCGCGCGAACTGAACAAGGGATTCTAGGAACTCCTTTGATAGACCGCGACCGGATCGAGACAGAGGAATCCGCCCCGTCTTCCGCCGCCGCCGCGCCGGTAATGGTCGATCGGGTGGCCGAGGAGGTGCAGGCAGTGTTAGGCACCTAGGCACCCCGGCGGAAGATCGGGAACGCCCGCCAGGAGCGCCGGCCCTCGTCGCGCAAAATCGTTCGCAATGCCACCCTCGAGATCATCGTGCCCCAGATAGCCGATGCTCTCGACAGGATAGAACTGGTCGTGAGCGGCATAGCCGGGGCCTACGTGGCGGACTCGGACGTCAAGGACCGGGACTCGAGATTGCCGAGCAGGGTGGTGCTTCGGGTGCCGTCGGAGAGCTTCGCGACCGCCGTGACAGAAGTGAAGGCACTGGCCATTGAGGTTCTCGACAAGCGGATCGGGACTCACGACGTTACGGAGCAGTTCACGGATCTGGCGTCACAACTCAGGAATCTGCGAGCCACGGAAGACCAGTATCTGGCCCTGCTCGATCGCGCCGAGAAGGTCGAGGACGTCGTTCAGATCCAAGATCGACTGAGCGGCGTTCGCGGTGAAATCGAACTTCTCCAGGGTCGGTTGAACCTGCTCGAAAACGAGGTTGATCTCGCCACGATCACCGTGATCCTTCACACACCACCCGACCTCAGGGTTGAACTGTCGCCACAGGGAGCTCCAGCTTCGGGCCAATCCTTCACGACGTTCATCGACTATGGAAACGAAGGCAGCGTTCGAGCCCGGGAGGTGGTCGTCCGGCTTTCCGTTCCGGACGGACTGCGGTTCGAGACGGCCGGGTAACCGCCATATTCCTTGCCGAACCCGCCGGCGGGGCGCTCGGCGCCGATGCCTTCATCGAATCGGCCACCGGCGAGAAGAAGCCGGAGAACAATGCCGATCGGGTCACGATTCACTTCGTTCCCGACCTTGCGGTCGACCTATTCGGCCCCTCGTCGCTGGCGGAAGGAAGCCAGGGAGAACTTCTTCTGCAAATGGAAAACCGGGGAACGGGTAACGCGGACGACGTGACCGTCAAACTCTCCATTCCGCCTGGGACTACCTTTGTCAGCGCCGATGGAGGCGGGGCCTACGACGAATCAAGCCGAGAGATCGTCTGGAAACTTGGACGCCTGGGGCCGAATCGGAGCGAGGATTTCACGGGCACAATCCGGGTCGACGTACGCGAGGGAAGACTCGCCTTCGAGGCGTCGTTGACATCGGCCGTCGAGGACGCCTCGGCGCGCGACAATGCTTCCAGTCTGTCAATCACGGCCATCGAAGAGGACGTGTCGGAGCGCGACGTCTGGCAGCCCGGCAGCACCCTGTCGAACAGCATCGAAACGCTCGGCACGTTTGCCCAAGCGCTCGTGGATGCTCTTATATGGATCGCGACGTTCGCGGTTCCCCTGGCCGCCGTCGTCGGTCTCGTCGCCATACCCGTGATCCTTGTTAGACGGCGACGGGCGAAGCGCTAGTAGCGATGGTCGCCACCACTCGAGTTCGGATAGGGTCACATGCTAATTGGGCGGATGCTCCCAACGTCCCGATCGGCCTCCCCGATCGAGGTGACTACGACGAACGGGTGTCAGCCACCATGAATTCAATACTCATTTGGACTGCATATGAGCGAGTTGGTCATGAATGAAAGCCGGCGCTTTGTCCACAGAGCCACGGGATTCGCTGGCGTTTACAGGTTTGAGCGACTTGCCGGGTGACGACCGCTGCCCTCCGTGCCCCAGAATGCCACCGAACTTCTGCCCATGGTCGTGAGGACGGACTTTTTCGATCGAGCGCTCGGGCGCGACGGGCCACGGCGGACGGGTGCATGATCGTCGAGGAATCCACCAGCCTCGCGGAATCTCGCGTCGAACGGCGTAGCCCTTCCCTTCGTTGGGCAACCAGGTTCATCCCCGCACTGGATACTGCATCCGATTTGAGGGACAGGTCACTGGACTCGGGCACCCCTAACCCCGGCCGCCTCACGGCCAATTACGCAATCGCCCGTTTGACCGGCCTGGGAATACGTCGCCCTTGCCGGTGATGACCGACTACGGTAAAAGGGCCGTGGCGTTGTCGGAATGAGACATCGAGCAGGAGGAGAACTTGCAGATCGTCAAGGGCGTGTACCTGGTCAATGGCTTCCCGTATGGCATCCATGAGAACTCCGAGAACTCCTACCTGATTCGGACTGATTCAGCGGCGTTCATGGTCGATTGCGGTGAGATGAACCAGGAAACGTTCCCGGTGGTAGAACGCAGTATCGAGAGTTGGGGATTTGAACTCGACGACGTTTCCCACCTATTCGTCACGCATGCCCACTACGACCACTCCAGCAACGCAGGTAGGCTCCGCCGCCTTGGAGTAAAGATCGTCGCAAGCAAGGACACAGCCGACGCCATCGCGGCTGGCGATGAACGCTGCATCCCCTACGTCGTCAGCAGGCCATTTGAGCGATGCGAAACCGATGTTGTCGTGGAGGATGACAGCGTAATCGACATTGACGGGATTGCCGTGCGTTGCATAGCCGCTCCAGGCCACGCCGACGGAATGATGATCTTCGAGGTTACCTTGAATGGAGCGATCCTCTGGTTCACCGGCGATCTGATCGAGGTAGGTCCTGAATCCAGGTGCTTGCAGTTGGGCTGGCCCGGCGGACCCGATTTCGACCGAGGCATATACCTGAAAACGCTGAAGCGGTTAAGTGGCATGACGTGCGATGTGGTACTGCCGGGCCATGGCCCGCCGCTGATCGGCGGAGGGAAGCGTCTGATCGACATGGCCTACACTAGGGCACTCGTCGAGTGGCGCTGATTGGTGATTGAGAGATCACCGGTTCCTCGGTCCGGTAAGCAGCAATCTCGGACATCACCGCCGCATCGTAGTGGACAATCTGATCTTGACCGGCCGACCGGCGCTCAGGCCAAAAGCGCAATTCGAGTTGGTGTCAGAGAGGGCATGAGCCGTTAAAGATGGAGGTCACGAGCGCCAACGAGAGCGGCACCGCTTCTACTATGCGCACCTGGCAACCAGTCGCCTAACCGCCTACGCCCTCCTGATCCTCATCGGGATCGTCATGGCGATTCCAATGACGTGGTTGGTCTCGACGTCGCTCAAAGAAACAGGAAGTGAGTTCCTGGTCCCTCCGCAATTGATTCCCGATCCATTTGAATGGCGCAACTACCTCGATGTTTGGCCCGTGACCCGCCTGCACAAGTTCGGCGCGAACACCATTTTGGTCGCCACGACAGCGACGATCGGGACGGTTCTGACCTGCTCCCTTGTTGCATTCGGATTCGCACGCCTCGAATTTCCCTGGAAGAACGGATTGTTTTTCCTGATTATCTCCACCCTTATGCTGCCGTCGATCATCACGCTGGTACCAACATTCGTACTGTTTCGGCTCATAGGGTTTCTTGACAATCCGCTGGCGCTGATCGTGCCATGGTGGTTCGGCGGCGGGGCTTTCGGCGCCGCCTTCTACGTTTTCTTGATGCGGCAGTTCATGCTGCAATTGCCGCGGGAGTTGGACGAGGCGGCGCTGGCCGATGGGGCTTCGTACTTCCGAATCTATTGGAACATCATCGTGCCGCTGTCGGGTCCAGCCCTGGCAACCTCGGCGATATTCTCGGTACTCCATCATTGGAACGATTTCATCAATCCGCTTATTTTTCTTAATAACGAGCGCTGGCGGACCATTGCCCTGGCTTTGCGCTTCTTTCTCGTGGATGAAACGCTTGGTTCAGCGGGCATCGGTCGATGGAACCTCCTGATGACGGCTTCGGTGGTGATGCTGGTGCCGATGCTGGTGCTGTTCTTTGCGCTTCAAAAATACTTCATCCGCGGCATAGCCTTTACGGGTTTGGCCGGGCGTTAGAAACTCGCTGGTCCAATCTGACCAGGCGAACCTTCGGAAGTCGTGCGACCACGCCGCATCGCAGTGGACAATCTGATCTTCACCGGCCGACCGGCGCTCAGGCCATAAGCGCAGTCCCAGTTGGTGCCGAAGGTGGGATTTGAACCCACACGCGCATAAGCGCACAGCGTCCTGAACGCTGCGTGTCTGCCAGTTCCACCACTTCGGCAGCGGAGGTCGGTTTTATCCAACCGGCTCAGGTAGCGGGGGTCGGAATTGAACCGACGACCAAGAGCTTATGAATCTCCTGCTCTACCGCTGAGCTACCCCGCCGTGTCCCACACCATTTTATTCGGGTGGGCCCACCTGGATTCGAACCAGGGACCAACCGGTTATGAGCCGGCCGCTCTAACCACTGAGCTATGGGCCCCGATAGCCCGAATTCACGCATCGAAAATATCCGACGCACGCTTCCGGGGAAACCAGATCGTTGGTCGACGGTGCGAGAAATCGTAGCACAGCGAAGCGGATAATCGGCCCGGTGACGCGCCGGCCCTATCGAACTGACAGGGAGATCATTTAGAATGTTCAAATAGATGATCGACATGCAAACGATGACCCGCATCAACGAACCGGCGCTGTTTGAAGCGGACGGCGCTCTCAACTCCAGGCGGGTTTGCGGCGTGCGTTTCCGCCGAAGCCGCCGGTTGCTGCTTTGCGACGCCCGGGATCATTCGCTACGCCCGGGCGATTACGCGGTAGTCCAAACGTCAGCCGGTCCCGAACTGGCCAGGGTGACGTTGGGCACGACCTCCGGCTCGGCGGAATCGAACACGCAAAACAGATACGTCCTCCACAAAGCAACTAATGCCGATCTCGATTCAATGCGCGATCTTGTTCTACGCGAGGTGGAGGTTCGCCGGGACTTCTTTGGCGCGGCCGCTGCCGAGCAAGTGCAAGTGAGCGCCGTTCGGGTTGACTATCGCTACGACGGCGGCGCCTTGAGAATCAAGTTCCGATCAGGCACAAAAATTTCCGACACCGGAATGCGAGAGCGACTCGCGCTCAAGTACGGGGCCGGATTTGAGCTTCGAAATCTCGGGGCGCCCAAGGAACTCGGTCTCGACACGGGATGCGGGGGTGGAAGCTGCAGCTCGTGCCCGTCGAACGGCATGCGCGAACGCGCGGGCGCTGTCGTGCCGCATTTTGGCCGCGTACGGGCGGGTCACTTCACCAGCTGATCGGCGCAGAAAGCCGGTCCTACAGGGTCAGTACGCCTAACCGATCGAGGCCGTAGACGGCTCGCAGCTCTTTCAGATGAGATCCAGGGCGTTGAGTCCAACCGCCGTTCCAAATCCGATTCCATAAACGATCACCGCGGTAATGGCGATCCACGCATAGGTTCGCCAGCTGATTGTGGACTCCAGCCGTTCGATTCGGTTTTCAACCTGACCGATAGAAGCGCGCACGTTTTCGACTTCGCGATTAAGCGACTGAATTGCGGCGACGTTGGCTGCGACCACTTTCGAATCCCCACCCGAACCCCCCGCTGACGTTGGAGCAACAGCCTTTGGCAATTGCTCCAGAACGTTGGAGAGCACCCGTTCGGAAACGATGCGAATTACGGAACTCGAAAGAAACGGTATGGCCATTGGGATATCCGCTCTGAGTGATTACCGACGATTCCAGTTTACTCAATATGCGCCGTTGCACAGGCCCGGCACCCAAGCCTGAAACCTCGCGAATCACGTCGAATCGACCTGGTGGATGCCGATCGGAGGGCAAAAACCGCTCTGATATTCTCCCACCTTATGCTTCCACGATTCTGCTGGCCGCGACTACTCGCCGCCATTATCGTCTCGCTCTCAGCGGTTTTCGGCCATGACGGCGCCGTATCCCGGCAGGTTCCGAATCTTCAACCGCCCGCAGCCGTTGCTGCCACGCAGCCGCAGGCTGGATCGCCGCTTACGAGCAGCCAGGCAGTTGAGTCCCGGCCATTCGACGATCCGAAATTCCCCGACGAATACGACGTTGCGGGCGGGCGCTTTTTCCTGCGCACGGGAGATGCGAACGGAACCGGCTTTTCTGTAACCGACGCCGGCGACATTCCTTTTTGGACGTTTTTCAACGGATTTGGCGGCGCAGATCGGTTTGGATATCCCGTCTCGCAACGTTACATATTCGGCGGACTTGTGATGCAGGCCTTTCAAAAATCCATATTTCAGTGGGACGCCGCGAACGACAGGGTTAATTTTTTCAATACGCTCGACGAACTCGGGAATAACGGATTCAACGAATTCCTGTCGGCCCACCGGCAGGTCCCTTTTCCTCAGGATTTTCCGGGCGAGGCCGATCTCGAATTTGACGGCCGAGCGCAGCTTCGACTCCAACTTCTCGAAAAAGATCGGGCCATTGAGGAAGTCTTTTTCAGCAATGCCAACTGGTTGGATCAATACGGATTGCCCACCGGATTCGGGGAATCGGAATTCCTGGTCGCGATCCGGTCCCAGCGCGCCGTTTTTCAGCACTGGAAGGTTGACGGACCGTGGGGACCCGTGGGCACAGTGACGATCGCCAACGCGGGCGATCTGGCGAAGGAATCCGGATTCCTTCCCGCCGACCTGGTCGCTTCTGTGCCGGCGCCGATACCGGGCAGCGCGTCCCGGCCCGTCGTCGTCGCGGCTGACATCGCGGCCGAGTCGCGGATCGCTGAAATCACAGCCGCGATCGACGGCGCCTACGATTATCTGTGGACGACCCACGCGGCATGGAGCAAACGTCCGATCAGCGTGATCGTATACGGCAGTCGGGAAGCGTTCGCCGATCTGAACTACAACCCCGAATTCAACCGATCAAAGTCATTCCTTCGCACGGTTCTCGGACTTCATGTCCGAGAACCCGACGGGATGAGTTCCGAACTCAGATTGAACGTGCAGGCCATCGCGGAGTCTTCGGGTTCGATCGCCGACACGGTCACCCACGAGTTCGTTCACGCGCTACAGAGTGAGATTCTCGGCATTCAGCGAGGAGCGGACTGGATCATTGAAGGCATGGCCGAAGCCGTGAGCCTCCGTGCCGGCAACGCGCCAGGCAGGCGAGCCATATTCGATACGACGTTCTCCGACGCTTTAATCAACGGCAGCCTGCCGCCATTGACCGCGCTCAGCAACAGCATCGACCGGGAAGCTTATGGACAATCGGATGCGGAGAGCAGATGGCTCGCTCAGACGGCGGGATATCGCGCAGTTGCGTATCTCATGGACACGTTTGGAGCTCAGGTTGGTTTCGAGATCTTGACGCGGATGCGCCTGGACTCGCTCACGCTAGATCAGGCACTTCGTTCGGTGACCGGCTTGAATATCAGCGGCCTTGACGCACAGCTACGCGAGTCGGCGGCCGCTCAACGGCAGATCGGTTCGCGCCCCGGTATCGCGGACTTGCCGCTCGCCGCGTAAAGATCGAGGTCTCGGCGTTCCGGGTCCGCTCAAACCCTGCGGCCACCGGTGTTTTCCGACCCACGCCTGATGTCTGAATCCAATCCCGTCGAATCGACTCGCGCTATGTTGCGGCGAAAAACTTCTCCACGTAGGCCTCTAAGGCGTCGGTAACGAACATGTGACCCGGCGAGTGAGTGATCATGAGGGGAAGCTTGGCTTCGATGGCAACCGCTTGGGGCGTAACTCCACACCCCCAAAACACTGGCACCTCACCATCTTCGATCGGCACTGCGTCGCCGAAATCCGGCCGCGAGATGTCCTTTATGCCGATGGCCTCCGGCGCGCCGGTATGAACCGGAGAGCCGTGGACCTGCGGAACCTGGCCCGTTATGCGAGTGGCTTCTGCAACCTTATCCATGCGAATCGGCCGCATGCTGACGACCAGCGGGCCCGAGAACGCCCCCACGGACTCACAGCGAATGTTGGTCACGTACATTGGAACGTTTGCGCCGCATTCGATATGGCGGAGCGGGATGTCCGCAGCCGCCAGCCGCTTTTCAAAGGTGAAACTGCAGCCGATGAGAAACGCCACCATTTCGCCGTCCCAGAGGCTGCTGATGTCGGAGGGTTCCTCGGACACTTCGCCCCCCCGGTAGACCCGGTACAGAGCAAGATCAGTCCGTACGTCAGCCTCCCTGGCCGATTTCGTAGGAACAGGATTCCCCGTTTCCAGGACTTCAAGAATGGGGCACGGTTTAGGGTTGGACCTACAAAAGGCTTCAAACTCGACGGCGTATTCCGATGGAACGATCGCAAGGTTGGCCTGAACGTAATCCACGGCGGCGCCCGCCGTTGGACCCGACCACCGACCATTCCGACACATTGACCGGATCTCGCGGCCAGTGCTGCTCGCGTATCTGGAGGAATTTATCGAGGTTTTCGCCATTGCTTCGCCCGGTGGCCCTGATTCAACGGCCGAACGCCGTTATCAACCGCCTAGTCCGAGAGCAAAGATGAGACCGATCATCGAAGCGCCTAATTCCTGTGCCGTTACGTCCCGCACATTGTCGGTCGGCGGCTGCACGTCCACTTCTACGTCCCAGCCAATCACGTCTATGGTTAGCCCTTCATCACCGAATCCGGATATCGAGGGCTGCTGGATCCGAACCGGCTTGTAATCAGTCATCTGGAGGTGCAGTTTCACTGCTTCGTCGTCGATTGACTGGACGACGAAGCAGCGGCCGACGGCGCAATCTTCGTCCCCTAAATAACTCCATTCTCGCCCGTTCAAATCTTCGTAGCTGAAGGGTTGCAGGTCCCCGCCGGGAAGACCTCCGGCGATCGCCGCGCCGCCTTCCTCGGAGGTTCTCAGCCAATCGCCGAGCTCGTCTCCCACGCCGCCCCTGAAATATAGATCTTCGCCGGTGATTATCGTCTCGATAAGAACCTCCGCCTTACCAATGAGTCGCATCCGAATTCGGGCCGCCGGAGCAGGCAAGGTCGCAATTTCGGCTTCGACCGTCGCCGATTCGATCCCCATCTCGTCGCCGGCGGCAATCTCAAAATGGATCGAGATACCTTTCGGTGGGGACTCGAGCACCCTGCGGTTGAACTCGTCGGCGCTGTAAACGTTGATCGGCGCGGAATCGGTCGTCGCCGCTTGATCGTCACTCGAATCGCTGCACGCGACCATAAACGACGCGGCGACAACCACGGCAGCCACGAATCGAACGGTATTCATAATCACGGCGACAACTTTTGATATGGCTTTGGGCCCCGGAAAATCATGCACGCTGACTATAGCGGCAGATGTACCATCCCTCCTGCGGCCTGACGTGACGCTCGGCGACTGAGGGTGCCCATTGAAGATCACAAACGTTGACCCGATTCAGTGTGACGCAGCCTGGGCATCGTTCACGTTTGTCAGGATCGAAACGGACGCGGGCATCACGGGATACGGCGAATGTACCGACTGGCGAATGCCAAACGCGCTGGCCGGTGGTGTCCGCGACATGGCGAGCATAGTTGCCGGGAAGGACCCCATGGCGATCGGCAAGTTGAGTTCCGATATGAAAAATCGTGCCCAGCAAGCGCCGAGCGGACTGATACAGCGGTCCATTGCGGGGATTGAATGTGCGCTGTGGGATATCAAAGGAAAGGCATATGGTGTTCCGGTCTACGAGCTGCTGGGTGGAAAGCATCGTGACAAACTCAGGTTGTACTGGTCGCACTGTGGCACGTACCGCGCCCGCTACTCCCAGTTTCTGCAAACGCCGCCAATCCGCAGTTATGCCGATATCACCGCCCTGGGCCGCGAAGTGGTGGATCGAGGATTTACGGCGCTGAAGACAAATATCGTCGTCCCGGGAGATCCGGCGAGCACAATTCGATCCATCGACGGCAACATGCAGCCCGGAGTGCTCGATCGGATAGAGCGTAACGTCGATGCGTTTCGAGAGGGAGTGGGGGACGCCGCCGACATAGCGCTTGACATCAATTTCCACTTCAAGACCGAACCGGCGAGGCGAATCGCGCGTGCTCTCGAAGGAAAGGGTCTTATGTGGCTGGAGTTCGATTCCTTCGATGCATGCGCCGTGAGGGACGTCAAAGACTCAACTTCAACTGCCATCTGCTCAGGCGAGAGCATAAACACCCTTCGCGACTACCTGCCATTCCTACAATCGCATGCGATGGACATCGCCATGGTGGACGTGCCGTGGAGCGGCATCATCGAGGCCGTCGGTATCAGCGCTGTTGCCGATGCCCACGAGATTCTCGTCGCGCCGCACAATTACTACAGTCATCTGGCAACCTTCATGACCGCCCACTTCTGCGCATCCACGAAAAACGTCAAGATAATGGAAATCGACGTTGACGGCGCACCCTGGCGTGACGAGCTCGTAACCGAAATGCCAAAGATTTCGGACGGCCATCTGATCGTGCCGGACGCGCCAGGCTGGGGGACCGATCTAAACATCGAGGCCCTGGAGCGGTGGCCGTCGAAGGGCAAGATACCGGTAATCTGATCGGACCGCCGGATTGAATCCTTTCCATCCTCATTCGGAACGCGCCAACACGGAGGTTCCGTATAATTCAGCGTCCCATTTTTCGCCAGCCTCCAGCTTATGCCCAGAGAGAGTCACGACCTACGGGGAGCATTGAATGCGCGATGTAATCGAGACTGCGCTGAGAAACCATGGCGCTGACTATTGTGAAATTCGTATCGAAGAATCCGTCTCGAGCAGTATTCAGTATCGGGGTAAAGAACTCGAAGACATTGGAACAACCACTGGTGTCGGCGGGAACGTCAGGGCGGCGGTGAAGGGTGGATGGGGATTCGTCTCCTTTAACGACCTGGACGATCTTGACCAGAAGCTGAGCCTTGCCGTTCGCCAGGCTCGGCTCGCAGCACAGGATGAAACACGGCTCGCGGAGATCGAGCCGGTTGTCGGTCTGGAAGCGACCGATATTGCCTCCGACGCCGCCGACGTATCGCTGTCGGATAAGAAAAAAATAATCGACGAATACGTCGATGCGGCCTGGTCGGTTTCCGACAAGATTCAGACAACGCAGATTTACTACTCCGACGCCCACCGCAAAAAATACTTCGCCAACTCGGAAGGGACCTACACGGAGCAGGATCGAATGTTTGTCCGGACGGGTGGAATAGTGACCGCTCGCGATAACGGCGAGGTTCAGCAGGGGCGCACGAGTCGGGCCAGCACCAGCGACTTCAATACCGTGCGAAACCTACACGCCGAATTCGAGAAAGCTGCCAGGAGCGCCGTTTCGCTACTGGATGCGGAACCGGCGAAAAGCGGCGAATTCATGGTTGTGCTCGATCCCGCCATCGCCAGCGTGTTTATTCACGAAGCATTCGGTCACCTCAGCGAGGCGGATCATGTTTACGAAAATCCCAAACTGCGAGATCTGCTCGTCCTGGGCGATGAGATCGCAAGTCCTATTCTCACCGTCGCCGACTCGGCAGCGGAACCGGCATTGAGCGGATCGTACAAATATGACGACGAAGGAACTCCGGCGAGAAAAAACTACCTGATCCGGGAGGGTCGCCTGGTCGGGCGACTACATTCGCGTGAAACGGCGGGCAACATGAACGAGCCTCCCACCGGCAACGCACGGGCCATCACGTACCGATTTCCACCGATAGTACGAATGACAAATACGTTCATTGAGGCCGGTGAAGTTACGTTTCAAGACTTGCTCGCCGATGTCGACAACGGTGTCTACGTCGTGAACTGGCTCGGCGGACAAACCGCGATGGAAATGTTTACGTTTCGAGCCATGGAAGCATTTGTGATCCGCAACGGACGCCTGGAGGAGCCGCTGCGCGGCGTGACTCTGACAGGCAACGTATTCGAGACTCTCAAAAACATCGACGCGGTTGCCGACGACTTTACATGGGACCCAGGCGGGGGCGGTTGTGGCAAGGGCGGTCAGTCGCCGCTGGCCGTCGGCAACGGCAGTCCCCACATTCGCGTTACCAAGTGTGTGATCGGCGGCGTTTGATGTTCGACCAACGAGTGATCGAACTGGCCGAGAAATCCGCCGACCAGGCCGAAACGTTCCTCCACACCAGCTCGACGACGCCGGCTGAATTTCAGGCGAACAAGCTTAAATCACTGGAAACCAAGGATTCGCGGTCGTTGACTCTCCGCGTGATAAAAGATGGTCGGATCGGCGTCACTTCAACGAGTCGCATCGACGATCCAGCGGCCGTGGTGCGGGACGCCCTCGTGTCGGCGGATTTTGGAGCCGAAGCCCGGTTCGAGTTCCCGCCGCTCGGCGAGCGCACTGAAGTTGACGTTTTCAATAGCGAGACTCCCAGTTTCCCCGTAGAGCGAATGGTGGAGACGGGGCGGGAGCTGATTTCGCGGCTCCTCGATTACAACCCGGATCTGCTGATCGACATGTCGCTCGAAAAGGAGGAAGAGGAAACGCGAATATCCCGAGATGGCGTGGCCGAATCGTACAGGCGGACCGGATTTGGCGTTTCCGTCAATGCAAATCTGATTCGCGGCACTGACATGCTCGACGTTTTTTCCTTCAACGTTTCATGCGCACCCGAGATCGAATCGGATTCACTGTTTGCGGAAATCAGGGACAAGTTGGAGCTGGCGCGCGAATCTGGATCGATCGAATCCGGCATGATGCCTGTCGTTTTCTCGCCGGTAGCGTTCATGCTGACGATTGGACCGGCCCTGGGAATGGGCTTCAACGGGAAGATGGTCGAACAGGGCGCCTCGCCACTGGGAGACAAACTTGGTGAAAAGGTTTTCGACCAGCGGCTGAGCATCCACGACGACGCGACGCTCGACAAGCGCCCGCGGTCCGGTCCGTTCGACGACGAAGGGGTACCAACGCGGAGGGTGACCCTCGTAAACAGAGGCGTGGTTTCGGAATTTCTCTACGACCTGCAGACGGCCGGGAAAATGGCGGCACGTTCCACCGGTAGCGGATATCGGGGTCAGGGGAGTCCTTCGCCCAGTTCCACAGCGACCATTGTCGACGCCGGCGACGGTTCGATCGAGGAGATCATTTCTGACATTGAAGAGGGTCTCCTTGTCGAGTACATACTCGGGGGCGGTCAGGCGAATGTGCTGCGCGGCGACTTCGGGGGCAACGTCCATCTTGGATTCAAGATCGAGAACGGACAGCTTGCCGGGCGCGTAAAGAACACTCTGATAACGGGAAACACGTATGAAGCGTTGGCCAACATCCGGCGAATCGGCGGCGAGCCGCGATGGGTTGGCGGCAGCCTTTATTGCCCGCCAATAGCGCTCGAAGAAATCACCGTCTCAACCAAGGAGTCGTAAAGCGCGGACAGATTGACTGGTTGCGGCGGCGCTGCTCGATCGCCTAGCCGAGGTTGACCAGCAGGCCCGAATCCGCCGATTCGTAGAGGGCATCGACAACCCGAGCCACCGTCAATCCGTCGTCGCCGGTTACGAGCGGACTTTCGTCCTCCAGGATCGCGCCGACGAAATTCGCCACGGAGAGCGTGTGTTCCGGTTGACTTTTTTTTAGGTCCCGCGGAATCCAGTCCATGAGGGCGTTACCCCGGTCCTTGTAAACGTTCAGGGGGAACAAATCAGCCCCACCATGATCGCCGGAAAGTTGGAGTGTTTGCTGGTCTCGTTTTATATTCAGCGCCCAGCTGGTTTCCAAAACGAACGTGGCGCCATTCTTGAAATTTACCGTCGCCACGGCAAAATCTTCCACGTCGAACTCCTCAACATTCCAGTTGCCCCAGCGGTTAAAGACCCCGTCGCGATTGCCAAATTTGCTGTACGTGGCGCCAAGAACCGACGCGGGCTGAGGATGACCCATCAACCACAACGTCAGGTCGATCATGTGTACGCCGAGGTCCATCAGCGCTCCACCGCCGCTGTACTCGCGCCTGTGAAAAACGCCCCACGCGGGAATGCCTCGACGCCGGTTGTAGACGCTGCGGGCAAAATAGATGTCGCCCAGTTCCCCGTCGTCGATTATCTGTTTAAGCAGCTGGGCTTCTCTCCCGAAACGCATTTGAAAGTCGACGGCCAGCACCTTGCCGTTCTTCCGGGCGGCCTTGACCATCTCGGTCGCCTCGGCGGCGTTCATGGCCAGTGGCTTTTCGCATAAAACGTGCTTTCCCGCATTGAGGGCGTCAATCGTCGCATCCGCGTGAACCGATGGCGGGGTGCACACGCTCACGGCATCTATATCTTCAAGGTCAAGCAGCCGTTTGTAATCTCCGAACGCCTTCGGAACGTTGTTGTCCTTGGCGAAACTGGTGGCGCGGTCCACATCGACATCCGCCACCGCGAGAACCCGGCACCTGTCCGCGATCGCCGTGTACCCCGGTAAGTGAGCCGTCGAAGCGATTGAGCCCGCGCCGATTATTCCGATGCCCAGCCTCTCCGCCATGCGTCAGCCGACCTTTACAAGATGCGGCGCCGACCGGATCCGAGTGCCGCGGTTCGAATACGCCCACGGCATCGTAGATTCCGGTTCGCCGGAGGGCTGATCAACGGGGATTTTTCGGTTAGGGCCGGTTGCCGACTTCAATCCCGAAGCCCGCCTGAACCCGCTCGTGGGGCCACCCTTCGGAGGGGGGTTCAACAGCGACTATCAGGTGGCTCTGTCGCGAGCGTAACTCACCGAGTAAAGCTGCCGATCCATGTGATCTTCGTCCAACATCGGTCTGAGCTCTTCCCAGAACTCCGCCGCCCCTTCGCACCGAAGCAGATTTTCCCAGGCGTCCTCGAACGTGCCCATGTCATCAAAATCGTATTCGACGGTGATCGCGCCACAATTCCGGCAGTTTGTGTAGATGCGGCCGGAAGGCCAGCCAATGTCCAAACGCTCGGTGCGCGCCCACCTTTTGATTATCTTGCGTGCCGAATTAGCGCGACCATCTATCGCCACCGCGGACCACTGGAATACGATCATGCGCGGACCGGTGCGCTATCTCGCGACCCGACGACGCTCAGGTTCGAGCGGTCGACGACGATCGTAGGACCGTGGCACCGAGGAAAAAATCTCAGACTTCCCACCCAGCGTCGTATAATTCAGACCTGCGTCTTCTGATACTAAACCAAAACCAGTCTGACACCTCAGGGGCAAGATGCCGACTTACGACTATGTATGCGATCAACACGGCCACGAGTTCGAGGCATTTCAGCGTTTCAGCGAGGAAGCGCTCAAGGAGTGCAAAGTGTGCGGCGCCCCGGTGCGCCGCGTAATTCATGCGGCAGGGATCATATTCAAAGGTGACGGCTGGTACGCCACGAAAAACCGCTCCAGCGATGAAAAAAGTAAGTTCGATAAAGAAGAGCGGGGCGAGTCTGACGACTCGAAAACATCGACCTCAGAGCCGATCAAGGCGGGCGCCAACGGCGAAGGGTCAAATCGCGAGAAATCACCCGTCGCCGACGAATCGGCGGGAAAAGGCCGTGACAACGACTCGGGGACAACAGGCGGCAAGAGCCAGTCGTCACGCGCCGAAAATAAACCTCCCAAGTCGACCAAAAGTACAGATTCCTAAAGATCTCGAGTCGGGGGCATCGCCGTGAGGGTGGTATTGCAGCGTGTGCAGCGAGCCTCCGTGCGGGTCGGCGATTCCGACGAGCGCCGGATCGGGGCCGGCCTAGTGGTGCTGGTGGCCATTGCGGAAACGGACGATCCAGCCGACGCCGACTACATAGCGGAAAAAGTGGGCAATCTTCGGATCATGGATGGCGAAGGCCGAATGGATCGGTCGGTCCTCGACGTATCCGGCGAGGTGATGCTCATTCCGCAGTTCACCCTCTACGCGAACACAAGAAAGGGCCGCCGGCCCAGTTTTTCAGGCTTGGCGAAGCCAGATAAGGCCAGGCCGCTATTGACGCTACTTCAATCGAACCTGGCGGATTTTGGACTTACGATCGTAGCCGGCGAGTTTGGCGCGCACATGATCGTCGATCTTGCCAACGACGGTCCCGTTACCATAATTCTCGATAGCGACGATCGCCACCGGTCGCGGAAGGGCAGCTAGCGTGAACGCAAGACCCCAGCCCGTCGAACGCGTGCGCGGCGCGAGCGATCTGCAACCTGACGAATGGGCGGCGGTTGTCGCCGCTCGCGAATCGCTTGCCGAGACCTATTCTCTATTCGGCTACCGCGGTGTCGACGTTCCAATTCTCGAACACACCGAGCTTTACCGCCGCAAGGCGGGCGCCAACGTGATGTCGCAGATTTATCCTTTTACCGATCGCGGCGGGCGTTCGGTATGCCTGAGACCCGAGTTTACGGCGTCGATCGTCCGCTTTTACGCGGCGAAACATTCTCAGCTGGCGAGTCCGGCTCGGCTCCACTATTCAGGACCGGCCTTTCGCTACGAGAAACCAAAACGCGGCACTTACCGCCAGTTCACCGAAAGCGGAGTCGAGCTTATCGGGGCCGACGGACCGGCGGCGGACGCCGAGGTAATCGAACTTGCGATTGCCTCGCTGGAAAAACTTGGCGTCCGTAAGTTCAACGTTGTGCTGGGCCATCTGGGAATCCTGTCTGAATTCCTTTCAGGTCTCGGCCTTTCCAAACGTTCCGAGTCTCTGCTCCGGGAGAGCATGAACAGTATTCAGCGGTCGGATTCCGATATCGAACCGTTGCGCTCGAGATTGGAGCAGGTCACTCAAAGCCCGATATCCGATTCTCTTGAAGGCACGTCCAGGCAACTCGAAGAAATCTTCGATAGGGTTCCGGACCTTCAGCAGGAAGATGTGAAAACCATTATTTCGAGCGTTCTCGCCGGGCTCGAATCGGCTCCGGGCGGAAGCCGGGACACTTCTGAAATCGCCGATCGACTTCTGACCAAATTGACTCGATCCAACGAGATGGAACGCATCGGGCGTGCGCTCGACTTCATCGAGCGACTTACCAGGGTCGTGGATCGGCCTGAAATCGCTCTGGAAAAAACACGGGACCTCCTGGGGGAGTTCGATCTCTCATCCGAGCCTCTGGACTACGTCGAGCAAATGTTCGAGGAGCTTGACGCAACCGGCGTGGATCGTGGCCGCTTTACGTTCAATCCGGCGCTCGGTCGGGGGTTGCAGTACTACACGGGAATCGTTTTCGAGATCTTTGCCGCCGACTCCCGGTCGAGCTTTCAAGTCTGTGGCGGAGGGCGCTATAACGACCTCGTCGAGATCCTGTCGGGTCCGCCTTCCGTCCCTGCGGTAGGGTTCACATTTGGGGTCGAGAGGCTGTTGATGGCGATGAGCAACGAATTTCCAACCACAACCCAGAATCCGTCGCTCGTGATGATTACAACCGTCAACCCCGAAATTCGCCCGTATGCCGCCAGGGTCGCGGGCATGCTGCGGAGCGCCGGTCTAAGTACCGAACGCGATCTGAGCGGTCTCGGCATCCCGTCAGTTCTGGCCTCGGCCGATCGCGCGAATATTCCGGTAGTCGTTGTGCTCGGGGATCGCGAAGCTGCGTCTACCGAGGCGTCCTTTCGACTCGTCGCATCCGGAGAGGATAAGACCGTACAGCTTGACGCATTGGCCGATGAGATTCGGGCGGCGCTCGGTGACGGGAAGTCTTAGCGTGACGGAAACTCTGAGTTTCGCGATCC
Source organism: Chloroflexota bacterium (assembly GCA_963663505.2). Classification (GTDB taxonomy): domain Bacteria; phylum Chloroflexota; class UBA11872; order UBA11872; family VXNJ01; genus JAPOVO01. The sequence goes on from CAXXFA010000002.1 coordinate 2,547,576, forward strand.
CGAGTCGCGGCAGGATCGGCGACCTGGCGACGGATTTTCTGACGGCGTGCGGGATGAACGTTTCGCGTCCAAATCCGAAACAGTACGTAGCCCGGGTGCCGTCGATGCCCGACCTGCGGATCCATATGCAACGGGCAGCCGACATCATCGATCAGATATCCCAGGGCAACGCCGACATAGGTATTACCGGCTATGACCTGTTTCTGGAGCACCGAAGCGAGGCAGGCGACGTATTCCTAATTCAGGAGGACCTCGGGTTCAGTCACGCGCGACTCGAGATCGCTGTTCCGGATTCCTGGGTAGACGTTTCGCACATCGACGATCTTGCCGAACTGGCCCTGAGTTTTCGGCACGAAGGTCGCGATCTTCGCGTGGCAACCAGTTACCCAAACCTCGTGAGAGACTTCCTTCTGAGCCGCAGCATCCACAACTGTTCCCTGGTCGAGGCAGGCGGAAGCGTGGAAGCAGCCCCGGCGATGGGGTCCGCCGACATCATCGCCGACATCGTCCAAACCGGCACTGCGCTGAATGAAAACCGGCTGAAGACGATAGCCGGCGGAACGATACTCAGTTCGAAGGCTTGTCTGGTGGGCTGCACCAGGACGCTTAAATTGAGTCCGTCCAAGTTGAGCCTGACCAGAATCGTTCTCGAACTCTTCGACGCATACCTCGACGGCAGCAAAGCGTTTACCCTCACTGCTAACGTCGCGGGCGAATCCGAGGAGCAAATCGCCAGGCTGGTACTGGACGAGAGCGAGCTTGCCGGGGTGGAAGGACCGACCATATCAAAGCTTTACTCGAAGTCCGCCGACGCCAGCGCGTCGTGGTACGCCGTCAACGTAACGATCCGTTCGAACTCGTTGTTGGCCGCAGTGGATCACTTCAGGTCCATTGGCGCATCGTCGGTCATCGCACGACCTGCAACCTACGTGTTTCATGAGTCCTCTCCCAGCTACCGAAGGCTGATCGAAGAATTGGGGATCGATCGGTGACGCCGACGCGAGTATTCCGGGGAGCATCTCAGATCCGGGAATCGCTGCTGCGGCGACGCCCACTGGGATCACCATCGCTGGGAGCGGAAACCAAGGCACGGCTGCGCAGAGCGTACGATTCGGACCTTTCGCCCGAGCAGTTCGTCGATACCGTATTCCTGGAAGTCGCGGATCGGGGGGACGACGAACTTCGACGGCTATCCGAAATTCTGGATGGAACGCCGACGGTCGATCTCGAGATCACCGGCGATTCGATTTCCAGGGCGCTTGACCAGACCAGCCGTGAACTGAGGAACGATCTGGAAACCGTCGCTAAAAGAATTCGCGACTTTCACGAGCGAACGATTCCCAAATCATGGTTCGACGAACGCCTGGGGCTGGGACAGCAAATCAATCCGATCGATACGGTCGGGATCTACGCGCCGGGCGCCAGCGCGTCGTATCCGTCGTCGATCCTTATGACTGCAATTCCCGCAGCCGTTGCGGGCGTGAATGAAATCGTACTGTGCACACCGCCCGGCGACGGTGGGCTGCCTTCGAACGTCTCGCTCGCCGCCGCGGGCATCGCAGGAGTAGACCGGATGTTTTGCGTTGGCGGGGCCCAGGCGATCGCGGCCATGGCGCTGGCCACCGCAACGATCCCAAAGGTCAACAAGATCGCCGGACCCGGCAACTTGTTCGTTGTGTTGGCAATGCGAAAAGCTTTCGGGATGGTGGGGATCAGCGTGCTTCCTGGACCGTCAGAGACGCTGATAATCGCCGACGCATCCGCCGACCCTCGGCACGTTGCCGCGGACTTGATAGCCCAGGCAGAGCATGACGAACTTGCGTCTCCTTTGCTTCTCACCGACTCCGAGGAACTTGCCCAACAGGTTCAGAGCTGGCTGGAGCGAGATCTGGCGAGGCTTCCTCGATCCGCAATTGCCGCCGAGTCCCTGCGCTCGCTTGGCGGTATCGGTGTGGTTGCCACGTTGGATGACGCGACCGATCTTTCAAACGAATACGCTCCGGAACATCTGTGCCTGCTCGTCGACGACCCAAATTCCGTAGCGCGAAAGATCAGCAATGCCGGCGGCCTGTTCTTGCGCGGATCGTCACCCGAAGTCATCGGCGACTACGCCGCCGGACCAAGTCACGTAATGCCCGTAGGGGGAACCGCCGCTTTTTCATCTCCGCTCAACGTTGGAGACTTCGTTAAGATAACAAGCATTTTCGACATCCCCGACCGTGAATCAAGAAATCTTGCAGAGATTTCGGCGCGACTGGCGCGCGTGGAAGGGCTGGAGGGCCACGCCCGCGCAGCAGATCTTCGCGCGGGTATCGCTGCGAAATCGGCTCGGGACGTCGCATGACCGAGCGTCTCGATACAATCCCCGAGTAATGGCGTCGAACGCGATCCCCTGGGGAATCTGTTGAGAAAAGGCCGTAGCGAGCGCAAAACGCTCGAAACAGACGTAAGCGTTTTGCTAAGCCTGGACGGTACCGGTGTGCACAATCTTGAAACTGGAATCGGTTTTTTGGATCATATGCTCGCCCAGATCGCCCGCCACGGGCTGTTCGATCTCGAAGTCCGCGCCGACGGCGATCTTCACGTCGATGCCCATCACACCGTCGAAGACGTTGGAATCTGCATTGGTCAAGCATTCGACGAGGCTCTGGGAGATCGCCGCGGGATCGCCAGAATGGGCAGCGCCACGGTTCCGATGGAGGAGTCGCTCGCCCTGGTCGCGGTTGATCTGGGCGGGCGTCCGATGTGCGATTTTCACGGTGAGTTTTCCGGTGACTCGGTCGGAGAGCTGGACACCCAGCTCATTCCGCATTTCATCAGCTCGCTGGCGGATACCATGCGCGCGAACATTCATGTGCATATATTGAGCGGAAGCAACGACCACCATCGAGCCGAAGCTGTATTCAAGGCGCTCGCAAGATCGCTTGATGCGGCCACGCAAGTCGATCCCCGCCGGCAGGGCCAGATTCCCTCTACCAAGGGAAGCATTGTCGACGACAAGGATTGAAGCTCGCCGAGGTCGGAGCCGCCTACCCTGTTATGGGCGCGATGATTCTCTATCCTTCGCGGACTGAAATCGCGTGGAATATCAAGAGACCTTCCGCGAGCGAATGATTAACGAACCATGAAAATCGGCCTTGTATACCAGCCGAAGACCCAGGCGGCGGTCGCCGGCGCAAGCGACGCGCACGATCGCCTGAAGGAGTTGGGGCATTCGTCTTGGATGCGTCCCTCGTGGGAGGTGGACGACACCACGCCTGATCTCCCCGACACGGATCTATTGCTTTCCCTGGGAGGCGACGGAACGCTGTTACGCGCCGTCCGCGCTGCGGCTTCGTTCGGAACTCCATGCATGGGGATAAATTTCGGAAGGCTTGGATTCCTGACCGAGTTCGAGACGCTGGAGATCGAATCCATCGTCAGTAAATTCGAGGCCGATGAGGGATGGTTGGAAGAACGGGTAATGCTGGAGTGGAATTTGACCCGCGAAGATCGTAGAGTCGCCGGGGGAATCGCCACCAACGACGTTGTGGTGGCGCGCGGAGCCATAAGCCGAGTTATCGACGTCTCGCTTGAAATTGACGGCGGATTCATCGTGACCTATACGGGCGATGGCGTGGTGGTCACAAATCCCACCGGTTCGACCGGCTACGGCCTGGCGCTGGGAGGACCGGTCATGCATCCTCAAGCCCGAACGCTTGCGATAACACCGATTTGTCCATTCCTGACGGCGAACAACTCCCTGGTCGCCAACGCAAATGCTCGAATCGATCTCGTCGTGGACTCGCAGCACGAGGTGGGCTTGACGGTTGACGGACAAACCCACATTCCAATGCAAGACGGCGATCGAGTATCGTGCACCGCCTCGGAACACTTCGCGCGTTTTTTGCGATTCGGGCCCCGAAATTACTTTTTTCCGGTGCTCGCCAGAAAAATGCACTGGCCCGTTCCGACAGAACTTCTCGGTCCAGATACTCCATCGGAGTAGCGTCCGTGCTGGCGAATTTGCATATCCGTGACTTTGCGCTCATCGCTGACGTGACGCTCGCTTTTGGTCCCGGGCTCAACGTCGTGACGGGTGAAACGGGTGCGGGAAAGTCAATCATCATCGATGCCATTTCCCTGTTGCTCGGAGCGCGATCCTCACCGGAGTTGATAAGACAGGGTGCTGACGCCGCCTACGTCGAGGGGATTTTCATCCTTGACCGCGTCAGCGCCGCGAAGCAGGTTCTGAAAAACCTCGGGATCGAAACCGACGAAACACAAACCATCATTTCGCGGGAGCAGACAAGGTCGCGGTCGGTTGCCAGGATTGACGGTAAGGCTTTGCCGCTTCGAGACCTGCAAAGTCTTGGTCCCGCACTCGTGGACATACACGGTCAAAGCGAGCAACTTTCGCTTTTGTGCGCAACTCGCCAGCTGGAGCTTCTCGACGAGTTCGCCGATCTCACCGAGTTGAGAGACGAGGTCGGGCGCCTGGTGAGGGAACGGCGACAGCTAGACCGGGATATCGAATCTCTCAAAGCCGGCGAACGCGAACTTGCCAGAGAAGCCGATTTGCTCGGGTTCCAGGTCGAAGAAATCGATGCGGCCGGGTTGGACGCCAACGATGAGCAGCTTCTCGGTGCGGAACACAGGCGGCTCGCAAACAGCCAGCGCCTTGCCGAGCTTGCCCGCTCGGTTGAGGCCTCGCTCAGTCCGTCCGATATCGGCCGTTCCGCCGGGGATCTGATCGGCGCCTCGTTGGACGAAATGCGGGAAATGGCCCAGGTGGACGGCTCAATTTCGCCGCGATTGGAGCAGCTTCAGGCGGTGGCGGAGTCGCTGGACGATATCGGGAGCGATATGAGGAGCTACGCGGAATCGGTCGACTCCGATCCCGAACGACTCCTTGAGCTCGAGTCCCGACTCGAAATGCTTGAGACGCTCAAGCGCAAGTACGGCCACTCGATTGAAGAGGTTATCCAATTCGGTCGATCGGCTCGCGAGCGTCTCGAGAGGATCGAGCACTCCAGTGAGGACATCGAAAACCTCGCGGCGCGCCGATTGGAGGTCGAAAGCCGGCTGGTGGTTGCCTGTGCCGAACTCTCCGGGCGCCGCCGGTCGAGCGCCGCCGCCCTTACGGAAGCCATGCTCGATGGACTTCAAGAAGTCGGAATGAAGGACGTTCGGTTCGAAATTCGGTCTTCGACCGCTCCCGATGAGAATGGCATCCGCCTGCACGGCAGCGATGATCCCGTGCGCGTGGACGAGTCGGGCGCGGACAGGGTGTCGTTCTTGATATCCCCAAACCCAGGCGTGCCGCCAATGCCCGTCTCGAGCATCGCGTCCGGTGGTGAAACGTCACGAATAATGCTCGCCCTTAAGGCGGCGCTCGGTGATTCCGACAGAACGCCGACCCTGATATTCGATGAGGTCGAGCAAGGCGTTGGCGGTCGAAGCGCGAAGGTGATCGGAGAGAAGCTTGCGACCCTGTCGAGAAGCCACCAGGTGTTGTGCGTAACGCACCTGCCACAGGTGGCCGCGTTCGCCGACGCTCATTTCTACGTCGAGAAAACTCCGCGCAAAAGCCGAACGACAACAGCCGTTCATATGCTCGCGAGGAAGGAATCGCTTCAGGAGCTGGCACAGATGGCCGGTTCGGGTCCCGGGGCCAAACGTTCCGCCGCCGAGATGCTGACTCGCGCTGAAGAATGGAAATCGGCGCTGACGAGAGCGTAGAAATTATTTGCGCAGTGGCGCCACCGAGGCCGCAGCCGGTGATAATCTAACTGAAGAGAAATCAATCCACGGGACCGGCGCCTCCTGACCGTCGACGATCAGAAGGCGCCTTTGGTGTCTAAACGAAGATCGCCGAGGGATTGAACACGCAAAACGTCGCAGAACGACCGAACTCAAGTGGCCTTCAACAGGCCCATACCGACCTGTTGCAGTCCGTGGACCGCTTCCGGTGCAGGATACAAATGGCCGGGACGGCCAGGGTCGCCCCCCGGGCGGCGGCCGTCACGCTCGGGTCCGTTCTCCTGGGTGAGCTGGCCGGTATTCGCCTGGAATCAACCGCGGTTCGCAATGGAATGATCGCCGCGGGCGTGATTGTTGCGCTCGCGCTGCTGCTACGGAATTTCATCAAAAGACCCAGCGCGCTCAGTGCAGCGCTGCAATTCGACGTTCGGCTCGGCCTCAAGGAGCGTCTTTCGACAGCCGTAGAACTTTCCGATTCACCGGCAAAGTTCCTTCTGCTGCAGAGCCAGATAGCCGACGCCGCGAAGCGGGCGGTAACAATCAAGCCGTCCGAGGCATACCCCCTGGCGCCATCGCGCATTGACATGCTGGTTGCGACCGGCGCGGCGCTCCTGCTGGCGGCGTGGTTTCTCATGCCCCCGGAGTCAGGGATTCGAGTGTCTATTACCGCTTATTTCGAACCACCTACCGGCAACGATGAGCTGATCGGCAGCGATGTGACCGGCATCGATTCCATCGCGGCCGTCGAGCGCCAGTCCGATCGACTCGGACCTTCAAGGACCGATCGGATGCGCAGCTCGCTCGAGCAACTTCAGCGCATCTCCAATCCCGAGGCGCAATCCCTCCGCGAGCGGCTTGCGGAAGCAGCCGATTCGCTAAAACAGACCCGAGTTGCGAGAGATGCCGGGCGACGCCTTTCCGGAGAAGACTACACAGGAGCCGCGGACGCCCTTCGCCGGATCTCGGAATCTCTCGACAAACTCAATTCGGGCGAGCGGCAAGAGCTTGTCGAAGGACTCCGCGAAGCAGCGGCCGCCACGGCGGACGATCAGGTTTTATCGACTCAATTCTCCGACGCCGCCGATGCGCTCGAAAGCTTCCAGAACCTCCGCGCCGCGGAATCCATCGAGCAGATCGCGCAGCGAATTCAAGAGGCGGAGGCGATCCTTGAATCCGAGCAGGCGCTTCAGAGGCGAATCGATGAACTCCAGAGGTCTCTCGGGCTGGGCGACACCGATGCAGCCGCGCCGCAAGCAGTCGAATCCGATGGCCGGGCCGGTCAGGCTGATGGCTTTGCCGGCGGAGAAAATGGTTCTGCCGAAGGCGGCGAGCGAGCCGGTCTCACTTCCGGCGCGCAGGGCACAGAGCTCGGTGATATCGAAGATTTGGGCAGCGAAACCCGCCTGGATGCGCACGGCGATCTTGAAATCGTTGAGTTGGAAGCTAACCAGGAGGCACCCACCGAAAGCTTTGAACGGCCGAAGCTGCAGCTCGGTCGCGACGTGGATGTGAGTCTGAACCCATCTGCCGGAGAACTCGGCGCGGTGCGATCCAGGCGCGATTCCAACAACCAAATTCCGTTGGATGTGGCGGCAGCGGTGAGCCGTTATTTTTCGCCGTCGGAGGGCCAGTAGATGGCGACGCTCGACATCGATGTACGAAACTTTCAACGGACTGCGCAGGCGCTCCAAGAATCTATCGCTCGAGTAATTGTTGGCTACGAAGAGCAGGTCCATCAGGTGGTTGTGGCGATGTTAGCCGGCGGTCACTGCTTGATCGAGGGCGTGCCGGGGCTGGGCAAGACAATGCTGGTTCGCACGATCGCCGACGCCCTTGATCTCGAATACTCCAGGATCCAGTTCACCCCGGACTTGATGCCCGCTGACATAACGGGAACAACAATCATCCACGCCACCGAGACCGGCGACAGGGCGTTTCGATTTGAAAAGGGACCGATTTTCGCCAACATTGTTTTGGCCGACGAAATAAACAGAGCCACCCCCAAAACGCAGTCAGCATTATTGGAGGCCATGGAAGAGCAGACGGTCACCATCGCCAAGCAGACGTATGACATTGAAGGGCCGTTCTTCGTCATGGCGACTCAGAATCCCATCGAGATGGAAGGCACGTACCCGCTGCCGGAGGCGCAGCTGGACAGGTTCTTCTTCAAAATCTCCGTTGGCTACCCCGGGCGGGACGATCTGGAGCGGATTCTCGAGAGGACAACCGCCGGACAGATCCCCGGAGCGGAAGCCGTTGCGAATCGCGCGGAAATTGAGGCGATGATGCGTCTCGCGCGGGATGTGCCCATAGCCGGCCACGTGACTCGCTATGCCGTTGAATTGGTAAAGGCCACCCATCCCGACGAAGCCGACGCGCCTGCGATAACACGCAGGTTCGTGCGTTACGGCTCATCACCTCGAGGCGGTCAGGCGCTTGTGATCGCCGGGAAGGTGCAGGCGTTGATGGACGGTCGGCTCAATGTTTCTTACGACGATATTCGTGAGGCTTTTGCCCCGGCGATCAGACATCGGCTTTTGCTGAACTTTGAAGCCGAGGCCGAGGGCGTATCAACGGACAACGTGCTAAATGAAATCGCGATGAAAATCCGTCCGGAGGGCGGCATGGGGAATTGACCCCCCGGACGTGACAAGCGGTGTCTGCGGAATCACATGCCATTGACCTACCCACCAGCTTTCGAGAGAGGCTGTCTGGTCTGGACATTGTTTCCAGACGCCCGCACGACAACCCGCGAATCGGCGCGAGACGCAGTCAGCGGAAGGGAACGTCGACCGAGTTCGCCGATTACCGTCGCTACACACCGGGCGACGACTTCCGTCAGATCGACTGGAATATCTACGGTCGATCCAACGACCTGTTCGTAAAGGTTCGCGAGGCCGAAGAAATTCTGGCAGTCCATTTTCTCATTGATTGCAGCGCCTCGATGGATCGGGGCCAGAGCAGCAAGCTGGTCTACGCGATCAATCTTGCGGCGGCGCTTTCGTACGCGGCCCTGTCCAGCGGCGACACGGTGTCGGGGGCTTTTTTTTCAAACCGTCTTCAGGACCAGGCTGGTCCGTTCAACGGTCTGAAGGACGTTTCTCGAATGCTGGAGTTTTTCGCTGGCGTGCGATCCGGGGGCGAAACCTCGCTCATCGACCCGTTACGCGAATACGCGGCTCGCCGGATTCCAACAGGCGTGGTGTTCATGATTTCCGACCTTCTCTCGCCTGGCGGGTACCAGGGGCTTGGGATCCTCCGCCAGCGGGGGTACGAAACGGTGGTCCTGCACGTCCTCGACAGGGAGATTTTGAGCCCGGAGGTAGCCGACGACGTTGAACTCGTCGATTGCGAAACTGACGAAAAGCTCACTCTGAATGGAGACGAGACGCCGGTGGAACGCTACATGACCAACCTTCGCGCGTGGCTCGAGCAGATTGCCGCTTTCTGCGGTCGAGTGGGGGTGCGTTACCAGGCCATTGAAACCGAGTGGCCTATCGAGGAGGTTGTGCTAAACCGTCTTCGGACGAAGGGCGTCGTCTCCTGAACTGGCTCGCGCCCGCTGCCTTTGGCTGGTTTGCGCTGCTGGGTATTCTCATCGTCATCTATCTGCTTCGACCGAGAAGGCAGCGAGTCATCGTTCCGAGCCTGATGCTCTGGCTTGAGGATGATCGGGGCATCGCGGGCAGCAAACTCTGGCGCTGGTTGCGCCGTCACATACTTCTTATTCTCCAGGCTTTCGCTCTGGCGGCGCTGATACTTTCGCTGGCCCGACCCGAGCGATTGCAATTGACGCGGATCGCGCCGGATCTGGTTGTGATCGTCGATGGCTCCGGCCGGTTCACGGCGCCCACCGAGACCGGGGATCGTTTTGATGGCGCCAGGATCGCCGTGCGCGAGCATCTGGAAGGAATCGAAGGCACGGCTGCCGTCTCCATCATCCTTGCCGCGAACCCTCCACGGATAGTCGCGGTCCGCGAAACCGATGCCGGCGCAGTTCGCAAGGCGGTGCGCGAATTGGAACCCGGGTACGGTCAGGCCGACATTGAAACGGCTCTCGAAATAGCGCAGTCGATACTGCGGGACGGGCCCGGGGGCTCGATCGCGATCGTTTCCGACGGTCATTTTCGAATCGACAACGTCGAGCTGCTTGCGAATGCGGGCTTGATCGAGGTCCAATCGGGCCCCGCCGAGTTACGCATCGATCGGGTCGCCACCCGACGAGAACCATCGGGTGTGACGCAAGCCCTGGTTGGAGTAATAAGCACGTTGTCGGAACCCCGGGAAGTCAACGTCGAACTCTCTGTAGGCGGTGCGGAATTTGCCGCCCAGAAGATCAACGTGCCCTCAAACGGGTGGGCCGGCGCCGTTTTCAACGATGTCGGCGCGACCTCCACGGCCGATATCAGCGCGACGCTGGTTGACGAGCCCCCGGGTGGTTCCGGTGCTGACGCAAACGCTAAGCGACTGCCACCAATAACAGAACTGCGAGCCGCTGTAGTCAGCAACGAGCCGTCGTCGTATACCCGAGCTCTGGACGTGCTCCCCAACGTTATCGTGCAGGCTGTCGACCCGACTTCGTACGATCCCGAGGCGCGGTTCGACCTTTACATTTTTGACCGATTCGTACCTGAAACGCTTCCCCGGGCAAGCATGATTTTCTTCAGCCCCCCGATTGAGAATCGCGTGTTCGAGACTTCCACCGAGATCTCCAGCTCGCTCCCGATCAAGGCGCGCGATTCGCGGCTTCTTCAATTTGTCGATCTGAGCTTTCTGGAACCCGGCGAAAGCAATTCAATATCGATACCTGAATGGTCTCAGCCCGATCTGATTCTTGACGTTGGAGCGGCGATCTTTCATGGAATCTTCGAGGGGCGGCGCACGGTTGTGGCCTCGTTCGATCCGGTGGACGCTGGCATGACCGATACCGCGGCGTTTCCAATTTTCATGATCAATGCCGTAGCCTGGGCAAATCCGCTTCGGACCTTGTCGGATGCGAATGGAGTGTCGACAGGGCAAAAGTTGCACATTCAGCCACATCCGCAAGCGACCGAAATCGAGATTGCGGGTCCCGACGGCGCGCCGCCGAGCAAGTTCGACGCGGCCGGTGTCGTCACCATCGGCCCATTCCAGGAAACCGGCCTGTACCGGTTAACGCAGTTTGCAAGCGGTCGGGCGCTCGGCATCGAGGAATTCAACGTTCATTCGCCGTCATTTGGCGCGTCTTCTCCGCAATCGAAGATTGAGCTTGGACCACCCCCGGCGCTCGTGTCGGCGAGCCTCGATACACGCCTGGCGAGCTCAGAGCTCTGGATGTGGATCGCTCTCGCCGCGCTGCTCATCATGAGCGGGGAGTGGCTCTGGTTTCACCGCGTGCGGGCGGCTGCCTGAATGAGCTTCGAGCGGCCGGGCTTTCTGCTGCTGCTGGCGCTGGTACCAACGGCGATATATCTGACGGTACGCAGCCGTTCGCGAACCGGTACGTGGCGTCGAATCGTTTCGCTGACGCTCCGCGTTACTTCGCTATTGTCGCTCACGGCCGGATTGGCCGGGGTCGCCCTTGGGGCGTCAGGCGACCATTCGACGGTATTTCTGGTGGACACGTCCGACAGCGTTCTGCTGGCCCAACAGGTTGAGCAGGTCGAGTGGATACGATCGGCCATCGAAAGCGCAGGTCCAGACTCCCGGTCGGCCGTTGTTCAATTCTCGAGTCGGGCGCGTGTTGCCGCGCTGCCCGACCGAACAGATTCCGATCTTGTGACGTTCTTGGGACTCGACCTCGACATCGCGGGCGATAGAACCGACTATGCGAACGCACTCCTTACAGGGTTGGCTCTGGTCGGACCAGGCAACCCCGGACGATTGATTTTGCTCTCCGACGGAAAGCCGAATTCCGGCAACCTGGAACTCGCGCTGAACCGCCTCAAGGCAGAACGCGTTCCAGTTTACATACGGCCAGTCTCGGATCTTGGCAACGCCGACGTGGCGTTGGAATCGGCCTCAGCCCCGCCAACGGTCCGACAAGGCCAGTCGTTTGAGGTCCAGGTGGTGGCGGTTTCACGTCGCCGAACCGAGGCGCGCCTCCGTCTGTGGACAGAAAATGACCTCGTCGCAGACGACCTTATCGAGCTGTCCGTGGGAACAAATCCGTTTTCAGTTCGAGTTCCTGCACGGGGTCTCGGCCTTCAGAGCATGCGAGTGGAACTGCTGGACGACTCCGACGGAGAACTCCGTAACAACGTTCTGGAATCGTTTACGAAAGTTCTACCGCCACCGAGTGTGCTCATCATCGGGGACCCGGTCGCCACAAACGGGCCGGCCGGAATGATGAGCCGCAAAGGCTTGGTCGTGTCGACCGGCCCGGCTTCATCGCTTCCTTCAGATTACAAAAACCTTTCTCGATTCGAGACGGTTTTTCTGGCCAACGTGCCCGCGAGATCCCTGAGCGAAGAGCAACAGCGCGCCTTGCGGGACCACGTCACGATCGGGGGCAGAGGTCTGATTGTGGCCGGTGGAAATGAATCCTTTGGAGCGGGCGACTATTCCGAGCACTTGATTGACGAGATCTTGCCCGTCAGGTCGAACCCGCCCGAGGAGGAGGACAAGGGCATTGCGATAGTGCTGGCCATCGACCGATCTACGAGCATGGTCTACGAGAGCGAGGGCGCGACAAAATTCGATATGGCGAAGGAGGCGGCAGTTCAGGCGATCGACCTGCTGAAGGAGGGCGACCGCATCGGGATCATCGCCTTCGACGACAACACGGAGTGGATATCCGTGCCCAAGCCCGTGACCTCGGCCGCCGACCTTCGCGAATTGATTTCGCGAATCAGATCCATGGAAATCGGGGGAGGAACGGACATTTATACGGCTCTCCAGTCAGCACGCCGCAGGCTTCGAAGCCTCGACGCCGGCGTCAAGCATGTAATTCTGATAACGGATGGCCAGGCGACCTCCGGGGATTTCGTTCTTTTCGGTCAGCAAGCTCGGCGCGACGCGATATCGGTCTCGACCATCGGGATCGGATTCGACGCCGATCTTGAACTGTTGGAACAGATTGCCCGCGACGGCGAGGGCCGGCATTACTTCGCTTCCGATCCGTCGACGATCCCTGCCGTTCTGACCAAGGAGACCGAGCTCGCCCGGAGCTTTTATGTGGTCAACAGGCGGCATCAGCCGCGCTTGCTTTCGCCGAGCCCCATATTCCAGTCGGCTTCATCTGATGCGACCCTGCCATTTCTCGACGGATTTGTACGGACCAAAGCCAAGCCAACCGCGGAGATCGTGCTGGCCTCGGACAGCAACGATCCATTACTCGCAACGTGGCAACTTGGCCTCGGAAGGGTGGTGGCCTGGACATCCGACACCGGCGGCGAGTGGAGCACGGAGTGGTCGAATTGGACCGAGTTTCCGAATGTGTTGGCCGGAATGGTCTTCTGGGCATCGTCCGGATCGGCCGGTTCAGAATCGGGACTCGCGATCAGCGCGGTCCCGAATGATAAAAACGTTCAACTGATTGTCGATTCCATCGACGGCGACGGCAATTTTCGCAATCTGATTCCGATGCGAGCCATCGTCTCTCCACCGTCGGGCTCGCAATTCAACGTCGACCTTCAGCAGACGGAGCCCGGCAGGTACGAAGGCTTTTTTCCAGCAACGGGACCTGGGCTCTACCGCCTGGTCGTAGTTCAGGAGAACGGCCAGACCAGCATCGGTCCTGAAATCGCCGGGATCGTCGTCCCCTTTTCGCCGGAGCTTCGGCTCCCCAATGCGGGATCGAGCGTTCTCAATTACATCGCCAGTTCCACCGGCGGCGGCATGATCGACAATCCCTCCGATGCAATTCCGCGATTTCGCCTTGGGCATGCCGACGCGCTAACGCCGATTTTGATGACAGTCGGAATGTTCCTGTTTCTATTCGACATAGCAACCCGCAGACTGCGCAGCGGGAGAGCCGAAATAAGGAATCAGTACCGCGATGTCCTACAATTGCTTGAAGATCACACCCCAGCGAAGCTGTTGAAATCCGGGATGTCGAATCTACGCCGAATTATCCCCCTCTCCCGGTAACCCACATGGACCTACTCGGATCGATTGCGGCCGTATTCGATCGTGCCGGATTCGAGATATTTTTGGTCGGCGGTTCGGTCCGCGACCGCCTGCTCGGCAGGCCATTCGAAGATCTCGACCTGACGACGAACGCCAGACCACCGGACATCAAGCGGCTTCTCAAGCAGGCCAAGCCCGACGGCCTCTACGAAGTTGGCGCGAAATTCGGAACCATTGGAGCGATCTTTGGCGACACGGGCGTCGAGGTAACGACCTATAGAAGAGAGTGGTATCCGACGGACGCGCGCCAGCCGGAGGTGGAGTTCGGCGACGACCTGCGGCAAGATCTCGCGCGCCGAGACTTCACCGTCAACGCTATCGCTCAAAACATATCGACCGGGGCGATCATCGATATGTTTCGGGGTGTAGCCGACCTGGCTCGCCGCACGATCCGCGCTGTTGGCGAACCGGCTGAACGGTTCACCGAAGACCCGCTCAGAATGCTCAGGGCGGTGCGGCTGGCCGTTCAGCTTGACTTCGATCTGGACGAAAAGACCGCCCGGTCGATTCGCGGAAGTTCCGGCCGGTTGCAGTACATCAGCGCCGAACGAATACGCGACGAGCTTGTAAAAATCCTCGTTTCATCGCACCCCGACATCGGGATTGCCGCCTTATTCGAACTCGGCCTCATGCGATTTGTTGTCCCCGAACTATCGGACATGCCGTCTACGGTCCAGGACACGGCTCACAAACACAAGGACGTACTCGCTCACACGCTTCAGGTGCTTGCGGGCGTCCCGTCCGAACCCACAATGCGGATCGCGGCGTTGCTGCACGACGTGGGAAAACCAAAGACCAAGTCAGTCAAGAACGGCAAAATCCATTTCTACCGGCACGAAGACGTCGGGGCCCGCATGACACGCGATATCCTTCTGCGGCTTCGAGTCGACAGCGCGACCGTCAGCGAAGTTACGAAATTGGTTGCGCTGCATATGCGATCGAATCTATATACATCCGACTGGACCGACGGCGCCGTGCGACGGTTCATTCGCGAGGTCGGGGGCAGTCGCGAGCAGCTCTTTGCGCTATCCAGAGCCGACATAACCAGCTACCGGCCAAGGCGGATCGAAGCCGGATTGGTGCGCGTGTCCGAACTTGAAGCCCGGTGCGAACACCTTGTGGGCGAGGCAGACGTCGAGCGCATGGACAGTCCCCTTGACGGCAACGAACTCGTGGAGCTGTTCGGCCGTTCGCCGGGACCCTGGATCAAACCGATGAAAAACTACCTGCTGGGATTGGTTCTTGACGGCGAGCTTGACCAGGAGGATAAGGATCGAGCCGCTGACCTCGCGAAAGAATTCGACGGCGGATTAACCCGGTCTGAGAACGACGCGGAAGGCCCCACGATTAACGCGGAGCCCTCCGTCGCCGCGAACGCTGAGACCGTTTCCGCGGAAGGCGCTCGCGACGATTAACGCGGTCGTGACCGGACGCGGCAAGGAGCGGCCGACCGGGCGCCGTGCAGGGTGGTTCAGGGCCGATCCGCAGACTCTATCCCACGCCTCAGCGCCTCCAACTGCTGCTCGACCTGCAATGAATCGTCGAACCCGTCGGCCAGGAAATTCCCAGCGTCCAATGATGCGCCGGAAGACATTTCCAGTACACCGTCTTCAATGAGATCGTCGAGGGCCAGAGCCCGCGCCTCCATGTCTTCAGACTTAAGTTCAGCCCTTTCCAACACCGAGCCGAGGTCGGCAAGTTCTTCGGAGATGCCGGCGATAGCCTCGTTTATCTGAACCTGCGCCTCCCCCGTCGAATACCGGGCGGCGATGACCTACAGTCGGGCACGGAACACCTCGATCTGAGTCACGAGCCGCTGCTCAATAACCGAAAGACGGCCCTCCTCCGACTGGACCTCGCCAACATGACCCTGCAAAGACTTGATCTCGGCCATTCCGACCTGCCGCCGCCGGAGGGCGAGGCGGGCGAGATCTTCTCGGCCGGCCTCCAGCGCCCTCCTGGTTCGATCTTCGAGAGCGGGCACCCGTCCGCTGAGCTTCTGAGACTGACGCTCTAGGCGCCGCTTGGCCGTGGCAACCTCAATCAGGCCCTGCTTGACTTGCCTCAGAAGCTCCTGCTGCTGAGCGAATGCGTAGTCGACCACCTGCCCTGGCTGCTCCACCCTGTCGAGGGCGGCGTTCGCCTTCATGCGAAACAACATTCGAAATCGCGAGACGAGCCCCATCTGTATACCTCCTGTTCGATTGCCGCCGGGTTACGAAATATCCAGCGACTTTTACGACCACGAGGCAATAATCCGATTGAAAGACTGCCAATTACAGGCGGTCAGACTGGCCGAATGGTGGCGAATCACTGCCAAATGCTTACCTGGAGGCAGGAATCGTCACCTAAAACTGCAAATAATCAGCCGGGTGACGGGCCGACTATCGATCTGCCGTCAGTCAGGACGTGGCAGATACCACTGGAGCTGGAACTTCCAACTACAGACGGCTAATCCCCTTGAGCTCGTGACCCGCCGGACGCGACATCAGCTGCTTTACGCCATCCTCCACCGAAAGTCTGCCGGAAAGTACATCGTTGATACCCTCGGTGATAGGCATCTCCACACCGAGTGTCCCCGCCAATATCAGAGCTCCCCGGGTAGTGTCGACACCCTCCGCCACCATGCTCATGTCGGCTGTGATCTCGTCAAGCGCGCGACCCAGCGCCAACTCGTATCCCACATGATGGTTTCGCGATCGGCTGCTGTTGCACGTTGCTACGAGGTCACCTATTCCCGCGAGGCCCCCAAATGTGAGAGGGTCCGCGCCCGCGACTACACCGAGTCGCGTAATTTCGGCCAGGCCGCGAGTCATAAGCGACGCCCTGGCGTTGCTTCCAAAGCCGAGTCCATCAGACATGCCAGCACCCAGGGCCACAATGTTCTTGAGGGATCCGGCCAGTTCAACGCCGACAACGTCGTCGCTCGTATATGACCGAAACCAGGGAGCAGTGAAGACCCGCTGCACTCGCTGAGCCACGTGACCGTCGGATGAAGCGACGACAGTCATCGTGGGTTCCCTGGCAGCCACTTCAAGAGCGAGATTCGGTCCGGAAATCGTTGCAAAACCGCCCGTCGGCCGCCCTCCCAGCGATTCCTTAACGATCTGTGAAACTCTTTTTCCGGTGCGAACGTCAAGCCCTTTTACACCGCTGACCAGGATCGCCTGATCCGGCAGTAGATCTCCTATCTCGGCGAGATTTTCAGCAAGCGTCCGCATGGGCACAACTAGAAGCACAAAATCCGGCCCCGATACGGCCTCCGCGGCACTTGTGGTTATATGCAAGTTTTCCGGAAGCTTGAAATCGGGTAAGAATCGCATGTTTTCGCGATCCGCAAGCATGCGCTGGGCATCGGCTTCGCGGTGGACCCACAGGCTGCAGCGTGTACCGCGCTCGGCAAGGAAAATGGCTAGCGTGGTTCCCCACGACCCCGATCCAATGACCGCAACACGCTCGGACGCTTGATCAGACGTCAACGATCATTCCGTCTGAACGAAAGGTTATCCATGCGTGGATCTGAAGGCCTTCTCGATTCCGGCTGGAAGCGTGAAGATTATGACGTGAGGAATCGTAAAAACTCTCGCAGGGCGCGCTCGTATCGCTGAGGATCGACATTCCACGACGTAACGTGATGAGCTGTTTCAAACCGCTCGTAGGTAATCAAGTCGGGCCGGGCGGCGGCGAATTGGTCGCCAATCGAAACCGGCACGATGTCATCGGCGGCCCCGTGAAGCAGTAGCACGGGCGTTCGTAGCTCGCTCGCTCGCGAAACATAGTCCATGGCCGCCCAATCGATGTTGTAACGCCAGCTGGCGATCCACTTTGGCGGTCCGGCGGCAATTCCTGGAAGACCGAACTCCTTAATTCCAAGGTCAACGGTCGCGCCAAAGTCGAGCATGGGGGCGTCGAGAATCACGCCGCGGACATTTTCGGCCAGATTCGACTGAAACAAAAAGCTTGCAACGATCGCACCCCCCATGCTGTACCCGACGAGGATCACGTCGCGAGCACCGGCGTCCAGCGCAAATCCAACGGCTGCCTCGAGATCTTCCCACTCCGTCCTTCCATATTGATAGGCTCCTGTCGGCGCCCTGGGAGCTTCGGAATCGTTGCGATAGGTGATGACGAGGCCCGGGAAATCAAGATCGCTGACGGTCTTAAGCACACGCATGGCTTCAGTCCGTTTGGCCCCTTTTCCATGCACGAAGATGACCCAGGTGTCGCGCTTCCCTTCGGTTAACCAGGCTGGGGTCTGGCCGAGCGGAGATCGATATGAAACCTCTGTGAACGGAATCCGATGGGCCTGCATCGGATCGACCGGGAACGGATACGTCAATGATGCAAGCGTGCCTGGCGGGGGCGTCCCGCCGACAGGCGTGAAATCTCGGACCACTTCGCCGCGCCCGTCATCGACCGATCTCACAGGTCCGACGTGAGCGTATCCGCCCGGCCAGGTCAATCCCCAGATGCCCGGTTTTTGCACCACATCTTTAATCGCCCCACATTCATTGGCGATGCCGGTGTTGCGCAAGGTGATCACGGTCGATTCCTGGGAAACGACCTCCACATCGGGAGGGGCAGGTGCTTCGATCGGCTTGAATCCGCGGCATCCGATGAGGCCCGACAGATACCAGCTGGCTGCGAAAACCAGGACGGCGAGCGTGGCTATTGGCAAAACGACGAACACCGCTAATTTTTTTCGGAGAGTCCTCATCTAGTCAGCCCCTTTGAGCACTTGCCGATACCGTAACCGAGTACTTTGGTCATCATCGTCGAATCATCTCGACGTCCAGTTGCCCGTACCCGCGTCTCTCGCTGGGTATCTACTGGTTGACGGCTGCCAATTACAGCCGCCCAGGGTCGCCACTTCGGAGGCCTACGGGCGCGCGATTGACTGTAATTCGGCGGCAATCGCCGCCACGCCCTTTCGTCGCTCGTTGTAGTACGACTTTTGAGGAATCTGGTATGTGTTCATTAGCTCCCTCGTAGTTCGGCCCTCGACATAGGCTCCGGTAGGGATCGGGTAGGGGCGGGGCGGCGGACGGCCGTCGCCCGGCTCCAGCTTCTTCATGCACGCAACAATCAGGTCGCCGACGGTGCGCGCACTTTCCAGCGGGCTGCGGGTGAGAACGTAGAGGCCGGCTGCCCAGAAAAGAAGCATCCCGATGAATTCGTTGAGCGAACCGTAATTGAACATCTCAGCACCAGGATTTCGCGATCACGGTGAGTCTATGGCAGCGGTGAGAGGCCGTCCATTCCTCCGAATAGATCAGTGAGCTTGATCGGATACCAGACTCAGGCGCGACCACGCGAGGCGGTAATGCTCGCGCGGCCGCGCTTCAAATTCCGGGTTCCTCGGAGGATCCCCTACCTCACGACCAGACCTTCACGTCATGTCACGTGACCTCGAACCGCTTTTAGGCTCGCAATTGACGACGATGGCCCGACAAAGGGCAAGCACGCGACTTTATTACGGTTACCCGTCCGTATTTACAGGCTCAACGTCGAAGACTCGGATTTCTGACCACTCACCCAAATTGTCGCCAGTCCGGGTTCTCACTTTCCAGGTCCAATTCTTACGATTCCCTTCAGTGAAGTACGAACCCTGGGAAGTGTGCCGATACGATGAATCGGCGACTGATTTGTTTATAAACGGAATGGGAGCGGATTGCCCGATCACATACAAATCGTATTCAGTCGCTCCTTCACAGTCAGTCCAGTCGAATTGCCATTCAATTTCGTCCTTGGCGTCTGTACGTCCATTGTCCAGCAAATCGCCAACTGCGGGCGAAATCAATAAGGGAATACAAGAAGTCGGAGCAGACGCGGGAGCAGACGTGGGAGTAGGGGTGGGAGCAGAGCTGGGGGCGAGGGGCACGCCATCCGACCCGCCCCAGATACGCGCCGTGCCGTCCTCGCTTCCACTCACCAGCAGGGCTCCGTCGGAGCTAAAAGCCAGGCTCGTCACCAAACCGGTGTGGCCGTTCAGGGTGCTTACTACTTCTCCCGTTGTCACATCCAGGATTCGAGCAGTCCTATCGCTTGCCGTCGCAAGCAGTCGGCCATCAGGGCTGAAAACTTTCGTACCTGCTTCCACGAAGCTACCGACAACCTGCCGTGTCGTTACGTTCCAATAGCGGCCTGCGATATCCAGAAGGAGCCCATCGGGTCTGAAGACCACAGCACTACGCTCGGCGACGAGGCTTCGAACCTTCTGCCTTGCTGCTCCGGCCAGCGCGCCCAATTCTGCCCCACTTACCGGGTCCCAGAGGCGGACAAATCCGTCCATGTGACCAGTCGCGAGCACCCGAACGTCGGGACTGAACGCCATACCTGTAACCGGCACTGTGGGCCCCAGCGTACGAATAAGACCCCCGGTCACAGGGTCCCAGAGCCGTATGGATCCATCACTGCTGAGGGGATTGTAAATCTTACCGGTGCACGCGTTTACGCAACCTGCCCCAGCCAGGAACTGACCGTCTGAGCTGACGGCGATATTGCTGGCCGAGACCCACTTCGGCTGCAGCACGTGTTCCGACGCCGAGTTTGCGGCAACCCAGGCGCGCACACGGCTATCGCCCGCCGTCGCGACTAACCGACCATCGGTGCTGAAGACGGTGTCCAGGATCGGACTGGTGTGCGCACCGCCCGACGATGAGCCTGTTATGTGAGAATCTAATCTTCCGGTGGCAGGGTCCCACAGAGCTAATGTGCCATCTCTATTGCCCGTAGCCACAAACTGTCCGTTGGAACTGAACGCCACGCTCAATACTCCGCCTGCCTTCTTATTAAGAACTTGAAGGGTGCGCGAAGGCACAACCAGGGCAGCCGCCGGGCTCGGTGTCGGCACTGGCGCGGCGGTGGCCGTTGGCACTGCCGAAGGCGCGGGTGTAGGCGTTGCTTCAGCAACAATATGGCTAATCTCACCTGATTGGTGGGACAGCCCGGCAGCGGCCGGCAGGAGCCCATGCTCCTTCGCAATGTCGCCGCCGTTGGCCACAACCACCTCGCCGGCCTTGCCCTACGGCACTTCGATCATCCACTGCTGAAACGCCGCCCGCTGCGCTCGCACCACTCTTACGTCGCCAAAGTCCTCGTATCCCATGGGCAGGCCGTAGTGGTTCAACCAGTCGGCGTCGGCCAGAAACCTGGCCTTGATCGCTGAGTTTTCGTCCAGGACCGCCAGGTGCCGGTCTACCACGTCCTCCCAGGCAAGGCCCACATCGCCAGACCAATCGCGGCTCGCGGGCGTTAGCTTAGTCGTCGCCAGCGCCGCGTCTTTTCCCGCCGCCGACAGCTCGTCGAAGATGTTTAGGAAGTTCATCGACATCGACTCGGGTTGCCACTGCAGGATGGCCTTCTGAAACGCCATGTTGGTAAACCCCTTATAGACGAATCGCCGCCAGACCGGATAACCCAGCGTCGCAACCTCGCCCAGCTGATGGAACTTGGTCCAGAAGGGAATGCCATTGGCGTCCGTGACGGCGAAACCGGTTCCATCCCCGGGTCCAGTCTGTGAGTAAACCCAACCGTCTGCGATCGCGTGATCGGCAGACTCCTGCGCCGCCGCCAGACTCCCTCCAGCAGCCAGCCAGAGGCCCGACGCAATGAAGACCAGCAACCTCAATCGCTCGCGAACGAATCTCATCTCTCCCGTCCCTTCACTGCGGGCGGGTCATCAAGAGCCCGTTTCCCCTTAGTGCCCACGCTACTACTCCGGGTCGAGATTCACATCATCGAACTGCCAGTAACAGGTTGTGCGCTGCCAAATTGCTGCCTCCTACTGGCAAATAGCGGCGGTTTCGCGACATTTATCAGGACGACGGCGCCCACGGGCCCCGCGGATCGTGCGGCGCCCCCGCTGTTGCCGGAGTTGATCACGGCGACGCACCTGCAAACGCATCGGCTCGGAGTCAATACTGAACAGGTGCCGGGAGAAGGAAGTTTGGCGCGGACTGACCGGGATCTCGGCCTTACCCGCCACGACTCACGGTTGGCGTTGGGAATCCCGAAACAGCTTTACGGCCTGAGATGTCCCTTGGCGGCGGCCTCGTCGATAAGACCCGAAATGTAATCCCAGAGCGCCGGCGCAGCTGAGGCGATGGGTGCGTTGATTTCCATAACCTGATCTCGAGATATCCCGTGCTTCCGCCACATCAGCCCCTGAGTTTTCAAGTTGTGCAAGACCGGCTGAACTCGGTCCAACGCATACGCGAACCGCGCTTCCGGAGTTGTGCGAGCCTCGTACTCATCCCATAGAAGTCGCATGTCTCTCGCCTGGTCAGGGGGAAGAAGCCCGAATATACGGCGGGCTGCCGCTTTCTCACGCTTCCTTGTTTCCTCGCGGCCGACCCGATCGTAGATCATCACGTCTCCAGCGTCGATTTCGACCAGATCATGTATGAGGAGGATTTCGATCACGCGTTCGATGTCTACGCGTTCGACGGCATATTCATGCAGCAATCGAGCCATAATCGCGATGTGCCAGGAGTGCTCGGCGGCGTTTTCGAGTCGCGACCTGTCCAGCAATAATGTTTGCCGAACGATCCCCTTTAGCCTGTCGATCTCAAGAACAAAGTCCATCTGTCGGGACAGCCGGCTGGCGGTGCTGGTCGAACGAGAATCATCCGCCGGGGATGTCATTCAGAGGTCGATCGCACCCTCGAAAGTGCTATCTCGACAGTGACGGGACCGAGCTTTGTCTCAAGCGGAACGGCCACGCGTGGGGTGTTGAGAGTCGTGAGCTGCGCGTCGACCCCCTGGATCACGGCGGGCGGCGATATGTCTACGACGAGGCCCTGGTTCTCGAGTTCGATCGATGCGGTTCCGGTTACGGTATTGGATAACTCGGCAATAGCGCTGCGCACGATGTCGTGGAGCTCATCCTTCTTCTCGCCCACGATCAGCTCGTAGAACTTCAGCGCACTCCGCGTGGGCATGGAGATCAACAGCAGCCCCGCGAGGTCGCCGGTAACACCAATTATCGCGGTGACCTCGTGCGGCAGCTTCGACCCGGCCGTTATGGCCGGCGGGCCGCCTCGCCGCACGGTGGAGCCAATCTCTTTGGATAGCACCGCCTCGATCGCGCCGATGAAAGGATTTATCACCCGAACATCCATCTCGAGCTTCCCACCCGGTTCAGTACCAACCATCGTTATTTCCTGGTGATCGATTCTGTCGCTCCGTCCAACTCTACCCGAGCGGGCTTCTACAGTTGCCAACGTAACTCACGCCATCGACAACCAAAACTATGATTTAGTCCGGACGATGAGCGACGCCGCCGCTTCCGCGTCAATTCGGTCGCCCGTCTGAAGATTCGCGCCTGTTCCCGCTGCGGAGTCATGTTGGGACGTTCGGCCGTCTCCGCGTCGATTGCGATCAAAAAGAGGCCAACGCGATATTCGGGAGACCGTTCGCTTTTGCCTGGCGCGGAATGCGCGTCTAGACTCGACCCACATTTGTTTATCGCCATCGGAGAAGCCGTCATGTTCAACGCCTTTCACCACATCGCAGTAGTGGTGCCGAAATTGGATGAGGCATTGACTTTATTTCGAGACAAGATGGGGCTTGACGTTGTAATGGAGTGGAGTTCGGAAGAGGAAGGGAATGAATACGCTGCCGTGGAACTGGCCGACGGCGGTAATTTTCTCGAAATAATCTGCCCTGTCAATAAGGAAATAAGCCGGTTTGCGGCCCATCTCGACCTGCACGGCGCAAGCGTTCATCACATCGCATTCCGCAGCGACGCGATGGACGAACTCATCGCGGAAATGGAAAACAACGGGATATCCGGAACCGAACCGATGATCAGTTCGTCCGGATGGAGAATAAATTTCTTTGACGAAGCGTCGACCCTCGGTATTGGTCTACAGCTCGTCGACGGGAAGCACGAAAATGCCAGTTAGTACGGCCGAAGAGAGGGCCATGGCCCAAAGCACGTCCAACAAAGCTGGCCGAGGTCCCGCAATATGGCTGGCCGGCGATCCGGCAGATCTCGGGACGTGGCTCACATACGGCGCCGCCGGAATCGTGACAAACACGGTCGTGCTGAACGACATGGTCAAGAAGTACGGACAACTCACGGATGTTGTTCGACGTTATCTCGAGATAACGGATCTACCGATCGTCGTCGAAGTCGACGGTGAAACCACGGAAGAATTGCTCGATGCGGCCTCGGTATTCACGAGCATGTCGGGTCAGATCATGATCAAGTTACCGTGCACGCCGCATGCGCTCGGCGCGTTTGCCGACTTGCGCGCCCAGAATGTCGAAACGATGTGCACGACAGTATTTTCTCTGGGCCAGGCCTGCGCCGTAGCTCAGGCGGGGGCGACGCACATTCTGCCGTTCTGCGAACCGGTCAAGGAATTGGGCGGCGACCCCACGAAGCTCGTTCGCGAGTGCGCGAACACTTTCTCCGGGTGGTCGGATCCACCATTCGTTACGGCGGCGCTTGTACGGTCCGTGGACGTTGCGTATCGGGCTCTCCGCGACGGTGCGGACGGAATAATTATTTTCTGGCCGATCCTCGGCGAGATGATGCAGCACCCGCTTACGGACCAGTGGAACCAGACATTCAAAACGGAGTGGGGGGGAATGCACGAAGCCGGTCTACTCGAGGGTGTGCCGGTTCGCTCCTGATATCTCCCGCCGGGGCGGGTAACTTTTTTGAGAAGGAAGTCAGATGAACATGACGGAAAGCGTACCGCGCAGCCCCTATGAAAAGCTCGGGGGAATCGTTTTTCTTCCTCGCGCCATCGACAAATGCAGGGCCGACCTCGATGACAAACTCGGCGAATACTATTCGAGGACGGGATTCTCCAAGGTTCTGTTTGACTTCCTGGAAATATCTGCCGACGACTTCACAGCCGCGTTGCGCGATCGCCAGACCGACGAGCAGGTATGGGAGTGGGTTTCGGCAAATATGAACCAGAAGAGCCTGGAACAGATCGAGGATTTCAACCGGGCGTTTATCGACCGATCCCCGAAAGACGCCGAGCAATGGGAGCGGTACCGGAAGTTTCTCGCCGAAATCGGTCAGGCCCATCGAACCGACATTTCGCGACAGTTCGACAGGCTCGATCTCGATGAAGGTCGCAACGTCCCGCAAGGCGGTCGCCAGGACTACTAGGATTTCACGGTGGAATTCGCAGGCTTCGAGGCGCGCCAGCGGAAAGCTGCTACGTTGGGTTTGCCCCCAAAAGTGTGTAGGTGGATTCAGGCCGTGCCACGCAGAAATGACCAACCATAGGAACCGACTCAAATGAGCAGCCCGCATTCATTTCGCATACCCCGCAATGTTGAGGTTGTTGACGTGGGGCGCCAGGTCGGCGGCGGTCGCGTCGCCGTCCACTGACGGTCGTTTTGGAATGACCATGGCACGGACCTGAGGCGTGGTGTCGACAACTTCCACCAGTTCGCCGGGATCGAGCATCAGTCCAATTTCGATCAGCGCCGTCCTGGGATCTGCAACGACGCGGGTTGTGTACTCGGCGTTCTTCCAAAACGGCGGCATAGGGGACAAAAAAGTGGGCCAGCAGGAGCATTTTGTGCAAACGATTACGTGATGTGTGCCGCCGGTGTTGTCCCGGACGTCCAATTCGATTTCCTCCGGAATCTTGATTCCAAGTTCGGCGAGGGCCCGCCGGGAATCCGTCAGCAAGGCCGACTTGAAATGCGAGTCGGACCACGCGGCAACGACAGCCTGCACGGCCTTTTCGATTGGATTCATTTCGCTCATCGGTAAGCCCCTGTCTAATATTCGCGGACGCGGACCTGCCGCCGCTAATCGAAGATTATCCGAACACGGGCAAGCCGAAAGGATCTAAAAGTGAAGTTTTGCATGGTGGGGTACGGGAGCATCGCCGGATTTCACCGGGATGCGCTGTTGGAGATGGATGATGTGTCGATCGATTCGGTGGTGGGACGGCTCCTGGAACCGACCCAGGAATTCGCCAAAAGTTGCGGCGCACCGCTGGCCACGCTGAATCTCGAGGATGCGCTCGACCGGCCCGGTCTGGACGCCGTGCTAATCACGTCACCCAGCCAGGTGCACCACGACCAGGCCACCACCGCGTTGAACGCCGGTAAGCACGTTTTGCTCGAGATTCCACTGGGACTGTCCCTGGCCGAGGCGACAGCGCTGGCCAACCTGGCCGACGAAAAAAACAAAACGCTAATGATTTGTCATACGCAGCGCTACTGGGCCGCCAGCATGGAAATCAAGCGGAGGATCGAAGCGGGAGAGTTCAAACTGCACCACTACCACACGGAGTGGCACTTCTTCCGACGCGAAAACATCAACTGGCAGGGGCGGCGGCGCAGCTGGACCGATAGCCTTCTCTGGCATCACGGTGGCCATGTGGTGGACCACGCAATTTGGCTCTTCGGCGAGAAGCCGGACTCGGCCAGGGCGCACTTCGGCCCGACGAGCTCAGCGCTCGGAATCCCTTTGGACTTATCGGCGCAGCTTCGATTTCCGGGCGGAGGTCTTGCGACCTTGACGCTTTCGTATAACGCGATCGTTCCAAAGGCGACGCAACGAATAACGCTAATCGGCGAGGAAGATTTGCTGATCTTCGAGGATGGACGTCTGATAGATAAAGATGGAAACGAACTGGTAAATGAATCCAATGAAGCCGCCATGCCTAGGCAGAATCGCGAATTCATCGAGTCAGTAAACGAAGGACGCGAGCCGCTGACATCGGCGCGGGAGATGGTTCGATCCTACGAGGCGCTCGATCGACTTGAAAAAAGCGCGGCGATGTAAGTCTGCAAACCGCGCTCAAGTCCGGACAGACCTAAGGCCCTTCGTTCCCGGACTCGATATCGCGCTGCTGGAACAGGAACACGCCGAGGATGCCAAGCTCCGTCACGATTACGAAGATGAGGACCGGTATCAGGATCGCCACGAGCTCACTTTGCAAACCGGGAATGTGAATGCCATGAGCTAGCGCAGTTTGCGGAGCAGCAAGCCAGACCGCCGCGCAGAACGGCATCACGACGGAATAGAGAGTCCAGCCGCGATCTCACAGTAACTCTCCAGATTCGGATTGATGCGGGGGCCGACTCGTGATGCCCGAGCCTTCCGCTTACGAAAAATCATACGCCCCGAGCCGTTTCGGCGGATCTCACGGTCGAATGGTCTGGATGAAGTTGACGATGTGCCATATCTGTTCGTCTTCCAACCGCTCGGCAAAACTCGGCATGGCGGTGCCTTCGACGCCCCATTTGATAAATGAAAAAAGCGCGCCGTCAGGGTGAAGCGGCACATGAACGGCGAGGTCCAGTGGGGGCGGGTTGAGCTGCGACGCAAGCGGTCCGTCGCCGCACCCCCCAGATCCGTGGCAGCCGGCGCAGTCCTCGTCAAACCGCAAACGTCCAGCCGCAATCGATTCCGGATCAGACAAAATCGGGTTGATGTCGGGAACAGCCGGTCCGACGCGCAGAATCGCTGACAACAGAATCGCCAGGCCAACGGCCGCGCCTATTGCGCCTCCGCCAGCCACGCAAAGGCTCGCGCTACGCGTGAATCCACGATGACCCGCCGATAGCCGCGATGGCAACGCCAATCGCCGTCAAGGCAACAGCAAAGAGTATGTCCCGCTGAACGGGATCCGGTTGCACGCTTGACGGTGAACCTGCGATCGGAGCAATGTTAAAACGAATCGCCGTCCGGGAGTCAAAATCTCCGGGCCTCTGCACAAGAAAGCCTGCCTGTCAGCGTCCGGCGATTCCGATGGCGTCGGTCTCGACTGTGAACACGCCCTCAGTCGCGGATTCGAGGGCGATCTGTTCGGAACCTGTGTCGCGGTCGAGAAACTTCAGCGTCAGTTGCACAGACGAGTCGGGTGGAAAGGGACCGAGCGAGGAGTCGGCGGTAACTTCGAGTCGGTTCGGCCCCGGGACGCCGGGCCTTATTGTGAACTTGAGCCTGATATCGTCGGCGGTTGCCTCGGCCCGAACCAGTTCATCACCAGGCAAAGCCGCCTGCCTGCCCGGCTCAAATGCGGTGAGATAGCCCGACGCGAGGAGAACGCTGACAACCAGGACCGCTTCGACTCGCACTATTCCTGTCAACCACGCCGAAGTCCGACTGAGTTCCTTGACGGACGGCATTCGGAGACGGCGGCGCACCCAAGTGAGGTTTACGGCTCCCAGAACCAGCAGTGGCGCCACGAGAGCAATCTTGACGAGCAACGTGCGGCCGTACGCCGTCGAGAAGAGGCGGCCAGGTTCGATGACATGCAGCCAGGCGCTCAGCAACCCGGTGACGATGACGACAGCCACGGATACGGTGGCGAGCGCGGAGAATCGCTCGACGATCCGGGCGATCACCTTGCGGCGTTCATCAAGTGAATTGATCCGGCGGGCCCCCCGAATCGCGAACAGGAGGGCGGGCAAACCGCCGGCCCAAACGGCCGCCGCCAGAAGGTGTCCAAAATCGAGTGCGGCGCTGTGACTCTCGAGCGAAATCGTCAGGAGAACCTCGGCCCCCACCACGGCGGCTCCGATCCAGGCCCAACGCGCGCCACGGCCCGTTCCTCGGACAGCCGCCAGGGCCGATTGCGATCCAGGCGCCGAGCAGAATCAGCCGTGAAGTCCAGAGACGGCCCCAGAGCCCAAGTCGAAACGCATTTGGAACTCCGGTGCCGATCCAGTCGAGCAGACCTCCTTCCGCAAGGGTGCCCGCTTGAACGAGCAGGAGCCCAATTTGAGCCAGAATCAGAAATCCGGCGCCGGCCCCGACAAAAGCGGAAATCCTCGAACCGCCAACTTCGACGGTACGCAGACCCGAGACCGCGACAAAATGCACGGGGACCCCAACCAGTAGCACCGCGCCGATCAGAAGCAACCAGCGCCGCGGCGCTTCCACCGGCGATGCCTCGCGCGACGCTTCAGCAGGCCGTTCCAGCCGCTGGATCGGATCACCGACGCTGAATAGATAGGAGCCCCTGATGAGATGCCCATCAACGGTGGAAAGGGTTCGCCAGGCGACTACGTACGTTCCGTTGGACAGAGTCTTGAGCGCTACCCGCATTGCCGTGGGATTCGCGAGGTCGACCTCGCTACGGGAGGCCACGACGCTGATGCCGGCGGCGTCAAGCACGTCTATGCTGCTGAACGCCTGCACCAGAGTCTCAGAAAACTCAATGTAGACGGTGTCGGTGGGTCGTTCCAATACTTCGCCCGGTTCCGGAAATGCATTAACGAGGTTGGCATGGGCGCCGGCCGGCGCCCATGCCAACAAGGCTGCAACGATCGCCGCCGCTACGGCGCACACCGGACGGACAGCCACCCTCATGATCTGGCGGTCATACCGGTTTCGGGATCAGTTCCGGCGATCCTTGCGAAGTCCAAACCACAGGCCAGTCGCACCCGGGGCGATGCCGACGCCTCCGGCGCCGATCGCCACGATTGCAACACTTCTCGCGAGTCCTGCGTCGTCGCCCACGGCGACAGCCGCATCGCGTGTGGAGCGAGCCACGCCCTCCAGCTTGCGGAGAGAGGCGACCTTCACCGGAATCTGCACGTCGCCGACAGCCGCAACTTCGGCGAACGTGTTCGGACCTGACTCGAATGTCTCGTCGACGGGGACACCGTCGACATCTCCGATGAATCTGATTCGGTATTTTCCGGGCGAGGTCTGTATGAATAGCGATTGGTAGAGTCCCGGCTCGACGAACTTTGGCGCAAGCTGAAAGGACGCGGCACGGTCGGAGACAACGTGAGTCACCTCGACTTGCAGAGATTCTTCGAGTCCCTCGACCGGCGCTGTCCCATGAGTGTGGCCAGCCGCGTCGTGCAAACCGCTCGCGACCGCCTGAGATTTTTCGTCCTCGTTGACCCACATCAACGTGGCTCCGGGCGCAACGCTGATTTCGTGCGGGTGCATTGCACCGGCATGAATCTCGATGTCGACGGTTCCAGTCTCGCCACCCTGGCTCACGACCGCCATCGAACCGTGGGCATCGGGGTCGAGGTGGCTGTGAATCGGGACCGTAAAGCCGGCCAGTTCGATATCGACAACGTAGCTGAATCGATCGCCAGGCTCGAGGATTGGCGAACTGAAAATAGCACCGTGTCCCTCAAGGTCCGGTTCATCGGCACGCTCTTCGGCTTCCTCGCTCCTGCTTACCCTGAGAGACACGGCGTTGGGCTGGCCCTCAAGCGCGGATTCTTCGGCGAATCCAACAACGAAACTAAGCTCACCAACGTCCCGGCCCTCATGAGCAAGCGCGGCGGGCGCAGCGACAAAAGCGGTAGTGATACCGGCCACGAGCAGTATCGACGTTTTGAGCGAAAGAAGTTCATTGTCAGCAGATCTCCTGAATTGTTGGGTGTTGACAGGGCGAGTCGCCTCGCCAGATATACGGCCAGTCCGAGCCGGAAGCAAACCGGCACGCGGCTCCGGTCCGGCGGTTCAGCGGTACGGTTGGACTACGCGCGAGGCGGAGTATGAGGGAGCGCAAGCGAAACACCGTATGTTGCCTGGGCTTCTAGAACCGAAGTGCCCACACGAGTGAATATGGCCATTAACAAAAGCGCCTCGGGCACGAGTGCGAATAGACCCATCCCAAAACCGGGTATTTCGCCAGATGTGCTGTCCAGGTCGCTCGATTAGGCCAGAGTTTCTGCCGGTCCGTAAGGCTCCATGAGTTCTTACGAGTTGCTCCTATCGGATGCAAAGTGAATATGCCGACGGTCGTGGTGACCAGTCGGAATGAATGCGCCAGCCCTGGATGCCATCGATGAAGCTACAACCGGCGCAAGAATTGCTATGAGCGTCAATGTCGCAAAAGCGTTTTGGAACCTCGTAGCGATAGCCGATTTAGCTGGACCGACTCGAAGCGGGCCGACACGGATGCAAACTATACGACGCCTGCAAACGCAGACTCGTTGTCTCCAGAGACGTTTCCCGCCCGCGGTCGCTCATCGCTGCGCCGGAAGTCGGCAACTGCGATCGTCACAGCCTGACCGGGCCGATCGTGGTGCCCCCAAGGGAATTCGAATCCCTGTCTGCACCTTGAAAGGGTGCTGTCCTAGGCCTCTAGACGATAGGGGCAATTCCGAGCCCTTTACCAGGTGCGACTCAGCTAAGAATATTACCTTCAATGCGGCCGAGTGGCTTGACGATGGCCGGGGTCAACTCCCGAATTTCGGCAATTCGGTGCCAGCGCCTTCCCTGACGGCAATTTCGTAAAGGCGATGAGCGACCGCCACGTCCCACAGGGCGATACCAAGCGACTTGAAAAGCGTCATCTGGGTCCGGTACCTTCGACCCGGCGCACGTCCGGCCACAACATCTCCGAGGTGCACTATCTCATCCCAGGAGATAACGCCCCTGTCGACTCCCTCAGAAAGATCGCCGGACTCGAGTTTTGACTGCTCGATGTCGTCCACGGCGATGAGATCGAAGCCACCAACAGCCGCGTCGTCTAGCTCCCGCGCTTGAATCCGGTTGGCACCCATCGCCACGACGTGCGCGCCGGGCGCGATCCACGAACCCATCACGACGGGAGTCGAACTGGTGGTCGCGGTGACGATGATGTCGGCCTCCGAGCAGGCGGTTTCCGGGTCGTCGACCGGCTCGACTTCGACGCCGAGTCGATCGGACATCTCCGCCGCGAATGCGGACCGGTTTTCACGGCTGCGGCTGAATACGTAGGCCTTCGACAATTTTCGGACCTGCGCAATGGCCTCGAGCTGCGTTCGAGCCTGGTAGCCGCTGCCAATAATCGCAGCCACTCTTGCGTCCTCGCGAGCCAGGTATTTGGCCGATACCCCGCTGGCGGCTCCGGTGCGGAGCTGCCCCAGGCGGCCAGCATCAATTACCGCGTCAAGCTCACCAGTGCTCTCGCGATAAAGACTTACGACGAACTGCGCTCCGGACGGCCCGGTTGTGTACGCCTTGAAGCCGATACGATCCAGCGGCGAGATTGCCGCGGCCATAACGTGCAACGACATCGATTCCCCAACGGCGCGCCGGCGTGGAACGTTGTGAACCCGCCCCTCACCTTGCAATCGAAACACGTCCTCGACGGCTTCAATCGTCGTGGGCATGTCGAGCAAGCGGTCAACTTCGGTTTCAGAAATGTGCAGTGTCATAAGACGGCATCCTTGCGGGATGATCGAAAGACCGCTAAACGGGATTCGCGGCGGCGACGCCCCCATCCCCGGCAAGAGACTTCCGCAGCGCTCCCTGAGTAGTTTGGCGAGTCAGGCGCATTAAGTCATCAGCGGCAAGGCCAGGGCGCGTGCAATTTCTGGAAAGCGTTATCGGCAGTAATCGTCTCAAAGCTGCGGGCGTGCGTGTTTGATGGGGTGCGAATAGGTGGCATCACAGGTAGCGTGAACGAAAACCCGCCCATCGGCGAGATTCGGTGGTGAGTCTTTTAGCTGGCCCGAGTCCCGCCGACCCGGCGAAGCACATCATGGTCTTTGGACCTGAATGCACCGGCGACCGGCCCTTTCCACAACCGCCCGACCGCGCGCGTAGATTTGCTAATATCCGCGTCGGTAACCCGTGCAGCGCCTTCTAACGACATGCCGCACGGACGCTCTCCACTGGACCACATATGCCGACCGCCGCGTGGTTAGCGCCCTGGGCCAACAGGTAGCGAGCTGCCGCGGAAATTGGTTGCGGGGGTCGGATTCGAACCGACGACCTCCGGGTTATGAGCCCGACGAGCTGCCACTGCTCCACCCCGCGTCGAGCGGCCAAGCAGACCTATAAGCCGCATTCTGTCACGGACTGTCATCTATCTTGGGCCTCGGGTCGCCCCGATCCTCTTTGCGCCCCACCTGGGACTCGGCGAGCAGCCTACGAACGTCCCTACTTGGGCTTGCTCCGGATAGAGTTTAGCTCTTTTCACTCCGGCTCATGCCGGCAATAGTCTCTGTGCCACTGGTCCTCGCCTCGCGGCGGACGGGAGTTACCCGCTATCCAACTCTGCGGAGTGCGGACTTTCCTCGCACGTAGCGCGACAGCCTGGCCTGCTTGAACTCAGCGTCAAGGAAACAAATCCTAAACATCTGAGGAGTGGCCGAAAAGGTGCAAATACAAACGCTCAATCTTCCGGATCGGTCTAGCCGGGGCTCGAAGCCCCAAACCACGCTAGAAGCGACCGACCTAAGGATGTCTGCCTGATTAAGGGCAGAATTTATCCTTGAAAGGAGGTGATCCAGCCGCACCTTCCGGTACGGCTACCTTGTTACGACTTTGCCCCAGTCGCCTATCCCACCTTAGACAGCTGCCTCCCCTAAGGGTTAGCTCACCGTCTTCAGGTATTACAGACTCCCATGGCATGACGGGCGGTGTGTACAAGGCCCGAGAACGTATTCACCGCAGTATGCTGACCTGCGGTTACTAGCAACTCCGACTTCATGCAGGCGAATTGCAGCCTGCAATCCGAACTGGGGCTGGCTTTTTGGGATTCGCTAACCGTCGCCGGCTCGCCGCCCTCTGTACCAGCCATTGTAGCGTGTGTGTAGCCCGGGACGTAAGGGCCATGCTGACTTGACGTCATCCCCACCTTCCTCCGAGTTTCTCTCGGCAGTCTCGCTAGAAAAATACAACTAACGACGAGGGTTGCGCTCGTTGCGGGACTTAACCCAACACCTCACGGCACGAGCTGACGACAGCCATGCAGCACCTGTGAACCAGCCCCGAAGGGAAGCCCTGTTTCCAGGGCGGTCCGGCACATGTCAAACCCCGGTAAGGTTCTTCGCGTATCCTCGAATTGAACCACACGCTCCGCTGCTTGTGCGGGCCCCCGTCAATTCCTTTGAGTTTTAGTCTTGCGACCGTAGTCCCCAGGCGGGATGCTTAACGCGTTAGCTACGGCACAAGGGGGGTCGATACCCCTCACACCTAGCATCCATCGTTTACGGCGTGGACTACCCGGGTATCTAATCCGGTTCGCTCCCCACGCTTTCGCGTCTCAGCGTCAGGACTAAGCCAGGAAGTCGCCTTCGCCACTGGTGTTCCTTCCGATATCTACGCATTCCACCACTACACCGGAAGTTCCACTTCCCTCTCCCAGCCTCAAGACCGGCGGTATTGAACGGCGTGACAAGGTTGGGCCTTGACATTTCACGTTCAACCTACCGGTCCGCCTACACGCGCTTTACGCCCAGTAATTCCGGATAACGCTCGCCACCTACGTATTGCCGCGGCTGCTGGCACGTAGTTGGCCGTGGCTTATTCCTGGGCTACTGTCATTTTCATCACCCAGAAAAGGGCTTTACGACCCTAGGGCCTTCTTCGCCCACGCGGCGTTGCTGCGTCAGGGTTTCCCCCATTGCGCAATATTCCTTCATGCTAAACCCCGTAGGGCTCTGGACCATGTTTCAGTCCCAGTGTGGCTGATCATCCTCTCAGACCAGCTACCGATCATCGCCTTGGTGAGCCATTACCCCACCAACAAGCTAATCGGCCGCAGGCCCCTCTCTCGGCGATAAATCTTTCATTCGCCGGATAATTCCGACGAATCTTATGCGGTATTGTCCCCGGTTTCCCGGGGTTATCCCCCACCAAGAGGTAGGTTACCTACGTGTTACTCACCCAGATGCCACGGTCGTGACGACCGAAGCCGTCCGTACCGTTCGACTCGCATTGATAAGGCACGCCGCCAGCGTTAATCCTGAGCCAGGATCAAACTCTCCCAAAAAACGTCAACTGGCTCCCGAAGAAGCTCCAATTGATTGATTGCGATTGAGAATTTGTCACGCTCTCTAACTCGGTTATAGACCGATTTCAACGGAAGTCAACGAGCATTTCTACCCGCACTCCTCTCGACCACTCTTCAGTTGTTAAGGATCAAAACGCAACACCGCAGGGTGTTGCGCGTTTCGCTTTTTTACAAGCACATCAACCTGAATTATACACGCACAGTCGGCCGGGACAAGCCGCGGCACCCGTTGCACGACGGCGGCCCGGATTTGACGCCAGCCAGACGCCAGACTGGTACAATCGGCCCCCGCTCTTGCGGGATTGCGGACCGCGCGTGTCATGTGCGGCCACTCGCCGGAGGTCGGTTTTGCCGCCCTGCGGAGTCACTGGGTCATAGACCGGGAGGATTCATGAAGCTTTCGGGCAAGATTATGAAGTCGGCCGAGATGATTGGCGCGATCGACGAGGTATCGGCGCATTGCGACATACCCTGCGGAATCTACGATCCACACCTGGCGCAGCTTGCGGCACACACCGTGATTCGCATGGTCGACTTGATAGAGGAGCAAGTGCCGCCGGGGGCGGATGCAACGCCGGACCAGGTGCGCGACTTCGCGCACGACATCTCGCGCTACATGCTCGTCAAGGAAGAGCACGCAGAGCTTTGCAAGCATGAAATCCGCATCATATGGGGTGATTACATAAAGCCCGATATGGTCAAGGAGCATCCGGAGATCCACGCTCTTGTCTGGGAAGTGATGCGACTCGGCTCGATCGCCAAGCAGCATGTAGATATCGAGCATGCCGAAGAATTGCTGGATACCGTGCATAAGATCGCAGAAATCTTCTGGGCTACCAAAGGCGTGAATTCCAAAAAGGTCAAGTCGGCGTGGCCCAGCGGGCACGAGGTGGTCGTAGCCGACCTATAAGGCCGGCCAGACGTGCTTCCATTCGCCGTTTATCGTGTCGTCGGGCAGAGCATGGCGCCGAGGATTGCCGAATCGGATTACGTTCTTGTCAACAAGCTCAGCTTCCTGCTGGGCAAGCCACGCGTGGGCGACGTTGTGGTGGCGAAACATCCCAACACTGGTCGCCTCATGGTCAAGCGGGTTTCGCGGGTGGATTCTGGCCGATTTCTTCTCAGGGGCGACAACGAGAGCGCTAGCAGTGACAGTCGAGGGTTCGGCCCGGTGACGCGAGATATGGTGATCGGAAAGGTGTTGAAGGTCTTCGGCGGCCGCTAAGCTCACACTCTCACACCGTCGCGTTGGAAGTCCGCTAAATCCCATATCAGTGGTCCGAGCACCGCCACGATGGCGTGTGACCCAACGCGACCCGTCGCTGCATCACGATCTACGGGAAGGGCAATAGCATGCCGCTTGAACTGAGGAACGCTGCCAAACGCTATGGAGACCTGAAGGCCCTCGACGATGTGAGCTTCACCGTCAATGCCGGTCAGAGCCGGTCTCGGCGCCGTGGAGGTATGGGAAATCGTGCTGGCGGTGATCCTGATGCTGGGCGCAATCTGGGGGGCGGTGATGTTGGCCGGCCGGCTCTACGCCGGATCGATTCTGACGACCGGAGCGCGCGTCAAGCTCAAGGACGCCTGGAAGTCGAGTGATCGGTGACCTGCACGGCCCGGGTTGGACACGCGAAATCGAGAACGATGCCAGTCGGTTTGCCGGAAAGAGGCACGTTGAGGCCAGAGGAATGAATTCAACCGTGTCACGGCGGAAGCTATTGAAGGGTCTGGCGGCAGGGAGTGCGGTCGCGCTCCTCGCCGCGTGCGGTGAGCCGACGACGGCGGAGTTGCCGCCTGACATCAAGGTGAAGCTGGCTCCTCAGGGCACGCCGCCCGAGCCGGCGGTCACTACAGTTGCCGCGCCGAGTCAGGTTGAGCCCGAGGGACCCGTTTCACTGACTTTGGGCATAGCGACCGGAAACGTCATGACCGCTCACATCGAGAGCACTATAAACGCCGCGGTGGCCGACCTCCAGGGCGAAAAACCGGACCTGGACATACGAGTCGTGCGAGTGGACATTGGACCCGAACTTACGGACCTCGACGAGCGCTTCATGACGGGCATCGAGTCGGCCCTCGACGAGGGCAAGACGCTCGACATCTTCGCCGTCCCCGCGCGGGAGATCATGGTTCAGCTGGCCGAGAAAGAGCTCATCCACGACCTCGACCGATTCATTTCGCAGACTGACACTCTGAAAGACAGGGCCTACTACACGCTGGCTGAAGCGGCGATTGTGTCGGACGGTAGGCGGTGGGCGCTGCCGTGGGGAATGACCCCCTAACTCCTCTGGTATGACCCGGACCTGTTCGAGAAGGCCGGCGTCGAGCCGCCACCAATCGGGGGCTGGAACTGGGAGGAATTCCTTGAGGCCGACCAACAGCTGACCATACTCGCGGCACCGGACGGAAGCGGCGGACAGTGGGGCTTCTCCGGCGGCGGGGGCACCACCCTGTTCCTGGTCTGGCAGAACCGCGGACGGTTGATTTCGGAAGACGGCACCCGGAGCCCGCTCGGTGAACCGGAGGCCGTTGACGCGAACAGCGCCGCGAACGATTGCCTCCGCTTCAGGACCACAGTTGGTTGCCAACGAAATCCAGAAGTGGTCGTGGTCCGGGCTTCCCGGCCGCGCCGGCAGCTTATCTTTTGCGGATACCCTCGACAACGTCGCCGATAGCTCGAATCGTGTCCGGCGTACCGCCGCAGCATGCGCCGATCGCCTGTACGCCGAATTCAGCCCATTGGCCCGCGTACGCGGCCATTTCGTCGGGCGTGCAGTCGTAAACCACCCGCCTACCTCTGATCTCGGGAATACCTGCGTTCGATTGACCCAGAACCACGGCATCCGGCATCGCCTCACGCATCTCGCGCAAGATTTCCGTCATCTCGTCGGGGCCATTTCCGCAGTTTGCGCCGATCGCATCGGCCCCGTATTCGATCATCTCGCGGGCCGCGTCAGCTGGAGTCACGCCCATCATCGTCCGCATATTCGTGCAAAAGCTCATCGTCGCTACGACGCCGAGGCCGGTCGATTTCGCGCCTTCGATCGCCGTCCTTACCTCGCCCAGGTCGCTCATCGTTTCGATCAGGAGAAAGTCGACGCCGCCATCTGCCAGCGCCCGGCTTTGCTCCGCGAAGGCATCGACAAATTCCGAGTAAAGATGATCGCCCAGGGGCTCCAGAAACTCGCCCGATGGGCCGATATCTCCGGCGACCAGGAGGTTATCCGCCGCAACTTCTCGGGCCAGGGCCGCAGCGGACCGGTTGAAGGCTTCGAGCTGGTCGGCCAGACCGGCCCTCGTCAAACGGATGCGGTTGCCGCCGAAGCTGTTGGTGGTTATGACCTCGGCGCCTGCGTCCACATAAGCGCGGTGCATATCTCGAACCCGATCGGGTTCCCTCAGGTTGAGCTCCTCGGGCGTCTCCCAGTCTTTGTTGGTGGCGGCGCCGACCATGGTTCCCTGGGGACCGTCAAAAAGGATTCCGCGTCGGAGCCTATCGACCAGTTCCACCGGCGATATGCGAGATTGATATTTCACGGGAAAAGCCACGGTCGAATCATCGTAACTCACGCGCTTCGTGCAACCGGTGATCGTTGATACATCCATTCCCGGGCGTCGAAAGTCCACGAGCGCGGTGCCTGACCTCGCGGTTGCGCATAGTCCAGCGGGATAAACTGTCGGAATCAACCAGAGCGGTCGCGCACTAATTGCCGAACACCCAATTCCGAAACGATAAGGAGCCAGGTTCCCATGCGAATTCCCGCGCTCGCCAGAGTGATCATCCTGATGTCAGTGATTATCGCGGTCGGAGTCGCTGGATTCCTATTTATCAGTCAGCAGAGTGACGGCGGCGACAGGCCCGCCGAGCCTCTTGGAATCGCGGCGGCCGCAGGTTCTGGTTTGGAACAATCCGGAATAACCGTCGAGGGCATCGGGGAGGTTCGAATTGAACCGGACACCGCATTTCTTTCTCTGGGAGTTCAGCACGTCGCCGAAACGGCGGCGGAAGCCACTGCCGCGCTCTCGACCGATTCAAACTCCGTCGTGGAGGCAGTTAAGGCGGCTGGCGTCGATGCAGCCGACGTCGCGACGCAGAGCCTGTCGCTAACTCCGATTTACGCCCGACCGGGCCCGGACAAATCGCGCGATGCCCCGCCAAAAATCGATGGCTACAGGGCCGCAACAGCGGTGCTTGTGACCGTGCGCCCAAAGGAAAACGCCTCTGCCGTTCTTGACGCGGCGCTATCGGCCGGCGCGAACGTGATCAATTCAATCCGGTTCGGCTACGCCGAACCGGCGGAATTAGAACGCCAGGCGCTGGACGCGGCGACGCGGGACGCCGCCCGAAAGGCCGATGCCATGGCCGCCGCGCTCGGTGGCGAGGTTCGGGGTTTGATCTGGATCGTTGAGCAAAGTACTGGAGTTTCCGAGTTCATTCCCCAGGTCAGACGAGTCGTCGCCATCGCCGAATCCTTGCCGTCGTCGGCACTGCCCATTGAGGCCGGGCGGCTTACGATAACGGCGACGGTCAGGGCGAACTTCGCCTACAAATAGTCGCGGCTACAACTCGACCGGGCGACCTGACCGAGCGGATTCAGTCGCGGCGAGGGTGACCTCCAGAGTCCGCACGCCGTTGGAGTAATCGGAACAGACTGTCGACGCGTCTAGCGCCATCACTGCGGTCACAAAATTCCTATCCCCCTCGAACATGGCGTCAGTTTTGGCTTCGGTTACCTCTTCCGAGTCCGGCCTTCGAATCGTGACGCGGTTGAGCCATGCCGATATCGACAATCCCGACGCAAAAACGGTCACGCCGGTGAACCAATCCGGCCCGCCCCAACTGTCACGCCCGCAAGTGGTTAGCAACGCGCCGACCGCGCCGGACTTGAACTTCAACGTGACGACATTTACGTCCTAAATGTCGAGATTCTCCACGTCTTTAAGAATTCTGGTGGCTCCGGCCGCATACACGGTTGAGACCTCGCCGCCCAGAAACCGCATCAGGTCAACCGTATGTGTGGCCTGCTCGACGATCTGACCGCCGGACATTTCCTGGACCCTCCACCATGGAGTCGGCGGAAGCGGTCCGTAGTAAGTGCCTTGCAGCAGCCCGATATCCAGGCCGGACAGAGCTTGCTTCGCCTTCAAAACTGTGTCGCTGCAGCGCGACTGATATCCGACGGCCGATATTAATCCGGCATCGAAGATGCGAGACTCGATCTCACGCGCAAGGTCCATCGTCAAAGCCACAGGCTTTTCGACAAAGATATGTTTGCCCGCGGCAATGACGCTGCGTTCAAGATCGCCATGAGAAAACGGCGGTACAGCGATGTAAACAGCGTCAGGATCGACCGCGTCGATCATGTCGGCGGCGCTTGTGAACGTCTTCGCGGAGAGTTCGGAAACGCGCGGTTCGCCAGGGCGAGAACGCGCATTCAACGCCTCATTGACACGCTTGATTGCAGCCTCGCACCGATCAACCGAAACGTCGCACAGCCCCACGACCTCGGCGTGTTCGATCTGCTGCAAATTTATGAGGTGAGGTGTTGCTATGTTTCCAGTGCCGATGAAGCCAACTCTTACAGCCAATGAAAACGACCCTTCGCACGTGGGCGCTTTGAACCCCTGGGATTGCGCTGGCAAGGCACGTGAGGCGGAAGGATAGGCACAGCCGGTCAGGGCGTCAAACGACCAGCGTCAGACCAGATGCCAAAGTAGTAACATGCCCCTCGAGGCAACACCACCGCCGGACATTGCAGTGACATGAACATCGCCGTCATCGGCTTGGGAAGATTCGGCAGCAATCTGGCAACTACACTCAGCGATCTGGGCCATGAGGTCCTGGCGGTGGACGAGGACGAGCGCGCCGTGCAAGGAATTGCAGACAGAGTCACTCACGCGGTACAGGCCGACGGCACCGATGAAGCGGCGCTGACCGAGCTGGGTGTGGCCGAGTACGACCTGGCGTTTGTGGCCTTTGGCGATATAGAAGGCAGCATCTTGATGACCACACTGCTCAAGCAGATGGGCGTCAAGAGGGTCCATGCCAAAGCCCGAAACATGCTGCATCGCGAGATTTTGGAGCGCGTGGGCGCCGATCAAGTGGTGTTCCCCGAGCGCGAGATGGCGATTCGCGTCGCTCACAATTTGGCAGCGCCGAATGTCGTGGACTATTTCGAGCTGCTCTCCGACTACGGTATTGGCGAGGTGAAGGTTCCGGAAGGTTTTGTTGGGCAAACCCTGGCCAGTGTAAATCTTGCCGACAGGCTGAGCGTGAGCGTTCTCGTCATCAAGCGCGGCACCGAATTGCTTATCATGCCCGACCTTACGGAGACCTTGCAGACCGACGACCTTCTCGTCGTGATAGGTCGCGATTCCGCCATTGCGGATCTAGACCAGTTTAAATAACGGCGGTCGGACCAGGTCCCGCGGAAATGGCAGCGGCGGACCGCTAAACCCGAACTCCATATTTCCCAAGAATGCGACTCAATATCAGCTTTACAGGTTATAATTGTCTTGACAAACCACCAGATATAGCGGCATGATACGCGGCGCCTACCAGATGTTGTACGCAGGGGGGCGGATCAATTCCGTCGGCCCGGTTGCCAGAGACCGGCCAAAATCAATAAGGGGAGCCGCACGTAAGATGATCCGTCTGCTGGGACAAACCCACCAAACGGAGGATGGCCGGTCGTATTACATTGAGGCGTGTCAGGTGTTGCCGCTCGGCGGCGAGGGCGAGTACGATGTGATGCTGTTCGACATAAGTAAGACCAAATCGTCATTCTCGATGGGCATCGCGTTTTCGAAACAACTGGTCGGCCAACTCGCGGCGATGGGTCTCGATCTGAGCGGCAGCAGATCACTGATGGAACATGGACTCGCGCAGCTTCGCGAGCAACTTGACGTCGGGGTTGAGGAAGACGGCCGGGTATTTGAATCCCGGTTGTACGGCAAACCTCCGTTTCATAATGGTGGCGCCATCCGGCGCCGCTATCTGGCCTAAACCCAGAAAAGCTCCAGAAACTAACGATGGGATTGGCATCGCATCCGCCGGAACCGCATCGCGACGGAAATTAGAGGAGACACGGAATGGAGACCCGAGAGATACGGGGTAAGCCGGCCGAGATAACCGACAACGCGCTTCAGGTGCTCACCCAGCGTTACTTCCTGAAAGATGCGGTGGATCACCCGATCGAGGACGTAGACGAGTTCTTCCGCCGGGTTGCGCACGGCGTGGTTTCGGTGGAAGAGGCGGCCAGCTGGTCCACGCACTCGAAGGCGGCGGAGGTTGAGGATCGGGCGTATGAAATGCTGCGCGGGCTTCGCTTCCTCCCAAACAGCCCGTGCCTGATGAACTCGGGCAAGCCCGAAGGATACGCACAACTCGCGGCTTGCTTTGTGTTGCCGGTGGACGACAGCCTGAGAAGTATTAAACAGGCGGACTACGACGCTGCCATCATCCATCAGAGCGGCGGAGGAACGGGCTTCAACTTTTCGCGGATCAGGCCACGCGGGGATTTCGTACGCGGCTCCGGCGGCGTGGCAAGTGGACCGGTCAGCTTCATGTCGGTGATCGACTACTCGTGCGGCGAGGTTAAGCAGGGCGGCACGCGGCGCGGCGCAAACATGGGGATTCTGAACGTCGATCATCCTGACATCCTCGAGTTCATTACGTGCAAAACCGAAGACGGGAAGATCTCGAACTTCAATATTTCGGTCGGGGTCACCGACGCCTTCATGAAGGCGGTCGAGGCCGACGACGAATACGAGCTGATAAATCCCCGGACGGGAAAAGTTCACATCGATCCCAAGACCGGCGAGGAGAAGCGGCTTAACGCACGTTGGCTCTGGAGCAAGCTGGTTGAAAGCGCCTGGCTTAACGGCGAGCCGGGCATCATTTTTCTCGACCGGATCAAGGACTCCAACCCCACTCCGAAAGTGGCGGTGCAGGACACTACCAACCCGTGCGGCGAGCAGCCGTTGCTCCCCTACGAAGCATGCGTGCTCGGCAGCATCAAACTCAGCGCTTTCGTGCGCGATATGAAGATCGACTGGGACGGCATGGCCGAGGACGTTCATCTCTCAATTCGGTTTCTGGACGACATGGTCGAGTCGAGCAACTTCCCCATCGAAGCGATCGAAGCGATCGTAAAGCACGGAAACCGGCGGGTCGGCCTGGGAATCATGGGTTGGGCCGACATGCTGTACATGCTGGGAATCGCCTACCACGATGAAGCGGCTTTTGCGCTTGCCGAAGAGGTCATGCGGTTCGTAAATCTCGAAGCCAGAAAAGCTAGCGAACAACTGGCTCGCGAGCGGGGCCCGTTTCCAAACTGGGAGGGGTCGATCTGGCAACAGAACGGCGATGAGCCGCGACGGAACGCCACCGTGACGACCATCGCGCCGACGGGAACGATCGCCATGATCGCGGACGCGTCGGGCGGAGTTGAGCCGCAATTCGCGCTCGTTTACTGGAAGAACGTGATGCGCGACGAGAATAATAAGGCGACTTCGCTGCGCTACCTCAACAACATTTTCGAAGATTACGCGCAGAACAACGAGTTCTACAGTGAGGATCTCATCGAGGCCATCGAAGCAAATCACGGCAGCGTGCGCATACGGCCGGATACGCCGGATAAGGCGCGGGCGGTGCTGGAGCGGATCCCGGAAGAAGCGCACCGGATATTTATTACCGCGCACGACGTAACGCCGGAGGCTCACATCCGCATGCAGGCTGCGTTCCAGAAATACACCGAGAACGCAGTTTCGAAGACGATCAACTTCCCGAACGAAGCTCAGCCGGACGACATCAACGCGGGCTACTGGCTGGCCTACGAACTCGGATGCAAGGGCGTCACCGTGTATCGCGACGGCAGCCGCGCGCTCCAGGTGATGACCACCTCGGCTGAGAAGGAAGACGGCGCCGCTGATTCGACCAAGGTGCACGCTGCGATGGCGGATCCCGTTACGGCGCACTCACAAGTAAATGGGGCGCCTGAGGCTCCCGCGAACGGCCACGCGGAGCAGGCGGCGGCGGGGCAATCGAACGGACATATTGAAGTCGCGCCCCGTTCTCAGGTCGCAGCGGCGCCCAGGCCGCGCCCCAGGTCGGTCTCGGGTACGACATCCACCGTCGACACCGGCTGCGGCGATCTGTTCGTGACGATGAACGACGACGGCGACGGTCACCCGTTCGAGGTGTTCGCAACGTTGGGCAAGGCGGGCGGGTGCGCCGCCGCGCAGACGGAGGCGATTGGGCGGCTGATATCTCTCGCGCTGCGCAGCGGCGTCGGCGTCGAGCAGGTCCATAAACAGCTGCGGGGCATCACCTGTCACCGGCCGGTTGGACTCGGACCAAACCGGATACTTTCGTGCGCCGACGCGATAGCCCATGCGGTCTCGGCGAAGTATTTGGAGGATGACGGGTCGTACCGCCCTTACGTGGACCTCCAGGGCGAGGGCACGTATACGGAAGCCGGGTCGGCGAATGGTGGATTTGAGAATCCCGCCGAATCCGCGCCGCGACAACAATCTGCGGCTGCGAAGGTGACGGCGGTTCAGGGCTCGATGTTCCAGCAAGAGTTCGTGCCGGTCTATGAATCGGCCCAGGAGCAGGGCGCGTGCACCAACTGCGGCTCAAGTCAGATGTACTTTTCGGAGGGCTGCGTGACGTGCGTGGTCTGCGGTCACTCTCACTGTGGTTAGCGGGTCCGCGAGATCAAGAGAGGAACTCGATTCG
This sequence comes from Chloroflexota bacterium, assembly GCA_963663505.2. Lineage (GTDB taxonomy): Bacteria > Chloroflexota > UBA11872 > UBA11872 > VXNJ01 > JAPOVO01. The sequence continues at coordinate 2,591,868 of CAXXFA010000002.1, forward strand.
GCCCGCGCCGCGTGATTGCCGCCGGACGAGCCCAATTCGTTAACGCACACTGGCCAGGCCCATGGATAACGCCAGCCACCTTCTAACAGGATGCCGCCCTCGGTATAATTCACGCTCCTCAGGTCCCGTAATCATCTAGGAATCAACCCATGGACGGTAGGGCGTTTGGCGTCTACTGGGATTTCGTAGACCGGCAACGCAAACGGGTCGTCGAGCTCGAGGCCGAAGCTCGCGAGTTGGATCGCCGCTACTCCGAGGCGTGGTTTCAGACGATGGCGATGGGGCAGGACGGGGCCACGGCGGCGGACAAGCAGGAGGCGAACGCTAATCTGGAGCGCAGCGCGGAGGAACTGGAGGCGGCCAAGCTCGCTCTGGACAACGCCAGACGCAGGCTGCCGTTGTACGAGCAGACGCTCGAGCAATTTACGCCCACGTAGGTACGATCCGGCCAGTTGGTTGGAAATCAGAGCCCTCACCCCAACCCTCACCCTCGGGAGAGGGAACCGCGGAGGTTGATTAGTTGACCGGTCGAGCAACGAGACTCAATCCGAGCGGCTTGATGGTGCCGCGAAATCCCTATTCGCAGACCACGGTCGTTCGCGGGGCCGACCTCTTGTTCATCTCCGGTCAAGGCCCGATCGACGAAAACGGCAATCTGGCGGGGTCCACCGTCGCCGAGCAAACACGGCAGGTATTCGAGAATCTGGAGACGGCGCTCAGAGCGCATGAGTGCGGCTGGGACGATCTGGCGAAGCTGGGGATATTTCTGACGGACATTGCCGACTTTCCCGAATTCTCGGCCGTCAGGGAAGAAATTCTGGCGGGCGTCTACCCGGCATCGACTCTTGTGGCCGGAATTGCCCTGGTTATGCCGGATTGGAAGGTGGAAGTGGAGGCGGTTGCGGCGCTTCCATAGCGCGCCGCGCATCGTCATGCGATACACGACTCTTGGCAACACCGGCGACACGGTGTCGATCCTGGGCTGCGGAACGATGTGGTTTGCCGACATGTCTCAGAAAGAGACAGATCGCGCTCTCAATTACGCGCTGGATTCCGGAGTCACTTACTTCGATTGCGCACGCGGGTACGGCGACGCAGAGATAAAAGTCGGGAAGGCTATCGGCCACAGACGCGACGAAATATTCATGGCCACGAAGGCCGTGGGACGCGACGCAGCAACGGCCGGAATGCAGATCGACGAAAGCCTTGAACGCCTGGGGATGGATCACATCGATCTGATCCAGCTTCACTACGTCAACTATCAACATGAATTCGACGAGATCATGGCTCCGGAAGGGGCGCTCGAAGCGGCCATCAAGGCCAGGGAGGACGGAAAGGTACGCCATATCGGCATTACCGGACACCGGCCTGAAAAACTGGCCGACTGGCTCCGTAAGTGGCCTTATGAGACCGTGTTGTTTCACCTGAATCCGTTGCAGCCGTGGGCCGCACTTGACCTTTTGCCCACCACGTCCGAGCTGGGAGTCGGCACCATGGCCATGCGGCCGGTGGGTTCCGGGTTGCTGGACCACGAGCGCGCGCGCGACGCTATTCGCTATGCCCACCAGCATGCGGTGGACGTCGTGGTTTCCGGACTCACTTCGCCGGAGCTCGTCGATGCGAACGTGGAGGCGCTGGAGGAGTCGGTGGGTGCGGAAGAAGCGGGGCGGCTTTCGGAATGGGCCGCGCATCTCGTCGGCAACGATTGCCGCCGCTGCAATTATTGTTCCTGCCCGGTCGGCATCAACGTTCCAGACACCATGCTCTCGGAGAAAGTCGTGGCAGCCGGTGAACAGTCGGCGGCGGGCGAAAAGCTCTGGCGCGAGGCTACGGCCAGCGTCGACAAGTGCCTCGGGCACGTGCCCTGCCAGACGGAGCCGATATGCGAAAGCAAATGCCCGTACGACCTGCCCATCCGACAGCTGATGTTACGGCTGTCGAGCGGAAAGCCCGCAATTTCGACGACCTGACGAATCGGCGCCTGGGTAATGGGAACCGAGATCCCTCTCGGGACTCTGGTTGACCGTGACGCGCCCGGGTTGCCCGCGCGGGTTCGCGAAAGGCCTCTAACCCGGGGGAGACGAGGTCAGCGGCGGGGGAAATAAGGTTTGGATCTGCCATTCAATTAGGCGATGCTAAGTATGTTAGTTAGGGTCGCCTAACATCCGTACTTAGCCTCGGCTAAAATGGCTCTTCGATTTTCACCGATCCATGGATTGACGGAGGATGATTTGTGATTCGCGTCACGCGGCGACGGATACTGGGTGCGCTTGCCGTTGGGTCGGTCGCATCGCTCGCTGCGGCTTGCGGCGAGAATCGGGTAGCACAAAACTCGACGCCTCGGGGTGTTGGTAGCCACGCGCCGCGGGGATCCGGCACCCTAACGATCTACTCGGGCCGGAGCGAGAGTCTTGTCGAACCGATAATCCAGCAATTCGCCACTGCGTCGGGTCTGCAGGTCGGCGTCAAATACGGGAACACGGCGGAACTGGCAGCGACGATTTTGGAAGAAGGCGCGAACAGCCCGGCGGATATCTTTTTCGCCCAGGACCCGGGCGGAATCGGGTCCGTCGAGCATGTGCTCTCACCATTACCGAATGACATCCTCGGGCTCGTTCCGGAATGGGCGCGCTCGACCGAAGGGAAGTGGGTCGGCATATCAGGCCGGGCCCGCGTCGTGGTCTTCAACACCGACAGACTGACCGAGGCGGACCTGCCGGACAACATCTGGGGGTTCGCGGATCTCGCTTGGAAGGGCCGGATCGGATGGGCTCCCACGAACGCGTCCTTTCAGACGATGGTGACCGGGATGAGGTCAGTATGGGGCGAGGCAAAGACTCGGGAATGGCTCGACGGCATCATCGCCAACGATCCGGGTTTCTATCCGAAAAATACGCCCATCGTGGCCGCGGTCGGGTCGGGCGAAATCGACATCGGTTTCGCCAATCACTATTACCTGTACCGATTTCTGGCGGAGCAGGGACTGTCGTTTCGCGCAAGGAACTACCATCCGCGATCGGGCGGACCCGGCGCCCTGGTGATGGTTGCCGGTGCGGGGCTTTTAAATTCGTCGAAGAGTGCAGAAGCGGCAAGAACATTTCTCGACTTCGCGCTATCGAGAACGGCTCAGTCGTACTTTGCCGAGCAGACCTTTGAGTACCCGCTTGTAGATGACGTGCCGCCACACCCTCTATTGCAGCCCCTCGATCAGATCGACCAGCCCGAAATCACGGTAAAGGAATTGCTGGACGTCAAGGGTACGCAAGCACTTCTTCGGGACGCCGGCGCCCTACTCTAGCCATGCCGGCGGGCTCGATAGCCTCAACGACCTCAATCACCCACAGCCCGTGGCGGCCGGGCGCGATCGTCGGTTTCGCTCCGGCTGGAGTATGGATTCCAGCGATCCTGGTGGCTGCCGCCATGCTTCTGCCTCTCGCCTATCTGATATATCGGGCCGCCGGCGCGGGTCAGGAAGTCTGGGATCTGCTGTTGCGGGCACGATCATGGCAGACGCTGGGACAGACGCTGCTGCTGACGGCAGCGGTAACGATATCGACGGCGGCGATCGCCGTTCCGCTGGCCTGGTTGACCGTTCGCACGGACCTGCCGCACCGCCGGATATGGACCGTAATCACGGCTCTTCCATTGGTGATTCCCAGTTACGTTGCGGCGTTTGTGGTGGTGGTGGCGCTCGGTCCGCGGGGCATGCTGCAACAAATTCTGGAGACGACCATCGGCGTTGAGAGAATTCCACCGATATACGGGTTTCCGGGGGCCATGATGACGATAACTCTGCTCAGTTTTCCGTACATGCTTTTGCCGGTGCGCGCCGCCCTCATGGGCATGGATCGAGCATTCGAGGAGAACGCCAGAACGCTCGGAGATAATCCCTGGACGGCTTTCCGCCGCGTTACCCTGCCGCAACTTCGTCCGGCCGTGGCGGCGGGGGCGCTGTTGGTTGCGCTCTACACGCTAAGCGACTTTGGCGCGGTATCGATGCTGCGGTACGAGACGTTGACGTGGGCGATCTACGTCCAATACGAGTCCGCGTTTGACCGATCAGTCGCTGCTTCCTTTTCCCTGGTGCTGGTGGCGCTGGCCGCGGGCATTCTTTTTCTGGAGGCCGCAACGCGCGGTCGGGGCACCCATCACCGAACCGGCGGCGGGGCGCCTCGCCCTCCAGGCGTCGTACATCTCGGACGGTGGAAGTGGCCGACCATAATCTTCTGCGTTTCGGGCACGCTGTTGGCGTTGGGGCTGCCTGCCATTGTCCTGATCGTTTGGCTGGTGCGCGGATTTTCCGCCGGCGCCCCTCTCGCCCAACTCTGGAACCCGCTTGGAAATTCCGTCCTGGCCTCGTCCCTGGCCGCAATCGTGACAACCGCTCTGTCGATTCCACTGGCCATAGCCATCGTTCGCCATAGCGGGCGCTTCGCCTGGTTTCTAGAACGAGTCAGCTTTATGGGATTCGCACTGCCGGGCGTTGTTGTCGCCCTGTCGCTCGTATATTTCGGCTCGATTATTGCTCGACCGATTTACCAGACGCTCTGGCTGTTGGTCTTTGCCTACGTAGTCCTCTTTTTTCCGGCAGCTCTCAGCGCCGTACGAGCGGCGTTGCTGCAGGTGAATCCACGTTATGAGGAGGCGGCGCGAAGCCTCGGGCGATCGGCCCTCGAGACGGCCGCGACGGTTTCGATTCCGCTCATGCGTCACGGCCTCACCGCCGGGGCGGCGCTGGTTTTTCTGCTTGCAATGAAGGAGCTACCGGCAACGTTGATACTCGGACCGATCGGGTTCAAGACATTGGCGACATCGGCGTGGTCGGCGGCTTCGGAAGCGTTCTTCGCGAGAGCCGCGGCTCCGGCAATTCTTACGATACTGGCGTCTTCAATACCGCTGGCGATAATGCTTTCGAGTTCACGCCTGGGCGGACTTACAAGAATCTGGCGGCCACTCAAATGACGGGTTCGGTAGTGGAGTGTCTAGATCTGACAAAGCGGTTCGGGCCGCATCTGGCAGTCGACGGGGTCGGACTACGCGCAAACACCGGCGAGCTTTTGACATTGCTGGGGCCGAGCGGTTGCGGGAAAACAACAACTCTCCGCCTGATCGCCGGTTTCGAGACGCCCGATTCGGGAACGATCTCGATCGCCGGAACAACCGTTGCCGGACCGCGCACCAACGTGCCACCCGAAAAGCGTCGGGTGGGAATCGTCTTTCAGGATTACTCCCTATTCCCGCACCTGGATGTCGGGAGCAACGTCGCCTACGGCGCAAAGCGCTCCCGACAAGGGGCAAAGTCGGCGAATGATTTTCTCGAAATGGTGGGGCTGACCGGCATGGCGAGGCGGATGCCCTTCGAGCTTTCCGGCGGGGAGCAACAGCGCGCCGCGCTGGCGCGATCGCTGGCCGCCGAGCCGGATGTGGTATTACTCGACGAACCATTCTCAAATCTTGACGCGAGCCTTCGAGCGCGGCTGCGGATGGACGTTCGCGAAGCGCTGCGGACCGCGGGGGCCACGGCGCTATTCGTGACGCATGACATTGAGGAGGCGATGAGCATTTCCGACCGGGTGGCGATCATGTTTGAGGGTCGGCTAGTCCAGGCCGCCGAGCCGGAGGAGCTTTATCGCCGTCCCGCCAGCAAACGCATCGCGACATTGCTGGGGGACACGAATTTTATAAACGGCCAGGGTATGGGCGACCACGTAGTCACCGAAATTGGGCCGCTCGCGGTAGTCCGACCGGTAAATGGTCCGGTGGAGGTCATGCTCCGTCCAGAGTGGCTGAGCATTGCTGACGAACAGAACGGCGCCGGTCGCGTGATCGACCGCATGTTTTACGGGCACGATCAGATCGTCCGGGTCAGGCTTCCGTCAGGCACGGAGGTGCGGGTAAGAGCGTGGTCCCCAAGGAATTTCAGTCAGGGCCAGCGCGTAGCCATCGAAGCTCAGGAAAGCGCCATCGCCTTTCAAAATGACCTTGATCCCGGCGTCGAATCACAGTAGCGCTCACCGCCCATATTGCCGCCGGAGGCCGCCGACCGATGCATTCCGGATATAGCCTCCTCGTCGATAACGCCCACAGGGCCCACGACGGTTCGTTCGACTACGGGTATCCGGAAATAGCCGCACGTGTGGAATCCATACTGGCTTCCCTGGCTAGCGCCGGTCTGGAGGTCGAGGCAGTCCACTCGGAGCCGCGAAAGTCCATCGTCGCGCTCCACTCAAAAGCCATGTTGGATTACATCGACGAATTCAGCTCGACGATTGAAGCCGGTGGGTCAGCGTACCCGCCCGTATTGCCCGGCGCGATTCGCGACGGGACCGGTCACCCACACTCGCAGACGTTTTGCTTCGACCTGTCAACGCCTCTCACACCGGGAACGCCTCAGGCGGCAATAGCCGCCGCCGGACTCGCGCTTGAGGCAGCGGCCAGAGTCCAGGGCGGGCAAAAGCTCGTGTACGCTCTTTGCCGGCCGCCCGGCCACCATTCTGGAATCGACTTCTTCGGCGGTTTTTGCTTTCTCAACAACGCCGCTCTCGCCGCAAACGCTCTTTCGAAACATGGAAATGTGGCCATCCTGGATCTGGACTATCACCACGGAAACGGAACGCAGCAGATTTTCTACGAACGGAGCGACGTTCTATACGTTTCCACGCACGCCGATCCGGCGGTGGCGTATCCGCAGATAAGCGGTTTCACCAACGAGGTAGGGGCAGGCGCGGGGGAGGGCTACAACTTCAATTTTCCGCTGCCGCTAGACACCGATGACGCAACTTTTCTCAACGCCCTCCCCCGCGCGGTCGATTGCGTATCGAGATTCAGTCCAGACTGTCTGGTGGTAAGCCTGGGTCTCGACGGTGCGATGGGGGACCCAGTCGGAACCTGGAATCTGACCCGCGAATCGTTCGAGAAAAGCGGCGAGGATGTCGCCGAGCTGAATCTGCCGACCGTCGTCATTCAGGAAGGCGGTTACAACTTGCGGAGACTGGGCGACGACGTGCTCGCGTTTCTGGCCGCAAGCGGGGCGGCCTAGGCGGTTTCGCGGCGCGCCATCTCGCTCTTGAGCAGCGCAATGTTATCGATAGGGGTTGGCCGAACGCCGTTAAGAGCGGCCAGGTAAAGCGATAGAAAGTCCCCCAAAATAACGGATATCAGAACCTGCTCCAGGGGACTTTTACCGCCGACGTCAACGATTGATACGCCGATTCCGGAACTCTCGAGCAACCCGGCTGCAATCTGCCCCTGACGGACGGTCTGGGCATCGGACCCTTCCGGATGCAGAAATACAGCATGGAGAGACTCGCGGGCAATCGAGGGAAGATTAAGCCCCTGAATCGAGTTGTGATTGAACTCCGGCAACTCATCGCAAAACGCCGGCTGATCGGCGTTCTCGTTGAACTGGCCCTTCCAACGGCGCGCGACCGGGCCGAGATGTCCGGCGCCGATGACGACCGGCATTCGACCGTAGAGGCGGCGAGCCAGCGTCTTGGCTCGATTTTCCGCCTCGATGACCGGCGCGTCCACGTCCCGAATCGCCCGTTCCAATCGCGGGTGGAGGCCGCGAACATCGTCTTCGATACCGGAGGCAAGGCCGAGTTGGTCGAGCAGACCGAGCAGCGCCAGCACGGACTCAGCTACGGTGGCTCTTGGCATGCCACGAGTACGAATCTGAATCTTTGGATAGTCGGCGCCGGCCTCGAAAAGTTCGCCCCCGCTTCCGAGCAGAACAATCCTCGCTCCGACCGTTTGGGCTTGCTTGAATGCGTTCAGCGTTTCTTCGGTGCCTCCGGAATAGCTCGAACACACGACCAGCGATTCCGAATCAACGAATGCGGGAAGCGCGTAATCGCGACTCACCACGATGGGTACTATCGAGCTCCCTCTGGCGATGCCTCGAATAAGATCTGCGCCCATGGCGGACCCGCCGACTCCGGCCACGACGAATGTACTCGGATTGGCATACCGAGGTGGTAACGCGGCGGCAGTCCCACTTTCCCAGCCGGCGGCGACTTGATCGGGCACCGAGCGCGCCAGCTCAAGCATCCCGTCATCTTCGAGCCCGCGAGCAATCCCAGGATCGTCCAGATCGACATGAGCCGCACCATCCTTCGTCGAATCTTGCATCAAAGGCCGGCGGCTGCAGCCGCGGCCGCGAGAATTCTGTCAACGCGCGGCGCAGTGGTTGTCTCAGTGTAAACACGCAACAGGGGTTCCGTGCCTGAAAACCGAATAAGGAACCAGCTTCCGTCTTCGAGCGAGTATTTGAATCCGTCAACCGCGGAATGGCTGACAACTCGCGACCCATCCATCACTTTCGGGCGGTAAGCCGCGATCAGATCTTGAATGCGTCCCCGATCGGACTCTGGATATAGCAGATCGCGCCGACCGTAATGAAATTCGCGTCCCAGTTTCTGGAACAGGAGATCCACCAGTTCGGACGGGGATTTCTTCTCCCTCACCATGAGATCCAGGAACACCAGGCTCGCGAGTATCCCGTCGCGCTCGGGCATATGGTGCGCAAAAACGTAACCGCCGCTTTCTTCGCCGCCGAGGAAAGCCCCGCTTTTCAACATCGCTGGTGCCACATACTTCATGCCGACGCCGGTCTCGATAATCTCGATTCCATATATTTCCCCGATGCGGTCCAGCATGGAACTCGTCGTGACGGTCTTGACGATCGGCGAACGCGCTCCCCGATGTTCGATCATGTAATAAGCCAGCAGAGACATCGTACGGAGCTGATCGACGAACCGGCCCTTCTCGTCAACGACGCCGAGTCGGTCGGCATCGCCATCGTTCGCAAACCCGACCCGGGCGCCGACCTCAAGAACCATGTCGGAGAGTGCCTGCGTGTGCGGCGGGATAGGTTCCGGGCGAGAAATGCCCGGAAATGCGGGGTTTCGATCGTTTCGGATGGCTCGAATGTCTATCTTCGATTGCTCCAGCAATTCGGTTGCGTAGCCCGCGCCTGCTCCCCACATTGAGTCGATGACGACGGGATAGGTGGCTTCAGACAGGCGCTCAACGTCGACGGCGGATCGAAGCCCGTCGAGGTAGTTGGGCTTTGGATCGAATTCTTTGACGAGTCTGGCCGCTTGCGCTTCGGAATAGGGCATGGATGCTATTCGGGAACCGGCCCGGGACTCTATGGCCGCTTCAATTTTTTTCAGGTCATCCGGTGACAGGGCGGCCCCCGTGTGATTTCGGACCTTGACGCCATTGTCGGACGGCGGGTTGTGGCTGGCGGTGACGATTACTCCGCCTGCGGCGGACTCCTTGGAAATACTGTAGGCGCCGGCCGGTGTCGGAATCGGTTCAGATGAAATCAGCGCGGGAATACCGTTGGCCGCAAGAACCTCGCATACCGTTTTTGCGAACCGGTCCGATCCAAACCGCGTGTCGTATCCAACGACGATTCCACGTTCAAAAGCCCAGTTTGCCTTCGCAAAGTCCGCGATCGCCTGCGTGACCAACCGCACGTTGGAAAACGTGTATTCATCGGCGATGGTGGCACGCCATCCATCGGTTCCGAAACGGGGAACCACGGCGGCCCCGGTCAATCCCACTGCACGAACCCACCGGATCGGCTCGGACTATTCACAGCGACCCGTTCCCCCTGACGAGCGGCACTTTGAACAAGCTGCATGATATCGGCCTCAAATTAATCTAGACGCTTTCTCAAGCACCGCCCCCTACCGAAGACCGCGCGTGATCGAGCGCGTCACCAATGCTCCGCTCGATGGAGATTTCAGGTTCCCAGCCGACAAGATTCTGAAGCTTCGAGCTATCGCCAACCAATAGAGGCGAATCGAGCGGGCGGATTCGATCATCGCCGGCCTCGATCCGAATTGAGACTCTGCTGAGCTTCAATGCAATATTCACGATCTGGCTGATCTCAACGGCGTGCCCCGACGATACGTTGTAGATCTCGCCCGCTGAACCCCGGTCCATAAGAGACTGATACGCGCGAACAACGTCGCGGACATCGGTGAAATCCCGACGGGCCGACAGGTTTCCCAGGGCCAGAACCGGCGGACGGGTGTTCGACTCGATCTCGACGATCTGTCTGACCAGGCGGCCCACCATAAATCGCGTCGACTGTCCCGGGCCAATGTGGTTGAAGGGCCGCACCACCACGGCCTGCAGTCCATGGCTTGCAAAGTATTGAAGGCACAAAAGCTCCGCTGCTGCCTTGCTGACGGAATAGGGGTCCAGAGGCGCAGTTGGGCTGTCCTCACGAAAAGCATCGTCTTCCACGGACATTCGACCGTAAATACCGGCCGTGCTAATGGCCAGCAGACGGCAGCCAGGCGAACCGTGCAGCAGCGCCTGGATGACATTCAGAGTGCCGATCACATTCGCCTGGATCGTCTCCTCGGGTGCATCCCAGGACCCGCCAAGGTCCGCCTTACCAGCCAGGTGATAGACCGCGTTTGGCTTTATCCGCGCGACGAGATCGTCAACGGCGGAACGGTCAAGCATGTCGCAGCTAGAGACCGCGTCGCCGGGCAGCGGCAAGTCGACGGGAATGTCTGGACCGCGTACGCTGCCGAACAACTCCTGATGCTCGGTGCCCACCAGCTCACGGGCCAGGTGACCGCCCACGAACCCCTCAAGACCCGTTATCAGTACTCGCGTCATCGCTTTTGCAGTCACCGACCGAGTCCACCGGGTTCAGGCGAGATCGTGAGCACTCCAGTCGATTCTGTCACGTGGATTGCATGAATCTGGGCGGCAGCCGGTATTTTCCATTTAGAGTCGATTATCGCGGATCACGCGCCAGGATGTCGGCGTCGAGATCCCGGGCAAAGCTCGTGACCTTGCGGACCACCATGAATGCCTCAAGCGAATCCCGTGTCGCGCGTACTAATTCCGGAAAACAGCGCGAACGTTAATAGAGGCCGAAGGAGTCAAACTGAGGGGAATATGGCCTCGAGTTCGAAGTTTACGTGAGTCTGCGGCGCCGGAGCTCCATCTGACTCTGATTCACGAAACGCGTAATTTGATCCTGTAAGTGCGGCGACGGTTCGATAAAAGCGCAGCGTCCCACATAGTGGAGCTTTTTGCCCTTTCCCCGTTCGACGACGTCGATGATCTTGCACGGTGTCGATACAAGCTCGGGCGGCACCCGCTCCTCATCCTCGGAATCTTCCTCGCCGTTGCGACGGTCACCCAGCGGATCATCGACGTCCAGCGGAAAATCCAAAATGTTGCGTACCGACGGAGCAGCCTCGCTCGACGGCAACTTCTTGTCGAGCTTCAGTCGTGCACCGCCAGCGCTGAGATTACTTACTACAGCGCTCAACTCGTACCGGACCTTCGAGTCGCTTGAAGGGAGCACCTGCAGCGTGCAGTCGGGTATCTCAATGTCAAGCCGAAAAGTCGAACGGAGTTGCACTCGCCGCACGACTGTCGGCCTGTCGACCACGAGGACATCGAGGGGTTTTGTCACGCGCTTGCGCACTTTGCCTGAACCCATGTAGCGGGCCCCAGCGACAAACGAGCTCACCGTCACCTCGCCGCCGATACTGACGTGTATGCTCGCGCCTTTGTAGGTGGGACTCGAAACGATGACTTGCTTCTCGTTGAGGTCCTGAATCTGGCTCCCGTATGTCTTCGGCTCGCCCTCTTCAAGAACTATCAGGTCGACGCGTTGGCCGATTTCATAGACGTTCGCATACTCGGGTTTGATGTCCCACTTAGCAGTCGGCTGCGTTGCTGCCATTTGTTTGATGAAGATTCCGAAGCTTAACGAAAAACGATTCGCAGACTGCGCCACCGATGCACATCGCGTGTGGCAGGATGCTATTAATCCATAAACCTTAAGTCAATAGGCCTCGGGAACGTAGTCGCTGGTTATCAGTTGGGCCAGCTCTGCGCCGGCAGTGGAGCTTTCTTGCCCGGTCCGCCAAATCCCGCAGTTTGATCACGCAATCGAGCGGTCGGCAATCTCCAGAGCATCGTCAATTATTCCCAGACCCTCTCTCAATTGATCTTCGGTTATCGTGAGCGGCGGATTTACAAAAATCCAGTTCCAGCGAAGTAGCGTTGTCAGGCCGCGTTCTTGAAGATAGGCCCCCATCTCCTTGATTACGCCGTAGCTTTCGTACTTCGGGTCAAGAACCGGGACGATCGGCTCGCGAGTTGTTCTGTCTTTTACCAATTCGATAACCGAAAAAAGGCCGACGCTGCGAGTTTCGCCGATGCTCGGATGCCGTTCGGCCATCGCACGGTATTCGGCGGCAAGAACAGTCCCCAGATCGGCTGCGCGCTGAACCAGATTTTCGTCCCGATACACGCCGATGGTCGCGATCGCCGCGGCGCATGCGAGCGTATGGGCGCCGTATGTCAGCCCCGCCCAAAACGGCTCCTCGTCAAAATACCGGGCTATCTTGTCGGAGACCATAACGGCTCCCAGGGGAACGTAACCCGAAGTGAGGCCCTTCGATATCGTCATGATGTCTGGCTCGACGTTCCAATGGTCCACAGCAAACCATTCACCGGTCCTGCAGAATCCGCTCATCACCTCGTCGGCGATAAATAGGATGTTGTATCGATCGCAAATCTCGCGAACGCGCTGCAGGTAGCCGTCCGGAGGGATGATGATGCCGTTGGCCCCTGTTATGGGCTCCATTATCACGGCGGCGATGTGATCGGGCCCTTCAAATCGCACGACTTCCTCAAGGTTGTCGGCGCACCGCAGATCACAGGCATCCTCATTACGGCAGTAGCCACACCTGTATTGGTAAGGATCGAGAACTCTGACGATTCCGGGAATTCCGGGTTCGGTGGCCCAGCGCCGGGGCTCGCCGGTGAGCGAGATCGCGCCGTACGTGGCGCCGTGGTACGACCGATAGCGCGCCACGATTTTCTGCTTTCCCGTCACCAGGCGGGCGACCTTTATGGCGTGATCCGTGGCCTCCGCGCCACCTAGCGTAAAGAATGCCTTCGAAAGATTTCCGGGAGTGACTTCCGCCAACAGCCTCCCAAGCTCGCCCCGCGGCTGGGTGGCCATGCGCGGGCTGACGTAGCACAGACGATCGGCCTGCTCTTTGATAGCTTCGACGACCGTTGGGTGCTGATAGCCAACGTTGACGTTCATCAGCTGCGCGTTGAAGTCCATATAGCGACGGCCGTCGTGGTCGTACAGGTAAATCCCTTCGGCTCTGTCAACACAGATCGGATTGACGCCCGCCTGCTTGGTCCAATCGAAGAACGTATATCGCTTGTTCAACTCAGCGATTTCAGCAACTGTTGGGACTTGATCGACGGCCATGACTGCTCGCCTCCCGCTTAGCTAGGCATCCTGAATGGACAATTTCTTCGACTCTGGTGGATCTCGTAGCTGTTTCGTAACTCAGCGGCCGTGCTGTCAAAGCTAGTCGGCACGTTTTGACTCACAGGCGGACATCAAACGCCCAATAGGCCGAACTCACAACATCACTCTTTCGGCTGCTGACTACTTAAATACCAGATATTGCGACTGGACCCAGCCTCCGCTTTGAAGCTCCACCCAATCGGCGTCGCCGGATGTCGCCGAGCGTCCGGTAGCGATGACTTCCTGCTCGTGATCCAGCACAAGCAGAACTTCAGATTCGGTATTGGGCTCGGTCCGGACGTTGAGTCCGTTATCAGCATTGACTGTAGCGGTTAGAGACACCGCTGGAACCGCTGGTACGGCTGTCACGCCCCGCAAGTTGAAGGGCGTTGGAGTGGGCTGGGGCGTGGCGGCGGGTTGCGGCGTGGCGGTGGGTTGTGGCGTGGCGGTTGGAAGCGGTGTTGGAGTCGGCAGTTCCAGCTGGCTCTTAATGTCGCCGAGGGCCGTTTCAAGATCGCTTATGCGAGCTTCAAGGTCCGGCGGCTGAGACTCCTCTCCGCACGCCGTGAGAACGACCAGCGCGCCGGCGAGCAAAACAACGATCAACCACCCCCTACTACGAATCTGCAAGATCTCGAACCTCCGAAGTCGAATTCCTATTTAGTTCCCATGAGGATAACGAGAATGGATGAAAAATGTGGCGGCCAGCTCAATCCTCAAGGGCAGCCCTGACTCGCTCCACTCCTGTGTGCGGACTGGACAGTACCGGTACCGTGAGGTCATTAGGGACTAGCGGCATAACGCGCGCCATCGAGTATTGGGCCAGCGCAATCACGTCGACCTGGGGCTCTATTTCCCGGATCGTCTCCAGGAGGATTCGGTCGTGTGCATCAAAGTCCCCGTCCCCGAGGGCCCGGAACGCGTCTTCACACAGGCGGCCCACCACGGATACCGTACGGCCGAGGGCCGCGGCGCGTGCGGACAATTCACCGGTCGCATATTCGAGCGCCGTCGACACCGTTGCGATCAGGCCGATCGCCTGTCCGGAGTCCACCGCCATGTCGAGGAGAGCATCGTCGGCGCGAAAGAACGGCACGTCAAGAGTAGCGGCGATTGGCAACGCAACCTGGCTATAGCTGTTGCAAGTGAGCAGGATCGCGTCGGCGCCCGAAGACTCGCTGTACTCGACAAGTTTGGCAAGACGGCGTCTCAGCCCCGCAGTGAATTCGCCGCCCGCCGCTTGCAGATCGGAAAGCAACCGATCGTCCAGAACATTGCGAACATCCGCTTCGGGATAGATTTCCCGGAAGGCGTCGTTGGCGGGACCGACTGCAACTGATGTCGTGTGCACCAACGTGACCTTTCTAGCCATTCCTGCTGCTCCTACTGACCCAACCCTGCGGCGCTGGGATGCATGTTATTGAACGGTTCGAGATCGACCGGCCGGCCCGTCCGCGTGGACTCATTTGACGCCAGGATAACGGCGAGCGTGCGGGTTGGATCGGATATGGGAAACAGCACGTCAGATGAGTCACCGGTTCTCACGGCTTCGGGCCCCGATGAACGGATCCCTGTGAAACGCCGGAGGTGTGGCGATCCATTCCGTATCGAGGCCCTGAGCATTCAGCATCTCCGCCGCGCTTTCACAGGCGGCGGGGTCATGATGATCGGCGACAGTGCCAGCGAGATCACCGTCTGCGTCGGCCAGGGCAACGATTTCGGAATCCTCGACGGTCGACACAGCCCCTGGGTGGGACTTCGCTCGGCCGCCTACGCCGACGAATCCGGCTCGAAAAGAATCTGATCTGGACAATTCCAAAAACCTAATCGCCGCGCCTTCGGATCAGCCACGGCGGACCAACACTCGCCCAGGCGGCTTCAACCTTGCTGAATCGAAGAAATTCTAGCTTGGGCGGCCGACAGGAGCGGAGCCCCCAACCTGCCGGCGCTAGCCTGCTCAGACGGGGAGACCAAGCGATTATTCATGCGAAGCGGATTACGCCAGCACGATAATCTGTGGTTACTGGACCAGCGCGAAAATCGGTCGCGCCACCGTGCACCACGCGGGGGATTCGATTGTCACCCAAGCAGCGCGTCGAATCGATGATATTGGGCGCGCACTGCAGCGCGACCCGTGACAACAACTTTGGCATCGACCGGGCGGTCGAGCTTGGCTGCGAGACCGCCCAAATATTCGGCAGCAACAAGATTCAGTGGGAGCCGAAAAGTTACACGGACAGCGAGGTCCAATCGTTTCGCGACGCAAGGGAAAAGGCCGGGCTGGACCCCATTTTTTCGCACGCGATCTACCTGATCAACCTGGGAGCAAAGCAAACGAAGCCCGAAATCTACGAGCGATCGATTGGCGCGCTCAGCAGCGGACTTCAGATATGTGATCTGCTGGGTTTGGACGGCCTGGTGGTCCACCTCGGCAGCAATTACGGTCTGGGGTTGGAGGGAGTGATCGACTCCGTTGCCGAAGGCTTGTCGCGCGCACGCCACGACTCCGGCTGTCTCGTACCGCTTCTTCTTGAAAATACCGCGGGCAACAGCCGCCTCATAGGCGGAAGATTCACCGATTTCGCGGCGATTTTCGACGCTGTGGACGATGACGGGATGCTGGGAGTGTGTATCGACACCGCACACGCGTTCGCCTTCGGCTATAACCTGGTCGAGGCGGCGGGCCTGGATCAGATGCTGCGCGAAATCGAATCGGCGATAGGTCTGCGGCGCGTCACGGCGTTACATCTCAACGATTCGAAGGTGGAGTGCGGTCGAAACCTGGACCGGCATGAAAACCTCGGCCAGGGGCACATCGGCTACGAGGGGATTTCCCGCGTGCTGCTCGACCCGCGATTAGTCGGAATTCCAGCGATCCTGGAAACTCCCGGATTCAACAGAGAAGGCCCGGACCAAGCAAACATGGACATAATGCGTTCACTGGCTGGCAGATTGGACCAGAACCCGGACATTATCGCCAGACGCGCCATGCGTCGCGCCGCCAGAAAACTTTCAAAGGTGCCGGTAGCCAGGCCCGTTCGTAAAAGGGCTGGCAAATGAGACCGGCGGCCCATGAGGAAATCCAATACAAGCTCGTGGCGCTGGACCTCGACGGGACGCTCGTCGGTGAATCGCCGGAGATTTCCGACAGATCGGTCCGGGCCCTGCACGAGGCGGCGCAGCGCGGAGTGAAAGTTACGCTGGCAACGGGCCGAATGTACCTCGCCGCCCGGCCGTATGCCGAGCAGCTTGGGATCGTCACTCCCCTCATCTGCTATCAGGGTGCGCAGATTCGGGACCCGATAAGCGGAAACATCGTCTCGGAAACCGGCATCGACCGGGAAGTGGCGCTGGAAGTGCTGCGGTATTGTCGGCAAAATGACTACCACGTCAACGCCTTCGTGGGCGACGAGTTGTATATGGCCAGCCTAACGCCCGCCGGTAAGTTCTACAGCGAACGCGCCAACATCGAGCCAATTATCGTCGGCGATCTTACCGAATGGTTGGAAGGCGACGTACTAAAGTTGGTGATCGTCACCGACGAACCGACGACGATGACGATAATCGGAGAACTTGCGGAGCGATTCGGGGAGCGCTTATACGTCACGCGTTCCTATCCCATCTTCGCCGAGACGATCAGCCCGGAGGTTTCCAAGGGAAAGGCTCTCGCAGACCTGGCGAAGCGGCTGGAAATTCCGCTTGAAAACGTGATGGCGATCGGCGACGACCTGAATGACATCGACATGGTCGCAACGGCGGGCCTGGGTGTGGCCATGCGAAACTCGCCTCCAGACGTTTTGCGCGAGGCGCAATTCGTCACCGGGACCGTGGACGAAGACGGCGTCGCGACGGCGGTGGAGAGATTCATCCTCAATTCGGACGGTTGAAAGGTACCGCGTCTATTCCAGACAATCTCGGCGCCGACCTCGAAAAGGCCGCCCGGCTAGTCCGAAACGGGGGCCTGATAGTTTTTCCGACCGACACTCTCTACGGGCTGGGGGCGGACCCGCGGCAACCTGAAGCAGTCCGGAAGCTCACGATATTCAAAGGCCGAGCAGACGGCAAGGGGCTTCCGATATTGCTGGCGCGCCCGGGCGACGCGAGTCAGCTCGTTATTGGGAATTCGCTACTGGATGACCTGGCTTCCGAATTTTGGCCGGGGGCTCTGACGATCGTGACGAGGGCGAGACAGCCGGTCGACTCTCTCGTGGCGGGCCCGGGGCAGACGCTCGGACTGCGGGTTCCTGCTTCAAGATTCACGAGGAAACTGATAAAGCTGGCGGGATCTTATTTGATCGGGACGAGCGCAAATCGAAGCGGTGATCCGCCCGCCGTTACGGCGATGGACGCATACCGTGAGCTCGGAGATTCCGTGGACTACGTTCTTGACGGTGGTCCGGTCACCGGGGTCGCCTCGACGGTGCTCGACATTGACGCCGAACCTCCGAGGATTTTGCGGTCGGGCGCAGTTTCGGCTGAGCAGTTGAGACGGGTGCTGCCAACGGTCATCGGCGACCTCGAACCGTAGGTCAACCCGCTAGCAGGGGCGGAAACGTCAGGCTATTTGGGCGTGTCCGCGCGCGGATGTGTCTGCTCGCCGGCGCACTCGTCAGGCAGCTTGGTGCGCCACCGGGCGCGCTGGTAGAAGAGAGTGAAGATCTCCTTCTGGCTAAACCCCTTGTCCGTCAGCTCGCCGATTTCCTGTTTGACGCGGCCAGAATCGCTCAATGTTTCCCCCCTGCTCTTTGACATGAACTCTTGACATTCCCTTCGCGCATGGGCGTTTGGGGGCAGGTCGTTCGCCCGCGACTTAGTGTGCCGTCGCTCGTCCGCCAGCGCAAGTCAACCCGGATTTGCACTCCGCGACGAATCAGCTTCGAATGCTCCGATCACGCTCCCACCATTACCGGTGTTAAATTCTTGATACGAGGTACCTATGGCGAGTATCGGCCGAAAAGTTGACGAAGACACACGGCTCGTGTGCAGCCGCTGCGGTCACATGACGATCGTTCGCGCCGGATCGATCGTAAAGCCCTGTCCGACCTGCATGAACATCGAGTTTGAGTTAGCCAATTCCGGCGAAAAACGGGAGATGACGCAGCCAGCCGATATCGGGCTATCGTTCGACGATCTACAAGAGCATACGAATAGAGTGCTGCGGACCAAATCCGGTCTAAATCGGATGCAGGTCGATGCAATTTCAGAGGCGGTCGCTCACGCGATCGAACTCAACAACCGCAGGTTGCAACAGGATATTGAGCAGGCCTTTCGGGAACTGACCGACGGATCCCTACCAGCCGAGTAGTTCAGCGACCGCCGAGGCGTCCGCCGAACTTTGCAAATGTGGTGGGGATTCGCGGTCGGCGAACTCTGGATCCTTGAGTCCATGCCCCGTGATGATGCACACAATACGCGAGCGATCATCCACTAACTTCCGTTCGGCACGATCGACAAGACCCGCGACGGCAGCGGCCGACGCAGGTTCGCAGAAAATTCCGAGGCTTCCTAAAAGTCGGTAAGCATCCAAAATCTGAGAGTCGGTTACCTTCTCGATGCTGCCGCCCGATTCGTCGCTCGCTCGCACCGCTTTGGCCCAACTTGCGGGATTGCCGATTCGGAGGGCCGACGCGACTGTTTGAGGATCGGCGACGGGATGGCCCAGCACGATGGGCGCCGCTCCGGCAGCCTGAAACCCTCTCATGCGGGGCGCGTGGTCGGCGTTACCTAATTCCTTGTATTGACAAAATCCCGCCCAGTACGCCGAAATATTGCCCGCGTTGCCGACCGGAATAAAGACCTCATCCGGCGCCGCCCCCAAGCTGTCGACAACCTCGAAAGCAGCCGTCTTCTGACCCTCCAGCCGGTTTTCATTGACTGAATTGACCAGCGTGACGCCCGCCCGCTCCGCAAGATCTCGCGCAAGCCTTAAACCGGTGTCAAAATCGGCGTCTATATTGACGACCCTGGCGCTATAGGCACGCGTTTGCGCGAGCTTACCCAGAGCCACATTTGCGGCTGAAACGATTACTACGCAGGCCAATCCAGTTCGGGCCGCGTAGGCTGCCGCCGAAGCGGAGGTATTGCCGGTGGAGGCGCAAATTACGGTGTGCGACCCATCCTCGATCGCCTTTGCCACGGCCAGAACCATGCCACGGTCCTTAAACGAACCGGTTGGATTGCACCCCTCAAGTTTGAGCCAAACCTCGGCGGCTCCCACACGCGATTCGAGAGCCGGTACACGGATCAGCGGCGTGTTGCCCTCGCCGAGTGTGATAAGGGGCGTCGAGCCAGTGACGGGCAGCAGCGACCTGTATCGCTCGATAACGCCTTCCCCGGCCTGAATACCAGGTTGCAGCTGCAACTTCAGTCCTCCTCGGTTAAGTCTTCGACTCGCAGGAACGTGGCAACGCTTTCAACTACGTCCAGGTTCGCGATAGCCGCCATCGCTTTTTGCATGTCGGCTTCCATGGCTGCGTGAGTAAGAATTACCATCTCGGCGGTCCCGGCGGCAGAGTCTGACTCTTTTTGAACGATGGCCGCGATGCTTATGCCCGTTTCTGCGCACACCTTGCCGATCTTGGCCAGCACTCCGGCTCGATCGACGACCCAGATGCGGAAGTAGTACCGGCTGAAAACCTGGCTCATCGGTTTTATGACAAGATCTTCCTCAAATCGAGCCGGAATCCTCGCGTGCGTCCCCGAATTCATGTTGTGTACGAGGTCGATGAGGTCCGCGACAATTGCGCTTGACGTCGGCCCCGGACCGGCGCCCCGACCGGCGAATACCGCGTGACCGAGAAGATCGCCCTTGATCCGAACAGCGTTTTCAACGCCGCTAACCTGACTCAGCAAATAATCACGAGTGACGAGCGCAGGATGCACCCGTACTTCAATGCCTTCGGCGTCCTTCTTCGAGATCGCGAGCAGCTTGATGGTGTACCCGAGCTCCCGCGCGTAGTCAAAATCGACATTCGATAGCTGGCGGATTCCCTCTTTGTAGACCGATGCCGGAGGCACAGGCCCGCCGTACGCCAGGCTCGCGAGGATGGACAGCTTGTAGGCGGAGTCGTTGCCGTCAATATCGTTCGTCGGGTCCGGTTCCGCGTAGCCCTTTTGCTTGGCCTCTTCAAGAGCCTGGTCGAAGTCGACGCCGTCGTCGGCCATGCGAGTCAGGACGTAGTTGGTAGTCCCATTGATGATCGCGTGTATTTCGGTGATTTCATTGGCAGCCAAATCCTGGCGAAACGGCCCAATCAGAGGGATTCCACCGCCCACGCTCGCTTCAAAAAAAAGATCGCGGTCGTGTTCCTGAGCTATCCTGAGCAGCTCGAGGCCGTGGTGAGCCATAAGCTCTTTGTTTGCGGTGATCACATGCTTCCCGTTTCCAAGTGACCTGCGCACGTAATCGAATGCGGGATCGACTCCTCCCAGGACCTCAACAACCAGATCTATATCGGGAGAATCGATGACATCCGAGGCCTGGGTAGTCAGCAACGCGGACGGGACCGATACGGCACGGTCTTTATTTAGATCCCTGACCAAAACCCTCGTGATCTCAATCGATCTGCCCAGGCGGCGGTCGAGAGATTTGTACTTTCCTTGCAACACGGTGGCAACGCCGACGCCGACGGTACCGAGCCCTAGCAGTCCCACTCGGATCGGTGCTCGATCTTGGTCCAATTTGATCAGCGACTCCAGTCTTTCAGTCCGGGGCGAAAGATTGAACCGTCACAAGCCATATCAAATGCGAGGGAAGCCATTTCCGCCCAATCGAAAGGCTGCAGTCGCCGCACCCTGGAAACCAATAAGAATGTCGCGCCGCAGTTTAGGTCATTCGTGGGAAATCCCGATATAGGTGGATCCAACGAGTGTTCGAGATTCGAGATCCTGGCGGCGATCAGGCGACGAGTTTGCGGTAAATGTAGCTGAGGATCACTCTTCCTGTGGCCGCGACCGGGAGGGCAAGAATCATGCCCCCTATGCCCCAGATCGTAAAGCCCGCGAATAGAGCGAACAGGGCTACGAAAGGTTGAATGTTGATAATCCGGCCGACTACGTTGGGAATGACGATGTAGTCCTCAATATGGCGAAGCACCGTGTACATGGCGGCCACCGCCAGGGCGGCTACCCAGCCCGGCCACCCGTACGCGTTTGAACCGAAAAGTGCCAGCACGATCGGTGCAATTGACGCTGCGATCGGTCCAAAAATCGGGATCAGCTCGAGAAAGCCCGTTACGACGGCGATTACGAGCGCAAACGGAATTCCCAGGACCGACAAGCCGATATAGGTCGCGGTGCCCATTATCAAGACAAGCAGCAACTCACCGCGGACAAATGCGCTCAGTACATCGTCTACTCGTCCGACAACCGACTCGGCCTCCGCGCGGTGTTGCTCCGGCACGAGTCCGATGAGTCTCCGAATCAGCCGGGGACCGGCGAGCAGCAGATAAAATGCCGCGACAAGCGTCAGGAGGACTTTCACGAAGGCCTCGATTACACCGAACGCCAACTCGACAAGGCGAGCAGACACCTCACGGGCCACTGCGCTGATCGGGTCCGCCAGCGTTCGAATGGCCGCAGCGACGTTTATCGTCTGGCCGGCGACGCTGACTGTTTCGGTGCCGGCGATCTGATCTTCAACCCAACTCGCAAAACCCGGGACGCTTTGAGCCAACTCTCTCAGCTCGCGGGCTAGCCGAGGGCTCACGAACCATACGGTCCAAAAAATGGCATTGATTCCCGCCGCGTAGAGAATCAGGACGAGAATTGGTCGCGGGATCCCCACGCGGCGCTTGGCGAACGAAACCAACGGTGAAAAAAGGTAGGCGATTACGATGGCCCAGATAAACGGCCCCAGCACCCCGCGAGCCGCGAACAGGATGACAAGTCCGACAAGAATCGCGGCGATGGAGACGATCAGCTTCGTGCGGCCCGACCATACGCTGGTGATAACGACGCCACTTGCCTCAGCATCGTCCATGGGGCTGCTTCGAAACGACCATTCCCACACTCGAAGAATCGAGTGCAATCGGCTTTGGCGGGCGGTGGAGGTCAAGAATTTATTTCCAGTTCGGTGCGAAGCGCCCGACGGCCCCGCGTAAACCTGTTTTGAACGGGCGGAGCTGCTACTTCCCTAAATTCTAGTCAAGGACCGCTGGGCGGAAGCACCAAGATTCGATCAGGCCACAGACCTGGCCAGCATGGCCTGTCGAACCGTGATGATATTGATCGCCTCATTTTCCAGGAGATCGATATCGACCGGGTCCATCTGGGCGCCTTCGGCGTCGACTATGGCTCGAATTTTCGGTCTCCTCAAATGTGGCTGGTCCGCGAGCATCACAACCGCCCTGCAGCCATGATGCTCGCCGCTGGTAATGATGACCTCGGTACCGGTCGGGAACAACGGAAGTACCGCGAGGAATTTGCTGACGATTTCGCGGTTAAGGGCGCTCCCGGCGACTTCGGTCAGCGTTGATGGGACTCGATCGGGCGGCATGGCCGGCGGCTGCGGCCGGTCGCTGGTGATCGCCACGTAGAAGTCGGCGACGGCGGCGACTTCGGCGACTTCGGCGATCTGGAGTATTCGATCGGGGCGAAACTTGTCTTCCTTCGTTTGCAGAATCCGGTTGGTACCCGTGAGTTTGCGCGGGTACCCGGTCCCATCTTGCCGCTCGTGATGCTGCCAGGCGATGTGATGAGCCAGAACTTCTGATGAGGCTGACGATCGCAACAGACGGTATCCCAGCGTTGTGTGCGCCGAAACGCGGATTCGTTCCGCGGGCGAGAGTTTGCCCTTCTTGTTAAGGATCTCGCGCGGAACAAATACTTTGCCGATGTCAACCAGCAAACAACCGAGCGCGAACTGTCGAAGCCGGTCGATCGGCAAGCCGATTGCTTGTCCGATCTTGAGGGCCACCACGCATACGCTGACGGAGTGATTGAACGCCATCTTGTCATGGATTATGAGATTATGAAGACCGTCCAACACCTGCAGCGACATTGCCTTCTCCATGAGCGAGGAAACCAGGGGCAACAGTGTGTCTTCAACGTTTTTCTTACGGCCGGTGGAGACGATCGAACGCTGCTGCCCCTGCTGCCAGACGGTTTCCGGCGTAGCGCCCTGCACCGCCTTTGTTACGGTTCCGAGAGCGTCGAACGTTTCGGCAATCTTCTTTATGGCCTGGAGCCGGACGCCCTGCGGAATCGCGTCGGGCACTTCGATGCCCCGCGTTTGCGGATCTTCGATGGGAATCGACGTATAGCCTTTGCGCCTCAGCGCCTCAATGTGAGCCGGGCTGAGATCGGTGCCGGGCTTTAACAGAATCTCGCCGTTGATGTTGAGTACCGGCCTTGCCAGTATCTGACCGGGTTCGGCCTCGGCAATTAGCGCTCTACGCACTTTCCAAACTCTATCTAGATGATCGATTCAATGAGACAAACGTAACGATATGCCTGACTCGTGGTAATCGCCGTACCAAAAGCCTTCATGTTATTCATCGGTATCTCCGCCGTCAGGGTTATCTTCCAGAACCTCCTCGGGCAAGTCCACATGACCCTCGCGGTAAAGCCAATCGATGGTGGCATCCAGGCCATCTTCGAGATCGGTGAATTGAAATCCGAGTTCGCGAGTCGCCTTCGAGGAATCGTATCGGAAGCCGTGTAGTGCAATCGCGGCGGCGTCCGCCGATATCGCGGGACGCTTTCCCGTGAGCTTTTGCCGGACCGAATGGAAGGCGGCAAGCGTCCGGATTACCCACGCGGGCGTCGTCGTGATAACGGGAACGATCCCCCCAAGTTCGCCAGCGTGCCGCAAGAATTCGACTCGAGTCACGTTGGTACCGCTGAGAATGTAGCGCTCGCCGACCTGGCCGCTTTCATCGGCGGCGATGAGGCCTTTGATGAAATCATCCACGTAAAGATATGCGGCCATGCTTTCAGTGCTGGCGGTCATGTTGCCGCCAATCAGGCGCTTAATCGTTAATCCATTGCCGGTGACGTCGCCAGGCCCGTAGAGGCTGCTTGGATTCACGATAACCGCCGGGACGCCCTTGTTTACGTACTCGAACACAAACTGCTCCGCCTCCCATTTTGAACGCTCGTAGCTTGTGAGGAAATATCCTCGATGTTCGGTCGATTCCGAGCCGGTCTCGCCCCTTTGCTCGCCGATGGTCGACGCGCTGCTGGCGTGCACGATTTTTTCAACTCCATGCTCCAGGGCGGCCTCCAGCACGTTGACCGCGCCACCAACGTTGACATCGAAGTAGATTCTCGGACTCGGCGCCCACGAGTCGAAATGAGCGGCCAGATGGAAGACGCGCGAGCAACCGGCGACCGCATCGCTGACACTCGCGGCGTCAACGATATCTCCTCGAACGATCTCTACGGCATCATCGAGCCGACTGACGTCGCTATTTTCCCGGGCAAACACGCGAACGGAGTCGCCGCGTTCAATGAGCGCGTGAACCAGCGCAGGTCCAGCTACACCTGTGGCTCCAGTCACCAGCGTCGGCATTCGTTCAGGCGGATCCGGTAGTCAGACCGGAACCGGCGCCGCTGCGGCCTCACGCATGGCCATCAGAACCGCGTCAACGTCGGCTGACGTGACCTGATGGTGGAGGCAAGCTCGGGATACGTTGGCCTTTGAGGCGCCGCCGATCAGAATGTTTCTATCCGCAAGCGCGCTCACAAACTGGGCCGGATCGACCATTGCTGTGTTGAATCCAAAAAAAACAAGATTGGTTTCGATGTCTGACGGATTGATTATCAGTCCCGATATTTCAGCAATACCATCCGCCAGGCGGCGGGCATTCTCATGATCTTCACCAAGCCGGGGCACGATCTCAGTTAGCGCAACGATCCCCGCGGCTGCAAAAACTCCCGCCTGGCGCCAGCCGCCACCAAGCATTTTTCGCTTCTTGCGCACGACCTCGCAAAGATCGCGGTCGCTGACGACCATGGAACCGACCGGCGCCCCGAGCCCCTTGGAGAGGCAGAACTGTACGGTATCAGCGTGCATGGCGAGATCGGCCACGGGTACGCCAAGCCTGGTGGCCGCGTTAAAGATCCGGGCCCCATCGACATGGATATTGAGTTCGTGCCGGTCGGCGACCTCGCGCAGCCCGCGCATGACTTGGGCGGACGTCACCGTCCCTCCCCCAGAGTTGTTTGTGTTTTCAACCCAAATAAGAGCGGGGTCAGCCAGGTGCTCGTTGTAAGGCATGATCGCCTGCTCAACCATTTCGCCGTTGATAATCCCGCGGGCACCGTTGAGCTTTTCGAGCGACACTCCCGCCAGAGCGGCGTAACCGCCCCCCTCGGAGCGGCTGACGTGAGCGTTTGAATCGCAGAACACGAGCTCCCCGGGGTTCGTTTGCGCAAGCATTGCGCAGGCGTTTCCCTGGGTTCCGCTGGCCACAAGCACAGCAGCTTCCTTGCCAAACATATCGGCAGCCATCTCTTGCAGACGGTTGACCGTTGGGTCTTCGCGATGGACGTCATCACCGACTTCCGCCGCAGCCATTGCCCGTCGCATGGAATCCGTCGGCAGCGTGACAGTATCGCTCCGCATATCGATGATTTTGTCGACCACTCAAATCCTCCCGTTCTGTTTCCGTGTTAGGAACACAGCTGCGCCAGGCGGTCGACCGCGATTTCGAGGCAGCCGCTCAGTTTTCAAGATAGCGCGCCAATTCGTCCCGTTCAAAGATCTTCAAGGGATTCTCGCCCGATACCGAGCTGATAAGGAAGCCCTCGTCCTCTGCTATAAGCTCGCCTATAACGCTGCTGGGGATTCCAGAGTCTTCAAGTCTATCCGTTACGGATTGGATACCAGACGGACTTACGGCGGCAAGCAACGATCCAGAGGCGAGCAGGCCCAGTGGATCGAGACCCAACGCCCGGCAAATGGCGCCGGTTTCTGGAAAGACGGGAACGTTGTCGGCACGCAGCCTCAAGCCAAGGCCGGCAGCCGTGGCGAGTTCGCAAATCGCGGTCGCAAGTCCTCCCTCAGTGGGGTCATGCAGCGCGTGAACCGCTTCAACATCCCGAAGGACCTTTGCGGCGTGAACAACGCTTATGCCGGGTTCGTCGAGCATTCGTCTGGCCCTATCAACGGTCCCCGGGTCCACGCCCGCGGCCCGCAGCTCCAGCGGTGCTTCTCGAGCCAGAACCGCCGTCCCTTCGATGGCGATCCTTTGAGTGAGCACCAGCAGGTCGCCGATCGCGGCCGATTCCGGCCGTATCAATTTGGAGCGAAGGACCTCACCGAGCATGCAGCCAGTAACGAGGGGCCGGTCGATTCCTACGGTCACTTCAGTGTGGCCGCCGACGAGAGACACTTTCAACCCGTCACAGGCATGCTGTATCTGACTGAATATGGCGGACGCCAGGCTCTCTTCAGAGCCTTCGGGGAGCAAGACGGTGGCAAGGAACCATACTGGGTCTGCGCCCATGCAGGCGATATCGTTGGCGTTGATGTTGACTGCGTACCAGCCGATTCGGTCGGTCGCGAAGGTGATCGGGTCGGTCTTGGCAACGAGCAGGCGTTCGCTGTCGTCTGAGAACTCGATCACCGCCGCGTCTCTGCCGATGCCGCCGCCGACGATGACCCGCGGGGACTTTGGTATTCCGGCCAGAAGCCGTTCCAACACGTCGGCGGGCAGTTTTCCCGCCCTGAGGCGGCGGGAGCCCGCGCTTGAGTCAGATTTCTCGCGCATCGGCACTAGATTGATTCCGGAGCGACGGACAGTGGCTCAGGATTCGGAATGTCGACGTCGTATGCCAAAGAACAGGCCTACCACAATCATCAGGCTCGCAATGGCCGCTCCCAAAAGAGGCGCCAGAATTGCGAACAACGCAACCAGCACCGTGCCCAGCTCGCTGTACGCGCTGACAACGACCCTCTCAAAGCCCAGTAGTCGTTCCTTGAGACTTGCGATCAACCAGACTTGAATGCGGTGAGTTCCAGCAGCGAGGGCGATCGCCGCCACGATGACCGGAGCCAAATACTGGACAGACGTATCCGAAGATGACGCGACAATGAGCGCAGCCGCCGCGGGCTTCACAAACCAGCCCAACCTCGTCAAGTATTTGGCCGTCGATGGAAGTTTGCCGAGAACAATATCGACTCCAATTACCGCGATCAGTAACCCGAGAAACTCCCATCGCGTCATGAATTCAAACGTGGAGCGGATGCCCGGACCAGTTTCGGACCGCGCGGCGGCCGAGTAAATCAAAAGCGGAATATATGGGCTCAGGCCGGCGGCGACGGCCAGCGCGGCGAGGGTTATCACGACTTAAAAACCTTCGGTTCCGGCGGCGGTACGCACCAAATTCGGTGTTCGCGATAGACGATCTTATGTCGAACGGTTCTTTGCACCCCCGGGTCCGCTGTAGTAACTGTCGGCCTGCCGGTAGATCAGCGGATCACCTATATCCCACCAGTTGTTCTCGGATTCATAAATGCAAGCGAAGAGAGGCGTTTGCTCTTGAGCCCACTGGATGAATCCGCCAATCAGGTCGAGGTCGCGGCCTTGACGCTGAAACTCCGAAAACAGCCCAAGGTCCCGCCTCCGAAACATATAGATCGCAACGGCAATAAGGCTGCTCGTCGGATTAGCCGGTTTCTCTTCAAAATCGACAAGGCGTCCGTCCCGGGCGATCACCGGAACGCCGAACTTTGACGCGTCCTCAACGCGACCAATGTCGTACGCCGCTATGCAGGATCCTTTTTGAAGCAACGTGTCTGCCATCCGTGGCAGCGAAAAATCGCAGAGATTGTCTCCGGCTATGACGAGCAAGTCGTCGTCGATCTCTGCACGGTCGATCCCGAATATCACGTCCCCGACCGCACCCAATCGATTTTCAGGGCCTGTTGTTCGATCGTTGAGGACCGACATCGCCAGGGAAGAATGGGCCGGTTGCTCGGACCAGCCGACAAATTGCTCGTAAAACCGATCGTTCGTGACGATCAGCACGTCGCGAACCGCGCTGACCTCTTGAATCCGATCCAGCACGTAATCGATTACCGGCCGACCGCCGACCGGCAACAAGACCTTCGATCGGTTCTTTCCGAGAGATCCCAACCGCGTGCCATATCCGCCGGCAAGGATGATGCTGCGCACGCGAACGTACGGGTCACCGAGACGACGGTTGATGCATTCGGGAATCGTATCACCTTGAATTTGAAGCCCTGCTGGGGGTTCAAATGCCGCATTCCGACGCTCCGACGCTCCAAGGTCCTCTGTACCTATAATTCAAAGGTCGTGGTTCCAGGAGTCGCGGCACCGGTCAAGGGAGTGGAACGCCCTGATGCAACCCAATACGCGCGAAGCCCTTTTTGGACTTGTCGGGATCGTAATCGTCGGCATCGTCGTTTGGATACTGATCGGTCAGGTACGTTCCGCAGGCGATCAGCAGGCGACTGACGGAGTTGCAACCGTAGTGCCGGAACTATCGCTGTCCGAGGTTCCGACCGAAATCGGGACTGAGATCCCTGCTGCGGAAACCGGCGACGGCGATACGACCGTAGATCAAGAGTCCCCGACGGCAACTCCGTTACCGGAATTCCACGTCGTGCAGGCTGGAGAGACGTTGTCGCTGATCTCGGACCGCTACGGGCTGACCTCGAACGACATCGAGGTCAAGAACGGACTTGAGGACCCTAACGCGATTTTTGCGGGTCAGCGGCTTCTTCTTCCCAGGCACGACGGGACCTTCCCGGCTCCAGAGCGAGGGAGGCAAGAGGACCGGGGCTACATCGTCAAAGAGGGCGACACTCTATTCGCCATTTCACAGGAATTCGGTGTTTCGCTCGAAGCGCTCGCCGAGGAAAACTCCATTGACGATCAATCGAAACTTTTCGTCGGCAGCACGCTCACGATTCCGGAGAAAACGATACCGACGCCCGCATCGTGAACTATGCCGAATGTAACTGGGCCGTTTCCGCCGCGAAATTTGCACGGGACCGGTCGCGATGAAACCCGACGGGCTCTATGACTAACGAAAGTACAGTGACGATCCGCGAATATCGCGAGACCGATGAGGATCAGGTCCGTGAACTTACGATCAGTTCGTTCGACGGGGTGAGCATCGATCAGAACTTCGACGATCTTGCCGGCTGGCGACGTTCACCGACCTGGCAAGAACGGAAATGGGCCGCTAGCGTTGAGGTGCTGCGGTCGTCCCCGCAGAACTCATTTGTAGCGGAAGTGGACGGCAGCGTGATCGGATTTGTGAGCTGCACGGTTTCTCGGGTCACGCGCATCGGCCGGATCGTCGATCTCGCCGTCAATTCGAATCAGAGACGCAAGGGAATCGCCTCCCGTCTGATCGAGCGGAGTCTTAGCAACTTTCGGGCCGCTGGAATGGCGATCGCAAAGATCGAGACGCTGGAGGAAAACGAGGCGGGGCGAAATCTCTATCCGCGCTTTGGATTCAAAGAAGTCGCGAATCAAATCCATTACATGACGGAACTGGAATCGCCGGAAGAAGAGCTCTGAGCCCCGGAGCCGCTTGATTTTGATGGGCGGGGTAGCCACACCCGCAAAAACACCGCCAGCGCCACAAGGATCGCGGCGCCGGCAACGATTCCGAAGACAAGCAGCGGGGCACCAGTAATACGGTGAACGGCCTCCGACACGGCCTGGTACTGACTTCCCAACGCCCAGCCGATCCCCATGTAGATTCCCGCCCAGATTGCGGCTGAAACAGCAGTGTAACCGCCGAATTTCCAGAACTTGACGTGAACGATGCCCGCAGCCACTGCGATCGCGATTCGGAGTCCCGGAATGAGCCGACCGAAAACAATTACAGGTGCGCCGTAGCGATCAAACCACCGTCCGACGGTGTCGAGACGACCAGGATTGATGTGAAGGAAACGACCGAATCGATTTACGATGCGACCGCCAAGAAATCGGGATATCCAATACAGGACGCTCGCGCCGACCGTCGCGGAAGCAACCGTCGATGCGACTACTATCGCTGGATTTGCCTTACCGAGGGACACCTGATATCCCATGAACACGATGGCAAGATCGCCGGGCAGGGGAAGTGGCAGGCCCGCCTCCTCGATGCCAATTAGTACCGCCAGTGCTTTGTACTGGTGGGCCTCAAGAAAGGCCTGCAATGTCAACCGCAGGCCATCAAAGAACTCACCCATTCCGGGAGAAGATCAGGAACTGACTTTCGCCGGAATCCGCACCCCGGCCGCGCCCGAGAAACATTTTTGCCGAGGACGCAAGGCGGTCGCCTTTCAGGTCAGCGCCGTGCTGCTGACAACTACCCGATTTTTGCCTTCATTCTTTGCCTTGTACAGAGCTGCGTCGGCCTTGGCGATCAAGTCCTCAGCGTTCATGTTCGCATCGCCAAAGTAGGCGGCTCCTACGCTGACGGAGATTCCATGGCGCTTTGGTCGCGCGGCGTCGACGGTCATCTCTTCAACCGTCGATCGAACCTTCTCCGCCAGCACCAGCAGCGCGTCTTCGGGACGGCCGACCAGTATCACCGAAAACTCCTCGCCGCCGAAACGGGCCACGAGGTCCGAGGCACGCACGGATTCCTCGATTCCTCCGGCCACTTCCCGCAGCACGTGGTCGCCGACCATGTGCCCGTAAGTATCGTTGACGAGTTTGAAGTCGTCGATGTCGATCATGAAGAGGCCCAACGCATACCCGAGGCGCTGCGCCTTCCGGATCTCATTTCTAAGCGCCTCCATGAAATAGCGGCGGTTATACAGCTCGGTTAGCGGGTCGGTAACGGCCTCGATTCGGCTTCGCTCAACAACCACAACGCGCTCGCTGGCCGTCGCGACCTCCGCGGCTGCGTTGGCCACCGAGGATTCGAAGTCACTGCCGTCAAAATCGGGCTCATGGGAGCCGCCGATAAGACACCCGATGGGTCCAGGCGTCGAAATCAGGGGCACCGAAATTATCCAACGGCTGTCATCGTGGCCAACAAGATCGCGAAATCCGTCCAATTCCGTAGGGTTTCCAAGGAACCGCTTGGACTCTTCGAACGTATGTTTGATGAGCCACTCGTCGCCTGTTACACGGAAGCCTTCGTACGAGTCGGACCTGCCCGGCAGGGTACGGGTCGCGCTAAGTTCTCCGGCCGGTCCCATTACGATCAGGATCGTCTGATCCAAACCGAAAATCTGTCGAAACAGAAGCGAGACGGACTGCAAGATGTCCCCAAAGCCGACCGATGCGTTCAGACCGCTAATAAAGTCGACCCAGGAGGTCATGAATACGACCTGGTCATTCGCCTTCGCGAGCAGCTCGCTCGGAGTGTCCGGGCTGCTGAAATCGGTCATATCGATGAGCGATGCCTTTCCAGCGAGTTCCCGGGGTAATGAAAGGTACGGGGCGCATGGCGACTGGACTGCGACAGAATGGCAGAGGCGGCCGAGATTCCGGCGAACGCAACGTTATTTCAATAAACACATACATAAGGTGTAAAGAGTTCAGATTCTTACGCAACCCTGGATTCATAGATGAGGGAGGGGTGTTCAAAGATTGGGGACACGTCGGACGACGCACTGCATTTCAGCTATTAACGCCTTGAGTATACATACACGTGGGAATCAGTTCCGGCGACCAGTTTCCCAGATATGGGAGGGCCGGTCTGTGCCGCAACTTCCGAATATCAGGGCGCCCGGGAGACCGTAATCCATGTGGCTAGGAAGCGGATTGGTGTCGGTTCTGGTGGCGGTGTTGAGCATCGGCGCCGGTTGGGTCGTTGCTCGCCGAGCGCTCGGCGAACGCAGCCTGCCGATCGCCGCCGGACTGTCGCTCGCCTTTGCAGTTGTCGGTCAGGGGTTTGGATTGTTATGGCTGCCGAGAATAATGCCTGTGGGCTGGGCGGCGTTCGTGACGGCCCTGGCAATGGCGGCTGCCGCGCTGGCCTTCAAAGCCAGGTTCAAAAGCCGCGACTCGAACGCGGCTCTGACGCACCTACCGGGTCGCCGAGGAGCCCGCTATGCGTGGGCGCTTATAGCGTTGGTGTCGGCGCTCGTGTACGTGTCGTCTCTCGCCCACTGGTTCGATGGATCGGCCGGAAGGGCGGACGTTGCAACACTGTTCCTTCACAGTGGACTCACCTCGACGATTTCCCGGGGAAATTTTCCCGTGACGAACATTTATGAGCCCGATTTCCCAATGTCATACCGATTCAGCTTTCACACATTGGCGGCTTCGGCCAACCATCTGACGGGATTGGGCGTCGACCGTCTCTTGCCACATGTTGTCGGCGCGCTATCCGTGGTGCTCTTTCTCACGGCGGCGGCGGTCGTTGGGCGCGTGTCCGGTGGGCTGAAGACCGGCGTTGTTGGCGGGGCTCTTTTGTGGGCGAGCGGTCCGCTTTATTGGACCGGCGCGCCAGGCCTCGCGGCCACTGAGGGGTGGCCGGACGTGTTGGCGAGCATTACATGGGGTCCTGAGTCAGTCACGTGGTCCGGAGTGACACTGGGCCCGACGTACACCATGGCCACGCATAATCCAACCAACCTATTCGGCCTGATTCCAGCACTCGTTTCGCTGCTGCTGGTTCACGAGCTGATTTCGAGAAGGCACGATGGGGGTTCCTTGTGGCTGATTTCGCTATTGCTCGGAGCATGTTTGACGCTTCTAGCGGCCGCAAGCGAGTACTTCTATCCGGCCGTGCTGGCGGGCTCGATCGCGGTAGTTATTTACAGGCTATTGCGCAAGAAGGGGACCGAAATGCGGGTCGTCGCCGTCCTGGCTGCCGCTACCGTAGGTTCGGGAATCCTGTCGCTGACGACGTCAAACGTGCTCGGGGCTGTGATTCGAGGGGATCGCGACCTTATGCGTCTGGGCGTCTATTTTAATGGAGCCAACGCCGGGAAATTTTCAAGCTGGGGTTACAACTCGGGGGGACCTTTTTTTGAGTGGCCCAACACCGGCCAACACGAAGTGAACGCCTTCAGCCTGGAATTCCTTATCGATGGCGGCTTCCCGATGTATCTGTTGATTCCGGTCGTCATCTGGATCGCGCTGAGGCCTATGTCCCGAGCCGCCCCATTCGCGATCACTTCGGCCGCGGCATTCGCCGCGGCCACGCTCTTCCACTTTCAACACTCTCCATCGGATATATATCGGTTTGCCTATTTCGGCACAGTCACGGCGGTGATAGCGGTCGCAATCTGGGCGGCGCCGGCGCTCAAATCGCGGGTGTTTTCGGTGAGATTTGCAGCCCGGGCGGGCGCAACGGTCACCTCTGCCGCGCTGGTGGGGGGCTTCGCCGTAAGCGCCCTGGCCTGGCCGCAAATGATCGGCCAAGCCGAAGCGCGACCGGAGCGCGCGGAGGCAGCGGCCATCGAATTCCTGAAGACAACCGACGTAAGCGATCGTCTGCTGATTCTCTGGGGATCTCGGACGGCGTTCGACCTTTACGATCCGGCGACCCCTCAAGTCTCAGCCCATATCGCCGCGTACACAGGCCAGTTCATACCGTACGGCTATCACCATCTCTCGAAGGCCGAACAGTATTCAAGAATCTACGGATGGGCGCAAGAGGCACTTGCGCCTGAGCATCTGCGCACCCTTCAAATCAAATACATCTACGTCGACCCGAGCCGTTTGACCGAGGCCCAGCGGAACGGACTAGACTCGCTGCTGGGTGCTGGCGAGTTGGAAACTGTGGTGGACGATCGACAGCCCGACGGCGCCGTCCGAATCATGTACGAATACCGGCCAAAGCCGGGCTAGGGCACGAACCGAGCGAACATATGATCCCAGACAAGACGCTGGAAGCTTTAAAGCGAATTGACACGCCAACTCTGTGCAACGCCATCGAGGAGTTCAAAGTTCGGGATCGCACCGAGGGCTTTATGGGATTCGATATCAAGTGCCTCTTTCCCGCGCTCGGCACGATGATCGGATACGCCGTCACCTGCACCGGCCGCAGCACGGTGCCAGGTCCGCCCGGCGATCATGCCGGCGTCTTGCGACTGTGGGAGGCAATCGAGAATTCCCCGAAACCGTGCGTCGTCGTCATCAAGGACGTGGGGCCGGACAGGCACAGGTCCTGCCATTACGGCGACATGATGGCCACGCTATCGAAGCGGCTCGGCGCAATTGGGCTCGTAACGGACGGCGGCGTTCGCGATGTCAGGACGGTTTCCGAACTGGGTTTCCACTATTTCGCGGCAGGCGTGACGCCCGCCCATGGAAATAACGAGATCGTTGAGGTGGACCTCGAAGTGATCATCAGCGGAGCCGTGGTTAACACCGGCGACATCATCCATGCAGACGAAAACGGCGTCGCGGCGTTTCCGGCCGGCCGGGCCCACGATCTAATCGAAGCGGCGGGCCGCGTTCAAATTCGCGAAGGCGAGCGTCTGAACCGATACAACGCCGCAGACTTCAATCTGGATGAGCTGAGGACGCCCTAGGGCGGAAATCCGCCTCATCGGGATCATCGCGAGGATCGAGGTCCACCCTCCACGAGGCTTGCCGCCCTAAGATATTCAGCGTCGGCGACGCCCGAATGATACGGACAGGCCTGCAGAGCGTCGAACGGAGGCACGGCATGAGCGGCGACGATTCCCGGTACGACCTTGTGCTGAAGGGCGGTCGGGTTATCGATCCGGCCTCAGGCCTCGACGCGATCAAAGATGTCGGGCTCAGGGACGGGATGGTGGCCGACATCTCCGAGGAACTCCAGGACCATGGATCCGAATCGATCGACGCGAGCGGTTTGATCGTGGCGCCGGGTTTGATCGACCTGCACGTTCACGTTTATTTCGGTTCCACGTATTGGGGCGTCCACCCCGACGAAGCTGGCCGCAACAGTGGAACAACCACCATGCTCGACGCGGGCAGTGCAGGGTCTTATAGCTATCGAGGATTCGTCGAATTTGTTGCGACTCCATCGAAGATTCGGGTCCTCGGGCTGATTAACCTGAGCTCCATCGGTTTGATCGCGCGCCACGGTGAACTCCTGGATTCCGCGAATGCAGACGTGGCGGGCGCCGTGGAAGCG
This sequence comes from Chloroflexota bacterium, assembly GCA_963663505.2. Classification (GTDB taxonomy): domain Bacteria; phylum Chloroflexota; class UBA11872; order UBA11872; family VXNJ01; genus JAPOVO01. The sequence continues at coordinate 2,627,191 of CAXXFA010000002.1, forward strand.
ATACGTGAATTTCCGGACATTTTCATCGGCGCAAAGATCCGTAACGGGGCCCACATCATCGGCGAAGGCGATCAAGGCCGCCGCCACGGCGAGATGGCCATCGAGATAGCTGAGCGCAGCGGCACGTTTCTAATGACGCATATCTCAAATCCACCGATTCCTATGTCGGAGTGGCTTGGAATGCTGAGGCCGGGAGACATCGTCACCCACAGCTTTAAGACCGGCGAGAACAACCTATTCGAAGACGACAACCGGCTGATACCGGCCGCCTGGGAAGCCCGACAGCGGGGAGTGGTGTTTGATCTCGGGCACGGAGCAGGCAGCTTCGAACTGGCGCGCGCGCGCGCGGCCCTGGATCAAGGATTTCATCCGGATACCATAAGCACCGATCTGCACGTCGGAAACATCAACGGGCCCGTCTACGATATGCCGACGACAATGGGAAAGATGCTGGATCTCGGCATGTCTCTCAATGACGTAGTTCGCCGCTCAACTTCGGAACCCGCGCGTGCTATCGGGATGGAGGACTCGATTGGAAGCCTCCAGATCGGCAGAGAGGCCGACATCGCCGTGCTGGCCGTCGAAGAAAGGCCGGTCGAATACGTAGATTCGTACGGGAACGCCTGGAAGGGCAATCGTGCGATCCGCGCAGTGCACACGATTCGGGCTGGGGAAGTGCTCTAAACGGACGCCGGTCGGCGCGTTGTCGGCGACTCAAAGGTATTGAGCGAACCGGGGAGGTCTCGGATGAACGGCTTTCACACTCTTCCACTTGCCGGATTCCGTAATCACGGCCATGCGAATGCGCGCATCGGAGACCAGTGGCTATGGGCACAGGCCCGCGACACAATGCCCTCCGACATCGATCGTGCGACCGAACTCGCGGGCCTGGCACATCTTCCGACGGGCGATCAAAGATTCTGGGGAATACCCTTCGACATCACGGCCGGCGGGGACGGCGCAACGTGGCTTGTGCTCGGAAATGATCGATGGCCCGGGCTGCCGGAATCGATATCCGTTCCGGTTGGCGCAACCGCGCGATACGTGCTGGTCTGTCACTTTGCCGATGCAGTTCCCGATCCCGAGATGCGGCACGAGATCCTCGACGATCCGGGCGCACACGTTGCCACTTACACCTTCCATTACCGTGACGGAGAATCCCACGCGCACGAAATTCGCAGCCGCTTTGAAATCAACCCCTATGTGCGACCATGGGGGCGCGAGGCGTTTGCGGCAGTGGAACACAACGACTTTCTACCGTGTGCCACGGTCGGCGCCGATCGAAAGGGCCTGACCGGCGTACGCAACGATCCCGTAAGCGCTACCTACGTAATCGCGGCCCTGGAGAATCCACGGCCTGAATTCGATATCGAAACGATCGAATTGCTGGTCGCTGGCGACAGAGTCGTGTCGATCGCGGCAATTACCCTTTGCGATCACGCTGACAACCCGCTAAAGCGCAGTCCGCTGACCAGAATTCGCGCCGACAGAAATAATGGCGCGGCGCTGACACACGCCGAAATCGATCTTGGGCAGGTTGCTGGTGTTTATTCAATATCCGGCGGCTTCGCGAGCGATTGGGCTGACGATCCGGCAAAGGGCGTGGGCAACCAGTACCGCGAATCAGCCGGCGCCACTTTGATCGAAGCCTATGGGGCGGAATCCGCAACGCTGAAGGTCGGCTCCGATTCGGAGACATCCAGTGCACGCTGGGGAGACATCCTCGATCAAAAGGACCTCGTGGCCGGTGACGGTGGCGTTCGCTTCCGAGTGATTCATGACGAGCGCACCTGGGTACACGCAGCCGTTCGAGACAAGGCAACCGGTAAGCCGACGGCAGCCCGTGTCCACATGAGCGGTCCTCATGGAGAGTACCTTGCGCCTCACGGCCATCAGCGGGAGATCAATACGAACTGGTGCGAGGACCTGGGCGGCGATCTGAAGCTTGGCGACACGGGCTACGCCTATGTCAACGGCGAATTTCAGATTGAACTGCCTGTGGGCGATGTATTCGTCGAAATTGTCAAGGGCTTCGAATATGACCCGATCAGACGCAAGATCCGGGTAAAGCCCGGCCAGCGAGAATTAACGTTTGACGTATCGCGATGGACGAACCAGCGTGATGCCGGGTATTTCAGCGGCGACACGCACGTGCATTTCCTCGATCCCGCGTCCGCGGTGCTGGAGGCGGAGGGGGAGGACCTGCACGTAGTCAACGTACTCGCGGCACAGTGGGGACGCCTGTTTACGGACACCGAGCGGTTCACCGGCGGGCTGGCGCCTGTTTCGACAGACGACACACTCGTGTGGGTCGGCAGCGAGAACCGGCATCACATGCTCGGACACATGAGCCTGCTGGGAATAACGTCGCCCATATATCCGCTCAGCAGCGGCGGACCGACCGAAGACTACCTGGGAGGCTCGGAAGAGATTCTCATGGCCGAGTGGGCCGATGCGGCTCACGAACAAGGGGCATTGGTCGTAACGCCGCACTTCCCGTCGCCTCACTGCGAAATCGCAGCGGACATCGCCCTGGGCAAGATCGATGCCGCCGAAATCAAGTATTTTCCGGCAAAACTTCGTGGAGCGAGTATTGCCGCATGGTACCGATACCTTAATTGCGGATACAGGCTGCCCGCCGTCGGCGGCACCGACAAAATGCTGAACACCGTGCCGGTGGGCGGTGTTCGAACGTATGCCTACATTGGAAAAGACCGGGCGTTTAGCCACGAAAACTGGCGCTCCGCTATCAAGGGCGGCAATACGTTTACATCGTCCGGGCCGCTGATGGAATTCACGGTCGAAGGGCTTCCGCCCGGAGGTTCATTGTCGCTTTCCGATGGCGGAACCGTGGAAATCGCTGCACGGGCCACGAGCGCGTTGCCCTTCACCCGACTAGAGATCGTAGCGAACGGGAAAGTGATCGCCGACACGGGCAGCGACGCGACGGGCCGCAAAGCTACGCTCAACTTTAGACATGCCATAAACGAATCTTGCTGGTTGGCTGCACGCTGCTATGGCGAGATCGATCTGATACATGCCTGGGTAAACAAAGTCGCGGCGCACACGTCGCCGGTGTACGTGAGTGCCGGCGGAAAGCAAGTCTTTTCGCCTTCCGATGCGACGTACATGCTCACACTGATAGACGGAGGAATCACCTACCTCAACGAAATCGCCACCTACCGTGATCTATCGAAGCGTGACCGGCACGTAAAAATTCTGGAATCCGGGAAGCGAGCCATTCACCAGCGAATGCACGATCATGGCGCCGCACACTAATTAAGCCCTCGGGCACCGGCCCCCGATCGCTCGCCCGGTGCCGACGCATTTCGCTAAAAGAACGGGTTATTGGCGAGTTCCTCGGCGACTGTGGTTTGGGCTCCGTGCCCGGGAAAAATCTGCGTGCTTGCGGGCAGAGCCAGAACTTCCCGCCGAACCGATTCAATATGTTCCCGATAAGCGCCGGCGCCAGGATTCGTGCGCCCGAGCGATCCGGCGAACATGGCATCGCCTACGAATATTCCGTCGTCGATCAAGAAGCAGGTGCTGGCGGCCGTATGGCCGGGAGTCAGTCGCGCCTCGATCGTCCACGGACCGGCGGAAAGACTCCTTCGGTGTGCCACGCCGATTACATTCCGGGCTTTTGCCCGGATTGCGGAAGCTTCTCCATCGCCCACATAGACGGGTGTGTCAGATTCACTCACCACGGACTCCAAAACTCCGACATGGTCGCCATGTGTGTGTGTTGCGAGCACCGCACAGATCTCCCAACCGCGGCGTTTGACCGCGGCCAGCGTGTCGTTCGCATCCCCACCGGGATCGACGATCAAGCACTGTTTCGATTCCAGATCACCAACGACATACGTCCATACCCGATAGCGTTCGTACCAGACGCTATCAACGGGGTGGCTTCCGGAGATCATCCCGGTCACGGCGGCCGGTTCCCAAACTTCGGCGGCAATCGCCCAGAGCTTTGCAACGTCGAGCTCAAGCACGCCAGCCAGGGCATCCGACTGCTCCCGAGTCGGGCTTTTTCTGTAACCTTCAAACGCGGCGATATCCGCATGAAGAATTCCGGTTTGCCGGCTGAGCTCGTCCGCGGAAACGCCCAGTCCACCTCGGGCCTTCGCGATCAAATCGCCGAATTCATCCTCGAGCATTGGTCTTCCCTCCGTGGCCAAATAGTCGCTCAGACAATTCTGGTTTTCCATCCGCCTGAGCGGAATCGAATATAAGCTGGCACCGCATGCATGAAACTCTCAAAGACGAAGACACCGTACATGGCGACGAGGCCGAGTTCGAATACGTAACCAATCGTCCATACAACCGGCAGGCGGAAGAACAGCGATAAGGTCCCGGTGACGTACATAGGAAACCGCGTATCGCCGGCTCCGCGGAGTGCGCCCTGAATGACCATCACGAATCCGAATAATGGCATTGAGAGCGACATGATCCGCATTGACCCTCCGGCCAGTTCGATGATCTCGGGATCAGCCGAGAAGAGGCCGCTCAGATGAGGGCCTAGAGCCAGAAACACCAGACCGAATCCCGTCAGGACCAGGCAGGCTGCGCCCACGGCGATCCAGGTGACTCGAGCGGCCTCCTCCGGCTTGCGCGCGCCAAGCGCCTGACCAACCAGAGTGGTAGTGGCGATGGCAAATGCGAACCCGGGCAACCACCCGACCATGAGGACCTGAAACGTGATTCGCTGGGCGGCGAAGGAAATCGTGCCGAGCCCGATCACCATCGCGGAGAAGATGATCATGGAGGTGGACATCATCAACTGCTCCAGCATTGCCGGCAGGCCGATGCGGAGAAATCGCGCCGACATCACACGATCGAACATCCAGCCGGATATCCCTCTGATGGAAACTCCGTTTCGACCTCGCCACAGCACGATGAGCAATCCGCCCGCGCCCGCGAGACGCGCAAGGGCACCCGCCCAGGCCGATCCGGCGGGTCCCATTTCGGGGAATCCGGCATTGCCGAAAATGAGCAGATAGGCGACAACCACATTGATGATGTTGGCAGCAAGTCCCGCGAGCATTGGGGTGCGGGTATCGCCCGCGCCGCGGATTACGCCGCCGACAACGAACATGAGCACGAGGCCGATCGATGCAGCCATCGTGATGGCGAAATACTCGGAACCGATATCGAGAACGCGTTCCTCGGGACCGAGTACGCCGACGATCGGGCGCGCCAGGGGAACACCGATGCTGGTGAGCAATATGCTCACCATGATTCCCAGCAGCACGGCTTGCTTCGCGGCTATCGCGGCCGTCTTGAGGTCCTTCGCGCCGACCGAGTGCGCCACAAGTACCGCGCCGCCGGTTCCGATCGCCGATATCGCCGAGAAAATGACGAACACCAGAGGCAGCGAAGTACCGACTCCAGCAAGGGCGACTGTCCCCAGAAACGAAACCATGAAAGTGTCGACCACTCCAACCATCGTTTGCAAAAAGTTCTCGACGAGAACCGGCCACGTTAGTCCAAGCACTCGACGAATCAAATCGCGCGACGTTGGCGACTCACCTGAAAATGGACTTGCAAGAGGTTGCGCACCGTCGTCGACTGGCTGCGTGAGCTGACTTTTGGTTTGGATTTCGCTCACGACAATGCGTTGCAGGGCCAGCGACCAAGGCGGTTTCGAGCCCGCGGCCACAATCGCATCCGAGACTTCACTACCTGCGGCATGGCCTCGGAAACCTCATGGCCAAACTCAACGAAATCGCTCTCAGTCGCTACGGCGGATAGGGGAAGCTTTTGAAACTCTCAGAGCCGGATATGCAGGAAGCGTAGTTCTCTGGGCTATCGTAGACCGCCCCGGCCCAGAGAAAACACCTCAGGCAAATCCCATCAGTCGCTCCGGGGAAATGGACGTTGAACTTGACACGGAGCTTGAAATGTTCGGAGTAGCGATCATCGGCTGCGGCGGCATGGGAATCAGCCATGCTCGAGCAATGAAAAAGATTCCGGGAACCACGCTGATTTGCGCGGCGGATAGTCACGAGCCGGCCAGAGAGCGCTTTCGAGCCGATTTCGACGTGCCGATTTTTGAACAACCGACCGAGGCGCTGGAGCATCGTGGCGTGGACCTCGCGATCATCGCGCTCCCCCACGATTTGCATGCCGTGGTGACCGTTGAGGCACTGGAAGCTGGAAATCACGTCCTTTGTGAAAAGCCTATGGCGATAACGGCAGACGAGTGCGAGACCATGAACGCGGCGGCTGTGCGAGCCGGAAAAAAGTTCATGGTGGGGATGACGTGGCATTTCAATCCGGCGACCGTAGCGCTGCACGAAATTATTGCGTCAGGCAAGATCGGCCGTCTCGTGTTCGGTGAAGATGCGATTGCAAAAAACTGGCCCATATCAAAACGGCCGGATTGGTTTAAATCCCGCGCTCGCGGGGGGGGCATGTGGCTGACAAACGGAGTCCACCAGATCGACCGTCTCTCTTGGCTGATGGGAGACCGAATTACGACGGTCGATGCCAAATCGGGCGCGTTTCACCACGTCCAAGATGCTGACGACATGACGATGGCCGCGGTTCGGTTCGGGGACGGAGCATTTGGGTCGATCACGTGCTTCCGCTTCGCGCGGGGCGGCGACCGGAACTCCATCACTATCTGGGGAAGTGATGGCGCGGCCCGATTTGACGACGGGTCGGTTGCAATTGGCGCGGACGGCACGTGGGAAACAATTGAATTCGCCGATTGGATGCCGGTTCAGCGGGAGCTCGAGGAATTCCTCCAATCCATCGAAGGGGACACGCCGGTTCCCGTGGATGGAGACTGGGGCAAATACACCGTCAACACGGCTCTTGCGGCGGAAGAATCGTCGCGGCTGCAAAAGCCCGTCGACGTTCCCGACCGTCGGGGCTAATCGGCCGAGTAGAGCTCCGTGCGGAACATGTCCCGCTGATACTTCAGATATTCGCTTCGCGACATTCTCGGCTCAAAGTCGTGAACGATCTTCAGGGCGGTTTCCGCTTCATTCGCGAGAAGATCGACGGCCGTGGCGGCCATCGCCACTCCAGGCGCGACGTACGCTAGGTATTCATCCTCGATTTTCCAGTCGGCCGAGTGGCCTGCGCCGCTCATGCCACCCATGTACGGATGTACCGTCGGCAAAATGTTACTCACGTCTCCCATGTCGGTTGAACCGGCTCGGTGCCCGCCGTAGGAAACAGACCCGGCTCCGAACATGCCCTCGATATTCTCGCCGAACAGACGACCGAGCTCAGGAGAGTTGTTGAGCGGAAGGTACCCGGGCAGGGTTCGAATCTCCACCTGAGCGCCAAGGGCGAGCGCGCCCGCTCTAAGTGCACGTTCAACTTTGAGCTCGGCTGCCGCAATCGCCTCGACGGTTTTTCCACGCACGTACGTCTCGATCGTGACCTCCGATGGAATGACGTTTACCAGCTCACCGCCCCTGGTGATGATCGGGTGAACTCGAATGGAATCCTCGTCGCGAAAAGTCTCGCGAAGCGCGTTGATGGCGTTAATCGCCACCAGAGCGGCGTTAAGAGCGTTAATTCCCATTTCCGGTGATCCGCCGGCGTGGGCGGCGCGTCCGATGAAGCGCACGAGTTTTACGACGCAGCCGTTATTCGAATCCACGACCCCCGCCGTTTCCGGCAGGTCGGAAGAGTGAATCATCATCGCCAGATTGACGTCGTCGAGCTCGCCAAGGGCTATGAATTCCGCCTTCCCGGCAAGAAACTCTAACTTGCCCTCCCCGACCAAATTATTTCTGTACTCGACCTCGACGTACTCTTCGGCCGGCACGGCCATGAAAGCGATCCGACCCGAGAGAGACGCCATGACTTCCCTATTCGTCAGGGCGATCGCGGCGCCCATCAGTCCGGCCACCTGTGCGTTATGACCGCACGCGTGCGCGGCGTGGGTAACGGGGTCCGCCAGCGGATGCGTTGAAACGATCAGGGCATCAAGCTCGCCCATGAGAGCGAGCGTAGGTCCCGGCCGGCCTGTATCAAGTACGGCGCTCAGACCCGTGATGGCAAGATCTCTTTTGACCACCAGACCCAGGCTCTCGAGGAATTCCGCAACAGCGGCCGCTGTCTTAAATTCCTTGAAGCCGAGTTCGGGCGCGTGGAGAATTCGGTCGCCCAGGGCCACGATTTCTTCCTGGCGGGAATCGATGGCATCGCGGGCAAGCGCCTTAACGCGACTCAGATCGATTTCGAAGCCTCCCCGAAAATGGTCCGCCCAATGCCCCGGCGCCCCGTTTTCAGACGAGCAGAATAGCACCGCCCACCCGGGCTGGGCGCTCTTCGACGGCAGCCGTATGCCAAAGCCGGTGCGGGTCGTGCATACTTGGTTCGGTAAAACGACAATAACTCATACAGAACGTGCAGTTGAGGATATTCGTGCGCAGCCTGCGACTGATTATCGCCGTCGCGGTCGTCGTCCTCGCCGCGGCAACCGGATGCAGCGGTTCGGAGAAGGAAGGCGGCGCAGTGAAACAGTGGAGCCAGATCCCCGACACGGTAATCGACGTGGAAAAGGTCTACAAATTCACTATCGAGACCACGCACGGAACCCTGACCGGCGAACTGCACCCCAAGGTTGCTCCCATCACAGTCAATAGCTTCGTATTTCTTGCCCGCGAGGGATTTTTCGACGGTGTGGCAGTGCATCGCGTTCTAAAGGGATTCATTCTGCAAACGGGCGATCCGACTGGGACCGGAAGCGGTGGACCCGGCTATCGGTTCCACGACGAGCCCGTGGTCGGCGAATACGAGAAAGGCACCCTGGCGATGGCGAACAGTGGTCCGAACACCAACGGCAGCCAGTTCTTTGTGGTTTTGGGCGATCTGCGCAATCGGCTGCCCAAGGATTACACGATATTCGGACAAGTAAGTGAGGACGGCTTCGGGGTCCTGGACTCAATAGCGGACGTAGAGGTGAAGGCTCCGGCGGCAGGCGCGGAGAAGTCGCGGCCGGTCGACAAGATCTTCGTTGAAAAGGTTACGATCGAAGAAGGTTAGTGTTTCGGGGGCGACGAGGGCGGAACCGGCGGTTCGTCAGAATGCCGTTCGGCCAGCCACGCCCGGGCAATCAGGCGATTATGTTGATCCGGCCGAATGTCGTCAGCATGAGTTCCAGTACGTCGAAATGCTGGCCACCGTCCGCATCCCGCGGACGCCGGATCGAATCGTCGATCCGGTGGATCAAAAGCCGCTCCCCGCTGTCCTGCTCCCGCTTGAGCAACCGAATGCGAGCCTCGATCGACTCAAACACCGTTGCTCGCTCTACGCCGGCGATTCGCGCCATTTGTACCTCAGCTAGATAATCGGTCTGACCGGGATTAACGAGCAGGCCGCATGCCAAGCGTTCTCCGACTCAGCTATACCAAAGTCTACCTTCACGAGTTCTGTCCGTGGGCCTACAAGCTTCGATATGTTGACAGGGTTCGACCGATATTTCGTCCCAGGCTGCTGTACGGCGCGAACGTGCACGGCATTATCAGCCAGTTCCTTGAGCGGGTTCGTCACGGCCTCGATGCGGAATGGCGGCACATGGAGGACATATTCGACGATCGCTGGCGTGATGCGCCGTCGGTCGGAGCGGATGAAAACGAAGCGCTCCGTCAACGGGCGCTGAAACTCGTGCGTGGATTTTGGGAGGCGTGCAGTCCGGACTTCGGAAGTCCACTGCTGCTGGAAGAACGGTTTTCAATCAACATGGGTGCCCTTAAGCTCGAAGGAATCGTAGATCGGGTCGAAGACCTCCCGTCGGCCAGTGTCGAGGTGATCGATTACAAATCCGGTTCCGCTCCCGACCGCAATATGGCCGAAGGGAACCTCCAGTTGTCGATCTACGCTATGGCCTGCAAAGAGGTTTGGTCGCTCCAACCCGAACGGGTGAGTCTGCATTACCTGGCCGGCAACACTGTGCAATCGTGGCCCATCACGGAATCGGACATCGATGAGGCCAGGGAGAAGATTGAAGCAACAGGAAGGCAGATTCGCAGCTCGGTATTCGATCCACGCACGGGAAACCACTGCCGAGAATGCGACTACCTTCGCGCATGTAGCTTTGGCCAGGCGTGGGTTGAATCCAACGGCTAGCCGCGAAAAACGAACGTCGCTAGTCCATTCTGGGGCGAGAGTCGAAGCCGCGCGCCACCCGCCCAGGTGACCGACGGCGAGCTTTCGGCAGTAGTCGAACGGCGCGACAGCCAGGAGCTGTCTCAAGCGTTGACCGGTCTGCACGCCGCCGATATCGCGGCCTTCATGACCTCCCTCAGGCCCGAGGAAAGCGACTTCGTCTTTTCGACGTTGCCGGATGCCATCGCGGCGGTGGTCCTCGATGAGTTGGGGTTGGAATCCAAACTGTCGCTGTTGGGCGACAGCGCTGCGGCGCGGATCTCGAGCCTGGTCGAACACCTGGAGATCGACGACGCGGCCGAACTCGTAAGCGATCTTCCCGGCGAGCAATCCGCCGAAGTGCTTGCCAACCTGAACGAGACCCGTGCGTCGGAAATTCAAACTGCCCTCGGGTACGCGGAGAACACCGCCGGAAGACTGATGACAACAACGTACATGTCGCTCGACCAATCGATGCCCGCGCGGCAGGCGGTTTCCCACGTACGAGCCCAGGTCGCGGGGCCGGGAGAACTTTTTTATATCTACGTGATCGACGCAGTCGGCCGTCTCGTCGGGGTTGTTTCGATCCGCGCGTTAGTGCTGGCCGCCGAGAGCGAACGAATCGGCGACTTTTGCGACAGAAACGTGGTGCGGGTGAGCGTGCAAGCGGATCGCGAGGAGGTCGCGCGCACGATGGCGAAATACGACCTTCTGCTCGTGCCGGTCGTCGACGACGAAGACCGGTTGATCGGCACCGTGACGATCGACGACGCGCTTGACGTACTGACGGAGGAGGCTACCGAGGATCTCCTACGGCTATCTGGAAGCTTTGAACCCGCCACGGATCGGACTCGGAGCCTTGACCGAGTCTTCTACCGTTTGCCCTGGTAGCTTGTCACGGTTGCCGGTGAAATGGCCGTGGCGCTGGTACTCACGGGCCATATCGGGGAACTCGAACGAGTAATCACCCTTGCCCTGTTCATTCCAATCGTCTCAGCGACGGCCGGGAGCGTTGGAATCCAGTCTCTGGCGGCTTCTCTTACGACAACCGCACCCGGCGTTTCGGCGCAACGGGGGGCGTTGGCCGTAATCATGGAGGCGCGGTCGGGATTGGTGCCGGGCACGGTCAGCGGCGTGATTGCGGGCGGCCTGGCCACGCTCTGGAAGTCGGATGTGATGCTCGGAGTGGTGATCGCCGGGAGCATGGCCGCCTCGTTAACGATGGCGGCGATTCTGGGCGCTTCCGTCCCAGGAGTGCTGACTAAGATGCGGATCGATCCGGCGATCGCCTCCGGGCCACTGATCACCACCCTGAATGACGCGATCAGCCTGAGTATTTATCTTGCGGTCGCAGGGTGGCTGCTGGCCGGACGATAGCGAAGTACGCTTGTCCTGGCGTCGCGGAAAGTCTCAGTTCCTGGCGATTGGGCACGTACCGGCTGGACACGACCCTTCGACGTGCGCGACGAATTCGTCATGATATTTCTTGGCTGCCCCGACAACCGGTCGGTATGCGAACTGGCCAAGCCCGCAAAATGACGAGGCCATCGAATCGCCGATTTCGCCCATGAGCCGCAGGTCGTCGATAACTCCCTGCCCGTGCATCAGTCGCTCGAGAATCTGCACGAGGTTCGGAGTGCCCTCCCGACACGGGATGCAGAACCCGCAGCTTTCCTCCTCAAAAAACAGCGCGTCCCGATAGGCGGCGTCCACCATGCAGACGGTGTCGTCGATTACGATTATTCCGCCGGTGCCCATGATGGTGTCGTACTTCGCAATGCTGGGATCGAGGCGAACGTCGAGTTGATCAGGGGTAAGAACGGAGGCGGACGCGCCGCCCGGTTTGAACCCCTTCAGCGTTCGGCCCTCCGGAAGACCTCCGCCGTAACCAAAGATAACCTCGCGGGCGGTCACGCCCATCGGCAGCTCGTACACGCCGGGATTGTTGATCGAACCTGAGAGGCAATAGATTTTGGTCCCGGCGTTGTCATCGCCTTCGCCGAGATTTTGGAACCACTCGGCCCCGTTTTCAACGATCAATGGAACACAGGCGTAGGTTTCGATGTTATTGATGACAGTGGGTTTTTTCCAGACGCCGGAGTTCGTCGGAAACGGCGGCTTGAACCGGGGATTTCCGCGCTTGCCCTCGAGGGAGTTGAACAAGGCGGTCTCTTCGCCGCAAATATAGGCGCCCGCCCCGCGGCGTAACCGCATATCCAGTTTGTAGCCCGTGCCCAGGACATCGTCCCCGAGAATTCCGTTCGCGTAACAGTCGGCAAGCGCTTCTCCGACACGTTCGATGGCACGGCCGTATTCCCCGCGAATGTAGATGTACGCAAAATTGGAGTCGACCGCATAAGCGGCAATTATCATCCCCTCGATAAACAGATGGGGATCCATTTCCATGTTGATTCGATTGCAGAAAGTCCCGGGTTCACTTTCATCGCCGTTGGCTATGACGTAGCGCGGGGTATTGGGATCCGCGCGGACAAACTTCCACTTCATGCCGGTAGGGAAGAACGCACCACCTCGCCCCTTGAGGCCGGAAGTCTCCATAAGAGCGATCAGCTCCTCGGGCTGCATAGTGCCGAGGGCGCGTTTCGCCCGCGAATAACCGCCGCCACGCTCGAAGATCGGCAGCTGCCACGAATTTTCGATCGATATATTTTTGTTGACCGCGAGTACTTCGGGCACTACTGATCCTCTTCCCGTAAGCGACGAATCAGATCTGAAACTCCCTGTTCGCTAACGGGGCCGTGCACATCCAGGTTGACCATCAGTGCCGGCTGTTTCTCACACTGCCCAATGCAAGAGACCAGCTCCAGCTTGAGCACCCCATCGGCGGATGCCTCTCCCGGATGGGCTCCGATTTCCTTGCGTGCCCGCTCGATGATTTTTTCCGCGCCTGCGATGTGGCACGATAAATCCCGGCAAATCCGAACTATGTGCTTCGGCTGCGGCTCGGTGTAAAACAGGGTGTAGAACGTGACGACGCCGAAAACGTGGGCTTCCGGATATCCCAGTTCTTCGGAAACCATGTCAATCGATGCGGGGGTCACGTATCCAAACATATCCTGGGCCACGTACAACGCTTCGAGCAGCGATCCCGGCTCATTCTTGAATTCCTGTAGTCGATCCCGCAACGTCTCCAGAGCGGCAGAATCGTCGGATGGGGATGGGACCACCGGGCTTCGATCTACCTGGCCCCTGGCTTGGGTCATCTTCGGCTCCTGGAAACTGATCGTCTTATCTTTTCGTCTTTATCGCACGGCGAGCGGGCAGAAAGTTATAGCATGATTCCCCGCATGTACGAGGTGGCCAAACCGCTGATGGATCAACCGAGACAAATGGCAGCCGGCAAAGCGTCCAGATTCCCACACCGTCGCCGATCCCAGAATTCACTGACTTCGTTGACTCGGCGAGCGCTCGAATCCACGTCGCGCCCAGACGGTCCGGCCCAGCATAAATCGCCGCGACTTCCAATTATTAACCGCGCCGACGCAAGCTCCCGAGCGGCCGTCATGCGACTGACGGACGCTCGCAGCGCAAGTCGAATAAAACGATCGGACCGTGTCAACCTGACGGAGGGGTCCCGCCACAGTCGAACGTACCGTCTCCACGCCTATTGGTCGAAGAAACCTCACGAGATACTGCGAGAGTGCATCGCATCGCTTACCGAACCGGGCGATGTTGTGCTTGACCCGTTCTGCGGGTCCGGTGGAACTCTGGTAGTGGCCGCAATGCTGGGACGTACGGTGATCGGAATCGACAGATCACCGGCTGCCGTTTTTATTTCCCAGGGGGCGCTGACCCTGCCACCGGCCACGGAAATAAAAGCGGCCTGGGCCAATCTGCGCGACAAAGTCGAACCCGATATTAGGCAGCTTTACACGACGGTTTGCCATCGGTGCAACGGCGCGGCCACGATCAGGTACACGGTGATTGCCGACCTGCTCAAATGCCCGGGCTGCCGGACGGAGTTTTCGGCCGATCGAATCGCAAGATCGGGCAACGTCAAGCGATGTCCGGCCTGCGATGCGAAGCTCCCGCGTAGCCCCGAGATATTAGGCTCGAGCGCGGTGGAAACGTCGGCGGAATGCGAAGCCGGATGTCGGCCCCGCGCGTTCAAGCGACGGCATGATGACCGAAGTCCGCGGGCCGCTGCGTTCTTCGACCAGCATGACCTGGCCAAGATTCGCGAAATCGACGCAATGCCGATTCCAGCCTGGCACCCGAGCGATAAATTTCCGCCGGGACTGAAAACCGCCGAGCTCTTCAACAGGGGGATCGAGAAGATCGATGCCATTTTCACCCGGCGAAACTTCATGTCGGTGGCAATGCTTCGTCAGGCGATCGACGAGCTTGCAACCGACCAATGGATGCCGATGCTTTTCTGCCTTTCCGCCGCCGTAACGAGCCTGACCCTGAAATCGCAACACGTTCAGGGAGGCGGCGGGTACCTACCAGGGATGTACTACATTCCGCCGGTCCGCAAGGAACGTAATCCGCTATTTTCGCTGCGGAGAATCGTCAGTCAGGTGGCAAGCGGTGCTGATGAAATGCACGCAGGCGGCGATTTCCATCCCAGAGCCTGGGTTGGTCTGGGATCGGCGGCGGATTTGAGCGTGATCGGCGACGAATCGGTGGATTTCGCATTCCTTGACCCGCCATACTCGGACAAGATTCAGTATTCAGAGCTCAACTTTGTCTGGGAGAGCTGCCTTGGACTGGTTGAGGAATGGGGAGATGAGGAAATCGTCATCAACCGCGCCCGGGGCAAGTCGCTCGGCCAGTGGCAGGATCGAGTCAATCTGGTGGCGGGGGAAGTCTTTCGAGTCTTGAGGCCGGGAGGACGGGTGGCGCTCACATACGACGATCCCAAGCGAAGAACCTGGCCGGTGCTGCTCAACGCCCTCAAGCAGGCCGGTTTCGACGCGCTGAGCACGGACAATTCTTATTCGGTTAAGCAGCAGACGTTCGTTCAGCGGCGCAGCCCGAAGGCGAGCCAGCGGGACACATTGACAGTTTTCGGCAAGCCGTAGACCGATGCCACGCCCGAGGCTGACGGTCGCCGAACGAAACGAACTCCGAAGCCTGATCCGACAGTGTGATAGCGCCGTTGCCAACGTCAGGGAGATTCTGAGTTCAGCCGGATGGACAGAATCTGGATTCGACTTCGCACGGCTGAGAGAAGCCGTGGACGTTAGATCGGACGTGGAAAACGCAATTCTTGCGTTCTGGAGCCGGTCCCGTTATTGACTACCATATATGGACTCTCCGAGGCAGATACTGGAACTACCTACTACTTCTCGTAGCTCGGCATAAATAAATTGACGTTCTAACGTCTATAATGCGGCTGTTGCGCATTCCTTGAATGGTGCGACGGTCGGGAGGCATTTGGCCGGGACGTACTGGACGACGAACTGGAGGTCCGGATGCTGTCGGCAAAATATCTGAGATCGCCGGCGTTTTGGGGTCTGCTTGGGCTCGTCCTGCTGATGATTATTGCCATCGGCCGCCCGGCTCGGCTGATAGCGGCAACGCCTTCGTTTGGCACCGCATCCGTTACCGACAGCCTGTTTATCACCGACGAAAACAATCAGCTTCTGCGACATAACGTTCCGAACCTCGTTGTTTTCGCCGACGGTCAACAGCGCAGCGCCGATTTCAAAGGCTATTTTGAGAATACCGGCGCTATCGAGCGGTGGGGACTCCCGATTTCAGAAGTCTTCGAGGAAGAGCGGGGAGCGCTAACGCAGTATTACCAGCGTGGCGCGGTCGATTTCCATAAGCGATCGGACCTCGGCGGCGGATGGGTTCTGGAACGGCGGCTTACGTGGGACTACATGGGTGGCGGCGCGGCTGGCAGCGTGGACATGGGCGTCGAACTCAATATCACCAACCCGAATAACGGAGAATTGACCGGACCGTGGGGACACAAAATCTCGACTTTGGACACCCAGGGGAAGACGACGGGTTTTCGAGACTTCTTCGATAGGTTGGGCGGGGTCCAGAGCTTCGGATTCCCCAAAACCGACGCGCGTGAGGATACCGGCGGATCCGGGATGCTACTGGCGCAAGGCTCGACGCCCGGAAGGGTCCGCCAGTACTTTCAGGCGGCCGTATTTGAATACTTTCCGGATAATCCGCCACTTTTCCGCGTTCAACTTACGCTCCTGGGCGACTTCCTTCGGAACCTGACCTATCCGGGCAATCGATGGGCCACGTTGACGCCGTTTCTCGCCGCGGCGGAATTGCGCAGCGGCGGCAACATGACTCTGGTAGCAGTAGACACATTCCCGCCGACGCCTGTTCCGACCTCAACGCCAACCGGCCCGACTCCGACGCCAACGACGACTCCGTTGCCCGACTTCAACCAGAACAACGAGCTCATCGTGGTGGGAAGTCGGACGAGAGGGATTTCCGTTTATGACGGGGCCGTGTGGAAGACGCTTGACGTAGAAAACTCGGCGATTGGAAGCAATCGTATTAACGCCTTATTCGTTGACGCCCAGCGCCGAGTCTGGGTTGGCACCGATAGCGGACTATTTCGATTGAACGGCAATCTGGAAGTAGAGGCATCGTTTTCGGAGAACAACTCCGGAATCGGGTCGAACGACATCGCGGCGCTAGCCGGAGACGGTTCAGCAACCGTCTGGACAGGTCATGCGAGCCGCGGCGCCTCCGCATACACGGCAGCCAATACAGACCTTCCCTGGATCTGGTATCGCACGGACAGCAGCAGTATTCCCAGCAACAGCATCCGGGACGTTTTTATTCAGGACGTGGGCCAAAATCGAGTCTGGTTTGCCACGGCGGCCGGTGCGGCCCAGTTCGACGGCGGTTCGAATTCCTGGCAAATCCTGACGGTCACCAGCGGGCTGGCCAGCAATGACGTGAATGCGGTGGTGATCGGGGACGACGGAATGCTCTGGTTTGGCACGAACGGATTTGGCGTCAGTTCGACCCCGAGCGGACTCGCCGGTTCGTGGACGACATATACCACTTCCGATGGATTGGGCGACGATAATGCTCGCGCAATACTCGTGTCATCAACAGGAACCATCTGGGTCGCCACAGCCGGTGGCGTGAGCCGCAAGGAGTCGGTTGACCTTTCATTCAGCACTTTTAATGCGCTGAATTCAGGTCTCCTGCAGAACGACACCAGAGACCTTGCGGAAGATTCGCAGGGGAATATCTGGACTGCAACCGGTAACGGCGTGAATCGGTATAGCCCGAGCTCAAAGGTGTGGACTGGATTTCGGACCGCCCAGGGTCTTGTCGATAACGACACAATTGCGATCGTCGTCGTCCCCGGCAGCTAAACTCGAGCCCGGCGCTAGTCGGTAGTCTCTCGGCGGATTGCCGCAACGGCGACGTCGACGATCATGAGTCGCTGCGCGTCGGAGAGCTCGTCTTGGCGACGGAGGACGCTGTGCAACGACATCTCCACTCGCATGAGTTTCACTTCCTGGTCACTTAGACCGTAGCCATCGCGCAAAACGCGATGAAATTCCGCAGGCTCGTAGTCCAGCTCGCCATCCTCGAGCTGGTTAACGAGTTGCAGCGGCACCCGCGACCTGCGCGCCACCTGATTTAGCGTAAGCCCGACCAGCCCGCGCCGATCGACTAACTTCCGACTGAGTGAATTCGAATCGAATCCCCCCGGCTCGCTATGTCCCTTGCCGTTTCCCGGTCCAGTCAGAGCATCCTGCGCGATTTCCTGCAACCTGCGCATCGCCTCTTGAGTGACTCTGATTATCTGATCCTCGGCAAGCCCCTTAATGGTCTTTGAGAGATCCTCGGGCACGTACCCGCCGAGGACGAGCAGGTCCCTTGCATCCATTTCCAAACCCCGTGCGATGCTGACCATGGTCTCGATTGAAGGGCTCTTGTATGCTCCGGCCTCAAGCCGGGAAAGATACGAAGCGGCAAGCCCGCACTTTTCAGCGAGCTGCGCCTTCGTGAGCCGCCGCTGCTCTCGAACTACCTTGACCGCGTCTGAGAATCCCACGCTCGTCTTCGCCTCCACAACGAGGAAAGGGGGCTGATTTTAGCCGAGATGATCAAGTCGGGACTGTATCGCATTCGAGGCTTCATTGGGGAAAGTTGGAAAAGCGGTTCTTTGAGCGTTGATGGCAGACGACGGGTACCACCGTTCGCGTACGTGCCCCACGAGGTAAAGCGAGCCGGTTACACACACGATTCCGTCGGGTCCCGCCCAGCCGACGGCAGCGTCCAGAGCTTCTGACGAATCTGATAGTACGGCCACCTCAACACCGGTTGACAGGGCAATGCGACCGAGGTCAGCGGCTGCGAGAGGCGCTTTCATGTACACGGTCGGCTCGGTGGCCACGACAAAATCGGCCACCGACGCCAGCTCGCTTACGATCCCGTCAACAGCCTTATAGCCAAGCACTCCCACAACGAGAGCCAGGCGGCGTCCGCGCTTTTTCGTTTTGAGCGCAGACGCCAGGGCAGCGGCTTTGTCGGGATTGTGGGCACCGTCCAAAATGATGTTCGGAGAATCGGAAACGACCTCCCAACGACCCGGTAGCCTGGCACCGGTCAAGCCGTCCTCAACCGACTTTTGCGTGATCGGATATCCGGCGTCAACCAACGCGTCCGCGATAGCACAGGCGACCGCGGCGTTTTCGATTTGGTGCGCGCCGGCGAGTCCGAGATCGGCGGACCCAATTTCAAAATTGCGTCCGCGATACGCAAGCCGGCTGAAGGTTCCGGTCGCACCGTCGGGCCAGTAGTCCACGCCGCGGCGAATCGATTGAAAAACGGCGCCTGCCTCAGCGGCGCAACTCTTCAAATCCTCGAAACTCTCGTCGCCAGTATCGATCGCGATCGCCGGCGCCCCCTGCTTGAACACACCGGCTTTGTGGATCGCGATGTCGTGGAGGGTCGGCCCTAGCGAAAGAACGTGGTCAAGTCCGACCGACGTGACCGCGGCTACAACGGGCTCCACGACGTTCGTCAGGTCATAGCGTCCGCCGGCGCCTGCCTCGATGACTGCGATATCGACCTTCTGACGGCGAAAATATTCAAAGGTCAGCGCAACCCACGTCGACCCGTAGCGTGGTTCAGACCGCCAACCGTTTGCCCGCAACCAACGGTGGCGTCCTTTGAACCAGTCGACGAGCTCGACAAACTCACCACGGGCGGCGAGCCGGTCGTTCACCACCAGCTTCTCCAGCGGGGTTTGCAGATACGGAGTGAGATGGGAGCCTGTCTCGAGGCCGGATGCTCTGCAAATTCCCGCGACGAATGTGCATACCGATCCCTTTCCAGAAGTGCCAGCCACATGCACAACCGGATAAGCGCGATGTGGATCGCCCAATTCCCGTAACAGGTTCTCAAAGTGCGCAATCCTCTCCCGCCCCCGCCGGTGTGAATCATCCCTTTTCACCGGCCTCGTCAAGTTTCCGGGCGCTTTGATCAGAGAAAGCACGTACCTTGAAGCCGCCTCGAACGCCGTACACATTGCATCATCCGCGAGCGACGCTCGGGGCGGGGCGGGGAAGGGGGCGGGATTAGGTCGAGTCATCCTGCATTGGGTCCGACGTATACGCGATGTACCACTGGTCCGGAAATCGCCTGATCACCGATTCAATCTGGCTGAGAGCCTCGGACATCGCGTCCTCCGCTGAGACTGAGGGGGAATCTGTATCAATCGCGTCAAAGACTTCGCCTTCGTAGCCGCCTGATCCATCCGACCAGCAGGCACCCACGATAACCGGGACGCGCGCGCGCTTTGCAAGCCGCACTGCCCCTATCGGATGATGATCTCGCCCGCCAAGAAACTCAACGAGTTCACCACGGTCGCTTACCGGTCGGTCGGCAAGTATGGCGACCCAATCACCACGCTTAAGAGCGCGAAGGATACTCGATGCCGCCCCATTCGTATTTATTAGGCCGAATCCGGCGTTCTCGCGAGCCTGGACCGCCACGCTATCCAGGCTCACGGCGGGCAATGGCAGCGTGACAACGTAAAGTTTCCGGCCGAGCAGCGAAACCCAGGCGCCGAGGAGCTCCCAATTGCCCACGTGCGCGCTGATCAGCAGGCGACCGCGCGAATCGTTGGCCGCATTTATGAGCACCTCTTTGTTGTGCAACTTCCGAAATCTCGTCTCGATAGCCCGGCGGTTCGGGAGAGCCGCACTGTCGACAAAATCCACCGCGAACCGAGCAAAATTAATGAAGCTGCACCGCGCTGTCGCCACCGTCTCGGGATGTTGCGCAGGCAGATCGACCGCGCGTGAGGCCCAGTAGATTGACCTGGCCCGCCGCGAGCGCCACAGTACGAACAGGGCGCGTCCGATTATCGATGCCACGGCCATCTTTGGCCTGTTCGGCGTGGCTCGCAGAGTCGCAATCGCAATCTTGACCAGCAACTCGCCTGTGGTACTCGTTTGAGGCTCCGTTATTGATCTGGCTTGTTTAGTGGCTTCCCCGAACCGGTCTGTGCGGACGCGGTCATTGCAGATATCGGCGCGATTCTCTCGCGTACCGCTAGCTGTCGATGCCGGCGCAACCGAAACTGTAGTTGAATAGCCCCAGGTTCCGTACGGAAGTCACCGGAGATTCTTGGCTCAACTCGACGCCGCGGGCGGCTCACGAGCGTGCGCGGTCGGCCGCGGTTTAGTGCTTGGTATCGGCGCGGCCGCGATCGCTGGGGCCGTTCTGGGGATAGCCGTGTACATGTTGCTTCAAGCACCCGTTCTCGCTCCCGCCGAGGATGGGAGCGCCGGGTCCGCTCGCGTACAAACACTGGCGCAGATGTCTTCGGAATCGCGAGTTGAAAGTCCGGCGGCGACCGTGTCAGGAATTCTGCCGTTCCCAAAACCGTCCCCACCGGCACGCGGGGTAAATGTTGAATCCGAGAACGCACGAACAAGACCGACTTCGCCGGCGTCGTATGCACTTTCTACGGCCCAAATTGAAGCACTCCAGATAAGGCAACCAAAAATCTCGGCGGCGCCGGTCCAGGATCCGGTAAATATCGTCCTTCTCGGAGTTGACAAGCTCAACCACTTCAACGGAAACACGGACGTGATCGTTGTAGTAAGCCTCCGGCCCGAGCACCAGAATGGGCTGGGTCGATTCCGCGAGATCTTTGTATCGACGCATGCGACAGCTGGAGCAGTCGAATCAACTACGTCTTTGCGTCTGAAGGCCCCGCAGCGTTGCTGAAAAACCTCAGCGATCTGACGGGTCTTTATATCGACCGGTATGCGGCGGTCAATTTTGACGGTTTCGAGCGCATCATCGATGCATTGGGCGGCGCCGTCATCTCCGCGGATCGCTCGTTTGCCGAGCGCTTCTACTTCCCGGCCGGATCGACGGATGTGCTGATTCTCGAAGAGGGCGAAAATCATATCTCGGGAAGTCAGGCCCTGATGTTTACCCGATCACGAAAATTCGATCCGGCGGGAGACTTTGCGCGGATTTGTCGCCAGCAGCAGGTACTTGACTCCCTGAAATCGCGGGCGATATCGCCACGCACAATCCTTGCGGCGCCATCGATTCTCAGGTAGGGAAGTCCGCGGCTCGATGGTGACAAATTTTACTGTCGGTGAATTTATCTCGCTGCTGAAGACCGCGATCGCGATATCGATACCGTCGGAAAACATGCGCGCGGGATACATAAGGAGCGACGGAAAACTTGCCTCGCCCACGCGCGGAGACGATGGAGCATATTTGTTACGGGCCAATCCTGAGGCCATCGGGGACTACGTCGGGAACCTGATAGATGGTCTCGACATTGCGGCGGCATTGCCGCATTCAGTCACCCACGGGCAATGCTCAACCGGCGTTATCGAGGCCTCGTTGCCGTAACGGTCACGCTGTAATCGAAATCGCCAACACCGTCGGGTCCGGATTGCTCCCGGACAATTTTCCCAAAGTCCGTCACAACCCGCCGACGCTCCTGGTCGGTGAGTTGATCGAGCATGTAGCCGACAATGGAGTGAAATCGCTCGATCAATTCCTC
Source organism: Chloroflexota bacterium (assembly GCA_963663505.2). Lineage (GTDB taxonomy): Bacteria > Chloroflexota > UBA11872 > UBA11872 > VXNJ01 > JAPOVO01. The sequence continues at coordinate 2,649,305 of CAXXFA010000002.1, forward strand.
GGGATCGGCGTTCCAATCCCGCCGAAACGTCGACACTTCAACGTTTTCAAACCCGGCGTCGAGGGCCGACTGACGCGCAAGATCGGCGGAGGACGGGCGGTACATATCGAGAATGGGCCGTAGTCGCCTGGCGGCCAACTCTCTGCCAAGCGCGGATCGCATGGCTTGTTCGACCGGCCGATCCAGAGTCAAATCACCGCGAAACTTCACGGCGAGGCGTCCTCCGCGTCGCAGAACGCGATGTTGAATTCGCATGGCCCGGTCGAGGCTGCTCAAATGGCTCAAGGCATTGACGCTAATAACGATGTCGAACATCTCGCTGGCAAACGGGAGGTTCTCGGCATCCCCGAGAATCCAGCGGCCGCGGCCGACGGTGCGAGCAAGATCCTCGTCCCGGGCCGCTCGTCTAACCATTCCGGGGGAAACGTCGAGCCCGAACGACTGCGATGGCCGGCCGTGATGTTGGATAAATCGGCGTAACGAGCCGCCGGCCCCACATCCGACGTCCAACAGGACCTCTCGACCCGTCAGAACTCGGCTCAGGATCGCAAAGTCGTCGCCGTCGCGGCTGCCGAAGTCGGGCGCCCGGCGGTCGTAGTTTCGAGCTATCCGAGTACGAGCGTCCACGTTGATTTGCCGCGAAGCGACCCCACAATCAGCGGCTCATCTCAATACGACCGCAGCCACACCCAGTAAAACGAAGATCACCGTCGCGAGTGTCGCAATTCGGCGAATATCCCGGGGAACGTACGTGAGATCGCCAAGCGGTTGAGACTGGGCGGCGGTCGCCGGCTCCGGTCGATCGGTCGATCCGGCCGTATCGCGGCCCGCGGGGTCCATGTCCCCGCCCCGACGGCTGGCGTAAGCGACAGCCTCCTCAGGTTTGACACGGGGGCGATCACGCCCGATACTCGCCAGTTTCCGCTGCCGTCGGGAGGGTTTTTTACGACCGCTGAGTGCCATCGAAGCTACCCGGCCGCATCGATTCGCCGCGAAAAATCGCAACCCCTGTAGCGGCGTGATCCACGACGATCAGGCAGATGTGACAAAGTCGTCCATCCCCGGCTCGGCGGTGGTTGTTTCACGTGAAACATCGTCACCGTTCAGCAAGACAGCAATGAGCGCTTCAAGCTCCTCCTCACTGAAATAGTGAATTACCACGCGCCCGCTTTCCCTACTTCCTACCAACTGCACCTTCGTACCGAGCTTGCTTCTTAGCCGACTCTCCAATCCCTCACGCTCTACGTTCTCCGCAGGGTCCCCGGCGACCCGGAGCATTTTGGCCGCTCGTTCCGTTTCGCGGACGGTCATTCCACGGTCAAGAATCGCGCTGAGCAGCTGCGCCTGGCGCACGCTGTCTTTAACGGCCAGCAGCGCGCGCGCGTGCCCTTCCGATATTAGCTGCTGTCGCAGTGCTTCCCGGGTTTCGCCGGGCAGGTCCAGCAATCGCAACGTGTTGGCAACCGACGATCTGCTCTTGCCGACGGCGCGCGCCACCTCGTCTTGAGTCATTCCGAACTCGGCAGTAAGGGATGAGTATGCGTTAGCCCGCTCCACTGCCCCAAGGTCTTCGCGTTGCAAGTTTTCAACCAGGCCCATTTGCAATCTCACAGCAGCGTCCGCGGTCCTGATGATTACGGGGACGGCATCAAGCCCGGCGGTTTTGGCTGCCCGCCACCGGCGCTCTCCGGCCACGAGTTCGTACCAGGTCCCAGACTCATCGTGCTCTTCGGTGACGACGAGCGGCTGCAATATTCCATGCCGCCGGATCGAGTTGGCCAACTCTTCGAGCCGTGCGACGTTCATCCCCAGCCTGGCCTGATGACGGCCCGGCCTGATGCTGGACAGTGCGGCGTGAATCACCCGGGCACCCTGCACGGGCAGTAGCGTGTCGAGTCCGCGCCCCAGTACGGTATTACGCCGTTGTTCCATTGCGAATCTCCTCGGCCAGCATCATATAAGCCAGCGAACCGGCCCCGGCGGGGTCATGCTCAAAAATCGTCCGCCCCAACCCGGGCGCTTCCGCCAGTCGGACTGATCTTGGGATCACGAACCGTACCACCTCCGAACCAAAATGAGCCCTTACATCTCGCACCACCTCCCGTGACAGCGTCGTTCGTCGGTCATACATGGTCATCAGGTACCGCCGCCTCATCGGCCCGGTACCCCGAATTTCACCAACCCGGTCCAGCGTTGCCAGAAACCGAGATAGCCCCTCCAAAGCGAGATATTCGCATTGCACCGGAACTATTACCTCGTTGGCAACCATCAGCCCGTTGATCGTGAGTAGCCCGAGAGTCGGCGGACAGTCCACAACAACATAGCTGTACGACCCCCTCACGGCATCCAGCCCTCCGCAAAGTCGCAACTCCCGATCAGGCGCGTTGATTAGTTCTACTTCGAGCGCCGACATATCCTCGGAAGCCGGTACCAACTCAAGCTTTTCTCGCCCAGACTCAATCTTCGCGCTTGCAAGGGATGCTCCATCGAGGAGCATTTCGTACGCGCCGGGTCGCCGATGCGGCATTCCGAGCGTGCTGGTTGCGTTCCCCTGTGGATCCAGATCGATCAGCAGCGTTGGCAGGTCCAGGCTTGCGAGCCCCGCAGCAAGATTCACCGCGGTTGCCGTCTTTCCGACGCCACCTTTCTGATTCGCAACGACAAGAATTTTGGTTTCTCGCATTTTATTCAATACCGCTCGCGGTTTTCGGCAGCCACGCGCTGTACTCCTCGAAGATCCGAGAAGCGTTCACGTGGAAATGTCCTTCACCAGCAACCTCTACAGTTTTTGTTTGATTAAGAAATAGTGGTAGTAGTAGTTGGCGTTGTGAATATGTTGAAAACAGCGTTGGGAACCTTCAGACCTACCGGATTTGGCCGGGGAAAGCGTGAGATTCAGGCTGTGGATTGATCGGTATGCCTGGGGAAGAGCCACTAGCCGGGATAATGGGTCGTTGGAGAGATAAGAGCGCGGATTGACTCGACCGCGAGCTGCAGAGCGGGATCGTCGGCAAGCTCGTTGGAGATTTTGCGAACGCCATAGAGGACGGTTGTATGGTCTCTGCCGCCGAGGTTGGCGCCAATAGCGGGGAGCGACTGATTGGTGTCTTCACGCATGATGTACATGGCGATGTGGCGAGGCCGAGTCAGACGAGACACACGGCTTGTCCCCGTGATCTCCTTTGTAGTCAGGCCGAAGTGCTCGCAAACGGCATTCGTGATATCTCCCAGCGTCACGAGTCGCGGGCCTGTCCGGTAGCCGGTGCGGTGTAAAGCCTGTTGCGCCACGTCGACAGAGAGGTCAAGCTTGTTGCATTGCGCAAAAAAGACGACTCGGGTGAGCGCGCCCTCGAGATTTCGAACGTTATCGATAACGGAAGATGCGAGTAACTCGATGACGGGCAGCGGCACGTCGGCATCGACTGCCAGCGCCTTGCAGCGAAGAATTGCTAACCGTGTCTCGAAGTCAGGCGGTTGAATGTCGGTGACGAGCCCGCAAGCGAACCGAGTGGTAAGCCGGTCTGACAGGGGGCGGATCGTCTGCGGAGCGCGGTCGCTGGTCAGGACGATCTGTTTGCCGGCCGAATACAGCGTGTCGAAGGTGTGGAAAACCTCCTGCTGTGTGGATTCGCGACCAGCTATGAATTGAACATCGTCCATCAGTAGCACGTCGATCGATCGGTAACGGGATCGGAACGCCGACGTGGTGCCGGCCCGGATGGCTGTAACCAGTTCGTGCGTGAAGTCTTCTGAAGTCACGTAGCGAACGGTGCAAGACGGCGTCCGTCGGCTGATGTCGTGCCCGACCGCTTTGAGTAGATGCGTTTTGCCGAGGCCGACGCTGCCGTAAACGAACAGAGGATTGTACGAACCGCCGGGAGACTCGCATGCGCGTTTGGCCGCGGCGTAAGCGAGACTACTGCCTTCCCCGGCCACGAAATTGTCAAATGTGTAACGCGGTTGAAGCGGCGCCGATGGACGCACGATGGGTGCGGCTGCGTTATGGCCCGGCGACCGCGCCGGCGCGGAAACAGCGCGTTTCGATGTGACAGTCGAGGCGTCGTCGACGTGGATTACAAATGTAACGTCTACATCACAAGCGGCAATATCGTCGACGACTTCTTTGACAATCGGACGGAAATTACGGTCAACCGTTTCTCTGGCAAACGCGTTCGGAAGACCTACCACGAGGGAGGAAAGACCGCCTTCGACAAAGGTGCTGTGCTGGAGCCAGGCCGCGAAATTCCCATTGCTCAGTTCGAGTTGCAGACGGCCAAGAGCGGCTGTCCAAGTACCCTGGTCGATCACAGGAATCCGTCGCCGATTGGACATCGGAGTTTATTGAGTGACATTGCTTACATGGCATGATATTGAACAAGTAGCAAGACGCACAACGTCAGTCATACCTGTGAAGCGAAAATTGTTGACATTTGCCTATGATGATTTTGACCAGCGGAATCGGATGTTACGAACCGGACGAAACGACGTGTGAAATTTATCAAACTTTAGAAAGGAGAGGCCGTATCAGGCAGACCGTGGGGTGCCGATGGTCCCCGTCGAGAGTCGGAACGAGTTGTGGCGCGCCTTGGTGAGATCAGTCTGACGGGGAACTCCCTGGGAAACGGGTGCTGCGGCAAATGGGCTTCTATTGGAGCGGGTGACAGCTGGTCCGAGTACCGTTACGAATGGAAGGGGACGTGGTCGGAGTAGGGACGGAAACAGTCTGTTGGTTAACGGTGCATTCCGGAGTACGTCGACAAGGACGCTGTGTGCAATGGCTGTGGATATCGTGCGGGAACGTACGCGTGGACAGGCGTCGAATTGCTGTGGATGGCGGGCGAATCTGTATTACATTTGGTTGCGCGGGAGTGCGGCTACCGTGAATATAAGGTCGACTATCTTGCCAGGAATTGGTTCCTCTGGCCGGACCTATTTGGTAATGGTCGTACGGCCTAATGATCACGGCCGAGGTGTAGGCTTTCGGAGCCGTGATTGGAATGCGGTAGTGCCGCCGCGAAGGACGACAAAAGGGGTGCGACGTTGTGGAAGGGATGAGTAAGGGTTGGCTGGGTCCCCTCGCCCAGATCAGTATGGTGCTCTTGTTGATCAGCATTGTGGGCGTCGTCGGTACGGGTTATTACGTTTCGCAGCAACCTGCGGACCGATCGGAAACTAAGGCGATCAATTTCCTTAGAGGGCAGGAGATGGTGCAGAACGAGAGCAAGTTCGCAACGGAACCGATGTCCTGGGCGGTGCTCGGATTCTCGATAATCGGGATTGCGTCCGGCGCGATGCGCGAATGGGCCCGCCGGGAGAAAAAGCGGCTTGATCGTCAGTTGGAGCGGATTGGCATTTTCCCCTCCACCGTCCCAGAGTTTCTTGAGTCGAATATTTGGGCGCGGGTAACGCGATCAGCTTCAAACGGAAGCTCGCGATCAGGTCGTCAGTACACCCATGGGTGCATCTTTGATCCGGCGTCACGCTGACGGCCGATCAGGTTCGCGTTAAGGAGTCGGCGTGCCGCGCGATATTGCCGTAGGCAACGGCTCGATGCTGGTCAACTTCGATAGCAGCTATCTCATTCGGGACATCTACTATCCGCACGTGGGACTTCACAACCACGTGAGGGGCTCGAAGTGCCATTTTGGCGTCTGGGCCGACGGGGTGTTCAGCTGGGTCAAGGATTCGAGTTGGCAGCGCGATCTGCGGTATGAAAAATCCACGCTGGTCACCGACGTCCGGCTGGTCAACGAACAGCTCGGCATCGAGTTGAGATGCTCAGACTGCGTTGACTTCCACCGGCCGATTTATCTTCGAAAAATTGCGATCAAGAACCTTCGGAGCAGTCCACGCGAAGTTCGCATCTTTTTTCACCAGGACTTCAATATTTACGGAGATGAGATCGGCGACACCGCATATTTCGATCCGGAGCCCAGATCGTTGATCCACTACAAGCGCAAGCTCTGGTTATGGATAGACGTTCAGACCAAATCTGGCTTTGGCTGGGACGCGTTCGCCATAGGGGAGAGTTCCGCAGCTGGACTCGAGGGTACCTGGCGCGATGCTGAAAACGGCGAACTCGGAGGCAACCTCGTGTCTCAGGGGGCCGTGGACAGCACCGGCGCGACCCACCTAAAGATCGACAGCAATGGATCAGACGAAATCTATTACTGGATATCTGTCGACCGCGATTACAAGGAGCTTCGAGTTCACAACGATTCGCTACGGGAGCTCGGCGCCGATGCTCTCATCAATCGGACCAGGCATTATTGGCGTTTCTGGGTCACCGGCGCGAAAACGGGTGAAGCGGATTTGGAAAATCGGCTGACCGATCTCTACCACCGGAGCCTCCTGATCGTACGAACTCAGATTGATAACGGCGGAGCGATCATCGCGGCAAACGACACCGACAATCTTCAGTTCAACCGAGACGTTTACAGTTACATGTGGCCGCGAGATGGCGCCCTGGTGGCCGATGCGATCGGCACGGCGGGCTTCGGAAATCTAACTCGACCGTTCTACAAATTCTGCGCCAGCACGATTCGGGCTGATGGGTTTATGGCCCATAAATACGGACCCGACGGTTCCGAGGGCAGTTCGTGGCACCCTTGGGCTACGGCCTCGGGCGACCTGCAGCTGCCAATCCAAGAGGACGAGACGGCTCTCGTTTTATGGGCGCTCGGTCGTCAGTTTGATCGAGACACGGATGTCGAGGCGATCAAGCCTCTCTATGCCGAGCTGATAAAGAAGGCGGCAAATTTCCTCTGTGATTTTCGAGACGCCGATACCGGACTGCCAAAGCCCTCCTACGATCTCTGGGAGGAGCGGCACGGAATCCACGCCTGGACCGTAGCTTCAGTCTGGGCAGGGTTGCGTGCGGCCGCGGCGTTTGCCGACGGATTTGGCCAGTCCGACGTCGCGACCCACTATCGGGCCACCGCGGCATCGATTAAGAATGCGGCGGAACGTTATCTATACGACGAGGCTGAGGGCCGATTTCTTCGCAGGATTATTCCCGATGGCTCCGGCGGTTTTGAGAAGGATATGGTGCTGGACGCCAGCCTGTACGGTTTGTTTTATTTCGGAATGCTCTCCGCCCACGATCCCCGAATCGTTGCCTCGATGACCCGCATCAAAGATCGTTTGTGGGTCCGAACCGATGTGGGCGGGATCGCCCGCTACGAAAATGACTATTACCACCAGGTGAGCCAGGATGTCGAAGCCGTGCCGGGCAACCCGTGGTTCATATGCACGATGTGGCTTGCTCAATGGTACGTTGCAACGGCCACGAAGCTGGCGGACCTGGCTAAGGCGAAGGATCTCATGAACTGGGTCATGGATCGTGCCTTGCCATCGGGAACGCTGGCTGAGCAGGTCGATCCTTATTCGAATGCCCCGTTAAGCGTCTCGCCGCTTACGTGGAGTCACGCAACGTATATAGCGTTGTTCCGCGAGTATTTGACCAAGCACCGGGAGCTGACGGCCGACTGGCGGACAGCTCGGTCCAAGCGATCGGCACGAGGAAGGGCCGGGTCGGTAGTCCTATAACGCGTGGCGGGCCGCCGCATAGATCCCAGATCATTGCGCGTGTGACCGGGATCCTGCTGCATCGGGCAATTCTCCAACGTCTGTGACACGTATTTTGATACCAAAACGGAGATTTGTTCTCCGGTATGGATAATCCGATCGTGACTTGGCCTGTCATCTTTGACTTTTAGCCAGGGTCCATCGACTGCTCGGCCTGGAGACGTAAATGCGCTTGTTCCCCAAAAACGCGCAGAGGGAGCTGCGGCTGCGAGGCGGGCAGCCCGAATATTCGGCGGCAATTTCGAGGCTTATCGGGAAATTGGACGCGGATTCAATTTCCCGCTGGAGCGTTCCGGCGGAGCGTGCCGGTTACTATCACGATTACTTCTGCCCGGATCATGCGAAGCAGCTCGAATTCGATCCTTTAAACCCTGGAGCGCACTGATGTCCCGTGGACGGCCAACTTCTGGACGGCAAGAAACTCGACGCCGCACGGCTGTGGTTTGTAAACGATAATCTGAGCACGCTCGCCTTTGAGTCGGCCGCGCTTGGCGTTGCGACAGGTCACGAACCGTACTCAGAGACCAGCCGGTCTGTTCTGGCCGACTATGCCCGCCAGTATGCCGCTTACGAACCCGATCCTGATTTTGAATTCTCGGGAAGAGCTTGCTTTCACGCGCTCGACGAGGCCGTTTGGCTAATTGAGCTGAGCTGGGCCTGCGACCTGGCCTGGCGTAACGCAGCGGATCCCGACGCTGGATTCGTCCGCGCGCGACTGCTCGAGCCCGCCGCGGAATGGATAGCGGGGCGCCGCCGCCGGCGAGTTCACAATATCGAGTGCTGGCTGAATGTTGCGGTAGTGACGGCCGGAGTGGCCTGTGGGAGATTGGATCTTGTTGACGCTGGCCTGGAGGGCGCCTATGGGTTTCGCGAACAGATTCGCCGCGGGGTCCTTGTGGACGGACTCTGGTACGAGGGCAGCCTGAGCTACCACTTTTACGCGCTTGCGGCCCTCATGTGGACTTCAAGACCCTGCGCGGCTGTAAGACCCGATCTGTCGCGTCCTCGGGCCATCGAAAGAATGCTTTTGGCTCCCATCGAGCTTTCGGCCGCAGACGGTTCGCTTCCCTCAAGCAACGATTGCTGGAGCCCCATCAATCTCACCAGCCGCTGCGGTCACGGTATTCTCGAGCCTTCAGACTTTTATGAGACGGGTTGGGCGTGGTACCGGCGGAGCGAATTCGCTGCCGCGCTGCACCGCGCTTACAGGCGGCGACCACGCGACTCGATGTGGGTGCTGCTTGAAGGGCGGCCAACTCTGCCGGAACGTGGCGTGCCCGACATCCAACCGAGTGTTGCGTTCCAGGACTCTGGGCTTGCCTATCTCAGAGGCGGTTCCTTCGGGTTGTTCTTGAAGTTTGGAAGACACGGCGGCGTGCACGGCCATTACGACAAACTTGGACTTTCGGTTTACGGAGAAGATAAGGATTTCTCTGTTGATCTCGGAACACCCGGATTTGGCGTTCGGCTCAGCGACCGTTGGTACGCTCACACGGCGAGTCACAACACCGTGATCGTTGACGGCAATCGCCAGCCGCCCGGCTGGGGATCGCTCTTAAGATATGAGACCGCGGGCGCCTTCCAGCTGGCCGACGCAGCAGTGGCATGGACAAAGCGACCGTACGACGGAGTTCGGTTCCGGCGGGCGATAGTTCTCGGGCTGCCCTATCTCATCGATCTGTTTTCGGTGGCCGCTCCCGATCCCCGGCAATTCGACTGGATCTACCACAACAGTGGATCGTTTCGAGTTCCGGGCGTGCCGACGCTGGGCGACCGCGCCGGAGGCACCCCGCCGCATCCGGATCTAACGGCCTGGGCGCCACTGCGCGGCGCTCGGGCGGTCGAGTGGACTGACCGAGATGAGGCCGGTTTGACGGTGTTCCTTGGAGACGCAGATGTTAGTGAGCTGTATTCGGGGGTGGGTCCGTCGAACCCCGCGTCTGAATCGCGGACGGCCATCATCCGGCGCTTGCATGGCGATCGAGGCCTGTTCGCCGCGGTGTTTTGTCCGTGGCGCGGAAGTTGCCCCGTTTACGACGTAGATCTGGAATTGGACACGGAGAATGGAGACAGACGGTTGACCGTCGAACTGGACGATCGCCGGGATATCTGGGAATTCGGTTCGCTTGATGGCAATGCGGGGCTCGAAGTTTCGCTGAGCCGCGACTAACAGATTGCGCGACTAAATCTCGCTTTAGCTAGGTCAGCCCGAGTTCGGCCAATTTGTCGTGATCCATGCCGAGCGCGTGTCCGACCTCGTGAAGTACCGTGCGCCGCACCTGTTCGCGAAGCGCTTCAACTCTGTGAAAATCTCGTTCGAGAGCATCGCGATAAATAACTATCCGGTCTGGCAGGACCATGCTGTACGCACTATTTCGCAGACTGAGCGGTACGCCAACATACAGACCGTAGAGTCCCGTCCCCGGTGCGGCGTCCATTTCGGCGAGGTCGTTCGGATTCGGGGCATCTTCGATAACGATCACGACGTTATCGAGTCGATCGAGCAGCGATTCGGGAAGGGAGTCGATCGCCGCATCGACCAGCGCCTCAAAATCGATTGGCGACGTCATCGACTCGTGGAGTTGAATTCGCGAACAGGTCGGCCCCGCCAAACTTCAAAGAAGTGGGTCCGGCAGCCAGCCGTCGATCGACCCCGCCTTTGACTGAACCGCAATCCGACGCCTGGCCGCGTCGATGACCTTGAGATAGGCGCCATCGGGATCCGGAACGCGCATATCTCTGCGAACCTCAATTGTCCGCGGATCCTCCGCCGTTTGGTACCGGAGTGCGGCAGCGACAGAGCGTCTGCCGGATACCAGAGCCTCGGCTTCGGATAGTTCAAGTTCGACCAGGGCGGTCACTTCGTCGGCCTGGAGCGTATATGCGTCAACCGACAGTTCGCTTATCCAAAGATACGTTTCCTGAAGCTCACGGTCGATCATAGGCGGATTCGCAGCCTCATCCCAGCGCCGGACTCCGAGAAACGACAACTCGCGCATGTTGGGTCTGCCCCCAAGCTCCTCCTCGAGTTCTCGAAGCGGATCGGTTTCGCCCAGGCGGACGTGGCCTGCAGACGTTGTATCCAATTTGCCGGGCCATGCCTGCTGGGAAAGATGCCTTTCTTGAAAAAGGAGTCCGTGCGACCCGTCGAGGGAGCGATGGACGATCCAAAATTGTACCGTGACGTGCCAGAGGCCGAGACGGTGGATTCGCGACCGCGCGCAGGCATGGCCCGTTGGTTCGCCCGACGCGAAGCGGACGGCCAGTAACTCGTCCGCGTTTGAGGGCATTTTGCTCCCGTTACGAGATGAGATTCGTTAAACGCGCAACAGATCGGGTTGCACGTTTCGATTATCCTTCTACTCGCGCTGCACTTCGGGATGTAGGTCGATGGGACGCGGACCGAATCTATAGAGAGTGCATTGGGGAGGCAACGGATTGATTTTCTCAGGGTGGCATTATGAAGATTCCCGCAAGAGCGCTTAGCAGACGCAACCTTCTTCGGATTGGGGCCAGTTTGGCGCCAATGCTGGCCGGATTGCGATTGGGGGGTCAGCGCATGCGCTGACCCCGGGAATTCTGCCGGCCGTCGCCTATGAAATTGGTTTCGGGGCGTGGTTTCCTTCGGAGATTGGATCCTCGAAGGGATTTTATGTCCTCGACTACCACGTCGGCCCGAAGTTTTGGACCGCGTATCAGGGCCTTGGCGGCAACTCGGTGCTCGGCAATCCGCTGTCTCGGGCCTGGGAGGACGGGCCGAACTGGCTTCAGTTGTTCAACAAGGGCCTGCTTGTCCATCCGGTGGGCCAGGACAGCGCGCAGCTTCATAATCTGACAGAGCTTCTCCTTGCCGCGGGCCGCGGACCGACCATGATCGAACGCGGATTGCCAGGGGTCGAGGGCGGCGCTCCCGACGACGCCACGCGGCTCTCATGGCTGTCGGCCGATCCGGTGATTCGGAACTTTTTCGCGCCGGACGGCAATCTCGGGGCCGGAATCGCGCGGTACGGCGTGCCAATCTCGGTAGTACGGCCGGCCGGCCGGCCGGCCCGATCAACACGCTCATGACTCAGCGCGTTTCGATTCAGCATTACGTCACCAACGACTTTGGACCCGCCGGGACTTCCGTCCTGATCGGCCAGGGCGACTGGTTTATCGAGTGGGGATTGCTCCGCCCCGATGCCGGCGCCCAGGACAACATCGGCATCGGTCCGGTCGCACCGGCCGGGAGCGTGCAGGAAATCGTCGTTAAGAAGCCTCGCGAGATCTTTGGCGACCCTGAGTTTCCCGGCGGCGAGCTCGGTCCGGATCGCTTTTTTGGCGGAGTGTTGACCAGCGACCTGCTGATCTATGGCGAGCTTGAGAACGTAACCGATCTCAACGTCGCGTGGACCCGCGAGCAGTACCAGTGGGAGCGCATGTCGCAATTCGACGAAAATCAGTTTGACCTTACGGCCGCGGATCGTAATTACCGCACTAGACTGGAACAGGTGGGGCTGGCGTTTCGCACTCCAAATTACGCGAATGGCGGCCAGGGTAATCAGATTCCGCCGAGCGGTTTGGAGCTTCCCTGGAACGATGGCAACAACCACTGGGGTTGGTTTCTGCATCACCTGGCTAAAAGCCGGATGCCGGCCAGCACCGTGGAGAATCAGGACGGAACGTTCGCGCGGGCCGCTGGCGACAGGAATCCGGTGGGGCACTGGGTGATCTGGAATGAGCCGGACATTTGCGTACCGACTCATCCGGGATTCTCCTGGTATGTGGAACCGCGGGCGGCGCAGTATCTGCCGCTGCTCAGGACCGGCTGGCACGCCGTGAAGAACGCGAGCTCGGACCTCGGCGTCATTTTTGGCAGCCTGGGGATCGTGGATTCGGTCTGCGACGTTGACAAAACTGGTATGTCGTTCTGGCACGATCTTCTCGAGGCATACAAATCCGATCCGGCGGCCGCCGACAACCAGTTCTACTTCGACCATATGTCGGTAAACCTGCATAAAGAGCCCGAGCGAGTCGGCGAAATGATCAAGAAATACCGGGAGTCGCTCAACGCGGAGGGCATGACCGGCAAGGAAGTCTGGTTGATGGAAATGGGGGTTCCGACCTCCACCGAACCCATCGACCCCAAAGAGAACGGCGGATTGGTCGCCACTCCCGAGGAGCAGAAGCACTTTTTGATGCAGGCTTACTCGAACGCGCTGGTCGCAGGGGCAGCGCGGATCGCCGTATTCGAGATGCGAGACTACCTTCGAAGCAGCCCGGGCCACGTGGCTTTGCGGACGACCCTCAAGTTCTTGAAGAACACGAATCACCTCCAGGGCACGAAGACGCCAAACAGGTACGGGTCCGAGATGTATCGCTACTTCGGGCTCGTGCGAATCGATCTCCCGGGGCCCGGATTCATCACGACGGTGATCTACAACCGCGCCCCCGATCCACAATTCATTCAGGCAACCTTCCAGGGCGAAGGCGGACCGATCGTTAAGGCGGGAGTCGACGGCAAGGAAGAGCGACTGCCGCTCGGCGTGGCGGACCTGGGCTTTGCCGGGGCTACCGCGCTGTTCGACGCGCCCTGGGGTCAGAAGATCTATTTCATCGGCGGCGGGACGACGATGTACCGGTATCCAGATACGGTGCGTATGCTCACGCCGTCCATAGTCGGGTAGCCGTAGCCTGCTCTGACATTGTCGGCGGGGTCTCTAAACTGGCCCCATGCAGGACCTTAGAGCACGTCTGAAGAGTCGGCTGCGGAGCCGGGATTTCTGGTGGTTGTCTGGGTGCCTGCTGCTTGGCGCGGGACTTCGCGTCGGCCTACTGCAAACCAGCCTGACCGAGATTTCCTCCGATGAGGCCGTGCCCGGCCTGCAGGCAAGGCATATCTGGCTGGCTGGCGCGCGGCCCCTTGTTGACTACGAAAATCCGCCTCACGGTTCGATGGAAATGTATTTAACGGCCGGCGTTTTCGCCCTCTTCGGATCGTCCGCACTGACGTTGCGGCTCGTGCCGCTGGCCTTTGGTCTTGCGTTTGTCCCCCTGTCATACGGGCTCGGTAGGGTGGCGCGGTCGGCGTCCGTGGGTCGGTGGTCGGCGCTGTACGCCGCGATTGGACCTGCATTTCTGGAAATCTGGCAGCTGAAGGCCGGTTCCGGTTACGTGATCGTGCTCGCACTCGGGGCGGCTTCGCTGCTCGTGCTGAACGGTCTCGCCTACCGGCGCTGGGGAGTGCCCGCGTACGCACTGCTCGGTTTATTGCTGGGCATCGGCTTTTGGAACCACCCGGTGATGATTTATTTCTGGGTTGTATCCGCCGTTGGAATCGGATTGCTCGTGGCCGGGGGCGTCCGCGACGTTCGAAGTTGACGACCGAGCGTCATCTCGAAGATATCAGGACCGGCTGCGCTCGCGGCTGGAACGGGGATCGGTCTCGCGCCGCTTATCGCGTACAACGCCAGGAACGACTGGATTACATTTCAAATCCTCAGCCGGTCCGAGGCAGCATTGCCGAACCCGATTTTGGCTCTAAAAGACGTCTTCGTGGTGGCCATGCCCATAATGCTCGGTTTCGCTCAGCCGACGAGCAGCGCCGACGAAGCGCAACGGATCGTTCACGAAGCCGGATGGATGCACGGCGTCGGAGTGGCTGTGGGCGCTCTCTTGTTCGCGTGGACAATCTGGCATTTCCGGGAGTCGATTCTGTCGATCGTGCGACTCAGATTGCCGCCGCAAGCGGGCAGTCTAATGCTCGTCGCCCTGGTCGTTACGCCCGTCCTTTTTCCCCTGAGCCGGTTTCGCGATTTTCTCACGGGGCCACGGTATCTGATGCCTATTTTTGTAGCGATGCCGCTCGTAGTTGGAGTAATCCTTGGCTCGAGCGGGCGTTTTCGGCAGATCGTGGGACGGGCGGCAATTGTTGCCGCGCTGGTCGTAAATGTCGTCGGTGTCATGCGGATCGATCCGGCTTTGAACCTCCCGTGGGAAGAGGGAGTGTCTCTTCGGAATTCCAACCACGAGCTAATCGCATTTCTCGAGGACAGGCAGCTCGACCGGTTCTATGCCGACTACTGGATCGTTTATCCGGTTATGTTTGAGAGCGCCGAGAGGTTGCTGGGGTATGCGGTCCGCGACGGCATCGAAATCGGTTGGAACAGATACATCCCCGCAGCACACGCGGTCTCCGTTTCGGAAGCGCCGGCAGTCGTTCAGATTGCCGGGACCGAGGCCGAAACGCGTTTCAGGCGGTTGCTCTCAAGTCGAATGATCGACCACAGCGAGGCGCGGGTTGGGGCATACACGGTCTATTGGGGCTTCTCGGAACGAATTCTTGATTTCTAACGCGGCGTTTCCCGAATCCGGATCGGACGGGCATGGCTGAGCGAAAAGCCTGGGACTGGGAAAGCCTCGACGGCGGGATCGAGACCTGGGAAGTTCCTGCCCGCGCGGTCGAACGGTTCGTGAGCCGGGTGAAGAGCCTGGGCGCGGTGCGCGTTTGGGATCTCGGCTGTGGCATCGGCCGGCATACCGCCCTGCTCGCGCGTTCCGGTTTACAGGTCTGCGCCACGGATCTCAGTTTCAGTGGCGCGCGCATGACCGAGAAACGCCTGCGAGCTGACGGGGCAACGGGGATGGTGTCCGTAGCCGATATGGTCGCGGCGCCATTCGCCAGCGATCGATTTGCCGCGGTTTTGGCATTCAATGTCGTCTACCACGGGACGCGGTGCGACGTTGAATCGTCTGTCGCCGAGATCGCGCGCGTTCTGCGTTCCGGGGGACTCGCGCTCATCACGTTTCAGTCGACCCTCAGTTCCAAATTCGGGTCGGGCCGACCGGTGGACAAGAATACGTTTGTGGCGGTCGGTGGGCACGAAGATGGAATCCCGCATTTCTTCGCCGACCGCGACGATGTGAGTGATCTTCTCTGCGCAAGCTTTTCGATTCTGGAATTGACGCATGACGATGAGCCCGGGCCAGGAGATTCAGAAAACGATTGAAACTGCCATTGGATAGCATGGCTTCGCCGGAGGTGACCAGGCGATTGGGACTTTGTTTGCAGGGGACGTAGTTTGATGCGATTCGGATGTTGCGCAACTCTGGAAGGGCTGGAGGCTACCAGAGATGCCGGATTTGACTATGCGGAAATGAAGGTCGGCGTGCTGGAGCCGGAGGGGGCGGAGGCGACATTCGCGGAATCTCACCGACGAATTACGGACGTCGGGCTGCCGGTGGAGGCGTTCAACGTATTCATTCCGGGGAATCTTCCGGTCGTTGGGGAACGGGTCGATCGGCAGAGGCTGGACGGGTACCTCGATACGGCGCTCACGCGCATGCACGATGTGGGCGCGAGTATCGTTGTGTTCGGCAGCGGTGGGGCGAGATCTACGCTTCCCGGATTCGATCAAAACAGGGCCGTGGATCAGATCGCCGATTTTCTAAATAACGTCGCCGAGAAACTTGAGAGCACCTCAATGACCCTGGCGATCGAGCCGCTCTACAAAACCGCGTCCGACAACATAAACACCGTCAGCGATGCGCTCAAGATGGCCCGACGTGTCGACCATCCTCAAATCAAGGTTCTGGCCGACCTGTTTCACATGACCTACGAGGACGACAAACCGGACGTCTTATTGAACGCAAACGCACACTTGCGGCACATTCACGTTCCCGTCCCGCGGATCGACGGAACGTCGCCACGTCCGTGGGATGAAATCTACGTCGACTTTCTGAATGCCCTACGCTCGACGGGCTACGTTGCTCGAATCAGCATCGAGGATAACGGCGGCAGATTTAAGGACTATCAAACCGAGGCCCGGTGATCCATAGCATACTTGAAGGAAAATTGGGCAGTATGAACGGGGACATGAATTTTTCCGTCGATGACTTTGTCGCCGAGCTTGAGCGTCAAACTTCGCGGCCGCTCGCATTTCAGTCCAAAACAAAGGACGAGTGGATTCTGTGGAGATCGCGGCTTCGATCCAAGCTCTTCGAGCTGATGGAACCCTTGCCCGAACCTTTGGCGCCTAATCAGAGGACTCTCGAAAGCGTCGATCTAGACGGACTCACCAGACACAAAGTCGTGTATTCGACGGAAGCCGGAGTGGACGTTCCCGCATTTCTCTTCGTGCCGGATGGCGCCGATCCCAACGGAAGCACGCCTGGTTTGGTTGCCCTACACGGGCACGGAGTGGGAAAAAGCAGCATCAGCGGCGGATCGTCGCCGGACGATCCGCACAAGAACTACGCCCTCGAGTTTGCAAAGCGCGGTTACGTGGTTCTGGCCCCCGACGCCCGCGGATTCGGTGAAAGAGGCGAAGGATTTGGGCATCCAGATCCAGGCGAGGCCACCGGAATATTCGGGTCGCGGGACGGATGCAACGTCAGCTTCCTCAAAACGATGCTTTTTGGAGTTAGTTTGATGTCGCGAAATATCTGGGATGACATCAAGGCGGTAGACGTACTCTCGTCGAATTCCGCCGTGGATTCAGACCGTATCGGTTGCGTGGGCCTGTCATTTGGCGGGACCCGAACCATGTATCTGACTGCGGTAGATCCGCGACTCAAAGTTGCCGTAATGAGCGGATACCTGACCACATTTGCCAAATATGCTCTTGAAATGGGCAACTTTTGCGGTTCCCAATTCCTTCCGGGCATCTACAGCCATGCCGACGTTCCCGATATCGTGGGATCCATCGCGCCCCGGCCGCTCCTTATAGAGGCGGGGATCCGAGACTCCGGCTTTCCAATTGAAACCTCCCGCGAGGCCCACAGAGTATTGGAACGAATCTACGCGGTGGCCGGAGCATCGGACCGGCTGGCAAGAGATGAATTCGACGCGGGTCACGAGTTCAGCGGGCGCCTGGCCTTCGACTTCGTCGACAAGTGGCTGTAGCGATATTCGGCCGTTAACGCCGGAATGATGGACCGCGACATCCTGAGTGCGGAGGACGATGGGATCTTCGAGCAGGCGCTGGCGCTGCTCGAGAGCGTCCACGGCGGTAGCCGGAGCTTGTATCGGGAGATTCGCGAACTCGATCCGATTGTAGAGCGTCGGGATACGCTCGTCGCGGTTGTTGATGGAATGGTGGTCGGCCACTTGCAGGTGCTGCCTCGCGAGATGCGCGTTGGGCGATCAGTCCTGAGAGTGGCGGGTCTCGCATTACTCGCCGTCAATCCTGCAGAGCGTGGTAACGGTCACGAGCGGGCATTAATACAGGCCGCGCTGCGTCGCATAGCCAGCGATGGTTATCACCTTTCGCTGGTCTTCGCCGAGTCCGATGACCCTTTCGAGGAATTTGGGTGGGAGACGCTGCCAGTCCACATGTACGTGGCCGATTTGGACGATCTCGGCGAACAACGCGCGACGCCGGGGGTCCGCCGAATGAACCCCGCGAGCGATCTCGCATGGATCGCAGCGGTCCACGGCAACTACGGATCGGCGTACTCCGGGCCCCTCGTGCGGTCGCTCGGGTGGTGGTCGGGAAACATGAAGTGGATGCCCGAGAATCCCGAGTCCTCGTTTGTCTTGGTCCGGGACGGACGAGTTGTCGGATATGCGCGGGCCAGATACCCGGTGGCAGAACATGGCGACGGCGCGGGAGACTTTTACTCAATCAGCGATCTCGCGGCGATGGACGAAGAAGGCGAAACAGATCTGCTTGCGGGTATGGCTCATGACGCCAGGTCCCGTGGCTTTCGGAATCTTGCAGGCCGGGCGCCGATTGCTCGTCGGGCGGTGAATCTTCTGCGGACAATTGGAATCACCGCGCGCGTGAAGAGTGACCCGAGAATCAAATTGAAGCTCGTTGACCTGCTGGGGCTATTTCAATGGCTGCGACCGGAATTTTCCGCCACCCTTTCGCGATCTTCGGTTAGCGGCCCGGGAACGGTTGCCATTCGAGCGGGAGCGCAGTCAGTAGAAATCAGTTATGGGGATGGCGCTGTGCGGGTTTGCAAGGGGGCGACGGAGCTCCCCGTCGAGGTTTCCGAGGCTGAATTATGGGCACTTGTCTTCACGGGGGCGGCGCCGCCCGGTGCGCGCGGCAAACAGGCGGAAGTAATCAAGTCACTGTTTAGAAAGCGCGAATTCGCCTTCTGGGGCGCCGACGCGTTTTAGGCTATTCGCCTTCGATAGTCAGGTACTGGCTCTGAACCCAGCCGCTGTCGACGATCTCGACCCATTCAATGTCGTCAATTGTCTGCCTGGCGCCCGTCAGAAGAATCTCCGAGCCTTCCGGAACAATCTCGAGGACCTCGGATTCGATCGTGGGCTCCTCCCGAACGTTCAACCCTTCGGCTGGATCGACCGTCGCGGAAATCGGCGTCGGCGTCGCCGTTGGAGTTGGCAGCGGAGCGCGTTCGCCGCCGGCCGGCGGAGGCGGGATTATTAGAATGTCACCCACACGGATGTCATCCGAATTCTCGATCTCATTGGCCGCAGCCAGTTCGATCGTAGTGAGTCCGAAGCGGTCGGCGATTTCCGAGAGCGTGTCATCGGGCTGAATTTCGTACTCCTGCGCGGTGCTGGTTGGAGTGGGGGCCGGAGTCGCCGTCGGTTCAGCTGTCGGTTGTGGAGTCGATGCGGAGACGGGGAGAGTCACGGCGGTCGAAGTTGGCGTCACCGTGCCCCCCGTAAGGGTCGCGCCCGATTCCACGGTTACGACCGCTATCGCCAGCGTGGGTCGAATGAGAACTTCTGACTGATTTTCGCTAGCGGGCGTAGTGGCCTGTTCGTCGCCGCCGAACGCATTGACCAGCAAGATGATGATCAGAACAATGACGACGACCGGAACCGCCAAAAAAGTCAGAAAAAGCTGATACCGTGCCAGATCGCCCACTACGCTCCTAGCATTTCCCGGTCATCAGGTCCGGCTGCGCACGGACCACATGGCGCCACTCGAACCGGCTGTTGTTTCGGCCAGTTCGAGACCTACGCGTTTCCCCAACCGAGGCTCAATCACCCGAGCAAATGTTAGCCAATCGTGATGCAGTGATACAGCGGAGAACGGGGCGCAGTGCATCGTCAGGACTGTGGGCCGGTTAGCTAAAGCGTTCTTCGTTGAACGGATCGCCGCGCATGTGGTAACCGTTGACCTCCCAAAATCCCGGTCGATCGGCTGGCAAAAACTGAATTCCGTTGACCCACTTCGCGCTCTTCCAAGCGTAGAGGTGGGGAACCATAAGGCGAACCGGTCCTCCGTGTTCGCGCGCAAGCGGTTCTCCGTTGCGTCTTAACGCGAAAAGATTTTCGGGACGGTCCAGATCATCCAGGAGAAGATTTGTCGTATATCCACCGTAGCAATGCACCATTACGGCGGTGGCCTCGGGCAGGGGACCGGCCTTTTCAAGAATGGCTTGCACGGGCACTCCGCCCCAGTCGTTATCCATCACGCTGAACGTGGTGACACAGTGGAAATCTGCGTGAACCGCCACCGAGCCCGCGGCCAGAAACGTCTGAAAATCGAGAGTCATCTCCCGTTCGACCAGACCTGTTATCGAAAACTCCCAGTCCGCGGGGTCGACGTTCGGGGTCTGACCGTATGTCAGAACCGGCCAATTGCTTACGGTGTGCTGGCCGGACGGGAGCCTCGCGCCGTACACCTTTTCTTTTTCTTTGCGACTGGCTCGACTCGAACCAAAGAGGTTTTTAACCATTTGCTAATTGAGGTCCGGAGCGGTTCCTTGGGGCAGGTTCCATAGAGTTGCGGCGGTCCTTCCAAGTATCCACGCCTTGTCGTCATCCGACAAGAACGGTAAATGGCTTTTGACGTGGTCCAGGGCGGCTTCATAGCCGCAGGCTTTGAATATGTTTGGAAAGTCCGTTCCCCAGAGCATCCGCCGGGCTCCGAATGCCTCCCACGCCAGCCTGACCATCGGGATCATGTCTTGATACGGGAATTCTTGCCTTGAGGCGTAAAACACGCCGGACAGCTTGATATGCGCGCCGTCGAGTTCAGCGAGTTCGAGGATGGGGCGGAAACTCGGATAAGGCGCGCCTTCGGTAACGTCGGGTTTTCCCAGGTGATCCACCACAAAGCGCACGTCTCTGAATCGCGATGCCAGAGTCCGAAGCCTGCCCGCATGTTGTGGCTCGATTTGCATGCAAACGACGAGTCCTCGATCGGCTGCCACTTTCCAGAGCGCATCGACCGTGCCGTCCGTGAGCCACAGGCCTTCGTCGTCGCCGTCCAGATTTAGCCTAAATCCCTGAAAGCGACCGGGCTCGGTGAGAGCCAGAAGTTCGGAAGCCGAATCGGGCGATCGAGGATTCACCAGCGCGATTCCAATAAGCCGATCTGGACATTCGGCCAGGGCGTCGGAGAGATACGAGTTGTCCCACGCGTAGGGTTGGGGCTGGACCGCCACAGCCACGTCTACGCCGCTCATGCCCATCGTGATTATCAACTGCTCCAGGGGTGCTGGATCCGGGTGATACGGGGCACTCGGCGAAAGGGAATATTTCACGGAATTCGCCGAGAAAATGTGTACGTGGGAATCAACGATCACCGGGAGCGTCACCCCGAAACCGAAGGCGGCAAATCGAGTGAGACCTGGCGGCCAGGGGTCGCCGAGACTGGGAAGCTCATGGGATTCGAAACGGTACCGGTTCAATTTCAGTGAAATTTCCCGCTCCGTCCTGTGCCAGTACCGTCAGAGTGTGCTCGCCGGGAATCGAATTCCACGTTATTCCGTAAGGAGGTGTCAGCGACTCGGCCACAAATTCGCCGTCCACAAAGTAGGTCACCGATCGGATCGCGATGTTGTCGGCGGCATCGACTCGAAACGCAACCTGACCGCGCGGCAGAGCGGCGCCAGGCTCGAATTCCCGGAGCGCTATCTCGGGCGACTGATTATCCACTACGAGCTGGCGGTACGCGCTTTCGACGATATTTCCTTCGCGCCGGACGCTGAGCTTCAGGGTATATGCGCCGTCGGGCAGATCCACAGTGTCCACCGCCGCGAGTTGATCCCGCGATTTCTGCTGACTGCCGATTTCGCCGACTTTGACCCAGTCCTTCGGTGAATTTCCCACGCCGTACTCCACCGTGTAGTCCAGGAAGCCCGGACCCCGGGCATTACCGCGAATTTCAAGGATGCTGCGGATGTTCTGCCGGTGAGACGGTATCGCAATGGCAACGTCACCGAGGTCCGTGGGAGAGTCCATAACCGTCGCCAATTCGTTCGATGGCAGGTAGAAGGGTGAATCTTCGTCCTGTTCGCGCTGCCACGCCTCAGCTTCGCGCGGCAGAACCGGATAAACCTTCAGTTCGACTTCATCCGGGGGTATTGAAGGTCCCGCCCTTTTGCCCGTGAGGATATGAATTCGAATTGGCTGATGGATGAAGTCCATCTGCTTTGGCTCGGTGCCGGGAATGAACAGTTCCTCGACTTTTTCCGGGGAGTACTGGTTGGGCAACAGACCGGAAACGGCATCCACTTCAAGCTCGGTAAAACCCTCGGGACGCTCGAAGTCTTGAATTGGTAGACCTTCATGGACTTCCGTCATGATCCGCTTCCAGATCGGCGCGGCTCCCCTGGCGCCTGATATTCGATCCATTTCCGAATTGTCGGCATTTCCAACCCACACGGCGATTACGCGATTTGGCGTGTAGCCAACGGTCAGGGCGTCCCGGAAGTCGTTGGTCGTGCCCGTCTTGACCGCCGCCGGGCGATTGCCAAGAGTGAGAATCCTGCTGTTGCCGAATCCCGGAATCCTCGCGTCAGCGTCCGAGAGGATGTTGGTCACAAGGTATGCGAGTTGTGGACTGAGTACGCTGGAGCGCTCGGGTGGTTTCAGCGCTTCGATGACGTTGCCCTGGCTGTCCTCGATTCGAAGTATGGGGTTGGGGCGCACATAGGCACCCCCATTGGCGAATACTCCGTACGCGGCGGCAAGATCGAGCAACGGCACCTCGGCCGAACCGAGGGCCAGCGAGGGGCCAAAGCGCTCGGTTCCGCCTGAGATCGGTAGTCCCGCGCGTCGAGCGGTATCCAGAACCTCTTCCACTCCCGCAAATAGTTGAGTTTTGACCGCCGGGATATTCAGCGAGCTTCCCAGTGCCACCCGCAAACGAACCGGCCCCCGAAATTTCTCGTCGTAATTCGTCGGCTCGTACGGCTCCTGATCTGGAATGGGGATGACGGTTTTGATATCCATGAGCATGGTTGCGGCGTTGTAACCCTTGGCGAGGGCCGTAACGTAGGTGAATGGCTTGAATGCGGACCCCGGCTGTCTGGGAGCCAACGCCATGTTGACCTGTCCGTCGATATCCTCGTTGGCGAAGTCGAGGCTCCCGACCATCGCGAGGATTTGACCGCTCGCGGGTTCCAAAACGACCACCGCGCTATTTCCAACATCGTGGTCGGCGAGCGTTGCCACGTGGTCCCTGGCGGCGGTCTCGGCCTTTGCCTGAATGGCGGGGTCGATCGTGGTTGTAATGGACCATCCTTTTCGGCTGATTTCTGATCCGTACCGATCCTGCAGGTAATCCACTACGTAATTAAAGAAGTGCGGTGAGGGCCCGATTTTCGTATCTCGTCTCGAATAAACGAGGTTTTCATCAGCCGCTGCGGCTGCCTGTCGGCGAGTTATTGTGCGGCCCTTGACCATAAGGTCCAGCACGTTGCGCTGATTGCGGATGGCTGCTTCTTCGTTGACGAATGGGCTCTGAGTTGATGGTGCCCGGGGTATCCCCGCCAGCATCGCCGCTTCGGCCAATGTCACTTCATCGAGGTCCTTGTCGAAGTAGGTCAACGCCGCCGCCGCTATCCCATAGGCTCTTTGCCCGTAGAAGCTCTGATTGAGATAGAGGCCGAGAATTTCGTCCTTTGATAGCCGCTGGGAAAGCTGATACGCAAGGGCGACCTCGCGTAACTTGCGCTCGAGAGTAACTTCCGGGCTCAGAAGCGTATTCTTGACGACCTGCTGGGTAATCGTGCTGAACCCGGAAACGATCGACCCGCCCTGCAGATTCAGCCAGGCCGCTCTGACTACGGCTCGCAGATCGACGCCCGGATTTTCATAGAACGTGGCATCCTCGGCGGCGATGGTAGCGTCCTTTACAAGCTGCGGAATGCGGTCGTGAGATACGACCGTCCGCCTGCCTTCGTCAATCAGTTCACCGAGAACGGATCCGTCGCGGCCGTAAATCGTGGAGTTTTCAAAGAACTGGCTCTGCGCGTCCGAAACGGCTTCTACCGAGGGCAGGTCGTCGAAGAGCGTGGCTGCGGTAGCGAAGACGATGGCCGATCCCGCGACGAGCACGGCGGCGATGGACGCCGCGGCAATCAGTCCCGCGACGGCGGGGAGGGCGGCAAGGGCGAGAAGTTTCCCGGCCTTACCACTCCTTCTACGGTGTCTCCCTCTCAGGGATCTGCGAAGTGGCATTTTTGCTATCGAACCCGCATGTCTTCGATTCTAGTGTGGCGGAATCCGTGGCTAGCCCACGGTGCGACGTCTGATTCGATTGGTAAGCTCTTCATGCATGATTATTCTAGGAAAAAAGAGGGGCATTACAGCGACTCTACGCACGACCCCTCTGGCGCTTTTTCTGGTGGTTACGGCAACGTCCGTCGCCCTGTTCCTGTCCGCAACCGCATTTCAGATAGATCCGACCTTTGGATTCGTCTCATCGCAGGAGGTAGCCGGTCCGCCTACATCGAACGGGCCGGCACTGCGGGTCGGCCGCTCGGCGCCCGATTTCGAGCTTGAGGATGCAAACGGCACGATGATTCGGCTATCCGAGGTCAGCGCGTCTGGTCCGATCTGGATAACGTTCTGGGCAACGTGGTGCGGGCCCTGCCGGGCGGAGGCGCCCGACACCGAAGCCGTGGTCCGCAAGGGGGCGGACCAGGATTGGAATTACTTGGCGATCAACGTCGGGGAAAACCGTGAAATCGTTGGAGATTTTATCGGGCAGTACACATTTGGTTCGCTTTTGGACCCCACACGCATGGTGAGCGGCGCGTACGGCGTCCGTATGCTCCCGACTCATGTTTTCTTGAATTCTGAGGCGCTGATTGATGAGATTCGGCCTGGAATCTTGAACCGTCTGCAGATGGAGTCACGGATCGAACGCCTGCTCGAGCAGCCGGCGAAGTAGACCGCCGAGCCGTATTGCCCGCCGACGTACTCGCCGTTTTCATCAAGTTTCGGGACTTTCTCGTCACCCTGGCGCCCTGGATGATTCTGGCTTTGATCGCGGGCACCGGCGCGATCGAACTGTTGCGGGGTTTGCCGACGGAGCAATCGCGCGGCCGGCGGGCATTGCTGATCGGGGCCGGTCTTGTCTTCGCCCTTCCGTCGATCTTCGGGACACTTGGATTCGGATTGTGGCTGGCGTTGACCAGAGTCGGGTTTATGGTCGCGGCGATGATGGCCGCCTCGACGGTCGCTGATAGAAGCGAGCGATCGCTGGCCACGGAACGGTGGCTGGGCGTCGCGGAACCGCGAGTCCAACCTGCCCGGTGGACTGCTCAAGCCAAACGGCTCTGGGGGACGTTGGGGGAGCGCTTTGACGCGGTTGGTTTGTGGTTCATCGGCGCGTGCGCGGTTGCCGGCGTGATTGCCGTGTTCGTTCCCTATCAAGTTGGATTCGACATTTTTGGCCGTACCACCTGGATCGGCGCTGTGGTGGGAGCGCTTATCGGGACCCTCATTAAGCGTGGAACGGGTATGGAACTGCCGCTGGCGTCTCTGCTGCTGCTGAAAGGGGGAGGCGCCGCTGCGGCCGCGGCTCTGCTTTTCGCGTCGACGCCTCTGCCCTTCAGAGTCTGGCGTGACGGTTCGCGGGGCTGGATTGCCGGTTTCGCTACCGTCATTTCCAGCGCCGCGGTCGGCGCTTTGGCCGGTTCGGTGTTCCTATAAACTCGGCCGTAGTACACCCTCTGGAAGGAACCCACACATGCCCGTGATGACCGGCGGGGAGGCCGTTCTCGCGTCGATTGAGGCGGGGGGCGTGGACACGATATTCGGAATCCCCGGAGTCCATACCGCTGGAATCTACGATGCGCTGCTGGACCGGCCAAAGCTCACGCATGTCATGTGCCGGCACGAACAGGGCGCGGGATTCATGGCTGACGGCTATGCGCGAGCGTCCGGGCGAATTGCATGCGCGCTTACGATTACCGGTCCGGGCGTAACCAACATCGCCACGCCGCTCGGTGAGGCCCAGGCCGAATCTTCGCCCGTTCTCCACATATGCACCACTCTCGAGGCTTCGATGGTCGGGCGAGACGTGGGATTTCTACACGAGTTGCGGGACCAATCGGGTCTTCTGGGTTCGATAGTGGATTGGCATCGGAGGGTACGGCGCGTGGCCGATATCCCGGTCGTGGTCGCCGATGCGCTGCATCATATGCGGGCTGGCCGACCGGGACCGGTGTCAATCGAAATCCCTCTCGACGTCGTGGATAGCCGGAGCGACGTCACGATTCCGCGGATGGTCGCACCGGAGCCGTTGGGACCCGATCTCGGCGCTCTCCGGCAAGCCGTCAAGTTACTCGTAGGGTCCGCAAATCCGATTATTCTGGCCGGTGGCGGCGTGGTGGCCGCCGATGCGTCAAATTCCCTTGTGGAGCTGGCCGAAAAACTATCAGCGCCTGTATTTACGACGGTGAACGGCAAGGGTGCGATTCCCGAGGACCACCCGTTGTCAGTCGGCTGCCGGTGGCGTGGCGATCCGACGTTTGACGGCCTGCTCTCGGCCGCTGACGCGGCGCTTGTGGTGGGATCCCGCCTCAGTGCGAGAAATACGGACAATTGGCGCCTGCCGCTTCCTCGCAACATCATTCAGATCGACATCGATTCCCGAATAATTGGTCGGCACTACCCGGTCGCCAAAGGGATTCACGCTCACGCAAAACCAACGCTAGAGAAGATGGCGAAGACCATGCCCGCCCGGCCGCCGGAACTTCACCAAAAGCGCGTCCGCGAAATCGATGCGCTTCGCCGGTCGATGAAGGCCTCCGCCGAGGAACCGGCTCTGGGAATACTGACCGCCGTGCGTGAAGCGCTGCCGCGAGACGGAATTCTGTTCAACGACATGACGACCGTTTGCTACCAGGGCCCAAAGCATTTTCCGGTCTACGAGCCGCGAACGTTCTTTTCCCCGGCGTATTTTGGAACGCTCGGCTTTGCGCTGCCGGCGGCCATTGGCGCTATGGTCGCCATGCCGAGCAAAAAGGTTGCCGTGCTTATCGGCGACGGGGGTTTCTTGTTTACGGGCCAGGAGCTATCAACGGCCATGGCGCTGAAGCTTCCCTTGCCAATCGTCATCCTCAACGACGGCGGTTATATGGAACTTGAAGTTGCGTTCCGGCGAACTTATCGCCGCACAATCGACTGCAGCTTGCACACGCCCGATTTCGTCAAATTTGGCAAGTCGTTCGGAGCGGCCGCTGAACGGGTTGACGATCCTTCCGACCTCCGCCGCGCGATTCGGTCAGCATATCGGCGGCGCAGACCGACACTAATCGATTACAGGCTGAACTAATCGCCGCCTAACCCCGGGCGACGGCCGGAATCTCCATGCCGGCCCTGACCACTTTTGCCGGAACAAGCCGTCGATCGCCGAGTCGTGTCTTACCGTGGACGTCGACAAATGTGTACGGCGCCTCTTCGAGTTCGAAAATTGCGAGGTCGCCGTGGGCTCCGGGCGCGAGAGTCCCAATCTGACCGCTCATCCCGATGACATCAGCGGGAGCGGCAGTGCACCGGGCAATGGCGTCAGGCAGATCGAGGCCCAGCAACAGGAACTTGCTGACGGTTGTTGCCAGGTCGAATACCGGCCCGTGAACGTTATAGACATGCAGATCGGTGCTTATCGTGTGCGGAATTACACCGTCGGCTACAGCGCGTTCCGCTACGTCGAAGTCAAAACTACCCTTGCCGTGACCAACGTCGAGCAACACTCCTGCGTCGATGGCCCTTTTCACGCAGTCTCGAACGTGTCCGTCGTCGTTCAGAACGCCGCCCGGCATCCCGTGGAAGCAATGCGTGACAAGGTCGCCAGCTTTTAGCTCGGCCAGCACCTCATCGAGCGAAAAATCCTGAGGGTCGTTTGGATGGACCATCAACGGAAGTCCGGTAGCGTCAGCCGCGGCGCGCGCGTTCCGCAGCGCCTGAGCGGCGTTTGGTCCGGCGATATTGCCCGTTAATCGAACCTTGATACCAAGGATCACGTCCCGATTTGCCTCACATACCTCGATCGCGGCGGCGGGGTCGGCCCAGCGAATTTCTTCGAGCTCTCCAACTGCTGCGGAGATCATGCCCATCGCGGAGACGTTCAAAAACGCGAGCAGCCGCGTGTCCGATACATCCATCACGTACCGGCGAAGGCCTGAGAATGTCGACGCCCCGGCGGAGCCTGCGTCGACCGCGGTGGTAACGCCGCTGCGCAGCACGTGCTCATCGGCGTTGATCCCGTAGTGGCTCACTCCCTCGTAGACATGAACGTGAAGGTCCACCAGGCCCGGGCACACGATCATTCCGGTCGCGTCGATTTGACGGCTGGCCTGATTCGCGTCCAAATTGGGTTCGATTGCGCTGATGCGGCCGCTGGTGATCGCGACATCCATTGGCTCGTTGAGATGTTGATCGGGATCCACCACTGTTCCGCCCGTCACCACGAGGTCGTACAAGCTCTTGCCTCCATCTGAAAGTTAGGGCGAATGATACTCACGCAGGTTGGGAGAAAGCGCGTTGTCTGAGAACAGCTCGCGGCTAAGTCTGGCTCTGGTCGGTTGCGGCGGAATGGGTACACGCCATCTTCACGGTCTTCGCGAGCTCGACCAGGCGGGACTGTCGAAATGGGATCTCGTGGCCGTTTGCGACGTTGAGTCGGAGCGGGCGGAGGCGGTAGCCAATCTGGCGCAAGAATTCTTCGGGCGCCGTCCGTCGGTTTTCACGGACCTGTCCAGGCTCGTCAAGGAGACGAAGCCTGATGCGGTGGATGTCGTAACTGTCGTTCGAACGCATCACGAAGTGGTTGCGGAGGCTCTGGACGGCGGCTTGCACGTGATGGTTGAGAAGCCGCTGGCGATTACGATGAAGGCCAGCACGCAAATCGAGCTTGCGGCGAAAAGGTCGGGGCTAACGGTTTCGGTAGCGGAGAACTACCGGCGCGATCCGATGAACCGGCTCATAAAGGCCATCATCGAATCCGGAAAGCTGGGCGAGCCGAGAATGCTCGTCGAGTGCCGTATAAATCCTGGCCGTTCGGTGCTTATCACGCCGTGGCGGCACGAAAAGACGTCCGGCGGCCTGCTTCTGGATGTGGGCGTGCATTACGCGGACATTCTTCAGTATTTCATCGGCCCGCCAAGATCGGTCCACGGTCGGGCCGCTTTGCTCGAACCGGTGCGGATCGCCCAACCGGCCGACTCGATCACGGGAAGTTTCTACGAGCTTGTCAATCGAAATGTCGCCGGCGAGATTAAGCCGACAGCCGAGGATAGCGCCTCGGCGCTTTTTGAATTCGACGGCGGCTGCTTTGCGCAGTGGACGCTCATACTTGGCGTCGGGGGCGGCGATTCCATCCAGTACCGCAGAATTCAATTTGAGAACGGGACGATCGTCTGTCCGCCGGATCGAACCGGCCAACCGGTGGCGGTTCATTTCTCGGGTTCCGATGAGCCGTTGATCGGCGATGCGGCGCTGGACCTGGTTCCTGACTTTCGCCTGGATCGTCAGGCGGCCATCCTGTTCGGGGCTGAACGGATCGGAAGCTATGAACTCCCATTCGCCGAAACAGATCGAAAAATAACCGCGCTCGAATACTGGGAGCTGGCACGCTGCGTTTCCGACGGCGTAAGTCCTGAAGTTGGGATCCTCGAAGGCCAGATCGGCCTGGCTACAGTTTACGCTGTGCTGGAATCCAGCGAGGCGGGAACGCCCGTCAATTTAGAGGACGTGATGGAGCGCAAATCGTATTCGTATCAATCTCAGGTCGATGACGAACTGGGCATCGAATGACGGACTCACGTTCGTGACTGAGCAACCGCCCGAAAACCTCTACGTTTCCATAATTGCTGGTGGCGTGGGCACGAGGCTTTGGCCAAAGTCGCGGCGTTCGTCGCCCAAGCAGTTCCTGCAGATCGGTCCCGGAGCCAGCTTAATTCAGCGCACCTACCGCCGGATTGCCCCGCTGACTTCTCCCGACCGTATCTTCGTGATCTGCCTCTCCGAACAGCGTGAGGCAGTTTTACAGCAGCTTCCAGATCTGCCGGCCGAGAACGTCATCGGCGAGCCCCGTGGCCGGAACACGGCCATGGCGATAGGGCTCGCGGCGTCGGCCATCGCGGCCCGGGATGATGAGGCGGCGATGATCAGCGTTGGATCCGATCATTTCGTGGGAGATGAGGACGCCTTCCGACGAACCCTCCTGGGGGCAGTCGCCGCTGCGCGCAGCGGCGACTGCCTCGTGACCGTTGGAATCGATGCCACGGAAGTCAACACCGGATATGGCTACATTCGCCGGGGTGAACAGGCTGGGAATTTTCGAGGAATTGACGTTTTCAGGGTTAAGGAGTTCCGGGAAAAGCCGGACTCAGCGACAGCGGAGGCTTACTTCGCATCCGGGGAATATTCATGGAACAGCAACTATTTCGCGTGGAGCGTGAAATCGATTTTCAGTGCGTTCGCGAAGCATGCTCCGGAAATCGGCGAATCGCTGATCCGTATTCGAGCGGCGGTCGGAACCTCTGATATTCAAGCGGCTATCGAGGCGGAGTACCGCAACGCTGAGTCGGTGGCCATCGACGCGAAGATACTGGAGCTCTCCGACAACGTATTGACCGTTCCCGGGAATTTTCCATGGGCCGACATTGGCAGCTGGTCGGGAGCATATGCGGCGGCATCACCAGAGGGCGAGAACTTCCGGACCGGAGAGCTGAGCGGGCGTGTAATTTTCGAAAACAGCCGTGGATGCCTGGTGGATAGCCGCGGACGGCTTGTTGCAATTGTGGGTCTTGAGAACATCGTGGTAATCGATACGGCCGATGCCCTGCTGGTGTGCTCGCGCGAAAACTCAGAGATGGTGGGGAGGCTTGTCGAAAGGCTTTCTGAGGAAGGCTTTCCGGAGCTCCTCTAAACCTCGGTCGCAAGGGCCTCTCATTTGGTTAGTTATTGACGTAGCGGCTGCGGATAGCCTCATGTGGAGTACGGCGTGGAGGATCTCTGGCATTCCTCGACGAGGCAGGTAGCCGTCGGCGACTCGCGGATTTCGATCGTTGCCGCGGGGGATTGTCCTGGACGAGTTATGGATCGATACATCGAACCGCTTGTCCGGGGGCCGGGGCAGCGGGGGCCGCAGCGGGGGCCGCAGCGGGGGCCGTTCATAGACGTTTGCGGCTGGGATGGCGCTCTGGCGGCGGCGCTCGCCGCAATTTCAAATGGCGCGCGTGGTGTCTGCAACTCGCACCTGATTGGGTCCGCGAAGTCGGCGGAGGCGAACTTGACGGCCTACGATTTTGATGTTCGGTCGGCCTACGGCGTCGAGCCGGCGCAGGTTGGTCGGTTCGACACCGCCCTGATCCGGGCGCCCTACTGGTTGGGTAACCGCGCCGTGCAAGCGCTCATCGAAGCCGCGTGGCGTTCCTTGCGAGTAGGCGGTGTGGCGTATCTCGCCGGAGAACGCGGCCGGGGCTTTGACTCGTTTGCCGAAATGTTGAATGACGCGTTTGCCGAATCCGAGCCTGTCGCCGTCCCGGGGCACATCCGCGTGAATCGTGCGCGGCGCGTGGAAGGACGGTCGTCGCTTGCACCAGTGTTTACAAGTGAGTTCGGGGAGTCGTCGGTGGCGATCGGCGAATCGGACCTGTTGGTTGCGCGGCACCCGGCGGTTTTTGCCGACGGCGCGGTCGACGATGCCACGCGACTGCTGACCGATTGCCTGCCTGAATCGTCACGAAATCAGCTCGATCTCGGTTGCGGATCGGGGTTGGTCGCGGTTGCGATGGCCCAAAAGTCGCCGGAATCTCAAGTCACCGCGGTGGACTCGAATCTGATGGCGGTCGAGGTTTGCGAGAAGACTGTTGACCTGAACGGTCTCTGTAACGTGCACGTCCGTCCGAGCTATTTTGGCGAAGATCTGGCTGCCGGCAGCTTCGATGTCATTGCCTGCTACCCGCCGTTTCACGTTGGGCCCAATGTTGCTCACGATGTCGCAAGACGGCTGATGCGCGAGGCGGCTCGACTGCTGAACCCCACGGGAGGTTTCCTGGTCGTGCAAAGTTCGGCCCAGTCGCACGAAGGTTTCCTGAAGTCTTGCTTCGGTCACGTTTCTCTGCTGGCGCAAAGCCGGTCGCACCGAGTCCTACGTTGTGAGAATCCGGCGACCGAATGACAACGGAGACAGCTCGACTCAGCCGGTTTCCAGCATCACCTTTGTGCCTTCGCCGGATTTGGCGGTCTCGACGGCTTTCTTCGCTTCTTCCAGCGGAAACGTATGCGTGATCAGCGGATCAAGACCAAGGCTCGCCATCAGATCGAGACATCGTGGGAACGTATTAACCAGTAGAAAACTCCCCATCACCGTAAGTTCCTTGGCGAAAAAATCGAACTGACTGAACTCCACGCTTACTTTCGGATTCGCCACTCCCATCAATGCGACCGTTCCGCCCCTGCGCACGAGATCTACACACTCCCTGGCCGTTTCAGGGATTCCCACAGCCTCAAAGCAGACGTCGGGTCCGACCCCGTCGGTTTCCGCATAGACGATATCGCGGATGTCTTCGGTTTTCGGGTCGAGTCCGCGATCGGCGCCAAGCTGTTCGGCGAGGCTGCGCCGGGATTCTCGCGGCTCGGAAACGAAGATCTTGGCCGCGCCCTTCTGCCTGCACAGACGGGCGATCATGAGGCCTATGCTTCCGCCGCCGGCTATGAAGATGTTATCGCCTGGATTTACTCCGGATCTCTCGACAGCGCGAAGCGAGCAGCCCAGGGGTTCGGTCAAAGCCGCGAGCTTCATTGAAACCGGGGCCGGAATTGCGAACACTGAGCGCTTATTGACAACAATGAATTCAGCCCAGGATCCACCGTGTTCAAATCGAATCTTGTTCCTGCACATGTTCGGGCTGCCGCGCTGGCAAAAATCGCAATCACCGCAATAGACCTGCGGCTGCGCGCTGACGCGATCTCCCAGTTTGAAGCCGGTAACCGTGTCGCCGACAGCGCTGATGACCCCCGAAAATTCGTGCCCGAGAATCGCCGGTGGCACCGGCATGGAAATCACGTCCCCGAAGTTCCAGCCATCAAAATGGTGGATGTCGGTCCCGCAAACCCCGGTGAATGTCACCTGGATTTGGACTTCGTCGTCACCCGGCATCGGCACGGGCCGGTCTTGAACGCGGATGTCGCCCGGGCCATATAGCAGCGCGGCTCTCATCTGAGTGCTACCAGTCATCGAACGGTCCTTATCGAACTATTGCGCAATCATTCGATTGCGTCGAAATGCTACTTGATCCATCGATTGCTGTTCGGCGGATGGTGCTGCCGGACCAGCGAGCGTCCGTCATGTTATTCGAATGGGCCGCCGGAATTGCAACACGGCACCGGTCGGAAACTACTATCATCTGAAATCAGGTGCAATTCGAAGAGGCGAGCTGAGGCGAGGGAGCGGTCGTTTATGGGCGAAGAGAAGGACAAAGCGATCGAATCCGCAATTGCTCAAATCGAAAAGCGTTTCGGCAAAGGCTCAATTCTCAAGATGGATTCGACCTCCCTGCCCGAGGTGAGAGTGATTCCGACTGGCTCCATCGCTCTCGATATGGCGCTCGGAGTCGGCGGTGTTCCGCGAGGCCGGGTTATCGAAATATTTGGGCCGGAAGCATCCGGTAAGACCACCCTGGCGCAACATATCATCGCCGAGGCTCAAAAGCTGGGGGGATCGGCGGCTTTAATCGACGCTGAGCACGCGTTCGATCCGGCGTATGCGGCTAAATGCGGCGTAAACATTGACGAATTGCTCATTTCGCAGCCCGGAATGGGGGAGGAAGCGCTGGAGATCGCGGAGGTCTTGGTGCGGAGTGACGCTGTTGATGTGGTTGCGGTGGACTCGGTTGCGGCGCTCGTCCCGCGGGCCGAAATCGAAGGGGACATGGGCGATTCGCATATGGGATTACAGGCCCGGCTGATGTCCCAGGCCCTGCGCAAGCTCACGAGTAGCATCAGCAAGTCGCGGTGCGTGGTTCTGTTTGTCAATCAGCTACGCGAGAAAATCGGCGTGATGTTCGGCAGTCCCGAAACCACGCCCGGTGGACGCGCCCTTAAGTTCTACTCGTCAGTTCGCCTTGATATTCGCCGCGTCGGTCAAATAAAGCGTGGATCGGAGATCGTTGGCAATAAGACTCGCGTAAGAGTCGTGAAGAACAAGGTCGCCGCGCCGTTTAAAGTCTGCGAATTCGACCTCATGTATTCCGGCGGAATATCGCATGAAGGTGGATTGCTCGATCTGGGATTGGACGCTGGGATTCTGTCTAAGAGCGGGGCCCATCTTTCTTACAACGAGACGCGCCTTGGCCTTGGACGGGAAGCTGCAAAAGAGTTTCTAAGCCAAAATCTTGATATTGCCGATCAAATCGAAGCCGAGATTCGCAGCGCTGCGCTGGAGGACGGTTTGCCGACCGCGTCGGCTGCCCGAGACGGACAGGACTAACGGTGAATCTGGCTCCGGATAATTGTGATTGCCGCGACCTCTCGGGCGATTCGCGGAGTGGGGCGGGCTAAGTGCCTAACGGTGGAGTTGTGGCCACGATCAGCGGAGGCCATAACGATCACCAGGTGCTGGCGGTGGCGGCGGAGGAAGCGGTGCGAACGCATACCGATCTAACGCTCCTTTACGTAATCGTAGTGGGCTGGGATCGCGGGCTCAATCAATCGGAAGACGCCGCTCTCAAGCGCTGCGACAAGGTCGTGGAAAACGCAGAGCAGTATCTCAAGGCCACCGGCGCGCCGGGGAATGCGAAAAAAAAGGTGGTGCAGGCGCGGTCATCCGGTGGGGGGATCGTTGAGCTCGCAAGGCAGGTTGAGGCCGATCTCGTAGTGATCGGGACTCGCCGTTTCCTGGGAGACGACGGTCTGGAACTGGGCCCGACCGCGACGTATGTGTTGCAACACGCTCCTTGCCGGGTGCTCGCCTCCTTCGACCCGCTGGTCTGATGGCTCTGGAATCCACGCGGGGTGGGCCGGCCGGCAGAAATTTCGGGAAAACCACGGTTTGGACCACGTCCAAGACCGAAGCCGCCGCCGAGAACGGCATGCTGGCCACCAAACATCCTCTCGCCAGCGCGGCGGGCGTCGAGATGCTGCAAGCTGGTGGCAACGCCGTAGACGCGGCGGTGGCTGCATGCCTCGCGGTGGGCGTGGTGGAGCCCGCCATGAGCGGCATCGGCGGTGGTGGATACATGACTCTGGCGACGCGCGGCGCCGTTAAGGTCGTTGCGTTTCCCATGCAGGCCTCCGGGTCTGCAAACGCCGAAATGTACCGTCTGACCGGCAGAGGATCCGTTGGGAATTTCGGATGGGACGAAGTCGCGGGCGATGAAAACCTGCAAGGACCGTTGTCGGTAGCCATTCCCGGCGCTGTTGCCGGGCTGTCGCGTGCGCTGGCGGAATTTGGAACTATGTCGTGGGCCGACGTTTGCAGGCCGGCGATCTCGCTCGCTCGCGATGGATTTCAAATCGGCTGGCATGACGCGTTTGTCTTCGCCATGAACGTCGAACGTACCGCGGCCAACAAGGCAGCCAGCGCCATCTTTCTGCCCGATGGGCAGTCGCCAAAGGGCGATGGGGTAAACCCCGGCCGACTCAGCCAGCCGGACCTTGCTGCAACTCTCCAAGCTCTGGCCGAGTCCGGACCGGCTGATTTCTACGCTGGCGACGTGGCTCGAGCCATCGTCACGGGGATCGAGGAGGTTGGCGGGATTCTGACGCTCGAAGACCTGGCTCAATACACGGCGAGCGTTCAGGAGCCGTTAACGGCTTTGTATCGCAATGTAACGGTCAACGTGCCACCGTTTGCGTGCGCCGGACCGACGACACTTCAAACGTTGAACGTGTACGACCGTTTCAACGTCGCCGCAATGGGTCACATGTCTCCCGAGCGGCTGCATTCGTACATTTGCGCGGCGAGGCTCGCGTTCGCCGACAGGTTCGAGTATCTGGCCGACCCAAATTTTGTTGACGTTCCCTGGGATGGATTGGTTTCGCGGGAGTACGCCGCCGAGCGCGCCGACCTGATTGCCGCCGGGAGAGGAAGCGTTCCGGAATTCGCGCCGGGTCAACCGGCGCGATTGCATGCCAACGGCCCGGTTATTGGCGGGGGCTCGAGCGCGGGATCCTCGGGGACTACGACGCATCTCTGTGCAGCCGACAATCAGGGAAATTTCGTTTCCCTGACCAATACGCTCATGGCCGGATTTGGGTCTGGCGTCGTCCCCGCAGGTACCGGCGTGATGATGAATAACGGGATGATGTGGTTCGATCCGGTCCCAGCTAGACCGAACTCGATTGCTCCGTTGAAAAAGGGCCTCAACAACATGACGCCCGCTATCGTTATGCGCGATGGCGCGCCAATCGTTGCCGTCGGCGCGTCCGGTGGGCGAAGGATCACGAACGCCGTAACGCAGGTGATTTCGAACGTTATCGACCATGGAATGGGGATTCAGGAGGCGATTTCGTCCCCCCGGGTCGACTGTAGTACCGACTGGGTATCCGTCGACGATCGATACTCGCCGGAAATCGTTTCTGACCTCGAACGGCGCGGCCATTTGATCCGTCTGCTTACGCAGGGGTATTCGTCTGGATTCGCGCAGTTCGCGAGTCCCACAGCCATCCTCTGGGATCCGGATCAACGCGTCCTCCGCGGTGGTGTCGACGTTTTCCATGGAGCCGAGGCTCGGGGACTGTAGCGACTGCCGGGGTGATCGCGGACCAGGCCGGGCCAGTATGTGCAGAAACTCACGCAGCCTGCGATCTACATTTGGGTATCGTCGAATGGACTCTCGGGTGTGATTTCCAATTAACCCTCTGCTCGATTAGCCGCGAGAAGGCCGAATGATATGCCGACCATGACACGTCGCAGGATGCTTGCCGTTGTGGCGGGAGCGGTGGCATCGTCCGCCGTTGCAGCTTGCGGCGGTCAATCGTCGTCTGAGCCGCGGGGGGCGTCCGAGCCCGCACAAGTTGCAGAGATCGCCCCGACCGCAGCCGCCGCGTCAAGGTCGCAAGAAAACGGACCTGCAGGTGATGTTGTCGGTCAATCTACGCCGAGCGCCCCGACCAAGTCAGCGATTGTACCGACTCGGGCGGCCTCGCAAGATGCGACCGCGGAGCCGACGGAACGCACGACGGCCGACGCCGCGGAGCAGCCCGCTCCAGTGAAATTCGTTCCGCTTTCGGACGAGGAAGAAACGCTGGCCAGGGGGTGGAAATCGGTGGGCTGGAAAACAGATTTCTCCAGGAAGACCATCGACCTTGGCGAAGTCAGATCTGGGGGACCACCGAGGGATGGAATTCCTCCGATCCGAAAGCCGCGCTTCGTTTCGATCGAGGTAGGAAACAACGTTTTCGACGATCTGGAGCCGGTCGTCGCATTTGAACTCAACGGTGAGGCCAGGGCCTATCCACTGCAGATCCTTACATGGCACGAAATAGTCGACGACGAACTGGGGGGCGAACCGGTCCTTATTACATTCTGCCCTTTGTGCAACACTGCTCTGTCGTTTTCTCGCGAAGTGGACGGTCGGATTTTCGACTTTGGAACGAGCGGAAAGCTGCGCGCCAGCAATCTGATCATGTGGGACCGTGAAACCGAGTCGTGGTGGCAGCAGGCCACAGGCGAATCGATAGCGGGAGAGATGGCCGGATCGCGTCTCACGTTCCTGCCGTCGGCGATCGTTTCCTGGGGGGATTTTAAGTTGACGTTCCCGACCGGAGCGGTGTTGGGTCAAGAAACCGGGTACAGCCGCTCTTACGGCAGGAATCCGTACGGCGGCTACGACACAATCGAAGATACTCCGTTTCTATTCGACGGCGAGATCGATGGGCGGCTGAAGCCGGTGGCGCGGGTCGTGACGGTCAGCGTCGGTGTCAGCGATTCTGCTTATCCATACTTGGAGCTCGCGCAGCAGAACGTCGTCCACGACACGGTCGGTGGAAAGGACATCGTCGTTTTGTGGACACCGGGAACTCTGTCGGCGCTGGATGGAACTCAGATTGCGGAATCCAGGGACATTGGCAGCACTGGAGTATTCGTTCCGGTGGTCGAAGGGCAACCGATCACCCTGCAGTCGCTCGACGGACGCTTCTTCGACGATCAGACCGGCAGCGAATGGAACATTCTGGGGTTTGCGTTGGACGGCCCGCTCAGCGGCAAGCGGATGGAGCCCGTTGTTCACGGAGATCACTTTTGGTTTTCGTGGGCTGCGTTCCGGCCGGATACGAAGGTTTTTCGGGCGGGCTAACTCGATCGACGTGGCCGGGCGGGCGTCTGATCGCCGGTCGACGCGTTCACCGTGTGACGCGCATTTCGGATCGTTCGCGAAATCGCTCCAGCCCCAGTTCGATCAGCCTATCTAGCAGGCTGCCGTACGAGAGCCCCGAGGCTTCCCATAGCTTGGCGTACATGCTGATCTGCGTGAATCCGGGAATTGTGTTTGCCTCCAGCACGAAGATCTCATCGTCAGATCGCCGGACGAGAAAGTCCACCCGCGCCATTCCGCAGATGTCCAGAGCGGTAAAGACTTCGACGGCCATGCTTCTGATTCGATCCCGCAGACTTTCCGGTACCTCCGCCGGTATCACCGTCCGGGAGCGGTCGTCGAAGTACTTGGACTCATAATCGTAGAACTCGCCGGCGGGGAATACTTCGCCGCAAACCGACGCCTCCGGACGGTCGTTGCCAAGGACGGAGCATTCGATTTCGCGCGCGTCTTCGATGGCCTGCTCAACGAGGATTCTGCGGTCGTATTTCGCGGCGAGCTCCATGGCCGGATGGAACTCCGCGGCGTTGTGGACCTTGGAGATGCCGACGCTCGAGCCGAGATTGGCCGGCTTTACGAACATCGGATAGCCAAACTCGCGGGCAGCGTCGATCCTCGCGGCTTCAGGCCGGGATTGCCAATCGCTGCGAAGCACCAGAAGGTGCGGAGCCACTGGCAATCCTGCATGCTTGAGAAGGGCCTTCATTGCCGCCTTGTCCATCCCAACGGCTGATCCGAGCACGCCGGCCCCTACGTACGGTAAACCCGCCATCTCCAGCAAGCCCTGGATGGTTCCGTCTTCTCCGTAGGGACCGTGCAGAACCGGGAAAACGATGTCGAGGTTCGAGACATCATCCGGAAGGGCGTCGCCGCGCACTGAAAGAAGTCCGAGCCGCTCGGTTTTTGCCAGGGCTTGTCCCTGATCTTCATCAACAGCTCCGCTGGAGAGTGAATTCATGGGATCTCCGGTGAGCATCCATTTTCCATCTCGGTCGATTCCGATTTCAGTTACTTCGTATTTGTCCCGATCGAGCGCGGCCAGGATCGAACTGGCCGACTTAAGTGAAATTTCATGCTCACCCGACCGGCCGCCGAAGACAACGCCAACGCGAAGCTTTCGGGTCAAGTGGTTATTCCAAGCTGGGCGCTGGTGAACAGCGGCCGCAGATCGAGATCCCGCTCAGCGAATTTCGGCGCTGCGCCTTCTTCGCGATCGAGGACGCAGAGAACCACGTCGAGTTGAACTCCGAAATTTCTCAGGTGGTCGGCAGCGGCCAGCGCTTGATTTCCGGAAGTAATCACGTCCTCGACGAGAACCACTCGATCTCCGGGGGCGATCCGGCCTTCAAAATGCCGACCGGTGCCGTACGCCTTCGGTTGTCGCCGTACTATCACGTACGGAAGATTGCCAACCAGTGACATGCAGGCGACCAGCGGCACGGCGCCAAGCTCGGGACCCGCCAGTAGCTCGGCATCGCTCGGGACGAGGTTGAGCAACTCAGTCGTGACGTCGCGTAGCAGCTCGGGCTTCGTTTCGAAGAGGTATTTGTCGAAGTAATAGTCGCTTCGACCCCCGGAGCTGAGGAGGAAATCACCCCTCAGAAGCGAGGCGGCAACAAGGCGTTCGCCCAGGTCCTTTAGTTTCGCGGAAATATCCGTCATGTCAGTTTGAGGGAGCCGGTCTGCGCGGTACGGATGTTATCAGTCCGTCGCGAATGGAGCGTTCGCGCACGATTCCCATGGGCTCATAATATTGCTCGGTTTTAGCAATCGAACCACAATATCGAAGTGGAGGCGGAAGTTGCCAGTTCCAGACGTTTCTGTGGTCGGAGTGGTGGGTGCGGGTCTGATGGGCCACGCGCTGGCCCTGGAATTTGCGAGATCCGGCTACGAGGTTCGGCTCCACGACGAGTTGGAATCACAGCTCGAATCGGTCCCCGAACGGGTGCGCAACATCATTTCGATCCTTGCGGAATTTGGCCTGGCCGAGGCCAACGACGCCGAGCAGGTATTGGAACGCATCGTTTGCACCCCGGATCTGAAAGCGATGGCGGAGGCATCTGATTTCGTCGTCGAGGCCGTGGCGGAGAATCTGTCCATCAAACGGAAGGTCTTTACCGAACTCGATGCAATATGCCGTCCCGGCGTCATCCTGGCGAGCAACACCTCGGCGATAAGTCCGACGGCTCTGGGAAACGCAACCAGAAGGCCGGAACAGGTTCTTGTGACTCACTACTTCAATCCGCCGTATCTACTCCCCGCCGTCGAGGTCGTTCCGGGCAAGGAGACCTCAACCGAATCCGTGGAGGCCGCGGTGGCGATCTGCCGCTCGATCGGTAAAGAGCCCGCTGTGCTGAACGCGGAGATTGGCGGCTTCGTGGTCAACAGGCTTCAATTCGCTCTTTACCGGGAGGCCTCGTTTCTCGTCGACGAAGGAATTATTTCATCGGAGGATCTCGATCGTTTGGTGGTGACCAGCATCGGGAATCGGCTTGGCGTCTACGGTCCCTTTAAGATCGCCGATCTGGCGGGATTGGACGTTTACGAGTCGATTTGCCGATCGGTATTTCCAGTTTTGGATAACTCAGACGGACCGT
Organism: Chloroflexota bacterium; assembly: GCA_963663505.2. Lineage (GTDB taxonomy): Bacteria > Chloroflexota > UBA11872 > UBA11872 > VXNJ01 > JAPOVO01. Next base: position 2,689,960 of record CAXXFA010000002.1, read on the forward strand.
CAAACAGTTTGCGCAAATTGGTTGAGTCAGGGCACCTTGGAGCCAAGTCGGGGCGCGGCGTTTATGACTGGTCGCGGGGCGTGTTGACTGAGGTCACGGGTTCGCTGGCGCGCCATGCGGCAAGCATGTTTGGATCGGAAGGCCGCGGCTAAGTCGGAAGCGACAGTTGCTTGTCCAGTGCCATCGCGCCGAAGAGGATGGCCAGGTAGATCATCGAATAGGAAAACAACGCCCGGGCCGGACCGTCGCCCTTTGATCTCGCGAGCAGGAATGTGAGGAATAAAAACACAGTGCCGAGGACGACGGCGGTGACCAGGTACAGAACTCCCATGGACGACGCTGGAATCAGCATCAATGTCAGCGCGACCATCAACAGCGTGTAAAGGATTATTTGACGCGTGGTCTCCTTTTTGCCGGCGACGGCGGGAAGCATCGGAATTCCCGCGTTCCGATAGTCGTCGCGGATAAGCAACGCGAGCGCCCAGAAGTGGGGCGGCGTCCAGTAAAAGATGATCGCGAATAGCAGCAGCGCGGTCAGTCCTAGCCCGTTCGTGGCAGCGGCCCAACCGATAAGGGCCGGTGCCGCGCCCGCCGCGCCTCCAATGACGATGTTCTGCGTCGTGGAGTGTTTCAATAAACGGGAATAGATGACCGCGTAATAGAAGATGGCCGCCACGGTTATAGCGGCGGCCAGGACGTTGACGGTCAGCACAATAAGCAACACCGAAGCTAGCCCAAGCCCCAGGCCGAAAATCAGGGCCGATCGCGGCGATATCCGGCCCGCGGGGATAGGCCGGTTCTGGGTTCGCTTCATCTTGAGATCAACGTCGCGATCGACGAATCCATTTATCGCGCTGGCGCCACCGATCGCCAGCGCGCCGCCGATCATCGTCGCAATCACGGCGGTCCACTCTGGATTGCCATCGGCGGCGATTATCATGCTGGCGAACGCCACTATGAGCAGCAGAGGCATGATTCTTGGTTTCGTCAGGCTGATGTAGTCGCGAACGATAGATGCCATGGTCATGCCTCCGCCGGGATTTCGCGGCGTTGGGTGGATAGGCAGATCGTTGCCGCTCCGGACAGCAGCAGCCAGATGATTGTCGCGACGGTCAGATGGGTCACGGCGACCGCGGCGGGCACCCTCAGTATCGGGTTCAGGGCGCCGACGAATATTTCCACCACGGTCAACGCGAACGCTCCGAACAGAAGATTGCGCACCAGCCTCGGAGTATTCCCCGCGAAGGCCGTCCACGCCGCCCATGCAACGGACGCAGTCATGGCAATCGCCAGAAGGCGGTGCGCGAAGCCGATCCACGGACGCCAGTCGCCGGACGGAATTAGCGTGTCGTTGCAGAGCGGCCAGCTTGCGCATGCCAGGGACGACCCGCTACTGCCGACGTACGCTCCGAGCAGAAGCATCCCGTAGGTGAGCACGCAGGCCAAAAGCGTCGCAGCCAGCGTTTTGGAAGAAATATCGGACGATGCGCCGATTTGCGTGCTAATGAACGCTTGACTGGCGATAACGGCGAGCGCCGCCGCGAAGGCCGTTGCAAGTCCCAGGTGCACCGTCACCAGCTCAGCGGGCAACTTCGCGAAGACGACGGCCGCTCCAAGCAGGATCTGTAGTACAACAAGCACACCCGCGAGTACCGCGACGTAAAAGATTCCCGGCGACTCGCGACGAACTCGCGTCGAGTAGAGCGCGATACCCAGCGCCAACGAGCCAACAGCTGTAGCCGTCATTCGGTGGGCGAATTCGATCGTAGTCCCGCGTTCGGCGAGGGGCAGCGCCTGACCGTCGCACAGCGGCCAGTCCGGGCACGCCAGGCCCGAACCCGTCGCCCGCACCGCACCGCCCAGCGCGATCAGCCCGAGAGTGGCGACGATCGTGACGGACGTCAACTTCAGGAGGAACATATAGTCGCGGGTTGAGGCTGCGGCGGCTTCGCGCTGTTCGGGAGCGCGGATCGAAGCCTTCGCGGAAGTCATCTGCAGTACGAGGTCCCGAACGTGGTATAGCACCGAGCCCCAGTCCGGCGGGATGCAGCATCACAACCACTTGCAGAGCGGCGCGAGGCGGCACTGGCCTTCGCATTTTGAATCATTTCGCGGATTTCGGACCGAATATCGAAAGTCTATGACCGTCGGGATCCCGAAAGTTGGCCGAAAAATCGGTTTCAGTCGTCTGGTGTGGAGTCGCGTAAAACTCAACGCCTTTCTCGATCAAGCGTTCGTATGCCTCGTCGATGTCATCCACAACGAAAACCACTTCAGTCGCGCCTGCCAGGTTTTCTGCCGACGTTCCCAACTGCTCGCTGAGGCACAACGTTGCGGCGCCGGTGTTGAGGAAAGCAAAGCCGGGAAATTGCGAAATGACGTCAAGACTTGGGTAGATCCTTAATAAAGAGCGAGGGAGCGCGCGATGTCCGTGGTGCCGAGCAACACGTATCCGGTTCCCGGCATTCTCCCGTCGTTAGAAGCTGCCATCGTGCCGGTTCCTAGAATCGGATCAACGAGGCGGTCGAGCCTGCGCGTATGAGCCAAGCATAGCGCCGGTCACGGGCAATTGATGTCGCGCGGGCGTCGTGGCTACCGCGGTGTTTTCTGTAACCAGGGTCATTGTCCGGCTCTGGCCTTATTGGTACGCTGTTCGCGCTCATTTGCCCACGGCCAGTGCGACAGCCAGTTGCGTAAGTAGGTAACGTCACTATCGTATTCGTAATCTGTTCGATCTGCGGAGACGGCGTGGGTAAAAGGGTTTGAATAGTGGTGATGGAATGAGCGCCGCTCGTTACGGTCTTCGGAACGGTCATCCGGCCAAATTGCTTTTGATTGCGTTCGTTGCGGCTGTGGCGTTTTCGGCTTGTGGAGATTTGACCCAGTCCACACAGCAGCCCGTTGGCGATAACGCGCGGGAGATTCAAGAGCTTTTCATGCCGATTCTCTGGATCGCCGTGGCAATTTTCGTTCTCGTTCAGGGGTTCCTGATCTACAGCATCGTCAGGTTTCGCCGGCGGTCGGATAGTGACCCGATTCCGGTCCAGGTCCACGGCGACGCTCGACTGGAGGCCCTGTGGACATTGGCGCCGGCGGTTATCGTCATCGCCCTGGCGGTGATGACGTTTCGCACCATCGCCGCCCAGGCTCAAGATCCGCCGGCGGACGCGCTTCGGGTAAATGTCGTTGGCCACCAGTGGTGGTGGGAGTTTGAATACCCGGATCTCGGAATAGAAACAGCCAACGAACTCTGGGTACCGGTCGGGAGAACGATCGATCTGACAATTGAATCGACCGACGTCATACATTCATTCTGGTTTCCACAGATCGCCGGGAAGATCGACGCCGTGCCCGGAAAGACGAATCGAATCCATTTCACGGTCCCGCTGACAGCAGCGGGCAATAGGTATCAGGGTCAGTGCGCGGAGTTCTGCGGATTCGCGCACGCACAGATGAAAATGCTTCTCTTTGCAGCCTCCGAGGAGAATTTTGACAATTGGGCGGCGGCGATGAAATCGATGCCGAGCGCCGCATCCGAGGCCATGACCGGAGCCGAAATCTTCTCCGCCCGGTGCAACGTTTGCCATTCAATCCGCGGCAAGCCCGCGATCGTGGACCCGGCCACCCCGGCCGCATGTCCGAAGAGCTGCGGGCCGAATCTCACGGGTCTGGGCATGCGGACCATGATCGGCGCGGCCCACATTGAGAATACCGACGAAAATCTCACGGCATGGATAACGGATCCCAATGAAGTCAAGCCGGGAGTCTACATGCCGGCGCTGGGGCTCAGTGTCAGCGAGATCGCTGATGTTGTGGCCTATCTTCAAAGCATGAACTGAAGCCACTATGATCGAATTTCGGGAGCCAAATTCAGCGATCGTAAGCGGCCGGAAGCTAATCCCGGCCCGCTACGCGGCGCTTGTGCGGAAGGATTAGATGGCGACCACGACTCAAGCACCCGAAATATCAACGCCCGCGTACCCGGCGGGAGAGTCCGGTATCTGGAGCTGGGTAACCACCGTCGACCACAAGCGGATCGGGATCTTATATCTCGTGACGGCGTTGGCGTTTTTCATCGGCGGGGGCATCGAAGCGCTGATCATCCGGATTCAGCTCGCGCGACCGGAACTGCAAATCGTTGCAGGCGATACGTTCAACCAGCTATTCACGATGCACGGCACGTCGATGATCTTCCTGGCCATCATGCCCCTGAACGCATCGTTCTTCAACTTCATCATCCCGCTGATGATCGGCGCGCGGGACGTGGCCTATCCGAGGCTCAATGCATTCAGCTACTGGCTGTTTCTGTTTGGCGGCCTGTTTCTAAACGCCAGCTTTATCGGTGGCGCACCGGATGTCGGCTGGTTCGCTTACGCGCCGCTGACGGAGCAGGGCTTCGCGCCCGGCACAGGCGTGGAATTCTGGATACTCGGGCTCGCGCTTCTTGGAGTGGCGTCAATCGTCTCGTCCATGAACTTCATCGTGACAATACTGAACATGCGCGCGCCGGGCATGACGTTTCGGAGGCTGCCGGTCTTCATTTGGATGTCGCTTATAACGTCATTCCTCGTGGTGTTCGCTTTCCCGCCCTTCACCGTAGCCACGATCCTGCTTTTCTTCGACCGGCTTCTGGGCAGCACGTTCTTCATTCCAGCCGTTTTGGACGGACAAGCGGCAGGTGGGAATCCGCTGCTGTGGCAGCACATGTTCTGGTTTTTTGGGCATCCTGAGGTTTACATCCTGATTCTTCCGGCGATGGGAATCGTCTCCGAGGTTTTGCCGACGTTTTCGCGGAAACCGCTCTTTGGCTATACGGCCGTCGTCTTCTCGGGCGTTTCAATCGGGTTCCTTGGATTTACCGTATGGGCGCACCACATGTTCGTGGTTGGACTTGGAGCCCTGCCCAACTCTGTTTTCGCGGCGTCTACGATGCTCATCGCGATTCCAACAGGAGTGAAGGTGCTCAACTGGTCCGCGACGCTCTACAAGGGATCGATCAGTCTCAAGACGCCGTTTTATTTCGCTGTGGGATTTCTGGTGCTCTTCACGATCGGCGGTCTCAGCGGCATGATGCACGCATCACCGCCCGTGGACGCGCAGCAATCGGATTCGTACTGGATCGTGGCGCATCTGCACTACGTGCTATTCGGCGGCGCTCTGATGGGAATTTTCGCAGGCCTCTACTACTGGATTCCGAAGATGAGCGGCAGGATTTTGAACGACAGGATTGGGCAGGCTCAGTTCTGGTTGATGTTTATCGGGATGAACGTCGCCTTCGGACCAATGCATATTCTGGGAAACGACGGGATGCCCCGGAGAATCTATACGTACGCCGCCGACCAGGGCTGGGACGCGTGGAACATGGTGGCTACGATCGGTTCTTTCCTGATCGCCGTATCCATCCTGGTTTTCTTTTACAACGTGTTCGTGAGCCTGTTCAGAGGCGACGCTGCCGGAAACGACCCGTGGGACGGTCAAACGCTCGAGTGGTCGATTTCGTCGCCGCCGCCCGTATATAACTTCGCCACCGTCCCGGTCGTTGGGAGCAACCGCCCCCACTGGGACGCGAAATATGGTGGCGCTCCCTCGCAATCGGTGGAAGCCGAAGAGAGCGTGGGCGATATCCATATGCCGCCACCATCGTACTGGCCGATTTTCGTGGCGCTCTCGTTAACACTTTCGGCGGTCGGCTTGATCTATTCGTATCCGCTGGTGGCGGTGTCGATGGTCGCTACGGTTGCAGGGATCATGGCCTGGGCCAAAGAGTCAGTTGAAATTCCGCCCGACGGCTCTAACGGCCGGGCGCACTAATGGCACAGACGCACACGCGCCGCAGGCAGGCCGCGGCCCATCCGCCGACGAGCCTTGGACTCGACATGCGGAAGGTCGGGATGTGGACGTTCCTGGGCTCCGAATCGCTATTTTTCGCTACGCTGATCACCAATTTCTTTGTGCATCGCGACTCCGTCCGGGGAGACGGTCTGACGCCTGATGACCTCGATATTAATTTGACGGGTATCGGCGCGTTCGTTCTGCTGATGAGCAGCTTGACGATGGTCCTTGCGCTTGCCGCATTGAAAGATGGAAAACGGTCTAAATTTCGGCGCTGGATCATGGCGACGGCGCTGCTGGGGGCTTCGTTTCTCGGGATTCAGGCGTACGAGTTTACGGAATTTGCACTGCATGACAAGGGAATGAGTTCAAACATGTTCGGGGCGTCGTTTTTTGCCCTGACGGGCTTTCACGGCACCCACGTTTTGATTGGCGTTATTTGGCTGCTGAGCGTTTATTTCCTGGGCGTTGGAAAAAACGCTCGCCGGCCGCTCGAATACGTCGTTGGAGAATCAGGCGACGTTCGGTCGCACAGGGAACCGTCCGACGGCGGGGCCGCGGTTCCCGTCGAGTTGTGCGGGCTGTACTGGCACTTTGTCGATCTGGTATGGGTGTTTATTTTCACGCTCATCTATCTTCTTCCGATAAGTGGGTAGTCGATGACTTTCGAATCCGAGAGCGGCGGCGCGGGAGGCCGAATGCCCCAGTCGCGGCAGGCGGCCATGCCGCACAAGCATCCGCCATACGTGATGATCGCGGTTTGGTTGCTCGTGATCACTATTGTGGAAGTCGTGTGGGCGTTGATACCGGGATGGACCGGGCTGGACATTCCGGACGTATTGATGGTGCTCACGCTCTTTTTCATGATGTTTCTCAAAGCCGCCGGCGTCATCGGTTTCTACATGCATCTCAAGTACGACAGCCGGGCGTTTTCCTATCTTGCATTCGGTCCGTTCATGATTGCCATCGGCATGATCGTGGTGTTCTTCGCGCTATTCGGGGGATTCGCCGCGCGGTTTTCCTGACCTGCTCTGCGAGCCGTCGCAGTCGATACGGGATCGCCGTGCCAGCGGAGCTTTCTTGTCAGATCTGATAGGTAGCCGTGGTCGCGGCGTAGCCGGGGCACATGTCGGCAAGCGTGGTGGAAGAAAGCACTTTCATAGCCGCCTCCTCGGCGGGTCCAATTCCATCGCACTTTTCCTGTCTGGCCGGCAGTGTGCACGTGGATCGCTCGACGCCGTAAATGCAGCGCGCGGAAACGCGTTCGGAGCCCAGTGCCAGCAGGGCTCGGTCCATCGTAAGCGCGTGCGGTGAGAGGCCTAGCTTGTATCCGCCGCTGGACCCCCGCCGTCCTCTTACCAGCCCCGCCCGCACCAGCGAGGCCAGTATCTGTCCAAGGAATTTTGGCGGTATCTCCTTGCGAATGGCGACATCATGCGCCGTGACGAAATCATCGACGCCGTGCTCCGCAAGATCGATCAACGCCAGAAGACCGTAGCGGGTGCGCGAGTTTACGTTCAGCATGCGCCGCTCCAATGCTCCGACCGTTGTTAACTAACTTAGTTAACAATACCAGTCGACCCTGTCGGTTGTAACCGGGCGCGGTCCGACGTCAAACGATCTTGAGACTCCGAATTTCCCGTTGTTATCCTTGAGAGTCTGTGCATCCAAATCCGAATTGAGAAGCGACAAAGCAAGTGAACGCAAATACCACAGTTAACGTCGAACCGCTTCTCGAGCGCGTGCGCCGTCCCTCGCACTACGCCGGCGGCGAGTGGAACGCCCTTGAAAAGGACTGGGCTGGCGCGGCCGTGAAACTCTGCATGATCTTTCCCGATTCGTACGAAATCGGAATGTCGAATCTGGGGATCCAGATTCTTTATGAGCTGGTAAATGAGTTGCCGGACTTCCTTTGCGACCGAGCGTTTTGCCCGTGGCCCGACATGGCCGACCTGCTCCGTGAGACGGAGACGCCGTTGTTTGGACTCGACTCCAAACGCCCGCTCGCGGCATTCGACATCCTGGGGTTTACGCTGCCCTACGAGATGGGCGCGACAGGCGTTCTTGAAGTGCTCGACCTGGCAGGCATCCCACTCGAGTCCGCCGGAAGGGGTGAGCATGGTCCCATCGTGGTGGGCGGTGGCGCATCGTTCGTAAACCCGGAGCCGCTGGCGGATTTCTTCGACGTGATAGTTGTGGGCGAAGGCGAGGAAATCCTTCCGACGTTGATGCGAACCCTGGCCCGACTTAAAGAAAAAGGTGGGGATTGGAAAGAGCGGTATCTGAGGGAAGTTTCAGGTTACGAGGGCGTATACGTCCCGCGCTTGTATGAACCGCAATACGCTGACGATTACTCGCTGATTGGCGTAACGCCCGTAGATGGTGACGTGCCGTCGGAGATCCGCCGCATCCATGTGGACATCAACGAGTATCTTTACCCGAAAATGCCGGTCGTGGCATCAACCGAAACGGTATTTGACCGGGCGTCCATCGAAATCCACCGTGGCTGCATGCGCGGCTGCCGGTTTTGCCAGGCCGGCTACATTGACAGGCCCGTGCGGTCCCGAACGCCTGAGAACGTTAAGGAAATGGCCGCGGCGATTATTAAGTCGACCGGTCACCGAGATCTGACGTTGCTTTCGCTGAGCGCGGCTGACTACCGGGACATTCACACACTGATTCAGGACATCCGCGAGCAACAGGCCGATAGACAGCTGGGAATCAATATTCCGTCCACGAGAGTGGACGCGTTCAACGTGGATCTGGCTGAAGCCCTCGGACCTTCTCGAAAGGGAAGCATGACGTTTGCGCCCGAGGCGGGGACCGAGCGGATGCGTGAAGTGATTCAGAAGGGTGTGTCCGAGGAAGAGCTGCTCCGCACCGTTGAACTTGCGTACTCGCAGGGCTGGCATACCGTGAAGCTTTATTTCATGATCGGACTCCCAACCGAAACGCTCGAAGATGTCGAGCATATCGCCCGGCTGGCCAGGCGAGTGCTTGCGGTTGGGCGCCGATCGCGCGGCGGCCGGGCGCGAGTGAGGGTTGGGGTATCGACGTTCGTTCCGAAGTCGCACACCCCGTTTCAGTGGTTCCCGCAGGACTCCAGGGAGTCGATCCTGGAAAAACAGGCGCTGTTGAGATCTTCCCTGGGCGACCGGGCGATAAAACTGAACTGGAATGATCCAGAAAATAGCGCTGTGGAGGCGCTGTTGTCCCTCGGCGACCGGAGAGTTGGGCGGGCGATCCGGCGAGCCTGGGAGCTTGGCAGCCGCCTCGACTCATGGGGCGAGTGGTTCGAATTCGAGCGGTGGGACCAGGCCTGCAGGGAAACGGGCGTGGACATCGACTGGTATGTTCATCGAAGCCGCTCCGAAGACGAAGTCTTCCCGTGGGACCACATCAAAATTCACACGAAGCGCTGGGTGCTCAAATGGGAATACGAGAGAGCATTGCGGGCTGCAGAAGGAATCGGAGACCGACTATCGACCGCGTCCTTCAGGACCGGCTGCCCGGCCTAAGTTCGGAGTAACAACGCCCATGATGGGCGAAACGTCCGACACGATCGCCGCGATTTCGACGGCGCTGGGTCCGGCCGGAATCGGCATCGTTCGCGTCTCCGGTCCCGATGCCCTCCAGGTCGGACTCAAAGCGTTCCAAACCGAGTCGGGGCGGCCACCGCGCAATCGCGTGGTGACGCTCGGACGGCTTGTCGATTCGGACGACGGCTCGCATATCGACGAGGCGATGATCACCTATATGGCGGCTCCGCACTCCTACACGCGCGAAGACGTTGTAGAGGTGAGTTGCCATGGTGGTCTCGCGGCGGTGAGAGCCGCCCTGCGATCGGTTGTCAACGCAGGCGCACGGCAAGCCAGGCCCGGCGAGTTCACGCTGCGCGCGTTTCTCAGCGGCCGTATCGACCTCGCGCAGGCCGAAGCCGTGGCGGATGCTGTGCGCGCGCCTACGGACCTGACGTTGAAGGCCGCCCAAAAACAGCTCACGGGCGCGCTTTCGGATGAAGTAAGGACATTGCGGACGAAGTGCCTGGATCTCCTTGCCCATATGGAAGCCGAGATTGACTTCTCGGAGGACGACGTGCCGCCGTTGCCCCGGCCCGACCTTAAAGGGCAACTCGTCGACATCGCGGAAGCCATCGAGCGAGCGATCGAAGGCTCGTCGCAGGGAATCCTGTTGCGGCATGGGCTGCGATTGGCGATCGTGGGTGCTCCCAACGTCGGCAAATCGAGTCTTCTCAACGCATTGCTCCGCGCCGACCGGGCCATCGTCACGGACCTGCCTGGAACCACCCGCGACTTGCTGGAGGAGGGGCTTAGTCTCGACGGAGTGCCGGTTGTTATCGTGGATACAGCCGGAATTCGCGGAACGACGGACGTGGTTGAGGCCGAGGGCGTCCAGCGAAGCAAGCGGGCGCTGGGCGAAGCCGATCTGGTCTTGCTCGTGCTGGACGCGTCCAAGGCTGTCTCGGAGTCCGACCGGGAAGTTGCGAAGCTGGTCCGGGATTCTCGCCGACCGGCATTGCTGGTTCTGAACAAGCGGGACCTGCCAGCCGAAACGTCGGCCGCCGCCGCAGAATTGCTACCAGATGCGAAACCCGTCTCCGCTTGCGCCCTATCGGACCCGGGCGTTGAGCCGGTACGCGCGGCGATCATCAGGGAGATTGGGGCGGGGTCGCTCACGACGGGCGAAGTCCCTCTCGTTTCCAATGAACGACACCGCGAAGCGCTGGTGCGCGCGGGGGGATGCGTTCAAAGTTCGCTCACAGCAGTGAACGACTCGCTTCCGTCCGACTTCATTTCGATTGGGCTGCACGGCGCTGTGAGAGACCTGGGACAAATAACCGGCGAGGACGCGACCGAGGATCTTCTCGAAGCCATATTTACCAAGTTCTGCATTGGAAAATAACGGTTCCACATCGACGGCCGCCGGGCGACGGCTCGAGATTGTGTTCCTTCGTTTCAAGGTCCGTCCCTGATGCTGCGACTCGCATCGCCGAGGGCGGGATCGCGGTCCGGTCGATCATCCTCCGTCGTCGTTACGAGAACGCTCAGTGCCATGAGGGTCCAAAAGAATCCGGCGAGTTCGGGAAGAAAGTAGAAATTATCGACGAGCCCGTGTGCCACGGCGGCCGTCATCGATGCGGCGACCCCTAGCAGAACCGGGCGGGAAATCGGTCCCGTTGGCCTGCGGTAGGACCGCCCGATCAGGTAGAAGAATAGAGTCAGCGCCGCGACGGTTGCCAGCATCCCGAAGACCCCGGAGCTCAGCCATGCGTCCAGCACGAAATTGTGGGGATGCGACATGTTCGGTTCTCGCCACGCCTCGGGTCGCAGATAAGCGGCGTAGTGATAGAGAAAATTGTCCGGACCCACGCCGAACAGAGGAAAGTCTCGAATCATCTCGAGCGCGGAATCCCATAACCAGATCCGTGAGACTCCACTGCGATCGCTGGTTCTGAGAAGAATGGACAGTCGGTCGGCGCCTACGAACCCAGCGAGTGCGCCCAGCGGAACAAGCACGGAAGCCAATGCAAGCATTCGGCGCGGGGCCGAGAGCCGCCACCATTGCGGAAGGCCCAGCAAGGCTGTGGCGGCTGCCGACGCAAGCCAGGCGCCTCGAGAGAATGTGAGAATGAGAATCAGACCTGCGCCGGTCGCGACCGCGGCCGCCATCCGACCGAGCGCGGACCTCTTCCAGGCGACGGTCAGGCCCACGAGCAACGGAACGGTTCGTTCGAGGATGAACGCCAGATTGTTCGGAGAATCGTAGATGCCGCGAAGCCGTGGCACCCCTGCCGTGATTACGCGGTCCATCAGAGGATCGAAGATGGCCGTGGCGGCGGCGATAGCTCCGCCCACCGCGATAGCTGGAATCAATGCCGCGCTGCGCCTGCCGCTCAGGAATGCCGTCAACAGGAAAAAGAGGGCAACGGGCTCGGCGACCGTCGTACGAAACGACCTGAGCGCGAATTTCGGGTAGTCGGCGAAGGCCGTCGACGCCAGGGCGGCAATGACAAAATACGCAGCTATGAATCCCATCGTCGAACGTCGTAGCTCAAACTCTCGTCTGTAGAAACCCCGAACCACCCAGCCAGTTGCCAGCGCAATCAGCAAAAGTTCCGCTACGGAGAAGCCTGCGGGACCGGCCTGCGGCCTGATGGGATGCAAAAACTGTGCACCGGCGGCGACGACGGCAACCGAGTCGGGATGAGCCACGGACAGCCCGACCACGTAAACGAGAATGGCCAATCTCAAAATCGTCACCGGCGAGGAAGCGTCGCCACCGGGCAGCGCGGCGAGCAGAATGGCCGCGACGGAGGCAATCAGCAGTGCGGGCGCTGAAATTCCGTAAACGGTTCCGAGGCGATTCAATCGGGGCAGGAGCGAAATTCGGCGCACGCCGGCCGGTAAAGCATCCCAGGCCGGACGAACGAATCGCCAGGCAACTACTCCGAGCGCAAGAGCCCACGCCAGGGCGGCTGCTGCGTATGGCCAGAGCGGCCTGGCGTTGGAAACCACAACGCCGTCGATGATGACCCGCTCGCCAGTAGAACGCAGCGACGAGCGGCCCAGGCTTTCGACTTCAAGTACGTGGCTGCCGGGGGGCAACCGAGAGGCGACCGCGATGTTTGCGGCCGGCCGTACATCCGGAGAATAGAGGTCCACGAGCGACTGACCGAACTGGTTCTTTGGCACCATGTCGGCGAGCGCATCCAACCGGTCGATGCGAACGCGCAGGATTCCCATATCGGGTCCGCGTCGAGCGACGACGCTAACACTGTCACCCTCGAAACGAAATTCGGCGATACCGCCCGCTACGCCGGTGGTCGCCCAGAACCCGGCAGCCGCTTCGTCGCTCGGTTCGCGTGGCCAGGGTCCGGTGTACGTGAAGGCCGGATGGTCCTCCTGATGGAAGCCGACTCCGGCTACGGGCTTTTCGGCGGCGAATTCTCGAAGAGCTTTCAGCGCCGGGCGCGGCGTGAAGTCTGGATCCATCAGTCTGAACCAGAATGTCGGGTCGTCCCGATCAGCCTGCTCGGGCCAGCGGGATGCCCAGATAAATATGGTCGGCATCCAGGGCCACTGGCGGCGGGCGCGCAGCAGGCCGTCGACGGTCCAGGCCGCCTGGTTTTCGACTGAATGCGATCCCCAGATGCTTTCCCGACCGCTCCATCCTTGCGGTAGCGACATCCAGCCATATTCAGACGCCCAGATCGGCTTATTTGCGTCGCCGAAGGTCTCCATTACGTCTCTCAGCAATACCGCACGCGGAAAATTCGTCCAGGCTTCACCGATCCGAACGTCGTTCGGACCGGTCAAAAGGCCGTACGACATCGAAGACGCGACGTCGAAGAAGTCCTTCGCGCCGAGGAAATACATCCGCTGTAGATAGAGAACGTCGCTGACGTTGTCCGGGCCGCGCTCGGTCGTGGGAGCGAGCCCGGCAGCGACGACTACGGCCTGGGGGTCAGCGGACTTGGCGCTCCTATACGACTCTTTCAGTAGCTCGACATACTGGGCTGCGTCGGGCTCCGATTCACCCCATTCGCCCCAGAGATTCGGCTCGTTCCAGATTTGGTAGAAGCGAACCTGCCCGCTGTATCTGGACACAACGGCGTGAACGAAGTCGCCGAACAGGCTCGCGTCGTCGGGTGGCTTTTGGCTGGCAGGCATCCGGGGTTCCCAGCCGGGTGTGGCCCATCTCGGTGGACGTTCGAGGCGAGCCATGATCTCGAGCCCTTGATCTCGCGCGACCTGTACGATCGTGTCGTACTTCGACCACGTGCTCGCGTCATTGCGATCGTCCCAGAAAATGCCTCTCTGGGGCTCGATTTCCTCCCACAGAAACTGCTGCCGGATGATTCCCACCCCGGCCGATTTAAGGATCGCCAGCTCGCGGCGAATCTTTTCCACATCCGGTTCTAAATGCAGGAATGTATTGGCCCCGATTGGTGGCGCGCTGCCGTGGACGATCGTTATGGGGTCGGATCGCTCGTACGCGACGCCGCGCTCGATGAAAGTTCGATAGAGGGTCAGCGCGGCCGTTGAACCGCCAATGAGAAGAGCGACCGCCAGCGGTAAGATGACGGCACGAGCTCGGGACCTAAACTTCCCGCCCGAGCTCAACGCTCGTTCGCGGCTTTTGCTACCGCCTTGTAAATCATTCTGGGCGTAAAGTCGGGGTCGATCATTCGAAAGTAATACTCCGACTTCGAGGGGTCGATGTCGGCGAATGGACGTCTGAGGAACCAGATATTGAATACCCCCGCCCAGGGCCAATTTGCGCGGGCGAACTCCACTCCGCGGACCGTCCACTCGGCCTGCTGATCTTCAGTGACCCGCGCCCACGTCAAATGGTCGGCTGGGAAGTCCGCCGGCGAGGCGTTCCACCCGTACTCGTTAAACCAGATTGGTTTGCGAGCGTCGCCGTTCTGTTCCATCACGGCTCTGCTGAGCTCCACGCGGCGGAAGTTCAATACGTCGGGGTTTGGAGGCGCCTCGGGTGGAAACGCCAGACCAAATGCATTTGCCGAATGCACGTGGAAGTAATCCGCCCCGCCCGCATCGTAGACCTGCTGAAAATAAACGAGTTCATTGCGCGCCCGATCGCTCATCTCCAGAGTCGCGGCCAGGGGCGCCCCTAAAATGACCGTCTCCAGTTCCTGGCTTACGGCCGCGGAAAATGCTGTTTCGAGAAGCCGTACGTAACGGGCGGCGTCGGGCGCATTGCCGCCCCATTCGATCGCGAGATTTGGCTCGTTCCAAATTTGAAAGTGACGAATGCGACCGCTATATCGGCGCACCATCGCGGAAATGAAATCTCCGTAGTCGTCAGGATCCGTCGGAGGTTCCGTGGGACTGGAGTTTTCGGGTCTAGCCCAACCGGGAGTTCGGTCAACTCGAGCGATGATTTTGAGACCGGCTTCCTCCGCAAGCTCGACGATCTCATCGTATTTGTCCCAGGTCGGGAACTTCCAGGTCGGATGAACGAACTGACCCTTGCCGGCGCTTTCTATGTCGTCCCAGGGAAAGTGCTGCTTGATCCAGCCGATTCCGGCTCTTGCGGCCATCTCCAGCGTCTTCTTCTTGCGCCAGCGTTCGGAATCGAGATGCAGGAATGTGTTGGCTCCCCACAAATTGGGGGCACTGCTGTTGTTCGAAGCATCGCCAACGCCGAGCGGCGTAGCCTCGGCACAGGCCGCCGGAAGCACCGCGGCGGACAACGCCGCTCGAAGCATCGTACGGCGGGTAATGTTGCGCATAATTTCAGGCTGATAAGCCCAATAGCGAGTGGACGTACTCAAGGCTTGCGCCAGCGGCTACCGCAGGGTCCCTTGGAGTGTAATCCTGCTCGATAACCAACCACCCGTCGTAGCCGCCGCCCTTTAAAATTTCAATCACGGCCTCGAAGTCGATCGCGCCGGTGCCGACCTCCGGAAAACCCTCCATTTCCACGAAATCGCGGTAGGAACCTCCGCCGACAACGGTTTGCTCGTGAACGTCGCTGTTTACGTCCTTCAGGTGAACGTATCGAATTCGGTTGACGTTTCGCTCAAGGAATTCCGTGGGGTCGATGCCGGCGTAAAACAACTGTCCTGTATCGGCGGCCAAGAACACGGTTTCCGGATTTGTCAGGGAAACGAACCGATCGATTTCCTCGCTTGTTTCCACGAAAGTGCCGGCTCGATTTATGAAAACAAGCGGCAACTCGAATTCATTCAGGCAGATCTCGCCGGCGGCGCTGACGGTTTCGGCGAGTAGCTCCCACTGGTAGTCCGACAGTCCGTCGCTGCGGCCCGATGGTAAGTGGCCGGCTGTGCGAAATCGGTGCGGCGAGCCAAGAGATCCTGCGACAAGATACTCGGCGCCGACGCTCGCATAGAATTCAGCCGAGCTTCGTAATCCGTCGAGCTCGCGAGATATCCATTCCCTATCGAACCAGTTGGCGGCGTAGGATCCGGCGGTCATTTGCAGCTCTGCGTCGGCGAGCAAAGTTCGAAGTTCCGCGGATCGGCCGAAATATTCGCGCGCGCCCTCGATACCAAGAAAGCCGATGTCAGCGACCTCGGCAAGAATCTGATCGAACGGCCGGTCGGCCGGCCACTGTAAATGGCTGACGCCTACGCGCAATGCGCCCGTTCAGGGCCTTTCGGGCGCGTCGCTGCTCTCAACTCGAGGGCTCGGTTCGCTGCCGCTGGAGACTCCGGATAGACGTTCGCCGTCAAGGGCCCGAAAACCCTTCGAATCGGAGGGGGCACGAGCCGCCTCGCGCCTCCTGGCGAAATCCGGGGGAGGTGGGGGCTGAGTAGGCCATTCTTGACGTTCCTGACCCCTCGCCCGCTGCGGCGGTCGATCGAAGCTACGCTTACCGTCGTCTTTGCGCCCGGGTGCGCCAAACATGTTGCGGAGAAGCGTGAATGAGTCGCTCGCGTCTCTGAGTGAATCGAGATTCTGGCCCGGACACGCAATCAGTTCCACTCTTGCGCCGTTGGCTTGAGCTGCCGAAATGGCCGGCAAGATGTCGGAATCGCCGGTTACAACCGTAACGATGTCGCATGTGGTGGAGGCGAGCACGGTATCCACCGCCATCTCCACCCCTAAATAGCCGCGCATGGTGCCGTCCGAGAGAGTTTTCAGCGGTTTGCCAACAATTCGAAAGCCCGAGTTTCTGACGGCTGATAAGAGCTCGGTCTGGGCCGTCGATTGCGAGTCCAGAGCTACGTAGGCGGTTGCCCGGCGGAGCCGCCTGCCTGCCGCGACGGTGGTGATGATGTGCAAGTACCGGCCGGGAAGTTCGGCTGCGGGTGATGCGGCATTCAAAGCCCCAACATCCACGAGCAGCGCAATGGTTTGCCCGTTTCGAAACTGATCGGCGCTCATTTGTCCTTTATTGAATCACATAGATGACGCTGGCGTCAGCCTGAAGCCGAGTTTCACGTCCGCCCCCATTTCCGGGTCACCCGAAGATTCTGGCGCGCCGGAGCCTGGTCCGCGATCCATCACGGGACTCGGGAGGCGTTTTGGCCCTTGCCCGGGCTGAATTCCCTCGCAATTCTCGCGGTGGGACGAAGTTCGCTTATGGGAATACGTGTTCGAAAACCCACCTGCGCTTCACGGAAAAGGGAGGACCACGTAAGCGAAAAATCCGAAGTAGCCCACACCGCCAACCACCAGGACCCATCGTGCCGAGAGGGGGCCTCGAATTCGCATCGCAAGGCCAATCAACACCGCAGCCGCGAGGGCTACGCCGGCACTGATAAACGCATCCGCGCTTTCGGGAGTGAACGCCCAGTCGGTTAGCAGAATGCCGATTATCGGAACCACCGAACTCTGCCACACCATAGCCCCTGAAATATTGCCAAATGCCAGAGTGTCTTTTTTCTGAAAGACCCATAAGACCGAGTTGAACTTCTCCGGCAGTTCGGAGGCGAGTGGAACCACAAAGAGGGCCAGGATTATCGTCGGCATGCCCAACTCATGAGATACGGACGAGACCGCTTCGACGAACACCCGAGCGCCAACTACGATCAAGACCAGCGAGAACACCAGTTGGAGAACCACAGGAGGTAGCGTCGGGCTGGCCGCCTTCCGCTGAAACCAGAGCGGGCTGAGGTCTGTTGTCTCCACGAGCGATTCGTCGCTTGCTCTTAAATGGAGCCATACGTACAGCGCGTAGCAGAGCGCCAGGAGAACCGCGATCACAATCTTCACGGATCGCGAATCAATAAAAGCGGCGCCGACTGCGAGTACGTAAACGATCACAAAAAAGAAGAGATCGCGGCTCACGACGGACTGGTTGATGTTGAAGTGCGGGTCGCGCCGCCCCCTGCGCGCGAGGCCGAGCACCGATGCTGAGACAACAAACATGGCGAGAGTCGCGAGGATGAACGGTGCGCCGAGAATCGAGCCCAAAGCCACTTCCTCTCCGGCTTCGCCCAACCCGGAAAGAAGGGCCACCAGCGGTATGACGGTCTCTGGCAGCGTCGTGCCGACGGCGGCAAAGATGCTGCCCGTTACGCCTTCGCCAACACCAAGGCGACGTCCCAACCACTCCACGGCGTTCGTGAACGTTGCGGCTCCGGCAAGGATCACCAGTAGCATCGCAGCCAGCAGTACGAGGTCTAGAGCCAAATGTCAGTCACCCGGCGCGACGGCAATACTGCGTGAATGCCTCCCGTGCGGTTCAAATCGGTGCGGCTGCAGCACCTTCACCGGCAAGGTCCATTGGCTGCGGCGGCAACATGGAACGCGACGCGAGTCAAGTGTGCGGACCGCCCTTTTTTCCGCTACGTTGCGGCCTAACGGAGCCCGCTCAGAAGGGGCGCCACGAGCGAGATCACCATTACGAAGGCTACCAAGACGCCAATAATCGCCCAGGCGTTGTGAATGCTAAATTTTCGGCGTAATCGTGATGAGATCGCGGCCGGACGGTTCGCGGAGACCGTCGAACGTCTTCCTTTTCTCCTTCTGCGGCTGGACATCTAATTGGCGGTGAAAATCACTTCACTGATAATACCGCGCAACGACCCGCGCCCGCCGGGCTTAAGCAGTGACCGCCCTTTCGAACCCGTCTGACGGCCTACCGGCGAATTGAACATTTGGTTGGAGTTACGTGAAAGACCGATTTCTGACAGAATAGACACCGTGCTCAACGCAGGGCTCCCATCGAGGAAGACATCGGAGACAAAGATTAATATCAATGGCCGCACGTAAATCACAATCTAATTCAAAAAACGGGGCGGCTTTTCCAGCGCGCGACAAGCTTCTCTGGATCTACGGAACGATGATGCGAATTCGTCGTTTTGAGGAGGCGGCGGAAGAGGCGTTTCGCAACGCGCGAATGCGGGGCGCGCTTCACTTCTACATTGGGGAAGAGGCCACCGCCACGGGAGTGTGCGCCGATTTGCGCACGGACGATTACATCACCAGCACTCACCGGGGCCACGGACATTGCATCGCCAAGGGTGGCCAGCTCAACAAGATGATGGCCGAGCTTTTCGGTCGCGTGACCGGCTATTGCGGTGGAAAAGGCGGTTCGATGCATATCGCGGACCTCGACCTTGGAATACTTGGCGCCAACGGTATCGTCGGCGCCGGAATCCCCATCGCGGCGGGCGCGGCGCTTGGCGCAAAAATCCGCGGCGAGGACAGGATAGCCGTCTGCTTTTTCGGGGAGGGGGCCGGCCCGACCGGCGCTTTCCATGAAGGCGTTAACTTTGCGGCCGTTCAAGACCTTCCTGTGGTATTCGTCTGCGAAAACAATAAATACGGAATGGCAACCACCTCTGACAAGGCGAACGCGGGACCCTCAATTGCGGGGAGGGGAGTGGCCTACGGTATTCCCGGTATCAAGGTTGACGGTAATGACGTTTTCGCCGTCAACGCGGTAGCCAGGGATGCGATCGACCGGGCGCGGCGCGGCAAGGGCCCAACGCTGATCGAGGCTGAGACCTACAGATTCAAAGGGCACACCGTTCACGACATGGCGCCATATCGCGCCAAAGAGGAGCTGGAAGCCTGGCTCAAGAAGGATCCCATCGAGCGCTTCCGGCAAGTGATGAAATCGAAAAAGTTGTTGACGGTCAAGGACATGGATCAAATCGACGAGGATGTGGCTCGGGAGGTCGAGGCTTCGATCGAGTTCGCCGAAGCGAGCCCATATCCATCGCTGGATGCAATCGAGCAGGGCGTTTACGCCGACTAGGATTTTGATGTGACTACAAGAACGACTGTTGCCGCCGTTCGCGAGGAGACTCCTCAGGAGGACCGGCTCATCTTCCTCAACCAGGCGCTTCGCGAGGCCGTGGACGAGGAGATGCAGCGAGACCCGGCAGTGTTTGTCCTGGGTGAAGAAATCGGTGTATGGGGCGGAGCTTATAAGGTAACCGAAGGGCTGCTGGAAAAACACGGCCCGAATCGCATCATCGACACTCCGATTTCAGAGGCGCTGATCGCCGGCGCCGCCGTTGGCGCAGCGATCACAGGCCATCGGCCCATCGCTGAATTCATGTATAGCGACTTCATGGGAATCGCCATGGACCAGATCGTCAATCAGGCGGCCAAAAACCGTTACATGTTCGGGGGCAAGGCAACGCTTCCAATCGTTTATCGCGCCGCCACGGGCGCCGGAATCGGAAATGCCGCGCAGCATACTCAGAGCCTGGAGGCATGGTTTACCCATGTCCCAGGGTTAAAAGTCGTGACTCCGTCCACGCCGTACGAGGCGAAAGGACTGCTCAAGTCCGCCATTCGGGACGACAACGTCGTAATATTCCTGGAGCACAAAGCTCTGTACGCCAGCCGCGGTAACGTGCCCGAAGGCGAGTATCTCGTGCCGCTTGGAGTGTCGGATGTCAAGCGAGTCGGCGCCCACGCAACGATTGTCACGTATTCGCGGCAGGTGATATTCGCTCTCGAGGCCGCCGAGCAGCTGGCTCAGGAAGGTATTGAAGTGGAGGTAGTGGACCTCCGAACGCTCTACCCGCTGGACATCGCCACGGCCATAACCTCGATTCAAAAGACCAACCACGCCCTGGTTGTCCACGAGGCGGTTCAGTTCGGCGGATTCGGTGGAGAGATTGCTTCGCAGATTCAGGAGCAGGCGTTCGATTACCTGGACGCGCCCGTCGTCCGACTTGGAGCCCTGCACTCGCCCGTCCCGTTTTCCGAGCCGCTCGAATTCGGATCATTCCCAAGCGTTGAAAAAATCGCGGAAGCTGTAAGGGTTCTGCTTTCCAGGGCGTGAAATGCCGGTGAGCGGACGAAGCACGGATAAATTGTCGAACACCAGATTCACGCTGAGCGTTGCGAGGTAGCTGTTGGCGACTCCCATAAAAATGCCACTGCTCGGGATGACGATGGAAGAGGGCATCATCTCCAAGTGGCTCGTCAGCGATGGTGACACGGTTACCAAGGGCCAGGTGATAGTCGAGTTCGAGACCGACAAGATCAACGCGGAAATAGAAGCGCCCGCGGATGGTGTGATCGGCGGTATCACGGCGAAGGCCGGTGAATCCGTCAAGGTCCAGGGGGTCGTAGCCTACATTCTCGAAGAGGGGGAGGATCCTCCGGCTGCAGGTGCAGAGCCCGTTCAGATAGCCGAGACTCCGGCAGCCGTCGCGGCCCCGGCGCCGGCCATCACTGCAGCGTCGGCCGCACCGCCGGTTCCTGCGGTCGTTCAAACGATCCCTGCAGTCGCGCAGATCGCGCAACCGGCCGACGGACGCCTCAAGGCGTCACCTCTGGCAAAACGACTGGCCGGCGAGCTCGGCGTCGATTTGGCGATTGTGCGCGGTTCGGGTCCCGGTGGCCGGATAGTTGCCGACGATGTTCGCGCGAAGGCGGATGGGGCAACGATCGATGTCGTGGCTCCGGCGGCGGTAGCGGCCGCGGCCACCACCGTTCCGATCGCCGGCATGAGAAAAACCATCGGCGATCGGATGATGCAGAGCTTGTCGACGATGGCGCAGCTAACGCTGGTGACCGAGGTCGACGCCACTCGATTCGTGGAGCTCAGAACCAATCTTGCATCGCAACACGCGGCTGCCGTCGATTTCAAGATCTCGTTCAACGATCTGCTGGCGCGAATAGTCACCAGGGCGCTTGTCGAGCAGCCGAACATGAATGCAACACTCAACGGGGATGTCATCGTTCAAAACCGCCAGGTCAACATCGGACTTGCCGTCGAGGTTCCGAGTGGTCTCGTGGTCCCTAACGTCAAGAACGCTCAAAATATGCAGCTCGTGGAATTGGCGTCCGCGCTTCACGGCATGACCGCCGACATTGGCGCCGGCAATCTCAATCTTGACGATCTGACCGGCGGGACGTTCACCATCACAAACCTCGGCGCGTTGGGCGTCGACGCGTTTACGCCGGTCATCAACCCTCCCGAATGTGCGATTCTCGGAGTCGGAAGGATCGTGCCGAAGCCTGCCGTCGTCGATGGCGAAATTGCGGTCCGTCAGATGATGACGTTGAGTATCACGTTCGACCATCGGCTCAACGATGGCGCGCCCGCGGCCCGATTCCTGCAGCGCATTAGCCAGCTTATCGAGCAGCCCTACCTGCTGATTTAGCGGCGGCCACCGATGGCGGGGTCCGGATCGAAATCAGGTATCTTGGGGCCGTTGTTCATGTCCCGTTCAGCAATGGTAGGTTGCCGGTGGCTCAGATAGACTGAACGGCCCTGATCTGAGTGACGTGGGACGAGCACCGTCCGCGTTCTCAGCCAAGTTCATATGCGCGTTCTGTTCGCGGACGAGCAGCGATCCGAGGGGCTTAGGAGGAGATCGAATTGGCATCCGAGGTCTTTACGATGGATCGTCGCAGTCACTCCTCGCAGACCGGATTTGTGGCGCAGATGCTCACGTTGTTCGACGAGCCGGGCTTCGAAAAGCTAGTAAAGCCGGGCGACGTGGTTGCCATAAAAGTGCATTGCGGGGAGTGGAACAACACAGCGTATCTTCGCCCCGTTTACGCGAGGGCAGTTGCCGACAGGGTCAAGGAGCTCGGCGGCAGACCGTTTGTCTGCGACACGACGACGCTTACTTACGGCCCGCGCGCCGCGCGCTCAATCGCTCCGGACCTGATGGTTACGGCAGAACGAAACGGCTACAACTCGTCTACCCTCGGCTGCCCGTTTATCGTGGCCGACGGCTTCAACGGCACGGACGATGTCCGAATTCCGATGCCCGAAGGCTACATTTTGCGCGAGGCGTTCGTGGCAAGCGCCATCGCCCTGGCGGATTCGATGATCGTCCTCACCCACTTCAAGGGCCACCCGATGGGCGTAATCGGCGGGTCTGTGAAGAATCTCGGCATCGGCGCGCAGTCGAAGCGTGGCAAGTACAACGTTCACATGGGCGGGCATCCAACCTATGGTCTGCCGGCCACGGTGGAATACCACCCAGAAAACGTAACGCCCGAGATTCTGGAAATGATTCCGGATCTCTGTCCACATGACGCGTATTCTCAAACCAACGGAACGCTCGAGTGGGACAAGACAAAATGCTATTCGTGCCTTGGATGCCTCGGGGTTATGGCCAACGCCGGGGTCTGGACGTGGCCCGAGCAAAATTTCCGCGCGTTCAACGCGGCGGTAGCCGACGGGTGTTTGGCGACGGTCAAAGCACTGGACGGAAAAATCGGGTTTCTTAACATGGCGCTGGATGTCTCGCCCAAGTGCGACTGCGTCGATCACGCCGATATTCCGATCACCCCGCACCTGGGCATCTTTTCAGGATGGGACCCCGTTGCCCTCGACAAGGCGTGCCTGGATCGCGCGACCGAGGTTATCGGCATGCCCGGGTCGGCAGCCGAGGATTGGGATGTCGCAGCAGCAGGTGACCATAAATTTTCCATGGCGTCATCGCTCGTTCCGGGGTCGAGTGAAGAGATTCAATTGCACACGGGCGTGGAGATCGGTCTGGGGAGTCTCGACTACGATCTGGTTGAGATAGACCAGACCCGTGACAGCGTCGATTTCGCCTTCACAGCCGACCGGCGCCTGATTGGCGCAAAGTACGGCCCTATTTACAAGAAGGAGAACCCGTTCCCCGAAGAGCGATTCGACGGGACCGGATTCGATCGCCTTACCAACGTAGATCTGGATAAGGTCGCCGGGCCGAGCCTGATGCCGAGCGAATCTGGCTGAGTCACTTAGCGGCGGGTGTCGTCGAGCAGAAGATCGGGCTTTCGGAACGATTTGGGTGGCGTTATTTGGCGCGGCGGCGTCCGTCAGACGCTAATGCGCCGTTGATTCGGAGCGAAGCTAGGAAATGACCAAGGGACAGGAGCAGATCACGTCCGCTTTGACCCACATTGCGAACGTGGTGGGCGAGAATTCACTCGACGCGGGCGCGCAAGAGCGATTGGAAGGCGTCCGCGGAGATTTGGAGGCGTTGCTGGAGGCAACCTTCGTCAAGAGCGCACTGTGCGTCCCGTTCACTGCGGCGTGCGATCGAGCGGCGAAAGCTCTCGCGGAGGCCGCCGAGGGTATCAAAGACATTGACGCCGATATTGCCAGGGTGGAAAAAGCCGCGAAAAACATCAAAGATAAATCGACCGGCGCCGGCGGCGTGATTATCACCTAGCGTCGGACGCAAAGGAACTTTCCGAATGCCGATAACAGCCGATGTCTGCGTGATTGGATCGGGGCCTGGCGGCTATGTGTGTGCGATCCGCGCAAGCCGGCTGGGACTCAAGACGGTGATCGTGGAGCAGGGCGACATCGGCGGAGTTTGCACCAATACCGGGTGTATTCCCACCAAAGCGCTGCTGCGAAGCGCGGAGGTGTATCGCCTGGCCAGCGCGGCCGATAGCTTCGGACTGCGCGCCAGCGCAGTGACCGCCGACCTGCAGGCCATCCTCGAACGCAAAGACAACGTCGTTTCGACGCTTTCCCGGGGCATCGGCGCGCTGCTGGCCTCGGCCGGGGTCGATGTGATTCGAGGACGCGGCCGGCTAGCGGGTTCGGGTGTCGTGGAGATTGAATCGACGGAAGGCGGTTCGGACCTCGTAACCGCCCGCAACGTCGTGATCTCAACCGGTTCCTCACCGGCGGTTCCGCCGGTGCCAGGGTTCGATCTCCCCGGTGTAATGACGAGCGAGGATGCGCTCGAACTCAAGCAAATACCGGGATCTATTACGATCGTCGGCGGCGGCGCTGTCGGAGTCGAGTGGGCGACTTTCTTTTCGAGCCTTGGAAGCGATGTCACGCTGGTCGAGATGTTAGACCGGTTGGTTCCCGTTGAAGACGAGGAAATTTCCGCGGCGCTAAAACGGGAATTTACGCGGCAAGGGATCACCGTGAAAGTATCCACGTCGGTGAGGTCAATCGGCGGTTCGCCCGGGAAGTTTGCGGTGACCATCGATGGACCCGACGGCGGTGACGACGAGAGCCAAACCGAAGCCATCCTCAATGCCACCGGTCGGAACGCCAACACCCGGGACATCGGCCTGGAAACTGTTGGTGTCAAGTCCGGCAGGACCGGTATCGAAGTCGATCCGCACATGCAAACCAGCGTCGCGGATATCTATGCGATTGGTGACGTCACTGGCATAAAGTTGCTGGCGCATCTGGCCTCGCACCAGGGCATTGTCGCCGCCGAGAACATGGCGGGTAATGAAACGGAAATTGATTACTCAGCAGTACCGGGTGCAACGTTTTGCACGCCCGAAATCGCCAGTGTCGGACTCTCGGAGAAGGCGGCCCGCGAGAAATTTGGTGACGCCCTGGTCGGGAAATTCCCATACATGGCAAGCGGAAGGGCGCGAGCTTACGGTGAGCCCGAGGGGTTTTTGAAGGTTGTGGCCGGTCCCCAGTACGGCGAGGTGGTCGGCATGCACATCATTGGAGCCGGCGCATCAGACGTGATCGCAGAGGGAGTTTTGGCCATCAGGCTCGAGGCCACCCTGGATGATCTGCGGGATGTGATTCACGCTCATCCGACGTTTTCCGAACTTGTCGGCGAAGCGGCCTGGGAAGCGATCGGGCAGCCGATCAACACTCTGCCGTCCACCTAAAAGGCGCTCGGGACCTAGCGCCCGCGCGCTGGTCAACAGCATCAGGATGCCTTGCAGTTCTAAGTTGAGTGAGAATTGGATGCGCGCGCCAGCAGCCTAACGAAGGGTCGGGCGACTATGAATCTTGAAGGGAATGTTGCGCTTGTAACGGGTGGTTCACCGGGAATCGGGCGAGGGGTCTGTGTCGCTCCGGCCCGCGCCGGCGCCGACGATTTATCGGATCGCGCAGCATTTCTTGCTTCCAACGAAGCTGCGTACGTCGCCGGGGCAAGCCTTTTGGTCGACGGCGGGCTGCTCGTCAACTGGTACTAGGCCGCGATCCCATGCAGCCAGACGGCTTCGACCGGCTGGACGTGCGCCGGGCATTGGCGCTAGTTCTCATATTCGCTGTCGCGTATCTATTCTCGACGGGCGGGCATGCGTACAGTGTCGACGAGATAACCAATTTACGCCTCTCCTCGATTTTTAGTCGAATACGGCTCGCCGGATCTGCGGATTGACGATCCGTTCCCGGGCACTCAACTTCTGAAGGTCGGCCACCCCGAGTTGGAGCGGGTGACCGGTCGATACGGTCTGTTGGCCTGGTTGCCGTTGTCTCCGCTTTATGCGCTGGCATCGGCGACCGGCCCGCCTCCGGAGCCTCCAAGTTCCACGTTTCCCCAGGTCAGCCACGTGCTGCCGCTGGTCGTCCTGCTATACAACCCGGTCGTGGCGGCGGTACTCGTGGCGCTGGTCTATCTGCTGGCACGCCAGATCGGGCTGCGGGGGCGATACGCGCTTTGCGCGGCGGTCATCGCGGGCATAGGTAGTCCGTTGTGGGTGTACGCAAAGACCCTGTCAAGCATTCCGCTGGCTTCGGCTTTGACGGTGGCGGCTTTTTCGCTTCTCGCCCGCGCGCAGCGCCGGGGATTATGGACGGTCGCCGCCTCAGGCGTTGCCGCGGGCCTGGCGGCCGCGGTTCGCCCCGACTATGGGACCGGTTCGCCCCGACTATGGGACCGTCGCCGTCGTGCTTGTGCCGACGGTCATGGTCCTCGCCCGGCCGGACGTACGCCGCCGGATTTTGGCAGCTCTGATCTGGATCGTTTCGTGGGCCGTGGTGGTGGTTCCGGCCGTCGGATGTTTCAACTTGTACAGAAGCGGATCGATGTTGGAGTTCGGCTACAGCGACCAGACGTTTCTCTGGCACAGCGCCAAGTCTTATATCGGTGTCTTCGGCGTTCTCGCCAGTCCAAGTTTTGGGCTGCTGGTATTCATGCCCGTTGCGGCGATTGGTTTTTGGGGTCTCGTTTCCGGCGGAGGCAACCGCGCGATGAGGTATTCGATGGTCGCACTGACTGTAATGGCCGTCCTCGGTTACGGAACGTTCAACGATTGGGAGGGCGGCGTAGCGTGGGGACCCCGCTACCTGACTGGGGTCTCGCCGCTGGTGGCGGTCGGAGTCGGCGCGCTGCTTCAGACCAGATCTTTTGGCATTCCCGGATGGCTAACCGTTGCGGCGTTGAGCGGCTGGGGAATTGCGGTGTCGGCGCTCGGGGTTCTCGTGGATTTCGAGCGGGGATGGAGAAACCTGTGGGATGTGGGAGCGAAGGTGGAACAGATCGTTTGGGACCCGCATTTTTCTTTGATCGGCGCTCACCTTCGTCTTCTCGGTCAGTGGCGAGACGATCTAATCGGGCTCGATCTTTACTTGCCCCATCAGATGGGGATTTGGGCGGTTCCCGTACTGGCGGGGACTTTGGTGGCGATGGTCGCGGTCTGGGCTGCCATCGAGATCCGAATCGCTTTTGGACTTTCGCTGCTGGCCCACGTATTTCGGGGCACCTATAATTTGTGACCGTTTCAGAGCCGCTCCGTGCACGAAAGAATTTCGAGGCCGCTGGCGGAATTACAAAAATTGGGTGGTTGTGTTTCGGGGGAGTGCCGGAATTGGTAGACGGGCATGATTTAGGATCATGCGGACCTAGCGTTCGTGAGAGTTCGATTCTCTCCTCCCCCACCAAACCTGCACCGGCGCAGACGTACTAGAATTTGGTAGGCCCGTCATACGGCCATGCGGAAGTGGCTCAGTGGTAGAGCATCTCCTTGCCAAGGAGAGGGTCACGGGTTCGAATCCCGTCTTCCGCTCCAAAACCAGGATCACGGATTTAGAACAGCCGGTTATCGGACATCAAGCCCGTGTGCGGTCGCGAAGCTAGGACGTATGCATCGTGGAGCCCACGGACACCGATGCGGCAACTGCGACGCGCGCGACGGACGGGGTAATCTAGCCGTACGTCTGGGCGTCCGGCGGCCAAGAATCGCATGCCCGCGCCACCGTGCGCGCCTGACCCCGGAACTGGGATGGAAGGTGAGTATTGTCAAAATCCGGAACCCGGCTGACCGCCGGTACGGCAGCCACGACGATCACGCCAGACCGTCCGCTGAACTTGCAGGGATACGTCCGCGGGCCGGCCAGCGGAACGCTTGATCCGCTTGAGGCCCGCGCCATAGTCTTCGACGATGGCAAAACTCGGGCCGCGATCGTTTCTGCCGATTTGATTGGTCTGGACTACCCATCCGTGGCGCGGATCCGCGCCATCGCTGAAGACTCCTGCGGCATTCCCGGCGATCACGTTATGGTGTCCTGCTCGCACACGCACTCAGGACCTGCGGTACAAACGCTGCGCGGGCTACCCAGTGACCCACGATATCTTGACAGCCTTGAGCGGAAACTGGGCGAGTTGGTGGCGGACGCCGACAGCCGCAGGCAGTCGGTGAACCTGGGAACCGGCGAAGGGGCCGCGGACTTCAACGTCAATCGACGCCTGCGCACGCCAGAAGGCACGGTCATGCGAGCAAACCCTGACGGCGTGGTGGATAAGCGGGTACGCGTGTTGCGCGTCGATCCGGTCAGCGCGCGCTCGGCCCCGGGCACACTGGGAGGGCGCCCGTTACCCCAATCTGAACCGGTGGCGATTCTCTTCTCTTACGTCTGCCACGCCACAGTGCTCGGGCATGACAACTTTCGGTACAGCGGGGACTATCCGGGTGCGGCACGGCGGTTCGTGGAACGAGCATACGGGTCCGATGAGGGCGACGGGACGGTCGCCATGTTCTTACCAGGCTGTTTTGGCGACGTTCGACCCAACCTCCTTGGAGATGATGGCGCGTTCCGCGGAGGCACCGACCATGAGTTGATCGTGCTCGGCCGCCTGCTGGGCTCCGAGGTCGTGCAGGCCGCCGAGCGCATCGACACCCAGCCGGCCGTGGGCGTCGCCGTCGCCCGGCGGGTGATCGAGTTGCCCCTGGCCAGCGTCCCCGACGAGTCCAAATTGCGCGCCGCGCCAGCGGACGAGAGCAGTCGCAACTGGGCCGAGACGATGCTAAAACGCCTCGAGCGGGACGGCAGGCTCCCGGATAGCGAAGTCGCCGAAGTGCAAGTTATGCGGCTTGGACCGCACTGGCTCGTGACCCTGCCGGGCGAGGCGATGTTGGAGATCGGACTGTCCATCGAGCGGGGTCTGCACGAACTGGGTCTGGCGGCGTGCGCCGCGGGGGCCCTGAGCCTGGCCATTGGGTACACCAACGGCAATGTGGGATACTTCTGCACGGCGAGCGCGATATCCGAGGGTGGTTTCGAACCGGCGGTCACGTACGCCAACTATCTGCGGCCGGCACCGTTCGCCCCTGGGGTCGAGCCAGTATTGATCGACACAGCGCTGGATCTGGCGCAGGAAATCGCCCATCGTGGGGACTAGAACCACGGGCCGCCCGCGCACGCCTCTGCGCCGCCGGTGGTGCCTATTCCGTGGATAACCGCTCCCGGACCGCGCCCGAGCTCCTGGTCCTTACCGTGGGTCACGACCTGGGGGACCTGCGTGGTCGGGACGACAGGATCCTTCAGGCGGGTGTTGAGTACCTGTACCGGCTGGGAGGTGGTGTGCTCCAAATCCTCCCCGGCGAGTACACAATGCGCAACGCACTGTTTCTCCGCCCGAACGTGACGATAAGGGGATCCGGTGAGGCGACGGTTCTGAAGAAGGCAGCATCGGCGGTCACAACGCTGGCGCGAGATTCGGACTGGTACGAGAACAAAGTAGAAGTGGAGGATCCGATCGGGTTCACGCCTGGTTGCGGAATCATGTTGCGCAGCCAGCGACACGGCGCGTTACAGGTCGCCAAGGACACGGTGGTGAAGGTCGAGGGGAACGTTATCTCCCTCAGCCGCAGGCTTGAGAAGAACTTCTGGCTGGAAGAACGGGCCACGGCGGCCACACTGTTCCCGATCCTGACAGCCGAGTGGGTCGACGATGTTTCAGTCCAGGACCTCGTGTTGGACGGCAATATGGAGCAAAACGAAGAAATCGACGGAAACCACGCTGGTGCAGTGTTTATCCAACATTGCGACCGGCATACCTTCATTAACGTGATCGCGCGCAACTACAACGGCGACGGCTTCAGCTGGCAGGTTTGCGATGACGTACGTCTTGAGCGCTGCCGCTCGGAAGGTAACGGAAGCCTGGGCTTTCATCCCGGCAGCGGCTCCCAGCGCGCTCAATTAAGGGAATGCACAGCGCGTAACAACAGTGAGGGCATTTTCTTATGTTGGGGTGTGACCGACGCGGTGATCGAGAACTGTCTCTGCGTGGACAACCGCGACTTCGGGATCTCGATCGGTCACCGAGACACCGACAACCGGATCAGCGGATGCACCATAGAGCGCAACGGCAAGGTGGGCGTGATGTTCCGAGAGCCCGAAGACGAGTTTCGCGGGGGCCACCGCAATACGATCGAGGCCAGCCTGATACGTGATAACGGCGTCGAGGCAGAAGGAATCGGCGTCGAAATACTCGGCGAAACCCACGATGTGTCGATCCGGAACAGCCGCTTTGAGGACACGGGCGGAGGGAGGCAGCGGGTCGGTATCCGGGTCGGCGGCGCAGCTCTTCGCACCCGGTTGCAGGGTAATAGCTTCCAATGCATGGAAGCGGAAATCGTAGGCGGCCTGGATTGACCATTGCCGCCAGCGGCCAGAGATGATCAGGCAGGTTCCGAGATCGGGACCTGAAGACGGAACATTCCGATTCTCGCAACCCGTCGAGTCTCAAGGGAAACAGCGCGCCGGCACCGTGACTCATGCAAAGGCCGTGCGCGTGAGGCCGTTGCGAATCTAACTGCCCTCCGGCATTCAGTTGTCTCAATGCTCCGAATGCGTGCGAGCCGGAACTCATCGACGGGACGTCATCCCCCGGATGGCCGGGCACCTGCCGCAGAATCAATCTGCCCGCCGGATGCGCCGCGGATTGCCTAGGTCATGTGCCGGAACATTGCGAGTGGGGAGGTAGCCAGAATCCCGGCGTCCACCGGGAGCGTCACGCCCGTGACCCAGCGGGCTTCGTCGCTGGCGAGATAGACGGCCGCCCACGCGACGTCCCATGCCGTGCCTTCGGTTCCCAGCGGAGCTGACCTGCGTCGCAGATCGCGTAGCTCTTCGGGCATGTTGTCCGCAACCATCGGGGTGTACAGATAGCCGGGAGCTATCGCATTTACGCGTACATTGGCACGTCCGTGCTCGGAAGCCATTGCCGTGGTGAGCGCGATGACGCCGCCCTTTGATGCCGAATAGGCGACCGGCTCGGTATCGTAGCCGGCCCGCAGGCCCATGAATGACGCGAGGTTGATGATCGGGCCCCCGCCTCCCTCGATCATGACCGGAATCGCGTGCTTGCCGGTTAGCATCATGCTCTTAAGGTTGGTGTCGACGACGCGATCCCAGTCCCCTTCGTCCACGCCGACAACGTTCCCGGTCGCGAGGATGCCGACGTTGTTCACGAGGATGTCGAGGCGGCCGTATCGACTCACGGCTGCGTCCACCATGCGGCGGCAGTCGTCCGAACGCGTCACATCCACCTGCTCAACGAATGCTTCGCCGCCCTCAGCGCGGATCGTTGCGAGCGTTTCCTCGGCGCGGGCGGTGACGGCATCGGCCAGCAACACCTGGCAGCCCTCGCGCGCGAACAGAACCGCGATGGCCTTGCCCGTGCCGACGCCTGGCCCGCTCGAACCAGCGCCCGTGACGATCGCAACCTTGACGTCGAGTCTGGGCGGTCGTTCCTGCATCGATCCCTCCGTTCTATGCTTTACACACGCTATGCCGAGCGAATACCTCGTGGCAACCACGCCTGGCACCGCCCGGGCCAGTGTTGGAATGAGTGGGGGACGAGCTCGCTCCGAGGGTACGAGAACAGTCGGTCTGGGCGTAGCTTGCGGCGCTGACGAGTTGGCCGTACGCGGCTATGCACAAATCCTGGGGTATGTGAGGCGTGAAGGCACCGAAGGCGCGCAGCAGCGCGCGTGTGCATTGGCTGCGGAACCCCTCGTCGTCGCGCGGGAGTTTCGTCAAGCGTGGACTCGCATTGCGCCCACATGGTGCCTGCGTCGATACTCCTGAGCGGAAGTTCTTGCCGAGGGCGCCGGTGCCACTTCGGCGATGGGGGCAATTGATGGACGAGCAGAAAATCACGTTGCTCGATCTTCAGCGAATGAAGACCAAGGGCCTAAAGATAACGATGCTCAGTATCAACGACTATCCAATGGCATTGATGGGTGACAGGGCGGGGCTCGACACGATCCTTGTTGGGGACTCGCTTGCGATGACGGTACTGGGTTACGAGACGACGGTGCCGGTCACCATGGAGGAGATGCTGCACCATACCAAGGCTGTCACCCGGGCGGTGCGTCGGGCGTTCGTAGTGGGCGACATGCCGTTTATGTCGAACGCTAACGAAACGGATGCCGTCGCAAACGCCGGCCGATTCATGAAGGAGGCGGGCACAGATGCGGTGAAGGTAGAAGGCGGTCGCGACGTCGCCGGGATCGTCAGCGCGATCAACAGGGCGGGGATTCCCGTCATGGGCCATCTGGGATTGACGCCGCAACATGTTTCGATGCTGGGCGGATTCAAGGCTCAGGGACGAGAAGCGACGAAAGCGAAAGAGATTATCGACGGCGCCGAGGCGATTCAACACGCAGGCGCCTTTGCCGTCATCCTGGAATGTGTACCCGACGAAGTTTCGGCAATCATCACGGAGTGCCTGGAAATACCTACTATCGGCTACGGTGCCGGCCTCCACTGCGACGGGCAGGGCTTGGTCGCTCACGACATCCTTGGGATGTTCGACCGATTTACCCCCAGGTTTGTAAAGAAATACGCGAACTTGAACGAAGAGATTCTTCAGTCATTCGAAACTTATATCAGAGAGGTGAAGGAAGAGGGTTTTCCAACGGCTGACCACGCCTTCCACATGAAGGACGAGGAGTTGAACAAGGTCATCGGCGAGCGTTGACCAAGGTGACCCTTCCAGATTTCGGTGGTTGGCGGTACCCGACAAAGTACTTTCAGTCGCCGCCTTGTCTCACGCCCCGGTCGTGTCCGCGATCAGCGCTGGGAAGGTTTGGTGATGGCACCGTTACTTGGAGGTTGGCGGCCCGGCCAAACTTGAGAAGCTTAGCGGTCCTCGGCTTCCCGGCTCGGAATTACCGGTTCCAGCGCTGAGCCGAGTACCGCGCCCTCGACGGAATTGCCACGGCGTTCGGTCAGGCGAAGTCGGGTGGTAACAGTTAGTCGATAGCAGGCACGGTCGACACGCGCAGTTCGTGGGCCCCATCATCGCGGCCAAGCTCATAGTAATAGATCAGATCTTCCCCAAATCGAACGCAGTCAAGGTAACGCAGGCATCCTGTCCCGTAGGGGCTTTCGAGAACCGGCCCATCGACGCTGTGCTTAAACACGTGGACCAGGTCGAGCGACGTGCAGAAGCCAGTCTTGTCCTCGTAGACGTCACCGCTCGTGATTCGGCCGTCATAGAAGATCGTATAACCCGCGCCGTTGCGTACCACGGCGCTCAAACGGGCTACGTTGCGATCCCAACCGTTGCCGGGCACGGTGATGTCCCTCTGGAACTCGAAACGGTGACCGTCGGCCGAAAGCCACAGCCCGCTCGGATGCGAGACCAACCCGGTCGTGAAAACGTTGCCGGTTCCGTGCAGGTCGTCATGGGTAGAGCCTGGCACGACCGAATCCCTGGGGGCATACGCAACAAACATGTAGGTTGCACCGCCGATGAAGTGGACCACCGGGTCTTTGACGCCCTCGCTGCTGGTTGATTCCGCGTCCATGATGGGAATACGCCGGTCGGGGTCCAGGTCGTCTACCCGGGACGCTTCCAGGAGATCGATGCGCCAACGACGGTCTCCATCTACATACGAAACGTAAAGCCGCCACTCGCCTGAGGCCGCCCTCGCCAGCGCGGATCGCTCGATGGATTCGGTGTTGAAGTCCGCGGCATGACAGGCCCAGATCTCATCGAAGTCCTCGCCGGTTTCGCTGCGGGATATGGACGATTTCCAGCCGCGGCCGAGGCTCAGCGGGCGGCGATGTCTCGCGCTCAGGTATACGGCGCCATCGTCAACCCAGGCGCTCGGCGCTCCGATCCAGTATCCATTCTCCGGCTTTTCCGGCTCCATGAGAATCTTGCCCTCGGCGGGATCGAACAGCGGCAGGTTACCGGCCGATTTGAGACCCATCAGCATGGGCAACGTCCTCGAGTTCTGGATGTCCGTCGCATGTTTTGGCAAGCGAATGCTAACCGGCGCTGCCTCGTCCTCAAGGGACACGTTTGACCAAGAAATCCGAGTGGCTGGCTGCAATGTGCTGCCTTACATCAGCCAATCTCGGCGCCTCAACCAGATATGGCTTTGATCGCCAGGGTTGTTCGCGATTCAAATGAGCAGCCGTGTCACCCTGATTACGGGCGCGAGTCGAGGAGTTGGCCGCGAGATCGCGCTCGGATTCGCCCGAGCTGGCGCACACGTTGTGCTCACCGCGAGGGACGACGATCGCCTGGCGATCGTCGTCGAAGAAGTCGCCGCGGAGAACGGCGTCTCCTCCACCCACATTCTTGACATCACCGACCACGAGGTCGTTCGAAAAGTTTTTGATCGAGTAGCCAACGATCTGGGCCGCATCGACATCTTATGCAACAATTCCGGGGTCAATTTCGCGAAATGCGATGTGGCGGACGTTTCACCTGACCGTTTCGCCGCCATTCATGCTGTCAACTTGAGCGGGCTGTACGCCTGCAGCCACTCTGTTTTGCCGCATATGATCCGGCAGAGCTACGGGAGAATCGTCAACGTCTCTTCGAGATCGGCCTTCACGTGTAATCCCGGGGCGTCGGCGCTTAGAAAAAATGCGATGTTCTTCGGCCGACAGGAGTCTGACTCCAGGATTCTGCCCGGGGTCACTGGAATACGGCTCCGAACAGAGGCCGAGTTAGGAACGATAATTGAACGTGTTTCGCTCCGGGTTTACCCGTCTGTGCCACAACTCCTCAGCGACGGTGCATCAGTAATCGTAATAAGAACCCAATCTGGATTCAGCCAATCATCCCAGCGGCTCTCCTCCACTTCGCGGCGGTTGAAACGGTTTTTATGCCGGGGCGAGAGTCTGGATACCAGGCCGTGGGCGGCGTCGGCATCACCCGGGGGAAGTACACTTTCCCAAGGCTTTGAGTCGCGCAGCAACCTGCGTTACTGTCGGCATCGTGACCGCAAGATTCCGCGCCGCAGGCTCTGAACCGTCGGTGGACGATTGACAGCGTTTTGACCTTCGAACTTCCCAAAGGGGATCAGCCGATATGTGCGGGATATTCGGCTACGTCGGATCGAGGAACGCCGGCCAGATCGTTGTTCAAGGCCTTGAGTTTCTTCAATACAGAGGGTACGACTCGGCAGGCGCTGCTGTCGCGAACTCGAACGATTTTGACCTGAGGCGGTGCGTGGGCACGGTATCGCAGCTCGCTACGGAACTTGAACAGAACCCGACCACCGGCAGCCTCGCAATTGGACATACGCGCTGGGCCACCCATGGAAAGGTTACCGAAAGAAACGCCCATCCACATCTCGACCCTGCCGGGCGGGTTGCGATAGTTCACAATGGGATCGTCGAAAACCACCTGGAACTGAAGCGCGAGTTGTCGCGGGACAACGCCGCCGTGTTTTCGTCGGAGACCGATTCCGAAGTAATAGCTCACCTGATTGCGGCAGCAATGGGCAACGGTGACCGATCGCTGCCAGAGGCCGCGTCAAAGGTAGCGATGAAATTGGAGGGGTCTCAGGCATTCGCGGCGACCTCCCTCGACGACCCGGGCACGGTGGTGGCAATCCGAATGGGAAACGCCGGCGGTTTTACCGTTGGCTATGGGGAAGACGAGAATTATGTCTCCTCCGACCTTGGCGCCCTGCTGCGGCATACGAGCCGTGTCTCATATCTTGAGCCAGGCGAGATGGCGGTGATCACCCGGGAAAGCGTCACATTCCGTGCGATTGACGGCGGAGCCCGAGAGAAGGCGATTGAGGTTTCGCGGACGGCCGCAGGCTCGATGTCCAAGTCGGGCTTTGAGCACTTCATGCTCAAGGAGATTCATGAGCAGCCCGAGGTCATCGCCGCGACAACCAGACCACGGCTGCGCCTTGAACCGCCTGATACTAGTTTCGAGGATTTTCAAGAGGCGGACGAGTGGCTGCGAACGGCCACGCGGGTCGTTCTGGTGGGAATGGGGACGGCAAACTACGCGGCTCAAGTTGGGCGCCATTGGTTTGAGCAGTTTGGGAGACTCTCAGCGGAGTCCGACGATGCGTCCGAATTCCGCTACCGAGACGCCGCCGTGGGCAAAGACGTTCTCACGATAGCGGTTACGCAATCCGGGGAGACGGCCGACACGCTGGCAGCGATGAAGCGGGCAAAGGATTCTGGATCGCACGTTGTGGCCGTCGTCAATGTCGCGGGAAGTCAAGCGGTCCGAATGGCAGACGCCACGGTGATGACGCACGCCGACGCCGAGTTTGGCGTGGCTGCGACTAAGACCTTCACGGCCCAGCTTTCGGTGTTGCTGCTGCTTGCCCTTCGCACAGGCAGATTGAGAGGCGTGATTTCTACGGCCGAACTCAAGGAGGCACTGTTCCAGATCGCTCGTTTACCGGACCTTGTCGGCGAACAGCTCGCTGCCCAGTCGATTTACAGCGACCTTGCGGAGCGTTGGGCGCACGCGAAAAACTTTCTATTTATGGGGCGCGGAACGACTTATCCGATCGCCCTGGAGGCAGCTCTCAAGCTGCAGGAAATCTCCTACATCCACTCGCACGGCTACACGGCCGGGTTGATGAAGCACGGGCCAATCGCCCTCGTGGACGATGAAACGCCGGTTGTCGCTCTATGTCCTCCCGGCCCGTTGTACAGGAAGATGATGAGCAACGTTCAGCAGATTGTGGCCCGAGGCGGACGGGTTATAGCTGTTGCATCGAAGGCTGACGAAGAGGTCTCGGCGATCGCGGAGGACGTTATTTGGGTCCCCGAAGTGTCGTCGATGCTGGCCCCTGTCGCATATGCGGTTCCGGTCCAGCTGCTTGCGTATCACATTGCAGTTAGCCGAGGCCGCAATGTGGATCAGCCGAGAAACCTGGCGAAATCGGTAACCGTGGAGTGATGTAAGGGCCGGCGTTCCGACACGGCGCTAAGCTCGATCTCCCTGCCATGAAGCGGGTCACGGGTTGGAATTCCGTATTCCGCTGCTTCTATAAAAAGCGCGTTTACGAGAATGGAACCCCGCTGCTGCCCACCGGGCAGCAGCGGGGTTGGGGGGACTGATCTCAGCCAACATTGGTCTCGCAGTTTTAGGCAGTCTGACGGGCGGTTCTGGCTATGGTGTATGCCAGCCCAATTCGTGGCGCGAAATCGGCGCCGTATCAAAATTCGCCTGGGTCAATCCGGCGCATGCGGTTGCGACGGGAACCAATGAGAGGTCGAGGTGGTGTCGTGAACGGACAGAGAAAAATGAGAACGGCGCTGTCCATTGGCCAGTGTGCTGGAGGCTACGTGCCCAACGGTGGCCGCGTAATCCGACATCTACGCGGTATGACACAAGCCCAGCTTTTCGGAAGCGACCAGAGTGCAAAGCTCGTCGACTGGTGCGAATCGAACCTTCCTTTCGCCACCTTTACGATCAATCGGCTGGAACCGCCCCTGGACTTTCCGGATGATAAGTTCGATTTCGTCTACGCCCTTTCGGTTTTTACACATCTGCCGGCCGCGCTTCAAGATGCGTGGATGGCGGAACTCCACAGAGTGCTGATCCCGGGCGGCCATCTTTTGCTATCCACTCACGGCCGATATCAGCTGAGTGCGCTGTCAGAGGAAGAAAAGAAAAATTTTGATGCGGGCCAAGTCATAGTCAAGCGACCGGGTTCCGCCGGTAGCAACTTCTGTAGTTACCTACCATCCAGAATCGTACGTGCGGGATCATTTGGCTAAGGACTTTGCAGTTATCGACTTTAATTCACCGGGGGGCGACCGGAACCTCGCACCGGGACGTTTACCTGCTGGAAAAACAGCTACCCTCTGCGACGACAACGCCAGACGAGGACTAGGCGCGTCGTCAACACCAAACCGACTCTGATTCTCGGACCGGTGACGCTTAGATCTCAGCTAAATGTCGTGTCCGACTGCTCCATCTCGGCGGCCGACGAACCATCAGAACAGTACGCCGGCAGCCGCGCGCAACACGGGCGGCAATAGGCCCGGCGATTTCGATGTCCAATCTTTAGGCACATTGAGGTACATCGGATTTCCAACGGTTCAACGGTGGAAGTTGACTATTCGCAAGCGCCTCACGCGTATCAAGCCAGAGACGAGCCCACTGTTTGTGATCCCGCAAAACTGACGACGGATCCTCCCGGCTTCTCGCCAGGAAGCCGGGAAAGACCTCCCGGCCGGTTGGGAGACCGGATCGCTGATAGCGGAAGTCGAAGCTCATGCGCACTTGATCGCTGAGATTCGGCATCGCCCGGTGCATGGTGAACCGTGTGAAGAGCAAAACCGACCCCGCCCTCATTGGAACCGGCGTCATCCGGCCTGCGGGTATGTATTCATCTGGAATCGTCAGGGCCGCCGTTCTTGGACAGTGAAGCACCAGTCCATCACGGTTGCTGAATGGGATGACGGCCAGACAACCGTTGCGCTCGTCGACATCGACCAGCGGTACCCAGACTGAAACGATCTCGGTACTATCGGCGTTTTCCGTCACAACGCCGCTGTCCTGGTGCCACGGAGTCGTGGTGGCCACGTTTTCACCCGCCTGAAGCGTGCCGCCGCTGCCCGGGTTCGCATGCACTATTCCCTGGGGAGCCTTCATGCGGATGTGTTGGATCGGGTTGGAGTAGATTTCAGGTCCTACGATCGACTCGATAAGGTCAAGAAGCGCGCCATGGCAGATGAGATCGAACGCCGCTTTGCCCAGGTAGATAGGAGTGTCGGACCCAATATTCTTCTGAGGAAGCGTAATGTCGAACGGCTGGATGAATAGCTGACCCACCTGTTCGATAATCCCGATAAGACGGTCTTGGAACGATCCACCCGCCTCATAGCGGGTGATTTCTCCGCGACCCAACATCTCGCTGGCAACTCGATCCAGCACCTCATCGTAGTCGGCCATCAGGGGAGCAAAGTCGTGCTCGGGGTCAAAGACGTTTTCGACCACGACGTAGCCATCGGAATGGAACTGTTCGAGCTGATGGTCGGTCAGTCCGACCGAATCATCGGCCATATGCGGGCTCCAGAGTCACGACAGCTCCACACTATTGTCCACGCATTGTTGGGATAGTCCAATCCGCTGACCGGTTAACCGAAGGGGCTTATATCCAATCGTAACCAAACTGGCTGGGCTTCAGTAGGCGATTGATGGATGCCCATAGATAAAGCCCCCTGTCAGTGTTGCGATTCGCCAGGAGGCAAAAGAACGCTCAGAAACCAAGTTTGCATGCCCCTCAACGGGCGTGTGCAATGTATTGACTTCTGCATTCACCAAATCGTCGCGGCGTTGAATGCCGGTGGAATCCGTACCGTGGCTAGCTGCTGCGGGCATGGGAAGATACCCGGACGTATCGACTTAGAGGACGGAAGGACGCTGGCAATCGCGAATAACGCCGATCAGCTTGTGTGGCAGTCCTTAGAGCAGAAATAGCATCCGTTCACCTGTGCGTGGTGCTTAACCGCTGGGTAGCAGGACGAAAAATCGCCGAGGTAGGTTCGGTTCTCGGGTTTCGGCAACCATGAGCATCCCGTCGTGTGAACCTCATGGTCTCCATTCGTTTGTGCGTTGTTGTTCACGTAGTAACTTGCCATTGTGGGGCTCCTTTTAGAATGGGCATCAGTCGGACTTCTCCTCGCGTTCCTGCACGAACTTCCAATCCTCACGCTTTTTAGGTGGCGTCTTCAGGAACGCCTTCATGATGTTCTCGGGCGTGTCTGGTATCGGCTCCGGTAGCTTGTGCTCCACCGGACGGCCACGGGGCTTCTTGCTCATGGTTGATCCTCGCCGTTGATCGGCACTGGCTTCCCCCCGAGAAGGCGAACGCCTGGGTATCGGTATGCCGCACAGTCACGCAGCTTTGTCGCTGGCCTTATGACCCCGAACGTGTGTGTCCGTCCCCCGCCGCCAGCGCTAGCAGTGCTGTCTTCGTACTTCCAGTCAGATTCTTCCAGGAACACTACATCTATTCGCCATATCACCATGTATGATCCGGCTTTTATCGTGCCTGTGGGATCCACGAGGTAGCGCCAGGCGATATACCAGCCGGAATGGTTGTAGTGCGACTGAATGGCCCACGGTCGCTTGCTCGCCTTGCTCTCTAGGCAATCTTCAGGTCGGAGCGGCATGGACGCGCCTCGCCTACACAGGTCGGGGAACCGTGTCTGCTCAGTGAAGCCATGACGGTGCTTCTCTTAGTTACTGACGCTGGCTAGGGCCTTCGTCCCGTACATCCCCACGATGGCACTAAAGACATTCGCTTGCTCGAAGTACAGGTCAATGAAGTCCCGGTCATTCAGCGCCCCTTCAGTGTACTTGATCGCCCGCTTGAGCGCCGCCACGTCCAACCCGCTCGGCAACGTCACTCGCGAATCAAACATTCCGCTAGATCTTCAGGGCCGCAAGCTTGGGAATAGCCGTAGCCCCCATCTCGTAGTATTCGAGGTTGCTCTCGATTCCGATGCTGCGAATCTTACACGACTGTGCCGCCGCCAGCGTAGAGCCTGATCCGGCAAAAGGATCCAAAACGGTACCTCGGCCTAGTGGCAGGCTCGATCTCACTAACGGACGTAGGAACGCTTGTGGCTTCAGGGATGGATGCGAGGCTATATCTCGCTCTTTCCGCCGCGCAGGGGACGATCCAACTAGGTCCCTAAACGGTTGGGCTTTGGAAAGCCTACGCAATCCGCCGGTGCCCCACTTTCGCAGATTGTCTTGCACCCTTCCCTCACACGGACGCCTGAAAATGCCCCACGGCTCGAAGCACGATTTAGGCATGACGGTGACATCGGGGAACTCATCGTGCGCGTTCTTCGGGCGGTCTCCGCCGCGTAGAGTGTGCACCTCTCGAATTAGCACTCCGCGTTTCTCAAAGCCAGCCCCATGAATGGCCCGAAAACGAACTCCGAAAGAAGCGGGTTTGTCGCTACGAAAACATGCGCGCCCGGAACCAGCACCGGATAAAGCAGCTTACAGAAGCGGTCGAAGAATATCCGGATGTCTTCGCGGTGCTTTTCGCTGAGAACAGTGAAGCGCGGCACAGGCTGCCGCCGATGCCCATCGAAGGACGGTGGCTGCCTCCACACACCACCGTTCCCGTTCTGTCGCTTCTCAAGCTGATCCGGTAGGTACTCCACCAACCCGTAGGGTGGGTCGGTGACTACGGCATGGATTGAGCGCTGATCCGCGTCCTTCAACTACGCGAAGGCGTCACCGTGCACGAACTCGTAGAGGGTTGCCGCTGGCAATGCGCCTTCGAGGTCGAGCCCGAGCTTACTCATGCGATGAGCTCCCGGTAGCGGATGCGCTTACCCTCTAGCCCCTGGATGATGGCCCGCATTTGCTCGGCGGTGTCCATCGGGCGGATGTTGTGGCGGCCACTGAATTCGTTGACGTAGCGCTGAAGATGCTTGGGGCTCATCCGGTGGTAGGTGCCGTGGTAGCCGCGCTTCAGCATGCTCCAGAAGGACTCCACGCCGTTCGTGTGGGCTTGGCCGTTCACATACTCGGACACAGAGTGCTTCACGGTC
Source organism: Chloroflexota bacterium (assembly GCA_963663505.2). Lineage (GTDB taxonomy): Bacteria > Chloroflexota > UBA11872 > UBA11872 > VXNJ01 > JAPOVO01. The sequence goes on from CAXXFA010000002.1 coordinate 2,731,489, forward strand.
TCATGGTTTGGCAACCCCGTATACGCGGCAGCCTCATCGGTGTAGACCTGAGCGCCGTCCGCAACCTGTCTCCGCACAAAGCCTTGTAGCGTCCGCTTGTCGGTCGCGTGGACCACACGGGCGGCTACCTTACCCGTCGCCCGATCCTTCGCACCCACCACGGCGGCCTTGCCACTCGCACCCCGGCCCAGGTTGGCCTTCTTGCCTACGTGCTTGTTCTTCTCCAAGCCGCCGATGTAGGTCTCATCCACTTCCACCGGCCCCTCGAACGGGGCTTGATGCTTTTCCCAGGTCTCGCGTAGGCGGTGCGCTAGGAACCATGCGGCCTTCTGTCCGATGCCCAAATCGCGGTGAAGCTTCATTGACGCCTGGCCTTTGAGACCCATAGCGAGTAGGTAGGTTGCGACGGCCCAGGTTTGATAGCCCAGGTTGCTCCCGGCCATCGCCGTGTCGGTCTTCACGCTGAAGAACTTCCGGCAACCCTTCTCGCGGCAACGGTAGGGCTGGCTCGGATGCTTCGCGCCTACCTGGACGTTCACACTCCCGCAATGCGGGCAAGCGGGCTCGCCGTCCCACCGGCACTGGGCGATCCACCGCTCAGCCGTCGCGTCATCCGGGAACATTCGCATAACCTGAATGAGTAAGAGTCCCTTCCTGAAGTGCTTGCCGGGTCCTGACTTAGCCATCGTTTCTCCTAGTCTGATTTACAGATTAATAGTAACATTATGACTAGCCAAAGTCAAGGGATTTGGTTACGATTGGATATAATTGCCTAATCGAAAGCCGGCGACCGGAAATCCGCGCTGTTCGGCATGGCGGACACGTGGGCCGAGCAGCGCGAAGCCGCCGAGCGTAAGTGGAACTTCACTGCCACCGACGGAATGATTCGGGTGATCGACGACGGACGGGCCATCGAGCACTGGGTCCTTAACGAGCCGCCAAACGGGATGCGCAAGCAGGCGCCCGCCACGCGAGTGCTGCCTCGTCCGCCACGTCAGCACAGTCCGGGGGTAAACGCGGTCTACGAGATGATCGATTGCATCGAGTCGGGCGGGACGCCCCGATGCAGCGGCGACGACGCCCACGAAGCGCTGGAAATAGGCATCGCCACACGAAAATCCCACGCGCAGGGCGGTCAAAGAGTGGATTTGCCGCTCGAGGATCGCTCGCTGCTAATCGTTCCTCGCGAAGTTCTAATGGGCGACACGCCGAGAGCGATAGCAAGGCGAAACGACCGAGGCGGCTGACCCGGGCCGCGACAGACCAGCAATCCGCGCATCGGACCTACGCGCACTTCGACGGCGGATTCAACCCGGCAGGTCCGCGAGCGGAAAGTGGGCTGTTGGGCGCTCGCGTTGACATGTGATGGCCGGCGTCCCACGATTGCCGGTAATGCTTGGTTCCAATCAGCGCGATCGCGTACCGGAGCTACTCTCAGCATGAAGGGTTCCGCGCAGCCGCCCGACGCCGCGGTTCCGATCTCTGGCGATGTCGCAGGGCTGGACCAGCCGCCGTCTGAACTTGGAAATCGCGGCTGGTTCTATTCCGGGCTCGAGCGCGTCTTCCCGGCGCTGTCGCGCCGCGACTACCGGCTGTTGTGGCAGGGAAACGGCGGTACGTTTTTCGCGCAGTGGATGCAGCGGGCCGCCGAAGGCTGGCTGATTTACGAACTGACCGGGTCGCCTCTTTATCTAAGCCTGGCGTCACTGTGCAGGTCCATTCCGCTTGTGCTGTTGTCCCCAATGGGTGGCGTGCTGGCCGATCGCGTGGATCGCCGGAAGGTGATGATCTGGACTCAGCTTGGCTGGTTGACGACGGCGCTGTTGGTGGCGGCGCTTATCGTCACTGGTCGGCTTGTGGCATGGCATCTCCTGGCTGTCGCGGTTATCTTCGGCAGTTTGGTGGCGGGCCACATTCCCGCGCGGCAGGCCCTGACCGCCGCGCGGGTGCCGAAACGTGACGTCACGAGTGCCTTTGCCGTGCACGCAACGTTGATGGGCGTCATGCGGATAGCGGCTCCCCAGGCCGCCGGCGTGCTGCTGGCTACGTTTGGGGCGTCCTTCTGCTATGTCATGCAGGCGGCCGGCTATCTCTGGTCCGTTCTGCACCATTCTCGAGTTCGCACGCCAGTGGTCGAATCTCGGAGAAGCGACGAGGGAGTGTGGCGCAACATCGCGGGTGGTGTGCGCTACGCCGTCGGAGATCGCAATCTCCGCGGGCTTCTGATAATGATGGTGCTCTTTACGGTTTTTGTGTTTCCGTAGACGCAGTTTCTACCCGCGATTGCCAAGGATGTACTGAACCTCGGTGCGCCGGGTTTCGGACTGATGATGGGCGCGGGCGGTGCCGGCGCGCTCCTCGGCTCGCTGGCCACCGGCCTCGCGAGCGGCTACCGGCGGCAGGGCGCGCTGCTGATGGGGGCGGCGCTCGGCATGGCGCTGCTCGTGGTGCTTTTTGGGCAGTCGCAGTTGGTGTGGCTTTCGCTGCTGTTTCTGGTTGGCGCGGGTCTGTGCGGCGGGATGCTACAGGTTCTCACCATGTCGATAATGCAATCGCTTGTGCCCGACGAGTACCGAGGCAGAATGGGGTCGCTGGACATTCTCATATGGGGGTTGATGCCACTGGGTACGTTGCCGATCGGCGCGGTCGCGAGCGTAGCGGGAGTGCCGCTGGCGATGTCGGCGGCGGCAGGAATCGGTTTCGTATGCCTCGCCGTCGCGGTCGTTTCCCAGCCTTCGTTAAGAGGGCCAAGGCTCTAGCAGGAACGTGCCAACGTAGGCGATGCGTAGGCGGTACGTTACACGGCGCGGAGCCGGCCTACATCAAGGATTTCTCAGCCAAACTATTCGCTTGAGCGGATGGACTGCGATGCTATGCCGCCCAGGCAGAGAATGAATGATTTGAGAAGAACGTCGTCAAACTTGCCTCGCATTTCTTGGGTAAGGACTTTCAGGGCTTCGAACGACGCACTCTTGGGACGGTCGGGTCGTTCCATTGTGATCCCGTCAAAGACCTCGGCGATTCCGACGACCTGCGCCATCACGTCGACATTACCGTCGCCGCGCACCTTCGGATAACCGGAGCCATCCGTGCGAACGTGGTGGTGCTTTATCGCTTCGGTTATCGGCGAATTTTTGGGACAGTGCCTGCCCACAAGTTCAACCGTTTGAATCGGATGACGATGGATGAGTTTCCATTCGTCGTCGTCGAGCTGTGCGGGCTTGCTCAAGATTTCCGGCGGCACGTAGGACTTTCCAACGTCTGCGAGGAAGCCAGCGACCGCGAAGTCGCCAAGAATTGACGCGTCGCCGATCTTCACCAGGGCAAGGCTATATACGGCCGTATTGACGCAATGCGTGGCCAATTTACCGTCGGTGCTGGCCGCTCGGATCGCGCTGGCCAGAAAATCGGGTTTCTGCTCGGCGTGGCTTGACGTCATAACGAATAGATTCTGGGCGCGCTGGATCGTATCGCCGTCAGGCTCGACGATAAGCTCCTGAGCTAGATTGGTCGCAACGAGGTTGACCGCCTGCGCCTTTTCGGGATCTCCCAGGTTTGGATCATCGATTATGTTCGACAAGTGCGATTCTAAGTAGCTGCAGAACTTCTGCTGATCATCGAGCCGAACCAACAGTCGCTCGATCTTGTTTTCAACCAGTCGGTCAATCGATTCCGCATCCAGCGGCATACCGCTCTGCCGGTATAGGACAATTTGACCCGCTTGTTCGATCCAGACGTCGAAATCAACGCGGCCATCTTCGCGTAGCGAGTCCAGCCGAATCGGGAAGAAATCGGCGGGGCTGACAACAGCCGCCGAGCCGGTGTTATTCTGCAAGATTATTCATCACACTGGCGAACATTTATCTGCGGTGCTTGCGCGGCGAACAGCTAATGTTAGCTGTCGAATAGTACAAATGCCCTACGTGTTAGATCGGCGTCGGTTCGCAACTCGCGGGCGGCTGACCTGCAACCCCGGAAAGGTCGCCGGTGGCAATCTAAGGAAGGTCGCGCACAGACTTTTTTGACCCGATCAACGCGTGGGCCTACCATCGGTTCCCGCCCCGCTCCTTCGGCTGAGCGGTTGGATTCCAGAGCGCGGGCGGTGCTGCGGTCCGCTAATAATCGCGCCGGTCGATCATGGAGGTTCGTGAGATGAATACGGCCAGCACCGCGCCGTCGTCAGGGCGGCCAACTCGCCAGGGGCTACCGGTTTGCGCGCCGGAATGGTCGGAAGGAATGCGCTGGCTTTTTGACGTCAATGGCTGTCTCCTGATCGAAAATGTCTTGACGGACGAGGAAATTGCGCGCTTCCGCGCCGCCGCTGAGCAAGTGGTGCAAGAAACGGGAAAATCGCAGATTGGATCGATGATTCAGGCCAATCCGGTATTTGCCGAACTGATGGACAATCGCATCATGTTTCCCATGGCACTCAAAATTCTGGGCAGGAACACGCAGGTCTACAGTTCGACGCTTATCGCCAATTCGCGTAGCAACAATTTCGTTCAACAATGGCATCAAGACGGTCCGTCGCATGACCAATACAACAATCTCGCGCACCCGACGCCATTGATCCAGTTGCGGCTAGCGTACATGTTGACGGACTGTCTGGATGCCCAACAGGGCGGGCTTGCCGTTATTCCGGGCTCGCATAAGGCCGCCGGTGCGCCGCCGAAGGACGTGCTGGAATTGGACCGCCTGTCGGTACCAGTATTGGGAAGAGCCGGGTCGGTCTTCGTCTTTCACAACGGTCTATGGCATGGAGGCATCGAAAACAAGACCGACTCCCCCCGGATAACAGCTCACATCATCTACGCGCCGGTCTGGCTGCGGCCGATTGGCAGTCATCGGTATCCGGACGAATTCAAGCGGGCGCTGACGCCCCGGCGGCGGTTGCTTCTCGCCGACAACGACAATCCGCGCGATATCTATCTGAGCGACGTTTACGTTTACGAGGAGGATGGTTCGATCGGCGGTTCCTGATTCATGGAGCTTCGAGGCGGATTCACGGACCGCGGTGCTGAGGTTGTGCACCGCGTTTCACAGGGGGTCAAATGTTCGTAGCGTATTCCGAGGTCAAGGTCTACAAGGATGTCGGCGACACCAGGCAGCTGTTTATCGACAACGACGTGGTGGCGGTCGTCAAGAACATCACGCGGCGTCAACACACACCCAGGAAGCACCCCGACAATCCGCTGATTCGTCGCGACAAACCGTGGGAAGGAAATACCTACTTCCGGACGAGCTGCTTTAACGTCCATCGTGACGAGGCAGACGGTCTTTTCAAGTCGTGGTATCAGGATTTCTACACATATGGGACGATCGACAAGCAGAGTTTCGATCTGCAAACACTTCGGGCGCGTATCTACTACGCCTACTCGGAGGACGGTCTGAATTGGGTCAAGCCGGCGCTTGGGAAACACAGCGTCGACGGTCACGATACGAACACGGTGTTCGGCCACCCTCCGTATCGGGAAGTCATCTGCCCTTCGGTTCTGCTGGACGAGCGCGACCCAGATCCGTCGAGGCGCTACAAGATGGTTTATCTGTTCCACGACCACAACGTGCAGCATCCGAAGCTGGCCTACCAGGGGCAGGCGGGCGGTGGGCTTCGCATGGCGTTTTCGCCGAACGGAATCGACTGGACGCCGTTCGAGGACAATCCGATCATCCCGGACTGGATCAGCGACGTTCAGATCCTGACGTGGGATCCAGTGGACGAGAAGTATGTGTTGTGGGGCAGATACGGAGGCGCCTCCGGTGGATCGAGCCACACCGCGATGGACAACTGGTTCGCTCCAGTCTGGCCGGCCAAACCGGAGGGAGTGTGGGGCGTTCGGCGCCGCATTTACCGAACCGAGAGCAGGGACTTGCTGAACTGGTCGAAGCCGGAGCTGCTCTGGGATCCAGGTGACGACGCGAATCTGGATGACGGCTACTACGGTTTTGTTCCGTGGCGAGCCGGCGAGATGCATCTCGGACTGCTCAACGTGTTGCATCAGGTGGATAACACCGTCGAAATGTATCTGCACTACAGTCGCGACGGCGTGAGCTGGAACCGGCTGCTCGATCACAGGCCGCTCGTACCGCGTGGCGGCGTGGGGAGTTACGACGAGTTCGATGTTGAGACCGCCACGCAGCCGCTCGTTGTGGGTGACGAGATCTGGTTTTACTACGGCGGTATGAACGTTCACCACGATTGGTGGATCATTGGCGAGAAGGAAGGCCTGGATGTCCCCGAAGCCAAGGACCGCACGCTCGGTCGTGACGGGCATCACCTCTGTCTTGCGACTCTGCGGCTTGACGGCTATGTGTCGTTGGACGCGACGGTGCGCGAGGGATGGGTGGAGACGAAGCCGCTGTTTTCGACCGGGGCAAACTTGTATATCAACGGGACGTGCGAGCCCAACGGATACATTGATGTCGAAGTGATGGACGGCTGGAACAACGTGTGGGGCGAGTACTCGAAGGACGACTGCGAGACGTTTACCGGCGACAGCGTACGTCACCATGTGAGGTGGGTGGGAAAGGCGACGGTGAACGAGATCCCGGGATCGATAAAGCTGAGGTTTCACCTGAAGAATGCTTCGCTGTACAGCTTTCAGTTCGCCGACTCATAGCGATTAATCTCATATCGAGTAGATCTGCTTGGGCAGCGTTTCGGACCGGCAAACCGCCTACCGGCGCCGTGCTCGGGCAATGAGCCGCGGATCGCACTAATGCTCTGAACGGCCAGCCGTGAATTAATGGTCAGAGTAGTGACTCGGCTCCTCTACGGTTTGTTCCTTGGGGGCACGCTGGCCGTGTCGTGGATTCCCGCCACCTGGGCTGACGGCGCCGCCGCTCGGATCGCGCGCCGGTTGAGCCGTCTCGATGGTCCACGCCAGCGACAGCTTCGCACCAATTTGCGCGTCGTTCTGGGTTCCGGAGCGACCGTTGAAGCCGTCGATTCCGCGGCGGAGGACGTTTACGTGTCATACAGCCGCTACATGAATGAGTTCTTCACGATGGGATGGCCCGATCTGTGGGGGCGAAACGCTCGCGTCAAGCCCGTTGACTTGAGCCTCCTGGAAGCCGCGCTGGCCAACGGTCGCGGAGTGGTGTTGTTTGGAATTCATGGTGGAAACTGGGACCTGGCGGCCTCGGCATGTAAGCGACTCTTTGGGGACTTCCACAGCGTCGGGGAAACGGTTCGACCCGAATGGTTCGGCATGATCATGAGCCGAGCGCGGCGGCAGGGAGGGATAGCGCTGCATGAAGGTGAGGGAGCCGGCCGCCAACTGCTTCGAGCCCTGCGGGGAGGCAAAGTTGTCGGATTGGTCGCCGAACGAACTGTCATTGGAAAAGGAGTTGAGGTCGACCTTTGCGGCCGAACCGCCCGGATTCCGACCGGACCTGTATCCCTGGCGATTCGGACGGGGGCGCCGTTGATACCGACATCCATCGTGCGCGACGAGGCCGGTGATTTGAGAGTCGAATTCTTGCCGGCCGTCGATCTTTCGGATTTGGATCGAACTACTTCCGACGTGGCGATCGGCGCCCGGCGAATGGCCGATCAGCTCACCGTGCTAATCCAACGTGGCTATCGGAGTTGGTACGCGCTTCAGCCGATATGGCTTGATGATTCGGATCGCGCGGAATCCGGGCCGAGCGGCCGTGGTTGATCTCGGCAAAGGCCGCTCAATATCGTCTCGCATCCGGGGCGGCGATCTGACTGCGCAGGTTGTCATGGACTATTCGTGCGGGAAGGCCTCACACGTCGCCCGGTTCTCTTCTACGCTGCAAAAGGCCTCACATTCGGCCTGATTCCGGCAGCCGCCTGGTCCCGTTCGCTCTTTGGGATGCTCGATTTCAATTCCCATGCTCGTCGCAAACGCCTCGCACTCCTCACGGTGTGCCGGATCCTGGCAGTAGGCCTGGCATTCGGCCTCGGAGGCACACCCACCGGGACCCTCGAAGCCGTCCTCGGTCAATCCCCCCGGGGGCGTGTCGGATGGTGAAACTCTGCGCGGCGCCGCAGCCGGGGAAGGGATCGGAGTCGCGGTTGGGACTCGAACTCTGGTCGGGGTTGCCGTTGGAGCAACCGTGGCCGCATCCGTTGGGGCCCGGGCAGGCGTTGCGATCTCCCGGTCAGCCGCGATCGGGGTCAAAGTCGGCGGCGCGGGCCGCGGGCTGGGCGTGGGAGCAACCGTGCGGGCTGGTGCCGCGGGTGGTGAGGTCCCGCTCGCGGGCGGCTGCGGAGGCTGCGGCGGAGGCGGTGGCTCTAGCGGCGGCAGCGTTGGCGTTGGACCCGCCGTGGGCGTGGTTACGTCGGGATCCTTCCGATTCGGTGGCTTGGCCTCGTTCTCGATGATCACTTCGTCGAGTTCTTCGACAACGACCTGTTCGTCGCGCTCTATCGGGTCGTCGATGGGCGGCGATGGGTCGGCGGCAGGGGGAACCTCCGTGGACTGCCCCGCTTCCACCACGATCTCGATGCGACTGGCGCCGGCGACTCCAACACGACCCTCAAAGCTCTTCCACTTCGTGCCCTCCACCGGATCGTCCTGGACGATGAACCCCGTGCCCCGGACGACCCCGAGCGCGGAACTCGTTCGCATGACGTAACTCGATTCCGCGTCGACGAGCTTGTTCACCCGATGGAAGGTTCGGCCCGCCAGTTGAAACAGTTCGATATTTGAAACGCCGCTTTCCGCCGAACCGGTCAGGCGCTGAATTGTGAGTTCAACTCCCTTTTCAAGGATGACCGCTAATCCCTCGAAGAAGACCACCGCTGCGCGCGATCCTTCTGGGACTCGAACCGCGTCGCCTGCGGCCAGGTCCTCGCCGTCGCTTCCCGCAACGAAGTCGGCGGCGCCGAGTGTCTTGATCTCGGCACGGCCCTGCGTAATGTCGAGAATCGCGAGCGGCGCCTCGGAGTCGTCCCCACAAGCGGCGGCCAGCAGTAGTCCCAACAGCAAAACGAGGCTCATCGACCGCCTTCCCCACGCGGCGATTAGTCGTCGTCCCGGCGAACCGGGGCCGATGGGAAGTTTCCCTTTGATAACCTTAGGCAAACGGTAGATGGTGGTATCCGGACGTCTGAAGTTCCGCCTTGAATTGTTACGGTCGGGTTGCGCGATCGAATTCCCGGCCGTCGTTTACGGGCAAGTCACTATGCGGTAACTTTCGGTTGTTTGCCAGTAACCGCGCTTCCCCTCGCGTGTCGCAGCGAGTTCGTGGTGGCGGTGGCCGGATTGGCATTTGGTGGACTTCTGCGCAAACATTGGTGACGATTCACCGGAATTATTCGATGTCTTCTGAGCCTGGTGGGCAACCTGGTCCGAATTTGACGACCGTTCCTGCGGTGAGAATTGCCGCTTAGCCTCCTCAAGCATGCCCTGTTTGGGCGGCGCACCGCGAGCCGGATCATTCCGGAACCCGCGTCTTTGAAAAGCAGCTACGACGTGGTGATCATCGGCGCCGGCGGCCACGGACTTGCAGCTGCGTACTACCTTGCAAAGGACCACGGGATCACCGATGTCGCCGTTCTCGACAAGGGCTACCTCGGCGGCGGGAACACCGGCCGCAATACGGCGATCATCCGCGCCAATTACTTGACTGCAGAGGGTGTGCAGTTCTATGCAGAGGCGCTGGATCTCTGGCGAGGATTAAGCAATGAATTTGGATTCAACATCCTTTATTCGGAGCGCGGGCATCTGACTCTGGCGCACTCGGACGCGACGATGCGAACCATGCGGTGGCGGGCCGAGGTCAATAAACATTTGAGAGTCGATTCGGAGGTCATTTACCCCGAGAAGATCGAACGCCTGGCTCCCGGAATCGACGTTTCCGCCAATACCCGCTATCCGATCGTCGGGGCACTGCATCATCCGCCCGGCGCCACCGCTCGCCATGATGCCGTTGCCTGGGGGTATGCGGCGGACGCCGCCCGCCGCGGCGTTGAATTGCATATGAATACTGAAGTTTCGGATGTCTTGCAGACGGGCGGCCGCGTTACGGGAGTCGTGACCAATCGCGGGCGAGTAGGGTGCCGGCAGGTCATCCAGGCGGTAGCGGGATCGAGTTCATTGGTTGCGGGCATGGCTGGATTCAAGCTTCCCATCCACACGGTGCCGCTGCAGGCGTGCGTTTCGTTGCCGCTCAAGCCGTTCCTCGACCCGATCATCGTTTCCGGGAGCCTACACACCTATATCTGGCAGACCTCGCGCGGTGAATTGGTCATGGGCGGCGCGACCGATCCATACGGTCTCTACGCGAATCGCTCGAGTCTCGAGTTCAAGGAAGGGTTGATGGCGAATGCGCTCGAGTTGTTCCCATTTCTCTCCGAAGTAACCGTTCTGCGGCAGTGGGCCGGCATGTGCGACATGACGCCGGACTTTAGTCCCGTAATGGGCGAAACTCCGCTGGAGAACTATTACATCGATGCGGGATGGGGCACCTGGGGGTTCAAGGCAACTCCCGTTTGCGGACGGCGAATGGCCGAAACTCTTGCGACCGGGAAAGTTCCCGAAATCCTACGACCATTTCGGCTAAGCCGGTTCGCGGAGTTTGAACAGGTTGGCGAAAAAGGCGCCGCGTCGGTAGGTCATTGAGGTATTACCGTTGAAAATCATGCCGTGCCCGCTCAACGGCCCTCGCAACATCCAGGAATTCGTCTGCGCCGGCGAGGTGGTGCGCGAGCCGGACCCCGCGCTTGCGAGCGACGCCGAATGGGCCGATTACGTTTTCATGGTCGACAACAAAGCCGGTGTGGTTCGCGAATGGTGGTACCACGTACCGACGAGCTTCTGGTTTATTGCCGAGCGGAACACCGTCACCGACGAAATCGTTCGCACCTACCGGCCCGAGACCTTGTTCGGAAATGAACAGCCGCCGGCTGAAATTGAGTCGGGACCTTGAGCGGCGGAGTAAATCGCCTGGCCGCCCCGTCGGGCAACCATGTCGACCACGGCTCAACGGTCCGATTTTGGTTCGAGGGTCGCGAGATCGAAGGGCTGGCTGGCGACACGATTGCCAGCGCGCTGGCCGCGAACGGAATCTGGCTGCTGTCTCGATCGTTCAAGTATCACCGGCCGCGCGGATCGATGAGTATGTCGGGCGACGACGCGGGCGGCCTGGTTCAGGTCGGCGACGAACCGAACGTTTGGGCCGATGTCCGGAAAATCGAGTCGGGAATGACAGTGACCGGGCAAAATTATTTTGGCAGTTTGGAGTCCGATGGCGCGTCGATTCTGGAACGGTTCAGATCGTTTTTTCCGGTCGGGTTTTACTACAAGGCCTTCTTCAGACCAAAGGGGATCTGGAACTACTGGGAAAAGTTGATCCGGCAAACGGCAGGGCTCGGTCGCGTGAATCCCCGGTCTCCCGGGCGCTATTACGACAAGGCCTATGAATTCTGCGACGTTGCGGTAATCGGGGGCGGTCCCGCGGGGATGGCCGCCGCCGAAGAGGCGGCGGAAGCTGGCGCCGACGTATTACTGATCGATCGCGGGCCGGGGGTTGGGGGATCGCTGACATTTCATCGATTCGGGCACGATGCGTCCGTGGCTGCACAGGTACTCAGCGGAATCAAAAAGAGCGTCTCGGGGCGGTCAAACCTGCGCGTGATGACGGATTCTGTCTGCACGGGTTGGTTTACGGACAATTGGCTCTCGATAGTCCGCGAGAACCGCCTTCACAAACTTCGGGCCCGATCGGTCGTGGTCTGCACGGGGATTCTGGAGCAGCCATCGCTTTTCCGTGCGAATGATCTGCCCGGCATCCTTTTTGGCGGGGCGGCGCAACGGCTCATCAGAAACTATGGCGTCAGGCCCGGACGCCGAGCGGTCGTGTTTACTTCGAGCCGAGACGGCTACGGCGTAGCGCTCGATCTGGCGGAGAGCGGTGTGGAGATCGCAGCGATTGTTGACACTCGACGCGAGTCTAGTTCCGATCCGCTCGCAAGCGTCGCCCGAGACCACGGAATGCGAATCATGGAGGGCTGCGCCGTGGCGGAGGCCATCGCGCGTCCCGATAAACGTCACATAGCAGCCGTTATGGTCGCCCGCGTTGCCGGTCCCGGAAGCATCGCGGACGACTGCGAGCGGATCGACTGCGACCTGCTATGCGTTTCGACTGGCACCAGTCCCGCCGCCGGTCTTCTGTGCCAGGCCGGGGCGAAGCTGGAATTGAACGATTCGACAGGTTTGTTCGAGGTCGTTTCGCTGCCGTCTCACGCAATCGCGGCGGGCGCGGTGAATGGATTCAGGGACCTCGACGCAGTGGTTGCCGATGGCCGTCGTGCCGGAAACGAAGCCGCGCGAGGCGCTGGTTTCGACGTGCCGAGGATTACGGTTTCGACCGCCATCGAGAGGGACGACGGCCGCCATTGGTTCGGTTCTGAACATCAAAAGGGCCTCGACTTCGTTGATTTCGACGAGGATGTTACCGCCCACGACGTACGAGATGCGCTCGCGGAAGGCTTCGACGAGATGGAGCTTCTTAAGCGTTACACCGCGATTGGAATGGGTCCAAGCCAGGGCAGGCAATCCGCTCTCGTGGCCAGCCGATTGGTCGCCCACGAAAGCGGCCAGTCACTTTCACGGCTGGGCGCGACGACAAGCCGCCCGCCGGTATTTCCAGAAAAATTCGGTCATCTTGCCGGCCGCGCTTTTAATCCCGTACGGCACACCGCGACGCAGCACCGTCATGTGGAGTTGGGCGCCCAGATGATGACGTCGGGGATGTGGATGCGGCCAGGTTATTACGGTCCGCAGCGTCGCCGCGCACAACTTATCAACGACGAAGTCAGAGCTGTGCGGACCCGTGCCGGGATTATCGATGTTTCAACGCTGGGTGGATTTGAGATTCGCGGACCCGACGCGGCTAAATTTCTTAACAGGATGTACACGCTGTCGTATCACCGGCTCCGGATCGGCCGCGTTCGCTACGCGATGGTTCTCGACGATACCGGCGTCGTCGTCGATGATGGCGTTGTCGCGCGTCTCGCGAATCATCACTTCTATGTCACAGCCAGCACGACCGGCGCCGAACAGATGTATCCGGCGCTTCTCTGGCGCCAGGCGCAGTGGCGATTGGATGTCGATATCGCGGATGTGACCGCAGCCCTGTGCGCCTTCAATCTGGCCGGACCGCGTTCGCGCGTGATTATGGAAAAGCTGGATTCGGACATCGACTTTTCTTCCGCGGCGTTTCCTTACATGGTTGCCCGAACGGGACGCCTTGAAGGAATTCCCGTTCGAATCCTGCGGATCGGTTTTGTGGGCGAGCTCGGATACGAGATCCATGCTCCGTCAGCACAGGCTGAAGCCCTGTGGGATGCGCTGATGGAGGCGGGCAGTGAATCCGAAATTCAGCCTTTCGCGATCGAGGCGCAGCGTGTGCTGAGGCTGGAAAAGGGACACATCATCGTCGGGCAAGACACCGACGGCCTCACGAACCCGCTTGAGGCCGATATGGAATGGGCTCTCGGAAGGCTTAAGCGCTACTACGTGGGTAAAAGGTCAGTCGATGTTGCCGCTTCCAGGGGCATCTCTCGCAAGTTAGCAGGGTACCGGCTCGCCGACCCGGACGGCCCCATTCCCGAAGAGGGCCATCTGGTGATTCGCCGCGGCGAAATCGTCGGACGGGTAACGTCGTCCGCCTGGTCGCCGACGCTCGGCCGCGCGATTGGGCTCGCGTACGTGGCTCCCGATCAAGCGGCTGCGGGCCGGATCGTTGAAATAAAGGCCCAGGGCGGTCGATTGCTGCGCGCCGAAGTTATGCCGTTGCCGTTCTACGATCCGAACAACACGCGGCAGGACCTCTGACCCGTGGCCGAATCCAGCGCGCCTACCGTGCGGGCGGAGTCGTTTGCCCGCCGCAGCTTCGTCTACCGGCGGCTTGCCCGGTCCGGGGCGCGGTTCGCCGATTCAGGGGGGGCTGCCGTTGCTATGCAGTTCGCCGACACAGCAACCGAGATCGAAATGTCACGGCATCTCGGGCTCGCCGACCTATCACCGCTCCCCAGAGTGGGTTTTAAGGGGCCTGGAACGATGGACTGGCTGGTGGATAACGGCGTTTTGATCGATGGTTCTAGACCGAACTGGTCGTGGCGGCAGAATAACGGCGCTCTGGCAATCACTCGGTCCAATACGGAGGCGCTGATCCTCAGTGACCTCTCGACGAGAGACAACCTGTGCGATCGACTGGAGTCCAAATCCGATCGGGCGATGGAGGCGCGAGCGTACGTTTTGCCGCGCTACGACGGCCTATTCTGGTTCGCGTTAACCGGTTCGGATGCGGTCGCCTGCATGGCCAAGGTATGTGGAATCGATCTTCGTCCTACGTCGTTCGCCGACGGCGCCGTTGCGCAGACATCTGTGGCTCGCCTGACTGCGATCGTTGCCCGCGCGGATCTTGGCGGCGCCAACGTGTTTCATCTCCTCGGCGACAGCGCTTCGGCTGAATATTTCTGGGACGCGATGATCGATGCAATGAATGAATTCGGCGGCGGGCCAGTGGGATTGTTGTCGCTGCAGGCTCTGGAAGCTGATTTCAAGTAACATTTTTGCGTACCCGGCGGAATGCCGCGATGGCCGGCTCGACCCCTAGGACGGCGGAAAAATGTGTGGGATAGTAGGTCTCTTTCTGAAGGACGAGAGTCTCGAACCGCAGCTTGGATCGCTGGTCGAATCCATGCTTATCGAGATGGGCGATCGGGGTCCCGACAGCGCCGGATTCGCGATTTATAGAAATCCTGCCGGTGACGGCGAGTTCAAGGTCACTCTCTCAAATCCCGCGGACGACTACGCCTGGGATGAATTGGCTGCGCGCATGGAGTCCGACCTGGCCGTTTCGACGCGATTTGAAACTTACTGGAATCACGCGGTGATGTTGATTCGGGGCGATGAGCAAGCAGGGCTGGCGTGGTTACGGACGAACCACCCTGAAGTTCGCGTCACAAGCGTCGGGACTGACATCGAGATTTTCAAAGAACAGGGAAAGCCGGAGGAAGTTTCGCGCCGATTCGGACTTGCGGATTTTGCTGGCTCCCACGCGGTGGGGCACACGCGAATGGCCACTGAAAGCGCTGTGACCACCGAGCATTCCCATCCATTCTCGACCGGTCTGGATCTCTGTCTCGTGCATAATGGTTCGCTCTCCAATCACAACCGGCTGCGCCGCGAATTGGAGCGGCAAGGCGTGAAGTTCGAGACCGATAACGACAGCGAAGTAGCCGCCGGATTCTTTACGATGAAACTCAACCAGGGTCTCAGTCTCGCTGAAGCGCTCGAGGAAGGCCTCTCAGAACTTGACGGCTTTTTTACGTTTGCGGTTGGCACGAAGGATGGATTTGCCGTTCTACGCGACGGCATTGCGTGCAAGCCGGCGGTGCTTGCGGAAACCGATCGCTGGGTTGCCATGGCGTCCGAGTATCGGGCGCTCGACCACTTGCCGGGGGCATCGTCGGCGCGGATATGGGAACCGGAGCCGGCTGTCGTCTACACGTGGAGCCGCAACTAGGTGTGGATAGAGATCGATCTTGACGAGATTGGGGTGCGCGGACTCAACGAGCGGCTTCACCAGATCACCTCCGATTCCGCGGATACGCGGATTCGCGTAAAAAATCCGCACGGGCACCACAGCATCGCGGTTGGAGCCAATGTGCCGGTGACTATCGAAATCGAGGGCCACGTGGGCTATTACTGCGCGGGCATGAACAAGCTTGCCGACATAACCGTTGCGGGACACGCCGGGGTTGGATTGGCCGAGAACATCATGTCCGGCGTCGTGCGGGTTGAGGGCAACGCCAGTTCCTCGGCCGGGGCGACGGGGCGCGGGGGGATGCTGGTGATAAGCGGCGACGCGAGCTCCCGTTGCGGCATTTCGATGAAGGGAGTCGATATCGTCGTCGGTGGGTCGGTGGGCCATATGAGCGCCTTCATGGCCCAGGCCGGACGCCTTGTGGTGTGTGGCGACGCTGGACCGGGACTCGGCGACTCGATCTACGAGGCACAGATTTTTGTACGCGGCTCGGCGGATGATTTAGGGGCCGACTGTGTCATCAAGGAAATGGCGCAGGATCAGAGCGACGAACTCGCAGCCCTTCTGCAGCGAGCCGGATTCGACTATGACCCTGCGAGCTTTAGACGCTACGGGTCGGCCAGAAATCTATACAACTTCCATATAGACAAGGCCGCCAGCTACTAATGACCGAAATAGGAGGAAATCCCGACCAGGTCGATCTGGCTGAACACCGACCGTCGGCGACCTTTCCTCCTACTGTCATCGCGGAAATACAGCGTGCCGCCGAGCAGGGAATCTACGATATTCGGGGTTGGGGATCCAAGCGGGCTATACCGACCTTTGATGACCTGGTGTTTCTTGGAGCGTCGCTGTCTCGTTACCCGCTAGAAGGCTACCGTGAAAAATGTGATACAGATGTGGTCCTCGGGTCGCGGTTTGCGAAGAAACCGCTGCACTTGAAGATCCCGATCACCATCGCGGGAATGAGTTTCGGGTCGATAAGCGCAAATGCCAAGCTGGCCCTGGGGCGCGCCGCCAGCGAGATGGGAACCTCCACCACCACCGGCGACGGGGGGATGACCCCTGAAGAACGGGAGTCGTCGGAAACCCTGATCTACCAGATCCTTCCCTCGCGATATGGAGTCGACCCTGATCACCTCAGAGTCGCGGATGCGGTTGAAATCGTGATCGGCCAGGGTGCAAAGCCCGGTGGTGGCGGAATGTTGCTCGGGCTTAAAGTCTCCGAGCGCGTGGCGGGGATGCGCACGTTGCCCGAAGGAATCGACCAGCGAAGCGCCTGCCGGCATCCGGATTGGACGGGTCCCGACGACCTCACAATCAAAATCCAGGAAATCCGCGAGATAACCGACTATGAAAAGCCGATCTTCGTCAAGATCGCGGCGACCCGAGTTCGGTTTGACGTTCAGCTGGCCGTTAAGGCCGGGGCTGACGTGGTAGTGCTGGACGGCATGCAGGGCGGAACGGGCGCCACCCAGGACGTGTTCATTGAACACGTCGGCATTCCAACGTTGGCCGCCGTTCGCCAGGCCGTGGACGCGCTGGAGGAACTGGACATGCACCGCAAGGTCCAGCTCGTCGTATCGGGCGGGATTCGTAGCGGTCCGGACGTTGCCAAGGCTCTGGCACTCGGCGCTGATGCGGTGTCCCTGGGAACCGCGATTCTGATCGCGCTGAACTGCAATCGCAATCTCTACGTTGAAGATTATGCGGCGCTGGGCACGAAGCCGGGATTTTGCCACAACTGCCATACGGGAAGGTGCCCGGTTGGAATAACCACTCAAGACCCCGAGCTGGTAAAGAGACTCGAGCCGGTCGCCGCTGCCCGACGGGTGCGGAACTACCTGTCGACGCTGACCCTGGAAACGCAAACCCTTGCCCGAGCGTGTGGAAAGTCGCACGTCCTCAATCTCGAGCCGGAGGACCTCGTGGCGCTGACCGTCGAGGCGGCGGCAATGGCCCGCCTACCGCTGGCCGGGACGAGTTGGATCCCCGGCCAATAGCCGAGTCCGTCCCCAGTTAACCGATAGACTGCAAGCCCGAATGTAGGGGAACGATTTTGTAAATGGGGGCAATATGAGCGGCGGCCTATCTCAGACAGCCAGGGACAAAGCGCTGGTCTCAGGGAGGAAGATCGACTACTTCCTGTTCAGCTTCACCGACCTTTTTGGCGTTATGCGCTCGAAGCTGGTACCGGAATCTGCCGCCGCGAATATGGAGAAAACCGGCGCTGGCTTTGCGGGATTCTCCACTCATCTGGACATGACCCCAGCCCATCCCGACATGTGGGCTGTACCGGACGCCGACCGGCTGATTCAGATCCCGTGGCAGAAAGAGCTTGGCTGGGTTCCATCTGATCTGCATATGGATGGCGAGCCCGTTGCGCAGGCGCCACGCGTCGTTCTGAAGCGGATCATCGAGCAAGCCGCCGCGGCCGGTTTCGTGATGAAGTCCGGTGTTGAGTGCGAGTATTTCATCGTCGATCCTGACGGGATGAAAATATCCGATCCGAACGATACGCAGGCAAAGCCGTGCTACGACCAGATGGCGCTGTTGCGGCGGTTCGACCTGATTCGCGAAATCTGCGACGGGATGATCGAATTAAATTGGAATCCGTACCAGAGCGATCACGAAGACGGCAACGGTCAGTTCGAGATGAATTGGGATTATGCGGAATGCCTGACTACAGCCGACAGACATGCGTTCTTCAAATTCATGGTGAAGAGTCTCGCCGAGAAGCACGGATTGCGCGCCACGTTCATGCCCAAGCCTTTCTTAGGTCTGACGGGCAGCGGATGTCATATCCATTTTTCGTTGTGGGATTTGAAGGGTGACGTCAATACCTTTAAAGATCCCGAGGGAGATCAGGGGCTGTCGGAAATCGCCTATCAGTTTCTCGGCGGGATTATTCACTCCGCCGAAGCCCTGTGCGCGATAACCAATCCAACCGTCAACAGCTACAAGCGGATTAACGCTCCGGTGACGGCGTCGGGATCGACCTGGGCGCCCAACTACATCAGCTACACCGGCAATAATCGCACGCACATGGTGCGAACGCCGGACGACGACCGTTTCGAATTCCGTCTACCCGACGGCTCCGCCAATCCGTATCTGTTGCAGGCGGCCGTGCTGGCGGCGGGCCTCGACGGCATTGAAAACAAACGTGACCCGGGCGAGCGGCTCGACATCAATATGCATGCCCCCGGTGCGGACGTGAGTGGCCTGCAACGGTTGCCGCTGTATTTGCTGGATGCTTTGAGAGCATTCGAGCGGAGCGATGTGCTTCGGAAGGCGCTCGGTGATGATTTCGTGACGAGCTACGTCAAACTCAAGATGGCCGAGTGGGACAACTACTCCGGCCACCTTACGAGATGGGAAAGTGAGCATACGCTGGACTGCTGAATAGTGGTCACCTGAACATTCGAGCGGCCTGCGGCCGGGGTACCAGATCTTTCGCCGGGAAGAATTGCCGGTTTTCGTTGGGGCAGCTATTACCACCAGGGTTTGTCTTTACGGGCTTGCGGGCCGATATAATCAACCATTGGGGTGAACGACGCAGACGAGGCTTTGTTAGGTCTCCGTGACCCGGCGGCGAATGAAACGGAAGGGCTCCAGGTCGAGTCCTTCTTTTTTGTCTGACGGGATTTGAGTCGGCGATTCAGCCCAGAGTGATCGGGTTTCTGCGGGAAGATTTGGTATCGCATTGAGGACAAGCAGCGAGAAGATTGGCAATGGGCTGGCCAAGATGCGGGTGGAAATTGAGCCAGCTGAGCTTCAATCGGAGTACGCGCGCGCCGTACAACGAATATCGGGAAAAGCCCGGATACCCGGTTTCCGCCCGGGCAAAGCCCCGAGAAGCGTGGTGGAGTCGATGTTTGGCAAATCGGCGATCATCACCGAGGCGTTGGACCATCTTGTCCCCGAAGCATACGATCGCGCGATTCGCGAAGAGAGTCTGGATCCCATCGATCAACCGGAGTTGGATCTTTCCGAGGATGTCGATTTCTACAAACCTGTGGTGTTTACGGCGACAGTGCCGTTGAGACCGACCGTCGAACTCGGGGACATCGAATCCATTTCGCTCACCAAGGTACGTGCAACGGTTGAGGATCACGAAGTCGAAAAGGTACTCGCCGATTTGCAGCAGAGCCGGGCGGAACTGAAGCCAGTTGAAGGCCGCACTCTGCAAGAAGGTGACGTGGGCGAGGCGCGGCTTTCAATCGTTTCCGGCGAAATTGAAAAGGCTGAAGATGAACCCGTCAATTTCTTGGTCGGTAAAAACTGGCTGCCTGCTGGCTTCAATTCCAAGGTGATGGGGATGGAGACGGGTGACGTTCGAGTATTCGATCTGGATATCCCCGACGACTATTACGATCAAGAGTTGCGCGGTAAGTTCGCGTCGTTTACGACGGAGTTGATTTCCATCCGGGCTCCTGAGGTTCCCGAGTTGACGGATGAATTGGCCGATTCGGTATCGGACTTTAAGACCGTCGAAGAATTGCGGGCCGACGTTCGGAAACGCGTACTCGAACGAAAGCAAAACACGGCCGATGTCGAAGTGCGGAAGGCCGCGCTAGAAACGGCGGTCACGCGCAGCCGGTTCGAAATCCCCGATGTGCTTGTCAAGAGCCACGCGGAAGAAATTCTGAAGGGAATGACAAACTACATAACGTCGCGGGGTGTCGCCCTCGATACCTATCTCGGATCAGTCGAAAAGACGCAGGAGCAATGGAAAGAGGAGGCTCTGGTACAGGCTCTGGACGATCTCAAGCGCACAGTTACGCTCGTCGAATACGCCGAACAGCAAAATATCGAGGTGACGGAATCGGAGATTGCGGAGGAGGTGGCTGCTGTCGTTGAGGGGTACCCGGAAAGTGAGCGCGGGAACGTTAGCAAGGCTCACGAATCGGTGGAGATGAAGAGCAGGCTGGAAGGCCGAATTCGCGACAGGAAGGCGCTGGAAGCCCTGGTCGCGGCGATCGAAGTGACCGAGGAAGAGCCGGAAGTGGACACCAGCGACCTTGAAGTTTCGGACGAATCGGAAGTCAAGGCGGAATCGCCTGACCCTGATCTTATTAGTGAGAGTGTTTGACAGAATGACCGACGATATTGATGGAAGGACGGAGCAGTGGCATTAATTCCTTATGTGATCGAAACAACAGACCGCGGAGAGCGCGGCATGGACATCTACTCCCGGCTTCTCCGGGACCGTATCGTATTCATCGGTTCGCCGGTCGATGACGCGCTCGCCAATACGCTCGTGGCCCAGCTTTTGCTCCTCCAGAGCGAAGATGCGGACCGCGAAATCAGCATCTACATCAACTCGCCGGGCGGAAGCGTGCATGCGGGCATGGCCATTTACGACACCATGCAGTACATCGCGCCCGAAATTCAGACCTTCTGCACTGGTATCGCCGCCAGTATCGCCTGCCTGCTGCTTGCGGGAGGAGCCGCAGGAAAGCGCTATGCGCTTCCACACAGCAGTGTGTTGATCCACCAACCTCAGCAGAACGTTCCAGGCTACATGCAGGCTTCCGACCTGGAGATCGCCGCCCGCGAAATCATGAGGATTCGATCGGGCATCGAAGAAATCCTGGTAACGCACACGGGGCAGGAATCCGCAAAGATCAGAGCGGACACCGACCGCGATTACTGGATGACGGCGCCGGAAGCTCTCGATTACGGAATCGTGGACCATATCGTCGATCGGCACGATTCAGCGGCGACGACAGGCTCCGAAGACGGGGCCGCTTAGACTGTTAATGTGAGTCCACGAAGTGCACTTGGAAGGTCGCTAACGTAGATGGCTTCCGGTCGGTCGCGGGATCCCAAGTACCGCTGTTCGTTCTGCAGCAAGACGCAGGATCAGGTCAAGCGGCTTATCGCCGGTTCGGGCGGCGTGTACATCTGCGACGAATGTGTGGACTTGTGCCGCGACATAATCATTGAAGAGCAGCGTAGCGCTCCGCCGCCGCGCGCGATGTCGGACGGTCCGCCCAAACCTGCCCGAATATTCGATCTGCTCAGCGAGTACGTAATTGGTCAGGATCATGCAAAAAAGTATGTCTCCGTGGCCGTTTACAACCACTACAAGCGGATAGCCGTCGGCTCGCGCAGCGACGACGTGGAGCTGCAAAAAACCAACATTCTGATGGTCGGCCCGACTGGATGCGGAAAGACCGAAATCGCCAGAACTCTCGCGCGGATTCTCGACGTGCCATTTTGCATAGCCGACGCCACGGCGCTCACGGAAGCCGGTTACGTCGGCGAGGATGTGGAAAACATCCTTCTCAGACTCTTGCAGTCCGCTGATTACGACGTGGGGCAGGCGCAGTTTGGCATCGTCTATATCGACGAGATCGACAAGATATCCCGGAAGGCCGATAACCCCTCGATCACTCGTGACGTGTCGGGCGAGGGCGTTCAGCAGGCGCTTCTAAAAATCATAGAGGGGGCCACGGTAAACGTCCCTCCACAGGGCGGGCGGAAACACCCGCATCAGGAGTTTATTCAGCTCGACACGCGCGACATCCTATTTATTTGCGGCGGCGCATTCGAGGGTCTCGAAGCGATTGTGAGCAGGCGAACAGGCAGCGGTTCGAAGGTCGGCTTTACCGCCTCGAAAAATGGCGATGACAAAGTTGCGAATTCGATCCACGAGGTGATTTCCGACGACTTACTCAAGTACGGGCTGATTCCGGAGTTTGTGGGTCGCCTGCCGGTGGTGGCCGCGCTCGATAAGCTCGACAAGGATGCCCTCAGACAGATCCTTACCGAGCCGCGCAATGCCCTGGTTCGCCAGTACAAGCGGCTGTTGAGCCTCGATAAAGTCGAGCTTCACTTCACTCAGGGAGCGATCGAGGCGATTGCCGAGAAGGCGCTGGAAACCAAGACCGGCGCCCGGGGTCTGACGACGGTCATCGAAGAGGTTTTACTGGACACGATGTTCGAAATCCCATCACGGCCAGACATAACCAGAGTCGTGGTTAATGCCGACGTCGTACGAAATGGCCGCGAGCCGTTGCTCGTGACCAAGGGCGAGGCCCCGGTGGAATCGCAGCAGGAGTCGGCCTAAAGCGGTCCGACGACCGGCTTGCGACGGCGCTGTCAGTAGGGTGGCGCCCCACAACTTCTACGAGCGGTGTAATACTCTCGCCGTTCGCGCGTAAAAGCTAGCGACCCAGGTGGCGTATCGCGCTGGGAACCCGATGGAAACCGTTGGTGCTCTGATATTGGACGAGCGGGCGGTCGGACGCCGTGGCGTGGCGGAACCGACTGCGTTCGATGTTGTTTACGATCGATATTTTTCACGAGTTTGGAATTACGTTCGGTACCGGGTACGAACCGCCGAGGCCGCGGACGACGTGACATAGCAGATATTCGAAAAGGCTCTCGCGAACTCTGGTTCGTACGATCCAAACAAAGATGAGTTCGCCGTATGGTTGTTCGCAATCGCGCGCAACACGGTCCGCGATAAATATCGATCGGAGGGACGGCGCAAGAGGTCTCTATCGATCCTTACGGCCGGAGCCCGTTCGTCGACGCCGGGTCCACTCGACGAGGTTCTCCGTTCGGAAGAGCGAAGTGAGCTATTGGGCGCAATCACCAATCTTGGCCGGCGCGATCGCGACCTCATCGGACTGAAATTTGGCGCGGGTCTGACCAGTCGTCGCATTGCGGAACTATCCGGGCTGACGGAAACGAACGTGGGTGTGATCCTTTTCCGCGCAATTCGGCGACTGCGTCGCGAACTTGAGGCTGACATCGGCTAGCAGTGATCGAAGAAGCCAGATCAAGCGCTTCAACGAAGACGTTGATGGTCTCATCGCCGGCGCCGAAGTGGAAGCCGCCGGCGAATACGATGGGCTTCTGGATGTTGCGGCCGACCTGGCTTCGTCGGATTTCAGCAGGGCAAGCGAAGTTCGGAATTCGCTCCGTGCCCGGCTGCTCGGAGACAACGCTGAGCCGCGGGCAGCGCTCGAGCGGGCCACCGAGGAGATCGAACGACTGCTGCGGGGCTAGTCGAAACCCATTGCCAGGTCGGCGCTCAAAACGCCGCAGGCGGCCGCGGCCCAACTGCCGGGCCATTAATGGTGGAGATGGGGGCGAGTCGAACGCCCCGTCCAAGAACTTTTGTCCGATCTCGTCTACAGGTTTAGACCGTTTTAAATTTCTCGCTGGCTGCCACTAAAACGGACAACGGCGCAACCGGCCAGCCCGAAGAAATTTTCTTCCAACCGTAACGGGCGTCGAGGCTGGCGTCCTCTCGACTAAATGTCGCCCGATTCCAGGCGCCGAGGTAGACCCGGATCGGACGTCGCGCCTAAGTTTTAGGCAGCGAGAGCAAGTTCCTGCTTGCCAATTAAAGTTTTGCCGCCGGATTAACGAGGTAGCGGCGTCCTCGACCTGCAGAGAAAGGCCTCGAGTACCTGTCGAAACCCTGCATCCCCGCGAAACGGATTCATCCCTTTCGTATCCGACCGATGTGACGTTCCATTTGGCGCTGAGCCTCACGCTCTGCCTGACGCTCCCTTTTATCATACCGCTTGAGTCCCCGTCCGACGCCGATTTCGAGCTTTGCTCGACCATTCGAAACATACAACCGCAGCGGCATTGCGGTGTAGCCGCGAGCATTCAGGGTTACTTCTAGTCTGGTTATCTCGGCAGCGTGGAGGAGCAGTTTTCGCGGCCGCAACGGCTCGTGGTTGTTTTCGGCCGCGGGTTTATAGCGACCGATGTGGACGCCGTGCAGGTACGCCTCGCCGTGTGAGACTTGAACGTAGCCTTCGCGAAGGCTCACGGCGCCGGCTCGAATCGACTTGATCTCGGATCCCGTCAATACGAGTCCGGCCTCCAAACGGTCGATGATTTCGTAGTCGTACGAGGCGCGTCGATTGACGGCGATGTTTCGCTGCGTACCGTTGGCACGGTCAGATTTTGATGATTTCTGTTTTTTGGCCACGGCGACATCAGTCTTCGAGATGAGACATGCAGATCAGATAGCCCTTGGCTCGTTCAGCATACTGGTAGCGATCAACGAGCCGCCGGAACTCACCGGAGTGATCCGGAACGAGCAGGTGGGTCATCTCGTGGAGCAGCAGGTAGTCGATCACCCACTGCGGAGCTCGTCGCAGCCGGGCGGCAACTTGAATGACCCGGGTCCGAAGATTTGCATTGCCAAAGGACGAAGTTAGCCGCGCGGAAAATCGAGCGTCCGCCGGACACCCGCCCCCTGCAAGGTATTCAGCGTCCAGTTGCCTCGCTCGCTCGAGTAAAAGTCGATTGGATTTAACGGGATCCACTCGGTTGGTCGTGGCCATGCGCTCGCAAATACCGCGAACGATCCGGGATTCCTCGCCGCGGGATATTTTTGCGGGAAGCATTATCCGTAATCGCGAACCGTTGAGCGTTGCGGAGATTGTTTTCCTGCGTCTCGGACTCTTTACTATTTCGAGGGTCCAGCCCCCGGCTGCAAGCAGATCCCGAACGGAGCCGTAGCGGCCTCCGGAGGGTCCTCGGAACTTAGTCGTTGCCTGCCGTGGTGCCTGCGGCGAGTACCTCGGTGGATTGAATCGCCACCATCGGATCGAGAAGCTTTTCCAACGCCATGCTGTGGCAGCAAATGTGCCAGGTGCTGAAGAAATTGCAGGTGCAGTCCCACTGTCCGTCGGAATAGGTGACGGCGTAGTCGCCGTTACCTCCGGCGAAGGTCGCCTCGAAATTACTAAAGGTGATTCGCTCGGGTTCCTGCGCGTAGCGGTTTGCCTTCTCGATCTTTCCGATGAGGCTTGACTGCAAGTAAGGTCTCCTCTCTCAGGCCATAACAAAAAAAGCGCCAGGACGAGGCCTGACGCAGCTTACCCGGCACGTGCAGAGGCGGCTTATGGCCCGCACACCATTTCGTCGAAACTACAAGAAATCATGCGTAATGATTCTATATTAGACGTGGACGCGACGGTCAACAGATCTCATTACCTTCCGTGTGACAGGCGCTGAACGAGATTGGCTGGCAGTCCCGCCTGTTGCATGAGTTGTTGCGTTTTGGCAACGTCGTAGGCCAGTCGTTTCAGCGTGACGGTCAGGTTTTTCGAATCAAGCAGCATGTACGCGGCTTCTGGGTCGCCGTCGCGGGGCTGCCCCACGCTGCCAGGATTCACAATCGATCTGAAGCCCTTCAGGACGAATGGAGTGGTTGGTTCGGGAATCGCCGTCGCGTGCTCGGGGGGCCCGTCCGGCACATGTTGGCGCGTGAAGATAAGTGGAACGTGGGTGTGCCCGACGAGGCACACGTCGGCGTCGAAGCGATCGAAGTTCAAGACGGCGATGGAAAGATTGAAGACGTATTCAAAAATGGGATCGCGCGGGCTGCCGTGCGCAAGCTGTATGCCGTCGATCGAATCACTGGGTTGCAGAGATCGGAGAAAGTCCCAAGAGTCGTTGGACAGCGCGTTCTCCGTCCAGTTGCAGGCAGCCCTCGCGTCGGTATTGAACGTCGAGGTGTCAAGATCGCCGGTCGCGGCCCGATCGTGGTTACCGGCCAGACATACGGCGTTTTGAGTCTGCAGAAGGCTGATGCATTCGTTTGGATTCGGGCCGTAGCCCACGATGTCTCCAAGGCACCAAACCGCGTCGACGTCGGGCTCGGCGCCGAGGACTGCCTCCAGAGCCTGTAGATTGGAGTGAACGTCCGAGATAAGAAGGACGGTCAAAACGTCCTCGCGCAACCGACGCAGGGGATCGATCGGGCGATGTGATGGTTTGTCCGCCCCTGCTTATTCAGTCTTTGAGCCGCTCGACGGATTGATTGAACTTGTCTCCTCTATCGAATTCATTGGCGAATTGGCCGAATGAGGCGCAGGCCGGTGAAAGCAGCACGGTATCGCCTGACCGCGCAAATTCGGCGGCTTGCAACACTGCATCATTCATGTCGTCAGCGCGGGCCCGGTGATCCGACCTCAACAGCGGCTCGAGTGCGTCGGTTCCGGCACCTTGCAGCAGGATAACGCGGCCAATGCGCTCTCCGAGGCCCTCAATTCGGGTCGCCAGCGCGAGATAGCTCAAGCCCTTGTCCGAGCCGCCGGCAATCAGAATTATGCGGTCCTGTAGGGTGGCAAGGGCGGCCAGGGTCGCGTCTGGCGTGGTTGCCGTGGAGTCGTTCACGTAGGCGACGCCGTTTATCGTCGCAATGAGCTGTTGGCGATAGGGTACTCCCGGAAATGTCGCGATTGCGCGTTCCACCGTGCTTTCGGGAATGTCGAATATCGACGTTGCCAGAATTCCCGCAGCGAGGTTCGCCCGGTTGTGATCGCCCGATACCAGTGCCCGCTCCCACCCTACGATTTCGTCGCCCTGCGAAAACCACCGTATTTCGGCGGGAGTGATGGCTGCAAACGATCTGCTGTGGACGTTTTCGCGATTCAGTATCGCCAGATCCGAATCCGTTTGATGGCGGACGATTGTCTTTTTCGCCTCGGCATAGGTTTCCATGTCCTCGTATCGGTCCAGGTGATCGGGCAAAACGTTCGTTACGACCGCGACAGATGGCGAAATGCGGTGCTTATCAAGGCCCTCAAGCTGCCAGCTAGATAGCTCCAAAACGACCGTCTGGTTTTCCTGTAAATCATCCAGCATTCCGACCGCCGAAACGCGCATATTTCCCGCAAGAACTGAGTCGACACCGTGCTCCTTAAGAATGTGATGGATGAATGTCGCGGTGGTTGTCTTGCCGCGCGTACCCGTAACGCCAATTGTCCGCGCGGACGGCCATTCGGAAAAAAACAGACCCATTTCCATTTCAATCGGCACGCCCGACCTACGGGCCGTGGCTAGAAACGGAGAATCCAGCGGTACCGCGGGATTTCGGACGACCATGTCAGCCCCGCGGAAATCCGAATCCCGATGCTCGCCCAGCACGAACCGTATCGGCAGTTCGGCCAGGGCGATTACGCTCGAACGAAGATCTTCCTCCGATCGCAGATCGGTGACGGCGACGGTTGCACCGCGAGACGCGAGAAACCGGGCGATCCCCACGCCGCCGCCGTGCGAGCCGAGCCCCATGACCAGCACGTTTCGCCCCGTGTAATCGATGGACGGCTTCACAACACTCCAGTCCGATTCGTGAATTTCAGCGCCGTCGCGCGCTCCGGAATCTCGACGGAATCAAATGCGTCGTGCGGTGGCGATTTATTGACACGGTACAGGGCTGACCATACACTTCTCGTGGCTTCTGTTTTCCTGCGGTCGGCAACGTGAACGTGTCGGCACTGCAGCTCTTAAAGGGACCGCGCATCGCGTTGCTGAGTCAGTCGATTTCATTATTAGCCCATCTCCCCGAGGGGATGGGTTTTGCCGTCATTACGGCAGAAAGTTCTGGGTCGGCGATCAGCATCTAGAGATTCAGAATTCGGACCAACGACAGTAGGGGAGGCGACAATGTCGGTGGACTCGCTCGAAGTATGTAGGGCCCTCGAGTGGTACGAAGTGTACCTTTCGTCCGAGCGCGACCTGCCGAAAAGAGGGATCAGTCGCCGCCTCCGCTGGATCAAGCATTTCTGTGACTCGCTCCCACGCAGGGCTCTTACGATTGACGAAATCACCGTTCGGGAGATCGTCGTTTACTTCGCCGACCAGTCTCATCGGTTCCAGAAACCGCTTGAGTGGTATCTGCGTTACAAGACTCTAGAGACATTTTGGGACGACATGGTCGAAGCTGAACTGCTCAAGAGCAACAGTATAAAAGGCATATATGACGACACGGATGTCGAGCCGTACGACGAGGACGGCGCGGTAGTCAACGCTCCGGCGGTCCCCGTCAACTGGTCCCGAGCGGAGACCGTTTACTAGAACGCGGAGCGAATAACCCGCCCAATTTGCTCAGGCTTCCGAGCCGATATCGACCGCGTGGCCCCAGCGAAAAGCGCCTGGAATTCCGCCCTAAGCTCTAATCGACGTCGGTGATCATCGTCTCAGTCGTTAACAGGTTTATCGCGGCGCTGACGGCATTGGCAGCCGCCGCCCGAGTTACCTTAACGGGATCGACGATACCGGCTGCGAACAGATCCTCGTATTCGCCCGAGTCGGCGTTGAACCCCATGTTTCCGTCCATGTCGCGGACTCGCTGCGCCACGACGTCGCCTTCGTACCCGGCGTTTTCGGCTATCTGCATCAAAGGTTGAGCAAGCGCTCGCCTGACAACGTTCGCGCCAACCCGCTCTTCTCCGCCAAGGTCAAGGTCACTAATCGCCTGCTCGGCGCGCAAGAGGGCGACTCCTCCGCCGGTGACAACTCCCTCTTCGAAGGCGGCTCGAGTGGCGGATACGGCATCCTCAACTCGGTGCTTTTTCTCGCGCTGCTCGATTTCGGTGGGGGCGCCGACTTCAATCACGGCCACGGAGCCGCCTAGCTGGTTGGCGCGCTCGGAGAGTTTTTCGCGGTCGTAGTCATTCTTTGCTTTCTTGTGGGAGTCCCAAATGGATTTGATCCGGCGCGCAATTTCGTCGTCGCCGCCGTGGCCCTTAATAATCACGGTATCGTCTTTCGTCACGGTTACGCTGTCGGCACGGCCCAGATGTTCCAGCTCGACCTTGTCCCAGCCCAGTCCCATCTCTTTGGCGATCAGCTGGCCACCAGTGAAGATCGCGTAGTCTTCGAGCATCGAGCGTCGTCTATCGCCGAACGCCGGAGCTTTGACGCCGACAACGTTGATAGCTCCGCGAAGGCCGTTGACGACCAGTGTTCCCAGCGCCTCGCCGTCGATGTCTTCAGCAATTACGATCAGGTCCTTTTGCCCGGCGTTCAGAAATTTCTCCAAAAGCGGAACAATGTCGGCCGCGGTGCTGAGCTTCTGATCGGTGAGGAGAATGTACGGCTTCTCCACGCGAGCTTCTTTCTGACCTTCAGCGCCTGCGAAATATGGAGAAATCAGGCCCCGGTCAAATTTAATTCCACTTACGTATTCGACGGTTGTCTCCGCGGTGCGCCCGTCCTCAACATTTACCGCGGCGTCTTTACCGAGTTTGTGGAACAGATCGGCTACGATGCCCCCAATTTCGGGATCGGCGCTGGAAATCGTGGCGACCCACTCAAGCTGTTCGCGCCCAGAAACTTTGATCGCCGCATCTTCCAGAAATTGATCCACCGCCTTGACCGATAGCTGGAGGCCACGTCGCAGAATCATTGCGTTGTAACCGGCGGTCGTCATCTTGAGGCCTTCGGAGTACAACGCCTGACAAAGAATGGCGGCGGTGGAAGTGCCATCACCTGCCACACCATTGGTTTTCTGAGCCGCTTCGTAGGCGAGTCTGGCGCCGATGTTTACGAATGGGTCTTCGAGATTCTCCACGTCCGAAGCAACGGTTACGCCGTCGTTGGTGATAATGGGTTTACCGTATTTTCGTTCGAGCACGACGTTGCGACCGCAAGGTCCCATGGTCACGCGAACCGCATTTCCCACTTCGTCCACGCCCGCCTTCAATGCTTCGCGGGCTTCCTGACCCATCATTACTGCTTTACCTGGCATCGCCTCTACCCTTCAAGCGCCTACGCGCCTGCGATCTCAAACTGTAATTATCAAAAAACAAGCGTCTCTCATATGCGGAGATACGCAATCTCGACGGCAATAGGGAATTCCTAGCAATCTAACGTTGATTTTGCTAGCTTTTCGGATTCTTTTCAAGTTGGTGGTCGCGGATGGACCGTTGGAGGGTCGCCTGCGAAGTCCGACATCGCCTCAGGCTCCTCTCTCCAAAGCCATTCGGACTCGCCGGATTCGAGTCCACGCCGCCTGAGAAGATCGGGTCGGACGAGAAGCGTGCGGCGCACGGACTCCAGGTGACGCCATCGCCGAATTGCCGCATGGTCGCCCGATAGGAGCACATTGGGGACCTTGCCGCCTCGAAATTCCCTGGGCCTGGTGAAATGGGGGTGCTCGAGAAGCCCATCTGAATGTGATTCGTTGTACGTCGACTCATCGCCGCCGATGACTCCGGGCAGCAACCTGGCTACGGTCTCGGTCAGGACGAGCGCCGGTAACTCGCCCCCGGTCAGCACGTAGTCTCCAATCGAAATCTGATCATCGACGAATTGGCTTCTTACCCTTTCGTCAACGCCCTCGTAGCGACCGCAAACGAGGACGAGATGCGTTTCCCGCGAAAGTTCGAAAGCTATCGCGTGATTGAGCGTCTTCCCTTGCGGAGTCAGCAGCACGACCCGGCCGTCTTCTTTCCGGCACGCTTCGATGGCCGCTGCCAGCGGTTCGGGTTTCATCACCATTCCGGAACCGCCACCGAACGTGTAATCGTCGACAATCTTGTGTCGATCGGTTGCCCAATCGCGGATGTTGTGCGCCGCGATCTCGATCAGACCCGCATCACGAGCCCGGCCCAAAATTCCGTGGTCAAGCGGACCGACGAGCATTTCCGGGAAAAGCGTCAGGATGTCGAATCTGATGCCAGCCGACATTTAGGGGTCGCGGCGAAGCCCGGGGATGAGCTGCACGGTCATCATCTCCTTTTCCAGGTCGATATCGACAACTACCTCTTTAGTGGCTGGAAGCATGATTTCGGTGGATTCGTTGCGGACCACGTAGACGTCGTTCGCTCCGGTCTTGATGATCTCGACAACGCTACCGAGGATTTCGTTATCCGTTGTTACGACTCGCAGACCGACGATCTGGAACTCGAAGTAGCGCCCGTCCAAAAGTCCGACGGCACGCTCGACATCGCAATAGATGGTCTGGCCTCGCAGAAATTCGGCCCGGTCGCGAGTATCGATCCCGGCGAGCTTGAGACGCCCACCAGCATGTTCGCTGAATTGCTCGACCACGGCTGGAGCCCGGTCTTCTCCGATGAAGAGGTCGGTTCCGGGCTCGAAGACGCCGAAAACATCCGTTAGAACATGCAGTCCGAGGTCGCCGAGGAGGCCGATCGGTTTGACCACCCTCGCGACAGGGATTAGTCGCGGGCGATCGTCGGTCAGCTGGCCTCCACTATCTCCAGCTGACATCGTTTCCCCTGGCCGATCGGCGCGGCTCGCATCACCGTACGAATCGCTGTCGCCATTCGACCCTGCCGGCCGATCACACGGCCCATATCGCGTTGGTCGACTTCCAGTTCATATATCGTCATGCGCCCGCGGTCCTGCCGGGTGACGCGGACGGCGCTGCGGTTCGCAACCAGGTTGCGAGCGATGAACTCGATCAACTCATCCACATGGGGCCTCGACAGCTACTACTTTGCCCGGGACTTCGCTTTAGATCTTGGCGGCGTTTTCTTGGTCGAGGCCTTGGCGGACGCCTTGGCTCGTCCTTTGGCGGCGGGCTTTGCCGTCGCCTTTTTTGCGCCTGCTTTGGAGGCGGCCTTGACGGTGGCTGCTGGTTTCGCCCTGGCGGTCTTCGCTGCTGGTTCGGCCGCGGATTCAGGCGAAGCCTTCGGGGCATCTACAGCAGTGGTCGCGCCGTTCTTGCTGCCGATACTCTGCTTAAAACCGGGCTCAGCAATTTCCAGGATTTTCCACACTCGATCCGATGGCTGAGCCCCTTTGCCGATCCAATCCCGGGCCGCCACGAGATCAACCTGAATATCGGACGGATCGGGATGCGGGTTGTAATAGCCAAGATCGGAAACCGTTCGCCCGTCACGCGAGGCCTTCGAGGGAATAACCACAATCCTGTAGGAGGGAGTGCCCCGCCGTCCCCTACGTGCTAACCGAATCCTGAGCAATACTGGCTCCGAGTACCTGGACGCTGGTGGTTGCCTGCCAACGAATCTGGTGATTTTCAGCGCCGGCAGGCATGGATTATATCAGCGATGCGTGTCCTTCCTGGCGAGCGGCGGCGTCATCTGCCGATGCCGATCAGGTACTTCCGGCAGGCCTTGGCGCGCATCTTTGGCGCCTGGTCGGTTTGATGTCCGCCGTGGCACCCGATCCATCGACGGAAATCTATTTCGTCGATCACCTCAAATAGCGCTGGAATGCTTTCAAACAGATCTCCGTCGCCAATGTTGACGAATCGCCACTTCCTGTAGTCCTGCAGATGAAGATATGCGATGCGATCCTTGACCTCGCGCAGGCACCTTGTCACCTCCCACTCCACTAGCTGCGCGTGTGAGAGGTCGACGCAAAGCTTCAGAGTTGGGGCCAGGTCGAGTACGGTCTTGACTTCCTCCTCGCTGTGGACGATCTGGCCTGTGTGGAAATGGAACGACACGTCGATGCCGATGTCGGTACCGTACCTGGATAGATTCTCCGCGAATGCGGCAAATGACGCGATCTCGTCACGCGTAGGCGCGCGATCGCTGGGGCGATGTGGGGCCATTAGCACATAGGCATCAGCGTTGACCGCCGCGGCAAACTCGATTCGCCGTTTGTTTGATTCAACGGCTACGCGATCATCCGAGAGCCCCCAATGCTGACCGCAGACCGCCGCGACGGGAAGGCCGACCTCTGCGACGATGTCGTTGATCCGCTCGGCCGAACCAAGCCAGTCGAGCGGCTGGCGAACCTCCCAGCCATCCCACCCTGCTTCCCTGATATCCGAAAGCATGGAACGAAGATCAGGGGTCGGTCCCCATTCGAGCGTGTTGTAAGCGAGCTTTAACGGCATCGACGAGTTTCCTCCACGATCTGAGATTCCCTATGGAGCCGTCAGGTTACATCCTGCTAACCGTTGGTGGGCATTATTGCGAATAAACTTCCAATACAGCGCTACAAATCGGTGATCTTGCGGGAGCCAGGCTGTCGAGCAGGCGAAATCTAACGCTCAGCGAATCCTTTCCCGAATCGGAAGGCGCGGGTAATTGACGCAATCAAAGGGCGGCGGCGAAGAAGACGCACTTGACCGTCTGCTTCGTCGTAACGTCTTCGAACCGGTGACGCCAGAGGATGATGAGGATGTTGCGGCGAATCCGCCTGACTTAGTCGATCGACCGATTGAACCCGGACCGGAATCGAGTCCAACCACGGAAGGTCCGCCGCCGCGCTTCGACCGTCAATCGCGAGACACCGAGCCAGGGCCCGGTGCGGTGCGAGTTCGACAGGTTAGTTCCCGATCGCCGGACGACGCCCTTCCTGACTGGGAACAGGTCCGTCAGTCGCTCTACTTTCGGCTGTTCATTATTGCTATCGCGATCGTCGTAGCCTTTGTTCTGTTAAGAGTCCTCGTCGCGGGCGTGGGTGGCGGCTTGAGTTCACTTATCGACCGACTTGTAGCGCTTGACGATCCGTTCCGGCCCGTTCCAAACCCGGACGACCCGGTTGTGCTTGCGAGGCCAAACGTGCGCGCGGCGGCACGTGTCGCGGCCCCGCTTGTGCTGGCAGTTATTTGGCTGATGGGTGGATACCAGATCGATCGCGCGGCCAGGAGAGCGTTAAGAGTCGGGGGACCTCCCGGCGTCCGAATCCCGCTGGGTTACGGGGCGGCCGCCATCGGATGCGTGTTCCCCCTGCTGGTTTTTGGGATGGCGGGCGTGGCCTGGGGTGGAATTAACCTGGGCGTTTGGACGGTTCGAAACCAGGCCTGGGCGCCGGCCGGGCTACTGCTCGCGCTGCTGGCTGCATTTGCGATACTAATCCGGGCATTGGTGGCCTGGCAGGACAGGCGGGATCGACAAGAGCACTTTCGCTAAATCTGGGGATCAATGTTGGGACGTTCAGCCGGCTTCTCTCTGCGCCGAAAATTTGGGTGGGGATTGGTGCGCGCCAGACGTTATCGCCAGCGCCTCCGTGAACTAGTATTTTCTCCGAATTATTCAGCGGCCTGCAGCGATGACTGAAGAAGATCAAGAAGCGACTCCAGAACCGGAGGCTGGCCCGACCAGCGACGCCGATGAGCTTTCTGAGTTCTTACGTGAATTCGCCGAGTACGGCGGGACAGAGAGCCCTGCCGACGCGAGCGATTTCCTCGACATAGGCCTCCCCTCCGCCGCCGGTGCAGCGCGAAGCGCGACCGACGCCGCCTCCCAGGAAGCGGATAAGTCGACGGAAGAAGCAGATCTCCAGGCCGAAGCAGAAGAAGAACCTGCGGTGGGACTCGGCGCCGCAATTTCGCTGAGGCAACTGGACGCGTTGCTGGATGTTGACGTTGCGGGGGCATCGCTACCCGAGCGGACCAGGTGGCAGAAGAGGTTGGCGTGAAGGTGTGGGTATTGCCCGAACATGAACTGGTAACAGACCCGGGCTACTCCGGCGATCACGCCGCCA
The DNA here is from genome assembly GCA_963663505.2 of Chloroflexota bacterium. GTDB lineage: Bacteria > Chloroflexota > UBA11872 > UBA11872 > VXNJ01 > JAPOVO01. The sequence goes on from CAXXFA010000002.1 coordinate 2,766,211, forward strand.
GGTGGGAAACGAGCATCTTCTGGCATCTGTTTCCAGAGCTCGTACACATGAACAGGTATCGATCGGACCTGAGCACGGCGGATCAAGGAGTCGGTGGCGAAGATCCTTCCACCACGGCGTCATGGGAACTCGGCGAAAGGATTGTGAATGCGATCGTCGAAAGGGTATCCGCCCGAGCTGTGCAGCTGCTTCGAGAGGCTGAGGAGGAAAAGCTGATCTACGAGCCCTGGCCCGCCGAAGGGGTCCGCAAGTCCGCGGAACCTTCCGCCATGATGTCGCCAACCAGAAGCTGACCGGTTTCCTCATCGACGATCAGCTCGAAATCGACGCGCTCGTCCTTGGAAATGTGTAGGCGGAGGGTGTTCCCAACTCGTTCACAGCCCATGGCGCGTTCCGTTGCGATCTCCATTCGTTTGCAGGCGTCGGAGAACAGCGAACTCAATGAAACCGATCTTCTGCCAACCAACTAGCTAGTGTCCCTTCGGTTGTGTAACGTGGCCGCGCTCAACCTTGATAGCGTTCTCGATTTCGGTCGCGGTGTCAATCGAGGCCCCGGCGATTCGCGGATCGGACAACCAGTGCAATGAGATTATCCGCTTCCAATAAACGGGTCGCGGCCGTGACCGGTTGCTTCGCGGCTACGAAGGTATGCGAATCCCAGACGCTCCGTGGCGAGTGAAATCGTTGACCGGCGAATATCCACTATCTACACTCTAGGGTTCAGGTTGGTTTCGAATACGACCGTGAATCCTTGCGACCAAACAATCCGACGCAACCAGAACTCGAATTCGAGTTAGCGTTGCAACGAATTCCAGTGAGAGGCTTTTTGGCATGGCGGAACGTCCATCGGTGCTGGTTCAAGACAGGGTGTTACTGGGTAAAAAGGTAGGACGCCTGCGTTCGCAAGGCCTGGTCCCGGTCAATTTGGTGGTACCGGGCGGAGATTCGCGAGCATTGCAAACCGACGAGCGCGAGCTCGTCAACGTGCTTATGCAGACCGGTCAAGCCGGGTTGATCGAGCTCAAGTGGCCGGATGCCGAGGATATTGCGCTAATCAGTGAGGTCCACGTTCACCCGGTATCCCGGCGTGTCCTCCACGTCGCGTTCCGGAAGATAGATCTGTCGAAACCGATCGAGGAACCGGTTCCGATTCAGATTGTCGGCACGGCCCCAGCCGCGCTGGCGAGCGATCGCTTCATGGTGAACGAGATTCTGGAGATAAACGTTCGATGTCTACCCGAAATGCTTCCGAAATCGATTGAGGTCGATGTCATCCCACTGGATGAGGTAGGCGACGTGATTTCAGTATCTTCGATCACGCCGCCTGACGGCGTCGAGATTCTCAATGATCCCGGCCAGGTAATTGTGCGTGTCGAGTTTGAGCGAGCTGAAGAGGAAGTTGAGGTCGAGGAGGAGTTCGAGCTTGCCGGCGAAATCGCCGATTCTGCGAAAGAGGTTGAGGTAGAAGACGACGGATCCGGGTCGGATTCGGAGTCCAGTGATGCGTGACCGCCGGCGGCTTCGGTTTCCGGATGCGCCGCTCTGACCCGATCAGCCGGCTGGACCTCCATCATCCCCAAATAACTCCGTCGCCAGATCGGGCTCGGACGAGCGGCCTGAGTCGGGGAAAAGTGCGTCGTCGACCTTGCGGCGACGGGCGTTTTCGGGGCGGAAAAAGCTCGTCCACATTTCGGCGGATTTCGAACTGGCCCCGCCGTGCTGAGTGAGACGCTCGCGCACCCTGCAAAGAACCGTGGCATTGATGGCAGCCCCCGAGATGATCGCCTGGCCCCTGGAGAGAGCGGGCAGCTCGACGAGCAATTCGCGTCCAACGCTTTCGACCGCAGCCGCCACGGCGGCCTGATCGACCGGATTGACGATTCGCATGATGCACTGCGTCATGCACTGCGATAGCACGTCCTGATCGAGCTTGCCAGGTCGCTGCGTAATCAGGCCGATCCCCATATCGAATTTCCGACCTTCCGCGAGTATTTCCTTCAGGAGGTTGGTGGTTGCGACATCCCCTCCGGCCGGAGCGAAATGGTGCGCCTCTTCGATCAGGACGAATATCGGAAATGGTATGTGTAGCTCATCGTCCGGATTCGTGCTGCCGCGTTTGGTTTGCTGTCGGCCTTCGAATGCGCGCCTCAGGATCGTCGCGACAACGATCTGTTGACTTCGCCGGTCCATTTCGCCGACCTGGAGGACGGAACACCTACCGGGACGCAAAAGCGTTTGCATGCTCGTGTGTTTATGGTCGTCGAATACGCCTCGACGTCCGAGGGTGTTGCGGAGCTTCATACTGAGGGCTTGCTTCGAGTTCCAGTACTCTTCTTGCCCGTCCTGGCCAGCCCGTCCGCCGCCGAGCCGTGCGACATCGACGTCTTCGATCGCGCGGTGGAGGTCGTTAAGCACCCACTTTTCTCGTTTTTTGCGAAGCGAGCCGAGAGCTTCGCGGGCGATCACTTGCTGGGGGGTGCTGAGGTCGCCAAGCAGATACAAGATGTCGTCGTCGCGCATCAAGTTGCGGCGCACCACAAGCTCACCGGCCCGAATTATCTTGACCTCCGGACGGTATTCGATCTCTGAATCGTTTCGGTGAAATTCGCTGATATTTGGTATTTGCTCCAGCGTTTCATATTCGCCGTGAGGGTCGATGATGAGTACGGCGGCGGCGTTGTTGGGCCGCAGCAATTCTTCAACGATTACGCCCGCGAGGTAGCTTTTGCCCGCTCCGGTTCCGGCGATGATCGCAAGGTGCGTGTTCGTGAACTCGTTGGCGTCCATCGAAATCGGCACCTCGTCGGGACGCCTCGTTAGTAGCGAACCGAGATGCACCGCACCGATGTCTCCGGGCCTCTTCCTGCTGATAACTTCGGCCAGCAAATGCGGTTCGGAAAGGTAGATCGGCAGCCCCGGCGGCGGGGCGATCCGCGGATTTACAAAACCCATCGTCGCCGAAAAATGGCCCATAATGGACACGCTGACCTCATATAGCTCCGTGTCGGCCGATTCGAATCCCAGGATTCGTGCGACCTCGTCGGGAGATGTGGTCGGATCGGCCATAAACGAGTCCGGATAGAGCCTTAAGTGCGTTCGGGACGCGACGCGCCCGAATATTCTTTGCTCGCTGCCGTCTACATCGGCCCAGTAATAAACAAACTCCCCGACCTTTATGGCGCGGTCGCGATCGGGGGTAACGATGGTGAAGTCTCCGGCGCTCTCGCCGGGTCCTTTGGTCGTTCCGATGGGCGGCGCCGGTTTACCGTCGGCTGTGGCGGTCATCTTGCCTGCTGGACTTTTAGCTGCCACGCGAGATTGTTGCGGATCACAGACAGCGCCACCGACTCTTCGGGAAACAGGGCTGAGAGACGGTCTGACAGAGATAAGAGCAACTCCCCCACCAGGGGATGGCTGTGGGCCAGCAGATGTGGAACGTAGCCGACCCTGAACCGCGCATCCGGCAAGTGAAACGCCTTCACGTCGTCTTTCTGGAGCACCCGGACGGAAGCGCCGATGTACGGCGACGTGGAAGCGACGCCGTGCAGCGCCGATTTGTCACGGCCCAGCATGCCCAACGCAATGACCCCCACCAACGTTGCCGTATCGGCGTAGCGATCCGGCGTAAGACGGTCGGATTCGATCTGCGGTCTGATTCGAGGCCCCGCGGACCCGAAATCCGGGTTGTACAAGATCGTGTCGAAAACAATCCCCACTAACTCGGAATCGAGATCCGCCATTGCTACGGCAACCAGAGTTCCAAATGCATACTGAGCCGCTTCGGGCGGATTGGGAACTTCACCCGGAGCCAAGACCTGGCATACGAACTCCACGTGAGAATTCGATTTGGCGATCTTGCCTATTTCCAGGTTGCCTATCTCCTCCAGATCTTGCTTCTGATCTTTGGCCGAGACCGATGTCGGAACGGGCTTCTGACCGGGAATCGTTGCTCGGCAAATCGGCGAAACACGTCTCTGAACCTGTCCTGGTCGCGGGCAGTCAGGACGGCAATCGCGTCGGCGGTTTCAAACGCGTACGGGTAGCCGCCGCCCTGCGCCACGATTTCGGCGCGAATGGTGTCGACCACATGCTCAAGTTTGCCGGAACGCAGAATCCAGCCCGGAAACTCCAACCTTGCGGGCAAAGCGTCCCGGCTCGAGCGAAGGTAGGCGAAATAAATGTCGGTTTGCCTGCCCCGCCGATCGTAGTTTTCGAGTCCCTTCGCGCGAGCGCATACGAATGCAGGCGTACGCTCCAGCCATCGGCTTTCGGGTAGGAATACGCCGTCGATCAGTCGGGTAGGGGATCCGTCCCGAAGCCATGCATACATTTGGGACAGGTCGCGGGCTCGGCTGGAATCGACATATCCAACAACAGGCGTCTGCGTTTCTTCGGACGCTTCGACGAGATCCAAAACTGACTCGACGTACTTTGTGCGCAAATTCGTGGCGAATGAAACCACAAGGGTTCCGTCGAACAGGGCGACTCTTCGGCCGGGCTCGCCGGCGTGTGACCGCATCCACTCAATCAGGGTTTCAATTTCCAGGCCGTGTCTGCGCTCATTTACGGCGTCCTGCAGCGTCACGTCTTCCGGGTCGTTCCCGAGCAACTCCACAGGCGATATCGGCTTGAATATGGTCGACCTTTTGTACTCGCCTATTCCGAGATGGGGATTCTCGAACGTGCCGACCTGGACAGCTGCGACCGGAATGCTCCAGTCGTTGGACGGATAAATCTGGCTTCCGTCAACGGCCAGCGTTGTGATGCCGGTCAAGGCCCTTTCGGCCCATTGGCTCCATTCGCGACGGCTCGAGTCATCTGAGAGTTCCGTTACGAATGGAAGCCAGCTGCCCATGCCGGGGCTCCACTCGGACGATGGATAGGCACCGTGTCTGCCCGTCGGCCATTCGAGCTCCGATCTAAGGTCATCGGCGTCGCGGCCCAGGGCGACTCTCGCCGAATTCCTTAATCGATCGACTTCACGTAGAAGTTCGTCGTTCGATTGCAATAGCTCGTCGTTCGATTGCAATAGCTCGTCAGCGGGATCTTCGAGGTACTGCCAGATTTTGGTGGCGTCGATCATCGGTTCAGGTTAAACCAACGATGATCGAACCGGAATTCATTAGCGCGAAACGCGCGAGACACCGTTGATTTTCTCGACGTGTATCACCGACTGCAGCAATCGTTCGAAAGTGTCGTCGTGACTGATAACAAAGAGCTGCGAAAAGCCAGTAAGACGCTGAATCTGTTCGGCCAGGTTTTCCCTTCGCGTAGCGTCGAGATTCTGCGTCGGCTCGTCGAGAAATGCAGTCCCGATTCGGAGCAGATCTCTGAGCAAGGCGAGTCTTACGGACAGCGCCGCGGTTATCTGCTCTCCGCCAGAAAGCTGTCGAAACGATCGACGATAGCCACCGCTCTCCAGCCAAATGCCGTATTCCTCATCCCACTGAAGCGATTGGGCGTAGTTACCCATTATCTCGCTAAATATTTCGTTCGCCGCGTTCGAGACGCCGGAAACCATTGCCTTCGTGACCTCCGGGCCGGCGTCGCGCAGAGAATTTCGGATTAGCTGCATCACTCGGTGGACGGTCTCGGTCCGCTTGATGGCTTGAAGCTTCGCCTCGGATTCTCGCTTGACGTCGAGCAACTCGGATCGCTGTTGGTCCAGCAACTTCAAATCGTCATCAAACCGCGTCAGGCGGTCTCCGAAGCCCCCGACCTGGACCTGAATCGCATTTTCACTATCGCGGGCATTGGAAAGGCTTTCGGGATCGAAGCGCGCGGCTTCCTTCTCGAACAACCGGCTGGAACGCTCGACCGCGATTCGCGCTCTTTCGATGCCGGCTCGAACTGAATCGCGTTCGTCAATCAGGGCGGGCAGGTTTTCAGCGAGGGCCTTATCCCTCAAATGCTGTTCGTGCTCGGGACGCAGCGATTCGAGGGCGAGTCGCAGGCGCTCGAATTCATCACGAACGTTGACCAGGGGTTCAATTTTTTTACGCAACGAGGCTAATACTGGCGCGGATGTGGATATCTCCGCGGCTGCCGCGGCAATTTCGTCCTCGACGGATTTACGCTTGCGAAGCTCGAGTCGAGCGATTTCAAGGCGAGTGCGCGGATCCGGGGTGCCAGGTCCTTTGATCCGCTCGGCAAGCGTTATGGCTACCGATTCGGCGGCCCTACCATCAATCTCCGCGGTCCTGGCTTGGGCAGCCTGGATACGCTGCGTCTCAATACGCTCCGAGAGCTGCTTGATCTGGCCTTCTGCAGCCTCGATCCTGGCCGACTTTTCTTCGGCGGCACGGGCGAGCTTCAGCTGGTGGCGAGTATTTAGCAGCGTTTCTTCGAGTTCGGGTCGCCTACCGGCAACCGCAGCCCGCAACCGGACTTCGTAGAGGTCGGCGAGCCGAGCGCCTCTATCGATTGCGCGTCCCAATGCCGATCGAAGTCGTAGCAGGTCCAGCGCTTCGTCCGAGGCCCCCATGCTGGATTCGATTCGCTGCTCCACTCCCGTGAGCTCCCTGCGATCCTCTGAAACTTCCGCCGTGAGACCATCGAAATTGATTTCGATCGACCTGAGCTCCTGCACGCCGATGTCCACCGCGGCGATGGCGGCCATATGATCGGCGATTTGTTGTTGGAGGTCATCCACCTGAGCGGCCAGACCGCGGTCTTTAAGCGATTCGGAAACTTCGCGCTCGTATTCGCTCTTGCTGGCAATGGTCGCCTCAAGATCAGACTCGATTTCTGCGACCCGCGCCTCGACAAACGCGACCTTGGCTGCCCGCCCGCGGGCTTCATCAAGCCGTATCTCGAGCTCTGATTGTGACTCCGCGGCCTTGTTGAGCTCGGGCAGCTTGTCCTGTAGCTTAGATATCCCGTCGAGGTCGGCCCGCGCCCGTTCGAGACGCTTTCCCTCGATGCTCGATCTCGCTTCGAGCTCACTGATTTCGGCCGAGAGGCGCTGGAACTCGCCGAACCGCTTCTGCTCAACTCGGAGAAGCCCATCCGTCGACCGATATTCCGCGGACTTTACGCTTGAGATACGCGCTCGCTCGGCGGCCTTCTCGGCTTCTATCACCCTGTTGGTGGCCGCGGACAGCGATGCCTCGATCAGCTTCAAGGTTGCGGAGTTGGAGCGCATCTCCGACTTCAGGCGGTCGATCGCTTCCCTCTGGGCGTTGAGGCTGGCGCTCAGGGCACGGGCCTTTTCCAATTTGTCGACAGCCCGTTCGAGCGACGCCTTAACTTCGCCGGCAGCGGATTTCGTGTCCTTAATATCCTGGTCGACACGGGGCAGGTCTTTAAGTCGCTCTTCCTGCGCCGCGACGATCGCGCCCAGTTTGGCTTTGCGGTTCTCAATAAGGCTCAATGGCTGTCGGAGTGCGTCGTATGCGGCGCGAAAGTCGTCGGTACCCAGCAGCGGGTCGAACTTACGCTTTCGCGATTGGGGAGTGTCGATAAAGTCAGCCGTAAGCCGGCCCTGGGGAACTCCGCTGACGTCGGCAAATATGGATTTCATGTCGACAGTCGTGTCGCCGAATCCAAGGCTCGCTCGAAGAGATTTGCCTACTTCGTCACTACCCTCGGCCAGCACGCCGCCCTGTTCGGCGTCCAATAGCTTTGGAGTTGTCGTGACAACGCCCGCATTACTTTTCTTGAAGGACCGTACCGACTCATATTCACGACCGTCCAATGGAGAAACGAAGCGGACCCTTATTTCGGCGGTCGTATGCCCTTCCCGCATCAATCCAGCGAGCTGACCGTCGGAGTAGCCGAACAGCGCATAGCCAACAGCCTCGACGATCGTCGATTTGCCGGCGCCGTTTTCGCCGGTAATCGCCGTAAGACCCGGCTGAAGGTCTACAAGCTCTTCCTCGTAGCCCTTGATGTTTTGGAGGTAGACGCTAGTTATCTGCAACGTCAAGAATTCCGGCACGCTCCAACTCGGAGGTCAGCGCTTCCACCAGAGACTCCGGCGAGTCCGATTGAATCGATTCGGACTTGAGTCGGCTTGCCACGGCGGCGAGTTTGTCAGCGTGCGGGGCGAAATCATCGTACTGCTCGAAAATCTGTTTGAGAACGTCAGCTTCGATGTCGCTCCGCGTTCGTTCAAGGTCGGACGCCCCCGAGTCGCCGATCTCTCGACGAACTGTGTCCAGCACGACCCTCGAAACAAGGCTATCGAGCTTCTCCTTAAGGATTGTTTCGTAGAGGGCCGGCTCGATAAGTCCGCGTTCGAATCGAAGCAGGCCGGCCAGTCGCAATTCGACGATTGGACGATCGGAGCGCAAGCCTAAATGTGTCTCCGCGCACGCGGCAATGGCTTCGGCAAGTTCGTCCGGAGCGGAGTACATGCTCACGTCAATTTCAAGCTTCAGATATTTGCGGCAGAATGCGACGTCGGATACGTGCCGGGCCCGCTGTTTGGGGGTCGCCGTGGTATCAACGGCGACGTCGAAGAACCCCTTCGCCTGCCCGACTTCCCGCGAGCTCCAGTTTTCGAGCGCGCCGGGATTGAAAAGCAGCGGCTCGTCGTCCGGACCGTCGGGGAGGCTGAAGTGATGGTGAACGTGGCCCAACGCGACGTAATCAATAACACGATCTAGCACCAGCAACTCGGCCGCGGTGCATCCGCTGTGGAGATAATCCACCTTATCGTCGACTCCGGTGTGCAAGAGGCAAATCGAATGTTCGATGCCGGACGACGGAATTTCGGCCGCGAGATCGGCGAAACGTCCGACAATTCGGGGAAGTCGCGCACCGTAGTAGCCGATACCGAAAATGCGAACCCCGTCGAGGTCGAAATACGTGCCACCGGTGTCGGCCCGCCACGGACGGATTGCGACCTCGCCGTTCTCGTGACCGATGTCGAGCAGTCGCAGAAGTCCCTGTTGCCCGAGGTACCAGACCCACGTTCTGGCACCATGTCTGAGGAATTTTTCGTGATTTCCCTCGATCGCAAAGACGGGAATTTTTGCTTCAGCGAGCCTCCGCAGACCTGCCGAGGCTACGTTGAACGTCTCCGGGGCTACGGTTTTTTTGCTCAAATAGATCGCCGGCGATCACTACAAAATCCACGCCGGCATCGACCGCGTGCTTTACAACGTCCCGGAAGGCGCGCGCAAAGTCTGCGGCGCGTTCAATTCGGCCGTATTGCTGCTTGCCGAGATGGACGTCGGCCATATGGACGAATCGGAAGTTAATCGCCATACTCCCGTAGATTTTTCACGCAGGTCGTCACACTGGAAACGTCAATAATGGACGAAATCGGGCGCACGGTGGCGGTGACCGGAGGCGCTGGGCGGGTTGGCAGGCTGGTGGCCTCCGATCTCGGCGCAGCGGGTCACACGGTCAGGATACTCGACCTGCCGGAGGCCGAATTCGGCGGGTTGGAGAGTTTCGAGACGTGGCCCGGAGATATTTCCGATTCCGACTACCTTCGGGCCGCATTAGATCGTGCCGATGTAGTGGTGCATCTTGCCGCGCTGCTTCCGCCGGTTGCGGACGAGAAACCGGAATTAACGCATCGAGTGAACGTGTCGGGCACCGAAAATGTCCTCGACGCCATGCAATCCGTTGCGCCCGACGGTCTGCTGGTTTTCAGCTCATCGGTCGTGGTCTACGGCAACACTCAAGATTTGGATCCTCCAATAAGAACCGATGCTCCCCTTCAAGGCGTGGGCGCATACGCCGAGAGCAAGATCGCCGCGGAAACGGCTATCGCCGTATCGGGAAGAAATTCGGTGATTCTTCGGATATCCGGCGTTTCCGTTCCGGACTTCCTTCTGCCTCCCGACCGATGGCCTTTTACATCCGATCAGCGCATGGAATTCGTGCAAGTGGCCGACGTTGCGGCAGCCCTTACTTCCGCGGCAACTGTCGATTTCGAGCCCGGGCTCGCCATTCACAACGTCGCCGGGGGAGAGAGTTGGCGTTTGACTGGCCGGCAGTATTCGGACGCCTACTTCTCGGCGTTTCAAATTCCCGCGAACGAGGCAAAATACCTCGAACGGTCCGAAGCTTTTGATTTCTACGACACGGAATCCGCCATCCGGAAGCTCGATTTCAGGCCGGCCTCGTTCGACCATTTCGTAGCGGAGCTGGAGGAATCGATAGCTCGGGCCCTGGAATAGCTAAATTTCACGGCGGCGGGGATTGTAGACCGCTGCCTTGCCCGCAACACTTATCAGTTCCAAGGGTGCGGTAACCTTCTCACAATACCCACTGTTTGAGACGAGGTGACCAATGGTCGTCGTAAAATCGGATGTAGAGACTGTCGATATCTATCCCGACGAGCCGGGTCGAGTCGTTCGCAAGGATCTCGTGGGGCCGGAAGATGGCGCGCCCAATTTTTCGATGCGCCAGTTTCACCTTTCGCCGGGATCGTCGACACCCGAGCATTCACATGGCTGGGAGCACGAAGTGTTGATACTGGAGGGTTGCGGGTCGCTCCTTCACGCGGATGGAGACTCGGATTTGGTGCCTGGGGATACGGTCTTCGTTCCACCGCACGAAGTACACCAATTTCAAAACACCGGCGATGCTCCGCTTAAATTTATCTGCGTGGTGCCGAATTCGGGCCATGTGGCGGGATTAACGACCTCGGAGCGCGACCGCCTCGTAGCCGCCGGAATCGACTGCGACGGTTAGCATTTATTGGTCGGTCGTGGCGCAATAAGCGGGAATCCGTGTTTAGAATTGGAATGTGTGTATCGCACGGCCACAAACTTATGTTCTAGCCGAGCGAAGGTTTGAGATTGGGAGGCTTTCGTCGTGAAGGTTGTTGTCGGAATGTTGACCCTCATCGGTCTCGTGGTCGTGTTGGTGTTCCTCGCGGCCATCGGGCTGTTTGCGTTCGATGAGGTAAAGCGAAAGATCGCGGTCGATGAATTTGCGCCGGTAATGCCACCGGCAGCCCCCGAAGCGGAGGAAACCGCCGAGGAGAGCGAAACCAGCTAGCGCTGGAAGGCGGCCGGCGGCCCCCCCTGCCGGCGAACAGTTTCGACAAGTCAGATTGAGGGGATGAGCGGATGGCCGTCCGGCCGGCGTCAGACGACAGTATCGGATCCAGTCCGCTGGCAAATCCGGGGCCTAAGGTTTCAAAGGCCGCGGCCGCTGTCCCAGACGGCGGCCAGGCCGCGCAACCGGCTGTCGAGGATCGGGCCGACACGGTCCAGATTTCGGGGGAATCGCGCCGCAGACTTGAGTTGGCGCAGTCAGCCAGGCAAGCGCGAAGCCGGGCACTTTCAAATGCCATTCCGACGGCTACGGCCTCCCGCAGGAGTGACGCGCTGCCAGTATTTGAGGAGCCCGGTCCACCGGATCGCCGTCCGCGTGACCCGGAACCAACGCCGTCTGAACGCGCGGAACGCACCCGCGATGCTTCAGCCGCATCTGAACGGCGTCGCGACCTCCGGAGACGGGTGGACGTACGCGCCCAGAACAGGCCGCCCGACGTCCGTGATCGGGACGACGATATTCGGCGAGCTGAGCGGCGGAGAGTACAGCTCGAGGACCGACGACGCGATCGCGCCCGACGGGGTGAGTAGGACTCAACGCCGCGCTCAGGTGATCGCCGCGAGGCGCGGCGACATCCGGGCAACGATTGAAGTACGCGATTCGCTCGATCTCGGCCGCGATTTCGGTGTTTTGGATCTCCACCGGCGAGGCTCGAATTCTCGATCCGTGACCCGAGCATATTGAGATCGTGGATCCGGTTTCCGTCCCTTCCGCGACAGCCCGGGCGCAAATCGATTGCCCTGATCCTCGTATTGGTGGCGCTCGTCGCAATTGAACCGGCGCTGTCGAGAGGCCTTCGATCAGCTGGAATCGCCCTGGAAGCCATCCCGGGCGGCGGCCCACGTCCGCTGTCGCTCCTGACGCCGAAACCACTTCGTTCCGTAGTCGATATGGAATGGCGCGAGGGGGGACTCGAGGCCGACCTGTACGATCCTGGCGGGCTGGGTCGTAAGCCGGGATTGATACTGCTTAACGGCGTTGTGCGTGAGGGCCGGCGCTACGGCGAGCTGGTGAACCTCGCCCGGGCGCTGAGTCGCGCGGGATTCGTGGTTATGGTCCCGGACCTTCTGAGCTATTCGAGACTTCGGCTGGTTCTCGATGACGTTGACGTTCTGGCGCGGGCGTTCGAATTCCTGGCCGGCTATGAATCCGTCGATCCCCGGAGGGTCGGGTTTGTGGGATTCAGCGTGGGCGGTTCTCTGGCGTTCGTCGCCGCCGCTGAGAGCCGCATTGCCGACGACGTGAGATTCGTGGCAATGATCGGGCCCTACTCGGACCTCGCCAGGGTGATCGTTGAGGTGACGACAACATCGTATGTCCGCGACGGGGAACGCGTCCGATTCAGGCCGGAGTCGTTCGTGTGGTCCGTGACACGCGATACGCTCGTTGCGAGCCTCGATAGACCGCAGGACCGCGCGGTCCTCGGCGCTCTGTTTTCGGGATCGCGCCCCGCGCAGAACCGCGAAGCACTCCGGAAGTTCGGCCGTGACGATCTTTCGCCGGATGGTCAGCAGGTTCACGATATATTCACAAATCGAGACCCCGATCGGGCCGAGGCACTTATCGCTGCCCTGCCCGAAGGCGTATTGAGCGGGCTACGGCGGCTTTCGCCCGTAAACGCCGCTCAGGCGATGCGCGCCCGCGTGGTGATTCTGCACGAAGTTGGAGACCCGTTTTTTCCAAGCTGGGAATCGGAACACTTGCTGCAATCTTTGCCCGACGATCGGGCTCAATTGACGCTTACAAGCGTGATACAGCACGCGGAACTACGAATCCCACCGCCTTCCCCCGGAAATATTTTCGGATTCTACGTGCCCGAGGGCTGGAAATTGGGGTCGTTCATATTCTCAATTCTTGCGGCGGCCGAGGGTTAGCGGTCGCGCTCGATCGGCCCTGCGGGCTACCCATCGGCTTACGGGTCTGCGGCGCTAAGAATTCCCGAGTCTGGATTCCATGTCGATCAGCCTGAGGTCGGCGTCGACCATCATCTCGATCAGATCGCTGAATCCGACTCTGGGCTTCCAGCCGAGCACCTCGCGAGCCTTGGACGCATCGCCTATCAGATGCTCGACCTCAGCCGGGCGCACCATCTTCGGGTCGGATGTAACGTGGTCTTCAAAATCGAGTCCAACGTGCCCGAAGGCTATCTCGCACATTTCTCGGACGGTGTGCGACGCTCCGGTCGCGATTACGAAGTCGCCGGGAGAGTCGTGCTGGAGCATTCGCCACATGGCCTCGACGTAGTCACCCGCGAATCCCCAGTCACGGCTGGCGTCCAGATTTCCGAGCCCAACGGTCTTTTGCAACCCGAGTTTTATGCTGGCGGCCGCATGGCTGACCTTTCTGGTGACAAATTCGAGACCCCTCCGCGGCGACTCATGATTGAAGAGGATTCCTGAGCAGGCGAAAAGGTCGTAGCTCTCTCGATAGTTGACCGTGATGAAGTGGCCGTACGTTTTGGCCACGCCGTACGGGCTTCTCGGATGGAATGGTGTGTTTTCGTTCTGGGGGACCTCTCGGACCTTTCCGAACATTTCGCTGCTGGATGCCTGGTAGAACTTCATATTGGGATCAACCGCCCGAACCGCCTCCAGCATGCGCGTGACGCCCAGAGCCGTGGCTTCGCCGGTGAGCACCGGCTGGTTCCACGATGTCGGCACGAACGACTGCGCTGCCAGGTTATAAATCTCGTCGGGCTGGTATTCCTTCAGCGCGTTGATCAACGAAAGCTGATCGTGAAGATCGCCCTGAACGATCTCGATCTTTTCGAGCAGATGGGCGATCCGGCCAGTCGCCGGAGTGCTGGTCCGCCGGTGCATCCCAACAACTCGATAGTCCTTGTCGTGCAGGAATTCGGCCAGGTACGAACCGTCCTGCCCTGTTATGCCGGTAATCAAAGCTGTGGGCAACTTGCTACCTCAACCTTCCATTCACGGACCAGCGTTCAGTTTATGTGTCGATTTCGGACCGGGCAAAGTACCGGCTTCATTGGCGCACTAATCGGGCGGGCCTTCCAGGTTGGTAACGTGGCGGCGGCGCAATCGTAACGAATCGCTCGATCCCGGCAGTCTTCAGCGCCGCGGCAAGACGAACACATACGGCTCCGAGGGAGTCCATAGAATCTCAATCTCCCCATCTGTGACCCGGTATTCGAAGAGCGGAAATCGAAAAATCCGTTCGACGCCGTGGGCAAATACGAGCTCAAATCGTCGGCGTCCCGGAAAATCGCTGTCGCGGGCAACGGTGGACTTCACGACCGTGCCGTTGATTGACTCGGTTAATTCTCTTCTGGCAACGGAGTACTCCAGGTTTATAACCTGGGCCGGAGCCGGCAGCGGCGCACCGCTAACCCAGTATCCGTGGGTTGTGGACTCCTGGAACGTCGCACCGACATTCACGCCGCCGAGCCCGGGATTTGCGAAACTCACGACGGCGCGAATTGTCCCACCATCGACATCGACTCTAACGCTTGAGGACGAGCGCGCATCGGCGGTTACGGATCGAGCGACCGCGGTCCCGGCGTCTATGGCACGCGCGAGATATATCTGAATGGAATCGTCCCCCTCAGGCTCGGCGAAAACCCTGTACGGGACAGAACGAGGATCGGATACGATCCAATGCAATCCCGGCCGGATCGGGTAAACGGTTGTTTCGTCTCCGATCTCGACACGAATGCCGACTTCATCAGATGAGGGGTTCAACACACCCAGCAGAATCTGCCGGTCCGTCGGGGCAGCAGTGCCCGCGGCCTGGCGCTCGCTCGAAATCTCGTCCGCGCCAACGTTGGCGGTGAATGGCCGGCCTTTGGCGAAGAAATTCGATCCGCCGAATGATTCCGAAATCTGGGAACTCGTCATGATGTCGGCCGGCCTATAGGCGTAAAGCGCCAGCTTGCCGCCCGGCGTGCGGTTCTCGCTAAGTACGAGGCCGTGAATGCGCGGATCTTGCTGGCTGCCCAAAACAAAGTAGTCGGGATCGGAGGGCATCGACGCGATGTCCTGCTTGAATCCGGGCGTGCGTCCCGCTGTGTAGAAATTTCGACCGTACATCTCAGCCGCCAGAACGGCGGCCGTGCGGGCGTTCCAGCGACGCTGCGCGTCGGATTCGTAATGAAATGCCAGCGTGATCGGCCTGAACTTGGTGCCGCCCGGTGCGAGGGGATACTGCATGTGTGTGGAGAGCCTCACGGTTCCTCCCTCAGTAACGGATTTGGCGATTCGGCGCGCTTCGTGGACGATTTGGCCCGGCATATTCCACGAAAATCCCGCCCAATACCATCGCAGCGTCTGAACGGTATTGACTGCTGTGAGCCCACCGATGAAAAGGAAAAGCGCCACCGTCGAGAATCGCAAACCCCGGTTGGCCCAGCGTCGGGCAATGTCGCGCCACGTGCCGGCCCGGACCGATCCACTGACGTCGGCCCAGGCGACCGCGAGACCGGCCGCGAGAACGGTCTCGCCGAAGAACGAAACGTACGACAGCGTCTTGAAGTAGCCGTACTGGTACCCGGTGCCTCGCCACACCCAGAGCCCGAATCCAACAAAGGTCACGGCAAGGATCAGAGGCGGGAGCCGGTCGCCGCGTGGTTTTACAAGCGCCAGGGCCGCGAGCGCCAGGAAACCGATCCACGCGACCACCTCAAGGCGCTGAATGGCGTTCCAGACGCCCGATCCGAGGAGGAGTTCCATACCCGGGGCGTCGTGGACCATGTGATACGCGCGGAGGCCGATTGACGTCTGTGGCGCCGGAAAAGTCAGGTCGCCCCAGGCATTCCCGAACAGACCGTTTAGGTCGTTGGTGATCGTCGTCAGTTGCGGTAGAGCCCATTTGGCAAACCAGAAAAGCGCGGGAAATCCGGCTGCGACTCCGGCGAGTGCGATCGCCAGCGCAGTTCGGATGCGACGAGCGCGTGGCCGTGTCGCCAGCGCGAGAATCAAAGTCAACGGGCCAGCGGTTGCAAGAAAGATGCCGCTGATGCCCCAGAAGTAAGACGCCAACAGGATCGCCGAGGCCCAGCCCGCAAATATCGCCGGTCGTGCTCCTCCATGCCGCATGGCTGCAATAACTCCGGCGAAGGCGAGCGGCAAGAGAGCGAACGCAACGGTGTGGGGGCCGAACCCCATCGAACTGAACCAGAGCGGCAGGCCGTTCAGTCCGTAAAATCCGGCCGACAGGAACGATGCCTTTGGGCCGAGTTCCAGTCCAACTCTCGCGAAAAAGAAGACCGACACAGCTGAGAGGCCAAGCAACAGGTAGATAGTGGGCATGTAGGCAAGGAAAGTCGGTGTGCGTGAAACGATGCTCGAAATCGACAGGGTATAGGCGAATCCCTGCCCCCTCGATTTGAATCGATCCGATTTCATCAGTTCGAGAAATGGACCGTCCGCCGCCCCGTCCATAGTTGCCGGAGAGTGCTTGATATGCTCGGCGTATGGGTAATAGAGCTCCTCGTCGACGTTAAGTGCCAGGAGCCCGAGCGAACCCTCCCTGGCGTGCGGCAGGACCGCGATGAAGAACAGGAAAACGCCGACGAGTGCGGAAAGGGCAAGCCACCGGTCGCCGGAGTTCAAAACGGCAGACTTGCGGCGCGCCAGCGTGACCGCGGCCCCGATTATGCCAATTCCAACCAGTACCCAGAAGACCTGGGTCATGGTAAGCAAGAAGGCGTTGAGGTAGTAGGAAATGGTCACCGTTACGAACCAGCCGACGAAGGGGGTGAGGACGAGTTGGTGGCTGGACCAGGGTCCGCTCGAGAGCAGCATGCGAGCGGGAAGGATTCCGACGAATCCGAAAAATAGAAGCAGGAGCGCAGCAATGACGACCGCATTGCCGGCGATCGCCCACGAAAACTCTTGCAAGATTAGATTTTCGGCTGCTCGGCCGCGCTACCGGAGAGCCCGGGCGGTCACCCGATTCGGAAAGAATCCGGATGCCGTGATTCTAGGCGGATTGACTCTCCTTGGCGGCGACATCCCCGGCGGGAACATCTTTCGCGACGGAGCCGATTCGGCGTAGCAACCCCACTCGCGTGAGTTGCTTGGCAGCTTCCACCGGCCTGCGTTTCCTGGTGCCGGCGATGTACGTGCGCGCAAATTCAGTAGCCAGCTCCCGGCTCGGCACCACATACGTGCCTGCCCGAATCGCATCTTTAAGCTCTTTGAGCTTTGCGATTCTTTCTTCACTGACTCTAGACGATCGCGGCAATTGGTTCCTTATTCCATTTCGATTTTGTGCTGTTCAGGCCGTCTTTTCAGTGGCCCCAAACGTGGAGTTGTTTTGGCCCCCGGAAGCCTATTACCAACCCGTGGCAGGAGCCCCAAGTTCGGTATTAGATTCGGATATTCGGGGTCGGTTCAGTATCGGCGAGCAAGGTGCTGCCGCCCGCCCGGAATTCGCCGGCAACAACGTATACGGGGTGGGTACCGCACTGCGACAACATCTGTGGAGGACGGCCCGGCTCCCAACCACTACCGTTTCGCCTGATGCTCTATTCAGATTGGATCGCGGGTCGCTATGTCGTCAATTGCAATAGGGGCCCTCGAGTCGAAAGAGGCGCCTTCGGATTGATGCGGCTGCTGGGTTCGGATTCGCCGTGCAACCAGTACTGTCGCTGTAGCGGCAAGCAGCACGCACATCGCCGCAGCGCCCGCCATGAGGATCCGCGCAAAGTCATAAGTTGTTTCGGCGAAGAATACGTAAAGTACTACCTGGGCGGTGGCGATGGGCAGCAATCCGTAGGCGATCCAATTCCATCCGGCCGCGATTATCAGGTACGTAAGAACTAGGGCCGTTGTGAGTAGCGCGGTACCGATGAGGTATAGCTGAAGGAGTCCGGCGTCGGGCGCATATTCGGCGCCAACCAGGGCGTTGTGGACAATCCCGGGAACCGCGAACCCCGCGGCAACGGGTAAGAGGGTTATCGCAGCGAGAACCGCCAAGATCTTCAGAATGAAGCTTCGTCTAAGTTCTCCACCCGCAAAAATGTGCCTGAAGCGCGGAAGCAGAAGTAGCCCGAGCACGAATCCCGCATAAAAGATCACCCGGCCCGCGAGTGCGGCGATCGAAAACGATTCCATTGGAGTTTCGAGTAGACGGTTATTGGCAATTACGACGTCGATGGCCTGGACACCGAAAATCGACAGTGTTGCGGGGACTGATCGGAGCTGGTCGCGAAGCGTGGCCCAGAGGCTCTCGTGGACTTTGCCGCGGTGCCTGGTTCTCGGCAGCAAAAGCCAGATGGCCAGGATGGTTGCCGCAACGTAGCTGAACGCAAAGCCGGCGGTCGCTCCGGCCACGCCAAATCCAAATTGCACCAGGATCACCGCCATGATCACCCGCAAAGCGGCTTCAGCAAGCATCAGCGAACCGAGCGCGCCAAATCTCTGGGTGCCCTGAAAGGCCCCGCGAAATGCCGAAAGAACGAACGAGAAGCAAAACGTCACGGCCAGCCAGGCGAGCACCCAGTTTCCTTCATAACCGAAGACGTGCCGAATTCCAGAAGAAAAGATTCCGAGGAGCGCTACGAGACCGAGGCCCGCCATTCCACCGAATATGGCTGCCCGCAGCGCGAACGGCCACAACAGCAGGCGGTTGCCGCGCTGAACGATATGCCCGGTGCCCACCGCCACCGCGGCCTGAAATGCGTTGCTGGGGAAGAGAAGGATTGCGATAAACGAGACAGTGGCCAGGACCACCGGGTATTCGTTCTTATCGAACATCCGGGCCATCACGAGCTGATAAACGTAGGAAAGTCCGTTAGCGGACATGGCAAGGGTGAGGAAAACGGCGGATTGGCGGAACATTATGCCAGGGTCAGATCACTCGGATGGGTCGCGGAGTGCTCAGAAAATTCGGAAATTGCGGACTCTGGATGGCTGGTGCAGCGGACTCTGGATGGCTGGTGCAGCGGACTCTGGATGGCTGGTGCAGCGGACTCGCTGTTGGTTTCGTTTCTATAGGACCAAATCGCGAAGCCACTGGTATACGTAGCGATACCACGTCCTCCGGATACTGATCTTCGACCGACCCGCGCCGCGCTCGAACTCGTGGCTCGGAATCTCTGCGACACGGTAACCCATTCTGAGAACCTTCATGACCATTTCCTGCTCGATCGTCGTCAGATTTTCCTTCAGGTCCAGATCGATGGCCACGCGCTTGCTGATGGATCGGAATCCGTTCTGCGCGTCGGTTAAGCGCACGCCGAACCGGTAATTGATTCCAAGCTGAATAATTTGCTGGCCGAACCAGCGAATGAAGCGGTCGAGATCGCCCGTCATTTCGTCGCTGCCGCCCCTGGGCCGGGAACCAACGACCAGGTCGGCGGTTCCCGCTTTTATGGGAGCCACGAGCCGGGGAATGTCCGACGGCTCATGCGAAAGGTCCGCATCGACGAAAACCAGGATATCGCCCTCGGCCTCATTTATGGCCATCCGTACCGCGTCGCCTTTGCCACGGCCGTTGTCTTCTATCAGCCGGGCACCCAAATCCGTCGCGATACTGGCAGTCGCGTCCACGGAGCGGCCATCCACCACGAGTATCTCGTCGGCGTACTCGCGGACCGATTCAATCACCCGGCCAACGGTCTCGGCCTCGTTCTTGGCCGGTATGATCACCGATACGGAGGCGTCCCGAAGTGGCATTGGCGTTGGGTCGATTCCCGGAAGAGACGTTGCGGCCGATTATAAGTGCCAGATCCGGTAGACCGGTGCCCTGCCGCAATTTCCCGACACGGAAAGGCCGCGAGAGAGTTCTATAGTGAAGGCGATAATTCGGACCCTTCAAGTCGGAAATATTCAGGAGCGCTCGTCTTATGTTGGAAACGAATCGAGACCGTCTTGTCGCCGTCTCCGTAATCGGTGAAATCTCGTCGCCAAAGGCACCGGCCGATCCGCTGCGCGTGGGACATGACGGTGTTGCTCGCAATCTGCCCGCAACAGGCGGCATTACGTACAACGTCAAGATCGGCGATTCTGCGATGGGCTGGGCCGGCGATCACGTCGAGCCCGGAGTGACGGTCAAGAATGCGGATTTACTGCAAAACGGTGCTCTTCAGTCGCTTTCATGCGTGGGCAACCGAGCGGTTGTTGCCAGCGGCGATGCGAAAGGCGCTGAAGGATATGTGACCGGAACTCACGGGGGCGCCGAAAATCTGATTTGCTACTTCGACCCCGACACCCTTGAATCGCTGGTAATCGGCGACAAGATCCAGGTGCGTGCCTGGGGGCAGGGAATCGCCTTTGCCGACCACCCGGAAATAACAATCAAGAACATCGACCCCGACCTGCTGGACAAGATGGGCCTGAAGGTCACCGGCGACATCATCGAAGTACCGGTATCGGCGATCGTTCCCGCTCAGCTTATGGGGTCGGGGCTAGGGGCTACTTCCGATCGCGGCGATTACGACATAGTCACCAACGACCGATCGATCCATGAAAAATATGGGCTTGGAAAACTCCGATTGGGGGGTATCGTCGCCATCACCGATCATGATAATACTGTCGGACGCGCCTATCGCGAGGGGGCGGTAACGATCGGGGTGATCGTCCATTCCGATAGTTACGCGCCCGGCCATGGACCGGGTGTCGCAACGCTGTTGACATCCAGAACCGGAAAACTTGAGCCGGTGTTGGATGAGACGGCGAACATTGCGCGATATCTCGGAGTTTGAATGGCAGGGGATGCGAATCGGTGCGGCGTCGAATCTTGAAAACGACGGCGCGAGCTTTCCGCCGGCGAAAGGCGGTCAGCGAGATTTGATCGTCTGAATCTGGCTCGTAAGGTCACCAATCGCAATGTTTACCGTTGGAACCGCCGGGCACATCGATCACGGCAAGTCGGCGCTGGTCAACGCTCTCACGGGCATCGATCCCGATCGTCTGCCCGAGGAGAAATCGCGTGGGATGACCATCGATCTGGGATTTGCCTGGCTCACGCTCGCTGGCGGTCGCGAGATAAGCATTGTCGACGTTCCCGGCCACGAGCGTTTCATCCGCAACATGGTTGCCGGCGCGGGCGGTATCGACGCCGCGCTGCTGGTAATCGCTGCTGATGAAGGCGCAATGCCACAGACGCGCGAGCACCTGGCGATTCTCGACATGCTGGGAATCGACTCAGGGCTGATAGTTATTACCAAGAGCGATTTGGTCGACGCGGATTGGTTGGAACTCGTTTCGGCGGAAGCGCTCGAACTCGTGGATCCGACATCGCTTCGAGGGTCGCCGGTGGTGACGGTTTCCTCAACCAGGAGAACCGGTCTCGATGAACTGCTCGCGGAACTAGACAGTCTCCTTGACGGCCTGGAACAACGGCATGCGGATGGGCGGCCGCGCCTGCCGATCGACCGCGCCTTTTCCGTCAGCGGTTACGGCACCGTGGTTACCGGGACGCTGATCGGGGGTCCGCTGAAAGAAGGGGAAGAGCTGGAGGTTTTGCCTTCCGGAATTCGAACGCGAGTTCGAGGGATTCAAAGTCACCAAACGGCGGTCGACGAGCTGGATTCCGGCGCGCGGGCAGCCGTAAATCTGTCAGCGGTCGAAGTCTCGGAGGTGCCGAGAGGCAGCGTCCTCGCGATCCCCGGCGATTTGAAGCCATCCCGACTTTTGAATGCACGGTTCTCGCATTTGCGGTCGGCTATGAAACCGTTGAAAAATGGCACGGAAATTGCTGTGCACACCGGGACGGCCGAGGTTCGGGCCACAGTGAGGCTTCTCGACGCCGACGCGCTCGAACCAGGCGGTACCGCCTGGGTTCAACTCAGGGTGCGGCAGCCGATATCCGCCAAACAAGGCGATCGCTTTGTTGCCCGGCAGCTCTCGCCAGCGGTCACGATTGGGGGTGGCGAGGTTGTGGCCCCGAAGGCGTCGAGGCTGCGGCGGCACGACTCCAGCGTCCTCGAATACCTTGAACGGTTGGCGGCCGGCGACACAGCCGACGCGATCGTCCTCGCACTGGAACGATCGGGACCGATGCGAATGCGCGAGCTCGCCGGGGCTGCGGGCGGACCCGGGGCTGAGTTCGAGGCAGCGATTGCCAGGGCTCTTCAGGCGGGCCATGTTCTCCATCTCGGCAACACGTATTTCGACGCGGATGGATTGGCGAGGTTGGTCAACGCGGCAAATTCGCTTCTAACAGAGTTTCACGAGGCAAACCCGCTCCGAGTGGGTTTGCAACTCGAGGAGCTCAGAAACCGGCTCCGAGTAGTGCCCGGGCACTTCAATGATTTTATTTCGCATTTGGAGCTCGATGGAATCGTCCGACGTGATGGCGCCTTAGTTCGGCTGGCGAGCCATCGAGTTGAGCTCAGCGATGAACAAGAGCGCACGGTTTCAGCATTGCTCGCCGCTCTGGCTTCTGCGGGATTTAACGTACCCCCGCTCAATGAGCTGACTAAGCGGTTCGCAATTGCGGACGATCTTCTGGAAAGTCTCGATGCGGCGGGGAACCTCGTGCGAGTGGCCCCAAATCTCGCCTACGAAGCCGAATCGTTTGAGGAAATCAAGCGCTCGATCGTGAATTTGATCGGCGACCGCGGAAAAATCGACGTGGCTGGCTTAAGGGATCATTTCGGCAGCAGCAGGAAGTATTGCCTGGCAATTCTTGAATATCTCGACTCCGCGGGGATAACCCGGCGCGTTGGTGATTTCCGCGTCTTGCGCTAGCAAATCGCGGCGGGGATCGAATTCCAGGCTTTGCTCGCCACGCCTCTCATCGCCACGTCTCGGTGAAGTCAGCCCGGCGGGAATTCGGAATTGGGGTACGCTCTGCACGGCCCGCGCGCGACGTGCGGCGGTTACCCGGCGACTGGAAGGACGGAGATCGGTGGCGATCTACCAAAAAACGGCTCTGATAGGAACTGGCCTCGTGGGCCCGCAGATCGGAGTGGTGCTTGCCCAGGGTTCGGGTGAGATGCATGTGTTCGACAAGAATCCCGAGGCTGTCGACCAGGCGCTTGCAGATATTCGTGGGTACATTGACGAACTCGCGCGCCACCAGATGCTCCTGGGCGGTGACGCCGACGAGGTCTATTCGCGCGTTCGGCCGAGCGACACCCTGAATTCGGCTGTTGCGGGGGCGGATCTTGTACTTGAGGCGATTTTTGAAAATGTCGAAGCCAAGCGGGAACTTTTCAAAGAGATTGACGAACTCGCCGATCCCGAGACCATTGTTGCGAGCAACACGTCTTCCATTCCGATAAGGCACATGGCCGAGGTCTGCCGGCATCGGGGACGCGTTGTGGGCAGTCACTTCATGCTGCCCGCCCACATCCTGCCCCTCGTCGAAGTGATAAAGCATCCGGATGTCGACGAGTCGGTCGTTGATCGCACGCGCGACGGTTGGGAAAAGATGGGAAAGAAGCCCATAGTCGTCAATGTGGACATACCCGGCTTCGTGGCCAACAGGCTTCAGCATTCGATCACGCGTCAGGCAATCGAGCTTTTCGCCAGCGGCGTTGCCAGCGCCGAGGACATAGACAATGCGGTCCGTTTCGGATTCGGGCCGAGATTTGGTTCCCTCGGACCCCTCGCTGCCCGCGACCTTGGCGGCGTCATCAATCATGCAAAAGTGGCCGCCTACCTTTACGCGGATCTTGA
This sequence comes from Chloroflexota bacterium, assembly GCA_963663505.2. GTDB lineage: Bacteria > Chloroflexota > UBA11872 > UBA11872 > VXNJ01 > JAPOVO01. The sequence continues at coordinate 2,789,823 of CAXXFA010000002.1, forward strand.
CGCGAAGGGCGACGTCGCCGTCGAGACTCTCGCCAGCATGGCGGAGCAAGGTCACGACGGCGTAAAGACGCTAAAGGGCTTTTTCGACTGGGAGGGCGATCCAGCCGAGCTAAGGGATTTCCATTATGGGCAAATGATTGCGCAGACGAAGCGTGCGCTTGGGATCGGGTCCGTGCGGGTAAAGATTTGAGCGGTGCGGGCGACCCCGGATTGCGCGCGGACATTGGCCGGGCCGCAGGCTTTGAATCTCCAATGATTTGGAGCGTGCGCTGAAAAAGCGTCCGTTTGGAGGAACGGGACATGACGTGACACCAATCGGATTGGGCACCGTCGCGTTGGGTAGGTCGCCGCGTGTGAAATCCGATGCCCAGGCGGTCGAAATAGTGCAGGCGGCGTTTGAGGCGGGAGTCAACTTTATCGATACGGCTCCGCTTTACGGGGTCGCCGAGCACCGGCTGGGCGTGGCGTTAAAGAATCTGTCGGGCGAAGTGCCCGACGATCTGGTCATCAACACGAAGGCGGGCTACAGGCCCGATCCGTTCGACTACTCCGAAAAGCAGACGATCGCGTGCGTTGAGCGGAGCCTCGATCTGCTCGGCCTGGACTTTATCCACTACGTCCACATCCACGACGTTGAACGCGCCGAAATCGCAACAGTCCTTGACGGTGCCCTGAAGGGCCTTCAGAAGCTGAAGCAGCAGAAGGTTGTCGGACACATCGGCGTCGCTGGCGGACCTGTCGATCTGCTCTCCGAGTACGTCGAGACGGGAGAGTTCGAGAGCGTCATCACCCACAATCGTTTTAATCTTCTGGACCGGCCCGCGACCGCACTAATCAAACGCGCGAGCGAACTGGGAATGGCGGTCGTCAATGCCGCGCCGTTCGCATCTGGAATCCTCGCCCGGCCGGAGAACCTCGACACTCCGTACGTCTATCATCCGGCTCCGCAGGAAGTGAGGGACCGGGTCGAGCGCATAGCGGCGATTTGCAAAGACTTCGGCGTTGGGGTTCCGGCCGCCGCGGTAAGGTTTTCGACGAGAAACGACGACGTGGCGGTTACGATTCTGGGAGCGGCGTCTCCGGCTGAAATAAGGGCCGCGGCCGAAGCTGCGGAGATGGATATTGACCCAGAGCTCTGGACCGCCATCGACCGCGAGGCTCCGCCGAATCTGATGGACGTCGTCGAGGAATGGCGCAAGACAGGCATGGATCCCATTACGCTCTAGAGCAGCGTGGCAGAGAACGTGAACGCGCCGAGCTCCGGATCCGAGTCATTAATTAAGGGGTAGGTTGAGTGAAGTCTGTTTACGATTTCGAGGTCGAAGACATCGACGGCGACCGCGTGGAACTCGGAAACTTCAAGGGCGCGGTGTCACTGGTGGTCAACCTCGCAAGCTTGTGAGGTCACACCGCGCAGTACGTGCTACTGCAAAAACTCTACGAGAACTACGCGGCGCGCGGAGTTACTGTGCTGGGATTCCCAAGCAATGACTTCGCTAACGAGGAGCCGGGCACAAACGCCGAGATAAAACGTTTCGCCACTTCACGGTACGGCGTCACTTTTCCGATGTTTGCCAAGATTCCGGTGATCGGTCCGAATGCGCATCCTTTGTACGAGCACATAGCTACGGAGTCGGTCGCGCCGCGCTGGAACTTTCACAAGTATCTGGTGGACACGGCGGGCCGGGTTGTCGCGAACTTCGATCCGAAAATCGAGCCTGACGCGCCCGAGCTGCTGAAGACGCTGGAGGGGCTCCTGGGAGATGCCGACGTCAACGAATCGTAATCAGCACGACGCCGCCGGTGGCGACGAGAGTTCCGAGAATGGCTTTCCAGCCGGGGCGTTCGCGAAGCACCGCGACAGCGAGAATCATGGCGAAGACCGGCGAAACCGCACCCAGGGCTCCGGTCCGAGCTGCGCCGATCTCCTGAATCGAAAAAAGATAGAGCATGCTGCCGGCGGTCAGGCCCAGCAGGCCTGACAGCAGAAGTGTTGCCGCCACGCGAGGACTGACTCGAAGCAGCGGAAACTCGCCTGACACTCGCCAGGCGAATGCTGTCAACGCCACTGCCGCGAACGGCATCCGAAATGAGTTCGCGACGATTGGGTGGGCGTCGCCCACCCCGATTTTCAGCAGCACAAGGTCTATTCCCCAGAGCATAGCGACGATGAGTGCAAGACCCAGTCCTCGACGGTATGCCCAACGCGAGGTGGCGGCGATCGGCTCGTCCGTGGCGGATCGTGCTGACACCAGCGCGCCACCGATAACGATAAATATCGTTCCGGCGATTGCCAGTCCGCCGACGCTTTCCCCTAATAGGATGGCCGCGTAAAAGAGGCCGAACAGCGGAAATGTGCCGCCGATCGAGTACGACCGGATGAGTCCGACGGTTCGCATTGCTCGGAACAGCAGGATGTCGCCGGCGCCGACGCCGGCTGCCACCGATGCCCCCAGGCCCGCGAAGTTTTGTCAGCGCAGCTCCAGGAATTCGCCTTGCAATCCGCTCGCAAACATCAAGATCGGGGTCGCGACCGCAGGCGCAATCAGCCGAATAGCGATCATGCGGGACGGCGGCATCGAAACCGGGGCCATCCGTATTAGACCGACCGCGACGGCCCACGTAAGCGCGGCGGTCAGCGCGGCCAGCTCACCCAACTATGCCTCCTGGAGCGTGACCTTTACGGTTCGTCTAGAGGTCGCCCGGTTGGATATTGCCCGGGCGCGGCGAATCGGGTGCCTGGAGCCCCGGTACGGGATATCTCAGGGCCATTGTGCGCACTTCGGCTCTGATTGCGGCCAGGACCTCCTCGTCCTTGCGGTCGTCGTGTACGCTCCGAATCCAGCGAGCGATCTGACGCATTTCGCCGGGTCCGAACCCGCGCGTCGTAAGAGCCGGCGTTCCGAGTCTGATTCCCGAAGTGACTGCAGGCTTGCGGGTTTCGCGAGGCACGGTGTTCTTGTTAGCCGTGATTCCCGCTTTTTGGAGAGCGTTCTGCATGGCGCGACCCGAAGCTCCGTCTGGACCGAAATCGATGAGCATAAGGTGGTTGTCCGTCCCGCCGCTCACAAGACGCAAGCCTTCTTCGATCAGCCCGACGGCGAGAGCGCGAGCGTTTTCCACGATCCTCGCTGCGTAATCGGCAAACTCGGGCGACCCGGCTTCTCTCAGTGCAACCGCCTTTCCCGCGATAACGTGCATCAGCGGTCCGCCCTGGGTCCCGGGAAACACCGCGCTGTCAATCGACTTCGCGAACTCTTTTCGACAGAGCACCATGCCGCCCCGCGGTCCGCGAAGAGTTTTGTGCGTGGAGGTGGTCACGAAGTCACAAAATGGAACCGGCGACGGATGGGCGCCTCCCACCACCAACCCGGCGATGTGGGCGATATCGGCCATAAGCAGTGCCCCGGTTTCGTCGGCGATGTCGCGGAATTCGGCGAAATCGATAATTCTCGGGTAGGCCGTGTACCCGCAGACGATGAGTTTGGGTTTCGCCTGCCGGGCGATCGAGCGAACGGCATCGTAGTCGATCTGCTCGGATTTGGTATCGACTCCATATCCTACGAAGTTGTACTGGCGGCCGGAGAAGTTCTTGGGATGGCCATGGGTGAGGTGACCGCCGTGGGCAAGTTCCATGCCGAGGACGGTGTCGCCGGATTCGAGCGCAGCGAAATAGACTGCCATGTTCGGCGCTGAACCTGAATGCGCCTGAACGTTCGCATGTTCCGCGTTGAAAAGATCCCGGGCCCGCTGAATCGCCAGATTCTCGATTTCGTCAACGTTGTCGCAGCCGCCGTAATAGCGCCGGCCCGGATAGCCTTCGGCGTACTTGTTTGTGAACACCGAGCCCACGGCATCCATTACGGCGGCGCTCGTGTAGTTTTCCGAAGCTATCAGCTCAAGCCCGTCAAGCTGACGTTGTTCCTCTAATTTGAGGGCCGCGAATACATCGGGGTCTGCCCGTCGAAGATCAACATGGTCGAGCGGTCTCACGGGGGTACTAACAGGCGCCTATAACAGCGCGTGCCCGCCGGCAATCGTCGCGCATGGGTGTCCAACGAGACCATTGGTTCCTATTTCGGAAACCGGTTACTTACGAATTCTTGGTGGCGCGTTCGGTGAGCAGATCGTCGGCTGCTTGAAGTCCTTTGATTATCTCGGGCAATAGTTCTTCGTGAACGTTGATCCCGTGTTTCGAAGGACGAAGATTGCCCTCGTCGTCCTTGTAATACACACGAGCTGATGCGTAGTCCTTGCCGCGAAAACTCACGACCCCGATCAGCCATTCTTGACCGTCGCCGCGAGGTAGCCTGCCGACTACGTCCATGTCCTTCGGTAGATCATCGCTGGTAATTGGTTTGGTGGATTCGGCCATTTTGCTCACGTCACTTCACTTGATTGGAAAGATTCGAAGATTAGAAACGATACAAGGATCGGTCCCAGTGCTCGCGGGCTAATCTAACGCATCGACAGGTCCATTTCTACAATTTGGGGGACGCCTGACCCGTGACGACCTGTTTGGCGGCGTCAATTTTGCGAGTGTAGCGGGGTCCCGGGCCAGGATCGTACGCGATGCCCTGGATGGAGGCGCAGCGGCGAAATCCGCGCATGGGGTACGGATTTGGCGGTGGCGCACTTGTTGCTATGCGGGTCTCTCGTATCTGTTCGCGGGGTCGTGCCCCGTGAACGCAATCATCTTCCGGCGGCTCCCAGAAGTTGACGATCGGAGCACAGAGCCTTCGTCAGGCTCCGCTGCCGCCGCCGCCGTCTAGTTGCCGCCCAATGTCGCTGGGCTCGGCGCCAGTTCCCAGACCTGCACCCGACCGAGGGGAGCGAGAATCGGATCGGCGTGTTTGGAGGCGCCGCCTATGCCGGCTACGACCTTTCCCGCAGTCCTGACGAACCGGCCTTTGCGTCGGGAGCGGAACAGTATTTCGTCCTCTGGTGGAGTTGAGAAAAAGTGCGAGCGGCTGACGACGTTCCAGCCGGTATCTCGAAACAGTTTTCTCGCCTCCCGCCGCGTCAAGGTCTTAAGCGGACCGAGATGCGGATCGGGGGCGAGGGCGTATTCCACGCCCTTGTGGCCAACGACGCCGCGAAGCTGCTTGAGCACCGAATAATAGGAATTCCTGTTGACGAACGAGACAACGAAACGGCCCTCCGGTCGAATCATCGTGCGCAGCCGCTCGAGCAGTCGGACCTGCTCGGTTCGCGGGAAAGATTCAAGGCGGAACGTGCACGTAATGAAGTCATACGAAATCCCCTTCATCCCATAGAACGAGGAGTATTCGACTTCTTCAATCGGACGTTCGCCCCTCGCCCGAATGAACTCCCGGACCTGCTCGGTCATTTCAACGGCGGTGATTTCGGCATCTGGAAAATTCCGTGCAAACGCTTCCGTGTAGATCCCCGTACACGGCAGTACGTCGAGCCATTTGCACTTTCCAGCAGGGGACCGTTGCCCAATCGCCGCGTTAACCGCCGCAAACTCCGAGACCAGCGGCTTGTTGTAATGGGCGCCGTTGCGAATCTTTGCCATCTGGAATTGGCTTATCTGCTCCATCGACCATTCGTTCGGATCTTCGTCGAACGGCCAGTGACCGGTTCCCTTGTAGTGGTTAAAGTGCAGAACCGAATCAATCGCCCGTCGCCGCGGCGCTCGGAGTTTGACGTCGTAGTAGCCGAAGAGAACGAGTGCGAGTACCGTTTGCTCTTCCGGAAGCCGCAGCAGTCTCTTGATTCGGTTTACGTCGCCGAGCGTATCCACCCAGCAGCCGCCCAACCCGAGGTCGTGGGCCATCAACATCATGTTCTGAACGGCTGCCGATGCGCTCTGCACCCAGGCAAGATTTTCCCGAGTGTACTTGTGTGAATAAGTGACGAAAATCGCCACCGGAGCAAGTCGTATGAACCTGGTCTCTTCGGCGATTTGCTCGATCAACTCCGGATCGTCAACCGCCACGAACTCCCATAGTTGAAAGTTGCAGGCGCTCGGGGCATACCGAGCCGCGTCGATAATTTTTTCGACTATCTCGCGCGGAACGGGCTTCTTAACGAACTTGCGGACGGTTCGACGGCTGTAAATCAACTCATTGAAGATCCAGCTGGATTAGACTTCATACGACGACCGGTTGGAGGTTTGCCTAATATAGCGTCTGATTGCCGCCGGTGGGGCCATAGTTCCGCCAATCTTTATCGCGCAGGTTGCCTTGGTTCGATCGCTGGTCACGGGCGGAGCAGGTTTCGTCGGCTCCCATCTGGTTGATGCGCTTGTGGAGCGCGGCGATGAAGTTGTGGCGCTCGACAATCTTGCCACGGGAAAACGGGAGAAAATTCATCCCGGAGGGCGCCTGATTGAGGTGAATGTCTGCGATGCCGATCGAGTGAGCGGCGAAATCGAAAAGTTTCGACCCGACTTCATTTTCCATTTGGCCGCTCAGGCCGACCCGAAGCGCGCGTTCAACGACCCCGGTTTCGATGCCACCGTGAACGTCGTCGGCACGATTAACGTGGCGCTCGCGGCCGCGAAATGTGGCGTACAAAAGCTTGTTTTCACATCAACCGGCGGGGCAATGTACGGGAGCCCTGAAGTGTCATCGTTGCCGGTCGACGAGAGCTTTCCGGTCGCGCCTGCGTCGCCGTATGGAATGTCGAAATATTGTGCCGAACTCTACCTGGAAATGATTAGACGGCAGCATGGCCTGGAGTATTCGATTCTAAGGCCGGCCAATATTTTTGGCCCACGACAAGAGCCGGAGTCCGAGGTCGGCGTTGTGCTGATATTTCTCGAGCAAATGCTTGCCGGAGAAGCACCGAAAATGCGGGGATTCGGAAGGCCCACGCGTGACTACGTGTTCGTAAAAGACGCTGTACGGGCGCACCTTCTCGCGTCGCGGAGAGGCGGCGCGAAACCGTATCACATCGGAACCAGCGTCGAGGTGGACGTTGAGACGATCTTCAACGGCCTGCAAAAGCGACTTGGCACATCGTTCGTCCCAAATCGTGTGGCTCTGTCGCCGGGCGAGGTCGAAAGAATGGCGCTCGACAACAGTCTGGCGGCTTCGGAATTAGGCTGGCGGCCGGAGCACTCGCTGGTCGAAGGGCTTGATAAGACCGTTGACCATGTGCTGTCCCGACGCAGTTAGGTTGCTCGTCACTTAACTCGGACGACTACCTCGGGCTCGGTCAGAAACTTTCTTGCCGCTTCTTCCATGTCCGTGCGGATCAGAGCGACCAGCATGTCGCCCGGTTGCAAGCGCAAATCCGCGTCCGGCAGCAGCGTTTCCGTTCCCCGAATAATGAGGCATAGATTGCATCCCATGGTCTGGAGGTCCAGATCTCCAACGGGCCGCGACACCGCCCTTGAATCTCCAGGCAGCCTAATTTCGACCAGTTCCAAATCGCTTTCGTCGAGTCGAAGCAGATGAATGAAGGCGCCGGTGGCGACATCTTGCTCGATCATGGAAAGAATTAAATCGGTGCTGCTGACCGTTTGATCGACTCCAAGCCGCCTGAAAATAATTGCGTTCTTGGGATTGTTGATTCTCGCGATGATTCGGGATTTCTCGCCGGATAGTCTTCGTGCGAGCTGGCAGATTATGAGGTTGTCTTCGTCGTCGCCCGTTACGGCGACCACGAGATCGGCTCGTGTCACGCCCGCCTGCAGGAGCCAACGTCCTTCGCAGGCGTCGTGCGCGTGAACGATGCTTCCGAGGTCTGCCGAAAGCGTATTTGCCTTCCGGGGATTCTTTTCCATGAGCGCGATTTCGTGGCCCATGCTGAGCAAGGCCTTGGTGAGGTGATATCCGACCTTTCCGCCGCCGGCGACGACCGTAAACATCTAGCTCGCACCCCCGTCAGCTACCCCGGCGGTTTCGAGGGCTTCCCGAATTATCGAAGCGCCCGCCGTCGTCGGACATACCGTGCGCAATCCCATAGCCTCATAGGCGCTGCATCGCACCGGATCGTTGCACCTCGCTATCACTTTTTCGATACCGTAAATCTTCTGGGCAATCTGGGCGGAAACCAGATTTGTGTTATCGCCGTTGGTCGTCGTAATGAACACGTCGGCGCGCTCGACGCCGGCGCTTTTGAGAATGTCTCCGTCGATTCCGTTGCCCGTTATCCTGGAGCCGTCAAAATCATCGCCCAGGCGGAGAAACGACTCAGGGTCCTTGTCAATAACCACGACCGCATTACCCTCCGCGCAGTAGTTCGTGGCGAGGAGGGCGCCCACTCGGCCGCAGCCGACGATTATCACGTACACAAAGCCGCTCCCGTAAGCTCTCCGGGCCGCCAGGCCAAAGACTGAACTCTCAAGGCAAGCGTAAATCGCCTGTCAATTGCCGGCGCGGAAATCCCGGACGCTGGCGGGATTTGCAATGCGCGGCTAAGTTGGATCAACGTTTTGGCGACAGACGAGTTGACCGATCGATAGGAAGGACTTCTAGGCGGATGATTTACGAATTGCGTACGTATTACATCATGCCGGGCAGAATGTCCGACATCGAAAATAGGTTCCGTCAGCATACAACCGGTTTCTTCGAGCGATACGGCATCAAAGTCGTGGGATTTTGGACCGAAATAGTGGGACGAAGCGATACATTGGTTTACATCACGGCCTTTGACAGCCTGGCCGATCGAGACGAAAAGTGGACGGCGTTCGCGTCGGATCCGGACTGGCTCAAAGTTCGCGAGGAAACCGAGAAGAACGGACCAATCGTGGCGCGTATCGAAAATCGATTTTTGCAGCCGACCTCGTTCTCGGCAATGCAATGAAGAAAGGGCGCTGATGGTCGATCGGAATGATGCCGAAGTCGACGGCGGATTTTCCCTTGCGGGGAAGGTGGCGCTCGTTACCGGCGGCGGCCGGGGGATTGGCAGGGGCATCTCGATGGGATTTGCCAGGGCCGGCGCCGATCTAGTAATCGCCGCGCGCTCCGCGGAGGAAATCGCCGAGGTCGCCGCCGAAGCGAAGGGTCTCGGAAGGAGGGCGCTGGCATTTGAAACTGACGTTGCCGACCTCGATTCGCTCGATCGCTTGTTCGAGGCCGTCGACGGGGAGTTTGGACGCCTGGACATCCTTGTGAATTGCGCCGGCGTAAACCGTCGTAAGCCGGCCCTGGAAGTCTTGCCTGAGGACTGGGATTACGTGCACAACGTCAATCTCCGCGGGCTGTTTTTCGCGTCCCAGCATGCTCTTCGGCTTATGAAGCCGGAGGAGTACGGCAGGATCATAAACATCGCCTCGCTGGCCACCTTCATCGGAATCAAGCCGCTTACGATATACAGCGCAAGCAAAGGAGGCGTGGGACAGCTTACGAAGGCGCTGGCGCTTGAATTTGCCGCCACCAGGGTCACAATCAATGCCATCGCGCCCGGATACATTTACACGGAAATGACGAAACCAGTGTTTGAACATCCTGTGCGCGGGCCGTGGGTCATGAGCCGGATACCCGCTGAGAGGTGGGGCCTGCCCGACGACATAGCGGGAGCGGCGGTTTTCCTGGCGTCTCCCGCGGCGGGGTATGTGACGGGGCAAATCCTGGCCGTCGACGGAGGATGGCTTGCGGGGTAGCCGGTCTAAATGGACGTCCTAGAGGCCATACGCACTCGGCGCAGCGTTAAGCGTGTCATCGAGAAATCGCCGTCCAGGCTCGATGTTGAGGAAGTGCTGGCGGCCGCGCTATGGGCGCCAAATCACCACTTCACCGAGCCGTGGCAATTCCACGTGATCGCCGGAGACGAGCGGGTGAAAATGGGCGAGTACATCGCCGCGGCAATCGAGCGTGAATCGCCGCCGGACGAAGAATCGAACGCGGCAGCGGCCACGGCTGCCAGCAGGGCGCTGCTTCGTTCGCCGGTGGTCATTGCGGTCACCGTGCGCCGTAGCGAAGACCCGGTAGTCGACCTCGAGGATTACGCCGCCGCTTGCTGCGCGATTCAGAACCTGACCCTGGCCGCGTGGTGCAAAGGCATCGTCAGTAAGTGGCGAACCGGCGAAATGTGCACGTATCCCTCGGCCAGGGATTACCTGCGTGTGAGCCACGACGATCGAATCGTCGGGTTCATATATCTCGGTTATCCGGCTCAAAACGCAGTTGTCGAAGGGCGGCAGCGGAGCCAGGATTGCATTCGCTGGCTCGGCTGGGACGGTTAATCACCCGGCGCATGTACCCTGCCGGCGACGATAGCGCCGGGCGGCCGCCGGCGCACCCCTGCTCATGACTGCCGACATTCGCGTCCAGAATCTGGTGAAACATTATTTGGTGGCCGAGCGTGAAGGCGGCCTGGTGGCGTCGCTCAAAGGTGTTTTCCGTCGCCGTCATCGTCGCGTTCGCGCGGTGGACGGCATTACGTTTGACGTGCCAAAGGGGGAAATCGTTGGATTCCTGGGACCCAACGGCGCCGGAAAAACCACGGCGCTCAAAGTCCTGAGTGGCCTGCTGTATCCGACGGACGGCGAAGTTGCGGTACTTGGTCATGTGCCGTGGCAGAGGAAACGTGAATTCCTGGTCCAGATGACCCTAATCATGGGGCAGCGCCAGCAGCTCTTCTGGGACCTCCCCGGAATCGACACGTTTCTGGTAAATAAGGCGATCTTCGGCATCGAGAAATCAACCTACCAGTCATCTCTGGGACGATTGTCGGAAATGCTGGAATTGGACGGGCTTCTTTACAAGCCGGTGCGTCAACTATCCCTCGGTGAGCGGATGAAGGTTGAGTTCGCCGCGGGACTGCTCCATTCACCGAGCGTGCTGTTCCTCGACGAACCGACGCTTGGTCTTGACGTAACGATGCAGCAGCGAATCCGACAGTTCATAAAGGATTACAACACCGAAACCGGAGCAACGATTCTGCTGACGAGTCACTACATGGCAGATGTCAAAGCTCTGGCGGAACGCGTGATCGTGATTGACCAGGGACGTGTCCTCTACGACGGCCTCCTCCAGGGGCTGGTCGATAGATACGCACCCCATAAGACGATCACTCTGCATTTTGAACGTTCAGTTGACGTGAAGGACCTGGAGCGCTACGGCGAGGTCAACCGCATCGACGATCTACAGTTTCAGATAAGAACCCCCAAGGACGCCGCTCCCGCCGCCACCGCCAGGCTGCTCGCGGATCTGCCCATAAGCGATTTAAGCGTCGAGGATCCGGCGCTTGAGGACGTAATAGATCACGTGTTCCGGGCGGCGCCGAAATAACGACAATGCGCTACGTCGTTGCCGGATTTATCGCCCTGATCAAGATCGAGCTGGCCAACATATTCCAGTACCGGATAGTGATGTTCCTCTACGCGCTCTGGGAAGTGGTAAACCCCGTCATCTATCTGATCGTTTGGTCGACGGTCGCCGGAGACGGCCGGATTGCTGGTTTCAGCCGCGACGATTTCGTTATGTACTACCTGGTTTTCATGGTGGTGGCGCACCTTACGCAGGCCATCGAGGTTTATACGTTCGGGCCTTTGATCGAGCAGGGCAAACTTTCGCCCAGGCTGCTGCGACCCATACACCCCTCATGGGCCGCGGCGGCCACCAACATCGCCTACAAGACCGTCAGCCTCATCATGCTCGTGCCGGTGTGGATCGCTGCTTTTATCATAATGCGTCCGTCATTCGGCGGCGACTGGGTCACAATCGCGCTCTTTGTGCCGGCAATTTCTGCGGCGATCCTTCTTTCGTTCCTTATCGGCTCGCTGTTCGCGATGCTGGCGTTTTGGACGACGCGCTCATTTTCGTTCTGGGAAATCTGGGCGGGATTGCTTTTGCTTCTCGGCGGGCAGATCGCCCCGGTTGCCGTTCTGCCTGGGTTCGTTCGCGACCTGGCCATTGCGTTGCCTCCGAGGTATACGCTCGGCTTCCCGGTTGAAGTCGTACTGGGCCGTCTCGATGCGGCCGAGCTTGCGGTCGGTTTTGCCGTTCAAGGCGCATGGATCGCCGCGGCGGCGATGTCGTTCGTAATCGTCTGGCGGAGTGGAATCAAGCGCTACTCGGCGGTGGGGGCCTGATGGTGAGACTGGGCCGTATCGCGTGGGCTTTTTTCAGGTCGGCTGTTCAGCAGGAGCTCGCTTACCGGGCGGACTTTTTCGGAAACGTCGTTCGAAGCCTGCTCGGGATCGGAACCGCCGTTGGGGGAATGGCGGTGATTTTTTCGCATACCGACTCCCTCGGGGATTGGAGTTTCGATCACATGCTGGGCCTTCTGGGCGTGTTCTATGTGATTCTGGGATTTGTGGCGATGTTCATGAGCCCGAGTTTGAATAAGACGGTCGAGGAAGTTCGTGACGGGACGTTTGATTACATTCTCGTCAAGCCGGTGCCGAGTCAGTTCATCGCGACCACTCGGAGATTCGTTTTGTGGCACGTCACCGACATCGTGCTTGGGTTAGCCGTCATAATGGTGGCGATCCGCCGCCTCGACGTAACGCTGTCGGTGATGGTAGTCGCCGTATTTCTGGCGATGATTGTGACGGCCATTTCGATTGTTTATGCGATTTGGTTGGGCCTCACCACGCTGGTTTTCTGGTTCGTGCGAATTGAAAATGTCACGATGATTTTCAATCTGTTCTACGAGACGGGGCGGTATCCGGTCGAAATATTTCCGTTCTGGCTCCGGCAGGCGCTGACCTTCATATTCCCGATTGCATTCATCACAACCGTACCGGCGCGGGCAATTACGGGCCGTGAAGCGTCCTGGCTGACCTGGGCTGCGCCGGTCGTCGCGGTCGTCGCGGTTCTCGCGGCGTCCAAATTCTGGCGCATCGGACTGAGCCGGTACTCCAGCGCATCAAGCTGAGCGCACCGCACTCATTGACGATTCGTCGGGAACGGTTGCGCGCTTCTGTTCGCGCCCGACGGACAGGGCGGCCGGCGTGATTGTCCATCTGTGCTGCGAAGGGTAGGATTTCCCATCACTTTGCGCTTGCGAATTGACTCGCGCCTTTCGTAACTTTGAAGTGTCTGCCTCGATGATTGCGGCAGTCGTTGTTATCTTTTCGCTGCAACAGGGTTGGCGGATGCGTGCAAGAGACTAATCGGAGAATCGAATGCTGATCAAATCGATAGCTGATAGATCGGCGGCGACCGACGCTCCGATGATAATTCGGGAGCCGGTCGTAGCCGACCAGGTGAAAATCCTACTTGTGAAGCCCGACATCTCGGGATTCTGCGTCGGGTTCACGAGTCTGGCGCGCGTCCCACCGCTCGATTTGTTGATGGTGGCGGCAAGTGCTCCGGGCCACGATGTTCGAATCGTCGATATGCGGCTTGAGAAGGACGAAGAATTCGAAAAGCTTGTCGAGGACTTCGATCCGCATATTTTGGGCGTGACGGCGTACACAGCGGAGGCCGAGAGCACCAAGAAGCTCTGCCGGCGGGCCCGGGCAATAAGGCCCGAGATGCCGATCGTTCAGGGTGGATATCACGCGGCCATGGCGCCGGATGACGCGATGGACGAGCCCTCCGTTGACTTCCTGGTAGTCGGTGAAGCCGAATCTACGTTCGCACCGCTTATAGACGCAATTTGCGCGGGCCGAGGATTCGAAGCGGTCCAGGGCATCGCCTACCGGTCGGATGGAGGGCTTGTCTTTACGGTAACTGCTCCGCAGATCAAGGATCTTGATACGCTGCCGTTTGCCGACTGGAGCCTGATCGATCACTACCCTCAGCAGTACTACCTGAACGTGATGGGTATCGTGGGCACAGTCGAGACAACCCGGGGATGCCCGTACGACTGTAGTTTCTGCTCAGTGTGGGTGTTCAACGAGCGGCGCTATCGAAAGAAAAGTTCCCAACGAGTCCTTGAGGAGCTGAACCGGCTTCCCGATGGCATTGACGTTGCGGCGTTCGTTGACGACGAGTTCTGGGTTGATGAAAAGCGCGCCATCGAAATGGCGGATCTGATCATCTCCCAGCCCGAGGATTGGCGAGGCAAGAACTGGCGCTACTGGGCGCAAGTGCGCACGAGCGACATCACCCGAAGGCCGATGCTTGTCGAAAAATGGGCCGATGCCGGTCTCAAAGTCCTCTTGCTCGGAATCGAGTCTGTAAAAGATTCCGAGCTGGAACACCTTCACAACAAGCGCAACAAGGTAAATCACGCGGTCGAGGCGCTCAAGATAATGCGCGAGCACGGGGTTGAGGCGTGGGGATGCTTCATCGTAAATCCCGAATGGGAAGTAGATGACTTTATCGAGCTAGAGGACTTCGTACGGGACCACGAGATCGCCTTTCCTCAATACACCGTGCTGACTCCCCTTCCGGGTACGCCGCTGACGGACGGAATGATCGCGGCCGGAGTCCTGGACATCAGCAAGCTGGAATCGCAGCTTCTCGATTTTCTGCACGCAACTACTCGAACGCGATTGCCGCTTTCCATTTTTTACGAACGAATGGCGTCTTTATACGAGACGACCGGAATGCGTGGCAGTCTTGCGGTCTACAAGCGAGCTATTAGAAACGGCGTCATGTCACGCGAATGGCTTCAGACCGAGATGGGAAGGCGTGTGCGGCGATTCTTTGCCGAGCTGTGCGACGTGGACGGTTACATCAAAGCTCATGAGCTACTGGGTCAAAAGGTTCCCGTCTAGCGGCCGCAACGGCACGGCTCAAGTAGTTTTCACAACCCACGGCCCGGTGCGGCAGTGAAGCGCCTGTAGGTCGACTAGACCGCCTCGATATGCGGAGCGTAGGCGTTGGGATCCTGGGTCTGGGTCGAGTGGCTCAGGATGTGCACGTGGTGGCCGTTCAGGAAACGGCCGGGCTGGAATTGCGGGGCGTCGCCGACGCAACGCCTGCACTCAGGCAAAAGTTCTCGGCCCGGCTGACTTGTCCGATTCACGCGGATCTCGGAGGACTGCTGGATCAAGACGACATCGATCTGGTAATTGTGGCCACGCCCTCGGGCTTTCATCACGACCACGTAATGGATTCTTTACGAGCCCGGAAGCACGTGATGGTAGAAAAGCCAATGGCCGCCAGTCTCGATCAGGCGCGGGAGATGGCAACCGAGGCTCGCCGTCGCAATCTGTTGCTCACAGTGCATCACAACAGGCGATACGACGGCGATTTCCTCATGCTCAAGCGCCTGGTATCCGAAGGCCGGGCAGGTACTCTCGTGTCCGTGGACGTTCGATTTCAAGACGGCAATTGGCCTGAGCAATATCCGGCGCGGGAATATCGTCCCGGATGGCGGCTGGAACGTGCCTTTGGGGGCGGAAATCTGCTCGACTGGGCGCCGCATTTCGTTGACCAGTTGGTTCAGCTGTTGGGGAGCGCGCCGATATCGGTAACCGCCTGGTTAAGGTCTGCTCGCTGGTCCGCGGAAGTCGACGACTTTTTCCGAGCTGTCCTGGTGTGGCCGGACGGCATCCTGGGATTCGTTGAGGCAAGTTCCATATCGCCTCATCCGCTTCCCCATTGGAGCGTGGTGGGCTCTGTGGCGACTATATCGCAGCAGCGATGGGGAGATCCGCTCGTGGTTACGAATCTCGATGGAGAGGTTGAAGAGATTCCCGAGCTTGCCCGCAGGTCCCGCCGAATTTTTGATAACCTGGCGGCCGCGATATTGGGATCCGAAGACCTCGACGTGACTCTCGAGCAATGCCTGCTGACATCGGAAGTAATCGAAGCAGCACGAATTTCGCACGAGACCGGCGCAACGGTCGATCTCCCACTGGCGTCGAAACCGACTCAGTAGAAGTCTGTAAATGGGTGCTACGATTGATCAAAAGCGGGATTCCATCGCTTTCAATACCCTGGAAATTGTTCTATGAAGTGTCACGAGTGTGATCATGAAAACACTGAGGGCGCCTGGTTGTGCATCAACTGCGGCGCAAAGCTAAAGCGCGACGACGTTGAGACCGAGCGTGGCGAGACGGCCGAGCAGGAGGACGAACCGAGCCGATTTGAGCCAACCATCAGTGAGAACCTTCGTAAGTTGCGGGACAGGTCGACCGGAAATTCGGGGTCTTCGAGCCGGAGATCGGGATCGAGTCCTGGGGTCCCGAAGTTCGAAATGCCCGATTTCGCAGGAGGTTCCCGGATTCTGGGAATGCCGCCCGCCGTGTGGGCACTTGCCGCTGTGATTTTCGTCATCGCTCTGATGGTTCTCGGCAATCTGCAGTAAGTCGATCGATAAGCGAGTACCCGCGAATCATTTTCCGAACAGCGCGCTCATGATTGGTTCAACTCCGTTAATGTGATTTATCCATCGGGGCTGGCTTGCGCCGAAGGACCGGCGCAACCGCCAACGAGATGTCGGATCCGGGGCTCTGAGGGAGGAATCGCAGGGTGCGGGGCGTCAGGCTTCCAGGTCAACGAGCCGACCTGAGTTAAGTTTTCAGTCGTTCGATATCGATCGGGGGAGGGCATCGGATTATGGCGGAGACGGGCCTTGTGGCCAGATTTCACGGCGCAGACAAGCCGTGGGAAATGTACAAGTATCCGGTGCCCGACCCGGAGCCCGGGGCCGCAATAATCAAGATCGCCCTGAGCAACATTTGCGGCTCCGATCTCCATTACTGGCGCGGCGATATGGACGTGATCAAGATGGGAAGGCCGCTTCCGCTTGTACTCGGTCACGAGGCCGCAGGCACGATTCATAAGCTCGGCGACGGCGTGGAAGCCGACTCCGCCGGGGAACCGCTGCATGTGGGTGACCGCGTTATTTTCAGATACTTTTATCCTTGCGGTCGGTGTCGAATGTGTTTGCGCGGCACATTCCGTTCCTGCCCGACCAGGCTCTCGCAATGGTCGGTCAGCAGCGACGAGTGGCCGCACTTTCAGGGGACTTTCGGTCAGTACTACTATCTCCGACCAAATCACGCCGTATTCAAAGTTCCGGACAACCTTGAAGACGAGGTGGTTGCAGGGATCAACTGCGCACTGACTCAAGTTGTATCCGGGCTCGACCGAGCGGGTCTCAGTCTCGGTCAAACCGTGGCAATTCAGGGCGCGGGCGGACTCGGGGTTTACGCGGCACTCGTGGCCAGGGAGATGGGCGCCGCGGAAGTCATCGTCATCGACGGCGTGGACGAACGACTGGAGCTGGCCCGGGCGTTCGGGGCAGATCGCGTGATCGATATGCGCGAGCACGACACTCCCGAGAAGCGCGTGGAAGAGGTGAAAAACCTCACGGATGGCTGGGGCGCAGACATTACGGTGGAGGTGGTCGGTCACCCCGCCGTTATGCAAGAGGGCATTCTCATGACGTCACCCGAGGGCGTTTACCTGGAGATCGGAAACATTAATCGGGAGTGGAAGGGTGAGATCGATCCTTCGGAACTCATCTTTTCAAACCGAACCATGATCGGCGTGTCCCACTACGAAGCCGGCGACCTTAAGAGAGCCATCGATCTTGTCGCGGCCACGCGGACCAAATACCCCTGGGAGCGAGTCTTGTCGCATGTATTCCCGCTGAGTGAGATCAACGAAGCTATGGAGCAGCAGGACAAGGGCCATGTCACGCGCTCGGCCATAAAGATGTGGGATTAGACAGCCGCTGAACTCCGTCGGTTATTAGAGGCGCGAAAGCCCCACCGTAATCTCGGAGTTCGCCAGAGCGACGGTTTCCGTGTGCATTCCGTCGGCCGGAGATGCTGCCCGGACTTCGACCGCCAGGACCTCGGCGGCGATGTGATCGGCGTATCCTGCAAGTAAATCTGAAACCGCTTCTCCGCTGAGGTGGAGCGTTATGCGGTCCGACACGTCGAATCCGGCGTTGCGGCGGGCGTTTTGAATTCCGTGCACCAGATCCCTGGCGCTGCCCTCCAGAAAAAGGTCGTCGTCCAGCGTAAGCGCGATTCCCGCCACCATTCCCGCCTGCGACTCAACAGCGAATCCTTCAACGCCCTGGTGCCGCACGTCGATCTCGTCGGGCTCCAGCGATTCGGCTGACCCGTGTATCGATACCGTCACACCTTCACCGCGCGCGACCGCCGCCGCGACGTCGGCTGCGTCCAGAAGGTCCAGTGCATGCTCGATCTCGCGGATACGCTCGCCAAACCTCGGACCCAATAGCCTGTAATTCGGCTTGACTGAGTGATTAAGAATTTCGTCGCCGCTTTCAACGAATCGAACTGCCCTTACGTTGACCTCGTGGAGGACGATCTGTAGATGCTTTTGAATGGAATCTCGATCTTTTAGCCTCGGTAGTCCGAGCACCAGTTCGGAGAGCGGTTGCCGGACCTTGGTCTGAGAGGCCGACCTGGCCGCCCGCCCGAGGCTGACGACGGATCGCACCACGACCATTTCACTTTCAAGATCTTTATCCATCAGCGACGGGTCCGCGGTGGGCCAGTCGTCAAGGAAAATTGTGCGTGCCTTGCCTGGCTCGACGCCCGGTGTGAGATTCTGATGCATCTCTTCGGATATGAACGGCGCCACTGGAGCCATCACCTTCAGCGTTGTCACCAGCACTTCGTGCAGCGTTGCGTAAGCGGCGCGCTTATCGTCGTCGGCCTGTGACTTCCAAAACCGCCTTCGACTGAGTCGGACGTACCAGTTCGAAAGATCATCCCAGAATCGCTCAAGTTCTGAGATCAGCGGGTATATCCAGAACTGGTCGTACTGATTCTGGGCGTAGGTTGTGAGCGAGTTGAGTCTGCTAATAATCCATCGATCGAGCGCCGGCCTGTCAGCGATGGCGGGGACGTCCTGTCGCGGATCGAACCTGTCGAGCTCGGCATACGTCAGGAAAAACGAGTAGACGTTCCAGAGCGTGAGAAGCTTTCGGACGATTTCCTTGCCCGGACCGAATCCGAATTTCACATTTGCGTTTGGATTGGCGCCTATGTACATCCAACGCATTACGTCGGCGCCGAGTGTCTCGACCGCCGCGTCAAAATCGATTGCATTTCCAAACGATCGGTGCATCGGCTCGCTTGATTCGTCCATGACCTTTTCAAAGACGAAAGCGTTTTTATACGGGGCTCGGTCCTCGAGCGTAACGCTCATGAAGAGCATTGAATAGAACCAGAGTCGAATCTGCTCGCGCATTTCGGTGATGAAATCGGCCGGGAACCAACTTCGCCAGGCCGTGTCGCTCGCCGACTGGTCCTCGTGCATATATTCGAGTGTCGAAAACGGCACGACGCCGGCGTCGAGCCAGCAATCCCCCACGTCAGGCACGCGCCGGGCCACATTTCCGCACGACGGACACGTGATGGTTACGGAGTCGATCCACGGTCGATGAAGTTCGGGCAGTGCGTCGACGGCTGCGGGATCGACCGCGAGTTCGCGCAACTCTTTTACTGAACCGATCACGGTAACGTGGCCGCACGCCGCGTCGCCGCACTCGTAAAACGGCAGCGGAAGACCCCAGTAGCGTTTGCGGGAAATCGCCCAGTCGCCCATGTTATCGAGCCAGTCCCGCATGCGTTTGCCGGCCGACTCTGGAACCCAATTCACCGTTTCAGCCGCGGATTTCATTCGTGGACGAATTTCGTCGCTTGAAATGAACCATTCATCCACGTGGTTGAAGACGATTTCCTCCTTGCATCTCCAACACACGGGATATCGGTGGGTGTAGTCCCCCGTGTCAACGAGAAGGCCCTTGCGTTTCATGTTCTGGACGATGAAATCAGTCGATTCCAACACCCGCTTGCCGGTTAGCGTACCGAATCCCTCAAGGTAACGGCCCTCTCCGTCGATGGGGATCACCACTGGCAGATCGTGCTGTTTCGACAGCTCGAAGTCGTCGGCGCCAGAGCCCGGAGCTATATGAACGATTCCGGTTCCCTCGTCCTCGGATACGTCCTCCCACGGGACGACCGTGTGAATCACCCCCGCTTGCGCGGGCAACTCGTCCCAGGGGCCGCTGTACCGCAATCCGACGAGATCGGATCCCGGGACTTCAGCAATCGTTCCCCGATCCTTACCCAAAATCTCGTCCGCGGCGCTCTGCGACAGGTAATAGACGCCCTCGGACGTTGCAACCTTCACGTATTTGAGTTCGGGGTGAACGGCGGCTGCGACGTTTCCGGCCAGCGTCCATGGCGTAGTTGTCCAGACCAGCAGGTATTCGTTCGGCCGGCCCTCAATCGGAAATCGCAGCGTGACGTATGTGTGAGTAATTTCGTGATACGTATCGGTGCCGACCAGCTCGTGCTGAGAAAGACTGGTTCCGCATCGCATGCACCAGGGCATGACCCTGCCGCCCCGCCTGATCCAGCCGCGCTCGTGACACTTCTTCAAAAAGTGCCAGATGTGCTCGATATTTTCATCGCTGTACGTGTAGTAGGAGTTATCCCAATCCATCCACATGCCGAGACGAATCGACTGATCGGTGATCTTGCTGGCGAATCGCGATACGCGGGCTTTGCACTCCATGGCAAACCGATCGAGGCCGAATTCTTCGATTTCCCTCTTCGAGTTCAGGCCGAGGTCGCGTTCGACCTCAACCTCAACCCACAGGCCCTGGCAATCAAAGCCATTTTGGAATCGCTGGCGGTATCCCTGCATGGCCTTGTAGCGCTGAAAGACGTCCTTATAGCTGCGGCCCCATGCGTGATGCACCCCCATGGGATTGTTGGCCGTAATCGGACCGTCGAAAAACGAGAAGCGGGGACCGTCGGAATTTTTCTCTACCAGTTTCTGGAAGGCCCGCGAGTCGTTCCAGAAGTTGAGTATGCGGGCCTCAATTTCTTTAAAATCCGGAGTTTTCGCCGGCGCTTTGAAAACGGTCAATAAAGTCAGCGCAATCGGTGTTAGGAGTCGATCCGCGGATTCGTCGTCGGGAGATCGTCCAGCGCTATTTCGATGCGCCGGTTGATCCTGCCTTTGTTGCTCCCACCGATCACGTTAACCAGCCCTACCTCCCGCGTGTTGGAGACGTGCGTGCCGCCGTCGGCCTGAATATCCAATCCCTCAATCTCGACAATTCGAACCTGCTGTATCTTCGCTGGCAGGAGATCGATGTGAGTGCGAATGAGGTCGGGAATCTTCATCGCCTCTTCCCGCTCGCTTTCGTAGGTTTTGATCGGTAGCGATCGATCCAATTCGCGACGCAGATTGCGCTCGACTTCGTCAAGAATTTCGCTCACGCGGACCCCCTCGAGGCTGAAGTCCATCCTGGCCTTCGCGCCGCCATCTTCGATGTTGCCGCCCGTAACGTCGGCTCCCCAGCCCTTCAATACGACCGCCGACATAGCGTGTAAGGCCGTGTGCAGGCGCATGTATCGATATCTCAGGTCCCAGTCGACGAGACATTTGATCTCCTGGCCTATCGCCGGAAGATCGCCGTCAACGGTGTGAACGATTGCTGCGCCCTTCTTAGACGCATCAGTGACGCGGCTGCTGGCTCCCTCGAACTCGATCGTACCGCGGTCGGACGGCTGCCCGCCGCCTCGCGGGTAAAACGCCGATTCCTTGAGAACCATCTGCTGCGCGTCGAGGGCCACGACCGTACTGTTGAAAGTTCGGAGGTAGGCGTCCTCGTAATACAGAAGAGCGGTTTCTGCTGGTGATTCCGGCAAACTAAATCTTCCGGCCCGAACAGCGGCAAACGGCCATCGTGCTCGTAACTTTGAACCTTACAGTAGGAGCGAACTCGTTGGATGAATGCCGCACGGTGATTTCCTTCGAGGCTACGACCGATCCGAACTCGCCGACGCGTGTCGCAGGTGGCCGGTCGCATGGGATCGAGTGAGGTTTCGATTTTACTGGCAGCATGGGCGTCCGGCCCATTGCGGGGCGGGAGTCGCGCATTTCTCGGCGTCCGGTCTTGGTCGGCATTTCTACTGATTGCAATCCTGGCAATCGAGAGGCCGACATCAACACAAGTCACCGGCCCGATCGCGCGCGAACGAATTCATCATTCGGCAAACGTCAGATACCGCGCTTGAACCCAACCCGATTCCTCGAGTTCGACCCACTGTATCTCGCCATCAATAACACTTCCTCCAGTGAGCACGACTTCCTGGTTGAACCGCAACACACGAGTCACTTCAGAATCCGTTGACGGTCCCACTCGCACGTTGAGGCCGTCGTCGGCATTCACCGTCACGGTCGCACCCGGCGAGACTTCTCTGGGCGGGGGGATCGTTTCGGTGGGTTCGGGAGTTGCATTTGACTCCGGTATCGGCGATTCCGTTGGCACCGGCGTAACCGTAGCCGCGTTGGTCGCCTCCGGCGTCGGTGAAGGTGTCACTGATGGCGTGGGAACGATCGCGGGCTCCGTGACGATCGGCGATCGGATTCTGACGTCACCGGGCACCTCGGATTTTGGCGAAAACGACGCCGCCAGCGCCAGCTCTTCTTCGGTCGGTCCGCTCAAGTAAAAGTTAAGCAGGACGGCTCCGACGATGGGAACCACCAGCGCGGTTCCAACGGCCAGGAGCAGGCTGCCGGACCGTCCATCACTACGCGCCATTGTTCTGGGGAATTCCTCCAGGTTCGACGGTCGTCAACAAGCGCATTGAATATTATCCGCCAAAATGGCTCGCAACGGCTCACACATCGCGGAATGTCCCGCCGCGACCGCGTGGTTGGCGCGCGTGGGAATCGGGCGGCGGCTCAGTTTGATACGCCGTGTCGAAATTCATACAATGTCACGGCTGAGACGGAGTCGACTTGCCACTTGACCAACGACGGTCATTCCGACGGCCCGCTGCCGTCAGAATTGTTGAACCCAGGTCCACTGACCCCTTTGGGCGGTACGGACGTTTGATTATGGAGGCTCTGTCTTGTCGAGGCTGGTTGCCGAGCGCGAAGAGATTCAAAACGCCATTGAGCTTGCGAAGAGCGCTGGCGTCAAAATTGTTGACCTCAGATTTACCGATCTGTTGGGGACATGGCAGCATTTTTCCATTCCGGTTGGCGACCTGAATCGGGACCTTTTTGATGAAGGAATCGGATTCGACGGTTCGAGCATACGGGGATTTCAGCCGATCAATCTCAGCGACATGATGCTCTACCCGGACCCGACGACCGCGATCGTCGATCCCGTCCTTAATGTTCCGACGTTATCAATGATTTGCGATGTGGTCGATCCCACGACCGGCGATGCATATTCGCGCGACCCGCGAAACGTGGCCCAGAAAGCTGAACGGTACCTGCTCGGTACGGGGATCGCGGACATGAGTTACTGGGGGCCGGAGTGCGAGTTTTTCATTTTCAGCCGCGCTCAATTCCACCAGGACGCAAACAGCGCGGGATTCCGCATCGATTCGCCGGAGGGAATCTGGAACTCGGGAGCCAGTGAAGTGGACGGCAGCCCGAATCTTGGGTACCGCCCGGGATACAAGCAGGGGTATTTCCCGGTCCCCCCGGTAGACAGTCTCCAGGACGTGCGTTCCGAAATGGTGCTGAAGTTGATCGAAGCGGGAATCGGTGTTGAAGTCCATCACCATGAGGTTGGGACGGCAGGTCAAGCAGAGATTGACATGCGGCGCACCACTTTGACGAAAATGGCTGATTCAGTGATGGCGTACAAGTACATCACCAAGAATGTCGCGGTTGCCCACGGGCTAACGGTGACGTTCATGCCGAAGCCGATATACGGCGACAACGGATCGGGCATGCACGTACACCAGAGTCTCTGGAAGGACGGGGTGCCACTTTTCTTCAGTGAGTCCGGTTATGCGCTTACGAGCGAAATGTGCCGTCACTACATCGGCGGGCTGCTGGCTCACGCGCCCGCCTTGCTGGCATTCTGCGCTCCGACAACGAATTCCTACCGCAGACTGGTACCCGGCTACGAGGCGCCCGTAGCCCTGGCCTATTCGGCCCGCAATCGCAGCGCCGCATGCCGAATCCCTGTTTACAACGAAATACCGGCCCAGAAACGGATCGAATTCCGCTGCCCGGATCCGAGCGCCAATCCATATCTGGCCTTCGCGGCGATGCTGATGGCGGGATTGGACGGGATTCGCAATAAGACAGTCCCGCCCGATCCTGTGGATGTCGACATTTACGAATTGGCTCCCGAAAATGGATCGAGCATCAAATCAACCCCCGGAAGCCTCGAGGAGTCCCTGGACGCCCTGGCCAAGGATCACGCCTTTTTGCTGGAAGGTGATGTTTTCACCGCGGACGTCATAAGCGAGTGGATCGATTACAAGATCACCAACGAAGTCAAACCTGCCTCGATGCATCCGACGCCGTTCGACTATCTTCTGTATTTCGACGCGTAGTGTCGGCGCCCAACGCGGGCGGCGTTGGATTGGCGCCACCATCGGTTACAGGGCCGCGGCCAACGTAAAATCGATCGGGGCGTTCCGGGGCGGCTGTCGAAGCCGCCTCGCTTAACAGTTTTCGGTCGAATACACCGAAGCGAAAAGGGTTTACTCAGGAAGCTTGCCCAGATCTCTCGTTGCCGGCGGAGCTGGATTTATCGGCTCGCACCTGTGCGAGTGCCTGCTGTCGGACGGGCACCAGGTCGTCTGTCTTGACAGTTTCGCCACGGCGCGCCGTGACAACGTTGCTGAAATACTGAAGGATTCCGACTTCGATCTCATTGAGCACGACATCGTAAAACCGGCTCCGGACCTCGGTAATTTTGACAATGTTCTCAACATCGCGAGTCCCGCGAGCCCCACGGAGTTTCGGAGTCGAGCAGCCGAGATAGCGGCGGTCAATTCGGTGGGAACTCAGAATCTCATAAACGTGGCCCGCGAAAGTGGTGCGAAATTCTTCCTGGCTTCAACATCGGAGGCCTACGGGGACCCGCAAGTAAATCCTCAGCCGGAGACGTACTGGGGGAATGTGAATCCGGTGGGCGAGCGATCGTGCTACGACGAAAGTAAGCGTTTTGCCGAGACGCTCACCTACATAGCGCGCCAATCCTATGGGTTAGACACTCGAACCGTCCGAATCTTCAATACGTACGGTCCGCGTCAACGGCTCGACGACGGCCGCGCCGTGGTTGACTTCATAGTGCGAGCCGTTCGTGGTGACCCCTTGATCGTTCACGGCGACGGCTCGCAGACTCGGAGCTGGTGCTACGTTGACGATCTGGTCGATGGAATTCTGTTGTTCCTGAACAGTCCAAATGGTTCCGGCCGAGTGGTGAACCTTGGCAATCCCGCCGAGATTACGATTCTTGAGATTGCGCGGAGGATCGTGGAATTAGCGGGCAGCGATTCAGCGATCGAACACGCCTCGTTGCCCCAGGACGACCCGACCCGCCGTTGCCCGGACATATCTCTGGCGGGCGAATTATTCGGGTGGGAACCCGCAATATCGCTGGACGAGGGACTGCGCCGAAGCATCGATTGGTACAGGCCGAGGGCCCTGAGCCGATAAGTCGGAGGTCAGCGCCGCCTACGTCGGCGGCGTCTTGAGCGGCCCCGGCGCTTCGCCCCGCCAGTCTGGTTCTCTTTACTTTGCGCCGGTTCAACGACTGGCGCCTCGGATTCGAGGCCCGTGGCAAGGAAGTTGGATGCGAGTTCGTCGTCCGGCACATAGCGATTGCGGCCGCTGGTTGCCCGCTCGAACAAATCCTGAACTTCGTCCTCAGGTTTCACGAAGTCGCCGTCCGTCGTTAGCGGGCCCTCCAGGTACATCTCATGTTCGTAGCGAAGACAGCAGAGCAGGCGCCCACACACGCCCGAGATTTTCGCGGGGTTGAGGGGAAGGTTTTGGTCTTTGGCCATTTTGACCGTAACGTTGCCCGGCTCGATCAACCACGTTGAGCAGCAAAGACTGAGACCGCAGCGGCCCATGCCGTCGGCCAGCCGCGCTCGGTCTCTGGCGCCCACTTGCCGTAATTCGACCCTGGTTTCGAGGATCTCGGCGAGCTCCCGCGCAAGGGATTGGTAGTCGACCTGCTCTTCGGCGGAAAACTGAAAGGTAAGGTTTGCGCCGTCGAAGCTGTACTCGGCCTGTAGAGGGGTTACCGGAAGATCGCGATCTCGCGCGAGTTCTCGAAAAGTCTCAAGCGCCTTCTCGGCCAGTTCTTCAAAATGCTTCATATTCGAAAGGTCTTCTGAAGTGCCCTTGCGTTCGACGTCCTTCAAAACATCCTTCAATTCATCCGCGGCAAGTTCGGTGGGAGCTAACACCACTCGTCCGAGCTGCGGATGGCTGCCGGAATTGACGACGGCATAATCGTCGACCCGGAAATCATCTTTTCCCGGTGAGAAGTAATAAAGTTTGCCAGCGCGGCGAAACCGAATTCCGATTACTGTCGGCATTAGCGTCGGATCTTTAGATTAAGTGGCAATTGGTCTGACATCCGGTATTTCCTCAAGATCGAGGAATAAATCGTCCAACGTGCTCGCCAGCATCGTATTTGCGCTGAGGGCATCTATTCCGGCGCGCAGTCTGACCAAGTTTACTGCCCATTTCCCGTAAAACCGGCGATTTCTTTCCGTGTCGCTCCCTGCGGCTTCAGCGGCAAACGCGCGAGCAACAACACTATGATATCCAGCCACGAGGCCCAGTTCAGTGAGTGCCGCTGTCCTTTGATTGCCAACTTTCTCCGCCATACCGAATTTTGACCGCGCGTCGCCGGCGAGTCGGTCCGTTATCGAAGTCAGCCGCGCCTTGAAGCTGTCCAGCATCTCGGAATTGCTCGCCATTTCGGTGGCCCAGCGTGGTCGCCCTTCGGCATAGTCGAGAATCAAGTTTCGGTCGGATTTCTCGATCGGGCCGGCGTCCGAAAGCAAATCCGAGATCGCTTTTCGCGTAGGGATGTTCATGCGGATCAGAATGCACCTCGACGCCAGAGTTTCCGGAACCGACGCACGAGCGACCGCGGCGAGAATCAAAAGCGAGTTCGGGGGAGGTTCTTCGAGCATCTTCAAGAATGCGTCCGCCGCTTGAATCGAGAAAAGCTCCGCCCTTGGCACGATCGTGATCTTGAATTTTGAGTCGGTGGATTTCAGCGAGACGCGATGCCCGATTTCTCTAACTCGTTCGATTGCTATTTTCTGATGGTCTTTTTCGACGTCGATTTCCCGCACGTTGAAGTCCTGACCGGAGGCAATGCGGATGCACGAACGGCATTCGTGGCACGGGGGATCGGTTCCTTCACAATTGAGAGTTTGCGCGAAATTGCGCGCCGTGGCCGACTTACCACAACCTGGCGGGCCCACGAGCAAATAGGCATGCGCGACGCGTTTGCGGTCGATGGCGCCTTGCAGCAATCGCACCACGTGGTTTTGACCCGTTACATGCCAGTTGCCCATGCAGGCAGATTACTAGATCAGCGGAAATTACCGGCTGCGGTTCGCGGCGCCGATGGTCGAATTTCCGGACTCGGAACAACCGGCGCCGAGCGGACAGCGCTTGCCAGGCTTGCGCCTTGCAAGCGAACCGGGGCCGTTGACGGTCCGGCCTGATTCGTCAATCGAGGGGCGCGGTGCGTTTCCCGCTGGCCGGCGTTGCTTCGGCCCATGCGGCTTCAGTTTTCGATCTGAGCGCCCGAAAATCCAATGGCAAGGTCTGTCGGCGAGCGGTCGCTCCGTGCGGCTTGTTACCGATATTCTGCTCGAAGCTCGTGATACTCATGAAAATACAAGTCTGCTGGGGAGAATTGCCCTGGGTTTCGGCCGCTTTTCCGAGGATCCTCAGCCCGTGAAGCACCCAACATCAAGCCGGGGCCGGCGCAAGCCTGATGCTTCGTCAGTCATCCTTTGCTCACCCAGGGAAGCCGGCCGTGTGGAAACGTTGCGGAGAGCGATTCGCCCTGGTCCCCGGAAGCTTTGAGGACGGTGAACTAAATGGACATCAGTATAGGCATCGGATTGTCGGTGGCATTCGGTTCAATCGGCTTGAGCGTGATCATGGGTGGGGGCAACATCGCGGGGCTCATCAACATTCCGGCGTTGATCATCGTTGTAGGTGGCTCCTTTGGGATCGCGATCATGGGATACGGACTGCCGGAGTTTCTGCGAGTGCCAAAGCTGATCATGCTTGCCCTCAGACAGCCGGAGCAGGGGCCGGGCGAGATCATTTCGCAGATCGTAAATCTGGCCGAGAAGGCGCGCCGCGAGGGGTTGCTTTCGCTTGAGGAAGAGGCTGATTCAATTTCCGATCCTCTACTGCGCAAGGGATTGACCGTCGTAATCGACGGAACGGATCCCGAGATAGTTCGCTCAATCCTCGAGATCGACGTTACGAATATGGATGAGAGGCATGAAAAAGGTTACAAGTTGATGGAAGATATCGGCGGATACATACCGGCGATGGGAATTACCGGAACGATCATGGGATTAATCGCCGTGCTCGCCCACCTGGGCGGAGACACCGCCGAATTGGGCGCGGGGGTTGCGATTGCGTTCCTTACGACTCTGTATGGAGTCATGTTCGCCTTCCTGGTCTTCAATCCGGTGGGTAAGTTTGTCTCTAAAGAGCAGAGCGGAGATTCGGCTAAGGTTGATGGCCATTGAAGGAATAATGTCGATCCAGGCCGGGGACAACCCGCGGACTGTTGAGGAAAAGTTGTCTGGATATCTCAACCCCGCTGAACGCGCTGAACGCGCTGAACGCGCGACAGCCGGTGCAGAGGCCTAGCCCCCGGGGCCGTTGCCGTGAAACCGAAACCCAAGGTTGAACAGGACGCCGCCGGAAAATGGCTGCTTACATATGCCGACCTACGTGTCGATACTGCTCGTGTTTTTCATCGTGCTTTATGCGATGGCTAACATCGACCAGGAGAAATTCGAAAAGCTGGTTGGATCGCTGGCTTCCGCGTTTAACGGTATCGGGACGTTTGCCGGTACATCGAACATCGATGGGTCAACCGGCGGGCAGGGAATCATGTCGCGGTTCACATCGCAGGTAGAAGAGTCGGTCACGCGCGGCGGCGGAGTAGGCACGGGCGGCGGAAGCAAGAGCAGCAAGGTGACACGCGACTTTCAATACATTAGCAATCGCATCGATGAGCTCGTTACCGCGCGTGGCCTGGAAGATAAGGTCAGCGTGGAGCAAACCGCCGAAGGCATCGTTGTCAATCTGGCGGGCGACTTGCTGTTCCTTACGACCCGCGCCGACCTGCGGCCCGAGTCATATTTTGTTCTCGATACCGTGGCCGAGGTCCTTCAAACTCTAACCAACGATCTCCGTATCGAAGGGCATACGGACAGTATTCCCCCGCAAAACGACGTGTTCCCGACCAACTGGCACCTGTCCGGCGCGCGTGCCCTGTCCGTTCTGCAGTTCATGGAACAGTTTGGAAGGATTGATCGCGATCGCTTGCATTACACCGCCTGGGCGGATCAAAAACCGGTTTAGGTGATAACAAAACTCTTGAGGGCAGGCTCAAGAATCGCCGGGCGTCCATCGTTATTTTGTACCCCGATCGGTTTTCGGCCGAGTCTGCCGGAGATTTGAGTTCTGGAGTTGCGTCGAGCGAAAGCGA
This sequence comes from Chloroflexota bacterium, assembly GCA_963663505.2. Classification (GTDB taxonomy): domain Bacteria; phylum Chloroflexota; class UBA11872; order UBA11872; family VXNJ01; genus JAPOVO01. Next base: position 2,819,127 of record CAXXFA010000002.1, read on the forward strand.
AACAATCGAGCCTGTTACAGGTCTCCCTGCCCCGCTTCCAGCAACCGCTGACACCGAGTCGCCGTGAATTTAAGACTGATAATCATCGCCGTCGTCGGGGTCGGGGTCGTTATCGCGGCTGTTTTCGTGGGTCTGACGATAATTGGCCCAATGCTGTTCGGTGGCGAGGAGGTTGCAGCCGTCGAGGGTGAGGCAATGCCGGAGCCGACGGAAGCCGTGTCCGACGAGGCAGCAGCACCGCGACGGGCCGCAAAAGCGGCTGAGAAAAGCACAGACATAGACATGGGGGTTTACGAGGTTGGGCCGATCGTCGAGGTTGCCGAGCGCGTCGTCAACCTCTCGGGCGAAGGGCCATTCTCAGTCTTGCAGGTTACGATTGTGCTCGAATTTGCGGCAACGGAAGAGATTGCGCTTGCCACCGTCGAGGAAAAGCCCGCCCTGGTGGAGCTTTTTAAGGCTGAGGTTGCGCCGGTTTCGGCGCTGATCGAGGACGGAGTGAATGCGCTTATCTCAACAAAGAGCGGTGAGGGTCTCCTGACGGTGGCGGGTAAGGACGAACTCAAGCAGGAGATTATGGAAGTGGCGAACACGTTTACGCCGCATCCGGTCATCGCTGTATATTTCACGAAGTTCTTTCTGCAGTAGGTGGATAACCAAGTGGCCGAAGAGGGCAAGGTCCTCTCTCAATCGGAAATCGATGCCCTTCTTTCCGCGTTTGGCGACGAGGCCGACGGCGACGAGGAGTCTGTGCCGACTCAAATCCAGGTTGCCGAAAGGCCAATGCCCCGTAACGTTCGGCTTTACGATTTCCGCCGTCCAAGCAAGGTTTCCAAAGAGCAACTCCGCGCCCTGACGAGCATCCATGAGTCGGTTGCTCGGATGCTCACTACTAGACTCTTGTCATGAGGCACGATCCACTCGCCGTGACCGCCAATTTGCTCGGTCCGCTTGTGATAAACTCGCGCTCGAAGCTCGGGTGTCAGTTGGTACTTGAGAACGCCGATTATTCGGTCCAGCATCTCGTGTATTCGGAGGCGTCCGAGGAGGGTGGCAAAGAAGACGCCGCCTAAGCGGCGGTGCGCTCGCGCACATCGTCTTGCCGCCGGAAGGAGGCGGGGTGCTAATCCTCACGCGGAGAATCGATGAGGCTATCGTCATCTCCGACGATATCATCGTGACGGTGCTGGAAATCCGCGGCGAGCGCGTAAAGCTCGGAATAGTGGCCCCTAGAGAGGTCACAATCCTGCGTCAGGAACTCCGAGACCAGGTACGCGCCGCGATCATCGAAGCCTCCGAGACAGTGCCTGAGATCACCAGGGTCGCCCCCAAGATCAAAGGCTTGCGAAGTTCGAGTTAGCTCGACCGTCCGAAGTCCCGTGCTACCGGGGGGCGATGTCCAGATGCGCCTCGATGAATTTCACAATTGGCCGCTCGCGGTAGCTTTCTAGCTTCTCCAGACGATTCAGCGCCGTGAGCGCTATCCGAGCGTCGGCGACCGCCGGTCCCGGGGCGACGAGAAGTTTCGCGTCAGCATAACGTTCGAATATTTCGGTCAGTTTGCCCACGATGTCGTCGCATTCACTCGTTCCGGACACACAGTTGTACTGGACGATGACTCCGCCCTCGACGAGATTGGCAACCTGGACCTCGTTGGGTATCGGGTCTGTATGGATGCCCCAGGCAGCCCCCGACGCAACGTGAGGCCCTGAGGTCGGAGGGATGCTCGAGTACGGTTCATGCGGCGTCCCAATAACTTCGAGCAACTTCAATTCGGCATTCTCTATGGCCTGTCCGGGCGGCCTTTCGAACACGCGCTGCAGCACGAAGACTTGCAGGGGTATCAGCCCGAGGGCGACGACCATGAATACGATCCACTGGCGTCGATTTATCCGCATCCGCCGCCGTGGCGCGGCGACTCGCCCAATTTCTACAGGAGATTGGTCCTGGAGTTTGGATCGCTGCCGTTTGCGCTTCCGACTGGCCATCAGGCGGAGGTCGGCGCGGTCATGTCGGCGCCAGTTTCTGTCGGTTTCATCAGCTAGTGAAATGCTATACTGCGCTGGCAGAGGCAACGGAACCAGTTCGACTGGCCCGCTCGTAAGCGGGCTTTTTTATAAGCCAGGATTTTCTTTGGCGGGCGCAAATAAACAGACGGTAATCAAGGAACTTCAAGCTCACGAGGGCGACACAGGCTCAACTCAGGTGCAGATTGGCGTTCTCACTGCGCGAATCCTCCATTTGACCGAGCATCTGAAGATCCATAAGCACGATCATCACTCGCGCCGCGGCTTGTTGTGTTTGGTTGGCAGGCGGGGCTCGCTGCTGCGTTATCTTCGCGGTCGGAATGCCGAGAAGTACAAGGAGGTCGTTCAGCATTTAAAGCTTCGCGGCTAGCGCCGCGTCAGCGGGTCCACGCGCGGTCGGCCGGGAACCGGAGTTTGCGCGCGAATCCTCGAATGGAACATTTGTCGCGCCGGGTTCCGTAAGGAGGAGAGAAGAAGAATAGGGGCGATCAGGCCGAGACCCTCGATCCTATCCCTCTTCGCTCTTCCCGGGCTGGCGCTCGGGAGAAAAACTAGATGATATTTGATGTCCAAAGGTCCTTGGCCGGACACAGCCTCAAACTGGAGACCGGTCGATGGGCCCAGCAAGCGGACGGCGCGATCGTTGTTACCCACGGGGATACGGTCGTTCTGTGTACCGCGACAATGAGGAACAAGCCGCGGGAAGGCATTGATTTCTTCCCGCTTTCGGTTGATCTCGAAGAGAAGACCTACGCAGCCGGCAAGATTCCAGGTTCTTTTCTCAGGCGGGAGTCGCGCCCGCCCGATTCCGCAATCCTGGCTGCCCGCCTGACCGACCGGCCGCTCCGGCCGTTGTTCCCAAAGGGACTGGCCAATGACGTTCAGATCATCAACACGCTCCTATCCTCCGACAAAGAGAATCACGAGGACGTGTTGGGAATCGTTGGGGCGTCTGCGGCACTAACGATTTCGCGAATTCCGTTCGGCGGACCCATCGGTGCGGTGCGAATTGGTTACGACGGCGACCGTTTCGTCGTAAATCCGACCCGCTCCTTTCAAAATGAACATCCGCTGCTCGATCTCATCATCGTCGGAACGCGCGACGGCGTGGTGATGCTCGAAGCGGGAGCGGCTGAAATGTCCGAGTCGAAGATAATCGAAGCAATTGAATTCGGATTTGCCGAGATTCAGCCGCTCATCGAGATGCAAGACGAACTTCGATCGCGATGCGGCGTGGAGAAGGCGGCGTACGAACAGCGCTCGATTCCCGCGCCGGTGAAGGAAGATTTGGCCGCAAGGTTCGGCGACGAAATCCGATCCGCGGTGCTCTTAACTGACAGCGACGAGCGATCCAGGCGCCTCGATGACCTAAAGCAGCGGGCCGCCGAAGGTCTTGCCGGCGTCCACTCCGACGGCGACGTCAGCGGGGCTTTCGGGGAAGTTGTGGAGGGAGTGACGCGGGAGGCCATCCTAAAGCAGTCGCATCGTCCCGATGGGCGGGGTCTGGACGAGCTTCGGCCGCTTTCCGGAGATGTCGGCGTACTGCCCAGACCGCACGGCACTGCTGTGTTTAAGCGCGGGGATACCCAGTGCCTCTCCGTCGTAACGCTCGGCTCGGGCCGCGACGAGCAGCGAATTGGGCTTGATAACCTCGGACTGGAACCCCCGAAAAGGTTCTACCATCACTACAACATGCCGCCGTTTGCTTCCGGCGAAGCCTATCCGCTGCGCGGGCCCAGGCGGCGGGAGATCGGACACGGCATGCTGGCGGAACGGGCGATCGCGCCTGTAATTCCCAGTCGGGAAGAGTTTCCATACACGATCCGTGCGGTCTCTGAAATTCTCTCGTCGAACGGATCCACGTCCATGGCCGCGACGACGGCCACCAGCCTGGCACTCATGGACGCCGGCGTGCCCATAAGTCGTCCGGTGACCGGGATTTCAATTGGCATGGTGATGGATGGTCTGAGCGACTACGTGCTGCTTGCGGACATTCAGGGGGCCGAGGACCACTTTGGCGACATGGATTTCAAAGTTGCCGGTACTGACGAAGGTGTGACCGCGATTCAACTCGATATCAAGGTTCAGAATTTGCCGATGGCGGTCGTTCGCGAAGCAGTGGAGCTCGGCAGGAGCGTGCGCCTGCGAATTCTGGAGATGATGCGGGAAGTTATTCCGGGTCCGCGGGCCGAAGTCTCGCTTTATGCCCCGAAGATGCTCACTCACAAGATCGATGCATCGGATATCGGACAAATCATAGGACCGGGTGGGCGCGTTATCCGGCGGATCGAGGAAGAAACCGGCGCTCAGATAAATATTGACGAAGACGGAACCATTACCGTGGCGGGAGAAAATACCGAAGGCGCCGGTCGTGCCCTGCAGATGATCAAGGACATCACCGGAGAGCCGGAGATCGGCCGGACGGTAATGGGGAAGGTGGTTCGGATAATGGATTTTGGCGCCTTCGTCGAAATCGCGCCGGGCCGTGACGGACTCGTCCATATTTCGGAGCTGGCCGAAGAGCACGTAAACCGAGTCGAGGACATTGTGTCGGTGGGCGACGACGTAATGGTGAAAATAATTGAAGTAGATGACCTGGGGCGGGTAAATCTGTCTCGCAAGGCCGTGCTGCAGGGCGACGACTGGGTGCCCCGTCGCGAGCCGGCCGGGGCCCGCCGAGGCGGGCCGCCCCCCGGCGGTGGCGGCAGAAATTCGCGCGGTCCGCGAGGCGGCGGTCCCTGCAGGATCTAGCGCGCATGATCCGGGTCATAGTTTGCGGCGCTGCCGGCCGGGTGGGCGGGCAGGTTGTGGAATCGCTGAGTCAGGTGTCCGATATTGAAACCGTCGGACTCGTCGATGTTGCCGCGATACCGGCGGGGCTCGCCGACTCCTTCGCCCCGGACGCGGTCCGTAGTGATGACCTTGGCTCCGCCGTCGATCGGTCGAGTCCGGACGTTGTCGTTGATTTCACGACCGCTTCCGCCGCTCGCGGCAACATCGCCGTCGCAATCGAACGAAAAGTCTCGCCCGTCGTTGGGACCACCGGGCTTTCCGACGCCGACATCGAGACGATTCGCGAGCAATCCCGCGACGCTGGGGTCGGCGTGTTTATCGCGCCGAATTTCGCTGTCGGAGCTGTCGTTTTGATGCGTTTGTCCGAAATCGCCGCTTCACATTTTGACCACGTTGAGATCATTGAACTGCATCACGATCGAAAAATAGACGCGCCGTCTGGTACGGCGCTTCACACTGCGCGGATGATCATTGATGCGAGGGGCGAGTCCGCCGTAGACGTGCCAACCGAGCTGTTTGCCCTGGACGGAGTAAGGGGAGGCGATTTCAGTGGAATCAAAATCCACTCAGTTCGGCTGCCCGGCCTGGTTGCCCATCAGGAGGTCATCTTTGGCGGAATCGGGCAGACTCTATCGATCAGGCATGACTCGATGAGCCGCGAATCCTTTGTTCCCGGCGTTATTCTGGCAATTCGCCGCGTGCGCGGTTTGGGTGGTCTGGTTGTCGGTTTGGACAAGCTATTGTTCGACGATTTATCCAATTGAACGCTTCTACCGAAGTGATGGAGTAGGCAAAATGGCAGGACGGACGGTTGCCGTCGTAGGCGCAACCGGCGCCGTGGGGCGCGAGTTGTTTGAGGTGTTGGAGGAGAGGGAGTTCCCCATTGACGAAATACGGCCGCTGGCGAGCGACAGCCGGAGTGGGAGAACGATTAAGTTCCGGAACAAAGACATCGCCGTCGAACCTGCCAGACCAGAATCCTTTAGAGGTGCTGACCTGGTTTTTTTCGCCGCGGGCGCATCTGTCAGTCTGGAGCTCACTCCCAAAGCGGTCGAGGCGGGAGCTGTAGTCATCGACAAGAGTTCGGCCTGGCGCTACGAGGACGACGTTCCGCTTGTCGTTCCGGAAGTAAACAGGGATGACATTGCGTTACATAAGGGAATTATCGCGTCGCCCAACTGTTCAACGATTCAGATGGTCGTCGCTCTGGCGCCGGTCCATCGGGTGCACCCGATCCACCGCGTTGTGGTTTCAACATACCAGTCAGTGTCGGGAGCCAGCGCCGCTGCGATGTTGGAGCTTGACGCTCAAGCTCGGGCTATCGCGGAAGGTAAGCAGCCGGAAGTCAAGATACTGCCGCGCCAGATTGCATATAACGTGATCCCCGAAGTGGAAACGTTCCGTCCGGAGGATGGCTACACCTCAGAAGAATGGAAGTTAGCCAACGAAACCCGCAAAATCATGCACGCTCCGGACATTCGCATTTCGGCTACCTGCGTTCGCGTACCGGTGTATCGAAGTCACTCGGAGGCCGTAAGCGCGGAATTCACGGAGCCGGTTTCGGCTGCTGAGTTTCGACGGATCCTTGCGAGCGCGCCCGGAGTCAAAGTCGTCGATGACATCACAAACGGGGCTTATCCGACCGCGCTCGATGCGTCCGGCAACGATCATGTTTGGGTCGGCCGGATTCGTGAGGACGTGTCCACGGACAACGGAATCGTATTCTGGGTAGTCTCCGACAACCTGCGCAAGGGCGCAGCTACGAACGCCGTCCAAATAGCCGAGAGTCTTTGATCCTGATCGAATTCCGTGGCGATTCGCGGATAGCGCCAGTCCTCCAGGTAGTCGTAGCTCTAAAACGAACGCCTGATTAGAATGGTTGACTGCGAATCCAGTCTTTTGACGGCTTTGAGGGTTCCCTGAACGCAAATACGGATCACGGTTATTCGTGCGGATGGCGGGAGGCAGCGAAATGCTTGAATTTGGCCGACTCATAACGGCCGTAATCACTCCATTCAACGATGACGGCGGTGTCGATTACGAAGTGTTTGGCCGTCTCTGCGAAGGGCTGTTGGACGCCGGAAACGACGCGCTGGTCGTTACGGGGACTACCGGTGAATCGCCGGTACTGGACGAGGACGAGCGGGCGGCTCTTTATCGCGAGGCCGTTCGGGCTTCGCGCGGCAAGGGCAAGGTGATTGCGGGCACCGGCGGTTACAACACCGATGAGAGCATTCATCTTTCCAAGCTGGCGGCCGACTGTGGTGTAGATGGCTTGCTTCAGGTCGCGCCGTACTACAACAAGCCGCCGCAAGCAGGACTAATCAGGCACTTTGCCGCGATAGCTGAGGCGACGCCGCTGCCGAACATCCTGTATAACGTGCCGTCGCGAACGATAACCAACATCGACGCCCAAACCACCGCACGCCTCAGCGAGATAGATAATATCGTCGCAATAAAGGAAGCGAGCGGCGACCTGGACCAGATCGCTGAAATTATCCGCACAGCCGAAAATGGGTTCCTGGTCTACAGCGGCAACGATGGCGACACGTTTCCCATAATGGCGCTGGGCGGTGTTGGCGTAGTCAGTGTCGCAAGCCATCTCATATCGGGAGAGATTCGCGCCATGATCGATGCATTCGTTCGCGGCGCCTGGGAGGCTGCCCGCGATGTTCACCTGGGAATGCTTCCCCTGGTGCGCGCGCTGTTCCCCCCTGGATGGAGCAGTCCGATAGCTGTTAAGGCGGCAGTGAACGTGGCTGGCTTCCCAGCCGGCGTTCCGCGGCTGCCGCTGGTCGAACTACCTTCCCAAATGCAGGCGAACTTGAAGGAATTGCTAGGTGAATACGCTCTCGACTCATATCTCATGACGGCTGCCGTTCCCTCATAGGTGTTGACGGCGGCCCATTGGCATTCCGAAATCTACCGGCTCGGGTCGTGATCATGGCGGGCCGGCGACTGCGCGTGGCCGCGTAAATGCCCATGTGGAACGACCTGGCGGATGTCGCTTCGGCGGTCAGGATCTGCGAGGATTGCGCCCTGTCGCAAGGCCGGACAAATGCGGTGCCAGGCGACGGTAATGCGTCTTCAACCATCATGTTCATCGGCGAGGGACCCGGCTTTCACGAGGATGTCCAGGGTCTCCCGTTTGTCGGCCAGGCCGGGCAACTCTTAAACGATCTTCTGGCCGAAATCGGATTGAAGCGTGAAGATGTGTACATAACGAATGTCGTAAAGTGCCGACCGCCCGATAATCGCGACCCTCAACCGGATGAAATCGGCGAATGTTCGAAGTATCTTGATCGGCAGATTGAATTGATCGATCCCAGGGTTATCGTGACCCTCGGACGCTTTTCCATGGATCGATTTTTCCCCGGCCAGAGGATTTCGAAGATCCACGGCATGCCTCGTTCCATCGGGCGACGCACGGTATTGCCGATGTACCATCCGGCGGCCGCGCTGCATCAGCCTTCGTTGAGGCAGACTCTATCCGATGACTTTGCAAAGATTCGCGTCGCCGCGGAGGCCGTTCAAGACGCGCCTGCCGAGGATGATCGCGACGATACAGAAAGACAATTGTCGCTCTTTTGAGGCCTGTATGAACTCAAGCCTCGCGCGACGGTAGTCGGGTTCATGTCAGACATCGACCCGGGCACCCTTCGAGTCGTCCCGCTTGGCGGCGTTGGGGAAATCGGGCGCAATTCGATGATCATGGAATATGAGCGCGATGCCATCGTAATCGACTGCGGCGTCATGTTTCCCGACGCTGAGATGCTCGGCATCGACCTTGTGATCCCGGACTTTGGCTACGTCTACGAGCGGATCGAAAAGGTTCGGGCGATAGTCATCACTCACGGTCATGAAGACCACATCGGTGCGCTGCCGTTCATCGTTCCGAGGCTGCAAGTGCCCATTTACGGCACCAGGCTCACGCTGGGTCTAATCCGGGCGAGACTCGAAGAGCACGGCCTGCTTAAGACCACTGATCTCCGCGAAGTTCGGGCGCTCGAGGAACTCCAGATCGGGGCATTTCAACTTAAGTTTTTCCACGTGTGCCACAGCATTCCCGATGGCGTGGGGATTGCCATAACAACCCCGGTCGGCACCGTGGTTCATTCGGGTGATTACAAATTCGACCAGACTCCCGTGGACGGCATAGGCCCCGATTTCCATACCCTCGGCGAGCTGGGCGGTAAGGGCGTTCTGGCTTTGTTCGGCGACAGCACATACGCCGACCGTCCCGGCTACAGCCAATCGGAGCGGGTCATCTACGACAGTTTTGAATCCGCGTTTGCGGAAGCTCGGGGCCGGATCATCGTTTCTACATTTGCGTCGCTGATCTCCAGGATTCAGCAGGTGATGGAGGTTGCGGCCGACTTTGGCCGCAAGGTTGCAGTGGTCGGTCGAAGCATGGAAACAAACGTCCCGAGGGCGATCGAGCTGGGATTCTTGACTCCAGCGGACGGGGTTCTGATTGACAAAGACGACATCGACCACATGGCGTCCGATGAGCTTGTGGTCGTATGCACCGGCAGCCAGGGCGAGCCGACGTCGGCGCTTGCCCGAATGGCTAATCGCGACCACAGGCTGATCGAAATTCAATCCGGCGACACAGTGATTCTTTCGTCCACGCCAATTCCGGGCAACGAGGAGCTTGTCAATCGAACGATTGACCGCCTTTTTCGGCAAGGCGCGGATGTCTTGTACCAGAAAGTTAAGCCGGTGCACGTGTCGGGTCACGGTAGCCAGGAGGAATTGAAGCTTCTTCTCGGCATGCTGCGGCCGAAGTATGTGGTCCCGATTCATGGCGAATACCGCCATCTCGTCCACCACGCGCGAATTGCTGAATCGGTCGGGATCCCCGCCGAAAACGTTCTGGTTGCCGAGGACGGCGACATCATCGAGTTCACTTCCACGTCGGGGCGCATTGTCGATAGGGTGCCGGCCGGATACGTATTCGTCGACGGCCTGGGCGTTGGCGATGTGGGTACCGAAGTCCTCCGGGACCGTCGCCGCCTCGCCGGCGACGGCATCTTGATCGTAGCGATCACTGTTGATCGGCATACTGGTAATCTCATCGACCGGCCCGACCTGATATCTCGCGGATTTGTGTACGAGCCCGAGTCATCCGAGGTCCTGGAGAAGGCAAAAAAGCTGCTGGAACGGACGCTTGAAGCCGAAGTTTCGACCAAACCAGACTGGACATATTTGAAAAGCAAGGTTAGAAATACGTTAGGGAGGCATCTGTACGCCGCGACGCGGCGCAGGCCGATGATCATTTCGGTGGTGACCGAGGTCTGATTCGGTGGTTTCCAGCTTTGCATTTGAAGCTGGAAAAGGTGTAAGGAGCCTCCTTGCCTCGAAGCGGCGGTCCACGACTTAAACGACCCGCCTCGTCAATGCCTCGATCTGCCCTTCCGATAGGTATTTACCATATCGTCGGTCTCGCGCTTACGGTCATTGCGGTCCTGGCGCTTATCGGGCTCGCAACCGGCGATGGAGTCGTCGCGGGCGCCGTGGGCGGAGCGCTGGCCGCGCTTTTTGGACGACCTGCATGGCTTGCGGTATTCGTGCTCCTGGCGATCGGCATAGCGACGTTCGTTGCGGGGTTCACTCCCCTGCGGCTCGTCAGCGCTTCGACCGTGTTGATGGCGGTCATATTCGTGTCGGCTCTGTCGGGATTGACGCATCTCGCCACCGGGCTGGCGGCGGAACCTTCCGGCTCCACGGGGGGTGGATTCCTCGGGCGGGCCGTTGGATGGAATATGGTCGTGGCGCTTGGCTACTCGGGTGCCTACGCGGTGCTGTTTATATTGATCGTGTTCGGGCTGGCGTTCGCGCTTCTGCGACCCCGGCCGGGCCTTCGTTACGTGGGGGCACTAGGCCGCATTGTGATCGAAGGCCTGCGCTCTATTCGGCGACTCGCTGGCTCAACGGCCAGGCGATTCGAGGTGCGACGACCGGCCACGGATAGCACTCCTGCGCTATCGGATAAGGCATCCCCACCAAAACAGAACCAGGCATCCGAAAACGGCACGGTTGAAAACTGGCAGCAGGCTCCGCTTATTAAGGTCAAGTCGAGTCCGAGCCCGGCCGAGGTCCAGAAGCAGGAGGTTGCCGACTCGGACTCCGGCAAGGAGACGAGCCAGGGACGATGGCAGCTTCCGCCGCTGGAACTACTTGATAAGCCAAGTCGGACCGGAAGGGTAACGGACGCCGAAATTGCGGAAAATGCGTCGCTTATCGAGTCGACGCTGGCAAGCTTCAATATCGAAGCAAACGTCAGAGAGGCCATTCCGGGTCCGGTCGTTACTCAATACTGTTTGAGTCCGGGTTCTGGAGTAAAGGTCGCCAAAATAAGTGCTCTCGCAAATGATCTTGCGCTTGCACTTTCGGCGAAAAGCATTCGCATTGAAGCTCCGGTGCCCGGGCGGCCGTTTGTAGGCCTCGAAATCCCAAATCGTGATCCGGCGACGGTCACCCTGCGCGAACTGGCCGAATCCGAGGAATACCAGTCCATGGATGCGTCGCTGCGGGTGCTGCTCGGGAAGACCGTGGCCGATGACGCGAAGATCGACACACTAACGACCATGCCGCACCTTCTCATTGCCGGGTCCACGGGCGCAGGCAAGTCCGTTTTCTTGAACAGCCTGATCCTGAGCTTGCTGCTGCAGCACGATCCGGATGAGTTACGGCTGGTACTCATCGACCCAAAGATGGTTGAGCTAGTCGCTTTCAATGACGTTCCGCATTTGATGATGCCTGTCGTGGTCAGACCGGATGAGGTCGTGTCCGTGCTGGCATGGGCTTCGCGCGAAATGGGCCTGAGATACAAGACGCTGTCGGAGGCGGGCTACCGAAATCTGTTGTCCTATAACGACGACGCGGAGGCTAATGGGTTTGAGCGAATGCCTTACATCGTAATTATCGTCGACGAGTTGGCGGATCTCATGATGACCGCGTCGGCGGAGGTGGAGCGGCATCTCTGCCGACTGGCGCAAATGGCGCGGGCAGTTGGGATTCATCTGGTGATTTCGACCCAGCGGCCGTCGGTCGATGTCCTGACGGGCCTCATAAAGGCCAACTTTCCCACCCGGGTCGCATTCATGGTCAGCAGCCAGGTTGACTCGCGTACGATTCTCGACCGCGCCGGGGCGGAACGGCTTATCGGGAGCGGTGACATGCTCTTTTCATCGTCGGAATCAGGCCGAAACGTGCGACTTCAGGGCGCTTTTTCGTCCGACTCTGAGATCCAAAAAGTTGTCACGTTCTGGGCCGAGCAGGGCGACTCGTCGCGGCTAACTTCCGACGAAGTGGCCGCCGCCGCCAGTGAACCGGATGATTCGGAATTGGAGCTCTACGGGGAGGCTGCCGAAATCGTTCGCCAGCACAGTTTTGCTTCGGCTGCGCTGCTGCAGCGTGAGCTTCAAGTCGGAAATAAGCTGGCCCGACGGCTCATCGAAATCCTTGAAGAGCAAGGCGTGGTGGGTCCGCCGATCGAAGGCCGTCCCAGCCGCGAAGTGCTGGCCGATCGCGCCGTGGAGCCCGAAGAGGTCATCTAGGCTTCGGCGCGGGACCGACTCTGAAGGTTGCGTTGCGGGGGCTGAGAATCCTGGTGGAGCTCGGGATGATGTTCGTCAGGCCGCGCAGATCTCCTCGTATAAGTCCTCCGCATGATCGAAGATCGTGCCGCCCACGCCCTGTAGAAGGTCGAGGCGAACGTTCTCAAGTCGCTCGAGTCGCGTAAGAGCTGGATGTTTTCCGTTGGGCCCCATCAGATTCCCCCACGCCGTGGCTTCCGCCGTTATCGCCCGCGCCTCAGCCTCAACGCATGAATTGAAGTCCGTGCCAATTCTGTTCGCGCGCCAGTCCGCCAGGTGAACTAATTCGTGGAGAAGGACTACGCTCAGAGCTCGGATATCCTGGTTCCTGAGCTGATTCGACAAGGCTATGACGTTCGAGCTGGAAAATGAGCCAAGGACTTGATTCGGTAGCCGCGTGAAATCGATGCTGGTCCGCAAAACGCGCGCCGCTTCGAGGCCGTCTCGAGCCGCTCCCAGCGGTTCCAACACCTTAATTCCTCGAAGAATGGTGACATCGTCGATGTTGTAGCCATCGGGCAGGGCATCATCGATCGTGTACGCCGGCGCGATCGAACCCTCGATGCCGGCGATGTCAATTTCCCCGGCGAGATGCGGATTTGCAATACTGGTGCCTGCGTACAGCTGTTCCTTCAATATGTCGCCGCCGTTGACTGGCACTACCGTTCCTACCGGCTGGCCGCCGGGGACATCGGCCACCCAGTACTGGAATGCAATCCGCTGAAATCGTTGGGTTATGAACGGACCGAATTGCTCGGGGCGGGACATCGGAAGGCCGTACAGTTCGATACTGACCGATTCGTCGCCGGGGACCAGCGGATTCTGAAGAAAAGCCGTTTTCAGGGCTTGCTCGGTCATCCACGCCAGGCGAATGGACTTCGCCTGTTCGTACCCTGCCGCTCCGTCCTGGAGCGGCCTCGGAATGGACTGGCCGAACAAAATTTCGTCCAGGCTCGCCTCCTCCATGATCTGATAGAGGTTGGCGAGGCGGGTGGTGCGTTCCGTGGGGAACCACTGCAGTAGCGCGCGCTGCGTTATTTGGTAGTAGAGGCCGTCTTCCCCCGCAAACGGCCTCGACACCGGAAATCCAAGCACGCCTTCACCACCGAAGTTTTCGAACGCGGAGAGGAATTGGGGTCCCTCCATGTAGTCGGTGATCGAAAAACCGCGGCCAGCGCCGTCGCCTGTTTCGGTGTAAAACCGCTCGTTCAATCCGAAGGTCGGAACGCCGGTTGTGTCGTATCGGTTGACCGCGAATGTGTCCGCCGGCTGTTTCGCGTCAACGGCCGGATTTAGCAAAAACGCCAGCGCGACCGCGGCGAAGACAATTTGCAGCGGTCTCGCGAAGCGATTCGTCCGCATTTTGCGGATGATTCCTTTAATGGTCATGCAGAAGCATCTCAATTGGACTGGAAGCGGAGCCGGTTGGCCGGCGTTCATGCAGTTTCGAAACGAGTAGCCGTCGCATTTATGTTTATTCTGATTTTGCTCTATTCTCAGTATCGTCGTTAACAAAGGGTGCCGTACAGTTGTCGGACTCCAAGGGTGCTCCGCGGCTCACTCAGTACTCACATGGCGCCGGGTGAGGATGCAAGCTCAGTAGAAGCCACCTAGCGCAAGTTTTGCGCTCATTTCCGGTCGTCAACGATCCGAATATAGTTCTCGGCGCCGATGCCGCCGATGACGCGGCCGTATACCGCATTTCCGATGAAAAAGCACTGGTGTTTACGACGGATTTCTTCACGCCCATCGTGGACGATCCGTACGATTTCGGGCGCATCGCCGCCGCCAATGCCCTGAGCGATGTTTACGCGGTTGGCGGCACGCCGTTTGCAGCTCTGAATTTGGTCTGCTTTCCAAAGGATGATTTGTCGGTCGAAATTCTGATGGAAATTCTTCGCGGCGGAAGAGAAAAGGCGGAGGAGGCCGGCGTGGTCATCGTGGGAGGGCACACGGTCGACGACCCCGAACCGAAATATGGCTTATCGGTCACGGGATCCATACATCCGGATCGTGTCATCACAAACGCAGGGGCAACTTCGGGCGACCTTGTCGTTCTCACCAAGCCGCTGGGAACCGGGATAATCGGCACGGCGATAAAACGCGGGTCGGCTCGGCCAGAACACATTGATTCAGCGGTCGCTTGCATGGCGGCGTTGAACAGGGACGCGGCGGAAGCGATGGTCGAGGTAGGCGTCAATGCCTGCACGGACATAACCGGGTACGGTCTGCTGGGTCACTTGCTCAACATCGCCGATGCGTCCGGGGTCACAATCGAGATCGACTTTGGCGCAGTTCCATTCCTGCCTGGAGTGTGGGACTACATCGATCGCGGCATCGTCCCCGGTGGCACCGAACGAAACCTGGAATCGCTGCTCGGTTCAGTTCAGTGGCCGCAGACGTTCGGAGAGGCTAAAAAGGTCGGTCTGACGGACGCCCAGACATCCGGCGGGCTCGCAATCGTGGTGACGGGGAACAAGCTTCCTGAACTGCGATCGGCGCTGAAATCCAGAAACGTGAACGTCCAGGCCGAGATCGGCCGGATTGTGCCGCGCGGAGACTTTCCGCTGGTGGTATTAGACCAATAATCTCGGCGAATCTGCCGGCGGCAGCGGTGGGTAACCTCCGGAAGGTCGCAGATCGGCGGCGATCAAACAATCTGGAGCCTGCATTATTCGGCGCGCTCCGATCAACGTATTGCGCAGTCGGAGGCGGCGACAATTAGATCGACTATGAGTAGAACGGCGATTTATCCCACCTGTCGGTTTCGCTCCGGGGATGGCTGCTAATACAATGCACCGGTGGAATCCGTCTGTTCTCGCCATTGAATCAGGCTAATGGGCCCGCCGGCAGCCTTTCGCGCCGATCGCTGATCGCGATTGGCGCGAGTGTTTTTTCCAGCGCATTCGTTCCGAAGATCGCTCGCGGCTCCGAAAATCTCGCCGCCGACCCGATTCAGTCCACCGCCAGGCCGTTTAGCTGGTCTGTCGCCTCGTATCCCGAGATTCAGGCAATGGTGGAGCGTATCAGTGAAGTACTTTCGTTCAACGCCAATGAATTCGAAGGACGTCTCGGCCGTGTTTACGGGATAAACGCGGGGCTGCTCTACCCATTTGTTTTTGCCCGCGATCTCGGCACGATTTCAGAGTTCATCGGTTATCTGTTCGATCCTGTTTTTCAGCGTACGCCAGTCGAAGAGTTCCTGTGGACGCAGGAGAGCTTTGAAAGTGTCGAGGCGACTCGTGGCGCGGTTGCGGCTACGGTCTCGCCGGCCGGGGAACTAGACAAGGCGACCGCCGTCTCCGATGAGGAAACCAGCGTAATCGAAATCGCTTACCAGCATTTCCGTATGGGTGGCGGCGTCGATTGGCTCGGGACAAAGATTGGATCGAAAACCGTTCTGGAGCGCCTCAACGGCGCGTTGGATTACGTGCTTAATTCCAGGCGCGACGGTGCGACCGGGCTGATATTTCGGGCCCACACCTCCGACTGGGGGGACGTGAAGCTCGAAGGCGGAGAGCATCCCACTGATCTTCTGCCCGGAGACGCCGTCACCGCTTCGATTTTCGATCAGGCGCTCACCTTTCGGGCCCTCGGTCAGCTCGCCGAGATGAATTCGGCCGCCGGAAGCGACGAGGCGGGATCACGGTATTCGTCCATTCAGACTGAAATTCGGAAATCCACGGATGTAAACCTCTGGAGCGATGCGCTGGGGCGCTACGTGATACACCGGCATCTTTCGACTCTCGATCATCCGTTTGACGAAAGCGCCATCGTCTCGTTCGGCAACGCAATGGCAGTGCACACCGGCCTTGCTACGGATGCTCAGGCCAGTTCGATTTTGGACAAGCTGGAGGCCGCGGCCCTCCTGGCGGGAACCCGACGCGCGGGACTGAGTCTCTGGCCGCCTTATCCAGCGGGGACCTTCAATCACCCCAATATGCAGCCATTCACTTATCAGAACGGTGGGGTTTGGGATTGGTGGGCGGGCGTGCAGATTCTGGCCGAATTTGAACGCGGCGCTTCGAACATGGCTTTCGGTCATCTGGTTGAGGCGGCCAGGCACTGGAAGGGCTCCGGTGTCGTTCCAGAGTGGTTTCATCTTCCGTCCGGCACGGATCAGGGCAGTTCGGACTTCGGTGGAGCGGCCGGGACGTTGGGTCTCGCTGTAGTGCGCGGATTATTCGGTATCCGCACGACCGAAAACGCCTATGAAATTACCAGCAGGCTGGGTTCACTTTCTGGGAGTGCGACCGTCCAGAATCAGCATTCGGATGTGCGCGTTGCGTACACTCAGCGCTCGGGGGACGGCTGGATTTCCATCGATCTCAACGCTCCGGCGGCGGATGGCGGCACAGTGTCCGTACTGGTGCCGAACGACTGGCCGGACGCGATGGTGCTGGTTGACGATCGGTCGGAAGCGGTCGGAACGATTGGCGTTATGCACGACACTCTGACACCCAGAGTGCGCGTCCTCCCCGGAACTCACACCGTCGCGGCGCTGCGGAGCGACGCGGACTCGCCCGCGACCGCGTGGACGTCAGAATATGGTCGGTTCTTCCCGGTCGATGGAGAGCGCGGATACTGGATAACCGACGCGTCCGGAATACCGCTTTGGAGCGGTTACTCAGCCCTGGGCGGCGAATCGACGCTCGGCCCTACCATTTCGGGTCGATTCATCTTGAACGGACTGATATCGCAGGCGGTCAACGCCGTGGTCTTGCAGTGGTCACCCGAGATGGGACTCATCATCGCAGCTCCAATATTCAGATTGCTTTCTGAGGCGGGCCACGACGCCTGGCTTCAGGCAATTCACCGGATTCCGGCCGCCGGCGCGTCGGATATGAGCATTCTGGACCAAGATCCGGTCATCAAGACCAATTTTCTCAACGAGGCGGATTGGCGCGGAATGTTCGGGATGCCGGTGGGATTTACGGATTATCCCGACGTGGCGATCTTGCGGGCGGAGAATCAGGCATTTCAGCGCTGGAAGGTTGCAACCGAGTGGGGAGCAGCACCCGGAGACGTGACGACGGTAAACGCCGGCGGGATCGCAGTTGAAGCCGGGTTTATTCCTCGTGCGGCGCTTGCATTGTCCAGAGGGAAGCCGACCGGCTCCTAATTGAGTCCGGCCAGCCGACCCGGTCGGCCTGTCGCGAGCCGGCGTGGAGCCGTGATTTTACGGCACGGAACTGGCTGCCGGTCGCGAGCCGACGGCGAACAGACTCGGGAGTATCGATTTCAGACGGCGATTTCCGCCCGCCGCTCGAGAGTCCATCGTCTGGTCGAGTGCGCCGAGCCGATGCGCGTACGTCGCGTACGTAATGAAATGTCTCCGGAATCGATAGGTCACAGATATAATTCCCGCACTCGACATAACGGGCCGGCAAGAGGGGATAGGATGAATCGAACGGTTGTTCCGAATCTTGATGCGATTGATGTCGCGAAGATCCGCCGCAACTTCTCGAAAATCGACGAAATGGTGTACCTCAACACTGGCACCGAAGGTGTTACGCCTGAACCGGTTTTGAATCGGCTTATCGATCTGACGAAATACTGTGAGACGATGGGCCAGGCCTCTATCGAAAGCTCACGGCAGGAAATTGAAACCGCGCGAAACCGCATCGCTCAATTTCTGGGCGTTGAATCGTCCACCATCGCATTTCCGGAAAACGCGACTGAGGCCGTAAATTGGGTGGCGGCATCGCTCAACTTCAATCCCGGTGACGAAGTGCTGCTTTCGCGCAACGAGCATCCTGCCATGAACTTTCCATGGACGTATCAGCGCAATCTCGGAAGGGTTTCGCTCAGCTGGTTTGAGATCAGCATTGATCCGGATGAGACACTGGCAAACATCCAAAGCGGAATTACCAGCAGGACCCGTCTGATCGCTCTCAGTCATGTGGATCGCCATCAGGGCCGGCGCGTTCCGGCAAAGCAGATCTGCAAGCTGGCTGCGGACGCGGGAGTGTTAGTGCTGCTCGACGGTGCTCAGGCGCTGGGGCAGTTTCCCGTCGATCTGCACGATCTCGGGGTGGATTTTTATGCCGGAAACGGCCATAAATGGCTGTGCGGCCCCGACGGGACGGGAATTTTTTACGCGAAGCCTGGCCGCCTTCAGCTGCTTACGCAGCGGCACGTGGGCGTCGGCAGCACCGAGACCCCGTTCGACTGGGACCGGGCCGGAGGTCCAGCACTCAGTCCTTCCGCGAGGCGTTTCGAGTACGGAACGCGTGACCGAGCCACGTTCGGCGCCCTTACCGCGGCCATCGACTGGCTCGAAACGCTGGGATTTGACGCGATTCAATCTCGAATGGCAGCGCTCGCCGCCATAGTGAGGGATCGGGCCGCTGACCGCGGATGGCAAATCGCGAGTCCGGCTGCCTGGGACGACGGTTGCGGTTTGGTTTCGTTCAGGGTTCCTGGAGCGGACGGAACCGCGCTGGCGAAGCACCTGGCCGCCGAGCGGAACACGTGGGTTTCGGGAAATTTTGTCGGCGAGATTCGAGTCTCGACCCATTATTTCAACACCGTCGACGAAGTCGATCGTGCATTCGATGAAATGGATTCCTATGTGAAGCAGCCGGGAGCCGCGTGATGGAAGCAGTCATGTCGTCATTATTCGCTTCGCTCTTAGAGTGCTGTTCGGACCCAGTCCAGAGCTTTGTTTGATCGAGACAAAAGTTCTGCCAGCGGGAGCGAGTTCTTTGTGGGCCTCCTGGTGGTGGCCCTTCTCGTCTTCTTGCTCTGGTACTTTCTGTTGCGTCCGGGCGACGTGGATGTCGCGATATTCAGCACGCCGCCGGTAGCTACCGTCGAGGCGTCTGACAGTCTCGAGAAGGCTCTGGAAAAGGTTGGTGTGACGCCAACCGCGGCCCCAACACCCACGCCGACTTCGCGACCCGGCGCCACTCCTACGGTCACTCCGGTTCTTTACACAGTTCAGCAAGGGGACGTGCTCTCGACGATTGCTGAAAGATTCGGAGTCCTCGTGGAGGATATCGTTGCCGCAAACGGGTTGGCGGACCCCGACGTACTGAACGTAGGCCAGGAGTTGGAGATTCCGATATCAGGGGAGTAACCATGCGAGCGAAGACGGGCTCGTCGCTCGCGGGCTGGTCGTGGAATTCGGTGCTTCGACCTCGATCCGGAGCCTGACCGACCGCCCGGCTTTGCACGTTCCGTATCGGAGACTAATCTCTTTGTCCGTCGTGGGTTCCAAGGGAGGCGATTCTCGTGGCAATCAAGAATGTAGTGGTCGGCTTCGAGCCGCGTCCCGATCTTGTCGATCGCATAAGGGCGGTCCTGGACGACGGTGGCGCTGATGTTGTCGTGGCGGCGAGCCAGGATGATCTTGCCGCGGCAGTTGTTGATGCCGACGTGTTGTTTGGCGGGAGGTTGACGCCGGAACTGGTCAAAAAGGCCGTTCGCCTCAAATGGTTTCAGACAAATTCGGCTGGAGTGGAAAACGTTGCCTCGCCGGAACTCGCCGACTCGGGGATCATGGTTTCGAATGCAAGTGGGGCTCATGCCACGCAGATTTCTGAACATATCCTGGCAATGATGCTGGCTTTTGCGCGGGATCTCCCCAAGGCGGTTCGGGCTCAGGACGACCGGGCCTGGATTCGCACGGAAATGAACACTTTCGAATTGGATGGCGGCATTCTGGCAATCGCCGGACTTGGCGACCTGGGCGGAGCGCTTGCGGACAAGGCGAAGGCGCTCGGCATGACGGTTCTGGCAACGAAAATGCGTGTTACGACAAAGCCGGTGAGCGTGGATGAGATATTCGATCCCGACGGTCTCGATGACATAATCGCGCGAGCGGATTTCGTCGTGGACACCCTGCCGCTAACCCCCGAAACTCGCCATACATTTGGGTTAGATCAATTTCGGCGGATGAAGTCGTCAGCGTTTTTCTTTAACGTCGGGCGCGGCGGAACGGTCAATCAGGTCGATCTCATCACGGCGCTCGAGACGGGTGAAATTGCGGGCGCGGGGCTCGACGTTACGGAGCCCGAGCCGCTGCCCGCCGAGTCGCCGCTCTGGACCATGCGCAACGTAATACTCACGTATCACTCGTCTGGCTCCTCACCGCATGTAGTCGGCCGTCACTACCAGATCTTTCTCGATAACCTGGAGCGATTTCAGCGCGGCCGGCCGCTGGCGAATGTGGTAGACGTGCGCGCCGGCTATTGAGATCGTGAATCGACGAAATTAGCGGCTATCGGGCGCCATCCGGCGCTGCCGCCGTCGCGTGAGCGGAATGACGCCGGGTTTCTTGCTTTTGATCCAGCCTCAACCGGCCGCTGAACCAACCGATTGAAATGAGCGAGTCAAGGCCGGTGCAAGGCGCGCCACTCGTCGCGTCGGAATCTCGCCGGTTGATTGGGTTCATCGTTGCGATGGCGTGCTTCTGGGCATCGCTGTACGTCTACATTCCAACGTTCGCGGTGTTCGCCGGATCGGTCGGGGCTTCGCTAAGCGTTGTTGGATTCATCATCGGATCGTACGGATTCGTCCAGTTCCTGCTTCGGATTCCGGTCGGTTACTTGTCCGACCGTACGGGCAAGCGGGTTCCCTTCATCATCGCCGGGTTAGCCGCTAATGCGATTGGAGCAACAGGAATGGCGCTGGTCGCGACTCCGTGGATGCTCGTACTCTGGCGAGGTGTGCACGGAATCGGTGCGGCCTCGTACGTTACGTCGTCGGTTTATTTCGCTGCATTCTTCCGGCCACAGAACGCGACGCGCGCGGCTGGCGTGATGATCGCTCTGACGTCAGGAACTCAAGTGGCGGTGAGTCTGCTTGGCGGGAAACTTGCCGACTCGTTCGGCGCGGCATCGACATTCTGGGCGGCCGCGGCTTTTGGGGTCGTCGGGGTGGTGGCGATGATCGCGGCGGGTGAGCGCCCGCTGCCGGCCCATACGCCGATGTCGCTTCGTCGCTTCGCAAAGGTCATGAGCGTCCGGCGGTTGCTGGTCATATCGGGCCTGGCCGCGATCAATCAATACCTGACGTTCGCGCTGGCGCTGGGGTTTGTTCCGATCCTTGCCGATCGATTGGGGGCGTCGAGCACGGATCTCGGAATCCTGACAACCATCGGGTTCATGTCGTTCGCCGTCGCCGCCATTATCGCCGCGGCCCTCGCCACACGCATCGGAGAGCGCAACCTCGTCGTCGCTGGATCGATTATTGCCGCGCTGGCGGCCCTAGCGTTTCCACTTGTTCAGACTCTGTTTCAGCTCAATGCGGTTCAGATAGTTGGCGGGCTGGGGAAAGGGGTGGTTTTTCCGATTTTGATGGGCCTGGCGATCAAATCGGTACCAGAAAATGAGCGCGCCAGCGCAATGGGCGTTTTCCAGGCCATCTACGCCATAGGCATGTTCGCCGGCCCGGCCACGGCTGGCGCGATCGCCGACGCAATCGGTCTATCCGGACTATTCGTATTCGTCGGATGTCTTGCGCTTGCGGGCGCTTTTATCGCGGCGGCCGCATTGAGCGAGCGCGTGGCTCCGGCGATGCCGAGGTCGGCGGGGTTGTAGAGTCGCCGACAGATCGCCGGCCTGGTGCGGAGTCTCTGGACATCACAAGAGCAACCTGAACCGAGAATATCGCTCGAACCGCCGGCTCGCGCCCGGCTAGCGAATCTCGAGCATCCTGTCGATCGAGCGGCGCGCGCGCGACCGCACGTCCTCGGGAACGTCAATCTCATATCGGTTCTCGCGGAGAGACGCTAGAACCTGCTCAAGCGTTATTTCGTTCATGTGCGGGCACCGCACCGAGCAGAGCCGCAGCATTTCCTTGTCCCGAGCCTCCGCCGCGATGTTGTCGCCCATGCTGCATTCTGTAAGCAGAAGGTAGCGGCGGGCCTCCGCTGCTTTCACGTACCGCGTCATCGCCGACGTTGAACCCGAAAAGTCGGCGGCATCCACGACTTCCGGACTGCATTCGGGGTGAGCCAGCACGACCACGTCGGGGAACTGCTTCCGAACCGCCATTACATCCTCAACGGTGAACTTCTCGTGGACCTCACAGCGGCCGTTCCAGCCTACTATTTCATAGGCAAGACCTTCGGCAGCGCTATCGGAAAGCCGTTCGCCGGAGACAGGCGCATTGCTCGGGAAGACGATTCGTTTGCCAGTTTCGCGGGCAACGTTGCGGGCCAGATATTCATCCGGCAAGAATATGACGACGTCCGAGTCCAGAGACTCGACCACCTGCCGCGCGTTGCCTGAAGTGCAGCAGACATCCACCTCGGCTTTAACCTCGGCGTAGGTATTTATGTACGCGACGATGGGAACTCCCGGGTAACGACGCCTGAGTTCACGAACGTCAGCCGCGGTTATGGATTCAGCCAGAGAACATCCCGCTCGTGCCGCAGGTAGAAGAACCGTGCGATCCGGATTCAGGATCTTGGCGGTTTCAGCCATGAAGCGGACGCCGCAAAAAACTATCGGGTCGGATTGCGTCGTAGCTGCTATGCGGCTCAACTCGAGCGAATCTCCCGTGAAGTCGCAAACAGAGTGATAAAGGGCCGGCTCCATATAGTTATGGCCCAGGATCACGGCGCCGCGCTCCGCCTTGAGTTGGTTTATGTGGTACGCGAGTTCCGCCTTGTAGGCAAGCTCAAATTCGGGAACGATCCCTTCGAGCTTGCTCCTAAGACTTTCGTAGGTGGCTTTGACGCTTGGCGCGGATACGGCCATGCTGCGACTTGCCTAACGGCACTCCATCTGGCCGCGAGTCGCGTCCGAGATGGCAATTGCCTTCATGGATCAAGATACTCCAGGTCGAGCACCCGGTTGACGCTGGTTACTTAACGTCTTAGGGACTTTAAGTTCGACACCATATAGCTTATCACAACAAAGAGCGGATTCGGCTCAGGTTTTTGGAGCGTCAACCAGATCGTCGATGGACGCGACGCATCTGTAGAGGCGGGCCGGCCGGTGGGGAACCGATTCTTGCTTTTTCCCGGATGGGGATACCGTCCCCGCAGCCTCCACTCGACGCCGGAAATTTGCCGGATCGACTCTATTTCCCAGCACGGATTCGTAAACGAGACGAAGTTCCGACAGGGTAAATTCAGGTTCGAGAAACCTGAAAGCCAGGTGCGCGTAGTCGACCTTGCTGCGAAGTCTTCGCACCGCATAGTCGATTATCTCTTCGTTATCGAAGGCCAGGGGCACCGGCAGACCATCAATCACGTACCAGTTCGCCGCGCTGGTGCCCGGACCCGGCTCGACCACCTGATCAGCCCACTTCACGAGCGCGTAATAGGTGACGGCGATCCTGTGTTCGCGCGGGTCGCGGTCGGGCAGGCCGAACGTGTAAAGCTGTTCCAGATAGTCGGGGTGCAGGCCGGTCTTGTCGTTAAGTTGCCAGAGCGCGGCCTCGGTCAGCGAATTACCCTCGTAAACCCAGCCTCCGGGTAGCGCCCAATTCCCTTCATACGGTGGCCTCGTCCGTCTGACCAGTAAAACGGCCATCGTTTGCAGTGCGTCTTCGGTCGGCATCAAAGTGAATATGACTACGCTGACGCCCACCTTCGGGTGAAGCGGAGTTACGGTCCGCGGTGCGTTCTCAGTTCGGGCCAAGGTTCCCTGGGCAGTGCGTCTCGACGCTGTCATCACGGAAAATCCGCAATGGGATTCCGGTGCATATTCCCGCCGTCGGGATGCCCCGTCAACATTCTGTACTGGGCCAGTACAGGGGGGTTAATATAGTGGAACGTTCACGAGTGTTGACCCCTCCCCTGTAATTTGGCCGGAGAAGTCCGTAGATGTTCGCCATCGTCCGAACCGGCGGGAAGCAATATAAAGTTGCTCCCGGCGACGTTTTCGAAGTCGAGCGGCTGAAGGTCGAGACAGATTCAAAAATAGTTCTGGACGAAGTGCTGCTCGTTGGTGAGGACGAGGAATGGACTGTCGGAACTCCCACCGTCGAGGGAGCCGGCGTTGAATGCACGGTTGTAAGAGCGATTCGTGGACCCAAAATAAGAGTCTTTAAGTACAAAGCGAAGAAGCGATATCGTCGTATGCAGGGTCACCGGCAAGAACTCACAGTGCTGCGGGTCGAGGACGTGCGAATCGCTGGAAGCGCAGCTGCGGTTCCAATAAAAGCAACGACCAAGGCCGCAAAAGCAACGACCAAGGCCGCCGGCGCAAAGTCCCGTACAAAGGCCGTCGCCAAATCGAAATCCAAATCCGAATCAGCAGCCAGGCCCAAATCGGCCGCACGGTCAAAATCGTCGCCGAAATCGGCGGCAAAAGCCAACCCGGTTTCGCGTCGAAAATCGAAATAGGCAATTACTAAGGCAGGATTTATGGCTAAGAAGAAAAACGCGGCAGCGAGCAGAAACGGCCGGGACAGTAAGCCAAAGATGCTCGGCGTGAAGATCTACGGCGGGCAGGTCGTGAAGGCAGGCAACATTATCGTCAGGCAGCGAGGCACCCGCGTGCATCCTGGATCGAACATCGGAATGGGGCGGGATCATACTCTATTTGCGCTGATCGCCGGAACGGTGAAGTTCGAGGACATACGCGGTAAGAGGAAGCGGGTAAGCATCGTCGCCGAATAGGCGCGATCGCCTGTTGGGGCGGTAGCTCAGCTGGAAGAGCGCTACATTCGCATTGTAGAGGTCAGGGGTTCGAGTCCCCTTCGCTCCACCCATCGGTCAAACTTCCAGCCGTAGCCGATCCATCCGCCCGGTGGGGCGGGGATTCCAGGCAGACCGCTTCCACCAACCGGTAGTTACAATTCAGGACGACTTTGCTCGACACGATGACCGTGACGACGCCGGTTAACTAACCCGAGGATCACCAATGGTGGAGAGATACGCCCCCGAAGCCATTGAGGAAAAGTGGCGCCGTCGCTGGCAAGAAGCCGACATTTACCGCACGGAAACCTTCTCCAGCAAGCCAGCTTTTTATTGCCTCGAGTTTTTCCCCTACCCTTCCGGGGAAGGGCTGAGCGTCGGCCACCTGCGCAACTACATCCCGGTCGACGCCATGGCGCGCTACATGCGGATGCGCGGCTACGAAGTTCTTCATCCAATGGGCTGGGACGCTTTTGGATTGCCTGCCGAGCAGGACGCAATCGATAAAGGCATCCATCCGGCAGTAAGCACCCTGAAGTACGCCGCCAACTATAAACGTCAGCTCACGATGGTTGGGTGCGGCTACGACTGGTCGCGGGAGATCAATTCGTCCGACCCCGAGTATTACAAGTGGACGCAATGGTTCTTTCTTCTGCTCTACAAGCGCGGTCTCGCGTATCGCGGCGAGGGCATGCAGTGGTGGTGCCCAACTTGCGGCGCGCTGGCCAATGAGGAGGTACTGTCTGACGGCACCTGCTGGCGCGGACACTCCGGCATCGAGCAGCGGGTGCTTAAGCAGTGGTTCTTCAAGATCACCGATTACGCGGATCGACTGATAGAGGATCTCGATTTAGTTGACTGGCCCGACACGACCAAGCGGATGCAGGTCAATTGGGTGGGTCGTAGCGAAGGCGCCGATGTAGTCTTCAAGACCGAATCGGGCGCGGAGCTAAAGGTATTCACAACGAGACCGGACACGCTATTTGGCGCGACGTTCATCGTTCTGGCGCCCGAACATCCTCTCGTTCCTGAATTGACGACCACGAAGCAACGGTCTCAAGTCGAGGATTACGCGCGCCGCACCGCCGCCGTGTCCGAAATTGACCGGGCGTCTGGAGTAGGCGGCAAGACGGGTGTGTTCACGGGCTCGTTTGCGAATAATCCGGTCAACGATGAGCAGATTCCGATCTGGGTATCGGACTACGTGCTTCTCTCGTACGGTACCGGAGCGATCATGTCGGTTCCGGCGCATGACGAGCGCGACTTTGAGTTCGCTCATAAATACGATCTGCCGATTCGGGCTGTGATAGCTCCCGATGGGTGGGACGGTGGCAAGCTGGCGCAGGCCTTCACGGAGTCGGGCATCATGGTCAACTCCCCGCCGCACGATGGACTGCCCTCCGAAGAGGGCGGGAATCGGATTGTCGCGGAGCTT
This sequence comes from Chloroflexota bacterium, assembly GCA_963663505.2. Lineage (GTDB taxonomy): Bacteria > Chloroflexota > UBA11872 > UBA11872 > VXNJ01 > JAPOVO01. The sequence continues at coordinate 2,845,578 of CAXXFA010000002.1, forward strand.
GAACGAACGGGCCGGGGCGCACGGTCCGTGGCCTACCGAATGCGCGATTGGCTCATATCTCGCCAGCGATATTGGGGAAGTCCGATTCCCATCGTCCACTGCGAGCGGTGCGGCGAAGTGCCGGTTCCAGAGAGCGACCTGCCGGTGGTCTTGCCTCACGTAGAGGACTTTCAACCCCGGCAGTCACACCGTTCTCCGCTGGAATCGATCGAGGACTGGGTCAACACAACCTGCCCGGACTGCGAGGGCCCCGCCAGGCGCGAAACCGACACGCTGGGTGGCTTTGCGTGTTCATCGTGGTACTACCTTAGATTTATCAGCCCGCACTTTTCGGACGGACCGTTCGACGCCAGGGCCGCCGAGCGCTGGATGCCGGTAGATCTCTACGTTGGCGGGTCCGAGCACACGGTCATGCATCTCTTGTTTGCTCGGTTCTGGTTCAAGGTCATGTACGATGCCGGGTTGACGCCGTTCAAAGAACCTTTCAGCTCCCTGAGGCACCAGGGAATGTTGCTGGCCGAAGACGGCTGGCTGAATGCAGCCGATGCCCGCATAACTGGAGAAGCGGCCGTACCACGGACCGCCGACGGCGCCGGCGTTTTCGAAAAGCCCGACTCGAGTTCTCGTTTGATTTATAAGGCGCCGCCAAAGGCTGAGCTTGAGATAAAGCCCGAGCGGCACAAGAGCAACGGCGCCGAGTGGGTGGCGGTACGAAGCGGCAAGATGTCGAAGTCAATGGGCAACGTGGTCACCCCCGACGCGATCGTCGAAAAATACGGTGCGGATTGTCTCCGAGGTTATGAGCTTTTCATGGCTCCGATGGACGGGACGTTGCCCTGGAGCGAAAACGGACTGGCCGGGCTGCAGCGCTTCTATCAGAAACTGTGGGATCTGGTTCTCTTTGATGGCGCCGATCGTCAAGCAGCCGGTGACGCGATGGCCTTACCCGACGCCCGGCGGCAAGCGGTGCGAGTGATAAACAGGGCCGTAAAAAGATGCACGGAGGACATTTCTCAGCTTCGGTTCAATACCATGATCGCGAATGGGCTGATGGAGACGTTAAACGATCTTTATTCGGTCTGGACAACCGAATTGGGGCAGTCAGACGTCGGGCGCGAAATCAAGGAAAAGCTGACTCTTTTGATTGCCCCGGTGGCGCCACACCTGGCAGAGGAATTGTGGGAGCGCACGGGGCACGAAGGGCATGTCGTGCTTGCACCCTGGCCGGAATTCGACGAAAAACTGGCGGCGGCGGAGACGCTCACGATCGTCGTTCAGGTAAACGGCAAGCTTCGCGACAGGCTCGAAGTGGATCACGGCATTGCTGAAGAAATGGCAAAGCAACTGGCTCTGGCAAGCCCCGCCGTCATCGCGCAGATCGATGGGAAACAGATTCGCCGGGTCGTTTATGTACCGGGCCGCCTGGTCAACTTCGTGGTGAGCTAGCCGCTGACTCTATTCCCGCCCCGAATTCCGCGAACAATGTTTGGGACTCGAGGCCCGTCGTGGCCTTATGATGCCAGGATGTAAACTTAATCACAGAATACCCCCTGGGGTATCGCATACTCTGTGAACGAGCAGATTAGTGCAGAGCAGGAGGACCAAATGGCAGGAGTGCCGTTTCACGTAGACGACGCGGATTTCGAGACGAAAGTTCTCGGGTCGGATATTCCAGTTGTAGTGGATTTCTGGGCTGAGTGGTGTGGACCTTGCAAAATGATGGCTCCCGTCTTCGAAAAACTGGCAACTGAATACGAAGACAAGGTGGGATTTGCAAAGGTGGATGTGGACGAGAATCAGGAGTACGCGGCCAAGTACAGCATTCGCGGAATCCCGACCCTACTGGTAATTCGCGGCGGTGAAGAGGTGGACCGAATCGTCGGCTATTCACCGGAAGATGAGATTCGCACTCGACTGGACTCCATACTCGCCCCGACTTCTTAGCTGAACGTTGGCAACGCAAATCGGCAGTGACCTGGAGATTTCGGCCACGCCAAACGGCCGCACCGATCGTGTACGGCGCCTGAGCCGGGCCGAAGGTCAGTTGCGCGGTATCCAGCGAATGATTGGAGACGGGCGCGACTGCGCAGACGTCGTAAACCAACTGCTGGCCGTCCGCGCGGCGCTCAATCGCGTAATCGATCTGGAACTCGAGAGCGGTCTGAAGGATTGCATGAGGGCGCTACCGCCTGACGTGGCCGAAAAAGAAGTGTCGCGACTGGTTGAAATGGTTGCCCGGATTGGTTCAGGCGCAGGCAAATAATCTCGGTCCAGGGCCGAGCGTCACCCTTTACGGCGTCGATTGGTGTCCGTGGGTCAGGCAGGCACGGATGTGGCTGGACGGGCACGGGATCGAATACGACTTGGAAAGAGTGCCCGACTTCGCGTATGACAGATCGAAAGTGCTCGAGGAATCGGGGCAGTACCTCGTTCCCGTGATCGTCGTACAAGCCGACGGCGGGCGGCACGTTTTTCTAGATGAGACTGACCCCAAGCTCGGCGAATTGATGGGCGTCGGCGTGAAAGCGTGATGGCGACGGGGCGGAGCGGAATCCTAACCCATGTACTCCCTCAGCGAAGATGCCGAGGTCGACGCCTTTAGCTTTCCGATCGCCTCGACTTGAATCTGGCGGATGCGCTCGCGCGTCAGGCTAAAGTGTTCGCCGATTTCGTCCAGCGTACTCGGCTCACGACCGTTGAGTCCAAAACGCATTTCGAGAATTTGCTGAGCTCGGTCGGTCAAGATATTTAGCGCCAAACCGATGTCTTGCCTGAGGATTGACAGCATCGCCTGATCGTCGGGAAGGATTGATTCTTCGTCCTCCACATAGTCGACGAGCGCATCTTCCGAATCGCCCCCTTTTGGCGCCTCCAGCGAGATCGTGGCTCTCCCGGCTCGAACAATTTCCCGGACGCGCCCGGGAGCGAGATCGAGATGAGAACCGATTTCGGCCGGCGTGGGTTCGCGACCCAACTCGTTGGCGAGGCGCGGGACGAGGTTCCTGATCTTGCGCAAGGCCTCGACGACATGAACCGGAAGCCGAATCACCCTCGAATCATTGGAAAGAGCCCGGGTGATGGCCTGGCGTATCCACCAGGTTGCGTAAGTGCTGAATTTGAAGCCGCGCCGATAGTCAAACCGCTTCACGGCCTGCATGAGGCCGATATTTCCCTCCTGAACGAGGTCGATCATCGGGAGCGCGCCACCGGCGTAGCGCTTGGCTATGTTGACTACGAGGCGAAGATTTGCGTTTATCAGCGTGCGGGTCGACGCAAAATCCCCGGCTTCTATTCGCTTCGCCAGCAACACTTCTTGCGCGGCGGTGAGCAACGGAACGCGGTTTATGCCATTTAGATAGAGCCTGAGTGAGTCGCCGAGCGCGGCGTCGGCGTGGTCGATTTGATCGGCCTCTTGCGGACGGACTGCGCCGTCGGAGCCTTCATCAAGCTCTGCCGTGAAGCTGTCTATTTCAGGTTGGATATTGAGCCTGCCTTTATTGTCGACACCGCCTCAATAATGCGCCACACGACCCTTCCGGTAACCATATGCGCATCGGTCAGTTTCCTTTACGTTAGCATAATTTAAACAGTTTCAGTTGTGATAAATAACTAAAAGGCGGATAATCGAGATGTGGGAGGCGGCGAATTAACTCTTGCCGAGCGAATCTGAGTCTCTGACAGGAGAGTGACTGGCCGGGACTGCACTTGTGGGGTGGGGTGAATAATTTGAGAAAACGGGACTGTCGGAAGATTCAATGGTGAATAAGCGCCCGTCTCCGCGCATGGAGATTCTCAGTATTCTCAAGGTCCACGGATCGCTGTCGGCCTCTGACCTTGCGAGCAAATTTGGAACAAGCGTTTCTGCGGTCCGGCCGCACCTGGAACGCCTGGCGGCGGACGAGCTCGTGGCCATTGAAGTGATCCGCGGCGGGCGCGGACGGCCGCGTTACCTATACTCGTTAACCGAAAGCGCCGAGCACGAGTTCCCCAACGACTACGAGTCGCTTGCGCTCGATCTGTTCGATGGAGCGGCGCAAATCGGCGGCGATGAAATGCTCGGCCGGATCTTCGACTTCAGGGAAGAATCGTTGTATTCCGCGTTGAAACCGCGCGTGGACGCCAGCACTGTCGAGGGCAAGCTGGAGCAGATCAATGGAGCCCTGAATCAGCTTGGATACATGTCCAGCGTCGAGCGTGAGGCGGATGGATTTGCGCTGTACGCCCGCCACTGCCCGGTTCCGGCGATCAGTGACCACAGCTCACTGCCGTGCCAGTGTGAAAAAAATGTGATTGAGCGGCTACTGGATGTTGATATCATCGCCGAGGAAACAGGATACGACTCCAGCCGGCCGTGCAAGTTCAAGGTTGCCGTCGCCACTTAGAGCGATCGTGGGCTAGTCGGCGCGAGCCCGGATTTGGGTCCGGTTCGGTCTTCCGATCTCGAAGGACATGGTGAACAAGGCCCGTCGAATTTACCTGGACCACGCCTCGACGACTCCTGTATCGGACGGCGTTCTTCAGGCGATGCTTCCGTACTTTTCGGATTACGGGTACAACCCGTCCGGACTGTACGAAGAGTCACGAACGTCGCGCCGTGGATTGGAGGACTCCCGCGACCGGGTGGCTTCAATCGCCGGTTGTTCCCCCGATGAGATCATCTTTACCGGCAGCGGTAGCGAGGGCGCGAATCTCGCGTTAAAGGGCGCTGCGATGGCGCAGCGTCAGCGGGGTCGCAACGTAGTGGCCGTCTCCGCCATCGAACATCACTGCGTCCTCCATGCGGCCGAGTATCTAAGAATTCAGCACGGCTTTGAGATGCGGGTGATTCCGGTGGATCGGTACGGAGTCGTTGACCTCGATTTCCTCGCGTCGATCGTTGACGATGCACTGGCGGTCGTCAGCGTCCAGTACGCAAACAACGAAGTCGGAACCATACAGCCAATCGCGGAGATCAGCCGGATGCTGGACGGAACGGCGGTGGTTTTCCACACCGACGCCGTGCAGGCCGCAGGCGCGCTGAGCCTCGGGGTTGACGAGCTCGGCGTTGACATGCTGTCGATCGCGGCCCACAAGTTTTATGGCCCCAAGGGCGTGGGGGCGCTGTTCGTGCGCGAGGGTTCGCGCCTAATCGCGCAGATTCAGGGGGGGTCACAGGAGCGCAATAGACGCGCGGGAACCGAAAACGTCGCCCTGATAGTAGGACTGGCGGCGGCGCTGGCGGAGGCGCAGGCCGGTCGTGATGCCGAGAATCGCCGAAACGGCAAACTCTCCAGCCGGGTACGCGCCGGATTGGACGCCTTCGGCGGCGTGTCGTTTAATGGCCATCCCGAAAAACGGCTTCCGAACAATACGAATGTCTGCATCGAGGGTATCAACGCCGAAGCCTTGATCCTGAAACTTGACCGCGCCGGGATTGCCGCCTCCAGCGGATCGGCTTGCACGTCGACGTCGATCGAGCCGTCGCACGTGCTTTTGGCCATGGGGGTCGCCCCCGATCTGGCAAGGGGAGGCCTCCGAACGACAGTCGGTCGTGCCAACGATGATTCTCAGATCGACTCGTTTTTGACGGCGCTGGAGCGGATCGTTTCCGAGTTGCGTCTCAAACCCGTGCATCCCGCGGGTGTTGTTTAGTCTGGCCCAGCGATCTGGTTACTTGTTAGAATTGCAATGACGGTTATGCGGGCTCTACTTGTTCGGTGCGCCCGACCAACGAATGCGGTCGGGCCGAGAGCGATTGAGGAAGCGCCCGGTTAGTCGGAGGAAAATCGTGCTTTCGGTATCCGATCTGGCGGCGTCGGAGATTTCAGTAGTTCTGGCGCGCCCCAAGAACGACGGCCGCCACATCCGAATCCGTGTTACGAAGGGCGGCTGCGCCGGGTACGACTACAACGTTGTTCTCGACGATAAGATTGAGGACGACGACTACGTCCACGACGGTGATGGATTCAAGGTGGTCGCCGACCCATTTTCACTTGGAATGGTGCAAGGGTCTGAACTCGACTTTAACGACGAACTTATCGGTCGAGGATTTATCTTGAGAAATCCCAACGCCGAGATCACCTGCGGATGCGGGACATCGTTCAACATCAAACCCCGCAGATCGCCGATGAAGTACATGCGCGATAAGAGAGAGGACAGAGTGGGGGCGGCGCCGAACTAGCCGGGGCGTATAGCTCTGCGACCGTCCGCAGGCGTTCGCGATCGCCTACTGCGCTTTGATTCTGACCCGATATTTAGCTGAAGGTGGCTCGGCTCGCATTGAGCGACGTGCAGGCTGTAACGGACACTCTTGGCAGACCGATGCGCGATCTGCGCGTGTCGCTCACGGACCGATGCAATTTTCGCTGCGATTACTGCATGCCGGCAGAGATCTTTGGCGAGCATTATGAGTTCCTGCACAGGCGGGAAATCCTGACGTTCGAGGAGATCGAGCGGCTAATCCGGATTTTCGTCCGCTTCGGCGTCAAAAAAGTCAGACTTACGGGTGGCGAACCGCTGCTCCGCAAGGATGTGCCCGTACTCGTCGGCATGCTCTCGAAGATCGACGGCGTGGACGATCTGACGCTCACGACGAATGGACTGCTTCTGCCCCGATATGCCGCGTTGCTGTCCGAAGCCGGACTGCAGAGGGTCACGGTGAGTCTGGACAGCCTCGACGACTCGATATTCAGACGAATGAACGGCCAGGATTTCGGCGTAGAGCCTGTTTTGGAGGGGATAGAGTCTGCAATTGAGGTCGGCCTGAGCCCCATCAAGATCAACTGCGTCGTTATTCGCGGCGTCAACGACCATACGATCGTCGATATTGCCAGGCACTTCAAAGGATCTGGAAACATCGTTCGGTTTATCGAGTACATGGATGTCGGTAATCGCAACAATTGGAACTTGACTCAGGTCGTAAACGCCAGTGAGATTTGCGAGCGGATCAACGCGGAGTTTCCGATCGAGCCATTGGATCCGAATTATCGTGGCGAGGTGGCAAACAGGTTCGCGTACGCCGATGGGACCGGCGAAATTGGGATTGTCGCATCGGTCAGTCAGCCGTTTTGCGGCGATTGCGCGCGCGCCCGCATTTCGACGGATGGACGCCTCGTGACCTGCCTGTTCGCCGGAGGCGGCGAGTCGCTCCGGGACTCAATGCGCGCGGGTTGCTCCGACGCTGAGATCGAGGAGATCATCCGCCGAATTTGGACCGGCAGGACCGACCGATATTCGGAGGAGCGCTCGGACAACACCGACGTTGACGGGCATGCACGCTCGGGCAAAAAAATCGAAATGTATCAGATCGGCGGTTAGCCCGGCACAGTGCCAAATCCGGCAGATTCCATTAACGAGCTCAAGATCGAGACAATAGTTGCAGGTCCGCTGGAGACCAACACTTATTTGATTTCTTCAAGTGGCCAGGCGCTGGTTATCGATCCCGGTTACGGCGCGGCGGAAGCCGTCAAAGAGCGTGCGGGTTCCGATGGTTCCGAAATCGCGGCGATTGTGAATACGCATGGCCACTGGGACCACATCGCCGATGACGCCCGGTTGATTCGAGACACCGGAGCGCCGCTGTACGTACACGAATACGATTCCGAAATGGTCCGGTCGCCCTCAACATCCTTGTCGCTGCCTTTCACGCTGGAACCGGCAAGTCCGACAAACCTGATGCGCGACGGCGATATCCTTACTCTCGGCCAGTGGCGATTCCAGATCATCCACACTCCCGGCCATACGCCCGGAAGCGTTTGCCTGTTACTTGAGTCCGAAATGATGGTGATAACGGGCGATACCCTGTTTCAAGGTACATACGGTCGATTCGATCTGTCCGGCGGTGACGAAGAAGCTCTCTACGGCAGCCTGCGACAGCTCGGAAAACTGGACGCCGAATACGCCGTCTACCCGGGGCATGGACCGGCCACGACGATTGGGGCCGAAAGTTTCTGGATATCGCGGCTGTAGGCCGCCAGGTCCGAGAGTCGCACGACCCGCAAAGGGCTGATTAAGCCGGACTAAGCATGATCCCGCGGATCGTCGCCGTGCTCGGGCTCTTCGGGCCACATGATGCCGGGATTTAGAACTCCGGTGGGGTCGAATTCACTTCTGATGCGGCGCATGGCCCGAATCGTGTCCCAGTCCCAGGCGAGCGGCACGAAATCGCGTTTTACAAGGCCCAGGCCATGTTCTCCCGAAAGCACGCCGCCGGATTCAACACCGATCCGAGCCAGTTCCGCCAGCGTCGCTCGGGCGGCGGCGGTTTCGGACTCGCTGGACGGTTCGTAGACAACGTTCGGATGCAGTGTGCCATCTCCAATGTGGCCGAACAGCGCGATCAAAACCCCGGTCTCCTGGGACAGTTGCTTGATTCGGTCCACGGCGTCCGGAAGGTTCGTACGCGGGACGCAGATGTCTTCGCCAATTTTCCCGGGTTTCAGTCGGGCAAGAGACGATGTGATGGCTCCGCGCGCTTCCCATGCCCTGCGCTGCTCAAGTTCGGAAACGGCGTCGCGAACATCTGTCGCACCGGAGCTTCGCAGCGATTGCGCAGCGCCGCGGGCATCGTGCAGCAGGGCCTCTCCGTCGCCGTGCAGCTCGACCAATAGCAACGCGCCGATATCGGCGTTCAGGCCCCTATCCCGCGCGGTCTGGACGGCCCGAATGGAAACGTCGTCCATAAACTCCAGCTTTCCCGGGATAACACCCGTGTCCAGCAGGTCGACGGTGGCCTGAGCCGCCGTCCGCGCGCTGTCAAACGATGCCGTGACGGTTCGGAAACCTTCCGGCTTCGTGATCAGGCGCGCCTCTACCTCTGTGACGAGCCCGATAGTTCCCTCGGAGCCGATCATCAGGTCCAGCATCATTTCGCCCGGCGTGCCGCGGCTGTAAATGGCCGTTGATCCCGAGCAATGGGCAACTTCCAATGCGGTGACGTAATGGCGCGTCACGCCGTATTTCAGGGCATGCGGACCCCCGGCGTTCGTCGCGGCGTTTCCGCCGATCGTCGTAACGTTCTGGGAAGACGGGTCGGGTGGATAGAACAAGCAGGCGGCCGTCGCAGCCATTTGGACCTCCAGCGTTGTAACCCCGGCTCCGGCGCGAACGGTTCGCTCGATCTCGTTAACGAAGGGTCCCATTCTGAGCCTTGAGAGTGAGATGACGATGGACCCTTTCGGAGGAACAGCGCCCGCCGAAAGACTCGTTCCCGCGCCGCGGCCGACGACCGTGATTCCGTTTTCGCGGGCCAGCGCCAAAAGGGCGGCTGTCTCGTCCGCCGTTCCGGGGAATACGGCCGCCAGGGGCTCGCCACGATACCCGACGGTCGCGTCTATGCCATAGCTGACCAGAGAAGCCGGTGAAACCAAAACGTGGTCGGGGCCAACCAGGTCCTTCAGATTATCCGTGAAGTCAACCACCACCGAGCCGAGCCTCCAACGCCGTTTTGCGTAGCGAGTGTGCCCCCGCGACGAGAAATACCAGCGCGAATGCCACCAGGATCAACATTCCCTTCCAGACCGGCGCTTCGGTGACTCCCCGCCCGGCGATCATGACCTCTCTTACGACGGCAACGGCGTGCGTGAGCGGAAATATCTTTGACAGTGACTGCACCCATCCGGGCATTCCGCCGAGATTGAAAAACGCCTCGCTGAGCAGAACCTGCGGCACGACGATCATCGGCATGAATTGAACCGCCTGAAACTCGTTGCTGGCAAACGTGGACGACAGGATTCCGAGGTTGACCGCGCCGTTGGAGTACTTAACGAGCAGGGCGTCGGCGGTATCCATTTGGTAGCCTTCCGCCGCCGCCGAGCCGATCTGGGTGGAAGCTGAACATACCGCCACGACGTCGAGTCCTGTGATGAAGCGCGCCGCGTCCACGGCGTGGACGCCGCCGACCATGTAGGCGTTGCCCGCGTTCTCGGCTGTCCTGTAATCGACTGGTCGGCCGACTCTCGCATGCCAGTAGTCGGCGCCGATTATATAGATGTTGCCCAGTGCTCCACTCTGAACGATCTTGCGCATCCGCCGCACCAGCGGGTTGCCGCGACTCACGAATCCGACGGTCGTCACGATTCCGGCTGCATCGACCGCCTGGACCATTCTGTCGAGATCTTCGGGTTTGAGCGCAACCGGCTTTTCAATAAACAAGTGCTTTGCCGCTTCCGCGCCGTCTATTGTGTTTTACGCATGCAACCCGTTTGGCGTGCAAATTGAAACCGCATCCAACTCGGGATCGGACAAAAACTCTGCGTAGTCGCTATAGATTTTGCAGTCGAGGCTGTGAGCCGCGGCGAGATTGGCGGCGCTTTCGAGCCGCCGGCTGCCAATGGCCACGATTTTGCAACCGGGTGTCGTTTTGTAAGCGGAGGCGTGCGTGCCGGCGACCCAGCCTGCTCCCCAAATTCCGACTCCTACATCTCTACGAGCTGCCATCTAAGGTTTGCTCCGATTGCCGATATCGATATGTACCGCCCGGCCCCCATCGGTCACGATTCGCTGCGGCGCTACGTCCCGCGAGAGCGGGTCCACCTCATTCAACGGCACATGTTCCGAACCGGTCGGATTGAACTTACTCTTCCCGTTTGACCGTGCCGTCTATTATCTTTGACCGTGCCGTCTATTATCTTTGACCGTGCCGTCTATTATCCAAGATTCACGTTCCGGCTACTGGAGTCTTGCAGATTTCCAAAGCTGATTCGTCAATTGGCGCCCCGACCGGCCAGGGTTTGGAAGAAGCCGGGGCCAAAACGCCAATCTCCGCGTCCGACGGTTTGCTGAACTACGCGTCGTCGGGCTCGCGCTGGCGAGTTTGGAAGGCGAGCGCCGTGGCGTTCACCGCAAGCGGGGCCACCCTCGTTCTTGAGTTGGTGGCCGGGCGTCTTATGGCGCCCTGGCTGGGGGTGAACCTTTACTCATGGACGAGCATCATCGGGGTCGTGCTTGCGGGAATCGCCCTCGGAAACTATCTGGGCGGGCAGGCCGCCGATCGTCGAGCTTCGGACGGGATGCTCGGGATTATCCTGCTGACCGGCTCACTGCTCGCGGTTTTGGTGCTGCCGCTGACCTCATGGGTTTTGAACGGTGTGACCGACTGGCCCGTACCTGCCTACCTTCAGTACTTGCTTGCCGCAACGTTCTTGTTTCTCCTTCCCAGCTTCGTGCTGGGAATGGTAAGTCCGGTGGTAATCAAGCTGACCCTGGCGGATCTCGGCCAGACCGGCAGCGTCGTCGGCAAGGTTTACGCTTGGTCGACGGCCGGAAGCATTCTCGGCACTTTTCTAACGGGGTTCGTACTGATCGCGACTTTTGGGACGCGGGCGATCGTATTTGGAGTCGCTATCGTCCTCTTGTTGCTCGCGACGTTAGCGGGCCGGTTTTACCGCCGGCCACTCATCGTGCTCCTGTTCGCGGCGATTGTCGCTGGAGCGCTCTTCGGTCTAATTCGAACTAATGCGTTCGCGGTCCCTTGCGTTGAAGAGACGCAGTACTACTGCATTGCCTGGCATGAAAAGACCGACGATCCGAACGTACGGGTGCTGGTACTCGATCACATGGTGCAGTCTTACAACAACATGGTCGATCCCCTAGAGCTTGGCTACGGATACGAACGGATTTACGCGGAGGTAGTCCAGCCGGTGCTCGTCGGCGTCGAATCGCCGAGGAGTCTCTTTATCGGCGGAGGCGGTTACACGTTCCCGAGGTGGATGCAGACCAAGTATCCGCAGGGCAACTCGGATGTCCTCGAAATCGACCGTGAGGTATCCAGTGTGGCTTACCGTGATCTCGGAATCAGTCCCGATCTCGATATTTCTACGTATGCGGTCGACGCCCGCGTATTTTTAGTCCGCAACCGCCCGATCGCCGAATACGACATCGTTTTTGGCGACGCCTTTCACAATTTTGCCGTTCCGTATCACCTGACGACGTTGGAGTTCAATGAGTTGGTGAAGCGCGCCTTAAAGCCCGATGGAATCTACATCATGAACCTCATAGACCGGTTCGGCGACGGAGAATTTCTCCGGGCTTACGTGCGCACGGCTCAGGCGAGTTTTGAGAATGTGTATCTGCTGACCAGAGGTGTGCTTGACCCCGATCAGGGACGCACCACCTTCGTGGTCGTGATGTCCGACGGGGTGCTGGACGTCGATTCCATTCCATCTCTCACCAGAGCGAATCTGGGCAGACAATCGGTTACGGAGCGGTACCCTCCGGAGAGTTTGCAGGAGTATCTGGATGCGGGACGCGACTTCATCCTGACCGACGACTACGTTCCGGTCGACAACCTGTTATCGCGGTTGCTCGACAGCGATTAGCGCGACCTGCCATATGTACGGGGTCGATCGAGATTCGACCCCGGCTACGGTCTTTAATCCGACTCTTAATCAGTAATCTCCGAGGGGACCCATGTGACACGCTGAGGGCCGGTTGACGTGCTGATGCCAGACTCAATCAGCCGGGCCAACTCGTCCCGCGCTCCGCCGATGATGGGCTCTCCGTGGCCCGGCATGAGGTTTTCGAATTCGTAGGAAAGCAGATGCGAGAGCGTTTGTGACGGCTGCGGATGACCGTTTGGATGACCGCCCAGCCGCAGGCCGTTCGGCGCCCACTTCGCCGTCGTGCCGAGCGCGTCACCTACGAAAAGCGTGCCGCCGTGGGCATCGCTGAGTATCGCCTGTTCGCCTGGCGTTAGACCCGGAACGCCGATGGCGCGAAAACCGCAATAATGCTCGAAACCATCCCCATAACCAGTGAATCGATCGATATCTTCGATCATCGAACGGTCCCGTTCAGGGACAAAGACCTCCGCGCCCGTCCTCATTGCAAAAAGGCGTGCCGATCGTTCGTGCCATCCGAGCGTGACGAATATCGCTTTGACATCGTTCGATTGTTCAATATCGTCCAGCCCGAAGCACTCGATGGGGTCGATGAGCACGCCGCCGCGGTCAGTTCGAATCCAGTACGATTCAAGCGACCACCAGCCCGGCCATCGAACGCTCCAGTGGAAAAGCCCGGGGAGTACCTCGTTTAGCATTTACTGATGATCCTCGCATTGGGTTTTCTCGGTTGCGCGGGGGCTGGGGCGGGCCCTCGATCAAGCTGGGGCAAGTCTAGCTCGCGCCCGCGAGTGGACCTGCCTGCGGCTGCCTGCTCGGTAGCCTCCGCCGTCCGCGAGATTGCCGGTCCACGGTAGATGCCACAGATAGAATTCGCACATATATGTCGCGCCTCTTGGACATGCCCGGGCGCCGGAACTGGAGATGATGGGGCCGATTGACGCAGCAGACGGTTAGATCCCTTTCCATCGGCTTCAATTTGCGGGTCGCCAATCTCCCTCGAGCCGACGGCAATTCCGCCGTGATGAGGTCGCTGGCAACTTCGCTCGCACAAAACGCAAGAGAGCACCGCCTGGTTTATTTTTTCGACTCCGAGCCGATGGCGCCTTTTTCGGGCCTTGCAAACATCGACGCACAGGTGCTCCGGCCATTTCCTGCCCTGAATCGGGTGCTTCGGAGAATTGGCGGCGGCGACCCGTGGTACCGCTATCGCTTGAAACTGAGCCGAGCCTGGAATTCTCTTGATGCAGTCGTCTACAGCGCGCATGAGCCCGTGCCCGTCGGTGCGGGTCCGCCGGGGGTGGCGATCGTTCACGATCTGGCGTTCATGCTGCCCGATGCACAACGCTATTTCCCGCTGGACGTTATTAGCCACCTTGATCGATGGACGGCGGAAGGCGTTCACTCAGCGTCCAGGATTGCGGCGGCATCGGCGACCACCGCAGCCGACCTGATGCGCATCTATGGTCTGCCGGAGTCGAAGATCGTCCTACTTCGAAATGCTCACGACAGTGGCGTGTTTCGCGCCGACATCCCAACCGGCGACGTAAACGCGACTCTGTCGGAGTTACGGATCGAAATTCCATATTTTCTACACGTGGGCACGGCGCAACCGCGCAAGAACATCCCGGCCGTGACGCGCGCATTTGAGAGTCTGCTATCTACGAATCAGATCCCGCATTGCCTCGTTCTCGCTGGAGGCGCGGGCTGGGAGGCCGCCGACGGGACGGGCCCAGAGGTTCGGCAAAACGAGCGAACTGTCGAATTGTCTTCGCTGTCGAACGAGCAGGTCGCGCACCTGATGGTCGGCGCCGACGCGTTGGTGATCGCGGGATTCTACGAGGGATTTGGACTTCCGGCACTTGAAGCGATGGCCTGCGGCACGCCCGTCGTGGCCGCCCGTGCGGGAGCTTTGCCCGAGGTTGTGGGAGAAGCGGGAAAGTTCTTTGATCCTCACGACCCAGACGAGCTGGCCGAGATCCTGAGATCGCTCGCCGACGATGAGTCTCTTCGACGGGAACTCAGCAGACGCGGGCTGGAACGCGCCAGGACGTTTAGCTGGGGGACTACGGCACGGGGCCTTTTGGATGTGATCGAGGAGATCGTTCAGGTTGGGGCCTGACTGCTATGGGGTCTTCGTAAACAACCGCATTCATGTCATGAGCGTGGGGCGAAGCGTCGCAATCTCAGTCTCGCGGCGAAGTCGAGCAACGCGATCCGCTGCGGCATCGAATCGCATCTTGGTGATCAGCTTGGCCGTCCGATCGACCTCTGCCAGGATCTTCTCAGGCGTACCTGCGAGGTTGAGAGTAAGGATTGTCAGTTCCTTCCCTACGTGAACGATCTTGTACAGGCTCGGGTCACGTTCGCCCTCGCACGCGTACCTTCGTTTGCTGTCTGCAACGGAACTGGCGGTGGCCTATGGTCCGGGTTCATGCCCCGCCGAATTCCCAGCGGATTACCAAACCTATCGACGCTAGATGTTCAACGGCTCCTCGCGGACTCGCGAGACGTTCAGTTCAATCAGCAACGATGGCCAGTCCGGCGGTCCCCGCCCCTTCGTAGCTGTTGTTGCATTCGTCGTCCAAGCCATCGCAGTCGAGAAACGGTGCGCGATATCGAATCCGTTGGCCATCTCGGGAGCTTCGACGGCAGGGACGACGACATGTAGACGGGTCCGAGTCGGAACGAGTAAATGCCCTGGCTCCACTTGGTGGGCAGTCTTGAAAATGTCACTTTACGTCTCCGCGCCATCCCCCGCGACCTATGAATTCGGATCGGTGGTTAAGGCTCGGCGCCCGGCCGATTCCTGCCAATGAATTGCCGCTGGAATTGCAGCTGAGGGCGGCTACCGGCGACGTTCAGCGACTCTCATTCGGCCCTGGTAACCACGTGGTCACGCAGAGGGACGAAACCACGCCATCCGACGGATTAAATTGAGTCCGAAAAGTCTCGTGCGCGGTCGCCCGACGTCACGCGGAATGCGGTTTCAAAGGCTGGCGGCGGAACGAATCGACTGAGTGCGCAGACTTCCAGTTGCTCTTGAGCGAACTCATCCCGCAATACACTTCCATCGCGCAAGTGGCGAAGGCCAAAGAGAAGGAGTCAGCGATGGCTGCGGAAACATCAGAACGTCGGGTTGTCGGTTATCCGGACGATCCAGTACGGAAGCGACACGAACTTACGCTGAAGACGTACGAGTACAAGGTCCCGTTCAACTATCTGAACGTTGACGTGGACCGGGAGTGGGTGGGCGGCGAACCACACGGCATGGAACTCTTTCCCCTAAAGACCCTTCCCAGCACCTCCGGGAAAATCAAAGCTCCCGGTGACGCCATTGTCATAAGCGAAGACGACCCGATTGTCCGAGTCGAAGTTGTGGGAAGCGCGTGTACACCTCCGGGGTCGGTCATGCTCGAAGCGACGACGATAGACGGGGAAGCGCACTCTGGGGAGAACAAAGACGCGCTGCCCGTGCGATTTCGGATCGACAACTTGTGGGGTATGCACCTTCGCTTCGATCTACTCGCTCAGGGCGGTACCTATGAAGCTCTTCCCATATCAGGCATGAGTTGCGCCATTTTCGCGATTCCCCCATCCAGATCCGTTCGGATAATGAGCGCCGGGACGATACCTACGTGGTCGACCGACAACTATCCGGATGATGCCCACTATTCCGTTCGTCTCATCAGGACGACCGTAGCCGTCGGCGCATACTAGGCAACCGTGTATCGAGCCTATCAGGCGAATCTCGACCGCGACGTAGCCATCAAGGTGATTCCACAGTTTCTTGCCGACGAGCTCGGAGTTATTGAGCGTTTCCGCCGGGAAGCGGTGGTTGTCGCGTCACTGCAGCACCCCAACATCATGGTCGTGCACGACACGGGCGTCGAAGACGCTCAACCCTACATCGTTTATGAATTCGTTGACGGTGGCACCCTTCAGGAGCGTCTTGGACAGCCCTGGTCCCCAGCCGATGCAGTCGCCATGGCTCGACCCATCGCAGCCGCCCTCGACTACGCGCATCAGCGCGACATCGTGCACAGGGACATCAAGCCAAGCAACATTCTGATTGCGAGCGATGGACGGGCGGTCCTCGCGGACTTTGGACTCGCCAGAATGTTCGCG
Organism: Chloroflexota bacterium; assembly: GCA_963663505.2. Classification (GTDB taxonomy): domain Bacteria; phylum Chloroflexota; class UBA11872; order UBA11872; family VXNJ01; genus JAPOVO01. The sequence continues at coordinate 2,862,023 of CAXXFA010000002.1, forward strand.
GGAGCTTCGCGGCTCACGATGTCGGGTACCACTCTGGGAACACCCGAATATATGTCTCCGGAGCAGGCGATGGACTCCGGCGTGGGCCCTGCGAGCGACGTGTATTCGCTTGGCATCATTCTTTACGAAAATGCTCGTGGGTCAGATTCCATACTCCGCCGATACACCGATGGCCGTGGCCCTGGCGCATATTCACGATCCCCTCCCGCTGCCCAGAGAACGGAACCCCGACATTTCGCCGAAGATCGAACGGGTCCTGCTTAAGACGCTGGCTAAAGATCCCGAAGCGAGGTACGCGGGCGCCGTTGAGTTGATGGACGCGCTGGAAATTGCGGCAGGCGACCAGCCCCGAACCGCGCCGCCGGTGGTTCCCGCTGAAATCGGTGTGATGGAAACCGAGCTTGCCGAATCGGTGACCGGGCAACTGGAATCGGAGGCAGAGCCAGCGAGTCCCGAGCAGGTCGAAGAGCAACGCAGGCAGGAAGTCCCGGCCAGGTCGCGACGGCCGCGCTGGTCACGGTCGCGATCTTGCTTGGAGTGCTCGCCGCTACCGGTGTATTCGCTGGCCAGGAGAAACCTGCCGGGCAGGCGGCTGTCGAACCAGCGACGGCTGAGCCCACAACCGTCGCGCCGTTCGTCGAAGTTGATCTATCTCCGACGGTGGCCACAGGTCCCCCGCTGGAAGTTCGTTTTCTAAGGCCCGCAGATCCCGGCGAGCTCCCGGCGCTCCCTGAAGGCGCGTCCGCCTATGTCTTCAAAGTCGCCGGATTGGATCTGAATGAGCTCGGCGACGCCGGCGGCCTTGCACAAGCTCTGAGCCCACCGCCTGAGGTAGTTGGATTCGACCCGGATCGGCGCGGACGAAATCGTTCTGGTACTCCGGCCCGGGGCTCCCACGGCCGAATACACCGCGCAATTCCAGGCGCCTGATGGGCGCCAGGCACGCATCACTTTCTCGCACACCGCGGCAGATCCGACCGCCGAAGCTGAGGAAACGGCTACGACGACTCAAGCCGAGTTCTCAATCTCCTTCGTTCAGCGGATCAATCCGCGGACGATTCCCGACCTGCCGCGCGGCCTGCTTCCCTATCTATTTCGAGTGGACGGCCCGGAATTCGGAACTGTGTCACGGGACCAGCTGGAAGCCGTTCTCGATTTGCCCGACTGGTCCGTCGGCTGGGAATTCGTGGATGAACGGCAGATAACGTTCGTGCTATTCATGTCACCCCTCGCGCCGTCTGACACGTATTCTGTCGCGATCGAGTTGCCAGACGGCAGACGCTTTGAGACCACATTCGCGCACGAAGCCCCCGAGCAGCCTTATAGCAACGATCAGTTCGAAATCGCCTTCGTGCGCAAAATTGAGGCAGGATCGATCCCAAACGTTCCGCCGGACGTTTCGCCCTACCTCTTCCAGGTCCGCGGCGTTGCCCTGCACTGGTTCCCCCCAGAACGGCTCGACAGCGCGTTCAATCCCCCGGCCGAGTCGGTGGGGTGGGTAGTCCCCGAGCAGGCTCAGAATTCGCTCCTTGTTTTAATGCCTAACGACGCGCCCGCCGGCGACTACATGGTTGCCTTCGAGTTACCTGACGGGACGCGCCGCGACGCCTCTTTTCGCCACGTCGCAGAAGAAAGTGGCGCCGCCGCAGTGGACGCTGAACGCCAGGCAGGTGTGGTCCAAATGATCGAAACGGAATCCAGAGCGCTCACGGGAGTCTCCTTCCGCCGGGACGGTCGATTGCTTGCAACGGCCGACGACGCAAACGGCACGGTGTCCGTCTGGGACCCCGTCTCTGGGCGGTTGCGCCGGACGTTCGAGGCCGAGGAGTCAGTAGTTGACGTGGCGTTTTCCCCACGGGGTCTTCTGCTCGCAAGCGCCGGAGGAGGGACCGTTGAACTGTGGAACATTCAGCAGGACGAGCCGATCCGGCGGCTTGACGTAGATCTCGATATTTCGACGATTGCGTTCAGTCCGAGCGGCGCGATACTTCCATCGGCTCGTACGACGGCGCGATTGAAATCTGGCAAACGTCGGACTGGACCCGCGTTGGTTCGCTTCTGGAAAGCGGCGACAAAATATTGACGGTCGCATTCAGTCCCGACGGCAAGCTCGTTGCCGCAGGTAGCGATACTGGTGCGATTCTCGTTTTTGATCTCGAGAGCGGTGGCAAGCTACTGAAATCGATCGTCCCGCACGAAGATGCCGTGACATCGCTCGAATTCAGTCCGGATGGGCAGTTCATCTTGACGGCCAGCGACGACAGTTCCTTGGCCATTTCGAGCGTCGAGTCAGGCGAGCCGGTTGTTCTACACGGGGATTTCGCGGGCGACGTGACGAGTATGGCCCTTAACTCCGATGCAACGATCGCCGCAATCCGGGGTGCTGTTAGGGGAAATAGCGGGCCACTCTGGTCTGGTGGTCGCGGTCGCGTTTTCGGCGGATGGCTCTCTCGGGGCCAGCATTAGTTCAGGCGGGACACTGGCGATCTGGGAACCCGCGGCGGTGGTCGAAGGCGGTTAGAGGATCATTCCATGCCAGATGGCGTCCGAATTGCCGATTACCCCGGAGAATCCAATTTTCGCACGGGCAGCGTCGGGCTCGCGACGAAGCCGTCGACGACGCTCGCGAGCGGGCGCAGCACCTGGGATCGCTTCTGGGAGTAACGGTCGGCTCCGTCAAGCAGGTCGTCGAGATCAACGACGCAAACGCGGCAGGAGATTCGGCAGCGGAGCGACTGGGGTCCGGGGAAGGCATCGGTGGCGGTGCAGCACCAGCGGTCTCGGTCGGTGAGATAAGGGTGAACAGCGGTGTGCGCGTGGTGTTTCACATAATCGAATAGATATGAGATCGCCGGCACAGCGACAAAAACGGGAGATGAACCTGACGGCAACGGGCGAAAATAGCGATTTCATTACATCAATGACCCGACGGATGTCACCCTCGGGATCCACAATTGTCGGTATTGCCGGGATCGTGCTGGCCATCAACGCTGCCCTCGAAGGCGAGTTTGTTGGCGCCGGCGTATGTTTAATCGCATCTGCACTGGCCTTTGGGGTGATGGGGTACACGTTCTCTCGCAGATAGGAGAATCGGCATGGATTTGAGCGTCGTCGTTTGGCTGGTTTTGGCGGTCATCGGCGCGGCGTCGATTGCGGGCGGCACCGTCGCATTTCGCGGGACTCGGAGAACGGGCGTGCGGGCGTTGAGTGCTGCCGCGATAGCCGCTGGGGTTGTTATGTGGATCTTCGTGCTCCTAACGTTCCCCGTATCGGTTTCGCAAGGGTGACGGATTCCCAGGCCGGTCAAATCGGCGATCGCCTAAATGGCCGCGAAGCGGCATGGGTTGGGGGTCGCCCTGTCCGGTGACCTGACCCTCAAATGGGGTGCAAAATCCAGGGCGGTGTCGAACCTGGTTACCCAACCGAGGGAAGGGCTACTTCATATTCATTGACAGCCACCGTGACATCCAAACCGACGGGATGGTGGCGACGAGCGGCGGAACGTTTGAGAGCCTCGCCGCGTCCCCTGCGCGGAAGGCTTCCCTTACGCATCTCGGAGCGCCGACGTTGACGCATTATCGCGATCAAGCGGTTATTGGCTGTAGTCGGCAGCCGCGTACGCACGCGGACATTCCCTAAGCTTCAGCCGCTACAGCGTTGCGTCTTTAACGCTTGCCTAGGTGAGGCAATGGTAGCAAGAACGGCATCGACGCCCCGCAGGGAATACGCAGCGTCAGCGCCAAAATGGCCAGGGGTCAAACGGCATCGGGAATAGGGAAGGAATTGAGCGCTGCAACCGTGCCGCTACCGACCCCAAATGGGAAGAAAATTGTGGGGAGGGGTTGAACCAGAAAACAAAACCACCGGAAGGGCTACGTCGTTCGACGCGAGATGCCGTGTGCCTGGTGAAGTCCTCGGAGATCAGGGCCCCACCCACCGTGGCGTATCATGCCCGAGCGTTCTGTCGAAATAGTCCGTTCTTACGAGCAGCGGTAGCATTTTGAGGCAGGGGAGCGCAGTGGTCGTCGGACTGTAAGTCGCCCAAACCTGTAAACGCTAACGAGCCCCCGTAGCTCAGTGGATAGAGCACCGGCCTCCGGAGCCGGGTGCAGGCGTTCGAATCGCCTCGGGGGTACCGAGATTCACAGGGTAGAGGACTGCTCCGAGGAGTTGTGACGGGCGGTAATGCTCTGAATTGCTAACGAACGTCTCAAATTGGGTCGCGATTCTCTGGCTAGCGAGGGGGGCATTAGGCGTTGGTCGTTGCTGTCAAAAAGGGGTTTGACGCGGATCGCGCCTCACTGTTCTTGTTATCCACCCAGTCTCACAGGCAGCGCCGAACGACGCGGCGGCCGGGACTCTGACACCGCTCCGCCAGACGGGACCATGAGGCCCATTGCGCTTGGTGCGGCGCCGGCCTTGGAAAGGAGTGGATGATGAAGGTCACCGCGGTGAAGACCTTTCTGGTCCACTCGGCAACTACGAAGAACTGGTTGTTCGTAAAGGTCGTGACCGATAGCGGCATCCATGGCTGGGGTGAGGCCTACACGCAGGCTGACCGCGATCACGCCGTCGTCGCACACGTCGAGCAGATGTCCCGCTATCTCATTGGACGCAACCCATTTCATATCAAACACTTCAGTCAAGTCATGTACTCAGACTTCGCTGCCAAGCGGGGCGCACTGGACTTCTACGCCGCCCTGAGCGGTCTCGAGCAGGCGCTCTGGGACATCGTCGGCAAAGCGCTGGACTCGCCAATCTACAACTTGCTCGGCGGAGCATGTCGAGAGAAGATCAGGGTCTATGCAAATGGTTGGTCAAGCACGAATGACCCGCCGGAGGAAACAGCCCGAAAGGCCGTTGATCTAGTCGACCGGGGATTTACCGCAATGAAATGGGACCCCCTGCCTTCACCGTGGCGACCGTATATCAGCCGGGCAGACGAGCAGTCCGCCGTAGCCAGCGTACGAGCGGTGCGCGAGGCGGTCGGCCCCGAAATAGATCTTTTAATTGAAGTACATCGGCGGCTGGCCCCGGGACCGGCAGTGCGCCTCGCAAGGATGCTCGAAGAGTTCGATCCGTTCTGGTACGAGGAGCCGGTCTCGTCTCGAGACCTGCCGAGCCTTGCTTCTGTGCGCCGGGATATTCAGGTGCCCGTAGTCACAGGAGAAGAGCTGTATACGAAGACTGAATTTCGACCGGTCTTTGAGTTGCAGGCAGCAGACATCATCAACCCGGATGTCTGCAGCTGCGGCGGCATCCTTGAGCTGAAGGAGATTGCGGCGATGGCCGAGCCGTATCACGTGGCAGTAGCCCCACACAACTTCAACAGCACGACTGTGGGTCTGGCAGCAACCATTCAGGCGGCCGCGGTCATGCCCAATTTCCTCATCACCGAGTACTTCGTGAACTATGAAGCACTTGGGCAGGAGATCGCCAGACCACCGTTCGAGGTAGTCAACGGGTACATCGAGCTACCAACCGCACCGGGATTAGGTCTGACCTTAAATGAGGCAGCGCTGGCACGGCATCCGTATGAGCAATTTCCGGCTAGGCGGATTCGGCAACCGGCCGATGAAGGCCCGTAGCAAACTGCAATGAGGAACGACGAAATCGAGGCAGCGCGCGGCGTAGATCGTCCGAGACTTCGCGTAATTAGCTGGAACATGGGTCGCCGTGCTGATGCATGGAAAGCACTCACAACGCTCAAGCTAACTGCCGATGTAGCGTTACTTCAGGAAGCGATTCCACCCGGAGCCGACGTGGACCTCCAGACGGTTCCCCAGCCGCGGCTTCAAAATCATTTACTCGAGTCTCTGCTGCGGCCCGGATCGCACGTCAGCTCTTCGATACCGACATATGCCACGAGCCATCATCGAGGATTCTGCACATCCGATCTTCTCGCGGCGACCAACAGAAGATCGGAATCTACGGCTTTCTTCGTTTTCTTCGGGCGACGCATTTGCGTTCAACCGATATTCTTGCCGGTGTCGGCCGCCCGTTGAAACCTTCTGATTTTCGACCAGTCCCGCTTCGACGGCGTCCTGCAGTACGGCGTTCAATTCCGCACGAGTGACGTTGTTCCCGAGATCAGCATGCATCTCTGTGGTTGATGTCCACGCGGGCCAATGCATTTCGAGGACGTCGAAGACTTTCACCTGCAAAGTCGGTTCACCGAAGTATTTGGCCTTCACCTCATGTTTATGAAGCGCCCTGTGCGCATGGGAAAGGTGGTAGTCGCCAATCTTCGTGGCGGCGTGAAAGGTGTCCACTGAGATCTCCGTTTCTTGAAGACCGCCGTTTCCCAAGCAGTGCAAGACGATGGCTATGCGTGCCACCTGCCGCGGAAGTTTGGCTTGAATGCCTCCAGTTACCCCGCCTCGAGAGTGGGCCTGCGCCATCGTCTCGTCATACCAGCAGCCCCATAGGTCACGGGCGCCCGGCGTTGCCCAGGATTTCGAACCGGTTGTTGTCAGTCATTGGTCAAACGTCGCCCCGTCAGTCCGTTCTATGCATAGATGGTCCAGCTGGCCAGCTACAGGGGTCCTGCGGCGCAGATAATATTAACTCCGCGATTTAGCGAAGATGACCAAAATAAATGCGGCGTCTCTGGCGACGCCGCGCACTTTCGGCAAGGCGGAATTGGCGTATGAAGATTACCGATGTCACCCTCGAATCCTTCGAATGGCCAAGGCCGCGGCCGATTCGCAACGGCATGTTCGTGTATACCACCGTTCGACTCGACATCGTTACGGTGCACACCGACGACGGCATAAAAGGAGTAGGCGTGGGTAGCGGCCTGGCCGGCGCGAGCGCTCTTATGGAATCGCTGAAACCCGGCGTCATTGGACAGGATCCGATGAACGTCGAAAGAATCTGGCACCAGCTCTGGGTGCCCAAGCTCGTGGGCAGGCGCGGCATGGAGACCAGGGTCATCAGCGGCATAGATATCGCCGTCTGGGACCTGATTGGAAAGATCACCGGCCAGCCGGTCTACAAACTCCTGGGCGGATTCACGGACCGGATCGATGTTTACATTGCCGGCGGCTATTACGAGGAGGGTAAGGGTCTCAAGGAGCTGGCGGAAGAAATGGAGACCAACCTGGAGCTCGGCGCCCGAGCCGTGAAGATGAAGATCGGCGGCGAGTCCATCTCGGTCGATGTCGAGCGGGTGCGAACGGCCAGAGAAGCCATCGGGCCGGACATCAAGCTGATGGTGGACGCTAACAACGCCTACCGCCACCACGAGGCGATCGTTATTGCCAGGCAGATGGAAGAGTTCGACATCTACTGGTTCGAGGAGCCGTGCGGCGCCGACGACTACGAAGGCCACGCCAGGGTCGTCGCTGCTACTTCGATTCCCATCGCAACCGGCGAAAACGAATACACCCGTTATGGATTCCGCGATCTTATCGAGCATCGCGCGGCGTCGATCCTTCAGCCCGACGCCAACATCCTCGGTGGTGTAACGGAGTTTCGAAAGGTGGCCGATCTTGCCGCCGCCCACGATCTGGCCGTCTCGCCGCACGGAAGCCAGGACGTGCACATTCATCTCGTAACGGCGATTCCGACAGGATTGATCCTTGAGTTCTACCGTGACACTGTGGACCCGATGTGGGATCAGAAATTCAAGGAAACGCTACGGCTCGATGCCGATGGCATGCTGGCGCCGCCGAACAAACCAGGGTTCGGATTCGAGCCCAATTACGAGGCGTTGCAGCGGCATCGGATCGCGTGAAACATTCGGCTCGTCTCGGCGAAATGTCGTAAGGATAGGCAAGACTCGCACCGCGAAATCAGGACGGTGTGTGAGAGCCTTCACGCATTTTTCGTAATGCCGCGGGTACTGTCGGGCCATGAGGCAGAAGATCGCGATCGTCGTTGGCGTCGGGCTGATTCTCTTCGTAGGCGCGCAGGTTGTGGGGGTTTTCGGTCTCGGCGGCGGGTTGTCTCACGATCCCGGTGTGGGCGAGATACCTGCGGCGCAATTCGATCAGCGCCTCCGCCGCGACGGCATCGCGCCGATCTACTCGCCTGATTTTGAACCCGCCGCGCGATCCAGCATGCTTGACGACGAGATGGTCACGGGAGTCGAAATCAATGGGGGAGCCCATGCCTACTCCATAACGCTCTTGAATCGACGGGAGATGGTGAACGACGTGGTCGGTGGGATTCCGATCCTCGTCACCTGGTGACCGCTCTGCTACACCGGTCTCGTGCACGACCGGCGACACGAAGGCCAGACGTTGGTCTTTGGCAATCAGGGCGCGCTCTACATGACGAACATGACATGGTGGGACCATCAGACGGAAAGCATCTGGGTGCAAATGACCGGACGTGCGGCACGCGGCCCGCTCACCGGGGCTACGCTCAGCCAGTTGCCCGCCTACACCGGTCCGTGGTCGACCTGGGTGGCCGAACATCCGGATACGGAAGTTCTGATTCCGGTCGCGGGCTCGATTCGATTTTTTCACGAACGTCCGCGAAATGACTTCGTGGTTGGCGTGACGCTCGACGGCGATGCCGCAGCCTACTATTACGGTCCTCTCGCGGAGCGCGGTCTGATTAATGACGAAGTCGGCGGAGTGCCCATCGTGGTTTATGCCGACGTCGAGACCCGAAGCATCAAGGCGCACGCACGAGCGATTGGCGGGAATGTGCTGACGTTCGAGCTCGCCGAAGGGAAACTACGGGATTTGGAAACGGGGTCGGTATGGAATCCGCTCCAAAACAGGGCGAGCTGCTCAGGCAGGTCCCGTACACGCCGGCCTTCGACTGGAGCTGGAAGGACTTCCATCCGGAGAGCAGATTTCTTCCGGCTTAGGAGCTGCAGGCCCCATGCCGTTCTGTGCCAATGGTCGGGTTGGTGGGACTAGCTGAGGTGTGCGGCGGCAGCGGAAAGGGCCTCATCGAGCGTGGCCGCTGCGGAGATCTCAATGGATCCTTTTCGGCATGATGCAAATACCGGCCCTGACCCAGCATCTTTCAGGTCCGTCCCGCCTTCCATCAGCCAGAATCCTTCAAAACCTCCGTCGGCGAACGTACGAAGCCGTATCTCGTCCGGCCGGACAAGCCGCAGCGGAATGGCGACCGCTTCCAGGCCGCTGTTGCGAAGGCCTGCATTGAGGTCCGCTATCAGATCGTTAGAAATGGACGCGTTGCTGATAACCCCGATGGCCTTGGTCTCGGGGCCGATCTTTCGCGCCTGGTAAACGTGCAGCATCGTCGCCACCGGAATCTGACCCGGGGCCACAGTCTCCCCCGCGTCGAGGGCGCAGTACGTAAGAAGGCAATTGGGGTAGCGCAGCGCCAGAATCCGGCTGGCAAGTCCGTGGTCGCCCATCGCGATCGAGATCGCCGGAAGCGATGCGGATTCATATAGTCGCAGGGCTGTCAGAGCGTCTTCTGGGCGCGAGGCCATCCCGGCCACCTTGATCGCGTTCGCTCCGCGCTCTTCGAGGCGTCGTCGGAGAACGTCCGGGTCGTCGGGCATTGCCGAGAAATCGTGATGTGAGACGATCAGCGATGAGGATGACCGGTTGTCGATCAGATCGGCTGCGAATTCCTCGATATCGATGTAATCGGCCCCTAGGTTTATGGCTTCGCGAAGAGGCTGAATCCGATCTTGCTCCGGTCCGACGAACCGCCCGCCTTCGCGCGTCGGACGGTTTGTAACGATCACGGGGCACGGACGCTCTCGGATAAGCTGACCCAGGTCATATTCCCGCATAAGGTCGATCCGCAACTCGATTACATCCGCGTTACCCGATGCAGCGTCGAATGCCCGCAGGGTTGCTTTGGTCGTGTCGGTGCTGAGGGAAACAGCGATCATCCGCATTAGGTTTCCGAGTTTCATAGCGGCATCGACGTGCGACGGGGATTGCGCAGCGGCTCGTTAAACATTAGTTTCACGGTACCGTTTGGAGCCAATTAACGAACGACGACTTGACGGCGAAGGAGGGAACGGCAATTGGGGAAGATTCTGAGTCTGACGGCCGCGGTTTCGGCGGACAACGACGAAGTTCGGGGGATGATCCGTGATGCGGGTCACGAGCTGACGATCGGACCGGATTTCGTCGGAGCGCCGCGAAGCAAAGCGGTTTCCGATCAGGTCCGCCAACTCGTTCCCGGCAATCATGCGCTGGTGGTTGGCGGGGTTGCCATTAGCCGGGAAGTTATCAATGCTTCTCCGGAGCTGCGTGTGATTTCGCGCACCGGAGTTGGGTACGATGCCGTTGACTTTCAGGCCGCCGCCGAGCACCGGATTCCGGTCGTCATCGCCGTTGGCTCCAATCATACGACAGTGGCCGATTACGCTTTCGGGCTGATGATTCTTCTTTCGCGACAAATGTTGGTGCACCATCAAACCGTGGTCAGCGGCGGATGGAAGCGAGAGATCACCTTTGATCTGGCGGGAAAGACCGTAGGAATCGCGGGTCTGGGGAGGATTGGCCGGGCGCTGACTGACCGGGCGCTGGCTTTCGAAATGAATGTAATCGGCTCGGAGGCTTTTCCCGACCGTGCGTTCGTTGAGTCCCGCGGGATAGAGCTCGTTGAGATTGACGATCTTTGCCGCCACTCCGACTTCATATCGCTCCACTTGCCGGTTACACCTGAAACGACGCGGATAATCAACGCGGAACGCCTGGCGTTGATGAAGCGTTCCGCTTTCGTGGTCAACACGGCTCGCGGCGGGTTGATCGACGAGAATGCGTTGTACACCGCGCTGAAGGACGGTCAAATCGCCGGAGCGGGGCTCGATGTATTTGCGGAGGAACCGCCGACTGGATCGCCGCTGCTCGAGCTGCCGACTGTCATTTTCAGCCCTCACGCCGCGGGAGTTTCGCGCGAGTCGCAGGACAGAATGGGAGTACAGGCTGTGCGAAGCGCGATAGACGTCTTGTCTGGTAGCTGGCCTCGAGAGATCGTCGTCAACGGCATTTACGCGGACGCGTAGTTGCGCATGCGGAGTTGATTTTCGCGTTCGATTTGGATGGTGTGATCTACGCGGGCGAGGTGCTGCTTGCGGGAGCCGTGGAGGCCGTGACGAGAGCACGATCGCTCGGCTATTCCACGTATTTCATAACTAACAATTCACGCCAGACATCCGTCGAAGTGTCCGTCAAGTTGCAGTCGATGGGCCTTGACGCGGCGCCCCGGGAGGTCGTCTCAGCGGTGGAAACCGCCGGAGTTTTGGTTTCGAGAATCGACGGGTCACCAAAATCGGCAATGGTGATCGGCAGCGAATCGTTGCGCAAGGTAATTGAGAAGGCCGGTATCCGGGCGTACTCGTACGAGGAGCCCGGTCCCTTTGACGTTCTCGTTGTCGGATTGGACTTTGAATTCAACTACGAGAAGCTTTTGGCCGCGTTCAGGGCTCTGGATCGACCAGACGTTTCGTTCGTTGCCGTAAACAACGACGTCACATTCGCAGCCGAAGGGGGCTCCGTGCCCGGTCTGGGCGCCATCGTGAGCGCGGTGGCCTCAGCGGCGCGACGGGGTCCTGATGTAGTTGCCGGGAAGCCAGAACCCCACATGTTCAATCGCATGCTGGAACTCGAGCGGGCCGAAGCCGCTGATCTGGTGGTATTCGGAGACAGCCTGTATTCGGACGTGGGCGGCGCGAAGAGCATCGGGGCAAAAACTGCCCTGGTGCTGACGGGCGTGGACGGCCGTGATGAAGTCGCCGCCGCTCCGCCGGAAAGGTCGCCTGACTGGATAATCGAGAGCCTTAAAGACATTCCCTTTGATGAAATTGCCGAGTCTCGATCGTGAAATGCGGGGCTGACTGATGGCATTCAATGACCTGCGCGACTTCCTGAAATTTATCGAGAAGAAGGGTCAGCTAAAGCGCATTTCGGCGCCTGTGGATCGGGACCTTGAAGTCACCGAGATATCCGATCGGATCATGAAATCCGGCGGGCCGGCTTTGCTTTTCGAAAATGTACGGGGGTTTGACATCCCCCTTGTTATCAACATATTTGGATCTCGCGAGCGAATGTGCTGGGCCCTGGGCGTGGAGGCCTGGGATGAGCTCGAAGGCAGGATCGACCGTCTCCTGTCGCTGGCGCTTGGCCCGCCGCCGAAGGGCGTCCTCGGCAAACTCAACGCCCTGGGCGAAATCATTAAAGTTGGCAGAATCGGTCCGAAGGAAGTTAGTTCGGGCGCGTGCCAGGAGGTGGTGAAAACCGACGAAGCGTCGCTGTACGAGTTTCCGATAATGAAATGCTGGCCGGAAGATGCCGGCCACTACATCACGTTGCCCCTGGTCTTCACACACGATCCAAACACAGGCAAGCGCAACGTCGGCATGTACCGGTTACAGGTTTTTGACGAGCGAACCATCGGCATGCACTGGCAGCTGCACAAGGGTGGAATGGGTCACTATCGGGAGAGCGTCCGTGCCGCGAAGCGCATGGAGATCGCGGTGGCGGTAGGCACCGAGCCGGTGCTGACATACGCGGCCACGGCGCCGCTTCCCCCGGACATCGACGAAATGGTATTCGCCGGGTTTTTGCGTGAGAAGGCCGTCGAAATGGTGCGCTGCAAAACCGTGGATGTACTCGTACCCGCCAGATCTGAAATCGTCATCGAAGGCTATGTGGATCCGTCGGAACTCCGAACCGAGGGGCCTTTCGGTGATCACACTGGCGTGTATTCCCTGGCGGATGATTACCCCGTTCTGCATGTGACGGCCATTACCCATCGTCGCGACCCGATCTACGCCTCGACGATTGTGGGCAAACCGCCGATGGAGGACGCGTTTATCGGTGGCGCCACCGAGCGCCTGTTCCTGCCGCTGATACGGCTCATGGTTCCGGAGCTGGTGGATATCCATCTCCCCGCCGACTCTGTGTTTCACAATTTTGCGATCGCTTCCATTCGCAAGCGCTATCCCGGTCAGGCTCGCAAAGTGATGCATGCGATCTGGGGATTGGGCCAGCTGATGTTCAGTAAGTTCGTCATCATTGTTGACGAGGACGTTGACGTTCAAAATCTTCGTGAAGTCCTCTGGCGGGTCGGCAACAATACCGATCCGGCGCGCGATGTGGAAATTACAAAAGGACCGGCGGACACTCTGGAACATGCTTCACCAGAGCAGAATTTCGGTGGGAAGATCGGAATTGACGCGACGGCCAAGATGCCTGCCGAAGGTCACAACCGTGAATGGCCGCCGGACATCGTAATGACTCAGGAAATTAAGGACCTGGTCGATGGCCGTTGGGAAGAGTACGGATTTTAGTCGGTAGTCCGTTGAGGCCGGTGTCCGGCCGAGAGTGCTGGGCTGGCAACATCGCGGCCGGATCGAATTAGTGGCTGTTACCAGAGGCCGAATCTACTTAGAGTCAATTCGGTTCGAACACACGATTTTCGCCCTACCGTTTGCGTATATGGGCATGCTCCTGGCGGCGGACGGCTGGCCGGGCTGGCAAAACTTCTTGCTGATAACCCTGGCGATGGCCGGAGCGCGCACCGCCGCAATGGCCGTGAATCGTCTGGTCGACGCGAAGCTTGACGCGGTCAATCCGCGTACGTCCGATCGGGCTTTGCCGGCGGGGCTGATGCGGCGAGGGGAGATGGCCGGCCTTGCCGTCGTCGGATTCGCCGTGCTTGCGTTTGCCGCATGGCGACTCAATCTCCCAGCTCTGGCGCTGACGCCCGTCGCGCTTCTGATACTGATTATTTACCCGTATACGAAGCGATTCACGTGGTCCACGCACTGGATTCTGGGTTTTGCCGACTCCATCGCCGCTGCCGGGGCTTGGATTGGAGTCCGCGGTGACTTCGGTATCGAGCCGGCGCTACTCGCTCTCGCGATGCTCTTTTGGATAGCTGGATTTGACCTCATCTATGCCTGCCAGGATGTCGAGATCGACAGGCGTGATGGGCTTCATTCAGTGCCGGCGCGGTTCGGGATTCCGGCCGCACTCCAAATGTCGCGCGGCTGCCACGCGGCCAGCGTGATGTTGCTTGTGGTGCTGGGATTCGCGGCCGGGCTTAGCTGGGCTTACTGGCCTGGCGTTTTTGCTGCCGCGGCGTTGTTGACTTACGAATCCACGATGGTTTCGCCCGTTGATCTGGGTAGACTGCAGAAGGCCTTCTTCAATATGAACGGGTACGTTTCTGTGGCTTTGCTAATCGCCGTCTCGCTGTCGTACGTCGTCCACTAATGGGCGCGGCAGAAAACAAAAACGTCGTCCTTGCCCTGACCGGTGGCAGCGGGGCGATAGTTGCCAAAGGCCTCGCCGAGGCCCTGGTGCGGATGGGGATGTCGCTTTATTTCGTCTGCAGCCGCTATGGGCGGCTGATGTGGCAGGAGGAAATGGGTGAACCGCTCGATGCGGCGGTGGCCGAATGGACCAGCGCCGGGAGCGTCACAACATTCAATCCGGGCGACATGGCGGCTCCGATAGCCAGCGGTTCGTTTCCGGTCAGAGCCGTATGCGTCGCTCCGTGCAGCATGGCCACGGCCGCGTCAATTGCGACCGGCGCCGGTACGAATCTAATCCATCGAGTGGCCGACGTGGCGATAAAGGAGCGAAGACCGCTGGTGGTGGTGCCGCGTGAATCGCCGCTCTCGCCAATCCACCTTCGAAACCTCCTGACCCTCAGTGAGCTCGGCGTAACGGTGCTGCCGCCCATGCCCGCGTTTTACAAACACCCTTCAACGGTCGAAGACGTGGTTTACGACGTCACCCAGCGGGCGTTGGTGGCTATGGGATTGCAGGATTCGCTTCCCGATGCGCTTCAATATGGGCCGAAGCGGTTTGATGCCGAGGGTGACTAGCAGGCGGATTTCCGACATCGGCGAATTCTCCCCCCGCCCATCCCCTTTTTCCGAAACAATTCCGGATGGTCGGCAAAAACCTACAGGGGTTGAAAATTCGAGCGCTGGAGGCGGCCGATTCGGTCGAGCGCCTCCTCGTCCAGTCGGGGTAGGGAGCCCGCCATTGCGTCCTCCTCGATCTCGTCCACGGTGGCCGCGCCGGTGAGTGCCACTGAAACAGCCTGATTGGCGAGAACGTAGAGAAGAGAAGCTTGCACCAGCGAGCGCTGTGGAGTTTCGAGAAACAAGAGATTCGCCGATTTTGTAATCAATTCGTCGGCCCGATCGACATCGATAAGACTCCGTTCGTCGTCCTCCGCGAACGAATCCGGACCTGTGAAGTTCCCGGCAAGAAATCCCTCGGCGAGCACACCCTTCGCGATTATTCCCAGTCCAGCCGATTTCGCGCGTGCAAAAAAATCGCCCGCCACCGGTTCGAACATGTTGTACCGAATGCGGACAACGTCCACATCGAGTCCGAGCAGCAGCTCGACATCGACGGTGGCGAGGTCAACATCGACGCCGATGAATCCCGTGGCACCGGAACCCCGATTCGCTTGAGACTGTCGATGCAGGACCCGTCCCTGAGTTCGGCTTCCGTCACCGACTCAATCAAGAAAAGATCCGCGTCCGACGTGCCGAGACGCCCCAGGCTGGCCTGGAGATTCGCGGTGAGCGACTCGTACGAGATGTCGCGCACCAGCCTGGTCCCGTCGATCGCCAGACCGCCCATAAGACCTAACACCCAGTAGTCGCGATCACCATTGATCGCTTGACCGATCAACCGCTCGGCGTGACCGATCCCGAAGGTTGGACTGGTGAGGATGAAATTGATCCCCAGAGCGTGCGCGCGGGAGATCATTCGGAGGGACTCGTCGTCATCGGCGACGCCGTAGCCGTAGGGCCGCGACGATCCCGACGGACCGTCAATCCAAACCGTGCCGCCGATTTCACGAGACTCCAGCCCGATCTCGGACACTCTGAGACCCGGACGGCCGGGCCTGCCGAGCTCTCTATACCGCAATTTGCAGTCCCATCACTCCGCTTTCCGATCGACTCGATCGTTGCGAAACCTTCACATAACCTAAGCTTGATTTATTGTCCGGTCCAGTGATCGACTTCGAGTGAGTCAGGGCTCGCTCTACGCGCCCCAACGATGCCGGTGGACTGACCGAAGTCACATAATCCAATGAGCGGACAATCGGCGCAAAGCGGTGTCGAACCGCAAAGTCGCTTTCCGTGTTGAACGATCAAGGCATGCATCTCGGCGTACAACTCCACATCCTCCGGCAGAGCGGCCATGACAGCCGTCCGCAGGTGGGCCTTATTCGCGCCTCGGGGAACGATCCCCATACGTTCCAGGAACCGGCTGGTGTACGTATCCATCACGAAAGAAGGTTGCCTGGCAGCGTAAAGAACGATCGAATCGGCGGTCTCGGGGCCAATGCCCCAGAGATCGAGAAGTTCAGCGCGCAGGCGAACCATCGGAAGGCTCAGAAACTGACCCAGGTCAGCCGCGTAGTTTTGGGCGACATATTCACAGAAGCCAGCCAACTTTGCGGCCTTCTGGTTGAAGTAGCCTGACCGACGAATGAGCCCGGCAAGCGTTGCTTCCGATATAGCCAGCACTCCGACTATGGAGTCCGCGTCGCTGCTCCGCAGGTTATCCAGCGCCTTGCGGGCGTTGGGCCAGGCTGTGTTTTGCACGAGTATCGCGCCGGCGCACATTTCAAATGAATGCCTGGCGGGCCACCAACCCTGCGGTCCGTGCATCTTAAGCAGCTCGTCGTAGGCTTCCATGAGGCGCGGACCCAGCGCGGCCGGATTAAGCCTGAACTCATTCGCGGCGGACGGCGTCGACGTGGGAGCCGGCCGGACTCGCGGCTCGACGCTCATTTAGTAAATCCGTAATCCGCCGCTCGTTCCGCGTTGACCCGCGTTGCCGTGTCTACAAACTCCGCGAGGTCCATTTGTCCGAGTTCGTCTGTAGATCGAAGCCGTACCGAAACCTTGCCGGATTCGATGTCCTTGTCGCCTGCTACGAGCATGTAGGGTACTTTTTGCACCTGCGCTTCACGGATCTTCAGATTCATCCGCTCGGTTCGTGCGTCCAGATCCGCCCTTAGCCCGGCGTCGCGCAGAGTTGCGAGCACGTTTTCGCAGTACTCGATGTGGCGGTCGGCGATGTTGATTACGCGGACCTGTACCGGCGCAAGCCAAACCGGGAACGCTCCGGCGTAGTGCTCGACTAGGCCCGCGACAAACCGCTCCATCGAGCCCAGGATCGTCCGGTGCACCATGACTGGCCTGTGCCGGTTGCCATCCTGACCCTCGTACACAATTTCAAAGCGCTCGGGCAGATTGAAGTCCACCTGTATTGTTGGGCCTTGCCAGAGCCGGCCGAGGGCATCGCTGAGGTGCGTGTCGATTTTTGGTCCGTAAAAAGTTGCCTCGCCCGTTGCGCGCGTATACTCCAGTTTTTTCTGGTTCAGGGCATTGGCAAGGGCGTCTTCGGCAAGCTTCCAATTTTCGTCGGTGCCGGCGTAGTGGTCCTTGTTCGTTTCATCGCGCACGCTTAGCGTGAATTTCAAATCTGTATATCCGAATTGCTTGAGGAAGAACAGCTCGAGGTCCAGCACGCCCAGGATTTCCTCGACCAGCTGATCCGGCCGCATAAAGAGATGGGCGTCGTCCTGTGTAAAGCCGCGCACCCGCAGCATTCCGTGGAGAACTCCCGATCGCTCCCGGCGATAGACGGTTCCGAGCTCTCCCCAGCGCAGCGGCAAATCGCGATAGCTGCGCGTGCGCGATTTGTAGATCTGGATGTGAAATGGGCAGTTCATTGGCTTGTTGATATACGACTGAGCCTCAAGTTCCATCGGCGGGAACATATCGTCGGCGAACCAGCGAGTATGCCCGCTCGTGTCCCAGAGTTCGGCGCG
Organism: Chloroflexota bacterium; assembly: GCA_963663505.2. Lineage (GTDB taxonomy): Bacteria > Chloroflexota > UBA11872 > UBA11872 > VXNJ01 > JAPOVO01. Next base: position 2,879,792 of record CAXXFA010000002.1, read on the forward strand.
ACCGATGTGCGGCGAGTAAACCAGCTCATAACCCCGCCGTCGGTGTTCGGCGCGCCAGAAATCCTCGACGACTTCCCTGATTCTGCCGCCGTTGGGGTGCCACAGAACAAGACCGGGCCCCACGAGTTCGTTCACTGAAAAGAGGTCAAGCTCGCGGCCCAGAGTTCTGTGATCCCGCTTTCGGGCCTCCTCGAGAAGCTGCAGATGCCGGTCTAGCTCATCGCGCGTCGGAAAGCACGTTCCGTAGATGCGCTGAAGTTGCGGATTGTTTTCGCTGCCCTTCCAGTACGCTCCTGCGATGGATAGCAGCTTGAACGGCCCCACTTTCCCCGTATGTTCCACGTGGGGTCCGGCGCAAAGGTCCAGAAAGTTACCGGATCGATAGATTGACGGCACCGAACCGAGGTTTGAGATGTCGTCGATTGCCTCAATCTTGTACGTCTGGTCGTTGCCGGCGAACAGGGCCCTGGCCTCGCCGATCTCGAGTTCCTCGTAGTCAAACGAATCGGCCTTCGCAATCAACCGTTCCATCCGCCGTTCGATCTCTTCGAGATCGGCCGTAGTCAACGACCGAGAAAGGTCGAAATCGTAATAGAAACCATCATCGATCGGCGGGCCGAAACCCAATTTGGCTTCCGGAAACATTTCGATAACGGCTGCCGCCATCACGTGCGCACAGGAGTGTCGCATCGCTTCGAGTTCCGACATCGTCATATCGTTAGCGCTCCGTTGGTTGCTTGTTGGAAAGACGTCCCAATGAAATAGAACGACCCGGAGATCTCCGGGAGGGCATCCCCTCGGCAACGTTGCGCGAGGCGCGCCGTTACGAGGGGACGGCGGTGACGGTGGTTTTCAGTATGAAAATATGGTGGAGCAAATTGGACGTTGAAGGGTATCACCAGCAGTTTGACGAATCGTAGCACAGGAACCGGACCGTCCCGGCCATCGCCGGGCGAACGACTCATTCGGAGCCGCTCGTGGGCTTTGTAATAGTGCAGATCGTTGCCAACACGGTGTTGGGTTGATCATCCGTCATGCGAGAACCGACCCACAGACGTATTTCAGGGCCGGCGCTGTCAACTATTTTGCCGGGATGTCGCTGGCGCTGGCAGCGGCGTTGCTTGCCGGCGGATTGCATTTTGAATGGCCCGTAAGCCTCCTTGCCGTCTACCAGGGTATTCAGTATCAACTTGCCTACATCCTGCTGTTCGCGCTGATAGCCGTCGGCGGGCTGGCGGTGACTTTCACGTTCCTTCGCATGTCTGTAGTAGTCCCCATTCTGGGCTCCATCTTCTTCTGGGGGGAGTCGCCCGACGTATTTCGAGTCGCCGGGATTCTCCTCATGCTTGGCGCGCTTCCGCTTCTCGGGGCGGATGCACGACGCAGCGCCGGTCCATTGGGTATTCGGCTGCCGGCCTTGCTCATGCTTCTGGCCATGGCTATGACCGGCACGGGGTCGCTCGCGGCGAAGTCGTTCGCGGAATTAAAAGTCGATTCGACTGCCGTGGATTATTCGGCGTTTACCTTCATCGGCGCGGCGGCGTCTTCCGTCGTCACCTGGCCGTTGGTCAGCCGATTGGTTCGAAGACACCGTTTGCGGAGCACCGCGCCCGCTTATCCCGACACTCGATCCTTGATAGTCTGGCTGGCCATCAGCGTCGCGCTGGGCACGGCCAACTTTCTGCAGAACGCCGCGCTGGTTCAGGCACTGAGCGAACTTCCCGGCACGTTGGTCTTTCCGGTTGCGGCCAGTGGTTACCTGCTTCTGATTTCGGTTGCGGACTATACGATTTGGAAACGGCGCTTCGGCAAGCTGACGGTAGCGGGTGCTCTTGTAGGAATTAGCGGGATTGTGCTCGCGAATCTGTAACCGTAATCATTGCGCGTCCGCCTTCAACGGTAGTAGCCTCATTAGTCTCGCGCGGCGGCGAACTATTAGTTCCAGTCGCGTATCGAGGTGTGTTTGCAGCCGCCAATGGGATGCCGATAAGGCGATTAATGAAACTGAAATCAAGTTTTGACGGCCGAAGCCGTTCGATGTGGTCAGCCCTGGCGCTTGCTGCCGTAAGCGCAACTGTGATCGCCGGATGCGGCGGCGGCGGCCGCGATGCCGCGAAATCCGATGGTGCGCCACCCGCAACCCGGGCTGTCACTCAGCTAGCGGCAACGGCAGCCCCGGCAGCGCCGGCCGGCGCCGGTGACGACTTCGCCGCCGCAACGGCGCTGTTTAAGTCGAAGGGCTGCGTTGCGTGTCACGTGGTATCCGGCATAGCTGAAGTAACTGGAACGATCGGTCCGTCGCTTGACGGCCTGGCGTCGCGGACGGAGCTGGCCGCGGGACTGCCCGTCAATGCGGAAAATCTGGCAAAGTGGATAAGGGATCCGGCGTCCCTCAAGCCGGGAACTGTAATGCCAAACCTGGGTCTCGACGACGCTGATATCGATACTCTCGTCGCCTGGTTGCTAACGCTCCGCTAGCTGAAGCGCGAACGAGTCAGGGGCTGTTGAAACGCGCGCTTCGTTGTGGTGCGGGGCTTCGGTAAGAGTTCGGAATTCCAGGTCCGGACATTCCGCCAAGACGCATTCGAGCAGGTCTGGGCCGACTAAGCCGTCAACACCATTCCGCTCGGAAATTTCGGTTCCGAATTAGCCGCCGATTTCGCCAACCAGGTGGTTGGGCGCGAAGATCAACTTCGCGCCGGCGTCGCGATCAAACCGCCCGCCCGGCGCTTCGAGTTCTATTTGAAGCGGTGCAATTCCTAGAGCCCGCCGCCAGCGGGGTCTGCTTCATCCTCGCCGTTCGGCTCCATATCGTCACCATTGGGCGAGCCGTTCGCTCCACCGGCGCCATTGGCGCCGTTTTGCGGCTCGTCGTCGCTGGTGGTTTCCAGCAGTCCACGAACAGAGCCTGAAATTCCGCCCGCGCTCGAAAGCGCGTAGTGCGGAAGGATTCGAGGGCCTCGATCGGCGGCGATCAGTTCATCGTGCTTGGCGAGAATATCGATGACGTCCTCGCCGTCCAGTTCGCCATGCTCGACCAGGCCTTCGGCAATCTCGTGCATGGCGCCGGCGTATTTGGCCAGAAGCGTCTTGGCCTTCTTAAACTCCTGCTCGAGGACCTGCTCGATTCGGGTCTTTGTCTCGGGATCGAGCTGTCCCATCCCCCACGGGCCGTAGGAAAACAGGCTGCCGTCGGCGCCCCACATCGTGAGCATCTGGTAGGCGAGCAGGGTGGCTTCGGTAAGGTCGCCGTATGCCCCGATCATGCGAGTTCCGAGAAATAGTTCCTCCGCCGCGCGGCTGGCCAGACCGGTCTGAATCCATGCAAGAGCCTCTTCGCGGGTCTGAGTGTGCCTTTCCTCAAGCGGCTTGACCGCCGAAAGCCCAAGCGCGGAACCATGACGGACGATCGTAACTTTTGACAGGCGGTGTCGAGGTAGCAAACTCACCTGAGCAACGGCATGACCTGACTCGTGGTAGGCCAGTCTTCGTTTCTCTTCGACGGACATGCTTCTGATGGGCTCCCGGACGCCCCACTCATGGGCCTCGCGGGCGCGCGAAAAGTCTTCGTACGTGATCGCGTCCCGCCCCGCGAAGTGAGCGTGAATTACGGCTTCGTTAACGATGAACTTGATGGCGACCGGCGTATAGCCGATGGTGTCATTTCCCATGCGCGCAAGTGGCATTTCCTCGTGCCGAACCTTGGCGAGGTAGTACTGGATGATGTCTTTCCGGCCGTCATAATCCGGAAAGTCCACGTGAATCCGGCGGTCGAACCGGCCAGGTCGAAGCAGGGCCTGATCGAGAGCCGATACCAGATTCGTGGCGCCGATTGTTAACACCGGCGGCGGTGTGGCGCGCTCTTTTTTGAGGCCAAGTCGCCGCATCAGGCGGGCGCTCCAGCTGTTGTCGAAATTCGGCGGGTCCATTTGCAGTAAGAGTTCGTTGAGGAGACCCATTCCGCCCGTCCCCATCATCCCGCCCGCCCCCATCATCCCGCCGCCGGTCTGACCGCTCCGCGCCATTCCTATGGCGTCGATCTCGTCGATGAAAATGATCGCGCCGCCATGCTTGCGGGCAAGTTTTCGGGCCTTCCCGTAAAGCATCATCACGCGCAGATTGCCGATGCCCATGAACATGTTCTGGAATCCCGGCGCTGAAGCGTAGGCGAACGGCAAACCGGCTTCCGTGGCTATCGCCTGCGCGAGATAGCTCTTGCCGGTTCCGGGCGGACCTTCGAGCAACAGCCCTTTTGTGTAGTCGCCGCCCATTTGTCTGAAATCGCGAACGCCCCGAAGTAGCATCACGATTCGCCTGGCAATCTCGAGGACCTGATCGTTTCCGCGATAGTCCTCAAACGTAACGCCGGTTTCGCCCGGTTGCACCCAGTAAACGCGTCCGCGCCCGAGGAACAGGAACAGCGCCCCGAACTGGACGATCATGAACATCATCGCGAACAGAAGCTGGAATACGAAGCCAAAGAGGCCGGCCATCAGAGGAGTCGCAGTAATCCAGAGGATGATCATCCCGATCATTACGACGAGCCAGACGAGGAACTTGTACCGGTTGTTCCAGATGAACGTCAGCAGCCCACCGGAATCCGCGAGGCTCGCCTTTTGCCTGATGTCGTATTCGGTGTCGGTTGCCATTGGTCGGTTCCTATTGAAGGATGTCGGTCACCAAGAGTGACCGCGGAGGCGCCAGGAAAATTAGTCCTGATAGGCCGCCGATTATACGCTCCGCGAATTCGCGGGCGGGATCGATCGATATGGAGTTGTTCTGATTTTCGGACGCGTTCGCATCTTGTACGTGGAAAGCTGATTCGATACACTTCAGTTTGTCCGATCCGAACGCCGCCGCCTCGCCGAGAGTCAGATTGAGGTCCCGTCTTGGGGTTAAATCCTGCCCAAATCGTCGAACGTTTGGCATCGGATCAGCGTTTCTCGTCGCACGTCACGGCCTGGCGGGTTGCCGAGCCGCGCGCGGCCCGTTACGGAATGCTGCCGGATGGGATCGACCCGAGCCTGGTCCAGGCGCTCCGCCGTGTGGGCATCGACCGGCCGTATTCCCATCAGGCCGAGGCAGCGGAAAAGGCGCTTCGAGGTGAAGATGTCGTAGTCGTCACAGGAACGGCCTCAGGCAAGACGCTCTGCTACAACCTGCCGGTCGTTCAGGCCATCCTTGATAACCCGGAGAGCAGGGCTCTGTATCTTTTTCCTACAAAGGCTCTTTCTCAGGATCAACTCGACGAGCTACATGGATTGGTGGAGGCGACTGAGGCCGACATCAAAACCTTCACGTACGATGGCGATACGCCGACCCAGGCGCGTCGCGCGGTCAGGCGCGCCGGCCACATAGTGGTTACAAATCCGGACATGCTGCATACCGGAATCCTGCCGCACCACACGAACTGGACGCGGTTGTTCGAGAACCTGCGCTACATCGTCATAGACGAGCTGCACTATTACAGAGGCGTATTTGGCAGTCACCTTGCAAACGTCCTGCGCCGTCTACTGCGAATATGCGAGTTCTACGGGAGCAGGCCGAGTTTCATATGTTCGTCGGCCACGATCGCCAATCCCGAGGAACTCGCGCGTCGTCTGACCGGCCGGAATTTCACCGTCGTCGACGATGACGGATCACCGCGGGGCGAACGTCATTACATTTTGTACAACCCGGCCGTGGTCAATCGTGAGCTGGGTCTGCGACGTTCCACAATCGACGAAAGTGCGGAGCTCGCCGGGATGTTTCTCGGTAACGACATACAGACTCTCGCCTTCGCGCGAAGCCGGGTAGATACCGAAGTGCTCTTGACCAAGTTGCAAAGCGACCCAGCGCTCGCCGGGCTTCGAATCAGCGGCTACCGGGGAGGATATCTGCCCGCGGAACGCCGGGAGATCGAACGGGGTCTGCGGACCGGAGAAATCCGGGGGGTCGTGGCCACCAACGCGCTTGAGCTCGGAATCGACATAGGCCAGCTCGAGGTGGCGATCCTCTGCGGATATCCGGGAACCGTTGCAAGCACCTGGCAGAGATTCGGGCGGGCGGGCAGGAGGGTGGGAACCTCCGTCTCGGTGCTGGTTGCTTCGTCGAGTCCGCTGGACCAGTACATCGTAAACAATCCCGATTACTTCTTCGGAGCGCCGGTGGAGAGCGGTCTGGTGAATCCGGACAATCTTTTTATTATCACCAGCCACCTCAAGTGCGCGGCTTTCGAGTTGCCGTTTGAGGAGGGCGACCGGTTCGGCGTGGGCACCACCGACGCGATGCTCGACCATCTCACCGACGCCGGCGTTCTAAACAAGCTGGGCAGCACATGGCACTGGTCGGTTGCCGACGACTACCCGGCGCAATACGTGAACCTTCGCACCGGCTCCGTGAACAACGTGGTGATTATCGACAAGACGAATAAGCCGAGGGTGCTCGGTCAGGTCGATACGTTTGCGGCGCCGATGCTGGTTCATACCGACGCCATCTATCTCCATGCCGGCCGGCAATATCACGTCGACGAGCTGGATTGGGATGAAAAGAAGGCGTACGTTCGCGAAGTGTCCGTCGAGCACTACACCGACGCCAGTATGAACGTGAAGATCGCCGTCTTGGACGATCTGGCCACGGACAACTCTCGTCCCGTGGGTCGAGGATGGGGCGAGGTTCGGGTGACTGCATTGCCGACGATCTTCAAGAAACTGAGACTTTCGGATCAGGACAATGTTGGTTGGGGAAAGATTGACCTTCCGCAGCAGGAGATGCACACGACGGCCTACTGGATCACGTTTCCCGTCGAGTTGGAACGGCGAATTGGACGTCCGGCGATGGAGGCGGGTTTGCTCGGCGCGGCGCACGTATTGCACCAGATAGCGCCGATGTTTCTGATGTGCGACCCCCGGGATCTGGGCAAGGTTACGGAAATCCGATCGCCATTCACGAAAGCGCCGACGGTCCATTTATACGATGTCTACCCGGGCGGCGTGGGTTTCAGCGAGCTACTTTTTCAGTCCCACGAAGACTTGCTGACCCGTTCGTCCGAGCTCATCAGGGCCTGTCCGTGCAGCGACGGCTGCCCGTCATGCGTTGGCCCGCCGTCGATGCTGGGAATCGGAGCCAAGGGCAACGCGCTCACCGTTCTCAAGCACGGCATACGCGAGCCGTGGGTGGTCCGAACCGCCTGACCGTGATCAGATGAGCGTGTCTTCCATTCTCAACACCGATTTGCCGGCCGGTCCTCTCGAAACCGTGGTGCCCGGGCGCGTTGTTGAGAACAAGCACGGCGCTTTTTATTGCGTGCAGGTCGATACTCCAAACGATCGGAGTCGCGGTGGAATTCGATTCGGAGATGTGCGGGAAGCTCGCGGCGAGCTGATGGCGATTGCGGGCCGCGATGATGATCTTGCCGATTTTGACGCGAGCAAAACCGTCTTCGTGGATACCGAAACGACAGGGCTAGCAGGGGGTACGGGGACATACGCATTCCTGGTGGGCATTGGGTTTTTCAGAAACGACAATTTTGTCGTCAGGCAGTTTTTCATGAGGGATCAGTCGGAAGAAAAAGCCATGATGTCAGCGGTTGCCGAGGCATTGCGACCGTTCGACTCGGCAGTAACGTTCAACGGTCGTTCGTTCGACTTTCCCCTGCTTGCAACGCGGTTCATTTTGTCCCGCATTCGCCCCCAGCTCGATCACATGGTTCATCTGGACCTGCTTCACGCGTGCCGCCGGATTTGGGGTCGCGCCCCGTTTGCGGCCAGTGGCGGCCTCCGGCTCGGGTCGCTGGAATCGGCTCTGCTGGCGCACGAGCGACCGACGGATGTCCCGAGCTGGCAGGTGCCGCAGATTTATTTTGACTATTTGAGATCCGGTGATGCCAGAGACTTGAAGGCGGTTTTCGCCCACAACGTCGAGGACATTCTTTCGATGGTCAGCCTGCTGGGCGTTGTTGATTCGGTGATGGGATCGTGGCAGACGCCCGGAAATGTCGACCCGCATGTTGTCGTGGGGATTGGAAGAATCTTTGAAATGGACGGCCGGCTCGACCGCGCCGCCGAAGCCTATGCAGTCGCTCTTGCCGAATCGCTCCAGCCGGATATTGCCGGCAAGGCGGCCATGGCACTGTCGCTGATTCACAAGCGCCTTGCCGATTGGCCGAGGGTAGTGGCAATCTGGGAAAAACTGGCGGATGGTGAGGGACGGTCCGCCGCGGCTGGCTGCGTGGAACTCGCCAAGTATTGCGAACATCGTCTATCCGACTTTGGACGTGCCTATTTTTATTGCCTGAGCGCGAGCGACCGCATGCGGGACCTTGCGTTTCCAGTAGCAGGCCAGCTATCGGAATGGGAGCTCGAACACCGTGCCCGCCGTTTGCGAAAACGTATGGAGGCAGCCGGCGTATCTCGAGATAGAGCCCATGTACGTCCGGGCGCCGGTCTGACCGACCGCTCGGCTACGCGGTGACGACGCGGAGCCCTGCCGGTGGAGATCTGGCGTCGATGCGTGCGATCCGAATCCGGTAGCCGCGGATTAGTCTGCGGAAGATTCACGACCCGGTCGATACTGGCGGCCGGGGTAAATTCAGGCGCCGAGCCGCTCGGCCAGTTCGACAAAATCGTTTACGACGATGTCGAATACCGCTCCGGAATCCGCGTGCTCCGCGCCCACCGAGTCGATGAGCTCCGGCCTGCTCACGAAGGCGGTTTTGAATCCGGCTGCCTGGGCCGCCTGGAGATCGAACTTGTGCGAGGCGACCATCATGATTGTTCCGGGAGGGAGACCAAGTAGATCCGCGGCCGTCTGATAAACCTCCTGGTCGGGTTTGTAGTGCCGGGCAAGTTCGGCGGACAGCACGCAGTCCCACGACAGGCCTGCATTCTTGGAGAGATTTACGAGCAGCGACATGTTGCCGTTGGAAAGAGTGGCAACGAAGTATTTGTTTCGAAGACGCGGAAGTCCCGCGGGCACGTCGGACCACGGCTTTAATCTGTGCCACGCCCGGTTCAATTCACATATCTCTGGATCGGAAACATTCGTGAGGCGATAGTCCTCACGGAGACCGTCCAGGATAAGCCGGTGAAGGCCGTCCAGAGAGGTCCATGGCAGCTCGCCGTTTCTTACGCGCTCCATCGCTGGACCGTAGCCCGCCCGCCAGGCGTCCGCGAAAGACCCCCAATCCGCATCGATACTGTGCGACCGGCCCAGCCGTTCTGCTTCCTCGACGATGCTACCGCGCCAATCGACAACGGTCCCGAAGACATCAAACGTAAGTGCCTGGACGCCGAGATTTTCCAACAGAGATCAGTGGCCGGCGGCGGCAAATGCAATTTGCAGGGATCTTGCTACTTGATCCCCTCGGGGTCGTGGCGATGCGGCTCGCCCGTGACGCTTATGGCCAGGCGAATGGACGGTCCGTCTCCGGACGGCTGAATCAGATGCCACATATTTTTTGGCGCAAGAACGAAATCACCGGCTCGGGCATGGATTTGCCTGCCGTCGCCCATGTTCCAGATTATCTCGCCTTCGGCGACGAACCAGCATTCATCTTTGATGTGATAGTGCCGATCGCCTTCGTGTCCGGGAGTCTGGCAGATGGCGGTGACCACGAAGTCATCACTGACGATCACGCGATCCGACCAGGGAGGTTTCCCATTTCGCTGTTTGATCTCCTCCAGAGAAGCGCTCAACAACGCGGGGCTCAATACCGCGGTTTCTGTAACCATGGATTCATCCTCCGACTGCTATGGCACCTGAGAGGGTAGTCTGCCCTTCGGGCAACCTTCTTGCAACGACGGTCTGAACGCCGGCACGCCGTGGTAAGGTGGGACGCATTTTCAGGCCGATTCCTCCGAACGTGAAAAACTTCACTTAAATGCCGAGGCGCAACCTGTAGCGTGAGACCCAACAGTCGATTCGACGAAGTTGCGAGACAACGAAATTCGTCCGGTCGTGCCGGATTCAGGGATCTCGACCGCAGAGCCGCCGATGCAGTCGGCGACCGACGCTGGCGAGATCTGATCATCGGGTGCGCTGGGACAGCTTGGGGGGTTTTTGTGTGATGGGACGCTTGAACGTTATCGGTACGAACCAAGCTTATCGGTGCATTCTTGCTGGTGGCCGGTATTCCGCTGATCGCCGTTTGGCTCTTCGTATTTCTTTCGATCCGAGGAACCGTGGTAGATCAAGGGCTCGAGCAGATCCGGGTGCAGGCGAAGAGCTCGGCGGCTCGAATGCAGGAACCATTCGACGCGATCGCCTCTGACGTCCGAATTCTGGCAGCCTCGCCCGAGGTCAGGGCGTTTGCCCGAGCGCACGCTACCGGCGGATTGGATCCGAATACTGGCGACTCGTACCAGGAGATTCGTGCACGCCTTTCGGAGACCCGGCTCAACCTTTCAAATTCGAAGCCCCACTACGTGCACTTGTCGGTGCTCGACACTGCCGGCGATGAGCTTGTTCGCGTAGAGTTCGACGGGACATCAGCCAGCATCATTCCCGTCGACGACCTCGTGAACCGCAGCGCTGACGAGTTCTTCAGGGTGGCTTCACGCGCCAACGGGGGGCAACTGTACGTGTCCTCTTTGGCGCTCGCAACCGACGACACCGACGCCGATCAGCCCAATCTGCCGCTGCAGACGTACGCGGCGCCGGTAATCGGCGGCGACGACGGCGCTCTCGCCGGGATTTTCGCTCTTGATCTGGACGCGAGCGGCTTGCTTGGCCGGGATCTCAAGACCGCCGAAGGAGTCGTGGCGTTTTTGACGAGTCAAGACGGCGTTTATTTGAGTCACCCTCCGATTGGGTACCCAAAGCGTTAATTTCGGCACGCAAATAGGTTTGCCCAGGGCGAACCTGAATGTTGACCATCCTGACGTCGCCGGCGACGCACTGTCCGGCCAGGCCGGTTCCTCCAACGCCGATCCGCTGGGGATCGTGGGGTTCGCGCCGATATTCCCGGATATACAGGACCAGTCCAAACATCTCACGGTGTTCGTCTTTCAGAATCGTGCGAATGCGTTTGCCGCCGCGGACCTTTTGCGGACAAATCTGCTCTGGATAATTCTCGGCGCCGCGGCCCGTATCGTCGTTGTGGCGTACGCAATAGCTCGGACCATCAGCAATCCGGTGAGAAGGCTCACCGCGATCGCGACCAGAGTCGAGTGCGGAATTCTTGACGACGAGATCGAAGTAAAGGGTCGAGACGAACTGGGTCAGCTTTCACAGAGTTTCCGCAGCATGCAGGCTTCGTTATTACGCATCGCCGATTCGGCGAAGGCGATTTCTGAAGGTGACCTGTCGGTCGCCGTCGAACCGCGGTCCGATGGCGACGTCCTCGGGCAGTCGTTCGTCAGAATGCACGCTTCGCTCCAGGAATTGGCGCAAGCCGCGAACAGCGTTGCCGAAGGTGATCTGACAGTGGAGGTGAACGCCAAATCGGACCGGGACGAACTGGGGTCCGCGTTCAGCCGGATGGTTTCGAACCTCCGCGAGATCGTTGGCCAGGCCGCCGCCTCGGCCGAATCGGTGGGAGAGGCAGGCGGTCACCTAACAGGTTTCACGGGCCAGGCGGGCAGCGCCACTCAGCAGATCGCCGACACCATTCAGGATGTGGCCAGCGGCGTGGCAACCCAGAACGAGTCGCTGAGTGCGGCGACGGACGGCATAAAAGAGCTATCCGAGACCACGATTGGCGTCGCCAGCGGGGCGCAGGATCAGGCGGGACAGATCCAGCAGACTCAGGGAATCATTCGCGACATGGTCACCCGCAGCGACGAGATTGGAAAGATCGTGGGAGTCATTCGCGAGATCGCCGATCAGACCAACTTGCTTGCGCTTAACGCAGCCATCGAGGCTGCCCGTGCAGGCGAGCAGGGGCGGGGATTTGCCGTGGTAGCCGAGGAAGTTCGGAATCTTGCCGAGCGCACAGGCAACGCGACGACCGAAATCGTGGACCTGGTCGAAGCGGTCCAGCAGGGGAGCGCCCAGGTTGAGGGTGCGATGACGAACGTTATGGAGGTTGCCAACCGCAACACGAGCTCGGCTGAGGACATGAGCGTTAAGGCCGGCGAGATCGTGCGGTCAATCGAAGAGATATCCGCCGTGTCCACACAGACCAGCGCCGCGGCCGAGGAAGTGAGTGCCTCGACCGAAGAGATGAGCGCCCAGGTGTCGGAGATCGCCAGCGCGGCAGAAGATCTGGCCCGGTTGTCCGAAGGTCTGGCTTCGGTGATCCGACGATTTTCGCTCCAGGGTGAAAGCATGAGCCAGATGGAAGGCCACGACCTCGCCACCATTCAGGCGCAAAAGGATCTAGTGGTAACCGCAACGAACTAAGCGTAGCCGGACCCAGGCAAAGGCTCGCTACTGGACACAGAACCCGGTATTTTCGGGCGGTCGGCGGACAGTCTCGGTGTTTCCATTAGACGCAGAGGCTGTCCGTCAGTGACTTCGCGAGTGCGGGTTTTGTATGCGCCGCTTCCCCGAGGGCTTTTTCGCTAGGCTAGTGCACACCCCCTGCCGTGCAACTCCCTGGAGACTGAATGCCAGTGGAAGTCCTGGACTTCAGCCGCTCGTTTATCACCTGGACCCGAAAGCCCAGACCCGGAGACTTTCATAGCACGTGGGGCAACAGCGTTCGAATCAATTTGGAAGCCCGTCTGCGAGTCTTCAACGAGACGGGCGACGCGTCGGAAGATTTCGTCCTCGGCGCTCTGTGCCGCTCGGAGCGGATGTACCGGAACGAAGGGCACTTCATCATGCCCGGCTCAGACTACCTGATGGCTTTTGCCAGCGATCGCTGCCTCAGGTTTTCGCCCGACATCTCGGCGCCACAGGCCGCGCCGGAAATCGACTCGTTCATCGATCTGCTGACCAGCCTCGATTTCAAGATTACGTCGATGCGGGCTCCTCGCAGACTTGCTACCGAAGCCGAAGTGGCCGAGATCGCCGAGACTCAATCTCCGGTCGTAGTCAAAACCGAGATTCGGAATTCGGAGTCCGGCAGGAGGGCGGTTCTCGAGTATCCCGTGAAAACGCTCAATCACAACCGCGAGCATCAACGATTTCAGGTGGACACGGGCCCCGTGCTGTGGGCCGATCTCGCGGCGGTGGAGCCCGATCCGATCATGTCGATCAGGCTCGCCCACGTGGTCTTTAATAGATTCGATCAGGCCGAGTTTGCGAAGCGGGCGCCGACGGTCCTTAAAAAGGACGGCGGAGAGCCCTTCTCGATCGAGGACTATCGTGAGTTCTCGGTACACGAAGCGCGGCATGAATTTTTCATCGACGGCCTCGACGGCTGACCGAAATCGATCCGGCCGGCGCCGCTTTACAGTTCGACATCGGTCAACCTGATCGAACGCTTATACTCGCGCGGGGAATTTCAAATCGGAGTCCGCATGGATCGGCATTCAATAGCTGTCATAGGCGGGGACGGAATCGGCCCGGACGTTCTTCACGAGGGCCGCCTGGTACTGGAAACTCTGTCGGAGGTGACAGCTTCCCTGGATTGGGATTTCACGGAATTCCCGTGGGGATGCTCCTATTACCTGGAGCATGGCTTGATGATGCCCGAAGACTCGCTCGATACGCTCATGCAGTTCGACTCCATTTACTTCGGCGCCGCTGGATTTCCGTCAGTCCCCGATCATATTTCTCTGCACGGCCTGTTGTTGCCCATTCGGCAGACGTTTCAGCAATACATCAATCTCCGTCCCGTCCGTCTACTGCCTGGAATAACGAGCCCGCTCGTCGGCAAGGGCGCCGAGGATATCGACTTCCTGTGCGTTCGCGAAAACACGGAGGGCGAGTACGCGGGCATCGGAGGCCGAGTTCACCGGGGAACGCCGCACGAGGTGGCTGTTGAGACGACGGTGTTCACTCGCACTGCAGTCGAACGCGTGATTCGGAACGCGTTCGAACTCGCAAAAGGCACCGGGCGCAGTCATGTTACGAATATCACCAAGTCGAACGCGCAGCGGTACGCGCTGGTGTTCTGGGACGAGGTATTCGATGAGGTGGCCGCCGAGTATCCGGAAATATCGACTGATCGGTCCTTGATCGATGCGGCGGCTGCCCGAATGGTGCGAAACCCGGAGTCGTTCGATGTGCTTGTGGCGTCTAATTTGTTCGGCGACATCCTCACCGACATAGGCGGAGCGTTGATGGGAAGCCTCGGTGTTCCGCCGAGTTCCAACGTCAATCCCGACGGCGGATATCCGCCGTTGTTTGAGCCGGTCCACGGCTCGGCGCCCGATATCGCGGGCAAGGGGATCGCCAGTCCAATCGCCGCAATCTGGGCGGCGTCGATGATGGTTGGAGAACTCGGACATGCGGAAGAGGCCGAATTGATGATGACGGCGCTGACCGACGTGACCGCTTCGGGGACGCTTACGCCGGACCTCGGTGGTGCGGCGACGACGGCCGAATTCGGCCGGGCGGTCTGCGACGCCCTGCGAACGCGCGCCGGTTAATGCGGTGCGGCTCTCCGCCGCGGTGGGGTAGCAGCCACCGATTTCTAGTATAGAATTCCGACCTCGCGCAGGCGATCCGCCGACCGCTGCAGTCGATCCCGCGGTTGTCGGAGCATTAGCAGCGGCTCGCCTCGGATGCGTTCCACTTCCGTGTTGACCGGGCCGTAGAAGCCGGCGGCGTTACTGACTCGCCCGACTTCGGCGAAGTCAACGGCTCCGACTTCGCCGTACTCGCCGTAACAATTCGTGAGCACGTCGACAAGATTCTCACGCATGATCTCTCGTCGACCCCCACTTTCCGCCACCGGGTAGTCACCAAGGTGCTTGAGCCCGGAAACCGCGCCCCCGGGCGCTCAGCGATTGGGCGTCGGGGAGGCTGCACCATGCAATCTCATGACGAGTCCTCGGATCTATTCCGCTGACCGGTCGTCGACGGTCGAATATCCGGCAGCGCACCAGGCCTCGATTCCACCAACGAGGTCGAGCGTTCTCGCGTAACCTCGCTTGGCCAGCATGCTTGCGGCTATCGACGATCGGTATCCGATCCGGCACTGTGTCACGAGGCGCACCGCCGTGGGAATTTCGTCAATCCGCTCTCGCAGCTGCTTCAGGGGAACGTTGTAACTTCCCTCGATGCGTTGTTCGATCCACTCCGATTCACTTCGCACGTCGAGCACGAATGGCGCGTCGTCGAGCAGCTCCTCGTTCAGATTTCCGGCGGTGATCCGCTCAAAGCTTCCCGTCAGGTCGGGATGAGCGTCCAGCGACCGCATGCCGTCGGCCAGAAAACCCGCGATCCGGTCGAAACCAATTCTGCCGAGCTGTGTGGCCGACTCGGTCTCACTCCCGATGTCGGTAACGAGCACGATTGACTTTTTGGGATTCAGAAGCGTGCCCGCCCATGTCGTAAATTTCCCGCTCAGGGGAATATTGATACTGCCAGTGAGGTGGGCGGCGGCGAAATCTATCGGGAGCCGCGTATCGAGTATCTGGGCGCCGCCGCGCTCGGACTCCAGTACGGTATCCAGGTTCAACGCAGCCACCGCTTTTTCCATCGTCTGTTCCAGCGCTGGACGCTCCTTTGCGTTGAGCACGGCGTCGTAAGTGAAATCCTCGGGCGCCTCGGGCTGCTCGGCGGTGATTATACGAACAAATTCTTGCTTGCTCATCGGCTGCAGTGCGTAGTTGAACTGCCGTTGAACCCCGATTGTCGAAACCGTATCGCTGCTCAGATTCCTTCCGCACAGGGAATCCGCGCCATGCGCTGGTTATACGCGGGTATCGCCGGGCAGGGACATCAGCCCATCGTGCAGCGACTCGTAGAGCATTTCGGCCAGATCGCGGGAAGACCAGCCCAGCACCGCACGAAGGTCCGGGCGTCCAATCCAAAAGGCCGGTTCGAAGCTAGAACCGCGAATGCATCTTGCGCCGGGTCCTTGCGATTCTGCAATGACGCTAGCACCCGGCATATCGACCGTTTTTGCCTCGGGGGTTGCTCGATTTCGGATTTGGCGTAAGGTGCGGTCGATTCGATTTTCGTAGCTAAAAGCGGAACTTGCCTGTGGATCGCAGAGTCGCGCTTCTCGATCTGACGCGTTTGTTCCTGCGGCTGGGAACGGTCGCGTTCGGCGGGCCGGCGGCGCACATTGCGATGTTCAGGGAAGAGGTGGTCGTCAGACGCAGATGGATGACAGAGCAGCGTTTCCTCGATCTGATGGGTGCGACAAACCTTATTCCAGGCCCCAATTCCACGGAGATGGCGATCCACATCGGCTGCGAGCGGGGTGGTTGGCGTGGACTGATCGTGGCGGGGGTCAGCTTCATCCTCCCGGCGTCGATCCTCGTGGGCGTGATTGCCTGGGCCTACGTTGAATTCCAGGAAGCCCCGGCGCTTGAGTGGATCCTTTACGGCATCAAGCCGGTCGTCGTCGCGATAATCGTGAATGCGCTTTTCGGACTCGGTCCGACAGCATTCAAAACATGGCGATTGATGGCGCTCGGGCTCGGTGGACTCGGACTCTTTCTGGCGGGAGTCAACGAGCTGGCAATTCTGTTCGGCGGAGGCTTGCTTATCGCGATTATCCGCCTTTCGCGGAGCCGGCCGGGCGGCGGCTCGGGAGTTGGAGGGGTATTAGCCCCCACCTTCTTGATCCATGCCGCGACTCATGCTGCCGTGGCCCTTCCAGGTCTCGGGCAGATCTTCATTACCTTTGCCAGGTTCGGCGCGGTTATCTATGGAAGCGGCTACGTTCTATTGCCGTTCATGAACAACGAGCTTGTGGGGCGACTTGGCTGGCTTACGGCGCCGCAGCTTCTCGACGCCATCGCAATCGGTCAGGTGACACCCGGTCCCGTTTTCACCACCGCCACGTTCGTCGGGTACCTGCTGGCCGGGGTGCCGGGAGCCGTCGTGGCAACCCTGGCGATTTTCCTGCCGTCGTTCGCATTTGTTGGCGCGCTAAATCCTCTCGTGCGACGGATTCGCGATTTTGATTGGGCGGCCGGTTTTCTAGACGGCGTCAACGCCGCGGCGCTAGCGTTGATGGCCGGCGCGGTAATTCAGCTCAGAGCGTCGGCCATGATCGATTTGCCAACGACGATAATCGCCGTAGTGGCGCTGCTCGCTCTGCGCCTGCGCTTGAACGCAACGTGGCTTATCTTGGGGGCGGCGGTTGCCGGGGCAGCCATCCAACTGGCTAGCGGTCGATAAGCGAATTGATTCGGAGAGATGTCGTCGCAGCACTGCTTCGCCGTGAAATTTAATTCCAACAATGACGACTGACGCCTGGATTGTCGCGGGAATCATCGCGGGTGCGTTGATCCTGTTTGGCAGCGAAAAAATCCGCCCGGATGTCGTGGGTCTAATGGTCCTCCTTTCGCTCGTTCTGTCCAGAGCGATCGGTCCTGAGGAGGCGTTTGCCGGTTTCAGCAATCCGGCGGTCATAACGGTGGCGGCGATGTTCGTCGTCAGCGCGGGTATGGTCGAAGCCGGAATTCCTAACGCGATCGCCACCGCGATATCTCGTTTCGGGGGTACGCGCTTCGGGGTGCTCCTGGCGATTTTGGTGATTGTGGTCGGCATTTTGTCGGCTTTTATCAACAACGTTGCGGCCACCGTTATCCTCATTCCCGCCGCGATTAGTCTCGCCCGCGGAGCGCAGGCCTCACCGTCCAAGTTGCTGATTCCGCTTTCGTTCGGATCCTTGCTCGGAGGTCTGACGACCCTTATCGGAACGCCCCCCAACTTGCTCGCCGCCGAGGCCCTGAGGTCGGCCGATTTAGAGCCGTTCGGAATGTTCGATTTTCTGCCTACTGGTGCGGCGGTTCTCGGGGTAGGACTTCTCTATCTCGTCACCGTCGGGCGATGGCTCCTTCCGGACAGGCCCGGACCGGACGCCGCCCGAGAAGTCGAGCAAACCCGCGAGTATCTTGCCGAGCTGGTTGTCGGGAGCGACTCGTCGGCGGTAGGCAAACCGCTTCAAGAACTGCGATGGCAGCGACGCTTCGGGGTCGGTGTTGCCGAGATTGTCAGGGAGGGAAGCCGAAACCGGTTTCCTTCGGCTACGGACATCATTTACATAGACGATTTGCTTCTTGTTGAAGGCGATAACGATGCGGTGCTGAATCTTGTCGAGAGCGAGGGCCTGGAGTTTGCCGCGGAGCGTAATTTGGCCGACCCGATGGTCACCGACGATCAGGCCACACTGCTCGAGCTGGTCGCGGGGCCATCATTTGCCGAAGCGGGAAGCACCGTCCGCAGAATGAATTTTCGCGCCCGCTACGGAGGGCTCGTACTGGGAATCTGGCGGCAAGGACAGCGAATTCGCCGGTCGATTGGCACGGTTGCGCTACGGCCTGGTGATGTGCTGCTGGTCAGGATGCCCACCGCGCGCACCGTCGATCTGGCCAATTCCCGCGAATTCATCGTACTGGAACAGCGACCTCGAGCCGTTGAGCCAAAGCCGCGAATGCTCGTGGCGGTGGCAATTCTCGGCGTGATGGTCGGACTGGCGGCAGCGGGTGTGGCCCATATCAGCGTGACGGCCACCCTCGGCGTATTTCTAATGCTTGCGGCCCGCGTCATTCCGTATCAGCGCCTCTATGCGGCGGTCGAATGGAGAATCCTGGTTCTCATCGGCTCATTGATTCCCCTGGGCACGGCGATGAAGAGCTCCGGGCTTGCGGATATAGTCGCCGATTTCGTCGCATCAAACTTAGAATTTGCAGGTTCCCTGGCGCTTCTGGCCGGGATCTTCGTGCTTACCGCAATCTTGACGCAGATAATGTCCAATGCCGCGGCCGTGGTACTTATCGCGCCGATCGCGCTGCAGATCGCCGAGGACTTCGAAATCTCGCCGTATGCGGTCATGATGATCGTTGCGATATCCGCATCAACCGCTTTTCTAACGCCGATTGGCCATCAGGCGAACGTTCTCGTCTACAACTCCGGTGGCTACCGATTTTCGGACTTTATAAAGGTGGGCGGACCGCTGACATTGTTGATCCTATTGGTGTCCCTTGTCGTGGTACCAATCGTCTGGCCGCTCTCCTGACGCCGGCGTTTTGTGACTGAGTCATTGAAGCTCCCCGGCTGATGTTCGATCTTGTTACCGGGTTTGCGCTGGTCGGTGTAGTTCTCGTGATCTCGGCCCTGGCTTCGCCACTTGTCGAGCGCGCGCCGATTTCATTTCCGATCATTTTTCTGGGGCTTGGATTTGCGCTTGGTCCGGTCGGGCTTGATTTCCTCCCCATTGATGCTCACGACACCGTCGTCGAAGTCGTTGCGACTTTCACACTGGCTCTCGTGCTGTTCCTTGACGCGGTAAAGATCCAGGTTGACGAACTCGGGAAGCACTGGCTAGTGCCTCTGCTGATTCTCGGGCCGGGCACCATTTTGATAGTTCTATTGATCGCGGGCGCTACCTGGCTTGTTCTGAGTCTGGCGGTCGTTCCGGCCCTCCTGGTGGGCGCCGCGCTCGCCTCAACCGATCCGGTCGTATTGCGCGACGTTGTCAAAGACGCTTGGATACCCCGGTCGATTCGACAGATTCTCAAGCTCGAAGCCGGACTCAACGACCTCGTCGTCCTTCCGATCGTGCTCCTTCTTATCGCTGTCGCCAACGTCGCCGCGACCGGCGCGGGGGAGTGGTTGGGATTGCTGGTACGGCTTTTGCTTATAGGTCCGGTAATCGGATTCGCGATCGGTGGTCTGGGCTCATGGATTATCGGAAAGGCCGACGGCCGGCTGGGAATTCAGCGCGAGTTTCAGGCATTGTTCGGCATGGGGCTGCTTCTCGCCGCATTCGCGGCGGCAACCGCAGCCGGTGGCGACGGATTCCTGGCCGCGTTCGCCGCGGGGCTTGCGGTTCCAGTTTTGAACCATCGACTGTGCGATTGCTTCCTGGACTACGGCGATACCACTTCCGAAATGGCGATGCTAGTCGCGTTCGTCATGTTCGGGGCGGTCCTGTCTACGGCGCTTGGCGATGTTCCGATCGGGCCAGCGGTGGTGATAGCGATCCTTGCGATTTTCGTAATCCGGCCGACCGTGCTCGTTGGGATTCTTGCGCGAGTTCGAATTAGCGGCAGCTCTTTTTGGCCGCCAGGACGAGCCGATTCCCAGGATTACGGTTGCTGAACTGCAGGAGCGCCTGGCGGAGCCACATCCGCCGCTGGTGCTAGACGTGCGAAGCCGTTCCGCGATTAAGCGCGACCCTCAATTGGTAGCTGGCAGCGAGCGTGTCGAACCGAACCTGGTCCGGGATTGGGCCCGGGATCGACCCACGGACCGGGAGGTGGTCGCGTTTTGCACCTGACCTGACGAGGCCACGAGCGCCCGTGTGGTGCAGGAACTCAAACCACTCGGATTTAATGCGAGCGCTCTTCGGGGAGGAATCGCGGCGCTGAACGCATTGGGACATGGAGGCGGGCTGGAGGCTGCGGAAGCCAGGCTGCAATCCGAGCCTTGAGGCGGTGCTTTCTCCGTCGAGATCGCCGCCGTTAGAGTCTCGTGGCGCCGAGGCTGCCTACTGCGTGAGGACGGCCATGAGCATGCCAGCTGCCATTACGACAAGCGCCACCGCC
Source organism: Chloroflexota bacterium (assembly GCA_963663505.2). Lineage (GTDB taxonomy): Bacteria > Chloroflexota > UBA11872 > UBA11872 > VXNJ01 > JAPOVO01. The sequence goes on from CAXXFA010000002.1 coordinate 2,900,335, forward strand.
GCAAGGGCGAGGTATTCGTTGTACATTGCGAAATACAGCACAAAAGGCATCAAAACAAGCAGCACTAGCGAAGCCCGCTGGAGCGATTTCGAGCGACGCTTAGGAAAGGATTTCAATTTCTTAATTTGCAAATGCGGCGCAAGATCATGCGCGTTGGATGAAGTTAACCGCAAGGGCAATCAGCCCGATAATCACCGTCATCGCCGCTCCATATCTTATTGTCGTGGCGAGCACCGGCCCTTCCTTTCCAGACAGGCCGACCGTGCTGCATCCGACCAGAATCTTGGCCGGGGCCAGCATGCTGCCGATCGATCCGCCTGTCGTTTGGGCGGCAAGAATCACAGCGACGCTCAGGCCGCCAATCTCGGCTACCTGCATCTGAAGACCGCCAAATATCACGTTTGAATTCGTGTTGCTGCCGGTCATGAACGCGCCAAGCGTGCCAACGGCCGACGCGAACACCGGATAGGCGGGTCCAAGCGCCTTGCTGACGCCCTCCGCCAGCAGAAATGTCATCCCGCTCTGGTCCATGATGAGCGCGAAACAGACCATCGAAACGATTCCAATGCTCGTTGAAACGCCGCTGTCGACCGTTTTCTTGAGGATTCGACTGGCCGCCCCGGCGGTCACGTACCCCCTGGCCAGGTAGAGAAGAAAGCCAATCACAGAGGTGTAGAGAAGCAGGGCTCCCGCGTGCCCGAAGACGCTTATTTCCTTTCCGGTCTTGGCTTCGACAACCCAGCCCTGAGACGTGCTGACTTCCGGAAAACTAAGCGTCAGCTTGATCGCGTTGAGAAATTCATGCACCGGTTCCGCGAGTTCGGCGACGGTCACGATCGCAATCAGAACCAGATAGGCAGAGACGGCCGTAGCCATGCTCATGCCGACGCCACTTTCGGCCGGTATATCCGGGGCTAATTCATCGGATCTCCCCCGTGTGAAACGCAACCTTGACACCAGTACGCCGGTCACGAGTCCCGCCAATCCAGCCACGAATCCCGCCAGCGACCAGAGTCCCGTGACGGCCAGCAGATATTGAGTACCGGCCATGACCGTACCGATGATGAGTATCGCCGCCAGGTTTTTCCGCACCAATCGCATGCCACCGTACAGGTGTACGACCGCGATTCCGCACATAAAAGTCGTTATGCCCAAAAAGACCGCCGACCAGTGGGCAAGAAACGCGCCGGGTAGTCCCGTAACCGCAATTAACGCCTGGAACGACGATGCGATGTCACCGAATGTCACCGACCAGGAGTGACCGATAGCGGGAGCGGCCACTGCTAAAACCGGCGAAAATCCAATTCCTATGAGTAGCGGCGCGACAACCGCTATCGGGACTCCGAATCCGGCTACTCCCTGAAGAAAGGAGCTAAACGCCCACGAGAGAATGAGGAGCTGAAGCGCTCGGTTCGACGTGATGCGTTGAATCCCTCTCCCCACGACCGCGATCGCGCCCGTTTCGTTGACTACGTTGTAAAGCAACAGCGCCATCCACACGATGTAGAGAACGAATAGCGCGAGAAGTATTCCCTTCGTCTGGGCGAAGGCGATGACCCGCAGGTCCGCTCCGAAAAACAGCAATGCAATGGCCAGGGATGCGAACCACGCCGCGGCTCCTGCGCTCGCGCCGCCCCAGCGCAGTCTGATCATGAGGAAAAGCACCACCAAAATCGGAGTCAGAGCCAGCAGCCATTTGATGGCAAACGGTGGATTCACCGGGTTGAAATATTCCTTCGCTCCCCAGATGGCATTCGAACTATGATCGCCGAGACGGGGATAATCCCGAGCACCCTCAAGCGTCTGGTCGATCGGATGCCTGCCGAACGGACAACAGGTTACCTTCAACTCGGGCCGTTCAAGGAATCGCGCGACGACCCGCGTAATCGAATGCCGCCGCTCGCAGCGGTATCCGGATGCCGCAAGAATTGAGGGCGCGGCTCGTGGTGGAGCCCGGCGTCAACTCAGATGATTGCAGGCACCCATACCAACCCTTGTCCGCCGGTTGATTCGCTTTCTCTGTTGAAGCTGATGGCCGAGAGCCGAATTTCGCCGGAGTCCGAAACCGTCCTCCAGATACATGGGGAAACGGACCGGGCTTCTCTGCATCGCGCCAATCTTGCGAAGCTCGCTCGATGGGCCACTGGTCGCTGCGCCTCGTTTGAGGTGGACCTCACGGATCTAAAAATTCAGTCAGATAGTCCGATTTCACTGAGCGAGTCTGCCTCAACTGCTGAGGAAATTCGTCGCATTGCCACGCAGACGGCCGGGCACGATGAGGCGATGGAAGCTGGACCGGACGAGGCGGCTGAATTGGTGCTGAACGCGCTCGGCAAGGGCCAACGGCGGGGTAGTTAGAGGTCAAATTGCTGGTTCTCCGGTCAGTCAGGTGTCGTAACTTCAAGAGCTTCTCCGAGTTCGAATTGAGCATCCCATCCAACGGGACTGTACTCGTCGAAGGACCCAACGACGCCGGCAAACCCAGCTTGATCGAAGCAGTTCGGTTCGGGCTGACCGGCTTTCCGTCGCCGGATCGTTCTTTGGAATCAATGATTCGACACGGCGAGTCCGAGGCTGCTGTCGAAGTTGAATTTGAGGGCGAGTTTGGAAGTTGCACGGTCGAGCGAACCGTACTGGGTGACGGCACGGTACGGTCCACTCTGACGCTCAACGGTCCGGACGATGCCAGCGTGCTCGACGACGACGGCGCAATCGTCGACGAACTTGCCCATCTGACCGGCCTGGACGCAGATGATCTCTCTTTGCCTTGCTTTATCGAGTCATCGAACGCGCGTGAAACGTCGAAAGCATCGGGCGGTGGCAGGGAATCGTCGCTTATCGTTCCAAAGCGGACGGACCTGGACCGAGTGCGCGTGGACCTCAGCGATGTCGACGATCTGGAAAAGTCGGCTGCCGACGCACGCGATCGCGTGCGGCTTGCCAAGTCGGCGGATCGCCTCGCGGGCCTTGAGAAAATACGCGGCCGAGCAGAGCGACTGCTCAAAATCGCACGCGTCCGCCGGGCGCAGCTCGATTTCCAGGCGGCCGATTCCGAATTCAAGTCGCTAAACGCGGCTCTCGCCGACTGGGGAGCAGCGCGTTCCGAGCTAAACGTCCGAATCGACTCGGCGGAGCGGAAAATGGCGACGACGAATCTTGTAGACGGAATTCTCAAGATCCGAGACGAGCGCGAGCGCCTTGAGCGAAGAATTCAGCAGACGACAGATCTTATCGACGAAGCAGGGCACAAGTGGTCGGCGCTGGTTCACGAGCGGAACAAACTGGGCAAGCTCGACCGAGCACTGGAGCAGCTCGCCAGGGCTCGCGCCGCCGACGGCCGGGTCGCGGCCGCGGTACAGGCCCAGGAGCGCGACGAGGCCGTCTTCACCGAACTCGAAAACCTCGATCTCGAACGCACCATGCTGGACGAAAAGAGAGAGCTCGCCTGGGCAAAGGGGGCCTCGGAGGGTCGATCTCGGGCCGAGTCCGATCCCAACAACTCCGAAGGCGCCGTGGTCTTATGGAAGGCTTGGTTGACCGCGACCAATTTCGAGCGCGAAGGTCGCCCATCTGGCGTCCGGCGATGGCGGAACGCAGTGACCACACGAGTAGTTCCCGGACGTGGTCCCCAATCCGAAGATCCGCCCGGTCTTTCATTTTCGGACGGAGAGCCCCCGGAAATCGAGATCGAAGAAATCGAGGCGGCCCTGAGCGCCAATGGAATTCGAGTGCCGCGTGATTTGGGGCAAGCGAGAAAACTCATAGCCGATAGCCGGGTCACGCCGCCGCGAGATTCGCGGCAAGACAGCAATGGTGGTATGGACGGTGCCGCCGCAAGCCGCGACTCCGGCGGCAGGGTGAACAGTATCTACTTGCGCCTTACCGAGAGATCGACGAACGGATCGAACCATTGCGGAAACGGGCCGATGCCATCGACCTCGCTCCGTTGCAAGCCGCTCTGGCCGAGGCCGTGGGAGAGCGGGACGCGGCTCGCGAGGCTGCCGCTAACGCGCTGGCCGGGCTCCACGTTGATCTCGATCTCGACATTCTTGAAGGCGAATTCGAGTCCTCCAGGCAAAGGCTCGGCGATCTCGAAGCAGCGTTCGGCGAACAGCCGGATCTGGAGCGGAAGCGCGAACGTATGGTCGAGCAGGAGCAGCAAGCGCGAAATGATGGAGATCGCCTTCTCGCGAGGCTCCAAAAGCTCAATAGTGACGCCAACATTTCCGACGAGGTTGATAGAGAAACACTGGAGCGGTTGAGGAGCGAGGGGTCTCTCGGGGCTGATGTACAGAACACCGCCGTAATCGAGCGTGAGATTTCACAGGTAACAGGAAAGATCGCCGCGCTTGAACACGCTCTTGAAGAGACGCGGCGCGCGGCCGACTCCAACCTTGAAACCCTGCGCAGAAGATCTGCCGAAGCGGGCATGATCCTTGATGCCTCCGACGTCGATAGTTGTATCGAGCGAGCGCTTCCTCAAGTCTCCAAGCTCACCGGATCGGAGTCGGCCGTCCTCGAATCCGAGGTCCAACGACTTACGAGCGCTATCGGAGTCACGGAATCCGCGATTGCAAAACTCGAGACAAGGTTGCAAACCCGATCCGGCGAAATTGACCTGGCCGCGGTGCGAGCGGAGGTCGAGCGTCTCGAACGGGATATCGGCACTCGCCACCGTGCCGCGGCGATCGCGGAGCAGGCGAGCAATGAACTGACCCTCCGATCCGTCAGTCGTGCGACGAGAATCGCCAGGACACTCGTGCCCGCGTTTACCGGAAATACTTACTTCGATATACGAATCCTTGAGTCGGGAGAGTTTGAGCTCTGGGATGAGGACGGTTCGCGATGGATACAGTCGTCGGAAGTTTCGGCGGGACTCCGCTCTCAGGTAAACGTGGCGATGCGCCTCGCGGCGGCCGTGACATCGAGTCAATTGCGGGCGGCGGCCGGATGTGGATTCCTGTTCGTGGACGATCCGATATCAGGAGCCGACAAGTCCCGGCGAAATCAGATCGCCTCCGCGATTGTCGATGGCCTCGTCAGCGATGCGTTTGACCAGGTGATCGTAATGGCGGTCGAGGATTGCCTCGACAAGCGCGCATTTGACTACGCTGTCCGCCTTGACGACGGCAGGATTATTTCGTCGTCGCTGCCCGAACCGAAGAATTCAGCCGCCGTCAGATCTGCCGACGGCACCGCTGGTACCTAGACCAGGGGCGCCCTACCTTTCTCAGCAGCAGCGACCTTAATATGGTGGCGCAGCATCGGCTGGACGGGATTGATGTGGTCGTCTGGAGCACTTCATGCGGAACATGACGCGTCGGCGCTGCCTGCGTCTCGGCAGCGTGGTCCTGAGTGCAGCCGTGCTCGGAGCCGCGATCGGGTGCGGCGGTTCGGAGCCGGCTACCGGCGGGCCGGAATCCCGTGAACTGGAAGGAACGATTCTCGCGGACGGATCCAGCACCGTGGCCCCGATAACGCAGGCGGTGGCCGAGGAGTTTCAGGCGCAGACTCGCGGCGTGCGGGTGGCCGTGGGCATCTCGGGAAGTGGCGGCGGCTTCCAGAAGTTCTGCCGCGGCGAGACCGATATCTCCGACGCTTCGAGGCCCATCAAGCCTTCCGAAATCGAAATCTGCGCGCAAAACGGCGTGGAGTTCATCGAGCTTCCGGTGGCATTCGATGGGCTCGCCGTGGTCACCAACCCGCAGAATTCATTCGTCGGCTGCCTGACCGTGAGCGAGTTGCGATCGATCTGGCGGCCCGAAGCCGAGGAGACCGTCACTTCGTGGTCGCAGGTTCGCGACTCGTTTCCAGATCGGCCCCTAGTGCTTTACGGCCCCGGCGCCGACTCGGGGACGTACGACTACTTCACGGAAGCGATCGTCGGGGAATCGGGCGCCAGCAGAGGTGATTTCACCCCGAGCGAGGACGACAACGTTATCGTCCAGGGTGTTGCGGGCGACGTGGACGCAATTGGTTTCTTCGGCCTTGCCTATTTCGAAGCAAACCGGGACAAACTCAAGCTAATCGGGGTCGACGACGGCGACGGTTGCGTCAAGCCTGACGCGGCAACCGTCGAAGATGGCACCTACAAACCGCTATCACGGCCGCTGCTGATGTACATCAACAGGGATGCCGCCGATAGCCGCGCGGAGATCGACGAGTTCGTGGGCTTTTATCTGGCTTCGGTGGGAGAGCTGGCCAGATCGGTCGGATACGTTCCGTTGGGCGAGGATATATACGCAAGCGCGATGGCCCGCTACCAGGACCGCGTGGTGGGCACGATGTTTGAAAACGCTGCTCTGGTGGGAGTGTCGCTCGGGGAACTGTTAGAGAGTCGATAGGGCCGCGGCTGTGAGTCCAGGCGCTTTGTCGTCGGGCTCTGGATCGTTCAGTCAATCGGTCGCGCATCTCGCGACTCGCCAGGCGATACAATTACCGCGACCGGCGTACCGTTCGTGCGCCCGGTTCCCGGAGGTCTGTTAACCCAGCGTTGTCCAGCGAGTTCACTGGCCACCGGCGGCGCGCATTTACGGAACGGTCGATTCACGGTCTCCTGTTCGCGTGCGCGGCAATTTCTATCCTTGCAACCGTTGGAATCATCGCCACGCTGTTTGGTGAGACCGTCAATTTCTTCCGCAGCGTATCCGTAGTCGAATTTCTCGGGGGGACCCGCTGGACCCCGCTGTTCGCGTCGAAACACTTCGGCGTACTGCCATTGGTAAATGGAACTCTGGCGGTTGCCCTCGTTGCCATGGTCGTGGCTTTGCCGATTGGACTGATGTCGGCGGTTTTCCTCAGTGAATATGCTCCGCGACCCCTGCGCAGTTTGCTCAAGCCGATCCTGGAAATCCTGGCGGGCATCCCGACCGTGGTTTACGGATATTTTGCGCTTCTGTTCGTCACACCGATATTGCGGTCCATATTCCCTGATACGGGAGTCTTCAACGTGGCGAGCGCCGGAATTGTCATGGGATTCATGATCCTTCCGATGATGGCGTCGATCAGTGAAGACGCGCTGCGGGCGGTGCCCTCAGGCCTTCGCGAAGGCGCCTACGCTCTGGGAGCCACAAAGTTTGAAGTTGTGGTTCGAGTGGTGCTTCCGGGCGCGATGTCGGGAATTCTGGCCGCGATCGCGCTGTCGATCTCGCGGGCCATCGGCGAAACCATGATCGTGGCCGTGGCCGCCGGACAGCAGCCCAGGATGGGATTCGACTTGCTCCACTCCATGGAAACGATGACGGCCTACATCGTGCAGGTCAGCCTCGGCGACACGCCACAACAGAGCATCGAGTACAGCACGATCTTCGCCGTCGGGACTCTGCTCTTTCTGATGACGTTCGTAATGAACGTGTTGAGCGATTGGCTGGTCCGCAGGTATCGCGAGGTCTACCAATGACCGTTGACCTGGCTACACGCAGGCCCCTGCGCGCGATGCGACGCAAGCTGACGGGCAGGCTTTTCGGCGTGATCTCGGTTGTTGCGACAGCCCTGGGCGTGCTGATGCTGGCCGTGTTGCTGATCGACGTTTTTCGAGACGGCGCGGGCGAAGTCGATGGGGATTTTCTTACGAGCTTCCCTTCGCGGTTTCCCGAGCGAGCGGGAATCCGTTCCGCGTTGCTGGGAACTGCCTGGATGCTCGGGTTCACGGCGGTCATCGCGTTCCCGATAGGCGTGGGCGCGGCGATCTATCTTGAGGAATATGCCCCCGACACCTGGTTCACGCGCGTTATTCAGATCAACATCGCCAACCTGGCCGGCGTCCCGTCGGTTGTTTACGGACTGTTGGGTCTGGGCTTCTTTGTGCGGTCCATGATGCTCGGCCGCTCCATTTTGGCTGGCTCGCTGACGATGTCGCTATTGATTCTGCCGCTGATTATTGTGGCTTCGAGAGAGGCCATCCGAGCGGTTCCGGGGTCTTTGCGAGAGGGTTCGCTTGCTCTCGGGGCTTCTCGATGGCAAATGGCCTATCGAACAGTGTTGCCGGCCGCGATGCCCGGGATTCTGACGGGAACGATTCTGGCTCTCGCGAGGGCGATAGGGGAAACGGCTCCGTTGATCACCATCGGCGCGCTCACCTACATAGCGTTCGATCCGGCCGGTCCGATGGATCTGTTCACGGTGTTGCCGATCCAGATATTCAATTGGGTTTCACTGCCGCAGGAAGGTTTTCACCGCCTGGCCGCGGGCGGGATCGTTATGTTGCTGCTCGTGCTGCTGCTCACGAATTCCGTCGCTATAGTAATTCGGCACCGATTTGAGAGGGGTCGTCCGTGATCAAAGTCCGTGTTGACGGCGCATTGGAGCGAGCGGCGACATGCGGTGGGGGCGGCGACGAACGTGAGATCGTTGTATCGACTCAGAATCTGCGATTCTGGTACGGCGACAAGCTCGTGCTTGACGACATTTCGCTCGAAGTCGCCGCGCGAGAGGTGACGGCCATAATCGGGCCTTCCGGTTGTGGGAAGAGTACCTACTTGCGCTGTTTCAATCGCATGAACGAGCTGATTCCCATCGCCCGGCACGAGGGACGGGTCCTTTTTCGGGACCGTGACATTTACGCCCGAGGCGTCGATCCGGTTGAGATCAGAAAGCGGATCGGCATGGTTTTTCAAAAACCGAATCCGTTCCCGAAGTCCATATACGACAACGTCGCCTTCGGTCCGCGTGTAAACGGATACGACGGCGATCTGGACGATATCGTCGAAACGTCGCTGCGCCGGGCAGCTCTATGGGGCGAAGTAAAGGATGAGCTTAAGCAAAGCGGCCTCGCGCTATCCGGCGGTCAGCAGCAGCGCCTGTGCATTGCTCGCGCGCTGGCGGTAGCGCCGGAGGTGATATTGATGGATGAGCCCTGCTCGGCGCTCGATCCAATCGCAACAACGCGCATCGAGGATCTAATCCGTGACCTGCGCGAGGAGTACACCATCATCATCGTGACGCACAATATGCAACAGGCCGCCCGCGTATCGGACCGGACGGCCTTTTTTACGATGGACGATGCCGGGGCCGGCAAGCTGGTTGAATTCGCCGATACACAGGCTCTCTTTACAACTCCGGCCGACGAGCGAACCGAGGCATATATCACCGGCCGATTTGGCTGAGTCGCGGCTGGATCGGCTCCAGAGCTTCATATACTTGATACTTGAGTCGATAAAAGATTGATGGCGCCCGCCGTGATTGCCGCCGGAACCGATTAGCTAAATCGCTGAGTGAATCGTGGGTGGTGCTGGCCGTCTCGACGGGGTATCGATAGAGCTATGAGCGTTGCACAGGTATCAGGCGTTCTTGCCGGCTTTCAGCCGGCGGTTCGGACGTGGTTCGAATCCCGATTCAACGCTCCGACCGACGCTCAGGAGGATGGCTGGCCGCCGATCAGATCCGGCCAAGATACTCTCCTGGCTGCGCCCACCGGTTCTGGTAAGACGCTTGCGGCATTCCTATCGAGCATCGACGACCTTGTAGCACGGGGCAGCGACGGCGAACTCGCCGATGAAACAACGATCGTTTACGTTTCTCCCCTCAAGGCGCTCGGCAACGACATAGGGCGCAACCTGGATGAGCCACTTGCTGGAATCCGAGATGCCGCCAGGGAGATGGGACTGCAGGTGCCGGAAATCCGGTCGTTCGTCCGTACTGGCGACACCGCTCAAGCCGCCCGTCAGGCGATGATCCGCCGACCGCCTCACATCCTGATCACAACTCCGGAGTCTTTGTACCTGCTTCTCACGGCGCAGAAGGGGCGTGAATCGCTGCGAACGGTTCGCACGGTGATTGTGGACGAAATACACGCGCTCGCCCGCGACCGGCGCGGAAGCCATCTGGCCTTATCGCTGGCGCGACTGGATCACATCGCTCACGCCGCGCCGCAGCGGATCGGGCTATCGGCCACGCAGCGGCCTCTGGACGAGATCGGACGATTCCTCGTGGGCGCCGGAAGCGGCGCCGATTGTGAAATTGTTGATCTCGGCCACCAGCGCGATATTGAACTCGCTGTGGAAGTGCCGCCAAGTGACCTCGAAGCCGTTGCATCCCGGGAGCAGTGGGGCGATATCTATGACAGGCTGGCAGTGCTTATCGAGTCGCATAAAACATCGCTGCTGTTCGTAAACACGCGCTCCCTGGCGGAGCGCGTGGCGCACAACCTGGCGGAACGCATTGGCGCGGACTGCGTCGCGAGCCACCATGGCAGCCTCGCCAGGGAGCGGCGGCTGTCGGTTGAGCAGCGACTGAAGGGCGGGAATCTCAAGGCGCTCGTCGCTACGGCGTCGCTGGAATTGGGTATCGACATCGGCAGCATCGATCTGGTTTGCCAGATCGGATCGCCGCGCGGCATCGCTACATTTTTGCAACGGGTCGGTCGGTCGGGCCACAGTCTTGGTTTGCGACCGCACGGACGGCTGTTCCCCACGAGTCGTGATGAGTTGGTCGAGTGCGCGACGCTGATTCGGGCCGCGGGAGCCGGACGCCTCGACCGTATCGTCCAGCCAGTTGCGCCTCTCGACGTGCTCGCGCAGCAGATTGTGGCAGAGTGCGCATGCGAAGACTGGGATGAAGATGCGCTGTTTGACCTGATTCGTCGGGCGACTCCGTTTGCCGATTTAGACCGCAAGGACTACGACGAGATTGAGGAGATGCTCGCCGTCGGCCTGGGCGGAGGAGCGGGAAGAGCGCCGAGGCTGCTCCATCACGACCGGATAAACAAAATCTTGCGGGGCCGACGCGGCGCTCGGATGACCGCCCTCACCAATGGCGGGACGATTCCCGAAACCGGCGACTATGCGGTGATCGCGGAGCCGGATGAAATGAAGGTCGGGTCGGTCAACGAAGACTTTGCGATGGAAAGCATGGCGGGCGATATTTTCCTTCTCGGCAGCACTTCGTGGCGCATTCAGCGAGTGACTCAAGGGACCGTTCGCGTGGTCGACGCCCAGGGCGCGCCGCCGCCGATCCCGTTTTGGCTGGGAGAGGCGCCGGGTCGCACGGTCGAGCTTTCCGAAGAGGTGGGGCGGTTGCGGCAGGAGGTTGCAGCCGGACTGAAACAGCCAGCGGCCGTCATCGCGATGGCCCGCGAGCAGTGCGCTCTATCTGAAATCGGCGCGGAGCAACTCGTTGAGTACGTCAGAGCTTCGGCGGACGCTCTCGGCCGGATTCCAACGGCGACGGATGTCGTATTCGAGCGGTTTTTTGACGAGACCGGGGGCATGCAGCTGGTCGTTCACGCTCCGTTCGGGCAGCGGATCAATCGTGCGTGGGGGCTCGCGTTGCGCAAGCGCTTTTGCGTGAAGTTCGATTTCGAGCTTCAAGCAGCCGCCAACGACAACGGGTTCATCCTCTCCCTCGGACCGCAGCACTCGTTTCCACTCGAAGAATCGTTTTCATATTTGAAATCAGGCAGCGTTACCAGGTTAGTTGAACAGGCGATCTTGTATACACCCCTGTTTCCGACCAGATGGCGATGGAACGCGACCAGGGCGCTGGCCATACTCCGGCAGCGTGGTGGAAAGCGGGTGCCGCCGTTTTTGCAGCGGATGCGAGGCGATGATCTCATGGCCGCCGTCTTTCCAGATCAGGTCGGCTGTCAGGAAAACGTAACAGGGCCTCTCGAATTGCCGGACCATCCCCTGATTCGCCAGACGGTTCACGACTGTCTGCATGAGGCGATGGATGTTGACGGGCTTGTCGCAATTCTGCGGCGAATCGAGGCTGGCGAAATTCGCCTTCACGCCGTCGATACGGCCGAGCCGTCGCCCATGGCTCATGAAGTGGTGAGCGGTCGGCCCTATACATATCTCGACGATGCTCCGATTGAGGAGCGCCGGACTCGTGCCGTGAGTCTCCGGCGGGTGCTGCCGGACGACGCCCGCGAACTCGGCGCTCTCGATGTTGAAGCGATCCGCCGTGTGGCGGAGGAGGCCTGGCCGCAACCTCGTGACGCTGAGGAAGTCCACGACGCGCTTCTCGGTCTCGTGGCGATCGATGAGGGTTTTGTTGAAGACTGGCTGCCCTGGCTGCACGATCTATTACTCGTCGGGCGGGCGCATTCAATCGTCAACGGGCCTGCCCGGGTTTGGTTCGCAGCAGAGAACATCAATCTGGTTGAGATGCTGTTTCCGGTGTGTGAATTCCCTCAATTGGAGCTGCCGGACCGAGTGGCGGCTGCAGCGGAGAATCGTGAGGACGCGCTGGTCCAGATTGTCCGCGGACATACGGAAGTCCTGGGTCCGACAACTGTTGCCGGAATTCACGATCGCACGTCGCTCGATCGGGCAGATATCGAAACCGGCCTTTTGCACGTTGAATCGGGCGGCTTCATTTTGCGCGGGTCTTTCACGCCCGACGTGGACGTGGAAGAGTTTTGTGACAGACGTCTGCTCGCCCGCATCCACAGATATACGCTCGAACGGCTAAGGAAGGAAATCGCTCCGGTATCGGCGCGTGATTTCATGCGATTTCTTGTCAGGTGGCAGCATGTCGCTCCCGAGACTCGTCTCGAGGGTCGGGAGGGAATTCGACGGGCCGTCAGCCGGCTTCAGGGATTCGAGGCTCCGGCCTCGGCATGGGAACGCGACCTGCTCCCGGCGCGCGTCCGAAACTACCGGCCCGGCGACCTCGATGATCTCTGCTTCGCCGGAGAAATCGTTTGGGCCAGGCTTTCGCCGCGGCGCCCGGTAACGAACGGAAACGGTTCGGCGGAGAAAACAACGTCGCGGACCGCCGCAACGCGCGCCACTCCCGTAACGCTGGCGCGAAGAGAAGATCTGCCCGATCTACTGATGGCGGTGCGGGGCTACGCGTCCGATTTGCCGCCGGATCCCGAGGTAGGGGCCGCCGGTGAGGTTCTCCAACTTTTGAACCAGCGCGGCGCGCTGTTTTTCGATGAGATCACCTCCCGGACCCGCCGGTTGAGAACTGACGTTGAGTAGGGGCTCCGCGAACTAATAGGCGCGGGCTTCGTAACGTCGGACGGATTTCAGGGCCTGCGGGCCGTCGCGCAGGGGCAACGTTCAAATCACCGGCTCCGCGCCGGGCGTTCCAGGTCAAACGGAACCGGGACTGCGGGACCACCGGGTCGCTGGGCGGCGATCGGTCTTCCGGATCACGATTCACGCGATGACGACGACAGAGCCGAGAAGCTTGCCGAGGTGCTGCTTGATCGCTACGGCGTGCTATTTCGCGATCTTATGCAGCGGGAGAGTTTCACCATGCCGTGGAGGTACGTGCTAAAAGCCCTCAGACGGCTCGAAGCACGGGGCGAAGTCCGCGGAGGGCGGTTTGTTTCCGGATTCGTCGGGGAGCAGTACGCGCTACCCGCAGCCGTGCAGACGCTACGCGACGCACGTCGTCAGCCGTCATCGGGGGACGCGATTCGGATCGGCGCCGCGGACCCTCTGAATCTGACCGGCATTGTGATTTCCGGTCCTCGTACGCCATCGCACTCCGGAGAAACGATCACCCTAGTTGACGGTCTGCCGGCTCCCGCGAACTCATCTCTGGAGCCGGCTGGAGCCAGCGTCCGGTAAAAACGCGACTGGTCATCGCGCGTTGTTCCGGGGTGGCCGGTCGCTTGCAGACATCCGGGCGCTTCCGGCGTCAGGGTACCCACGGCGCCCCAGCTTCACTTTCGGCACGACTCCCGGATTTGCGACGTGGCGCGGCCAATATCCCTCGGCGATCCACGCCATCTGTTGCGCTGCGCCCTCGCCCATGCGATCGATGGAGATATCCGTGGAGCCTCCGGCGTGCGGCGTCCAGATTACGTTCGGCAGATTGACAAGGGGACTGTTCGGGCCGGGCGGTTCACTTTCGAAAACATCTACGCCGGCTCCGGCGATCCAGCCTTCCTTCAGCGCTCGAACCAAAGCCTGCTCATCGACCACCGGTCCGCGAGAAGCATTCACCAATACCGCGGTCGGCTTCATCAGCCTGATAAGCGACTCGTCAACGAAATGTTGCGTGGCGTCCGTGAGTGGCAGATGTATCGAAACGATATCGGCCTCTTGAATCGCCTCTTGTAGGTCGACGCGATCTACTCCGAATGAATTGACTTCCCAATCGGAAACCGTTGGCGCGTATGCGATGCACCGCGTTCCGAAAGCCTGGGCGCGACTTGCAACCGCGCGGGCGATGCGCCCGAATCCGATCAGCGCCAGAACGCTTCCACGCATGTCGCCGATTGGAACGACCTCGCGCTCCCACTCGCCGATCGATCGTTTGCCCTCGCGCCACTGACTGAGGATTTGAGCAACTCGTCGCACGGATCCCAGAATCAGGAACATCACGATGTCAGCGGTCTGCTCCGTCGCGAATGTTGGTAGATGTCCGACAACGACGCCAGCTTCGGTCGCGGCCCCGAGATCGACGTGATCAACGCCTACTGTCGGCGCCAAAACTCCAACCAGGTCGGTCAGCCGCTCGAACGGTGCGAGCCGGTAGGGCCCGTGTTGCCAGATAACGCCCTGAAATCCAGATAATTTATCCACAGCTTCGTCATCAGATGCCGGAACGTCCACCAACTTAAGATCGACTCCGACCGATTCAAGATGCGAACGGTGGCGAAGAACCGCCTCGAAGCGGAGACCCGCCGTCAGCGCGACACGAAACGGTTTGTTATCCGCTGGCATACGTAAACCTCGAGGCGGCCGGTGGCCTGTGCGGTGGATCCACGTCACACGAAACACGGTCTTCAACGTGGAACCGTGCCGCGAATTTCTCCTGGGCGGGAGCGGTTAACCCACGTCGATCATCAAGCAGATTGATCCGGGTGGCCGTGTGAATACACGGGGGATTTTAGAGGATTTGAAAGTTAGCTTCACGCGGCCCGCGCTGTGTAAGGTTTCCACATGCCTCGTCTCCGCATCATCGCCGTGGTCGCACTTGCGATTTCGCTACTCGCCGCTGTCGCGTGCCGGAGCCAGTCGGAGCCGCCCCCGGCGCTTCTTCAAGCAGTGGTTGGTTCCGCGGAAGTATTTTCCGGTCCTCAGTCCTCGCTGACGATCGTCAGCGAGGAGATCGAACTGAAGGCTGGTGACCGAATCCGCGTCCCGGATCAGTCGCGGGCGTTTTAGTGGACGGTCAGGTTTCGGGCCCGTTGGGGATGTTCCCCGTGTCGGCAGTTTCAACGGCGAACGGCGTCGCCGAGTTGCGCCACAATACGACTTCGTTCGGAACCTATACGCTCAACGTAATCAGTGTCCTTGGAGCAGGGATGACCTACGACGGGGACGCTACCGTAACCCTCAGCGCCAGCGTAACGCTGCAGTAGATGAAATCTGCGTTCAATGGGCGGTTCAGGGGGTAAGGGGACCGCCTGGCCTGCCGATTTTTGCTATGACTAAAGCGGATTGTCACTGCCGTGTGCAACCGGGCCTGCCGGCACGCGTATCACTCGGTTTTCCCCGGTCAGCCATTGAATTGCGCCCCCGGCCATTGCCGGGATAAAGTGGACCTCGGCCTCGTCGCGCACCCTGGCTCTCAGACCGGCTCGGTCGCTCGCGCCGTCCACGAATACCTGCATGCCCGGCCTGAGCTTTCCATCCTTAAGCAGCCGCTTCTTCAGGCCGGGGTATTCCGCTTCTACACCTTCGATCACGTCCCGGACGGTGTCTCCGGTCACACTAATTCGCGCCGCCCCGCCAGTGAGCTCCCGCATGGCCGAAGGAATGTGGACCACAGCCACGATTTAACCCCTATTTTTTGCCGTTTTGCGAGATTGCTCGCCGAACCCTGTGCGGCGCCATGGGTAAGTCCCGCATTCGGACGCCAACGGCATCGTAAATTGCGTTCGACATCGCCGCTGGGGGCGGAACGATTGGGACTTCGCCGACGCCGCGGACGCCGTAGGGATGGTCTGGATTCGGCACTTCGACGATGATCGTTTCGACCATCGGCAGGTCCAGGGCCGTTGGCATTCGATAGTCGAGCAGGCTGGCGTTGCGCAGATGACCATCAGCGTCGTAAAAATACTCCTCGTTAAGCGCCCAGCCGATTCCCTGTGCCGCACCTCCCTGCATCTGCCCCTCGACGTAGGGTGGGTAGATAGCGAGTCCGGCGTCCTGCACGGTCGTGTAGCGAAGGACATCGACTTTGCCGGTTTCGTCATCGACCTCCACATCGGCAATATGGACCGCAAAAGCGCCGCCCTCTCGCTCAGGCGTGACAGTCGCGCTGGCGATCACCTGAACAGCGTTCTCCTCAAGAATTTTGGCGGCCCCTCGGAGCGTTACAGTTGTTCCGTTGGCGGAATAGACGCCGTTTTCGAATCCAACCGATTCAACCGGCTCATCCCAGGCATCGGACAGTCCCGCGATGATCTGCCGGATCATCTCCTGCGCCACCTCAAAGCTGGCAAGACCGGTGCAGTAGGTGACGCGGCTCCCGCCCGTGACGTCGGTGTACCCGACCGAATCCGTATCTGCGACGATGGGATTGACGTCTTCCACGGGGATACCGAGGGGCTCGGCAAGCTGCATAGCCACCGACGTGCGGGTGCCGCCAATGTCGGTCGAACCCTGCATCAACGTGACGGTACCGTCCGGATTTAACCGGCCCGTGGCGGATGAGGTTCCGCCCCAGTTGAACCAAAAGCCCGACGCGATTCCCCGGCCCCGTTTTTTGCTGGATACGTGCTGCAGCGGCGTCTGCCAGTGTTTGGAATCTCGCGCCGCTTCAAGGCACTCAATGTTTCCGATCGGCGGGAAGATCGGACCGTCGGCGCGCATGGTACCTTCCCGCGAGGCGTTGCGAAGCCGGAATTCGATCGGATCCATACCGATCGCTTCGCAAACCTCATCAATAACGCTTTCGACCGCATATTCCGTAATCGTCGCGCCGGGCGCCCGATACGCGTGGGATTTCGGCTTGTTGACGGTTACGTCGAATCCATCGATTCGGAAGTTGGTCAATTTATAAGGCGCGAACGCACATTTGCAGCCGGCATCCAGTGGTGAACCGGGAAATCCGCCCGCCTCAAACGCGACCCAGGCCTGCAGAGCGGTGATATCGCCCTGATTCGTGACTCCGACCTTTGCCCGCACGAACGCACCAGGCGTTGGACCGGTGGCCCTGATGACGTCTGCGCGATCCATGGTCATCTTGACGGGCCGGCCGCATTTCCTGGACAGCGCGGCCGCCAGCGGCTCGAGGTAAACAGTGGTCTTTCCGCCAAAGCCGCCGCCGATCTCAGTCGGGATGACCTTTATCTTGAAAATCGGGACCTGAAGTATGTCGCTCAGTTCAGACCGCACGCTGAACGCGCCCTGGGTGGAGCACCAGACCTTTATATAGCCATCGGCGGTCCAGATGGCCGTGGCGCTGTGGGTCTCGATATAGCCCTGGTGGACGGTGGCGGTTTTGAACTCCCTCTCGATAACCACGTCGGCCGCCGAGAAGCCGGTTTCCAGGTCGCCTTCGCCGTAAATGATGTGCTCGGCGACGTTACTGGGCTCGTCGGCCTCGGCGCCGCCGGTCTTCGTAAATAGGTCATCGTGGAGCAGCGGCGCGTCCGCCTCCATTGCCTGGCGCACGTCGAGCACGGGCTGCAGGACGTCGTATTCGACTTTGATATGCCGTAATGCCTCGTCGGCCGTGTGGAAGTCGACGGCGGCCACGGCCGCAACCGCGTGTCCGTCGTAGAGAACCTTGCCGCGGGCGAGCATGTTGGAGCTCTTGTGCTTGATGTTTTGCTGCTCTCCGCCTTCGCCGCCACCGGTTTCGCCGGCGGAGGGCTCCGGCAGATCGGCGCTTGTAACCACCGCAAATACGCCGGGCAACGATTCGGCAGTGCTGGTATCGATCGAGAGAATTCGCGCATGCGCGTGGGGACTGCGAAAAACCTTTCCGTACCGGGTTCCGGGCAGGGTTACGTCGGCCCCGTACTCGGCCCGCCCCGTCACTTTGTCCACGCCGTCGTGGCGCACCGGACTGGTGCCTATCACCTTAAAGTCGCCCGTTTGAACTGCCATGAACCAACCTCTTCCGTTTTTTGCCGACGACCGGCCGGCGGCGCCGCCGGGGCGCCGACTGCCCGTCGCGGCTCGAAAGCCGCATAGGATGATACCGCTCCTTGTCGGGGGGTGTAGTTCAGGAATTCGCCGGAATTCCAAATCGGTGATCCGACCTGTCGTTGCGAGCAGCGCCAGCGGCGCGCTCGACGATTTCGGGTAACAAAAACCGAATTACCGTCGAGCCGTTGTGGTCGCTTTTGCGCGTCCTCGGGTCTGTTTCGTTATGATTCGAGGCGCACTAGACCACCTGAACGAGGGGCAATGGCACCGGCGACAATCACGGAAAGGGCGACGATTACCGAGCATCCTCGCGGCTTGCAATCCGCTCTGCGCACGATCATTGGTATCGCGGCCCGCTACGGCCTGCTGACGGTGATCGGGGTGATTTCGTCAATTCCGCTTTTATGGATGATTGCGACATCGCTGAAGGAGAAGGGCAAGGAGTTTCGATTCCCTCCGGAACTGATCCCCATCCCGCCGGTTTGGGAAAACTACATCGACGTGTGGCCCGTAACTTCGCTCCACTTATTTTTCGTAAACAGCGTGTTCTTTACGGTGACGGCTACGCTTGGAACAGTGCTCACCGCTTCGATGGTCGCCTTTGGATTCGCCCGGATCCAGTTTCCCGGACGAAACGTCCTGTTCATACTCATGCTCTCGACCATGATGCTGCCGGAGATCGTGACTCTGGTCCCACAGTTTGTACTATTCCGGATACTGCACTGGATCGACACCCCGATGCCGTTGATAGTTCCGTTCTGGTTCGGTGGGGGGGCGTTTTACATATTCTTGATCCGCCAGTTCATGTTGCAGCTACCCAGGGAACTGGATGAGGCGGCGTTTGCGGATGGAGCGTCATACTTCCGCATCTACTGGAACATCGTTCTGCCTCTGGCGGGCCCGGCGCTGGCCACTGTGGCGATATTCTCGGTCGTGGCGCGCTGGAACGACTTCCTGGCGCCGTTAATCTTTCTGAACGGCGAAAGGTGGAGGCCGCTGGCGCTGGCGCTGCGAACATTTCTCGTGGGCGAGCAGGGCGGTGGAATTACGGGAGGTATTCCCCGCTGGAACCTGCTCATGGCGGCCAGCGCGGTAATGCTTCTCCCGATTTTGCTTTTGTTCTTTTCCGCGCAAAAGTACTTCGTCCGGGGCGTCGCACTGACCGGTCTCACCGGACGCTAGCCCAGCCAACAGCACCGTAGCGGCTGCACTGCCCAACGCACGCAGCCGCATTATCATGGGGCCCGGCGCCAACGTGGGCCACCACCCTCGCGTGGTAAACGTCGATGCGCGGAGCTTCCAGCGCGCCCGCCATCGAAAGGAGACACTATGAACGTTGCGTATGCCCCGGACCGCTTTTACAAGGACGTAGCCGATACTCGGCAACTATTCGTGGACGACGATGTTGTGGCGTTCGTCCACAACGTGACCCGAACCCAGCATTCACCGATCAAACGTCATGAAAATCCCTTGATTCGGCGCGATCAACCGTGGGAAGTCATTCCCTATTTTCGATGTCCGACATTTAATGTGATTCAAGATCCGCAAGACGGCGTTTTCAAATGCTGGTACGAGGATTACTACGACTACTTCGGATACTCACCTCGCGAAGGCATCCAGGGAAACCGCGTTTACTTCGCCCGCTCGGAGGACGGAATCCACTGGACAAAGCCCGGTCTCGGCAAGTTCAGTATCGACGGAATCGATACAAACACAGTCTTCAGCTATCCGCCGTACGAGATGGCTTCCTGCAACTCGGTGCTGCTCGACCCCAGGGAGACCAACCCCAAACGTCGCTTTAAGACCGTTTACTACTACCGCGCAGTCGGCGCTAATAGTCCAAAGCGTCACCCGGGAGGGCCGCACGCCGGCGGGCTCTGCATGGCGTTTTCACCCGATGGCATCGATTGGACGCCTTACGAGGGAAACCCGCTGATTCCGGAGTGGATGGGAGACGTGGAGATCCTCACCTACGATGAAATTGACGACAAGTACGTCCTCTACGGACGCCATCGAGGTTCGCCCGGTGGACCGGTGTCACCGGGAAAGGCGGATGGGGTTTGGAGCACGCGGCGCCGGATTTATCGATCCGAGTCGAGAGATCTGTATCAGTGGACGGAACCGCAGCTCATTCTGGATCCCGGCAAAGGGGACAACCTGGACGACGGCCTTTACGGATTCGTCCCGTGGCGTGTCGGCGAGATGCATTTTGGCCTTCTGAATGTCCTGCACCTCGTCGAAAACACAATGGAGATGTATCTGTTGCACAGTCGCGACGGCCGCAACTGGGAGCGATTGCTGCATCATCGCCCGTTTATTCCGCGCGGTGGAGACGACAGCTACGACCGATACGGGGCCGAGACGCCATGCCAGCCGCTGGTCGTCGGCGACGAGCTGTGGTTTTACTATGGCGGAATGAAAGTCCATCACGACTGGTGGATATGGGGAGTTCACGAGGGCGTCGACGTTGCGGAAACGCGAGACTCCAGTCTCGCTCGCGACGGTCACCATCTGTGCCTTGCAACGATGCGAATCGACGGCTACGTTTCCCTCGACGCCACGGCCCGTGAGGGATGGATTGAGACCAAGCCGGTATTCTCGCCGGGCGCCCATCTGTTGATAAACGGCAGGTGCGACGAGGGTGGATACATCGACGTTGAGATTGTCCATAACACCGGCGCCGCGGCGAAAGGGTTCGAACGAGACCAGTGCGAACGGTTCAGCGGCGACTCAGTTCGGCACTTAGTCAAGTGGTCCGCCGGCGATACGGTGAACCGCATCACCGGAGCCGTAAAGCTCAAGTTCTACATGAAGAACGCCGAGATTTACAGCTTCCAGTTCAGCGACACGCTCTGACCAACTCTCAAAACGGGGGGCAGCGTCTATTTCCGGTAGGCGTCGGCCACCTTTGCGATGATGGCGGCGATGTCTTCGATGTCAGCGTCGGAGTATTTGTCGGTCCAGGGCCACCGAATCGTGTTTGAAAGATGCTCGCGGGCGTTCGGCAGGCTCTCCAGAGAGGCTTCCCGATCTTCGATGAAAGTGTGGCTATACGGAACGAGGTAGTACATCGCGGGACCGCACCGCAGCCCCTCGGCGTTCAGCGCATCGATGAACTCGCCCAGGTCCACGCCGATTGACTCCATGGCGACTCGGAAGTGGTAAAGCCAGTAGACGTGTGACGTGTTCGATGGGATGAAAGGCGGCGTGACCGCGTCGATTTCCCGCAGCCGCGCCGAGAGTTTGTTTGCCTGCTCGACCCGCCTGCGGTTCTGCTCGGGAACGGCAGGCAGTTGCGCCAGACCCACGGCGGCCTCGAGACGCCCGTATCGAAAAGCATGGCCGATGGTTTCGTGTACGCGCGTTCCGCGCTCAGCGGGACTGGCCCCCCGATCATGCGATATGTAACGAATCGCGGCGGCGAGGTCGTCGTCGTCCGTTATGGCCATCCCGCCGTGATCGGTCGAGAGATGTTTCTCAGCCTCAAAGGAATAGCAGCCCACGTCGCCGATCGTTCCGGCTGTCCGTGTGCCGTATTTTGCGAACGGAGCCTGGCATACATCTTCAATCAGAAGAGTGCCATGCTTGTGGGCCAATTCGACGATCGGGTCCATATCGCAGACCTGACCGAACATATGCACCGCGATGATCGCCTTCGTTCGCGGGGTAAGGACCCTGTCGATTTCTTCGGCTGTTATCAGACCCGTCCTGACGTCAACATCAGGGAATATAGCCGTGGCGCCCTGGACGAAGACGCCCTTAACGGACCCGTAATCCGTTATCGGACTTACGATCACTTCGTCTCCTGGTCCAACTCCGATCGCCGCGAGCACGGCGTGCAACGCATCGGTGCAGTTGGAAAGGGCCACGGCATGCCGCGTGCCCATTGTTTGGGCAAACGCCGTTTCGAATTCGCCGATCATGTCCAGTTCGAAACCGCTGTCGAGCACTCTGTCGATGTTCTGTCGGGCACCGGCCGCGATTGCTCGCGGGAAAATGAGCGGAATCGGATTATCCGCATCGCGCACCGGTTTTCCGCCGTGGATAGCAAGCTCGTCCAACTGCACCGTAGTGGTGGCCATCGTTCTACCTCCCGGCCCGCCGTACCTGCGGGCCCCGCCGCTTCCTGGAATGTCCCATCAGCGCCAGGAGTTTAGCCCGGAATTTGAAACATCGTTCGGGAAGTCGATCCTTGCGAAAGCGCGGCGGTCGGTGGTGATAGCATCTCCCGCTGGAGAGGCCCGGGCGGCATCACCTGAAGGCAAACGCCGTTCATTCTTCTGGGATCTCCGCCAGTATTCTTCACTCGACATCAGGGAGGATCGTATGGCGGTCGCCTATTCGGCGGACAGGGTTTACAAGGATGTAGGCGATACGCGTCAACTGTTCATTGATGATGACGTGATCGCGGTCGTCAAGAACGTCACGCGCCGTCAACACACGCCGCAAAAGCACGCCGGCGGTCCGCTAATTCGACGCGACAAACCGTGGGAGGGCAATACCTACTTCCGAAATAGCTGTTTCAACGTCATCTGGGATGACAAAGCCGACCTGTACAAATGCTGGTATGAGGATTTCTACGACTATTTCGGCGGGCGCAGGGGCACGTTTCAGAGGAGTCGAATTCACTACGCCGAGTCGGAAGACGGTATTGACTGGGTAAAACCGGCGTTGGGCAAGCACGTGGTGGACGGGCACGAGGGCACCAACACCGTTATCGATCTCTCGCCCGACGAGGCGGTAAGTTGCACGACCGTTTTGCTCGACCCGCTGGAAACCGATCCCTCCCGCCGGTTTAAGGCGCTGTACGCTCACCGTCCTGAAAAAGGCCTCTGCATGATGTTCTCGGCGGACGGAATCGATTGGACGCCATACGAGCGGAATCCGGTATTTGAGCGTTGGGACGATGATGTCGAGATTCTGACCTACGATCGGATTGATAATAAGTACGTGCTCTGGGGACGCTACGGCGGTCATCCGGGCCGAAGCCAGCATCCCGGCTTCGACGCCTGGTTCGCGCCGGTTTGGCCCGGCCGTCCTGAGGGCATATGGGGAACTCGGCGCCGTATTTACAGGTTGGAGAGCGAAGATTGCTTCAACTGGTCGGACGCGAAGCTGATGTTCGACCCTGGCGACGAGGACAATCTCGATGACGGGCTTTATGGATTCGTACCGTGGCGCGTCGGCGAAAATCACCTGGGGATCATGACAGTCCTGCATCAGGTCGATAACACCGTGGATATGTATCTGTACCAGAGCCGCGACGGACTGGATTGGAACCGAATGCTGATGCACCGGCCCCTGATTCCGCGTGGCGGCCCGGGCAGCTTCGACGAATTCGGAATTGAAACTCCAAACCAGCCGCTCGAGGTAGGCGATGAAGTGCGTATCTACTACGGAGGCATGATGGTCCATCATGATTGGTGGCTCGGGATGGCAAACGATGGCATTGATGTGCCGGAAGCTCGAGATCGGAGCCTGTCACAGAATGGCCATCACCTTGGCCTTGCCACCCTCCGGCTCGACGGCTATATCAAAGTCGAGATGATGGATTCCTGGAACAACGTCTGGGATGGCTACTCGGGCGAGAATTGCCGGGCGTTTACCGGCGACAGCGTTCACCATCAGATCGCATGGTCCGAACGAGACACGGTCACCGAGATCCCGGGAAGCGTTAAGCTCCGGTTCTATCTGCGCAACGCCGAACTTTACGGGTTTCAGTTCGCCGAGTCGTAAAAGCCGCTCGCTCCAGGGATAATTTCGTGCGGGTCCGGTCCGGGCGGTGACTTAGCGCCGCATTTATGCCGAAGCTGCCGGCGAAGCGCCAATTCCTCCGGCGACCTTCGAAATCGCTCTCGCTATGTCCTTCATATCGTCGTTGGAGTAGTTTTCGTTTATCGGTATGGCCACCATCCGCTGCATCGCCTCCTCCGTTACGGGGCACGTGCCCTCGCCGTAGCTGAAATCGCGATCGGTGAACTCGCCTGTGAACGGAAAGCTGGAGTCGCCGAAATAACTCTTGCTTTGAAGCGCTGTCGAGCACATGTAAATGGGCCGACCGATATAGGCGTGTGTGCTGCGAACTCCCTCGCTGTTTAGCGCGCGGGCAAACTGTAATCCGTCGAATCCGGGGGTACGCAACGGATAGGCCCAGTAGCCGTGCTCTGATCCGGGCGTGACTACCGCCGCTTCGAGTCCGGACACGTCGCCGATGAGGCTGGTCAGCAGCGTCCCGAGCTCCTGCCGGCGAATTACAACGTGGCGCAATTTCTCGAGTTGTGGAATCCCGACCGCAGCTGTGAGTTCGTTCATCCGGTATGTCGGCGCCAGGAACTCGTAGTCGCGGTGGCCGGTTCCGGTTTGCACGACGGCTTTATTCATGAACAGGCGCATGCGCGCGGCAAACGCATCGTTGTCAGTAATGGTCATGCCGCCGTCGCCGGTCGTCATGGATTTGCTCTGCTGAAGACTGAAACAGCCGATGTCTCCATACGTTCCAAGATAGCGATCGTTGAACTTGATGGCGTGGGACTGACTGCAATCTTCAATTAGCGGCAGGCTGTGTCGTTTGGCGATATCAGCCATAGCGGTGATGTCACACGCGTTGCCGAACAAATGGACGATCAGGATGGCTCGGGTGCGGCTCGTAATCTTCCGTTCGACGTCAGCGGGATCCATGTTGAACGTGGACGGGTCGATGTCGGCGAAAACCGGAATGGCTGACTGCAGCATGATCGCGGTGATGGTGCCCGCATCGGTTATCGGTGCAGTGATTATTTCGTCGCCCGGATTGGGGTCAATCGCACCAACCGCGAGATGCAGCGCGGCCGATCCCGAGGTGGAACTCACGCCGTGCCTGGTGCCGTACAGCGCCGCGAATTCGCCTTCGAATCTCTCCACGAAGCTGCCCATATACAGTTCCTGAGTGCGCAACGCGGCGATGGCCATTCGCTCCTCATCCTCACCAAAAGGTGTTCGAGAAGGAAATGCTCTTTTAACGAACGGCTCTCCCCCATCAATGGCTAATCCTGGCATCTGGCGATTCCCCTCTCTGGCGCGCCCTCAAGGCAAATGGCTTGAACTTCGGATTCGAGCTGCAACCGGATCCGGCTTACGTTGAGGCAGTCCGTGATCCGGCGGATTGTGCGATTTTCGAGTCGCATAGCACCTTACTAGACTAGCGATCGGTCGCGCAGGACCGCGGAACCGGTGCGGATTGGATCGGCCGCCGAGGATTGGTACCTGGCGCGCCGCCAAACAGCGGATTTCGAGATTCGATGGCGGTCGGCCGAACGTTCAAGGTTTACCGGCGGATCAATACGGGCAACCGACGTGAATTTGTGTTATCAATGGCGCGGCATGATGGCGGCGGCGAAGTTCGCCGGACAACCTGGAGGAATCGCTTGGCTACCAGTTCAGTTGCATCGGGAAAGCTTGCAGTTGATGGCGGAACACCGGTGCGTGGGCCCGGCAATCCATTTACCACGAATTCGCCGCGCGATATCGGCCCGGGCGCGCTGGAACGAGTAAAGAAGGTTCTCGATAGCGGTTGGACTTACGACATGGTGGCCGATTTCGAGAAGGCGTTCGCGGATGCTTGCGGGAGCGACTTTGCGATCGGAGTTTCGAACTGCACCGCCGCCAACCACGCCATTCTCGGCGCGCTCAAGATCGGGCCGGGCGACGAGGTGATCGTAAGTCCGATTTCCGATTACGGATCAATTGCCGGAATCGGATACGAGGGGGCCACTCCGGTGTTTCCCGACGTCGACGAGCACACGGGACTTATAACTGCTGAAGAGATAGAAAAGGTAATAACGTCTCGCACAAGGGCCATAATCGCGGTTCACTTTTACGGTCAGATGTGCGACCTGGACCCGATGGTGGAACTTGCGCGGCGGCACGGCGTGACGTTGATCGAAGACGTGGCGCAAACGACCCTCGGCAGCTACAAGGGCAAAAGGGCCGGCAGCATCGGCGACGCTGGAACGTTTTCGTTCAACTCCAGCAAGTTGCTTGCAACTCACGTCGGCGGGGCGATCACCACGAGCGACGCAAAACTGGATGAAGCCATCCGATTGTTCGCTATCGACCGCGGCGCGGTCTACACCCACGATGGAGGTAGGTCCTCCCGGTATCACCCCAATTACGGATTCAACTATCGGCTCGGCCTGATGGAAGCCGCTGTGGCCATATCGAATCTTGAGGTGCTGCCCGAGCAGAACCGGCTGCGCATCGAAATGGCCCAAAAACTCTCGGCGAAAATTAATGACATCGACGGCCTAACGGCTCCGATCGTGGAACGCGAAGGTTCCCACCTTTACTGGATGTATCACGTTCAGTTCGAACGCGAGAAGTTTCGAGTCGATATGGACCAGATCGAGCCCGCGCTGATGGCAGAGGGGCTCAACGGATTGTTCGCCATGTATTACCTCATTCCACACAGCCACAAGTTCCTCAAGAATCGAGAGAAGGATCTCGAGCGTCTCGTCAACGCGCGATCCCACCTGGAGCGAACGTTCCGGTTTAGCTGGACCTACAAAATGACCGACGACGATGTCGACGGAATAGCTGAAGTATTTACCAAGGTGGCGGAAGCCTACCGAGCGTAACGGGCCGAAACGTTCCGGATCCGCATCCGGATTTGAGGCAAGCTGTTTTCGATCTCCCTATTTAGATTCGGAATCTGGGTAGGCGACCCAAATTCCGAAGCGTGCACTGCATGTTAACGGCGTTTTGGGGGCAGATCTTCGGCGAACGCCAGGGCGCGCTCGACCCACGACTGCAATTGGGCATCGTCCGATACGGTTTCGGCGGGAAGAAGCACGTATTCTTTCATCGGTCTGCCGGCCATCGGTTCAAACGGATCCGCGTCGCCGGTCGCAACAAGACCAGAAACCGCATCCGCGCCCACTCGTGCGTTTACCCTGTCGCCCCAGATTCCGGTGAACATCTGCTCGTTCGAGTTCGCAAACCAGGCGACGGTTCCGAACATCGATCGGCGTTTGGCGGGCAACGTGCTGAGGAGGCCTTCCATTCGTTCAAGCAAGTCTGGATCTGGCTTTGGCATCGAAGCCATCGTTTGCCCCCTTCTCCGCGGCGATGCGGCCTTAGCGTCGGTTCCTCACGCGCAATGCCCGGCGCGATTATCGCTTATTTCAACGCAGACTCCGGGACTTCTCCAAATAACAACCTCTTGTCTCCGGCTTAACGGGATTTTGCGAGCCGATGTGTTTCGGCTAACCTGATTTCATGATCAAGGCGGCAGGCGTGTCCTCAAAAAAAGCTCAGGCGAAATCGGCGTATCGCGGAGACGGTTACCTTCTTTGTGACTGGTCTGTGCTGCCATCGGACCTTTTGTCGCCGGCAGTTGAGGGCATGGACGATATTCGTGGCGGTCGTTATCAGACCGGACGCTCGCCCCATACATCTCTATGGAATCCGGGCGACGATCTAAATGCGCTTTGCAAAATCGAGCTGCCGCAGCTCGCGAACCGGTCCGTGCTGGAACTTGTAAGTCATCCTTCGATCGGAGAGTGGGCGGCTGCGGTGACCGGAGCGAAAGTTGTCCAGGTCTGGTGGGTTCAGCTCCTTTACAAACCGCCCGCGGCGCAGCCGACCGAAGGCTTGACGAATGTCGGTTGGCACCAGGACCGCCAATATTGGGGAGCCTGGGAGGAAGAAAGCGAGTTGCTGACTGCCTGGGTGGCGCTAAGCGACGTGACCGCCGAGGCGGGTCCAATGCGCTACGTTCGCGGTTCCCACGACTGGGGTCCGATGGACGAGGGCGATTTTCACGGTTCCGATCACGCCGCTCAGAAGGCGAAATATCACCTGCCGGATGGAGCGGACTGGAGCGAGGTCGCGGCCATTTTACCCCCGGGCGGCCTGGCCCTTCACAGCAAGCACACTTTGCACGCGAGCGGGCCCAATCTGACCGACGCACCGCGCCGCAGCTTTGCGGTTCACATGCGAACGGAGCGAGCCCGTCCGAAGGATCGAATCCTCGCCGGTCTAACGGCCTTTATCGACGACGAAAGCGTGTGCCCGGTTATTTACCGAGAAAAGGGTGCGACTCTCCCGCCGTAATCCGCCCCGCTGAAGCCGCCAGGGAGGTGGCCGCGACTCGTCGATATGCGGCCGGCATTCGCCCGCCCGACCGCTACCCGCTCGATTTCTTGGTCGTGGTCCGGATGATGCGGAAGCAGTAGTGGCCGTCGTTCGTGCGGTATTCGTTTATCTCCTTCTGACCGATCACAGCCTGACTCCAGCCCATCAGAGTAACTTTGCTGCATTCCGGCAGATTGAAATGTGTGGTGCTGAACCCGGCCTCGCGCCAGTCCTCGGTTATTCCCTTGAACCACTGATCGCCGACGATGTGCTCACCCCACAAATTGTCAACCTTCATCTTGACGCCCGTTCGCGGAAACTTCCATTCCACGGGTTCGGCATGCAGCAAGAGCGTCCCGGGAGGTGAGCATGAGCTGCCGATGACGGTGACGCCGATGATTGGATCGTCCTCTATGAACGTGATCGCGCCGTGCGGCGGAACGTCGATCTCCACACCGTCCATGTTGTACTCGGAATTGGGATGATCGCGCCCCAACTCCACAGTGAAGTTCGAGTATTTGAACGGCGCCATGTACTGGCGATGCTCGATCGTGTACACGTCCACCGATTGCATTTCGTCGCTGTTGGCGATCCTTGTGACTTCCAATTCCTCATCTTCGAATTTGCCGGGGCGCCGGTGAGGATTTTCAGCTACGGCCCGTGCAATTCCATCCGTTTCTACCGCCACGGTCACATCCTCCTCTTGAACCGCCGGACCTGCCTGCCGATTTGGCATCGACCGCAACATGATCGGCTGTTCGCTGATGAAGCCACTGCTGCACCGAATTCCGAAGCGGAAACTAGCACGCGCGGGCGGCGGACGGCTAGTCGGTGCCCTCGGACGGCCGTGAAAAATGGCCGGGCGCTGTTTGCGCAGCCGTCGGCTGAGGGTCTACGGGGATCTTGCCTCGCGTCGCGCGCTATCGAGGGCTTTGAAGCACGAAACGGCTGTCGCCCACGGATCGTAGTTGGCCAGCGCCGAAATCTGGCGACTGACTTCGACGTAAACCGGGACCGAAATACCCGCACTCGATATCGCCTGCATGTACGCAACCAGGTCTAAATCGCCGTCGCCCGGCAACTGGTAGAAAACGTTGCCGTTCTCCATGTAGCCGTCTTTTACGTGGGTATGGACCGCGTAAGGAGCGCATATGTCAACGCTGTGTTGAAGGTCGATTCCCAGGGCGACGAAATGGCTGATGTCGAAGTTGAGCTTAAGGTGATCGTGGCCGGTGTTTTCCATCAGCCACTCAGCTTTCTCGGGAGTGTCGAACTCGCCGCCCGCGTGAGGCTCGGCCGCCACGATCACATCATATTTCGCGGCAAGGTCGGCGACTTCGAGAAACGCATCGCGAATGGCCCACTTTCCGCCGTTCCATTTCGGCTCAGGGTGGCCGAGCGTCGTCGTGACCACCGCTGGTCGGTCGTTGAAGTTGAGGTCGTCGGCCATCTTGAAGGTTCGGTCCGCACGCTTCAGCATCTCCGGTCGATCGCCCGATTCGGCGCATATCGGCAGATCGTCCATCAGCGGCGGTGGAGGAAAACCCAGATCCTGAAAGGTGGCGACGAGCCGTTGCCGCAGGCCGCCGCCAAAGCGCTCGGGCGAAGTCGACCAGCCGGACCGCACGCAAATCTCCATTGCCGAGTATCCGAGATCGCGAACCCGGGGAAGAACCTCGAAAACATCGAGGCCCTGCATGCCGTAGGTGCTGTATCCGAGCGCAATCACGACCCAATATTAGTGAATCTTCGATTGCGCGGGACGCGGTTCGACCGCAACCGCGGCAATCTTGGTAGTTTCTCACCCGCTATGCTCAGCGCGGATCGGTGATCTGGGATCGGGGCAATGATGCCGGTTAGTCGGCGGGGGGTTGGCGGCGGTTTTCACGGTGGCCTTTTTGGGAAACGAGACGACGGGAAAAAAATGAGATTCTGCATTTCTGGATACGGCAGCATTGCCGGGGTTCATCGTGACGCGCTGATCCAAATACCTGGCGTGGAGTTTGATTCAGTCGTAGGACGGCTAATCGATCCGGCGCGTGAGTTCGCGGAGGATTCCGGGGCTTCGTTCGCAACGGTCGACATGGGTGAAGCGCTGCAACGGCCGGGTCTCGACGCGGTGTTGATCGCATCTCCCAGCAGTGCTCATTTCGGACAGGCAAAACAGGCTCTTGGCGCAGGCAAGGACGTACTGGTCGAGATTCCCATGGCGCTTTCGTTCGCAGAGGCCGAGGAACTTTGCAAGCTGGCCGACGAGAACAAGAAACTGTTGATGATCTGCCACACGCAGCGTTTTTACGCGTCGTCGATCGAGGTGAAGCGCCGAATCACCGACGGGGTGCTGACGCCTCGTCATTTTCACGTCGAGTTCGAGTACCTGCGGCGGGAAAACACCAACTGGCAGGGCCGCATGCGGAGCTGGACGGACAATATTCTGTGGCACCACGGCGGACACGTTATCGATCTCGCGATCTGGCTGTTCCGGGAAGAGCCTGAGTCGGTGAATGCCTATTTCGGCCCGGACGATAATCCGCTGGGCGTGCCGCTCGACATGTCCGCGCAAATGAGCTTTCCGGGTGGCGGACTTGCGACCTACGCCATGTCTTACAACGCCATGGTCCCCAGGGAATCCGAACGCATGACGTTGATTTGCGACGAGGATCTGCTTCGGTGGCACGATCTACGCGTTACGGACCACCTCGATCGGCTGGTTAAGGACGAGCCATTCGCAGAGGCCGTCCTCAGGCAGGACCGCGAGTTCGTCGAGGCCGTCCGAGCGCGTCGTGAGCCGCTCGCTTCCGGCCGCGAGATTCTCCGGTCGTGGCGGCATATGGACCGCCTCGAGGCCAGCGCGCGGCCCACGTAATCACAAATTCGTGATCTCAGCGGGTCGCCGGTGTCGTCGAGCAAGGACTCCGGCTAGTCATCTCCCACGATCGCCAGAGCTTCAATCTCTACAAGAAGCGCGGGTAGAGCCAGGGCCACGAGGACGGTCGCTCTGGCCGGCGCAATTTCCTCCAAAAACTCGTTGTACGCGGCGTTCATACCCTTGTAGTTCTCAAGATCGGTAAGGTAGATCGTTGTTTTGATGACATCGTTCATCCTGGCGCCCACTGCCTCCAGGCACGCCTGCATGTTCTCCAGCGACTTCCGCGTCTGGGCGACGATGTCACCTTCGCCAACGATGTTCCCGTCGCTGTCAATGCCAACCATGCCCGCGACGGCTACCGTGGACCCCTTTCGCACAACCTGGTGGTATGCGGCGAGCGGTTTCATCAACGTGTCTGGATTGACGCGCATGGCTTTCATCTGAACCTCCGATTCGTGCGATCTTTCTCCGGTGCCCAGGCCATGGACCGCAACGTTTGACTCGGTAGCGTATTAGCGTAGCGGAATATGCGCGGCGTTCTACGCGTGAAAGTATTCGCGCTGGAAACTATTTAGAACCTCCACACCGTCTTCCGTGACATGGCACAGGTCGGCGATGGGATTTACAAGGATGTTGGAGCCGGGAACTCCCAGGCAAGTATGCAGTACGAAAACGTTTCCGGGCTGCAGAACCCTGTCGCTGCCTTCCATGAGGAACGGCTCCTCCGAGTAGTCGAGCCCCTGGCCATGGCCGATGCGTCCGCCCTGTATTTCATACCCGAGTTTTTCCGCGGCGCGAGTCGACATGTCGAGCATCTCAGATACCACGAGTCCGGGCCGAATCGCTGACAGAACCTCGTCCTGAACGGACATGTTTGCGTCGCAGATCGCCCGCGCCGAGCCCTCAAACTTCGGACCAATCGTTCCCCACCTGTCGGACTGAATCCAGTAGCCCTTGTAGACAACGTATGCGTTGACATTGATATAGTCGCCGGCGCGCAGCGGCTGATCCAGAGGCTTGATCGACAGGTGGCCTCTCTCCAAATCACCATTCGGCGCCCAGTGAATGCAGTGGTACACCATGTCGCCGCCGTCGGCGCGCGCGGACCGGTCGAGTTCGGCCATAAGCTCGTACCCGAGCATCCCGTCTTCTAAAACGTCGACCATGGTCTCGTAGGCCCGGTCGGAGATAGAAGCCACCTTCCTGAGGAGACTTATTTCGCCTGGAGTTTTGATGGAGCGCAGCTCCGCCACTATGTCGATCGTGTCGGCAATGCCGTCTGCAATCGACGTTTCGATGTCTCGATAAAGGGCTATCGACATGGCTTCCATGCCCGAGATCGCGATAGGCCGCCCCGCCGAGCCGGTGGCCTTGAGGATTTTGTACGCCTCCTGGCCAAATGTGTTGACCGCCGGAGCGGCCTCACCGCGGGTAGCCTCTGTGGTGAACGCCGCGGCAATGGCCCTGGGGTCGGGCGAGGCCACCATTCGGATGTCTTCCATCCACGACACGGGTTCTAGCTGATCGAGCATGAAGTCCAGGCCGGCAATGAGAAAGGTCGCTTCCCCGTCGCGAGGAACGAGAACCATCGTGTCCGTCACTCGATCGAGGCTGGCCCAATTCGTCAGATATCCGACGTGACCGGTCTGGCTCCATTGATGCACCGACGGCTGCGAGTACACAATCACGCCCGAGAGGTCGTTCTCTACACAAAACTTGCGTACGCGTTCGATGCGATTGGAAAATTCCGCTCTGGGAACCTCGTGCAGGGTCTTGTCCCACATAGGCATTGCAGTCGCGATCGCCATTTGCCTCACCTTCCTCCCGCATTACGCCATGCAAGGTTGAATGACGACCAGAGAATAGAGCATATTGACGAATACGGCGTAGCAACTGTTCGGCGACGAAACGCGAGCGGGTAGCTCGCGGACTCGCTCGATTGTGCAAAAAAAGGAGCCGCCAAATGACGATCGTTGATAGCCACTGTCACGTTTCCACGCGCTGGTACGAGCCAGTCGAGAGCCTCTTGTTCCAGATGGACGCGTACGGTGTTGAGCAGGCCGTTCTGGTGCAGATCCAGGGGCAATTCGACAACTCTTATCAGACTGAATGCGTGGAAAAGTTTCCCGGACGGTTCGCATCGGTCGTGATCGTGGATACTGATCGTGAGGACGCGTCGGCGGAACTGGAACGCCTTTCGTCCGAGGGTGCGGCGGGTGTGCGCTTCAAGGCGGCGACGCGGTCGCCGGGCGACGACGAACTCGCAATTTGGAGGACCGCCGAGCGGCTCGGCATGCCGGTGAGCTGCGTGGGGTCGGATGCGGAATTCTCAGCGGCCACCTTCACGCATGTTGTGAGAGCCGTGCCGGACCTCCGAATCGTCGTCGAACATCTCGGATCAGATGGTGGAGTTGACGATCTGGACCCCGGCCAGGGTCAATCGAATCGCGGCGCCTTCGAGCTGGCGCACTTTCCCAACGTTTACATGAAGGTCTCCGGGCTGGGTGAATTTTGCCGTCGAACGATTCCGGTGTCGGGCCCGTTCCCGTTCGATCGTCCGATCCCGCCCCTGCTGGAAATGGCATATGAAGCATTTGGGGCGGGGCGGCTGATGTGGGGCAGCGATTTTCCGCCGGTGAGCTTTAGAGAGGGCTACGGGAGTGCGCTGCGCCTGACGACCGAGGAATATTCGTCGTTGAGCGACGGCGAGCGGGACCTGATCTTCGGCGGCGTAGCGAAAAAGGTATTCGGCTTTTAGGCCTGCTCGGCTCCGGCGCGGACGACCTTAAGTCCGCGTTATCCCCGAACGGGCTCCTCGACGGCTCCTTCGAGCGCGCCCCTGGAAACCATGCTGTCCCAGTGTCGCCGGAACGTCGCGTTCCATTCGGCGGTGCCCGGATGCAGCAACATCTCCTCATAAGCGTCCGGGGATATCACGATGCCATCGCAGCCGGCGCGAATCGCCACATCGGCCGCCAGGACGTTCCGAACGATCCCCGCCGCGATGTATGGGGATCCGGGGCGATCGCGCAATACTCGAACCATATCGCCGATGATCTGGAACGTGTCGGCGCCGCTGGCGATCGTGGGTCCAATGAATGGCGCCACATATGCGGCTCCGGCCGCCGCGGCGGCCACGGCCTGGCTGGCCGAGAACATCGTGGTCACCATCGAATCGTGACCTTCGCGCCTGAGATGGGCGACGGCACGAAGTCCTTTGGTGGTGGTGGGGATCTTAAGCACCACCCGCGACGACAGTTCCGTAAACACGTGGGCAGCATTCATGATGTCCTCGGTCGTGTCGCCGTCAACTTCGACTACGACCGGCTCACGGTCTTGAAGGCTTAGGTAGCGCTCGACCGTGGAGATCATCGTGCCGTAGGTATCGACCATCTTGTCGAGAACGATAGTGTTTGTAACGATTCCAACCACGCCCAGTTCGAGATAATCCTCGATCTGTTCTGGGTCGCCCCACAGCCAGATGCCGACCGGGTCTAAGTGGCCTTCGGGCATTCCGCACCTCGTTCCGATCTATCGTTCGTCGTTTTGGCCTGACGAGCCAAAGTTTACCGGGGCGGGCGTCGCCGGGTGTAGGGCCTGGCGATTTCGATTGAGTTACGATCTATGGCCCCGTCGGTATTGATTGCAATCTCGACTGTGGTTGCGGCCTTTCGCGCGGGCGCCCGGCGGGACGAGCGAAATCCGGGCCGCCGAGAGGAACAATCTAAATGAAGCAAACCGTTTTCGCCGCTGACCGGCTCGTGGACTTCGGACAGAAGCTTCTCGTTGCGGGCGGAATGCCCGACGATGACGCGAATATCTCCGCGGTGTCGCTCGTCGCTTCAAATCTGCGGGGCGTTGATACCCACGGTGTACGCTTCGCGCCGGTGTACGCCGGCCGCATGCGCAGCGGCACCACGAATCCCGCCGCCAGGGTCAAGATCGACCGGCGCGGACCCTCAGCTCTTTTCGTATCGGGGGACAATGGCGAGGGACACTACGTCGCGTCGCTTGCGATGAAGGAGACGATCGAGGTCGCCCGAGAGCAAGGCGCCTGTGCGACGGTAATTCGAGATACGAATCACGTCGGAATGCTGGCGTATTTCGTTGAGATGGCTTCGAGTCAGGGACTTATCGGTCACGCTACCACCAACGGCGAATCCTATGTCGCACCTACCGGCGGACTCACGCCGATCCTTTCAACAAACCCGATGGCGTGGGCCATTCCCGCCAGAGAGAACCCGGACATCGTGGTCGACATGGCCACCACCACCGTTGCCAATTCGAAAATCGTCGAGGCAGCCGCCATAGGGGAAAACATCCCGTTGACCTGGGGTTTCGACGCCGAGGGCAAACCGACGGACGATCCCGTTGCGGTAAAAAGCGGTGGTACGCTTCAGCCTCTCGGAGGCTACAAGGGGTACGCATTGATGCTGGTTGCGGACGTGCTGGCCGGAGTTATGTCCGGCGGCCCCTTCAGTACTGACCTGCATGCGCTCGGCGACAATCACCCGCAGGGAATTGGAATGTATATGAACGTTATCGATCCGGGCAGGTTCCTGAGCTCGGAAGCGTTCAGCAGGCGTGTTGATGATGAGATCGAGCGGCTTCGTGGTAGCGAGCTTGCCGAGGGAGTGGACCGAATTCGCTATCCCGGCGAGCTGGAATCGGAGACTCGGACGCATCGAAGCCAGCATGGCGTCCCAATATCAGACGAGCACATGTCCGTGTTGAATGAGGGCAGCATGGAGTTCGACGTACCAATGCCAGAGCCGCTCGACGCCTAGTCCGGACTGATTCCCGTAGGAAACCGCTAAACGGGCCCGGGGCGCACCCGCCACCGACAATCACCTTGACTCGCGGCCGCATCCGATTCGCGGCCGGCAAAAGAGTCCTCTAGGCGGCGTTTCGCAAAATCGCTAAGGATCCACGAGTTCCAGCGCGCGCTCGACCACTTTTTCCACGGTGAACCCAAGGTTTGCATAAACCTCGGCCCCGGGGGCAGACGCGCCAAAACGCTCGATACCCATAACCGCACCGTTTCCGCCAAGGTACCGGTGCCAGCCCATTGGATGAGCGGCCTCGATTGCCAGCGTCGGAACTCCCGGCGGCAACACCTGCTCCCGATAGCTCGCGGTTTGCTCGTCGAACAGCTCCCACGATGGCATGGACACAACGCGGGCATCAACGCCGCGTTCGACCAAAGCTGCGCGCGCGTCCATTGCCAGATGAACTTCGGAACCGCTTGCGACCAGGACGATTCCGGGATCGCGGTTGTCGGCGTCCGTAAGAATGTAAGCGCCCCGCGGGACGCCATCGCCAATCGCATAAGTCTCGGAATCCAATACCGGCACTCCTTGCCGCGTGAAAACGAGCGCGACTGGACCATTGCGTGCGACCCCGATCTCCCAGGCCGCCACCGTTTCGTTGGCGTCGGCGGGGCGGAGCACGGTAAGACCTGGAATGGAGCGAAGAGCCGCCAGGTGCTCGACCGGTTGGTGGGTTGGACCGTCCTCACCCATCGCGATGCTGTCGTGCGTGAACACGAACACGGAGTGAGCCTGCATCAGGGCCGCCAGCCGGATCGCCGGCCGCATGTAGTCCGAGAACACCAGGAACGTCGCGCCGTACGGGATCAAACCGCCATGCACGGCCATCCCATTCACGATTGCGCCCATGGCATGTTCGCGGACGCCAAATCTGATGTTTCTTCCGTGCGAATTGCTCGGTCCGAAATCTGAGAACCTGGTCAAAAGCGTCTTGGTCGAGGGCGCGAGGTCGGCCGAACCGCCGACCAGGTGCGGGATGCGATTTGCGAGTCCGTTCATCGCCTTTCCCGAGGCGTCGCGAGTCGCAATCTGGCCGTCATCCGCGCCAAAAACCGGAAGGTCGGCGCGCCAATCCTCTGGCAGGTCGCCGCGCATCACCCGTCCGAATTCGGCGGCGAGGTCGGGATGCGCGTCCGCATACCGCCGCTGCTGCTGGTTCCAGGCCGCCTCGTGACTGGCGCCTCGCTCGGCTGTTTCCTCGAAGTGGGCGATGGCCTCTTCCGGAAAATGAAAGGGCTTATCGACGGGCCATTTTAGAAACTTCTTCGTGGAAATCGTGTCGTCCGGACCGAGCGCCTCACCATGGGCTCCATGCGTGTCCTGTTTTGGGCTGCCAAATCCGATGTGCGAGCGGATCATTATCAGGGTCGGCCGTTCGATTTCAGCCTGAGCCGATTTGATCGCGGCCTCGATGCCGTCCAGATCGTTGCCGTCCGAAACTCGAATCGTATTCCATCCGTAGGCGTTGAAACGCGGTTCAACATCCTCTGTGAAGGAAATGGCCGTCGCGCCCGCGAGTGAAATCTGATTGTCGTCGTAAAAATAAATGAGCTTTCCGAGCGCCAGATGACCGGCCAGCGATGCGGCCTCCGACGCCACACCTTCCATAAGGTCACCGTCGGACACGATGGCATAGGTAAAGTGATCGACGATCGGAAATCCGTCCCGGTTGTAGGCGGCCGCGAGAAACTTCTCGGCAATCGCCATACCGACTCCGTTCGCAAATCCCTGGCCCAACGGCCCGGTGGTCACCTCGACGCCGGGCGTATCGCCGTACTCGGGATGGCCGGGCGTTTTGCTGCCCCACTGTCTGAAATTTTGCAGCTCACTCAGCGGGAGGTCGTACCGGAACGCATGCAGTAAGGCGTACAGGAGTGCTGAGCCATGACCAGCCGAAAGGACGAAGCGGTCCCTGTTGAACCAGCCCGCGTTTTTCGGGTTATGACGCAGCAAGCGATCCCACAGAGCGTAAGCCATCGGGGCCGCCCCAAGCGGCAATCCGGGGTGGCCCGATCGAGCACTTTCAACCGCGTCAACAGCCAAAAAGCGAAGCGTATTGACACATAGCTCATCGATTTGAACTGTTGCTTTTGTCATCCGCTTCTCCACGGTCTCGGCCGGTGGCATTGTGCCGCCGGATTGATCAGATGTGTCAGGATGCCATTACAGAGGCACATGCGCCAGTATCAAAGACCACATCTCAGGCCGTGACCTCATCCTGGCACCAGTGCGGAGAAACCGGCGGCCAACCCCAGCAACGTTATGAGGGGTGCGGCCGTTCTTCCAGCAAGGCAACTCGGGCGATGCGTGCGGTCAGCCGTCTCAGGTTCACCGGCAACAGTTCTCGCGGTTTCGAGATTGGCTGCGATCGTAAACCGGCCTACGTCTTCAATCGCCCGGCAACGAGCGGCGCCGGAGCATGCTTGAAATTCCCACCCACGTATCAATCCGGAATCGATGAAGAATCGTCATTGATGCGCAACCAGAAATCTGTGCGCGCTACCATCCGATCGCATATCCGATGGTACCCTTCGCAGCGACTGCGCCGGATATGACGCCCCGCTCAGAATCGTAGCGGATTCCCATTGTCTTTCCGTTTATCCAGCCCTCTACCTCTTCCACGTCGTGACCGCGGGCGCTCAACTCCGAGATCACTTCGCTGGAAATACGATTTTCTATGAACACGTGGCCCGGAAATGCCGCTCGGGGGTAGAAGGAGGACGGAAAATGCTTCGAGTGCACTGTGGGGGCATCTAGCGCTTCCTGGAGACTCATTCCGAATTCGATGTAGTTGAGGAAAAACTGGAGCGTCCACTGATCCTGCGCATCGCCGCCAGGGGTCCCGAACACCATGAATGGACCGCCGTTCTGGGTCACGAGCGACGGCGTCAAAGTTGCTCGCGGTCGCTTGCGCGGTTCGAGAGCGTTCGGCCGTTCGGGATTCAGGTAGAACATCTGGCCGCGAGTCCCGAGAGGGAATCCAAGCCCTTTGATCACCGGCGATGTGCCAAGCCATCCGCCGCTCGGGGTCGCAGCCACCATGTTGCCGTCGCGGTCGATCGCGTCGAGATGGGTCGTATCGCCAACGTGTGCATGGCCTATCCCGAGATCCTGGACCGGGCGGGCCCCGATGCGCAGCGCGCCGCGATTGTCTGCAGCGACATCGACCGTTGCGTACTCGGGTGTTCCGGCTCCGGTGTCTCCCGGCCTCATTACCAGAGATGCCGTGTGTTCGACCATCGCGCGTCGCGCCTCCGTGTATTCGCGGGAAAGAAGTATTTCCAATCGCGGATCATCGAAGAGCGGATCGCCGTAGTACGCCTCGCGGTCGGCGAAGGCCAGCTTGGCGCATTCGATAACTGTATGAAGATACTCCGCTGAATTGTGACCCAGGGCTTTCAGATCGAAGCCCTGCAAAAGAGCGAGCTGCTGGAGGAACACCGGCCCCTGGGTCCACGCGGAACATTTGTGAACGTCCAGGCCCCGATAGTTGATGCTTACGGTGTCCTCTATCCCAGCGGACCAATCCGCAAAATCCTGAGTTGAAAGCAGCCCCGCATGACTTTTGCCGCTGGCATCCTCAACCGGATTGCGGCGAATGAAATCGACGATTCGTTCGGCGATTTCGCCTTTGTAGAAAACATCGCGAGCGGCCTTTATGCCTTGAAGGCGGTCGGTCGCGCTCGCGTTTTTCTCTGCTACGACCATCATTTTCAGCATGTTTGCGAAGTCCGGATTCCGGATGACTTCACCGACTTCGGGCACGCGCCCGTTGGGACAGTAGATTTCGGCCGTGGTCGGGTAGCGTTCCAGAAATCGTGTCGCGTTGTCCGAGAGAGCTTGATTCAGCCGGTCGTATACGGGATAGCCATTTTCGGCCAGTTCGATTGCCGGGGCCAGTATCTCGCTAAAAGTCAGGGTGCCGAAGCGGCCCACAGCCGTGGCCCATGTATCGACCACAGCCGGCACGCATGCCGGCAGATAGCCGTCTCCAGGGATGAGGTCGATTCCATTTTCGCGGCACCAGTCTGTCGAAAAGGCCGCTGGCGACCAGCCCATGCCGCTGATGGCAAACGACCTTTTCTCTGTCGCGGAGTAGACGAGCACCGGCACCTCGCCGCCAATACCGTTGCTCTGGGGCTCTAAGAGATTGAGGCAAAAGCACATTGCCGCCGCGGCGTCGATCGCGTTGCCGCCCCGCTCCATCGTTCGGAATCCCGCTGCGCTGGCAAGATAGTGTCCAGATGTCACGACACCGCGAGTGCCCATGACCACTGGTCGGGTGGTGAATGCTGCCATGCTGGATTCTCCGATCAGTTTGCCGTTTGGTTTGGACGCACCCGCCTCAGGCGGAACCTCACGTGCGGTGGCGCCACAACGGCCATCCTGGGTGACCAGGGAAGGATAACCATTATTTGCGTTGAACTCAGATGGATCCGTCGAGCGACGCCCGCCGGCCGGACGGCAATTGCCCTGCCTTCCGGTTCTCGCCGTCAACGCGGCGCTGCATGCGCGGACGTACGGTCCCGGGCGATCTCTCAAATCCGGCCGTCGAGATGCGAGTTTCGGCAGGTCCGACCCGCATGGCGGTGCTTGCTTGGGCGATCAGCGGCCGGCGACAGGCCGAAATCTCGGGGGCATTTTACGGATCTAGCTCAGGACATG
This sequence comes from Chloroflexota bacterium, assembly GCA_963663505.2. Classification (GTDB taxonomy): domain Bacteria; phylum Chloroflexota; class UBA11872; order UBA11872; family VXNJ01; genus JAPOVO01. Next base: position 2,940,813 of record CAXXFA010000002.1, read on the forward strand.
CCAGTCGGGATTGTTGCCGCTGCTGTAGGGGGGAAGATCGATATCGGGTCGTAGGTAGTGCCAGGCGGTGCTGAAGCGACTTCTGCCAGATGCTTTGTCGGATTCGTTATCGTTGGTCCCGTGCATCAGATTTGCTGAAAACAAAACCACAGTTCCGCCCGGACAGACAACATCAACGGCTTTCGATTCGTAGATCTCGGCCTTATACCCCTTGGCCTCGACGAGGCCGGATCGCTCGTGGTGGGTGACCCCCTGCTTATGGCTGCCGGGAATAACACGGAGGCAACCATTTGCCTGGTCGGCGTCTTCCAAATAGATACCGCAACTAATTATCTGGTCCGATTCGGTTTTGAAATAAAAATTGTCCTGATGCCAGTGGACAGATGTGCCTCCGCCTGCCAGTTTCGGGAAGAACTTGGCACCGAAAATCGCCATTTGCGGTCCAATCAGGCTTTCGATACGGGAGACGATCTCGGGCTCCTGCGCCATGTCGAGAGCTCGAAAATCGACGACTCCAACCCCCTGGACTTTGTGAAGGACCCCGGCAACCGGATTCCCCTCGGCGTCTACCTCGAGCAACCATGTCGGCGGCCGATTGGTCTTGAGTGATTTGGCTTTCTCGACGAGTTCCTCGAAAACCGAAAAGTACTTTCGCCGCTTGGGCTCGTTGAGGAGACGCGGGAAGACCAAATAACCGTCGCGGTCGAATCGTTCGATCTCGTCGCCCGTTAGCATCGACTTGCCCTTCAGCGAGCGCTGTTTGCGATGCGATGATTCGATACGGGCAGATCGGGATCTTGGTGTGGCGGCGGGCGGCGTGTTGCTTATGAAATCGGAATGACTACGTGCAAGGCCGACTTGCCCCGCACGCACCTCTACCGTCGGGCTGGTGGGAACGTCGTGCAACTTTGTGACATCGCTGGTTGTGGGCCATTGGACAGTGAATCGATCTGTGGTGGAAAGCGTCTGTCCAACGTCATAGTCCGCCGCGAGAACGGCATATCCCATCCCCGCGGCCGCGAACCTCAGGCTGGTAGCGGAATAATTCCGCCATTTCGTTGTGACGAAAGCCATCCGGGGCGTGCGCGCGGATATGACCAGAACGAGGAGTCGGGCAATGGCGAAATCCGTTCATGGATGCGGTTGCCCTTCTCAAATTCAAATGACCATTGCCGCCTGAGCCGGGTGGAGATTGGTAAGGATTTCACCAGGCAGTGGGTGGCGAACTAGGTAGGCTCCCCATGTGTGGGGTGGTTTCGTTGGGCGGCTCGACCGCTAGTCGAAAGTACATTCGGCCAGTGTTGCCGGAATTCCCTCTAGCCGCGAGATGCTGCCAAAGGAAGCGGACTGTCACGGCCCGGAGGCCTGGTCGCATGCCGGTGTGGTCGGTTGAAAGTCAGCTCGGTCATGTCTCAAGGGATATGTCGATTCGCATCGTTGTTGATGCGTCGGCGATGTGCAGAATCACATTCGACGGCTGGCAAACTTTCTGAGACCTCGATCTGAAACGAAATCGCAGTGATAGGTACGAGTGTCGGATACAGCAGAGGTTCGTCCGTGACGCGGAAGAGATTGAATTCACTTTTTTCTGGCCGGAGGGAGACTGCTGGGAGGATAGGAACTTCACCGTTCAAATCCTCTAGGCATCGCGCATGGCAGCCATGCCCGGCCAAGCCGCATTGCAAGAGTCTTGCAATTAGACTTCAACTTCAGCGTGGATCGGTCGATGGTGGAGTACGATCGTTCGTCCAGGCGCTCGCCTCCGGGGCCCAAAAGTTAATTCCGTCAGCACGGATCGGGTTTTCGCGTCCCGCCTGAGCGCCGCTCAGCGATCAGGGTCGGCTTCCGGAACGTCGGTTCAGGCCGGTAATTCATCCGCCAATCGACGTGATTACGGTCATCTGATCAAGACCCGTCGGTTTTCGCGTGCTGATATTTCGGCTGAGAGTCCTATCCTCGCAGCGTCGAACGCGGCCTCAGTGTCTTTGAGCCATTGCCTGTTCTCAGAATTCAGGTCGAGCAAAAACTGCTTTTGCACCGATGGTTCGTTTTGGCCGGCGGTATCGATTGCGCCAACGCCGTCAGCGGTCGAAATCTTCCAATTCTGGCCGTCTCTGATAAGTGTCCCGCCCGTGAAGACGATTCGCTGGAACTCCTCCGCTTCCCCAATCTGGATCCCGCCAGCCCAGATCCAATGCGCCAGGCCACCGCGTTGAAATCCAACCGTCACGCTGTTTGCGAGCCGCTCGTACCGATTTTGCGCATCCAGACCTACGTATTCAGCAGCGCCCTCGACCCAGGCGGCGGGACCGAATAGGTCGATCAGAGGATAAATATGTCCGACAAAGAAAAGTGCGGGAGGTCCGGATACTTCAAGATTGAATAGGACTTCGGGGCGTCGTCCGCGCCCTGGCGTCAATCGCACGAAGATCGCGGTAATCAGGTCACCCAACGCTGCGATTCGATCATGCACGGCGGATTGCGCCTTCGAAAAGGCCGGTTCGTGCGTTACTCGCAGCACCTTGCCTGACTCCCGCAGAGCTTCTCTAAGGCGGTCACCCTGTTCGATCGACCGGGCTATGGGGTATTCCGTCAAAACGTGCTTGCCCGACCGAATCGCCGCCATCGCGATTTCTGCGTGGCTTTCATTGTGAGTACATACGACTACAGCATCCACGTCGCTCCTCTGAACGGCTTCGGTCCAGTTGGTTGTGAGCGGGACATCGTGCCGTTTGGCGAGCTTCCGACCCGTATCTGGATTCCGCCCGGCTATTGCGACGACCGCGCACCCGTCGAGATCACGAAACGCGTCAGCATGATGGGCGGCCATCCCACCTGTTCCGATGATTGCCAGCCTGACGTCGCCCATTCAGAAGCTGACGCTTGCGCTCAGCGGTTGAAATAAATTGTGCATCCAGGTCGGATATCCCGCTGCAGGCAGGCTGGACTTGAAGGGCTCCGGGCGACCGGGGCCGTCGGATATGGCTACCACTCGAAGCCCCGCTCTCGGTTCGGAAAGTCGAGCCACGGCTGGTCTACCGCCCGAGAAACGATTCTTCAATCGCGGCTGCTCAACGTGCGGCTGTTTGCCTACGAGGCAGGCGTCTCGCCCACTTCGTCTAACCGGCGCCTGGCTTCAGCGTACACATCGGGGGCCAATGGACCCCGCCGCGTGGTGTCCAGGTTTTGACGCAAATGCTCCGTACTCATTGTGCCCACGATGATCGTATGAATGTCGGGATGAGACAACGTGAATCTCAAAAGGAATGCAGTCCGCGACTCACCATCTTCACGCAGCTCATCGAGGTTTGCCTTGTCAAACGTCTCCCATGCCTCGATCGACCCACGGCCATCGCCCGGCTGGCCCTTTTGCACGCCGCCTCGGATCACGGTGCCGATTCCGGCCTGAGCGGCCTTACTGATCCAGTTTTCATGCTCGCGATTTAGAGCAGAGTACGGAATCTGAAATACGTCGAAGACGCCCCAATCGATGTAGGTGGGGAGATCCGGAAGCGTGGTTGAGATGCCGATATGGCGCACTGACCCTGAGCCGCGCATCTCGTTAAGGCTGTCGACGACCCCATGCGTCTCGGCATCTTCAACCGATGGATTGTGCAACTGCATGACGTCCACGTGTTTGGTTTTGAGGAGATCAAGGCTTTGATTCAGGCCTCGAAACAGGTTCTCGCGGTCCCACTCGTGCTCGCCGCCCGATGGCCCTGGACATCCGCACTTGGTGGCGAGGAAGTACTCCGAACGGCGCGAAGCGATGGACCGCCCGATTCGCTCCTCGCTCAAACCATAGTCATTTGCGGTGTCGACGTAGTTGATGCCGGCGGCGAGGACGTTGTTGAGCACCTCTCCCGCCTCGCCATCCGTGGTGGCGCGGCCTCTTGGTTCGCCCCTGAACTCCATTGCGCCAAAGCCCAATCGCCCGACTTCCAGTCCGGTTCGACCCAACGTTCTGGTTGGTATTTGATCGGCCATCGAATTTCCCCCCTCGCTTTGTTTCCCACGCGAACATGATCCGAGACTCGACGAGAACATGATCCGAGACTCGAAACGAGACTTGATTAATATCCCCTTAAATAGGCGGCACTGAATCGTATCAAGCTCGGTGCGGCGACCGGGTTGCGTGTTGACGCTCGTTACCTCAGAACCGGCACCTTTACGGCTCTGCCAGTTTTGGCGGCCGCATTCATCGCGATGACGGTCAGCGTCGACTGCAATTCGCGTTCGAGCGGCAGCGGCATTTCCTTTCCGTCCAAAACGTGCTCGACGAACAGATCGAAGTACGACGGTTGTGTGGGCGCGGGCTCGATGTCCTCCAGCGGAGCATCGCCCGTAGCGATGCGCAGGCGGCTGTTGTCGTCCACCGCCTCGATCATCCCCTTAGCTCCGAAAAGGCGGAGCTGGTCGTTACCGTGTGAACCGAATTTCAGGGGATTCAGGTAGTTCATGGTCATGTTGCCCACGGCGCCGTTGTCGAACCGGCAGATGCTGCTGGCCACCATCCGCAGTTCCCCGCGGCCGAGGTTTCCCGCCTTCGTCTCGTATGACATTACCTCGGTGATCGTCAGGCCCGTGACCTCCTGCATCGCCCGCGCGCCGTGGATTCCAGACTGCATGATCAGGCCGGCGTCCAATCGTTCGTCAGGCGGACGCCTGCCTGAGACCGGGTAACTCTTGAGGGCCTGCACGCACAGGATGTCGCCGAGGTCGCCGGCCCAAACGATCTCCCGCATGCGGACGAGCGCGGGCGTCAAGGTCGTTCCACCCATTTCGAGGAATCGCGCCGGGCCCCGACGGTCGACGTCAATCAGCTCATCCACCTGATCTTTGGTGAACGCACAGGGCTTTTCGGCGAGGACGTGCTTGCCTGCCTTTAACGCCTGAATGCACTGATCGGGCTGCTGGTAGCGCACGGGCGAGCAAAACACCACGGCGTCGCACAACGACATCAACTCTTCGAGAGTAGATGTCTGCTGGACGTCGTCAAGGCCGGGATGATCTGCGCCCCACAAACTCACCAGCTGATCGCGCTGAATCTCGCAGGTCGCGACAAGCTCGGCCCTGGGATGTCCCTTGAGCGGGCGCAAAACAGGATGACCGAACGATCCGAAATGACCGATGCGAAGCTTAGCCATGAACTCGCCTCCCTTTGCATCGTTTTAACCAGCGGACGCTTGACAGCTTACGACGGCCATTCAGGGTGTTCAAACTGCATGCCTGCGCCATGCTCCAGAGTCTTTCGGGCACAACAAGCCGCAAGCCGATACCGACACGCCGTCCGCGGCCCGGTATGCAATTCAGCGGAGCCGAATGAGGCACGATGACAGGATGAGAGCTGACGCCACTCGCCCGGAAACTATGTCGGCATAGTTGCGAATTCGGGAAGGGATTTGCCCAAATCGCGGACGAGCGTTCGCGCGATCGTCTTTGACACGGCTGTAGCATGGGGGACTGCGCGCATGATACGGGGTGAAGAACATGAAATACAGGCGGCTCGGTGATTCGGGGTTGGAGGTTTCAATCGTGGGCCTCGGCTGCAACAACTTCGGTCGCCGCTGCGATGCCGAGCAGACTCGAGCAATCGTGGATGCCGCACTCGATGCCGGCATCACTTTGCTTGACACTGCCGACACCTACGGCCCGCGGGGGCTGTCCGAGGAGTACCTGGGGCATGCGTTGGAGGGGCGCCGTGATCGAGTCATTCTTGCCACCAAGTTTGCCGGGGCGATGGCCGACGATGATCGGTATGCGGGGGGAACTTCGCTCCGCTACGCCGTGCGAGCGGTCGAGGCGAGTCTGCGCCGTTTACAAACGGATTACATCGATCTGTATCAGGTCCATTTTCCCGATCCGGAGACGCCAATCGAAGAGACTCTGACCGCCCTTGATTCCATGGTGCAGGCCGGAAAGGTCCGCTACATCGGAAACTCCAACTTCGCTGGTTGGCAGATCGCAGACGCAGACTGGATCGCGGAGTCTCGCGGCCTCACGCCATTTATCTCCGCCCAGAATGAGTACAGTCTTTTGAACCGCAAAATCGAGGCTGAGGTGATGCCCGCGGCGGAAGCCCACGGGTTGGGCATCCTTCCGTATTTTCCGCTTGCCAGCGGAGCTCTGACCGGCAAGTACCGGAAGGGCCAGTCGATGCCCGAAGGATCTCGTCTTTCCGAGGGAGGGGCGGCGGCGGAGCGATTCGCGAGTGACGCGAAGCTGGAAACCGTCGAGCAACTTCGCAAGATTGCAGACGGCGCCGGCCACAGCCTGCTGGAGCTGGCCTTCAGTTGGCTTACGGCTCATCCAGCAGTTAGCTCGGTGATTGCGGGGGCCACTACGGCCGAGCAGGTTATGGCCAACGCAGGCGCTGCCGGGTGGGAGTTGGATGACGACGTTCTCGATGCGGCGAATCGCGCCAGTGCGTAACGGTTGCAAGGCTCGATCCGACATGGGCTGCGCAAACCGTGCCGGACGATTGCGCGTGAAACAAGCCGATCTGCGACAGGGCGGAGCGGGCCGCCGGTCGGAACTTCCACGTGCCTGCTATTCTGCCCCTGCCAGTCACCGATCTTGGGCTCATGCCGGCCGAGCGGACCGAGCGGAGTTGTTGAATGCCTCAGCTAGTTCCCGGCGACGAGTTCCCGTCCCTGACCGTCAGGCTTGCCGGGGGCGGCGAGATAACAATTCCAGACGACCTGGGGATGACCACTGCGGTGCTTCTTTTCTACCGGGGCCATTGGTAAAGCCACTGCAGGCGGCAGTTGGCCGAGTATCAGTTTCAAATCGATGCGTTCGAGGCTCTTGCGGTGCAGATTGTGGCACTTTCGGTTGATACCGAGGACCAGGCGAACGCCCTCGTCGAGCGTCTCGGGATTAAGTACAAGGTGGTCCACGATGTCAGATTCCCGGAGCACGCCGATCTCATTGGCGCGTACCACCACGCAACGAGGCCGACCATTCATCCGGCGCAGTTCGTCATCGACGCCGATCGCAAGGTCGAGGTGAGCGTCTACAGCACCGGGCCCATTGGCAGGCTTGCGGTCGACGAAGTTCTTCGATTCGTAAGTTAGGGATGGGCCGAATGATCTCAATGGAGACTCACTGAATCCACATTAGAAATCGAGACAGCGGCCCCAATCAGAGCGCGTGAAAGCACAGGTCGGCATGGAGCCCGTCAAGGGTGACTGCGACCGGATGCGAGCTCTTCAAGTCGCACGAGGCTGCGTTCCAGGATTCGCTTGATCATCGGTGACATGAGTTTTGCCGCAATTGGCAGCCGGGACTCGAACTGCACGATCAACTCCAGACGGGTTCCACCACTCTCCTCGCTTAGGATCCAGCTACCAGCGAGGCGCTTGAACGGCCGCAGACGAGAGCCATTCACCATTTGAACCGCGGTTCGGTGTGGCGGCTTGTAGGTTACGTAAGCGCCCTCCCATTCCCAGAATAGTCCGAATATCAGGGGTGCCCGGTACCGCAAACGCATATTCGGCAAATCATCATCTCGTCCAGATCGGTGAAATTGCTTAACGCTCAAATCCCAGTCGGCGCGCAGATCAACTCTGCTCATAAGGTCCCAGAGGCTCGTAGGTGGGGTGGCAATATGCCGACTCGCCGCAACTTTTGGCACGATGCCGCGTCCTTTCGATCCAGTGACACACGAGATTGTGATGTCGAACGCAAATCCCGGACTTACGATATTCCTAACCCACGTAACGAGATTGCAGTTAGCGGGCGCCCGCTCCCATCCGGCCGCCGCCTGTAGTATCGCAACCGACACTCAGCTTGGGAGCCCGCCGTGGCCGCACTCGAGATCCCCGCGGGCCTGAATGCCATCACGCCGCGGTGGCTTACCGAAGCCCTGCGCTCGTCGGATGTTCTGGAGACTGGCTCCGTCACGCGCGTTCGTGCCGAGGCGATCGCCGGAAACCAGGGCTTCGCGGGCCAGGTTCAAAGGATGCACATCGCCTACAGCGACGCTCGGGCTGCCGCACCGCCGTCGCTCATCGCCAAGCTGCACAGTCCGGTTCGTTCGACCCGCGAGCTTCTCCGAGACCTCGGAGCGCCGACGCGCGAGCTACGTTTCTACCGACAGCTCGCCCCAACGCTGGATTTACGCACACCGGGCCTCTACTACGGTAGCGTGGACCCCATCGGGGGCGCGTTCATCCTGCTGCTGGAGGACCTGGCTCCGGCTCGCGTCGGCGATCCCCTGGTTGGTTGCTCGGCCGACCAGATCGCCGATGCCCTCAAGCATGCCGCCATGCTGCATGCCCGATGGTGGAACAGCCCCGAGCTGGCCTCCATCGACTGGATCCCAACCTTCGAGACCCTCGCAACCAAACGCCACGCACTGAGCCGCCAGTACTGGGCCGAGTTCATCGATCGGTACGGCAGCCGTTTTCCGTCCAGCTTCCTGGCCGCCAGCGACAGGCTGCGACGCGGACTCGACTATGCGCGGCAGCGGCTCTCGTCGCTGCCACCCACCCTGCTTCACGGCGATTTTCGGCCCGATAACCTGCTGTTCAGCTCAACGGACGCCGGCGGGGCCATAGCCGCCATCGACTGGCAGGTGACCATGCGCGGCGCCGGCGTGTGCGACGCGGCGTATTTCCTGGTGGCCTGTGGTCCGGCGGAGCTCCGGCGCGAAGTGGAGAGCGAGGCAATTGCGGCGTACGCGGCCGCGCTCATGGCCCGGGGCGTGCGCGGGTACTCCGACCAGGAGTGCTTCGGCGACTATCGAATCGCGATGATCGATATTCTTGCCCGCGTCTCGGTTCTCACAGTGGCGCTTGGCCCGCGCAATGCACAGGGCCGCGCCCTATTCGCCGCGCTCGCGGAACGTGTGGCCGCGGCCGTCGTCGATCTGGAATGTGTAGACGTGCTGCCCAATTGAGCGAAGTGGTGAAGACTGGAAGCGCATTGAACGAGATGGCGACCGCCAGCAGCGTATCGCGGGATTCGACGTACCGCCGGTGGTTGTCGACGGCCGAGACGATCCGTGCATGACGAAGCACTCAACGCCGATCTTGGCGGACGCTAACCTGTGCGCATCGGATGCGGACGATTCTCACCGATATGGGGAAAACGAAATGATCATCGGCGCCGTAGTCACCAGCAAGCTAGACCTGGGCGAGACGGCGGCGCAGCTACCCGAAGAACCCGATGAGCCCGAGCAGTTCGAAGAAGTCGAGTCTCAAGCCTTTGCGGATCACGATTTGGACGACGTGGACCTGGACGGCGCGTTTGGCCAGGCAGAAGTGTGACGTACCGGACCCAGCGTGCTCTGGAGCTCCTTCGTATTGGCTCGGGAATCAGTAGTGCCGAGTTTCGCGAAGGACAGGAAGAAGCGATTCGGTACGTGGTCGAGGGACGGGGACGTCTGCTGGTGGTGCAGAAGACCGGATGGGGCAAGAGTTTCGTCTACTTCATCGCCATCAAGCTGCTTCGCGAAGGTGACGCCGGCCCGGCACTCCTGATATCACCCCTGCTCTCCCTAATGCGAAATCAGATCGCTGCCGCTGAGCGGATGGGCGTGCGGGCCGTGACGATCAACTCCGACAACACCGAGGATTGGGCCGACGTTGAGGCGATGATTCGGCGGGACGAGGTCGACGTTCTACTTGTCTCACCCGAGCGACTCGCCAATGAGGGGTTTCGCGGTCGCGTTTTGGCGGCTATCGGTGATCGAATCTCGCTGCTGGTCATCGATGAAGCGCACTGTATCTCGGACTGGGGTCATGACTTTCGACCCCACTACCGCCTCCTGGAGCGCCTGGTCCCGACGCTCCCTCTGAACCTCCGGCTGCTAACGACCACGGCTACCGCAAACGACCGCGTGATGGACGATCTTGGCACGGTGCTGGGGCCGGACCTGAAAGTCTCGCGTGGCGACCTGGGTCGTCCTTCACTGACCCTTCAGACGATCAGGCTCCACACCCGGGCAGAACGTCTTGCATGGCTTGCAGAACGGGTTCCTGCTCTGCCCGGAAGCGGCATAATTTACACGCTTACGGTTCGTGATGCCGGCCAGGTAGCGGCATGGTTGAAATCAAAGGGGCTCAACGTCGAAGCCTATACCGGTCAGACTGGGAATCGCCGTCCGGAGCTGGAACAAGCGCTGCTGGATAATCGACTTAAGGCTCTGGTTGCTACCACCGCTCTGGGAATGGGTTTCGACAAGCCCGACCTCGGGTTCGTCGTCCATTATCAAACACCCGGTTCGGTCGTTGCCTACTACCAGCAGGTGGGCCGTGCAGGTCGTGCCCTGACTGCGGCCTATGGCATCTTGCTTAGCGGGGAAGAAGACACAGACATCAATGACTACTTCATCGATAGCGCTTTCCCGACTCGCGACGAGGTAGCTGAATTCCTGGCCGCATTGGAAACGGCGCCGAATGGGCTTTCCATCCCAGAGCTCCTGGGTGAAGTCAATGTCAGCAATGGTCGGATTCAGAAGACCATCGACCTGCTCTCGCTGGAGTCGCCTGCCCCGATCGCAAAGCAGGGCGCCAGGTGGCAGCTTACCGCCGCTGAGCTGAGCGATGCGTTTTGGCAGCGAGCAGAGCGGCTAACCGAACTGCGACGTAGCGAGCAGCGGCAAATGCAGGAATATGTCGGCTTGAGTTCCGGTCACATGGAGTTCTTGATCCGGGCCCTTGACGGCGATCCTGCGAACGTTGCTTCAGCCGGCCTACCAGACCTGCCGACAGAGCCGGGTTCGGCTCTCGTGCGAGAAGCAGTTGCGTTCCTGCGGAGGACGAGTATTGCAATTGCGCCACGCAAGAGGTGGCCCGCGGGCGGAATGCCTTCCTGCAATGTCAGCGGGATAATTCCGGCTGGATCGCGGATGGAGCAAGGCAGGGCTCTTTGCGTGTGGGGGGATGCCGGCTGGGGCGGCCTGGTCCGAGACGGAAAGTACAGGCACGGGCACTTCGACGACCGGCTTGTTGACGCATGTGTTCAGATGTTTCGCCAATGGGAGCCACAGCCGGCTCCGGCCTGGGTCACCGCCGTGCCCTCGCTTCGACACCCCACTCTGGTCGTGGAATTTGCCGGGCGACTGGCCGGTACACTGGGGTTGCCGTTCAACGAAGTACTGATCGTTACCGCCCCCCGCCCTGAGCAGAAAACGATGGCAAATAGTACACAGCAAGCCCGCAATCTGGACGGGGCTCTCGCCGTGGCTGATATCTCAGGCTTGCCCGATGGGCCGGTGTTGCTGGTGGACGATATGGTTGACTCCCGCTGGACGCTGACCGTGTCAGCGTGGTTGCTGCGCGAACGCGCTGGTGCCGAGGTCTGGCCCCTGGCGCTCGCACACACAGGCCGGTATTGATGAGTTCGACTCTATCCCCCAACACCCAGGCCATCTTGCTTCTGACGGCGCCACTCATCGTCGGGCGCAGCTCGTCTTCCGAAAAGCGGCTTACATCGGGCGAGTATCGACGTCTCGCGCGGTGTCTTGTAGACACACAACATGAGCCGGCGGATCTGCTCGGCGCACGGGCGAAGGAAGTATTACGGGCGTGTCGGTCGTCGCTCGACGAAGACCGAGTGATGCGATTGCTTGAACGTGGCCTTTTGCTCGGTCAAGCGATCGAGCGTTGGAGCTCCCGCGCAATTTGGGTAGTGAGCCGTGCGGACGACACTTACCCGCTGCGTATCAAGTCTCGGCTTCGCGATGCGGCTCCCTCCGTGCTCTATGGGAGTGGGGACGCGAGCATCCTCGATTCAGGCGGGATCGCTGTCGTGGGATCGCGCCAGGTCGACGATGCCCTTATTAGGTACACGGAGGATGTGGGAAGACTCTCGGCGGAGGCTGGCCAAACCCTCGTTTCCGGTGGGGCCAGGGGCATCGATCAGGCGGCGATGCGAGGCGCGTCGGAGGCTGGCGGCCGCGTCACAGCGGTGTTGGCAAACGACCTGGAACGGACCGCGTTGAACCGGGATCATCGCAACTTACTATCGGACGGACAGATCGTGCTCGTGTCTCCTTACGACCCGAGCGCCGGGTTCAATGTGGGAAACGCCATGCATCGAAACAAGCTTATCTACGCGTTCTCGGATGCCGCCCTCATCATGAACTCGGACGTCGAAAAAGGTGGCACGTGGGCGGGCGCGGCCGAGCAGCTCAAGAAGTTGCACCTCGTACCCATATTTGTGCGTTCCACGGGTGAACCGTCGCAGGGGCTCGATGCGCTTCGACAGATTGGGGCAAAGCCCTGGCCCAACCCTACGAGCGCTGATGATCTTCTCGAAGCGATCAGGGCGTGGAAGAAAGCACCGTCCGGCCAATTCGCACAGAAGGGACTCCCTCTCGTGGCGGCAGAATCCATTTCTGCTGGCGCTCGCCGCCCCGAACCGATGGGTTCAACCCCTTCCGCAACTCTCGGCGAGCCAGCCCCGCTGATTGTGGCAACAAGTCCCGTGTTTGACCCTCCGGAGACATCCGCCTACCGGGCCGACGAACTGTTCGACACGGTGCGTGAGCCGATGCTTAGTCTGCTTAAGGAGCCCAGGAGCGAGTCTGAGGTGAGTGAGGCACTCCAGGTGACTAAGACTCAGGCGAGGGATTGGTTAGAGCGTCTTATCGATGAGGGGACAATCAGTAGGAGCGACAGGCCGGTGAGATATCGGGCATTCGCTCGGGAACTTCTTGACGAGATGGGCTCGGACCAGCGAATCGCAAGATAACGAGGCGACGATCCTGATCATGACAACTGATACGAGCGAAGCCGGTCTTGGGAACCTGATAATCGACGCCCATGCCCACATTTACAGCACAGACGAGAACGCCTATCCCCCGACCGCCGACTCTCTACGTCCGCCGGCTGGAACGGGCACGATCGAGCTGCTCCAGCGTGAGATGCGAGATGCCGCGGTCGACCGTGCGCTGCTGATCCATACTTACACCTTTTACGGATTCGACAACCGCTTCATCCGCGACGTTTCCCCAAACGCAAAGAACTGGGCCGGCGGCGTTGTAAACCTGGACCCCGCCCATCCGCACAGCCCGGACGCCCTGCACGCGCTTGTTGAGCGCTCCAACATAAAGGCGGTTCGGGTGTCTTTTGAGGCGTATGGCTACGCTGAGCCGGGGATCGCGATTTTGTATCGGGAAGCAAGAGGTCTTGGAATCCCGGTGAACGCCCTGCTCACCCTGGAGCATGCCGAGAGGCTCGAGGCTTTACTCGATGCCTATCCTGACCTTTCCGTCGTTCTCGATCACTGTCTTAACCTGCAGACCGGCCCGCTGTTTGCGAAGACGGTCGAGAAGGTCGTCGAGCTGGCCACGCGTCCCAACGTTTACGCCAAACTGAGTTTTCCAGCCATGGGCTCCGCCGATGACTATCCCTTCCCGGACATGCATGAAGCGTGCTCGCGGTTCATCGAGGCGTACGGTCCGGATCGCTGCATTTGGGGCTCCTGTTTTCCAACCGAGCTCTTCTGTCCTAAGGCAACCTACGCGGGTCAGCTCCGTTTGTTCCGGGAAGAGCTGGGGCTCAGGCAGTCCGAGCTCGACCAGATACTCGGCGGCACTGCGGACCGCGTCTATTTCGGCGCCTGAAGACGACGTTTCCAATCCGTTGCTCCGTGGCTTCGGAATGTGGCCCGACCCACCGACCAGGTCGGGATCGTCCGAGGGCCTGACGCTGGGTCTCGCTTCTCGATCCGGGCGTTCCTCGCCCACCGAACGGCCCAGTTTCAACTGATGGAGCAGTCGGGGCGAGAGGCGCGGAGCGCCGGTCGGTCGCCAGTCTGCGTTCAGCGGGGAAACGACTCTCAGCCTGCGTCGGTACGGGCTTGAGAAAACAATTATCGCGGGTCATGGCGGCCAGCCGATGGCGATCGACTTTACCTCCACCACGATCGGGGCATTCGTCTTGTCGTACGCGCTCGCGCTGCTGATATCGTTCGCGGGCGCGGGCAGCTCAGGAGGATCCGATGAAGGCGATCGTCCAGCACAGGTACGGGTCACCGGCTGATGTCCTGAAACTGGAGGACATCGACAAGCCGGTTGTCGGAGACAATGAGGTGCTGGTACGAGTCCACGCGGCTTCGGTCCATCCAGATATCTGGCACGCCGTAAGAGGCCGGCCATACATCCTCCGTGTCATGGGGTCCGGGCTGCTAAAACCGAACAACAAAGTGCCGGGACTGGATATGGCCGGGACTGGATATGGCCGGGACCGTCGAGGCCGTCGGCGAGAACGTGACCCAGTTTCAATCGGGTGATGAGGTATTTGGCGATACCATCAGCGGCCACCAGTGGCAAAACGGCGGCGCCTATGCCGAGTATGTGTCGGTTCCGGAGGACCTGCCAGCGCTGAAGCCGGCCAACCTCACGTTTGAGCAAGCCGCTGCCGTACCCATCCCCGCATTCATCGCACTCCAGGCAGTTCGCTATCAGGGACGCGTGCAGGCGGGACAAAGGGTCTTAATCAACGGTGCTGCCGGTGGTGTGGGTACGTTCGCCGTGCAGCTTGTCAAGGCGGACGGGGCGGACGTGACCGCCGTGGACAGCACGGGGAAGTTGGACATGCTGCGCTCGATTGGTGCAGACCACGTCATCGATTACACCGAGGAGGACTTCACCCAGAGTGGCAAGCGCTACGATCTCATTCTAGATATTGCGGCGAAACACTCGTTGTCAGACCTCAGACGCGCGCTCACCCCCAAGGGGACTTACGTAATCGCCGGAGATGTAGCGTCGAGCGGTCGTTGGTTGGGAGGATTCGGCAGTCTGCTCAAAGTGCTCGTGGTGTCTCCGTTCGTGAGCCAGCGGATAGGCGGGTTTGTTTCGATCGAGAAAAAAGAAGCCCTGGTTGTCTGGAAAGAGCTCATTGAGGCGGGCAATGTCACGCCCGTGATCGACCGAACGTACCCGCTGAGCGAAGTAACGGAGGCCATCCGTTATCTGGAAGAGGGACGCGCCCAGGGGAAAATCGTCATCACGGTGTAAGGCGCCGACCGCCGCCAAGACCCCCAGATCTCGGTGCACAGCATTCCCTGGCATCGACCGTCCCGATTGGTACCGATAAACGGACCGTTTCATAGGTGTCACCCGCCGGCCTGTCACGACTGGCGGCCCCGTCCCAATGTCTGGCCGAGATCAGTTCGCGATCGACTGGACTCTGGACAGTGATTGACAGTCCTTGAACAGCCTATGGCAGCGACTCCCACTGCGTTTGGCAGTTCGCGCCCCTTACGCTCGCCTCGGTGACGCATGAGCAGGATCACATCGGGAGCGAAGGATGGCAGAGATGACCGCCGATGTGGCTGGCCGGATGAGCGCCGGCCTGCGCCGCTGGCGGGGCTGGCCCCTGTGGCTCAGATGGGTGCTTGCCAGCACGGCGGGGTTGGCGATGGGTGGGCCTGTGAGCATGGCGGTGGGCTCGTCGCGGAACTTGATCGTGGCTGGCGCCGCGGGCGTAGCGATTGGCGGGATCGTAGCCGGGGTGTTGCAATGGCTGGTGTTGCGTCGACGGGTGACCGGTGCGGGCCGGTGGGTGCTCGCGAGCACCCACCGGCTGGGTCGCGGGCGGGGTCGCATCGGGGAGTGTGTCCTCGGCAGGGTTCGTTAGCTGGGCAATTTCAGGGGCCGTCTACGGAGCCATTACCGGGCCAGTTTTGGCGTGGCTGGCTGCGCCAACGCGCGGCAGCCACGCCGACGAAGCGGCCGCGGAAGGCGAAAATATCTGAGGCCGCATCGTTGAGACGGAGCCTCATATCGCCCAAAAGCTTGTTTGCATGACCACGCCACGACGGCAACTCATCTCCATGCCCGATGTTTTGAAAACGTCAGCCTCACAATGCGGGCCCGTCCGAATGGGGCGCTGCTCAGCGCCCTCCGGGTGGTGCCAATATCCCCGTCCTAATCCTCCGCATCCGCGCTGGCAGTCTCTGGGCGCTAGCAATGCCATCGCCCGCTGCGTACTCTTGCCATCCGGCTCGAGACATCCGCCGTCCCTGCCGCATTGTCTGGCTCAATAATCGCTCCGTGGGCTTAACGGTTCTGGTTGATCTATCTGATAGTCGTCGAGGGCGGCGACGAACGCGCTTCCCCTCAATAGCGTTGCCCTGAAAACCAATACGCCAACAGCCGTCATAAGGGCGGATATTAGGAAGAAACCGGTGTACCCCAGGGCTGTGATCAAGAATCCCCCTCCGAGCGCAACCAGAGCGAAAGCGGCGGCCGTTCCCCCCAGCGATACGCCCGTGGCCGACGAAAGCCACTCCCCCGGAGCCACCTCAGTCAGGTAAACGTTAAGCGCCGGCGCCAGTATCGCCCCGAACGTGAGCACACCCACGAACCCAAGTCCCGCCGCCGCGAAGTTAGGTATCAGCGCCATTGGAAGCAGACTCAACGCGATGCCGAACGCGGACAAAGCCGCCGCGCGACCAGTGCCGAGCCTGGATCCGGCCGCAGGCATCATTAGCGCTACGGGCACGCCCAGCAACTGAGCGGCTGCCACGACAAATCCGATCTGGACGGTCGGAACCCGAAGAACGGTATCGGCGTATACATTGAAGAAAATCCATGCGGCGGCTTCCGCGGGAGTGACCATGAAACTCACGAGTCCAACCAGCATCAGCAGCTTCCACGGAGTGGATCTCGTCCCGCTCGCCGTGTCGACCTCGGGTCCGGCCTGCACTTCCCGGCCACGCTGCACGAAAAACACGGCAGCTAGAAGCAACACAGCCCCCACAAGCAGCGCGAGCCGATATGAGCTCGGATTGGATAACGCCGCCCCGGTGATCCACGCAAACGCACCGGGCAGTAATCCGCCCATCACACTGCCGACGGACGATCCGAGTAATTGAAGCGAAAACCGCACGGAGAATGCCGTGCTTCTTTCTCGTGGGCCCGTGACCGCCGCGAGGTAGGGAGTCAGATTGACATAGAAGAGCATGCTGCCGACGAGGGTCAGCACATTTGTGCCGATGAGCCACGCAGTGGTCATGTTTCCGGGAAGCAGATCGGCGAGCGGGAGGAGTAAGCCCCCAGAAACGGCTATGGCGAGACCGGTGAGCATCGATCTGCGCGCGCCCCAACGCCGGCCCAATGCACCGGCTACTGGCGAGACCCCGGCCCCGATGACGATTGCGATCCCGTTGAACAGCCCGATGAAAATCGGACCATAGCCAAGTCGAATCACGTAAAGGTTCAGAAGGACGCCCGAGATTCCCATTCCCGTCAATGAGTGAATTGAGGAAGACGCGATCAGATATCGGGCGTCGATTCCCAACCTGCGCAGAGCGGCTAGAAATACCACGCTACCTCGTCTTTGAGCCGTCGATCAGTAGACGCCAAACGACTTGCAGTCATTTCCGGAAAGGCGGTTCAACGGACATCGCATCGAAACGAGCCCGGGGCGAGCCAGGCGACTTTTCCATGGAAGGGACATTCACTTGAGCTAATCCGCGCCGGAGCTAACTGGAGGTCGATCCAAGGATCAACTATTGCGGTTCTTCTGTCACATGCGGGAGTCCACGTTTGGTTGCCAGCGCAGCCGTTCCACGCGATGCGGATGATCGGCTCGCGTCTCGGCCTTCCGAATCCGCACGGTAACCGCGAGTGGGTCGTCGTCATCAACCGGCGCCCATATAAGCGGCCTGGCGAAGTCACAGCTGTCGTCCTGCGGGCTTTCGGATCCCGTTGTGATGCTGGGCAGCTCGGATATCAAGCCGCCAAGATCATGGGTGTAGACGTGGTCCGCGGCATTCGGATCGACCGCTTCAAGGATCGGCGGCAGGCCGGTCCCGTTGCGGATCAGGTCATGAGCCTACTCAGCCGACGGAGGTTGAAGACATGCCTGTATCCAGACGCGCCCTGCTTGGTGGTGTCGGAATCATGGGACTCTCCACGTTCGCCGCCGCGTGCGAACAGGGCGGTCGCGCAGTTACGAGCGCGACTTCCGGGACCCAATTAGTCGACCCGGAGTCCAGGGGGGCGAGTGCCGAATCCACTCGAGAAGGGGATCGCGAAGTCAGTTCCACGCCCAAAAGCGCTGATAGCGAGACGCCCGATGTCGCACACGACGACGATGAACACGACCACGATGAACACGACCACGATGAACACCACCACGATGAACACCACCACGATGACACGGCTACGGACTACGCTCCCGATGTAGTCTTCCGCCTCCGTACCGGCATCTCCGGGAACCGTCTCGTATTTCTCGGCGAGGGCGGCGCGATCGACGGCGAGAACAACCCCGATCTCGTCGTCAAGTCTGGCGATGTAGTTCAGGTCACGCTCATCAACGGCGATGGCGCCGAGCACATCTTTGTCATAGACGAGTTTGACGCCCGCTCCGATCATGTCCTCGGGGTCGGCGCCAGTTCGACCATTTCCTTCCGCGCCGATCACGACGGCGAATTCTTCTACTACTGTTCTATTCCGGGGCATCGCGCCGCTGGCATGGAGGGCCGAATCGCGGTCGGTGACGTGCGGGTAGTGTCGATTGCCGAGGGCGCCGCGTAGTAATTCAATTCTTGCGTCGGTCCTTGAGCCCGGTAATCGTCGGCGAGCAGTCCGTTGAGGTTGCTACGGGCGCGAAGCTCCCATCGAGATCTGCCAAAGTTCCAGAAAGCGTGCCCTCGACGTACAGCGACTGATCCCCGGGATTACTGCGAGCTCATCTTTTTAAGAGCTTCGAAATCGCCTCTTTCATCTGCATCTCCGATTGTGACGTAGCGGAATCGGCCTTCGGCGAACCTTTGGTCCGCAGGTGGTGGCTCGCTGCGTCATGCCAGCATTTGATATGAGATCCTTAGCCTCCTCTGGCGCCGTGCCAATCGCGGTTGCATTTATGCAACTCTGCGGATCGTCATGAGATGTATGTGTCGCAGGGTTCAGATCGCGGCCATGGCCGCGTTGGATGCTATATCGTCGCGTCCAGCCCGGAACGAAGTACGCTTGTCTCTTCGACGAGGCGCGGCTTCGACCGGCGGGGAATTTCGCCATCGCTCAGGGATTCCCAGCAATCCCCTGATATCGGGGATTGAAAGGATCGCTCGATGAACAAGGCCGGTGATTGGGACGTAGTCGTCGTTGGAGCTGGACACAACGGGCTGGTTGCGTCCTTTTACATGGGCAGGGCCGGTCTTAGAGTTCTGGTGTTGGAAGCTCAGGACACAGTTGGTGGGGCATGCATATCACAGGAGGTGTTCCCCGGCTATTTGCACGATCCCTGCGCTCAAGTCCCCAGTGCCCTGCAATCCGAAATCTGGAGAGACACCAGATTGGCGGAGCGGGGGTTGCAGACGCGAAACGGCTCGATGAATGCGCACGTCTACCCCGATGGCCGGCATCTGGTGCTCTCAGGCGACGATTCAGCCAACTTCGCGGAAATCGCTCAGTTCTCCCGGCATGATGCCGAAAACTACACGCGCTGGATAGACTTCAACGTCCGTGTAAGCCGAATACTGCAGCCGTACGTTATGAAGCCGCCGGTCTCCCTGGCTCGCATCTTTGAGGACTACCGCGGCACCGAGGACGAGGAGCTTCTCACGAGACTCGTCACAACCTCCATTGGCGAAATACTCGGCGATTTCTTTGAGAGCGACGAGATCATCGCGGCAATGTGGAACCCCTTTGACCTTGGCTCTTTGTGGGAGACAGGTTCGGGCCTCGGATTCGCGCTGTCGAGGGCCGTTGGCATGCGAGAAGTTGAGGGAATCACAAGACTTGGCGGTGTGGTCGTTGGGGGCATTGGCGAGATCACCAGGCTCCTGGCGCAGGCAGCGGAGGAACATGGCGTCGAGATTCGCACCAACAGTCCGGTGCAGCGAATTCTGGTGGAGGGTGGGGTAGTTCGGGGCGTTGAGCTGACTAATGGTGACCAGATAAGTAGCCGGGCGGTCATGTCGAACGCCGATCCCAAGCGAACATTTCTCAGTTTGGTGGATGAGGACGACCTCGATGCTTCATTTCTCAGGAAGATTGGAAGGCTCAAAGCGCTATACGGCAGCATGAAATTCATGTGCACGCTATCGGAGCTACCGGAGTTCTACGCCACTAAAGATTTCGACACGAAAGAAATCGCTTCAGGTTGGACCAGAGTGCGGCCGACCACCGATTACCGCGAACTTGCCTGGGAGGATGTGCTGCGCCGCCGGTTGCCGCGTGCGCCTCTCCTCGCGATTTCGCACCCGTCTCTTCTTGATTCGACCCGCGCTCCGGCCGGAAAGCACACAGGATCGTGGTATATCGAATATGCGCCCTATGAGCTCGAGGACGGTACCTGGGAGGAACGGCGCGAGGAGATGGTCGAGCGGCTTCTTGACATGATCGACGAGTATTCGCCGAACTATCGCCGAGCGATTATCGACTACAAGCTATTGACGCCCTGGGACCTGGAGCAAGAGCGCTTGTTGACCGGGGGCCATATTCACCACGTCGACGTGGTGCCGAGCCAGATGCTCGCGAACCGGCCCTTGCCAGAGCTGTCCCAGTATCGAGCCCCGATAAAGAATCTTTACCTCTGTGGAGCAGGCATGCACCCGTGGGGTGAAGTCAACGGGGCGCCAGGGCACAATTCCGCTCATCAACTGCTGGCGGATCTTGGCATGCAGACCGTGTAGCGCCCGCACGCGAATTGCAATGCGGTGGGTGGCGTTGGGTGGGGCCAGAATTACGACGGAACTCTGGCCAGGGTAAGCCAGATCGTTGACCGACCGATGGCGACCACCCCAACTGTCCTGCCTCGCATGCCTGCGGCTGCTTGCCCGTCTCGACCGTTTGCGGGCGATATACTCCGCCGGCCCCAATGTGGCGGCCAGCGACAGCGGGCAGTGGCGACGAGAGGAAGTGGGGACATGCTTGCAGGCGCCGATCAGTTTCCAAAGCTGTTTTCACCGTTTTCCATCAAGAAGATGATCCTCCGGAATCGGATTACCATTCCGGCGCATTTTTCCGGGCTCTGGATGAACACGGACGGCGTGCCCAGCCAGGCCTTCATCGCCTACCTGGAAGAGCGAGCGAAAGGCGGCGCCGCTCTGGTTGGAATTGGCGCCACGGTGGTACGAGACGGCGACCATCCGGCCTACTATCAGAACGTCGACGACTCGATCATCCCCCACTATCAGATGGTCTCGGACGCCGTGCACCGGCACGGAGCCAGAGTTATTGCGCAATTCTGCCCGCGCGGTCCCGACATTCGTTACAAAGAAGTCGGCGAACCATTCCCACGTCCTGCGGCGGCGGGTCGCCTGGCGTCCGCGGCTGACCCGGGCGTCTCAGCGGACTGGCACGTATCGACCTACGGCGCTGAAGACCTAAAGGAATTGGCCGACTGCACGGGTCTTGCAGCTAACCGAGCGAGGGCGGGAGGCGTTGACGGAGTTGAACTTCATGCCCACCAGCATCATCTGCACGCCCAGTTCTTGAGCCCCCTCGTCAACCGCCTGCGTCCTGCGCGGCGCGGAACACGTTCAGTGTCGCGCGTATTGTTCCTTGCAGCGTGCCTTCCCAGTCGCTGGAGTCCGTGTTCTGAGCCGCGAGGTGAAGGACCATATCCATGGATTCGAAGGCCGGCCGGATCGCGTCGTAATCTGCAACGTCGGCCTGGAGTGAGGGGATCCTGTCGACCTGCTGGCGGCTCACGCCGCTGAACTCGTACTTGTCGCGGTGGGCGTCGATCGACAGGCCCACGATGAGGCCACTAGCACCCGTGATGAGAACCTTCGGCCGCTCCATGTATGCCTCTGCGTCGCTGGGTCACCCGGCGAAGTAGTCTAGCGCTCGGGACGCCCGCCCGATGCTCCCGGGGTCGGTGCGGGGGGCGGTCATGTCGACCCAGCTCCCGCTGTACTATTCCTGAGCCAGACGCAACTCACCAGAGGGCAAAAGCGTCCGGTAACGGAGAGTCGATCCCATCGGTTACGCCACTCCACCGCCTGACCGCACCGAAGTTGACGCCCGCGTTGCCGAACCTGAAAGTGCGCTGGCGGAGCCGGCCGTCCGTCCGCGACCGTGGTCGGGGCTGCTAACCGGCCAGATTAGCAGGGCATTTCCGTCACTTACGTACCGCGACTACCGGCTCCTCTGGCAAGCAAACTTCGGAACCTATCTCGCTTTCATGATGCAGTTCACCGTGGAGGGGTGGCTCATTTACGAATTGACCGGTTCGCCCTTCTACCTGAGCTTTCTTGCGCTGTGCCGATCGGTACCGATCCTGTTGGTGTCACCGATTGCGGGAGTGGCGGCGGATCGCACCGACAGAAAGCGCATCCTGATCGCGGCGCAACTTGTGGCTCTAGCCTCTGCGGTTGGAATTGGAGCGATGATCCTGGCCGCCAGGCTTGAAGCCTGGCATCTGCTGGCGGCGGCGGCGATCAGCGGCAGTGCAATGGGGATGTTCGTACCCGCGCGGCAAGCGGTCACGACACAGCTGGTGCCTCAAAGACACCTGGTGGACGCGTATTCCATCCACGCCATGTCTGTCGGCGGCGTTCGAATCATTGGCCCCCAGATCGCCGGATTTCTGGTGGCCGCGTCCGGAGCCGCGCTGTGCTACGCGGCTCAGATCGTGGGGTACGCATGGGGGATTGCGAATCAGTTCAAGGTACAAATACCCGGAGCCCCGGATACCGCAAGCCAGGAGGGATTCTTCGAAAGTTTTCTGGGCGGCATCAAGTACGTATGCCGTAACCGTGAGGTGCGCGCCGTTCTCGTTGTGATGCTGGTTTGGTCTGTGCTGATGTATCCGTACATGCAGTTTCTGCCGGCGTTCGCCAGCGACGTATTGGATATCGGAGCCAGCGGTCTGGGACTTCTGATTGCGTCGATCGGCGCGGGGGCGCTGGTGGGGTCGCTGCTTGCGGGCCGGCTGGGGCGCACGCGCAAAAAGGGGCTGCTCATGCTGGGTGCATGCCTGGCGGCCGGGTTGCTGGTCGTAGTGTTTGCGCAGTCACGCTGGGTCTGGCTCTCAATGCTCACGCTGTTCGGAGCGGGAGCCGGGGGCGCAATTGTGCAGGTCATCAGCCTCACTGCCGCACAGACGCTGGTTTCTGACAGATATCGCGGCAGAATCGGTTCGATTGATATAACCATCTGGGGTTTGATGCCCCTGGGAACGGTGCCCATCGGCCTGATCGCCGGTGCGACCGGCGTCGGGACCGGAGTAGCAATCTGGGCCGGGCTCGGGGCCCTCACCGTCGTGGCGCTGGGCGTCTTCTTCCCGACGTTAAGACGGCTTGAATGCTGAAGGGGATTTGTAGGACCAGTTGTAGGTTGATTCTGCGATCACCAACCGAAATCGGTCCGCAGCCGCACACTATGACGGCCTCAGGTAGATTCATGATCGACCCAGGCTCGACCAGCAACCGAGTAACGGTGCGACTGTCCGCTTTCCCGTAACCCGACACGGATGATTAAGGCCGATTGCCTAAATGCAGCGAATAGAGAATCACCACCGTGAGCGAACTCCGTAGAGTCTTCGGCTTTCCCAACCGACTTACGACTGCGCCACGCGTTCGGTGGCGGCATCCCACCCAGGGCGACGGGATGGTCGACATTGAGCAAGTCACAAACTCGTGTGTGAATCACCCTTATCCTCTCCCCAGCGCGAGTCCCGAAACGCTATCCGGGTCTGTGACCGATTGTGACCACGAGCCATTTCGGCTAGCGACCCTCTAGCTCGCGGACGACGGGACGGTCGGACAGCGGAGGGAAGACGTGTTCATCCGTGCACGGGTGCGCGTCGGCGACCGCTTCGTCCAGCTCGAATCCGATACCGGGTGTGGTAGGCGGAATGATGTAGCCGTTCTGCCACTGGATAGGCTTCGTTAGGATTTGCGCATAGAAGCCCCGAAACGTCTCTATGCTCTCCTGGATCAGGAAATTGGGCGTGCACGTGGCCACCTGGATGTTGGCGGCGGCCTCGATCGGTCCGGCATAGAGATGCGGGGCCAATTGGGCGTAGTGGGCCTCGGCCATAGCAGCGATCTTCTTCGCCTCCAGGATGCCTCCGACCCTGGCCAGCGCCGGCTGCAGGATTGAAGCAGCTTGCGTTGAAAGCACGTCAGCGAATTCATATTTGCTGACCAGGCGTTCGCCGGTGGCGATGGGGATGCTGGTGGAACGGGCCACGCGGGCCATCTCATTGCGGTTCTCGGGAGGCGTGGGTTCCTCGAGCCAAAGGGGATCGAACTTCTCGAGGCGCCTGGCCAGGCGGATGGCGCTCGATGTGGTCATTTGGCCATGTGTCTTGATGAGGAGATCGCAGCTGCTGCCGGCCACCTCACGCATGTTCTTTGTAACGAGCTCAGCGTTGTCCAGCGACTCAAGTGAAAGCTGGCGCGGATCGAACGACCCCATCGGCATAACTGGGTCGTATCCAAGGGCGGTAAATCCCAGGCTGATGTAGTGCTCGGCCCGCTTAGGTGCGGCCTCAGGATCCGCGTGGATTTCCGTGACGGCCAGCTCGCCAGCGGTTGGAGCGGGGGGATACAGGTATGTGTAGGAGCGCAGCTTCTCATTGACCTGGCCGCCGAGCAGGTTGTAAACGGGCTGGTCGAGCGCCTTACCAACGATGTCCCAGCAGGCGATCTCGATCCCGCTCATGACGCCGCCCATCGTCAGTTCCGGATGCTGACCGTAGCCGCTCGAGTAGATCAGTCGCCAGATAGTTTCAATCTGGAACGGGCTTCGGCCAATGACGTGCCGTTCGACTACGTCCTCTATGAGCAGCAGGATCTTACTCGGCCCAAAGGGAACGCCATACACCTCGCCGTAGCCGGAAATGCCATCATCAGTCGTCAGCTTCAGAAAAATCCAGGACGTGCCGCCATAGTGCGGCGGGGGATTGGCCACGGCCCAGGTTTTCACATCCACGATTCGCATGCTGAGCCTCCCAATGCTCGGGCGGTTTTCGTTGCTCTCCGTATCGCACCGACGTCTGCGAAGGGTATCCCCCTCAGCCCGGTGTCGTCATGGCGTCGGTCACGAATATGGGGTGCTTGCCGTCGCAAGCTGCATGCCTGGTCTCGCCTGTTCGGCGGGGAAGTCGGGGCCCGGACGCGAACACCATTCCGAGATAATGCAGAACCGGCAACTATTCAGTCTTGTGGCTAGTCGCCCGATGCCAAAGACTCGGTTCTTCGACACCGCCAACATCTTCATCCATTCCTCACAGGTGTCGATAATTGAATTAGAATGATTGGTGGTCGCAGTGCTTTCGTGGTTGCGATCCGGAGATCCACAGATGGGGGTGGGCATGTTTCGTAGTTGGCGTTTACGTATCACCGTAATAACCGCTTTGATCACCCTAGTCGCGGTAGTTCCCGGGCTGGCATCCGCAGCAGCCCCGGTCCGCATCCGACGGTACCTGTTGATCGTGCTTCCCGTTCTTCACCCGCCACAACGAGTTGTCGGGCCATGCACCGTTTACGCGAGGTAGGCGTTCTCCACCTTCAGGATCGCCCGCGCGATATCTCGCGCTTCTTCCTCACCGTATCGCTCGTGAATTCCTACGTGGAACGTACTCGCAAGAGTGGCCACCGCGTTCGGAACTTCAAAGTGAGGATCCTTGTCGCCCGTGTATTCGGGCGCCGCCCACGGGTAACCGCTTTTTCCGAAGATCCTTCGGTTGACGAACCATTCGGACCTGGAATGCAGCGTCTCTCCGTAATCCGTCGTGGCAGGAATCCCCTCGACCGTCAGGGCTTCGGCGAACTTGCCCGGGTCTACCGTCAGCATCGAAGCGTCAATCTGGAAGATGGCAAACCAGTAGGATGACTCAGTATCAGGCACCTCATGCCCCGGCGTCACGGCCCTGGCCCCGGCCAGTTCGTCGATCACAATCGACATCACCGCTCTACGGGCCTCCACGAATCCATTGAGTCTGCCGATCTGCACCCTACCGATGGCGGCCGCGAGATCGGTCAGGTTCAGGTTCAGGCCGGCCAGTACGCGATCGCGGGTGTCGAGGTCATACGGCTTGCCGCGGTCGGCGAATCGTTTTACCCGCCAGTACATTTCCTCGTCTCGTGTAAAGACCGCGCCACCCTGTCCGCCGGTGGCGTGGTGCTTTCCGGACATGGTCGAGAACGTCCCAAAGTCAGCGATCGATCCGCAGAGCTTTCCCTTGTATCTGGCCCCGTGTGACTGGGCGCAGTCCTCGATCACCACCACGCTGTGTTCCCGGGCGATCTCAATGATCGGATCCAGGTCGGCCGGGTACCCGCCAATGTTGGCCACCACCACGGCCCGCGTCCTGGGCGAGAGCACGTCTTTGAACTGATCCGGTCCCATATTGTGGGATCCGGGATACGCGTCCGCGATGATCGGAACGACGTTCATCAGCGGTATCGGCATGATGCCGCCCGCGTCCGTGATCGGCGGCGCGACGATTTCAGATCCGGCCTCCAGATCCAGCGCTCCGATGATGGAGTAGAGCGCCGAAGTTCCCGAGTTGACCGTGTGCACGAAGCCGCCGCCCAGGTGCTCCGCGAAGTCCCGCCGGTATGCCTGCTCTTCGGGCCCGTTGTATCCGAACGCCTCCTGCTCCTCGATCGATCGGTCGAAGACTGCGATCGCGGCCTGTTTCTCCTCCTCTGTAAAGAGAGCGCGTTTCGGCAGCGGCTTATCCCTGACCTTCGGCCCGCCCTCGATCGCAAGTTTCTCTCCCGCAAGAACCATTCGTTTTGTTTCCTCTCATTCCGCCCGGAATACGCTGCGCTGGACTGGAACGCCACGAGTATTGCAGGTTTGAGAAAACTGGCGCCCCGAACAGCCGACGGCCCCGCCGGCAGGGAATGCGCCGTGCATGCATTCCTGCCAGAAAAGGAGAAGCGCTCGGGGTCCCGACGCCTCCTGACACGGATTACCGGATGCTCCAGAACTTCTTCCGCAGGCTCGGAAAGACACCGGATAAGGTCACCAGCCAGGACGTATTGGCATTCGCCGACGGACGGGACTCTCAGGGCGTGCCCGCAGACCGGCTGGCACTGAGACAAGGGTCAGCTTGCGCTCGGTCCCCTGGTTCAGGCGTTCGACCAGTCGCGTACGCGGTACCAGACCACTACGCCACTTTGGGATATACAGCTTGGTCTCGAGTAGGGGGCTTGGCTCACGCGTATTTGTTGCTGTGTCAACCATGGGCGCATATTACGCCAGGGCCGGTCATGGTCTCGCGAAGTAGAGTGCAGTGAACCGCCCCGGGTTTACAGGAGGCTTTGTTGCTTGAGTCCATGTCTCGGCTTTGGCAAGCGTTTCGACAGACGACACACTATTCGGAATAGTGAGCATCCATGTGGCCTGCCCCGACCCGGAGATACCAACACCTGTGGCGGTATCGCGCCTGGTGAGGGCCGACCAGTTGACTCGCGATGTTGCGATTTCTCCACTCGGCGTGCGCCGCCTGGTCAGCTTCGCCCAGCGATGTACCGTCAAGTCGCACGCCAGCAAGGCCAGCCACTCGTACGCCTTCCGGGGCCCGGTCCGACTCATTAGCGTTCCAATAACGTACTTTCGTTATTATGTGTTTGTGTTATATGTGTTTGTATTGGGAATTATATACTTGTGAGCACCAACAGGCGGTGCGAGACTAGCCTGATTTGGCCTGATTCCGCGCCTTGACGTAGCGCCAGTCGGACTTCGGCGGCATCTTCAAGACGACCTCGGCTATCTCTTCCGGGCTGGCGTCGATGCGCTCCGGCATATCGTGGATACGCGGCCGTCCCCGTGGTCGCTTCGGCTTGTCTTTGTCTTTGGGCATAGCGTCTCTCCTAAATCACTATCTCGTGTACCCGCCAAGCTGCCTTGCCGCTCAACCGGGTGTAGCTGATTCTCACCCGAAAATCCTCGCCGCGCGTTGGCGCATCACGACCAACGCGCCAGATTGTATCGTCGGCAGCCCGCTGGCGGCTACCCTTTGACGGAAACTCCCGCGCGGTACACCTCGCGTGGCGGAGCCCTATAGGTGGCGCACCGTCACGATCGCTGCCCCCCACGGAGGAGACGCATGACTCGCCCACACACGGGACCGCTTGATTTCAGTGAGCTGGCCCACGGGCTCGTTCGGCGCATGACCGGTGAGGACGCGGACGAGGATGCTGAGGAATCGCCGCACGCCACCGCTGGGCGCAAGGCACGGGCCAAGCGACTAACGGCGGCTGAGCGGTCCGCCATCGCGGCCAAGGGCGGCGAGGCGCGGTGGGCAGCGCCCACTGACTGAGAAGGCCAGCAGCCGAGAACGCCGGCGGGGTTGCATGACTTAGGACTCTGGGAGTAGAGCCGGCAGTGCCGAGTATCCAGGCGCATGCTGCATTATCTGGCGGATTTGGTTGAAGTCGATTTTGTGGTTCGTGATCGGCAACGCGACACGAACATCGGCCAGCAACCTACTGGGGCTGCATTTTCGGCTCCAAGTGAACCGCCAAGCGTTCTGATTGATGGCATCACAGACGTACAACTTGAATGCCACGTCTCCCCCGACGTCACCCCTGAGCTGGCAGACAAGAACGTCGGCTGACGCTGCGAATCTATAGGGGTGCAAGAAGGCCTTGCCCCCAGATCCATTCGCGCTAATTGTAACGGCATCTTGGTACGTGAGATCGTCATCCAACGTGTAGTACCCACCAATGCCGTTGTTCTTTTCGGTTGTCGTGATTATGGGGGTCTCGCCATGTATCAAGTGTTTGAGTGAGGGGGCCTTGCCTCTAGTGATATCGAACAGTTCGTCGAGATTGTATTCTTGGAAGTCCTCAGGGGCCGGCATGGATCCACTTGGCTGCCTCAAAGCATTTCTTATTCAAGGCCGACACCATCCCATCGAGCGGACTCGGTCGAGTATCCGGCTCATTGCTTAGGTACGCCTCGGGCGCGAAGTCGTAGGGGTCTTGCAGGTCGAGACGCCTCACTCCGCTTTCTTCCGGTATGTCCGAAATAGCTTCAACCGCGCCGACCATAAACGATCGCAGCTCTGTTTAGAGCCGATTCACATTGTCTTTGGTGTATTGAAGATTCCTGAACTTAGACAATCTGCTCGCACTGTCGTCGTCGTGAAGGATCGCCATGAAAACAGAATCAGATAGATCATGGCGGCGCCACGCTTCGACGATAATGGCATACGTGATCTTGTCGGCCGCCGGATGGAACAGGCTGCGAGGCATCTTTATTACAGCGCGAACTGTATGGCGTTTGAGCAGTTCCTCGCGCCAGCCCTTAACCTCAGCCTGTAGCCCAGTGAGCAGCGCATTTGGAAGAACCGCGAATAGCAGTCCGCCCGCAACGGTTTGATCGAGCGCATGGTTCACAAACTGATATTCCGGCTCCTCCAACGCAAATGGGGGATTCATCAGCACCCTGGCAAAGGGGCGGTCCGACCTTGGCGGAGGCTCCTCGTTATTTTTGATCCTGACGATGTTTCCGTTGTGTCGAACAAAAATGCTGTCGAAGCAGTTGCCGTTGTAAATACGGCTTTTCCCATCTCCACGGAAAATCATGTTGACAAGCGCCAGACCGAACACGTCATCCGCCTGCTCTACGCCGTATAGAAAGTCGTTGCGGAACCTGTCGTACACGTCCCGGTGAGTAATGCTGTGTCTCGCCCTGATCTCGTCGAGGGCTGCGACCAGAAAACCCCCAGTCCCGCATGTCGGGTCGTAGATGGCGTGCGCGTGCTCGACATTCAGAACATCGACGGCAAACGTTGGTGATATGTCGCGGGGTCAATACGATGCCCATTTCACTGGCATCGTTGGCGTACTTGAGAAACGTCTCGTAGAACTGGCCTAGGGCATCCGTGCCACTGTTGATAGCAGAGCGGATGTTCATCTCCCGAAGATGCTGCATGGTTTCTACAATCGCCGACCAGTATTTCCGGTGATTCTCGTTGTTAGTCGGAAGCTTCAACTGGACTTCGGAGAGAAAGTTCTCTTTGCCGTGGTGATCCAGCAGCGCCTCAATTCGTGAGTTGATATCCCCGACGAGAGTTCGTGTGACCTTGCCCCCGAAAAAGCCCTCGATTTTGAGTAGAGTCCGTTCAATGGGAGGAGACGGACATGAGACGGAGCAGGTATCGCGAGGAACAGATCATCGGCATCCTCAAAGAGCACCAGGCGGGGTTGCCAGCCGCAGAGCTCTGCGGCAAGTACGGGGTCAGCGGCGCGACGTTTTACAAGTGGCGGTCCAAGTACGGCGGCATGGAGGTATCAGACGCCAGGAAGCTGAAGGGGCTGGAGGATGAGAACCGGCGCCTGAAGAAGCTGCTGGCGGAATCGATGCTGGATGTGGCGACGCTGCGCGAGCTACTTGCAAAAAACTTCTAACGCCCAGATTGCGGAGGAAGGCCGCGGCCTGGGCGATGACGGAGACTAGTCACTCGCAGCGCCGTGCCTGCGCTCTTGTCGGGATGGATCCGAAGACTTACCGCTATGAATCGAGGCGGCCGGACGACGCCGGCATCCGCAAGCGGTTGCGGGAATTGGCCGAGCAGCGCCGACGGTTCGGCTACCGCCGTCTGCACATCCTGCTGGCCAGGGAAGGCATCCGGCTCAATCATAAAAAGCTCTATCGCATCTATCGCGAGGAACGGCTCACGGTGCGCAAGCGAGGCGGGCGCAAGCGGGCGCTCGGCACGCGTGCCCCGCTGCTGCTCCCCTGGAACCGCAACCAGCGCTGGTCGCTCGATTTCTTAGCGGATGCATTGGCCGACGGCAGGCGGTTCCGCATCCTGGCGGTGGTGGACGACTTCAGCCGCGAGTGCCTCGCCCGCGTCGTCGACACATCGCTGTCTGGCATCCGCGTGGCTCGGGAGCTGGACCGCATCGTCGAGCTGCGGGGCCGCCCCCGCATGCTGGTCAGCGACAACGGCACCGAACTGACATCAAACGCTATCCTGCGCTGGCAGCAGGAACGCGGCGTTGGCTGGCACTACATCGCACCAGGCAAGCCCATGCAAAACGGCTTTGTCGAGAGCTTCAACGGCCGCCTGCGCGACGAGTGCCTCAACGAACATCTCTTCGCCGGCCTGGCCGAAGCGCGGCGGATCATCGCGGAATGGAGGTACGACTACAACACAACACGCCCGCACACGAGCCTGGATGGGCTCACACCCAACGAGTTTGCAGCCCGCCCCAATTGGGGCCATAACCTGAAAAGATTCTACTTATGAGTGAGGGTAAGTTGGGGGCAGGGTCAAGAGTTGCTGAGCTTTCTCCAATACCGCTGCGACATTCTCTCTGATCCCGAACGCAAATGCCGTAGCCAAATATCTCGCAGCCGCGGGAGACCACCCTAAACGGTGCACCCAAAATTTCAAGGATTGTTCCCCTAGTGCGAGATTTCCCTCTCCTCTCGCCTTCACTTCTTCACGCAACTTCCACTTCGCGGGGATAAACCCAAGCAAGTGTTTCAGCACTCCGATGGCTCCTTCAAGTGACATTTTCCCTGACCAGTTGGCTACTGACGTTTTCCCTGAACAACCACATGACCTGCCTCCAAGGTTCGTGCCACTAGCGGTAACGCGGGGAGCGAAGTCTACTGATGTCGGCTCGTGGGAATTGCCCGAGGTGCACCACCGTGCTCCGAGGCAATCCTCAAGGCGATTTTTACTACAAACGTGTTGCCCAGTGAACGCCTCGCAGCCT
This sequence comes from Chloroflexota bacterium, assembly GCA_963663505.2. Taxonomy (GTDB): domain Bacteria; phylum Chloroflexota; class UBA11872; order UBA11872; family VXNJ01; genus JAPOVO01. Next base: position 2,972,424 of record CAXXFA010000002.1, read on the forward strand.
TCTTTTCATCGACCATCATGACGGATTGCTTTCGTCTCGGATTATCTCCTACGCATAGAATGGCGACCCGCTGCATGCCGAAGTGTTCGGCAACTGCGAAGGTCGCCGAGGTCTCCATGTCCACCGCCGAAAAGCCCTCCTTGTGCCAGATCTCGATCTCTCGATCGCCTTCAGCGAGCAGTGCCGAGGTCGTGAAGATCTTGCCTGAATGGATGGAGACGTCTTCGATCGAGTCGAGCCCCGCCATCTCTCGAATATCAACGGAAGCCGCTACCGTCTCGGAACGAGGCTGGTAATACTGAGATGCACCCTCACCCCGGTACGCTTCTGTGGGCAGGAAAAGGTCGCCAATCTCGATTTCTTCGGCGATAGCCCCACAGTATCCCGTTTGGATCACCATCGGTGTGCCTAATACTCCGAGAATGTGAACTATTTCTGAGGCCATTGGTGCTCCATACACCGAGGCATAGGCTATGGAGTTTCCATTTAGATCGCCAACAAAGAGGTCGTCGAATAGGCCATTGGACGTCTCAATATCGATGACGTCTTGAAAGTACGCGCGGTGGTTCTTGTAGTGGGATCGCAGGCTTCGACCTCCCCGGAGTATCAGCGCGCTTGGAATTCGATCCGGAGGCAATTGCAGCAGTTCCAACCAGTTCTCCTTCGTTAGATCGCGCAGCACTCGATTACCCCCAGTGTTAAGTGGGTGACTGAAATTCCAAGTGGCAGTCCGCCGGCTCGATAGTTCAACCGCTCAGAGGCTTCGTCGGGCTTGGACGCTGTTACTCGACCAGCTTCCGCCTCCATACACCGAAACCTTCCACCAGAACATTCGAAGTACACAATGGACACCAAAGAACTCCTGTGCTCGCAGGCGGTGGCCTTGAACTCGCGCGTAGCCAGAAGTGACCGTCTCTGGCAGGGGCGCCGCTAGCGCGCAACACAATCTCTGTTGCGCATCCTACCTTCACGGGTGCTGCCACTGCCGGTGCCCAAGCCGGAACGGAGTGACACCCTTCGGCTTGGCGGGACGAAAGAGGCCCGAAATCCATCGGTACACATTTCCATGAATCGATCAGTCCAAACCCGAAGCTCACAGCGAGCTGGTGCTCGCAGCCTATGCTGGTGCATATGCAGTGATGGGAACGATGCTCGGAGCGAAGACGATGAACCGAGATGCGTGTACGTGGACCGTCCACGGTCGTGGCAAGCATCAAAGGCCACGCCGTTTTCTGTCTTTGGTCTGGTATCCTGCGCCGGATGAGGTGGTCAAACGCGCGATCATGACCTGTGAGAATACCTAAGTCGACTACGGTCTCGGCCCTGGCGTTGATCATGCGGCTGCCGATGGAGTGGTTCTTGGCCCAGCGGGGGATGAGTCCCCAGCGCATGAACCCGGCGCGTCGCGACTCGCCGCCGACAACGGTGAGGACGTCCTGCGTGGGAGCGACGTTGTAGGCTGATTCGAGCGTCAGTTGAGTGGCGTCGAACTGGAAGCGCTCGCCAAGCACCGTCAGGTTCGAGATCAGGTTATATCGTCCGCACATTTCGATCCATGATGAACCCGTCGGCTGCGGAGGCGCAATCCCTGCTACCGCGAAGATGTCAGAGTGGATCGAGCGAGGGTGGCATCACGATGCTCGAGAAGCGTGCGCGGATCGCCGAGTTCCGGCGTCCGAACAGCCGACAGCCAGCCGAAGGAGTGGAAACCTCCCGATGCGGCTGGCCGCGACTCCTAAACGGTACCGATGGGCGGACGACTTACTACTCGTACCAGCCTGAGGCGAAGATCAGGCCGTCGTGCCGTATGGCCCAGGTGTGCTTGGTTGGCTGCTCACCGGTCTCTGGATTCAGGAAAACGTAGTCAACCCAGCGGCCATTTTCGTCGGCGGCGAGCAGGTCGTCACCGTAAAAGTACCCCGTGACATCCACACGCAGGCTAGGGTCGCGGCCTCGAAACTGCGGGTTATGGTGGGCTATCGTGTAGCCGTCTGGGTCGATGATGAAGACGTACCACTGGCCGTCAACGCTCTCCTTGGCGTTGTAGTAGGCGACGGTCTCCTCCAGGCCGAGGGCGACGTAGAGGTTCGTGGCCTGCTGCACGAAGGCCTTGGTGTAGGCGGCGGCGGCGGACTTGCCGGGGCCGCGTTCGTACCAGCCGGAGCCGAACGTAATGCCGTCGTGGATCACCACCCAGGAGTGCTTGGTCTCCACAACGCCAGAGGCTGGATTGGCGTAGGTGTAGTCGAACCAGGCGCCGTCCTCGTCGGCAGAGGCGGCGACGGCGGACCCGGTGGGGTAGGAGTTGGGTCCGAGAGCCTGGGAGACGTGCTTGCCAACCAGGTCGGGGTCGGCGGCGTGAGCGATGATGGTCTGGTTCTCATCGATGATGAAGACGTACCACTGCCCGTCAATGCTCTGCGGGGAGTTGTAGTAGTCGAGCGTAGCCTGGAGGCCTTCGGTGTTGTAGCGGTGGATGGCGCGCTCGACGAGCGCCTGCGTGTAGGCAGTGGGATCGGACTTTGAAGGAAGCTGGTAGGGGCGGACGCCGAACTGGAAGCCGGAGTCCCGATGTTCGCTCTGACATACGGCTTCGGCCTGATCGCCATGGACGCGCTCGTAGATCCCGACGTTCTCATGGTTGCCCCGGCCGGCTTCGATGAGGTCGTTCAGTTCTACACAGTTCGTCGGCCACTGTGCGAGTGCCGTGGAGACACTCAATCCAACAAGCACGCTAACTGCGAAAAATGCCAGAGTCAGACGCTTCACACCAAACCTCCCAGCCCAAGGAGTTCGAACCTACTATAGGCGTTTCAACTGTGAGCTTGCTAGAACGCGCCTGCATTCAGGCCCGCCGTCAACAACTTCCGTCGGCCGGCGTCCGGGTGATCTGCGCTCTATCAACTCATGGTGTCGAGTTCGGTCTCGATCATTTCAGTGGCGGCGTCCTTGTCACGGATATAGACAGGAGCGTCGAAGCGCGCTCGCTGTAGCACGGTGTCGTCAACCTGCTCGCCGGATTGATCCTTCTCTCGTTCAAATTCCCTGAGACTACCGTGCAGCTCATCGGCCTGTGGTCTACAGACGCCGGGGCCAGCGGCCATCCTGCCTACTGAGGCTATCCAGAAGCTGGTGGGATTAACATAACTAGTGGTACAAGCCTTGGAGACAGGTGTGTGGTTGTTCAGGGAAAACGTCAGTAGCTAACTGGTCAGGGAACTGGAAGTTCGCACAGCACGAGTCAACACGTGAAAAACCCGCGCTTGTTGGGTAACACTATTTATGAGGCACCAATACCGCCGTCGGTAACACTTACTTTTGAGGCATCACGCCTAGGCCCACCAAGCTATACAAGATCAAGAACATTCGGATTGAGATTCAGCTTGGCTCTGTAGGTTCTACTGGAGACAGTCTCCGTCAGTACCAGGACTCGATTGGCAATAGAGTATGAAGTACATCCGACAATCATGGATTCAGAAACTGCGCCGGGCGTTGGGAACGAACCGGGGCGGCATGTCTCGTATGTACACACACTCCACTAGAGGCGGCACACGCATCCGGCAAACGAAACTGTCGCCGGACGGGCTGGAGTTCACCGAGGACGTGTCTGAGGCCCGGTGGGTGGAGGAGAGCTTCTCAGCCTTCGGGACGCTGCGTTCCTTGCTGCCCGACGGGTTTGCGGCGTACGCCCGGATTTTCCACCCGGCCTACCTGAATGAAAATGAGGAGCGGCCGGTACGGTGGTCTACAGTGGCCTCGTGGACAGGACGGGCCGTCCATCCGCTGATGCAGTTCGAACGTATCGCAGGTCTGAGTGAGGACCCTCACGATATGTACAAAGACCCTCCGTGGGGTTCCCTACCACAGCATGGCTCCATCCCCGAAAGGGAGTGCCGTACCCTGGTCGAGGTGCTCAGGGGTTTTACCTCGACCCCTGACAGTTGCTACTTTTGCCTTTGGGAAGGCTATGGAAACATCGACACTCGCCTCTACAAGGCTAGTTCTCGGGTGAGAGCTCCGGGGCGGGACTACCTGCTATTCCGCGGGCCTATCGATGCCATCATGGCATTCATTACAAGGGATGGGCCTTTCTGGGGGCATTCGCCGAGCATCTGGTGGCCGGAGGACAGGGCGTGGTGTGTAGCAACGGACATCGACCTGTTCGACACCTATGTTGGTGGGAGCGAAGTGTGCATCGAGGCGGTCCTAAGCAACCCGGACCTGGAGGCGTTACTTACAACTCTAGACGCTCGACTTGATCTAGGTGGAGACACCATCAATGCCAAGGACGTGTCCGGAGGTTGTGGCTAGGGACTAGACATAATTGGTGGTACAAGCCTTGGGGGTCTGTGGTTGTTCAGGGAAAACGTCAGTAGCTAACTGGTCAGGGAAAATGTCACTTTCAGCGAGGAGTGACATTGAACCAGAACGAACAGACGAGACTGAAGGTACTGAACAGCGTGATGGTCGGCCAGTTGCCTGTAGCGCAAGCGGCCGAGCTGCTCGGGGTTAGCGAGCGCCATGTGTGGCGCGTTCTGGCGGCCTATCGGAGGGAGGGAGCGGCCGCGCTGGTGCATGGCAATCGCGGTCGCAGACCTGCCAACGCCACATCCGAGGCGGCGATCGCCGATGTGCTGCGCCTGGCCACAACTCGCTACTCGGGGACGAACCATACGCATCTGAGCGAGTTGCTGATGGAGCGGGAGGGCATCGCCCTGAGCCGCTCGACGGTGCGCCGCATCGCGTTGAGCGCAGGAGTTACGAGGTCCGCGCCGGCGTCGTTCGCCCAGACACCGGGTGAGGCGTAAGCGAATGCCGCAGGCGGGGATGCTGGTGCAGATCGACGGCAGCCACCATCGGTGGCTGGAGGGACGTGGCCCGAGCTTCGCGCTGCTATTGGCCGTAGACGATGCGACCAGCACGGTGCCTTACGCGCTGTTCCAAGCGGAAGAGGACGCGCGAGGATACCTGATGCTGATGGAGGGACTGATCCAGCGCCACGGTATACCGCTGGCCGTCTACAGCGACCGACACGCCGTTTTCAAGCATCCCGGCGAGCCTCGGCAGAAGCTGCCGGGACCGACGCAGTTTGCCCGTGCGATGCAGCAGTTGGGCATACGACAGATATTCGCGCGATCGCCACAAGCCAAGGGGCGTGTCGAGCGGACCGCGGGGACGTTCCAGGATCGACTCGTCACTGAACTGCGCCTAGCTAGGGTCGAGACCATCGACGACGCCAACGCGGTTCTGCACCGCTACCTGCCGCGGTTCGACAGGCAGTTCGGAGTCCCGGCGGCGCAGTCACAGGTTGCCTACCGCCCACCGGAAACGGCGGCTGCCGTGGAACAGGCCCTGTGCTTCAGGTATCGACGCAAGGTCGCCAAGGACAACACCGTAAAGTACAGATGGCGTACTCTGCAGCAACTACCCGACCAGGAGCGGCCCAGCTACGCCGGAGTCCGGGTGGAGGTGCTTGAGCGACCGGACGGTCGACTGCTGGTGGAGTACAAGGGACGCATGATCCCGACCCAGGAGGCGCCCCCACGTCCCAGCCTGATGCGTGTGCTCAGTCAGACTCCCAGCCTCAACGGTAGCGCCAATGGCTCGGGCTACCATCACCACCCGCTCGCAGCTCTCGAATCGCGCGGCATCAACGACGCCAAATCGAACCGTCCCAGCAGAGCGCGCAAGCATGCAGCTCCGATGCCTAGGAAGCCAACCCCGCGCCAAGTGGCACTGTGGGAGGCGGTACAGGAGGCCAAGGTCCGTGGCCTGTCCATCCGTGGGATCGCGAGGGAGTTGGGTATCCATAGGAACACCGCCCGCAAGTACGCGGCAGCCGAGAGGCCGCCCGTGATGGCATTGCGCAACATCCCAGTGGCGCTACCCGATACTATGAACAACAATGCCGACTGACATTTTCGCTGACCACTTAGAAGGACATTTTCGCTGGACATCGACACAGGTCAGTACAGCATTACATTGTCAGACAGGCGCGCCGTCGATGACGGCCGAATCGCCTTCACCGCGACCTTCGACAACCGCGCGCCTGACCGGTGGTCGGGCCAGGACTGGATAGTGATCGCCACCGAAGCTCCGCCGTGGAACATCCCGACGCAGCTCCCCCCGACGGCGTAACTCCGGCAGCCCACCTGTGGTTTTCCGGTCAGGTAGGGCCGGGCTCGGGAACGACTTCCATTACTTACGAGTTCGACCTACGGGGCAGCCGGCTGGCCGTTCGAGGCGAAGACGGCGGGTTGAGGCCCGTCCAGTCGTCCGAAGCAGCATCGGGTTCGGGCAGCTACCTGATGGCCATACGTCTGCAGCATGAATATTAAGCCAAACCAACGGAGGGCTGTCCGTTATATTCCCGTGCTGAGGATCACAGTCTCCGAGACCGGCGAGGTCTCATATCAGATCCACGAAGAGGCATGACCGTCGGTAAGGGCTGGTGGTTGGCGGAGCGGACCGGCCGGGTGCTGCTGCTGGGCGCGGTGGCGTTCTGGTGGGGGCTGATCGTCGTTCCGCGACTCGTCAGCCTGGCGTTCCCCGAGCTGCTTTCGCTCGACGCCATTCCGCGGCATCTGGACCCCGACAAGGAGAGGACCGTTGCGAACGCGGTTTCCGCCGCGTCTCTACTGATCGTGGCGTTGCTGGCGTTTGTGATGGTTCGACAAGCTCACCATGCGCGGTCATATTGGATTACCAAGGGCGGCTGGACCGTGCTGGCGGTTACGGCGGCCTATCTGGCTTGGGAGGAGCTCTCCGAGTTCCATGTCTCCGGCACGCGCGATCTTGGGGATGTAATACTCGGCTCATCCAATCTTCCGTGGCTCTGGCCGGTGGTGTTGAGTCCGCTGATAGTTGCGTTCGTGCTGGCGATGGCGGTCTTTGTCAGCAAGGGGTTCCCTTCGACCGGTTCGGCAGGCTCATGGCAGGCAAGCTCGGGACGGGAGGTCCGGGCATTGCTGATTCTGGGTCTCACCGCCTGGCTGCTGGCGGTCGCATATGAAGTGAGCTATCCCTTCGTATTCCAGACCCGGGCCGCAATGCTGGCAGGCTTGCTCGAAGAGACGCTGGAGTTCGGCGGGACCCTGCTGATCGGACTGAGCGCGGCAATCGCCTTGCGGGGGCCGCTACCGCTGTCTGGCATGGTCGGCGGTCGCGGCCGGTTCCCGCTGTCGGTCTGGTGGATGGCGTCCATTGCCATCACTGCCTGCGTCGTCGCGCTCGGCGTTATTGTCCCATCTCTCAACCGGGCGCCATTCGCCGACGCGCGCACCCTCACCATCGAGGGGAACTTTTACACAAGATTGATCGACGAACACTCCCTTGTCCAGGAACTGGGCGCGCTCCCCGCGCCCCCCGCCCGCGTCGACCTGCGCGTTGCGAATCGCGACCCTCAGGGCCGACCAGGGATCATGCTATGGCGCGTGATGGAAGCAGGCGAAGGAGGCTTGGGCCGCATACTTCGCGAGGGGCGTATGGAGGTTCCCGCCGGAGAGCGCCCCGAATGGCTGAGCATCGATTTTCCGCCGCTTACATACATCGAAGGCCAGCGTCTGACGATACAACTGGTGGCCGACGTCGAGCCGGAGGCCCACCTGACGGTTGGCGCGACTAAGACGAACCGCTACGAGGACGGGCGGCTCTGGGTCAACGGTGAGCTGACGTGGCCCGACCAGAATATTGAGTTCGTAATCTACGGCGCGCCCGAGCTGACGAGGAGCAAGCTGCGAACTATGTGGGACATCTTCACGTCCGATTGGGGCTGGCCCGTGCTGGCCGCGGAAGTGGTTATTGCGATGACGCTCATAACGTTTATCCCGGCGCTGCTCGCAACCGCCTCCCTGCGGCGGCGGGGTCAGCCGGCGCCTGGGTCTTTGACGAACTCCTCGTAAAGCCTCAGGGGGCAAGCGTAGTCGTCGTCAAGCTCGACGATCGATAGCCGGGCTTTTGCGGAAAGCTCGTCGCCCGCCCGGACATCCTGGCCGAACAGCGAGAAATACGAGGGGTTGTTGTGCGTGAACCGGTCGTCGGGATCGGGGCTGTCGTAGCCGGTCCCCATGGCGAAGCACGTATCGGGCGGCGTCATCCAGACGGCGGCGCCTCAATGCGGACAAGAGCCGTCGGCTCTACACCCTTCGTACTCGTCAGCCTTGCTGCGATTTCGGAGTAGTCATCGATCGGAGTGATGACGGCTTGAAAGCCTTGAGTACTTAGCCTGATGGCTTCTGGCTCCTCGTTGGGGCGGGCGTGCCAGAGTAAATTCGAGACCAAGAATCGTGTCTTGCTGTAGCCGTCTTCCGACGCATCTTTACGCTTGGCCAATATGTATTGAGCACGGAAACTCAGTTCAGTAGGTTGTCGCGCCATGGGTGCCAGCAACCAGTGGACACTGGAGAAGACTATGTCCCCACCGGGTTCGAGGGACCAGCCATCAAGATCGTGGCCCTCAAATGAAAGTTCATTCTCGCGATCAACTCGGAGTGAGATTCGACTGGGATGAAGGGCGTCAGTCGGCACAACTGATATGGACATCGGGCCGGAGGGGAACTGCGCTGCTTCAAAGTACCCTCTGCCCTCTAATCTCGTCTCGCCTTGCTCAATCTTGAAATGCGCTACTCCTGCGTAATTGACAAATGGCTTTCCGAATTGATCCATCGACTTCATGGAAGTATCTCCTCGTGTAAACCACTACCGCCAATCGTGCCGTCTGCGTGAATAGCGTCGGGAGGTCGGTTGTTACGCTCTACGTTCTGGGCCTTGCATCCCAGAAGCGGCTGGGCTTGCACGCTGTCCTGAAGTGCCATGTTGGAAGTTAGGATCGTCCCCGTTCCGCGTCATGGAAGGTGGCACTGCCGACGGAGCAGTCCGCAATTCTTCGACGGACTTCCCGTCCGGGCTCGCCGTTTGAATATCCAGTTGGAAGACCTGCTGACACAGGTGCAGCACGGTCTCACTCGGCGAGCCCTGTCCATAGGGGAAGTCGAGACAGCGCCCGATCAATAGAGCCTTGACGGCCTTGTCGGCCGCCTGCTGTGCATCGAAGCAGAGGTCTTCAAGGTAAACGCCTGGGACACGGTTGGCGGCCTTGGTCAGATTGCTGCGGGCGCGGTTGATCCGTTCGCGGGGATCGTCGGGCGGGAAACGCTCAGGCGGCTTCATAGACGACGGTGCCCTCCCGCAGAGCGGGTTTGATCACCAGGGCGTGGCTGTCCTTATAGCGCTCCAGGTTGGCCGGCGCGACGATGATGGCGTCGACGGCGACTCGGATGCCACGCAGTTGGCGGTAGATACGAGCTGCGAGACCGCGCACGTCCTCCGTGTCTTTGACGACCAGGAGGTCGACGTCGCTGTGGGGACCCATTTCGCCGCGAGCGGCGGACCCGAAGAGAATGATCTTGTCGGGCTGGGCAACGGCGACGATTCGCTGAATGATGTCGTCCAGCGTTTGATGATCGAGCGTACTGTTATTCATGGACGATTTGTTTCGCCGCACGCAGCTGGGCCGCAGGAATCAACTCGCAGGGACCGCGGAGCACGGTGGAATACGAAGTGGAGGAATTCGATTCCATACGCGCGCTGTCCCCCGAACTTTGTGGCACTTGTATGATGCTCCTATAGACGTCAAGTAGTGCTGGCGACAACTGCGTCGTATTTGTGCAGGGCCGAGAAGACCTCGCGGGCAACATAGCGTTTGAGGCAGCGGATGATCTCGCTCTTACTCAGCCCCTCTCCGGTGCGGCGAAGCATGTATGCCCTGGTGCGGGGATCGTGACTAAGCGTGACCACGACGATGCGGTAGAGAGCGGCATTTGCTCGGCGGTCGCCTCCGCGGTTTAGCCGGTGTCGATTGGTCTTGCCTGAGGAAGCCGGTATCGGGTTCACCCCACATAGTGAGGCGAAGGCAGCCTCGGAACGGAGGCGCTGGGGATTGCTTCCGGCGGCGATCGGGAGAGTCGCCGCCGCGTCAGGCCCTACCCCGAAGATGCGGACCAGGTCCGGCGACGCCATCCGGGTGAGCCGTTCCAGTTCGGTCTGCAGTTCGCGGCTCTCTTTACCGAGTTGACGGTAGCGGCGGGCAAGGGAGCGAAGGGTGTACTTGGCCGCTGCTGCGGGATCTTTCAGTCGGCCTGGACGGAAGCTCTTACACCGCGCAGCCAGAGCAGCGGTGGTGAGACCGTCGAGGGTTTCGCGGAGCTGGGCCGGGGCTGTTACAACCAGGGCCTTCATCTGGTTCACCGTCTGCGTACGAGCCTTGATAGCCGAGTCCTTGGCGCTCTTAAGCATGCGGATCATCTCGACTTCGCCCTCGCCTGACTTGGGAGTGGCGTCGGCTACTCCGGCAAGCACTGCACGCGCTGCCGACTCAGCGTCGGTGGGATCGCTCTTCCCCTTCCGGTAACGGACTGAGCGGTCAGGCCGATTGACCTCTACGACGGTATAGCCCCGGCCAGTCAGGTACCGGGAAAATCCAGCACCGTAGGAGCCCGTGCCTTCAACCCCGAACGCGCCAACCTCTCCCAAGCTCCGGGACCATTGCTCCAGGTCCCCATATCCCCAGGTAGTCGCCGGCGAACGCCGTTGGCCGAGACGAACACCCTGCCCGTCAATGGCCACTGCCACATGTTCGTCTTGATGTGTGTCGACCCCGATGACCACCTGGGCGCCACGACTAAAGTCGTGGCCGACGACTCCTAGCACCGAAACCTCCTCAACGATGGCGCGCAGGCTGTGTGAGCGGACAAAACTGCGACGGGGCTTGACGCCAGGCTCCTATGAGGTCACTGCTCCCATGGCCGGTGACGCTGTGTGGGCCATCTCGAGGTCGAGTCGACAGATCACAGCGAAGGCATTCCAGCCAGTTAGTCCCACGGTCAGACCCGGGCCGAGATGGCCCGAGTCCATCATCGCAGTTAGTCCCACGAGCATCGGCGTAGCCCCTTGCGGCATGGCCTGTCGTAGTGGTGTCTGAGGCGACGCAGCTGATCAGGGTTGTTGGCTTCGACGATATAATCGGGATGACCGTGGAAGCGAGCCCCGCAGCTCGCGCAGGGGATTGACGAGGAAGCTAGTTCCCCCTGCTAGCGAAAAAGCGCGGGCGCGGGGACTAGCAACGACTAGCAAACGCTACCTCTGCTGGCAAAAAAGGTTTGGTAGTGGTTGCTAGTCGGGGCGGAGGCGAAGCGAGGCCGATCGAGCGCCATTCGGTGATAGGGCGAGCCGCGCGAGCGGCGTCAGGACTCAAGATCATTAGCCGAATGGATCCGCCAATATGCGCCCCGTGGCGCGCGTGTCGGCCCCAGGTGCCGCAGAGCAACCCATGTTCGCCTAACGTCTGTATCTCGCCCTGTGGAGCGACAGCGGCGCACCGGGCGGCGATGTGGGCGTCGCCGGCGCCGAAGCTCTCGATGCGGATGCGGCGCGGTATAGGGCCGCTCTTATGTCTTATATAGACATAAGAGAGTAATGAACAAAGACGAATGCCCCTCCCAACCGTTGCGAGCGGCGGCACGTCGCTCGGCATCCGGAAACCCAATAACTCGCCCAGCCCGCTGAACGGGCGATTGCAGAAGAAGCGCGGGGGCGGTTGAACGGAGCCTCACCCGGGCCTGCGGGATGTCTTCTCCGCAGCGATCAAGCTGGGAAACTGGAACCGAAAGAGACGAGGCGCCTGCCGTTGAAGCCCGAGAAGGTCGGCGACGAGGGATGTGTGGGCGTCAGGCGGCGATAACGCGGGAGAGATTGTAGCTGTGACTCGCAGCGATGCCCGTGCGAGCCGCACCTCCCGGCGGGAAGCGGTAGTCGATGACGACGCGGACCTGCTTGCGGCCGCGGTCGGGGAGGGTGGTGTGGACGGTGATCCGGCGCACGAGCAGCTGAACGATCTCCCGGCGCTCAGAGTCTGAGAGGTCCCCCGTGAGGCGTTGACGGATCTCCGCGAGCACATCCTCGGAGGCGGCGTCGTCAAGCGGGTCATCCTCGGGTTCGAGACCGGCCAGCCGCTCATCGAGAGTCTTGAGTTCCGCTCCACATCTGCTGCTATGGCGTCGAACTCGACCTCCGAGAGCTTGCCGCGGGTGTAGAGGTCGATGGCGCGGGTGCGGCGCTCCTGGACTGCGGAGCGATTGGCGAGCAGGGAGTCGCGTTCGGCTTCTGCGATGGCGTGGTTCTCGGCGTCCGAGTCATCCGCGAGTAGCTCGTCCGTGAGTTCGTCGGGGTCGGTAAGGAAGCGGGAGACATCCGACCAGACGACATCCTCCAACTTCTCACCCTTGATGGAGGCGCCGATGCACTTGCCAGCGAACGGGCCGCGGTGGGCCATGGAGCCGTTGCAGCGGTAGCGAGGCCCCCTGGTCCAGGTACCGCAGAAGGAGAGGCCGCAGACGGCGCAGCGGATGAGGGAGCGGAGCAGGTAGGCATGGCGAGAGTTGCGGGGCAAGGCGCGGTTGCGCTTGAGGGTAGCGATGGCGGCGTTCCAGACGTCCTCCGAGACTAGCGGGGAAACGGAAGCGGAAATCACCTCACGACCGTTGGGCTTCGTGGACCTACGTCCGTACTGGAGGACGCCCCTGTAGACGGGGTTGACGACGAGGTTGCGGATGCGGCCCGAGCGCCAGAGGCCCTGGGTGCGTTTGCCCCTGACGCCGCGGCCGTCGCGCCTGTAGGACGTGGGTACACCCAGCGAGTTGAACTCGGTTGCGATGCGCACGCAGCTCCAGCCGTCTACGGCGAGATGGTCATAGATGCGCCTGACAACGTCGGCGGCGGAGAGGCCGGCCCACATGGGCGAGTCGTCCGGGACGAGGCGGCGGAAACCTCGATCACCAGAGACCGAGTAGCCGAGCGGGACGATGCCACCGGTATAGCGGCCTTCTTTGGCGGCGCGGTTCATGCCCTCGGCGGAACGTTCGAGGAACTTGCGGCGTTCGTTGGCGGCGATGACGGCGTGGATATCGAAGTAGAAGGGATCGTCGATGTTCTCGTCGGTGGCGCGGAGCGCGACTCCGATGGACTCGAACACCCTCCATATGCGTAGCAGCTCGAAGGCGTCGCGACCGAGACGATCGGCGCGGACCACCCAGATCTGGGAGAAGCGGCCGGCGCGAGCGTCACGGACGAGCGCACAACCACCCGGTCGCTCTTGCAGAGGGATGGTTCCCGAGACGCCATCGTCCTCGTAATGCTTGAAGACCAAAACACCCGGCTCGGAACCCAGACGGCGCGACAGGGCGGCGCGTTGATTGCGGACGGTATGGCGGTCACGCTGTTCATCGGAGGAGACGCGGGCGTAGGTGGCGATGTGGCGAATGGGATCGGGCAAGACGACCTCCAGCGGAAGGGGAGTTGAAGCGGGATGTATGAACGCTCCGAAGGCGCGTAGAGGTCAAGGCGGATCGGCATTCTGTTGGTAGCGGCCAACAGCGTAGACACCGATCCGCCCAAAAGGCGGGGCGGCAGGCAAGCACACTTGGAGGGGGAATGCGCTGACGCCCACCGGAGCAGATTCTAGACCCGTGAGGCCAAGGACTTACTCGGCGAGTCGGACTAGCTAACTCCGATTACCTGGGCGACGCCATGCCAGGCGGTATCGCGCTGACCCTCGAGTCTGCGGAGATAAGTGGTGGTGACGGCGAGCGAGCTGTGATCTAGGAACTGGCTCACGGACTCGACCGACTCGCCGACATCGCGGCGTAGCTTGGCGGCGGTGTGGCGGAGGACATGGACGCCCGAGGGCGGGAGACCGGCCTTCGCGAGATAGCCCCGGAAGCGGTTGTAGAAGGTAGCGCTGGAGACGCCGTTGGGGCCAGCGCTCGCCTGCCAGAGAGATTCGCCGGGATGCATGGAGGCGAGGTCCTTGCCGACATCGCCAAGAGATCGCCGGATGACACGAGGGCAGGGCTGGGGAGTTCACGCCGACCGCGCACACCGCCCTTGCCGACGTAGCGGTAGAACACGGCGGAGTCGTCGAAGGCGATATCGCCGGCGGTGAGGTTGACGACCTCGGATCTGCGTCTGCCGGTTAGGACGAGAGTGAGGACGATGGCCAGGTCGCGTCTGCCCCTGAGGGTATCGGGGATGACCTGGAGGAGCCGTTGCATCTGGGATGCGGAGAGGCCGCTTGGTGCGCCGGGACGTGGCTTGGGGCGTTCCACGGGATCGCAGGGATTGGCCTTGAGCAGATCGAGTCTGATGAGGAACTTGAAGAAGCAAGAGATACAGGAGAGACGAGCGCCGACGGTTACTGGGGAAGGTTCACGACCTGAGAGGCCGATGCCATGAGCGAAAGAGAAGACGTCTCGGGAAGTGACCTGATCGGGAGACTTCTGGAGGCCACCGAAGAAGTGGCGGAGGGTGCGGTAGTAGGAGTCGGGGGTGCGGTTGGAGCCGGAGCGGCGCTGTTTCTCGGCGAGGAAGGCGTAGAGAGAGCCTTGCCAAGCGGAGCTAGAACCAGAGAAGACGGTGGGCAGAGTCTGAGCGGAAGACATAGCGGACTCCTTGGTTAGGAATGTCCGCATGACCTTTGCTCTGGTTCGCAGATATATCAAGCACTATGTTCTCGTAGGGCTGGCTTCCACTCGGAAGGCTGCTCAAACTCAGCAACGCTAGAAAAGCGCCTGCTACCGTCCCCGCAAAAATCCACGTAGGTCGACGTAGGCGATCGAAGACCACGGCCAACGCAAGCGAACTTGCGCCGAGCAGACTCGCCACCGACCAGGCAACCCGAGTGGATCCCAGTGGGTCGAGACGTGACTCCAAAGAACTGATGTGCCGTGAGAGTTACGGAATTCCACAATGTTTGAGTGTCGGCCGAGATTTTAATTTGAGTCCCCGTGTACACGTATGAGGGCTGAAACTGCCCCCCTGCGATTACTGTTGAAAGGGAGGGCAGCCATACAAACGCCCCGGCGCCTGCTACCACAATCACATAGGCGATACCGATCTTGAGAATGGTCGTTCTGTCACTCGCACGCTGGACAAAGCAAACGACCCACAGAATCCCAAGCACAACGAATGTCGTCACGATGTAATGCGGGCTTCCCATCGAAATCAACACCGTCACAAGACCGGAACCAGCGGCCGCTAGCGGGCGATTACTTCGAATCGAATGCCACATGAGGCCAACCGCAAGCGGCAGACCCAGCGCGGAGAGCCCGATTCCAAATGTCTCCAAGCGACTAAGAAACCATGGGTTCAGAACCCAAAACACCGAGCCGAACGCCAGTCCGAGTGACTCCGGCGCGGTTGCACGTCGGGCGTCGCGCGAGTATCCAAGAAACAGACAGAATCCATGCCAGGCCATCGCGTAACCCAACACCACCCATCCGACGACCAGCGACTTCATAATCGCGGCGCTGGACAGCCCGCCAAGCAATCCAGCGACAAAAAATGGCGCGTGCGTGCCGAATTCGCCCACCGAGATCAGGACGCTGTGGCGGTTTTGATCCCAAGCCGGGTACAACATCCGAGGCAGCAGATCCGAGTGAATCGCATAGGTGAGATCAGCCTGGATCATCTCACCCGGTGTGGCAATAACTCTGCCCCATGCGGCGAGCGCCAGCGCCAAACCTCCGAAGAAGATCGCCGGGCCGCGCAGGCTGCGGCTGAACGTCAAAGCGCCTGCTTCCCAGTACTCAATTGAAAGGTATATCCCCGCATAGCATGATGCTTGTTCAGTGCGCTGCCCGGGACTCGGCTCGCCACAACACGGCGGCTAGCAGCACAGCCGGGATCAACGCGGTGAGCATCAGCGCACTCGTCAGCGTCGCCGCGAGCGCCGGCCACCGCCAATCGGAAGTCAGAACGTTCCACATCGCCCCAAGTTTGCTCCGCGTTGGCTCGGTCGCGCCGTAGGCGACGAATTCCAGGTTCTGGTCCGGCCACGCCAACGCGCCGCCGATCCAAAGCCGCCCGTCTTTGTACATGTTCGTCTTGGTTGCGCCGATCCGTATGTGAGCGCCCCGCTCCACTTCAGCCACCAGTTGCACAGTCACGGGGCGACCGTCGGCTTGAGCGAGTGGCGGGAAGTCAATACTCTCCCAACTCGGATGATCTTTGGCGGGCGCCACCATTCGACCCTCGCGCAATACGTGACCGGAGCCTCCCTCGCCCGGTTCGCTAATTCGCCATATCAAGATCCCCGATCGACCGTGAGGATCGCGGTTCCCAATACGAAGATCGAGACGCGCGAGCGGGGCAGCGAGCGCCCCTATCTCCTGCGCGAGGGAAAATCCATCATGGAGGCTTACGGCGAAGGTGCCGACGCGGGTTTCAATACGCGTATCGACCAGCGGCGCACGGAATGCGAACGCGAGCGCAAGTCCCCCAAACACCAGTACGGCTGCGGCTGACCCGGAGATTAGCGCCAGCGCGCAGCGGCCCGACAGACCCCGTTCAACAGCGCCACGCACAGCGCCGACCGCGCTAGCTGCAATTAGCAGCGTCCCGCCGAACTCGAGGGTCTCTTCCAGCAAAGGCTCCAATTCCTCGGCGCGACCTCGGAAGAGCGACAGGAAACTAGCCTCAAATCCGACTGCGAGCCCCCAAGCGGCGAGGCCGAGAATCAGCGGTTCGCGAACCGCTCTGGCTGGGAGCCCCCTGCGGACAAAAAGCCACATAGCAACGAAAAACGCTACGATGAGCGGGCTCATCAAGACCGGCCAGAGATATTGGCTGTTTTTCATGCCGAGCACTTCACCCCCGAGAGCAAGCGTGCGCGCTACGTGGAATTCGGAGACCTCCTCCCAAGCCAGATAGGCTGCCGTGGCCGCAAGCGCGGCCCAGCCGCCAACGGTTACCCGGCCGGCCGACCGGCGAGCGCTGACTACAGCGGCGCCAAACGCAAGAAGCGCGGCAGTCGATAAGGCTGCCGCGGAGACGGCGTTGGCGGCGCTTCCCTCCTTGTCGGGGTTCAGATGCCACGGAATGGCGCTAGACGGAAGCAGCTCGGGGAACGAAAAGCTGATCAGTCGCGGAAGAACGACTCCACCCCACCAGAACACGACCGCCCCCAGAAGCAGTAACCGGCCGGCCTGGTACGCCAGCCGCCTCACTTGCGGTCCCGTCATTGTTCGAACGCCCACACCGCGCCGCGTCGACCTGACTTAATGGTTACGCCTCGCCCCGTCAAGCCATTGATCGGATCCGTCACCACCCGACCGCAATAGGCGGATCCGGCAATCTCCGATCTCAAAGAACCGCGCCCGAGGCCGGGCCGCCGATAGAGCCGACGCTGCTCGGCGATCTGACAACGGGCCGAGTGTACCCGAACGGAATATACGCGCAGTTTGCGAGCTTCGTGCCGGCGGAAGCGTTGTAGAAAGGTGGTCTGCTCCGGCGTATGCCTTCGCCTTGCCATCCGTACCCCCTTCCTTTGGCCCAGTTTCTAACATTCACCCTGGGCCAGTTTTTGGGTGGCAGGTCAACCTCATGCGTCCTTTCGGACGTAAATAAGGACCTATCTATGGCAGCGTTTCGGGTCTGGGCTACCTGCGGGATGTCCGACCACGGATGGGAGTATATAGGCGCGGCAAGAGATTCGAAGCGGTGCAGTCTGCCGAGCAACGTCCCGATCTCCCCACCGTCAAACTTGGAGCGTCGCTGCCCGTGGCGTAGGACGGCGTTGCTCGATACCGGCGGGCTGCGCGTGTAGAGGTTTCAGCCTGTTTAGTCGAGTAACCATCCGCTCTTCGCCGCTGCGGCCGAGCAGTCTTGCTACCGGTTGCCACGACTACGCCGATCGGTGAAGGCTGATAATCAGGGACAGGACGGTGAGTTTCTCACGCACCTAATCGTTTTGACGGAGTAAAGCGCTCAAGTCCTCGCGGCCGCTACCGCGGCGTTCGGTCAAGTTCCCATCCAAGCCAGACTCGACGCGATAGCCACGTCGCGATCGTGCCCGGTTTGCGATGCTTGATGGTGACGATTCCCGAGAAAACGCTGTACGATACGCCGTCGTCATTGATGGTGAAGCGCAACAGCGGTATCAGGTGCTGGATTTCAGAGTAGCCCGTTGCCGGGTCTGCGCCTGCCACGTTGAGCGTCAGTAAGTACGTTCCGTCGGAGACTAGCTCCTTTCTCTCACCGGCGCCCGCCTCGCCATTGATTTCAAGCCGGCGGGCGTCGAACTCGATACGAGTCATCTGCGTATCAGGCGTCAGGAAGATCGGATCGCTCCACCACCGGAGCGAGCGGCTCGGGTCGGGCTGTACTGGGACTAACCCGGCTGCATCTGCGTCGGCCTTGTACAAGCGAAGTTCCGTGCCAGTCACGAATTTAAGCCCGTGCGGGTTCCGGTACCAGAGATTGACTACGGCTCGATCGCCATCCGTGCCGCCGTCGAAGCCGAGTCCTGCGGTATGCGATTCGCGCTCAACGTGGCCGGCGGCGTGGCGATATGGCCGGATCTGGACGAATGGGGGAACGTCGGCGTCCGCGGCCAGCGCAAACTCGCCGCAGTCCGGAATCGACAACTGAACACTCTGCGGGACGCCGGTCAGTTTTACTTTCGTGCGGCCGATGGTCATCGTTGTCCCGGACTCACCGAGAACCTTTAGTTCGAATTGTGGTTGCGTTGCCGACTCGCAGAGTTTACTTAGATGCGCGGGCAGTCCGGCCGGGTCCGGACCGATACGCCATACGGTCGACCATGCCGACGACAGGTCGTAGGCCCGCATCCCGTAGCCAGCCCAGATGGCTTCGCCGAGCGGCAGCGAAAGCGCGATGACCGGTTCCACGAAGTCAGGCAGGACGACCACTCCCCTTTCCGGAATGACTGAAATCGTCTCGAAGGAAGTAAGCCGGGTTGCTCTGTCCACAAAAGTCGACGCCGGTGTCCCAGGCGCCCGCACGTAGTCGTGGTCCACTAAGGTTAATAGGATCATCCGGCGTTGATAGAGGGACAGCGCTCTGACCAGGGATATGGGTGCATTGGGAGGAACGATCTCGCGCAAGAAGCGAAAGCTCGCCGGCTCGATCTGAGTCGTGCCGGCGCCCGGCAGCACTTCGAATACGCGATGCCGCATTCCGGAAACCGAACGCATGTCGGTCAGCAACTTGAAATGAGCCGGATCGTCCAGCAGGCGCCGAGCGGAGGGCGTGAGGGCGTCCTCAAGAGCATCGGTAACGTGCAGATGAGTGATACTCATATCCGCCAAGTCGTTGGCGCTCAGGAACCGAAGCGTGTCTTCGTGAACAGGCATGACGATTGGCGAGAGGGCCTGAAGATCGCGGCCGGAGGTCGGTGAAGCTATGCCGGCGACGGATGCACTGACCGACGGGAATGGGGTGAGCAGGCGGGCATCGTTCGGCAACGATCGCGCAAGCCATCCGTAGAAATCCCAGTTCTTTGCAAGTTCCGGGCCTAGTTGCGACCGATTGAGACCGCGATGGAGTGAAAGAGTGTTTGGATATCCGATCTCGATACCACTGGAAGCGAGCCGTGCGCCAGAGATCGTGCGGGGTAAGACGGTTGGCAAGATCACGAAAAGAGCAAGTCCTAGCGCCGCGGCAAATCTACGCCATCCGTGCAGTCTCCCGACCAGCCAGCCGACGCCCGACAGCGCGGCAAGAATCGCGACGGCCATGGCAAGCTGGATGATGCGCCCGTCATTCCTCGGTAGAGACGAGTGGACGAGCTCGACTGCTACAAATCCTAAAGCACCGGCCGCCGACAGGTATCCCAGGCCCCAGCTCCGTCGCCTGAACGCAACGATCGCGCCGACCGCGATGAGCGGGATGATTCCGACTCGGACCAGCGCCGGCCCGGTCAGGGCGAACAGAAGCAAATCCGCTCTGCGCAGGTCGAGATAGATGCGCACCATCCCGGTGCTACCGCCACGTCCGAAGAGCTCGTCGGATATGGAGCCGCCGGCGAACACGATGAGCAGGGCGCTTGTGGCCAGCGCAGCGGCTAGGACGAGCCGATCCCTCCGGTGCAGTTTAACGAAACGAACGACGCCCACCAGCGCCAGCGCCGCTGCGGCGAAGATCAGTACTGAGGATTCGGCGAGGGCTAACACGCCACCCCCGGCCGCCATAGCTGCCGCTGCTCGCCTGTGCGTCACGCCTGATTCGAACGCGGCGGCGACGAGGATCACCGCGGCTAAGGCGAGCATCCGCTGCGGGGCCTCCAGCCACTCAAATGCCAGACGCGCAGCCGGATGTGCGGTTTGCGCGGGGGCCAAGCCTGCCAGAAACGTAGCAAAGTTGCTGGCCGGCGCTGACGGCTCGAAGTATGGCGGGAGGCCAACGTTGAATCGTCCAGAAAACATCCCAACCGTGGCCCCTATCCCCGCGGCCAGCGGCAGCGGCGCGCCGATGTGGTAGGCGAATCCGGCGGCCGCAAGTATCAGCGTCACGACCAGAAACGACATGAGGACATAAAACGCGGCCCACGGTGGGGCGCCGGTGGTGCTTATGATCGTGGCTGCCACCAAGTCATAGCCGTAGTGATAGCCGATGCCTGCATCAGGGCCGTAAGGAGTTGCCGGCGGAAACACTCCTCTCGCCAAGCGCAAGGCTAGTGGGAAATGCCATGTCTCATCGGTGAACCACACGTGCGTCCTGTTAGCGAGCGCAAACAGAAACACTCCCGACGAGGCGGTGGCGAGCGCAAGCAACGAGATAACAGACCCTCGCGAGATTCGCGCGAGCGCGCCGCTGCGCCAGGCGATGACCGTCGATATCGCGGTTGGGACCAACAAACCGACCCATGCGGCGGCGGCGCCTGGTATCACATACGCGACAAGGTTGGTTGTGAGAAGGACCGCCAGGAACCCAAGAATCGGCGAATAGCAAGGCCATATAAGCCGCCCCGCGCGTGACCTGCCCCCCAAAAACTGGTCCAGGGTGAATGTTAGAAACTGGGCCAAAGGAAGGGGAGTACGGATGGCAAGGCGAAGGCATACGCCGGAGCAGGTGATCAAGAAGCTCCGGCAGGCCGAGGTGGCTATGGCTGAAGGCGGCACGGTGGCTCAAGCCAGTCGGAAGATAGGGGTGACGGAGCAGACCTTCTACCGCTGGCGGGCGGAGTACGGGGGGCTGCGGATCGACCAGGCGCGACGGCTCAAGCAGTTGGAGACGGAGAACGGCCGTTTGCGGCGAGCGGTGGCGGACCTGACTTTGGACAACCAGATACTGAAGGAGGCGGCGCAGGGAAACATCTGAGCGCCTGCCGTCGCCGGCAGTGCGTAGAGCGGATCAGGGAGGTGTTGGGAGTCTCTGAGCGGCGTGCCTGCAGGGCGCTGGGACAACCACGGTCGACACAGCGCTACGAGCCTGTGGCCGCGGCATATGAAGAGGAGTTGATCGCGGCGATCGTGGAGCTGGCGAGCCAGTACGGCAGGTACGGCTATCGGAGGATCGGAGCACTGCCGAGGCGACGCGGCTGGGCGGTCAACCACAAGCGAGTGGAGCGGATCTGGAGGCAGGAGGGGCTGAAGGCGCCCCAAAAACAGCCGAAACGGTCAAGGCTGTGGCTCAACGACGGGTCGTGTGTGCGTCTGCGACCGCAGCGCCCCAACCACGTTTGGGCCTACGACTTCGTTTTCACGAGGACGCATGACGGCAGGTCGGTACGGCTGCTGACCGTCATCGACGAGTACACGCGGGAGTGCCTGGCGATCAGGGCGGAGCGGAGCATCAGGTCCGTGGACGTGATCGAGACGCTGGCCGGAGTTGATGCTGAGAAGCGGAGTTCCCGAACACATCCGCTCTGACAACGGTCCGGAGTTTACGGCCAAAGGCGGTCAGAGCCTGGCTTGGCCGAGTGGGAGCCAAGACCCTCTACATCGAGCCCGGCTCACCGTGGGAGAACGGCTATGTGGAGAGCTTCAACGGCAAGCTGCGTGACGAGCTCTTGGACCGGGAGATCTTCTACATCGCTGCGGGAGGCACAGGTGCTGACTGCGAGAGTACAAGCAGACCTACAACCGCATCCGGCCGCACAGCTCGCTGGGCTACAGGCCGCCGGCGCCGGCGGCTATCCTGCCTGCTGAGCCTGTCCCGATGCTCGCCGGACTAACATAATTGGTGGTACAAGCCTTGGGGGCAGGTCAACCGGAGCTGGGCCAGCTAAGCAAGCTAACTGGAATGGCGCTGACAGCCAACAATGGTTGTTTGGCGGTTGGGTTCCGTACGACGAGAGCGTAATCGGCGTCAGCCGAGGTAACAACTCTGATGATTTTGCCCCAAGAAAAGTCGAGCCAGCAGCCAAACGGACCCGGCTTGCGTTTCTTTGGCGTCTCGGCGAACGCTTGTCCAGTGCATCTGCCCTAGTGCGGAATCGGATTCATTGTCTTTGCGGTCGCATATGCCGTGACAGTCGCTGGTGGCGGCCGTCCAGATCGTGGGAGGATGGGGAGCGAGAACTCCAGAATGTACTCATCAGGATTCGGGAACGTTCGAAAGCGTGATCACTGGCGCTGCTACGCAGTTTTTTGCTTCCTGGATAGATAGTTCGCGGTCATGAACCCAGCGGTTAATTCTCACGAAATCAACCAGCGAGGCAACCCAATCCAATATCCGTTCATGTCCCGCCGCACAGAATTCATTCTAGTGGCGCTGATTGTGATAACCGCCACAACTAATGCTCTCCTTTGGTCACTCGTGCGACCGCCCGGCACGGGTGGTCCAGATGAGCAGGTACATATTTCTCTCATACTGCGAGCGGCGGAGGTCGGTGGCATTCCATTATTTCGCGGTCTTAACCCCGATCAATTTGCGGGATCGCCGAGCAGAATGATCCTTGCCCACGAATTTGTGCCGAACCTTTCCATTGCACCAGTCGCATTGGTGCTGGGCTTGATCGATTCCCATGATTTCGATTTCAACACGCATGTGGCAAGACTATTCAACGTTGCTCTCCTTCCTGTGACGCTTATGTTTGCGTATCTGACTCTGCGGCGATTGCTCGGCTTAGAACAAATAGCTCGTATATTCGCCTTAGCAGTAATGGCTGTCGTCCCGATGTTCACTCTTGTGTTCTCGTATGTCACCAACGACTCGCCCACGATTGCCGCAAGCACCGTTGCGGCGTACCTTGCTCTCCGGGCATGGCAGGGCGGATTTCGAGGGCGTGATGTAGGAATGCTGGGTATCGCCCTCGGCATAGTCGCATTGCACAAGTTCAACGGTTTCGTTGTCTTTCCGGCGGTCGGCGTATTTGCGATTGCAGGTCTTGGCGAACCCCGCCAAGACTCTTAAAGGTCACCGCGACCCTGGTGTTCCTTGCGCTGGCAGTGAGTCTCTGGTGGTACGTGCGAATGTGGGTGCTCTATGGGGACGCAATGGGACTCGATACCACTAAGCTTGCCGTTGACGCGGCTGGAACCGCAGTAAAGGCCCCAATCGACAGCGGATTGAGTGCCTTCGAATACGCGGGGCAGTCGGGTTGGTTCGCGGAGACTTTTGCTACCTTCTGGGCTGGATACGGGAGATTCACTATGAAACTTCCCGGGCCAGCGTACATTGCGCTTCTTGTCACGATCGTCATTTCCGTAGCTGGACTGATCTTTCGAGTGCTTAGAGCCGCTCGATCTGGTGTGCTATTCACTGTTAGGACCACTCCCTTTTTGGTATTTGGGGGAATGTTTATCAGCCTCTGGGCAATGAACTTTTCGAGTAGCTATAACCTCGACGGCGCTGCAATGCATGGACGTTACGCATTTCCAGCATTCGTACCGTTTGTTTTGCTTCTCACGCTCGGCTTGGGGGGATTCCTTCGCCCGGTCGGCCATCTCGAGCCCTAGCTGTCGCCGCTATCCCGCTCCTTATGGCTGCCAACTTCACGTATTTCCTGTACGTTCTGATTCCTGACGTCGTTGCCTACACCGGATAACTCGTTGGCGTCCAAAGAGGTCCGGAGCCGAACATTCCGTGTAGCCATCGAGCTCATGATCGCCGTCGTATCCGTTGGGTGGATCGTCTATTTGGTCTTGAGGCCCGTCTACATTCCCGTCCAGCTAGTATCTCGAGAGCTCACTCGATTCCCTACCGAGTCCCTAAGCGGCCTGAAGGTGCAGACATTCGTTGCTGAAGCATCGCGTCTAAACAGAATTGATCTTTGGGTTGACACGTCCGTACAACCGGGGGGGTATGTTGACGTAATTTTCCAAATTGCCCGACGGACCAACGGCGGGAGGGTATTGGCATCGGCGGCTGTGCGGTTCGACCGATCACGCAAGGATGGCCAGTTCAGCTTCGGTTTTCGCCAAACCTTTCGAGTCGAGGCGAGAGTCTCAATCTCCGGCTAGTGTCCGTTTTGAGCACTCCCCTTGACCACGTTTACTACCTCTACAGCAGATCAGACTACTACCCTCGCGGAGAACTACTCGAATCCGATGAACTTCGAGCGTCTGGCCAAGATTTAATCTTCGAGCAGTTCCGAGCGCCTTTACACTCCAAGCCGCTCGCCTGGGCAGAACTCGTCATGGCTAGGGTTTCGGAGGCCGCCACTAAGTCCGGCGCTTATCATCCCCTGCTGCTCGGGCTGCTGTTAGCGTTAGTGACGCTCACTACCATAGCTATTACGGCAACGGCTTCAATTGCCGTCGCGCGTCTACTTGTTGTCGAAGCCACGCCAATCACCCATGGGGCATTCTTTCTTGTACTCTTGGCCGCCGTACTCGGTGTTCTGGCTGGAGGGGGAGTTGCCGTTCGGCAAGGTCGTTCTCGCGCTCAAGTGAAATCCCACGGGAAGTCTCAGGCCGAGACGATTTTGGAATCTTCGCATCGCTCGAGGCACTCGGGGCGAGAACGCCCGCCGACGCCGCCACCTCCACGCTGCGAGATTCCCGGCAGGCCGCAGCAAACGAGGTAAACAGGCGCTTACGACCGAAGTAGGCGCAAATGGGATGCAAAATTTCGGGAGGGGTCGAACACAGTTATCCAACCGAAGTAATGGCTACGTCATTTACGCATGGCGGGTTGCAGCCGATAAACAATCCGACGTCCCCAGCGATCAGAAGCCGACAAGATCCCGACTTGACTCTGCCCGGATCATTCAGTTTCTGAGACGAATGGTTGCAAATCGGTTGCAACCATCGGTGAACTAGAGATGAACATCGCTAGTGAAACTCGGCGTTTACCCTGTAATTGGGGTGGCGTCCCGCTGATGGTGTAAAAGGTGGCGGACGCGGGCTCCGAAGTACATAGCTTAGGCCGCGGACTCCACCTCCCTTGCTTCGACCGCCAGGCTTTCGAAGAGCTGGCGGCGCAGATCGTGCCGCAGGCGGATGCCCGGCGGGGTTTGGCGCAGGCCACGCCAGCCGGCGCTCGTGCGGGCGAGCACGGCCCAGACCAAGGAGACGCAGGTTGCCTCGCTCGGCAGCCGGCCGATCACCTTGACCCGCCGGCGGGACTCCCCGAAGGTTCGCTCCAACAGGTTGGTGTGGCGGATGCGGCGCCAGTGCTCGGCGGGGAAGCGCAGGTGGGTGGTGAGGCTGGGCAGGTCGTCGAGAAGACAGGCCACCGCCGCCGGATAGAGGCGCTGGTAGCGCTGGCCGAAGGCCCGGGCCCGGTCGCGGACCGCCGCCACGGCGGCCTCCCCAGGTGGCGCCTCGACCCCGTCAAAGATCGCCCAGAAGGCCGCCTTGACCTCGGCCTGGGCGGCCTTGGGAACCTTGGCCAGCACGTTGCGGGTGACCTTGCCCCCGAAAAAGCCCTCGATTTTGAGTAGAGTCCGTTCAATGGGAGGAGACGGACATGAGACGGAGCAGGTATCGCGAGGAACAGATCATCGGCATCCTCAAAGAGCACCAGGCGGGGTTGCCAGCCGCAGAGCTCTGCGGCAAGTACGGGGTCAGCGGCGCGACGTTTTACAAGTGGCGGTCCAAGTAGGGCGGCATGGAGGTATCAGACGCCAGGAAGCTGAAGGGGCTGGAGGATGAGAACCGGCGCCTGAAGAAGCTGCTGGCGGAATCGATGCTGGATGTGGCGACGCTGCGCGAGCTACTTGCAAAAAACTTCTAACGCCCAGATTGCGGAGGAAGGCCGCGGCCTGGGCGATGACGGAGACTAGTCACTCGCAGCGCCGTGCCTGCGCTCTTGTCGGGATGGATCCGAAGACTTACCGCTATGAATCGAGGCGGCCGGACGACGCCGGCATCCGCAAGCGGTTGCGGGAATTGGCCGAGCAGCGCCGACGGTTCGGCTACCGCCGTCTGCACATCCTGCTGGCCAGGGAAGGCATCCGGCTCAATCATAAAAAGCTCTATCGCATCTATCGCGAGGAACGGCTCACGGTGCGCAAGCGAGGCGGGCGCAAGCGGGCGCTCGGCACGCGTGCCCCGCTGCTGCTCCCCTGGAACCGCAACCAGCGCTGGTCGCTCGATTTCTTAGCGGATGCATTGGCCGACGGCAGGCGGTTCCGCATCCTGGCGGTGGTGGACGACTTCAGCCGCGAGTGCCTCGCCCGCGTCGTCGACACATCGCTGTCTGGCGTCCGCGTGGCTCGGGAGCTGGACCGCATCGTCGAGCTGCGGGGCCGCCCCCGCATGCTGGTCAGCGACAACGGCACCGAGCTCACCTCAAACGCTATCCTGCGCTGGCAGCAGGAACGAGGCGTTGGCTGGCACTACATCGCACCGGGCAAGCCCATGCAAAACGGCTTTGTCGAGAGCTTCAACGGCCGCCTGCGCGACGAGTGCCTCAACGAACATCTCTTCGCCGGCCTGGCCGAAGCGCGGCGGATCATCGCGGAATGGAGGTACGACTACAACACAACACGCCCGCACACGAGCCTGGATGGGCTCACACCCAACGAGTTTACAGCCCGCCCCAATTGGGGCCATAACCTGAAAAGATTCTACTTATGAGTGAGGGTAAGTTGGGGGCAGGGTCACGTGGAGTACTGCTGATTCTAAGCGTGCCGTCTTGGGCAAGTGCTAGAAGTAACCCCGCTACCAGCTTTGCTC